>CAWGPI010000008.1:0-108552 GCA_963824525.1 uncultured Gammaproteobacteria bacterium | reverse complement strand
CAGGCCCTGTTCGTGCTCGTCCCGCGTTTCACCGACGCAGAGAATCGGGGTGAGGCCGCCGGCGCGTGCGGCGGCGAACTTGCGCGCCACCAGTGCGTCGGTTTCGCCGTGGTACTGGCGCCGCTCCGAATGCCCGACCAGCACCCATTGCGCACCCACGTCCGCCAGCATCGCGGCGGACACGTCGCCGGTATAGGCGCCCTGCCCCTCGCGCTCGCTCACGTCTTGGGCACCGAAGCCCAGGCCGGAGCCCGCATGCTGACTGGCCAGCTCGCCCAGATACGGGAACGGCGGAAACACCGCCACGTCGACGGAAGAAGGCAGTGCGGCAACGATGTCGCCCACCAGCGCGGCCGCCATGCTGCGGCTTCCATACATCTTCCAGTTGCCGGCGACGAGCTTCTTGCGCATGTCATGATTCCCTTGCGTACAAACGCGAAATCTTAGCGATCGACCATGCCACTGGCAACGCAGGGCGGACAAGCCCCTGCTACGACGAGAAAAATCGGCAAAACCACAAAGAGACCACTTGATGCCACCTGCCCGCCCGCTCACCCTGATTACCGGTGCCTCCGCCGGCATCGGCGCCGCCTTTGCACGCGACCTCGCCGCGCGCGGGCACGACCTGGTGCTCACCGCCCGCCGCACCGACCGCCTGGAGGCGCTTGCCCAAGAACTACGAACCCAGCACCGGTGCGCCGTCACTGTGCTCACGGCCGACCTGGCCGAGCCAAGTGCCGTCGTCACGCTCTGCGATGAACTGGTTGCACGTGGTCTTGCCGTGGACTGGCTGGTGAACAACGCCGGCTATGGTGTGCCGGGCACCTTCGAAGCTGTTGATTGGCCGGTGCATGAGGCTTTTATCCGAGTCTTGATGACCGCGCCGACCGAGCTGGCCTGGCGGCTGCTGCCCGGCATGCGCCAGCGTGGCTATGGACGCATTATCAATATGGCGTCGCTGGCGGGCCATGTGCCGGGCTCGGCTGGGCATACGCTGTATGCGGCAAGCAAGGCGTATCTGATCAAGTTCTCGCAGTCGCTTGCGCTGGAAAATCGGCATCTTGGCGTGCAGGTGTGTGCGCTGTGCCCGGGGTTTACGTGGTCGGAGTTTCACGACGTGACGGGTACTCGCTCGCTGATGAACGAGCTGCCTGCTTTTATGTGGCAGACCGCCGAGGAGGTGGTGCGCGAAGGCTACGAGGCGGTTGAGCGTGGCGATGTCGTGCACGTTACGGGGCGCGTGAATCGTTTGATCAAGGCGTTGATGAAATTGCTGCCTGATCGCTTGACACTGTGGTTGTCGGCGCGCGAATCGAAGCGGTATCGAGATTTGGGGGAAACAGTCTGAGATTTCCAAAGAAACGCTTTAGCGAGCATTCGCCCTCACCGAAGACTTCTCCTCGCTTCTCAAGACAGGGCCACCCATGCCGCCACCCGCATGCCTCGGAAGGGAGAGGGACAGAAGGTGTGATTCCACCTAAGCACCACGCTTTCCGCATAGCGTCCACATGTAGGGCAATGCTGATTGCCCGTGCTCGGCCGGGACGATAAGGTTTGTTAGGGGCAGCGAAGCAGACGAAGTGGAGACTTTAATGAAGAAGCTGCTGTGCGGGTTCGTATGCGTGTTGTTGTCACCGGGGTTGTGCAAGGCCGTCTCTACAACAGAGGTCGCTGCGCCTTCCGCAAAGGAAATACAGACAGTGCTGTCTCACCTATACCATCCGCGCCGCTCTTACGCACAGTGTTTAGATAAAGCGGCAGGTACAACCGTACCAACAAAGAAATGCATTGCTGAAGAAATGGACTATCAAGACAAGCGCCTCAACAAGGCTTATCAGGCACTCGCGTCCAAACTTAGTCCCGACCTACAAGCGAAGCTCAAGGCCGAAGAAAAAATCTGGATTCAGTACCGAGACAATCGCTGCGCGACAGTTATTGATGGGCTAGAGCGCCCGGAGCTATCGTCCCTCGATTGCAAGGTTGAGGAAACAGGAAAACAAGCATCGGACTTGGAAGCACGGCTATTTGTTCAATAGTGTTCCCTCAGGGACGACATGGACGCAGGAGGCGTGAGTATGACGGGGCAAATGAGCCACCACCTAGGCGAAATATCGGAACGATATGAGAGTGCTGGGCCAGGCACCATCTCGACCGGCCAAGGAGACCACGGTGGCGTCTCCTATGGGCGGTGCAGATTCCGCCGGGAAGGAACGATCACCTTTTTGATCTGCGCACGAGCACACCGACCTCAGCAGTTAATGTGCCAATGGAGCAAAGCGCCGCGCAGTGGCCTCGAGCCATACAACAGTTCCAAGAGACGCAGCAGCAGATGCAAACCCACACTCAAGCGCAAACCCAAGCTCAGCTTCAACAGACCACGCAGGTACAACAGATGACACGCTAGTCGCGGTGTGTCGGCTGAGGTTGTAAGACGCTTTCACCCCTTTGCCAGAATGACGGCAATAGATGATATGTCAGTGCATGCCCACGCTCCTCGAAGGAGGCCCCTCCCCCTATCGGGAAGGGAGAAAGCGAGGGTTTAGATCAGCTTGATCTCGCGCAGGCGCTGCAGCAGGTATTCGTGCGAGGTGATCGCGGTGTCGTAGCGGCTCGGGTTGTCCGGCGTGATGCACTGCGGCAGCGGGTCGAGCACCACGTCGGGGTTTGGGTGCAGGAAGAACGGCACCGAATAACGCGGCTTGCGCGCGTTCGTCGTTCTGCGGGTTCACCACGCGATGCGAGGTGGACGGGATACACGTGGTTGGTCAGGCGCTGCAGCATGTCGCCGATGTTCACCACGATGGCGTCGCCTTCGGTGGTGATCGGCAGCCACTCGCCGTCGCGGGTCAGCACTTCCAGCCCTTCCGCGCTGGCGCCCACCAGCAGGGTGATGAAGTTGATGTCCTCATGCGCACCCGCGCGCACGTTCGGGATGTTCTCCTCGGTGATCGGCGGGTAGTGGATCGGGCGCAGGATGGAATTGCCCTGGTCGGTCTTGTCCTCGAAGAAGTTCTCGGGCAGATCGATATGCAGCGCCAGCGCGCGCAATACGCGGGAGCCGAGCTGGTCCAGCGCCTCGAACAGACCGTAGCCGTACTGCTGGAAGTCCGGCACTTCGGTCGGCCAGATATTCGGCGGCATCACGTCGGCGAACTTCGAGTCGCGCGGAATCTCGCGACCGATATGCCAGAACTCCTTCAGGTCGGCGTGCTTGCTGTCCTTGGCGGTTTCCACCTTGAACGGCGTGTAGCCGCGCGCGCCGCCGCTGCCGGGGACGTGGTACTGTCATCTTGGTTTCGGTCGGCAGCGCGAAGAAGCGCTGGAACGCGTCGTAGGCGCCGTCGATCAGCTCGCGCGGGAATGCCGTGGCCGCTGATGCAGCAGAAGCCGAATTCGCGATAGGCCGCGCCAAGTTCGGCGACAAAGGCCGTCGCGATCGGAGTCGTAACGACGGATATCGAGGGTGGGAACGTTCTTCATGGCTGGTCCAGGTCGGTGCGTGCGGTCGATTGCATCCGCCACCGCAGGGGCGGGGCACGTCGGGCCAATCCTTGGCGACCTGGGTCAAAAACTCTTACAGGCTCACGAGCGTTCTGCGGCGGATTTTACGATCTCGGCCAGCTTCTCCTGCCAACTGCCGCACCTCGGCCGCGTCGGCGCCTTCGACGGTGACGCGCACCAGCGGCTCGGTACCGGAGGCGCGCAACACCACCCGGCCGCGCCCGCGCAAGGCCTGCTCCGTCTCGGCCAGCGCCTGCGCGCACTTCATCGCTGTGCAGGGCTTCGCGCGCGCCATCGGCGCGCACGTTGATCATCACCTGCGGCATCTTGTGCAGACCCTGGCGCGCCTGGGCCAGATCCATGCCTTCATGTACCAGCGCCTCCAGCACGGCCAGTGCGGAGACGATGCCGTCGCCGGTGGTGGCGCGATCCAGGCACAGGATGTGGCCCGAGGTTTCGCCGCCGAGCATTGCCGCCGTGCTCCTTGAGCTGCTGCATCACGTAACGATCGCCCACGTTGGCGCGGATCAGCTCGACGTCCGAACTTGGCCAGCGCCAGCTGCAGGCCGTAGTTGCTCATCAACGTGCCGACCACCGGGCCCGCGCAGCAGCCCCTGCGCGTGCCAGCTACGGGCCAGCACGTAAAGGATGTCGTCGCCATCGGCGAGCATGCCGTGGCGATCGACCAGCTGCACGCGGTCGCCATCGCCGTCGAACGCGATGCCGATATCCGCGCCCTGCTCCACGCACCGCGCGCTGCAGCGCCTGCGGATGGGTCGAGCCCACGTCGCGATTGATATTGAAGCCGTCCGGCTTGTCGCCGATGGCGGTCACCTCCGCGCCGAGCTCGCGCGAACACCTTGGGGGCGACCTGATAAGTGGCGCCATTGCGCGCAATCGAGCACGATCTTCATGCCGCGCAGGCTGAAGTCCTCGGCCACGGTGGCCTTGCAGAACTCGGCGTAGCGCGCCACCGCGTCGCCGACGCGAATGGCCTTGCCCAGACGTTCGGAAGGCACCGTGGTGAACTCCAGCTCGAGCTCCTGCTCGATCGCCAGCTCGACCGCATCGGACAGCTTCTCGCCATTGGCGGAGAAGAACTTGATGCCGTTGTCGTGATGCGGGTTGTGCGAGGCGCTGATCACGATGCCGGCCTCGGCGCGCAGCGAACGCGTGAGGAAGGCCACGGCCGGCGTCGGCATCGGGCCGAGCAGGCCCACGTCGACGCCGGCGGCGACCAGGCCCGCTTCCAGCGCCGACTCGAACATGTAGCCGGACACGCGCGTGTCCTTGCCGATCAGCACCTTGCGGCCGCGCCGCGCCACCGCGAGTGAGCACCGCGCCGACGGCGCGGCCCAGCCGCAGCATGAAATCCGCGCTGATCGGCCACTGGCCGACCAGTCCGCGAATGCCGTCCGTTCCAAAATACTTGCGTTGCAGTCATGGTTCAACTCCGGGGCCGCGCGTGTCGAAAGCCGCGCGATGCCACTCAGATTCTGTTGTCACTCGTCGTCCGGCCAGCGTGGCTGGGCGGGTTCGGTATCGCGGCGCGCCGGCGTATCGCCCGCCTGCACGGCATGCCATACGGCCAGCGCATCCACCGTGGCCGCGCACATCGTGCACGCGCACCATCCGCGCGCCGCGCTGCACGGCGATCAGTGCAGCGGCGACCGAGCCTGCAGCGCGATCGGCCGGCGCGGTCTTGCCGGTCATCGCGCCGATCATCGACTTGCGCGACAGTCCGGCGTAGACGCCGCTGCCGAGGTTGGCGAAGCGCTCCAGCGCGCGCAACAGCGCGAGGTTGTGCTCCAGCGTCTTGCCGAAGCCGAAACCGGGATCAACCATCACCTTGCGCCGATCGATGCCGGCCAGTTCGCAGGCGAACAGGCGATCGGTGAGAAAGCGATGCACCTCGCCGACCACATCGTCGTAGTGCGGCTCGGCCTGCATGCTGCGCGGCTCGCCTTGCATGTGCATCAGGCACACCGGCACGCCGAGCGCTGCCACGGCATCCAGCGCGCCTTCGCGACGCAGCGCATACACGTCGTTGACCATGCCGGCACCCGCCGCCACCGCGGCGCGCATCACGTCCGGCTTGGAGGTATCGATCGCCATCGGCACCGTGGTGCGCGCGGCGAGTTGCTCGATCACCGGCAGCACACGGCGCAACTCCTCATCGATCGACACGTCGTCAGCACCGGGCCGGGTGGACTCGCCGCCGATGTCGAGCATGTCCGCGCCCTCTTCGACCATGCGCAGCCCATGCGCCACGGCCTGCTCCACGCTGGCATGAATGCCGCCATCGGAGAACGAATCGGGCGTGACATTGAGGATGCCGACCACGCGCGGACGGTCGAGCCGCAGCGGGCCGGCCGGCGCAGTCGAGTACGGGCGCGAACAGATCAGTGGACATGGTTACTCCCCCATTTGGTAAGGCAGGACACACGGCACGCAGCGGCAGCGATCAGGACTCGCCGCCCAGCTCGCCCATGAACTGGCGGTAGTAGCGCAGTTCGTCGATCGAATCGCGGATATCCGACAGCGCCGTATGCGCGGACTCCTTGCCGAAACCCTTGCCGATCGCCGGCGCCCAGCGCCGCGCCAGCTCCTTGAGCGTGGACACGTCGAGATTGCGGTAGTGGAAGATAGCGCTCCAGCCGCGGCATCTGCCGATGCAGGAAGCGGCGGTCCTGGCAGATCGAGTTGCCGCACATCGGCGACTTGCCCGGCGGCACCCATACCCGCAGGAAGTCCAGCGTCGCCTGCTCGGCCGTCAGCGTGGTCGTCGGCCGAGGCCACCACCTGGTCCCACAACCCCGACTTGCGGTGCTGATTGCGGTTCCACGCGTCCATGCCTTCCAGCCGCTCCAGCGGATGCCGGATCGCAAAAACCGGGCCCTCGGCAAGCATGCGAAGGTCCTTGTCGGTGACGATGGTGGCGATCTCCAGGATGGAGTCGGCATCCGTATCGAGCCCGGTCATCTCCAGATCGATCCAGATCAGATTGTCTTCGTTCGCTTGGCTCATGCGCCCTCCTGGACGCGAAGTCTAGCAGCACGAGGCAAACTGCCGTCCCGGCGGGGCCTGCGCCTACCGTCCTGGCAGCGCCGTCGGGCGTGAAGCCCCCACGGGCGGCATGCGATGATCCGGGCATGCAGACCTTCTTCTGGCATGACTACGAGACCTTCGGCGCGGACACCTGGCGCGACCGCCCGGTGCAGTTCGCCGGCATCCGCACGAGCATGGACCTGGAGATCATCGGCGAGCCGGTGATGTTCTTCGGCAAGCCACCGCACGAGATGCCGCCGCACCCCGAGGCCTGCCTGATCACCGGCATCACGCCCCAGCAGGCCGAGCGCGAGGGCGTGATCGAGGCCGACTTCGCGGCGCGCGTACACGAGCAGCTCGCCCAACCGGGCACCTGTGGCGTGGGCTACAACTCGCTGCGTTTCGACGACGAAGTCACCCGCCAGCTGTTCTATCGAAATTTCTTCGAGCCTTACGGGCGCGAGTGGGAGAACGGCAATTCCCGCTGGGACCTGATCGACCTCGTGCGCATGTGCCAGGCCCTGCGGCCGGAAGGCATCGTATGGCCGCTGCGCGACGACGGCTCGCCGAGCTTCAAGCTGGAGCACCTGGCCACGGCCAATCACCTGCAGCAGGAACGCGCGCATGACGCGCTCTCCGACGTGCACGCGCTGATCGGACTGGCCCGGCTGATCCGTATACGCCAGCCGCGGCTATGGGACTGGTATCTGAGCCTGCGTCGCAAGCAGCGCGCCTTCGAGCTGCTCGATGTGACCAGCATGACGCCGGTGGTGCATGTGTCCTCGCGCTACCCGGCCAGCCGGCACTGCCTGGCCGTGGTCGCGCCGCTCGCCGCCCACCCTAGCCGCCCGACCGAAATCATCGTCTACGACCTGGCCACCGATCCGTCCGAGCTGCTGGCGCTGGATGAAGAGGAGATCGCCGACCGCATCTTTACCGCTCGCGCCGACCTTCCCGAAGGCGTGACGCGCATTCCCGCTGCGTACCGTGCGAGCCAATCGCGCCCCGGCGCTGGCACCGCTTTCGGTGCTCAAGGGGGTCGACCTGGAGCGCCTGCAGATCGACCTGGAGCGCATCCAGGCCCATCGCGACATGCTCGCGGCGGCCGAAGGCCTCAAGGACAAGCTGCGCCGGGTCTTCCAACGCGCGGCCGAACTGCCGCCGCCGCAAGACCCCGAGCTTGCGATCTATGGCGGTTTCCTGCCCGATTCGGATAAGCGCCTGCTGGCGGACGTGCGCGCCACCCCGCCAGAGCAACTGGGCGAGCGCGCCTTTCCTTTCCGCGACCCGCGTTATCCCGAGCTGCTGTTCCGCTACCGCGCACGCAATTGGCCCGAGACGCTCAGCGCCGACGAGCAGGCGCGCTGGAGCGAATTCTGCCGCCAGCGGCTGCTCAAGCACACGCCGCTGACCAACCTCACCCTGGACGAGTACTTCGCCCGCATCGCCGAGCTGCGTGCCGATGCCGCCAACCAGGAGAAACTCCCCCTGCTCGATCAGCTGCAGCTTTGGGGCGAGATGCTGGCCACCGAGTTCGCCCCACTTTCCGCCTGATAGCCGACCAAGCTTATGCCGACTGCCTATTTCACTCCCGCCACCTTCCGTTTCCTGCGCTCGCTGGCGCGCAACAACAGCCGCGAGTGGTTCCAGGACCATAAGGACGATTACGAGCGCCACGTGCGCGAGCCGTTCCTGGCCTTGATCACCGACCTGCAGGCGCCGCTGGCCAAGATCAGCCCGCATTACCGGGCCGACCCGCGCAAGAACGGCGGCTCGCTGTTTCGCATCTACCGCGACACGCGCTTCTCCAACAACAAGCAGCCGTACAAGCCATGGCAAGGCTCGCGCTTCTTTCACGAGCGCCGCCACGAGATTCCCGCGCCATCCTTCTACATCCATATCCAGCCGGGCGATTGCTTTGCCGGTGGTGGCATGTGGCATCCGGAGTCCGACGCACTCAAGCATATCCGCGACTTCATGGTGGACAATCCCGAGGCGTGGAAGCGCGCCACGCGCAGCAAGGCGTTTCGCGACCACTTCACGTTCTGGGGCGAATCACTCACCCGACCACCGCGCGGCTTCGATCCCAACCATGAACTGATCGACGACATCAAGCGCAAGGACTTCGCCTGCGGCGAGGGCTTCGATGAGGCATTGGCCTGCTCGAAGGAATTGCTGCCCTGGGTTGTCGGGACCTTCCAGCGCGTGGCGCCGATGGTGGATTACTTGTGTGCGGCGCAGGAGTTGGAGTTTTAGGCTTCGCCTGAAACCGTCACCATCTTGCACGTCATTCCCGCGGCCACTTGCTCTAAATACCCGCGACCACCTGCCCGTCATCCCCGCGACCTCTTGCTCGTCATCCCCGCAAAAGCGGGGATCCAGTGACTTTCGCTCTTTTGAGGTAGCTGTCGCCATCGACGGACGAGCGGCAACACCTGAAAAGAAGAGGCGCTGGATCCCCGCCTCCGCGGGGATGACGGTGAGGGAAGAGGGGGCGGTAAGGGCAATGGAAGGCGGTGAGCGGGTCGGAATGACGGTGAAGAGAGTTGGATAATGCCGCTGTCAATTCGGGATGGCGGAACCGGTCGTTAGTGCTCAAGCCCCACGTTCGTCGCAGGCCGTTGCATCAACCACAACGCCACCACCACGCTCACCACCGCCGTCATCGCCACGTAGTGCGCCGGCGCCATGGGTCCCGCGCGCTCAGCGAGGTAGCCGATCAAGGTCGCCGTGCTGGCGCCGAACACGGCATACGCCACGTTGTAGGCGAACGAGATACCCGAGTAGCGGATCGGCGCTGGAAATGCCGCCACCATGACCGTGGGGATCACGCCCACCGCACCGACGAGGAAGCCGGTGAGCGCGTAGAGCGGAAGGAAGTGCGCACCGCCGGCGCCAAGATCCGCAAACAGCGCATACGTCGTGGCTATCAGTGCCAGCGACCCGACCAACAGCGCCCGTGCGGCGCCGATGCGGTCGACCAGCCAGCCATAGGCAAGACAACCGATGCAGAGGCCGAGTGCGGCCAGGCTATTGCCCAGGAACGCCGTATCGGCTGCGATGCCAAACGACTTCTGTACCAGGCTGGGCAACATCAGGATCAGCACCAGGATCGCCGCGGTGAGTACCCAGGTCACCGCCATCGACAGTGCCACGGCACCGAGATGGTCCGTGAGCACCTTGCGCAACGGCAATTCGCGGCTCAGCGCCTTGCGTTCGCGCAGCGCGGCAAATACCGGTGTTTCGCTAAGCCAGCGGCGCAGCCACACGGCAACAAAGCCGAATACGCCACCGAGCAGGAACGGCAAGCGCCAACCCCAGCCAAGCACATCGTCGGGCGACAGATGGTGATTGATCCATGCGGCGGTGAGCGAGCCGATAAGAATGCCCACGGTCAGACCCGAGGTGAGACAGGCGCAGGCGAAGCCCACGCGCCCGGTGGGCGCATGTTCGGCCACGAACACCCAGGCGCCCGGCACCTCGCCGCCAATGGCAATGCCCTGCACCACTCGCATCAGCAACAACAGCAGCGGAGCCAGCAGGCCGACCGATGCGTAGATCGGCAACAAGCCGATCGCCAGCGTCGGCAGCGCCATCAGGAATACGCTCAGGGTAAACATGCGCTTGCGGCCCTGGCGATCGCCAAAATGCGCCATGACGATGCCGCCCAGCGGACGGGCCAGATAACCAGCGGCGAAGATCCCGTAGACCTGCAGCTGGGCCAGCCAGGGCGCGGTGTCATGTGGAAAGAACAGTTTGCTCAGTGGCAGTGCGAAGAACACGAATACCACGAAGTCGTAGAACTCCAGCGCGCCGCCCAATGACGCAAGTACAAGCGTCTTGATATCACTGCCGCCCAGGGTACGGCCAACGGCTGTGGTCGACGATACAGGCGTGAAGACTTGCGACATCGGCGGTCCTGCAGGCTAGGTGAAGGCGACGCGAAACCATACACCAAGCACGCGCCCGAACATGCTCCTTCCGTGAGAATTTCCTGCTTGAGTCCGGAACATTCCTAGGTCAGAAGTCACGGAGTTTTGCTAGCCTAGGCCCGCTCGGACCCAGGTCCCGGCGCCAGCACCGAATCAGCACCGCAATGGAACTTATGCAAGAACGTTTCTGACGTTTCCAATGAAACCCTGGCAAGGAGAGTCCCTATGAGTATGGGCAAGCGTTTGGGGGCCGAGTTCTTCGGTACCTTCTGGTTGGTCTTTGGCGGTTGCGGCAGTGCGATCTTCGCTGCGGCCTTTCCCGAGCTGGGCATCGGCTTTGCCGGTGTCGCCCTCGCCTTCGGCTTCACCGTGGTGACCATGGCGTATGCCGTGGGTCACATCTCAGGCGGCCATTTCAATCCGGCAGTCACCCTGGGCCTGTGCGCCGGCGGGCGCTTTCCAGCCAAGGACGTGGTGCCGTACATCATCATCCAGGTGATCGGCGGTCTCGCCGCAGGCGCAGTGCTTTACGTGATCGCCAGCGGCAAGGCAGGCTTTGACGCCAGCGCCGGGTTCGCTTCCAATGGCTTTGGCGATCACTCGCCTGGAGGCTATTCGCTGCATGCATGCATGGTGGCGGAGTTCGTGCTCACCGTGTTCTTTCTTATCGTGATCCACGGTGCCACCGACAAGCGTGCGCCAGCCGGCTTTGGCCCGCTCGCGATCGGCCTGACGCTCACCCTGATCCACCTGATCTCGATTCCCATCACCAATACGTCGGTGAATCCCGCGCGCAGCACCGGCGTGGCGATCTTCCAGGGCAGCTGGGCGATCCAGCAGCTGTGGATGTTCTGGCTGGTGCCGCTGATCGGCGGCGCGGTGGGCGGTTTGATTTATCGGTATGTGTTGGAAACGCGGGACTAGGCCACGCGCCCCCTTTTCCGTCATTCCCGCGAGCGCGGGAATCCAGCGCCTTTGGGATTGGCTGTAGGGCACTGGATCCCCGCGTTCGCGGGGATGACGGGCTCCACGTTGATAGCTTTGTCGAACATCAAGAACGGCACCGCAGCACAGCTACCGCTCGTACAACTCAATCGGCAGCCCATCCGGGTCCGCGAAAAACGTAAAGCGCCGCTCGGTGTATTCGTCCACGCGGATCGGCTCACAGTTCACGCCGCGATCGTGCAAGGTGGCGACGACCGCAACGATATCCGGCACGGCGAACGCCAGATGGCGTAGACCTTGCGCCTCCGGTCGCGACGGACGCGGCGGCGGATTCGGAAAGGAAAACAACTCCAGGCTCACACCTGGACTCACTTCCAGGTCGAGCTTCCACGAATCGCGCGCTACACGGTACACCTCGCGAACGATGCGAAAGCCGAGCGTCTCGCTATAGAACGCTTTCGATCGCGCATAGTCCGAGCAGATCAGCGCCACATGATGGATGGCCGGCAACAAGGGCGCTGTCACGCGATCAGGCCTCGGCGAACGGAAAGGCCAGAACATCGGCAATCGCGTCGGTGCCGACCAGGCACATCAACAGGCGCTCGATGCCAAGCGCCACGCCGGCGCAGTCGGGCATGGCATCGAGCACCTCGAGCAGGCGTTCGTCGATGGGGATGGCGTGCTGCCCGCGCGCGCGCCGCACGTCGTTGTCGCGCTCAAAACGGCGGCGCTGCTCCGTCGCATCATTGAGTTCATGGTAGCCGTTGGCCAGTTCGTAGCGCCCCAGATACAACTCGAAGCGCTCGGCCATCGGCGGATCACCGGGGCGAATCTTGGCCAGCGCGCACTGCGACGCCGGGTAGTCGTGGATGACCGTAATACGATCGCGCGGAAACGCCGGCTGCAGCTTGTGCGTGATGAGCAGATCGAGCCAGTCGTCCCGGGTCAAGCCCTCGGGCTCGATGTTGTATTCGTGCAACGTGGCGCGCAGCTCTTCGATCGACGCATGCATCGGGTCGATACCGAGCTCGTCGATGAACAGCTGCCGATAGCTCTCGACCCACACTTCCGCCCGCCGCCCCACCATCGCCAGCGACGCCTCCACCAGCTCGATGGTCTCTTGCATCAACCGATGATGATCCCAGCCGACGCGATACCACTCCAGCATGGTGAATTCGGGATTGTGCCGTCCGCCGGCCTCGCCATTGCGGAACACACGACCCAGTTCGTAGCAGTCACCCATGCCCGTCGCGAGCAAGCGCTTGAGCGGATACTCCGGTGATGTGCGCAACCAACGCTCACGCGAACCTGCGTCGACATGACCGCTGAACGCGGTGCTGAAGCTCTGGATATTCGGATCGGTGTTGCCGGCGGCGGAGAGTATCGGGCGTTTCCACTTCCAGCACGGCGCGTTCCGCAAAGAACGCACGGATCAACGCATTCAGGCGCGCACGAAGACTGCAGGCGCCCAGACAGATGCAGGGTCATGACGCGCCCTCGTGCCTGGCCAGCAAGGCGAGCAGCTGAGCCTCATCCCAGACCTCCACGCCGAGTTCGTGCGCCTTGTCGAGCTTGGAGCCCGCGGCTTCACCCGCCACGACGAAACTGGTCTTCTTCGAGACCGAGCCGGCCACCTTCGCGCCCAGTGCCTCCAGCCGCTCTTTCGCTTCATCGCGGCTAAGCGAGGGCAAGGTGCCGGTCAGTACGACGGTCTGCCCTTCCAGCGGTGCCGTGGTCGCCGCCGATGCCTTGGGAATGGCGGCGAGCAGCTCGTGCATGGCCGCTTCGGCCTCGCGCAAGGGACGGAAGTTCTTCGCGTGAGCAAGAAAGGCTTCAAGATTGCTTGCCGCAGCGGAAGGCAGGCCCGCCACGACCCAGTGTGACGCTCCCGCGGCGATCAACTTATCCAGCGTGGAAAAACGCTCGGCCAGCAGCTTGGTGCTCTTCGGCCCCAGCTTGTTGATGCCCGCCATATCGAGCAGCACGGCGAGATCGAGTTGCCCGCGCAACTTCGGCGACGGATACGCCTCGTCGCGCAAATTCAATGCCTGCGGCCAGCAATGCATCCACCACCTGCTGATTGCCCGCCTGCGCAAAGAAGCCGGCAATCGAAGCCGCCACCTCGCTGCCGACGTCGGGCAGCACGCGCAGGATCGGCGCCGGCATGCGGCGAATCACCGCCAAGCTGCCGAGCCATGCGGCCAGCGTCTTCGCCGTGCTTTCGCCGATATGCATGATGCCCAGCGCGAACAGGAAGCGCGGCAACGTGGTGCGCTTGCTGGCCTCGATCGCCTCGATCAGGTTCTCGGCCCATTTGGTGGCGACCTTGCCCGCTTGACGGTTTCCGGCGTGGTGCCGTCGCGCTCGTCCGCACGACGCTTCATCTCGACGAAATCGTCGAGCGTGAGCCGATACAGATCGGCCGGCGTCTGCACCATAGCCGAAATCCACCAGCGCATCGACGAAGCGCTCGCCGAGGCCTTCGATATCCATGGCGCGACGCGAGGCAAAGTGGATCAAGCGCCTCCTTGCGCTGCGCCGCGCAGATCAGGCCGCCGGAGCAGCGCCAGGCGGCCTCGCCTTCCTCGCGCAGCAGGGCCGAACCGCATACCGGACAATGCGAAGGCATATGCCAGGCATGCGTATGCGCTGGACGCAACTCGGGCATGACGCGCACGACTTCGGGAATCACGTCGCCGGCGCGGCGGACGATCACCGTATCGCCGACGCGCACGTCGAGACGCGCCACCTGGTCGGCGTTGTGCAAGGTGGCATTGGTTACCGTGACGCCGGCGACCTGCACCGGCGCCAGCCGCGCCACCGGCGTGGCCGCACCGGTGCGGCCGATCTGGATCTCGATGGCCTCAACCGTCGTGGTTTGTTCCTGCGCCGGGAACTTATGCGCGATCGCCCAGCGCGGCGCACGGGAGACGAAGCCCATCTCGCGCTGACCGACATAGTCGTCCAGCTTGTAGACGACGCCGTCGATGTCGTAAGGCAAGGCGTCGCGTTTGGCGCCGATGCGCTGGTAGTACTCGATCAACCCTTCGAAACCATGAGCCGTGTCCACTTCTCGGCGACACCGGAAAGCCCCATTCGCGCAATGCCTCCAGGGTCTTCGAATGGGTCGGCGGCAAATCGCCACCCTCCACGTCGCCTACGGCATAGGCGAAGAAACTCAGCTTGCGCTTGGCGGTGATGGCCGGATCGAGCTGGCGCAGCGAACCGGCCGCCCCATTGCGCGGATTGGCCAGGGTCTTCTCCCCGTGCGGCGCGCGCACGCGCATTGAATGCCTCGAAGTCCTTGTGCAGCATGATCACTTCGCCGCGCACTTCCAGCACGCGCGGCCAGCCCTCGCCACGCAGGCGCAGCGGAATGGCCCGCACCGTACGCAGGTTAGCGGTGACATCTTCGCCAGTCTCGCCATCGCCACGCGTCGCGCCCTGCACGAACACGCCGTCTTCGTAACGCAGGCTGATCGCCAGGCCATCGAGCTTGGGCTCCACCGAGAACACGGGACTGCGGCGGTCCAGCGTCTGTTCGATGCGCCGCTCGAAGTCGGCTACCTCGCGAAAGCGCTCGCGCTCGCCTTCACCTTCCTGCTCGAAGGCATTGTTGAGCGAAAGCATGGGGATAACGTGGCGGACCTCGGCGAAGCCCCCTTGCGCCCGCGCACCCACACGGCGCGTGGGCGAATCGGGCGTAGCCAACACGGGATGCGCGTCTTCCAGCGCCTCCAGCTCGCGCATCATCCGGTCGTACTCGGCGTCCGTGATTTCCGGATCATCGAGTACGTAGTAGCGATAGTTGGCGCGTTCGATCTTTTCCCGCAGCTCGGTCGCGCGGGCTTGCCATTCGTGGGCCGGGTTCTGGCTCATGCGGAGGTCCTCATGCGCCGAAGTTTAACGAGTCGCGGTCGGTTTCTGCCTCATCATCCGGCCGATATCGCGGCTTTCGGCACGAAAAACACATGATCATCACGCAAACGCCGGGCTTAGCGGTGCAAGTCTCCAGCCGCCTCTGGCTGGTACGCGATGTCCAGCACACGGAGCCGGCGCTGTCGGCCATCGGTGGTGGGCCAGTCGATCTGCTGCCCCTTGGTCAAACCAAGCAGGGCGCTGCCGACGGGTGCAAGGATGGACACGGCGCCGTCGACCCGCACAGCGGAAGGGTAGACCAGGCTTACCGTCAGTTCCTCGCCGACGCTCTCATCCTTGAAGGTCACCACCGAATTCATGGTCACGACGTCCGCCGGCATCGCCGTCGGCTCAACCACTTCGGCCCGATCCAGTTCGTCACGCAACGCGTCGTACTGGGCTGCTTGCGCGGGCGGCATGCGCTCCAGCAGTGCTTCGATGCGTTCCAGGTCCAGGCGGGAAACGACGATGGATGGCTTGCTGCTCATGATGACTCCTGTCCGTTGGCGCGAGCGGCGCTTGCGTGCTGACAACTACAAATGACGACGCGTCAGGACGGAACCGCCCCGACGCGCCTGATCGATGTAGTCGCTTGCGATCTATACCTGTCCAAGGTCATTGCCATCGAGGCGACCAGCACGGACAGGTTCCAAACTGAAACAGCCATGACTTTGGACGTGACGTGGTCCAAAAGCAACCCGTCGCAGCAGGTATCATAGGAGGCCATGCCCGAGAACATCACCGCCACGGAGGCATCCCTGCCCGTCTCGCCATCACCGGAAGACGCGGGAGCGCAATCGACCACCGAACCCCTATCGTCGAGGGAACGGTATCGCGGACTTATCTGGCTGGTGGCGGCCGCGTTCTTCATGCAGGCGCTGGACTCCACCATCGTCAACACCGCCGTACCCGCCATGGCCCAGGCGCTCAACGTCACGCCGCTGGGCATGCGTACTGCGCTCACCAGTTATGTACTGACCCTGGCCATCTTCATCCCGGCCAGCCCGTGGCTGTGTGATCGTTTCGGCACACGACGCATCTTTGCCGCGGCCATCGCCACCTTCACCATCGGCTCGCTGCTCTGCGGCATTGCGCAGACCTTGCCGCAACTGGTGGCCGCGCGCGTGCTGCAAGGCCTGGGCGGTGCGGCGCTGATGCCCGTGGGGCGCTATGTACTCGTGCGCAGTATCGACAAGCGCGACTTCGTGCGCTCGATGAGCACGGTGGCAACGGTGGGATTGCTTGGCTCGGTGCTCGGCCCGCTGCTCGGCGGCGCGCTGGCGCAGTACACCACCTGGCGGCTGATCTTCCTGATCAACGTGCCGGTCGGCCTCATCGGCATGTGGATGAATCGACGCAGCATGCCCGACTACCGGCTCGATGACGTGCATCGGTTCGACTTCGCCGGCTTCCTCCTGTTTGCCGCGGCCTCAGCCATGTTGCTGACCGCATCCGAAGTGGCCAGCGGCGGCGGTGGGCGGTGGCTATGGATCGCCACCTATGGCGCGCTGGCCATGGTCTTCGGCGGCGTCTACGTATGGCACAGTCGACGCACCGACCACCCGGTCGCCGACCTCGACTTGCTGCGCGTGCGCAGCGTATGGGTGTCGCTGGCTGGCAATCTGTTTACGCGCCTTGGCGTGTCGGGCATGTTCCTGTTGCTGGTGCTGTTCCTGCAGATTGGTTGCGGCTGGTCACCGCTGATGGCGGGCTTGATGATGGTGCCCCAGGCATTGGGTTCGATTGCCGTGAAGTGGTTTATCAATCGCCTGCTCAATCGGATCGGTTACCGTCGCCTACTGTTTTCGAACACGCTCATGGTCGCCCTGCTGCTGGCTTCTTTCGCGCTGCTCGGCAAAAGCTCGCCGATGTGGCTGATCGCGTCGATGGTCTTCGTCTACGGCGCCTTCATGGGTATGCAGTACACCGCCATGAACACGCTGATCTATAACGACATCGATGTGAAACACGCCTCGATGGCCTCGTCCATGGCCTCGACCGCGCAGTATCTGTCGATGAGCTTCGGCATCGCGTTGGCCTCGTTGCTGATGGAGGCACTGCTGAAAGGCCACACTCCCGAAGACTACATCCCGGCATTTCGCTGGACGGTGTTGCTGCTTGGCGTGGTGACCGCCACCGCCAGCTGGGTCTTCAGCCGCCTGCCGCCGGAACGTTCTTCGCGGCGGGCTGGTGCTGGCGACTAGGCGGCGACGGCCAATCGAAGCATGTAGCATGCAAGGTATTGTCCAGCTACCAAGTTCATCTGTATGCATCACGCCGGCGACATACTTCTTACGCTATTCATTGTGTTCGTCGCTGCCCAGATCGGCAGCGAGATCGCACAACGGCTCAAACTCCCAGGCGTGGTGGGCGAAATCGCGGCTGGCTGCGTGGTCGGCCCCTCGGTGCTTGGCTGGATCGTGCCCGACCAGATTGCAGCAGGCACGCCGCTCGACGTGCTCGCCGAAGTCGGCGTCGTCCTGCTGCTGTTCTCGGTTGGCCTGGAAACGCGCCTGGAGGATCTGAAGAAAGTCGGCAAGGTGGCCTTCCTGGTAGGCGTGCTTGGCGTACTGGTGCCGTTTGGCATGGGCAGCATGTGGGCACACGGCAGCGGTTTCGACTGGAGTCGCTCGTTGTTCGTCGCCGCGGCCTTTGTCGCGACATCCGCGGGCATCACGGCTCGCGTGCTGCAAGAACTGGGTGCGCTACAACGCGTCGAGAGCAAGGTGATCCTGGGCGCGGCGGTCATCGACGACATTCTCGCCATGCTACTGCTTGGCGTGGTGGTGTCCCTGCAGGGCGGCGAAGGCATCGACCCGATCCACCTGC
Organism: uncultured Gammaproteobacteria bacterium; assembly: GCA_963824525.1. Taxonomy (GTDB): domain Bacteria; phylum Pseudomonadota; class Gammaproteobacteria; order Xanthomonadales; family Rhodanobacteraceae; genus Dyella. Next base: position 90,379 of record CAWGPI010000008.1, on the reverse strand, counting down.
TGTCGGTGCTGGTCGGCGCGATTGGCTTCATCGTGGTGATTGGCATCGGTGGTGCGCGCGTGATGCGCTGGAATTCCGGCTGGCTGGACAAGCCGAAGAATCCACAGTCGGCACTGGCCATCGTGCTGGCGCTATGCCTGGGCCTGGCCTACGTCTCCACGCGCTTCGGCCTGGCCGCCATCATCGGCGCCTTTCTCGCCGGCATGATCGCGTCCGAAACGCGCCAGCAACACACGCTGGAAAAACAGACGCAGCCGCTACTCGCGTTGCTCACGCCTTTCTTCTTCGTCATCACCGGAAGCAAGATCGACCTTCATCTGCTGGCCAATGTCGAAACCGAGATCATGCTGCTCGTGGTGACGCTGATCGCCATCGCATCCAAGCTGATCGGCGGCTTTCTCGGCGCGCTGTCGCTGGGTCGGCGCAGCGCCACCATCGTGGGTTTCGGCATGGTGCCGCGCGGCGAGGTAGGTGTGGTCATTGCCAGCCTCGGCTTGACCGCCGGCGTGTTCACCGACCGCATTTACGCGATCATCGTAGCCATGTCGCTGCTCACCGCCATGGTTACTCCACCCGTGCTGGCGTGGCTGCTTCGCCGCGGTGACGCGGCCAAGACCCCCGTTGAGCTACCTGAGATGGAAGGCTGAGCTAGTCGCCTCGCATGGAGCGATAGGCGTCGAGAGCAGCGACCCGCGTAGCGCCCAAGTCCACCATCGGCGCAGGGTAGCCGCTGCGCTTGAGCAGGGCCGTGTCCTTCCACGGCTCGTGCAGCAGGAGGAGCGGTGCCGATGCTAGCTCGGGCAACCATCGACGCAGATACTGCCCCAGGGTGTCGAACTTCTGCGCCTGGGCCACCGGATTGAACACGCGAAAGTACGGCGCGGCATCGGCGCCGCTTCCCGCCACCCACTGCCATCCCAGCGTGTTGTTGGCCAGATCGGCGTCCACCAAGGTGTCCCAGAACCAACGGGCGCCGTGGCGCCAATGCAGCCGAAGGTTCTTGCACAGGAAGCTGGCGACGATCATGCGTACGCGGTTATGCATCCAGCCGGTATGCCAGAGCTCGCGCATGCCTGCGTCTACCAGAGGAATGCCCGTGCGGCCGCGCTGCCAGCGCTCAAGCCACGCATCGTTCTGCGCCGCCCAGCCGAAACCATCGAAGCGCGGATTGAAGTTCGCCGTCGGTGTGTCTGGAAAGTGGTAAAGCAGATGATGCGCGAATTCGCGCCAGCCCAGTTCGCGTAGATAAGGCTCGATGTCCGCACGGTGCCGGGCATCCGCGGCCGCGATCCGGTCCGCCAACTGGCGATGAATTTGCCGCGGCGAAATTTCGCCGAAATGCAGATGGGGCGACAGCCTCGACGTGCCGTGGCGCGAGGGCAGATCACGCGCCTGCGCATAATCGGCGATGGCATCGTCCGCAAAGATGTCCAGTAGCTCCTGTGCGCCCTGTTCGCCCGGCCGCCACGCTTCACTCAGGCCGCTGTCCCATGAAGTCCGTGGCAATAGCCGCAAGGCTTCCAACGGTGTGCCGCCGACCACCTCCATGCCACGCAAGGCTGACGGCACCGGCAAGGGCTGAGGGATGCCCAACTCGGTGCGCAGGTTTCGCCAGAATGGCGTGAATACGCGGTACGGCCCCTGCTGCTTCGTTTCGATCTGCCAAGGCTCGCGCCAGAGCGCGGCGTTGAAGCTTTGCGCCTGCACGCCGTGCTCACGCAGGGCCGCCTTGATGCCGCGATCCCGCGCGATGGCAGTCGGCTCATAAAGCCGATTCCAGTACACCGCCGTGGCGCCGGTTTGCGCGAGCAGCCGCTGGAGCACGGCAAGACTGTCGCCTTGCCTTATATGGAGCGAAACGCCCTGCTCGCCCAGTTGCGCCTGCAAGGAGGCCAGCGAGTGATGTAGCCACCATTGGCTGGCACCGCCGGGCATCCAGTCGCCCTCTTCCTCCGGCGCATGGATATACAGCGGCAGCACCCGATCATGCGCGGCGCAGGCGGCGCTCAGCGCGGGATGGTCGGCGAGACGCAGATCACGGCGGAACCAGACGATGGCAGTGGTCATGGGCGCAGCTTAGCTTTTGCGGCGCGGATATCGAAAAACCGCCCTTTTTCCCGTCATTCCCGCGAAAGCGGGAATGACGGGCTATTCTTTTGACGTTCCCCTCAAGCGTCGCTCAAAGCTCGACGCAGTCGAAGCGGCGATCGGCGCTGACGTCTTCCTCGTAGTTCACGTCTTCGCGACCAAAGCCGAACAGGCGCAGGAAGTCCTGCTTGTAGCCGGCGTAGTCGGTGAGCTGCGGAAGGTTTTCGGTGGTTACGGTAGGCCACATCGCCTTGCACGCCTGCTGCACGTCGTCACGCAGCTCCCAGTCGTCCAGGCGCAGGCGACCTTCGTCGTCCGTCGCCGGCGCCTGGTGGTCCATGCGATACAGGCGATTCGCGGAACAGGCGATTGATCTGCTCGATCGTGCCCTCGTGCAGGCCCTTCTCCTTCATGATGCGGAACACCATGGAGACGTACAGCGGAATCACCGGGATCGCCGCGCTTGCCTGCGTCACTACCGACTTCATCACGCCGACGTAGGCTTCGAGCCCCTCGGCGGCGTGGCGCTGCTTCAGCTGACGCGCGGTGTTGTCCAGATGCTGCTTGGCCTGGCCCAGGGTGCCATGCCAGTAGATCGGCCAGGTGATCTCGGTGCCGACGTAGCTATAGGCGACCGTCTTGGCATGCTTGGCCAGCACGCCAGCCTCGCTCAGCGCATCGATCCACAGCGCCCAGTCCTCGCCACCCATCACGGTGACGGTGTCCTTGATCTCCTGCTCGGTCGCCGGCTCCACCGACACCTGCACCACGGCGTCCTTGTTGGTGTCGATCGAGGTGGCGGTAAAGGTCTCGCCGATGGTCTTCAACGACGAACGCACCACTTCACCGGTATCCGGCAGCTTGCGCACTGGCGAGGCCAACGAGTAGACCACCAGGTCGATCGGGCCGCCCATCTCGTTCTTGATCAGCTCGATCGCGCGGGCGCGCGTCTCGTTGGAGAACGCATCGCCGTTGATCGACTTGCTGTACAGGCCAGCCTGCTTGGCCAGCTTGTCGAACGCGGCGGAGTTGTACCAGCCGGCCGTGCCGGTCTTGGTCTCGCTGCTGGGCTTCTCGAAGAACACGCCGAGCGTGGCCGCGCCGTAGCCGAAGGCTGCCGTGATGCGCGAGGCCAGGCCGTAGCCGGTGGAGGCACCGATCACCAGCACGCGCTTGGGACCCTCGCCCAGGCTGCCTTGCGCCTTGGTGATATCGATCTGTTCAAGCACATTGCGCTCGCATCCGACCGGATGAGCCGTAATGCAGATAAAGCCACGCACCTTGGGATTGATGATCACTCGCCAGCTCCTGATAGCAAACGCAAACCCGAATGATAACCCGGGCCCCGGGCCATTCGCTGCCGTAGGGACGCGGCCACTGGGTGCCCCGCCTCGCAAGGGCGGCTTATGCGGGCATCAGGAGTTGTAGACTCGCCCTTTCCAGTGCGAGCGCACGCCACGCCAGTAGCGGATGGCCGAACTCCAGGTCATGGCGAGATAGAGGGCCGCGCTCAGCGGCAGCAGCAACGCCCACAGCGGGGACATCCGGTAGTAGCGGAGCATCGGCAGGTAGCTCACGGTCATGGCCGCCCACGCGGTCAAGGCCAGCGGCCAGACCTGCGGCGCACCGAGCAGGGCCAACGGCGCGCCATAGGCCAGGGCAAAGACGGCCGTCACCGCCAGCAACAGCGAGGTGGCATAGCCGAGCTGGGTGAACGCCGATCGCGCCACCATCTGATGGATCGACGCCAGGCTCCCGTAAGGGCGCAAGCTCACCACATCGCGACTCAGCCCGAGCCAGGTGCGATAGCCCGCCTGTTTGACCTGACGTGCCAGGGTGCAGTCGTCAATCAACGCATCACGCAGGCTGGCAAACGCACCGATACGCTGCAGCACCTCCGTATCCACCAGGATGCAGCCTCCCGCCGCCGCCGCAACAAAGCGACTTTTTGCGTTGGACAGCGCAAACGGATAGAGCAGCTTGAAGTAGTAGACGAAGGCGGGCAGCAACAGGCGATCCCAGAAGCTGGTCCGCCGAAGGTCGGCCATCAGCGAAACCAATTGACCTTGCTCGCGGCGCTTGTGCGCCACCAGGGTGGCCAGCATGCCCGGCTGCAATTGGATATCGGCATCCAACAACAAGGTCAGCGCCGTGTGCACCTGCTTGCTGCCCTGCTCCAACGCCCATAGCTTGCCGGCCCACCCGTCCGGCAAGGGCTGGCCACTGATCACGCGGGTATTTGGGGATGCGACAGCGATGCTGGCCGTGTCGTCGGTGGACTGATCGTCGACCACGACGACCTGAAGCCCCGACCCCTGCGCTTGCAAACCCGCGAGAGTGACACCCAGCACGTCAGCCTCGTTGCGCGCAGGAATCAGCACGGTGACGTCGCTGAGATCGAAAGCCGGGTCCACGGCAGGATCGGCTTCGAGATGCTCGCGCGTGCTCCAGGGCCGCCACGGCACCAGCAACAGGCCCAGCCACATCAAGGCGGGTAATAACGCACACGCAAATGTGAACATCGGCATCAGTGGCCGGCATCCACTCCTGGCGTGGCGCTACGACGTTGAATGGCGCTGATCGGGATGTGCACCGCTGTAGCATCGGCACGCTCGCCATACATCACCGGCAGGTCGGGAGCCATCGCGCCTTCGGTGCGCGGACCAAACGTAGCTACGCGGGCGGCCTTCAGCGGATGCGCGAACGTGTCGTTCACCGCACTGCCTTCAAAACCACAGTGCGCCATGCAGTTATCGCACTTGGGATTGATGCCGACGCCGTACTTGTCCCACTCGGTGTCTTCCATCAATTCTTTGTAGGTCTTGGCGTAACCCTCGTCGACCAATAGATAGCAGGGCTTTTGCCAGCCGAAGATGTTGTAGGTGGGATTGGACCAGGGCGTGCACTGGTAGCTCTGGTTGCCGGCGATGAAGTCGAGGAACATCGACGACTGGTTGAACACCCACTTGCTCTTGCGCTGCTTGCCGAGCCTGAAGATGTCGCGAAACAGCTGCTTGCTTTCTGTGCGCCCCAGGAACACGTCCTGGCGCGGCGCATGCTGGTAACTGTAGCCGGGCGACACCGTGATGCCTTCGATGCCGAGCGACATCGCGAAATCGAAGAAGTCCGCGATCTCTTCCGACGGCTCGCTATTGAACAGCGTGCAGTTGATGGTCACGCGGAACCCGCGCGACAACGCGAGCTTGATTGCCGTCACCGCCTTGTCGAACACGCCATCCATGCATACCGAGGCGTCGTGGCGCTTCTCCAGGCCGTCGAGATGAATCGACCAGGTGAAATACGGCGAAGGCGTGTATTCGTCGATGTGCTTCGGCAACAGGATCGCGTTGGTGCACAGATAAACGAACTTCTCGCGCGCGATGATGCCCTGCACGATCTGCGGCAGCTCTTTGTGAATCAGCGGCTCGCCACCGGGAATGGAGACCACGGGCGCATCGCATTCGTCCACGGCGCTCAAGGCATCCTCGACGCTCATGCGCTGCTGCAGGATGTCCTTGGGATGATCGATCTTGCCGCAACCGGCACAGGCCAGATTGCACTGGAACAGTGGCTCCAACATCATCGCCAGCGGATAACGCGACTGGCCGCTGAGTTTCTTGCCGACGATGTAACTGGCGATCTTGACCTGCTGAATAAGAGGAATGCCCAACGGAATCTCCTCGTAGCGTATCGACCGACCTCTCCGACGCTTCGCCACTGCCGTGGCGAGAATCATGTGCCGGAGCCGTCATGCGTTGATGTTGAGTATATCCATCCAAACGACCTCGCAGCCCTCAGGACGGCAGCAGTGCGGGTGGCGCCATGGCGTGAGGATACTCCCTGCGCAGGCGCTCCCACTCGATTTTGAACCAGGGCGTGAAGATCTGCGGCTGCGCCGCTATTTCCTGGTCGAGCGCTGCTGGGGACACGTAGCGCAACGCGGAAATCTCATTCACATTGACGACAGGCAACGCATCGCTATGCCCTGCGTAGACCCAGCACAACTCATGCTCGGCGCCTTCGGCATCGAACTGCGCCTGATACTGGAACTTGAACTGGAAGGCCAGCTCGCATTGCATGCCGAGTTCTTCCGCGAGGCGCCGATGAATCGCCGTCTCCATGGCCTCGCCACGACGCGGATGACTGCAGCACGTGTTGGACCAGAAGCCTGGCCATAAACGCTTGCCTGAAGCGCGTTGCTGCAGCAGCACCTCGCCCTGGGCATTGAAGATGAACAGTGAGAAAGCCCGATGCAAGATGCCTTGCCCGCTATGCGCGGAAGCCTTGTCGAGGAAGCCCATCTCCCGGTCGCGCTCGTCGACCAGAACCAGCGGCTCGTCCTGGAAGGACACGACACTGCTCGATGACTGTCCTTCGTAGTAATCCAACTCTCGGTTAGTCAAGGTCGACCCTCTCTCACCCAGCGGACGGAACTCGGATTTGGTCTTCACGTCGGCATCACATTGGGGTGGCCAGGAAGACAGCCCGTCAAGGGCGCAGGGTCAGGCTAACAAATGATGGCATCGAATGAGTAGCCCTGGTCGGCGCCGAGTCGGTGGTCTTGGGAGCGGCGATGCGTGGAACCTAGGACGCCTTGGCCGACGGTGGCCCAGGACCCTTCACGCGGGTCCAAACCGTATTGCCGCCTAGCAGGCTGACACCGATATAGCCGCGCAGGCTCAGTTTGTCTTCGCTCAGCAAGCGGATCTGGCAGTGGTAAACCTTGCCGTTGTCGGAGTTGTAGACGCGCCCGTCCACCCAGGTACGACGGTCGGGGTCATAACGCAGGCCCCACAGCAGACGCAGCCCCGTCAACGGTCGCGAACGCAGCGCCGGGTCGGGATTCTTGCGGTCGGTAACGGTTTTCCCATTCAGCTCAGGGCCGTCCTCCGGGCCGTACGTGTCATGCAGCTGCCAGACGATATGCCCCTCGTATTGATCGCCGACCTGTTCGATCTGGATCACCGCATCGCGGCTCTCAACCAGCCAGTAGCCCACGATCGTCGGTGCCGGACCCGCCTGTTGCTGATCTTCGCCACCGCTGGCGGCAAGCGAACTGCACAGCAGCAGGCCGAACAAGCCCATCACGAGGCATCCAAGCCACCGTATCAGCGCATCTTGCCTGCGCCGGATCACAGTAGCGGCATGATGCGCAGCGCGGATTTGCGTTTTTGCCTGACTCATGGGGTAACTTTAGGAACAAACGTGGATTGCGCCAAACCATCGCTACCATGCCGACCCTGCCCGTTACCGACATGCTTCTACTCTGGATCGGCACCGGCCTCAATGGGGCGGCAGCGGGTTATGCCTGCGTCAGCCTGTGGGCGTGGTTTCGCTGCCGCCGCGCGCAGGCTGGGCAACGGACAGACCGGGCTATCCACCCGGTCAGCGTCTTCAAGCCCTTGCATGGCGCCGAGCCGCGCCTGTACGAAAACCTGCGCAGCTTCTGTCTGCAAGACCACGCCAACTATCAATTGCTGTTCGGCGTACGCGAGGCGGATGATCCGGCCATCGCCGTGGTGGAAAGACTGATAGCAGAATTCCCCGCCCTGTCTATCCGCCTGGTGGTCGACCCTCGCATCCATGGCGCCAACCTCAAAGTCAGCAACCTGATCAATCTGGTGCCTCACGCGGAGCACGACTGGCTGGTGCTGGCCGACAGCGATATCAGCGTGCCCTTGGATTATCTGTCGCGGGTGACGGCTCCGCTGGCCGATCCGGGCGTGGGCATCGTCACCTGCCTCTACCATGGCGTCGGCGAAGGCGGCTTCTGGTCCCGTCTGGGTTGCCTGTTCATCGATGACTGGTTCGCTCCGTCGGCAAGGCTTGCCCATGCCTTCGGCTCCACCCGTTTTGCCTTCGGTTCCACCATTGCCTTGCGCCGCGAGACCCTGGACGCCATCGGCGGATTCGATGTTTTATGCGACACCCTGGCGGACGACTTCTGGCTCGGCGAGTTGAGCCGCCGCGCGGGGCTGCGCACGGTGTTGTCCGACCTGGTGGTGGGCACCGAGGTCAGTGAAACGAGCTTTCACGCGCTGTGGACACATGAGCTGCGCTGGTTGCGCACGATCCGTGCGATCGCCCCGGCGGGTTTCGCCATGACCTTCGTGTGCTTCACCTGGCCCGTGCTGGCACTCGGCCTGGCCCTGGCGCCTACCCTGCCGAATGCCTTGCTGGCGCTGGTGGGCAGTGGCGCGAGGGTTATGCGCTATGTCGCGCAACGACGTGGCACGGCGCGACCTTCACCTTGGCACGACATTGGGTTGACCCCATACCGTGACGTGCTGCTACTGTTCGAGTGGGCGGTGGCACTCACCCGCTGGCGGGTCGAGTGGCGCGGACGCGTATTGCATGCTCGCAATCACGCGCCCACGCGGTATTCTTGAAAGCGATTGCGAAAGTGCGACTAACAACTCATTGCGGATCTAGAACGAACTGCTGCAGGAGCTTGGTATTCCCATGAAGACGCTATTTCTGCAAGCCCCGTCCTTTGACGGTTTCGATGGTGGTGCGGGCTCCCGCTACCAGTGCCGACGCGAGGTCAAGAGTTTCTGGTACCCCACCTGGCTGGCTCAACCTGCCGCCCTGGTGCCTGACTCCCGCGTGCTGGATGCCCCGGTCGAAGAGCTTTCGGTGGAGGCCACCTTGGACATCGCTGTCCAGTACGCGCTGGTGATCATCCACACCAGCACGCCGTCCTTTCCCACCGACGTGAAATTCGTCGACCTGCTCAAGGCGCGCAAGCCGGACATCCTGATCGGCCTGGTCGGCGCCAAGGTGGCGGTCGATCCCGTCGGGTCGCTGCAGGCTTCAGCGGCCATCGACTTCGTGGCGCGCGAGGAATTCGACTACACCTGCAAGGAAGTCGCCGAGGGACTCCCGTTCAGCGACATCAACGGCATCAGCTACAAACTTGCCGACGGCAGCATCCAGCACAACCCGGCGCGGGCCACCATCGAGAACATGGATGACCTGCCCTTCGTGGCACCCGTCTACAAGCGCGACCTGAAAATCGAGGGCTACTTCATCGGCTACCTCCTGCACCCTTACGTCTCGATCTACACCGGCCGTGGCTGCCGCTCGAAATGCACGTTCTGCCTGTGGCCGCAGACCGTTGGCGGGCATCGCTACCGCGTGCGCTCGGTCGCCAACGTGCTCGCCGAGACTCAGTGGATCAAGGACAACATGCCCGAGGTCCGTGAACTGATGTTCGACGACGATACGTTTACCGACAGCGCCAACATGGAACGCGTGCACGAGATCGCGCGCGGGCTGCACGCGCAGGGTTGGACCTGGAGCTGCAATGCCAAGGCGAATGTGTCCTACGAGTCGCTGAAGATCATGAAGGAGAATGGCCTGCGCTTCCTGCTGGTGGGCTACGAATCGGGCGACGACCAGATCCTGCACAACATCAAGAAGGGCCTGCGCACCGATATCGCGCGCAAGTTCACCGAGAACTGCCGCAAACTGGGGATCAAGGTGCACGGCACCTTCATCCTTGGTCTTCCGGGCGAAACCAAGGAAACCATCGCCAAGACCATCGAGTACGCCAAGGAAATCAACCCAAATACCATCCAGGTATCGCTGGCCGCGCCCTATCCCGGCACATTCCTGTACAAGCAAGCCATCGAGAACGGCTGGCTCGAGGCCAACAAGGCGGTCAACCTGGTCGACAACAAGGGGGTGCAGATCGCGCAGATCAGCTATCCGCACCTGTCGACGGAAGAGATTTTCCACGGTGTGGAGACGTTCTATCGAAGCTTCTACTTCCGTCCCTCGAAGATCTGGGAGATCGTCAAGGAAATGGCGTGCAGCTGGGATATGACGAAGCGTCGATTGCGCGAAGGCGTGGAGTTCTTCCGTTTCCTGCATGCGCACGAGGCTTGAGCGGGCAGCTCTCGCTGCAGCCATGAATGTCGTGCTGGCGCCCACTCGACCGCGTCTCATCGTGACGGCCGATGATTTCGGCCTGCACGAAGCGGTGAACGAGGCGGTCGAGCGCGGCTATCGTGACGGCGTACTGCGCGCCGCCAGCCTGATGGTGACGGCGCCCGCTGTGGACGATGCGGTGGCGCGCGCCCGCAACTCGCCCGGCCTGGCGGTGGGCTTGCATCTGGTGTTGGCGGATGGCCAAGCCGCCTTGCCGCCAACACGCATTCCCGATCTGGTCGATGCCCAAGGCCATTTCGGCGACGCCATGGCGCGCGATGGCTTGCGCTTCTTCTTCCTGCCTCGCGTGCGACGTCAACTGGCGGCCGAGATTCGCGCACAATTCGCGGCCTTCGCCGCTACCGGCCTGACCCTGGACCACGTCAATGCGCACAAGCATTTCCATCTGCATCCGACCGTGCTGTCCTTGATCCTCTCCATCGGCCGCGACTACGGTCTGCGTGCGGTACGTTTGCCTGCGGAACCCGGCATGGGCCCATGGTTGCAACCCTGGCTGGCGCTGATGCGTCGACGCCTGCGCCGCGCGGGCGTGCTTTGCAACGATCATGTGTTCGGCATCCGGCACAGCGGCGGCATGGACGAAAATGCACTGCTGGATGTGCTTCTGCGGTTGCCGGAGGGGCTGTCGGAACTCTATTTGCATCCGGCCGTGCACGGCAAGCTCACTTCAAGCATGGCCGACTACCGTCACGCGGATGAGTTGGCCGCACTACTATCCCCACGTGTGCAACGCGCCATCGCGGAACGTTGTCAGTTGTGTCATGGCTTCGGCGATCCGGCGGCTGCATGAAATATCTCGTTTACCTCGCCGGCTTGCTCGGCCTCACCGCTGCCATCGTGCTGGTCGTGCACCAGGATTGGAGCGCCATTCGCAACGCCTTCGATCATGCGGGCTGGGCACTGCTTTGGCTGCTGCCCTTCCATGCCGTGCCGCTGATGGTGGACGTGATGGGGTGGCGTGCCCTGCTCGCGCCACGCGATCCGCAACGGCGTGCTGGCGTGCCGTTCCTGTTCTGGGTGGGAGCCGTCCGCGAGGCCTGCAATCGCCTGCTGCCGGTGGCCAATATCGGCGGCGAGATCGTCGGCATCCGACTGGTGAAATGGCGAGGCCTCAGCGGTGCCGTGGTGGCCGCCAGCGTCGTGATCGAAGTGCTGCTGACCCTGGTCAGTCAGTACATCTTCGCGGCACTGGGCATTCTTCTGCTGATTGGCTTGACCAATCATATCGGCACCTTGAATTCCGTACTCGGGGCCCTGGCCGCCAGCCTGCCTTTGCCCATCGTGCTGATCTTCCTGTTACGCCATGGCCAGGTATTTTCGCGGTTGGAGGCGTTCGTGGAGAAGGCTATGGGTGGGCCCTCCCGCTTTAGCGAACTGCTGGGCGGCTCGCGCCTCGACGAGGAGATCCGCGCACTTTACGGCCAACCGCTGCGGCTGGCCGTGGCCTGCACGTGGCAGCTCGCCGGTTTCGTGCTGGGCAGCTTCGAGACCTGGCTGGCACTGCAACTCCTTGGGTATCCGATCACCGTATGGGATGCCCTCGCGATCGAGGCGGTGACTCAGTCGTTGCGCCACATCATTTTCTTCGTCCCGGCGGGTCTCGGCATCCAAGAAGGTGGCCTGGTGTTGTTCGGCAATATGATTGGCCTGCCGGCCGATGCCGCCATCGCACTGTCACTGGTCAAGCGTGCACGCGAAGTCGGCTTTGGCGTGCCGGCGCTGCTTTCGTGGCAATGGGCCGAAGCCCGTCGCCTGCGGGTCGGCTGGCGCTCGCGTAGTGCCACCGCGTTGCCGGAGGCGCAAAACAGCAAGCCGTCATAACGAAGAGGTGACCGATGTCCCACGACGCCACCGTCGCCGCCGCCGACCACGCCATGCGGCATTGGCTGGGTACCGAACCCGGTCGTATCAAGATCGGCTCGGACGCACACAAGCGGCTGTTCTGCCGCATGTTGTTGGACACGCACAATCCGTATAAGCCGGCCGTGATCGATTGGCCCAGCTTGAGTCCGGATGCCCTGCAGCGCATCACCTCGCTGCCGATCTGGGACATTGCCGTGCAGACGGAGGGCCGCGCCACCCTGCGCGTGGATACCTACACCCGGACCGTCGACGATCCGCTGCTGCGTGACGCACTGATCATGGATGGCGGTGAGGAAGCCCGTCACAAGGTCGTGCTCAGCAAGATGGTCGAGGCCTATGGCATCGCGCTGGCACCGGAGCCCGAGTACGAAGTGCCCAAGGACCCGGAATGGGGCTGGCTGGTCACCGGCTACAGCGAATGCATCGACAGCTTTTTCGCCTTTGGCTTGTTCGAGTCGGCCAAACGCACCGGCTACTTCCCGGTGGAACTGGTGGAGACGTTCGAACCGGTGATCCAGGAAGAGGCCCGGCACATTCTGTTCTTCGCCAACTGGGTGGCCTGGTATCGGCGCCGGTTGTCCTGGTGGCGGCGCCTGCCGTTCGAGCTGAAGGTGATGCGGGTGTGGCTCTTCCTGATCTGGGAGCGCATTGGCATCGCCAAAGGCCTGGACACCGCGGGCGAGATGCAGGATGCCAATTTCACGCTCACCGGCCACCAACAGATCGGGCTGGATCTGAACCTGGGCGACATGCTCGACCTTTGCCTGAGCCAGGATAAGTATCGTATGGACGGCTACGACGAACGCCTGCTCCGCCCGACGTTCGTGCCGCGCATGGCCCGCCTGGCACGCCGCTTCGTGCGCTGAGAGATTGTGCAAATTCTCGCTGCGGCCACAAGCACCCCTCCCCAACCCTCCCCTGCTTCGCAGGGGAGGGAGTAGTGCGCGCGGCTCTTGACTCCTCCCCCTGCGTTGCTGGGGGGGAGTAGTGCGCGCGGCTCTTGACTCCTCCCCCTGCGTTGCTGGGGAGGGAGTAGTGCGCGCGGCTCTTGACTCCTCCCCTGCGTTTCTGGGGAGGGAGTAGTGCGCGCGGCTTTTGACTCCTCCCCCTGCGTTGCTGGGGAGTGAGTAGTGCGCGCGGCTTTTGACTCCTCCCCCTGCTTGGCAGGGGGAGGCTGGGAGGGGGTGCTTTTGGCTACGAGGAGATAGAGAGCATCCTCCAGCAGCTCAGTGATGCAGGCTGAACCAGGCCACTGCGTCTTCCAGCGCGAGCCGGACAGGGCCCGCCGCATAACCGAGTTCGCGCTCAGCCTTCGCGCTCGAAAAGAACATCCGCTTCCTGGACATGCGCACTTCCTCAACCGTGGCGATGGGCTGGGTTCCGCTCAACCTCGCCCACGCCTCCGCCACATACGCTACCGGCATCACCGCGGCGTGCGGTAGCCGCCAGCGCGGTGGCTCGCGGCCAACGATGTCCGCAATCTCCGTCAACAGTTCGCGCAGGCTGAGGTTGCTGCCGCCCAGGATGTAGCGCTCTCCCACCACGCCACGCTGGAATGCCAACCAATGACCGTCCGCCACGTCGTCCACGTGGACCACATTGAGGCCTGTGTCGACATAGGCAGGCAAACGGCCAGCGACGGCGTCTCGCACGATACGCCCGGTCGGCGTGGGCTTGATATCGCGAGGACCTACCGGCGTCGACGGATTCACGATCACCACGGGCAACCCTGCCGCCGCATACGTCCTGACCATCGCCTCGGCGAGGAACTTGGAGCGCTTGTAGTGGCCCACCATATCGTCGAGCGACACGGGTGTGTTCTCATCACCGAGGCTGCCGTCCCGAGGAATCCCCAAGGTCGCCACGCTGCTCGTGTAGACGATGCGCGACACGCCGGCCTGCCCGGCGGCCTCCAGCAAGGTCCGGGTTCCGTCGACATTGGTTCGATAGAGCTCCTCCGGTTTCGGCGCCCACAGGCGGTAGTCGGCCGCCACATGAAACAGGGCATCGCAGCCTTTGCACGCCCTGGCGAGCGAAGGCGCATCGGTGAGATCGCCTTCGACGACCTCCACGTCGAGCCCTTGCAGATTGCGACGATCGGAGCCGGCACGTGCCAGCACCCTGATGCTTTGGCTCTCGCGCAGCAAACGGCGCGCAACCGCCGAACCGACGAAGCCGGTAGCTCCGGTCACCAAGGTCTTCATGGTGGTGTAACCACCGAGTTACGCCTGCGCATCGCCAGCATGAACCCTGGGTACATAAGCCGGGTGATCCATGGACACGGGGGAGCTACATGAGCATTATGGATGAACCGCGCGCACTTGGCACAAACGCAGCGACGGGCCTCGCACCGCCTTCCTTTCCCCTGCCTTTCGGGGACTGGCGCAGCCTCGACACTTCGAAGACATTCTCTTTGGTCAGATGGCTGCGTCCTCCAAGATCAGGGTGCTAACATGCCTGCGTCGTACGTTTTTCTGTATGTGAATACATAAGGAAAGCCGAGGCATGTCAATGTTCGACTCGAAGCACGTCGCTGCGATCGCACGAACCAACGCCAGTGCTTATCAGGAAGCCATTCTTCCGAGAGTATCCAGGACGTTTGCATTGACGATACCGCAGCTGCCACCTGCCCTTCGCGAGGTCGTGGCCAACGCGTACCTGTTGTGCCGCATCGCCGACACCATTGAAGACGAACCGACTCTCTCGGTCGACGAGAAAGGGCTCTACGAGAGCGCCTTCGTTGACGCGATCACCGGCCGCATCGATGCACAACGCTTCGCTACCGAATTGGCGCCGAAGCTTTCCGAGGCGACGTCCGCGAGTGAGCGCGAGCTATTGTCTCGACTCCCGCTGGTGCTGGAAGTCACCCAGACTTTCAATCCGACCCAGCACACGGCCATCGTCGACTGCCTGAAAACCATGTCGCATGGCATGCACGACTTTCAGTGCGTGGTTGGCCTGCAAGGTCTGGCGACGCTGCGCGACCTGGACCGCTATTGCTACTGCGTGGCGGGCGTCGTGGGGGAGATGCTGACGAAGCTGCTCATCAACTTCGAACCGGAGCTGGCCCCGCAATCGAAGACCCTGATGCGTTTGGCGGTGTCATTTGGCCAGGGCCTGCAGATGACCAATATCCTCAAGGACCAGTGGGAGGATCGCAGCCACGGCGTGTGCTGGTTGCCGCAGGACGTCTTCTCCCGCCACGGCGCGCAGTTGCAGGAGCTGCGTCCCGGTTATCAGGACGACAACTACGCCAAGGCCATGATCGAACTGATAGGCGTGGCGCACTCGCATCTTTGTCGTGCGGTGGAATACACGCTTATCGTGCCGGCCAGGCACGCGGGTTTCCGCCGCTTCTGTTTGTGGAGCATCGGCCTGGCCGTATTGACCCTGCGCAATCTGCAGGACCGGCTCGATTTCTCTTCGGGCACGCAGGTCAAGGTGTCACGCGCGGCCGTCGCCCAGACCATGGGCCTGACCCGTCTGACCGACAAATACGACACCGGCGTGCGCTGGCTGTTCACCACGGCCGCACGCAAACTGCCGCTGACTCCACTGTCGCCTGAATGGGAAGAGCCTCAGGACCCCCCGCGCACATGGCCCAGGCGCAGGGCCTCGTATTTGAATGGAATACCCTCCCGGCACGATGCCAAGAACGCACGATCGCTATGACGGATACTCCAGCTCCTGTTGACGATGCGTTCACCCCGGACCATCGCGATGAAGAGCCTGAGACCACCCGCATCGATCAGGCCATCGATCGCGCGCGCAAGGCGTTGCTAGCCCGGCAGCGGCCGGACGGGCACTGGTGCTTCGAGTTCGAAACGGACTGCACCATCTCGGCCGAATACATCCTGATGATGCATTTCCTCGATGAAATCGACGAGGTGCTGCAGGAAAAACTGGCGCGCTATATCCGGCTCAAGCAACGCCTGGATACTCACGGCGGCTGGCCGCTCTACCAGGACGGCGCCATCGACCTGTCCTGCACGGTCAAGTCGTACTACGCGCTGAAGGCCGCCGGCGACCACGCCGAGGCGCCACATATGCGCGCGCGCCCGCGACGCCATTCTGGGTTTAGGTGGCGCAGCCAGGAGCAATGTGTTCACGCGCATCCTGCTGGCCATGTTCGAACAGGTGCCCTGGCGCGCGGCGCCCTATGTGCCGGTGGAAATCATGTTGTTTCCCCGCTGGGCACCGTTCCATCTGGACAAGGTTTCGTATTGGGCGCGCGCCACCATGGTGCCGCTGTTCATCCTTTGCTCGCTCAAGGCCCGGGCAAAGAATCCGCGACGCATCGACGTGCCTGAACTGTTCGTCACGCCGCCGGAACAGGAGCGGCACTATTTCACCACCGGCGGCTTCGCCAGCCGGTGCTTTCTCGTGCTGGACAAAATCGGGCGCGCTTGCGACCCGCTGATCCCCAAGGCATGGCGTCAACAAGCGGTAAAGAAGGCCGAACAGTGGTTTCTTGCGCGACTCAACGGCGAGGACGGCCTTGGCGCCATCTTTCCTCCCATGGTCAATGCACTGGAGGCGATGGACCTGCTCGGCTACGCGAAGGACCACCCCGCGCGCGCCACCTGCCTCAAGTCCTTGCAGAAGCTGATCGTGCATTGCCCCGACGGCACGGCATATTGCCAACCCTGCGTATCGCCCGTGTGGGATACGGGCTGGGCCGCCATGGCCTTGCTGCGCGCCTCTGGCGACGATGTCACGCAGACCGCGGTGAAACGAGCGCTGGACTGGATGGCGCCATTGCAGGAACTGGAAGTGAAAGGCGACTGGGCGGCACAGGCGCCAGACCTGCCACCCGGCGGCTGGGCATTCCAGTACGCGAATGCCTACTTTCCCGACCTGGACGACACCGCGCTGGTCGCCGGCCTGCTTCACGTGGCTGTCCTGGGTACGCCGCATGAAGACCTGTACCGTGCGCGCATCGAGCGCGCAGCCGATTGGCTGGTCGGCATGCAGTCCGACAACGGCGGCTTCGCCGCCTTCGATCGCAACAACACGCACTATCACATCAACCAGATTCCTTTCGCCGACCACGGGGCCATGCTCGATCCGCCGACCGAAGATGTGTCGGGTCGCGTCCTGGCCTGCCTGGGTGTACTGCGGCGCGCGCAGGATCGTGTCGCCATCGACCGTTGCGTGGCCTACCTGAAAGCCGTCCAACAGCCCGACGGCTCCTTCTGGGGGCGTTGGGGCACCAATTACATTTACGGCACCTGGTCGGTGCTGGCCGGGCTGGCCCTGGTCGGCGAGGATCTCGGTCAGCCATGGATCCGCAAGTCCATCGACTGGCTTGTCTCCAGGCAGCACGCCGACGGTGGCTGGGGCGAGACCAACGACAGTTATTTCGATCCCGCGCTACGCGGCAGCAACGGCGGCACGAGCACGGCGCACAGCACGGCCTGGGCCCTGCTTGGCCTGCTCGCGGTCGGCGAACACCACTCCAAGCCGGTTCGCCGAGGTATTCAATGGCTGCTCGACGACCAGCAGGCCAACGACGAGCGCGAAGGAGGGCTGTGGTACCACCCCAGCTTCAACGCGCCTGGCTTTCCGCGCGTATTCTTCCTGAAATACCACGGCTATACCGCCTACTTTCCGTTATGGGCGCTGACCCGCTACCGACGCTTGCTGCAGTCCAAGCCTGCCCAGGGCCCACGGTGAGCCGGTGCTCGGTCGGTGTCGTGACCGCCATGGCCTCCGAAGCGAAGGCACTTACCCGCCAGCCGCCGCGGCCACGCGAGCTGATGCCGCTCGGCGATAGCGACATGTTGTGGCTAAGCGGCATGGGCCAGGATGCCGCGCGGCAGGGAGCCATGGCGCTGGTCGACGCAGGCGCGACTGCCCTGGCGGTGTTCGGCGTGGCAGGCGCCTTGGCTCCGGGCGTTCGCTGCGGCACGTTGTTCTGCCCTGCATGGATCATTGACGATCAAGGTCGCGACTATGCAGCCACGCCCTCCTGGCGGGCGACGCTCGCAACTCGTCTCGCCAACGCGGCGTTGCCGGTGATGATGGATGGCAGCCTGCTCAGCCTTCCGTCGCCCTTGTTCAGTGCCGCGAGCAAAACAGCCATGCGCGGGCGCACCCTGTCCGCTGCCGTCGATACGGAAAGCGCCGCGGTCGCCGCCGTCGCGGCCGAACGACAGCTTCCATTCGTAGTGTTGCGGGCCATCATCGACGAGCGTGACGACGACATTCCCAGCGAACTGCAGGCCGCTATCGATGCATGGGGGCGGCCACAGCCGTTGCGTATGCTTGCCATGCTGGGTCGCCGCCCAGGCCTCTTGATTCGCCTACCCGGTCTTGCCAGGCGCATGGGTCGAGCCACCCGAGCGCTGCGCGCGGCAGCCAGCGCCGCCGGCACGAATCTGGGATGCGAACCGCGAAGGGCCTGCTAACCTTGAGCTATGGATTTCGGATGTCAGGCCTGGCCTCGACGCTCGCCCGGTCGGATCGAAGCTAAGGAGATACGACGGCGTGTTCAGAACACTGCACAAAGGCCTGGTATGGCTGGTCGACCAAAGCGGTCGCCATCACTACATCGTGTTGTTGCTGGCAGCGCTGCTGGCGGCGCTCAGCCTGTTAGCGGCATCCCATCATCTGAGTATCGATACGAACTCGGACCATTTGTTTTCCGACAAGCTGCCCTGGCGCCAGCGAAGCGAGGCGCTTGCGCGGAAATTCCCCCAGTTCAGCGACACGCTGACCGTCGTCGTACGCGCGCCGACCACCGAGGAAGCGCGCATCACCGCCCAGGCGCTCAATGAGAAACTGACTGCGGATCCCACCCACTTCCGCTCATCATCCACGCCCGGCATCAGCCCCTTCTTCAATCGCCAGGGACTCGTGCTGCTGGCGCCGAATGAACTGTCGGACACAATCAGCAGCATGTTGCAGGCGCAGCCACTGCTGGGACCGCTGGCGACCGATTCTTCCGCGCGTGGCCTGTTCAAGGGCATCGACCTGATGGTCGAAGGCGTCCGGCACGGCATGGCCGACGACCTGTCGTCGTATGACGCGGCGCTCGGCAATGTGGCGCAGACCATGGAAGGCGCCCTCGCCGGCCACGCGTCGCCGCTGTCCTGGCAAGCCTTGCTGACGCCAAATCTGGTGGGCAGCCACGGCGGCCAGGAGTTCGTGCTGGTGCATCCGGTGATGGACTATCGCGCCCTGGAGCCGGGACGTGCGGCTACCGAGGCCATGCTGCGCCTTGCCGCCGAGTTGCCCGCCGTCAAGGCGGGACGCGCGAGGATCAACTACACCGGCTCGGTGCCGCTCGCCGACGAGGAATTCTCCTCGCTCACCGACCGGGCCGGGACCATCGCCATTGGCAGCAGCCTGCTGCTGATCTTCTGGCTGGTGCTGGCGCTGGGCACCTGGCGACTGATCGTGCCGGTCGTGATCACGCTTGTCGTCGGACTCATCTATACGCTGGGTTTCGCCGCGCTCGCCGTCGGCCGCCTGAACCTGGTTTCGGTGGCGTTTGCCGTGCTGTTCATCGGCCTCGCCGTCGACTTCGGCATCCAGTTTGGCGTACGCCTGCATGCCCGCCAGTACAGCGATCGAACCTTTGACTTTTCGCTGCACGAAACAGCACATCGCGTGGTCAGCCAGGTCGGCCTGGCGGCATTGGCGACCGCCTGTGGTTTCCTGGCGTTCGCACCCACGGATTTCACCGGCGTGGCCGAACTCGGCACCATCGCCGGCGTCGGCATGCTGCTGGCCCTGCTGTGCACGATCACCGTATTGCCGGCCCTGCTCCGGCTGTTGAGCAAGGGGTCGCCACATGCGGAAGTGGCCTTGCCGGGTGGTGCCGCTGCGGATGGCTGGCTGGAGCGCAAGCGCAAGGCGGTGCTGGTGGTCTTTGCCTTGCTGGGTGTGGCCGGCCTGTGGGGTGCGATTACCATTCCTTTCGATGCCAACCCGTTGCATACAAAGAATGCGAACAGCGAAGCCATGCGCACGCTGACCTCGTTGATGGACGATCCGAATACCAATCCGTTCACCATGGACGTGCTGGTGAAAGACCTCGCCACCGCTCGACGGCTGAGCGAGCGCCTGGGCAAACTGCCTGAGGTGGCGCAAGTCGTTTCGGGTGTCGATTTCGTACCCGCCAACCAGTCCGACAAGCTCGAACAGATCGCGCAAGCGTCCGACTTGATGTATGCGATATTGAACCCCGGTGAAAAGAGCGCGCCACCCAGCTATGCCGAGATGCGCGCGACCGCCAAGGACACCAGCGAGGGCATTGCCAGCGTTGCCGACAAGCTGGCCCCCCAATCGCCGTTGCTACGCATCGGCAAGGCCCTGGGTCGACTGGCGCAAGGCTCGGACCAACAGATGGCCATCGCAAACCAGGCATTGACGCAATTCCTGCCCTACACGCTAAAGCAACTTGCCGACTCGTTGTCGGCCGAGAAGATCACCATGCAGAGCCTGCCCGCGGATCTCAAACGCGACTGGTTCACCCCCGACGGCCAGGTACGCATCCTGGTAACGCCGACCGCCAAGGCGCAAAACACAGCGGGCCTGCGTCGCTTTGTGCAAGTCGTGCAGGACGTGGCGCCGGATGCCGCCGGTTCAGCCGTCGATACCATCAAGGCCGCTGACACCATACTCGACGCGTTCCGCGAAGCCGCCGTCTACGCCACGTTCGCCATTGGCATCGTCTTGATCCTGGTGCTGCAACGATTCCGCGATGCCGGCCTGGTGCTGGCTACCTTGCTGATGTCCGCGCTGCTCACGGCGTTGCTGGCACGATTGCTGGGCATCTCGATCAATTTCGCCAACATCATCGCCCTGCCCTTGCTGCTTGGCGTCGGCGTGTCCTTCAACGTCTATTTCGTGATGAACTGGCGCCACGGCATGCACCACTTCCTGGGTTCGCCAACGGCCCGTGCCATCCTGTTTTCGGCGCTCACCACCGGTACCGCTTTCGGCAGCCTGGCCATTTCCCGACATCCAGGCACCGCAAGCATGGGCCTGGTGTTGTTGCTGAGCCTGCTTGCCGTACTGCTGTCGACCTTTGCGTTCCTTCCCGCCGTCCTCTATTCGATCTTGCCGGCCGACTCGACCAAAGCGAGCCGTCACTCGCACCCCGCCTAACGCCCCACTTCTTCCATAAGGAGCCCCCATATGCCTTGTCAGCGCCATTTCGCGATAGCCGCCTTCGCTATCGTCGGTACTGCGGTGAGCATGAGTGCGAGCGCGCACGCGATTCTTGTCGACAGCACCCCCAAGGCCAACGGAAGCATGTCGGCGGGCCACGCCTCGCTGGTACTCAAGTACAACAGCAAGATCGATCAGGGACGTTCCCGACTGGTACTGGTCGGACCCGACCACAAGGAAACGCCGCTTCCCATCACCCCCAGCGCGGACCGGCCCAACGAGCTCGACAGCACGGCGGAACTGAGCCCGGGGGCCTACGTGATCCACTGGCAGGCGCTGGCCCTGGATGGGCACATCACGCGAGGCGACCTCGCATTCACGGTGAGCGTGAAGCCCTAAACCGGCGCCTCCAAATACGCCAGCAACCCGCGCCATCCACCGATCATCCATGGGTGTTTCCGTGACCCTGCTCGTCGACCTCTTCGGCTATCTCAGCGTCATCCTGCACAGCCTGGTCATCGTGGCCCAGTCGATGACCCTGGGCGGCCTGCTGTTTCTGGTCCTCCTGCTTCACCCATTGGCGCACACGCTGCCGAACGGTGACGAACTCCAGCAGCGCGTGGTGCGCCTGACGCGCTTCAGCGCCTTTGGCTTGATCGTCGCCGAGCTGGCCACGACGGCGTTGCAGGTCTGCGTGCTGGTGGTGACGGTTGATCTGCCGCTATCCAACGTGTTGCAGGCGGCCTTCGCGGTCTCGGGCGCCGTGAAGATATTCAGCGCCGCCCTCATCTTTCTGTGCCTGGGCGGTCGGACTCTGGCTGGGCGCCGTTCTCGACTGCTGCTTCTGTTGCTCGGCGTCATCGAGCTCGCCGCGGCCACGGTCACTACGCATGCCTATGCACGGTTGACCGACAACCTGTTGCTGCTCGTTGTCGAAGGCCTGCATCAGTTTGGTGCCGCCATCTGGATCGGCGCCATTCCAAGCTTCATTCTCGTCTTGCGGCATCTGCAGGACGCCGAGGGTCTGCGCTTGGTCGGCACGCGATTTTCCCGCATGTCGATGATGGGCGTTGCCTGCATCCTGCTTTCCGGCGCAACCATGTGCGTGTTCTACATCGGCGACTTGCAGGGCTTCTACGGCACGGCGTACGGCATCATGGTGGGCGCCAAGATCGCCATGTTCCTCGCATTGCTGGCGCTAGGCTTTGGCAACTTCAGGGTGACCGAGCGTCTGCGCAAGGGGCAGCCTGCGCAGGTGCTGCGCATGCGGCGCTTTGCCGAAGTGGAGATCGGCATCGGTTTCACGATCTTCTTTGCAGCCGCATCGCTGACGTCGGTGCCACCTGCCATCGATCTCACCACGGATCGCGTGAGCCTGCACGAAATCGCCCAGCGCAACGCACCCGCATGGCCGCGGCTAAGCTCGCCGGACCACGACCAGCTGGCGGTCTCGCAATTGCAGGCGCAACTCGATAGCGACGCTGCGCGCGCCCACCATGTGGCGGCATCGGCGATTGTGCCGGGCTCGGGCATCGTTCCGCCACGCAACGCGCAAGACATCGCATGGTCGGAATACAACCATCACTGGGCCGGCATCTTCGTCTTGCTGATCGGCCTGCTGGCCCTGCTCAATCGCGCCGGCGTCGGATGGGCCAAGCACTGGCCACTGCTCTTCCTGGCCATGGCGGCCTTCCTGCTGGTCCGCTCCGATCCGGAGGTATGGCCGCTGGGCCAAGAGGGCTGGTGGGCTGCATGGCGCGACGTGGAGGTCGCCCAGCATCGCTTCTTCGTACTGCTGATCGTGTTGTTCGGCTGCTTCGAGTGGTCGGTGCGAACAGGTCGTCTACGCAACGAACGCGCCGCCCTGGTGTTTCCGTTGCTGGTCGCCGTCGGTGGCGCGATGCTGCTCACCCACAATCATCAGATTTCCAACGTCAAGGACCAGACGCTGATCGAATTGACGCATACGCCGCTGGCCTTGAGCGGTGTGGCGGCAGGCTGGGCGCGCTGGCTGGAATTGCGCCTGCCTGGGCGCGGCGGTCGTATCGCCGGCATCGTCTGGCCGGCCTGCTTCATGCTGATCGGCGTCATTCTGCTCTGGTATCGGGAAGCCTGAGCCGAACCCCAAGGGTGCGATTCGGCAGAGGCTCGCCACTGCCTGGCCCGTTCAGTGCACGCGATTGACCACCATGTCGACCAGCGCATCCAGATGCGCCGCCGCTGCGCCGAGCGGCGCCAACGCAGCGTGGGCGCGCTCGCCGAGTTGCCGTGCAAGTTCGCGCGACGCATCGAGACCCAACAGCGAAACATAGGTGGGCTTGTGGTCCTGCGCGTCCTTGCCCGGCGTCTTGCCAAGCGTGGCCGCATCCATGGTGACGTCGAGAATATCGTCCACGACCTGGAACGCCAGGCCGACCGACTGCTGGTATTCATCCAGTGCCACAAGCATGTCGGACGCGAGTGGCGCGGGTCCGCAGTGGGCGCCCATGAAGACCGCCGCGCGCAACAAGGCGCCCGTCTTCAACCGATGCATGCGTTCGAGTTCATCGCGCGGCAGGATGATGCCCACGCTGGCCAGGTCGATGGCCTGCCCGCCCACCAGTCCGAGCGAACTGCTTGCCTTGGCCAATTCCTGGATCAGGGCCACCCGCTGCGTTGCCGATGCGGGCGAGTCGGCAATCACCGCAAAGGCCTGGGCCTGCAAGGCGTCGCCCACCAGGATGGCCATGGCTTCGCCATAGCGCACATGCACGGTGGGCTGGCCGCGACGCAGCAGATCGTTGTCCATGGCCGGCAGATCGTCGTGCACCAGCGAATAGGCATGGATCATTTCGATCGCGCTGGCCGCACCGTCGAGCACGGACGGCGCGGCACCCACCAACTCGCCCGCCGCGTGGCAAAGCAAGGCACGCACGCGCTTGCCACCACCCAGGGTGGCGTAGCGCATCGCCTCATGCAGGGTCTTGGGCGAACTCTCGGCCGGCGGCAAATAAGCCGCCAGCGCGACTTCGGTGCGCTGGACGATGCTCTTCACCCAGCGCTCGATAGGCTCGGCAGCCGAGACGGGAACCGACGACTCGGGCCAAAGCTGTATGGCTTCACTCACGAAAATCCCCCTAGTGAACGGCAAGCCGCTGTACCCCAAAGGCCGGCAGATGGCGGACGATCTGCCGGGCCATGGTACGTGCCGCGGCGTCAGCCGCAAGAATGTCGTCGAGCTGGTGATCCGCCGCGAGCGGTGGCAAGCGATGCAGCGCCTCCTCCACGACCTGGGCAATGGCAGTAAAGCGAATCTGCCCCTGCAGGAAAGCGTCCACCGCGATCTCGTTCGCCGCGTTGAGCGTCACGCTGGCGGCGCAGCCATCACGTAGCACCTCCAGGCCCAAGCGAAGGCAGGGGAAGCGCGACAGATCCGGCGCGGCAAAGCTCAGGTTGGCCATGCGGGTCAGGTCCAGCGGGGCGACACCGGAATCGATGCGCTGCGGATAAGCCAGGGCGTGCGCAATCGGCGTACGCATATCGGGATTGCCGAGCTGGGCGAGCACCGATTGGTCGGCATAAGCCACCATCGAATGAATCACGCTCTGCGGGTGAATCACGACTTCGATGCGCTCGGCTGGCATATTGAACAGCCAGCGCGCCTCGATCGTCTCCAGTGCCTTGTTCATCATGGTGGCCGAATCGACCGAGATCTTGCGACCCATCACCCAGTTGGGGTGGGCGCAGGCCTGATCGGGCGTGACCTCATCAAGGCTATCCAGGGCACGGTTGAGGAAAGGGCCGCCCGATGCGGTGAGGATCAGGCGCTCGACGCCAGCCCCTGACTTCAAGCTGGTTCCCAGGCACTGGAAGATCGCGTTGTGCTCGCTATCCAGCGGCAACAAGGTCGCACCGTGCTCGACGACGGTGCGCATGAACAGCGCGCCCGACATCACCAGGGCCTCCTTGTTCGCCAGCAGAATCTTCTTGCCCGCACGGGCAGCGGCCAGCGAGGAAGGCAGGCCTGCGGCACCGACGATGGCCGCCACCACGGTATCGCACTCATTCGAACTGGCTACGGCGCACAGCGCGTCCGCTCCATAAGTCACTTCAGTAGCGAGCTGCGCTGCCCGCAACTTCTGTTCGAGCAGGGCTGCATCCGCCGCTTCACCAACGACCACCAGGGCCGGACGAAATGCCAGGCACTGATCGTAAAGCCGGTCGACGCTGCGATGGGCCGTCAGTGCAGTCACCGTGAAGCGATCAGGATGGCGTGCGACCACATCCAGCGCACTGCCACCGATCGAACCCGTGGAGCCAAGGATGGCGAGACGCTGTTTTCCATTCGATACGGTTGGGCTACTCATGACGCGACCTCCAGTGGCACCGCACGTCGAGAAAGTCGTCAGTTTCGATTCACTTTTCGACGAAAGCGCGCTCGATCACATAATCGCCAGGCTCACGGGTGCGAGGTGATGCCTGGAATCCGCGACCATCGAGCAGTGCGCAGGAGTCGTCCAGCATGGCCTGGCTGCCACACAGCATCACCCGATCGGTCTGCGGGTTCAACGGGGGCAAGCCGGCGAACTGGCTCATGCTTCCTTCGACGATGGCATCGGTCAGTCGTCCGCGATGGCGGAACGGTTCGCGCGTCACACTGGGGTAGTAGACCAGCTTGTCCCGCACCAGCTCCCCCAGATATTCATGCCTGGGCAGCGTTTGCTCGAGGTATTCGGCGAAAACAAGATCGCTGATCCTGCGCACGCCATGCGCCAGCACGATCTTGTCGAAGCGCTCATAGGTTTCCGGGTCGCGCACGATGCTGAGGAAAGGCGCCAACCCGGTGCCCGTACCGAGCAGATAGAGATGCTTGCCCGGCTTGAGGTCGTTGAGCACCAGAGTACCGGTAGGCTTGCGGCTGACCATCACCGGATCGCCCGGGCGCAAGCCTTGTAGACGTGAGGTCAGCGGGCCATTGGGCACCTTGATGCTGACGAACTCCAGGTGCTCTTCGTAGTTCGCGCTGGCGATGGAGTAGGCGCGCAACAGCGGTCGCCCTTCAACCTCCAGCCCGATCATGACGAAGTGGCCGCTATCGAAGCGAAAGCCTGGATCGCGCGTGGTGCGGAAGCTAAACAGGTTGTCGTTCCAGTGGTGTACGTCGATCACGTATTCCGTCGCCAATGCCACCATACAAGCCACCGCTCCAGTGATTGAGAGTGAGGGATCTTTGCGGCCCTGCCACCGACCAAGCGGGCAAACACCGGATCTCGTCGGTCTTATCCACTTTCAGATGCAACTAGCGCTCACGTCGGTGATCGCCTTAGTGCCAGTTTCGACAAACATAAGTCAATGAGAAGTGCATCGGGCCGCGTCAGGCGCGACTAGCCGGACGGCAGCACGCCCGACCCGGCTTCGAGTCATAGCCGCCAGCCTGGCAGGGCCACCTTAGTCCGTTCAGCACCCGAGCAGGGGACGCAACTGTTCCAGCTCCGCGCGCAGCCGAACGACCTGAGCCTTCGCCTCATCGCGCTCGCGGACCACTTGCTCGTAGATGACCGTGGGCACCGATTGCACGGCCTGCAATTTGCGCTTCGCGCGGTAACGCCGCGCCCGCTCGGCCGCACTCAACGCATCCGCTTTTCGCGGCCGGCCGCGCCGGCGCTTGAAGATCAAGGGCATCGCCATCGTGCCGGGATCGAAAGGGTCAACCATGGCACCTCCTCCTCGTTTTGGCGGGCTAATTTTATGTGACGTCACTTAAATTATCAAGCAGAAATCTGTTATTTCGCAATAGATAAGCGAACAATCTTCGAACGAAAGATAAATATTCAGCGCTCGGTGGCGATCACCGGCCTGAGCAACGGGCGTTCACGCAACAAGGAGATCGCAGCGGCTACCGTGACCAAAAAAGCGCCGACCCGCGACGACGCCGTCGTCCAGGTGTCGGGCCGATCTCCCCCGTCGGGCCATGAGGAAAGACCGAGGATGGACTCGCTGTATGAGTGGTCGTCGCGAGCCATTCGCCGTGTCTACGACGCGCGCATCGAGACGCCGCCCGTACTGGACATCGACACCTGCTTTCCGGATGCGCAGCGATTCGTGGCGGCATGGCCGCAGCTTCGCCAGGAGGCGCTTGCCATTCTCGAAGGTGCCCGGGCGATACCGAGATTCCACGAGATCATGCCCGCGCAGGCGGAGATATCGGCGGCTGACGGCAAGGACTGGCGTATGTTTCTGCTGAAGGTCTATGGCCGGGCGATCGAAGCAAACATGGATGCCTGCCCGCTACTGGCGAGCCTGGTGTCGTCATCGCCCGACGTGCTTTCGGCCACCCTCTCCTTCCTGGCCCCGCACAAGCACATTCCGCGTCATTGCGGACCTTTCCGGGGCATCCTGCGCTTTCAGCTCAACCTTGAGGCGCCGGTGGATGACAAGGGTCAGCCGAGCGCCGTGCTGTGGCTCGCCGGCCATGAACACCGGCTTGGCAATGGCGACTGCCTGCTGTGGGACGACACCTATCCGCACGAGGTGTGGAATCGCAGTGCGCAGACGCGCATCGCCCTGCTCCTGGACGTGCGCCGCCCCGATATGCCGCTGGGCCTACGCCTGCTGTCGCATGCCGTTACGGCGGGCGTTGGCCTGGTGGCGCGATGGCGAGGCTACGCCTGATAGCTGTGCAAGGCGCCTCATCGTCGCCGTCTTGCCGGTCACCCAGGCGGCCGGCAAGACACTCGTCGCAGAGACTAGGCGCGACGCCCCGTCTCGAACAGGAACCATACGCGGCGTTCGGCTTCGTCGATCCAGCTCTCGAGCAAGCTCGCCGTGGCGACATCGCCATAGCCGTCGCACAGCTGATGGGTAGCGCGCATATAGGCCGCGAGCTGGATATTGTCCTCGCGCAACTCGGCCAGCATGTCATCGGGCGTGACGAAATCGGCATCGTTGTCCATCAGGCGCTGCATGCGTGATGCATGCCCGACGGAACGCAAAGTCGTGCCGCCCAGCTTGCGAACCCGTTCCGCAATGGGATCGAGCGTCGCGTAGATCTGATCCGACTGCTCGTCCAGCAGCAGGTGATAGTCGCGGAAGTACGGCCCTGACATATGCCAGTGGAAATTCTTCGTCTTGATGTACAAAGCGAGCACATCGGCCAACAGTGCGTTGAGTTCGCCCGAAATGTCACGCGTGGCGTCTTCGCCCAGGGCGGACGGCGTGGTGAGAGCAGCCCTGCGGCGTGCCTTGGCTTTGCTTGTGTCATTCATGACTTGCCTCCGAGGTATGGCATGGTGGGGGAACACGATTCGACTCACGTCGGCGCAGCAGGTACCGCTGCGTCCTCATGCCTGAGATAGGCGCCTAGCGCCAGGATGGCCGGCACGACAAAGCACCACATGCCGACAAATGCATAGAGCAACGCTCCTGCCGCGCAGCCCACGGCAAAAGCCAGCACCGCGGCCATCATGCGAGCCAAACGCGTATTGATGGCTGACTTTTGTTCCGCGGGAACGCCGTGAATGCGGTCGGCGATATCCAGCATGATCTGCGTGGTCGTGCCCGTCATCAGGGTCGAGGGTGGAGCGCCGGCCAGATGGACCCGATGCAACGCATTCTGGATCGCCATGGCAGCCACCAGGGTCATGCCCGTGAGCGTACCCGAGGCACTGTCGCCGGCACCAAAGGGACCAAAACGCAACGCCATGAGCGCGGCAGCAATGAGCAAGAGCAGCATGATGAGCAGCAAGGTCCGCAGCACGGCCACCCCCTGCGCGATCAGGCCATAGCGGAGCAAGCGCGCAAGCATCACCACCACGCAGAACACCGGCAATGCCAGCAACTTGGCGGTAATTCCGGACGTCCCCAACACCAGTGCCGCGCCAATCGTGACGAAGTTTCCGGTGACATGGGCAGTAAACAGGCCATGCAAGGCCAGGAAGCCAGCCGTGTCGACGTAGCCTGCGTTTATGCTGAGTATCGTCGGCAGAATAGGCTTGTCGGCCATGGTGTCTATGCGCTCCCGTGGTATGTGAGTCGATCTGGGGTTGTCCCGCCCTTCACCACATGTATTTCAGCTCGACGCCGAGATAGTCGCTGTCATGTCCGCCGGCCTGACGGATGGCGCGACCGACATCGTAGTGCACAGCTTCCACTGCGCCGGTGAAGTTCGTGTTGAAAACATAGTCTGCGCGCAACTGGCCATAGACGCCGGTCCAGTGCCCACCTTCCCCGGCAGTGCCGGGCAAGGGGATATTGGGCTGCACGTAGATCGCATCACTGGTGACCTGGCGCCACTGAAAGCCCACGCCGCCGGTCAGGGTCAAACCGACCGCGGGCTTGATGGTCAAGGTCGGCTTGACGTGCACCAGGTTCGTGTAACCGGTGAAGCCCCCCAGGGTGAAGTAGTACCCGTTGGGAAACAGCGGATTGAAGGTGCCCAGCGTGTTGTCATTGCGATGTCGATCACCCGAGGCAGCGTCGAACTGGATGCCAAGCCTTGGATGCAAGGCCGGACCATCCCAGGTGAAACCGACGCGCGCTCCCGTGGCCCAGGCAGTGATGCCCTTCGCGCCGACGTGGCCACGTTGCTCCATGCCCTCCAGATCCCAGTCCAGCCCGATGGCCGAACCGGCAAAGCGCATGTCATACACGTCGCGTCGCTCGTCACCGCTGGCATCGAGATACCTGGCGTTGTCCCTGCTGTAGAGCGAGTAATAGGCGGACAGTTCGTTATGCCCCCACACCAGGCGCTCCACACGCAAGGTGTTGAAACGGAAACGGTGATTGGACACATCGTCGAAGGGATGTTCGTCCCTGTATTGCACGGGCTGGCTCATGAAACCGATAAAGCGCCACTTACCGGTTTCCCAGTCCGCCCAGATGGCGTCGAAGGACTGTCGCACATTCGGTCCGTCACGCAACGATACAAAGCGCTGCAAATCGAAGGCAAAATCCTGTCGACCCACGCGTGCTTTGAAAGTCCCGGCCTCAAAGCGTTTCGTATACGCCACGAAGGCCAGCCTCAGGTCCCAGGGGTTGCGATCGGCGCCGCCAATCACGTGCTTGTTCACGGTGCGGGCGTCTTCGATCTGGACGAAGCCCTGCCAATGTTCGTCGAGACGAAGATCGGCATGTACCTGCAGGCGCTGCAACAGATAGGTGTTGTTGGCGCTTCCACCCACACCGAAATTGGGTGCATCCGACAATTCAACGCGCTCGCGCAGATTGGCGCCCAGCGAAAGGTAACTCTTGGGATCATCCGCACTCAGCGACAGGTACTTGAGCGCGTCGCCCCAGTCCGAGCGCAATGACGGGTCGGCCAATGCCGACCAGTCCTCCTGCCATCGATTGCTGCTCAGCCTGGGGCGTGTCGCGGCATGCTGCGGCGGCGTGTCCTGGGTCGAGTCGTTGCCGGCATCCTGCGCCCACGCAGGGCCCGGGCACAGCAACACACTTCCCGCGAGCGCGAGCCAGGCCACGCCCCCTCCCGAACGATGTCTGTGGCCACCGCCACATTCCTGCGCATGATGTCGCGACCGCCCCGGCTCCCCCATGGACTTACGGGCCGGCGTTGGCGTGGATCTCCGCCACATAGCCGCCCGGGAATTGCACGACGACAGACTCGCGTCCTTCGCTCTGGAACGGCTCGACCAGTACCTGTGCGCCATTGGCCTTGGCCTTGGCCAGCGTTTCGGAAAGCTTGGCAACCTCGTAGCCGGTCAGCTCTCGTCCGTAGGGATACGGCAGATGCCCGTCGGTGACATGAATCGTCATCTTGCCGAAGGTCGACTCGAGGCGAATGCGGCGATACGTGTCGTTCGGCCGGCCAATCTCCACGCCCGGCGCCTTCGTCTCGTCCGAAGTCACCTTGCCGTGCGAGAACTTCAAGAAACTTCGCACCAAGGCGTCGGCACGATCAGGCGACACATACACGCGATTCTCGGGAATGGTCTGGAACGGTGCATAGGACGGTGCCTTGGTGTGCCAGTAGAGCTGCATGTTGACGCCACCGGGCCACTGGATGATCGCGTCGCGGCCGATCGGATCCGGGAACGGCGACACCAGCACGTTGGCGCCCGCCGCTCGTGCGGAGCGAATAGCCGTATCCATGTCGGTGACGAGATAGCCCGTGCGCTCGTCGCCGAACGGAAACGGGATGGGCGTCTTGAAACCGAACAGCGACACCGTACCCACCGGCGTCTGCAACAACTGCGAGGTCGTGCTGCTCGGCGTCGGGGTCACGGTGGCAACCACCTGCTTGGTGCTCTGGCCGCCGAACGTGCCAATGAAACTGGTGGCGAAACGGTCGACGTCGCCCGGCGCCACATAGACGTGCGTGGTGTCGTATTGCGAGCCGACCGCGACCATCGGGGGCCCGGCTTGCGTCGACTCTTTCGCCTGCACAGCGCCCATGACGGTGAGTGATACGAAGCCGAACAGCCCCAAGCCAAGAACGGCGGCCACTGCCTTTGACGGAATGCGCATGGGAGACTCCCTGAAAACGTGCTTTGAGTGAATGACAGAACGATCGTGGAAAGGAGCCGAGCCGCAACGGCTATCCCAAGCCGAGGCGGCCGGCCGCCACCCGACTGCGCAGGTCGTACCAGGCCACGAGCAAAAAGCCGCCGACCAGCCCCAGGTGTTCGAAGAACGCGTTGGTCAACATGAAGCGTTCGGACATCGGCGCGTCCCAGAAGCGATTCGCCAGAAAGGTGGCCATCAAGGTGAATCCAGCCAACAGGATGGCACCCAACCAGCGGTAGAAGCCGAGCAGGATCAATAGCGACGCACCCAGTTCCAGCACGATGGTCGCCAGCGTGATGGGGCCGGCGGGCGCTAGTCCGAAGTGCGCGGTCTCGGCCGTTGCAGCGCCGAGGTCCATGGCTTTCTGGATGCCGCCTTGAAGATAAGCCGCACACAGTCCGAGTAGTGCCAGCCAATGCACGGGTCGCGTCGCAAACACCGACGCCAGCCGTGCCGTGCCACCCGATCGACCCTGGATATGATTCACCGTCAGCTCTCCACGTTCAGGATGCAAGCGATGTCGCCGAAGCTGCGCCGCCTCATACCGCCCAGCACGAACAACCCAGCGCGCCCCAGAACGATTTCAGATCCGACGCGGGCAACTGGCTTGACCATGCGGTGGCATGGTCGTGACCATGAACACCGCAGTCGTGGCGGCAAGCGCAACTCGCCTGCACAGCAGCCTGCTGCGCCGGGCCACGCTGCTGCGCCCACGCGCCATAGCCACCGTAAGCGCGCACCGGCGACCATTCCGGCATCGCTGCCGGCACCTTGACGTCGTCCAGCGAGGAAAACTCTCCGCTGCCGTAAACGACGCGCCCGCCGACGATCGTCAGCAGCGAGGTGATGTCGGCGATATCGTCCTCGGCGCAGCTGAAGTAATCGCGATCCGGCACGATCAGATCGGCCAGCTGGCCCGCCTGGATACGACCCTTCCTGCCTTCCTCATTGGAGAACCAGGTAACGTTCTCCGTCCACATGCGCAGCGCCGTTTCTCGATCCAGGCAGTTGCGGCGTGGATAGAGGCCCAGTCCACCGACAGTCTTGCCGGTGATCAGCCACGCCAACGAAACCCATGGGTTGTACGAAGCGACGCGCGTGGCATCCGTGCCGGCCGAGATCTTGACGCCCTTCTCCAGGATGCGCGCCACTGGCGGCGTAGCCTGCGCCGCCGCAGGGCCGTAGCGTTCGACGAAATATTCGCCCTGGTAAGCCATGCGATGCTGCACGGCGATGCCGCCGCCCAGCGCCGCGATGCGATCGATCGAGCGCTCCGAAATCGTCTCGGCGTGATCGAAGAACCAATTCAGCCCCTGCAGCGGAATGTCCTTGTTCACTTTCTCGAACACGTCCAGCGCGCGGCTGATCGTTTCGTCATAAGTGGCGTGCATGCGCCAGGGCCAGCGGTTCTCGGCAAGAATGCGCACGACCTCTTCCAGCTCACCCTCCATCTGCGAGGGCATGTCCGGGCGCGGCTGCCGGAAGTCCTCGAAATCCGCGGCCGAAAACACCAGCATCTCGCCCGCGCCGTTGTGGCGGAAGTAATCGTCGCCCTGCTTGTATTTGGACGTGCGCGTCCAGTTCAGAAAATCGTCCTTTTCCTGCTTGGGCTTCTGCGTAAACAGGTTGTAAGCCAACCGGATGGTGAGCTGCCCATCGGCCGCAAGCTTCTCGATGACCGCGTAATCGTCCGGATAATTCTGGAAACCGCCACCCGCATCGATGGCACCGGTCACGCCCAGGCGGTTCAGGTCGCGCATGAAGTGACGCGTGGAATTGAGCTGGTAATCGAACGGCAGCTTGGGCCCCTTCGCCAGCGTGGCGTAGAGGATGGCAGCGTTCGGCTTGGCCAGCAGCAGGCCGGTCGGATTGCCCGCACTATCGAGGACGATCTCGCCGCCCGGCGGCGCCGGCGTGTCCCTGGTATAGCCCACCACGCGCAGTGCCGCTGCATTGAGCATGGCGCGATCATAGAGATGCAGCAGGAACACCGGCGTGTCCGGCGCGACCGCATTCAGTTCGTCAATCGTCGGCAGGCGCTTTTCGGCGAACTGGTGCTCGGTGAAGCCACCGACCACGCGCACCCATTGCGGTGATGGCGTGATGGCTACTTGCCGCTTGAGCATGGCCATGGCGTCCGCCAGCGAACGGACCCCGTCCCAGCGCAGCTCCATGTTGAAGTTCAAGCCGCCGCGAATAATGTGCAGGTGGTTGTCGATCAGGCCCGGCAAGGCGCGGCGCCCTTTCAAATCGACGATGCGCGTGCGCGGCCCGGCCAGCGGCATGATCTCCGACGCGCGCCCCACGGCCACGAACTTCCCCTCCGCGATGGCGACCGCTTCGGCCTCGGGACAAGAGCGATCGAGCGTAGTGAAACGCCCCCCATGGAGAACGAGGTCCGCGTTGGTCGCCTGCGTGTTCATCGTTGAACCTTCCTGTCTTCAGCAACATTCGGCACGGTCCGAGCCTGCGGCAGTTCGCCAAAGACATGCGGCTTTACTTGTTCCCGGACCCAGCTCGTCGTGGCCACTTCGCGATGCCACAGGTTTTTTAGCAAAGGGGGAATCTGCTCACCGGCAAGAATGCCAAGCAATCCCACCAGCGCGATCACCGGCGGCGCCGGCGACCGAACATTCAACAGGCTATAGACGACACCGACCAGCAAGCCGGCGGCAAGAGATAGCAAATAGGGTTTCATCGACGTGCCCTGCGAGTCGAGTTCTGCCTGCGGTCGGCAACCACGGGTGCAGTGCGCCTAGCCTTCGTGCGCGCCGAACATGCTCTTGGCGTAGATAATGCCAAGTCCATAGGAGCCACCGAAGCGCTTGGCGATGCCGGTCGTGCTGTCGTAACTGTCGACGCGGGCCCAGTCACGCTGCAGTTCCAACAGGTACTGAAGCGCGGTCATGGGGCGGGCACCGGCCTGGATCATGCGATCCATCGCGCGGTTGTGCGCCTCGGCGGAAACGTCGCCGCAGGCGTCCGAGACGACATACACCTCGAAGCCCTGCTCCAGCGCCGACAGCGTTGGACCGACGATGCAGACCGAGGTCCACAAGCCCGCGAGCACGAGGCGGGTCTTGCCGATCTCGTTGACGCGCTTGATTACCGCCGCGTCTTCCCAGGTATTCATCGAGGTGCGGTCGAGCAAGGCCTGCCCGGTGAATGGCTCGGTCACTTCGCTGAACATGGGGCCGGAAAAGCTCTTCTCCGCCACGGTGGTCAGGATGGTCGGCACCTTGAAACTGGCCGCCGCGTGCGACACCAGCGCGGCATTGTTGCGCAGCGTGATGGCATCGATGGAGTGCGTCGCGAAGGACATCTGCGACTGGAAGTCGATCATGATCAGCGCATGATCCGTGGGCGTGAGCAATTGCTTGCCGGGCGTCGGCGTTGCGGTGATGGGCATGGGTATTCTCCTGGACAGTGCAGCGTCGATGGATCGGCCACGCAGCTGGCGGCCGATCCGTTTGCGTGATCAGGAACGAATGAACGTCAGCAGATCATGGTTGACCTGCTCCTGATGGGTCGCGGTGAGACCATGCGGCGCACCCGGGTAAACCTTGAGCGTAGCGTGCTTCACGATCTTGGCCGACAGCCTGCCCGCGTCATCGATCGGCACGATTTGATCATCATCGCCGTGAATGACGAGTGTCGGCACTTCGACCTTCTTGAGATCGGGCGTGTAGTCGACCTCGGAGAACTGCTTGATGCACTCGTACTGGCCCTTCAGGCCGCCGGTCATGCCCTGCAGCCAGAACGCATCGCGCATGCCTTGCGACACCTTGGCCCCGGCGCGATTGGCGCCGTAGAACGGCGAGGACAGATCCTTGTAGAACTGCGAACGATCGGCCAACACGTTCCTGCGGATATCGTCGAACACGCTGATCGGGAGGCCGCCGGGATTGCTTTCGCTCTTGACCATGATCGGCGGCACTGCGCCAATCAGCACCAGCTTGGCCACGCGTGCGTTGCCGTGCCGACCGATGTAATGCGCTACTTCACCACCACCCGTGGAATGGCCGACCAACACGATATTCTTCAGATCCAGCTTTTCAATCAGGGTGGCGAGGTCATCGGCATAGGTATCCATGTCGTTGCCCTGCGAGGGCTGACCCGAGCGCCCATGGCCACGACGATCATGCGCGATCGTGCGGTAGCCATGGGAGCTGAGAAACACCATCTGCGCATCCCAGGCATCCGCGGTGAGCGGCCAGCCGTGCGAGAACACGACCGGCTGGCCCTGCCCCCAGTCCTTGTAAAAAATCTCGGTGCCATCTTTCGTGATGATCGTGCTCATAGTGGATTGCCCGTGATGTGGGTGGGTGGGAGCGTTTGCAGCAAACGCGCGGGGAGGCGTTGCGAGGCCTGCGATCGGCAATGCCATGGCTACGGAAGCAGTCGCGACGCCGCTCAGAAAGCTGCGCCTCGGTTGGTTGACGTCGTTATCCGCATCGTTGGTCGACATGTCGGCTCTCTTGATGGGTTGGGGGCCGTTCTTGCGGGTGCTGGGGCGTGCAGAGAATGAAGCCCGTTGACGATGCGTCGCCGGGCGACATCGCTACGCGTCTGTGGAATGCATGAATCGAAGCTGGGGCTGGCGTGAATGTGCCCTTCATTCTGCCCAGATAGCGCCTCCTGCGAAGCCCTATCGCGGCAAATCTTGCATACCCGATCGGGTAAGACGGCCTGCTGCAAGAGCGACTCCCAAAGGACGCCGCCAGGGCATTGCACGCGATATGTCGGCACCGTAGGCACGTGTTCGCCCGCGTCGACAAGGACCGCGCGCGGAGCTTCCCATCCCTTGTGGATCAGGCGTCGAAGAAGCCGCGATCCCTGGCAAGCGTGACGGCGTGCGTGCGGTCCATGGCGCCGAGCTTGGTCATGATGTTCTTGAGGCGAGCCTTGACCGTGTCCTCCGAAACGCAGAGAACGTCGGCAATGCGCTTGTTGGTATGCCCAGTGGCCACCAGGCGCAATACGCTCAGCTCTCGATCGCTGAGCATTTCCGACCAGGCGTGTGAAGCGATCTCGCCAGCCACTTCCGATGCCACCACGCGCTTGCCGCTCATCACGGAACGGATGGCAGCGAGAATCTCTTCCCGTGTCGCCGTCTTGAGCAAGTAAGCACAGGCGCCAAACGTGAGCGCGCGCTTGACGCGGGCATCACCCGGGTACGATGTAAGCACGATGATGCGTGCCGCCGGGTATTCACCGCAGATCGTGGCAATCGCCTGCAGGCCATCCACCCCAGGCATCTGCAGGT
Source organism: uncultured Gammaproteobacteria bacterium (assembly GCA_963824525.1). GTDB lineage: Bacteria > Pseudomonadota > Gammaproteobacteria > Xanthomonadales > Rhodanobacteraceae > Dyella. The sequence goes on along the minus strand of CAWGPI010000008.1, from coordinate 53,589 downwards.
CGATCATGGCCACGTCCGGCAGCAGCTCGCGGTACCGGACAATCGCTTCCGCCCCGTCGGCGGCCTGCCCGACCACCAACATATCCGGGCCGCTTTCGATGGCGGCCGCGATGCCGTCCCGCATCACGGGGTGATCGTCGGCAATGAGTACCCGGACGCATTCCGTGCCAGCTGTCACGATGTCTTCTCCCGGTACATGGCTGATCTCGCCCTCCATCGACGAACACATCAAAGTTCAGCACGCGGGCCATCGTGTCACTATCGGGCCCTGGCCCACACCGTTCAATGCCCAATCGGGTGATTCTCTGTTCGAGGCATGTGACCTGTCGGTCATGGGTCACCAGCGATATGCTGCCCTTCGCAGACACCGACGTCTCGGACGACATCGGCGTTTCCATAACAGGGGCAAAGTTTCCATGATGTTCGAAGGGTTTCGAAGAATCTGGAGAGTCGCCAGGATTCCGATCGTCGGATGCTTGCTTGCCGGCGCCTGCATGACGGCAGCAGGAGCGGACGCCTCCGGGTTCCGCCGCAAGCTCTGGACATCGGAGGCGGGAACCCCGGCCGATATCTGGGCGCTGGCACAGGGCCGGGATGGCTATCTGTGGCTGGGAACGGGCAATGGACTGTATCGCTTCGACGGCGTGCGCTTCGAGCGCTTCGAGCCGCTCGCGGAAGAACGGTTCCGCTCCAACAACATCACCGCGCTGAGCATGCTGCCCGACGGCTCGCTCTGGATCGGCTTCTATTACGGCGGTGCCTGCGTGATGCGCCAGGGGCGTTTGCAGCATTACGCCCCCGGCGATTCCTTCCCCAGCGGCATGGTGCTCAGCTTCGGGCAGACGCAGGATGGCGCCGTGTGGGCAGCGACCGAAGGCGGCCTGGCGCGGTTCGATGGACATCGCTGGCAAACCGTCGGTGCGGATTGGGGCTTTCCCTCCAGGCGCGCCGACTGGCTGATCGTGGGAAAGGACGGCACATTGTGGGTGACCACGGGCGACCAGTTGGTATTCCTTCGCAAGGGATCGCACCGGTTCGAGCATACCGACCAGAAAGTCGCCAAGTACGCCATCGTCGCGCAGGCGCCCGATGGCATGCTATGGGTATCGGATCATTCGCACGGCACCCGGGCCTTGCCGGGCCTGTCCGCCGACCACCCCCGCGTGGATGACGCCGCGACCTCGGCAACGACGGTGTTCGCCGACTCCAATCGTCTGCTGTTCGACAGCTACGGCAACCTATGGGGTACCAATGCCGACGCGGGAGGGATCTATCGCGTAGCCTCGATTGGCCGGCTCGCCCGCGGGGCCTCGCTCAAGCCGGCGGATGTCACGGAGAGAATCGACCGCACCAACGGTCTTGTCTCCGATCGCGCCGTGCCTCTTCTGCAGGACGCCGAAGGTACCATCTGGGCGGGCACCAATATGGGCCTGGCGAGCTTCCATCGGAACAGCTTTACCGTTCCACCCCGGATCACGCTGGGCGCCGCCTCCGATTACGCAATGGCCATGGATAACCATGGCGTGGTCTGGACCGTCAATGGAGGAACCCTGCTACGCACGGATGGCGAAGAGAGTCAGGTCATTCGCAGCGACCTTCCCGATGTCGGCGCTGCCCAATTCAGCAACAACGGTGATTTGTGGCTCATCGGAAGAAACTGGCTCTTGTCGCTGCACGACAAGACACTCAGCACGATTCCGCTGCCACTACCGCCGACCACCACCAAGGTCGAGGCGTTCACCATCGACCGCGAAGGCGAGCCCTGGCTTTCGCTGGACGAACACGGCCTCTATCACTGGCATGACGGCCAGTGGACGCAGATTAAACCGATCGAGTCATTGGCGAAGTCAGCCCCCACGGCGCTCACCACCGATGCGGCCGGTCGCCTGTGGATCGGCTACCCCGACAACAGACTGGTCGTGTTTGACGGCCACTCGGCGCGAGTCTTCAGCGCGAACGAAGGCCTACGCGTGGGTAACATCACGACGATCAATGCCACGGGCAAAGACGTGCTGATTGGCGGCGAATTGGGACTGGCGCGACTGCGTGCGGACCATATCGAATCCATGGTCATGGGCGACGACGACGTCTTCAGCGGCATCACCGGCATTGCCGAGACACCGGCAGGAGACCTCTGGCTCAACGCAAGCAGGGGCGTCGTGCGCGTGGATGCCGCCGAAGTGTCAGCAAGCTTCCAGCGACCCGGCTACCGACCCGGCTATCGTCTGTTCGACTATCGGGACGGCTTGCCCGGCATTGCCGTCCAGGCCGCCATGGTGCCGTCGGCCCTGGTCGACGGCATGCATCGCATCTGGTTCCTGACCAACCAGGGTCCGGCATGGATTGATCCGAACGACCTGCACACCAATACCCTGCCACCACCGGTGGCGATCCTGGGATTGCAGGCGGACGGCAAGCGCTACGCTCTGGACGCAGCGCCACACCTGCCCAAAGGCACCGACAATCTGCAACTGGAATATACCGCTGCCAGTCTTGCCATTCCCGATCGCGTGCGTTTTCGCTACAAGCTCGATGGCATCGACACGAACTGGCAGGACGCGGGCAATCGTCGCGCGGCTTTCTATTCGAACCTCGCGCCGGGTCGATATCGGTTTCACGTCATTGCCGCCAACGACGATGGCATCTGGAACACGCAAGGCGCCGAGGCGAGCTTCACCATCGCGCCTTGGTTCTTCCAGACCGAGTGGTTCTATGCGTTGTGCCTGCTGGCCGGCATGGGCCTCGTAGCGGGATTCTTTGTCTGGCGAACCCGTCTCGCGGCAGAGCGCGTGCACCTGAAATTGATGGAACGCATGAGCGAACGCGAACGCATCGCGCGCGACATCCACGACACCTTGCTGCAGGGCGTACAGGGGCTATTGCTGCGCCTGCAGGCCGTTCTGGCAAGCCTCGCACCCGAAGACAAACGCAGCCACGTACTCAAGGCAGCCATCGATCAGGCCCGTGAGATGGTGATCGAGGGGCGCGGAAAGATCATTGACCTGCGCGGCGATGGTCCGCAGTACACCGAGCTAGTGCAATCGATCCTCGCGGTCGGCGAAGATCTTGCCTCTCTGTACCCCTCGACCCGCTTCCACATCACCACCGAAGGCGAGGCCCGAGCCGTCCTTCCCAATGCATTCGACGAAATCATCGACATCGTCCGCGAAGCCATTCGCAATGCGTTCGTGCACGGCGGCGGAACGCGCGTTGATGTCCATGTCGCCTATGACGTGCGTTCGCTGCGCATCCATGTGACTGACGATGGCGGCGGCATCGACGAGGCGATGATCCGGACTGCGTCGGAGCTGGGGCATTGGGGCGTCGTCGGCATGCAGGAACGCACGGCAAGGCTCGGTGGCCAGATCAGCTTGCGGCGACGCCAGCCCCACGGCACCGAACTGCGGCTTTCCATTCCCTGCCGTGCGGCGTACCGCCCGGAGAAACGCAAATCCAGATGGCGCCGCCCTTCCGTGACCTCATGAGCCATCGCACGGCCCACGCGCATCACGAAAGGAGCGGCGTCCACCGAGGCTATTTCGCCTCTTTCTCCATCAGCTTGTCGACCAGGCTGGCCGGCACTTCCTCATAGTGGTCGAATTCCATGGTGAAGTTGCCGCGTCCACTGCGTCGCCGAGCGCAGGAAGTTGATATAGCCGAACATCTCCGCCAACGGCACGAAGCCCTGCACGAACGCCTGCGCGCCTTTCTGGCCCTGGTCGCTGACCGTGCCGCGACGGCGGTTGATGTCGCCGATCACATCACCGAGGTAGTCGGCTTCCGTCACCACTTCCAGCCGCATCACCGGCTCCAGCAACTTCGGCTTGCTCAGTCGCTGCGCCTCGCGGAAACACTGGCGTGAGGCGATTTCGAAGGCGAGCGCCGAGGAGTCGACATCATGGAACTTGCCGTCGATCAGGCGCGCCTTGAAGTCCACCACCTCGTAGCCGGCGATCTGACCTTCGCGCGACTCCACCGTCACCGCGTGCTCGACGGCGGGTATGTATTCGCGCGGCACGCGACCACCGACGATTTCGTCGGCGAACACCACGCCACTACCTGACTCCAGTGGCTCGAACACGATGGTGACTTCGGCAAACTGCCCCGAACCACCCGACTGCTTCTTGTGCGTGTAGGTGTGCTCGACGCTCCGGCCGAACGCTTCGCGGAAGCTCACCTTGGGCTTGCCCATATTGGCATCGACACCCAGTTCGGTGCGCATGCGGTCGATGGTGACTTCAAGGTGCAGCTCGCCCATGCCCTTGAGCACGGTTTCACCCGTTTCCTTGTCCACTTCGAGTCGCAGCGAAGGATCGGCCTTCACCATCTTGTAAAGCGCGGTGGAAAGCTTGTCGACGTCGTTGCGATGCTTGGGCTCGACCGACACACTGATCACCGGGTCGGGAAAACGCATGCGCTCGAGCAGGGCCGGATGTGCAGGATCGGAAAGCGAATCGCCCGTCTCGGTCTCTTTCATCGACACGAAGGCGCAGATGTCGCCCGCGCGGACCTCGTCGATTTCCTTGGTCGCGTTGGCCTGCACTTCCACGATGCGACCCACGCGCTCCTTCTTGCCGCGGGTGACGTTGAGCAAGGTATCGCCCTTCTTGATCACGCCCGAATAGATGCGGCAGAAGGTCAGCGTACCGAACTGATCGTTGATCACCTTGAACGCAAGTGCGCGCGCCGGCGCCTCGTCGACCACGCCCTGGTCGCCGACGACGTGGCCGTCCTCGTCCACCATGGCAATGCCGCCGTTCTCGCCCGGATACGGCAAGTAGTCGATCACGCCGTCCAGCAGCTGCTGCACGCCCTTGTTGCGATACGACGAACCGCAGAACACGGGCACCAGCTTACCGGACACGCAGCCCTTGCGAATGCAGCGCTTAAGCGTGTCCTGGTCGAATTGACCCGTCTCGATCAGCTTCTCGAACGCTGCATCGTCCATGGCCAGGGCGCGTTCAAGCATCTCCTCGCGCAGCTTGGGCAGATTGGCGACCCACTCCTTGTCAGCGACCTCGGTGAGCGATACGCGGCCCGCGATCTCGTCGAGTGGCACGGTATCCCACGGGCTGTCCTTGTCATCGCCCTTCCAGATGTAGCCCACGCCGGCGACCAGGTCGGCCATGCCGACGAACTCGTCATGACTGCCCAGCGGCACCTGGCACAGCAGTACATTCGCACCGAGACGCTCGCGAATGCCCTTCACGCAGTGGGCGAAGCTGGCGCCGATGCGATCCATCTTGTTGACATAACAGAGGCGCGGAACGTTGTATTGGTCCGCCAGACGCCAGTTGGTTTCGGTCTGCGGCTCCACACCGGCCACGCCATCGAACACCACGACAGCGCCGTCGAGCACACGCAGGCTTCGATTCACCTCGATGGTGAAATCGACGTGCCCGGGCGTATCGATCAGGTTGATCTGGTGTCCCTTCCATTCGGTGGACACGGCCGCCGACTGGATGGTGATGCCGCGCTTGCGCTCCTGCTCCAGATAGTCCGTCGTGGTCGAACCCTTGCCTTCCTTGGTGTCGTGCACGTCGACAATCTGGTGCTTCTTGCCGGTGTAATAGAGCACGCGCTCGGTCGTGGTCGTCTTGCCAGCATCGATATGCGCAATGATGCCGATGTTGCGATACAGCGGAAGTGCTTTGTGTCGTGCCATGGGGTCCCGCTCCAAGATATCCGATGTCTAATACCAGACCGTCGTTTCCAAGTGACCGAGACTCGCTCTGGCAGCCCGGATATTGGGCCATTCGGGGCCGCCTCAATGGCTTGTGAGGTCACATCTTCACCGAGCCCCAACGATCACTATGCGATAGCTAGCGTTTGCCAAGCGGGTTCCATGCGCAGTTCGGAATCCGATATGGGCGGTGTCACTTTGCGCCTTCGGAGCATGACCATGCCAGACCAGCAGGCCCCATTGAGTCGCGACTTCATCGAGCAGCAGCGCAAGCGCCTGGAAGCGCTGCGTGCCCAGGTTCTCGGGGGCGAGAAAACTGCCACCGCGTCGCGGCGCGCGTTCCAGGAGGTCCACGGCGACGAGGCCGGGGAGTTCGAGGACGTGGCGCAGGACCTGGCGCAGGAGGAAGTCCGCCAGGCCCAGCACGACGTCGACGATCGACGCGTGAGCGATATCGAGCGGGCCCTGCAGAAGATTGCCGATGGCACCTACGGCCTCTCCGACCTCAGCGGCAAACCCATTCCCAAGGCACGCCTGGAAGCCACTCCCGAGGCCATTCTCACCATTGAGGAAGAACGAAGCCGCGAACGGAGCCGCTGATCGGTGGCATATTCAAGACGGCGGCACTTGTGCCGGGCATGCTCCGCCGCGATATGTGCTCGATGACATCGCCGAGGAGAAGAAACCAGTGAGCGCCACCACACCGTTCGACCTGTCGCCTCCATCCCCGCTTCAGCTCGGCCAACTGACGGCTTCGCTCACCCAGGACGAACGCGACGTGCTGCTGGAGCATGGCACGGAATCGCCGTTCTGCGGGGTCCTGCTCACGGAAAAACGCCCGGGCTTGTATTGCTGCCGCCTATGCGGGCTGCCGTTGTTCCTGGGTGGCACGAAGTTTGACAGCCGCACGGGCTGGCCGAGCTTTACCGCTCCCTTCAACGAGCAACACCTCGCCTATGTGCGCGATGCCAGCTACGGCATGGTACGCACGGAGATACGCTGCGCCCGCTGCGGTAGCCATCAGGGTCACGTGTTCGACGACGGCCCGCCGCCGACCCATCAGCGCTACTGCATCAACTCGGTCTCCCTCGCCTTCGTCGCCGCTACCGATCCCTTGCCCGACAAGCTCGAACGCGGCGTGCCGGAAGGCGTCGTGTGGATGCCCGCGGCCACTTGATCCCAACCCCGCTGTTTCTGCCCCAGGGAATAGCCCATGACTCTTTCATCGCGATATCGACAGCCCGTGTGGCTTGCCGCGGGCGTCCGCACGCCTTTTGCCAAGGTGGATGGCGCGCTGGCTTCCTACGACGCCATCCAGCTGTCGGTGCCAGTGGCGCGACATATGCTCGACAGCCTTCCCCATGGCGGGCGGCCCGACTTCGCGGTCTGGGGCACGGTGGTCCCGAACCTGACGTGGAGCAACATCGCGCGCGAGGTGCTGATGGATGCTGGTGCGCCGGCAACGCTCCCGGCGTTCTCCACCATCATGGCCTGTTCGACCAGCATGATCGGCATGATCGAAGCGGCAGGCATGCTCGACGACGACAGCGCGCGGCTTGCGCTGGTCGGCGGCGTCGACAGCCTGAGCCGCATCCAGCTTGGTCTCAACCAGCGGCTTTCCGACGGCATTCGCCATTTCCAGAAGGCACGGTCGCTGGGAGAAAAGGTATCGCAAGTGCTGAGCCTCAAGCTCGGCGACATCAGCCTGTACATACCCGGCATCGTCAATCGCACCAGTGGGCTGAGCATGGGCGAGCACACCGAGATCACCGCGAAAGACTGGCATCTGGCGCGCGAGGACCAGGACCAGATCGCCTACGACAGCCATCGCCACGCGGTCGAGGGCTGGAACAGCGGCTTCTTCGATGACCTGGTCATACCCATTTGTGATTTCAAGCGCGACAGCATTCCGCGCGCGGACACGTCGCTGGAAAAGCTGGCGAAGCTTCCACCGAGTTTCGACCGCACCAGCGGCCACGGCACGCTGACCGCTGGCAACTCCTCACCCTTGACCGATGGCGCCGCCAGCCTCTGGGTGGCCACCCAGCGCGGCCTGGAGCGCCTGCCCGAACATGTGCCGCGCGTGCGCCTGGTCGACTGGGAAATCGCGGCCATCGACTTTCGTACCGAAGGTCTGTTGATGGCGCCGGCCTACGCCATCCCTCGCCTGCTCGCACGCCATGGCCTCGATTATCAGGACATCGGCCTGTGGGAAATCCACGAGGCGTTTGCCGCCCAGGTGCTTGCGCACATCACAGCCTTGCAGGAGCGTGATTTCCTGCGTCGAAAGGCGGGCCTCGATCGCGACTTCGGGGCATTCCCGCGCGAGCGCATGAATCCCCATGGCGGCAGTCTCGCCATCGGCCATCCGTTCGGTGCCACCGGCGCACGCATCCTCAGCCAGGCCGTAAAGGAACTGGCACAACAGCCTCCGGGTACGCGCGCCATCGTCAGCATCTGCGCCGATGGCGGCCAGGGTACGGTGGCTTTGCTGGAAGCAGGTTGATCAGGCAAACGACGACGGCGGGACTAGAAATAGACCTGGGCACGCATTTCGAAGATGCGCGGGTTGACTTGCAGGTTGCCGCGATCGCTCTGCGCCCACACGTAGTTGGTCTGCACCTTCAAGTGCTCGCCGATGTACCCGCTGGCGCCCAAGGTCCGGTCATGCTCTTTGCCGCCCGTGATGGCGCCATCGTTCAAGTCCAGTTCGCTGTAGCGCAGCGCCGGCTCCACCGCGCCCCAGGCGTGGCTCGGGCGGATCGCCTGCAGGTCGCGGCCATTGTAACGGCGATCGGCCACGTCGCCGTCACTGTAGTAACGCGCCTCGCCAGTTAGCGTCCAGTATGCACATTCCGATGACCCGCCCCCGGGATCGCACGATTTGGACGTCCATCCGGCCGCGCACCAGCCACGCCATCCGTCTCCCCCCTGCGCATTTCGATCCGATTCGACAGGATGGTAGGCACTACCGACGTGCATACGGCCGCGCTTAACGCTTGACAACCGGCAGCTTGCTCGCCGCAGGCCATCACGGCCAAAACCTTTGTCGGACGGTCGGTCACGAAAGCTAGACATGACTGACCGTAAATGTGGCTTCCTGGCTGGAGGAAATCACCATGAAGATCTACCTGATATCGCTGGCTGCAGGTTTACTGGTCGGGGTGGTCTATGGACTGATCCAGGTTCGTTCCCCGGCACCACCCGTCGTCGCCCTCGTAGGGCTGCTTGGCATCCTGCTTGGCGAGCAGGCGGTGCCGATCGCCAAGAAAGTCATCCTGGGTGGAGGCGTGACGGCCGCCTACTGCGCCGAGCAACTGCGGGACCAGGCCTTTGGCCAACTGCCCCAGCACCACGCCAAGCCGGACACCAAGCACAGCGACGACCCGCGCTGATTGATCCCGAGGCGACGCCGATGCCTACGCACCCCACACTCATCGTCCACAACGCGCGCATCCACACCGGCGTGGCGAGGCGTCCGGAAGCGCAGGCGCTGGCCGTCAGCGGCCGTCACTTCGCTGCCGTCGGCACCAATGGGCAGATCAAGGCACTGGCCGGTCCCGCCACCGTCATGATCGATGCAGGCAGGCGGCGCGTCATACCGGGTTTGATCGACTCGCATCTGCACCTGATTCGCGGAGGCCTCAACTACAACCTTGAGCTGCGTTGGGACGGCGTTCCTTCGCTCGCCGATGCCATGCGCATGCTGACCGACCAAGTGGCGCGCACGCCGGCCCCTCAGTGGGTGCGTGTCGTAGGTGGCTTCACCGAGCACCAGTTTGCCGAACGCCGCCTGCCCAGCCTGGAAGAACTCAACCAGGTGGCGCCCGAGACACCCGTCTTCATCCTGCACTTGTACGACCGCGCGCTGCTCAATGCGGCGGCGCTGCGTGCTTGCGGCTACAGCAAGGACACGCCCGACCCGCCCGGTGGCCAGATCGTGCGCGACCACGGCGGCACGCCGACAGGCCTGTTGCTGGCCACGCCAAACGCCGCCCTGCTTTACGCCACGCTCGCGCTAGGCCCCAAGCTACCGTACGAATACCAGCTCAACTCCACGCGCCATTTCCTGCGTGAGCTGAATCGCCTGGGAGTCACCAGCGTGATCGATGCCGGCGGCGGCTTTCAAAACTATCCCGACGATTACCGGGTCATCGAGGAGCTACACCAGCATCACCAACTCACCGTCCGCATCGCCTATAACCTGTTCACGCAGAAGCCTGCGGAAGAGCTGCAGGACTTCACGCAGTGGACCCGCTACAACCAGTACGGCCAGGGCGACGAGTTCTACCGTCTCAATGGCGCAGGGGAAATGCTCGTGTTCTCCGCCGCCGACTTCGAAGACTTTCGCCAGCCGCGCCCCGAGATGCCGCCTCGCATGGAGGCTGACCTCGAACGCGTGGTGCGCTTGCTCGCCAACCGCCGCTGGCCCTGGCGCATGCACGCCACCTACGACGAAACCATCAGCCGCGCGCTGGACGTATTCGAGAAAATCGACCGGGAAATCTCCCTGCAAGGACTGCCGTGGTTCTTCGATCACGCCGAAACGGTGTCCGATCGCAACCTCGAGCGCATCGCCCGGTTGGGCGGCGGCATCGCCATTCAACATCGCATGGCGTATCAGGGCGAATACTTCGTCGAGCGCTACGGAGCCCAGGCGGCTGCGCGCACGCCACCTTTCAAGCGCATGCTGGAGATGGGCATACCGGTCGGGGCAGGAACGGACGCGACGCGTGTTGCCAGCTATGACCCGTGGAACGCACTTTACTGGTTGACCACGGGCAAGACCTTGGGTGGCCTCTCGCTGTATCCCGAAAGCAACCGGGTCGATCGCGCCACCGCACTCGCGCTGTACACACGGGCCAATACCTGGTTCTCCGGCGAGCAAGACCTCAAGGGCCAGATCGACATCGAGCAGCTCGCCGACTTCGCCCTGCTATCGCAGGACTATTTCGAGGTCGACGACGAAGCGATCCGGCAGATCGTTTCCGAGCTCACCGTCGTGGATGGCCACATCGTCTACGCCGGTGGCGATCTTGGGCAGCACGATCCGGCGCCACCTGCGGCGATGCCCGATTGGTCACCTGTGAACTTCGGCATCCGCTACTGGAAATCGCCGCAAGCCTACGCGCGCGTGCAACATGCCACGCAGCTGGCTTCCGCCGTGCAGTCCCCGCATGGACCGCCATCGGCTTGCTCGCACTGGCCTTTCGGTGAGCAACAGCATCCATGGGGCATGTCTGGTTGCACGTGTTGGGCCTTTTGACCTGGGCCACATCGACCATCCATTCGCCCGTATTGCGCGGGCAGCTCGGCGCGCGGCGCCATTGCGCAGGAACCACTTGGTTTCCGGGCTGGCCAGTACACGATTCGCGGCCGCAGCCGTGCCCAAAGACATGTTCGACATTATCGAACGTGTTCGTCGATAGGCCGATACGGCAATGCCCTTCCCTCCGAGCAAGATGACGTCGTCACCAACCACCCTGCATTCCAGGAGAACGTCATGAACCGCTTCAACGACAAAACCATCCTCGTCACCGGCGGCAGCAGCGGCATCGGTCTTGCCGCCGCCCAGGCCTACGCCGCCGAAGGCGCGCGCGTCATCGTCACCGGTCGCGACACGGCCGCGCTTGATGCCGCCGTGGCGACGTTGGGCCACGGTGCCATCGGCATCCGCAACGACGCCGGCTCCACTGTCGCCGCCAAGGAACTCGCCAGCGCGCTGTCAGCCCAGAACATCAAGCTCGACGCGATCTTCCTCAACGCGGGCGTGGCGAAGTTTGCCCCGCTTGCCGACGTGGACGACGCGCTGTGGGACCTCACCTTCAATACCAATGTCAAAGGCCCGTACTTCCAGATCCAGGCCCTGGCGCCGTTGCTCAACCCGGGCGCCTCCATCGTCATCAACGGTTCGATCAATGCGCGCATCGGCATGCCCAGCTCGTCGGTCTACGCAGCAAGCAAGGCGGCCGTAATTTCGCTGGCCAAGACGTTGTCGGCCGAGCTGCTGCCGATGGGTGCTCGCGTGAACGTGGTCAGCCCGGGCCCGGTGCACACGCCGATCTACGGCAAGCTGGGCCTCGACCAGGCCACCCTCGAAGCCACGGCTGCCCAGATCCAGGCACAAGTCCCACTGGGTCGTTTCGGCCAACCCGCCGAGATCGCTTCCACCGTGCTGCATCTGTCGGCCCCGGAGTCGGCCTTTATCGTCGGGACCGAAATCATCGCCGACGGTGGCATGAGCCAACTGTGAGCTTCAGGACCCGGCCGCGCTGGCGGCCGGGTCATCTCTCCAGGGTCTCGTCATGCACGCGACGCACCCACCTGGCGCGCTCTGCGTCAACGCGCCACCCATCGGCGCCGCCGTGGTCCCGGATAATGGCCGTCTGCCACCGACCCACCATGCCTATCCCATGCAACGCCTTCCGCTCAACGAAAGCACCATCGCCGTCCTGGTCGATCGTTTCTACGACGCCGTTCGCGTCGAACCGGCCATCGGGCCCGTTTTTAATGCCGCCATTGCGGACTGGAACGAACACAAGCAGCTATTGACCTCGTTCTGGTGTTCCGTCGCACTGGGTACCGGCACCTATCGTGGCTTTCCCATGGCCGTGCATCGGCAGCACCCCATCAAGGCGATGCACTTCGAGCCATGGCTTGCCTTGTGGCGAGCAACTTGCGCCAACGTACTGGAGGATGCCGCCGCCACGCGCATGGTCGAATACGCCGAGCGCATAGGCCGTAGCCTGCGCTACGGCCTCGGCCTCTCCGGGCGCGAGGGAGCGCGGCCATTCGGCGTCCCCGTCGTGAGCGGCTGAGTTCCCGCCGTTATCGCGGACAATCCATCACCTGATCCGCCTGGTTTCCCAACGCCACGCTGGCGATAGCAAGCTGCGTGCCCTTTCCGGCTTCCAGCACGAACGGTTGATCGATGTGATGCATGTCGACGCCGAGCGCGCGGAAGCAACGCAGGGGAATGCCCAGGCGTGCCCACTGCCCGGGCTTCAGCTTGCCCAACTGCGCGCCAAGCTCGATATGTCCCCCGCAATGCTTGCCGCATCCCATGCTGGCCCATGCGCCAGTCTTCGCCAGCGCATCGACGCGCAAGGTCACGACCAGCATCGAATCGCTGGTCGCTTCGCGGTCGAGATCGAGTGGCGCTTTGGCGTGGATCGCGAGACGCGCGCCATCCTTGCTCCAGGCAAACTGCCGCGCATCTTCCTGTGCCTTGTAGTCGACGCCGGTCATGCGCAAGCTGCCGTCCGTGGTCACCAAGGTCGCTGCCTCCGCAGCGGACGCCGCACCGTCCGTACCCGTCAGCATCAGCGCATAGCCACGTACCGCCTTGCCGTGCTCGACATAGTTATCCGTGGGAGCCGGTGCTTCGGTGATGCCTGACACTTCAGGCAGCCTGGGTAGCGCTCGATGATCGGCATAGGTCAGGCCGTGGCCCAGGGGGAACAAGGGCGCACCCTGGCCCTGTACCGCGGTGCTGGGCCAGGCGTAGGCAAGCCTGCCGCGGAAATCGTTGGCCACGCGGCCATCGCGCGTGCGCAACAGCACGTCGGCCACGCCGCCACCCTCGCTGCCCGGCAGCCACGCCGCGACGAACGCATCGGCGGCATTCATCTCGCGATTCACCCATAGCGGGCGTCCGCTCAGAAACACCGCGACGACCGGTATGCCATCGCCCCGCAGACGACGGATCAACGCCAGATCACGATCATCGCCCGGGCGATACAGCAGATTGGGAAGATCGCCCTCGAACTCGGCATAAGGGTCTTCCCCGAATACCACCACGGCGACGTCCGGCTTGGCCGTGTAGTGTCCGTCCGCCGCGATCTCGGCAACGCCACCCGCCGCCTTGACCTGTGTTGCGATACCGGCACCGATCGATTGCGCGCCCGGGAAGTCTTCGTTCCTCAGTCCGGCGCCCTGCCAGTTCAGGGTCCAGCCGCCACTTTGCCGGGAAATATTGTCCGCGCCATTGCCTGCCACCAGGATGTGCTTGCGGGGATCGAGCGGTAGCAAGCCATCGTTGTTCTTCAACAGCACCAGCGACTCACGCACGGCACGGCGCGCCAGCGCGCGATGCGCCGGACTGCCGACGATGTCAGCCGCCTTGGTCGCCAGGGGCTGCCCCGATGGCAAACCCGCCTCGAACAAACCGGCGCGAATCTTCACGCGCAAGATCCTGGCTACGGCATCATCCACCCGCGCCATCGGAATCGCGCCCGACTTCACTTCGGCCAGCGTGTGTGCGTAAAGACCACGCCAACTGTCCGGCGCCATCAACATGTCGACGCCTGCATTGATGGACGTAGGGCAGTCTTCCTTGGTGCAGCCCGGTACCTGGCCGTGGCCATTCCAATCGCCGACCACGAAGCCCTGGAAGTCCATGCGCCCCTTGAGCACATCGGTGAGCAGCGCCTTGTTGCCGTGCATCTTCTCGCCGTTCCAGCTCGAGAACGAAGCCATCACGGTCTGCACGCCTGCATCGATCGCGGGCGGATAACCCGCTGCGTGCAGCGTGCTCAGCACCGCCTCACTGACTTCGGTGTCCCCTTCGTCCTTGCCGTTCCTGGTGCCGCCATCGCCAAGAAAATGCTTGGCGGTGGCGACGACATGGGAGCTGTCGAGAAACTGCGGGGTTCCCACCTTGCCTTGCAATCCTTCGACCATGGCAGCGGCATACTCGGCCACCAGTTTCGGATCCTGCGAATAGCCCTCGTACGCACGCCCCCAACGCAGATCCTGTGGCACCGCTATGGTGGGGGCAAACGTCCACTGGATGCCGGTAGCGCGTACTTCTGCCGCCGTCGCGGCGCCAATCTCGCGGATCAGTGCGGGATCGTGTGCTGCGCCCAGGGCCGAGTTCTGCGGGAACAGCGTGGCCCCGGTGGTGTCGTTGTGCCCGTGCACGGCGTCGATGCCAAACAACAGCGGGATGGGGACATGGCCACCGCTGGTGTCCATCGAGGCGCGATAGAAGTCATCCGAAAGTGCTTTCCACTGCTCGGGCGTGGCAAACCGCTGGCCATGGGGCTTGGAATCGCCACCGGCCAGGATCGAGCCCAGGCGGTACTTGCGCACATCGTCCGGGGTCACCGTGGTGATGTCGGCCTGGATCAGCTGGCCAACCTTTTCTTCCACGCTCATGCTTGCCATCAAGGCCGCGACCCGTTTCTCCATGGTCGCATCCACGGGAAACGGCCACGTGGCGCGGGGCCACTGCCCGGGATGCACGGCGGTCGATTCGACCGCGAGTGCCGGGCCAGAACCACAAATCGCGCTGGCCAACGCGGCAGCGATGAGAGACCAGCGGGTATGGGACAGCGGCACGGGGCACCCCTTGGCGAACGACCTAGGTCACCAATGATAAGCGACCGCATCATTCACTGGCGTGGTGGCCGGACCTGCTAGGGCGTGGCTGAGCCCGCGCCCAAGGGCGTGGCGGGAGCACGTGCGGTCGAGCCGCGCAGGCACAATGAAAAATCCTGCCAGATCATGCTGCCAACACCGTCGCGTATGACCCGAAGCAACTGGTCGGCCGCGATGCGTCCCATATCACGACACGGCTGACGGATCGTCGACAGCGAGGGCCAGATCTGCCGCGACATCGGGGTGTCGTCGAAACCGCAGACCGACAGGTCGCGAGGCACGCACAAGCCCGCCTCGCTGCAGGCCCAGATCACACCCGCCGCCATGTCGTCATTCGCGGCAAAAATCGCCGACGGTGGAGCTGCCAGCCCAAGGAGCTTACGCGCAGCGGCGACACCGGAGTCGAACGTGAAACGACCTTGTACCACCAGCGACGCGTCGTAGCGAAGCCCGCACTGACCGAGTCCGTCGCGATAGCCGTCGAGCCGCCACGTGGTTGCGCCGTGATCGGGGTGTCCCGCGATATGCGCGATGCGCTGATGCCCCAGCGAGGACAGGTGGGTCACCATCTCGCATGCGGCCTTGCGTTCGTCCAGCGCCACGCCGACACCATCGCGATCGCGCGGCGAAATGCTGGCGAACGGTATCTCCCATGCGCGCAAACGGGCCAGCAAGCCCGGGTGGTCGCTGACCGGTGAGGTGAGAATCAGGCCTTCGAGGCGCCGCCCGCCGACCAGGGTTTCCACCTGCTCGACGAAGTCCGGATCATGCCCATCCACCGGCTGCATCAGCACGCTGTAGCGCTGCGCGTCGCACGCTTCCAGCACGCCGCTCTGCACTTCCATCATGTAACTGGGCGAAGGGTTGTCGTACAGCAGCCCGATCAGGAACGAACGATTGGACGCCAGGCTGCGCGCCGAAGGATGCGGCCGGTAGCCCAGCGACTGGACCACGGCCAGAATGCGCGTACGGGTTTTCTCGCTCACATGAGGCTCGTTGTTGAGCACTCGCGAGACGGTCTTGGGACAGACTCCCGCCACCCGGGCCACATCCTCGATGCGTGCGCGCATAGCCACCTGCAGTAACGATCACGTAGGACGTGCCGCGTGTCATCGCGGATGGGCCTGAAGACGGCCATGCTTCCGCCATGTCCCCCCAGGGCGGAAGCCAAATCATCCTAGCATGCGCCGCGGCAACGGCCAGTCGGACCCTCGTCGCCACGCCCCGTCTCATCTGCCGTAGCGCCTCTTTTCTGGAAAAATGGCGAAATGGCCCAACCTTGGTGGCTGCTCCCTTAACGCTACGCGACAGGTGATGGAAAGTGATTGAGCTGGTCGGTTTCGATGGCGACGACACGCTGTGGCACAGCGAGGGCTACTACCAGTCGGCCAATACGGCATTCGAGAGCATCCTCGGCGAGTACGTCGACCTCGCCAACATGCGGCTGCATGATCGCCTGCTGGCCACCGAGCGGCGCAATCTCAGGCTGTTCGGTTACGGCGCCAAGGGCATGACCTTGTCGATGATCGAATCCGCCATCGAAATCACCGAATCACGCGTTAGTGCCGCCGACCTTCATCGCATCATCGAGATCGGCAAGCAGGTCCTGGCTCACCCGGTGGACTTGCTACCCGGCATCCGTGCCGCGGTGGAGGCGGTGGCCGCGCATCATCGGGTCGTGCTGATCACCAAGGGCGACCTGTTCCATCAGGAACAGAAAGTCGCGAGCAGCGGGCTGGCTGATCTGTTCCATCGCATCGAGATCGTTTCGGAGAAGGATGATCGCGCCTATCGCCGCGTGCTCGGCGAGTTCGACGTCACGCCGGAACGCTTTGCGATGGTCGGCAATTCGCTCAGGTCGGACATCGCGCCTGTCGTGCAACTGGGCGGCTGGGGCATCTACATGCCTTATCACGTGACCTGGGCGCACGAGACCGACACCGATTTCGTCGACCACGAATCGCGGGTAGTCCAAGTCGAAGCCCCGGGCAGCATTGCCCAGGCGCTCGAGGAGTTGCAGTCCCGTGCTGCCGCCTGACGCCACCACCAACGTCGCTGGCATCGAGTCACTCGACCAGGATCGAGCGCGCCTGCGCGATTTCATCGAAGCGCATCCGCGCCTGTTCGTGCTGACCGGCGCCGGTTGCAGTACCGACTCCGGCATCCCGGACTACCGGGACACGAATGGCGGCTGGAAGCGACCCCAACCCGTCACCTACCAGGCCTTCATGGGTGAACGTGCCACGCGCCAGCGCTACTGGGCGCGCAGCCTGGTAGGCTGGCGGCGCTTTGGCCGCGCCCGACCCAACGCGACTCACCGTGCATTGGCCCGCCTTGAACAACAAGGCCGCGTCTCCACCCTGCTCACCCAGAATGTCGACGGCCTGCACCAGGCGGCAGGCCAGCAAAACGTGATTGACCTGCACGGCCGGCTCGACGAGGTCCGCTGCATGGCCTGCGCTCATCGCACACCACGCGAAGCCTTCCAGCACGAACTGGTTCAGCTCAACCCGGCGTGGGCCCTGCTCGACGCCAACGATGCGCCCGATGGCGATGCGGATCTGGAGGGGAAGGATTTCTCACATTTCGAGATTCCGCCTTGCCCGAGTTGCGGCGGCATCATGAAGCCCGACGTGGTGTTCTTCGGCGAAAACGTGCCTCGGGACCGTGTTGACGCCGCCGTCACGTCGTTGAACTCGTCGGATGCCGTGCTGGTCGTCGGCTCGTCGCTGATGGTCTTTTCCGGATACCGCTTCGTGGCGGCGGCGGCACGGGACAGCAAACCCATAGCCGCCGTCAACCGAGGGCGCACTCGCGCCGATCCCCTGCTTAGCCTCAAGGTCGAACAATCCTGCGCAGAGGTTCTAGCCTTCATTACCTGAGCCGCTTGATCTGGCCGCTCGCGCATTATGACAATTTGATGCAAAGTACACGGACTGGTCTGTGGGGGTGCCTCATGATTGCCAGTTTGCAGCATTCAGCTACTGCGTCGGGCGCGGCGCGGACCAGGGCGCGGGCCAAATCGCACGGCGCCTCGGCGTTCGAGCGCATCCGCCAGAATCTGGACGGCTATCTGGGCAAGGCCGTGGATGCGCGCAAGCGCCTGCTCGAGCAATCCTACGATCCAAAGCAGTTGCATGCCTGGCGCGTTGGCTTGCGGCGCGTTACCGCGACACTGAGCAGCGTGACCCGCCTTTCCGATGATGGCCTGGAAGATGTCATCAGCCATTTGCGCGCCTGCCGCGAAATCACTGGCCACTGCCGCGACATCGACATTCTCGCCCAGGAAACCCTTCCTGCCTTCCTTCGCGAATGCCCCGTCATACCTCCGCCGGCGGCGGTGATGCAGCAGGCGATCGCTGAACTGCAAGCCCAGGCGCATGCGCAGATCACCGCCTCGATAAAGAAAACCAGCCTGGCGATTCCCGTTCAAGCCTGGCGTCACTGGGCTGCCGCCATCGATCCACCGAGCGACAGACGCATTCGGGAAAACGCCTCAGCGGTGATCGATGGTCGTTTCAACATCGTGAAGAAGCGCATCGCCAAACTCAATGGCGGCAGGAAACGCCTGCATCGCCTGCGCGCAGCCATCAAGAAACTTCGCTACAGCATGGAGTTGTACCAGCACCTGTTTCCCAAGCGCGCAGCAAGCGCCTGGCTCAAGCAACTGGCGGACCTGCAAGGCCACCTGGGCCTCGCCCATGATCGCCTGATGGGGCAGGATCTGGTCGCCACACTTACCCTGGCCGATAGTCAAATGGACCCGGTCAAGGCATTCCGGCGTTGGGCCAGGAAGTCAGCCTATGACGCCACCAGCAGGATGACGCTGTCCCTGACCAAACTGGACAAACTGAACCCCTACTGGCGCAAAGCGTCCTAACGACGCGAGCGGAAGAACTCCCGCAGCATGCGGGACGACTCATCCGCCAGCAGTCCGCCTTCCACTTCCACGTGATGGTTGTGGCGATCCGAAATCAGCGTATCGAACACGCTGCCCGCGGCCCCGGTCTTGGGATCGGTAGCGGCATACACCACACGCCCGATACGGGCATGCACCAGCGCCATCGCACACATCGCACAGGGTTCCAGCGTCACGTACAGCGTGGCACCCGGCATGCGGTAATTGGCGAGTTTCTCGCCGGCCGCGCGCAGGGCCATGATCTCAGCGTGCGCGGTGGGGTCGCTCAAGGTGATATTGCGGTTCCAACCCAGGCCGATGATCTCGCCTTCCTGCACCAGCACGGCACCGACAGGCACCTCATTCTCGGCGTCGCGCGCATGGGCGGCCAATTGCAGGGCGCGGCGCATGTAGCCCTCGTCTTCGGCTGAAAAAAGCGGCGGCGAAAGCAGGGTGTCGTCGGTCATTAGATCGGGAAAGTCAGGCACGGCTCGCCATTCTATCGCCGACTCGGCATAACCTTCCCCTTTGGAGCCCGTTCACTATCTCAGCGTGGCCAGCGTTGAACCCGTGAACAGGCTCTTAGCCGCCCCTCGTCATCGAGACAACAAAATCGAGGAAGGCCCGCACTTTGGCCGACGGGTGATGGCGTGACGGATACAGCGCGAAAAGTGGGAAGTGCTCGTCCGGCCAGTCGGGAAAGAGCTCGACAAGCTGCCCATCGGCGAGCCATCGCTCGGTTCCTAAGGCCATGACCTGTGCAACGCCGTAGCCCGCCAGGCAGGCGCTGTGCATAGTGCCGCCGTCGTTGACGATCAGCCGGCCCGCCGTCTTCACCACCAGCTTCCGACGCTTGCGGTGGAATTCCCAGGGAAAGGTTCGCCCGGTGGCCGCATCGCGGAACTCGATGCAGACATGCGTGCCGCCTTCGAGACTCTGCGGCGTACCGGGTCGCCCATAGCGCCGTAGATAGGACGGCGCCGCCACGGTCAGGATGCGCGTGTCCAGCAGTTTGCGCGCAACCAGGCCCGACGTCGGGGGCTCGCCGAAGCGGATGGCGAGGTCGAATCCATCGGCAACGATGTCACCCAACTGGTCGCGGGTAACCAGCTCGAGCTCCAAGTCCGGATACTCATCCATGAACTCGCCCAGCCTTGGACCTAGCATCAGCCGCGAAAAGAGTGGGTCCATATGGACGCGAAGCCGGCCGCGCACAGCCGTGGCGCCCTCTGCCGCGCTGGCCGCAGCCTCCTCCAGCCCGGCCAGCAGAGGCATGACCTGGGCATGGAAACGACGGCCCTCGTCGGTGAGCGTCACCGAGCGCGTGGTGCGATTGAACAGGCGAATGCCCAGCCTCGCCTCCAGCCGGGCAATCGCACGGCTGACGCCGGGCGGCGACATGTCCAGAGCTTCGCCCGCGGCGGCGAAACTGCCGCAGTCGACGACCGCCGCAAACACGCTCATGCCGTTCAACATGCGCTCGTCGAAGGCCATGCATTCGTGCCTTTTTGTCATTTATTAAATGACATTGATGTTATCGCGAAATGCGTACGCCAAGCGAAGAATGCGGGCCATCGCGGGTACATCGCCTCCAGGAGTCACCGAAATGTTTGCCATCATGGGAGTCACCGGCCAGGTCGGCGGTCACGTTGCACACCGGCTGCTCGGCGCCGGCAAACAAGTGCGTGCTGTCGTCCGCGATGTCGCCAAGGCACAGTCCTGGGTTGGCCTAGGCTGTGAGGCCGCGGTGGCGTCCATCGACGACGTCGAGAGCCTGACCAGCGCCCTCTTCGGTGTGGACGGCGCTTTCCTGATGATTCCGCCGGACTACGATCCGGCACCTGGATTCCCGCGCATCCACCAGATCATCGACTGCGTTTGCAGCGCCATCGAAGCGGCCCGCCCCGGCAAGGTGGTGTTCCTTTCGAGCGTCGGTGCGCAAGTCCAGGAGTTCTCCTTACTGAACAACGCAAGGATGGTCGAGCAGGCCTTGCGCACCCTGCCCGTGCCCACGGCGTTTGTTCGCCCCGCCTGGTTTATGGAAAACGCGGCCTGGGATGTGGCCGCGGCTCGAAGCGGCACGGCGCCCAGTTTCCTGCAGCCGCTGGACCATCCGATTCCGATGGTAGCCACGGCCGATATTGGCCACACCGTGGCGCACGTCCTGCTGGAGCAGTGGACCGGCTCCCGCGTCGTTGAGGTCGAAGGCCCGCAACGCTACTCGGCCAACGATATCGCCAACGGGTTCGCCACGGTTCTGGGCCATCCCGTGCATATGGAGCCCGTACCGCGCGACACCTGGGAAGCACTGTTCCGCGCTCAGGGCATGCAGCATCCTGAGCCGCGCATGCGCATGCTGGATGGATTCAACGAAGGCTGGATCGACTTCGAGCACACCCAGGACACGTTGCGCAAAGGAACTGTCACGCTGGACAGCGTATTGCGCGAGCTGGTCCAACGCAGCTACTGAATCGATAGCGGGAACGCCCATGCCTTCGTTGGAAAACCGCACCGCCCTGATCGTCGGAGCCTCGCGGGGCCTCGGTCTCGCCCTGGCGCACGAATACCTGAAACGCGGCTGGCGCGTGATCGCCACGGTGCGAGGCTCACGGCGCACGCACTTGCACGATCTCGCCGCTGCCTCCGAGGGGCGCCTGGAGATCGAACAAGTCGACATCAATGCGCGCGACGGCCTCGCCAACCTGCGTCAACGTCTCGACCAACGCCGCCTTGACCTGTTGTTCGTCAATGCCGGCGTCGCCATCGATCCGGACGCCACGATCGGCAAGGTAAGCACCGAAGATTTCGTCAGCGTCATGCTGACAAATGCGCTAAGCCCGATGCGCGTGATCGAATCCCTGCACACTCTGGTGCCACCGAGCGGCACGATCGTCGCGATGTCCTCGGACCTGGGCAGCGTGTCCGGCAACGCCGATGGCGGCTGGGAGGTCTATCGGGCCAGCAAGGCGGCCCTCAACTCGCTGATGCGCAGCTTCGCCGCCCGTCATGCGGGCGACCCACGTAGCCTGCTGCTCATGGCACCCGGCTGGGTGCGCACCGACATGGGTGGGCCCGAAGCCGAGCTGTCGGTCGAGGAGAGCATTCCCCGCGTGGTGGATACAGTCAGCGCGCAGGCCGGCATCGCCGGCCTGCAGTACCTGGATTACCAGGGCCGGATCGTACCCTGGTAGGCATCTCATCTAAATCAACGAATATCAAACAGATACAAGACATTCTTGAGAAACGTCGAAGTCACGGATCTGCTGATCCTCATTCCCACTCGATGGTGGCGGGCGGCTTGCCGCTGATGTCATAAACCACACGAGAAACACCGCGCAACTCATTGATAATGCGATTGGAAACCTTGCCAAGGAAGTCGTACGGCAGGTGCGCCCAATGCGCGGTCATGAAATCGATCGTCTCGACCGCGCGCAGCGCGATCACCCACTCGTAGGCGCGGGCGTCGCCGACCACGCCCACCGACTTCACTGGCAGGAACACGGCAAACGCCTGGCTGGTCTTGTCGTACAGATCCCAGGCCGCGCAGCTCTTCGATAAAGATGGCATCGGCACGGGCCAGCAACTCGGCGTATTCCCGCTTAACTTCACCCAGGATGCGCACGCCCAGACCCGGACCCGGGAACGGATGGCGGTAGACCATCGCGCGCGGCAGGCCCAGCTCCACGCCGATGCGGCGCACTTCGTCCTTGAACAGCTCACGCAACGGCTCGATCAGCTTGAGCTTCATGTGCTCAGGCAGGCCGCCCACGTTGTGATGGCTCTTGATGACGTGGGCCTTACCGGTCTTGCTGCCGGCCGACTCGATCACGTCGGGATAGATGGTGCCCTGGGCCAGCCACTTCACATGGCCGTCGCCCGATGCCGTGACCTTGGCCGATTCCTCGTCGAAGATCTCGACGAACAGCCGGCCGATGATCTTGCGCTTGGCTTCCGGGTCCGCCACGCCTTCCAGCGCCGCGAAGTAGCGCTCGGCGGCGTCGACGCGAATCACCTTGACGCCCATATGCTCGGCCATGGTGGCCATTACCTGGTCGCCTTCCTGCCAGCGCAACAGGCCGGTGTCGACGAACACACAGGTGAGCTGCTTGCCGATGGCCCGGTGCAACAACGCTGCGACCACGGAGGAGTCCACGCCGCCGGACAGGCCGAGCAGCACATGATCTTCGCCGACCTGCGCGCGCACGCGCGCGATCTGGTCCTCGATGATGTGCGCCGCGGTCCACAAGGTCTGGCAGCCGCAAATTTCCGTGACGAAACGCTTGAGCAACGCATTGCCCTGCTTGGTATGCGTCACTTCCGGATGGAACTGCACGCCGTACCAGCGCTTGTCCTCGTTCTCCATCACGGCGACCGGAATACGCTCGGTGGTGCCGGTGATGACGAAGCCCGGCGGCGCCTTGGCGACATGATCGCCATGACTCATCCACACATCCAGCCGTTGACTGCTGTCGTGATCGCTCAGGCCGTCGAACAGACGGCTCGTCGCCACGATATCGACTTCGGCGTGACCGAACTCGCGGGCGTCGGCCGCCTCGGTAGCTCCGCCCAGCTGCGCGGCCAGGGTCTGCATGCCGTAGCAGATGCCGAGGATGGGCAGGCCTGAATCGAATACCTGCTGTGGCGCCGTCGGCGCACCCGGCAAGGTGGTTGATTCCGGGCCACCCGAGAGAATGATGCCCTTGGCGCCAAACGCGGCGATCTCGGCCGGATCGTGATCCCACGCCCAGATCTCGCAATACACGCCGATCTCGCGCACGCGGCGGGCGATCAGCTGGGTGTACTGCGCGCCGAAATCGAGGATGAGGATTTTGTCGCTATGGATGTCGGTCATGGCGTGCAGGTCGGGATGGGAGGTGGGTAGCGGGGGCGCAACAATCGACGACAGGGGCAAGCATGCTTGGTGGCGGACAGAAGCACGATCCAAGGCTCCTGTCTGATCACGGCAAGCTGGCGGCACCGACAGATGTAGGCGCCCCCACTACCCACCCCCAATCCCCTGCCCTCAGGAATTTAGCCGATAGTTCGGCGCTTCCTTGGTGATCTGGATGTCGTGCGGATGGGCCTCGGTCACGCCAGCGCCGGTCACCTTCACGAACTGCGCCTTCTGGCGCACGTCCTCGACGGTGGCTGCGCCCAGGTAACCCATGGACGCACGCAGGCCACCGATCAGCTGGTGAATGATGTTGCGCAGCGGACCACGGTACGGCACGCGACCTTCGATGCCTTCCGGCACCAGCTTGTCGGCGTCCGCCTCTTCCTGGAAATAGCGATCCTTGGAACCCAGCGCCATCGCGCCCAGCGAGCCCATGCCACGGTAGCTCTTGTACGAGCGGCCCTGGAACAGCTCCACCTCGCCCGGCGATTCCTCGGTGCCGGCGAACATCGAGCCCAGCATCACGGTGGATGCACCGGCGGCCAGCGCCTTCGGAATATCGCCCGAGTAACGGATGCCGCCATCGGCGATCAGCGGGATCTCGTCCTTCAGTGCGGTGGCGACCATGTCGATCGAGGTGATCTGCGGCACGCCCACGCCGGCAACCACGCGCGTAGTGCAGATCGAGCCCGGGCCCACGCCGACCTTCACGGCATCGACGCCGGCGCCGAGCAGCGCTCGCGCCGCTTCGCCCGTGACGATATTGCCGGCGATCACCTGCACCTGCGGATAGCGCTTCTTCACCCAGCCCGCGCGCTCGATGACGCCCTGCGAATGGCCATGCGCGGTGTCGACCACGATCACGTCCACGCCGGCATCGACCAGGGCCTCGACGCGCTGCTCGGTGTCGCCACCCACGCCGACCGCGGCACCGACCAGCAGGCGCTCGTGGCGATCCTTGGCGGCGTTCGGGTTGTCGCGGGCCTTCTGGATGTCCTTGACGGTGATCAGTCCACGCAGCTGGTAGTCGTCGTTGACCACCAGGACTTTTTCAATGCGGAACTTGTGCAGCAACTGCAGCACTTCGTCCTGGCTGGCGCCCTCACGCACCGTCACCAGCTTGTCCTGGCGGGTCATGATGTTGCGCACCGGATCTTCGTGCTTGCGCTCGAAACGCAGGTCGCGGCTGGTGACGATACCCACCAGCTTCTCGTCCTCGACCACCGGCACGCCGGAGATGTTGTGCGCGCGGGTGAGCCGAAGCACGTCACCGATCGAGGTCTGCGGACCCACGGTGATCGGGCTGCGGATGACGCCGGCTTCGAACTTCTTCACCAGGCGCACTTCGGCGGCCTGCTGCTCGGCGGTCATGTTCTTATGGATGATGCCGATGCCGCCGTTTTGGGCCATGGTGATGGCAAGGCGGGCTTCGGTCACCGTATCCATGGCGGCGGACACGATGGGGATGTTCAGGCGAAGATCGCGGGTCAGCCGCGTGGACGTGTCCACGTCGCGCGGCAGAACAACCGAATGGGCCGGAACCAGGTAAACGTCGTCGTAGGTGAGAGCCTCGGCGATGATGCGCATGCGAAAAGTCCCGCTGCAAAGATGAAATTATACGCGGAACACCGCATGCTCGCCACACACTGCATGAACAGTTTGTTGCCGACAGCGCGACGATCGCCGCGGCAACCCCGTATCAGCCGCCGTGATGCGAGAGCGCCCGTGCCTCGGCCGCGTCCAAGGTATTTTCCAGCAAGGTGGCTACCGTCATCGGGCCAACGCCGCCCGGCACCGGGGTAATCCAGCTGGCGCGCTGTGCGGCCGGCTTGAATTCCACGTCGCCGACGAGACGGCCATCATCGAGCCGATTGACGCCGACATCGATCACTACGGCCCCAGGCTTGATCCATTCACCCTTCACCAGGCCTGGCTTGCCCACCGCCACGATCACGATGTCGGCCAGGCGCACATGGCTTTCCAGGTCGCGCGTAAAGCGGTGACAGCAGGTCGTGGTGCAGCCGGCGATCAGCAGTTCCAGCGCCAGTGGACGGCCGACATGGTTGGACACGCCCACCACCACGGCATGCTGTCCACGCACCGGGCGATCCGTATGCCCCAGCAGGGTCATCACGCCACGCGGCGTGCACGGACGCAGGCCGAAGCGGCGCAAGGCCAGGCGACCGATATTCACCGCCTGGAAGCCATCGACGTCCTTGCCCGGATCGATGCGATCCACCAGCGCGTCCTCATCGATATGGTCGGGCAGCGGCGACTGCACCAGGATGCCGTGCACCGAGGGGTCGGCATTGAGCCGATCGATCAGTGCGAACAGCTCATCCTGCGTCACCGTGGCAGGCAGGTCATGCTCGAACGAGCGGAAACCGACCTGTTGGCAGGCCTCGCGCTTCTTGCGCACATAGACGGCCGAGGCGGGATCATTGCCGACCAGCACCACGGCCAGGCCCGGTTCGGCCAGCCCCTGCGCCTTGCGCTCGGCCACGCGCTGCCCGATGCGATCCAGCAGTTCCTGCGCAATGCGTTTACCGTCGAGGATGCGTGCGGTCATGGTCGGGGCTGCCTGCAAAGAGACGTATTATCCCGGCTCGACCCTACGCATACAAACGACATCGAATGGCCATCATCAAGCGCCTGCCCGCTTCGCTGGAACTTGCAGCACCCGATCTGCGACTGCGCCCCTGGCAGCCCGGCGATGCCGATTCGCTGTATGAGGCCGCTCGCGAATCCGTTGCATCGGTGGGCCAATGGCTGCCCTGGTGTCACGCCGGCTACGCCTGGGAAGACGCCGTCGCCTGGATCGAGCGCTGCCAGTCCGGTTGGGCGCGCGGCGAGCCCTACGCCTTTGGCATTTTCGATACCGAGGGGCGCCTGCTGGGCGGCATCGGCCTCAACCGACTGGATGGTGAGCACCGCAGCGCCAATCTCGGCTATTGGATCCGCCAGCAAGAGCAGCGCAAGGGCATCGCGCCGGCCGCCGTGCGAGCTTTGGCAACGCTCGCCTTCGAAACCCTGGGGCTGCTGAGAATCGAGATCGTCGCTGCTGTCGACAACCGGGCCAGTCGACGTACCGCCGAGCGCGCCGGCGCGCATTTCGATGGCATATCCCCCAATCGCATCTGCCATAAAGGCCAGGCCACCGCGACAGCGGTGTATTCACTACTGCCGCCCGACGATGGCAACGAATCGATAGGGCCCGTGCTTGAGGAAGGCCCCTTGCGACTCCGCCCGTTTCGCTCCTCGGATGCCGACGGGCTGTTCGCGTCACTCCATGAATCCATGGACAGCATCGGGCGCTGGCAAGATTGGTGCAGCCCGGATTACACGCTTGAAGACGGCCGTCGCTGGATCGCCAAGAGTCGGCTCGCTTGGCGTGGCGTGGGCGACGAATGCGCGCTGGCCGTGGTCGACCGACAGAGCGACGAACTGATGGGCAGCGTCACCCTCAACCATTGGCAGCCCGACTACCGCATGGCGAACCTGGGCTATTGGGTACGGCAATCCCGCCAGGGCCGGGGCCTGGCACCTATCGCCGTGCACATGCTGGCGCGACACGCACTGAACTCGCCGGAATTGCAGCGACTGGAAATCGTGGCGGCGGCGAATAACCGGGCAAGCTGCCGGGTAGCCGAGAAGGCAGGCGCCCGCTTCGAGGGCATCGCCCGCCAGCGGCTGACGCTGCACGGGCAGCCGCTGGACGCAGCCATGTACTCGCTCATCGCCGCCGATCTTGCCTAAGAGCCTGTTCTAGAACTCTGTGTGATCAGGCGCTGGAGGCATGGTGCGACGCCTTTCTGGCAGCGTGGCGCTTGCGATCGAAGGAAGGGTGGGTGCTCGCGATCACGCGTCGATTGATCGATTTCGCCAGTTTGCCGCTTACGACCGAAGGAAGTCCCCGTGTGACGTAGCGGACGATTCGATCGCGCAGGGGCGCTGTGCTCCTTTTCCCCTTTGGGGAGAAGGAGCAGAAGCGAGTAAGCGGAGCGCTCGCTGCGTCCCACCGGGACTTCCTTCGGCCGTAAGCGGCAAGCTGGCGGAAAAGCTCGGTTGTCGCGCTATGAACTGGCTCAGCCAGCCGCCGCACACATCTGCTGGATGTCCTGATAACCCTGGAACGTAGCGTTCGCGCCACAACCCGGGCAACCCGGATCTCGCGGCAGCCGCGTCTCGCGAAAATGCATGGACAGCGCATCGAAACTCAGCAAGCGCCCCACGAGTGGCTCGCCGATACCAAGAATCAGCTTGAGCGCTTCCGTCGCCTGCAGCAAGCCAACGATGCCGGGCAACACGCCCAGCACGCCAGCCTCGCTGCAATTGGGCGCCTCGGCCGCTGACGGTGGCTCGGGGAACAGGCAGCGGTAACAGGGCGAATCCATGCGCCGCGGATCGAACACGCTGACTTGGCCCGCGAAACGTTCGACCGCGCCGTAGATCATCGGCATCCGCAGCCGCTGGGATGCCGCTGCAATCAGATAACGTGCCGGGAAATTGTCCGCACCATCGATCACCAGATCGTGGCCGGTGAGCAGGCGCTCAACGCTATCCGCCTGCAGGCGCTCTTCGCGCGTATCCACTCGTACACGCGGGTTCAGTGCCGCCAATGCGATACGAGCCGACTCGGCCTTGTACATGCCAACCCGTGCGTCGGCATGGATCACCTGCCGATGCAGGTTGGATCGCTCCACCCGATCATCGTCGATCAGGGTAAGCCGACCTATGCCAGCAGCCGCCAGATACAAGGCCGCGGGCGCACCAAGGCCACCCGCCCCCAGCAGCACGATGCTGGCGCGCGAAAGCCTCGCCTGTCCTTCCTCACCAACCTGCGGGAGGCGCAACTGGCGCGCGTAGCGTTCGGCGGCATCGGCATCCAGTGCGCCCGTAGCGGTGGGCAAACCCTCCGCCTTCCAACGGTTGTATCCACCAGCCACGGAAACCACATGGCGGTAACCCAGCCGAAGCAGCGCTTCGGCGGCAAGCAATGAGCGCTGGCCACTGCCGCATATCGCCATAAGCGGGCGGTCGCGGCCTGCTTCGACCTGTTCGATGCGCAGCTCCAGAAAGCCGCGGGACAAACCCAGCGCACCAACGGGCGTGCCCGAAGCACGCTCACCGTCCTCGCGAACATCGATCAACAGTGCGCCTTGCGCCTGACGCGCCATGGCATCGGCGGGGGCAATCTCGGGAATGCGCTGGCGCAAATCGGCCAGCCAGGTGTCGCGATCGTTGGCGGTACTCATGCGACTAGCATAAAGCGTATATCGCGCCACGGCGCGCGATGGGTCGCAGCGCGTACCAAAGCGCTTAGTTGCGCTTCTTCATCTCGCGAATCATGCGCTGACGCTTGCGCTTCTGGCTATCCGTAAGCACGTTCTTCTTGCCTGCAAACGGGTTCTCGCCATCGCGGAACGAGATGCGGACCGGCGTGCCTTCCAGCTTGTACCGCTTGCGGAAGAAATTCTCCAGATAGCGCCTATACGCCGGAGCGATATGCTTGGTACGGCTACCGTGGATGACGATGGTCGGCGGGTTGGTGCCACCCGGATGCGCGAAGCGCAACTTGGGCACGTGGCCACGAACCAAGGGCGGCTGATAACCCTCGTAAGCCAGCTCCAGCGTCTTGGTGAGCTCGGACGAGGTCAGCTCCTTGGTCGCCGCATGATGGGCACGCACGACGCCGCGCATCAGTTCACGCAGACCCGAGCCATGCAACGCGGAGATAAACACCGTCTTGGCCCAGTCGACGAATTGCAGGCGACGCTCGAGCGCGCGCTGGCATTGCTCGCGGTCGTAGGCCTCCATACCGTCCCACTTGTTGACCGCGATGACCAAGGCCCTGCCCTCGTCCACGGCGTGGCCGATGAGGGTCAGATCCTGGTCGGCCAGGTTCTCGCGCGCGTCGACCAGCACCACAACCACCTGGGCGGCAGCCATGGATTGCAGGGTCTTGATGACACTGAATTTCTCTACCGCTTCTTCGACGCGCGCCTTGCGACGCACACCGGCGGTATCGATCAGGGTGTAACGCTTGCCGTCACGCTCCAGCGGCACGCGGATCGGATCGCGCGTGGTACCGGCCACGCTGGAGACGATCAGGCGATCCTCACCCAGCAGGCGGTTGATCAGCGTGGACTTGCCCGCGTTGGGGCGGCCGACGATGGCGACGCGAATGCTGCCGGCCTCGCCGGGATCGAGTTCTTCCTCGACCTCCGGCGGCAACAGCCTTTCGGTGGCGGCGACCAGATCGTCCGTGCCTCGGTTGTGCGAGGCGGCCAGCGGCAGCGTATTGGCGATACCGAAGACGGCGAACTCCGCCATCGCGTTTTGCAGATCGAGGCCATCGGTCTTGTTGACCGCGGCGATGATCGGCTTTCCGCTGCGACGCAGCTCAGCAAGGATGGTGCGATCCTGCGGCAACAGGCCATCGCGCGCGTCGACCACGAAGACCAGGACGTTTGCTTCCTCGATGGCGAAGCGCACTTGCTGCGCGGTAAGCGCATCAATGCCCTCTTCCACACCGGAGAGGCCGCCCGTGTCGACCACCACGAACGGGCGTGTGCCGGTACGGCACACGCCATAGTGGCGGTCGCGGGTGACGCCTGGCATATCTGCGACCAGGGCGTCACGGCTGCGCGTCATTGCATTGAAAAGGGTCGATTTACCGACGTTGGGGCGACCGACCAGAGCTATGACGGGCAACATGCTTAGACATCCGTTCCGCTATCAGTGTGCGGTCAGACGATAAGCGCCGATGCGGCCCTTCACGTCGACAACGAACACAGTGTCACCCACCACCAGCGGCTGGGCGCGAATGGGCTTCTTGGACAGGCGCTCGCGAGCGGCCAGCGCACCGTCACCGGTCTGCAGCCAATGCACGTAGCCTTCAAGGTCGCCGACCACGACATAGTCGCCCTGCACGGCCGGCCCGGTGAGCCAGCGGTACTTGAGCTTGTCGTTCTTCCACATGTCCGCACCACCGTTCTTGTCGAACGCCCACACCTGCGAATCGGCGTCGACGCCATACAGCGCGTTGTTGCTGATATCGAGCGAGGTGAACGTGGAGAACGGACGGCCCCACAATGGACGGCCGCTGGGTCCATCAACGGCGACCAGGTTGCCGTGATAGGCGGCACCGAACAGGGTGCTGCCATCGAGCAGGATGCCGCCATCGGCATCGCTAAGGCGATCGATCTCGGTACGCCCCTCGCCACTTGCGAGCCGCTGCTCCCAAAGCTTGTCGCCGGTGTCCAGGCGCAGCGCGACCAGCTTGCCGTCGTCGCTACCGAAGAACACCACACCGTTTGCCACCAACAGCGGACCTTCGCCGCGCAGGCTGAGCAGGGGGACGTTGCCCTGGTCGTAGACCCAGCGACGCTCGCCGCTGGTGCGATCGAAGCCGTAGAGACGGCCATCCGCCGTGCGGGCAATCACCAGATTGTCGGCAATGGCCGGAGCAGCCACCACCTCGGAATTGACCACGGACTCCCACCGCGGACTACCGTCCTTCGCATTGATGCCGTAGATGTGGCCGTCTAGCGTGCCGACCACGAGCAAATCGCCGGAGACCGTCGGGCCGCCGGCATAGAGCGCGTCAGCACGCTTCTTGTCGCCCCAGCCGAACCAGCCATGCGTGCGCGAACTCTTGGACCAGAGGGTCTTGCCGCTTGCCGCATCAATCGCGGAAATCTTGCCGTTGGTGCTGGCGACATACAGCACGCCATCGGCGAAGGCCGGACGCAGACGCACGCCACTCTCGCCAGTGCCTTCGCCCACCGAGTTGGTCCACACGCGGGTGACCTGAACCGTGGGCTTGAAGTCCTTGGCCAGCGGCGTCGGCGGCTGCACGTTTTCCTTCTTGAACGAATGGCAGCCGGCAAGGGCCACCAAGGAGGTCAGCGCAACCAGAAACACACGCTTCATCGCACCGCGCTTCATCACTTCAGGTTTCATGCACCCTGCTTCCCGGCCACGGCCAGATCATCGATTTTCATCTGCACGCTCTGAGGCGCGTTCTCGCCCAACGCCGACTTGGCGGCTTCATATGCCTTGCGGGCATCATCTGGACGCCCAAGCTTGACCAGCACATCGCCGCGTAGTTCCTGGGCTGAGCCCTCATAGCTCTTCGGTGGCATGCGATCGAGCGCGGCCAGCGCGTCGGCGCCCTTGCCCTGAGCCAACAACACCTGCGCGATGCGCAATTCCGTAAGAGCCTTCAGCTCGGCGTTGTCGGCATGGCTCTCGGCCCAGTTGAGGGACTCGACGGCCTTGTCCAGTTGATTCGCCTGTACCTGGCGCTGCGCGCGATCGCTCACCGCGAACATGGCATAAGGCGTATCGGTATAGTCCTTGAGCAACTGCTCGGTCAGCGTGTCCGCGCCATCGGCCTTGCCAGAAGACACGGCCGCCTGGATCTGCTGATAGAGGTTGGCGGCCTCGGCCTCATGACCGGCCTTGTGCTTGTTCCACTGCTGCCAGCCAAAGATGCCGACCAGACCGATCGCGATGCCAACGACGATCGACAGGCCGTTCTGCCGCAGCCACTGCTGTACGAGTTCGCTCTGTTCGTAATCGTCGTACGCTTCAAATGCCATGCAATCACCCTTGGGAACCGCGCATCGAAGGCACTTGCGAAGCGCCTGTCATGCGAAAAAATAAATCAGCCCGACCAGTCCACTCGTTGTCGAGCGGACAATGGGCAAGCATAACCGATTGCGCCGGACCGCACAGGTCCGACGCCATCATCAGGTGCGATGTTCAGGCGCCGGCCGGCTCGGCCTTGCCGTCGCGCATCTCGATGCGGAAATGGGCGACGTTGGCGCGACGATAGCCGTCCAGCGCCATCGGCTGACCGTCCAGCATGACCTGCGCACCGGTGGCATTGCCGATACGCACTTCCATCGGCTGGTCGCTGTGGTAAGTCTTGGAGCTACCCGCCGGCAACAGGCCGTATTCGAGACGCGAGCCATCCTTCGTCGTCACCTCGACCCAACTGGCCGCCTCCAGGCTCAGCACCAGGCTGTGAGCGCCATTGCCTACGGCCGTGGTGGCAGGGGCCGGCACATGAGGCGCGTCATTGCCAAGATTGGGGAACGGTGCCATCGATGCCATCAACGGCTGCTGGTCCGGCGCTGGAGACGACGTGGCCGGCGCCGGCTGAGCCGCGGGTGCGGAGGCAACCGTGCCTGCGCTAGGCGCATCACTTTCAGCCGGAGTGGTCACGGGAGCCGCAGCACTGCTCGCATTCGCCGGTGCATCGACCTGGGCTACCGGAGCGGCATCAAGCGGAGCCAGATGACTGACATCGCGATCCATCGTACCGCGCACGCCGAGCCAGATGGTGGGTACGACGATGGCGGCAGTCAGCACCACATAGGTGGCCGCGCGAGCGTAGTTTTCCAGCAAATAGCGCGAATGCGAAATGCCGCCCGTAGCGACCAGAGTCGGCTGACTGGGCCGAATGTGGCGGAGTTCCGCCTTCACCTCGGCCGCGTCCATCCCCAGGTAACGTGCGTACTTGGTGAGGTAGCCCTCCAGGTAAACCTGGTAGTCGATGCCGCCGTAATCGTTGCCCTCGAGCTGGCGAACCACCCGGGTGGGCAAGCGCAACGCATGCGCGCATGACTCTATGTCCACGCCGCGCACTTCGCGCGCCGCACGCAGGCGACTACCGAGGCTGCCTTTGATCGCTTCCGACGATGAGTGTTCCGTGTCCATGGTGGCTTCGGGTGTTTCAGTTAGAGGGATGGCCCGGTTGCCGCTGTGGGCCGAATTTGACTGATGCGATGTCATTGGCTTGCAGTTGCGTCGAGGGCGCGCGCCTGCTCCGAATCCGGGAACTGGCTTTGCAGTCGCCTACCATAGTTGAGAGCAGCATCCCTGTTGCCCAACCGGGCTTCAATGTCGTGACCGAGCTTGAGCGCTGCCGCATTGGGCTGACCCAGCGCATCGAAACGCTGAACAAAGGCCCGGGCACGGAACGCATCGCCCTGAAGATAAAGCACATTAGCGAGCTGATACAACGCCTGGCCATTCTGCGGGTCGATTTGAATGGCCTTGCGGAAGTCCACTTCGGCGCCGGCATAGTCGCTTGAACGCGCCATGCAGGTGCCTGCATTGGTCCAGGCTAGTGCTGGCGTCTGATAGAACGGGTCGGCCACGGCCTTCTGGAAATAAATCTTAGCCTCGGCCATCTTGCCTTCCTTGTTGCACAGGAACCAGCCAAGGTTGTTATTGGTATCACCCTTGTCCGGCGCCAACGTCACCGCCTTGCGGTAATGCAGCTCTGCATTGGGCAGGTCGTTGATCCGCTCGTAAAGCACTGCGATCACGGTGTGGGCCGGCACATAGTTCGGATTGAACTGCAGCGCCTTGTTCAGCTTGACCATCGCGTCCTGCAGATCGCCGTTCTGCATGTACTGCTGGCCAAGCTCAGTGTGGACGCGAGCACCTTCGTCCTGCTGCTCGGCCTTGGTCGTACGCGGAATCTTGGTCGACACACCACCGGCATCGGTGGTCGTAGTGGTTACACAGCCCGCCAGCAACAACGCCGTACCGGCGCCCAACAAAATCCGATCAAGCCGCATGACTCGCCCCTTCGTCCAGACGCTTGCGAAATTCGGCCTGGCGACGGGTGCGGTCCAATACCTGCCCTTTGAGCTGGCCACAGGCCGCGTCGATGTCATCACCGCGGGTCCGGCGCAACATGGTCAGCACGTGGGCATTGAGCAACTGGGTCTGGAAAGCGCGAATCGTTTCGGCGTCGGAGCGCTCGAAACGAGTGCCAGGAAATGGATTGAACGGAATCAGGTTGACCTTGCACGTGGGCATGCGGCGCATCAGCTTGATCAGCTGGCGCGCGTGCTCGGGCTGGTCGTTGACACCCTTCATCAAGGTGTACTCGAAGGTGATCGAGGTGCGCGGCTTGCGATCCAGCCAGCGCTGGCAGGACGCCATCAGCTCGGCGATCGGGTAGCGCTTGTTGAGCGGCACCAACTCGGTGCGCAGCTCGTCGTTAGCCGCATGCAGCGACACGGCAAGCGATACATCGATGGTCTCCGACAACTTGTCGATCATCGGCACCAGGCCGGCGGTGGACAGCGTGACGCGCTTGGCGGCCAGGCCAAAGCCCAGGTCATCGCGCATCAGGCTCATCGCCTTGGTGACGTTGTCGAAATTCAGCAACGGCTCGCCCATGCCCATCATCACCACATTGGTGATGCGGCGGTTCTGGTGCGTGACGTTGCCGAGATATTTTGCCGCCACCCACATCTGGCCAATGACTTCGGCCGTGGACAGGTTGCGGTTGAAGCCCTGCGTCGCGGTGGAGCAGAACTGGCAATTGAGACCGCAGCCGACCTGCGAGGACACGCACAGCGTGCCGCGGGTCGGCTCCGGGATATACACCGCTTCGATGGCGTTGCCGCCATCCATGCCGAGCAGCCACTTGTGCGTGCCGTCGACAGCACCCTTCTCAAACAGGGTTTTCGGCGGGCCGACATAGCACGACGCCTCGAGCTTGGCTCGAAGCGTCTTGCCCACATCGGTCATGTTTTCGAAGTTGTCTTCCAGGCGATGGTAGATCCACTTCATCACCTGCTCGGCGCGATAAGGCTTCTCGCCGAGCTGCGCGAAGAAATCACGCAGCCCCTGGCGATCGAAGTCGAGCAGGTTGACCTTTTCGGACGTAGTGGAAACTGCCTGATTCACAACTTATTACCTGCTAAAAATCTCGGTTTCTGCAAAGAAGTACGCGATCTCGACCTTCGCCGTCTCGGTGGCGTCGGAACCGTGAACCGCATTCGCGTCGATGGAATCGGCGAAGTCGGCACGGATGGTGCCCGGCGCGGCGTCCTTCGGATTGGTGGCGCCCATCAGGTCGCGATGCTTGAGAACCGCATTCTCACCTTCCAGCGTCTGGATCATCACCGGACCCGAGATCATGAACTCGACCAGTGCGTTGAAGAACGGGCGCTCGCGATGCACGGCGTAGAAGCCTTCCGCTTCCTTGCGCGACAAGTGCTTCATCTTGGCAGCTACGATCTTCAGGCCAGCCTTTTCAAAACGGGCGTAGATTTCACCGATCACGTTCTTGGCAACGGCGTCGGGCTTGATAATGGAAAGGGTGCGCTCCAGCGCCATGAGGGTCTGCTCCGGGAAAACGGGAATCTGAATGGGCGGGCCGGTCGTTACCGGCAAATTACGCCAAATCCGGCGGATATAAGCGGATTTAGCTCACGAAAGTTTGACAGATTCTAACTGATACGCAAGCCGGGCGCAGGGCCCGGGATGGCCAGGTCCAACGATCGTTTGACGGGCGCAAATCGACCCGC
This sequence comes from uncultured Gammaproteobacteria bacterium, assembly GCA_963824525.1. Lineage (GTDB taxonomy): Bacteria > Pseudomonadota > Gammaproteobacteria > Xanthomonadales > Rhodanobacteraceae > Dyella. The sequence continues at coordinate 17,389 of CAWGPI010000008.1, read as the reverse complement.
GTATGCTCAAACGATCGTTTGATTCTTCGCCCAGGCCTACGAACCCATGCCCGCTTCCAGCGCAGCCTTGCCGACCAAGGACCGCATCCTCGGTGCCGCCGAGGAATTGTTTGCCCGACACGGCTTCGAAGGCGCCTCGCTACGCCAGCTGACGGCCGCCGCCGGGGTCAACCTGGCTGCCGTGAACTACCATTTCGGCTCCAAGGACCGCCTGATCGAGGAGGTCTTCCGCCGCCGCCTGGACCAACTGAACGGACGCCGCATGGCGGCCCTGCAGAAGATCGCCGGCGACCCTGGGGCGACCATCGAGGACGTCCTGGCCGCCTTCATCGTGCCTGCACTGGAGCTTTCCCACGATGGCAGTGGCTCCTTGTTCATGCGCGTGCTGGCCCGGGCCTTCGCCGAGCACGACGACACCCTGCGCAAGTTCTTGTCGGAAAACTATGGCCACGTGATGCGCCAGTTCACCGCTGAATTCGCCCGCCTGCTCCCCCATTTGAGCAAGGAGGAGCTGTATTGGCGCGTCGACCTGGTGACCGGCGCCCTGACCCATGCCATGTCGGGCTTCGGCATGATCCAGCGAAAAAGCGACGTCCCGGAGCATCAGCACCGCGAGCAAACCGCCGAGCACCTGATCCGCTTCGCCGCCGCGGGTCTCAGGTCACCCTGATTTCGTTACTCCGAATATCCCCTGGCCGACAGCGGCCCCCGCCCCACCTTTTTGTGTCTCGCACTACGGAGAAGCCAATGACCGCACCATCCTTACCCAAGGCAGCGCTACGTATCCGCAAGGCCGCGGTACTCGGCGCCGGCGTCATGGGCGCGCAGATCGCTGCGCACCTGACCAACGCCGGTGTCGAAACTGTGCTGTTCGATCTTCCCGCCAAAGAGGGTCCGAAGAGCGGCATCGCCCTGAAGGCCATCGCCAATCTGCAGAAGCTCTCGCCTGCCCCGCTGGCGGACAAGAACGTTGCCGCCGCGATCATCCCGGCCAACTATGACGACGACCTGGCGCACCTGAAGGACGTCGACCTGGTGATCGAAGCGATCGCCGAGCGGATGGACTGGAAGCTCGATCTCTACAAGAAGATCGCCGCGCACCTGTCACCCACCGCGGTGATCGCGTCCAATACCTCGGGCCTGTCGATTAATGCCCTGGCCGAGGCGCTGCCGGAGGAAATGCGTCATCGCTTCAGCGGCGTGCACTTTTTCAATCCGCCGCGCTACATGCACCTGGTCGAGCTGATCCCCACCAAACTCACCGACAGGAACGTGCTGGAAGGCCTCGAGGCATTCCTCACCACGGCGTTGGGCAAGGGCGTGGTGATCGCCAAGGACACCCCGAACTTCATCGGCAACCGCATCGGCGTGTTCTCGATGCTGGCGACCATGTATCACACGGAACAATTCAAGCTCGGCTTCGACACCGTCGATGCCTTGACCGGCCCCGCCGTGGGCCGTCCGAAAAGTGCGACCTACCGCACCGCCGACGTGGTCGGCCTGGACACCATGGCTCACGTCATCAAGACCATGGCCGACACGCTGGCCGACGATCCGTGGCACGAGTACTTCAAGGCGCCGGTGTGGCTGCAAGGGCTGATCGCCAAGGGCGCGCTGGGCCAGAAGACCGGCGCGGGCTTCTACCGCAAGGCCGGCAAGGACATCGTGGTGATCGATGTCGCCAAGCAGGACTATCGCCCGTCCGAGCAGAAGGCATCGGACGAGGTGTTCGCGATCCTCGCCATCAAGGATCCGGCCGAAAAGTTCGGCAAGCTGCGCGCCTCGGCGGATCCGCAGGCGCAGTTCCTGTGGGCTACGTTCCGCGACCTGTTCCACTACAGCGCCTATCACCTGGCCGATATCGCCGACACCGCGCGCGACGTCGACTTTGCCATCCGCTGGGGCTACGGCTGGAAGCTTGGTCCGTTCGAGACCTGGCAGGCTGCCGGCTGGCAGCAGGTCACCGGCTGGATCGCCGAAGACATCGCCGCCGGCAAGGCCATGAGCAAGGCGCCGCTGCCGGCATGGGTCACCGACGGCCGCACCGGCGTGCACGGCAAGGAGGGTTCCTGGTCCGTTGCATCGAGCAGCTACAAGCCGCGCTCGCAGCACCCGGTTTACCAGCGCCAGCTGTTCCCCGATCCGATCCTGGGCGAGAAGTTCGACCAGGGCACCACGGTGTGGGAGAACGACGGCGTCCGCCTGTGGACCCTGGGCGACGATGGCGTGGGCATCATCTCGTTCAAGACCAAGATGAATACCGTCAACGACTACGTGCTCGATGGCGTGCAGCAGGCGATCGATGTCGCCGAGCAGCAGCTCAAGGCCGTGGTGCTGTGGCAGACCGGCGAGCCGTTCTCGGCCGGTGCCGACCTGAAGGGCGCTCTGGGCCTGCTGCAGGCTGGCAAGTTCGACGACTTCGACAAGATGGTCGCCAACTTCCAGCGCACCAGCATGCGCATCAAGCACTCATTGGTACCGGTGGTGGCGGCGGTGCGTGGACTTGCACTGGGTGGTGGCTGCGAGTTCCAGATGCATTCGGCACGCACGGTCGCCGCACTGGAAAGCTATATCGGCCTGGTCGAGGCCGGCGTGGGCCTGCTGCCGGCCGGTGGCGGTTTGAAGGAGCTGGCCGTACGTGCCGCCCAGGCCAATCCAGAAGATCCGTTCGAAGCACTGAAGAAAGTGTTCGAGACGATCGCCATGGCCAAGGTGTCCGGCAGTGCCATGGAAGCGAAGCAGCTGGGTCTGCTGCGCGACTCCGACGTGGTCGTGTTCAACAGCTACGAGCTGCTGTACATCGCCAAGAAAGTTGCCCTGTCGCTGGCCGAAAGCGGCTGGCGTCCGCCGGTGCCGGCCCGCGCCATCCCGGCGGCCGGCGATGTCGGCACGGCGACGTTCAAGGCCTCGCTTGCCAACCTGCAGGAAGGCTATTTCGCCTCGCCGCATGACGTGGCCATTGCCGCGCGCATTGCGGACACGCTGTGTGGTGGCCAGATCGAACGCGGCTCGGCGGTCGACGAGGAGTGGCTGCTGACCCTGGAGCGCAAGCACTTCGTGGAGCTGGCCAAGACGGAGAAGACGCAGGCGCGCATCGCCCACACCATGACCACGGGCAAACCGCTGCGTAACTAATCGGCTACCGAGCTCGTCATCCCCGCGCAAGCGGGGATCCAGCGACTTCAAGGCACTGGATTCCAGCTTCGCGGGGATGACGAGCAAAGAGCTGGAGCTCGCTATGGCTCGTCACCATGCCGTTCGGGTGACGATCAAAAACCTATAGCGTCGCCGCGACCTACGCGCGACGCCACGGAGCAAAACCATGACCAAGCAAGTACAAGACGCCTATATCGTCGCCGCCACACGTACCCCGGTCGGCAAGGCGCCGCGCGGCGTATTCCGCAACACCCGTCCCGACGACATGCTGGCCCACGTGATCCGCGCCGTGATGGCGCAGGCACCGGGCATCGACCCGCACCGCATCGATGACGCCATCATCGGCTGCGCCATGCCGGAAGCCGAGCAAGGCATGAACGTGGCGCGCATCGGCACCCTGCTCGCCGGCCTGCCGTACACCGTGCCCGGCGTCACCATCAACCGCTTCTGCTCCTCCGGCGTGCAGGCCATCGCCATGGCCGCCGACCGCATCCAGCTCGGCCTGGCCGACCTGATGATTGCCGGCGGCACCGAGAGCATGAGCATGGTGCCGATGATGGGTCACAAGATCGCGATGAACCCCGCCATCTTCGCCAACGACGAAGACCGCGCCATCGCCTATGGCATGGGCATCACCGCCGAGAAGGTGGCCGAGCAGTGGAAGGTCACGCGCGATCAGCAGGACGCATTCGCGGTGGAAAGCCATCGCCGCGCCCTCGCCGCCATTGCCGCGGGTGAATTCAAGGACGAGATCACCCCGTTCCAGCTCGACGACCACTACCCCGACCTGATCAGTCGCGGCATCAAGACCGATAGCCGCCTGATCGACACCGATGAAGGCCCGCGCGCCGGCACCACGCTCGAAGTGCTGGCCAAGCTGCGCACGGTGTTCCGCAACGACAAGTTCGGCGGCAGCGTGACGGCCGGCAACTCCTCGCAGATGTCCGACGGCGCCGGCGCCCTGCTGCTCGCCAGCGAACAGGCGATCAAGGACTACAACCTCACCCCGCTCGCCCGCTTCGTCGGCTTCTCCGTTGCCGGCGTGAAGCCGGAAGTGATGGGCATCGGTCCGAAGGAAGCGATTCCGAAGGCGCTCAAGCAGACCGGCATCAAGCAGGACCAGCTGGACTGGATCGAGCTCAACGAGGCGTTTGCCGCGCAGGCGCTCGCTGTGATGGGCGATCTCGGCCTCGACCCGAGCAAGGTCAACCCGCTGGGCGGCGCCATTGCCCTCGGCCACCCGCTCGGCGCCACCGGCGCCATCCGCGCCGCGACGCTGATCCACGGCATGCGTCGCCGCAAGCAGAAGTACGGCATGGTGACCATGTGTATCGGTACGGGCATGGGTGCGGCGGGCGTGTTCGAGGCCCTTTGATTCTCCGCATAACCGCCTAAGACGAAAACGGCGCCGTAGCGATACGGCGCCGTTCTTCTTTCTGCGTACAAGCGACCACCATACCCTGCACCCAGCAAATTCGATCAATGATGCTTCTTCGATCCATCGATGAAGTCGCTGATCGCCGTGATCGTCGGGCCCGGCGCCTCCTCCATCAGCCAATGCCCCGCATTCGGTACCACCAGCTCGGTGACGTTTGCCGCGGCGTTGCGCATCACGGCGGCTTCATTGGCGCCAAAGGATTTCTCGCCGCCGATGGCCAGGACCGGCATGGGAAGTTTTGTCGCCATGGCGAGCTTGTTGTCCTCGGCGTCCTTGCGGATCGATCGGAACTGCGCAAACGCGGAGCGCATGGCGCCGGGCTGCGCATAAAGCTCGGCGTAATGCTGACGGGACGCTTCGTCGACCTTGGACGGATCCCCCGCGAATTCATTCCAGAAACGATCCAGATAGATGCGCTCACGCCCCGCCACCAGCCGCTCCATATCGGGCCCGCCGAAATCGAAATGCCATAGTGCGGGCAAGCGGACGATCTGATCCCACGGTGGAATGCCCGGGACCGGTGCATCCATGACGACGAGCTTGTCGGTCTTGTCCGGATAACGCGCCGCATAGGCATAGGCGACCATGGTGCCGATGTCATGACCCACGATCACCGCGTGATCGATATGCAACTGAGTCAGCACAGAGCGGATATCCGCGGCCTGGGTCCGCTTGTCGTACCCCTCCTCGGGATGGGAGGACAGGCCCATGCCGCGCAAATCAGGCACCACGACGGTGTGATGGCGCGCCAAGACTTCGGCCAGCGGCTCCCACATGTCTCCCGTGTCGCCGAAACCGTGCAACAGAACCACGGCCGGGCCCTTGCCACCCACGCGCACATGAAGCGTGGCGCCATCGGTTTGCATCTCCTTGATTTGGAATGAAGCGGGGTAAGGTTTTACGCCCGCCACCGCGGGCAGGCTGATGGCGAATACACCTAGAACGCCAAGCAGAAAGCGAAACATGATGTTGACCCTTTTGCTGAAAGCGGTAATGCGCACAAGGGCATCGCCGGCCCTGCTGACCTGGCAGGCACGCACTCATGGGCTACTAAGACGAGGTTCCCCGGCGCCGAGGATCATCTGGCGAATGTCGCGAATTCGTGACGGAGAGCCGCGCGGATCATGCCCGAATGACCGCGGAGCATCGGCGCCCGCGCAGATGACGGTGGCTATTGACGCCGGATCCTCAATCGAAACTGGATTGCCTCAGTTTCTGCAAGAACGAAGACGGCAGCAGAATCAGCGCGCCCCATTTGGCGCAATCCGATTATTTCTCCCACCCTCCTCCCGCCTAAGGTCTGCACATCCCGGGCGTTCCCCTGCCCGCATCACCCACGTTAGGAGGCTCCCCATGTCCCAGGTCTGGCTTATCACCGGCAGTTCGCGCGGCTTTGGCAAAGCGCTGGCCGAGGCGGTGCTCGCCGCCGGCCATTCGTTGATCGCTACGGCGCGCAATCCCGCCCAACTCGCTCCGCTCGTGGAACGCCATGGTGATCGCGTACGGGCGGTTGCGTTGGATGTCACCGATGCAGCGGCCGCCCGTGCTGCGGTCCAGGCTGCGGTGGACGCGTTCGGTGGGCTGGACGTGGTGGTGAACAACGCCGGCTACGGCAATCTGGCGACGATTGAAGAAGGCGACGACGCCGACTTCCGCGCGCAATTCGAGACCAACTTCTTTGGCGTGGTGAATGTCACTCGCGCGGCGCTGCCCGTACTGCGTAAGCAGCGCAGCGGTCGCATCATCCAGTTCTCGTCCATTGGCGGGCGCATTGGCGTGCCGGGGCTGGCGGCTTATCAGGGCGCCAAGTGGGCGGTGGAAGGGTTCTCCGAAGTACTCGCCAAGGAAGTGGCTGCGTTTGGCATCCATGTCACCCTGATCGAGCCAGGTGGCTTTCGCACGGACTGGTCGGGTCCATCCATGACGATTTACGCGCCGGCTGCCGACTCGGAGTACTCCCCCGTACTCGCGCCGATGATAGGGATGCGGCAGGCGCATGCGGGAAGTGAGGCGGGTGATCCCGCGAAGGCGGCCCAGGCCATCCTCAGCATCGCGAATACGCCGGCGCCGCCACTGCGTTTGCTGCTGGGCTCAGATGCGGTATTTATGGCAGAGCAACAGTCCGCAAAGATGGCGGCCGAAGACGCAAAGTGGCGTACGCTCAGCCTGTCGACGGATTTCGACAGCACGCCGGAGGCCGTAGAGGAGCGCTTTCGTATGCTGCGCTCGCTCGGCTGATAACACCGAAAGTGCAGGCCATCTCGTGAGAAGACGAACGTGAGAGTCGACCAGATTCCACTGAGCCGGGGCGCATACGAACGACTGACGGGGCTCGGGATCGACGTGCCTGCCGTATTGAAACACGCGGGCTTGCCCAGCGACCTGATGGAACAAGCCCGCGCCACGGTGACCACGGCGCAGTTCTTCGACCTATGGCGGTCAACCGAGGCGCTCCATGGCGACCCGACCCTTGGCCTGCGCCTGGGTGACGGCACGCGTACCGAGATCCATGACGTCGTATCGCTGGCGGCATTGCATTCGGCAACCCTCGGCGAAGCCTTGCAGAAGTTGGCCCGCTACAAGCGCCTCACCTGTCCAGAAGACATCAGCATCGAGTTGAGTCGCGATGAGGCGGCCGTGAGCATGCGCTGGATGCTTGCGGAAGGTCATGCGCCGCACTTCCTGATCGATGCCGTCTTCGCCTCGAATTTTGCGCTGGCAGAACGCGGCACCGGCCGCAACATCCGCTTGCGGCGACTGGAACTCACGCGCAGGCCGATCGCTGCCGATGTGCTGGCCGCGCACTTCCACTGCGAACTGCGCTTCAACGCTGCGCAGGATCGCATCGTGTACGACCGCGCCGATCTCGACCTCCCCTTTATCACCCACGACCAGGATCATCTGGCTACGCTACTGCCGACCCTGGAGGCATCGCTGCATGAGCTGAGTGACAGCACTTCATTGCGCGACAAAGTGTGGAACGTGCTGGCACGCGGCATGCGCGGCGGTCATCTGCGCATGGCGCAAGTCGCCGATGCCTTGCATCTGAGCCCCCGCACCTTGCAGCGAAAATTGGGCGAGGCCGGCACCAGTTATCAGCAACTGCTTGACCAGGTGCGTCGCCATCTGGCACGCCGCCTGCTCGACGCGACCGATCTGGATACCGGCGAGATCGCCTTCCTGCTCGGCTTCGAAGAACTCAACTCCTTCAACCGCGCCTTCCGTCAATGGGAGGGAGAAACGCCGACACGATGGCGCTCAACGATCGCGGGATAGCCCGAAGCGGCGGATCGCAAGAATCGGAGTGTGCGGCTCCGCCCCGGTCGCTAGATTGGCTCCATGACATCCACGTTGGGAGACGATCGATGATTTCGTTCGGGACAAACGCGAAACAGGTTGAAGCCTCACGATACTCACAGCGCCGCGCCCCTGCATGGGCGCCCACGGCAACCGCAACGGAAAATCTGGTGTTCGCCATCGGCACATGCTCGCTGGGCGCGCTGATGGTTGCTCGCCATGGCGGCGGGATATGCGCCATTCTGCTCGGTGATTCGCGGGCGGACGTGCTGGACGAATTGCAGCAGCGCTTTCCCGACGCCGCCATGATCGAGGGCGATCGCCAGGCGACGCGGCTTCTGCACAAAGTCGTTGCACTGGTCGAATCGCCGAAGACAGCCATCGAACTTCCTCTCGACACGCGCGGAACGGCATTCCAGCAACGGGTCTGGCGCGCGCTGCGGGATATTCCGGCCGGGTCGACCACCAGTTATGCCGACATTGCCCGCCGCATAGGCGCCCCGGCCGCGGCGCGCGCGGTGGCCCATGCCTGCGCCGCAAACCGCCTGGCCATCGTCATCCCCTGTCACCGGGTGCTGCGCGGCGATGGATCGCCATCCGGTTATCGCTGGGGCGTCGAACGCAAGCGCATGCTGCTGCAACGGGAGGCCTGCGCATGAGTGCACAGCCACATGGCAACCTGGCTCTCGACCAGCGGGATAGCGTCGCAGCACGCATCGAAGCGATCGACTGGTCGCGTGTCGCCGAGGACTTGGACGCGCAGGGATGCGCGATGCTGGATGGATTCCTGTCCGCTCATGAGTGCGCGTCGCTTGCCTCGCTGTACACCCAGGAACAGCTGTTTCGCAGTCGCGTGGTGATGGGGCGCCACGGCTTTGGTCGCGGCGAGTACAAGTACTTTCGCTATCCCTTGCCCGAACTCATCGCCGAACTGCGCACGGCGATCTACCCTCGTCTGGTGCCGTTGGCCAACGAATGGAACGAGGCCATGGGGTTCGATGTGCGCTATCCGGCCCAACATGGCGACTTCATCGAACGCTGCCACGCTGCCGGCCAGTCGCGCTCTACGCCGCTGCTATTGCAGTACGGCGCGGGCGACTACAACTGCCTGCATCAGGACGTCTACGGCGAACACGTATTTCCCTTGCAGATGGCGATCCTGCTATCGGAACCCGACCGCGATTTTACCGGCGGTGAGTTCGTGCTGACCGAGCAACGTCCACGCATGCAATCGCGTCCCGAGGTCGTGCCGCTACGTCGAGGCGATGCGGTGATCTTTGCCGTGCATCATCGACCCGTGCAGGGCGCGCGCGGCACGTATCGGGTGAATCTGCGCCACGGCGTCAGCCGCGTGCGCTCGGGGCATCGGCATACGCTGGGTGTGATATTTCACGACGCCAAATAGCCCATCGACCCATCCTGGTCACAGCCACGGGTTGGATGCGCCCCCTTGGAACAAGCCGCCCGGTGACCCGCAGATCGTTTCCCGAACTCGTGGGCGATTTGCATGACACCGCCTGCTTCACGGCCTCGTCACGACATGCCTTCGTATAGATAGCCCTGGGGACCGAGGCCGATCTTATCGAGCGGGAAACGAAGTCCAGCTGACCACAAAATGGCTACCTTCAAGCAAACTGCAGGTTCGTGAGTTTGGATAAGGCATTGTGATGAAACAATTGCTGCATCCTACCCGCGCCGTGGCCTTGGGCTTCCTGCTCACGATCGTCGTGGGCACTGTCTTCCTGATGCTTCCCGTATCGCAGGCCAAAGGTGAAGCGGCGACATGGTTGACTGCCTTCTTCACCGCCACCTCGGCCGTTTGCGTGACTGGCCTGGTGGTTGTGGATACCGGCACCTACTGGTCGACCTTTGGCCAATCCGTCCTCGTGATCCTGTTCCAAATCGGTGGCTTCGGCATGATGACGGCGGCCACCCTGCTTGGCTTGATGGTCAATCAGTCTTTGCCACTGCGAACGAAGCTGATCACCCAGGTCGAAACTCGCTCGCTCCGTTTGGGCGACATCGCCAGCGTGGCCAAGCTGGTGCTGGTGGTAACGCTTGGGACGGAACTGCTAGTGGCAGCATGGCTTGCCTTCCGACTGCATCTTGGCTATGACCTGCGCTGGAGCGAGGCGGCATGGAGCGGACTGTTTCATGCCATCTCCGCCTTCAACAACGCCGGCTTTTCCATCCATCCGGACAGCTTGATGCGCTATGGTGCCGACGCGCTAGTCCTCGTGCCGATCATGGCGGCGATCGTCACGGGTGGTATCGGGTTTCCCGTCCTGTACGACTTGCGTGAAAGAATCCGGGGCGCCCGCCATGTGTCTTTGCACACCAAGCTCACACTCTCAGGCACGGGCGTCCTGTTGCTCGGTGGCTTCCTCGCCCTGCTCCTGTTCGAATGGTCGAATCCCAAGACCCTGGGCGCGATGCCTATCCCGGGCAAGTTGCTGTCGGCGGCCTTTGCCTCGGTCTCCGCGCGCACGGCCGGCTTCAACTCGATCGATATCGGCGCCATGAGCCATGACAGCTGGGCCCTGCATTATTTCCTGATGTTTATCGGCGGAGGCAGTGCCGGAACGGCCGGCGGCATCAAGGTCGGCACGGTCGCCATTCTGGCCTTGTTGGTCATCGCAGAGATTCGCGGGCGCCGCGATAGCGAAGCGTTTGGGCGCCGTGTCAGCGTCTCGTCACAGCGACAGGCCATTACCGTGGTCGCGCTGGGCAGCGTCATGATCACGCTCGGGGCGCTGGTCATTCTGCACGTCACCGACCTCCCCACCGATCAGGTCATCTTCGAGGTGATCTCGGCTTTCGGAACCGTTGGGTTGTCAACGGGAATAACCGCCGATCTTCCCGCATCGGCCCAGCTCATGGTCATTCTGCTGATGTACGTCGGCCGTGTTGGAACGATCACGTTTGCGACATCACTGATGTTGCGCGATCGACACGGGCTCTATCGCCATCCGGAGGAGCATCCCATTGTTGGCTAACTTACTCAAAGAACCATTTGCCTTGTCCAAGGACGACAACGTGGTCGTGATCGGCCTGGGCCGTTTTGGCAGCGCCGTGGCCCGGTCCCTCATGCAGCTTGGCCATGATGTCATGGGTATCGACAAGAACGCAGAGCTGGTTCAAGCCTGGGCGGAACACTTGACTCATGCCGTCCAGGCCGACTCGACCAGCGTCAATGTCATGCGCCAGCTGGGTGTCGCCGACTTCAGTCATGCCGTCGTCGGCATCGGCAGCGATCTTGCCTCGAGCTTGATGTCTGTCATGGTCCTGACGGAACTCGGCATCAAGGACATCTGGGTCCGGGCCTTCACCATGGAGCACGGCCAGATCGCTCAACGCATTGGCGCCCACCATGTCGTCTATCCAGAGGCGGAAATGGCCGAGCGCGTCGCTCACCTCATTACCGGCCGGACAGTGGACTACCTCGAGTTCGACGATGGATTCGCCATCGCCATGATGTACGCCCCGCTACCCGTCCACCATCGTCCACTTGGCGATGATGGGATTCTGGAGAACTTCGGCGTGACGGTGGTGGGGGTCAAGCACGCCAATAAGGATTTTCAGCAGGCCACTCCCGCCACGGTCGTCCTTCCAGGCGACCTGTTGATCATCTCCGGTCCAATCCTGAAGGTTGCGGAGCTGGCGGGGCGGGCGAAGACGTAGGCCCATCGAGCAATGACTGGACCAAGGCGTTCCCCAGCACGAACCGGTCGAGTTCGACCCCACGATGCCTACCGCGATACCGTTGGATTCCTTGAGTAGGTTCGAAACCTTGCATGCCACTCCGCGCGCGGCGAACGCCGTCGCGCAGGCAACAAAAAAGCGGCCCTTGGCCGCTTTTGAGTGTCGACCGCGATGCATCGGTCAACGAAATTTGGAGCGGGAAACGAGACTCGAACTCGCGACCCCGACCTTGGCAAGGTCGTGCTCTACCAACTGAGCTATTCCCGCATCGGAGCCGCGCATTGTAATGGCTAAACGGTGGCCGTCAAGCCTCCGTCACGCTTTCATTCATTCTCGCCGCGCGAGGCGGGAACCGGATGGTCGCCCCGCAGGCTGGGCCAGGCGGCGCGCAGGTAGTACACGCCGGACCAGATGGTGAGGATGCCGGCGATCACCAGCAGGGCCTCGCCGATGTGGTACAGGCGCAGCGCCTCGGCATTCTTCTCGTGCTGCACGATCAGCACCACCAGCGCCACCATCTGCATCACCGTCTTCAGCTTGCCGATGGCGGCCACCTTGACGGTGGCGCGCATGCCGATCTCGGCCATCCACTCGCGTAGCGCCGAGACGCTGATCTCACGCCCCACGATCACCGCAGCCGTCACCGCCATCAGGATGCCCGGCCACCCGCCACGATGCGATTCCACCAGCAGGAACAGGGTGACCGCCACCATCAGCTTGTCCGCGACGGGGTCCAGGAACGCACCGAAGGCCGAGGTGAGATTCATGCGCCGGGCGAGATAGCCATCCAGCCAATCGGTGATCGCGGCCAGCAGGAACACGATGGCCGCCGTGATGTTGTGCCCTGGAAACTGCCAGTAGAAAACCACCACCATGACCGGCAATAGCATTACGCGGAACAAGGTGAGCCAGGTTGGCAGGTTGATGCGCATAGATCCTTTCCGCGTGGGTTCTTTCGAGGGCACGACCGCATCAAGCCCGGCTAGCCATGGAGCACAGCATAAATGCGTTCGGCCAGGCCACGATCAATTCCCTTGACCCGCATGAGCTCTTCCACACCTGCAGCCTCGACACCCGCGAGGCCGCCGAAGGCCTTCAGCAGCGCCGTGCGGCGTCGCGCGCCGATACCCGGTACATCCTCCAGCACACTGCGCTCCCGCGCCTTCTCGCGGCGCTTGCGGTGGCCGCTGATGGCGAAACGGTGCGCCTCGTCGCGAACCGCGGCGACGAGATGCAGCGCAGGCGAGGCCGGACCAGGGTGCAGATTGCGTCCGGAGTCGGCGAGGATCAGGGTCTCTTCGCCAGCGCGACGACCGGGCCCCTTGGCCACGCCGATCACATGGATGCCGGTGACGTTAAGCTCCTTCAGCACATCCAGCGCCTGCGCCACCTGCCCGCTGCCACCGTCGATCAGCAATACATCCGGACGGGCGCCCTCGCCCTCCGCCACTTTGCGGAAGCGACGCACGAGGGCTTGGTGCATGGCGGCGTAGTCATCGCCCGGCGTAATGCCGCTGATGTTGAAGCGACGGTAATGGGACTTCTCGGGACCTTCCGCGCCGAACACCACGCACGAAGCCACGGTCAGCTCGCCCTGCGTGTGGCTGATATCGAAGCACTCGAGGCGGCGTGGTGGTTCGTCCAACTCCAGCAGCTTCTGCAAATCATCAAAGCGCGCTCCCAGCGTCTGCCGGCTGGCCAGGCGCGCGGTGAGCGAGGCCTGCGCGTTGCGCTCGGCCATCTGCAGGAAGCGCGCGCGCTCGCCACGCACGCTGGATTTCAGTTCTACCGTGCGCCCGGACTGCTCGGTCAGCAGCTGGGCCAGGATCTCCTGGTCCGGCACCGGCTCGCCCAGAATCAGTTCGCGCGGTACGGGGCGATCGAGGTAGTACTGCGCGATGAACTGCTCCAGCACATCGGCCGGCTCGGCATCGAGCGGCAGGCGCGGGAAGAAATCGCGCGTGCCCAGGCTGATGCCGTTGCGAAAGAACAATACGCTGACGCAAGCCATGCCCGCCTCGATACGGCAGGCCAGCACGTCCATGTCGGCGCTGGCGCCCTGCACGTGATGCTGTGCCTGCAACTGGCGCAGTGCGGCGACCTGGTCGCGCATGGCCGCGGCTCGCTCGAACTCCAGCGCCTTGGCAGCCTGGTCCATCGAACTGGCCAGTTCGTCGATCACCGCGCTGCTGCGTCCTTCGAGGAACATTTCCGCATGGCGCACGTCATTGCGGTAGTCGTCCACGGCAATCAGCTTCACGCAGGGCGCCGTGCAACGCCCGATCTGGTGTTGCAGGCAAGGTCGCGAGCGGTTCCTGAAATAGCTGTCCTCGCACTGGCGCACCTTGAACAGCTTCTGCATCAGGTTGAGGCTTTCGCGCACGGCAAACGTGCTCGGATAGGGCCCGAAATAGCGCCCCGGCATATTGCGTGCGCCGCGATGAAAAGCGAGCCGCGGATAGTCCTCGCCACCGGAGAGGTAGATATACGGATAGCTTTTGTCGTCGCGCAGCAGAATGTTGTAACGCGGCTTGAGCGATTTGATCAGCTGCGATTCGAGCAACAGCGCTTCGCCCTCGGTGCGCGTCACCGTGATGTCCGCGCGGGCGATCTGCGCCACCATGGCAGCGATGCGCGGCTCCATCCTCGGCTTGAGGAAGTAGCTGCCGACACGCTTCTTCAGGTTGCCGGCCTTGCCGACATACAGCAAATCGCCATCCGCGTCGAAGTAACGATAGACGCCAGGCGAAGTCGTGAGGGTCTTGACGAAAGCCTTGCCGTCGAAGGCTTGCGGCGGTGAGGGCTGCATGGATGGATTCTAGCCGGTTTCAGCCGCCACGCAGGCGTGCGATCAGCCCATCCACGCCCTGCTCGGCCAGCCTTACGGCCTCGCAAAAGCCCTCTGCTTCGCCAAAATACGGATCGGGAAATTCCAGCGGCGAACGGACGCCGCTCCACGGCAGGAACAACTCGGGTCGTACGCCTTTTGACCCGCGCAGCTGCGCGAGCGCGGCCAGATTGTCGCGATCCATCGCCAGCACCCATTCATAAGTGAGGAAATCGTCCGCATGCGCCTGCCGCGCCCGATGCGACGACAGGTCGTATCCGGCCGTCGCTGCTGCCTGCTGCATGCGCGGATCGGCGCCCCTGCCCACATGCCAGTTGCCCGTGCCGCAGGAAGCCAGCGCGATATCCAGCCCGGCTTCGGCGCAGCGCTGGCGCGCCACGGCTTCCACCAGCGGAGAACGGCAAATGTTGCCGAGGCAAACGAACAGAACGGACGTGGGTCGATCTCTCAAAGGCATCTGGACGTTCTCGGATGGCGAAGCCCGCTGGCGCGCGTGCACGAAAATCTATGGGCACACATGAGCTGACACAAGCGCGCGGACCCCGGCATTGCGTCGCGACGCGAAGCGCTGCGAGGATAGGCAAGGAGGTTCGATCATGGGCTGTCTGCCGCTACCCATGCTTTTTGTGCTGGGTTTTCTGATCGGCAAGGCCGTGGGCGGTTCAAGCGGCGCACTTTGGGGCGCCGGCCTGGGACTCGTGCTCGGCCTGCTGCTGGCCGGACTGTTCATCGTGCTGATCCGGCGACGTCGCTGAAAACGCTCAGCCTTGCGCCAGCCACTGCTCAGCATGCTCCAGGTCGGCCAGCGTATCGATACCCGGCGGGAACGGCTCAGGTGTCAGACGCACGGCAATGGCATGACCATGTTCGAGCACGCGCAACTGCTCCAGCGACTCGGCCTGTTCCAGTGGGGTACGCGACAGCTGGGTGTAGCGCTTGAGGAAACCCGCGCGGTACGCGTAGATGCCGATATGGCGCAGGAACGGTACGTCGGCCGGTAGCACGTTGCGGTGCACGGCAAACGCGTCACGCGCCCATGGCAACGGGGCGCGACTGAAGTACAAGGCCCGGCCATTTGACGTGCGCACCAACTTCACCACGTTGGGATCGAACAACTCATGCGCTTCCACGATGGGCGTCGCCAAGGTCGCGACCGGCGCATCATCGTCGGCGAGCGCTCGTGCCACCTCGCGAATACCCGCGGCAGGGGCAAACGGCTCGTCGCCTTGCAGGTTCACCACAATGGCGTCGTCGGGCCAGCCGTAGTGGATGGCGCATTCGGCCAGGCGGTCGCTGCCCGATGCATGATCGCTACGGGTCATGCATACCTCAACGCCCTGCCCGGCCAGGGCATCGGCAATGCGCGGGTCGTCCACCGCCACGACGACCTGGGTCGCCCCTGCCTGTAATGCACGCTGCGCCACGCGCACCACCATCGGCACGCCGGCGATCTCGCGCAACGGCTTCGCCGGTAGACGCGTAGAGCCGTAGCGGGCGGGAATGGCGACGATGAATGGCGGTGTGTCAGCGGACATGGCGACCTCTTGGTGAGGCTGGAAGCCTAGCTGCAAGCGTGAGCGGAGACGAGGGGTGAGCTAGATATTCCCTAACCCTCTCCATGGAGGGGAGCGGGAGAAAGCTTTGATCGCGCGGTCGCCTGGCGACCCCTGTAGACACTCTGTTCGAAGTCAAGCGATTTTAGCGGTGGCATAGAGCTTGGTGGCGTCATACGGCTGAGGGTCGCGGACGATGACCCAAGCCGCCGTGAGCATTTTGCGCATGATGGCCACCGTGGCTTGCATTTTCGTCTTGCCACGGTCGAGCAGACGTTGTTTGAACGCCTTGGCCAGTGGATCGTGCTGGCCGGCACTCAAGGCCGGATAGAACAAGGCCGCGCGCAGGTACTTGTTGCCGTGGCGGAAGATGTGCGGCGCCTTGTGCACGCTGGTTCCGGACTCGAACACCTGCGGATCCAGGCCGGCGTGGCATACGCAAGCGCGGGCACGCAGGGTGGACGGCAGCACCATCAGCTCGCTGAGCATGGAGATGGCGGAGGTGTCGGCGACGCCGACGATGGAAGTGAGTGCATTGAAGCGGGCTTGCAGCGGCGGGTCGGTCTTAATCAACGCCAGTGCATGCCTGCGCAGGCGGTCGATTCGCCGCTCCAGCGTGGCGATGAAGCGCTTCAGGTCAGCGCGCAGGTAAGCGGGACTGGCTTGCATGCTGTTCAACGCATGAAGCCGGTTGCTGGCGGCGGTGTGCTCTTTGGTGAGCTGGACCAGGTAGCGGCCATAGCAGCGCAGTTCCAGCAAGGCCTTGCGTGGTGCCGTCCAGGCGGTGAACGGCATGCGCTTGAGGAAGTCCAGCAGCATCGCGGCATCGAGACGGTCGGTCTTGTTGCGCTGCTGCATGGCCTGGGCAAAGTTGTGCGTCGCGCGCGGGTTGACCACGCTCACTTCGGCACCCAGTTCGGCCGCCAGCAGGGCCACGTCCAGGTAATAGACGCCCGTGGCTTCCATCAGCACGCGCAGCCCACTCGCACGACGCATCAGGCCGGTGAGGAGCGCCCGTAAGGTGGCGGGTGTGTTATCCACTGACCCGGTTTCCCGGTGCTCTCCCAGCGCCCACGCAAAGGCATGTTTCCTGGCGCCAATATCCAGCGACAGCAAGACCGGTTCGGTTGATTTGTTCATGATGAATCCCCTCCACGTGGCGAGTACGATGGTTCCCGGTTCCCCGACCCCGCATCTTTCGCGGCACACCCTTGTCACGCTGGCTCAACGGCCCGGGACACTCTTCGTGCTCAGCGAATGGGGCGGGGAGCCGCTCTACAGACGAGGTCAGTCAAGCTGCCCCAAGGAGCGAACGGCTTCCCCAGAAACTTGATCGGTATAAACCTTCTCGTGTGATGCTTGGCCAACGTACAAGGAGCGCACCCTGTGCGCGAC
>CAWGPI010000007.1:0-1219436 GCA_963824525.1 uncultured Gammaproteobacteria bacterium | reverse complement strand
CTGTTCGCCGTTTCACAAGTCGCTCTGGTTTTGGCCGTGCGTGGCAGTGACCTTAATACTTAGCGTTGCCTGGCTCTGGGCGAGGGCCTACCAGAGCCACTATGTTTGCGCGTTGCGCATGCTTGGCGACATGACAAGCCAGGCCTACTGGGGGCATCCTCGAGAGGGTCGGGCCGACGAATGGGCCACCTATCTGCCCATGCTCAAACAGGCGTATGGGGAGCATTTTCCGTATATCTCATCGCTTTCGCCGTACTATGAAAAGTTGGATTGGTTCATTTCAATTCCTCATAAGGACCTGTCGTTACTTTTTTTACCCAATCAGCTCGTCTACTGGATGGTGCCGGGCGGGGTAGCCCTGTCGTTCCAGGGGTTGTATTACAACCTCCTTCTGGTCTTTTCGTTGGCGTGGCTCCTGCGAAACCTCGGTGTTCGCACCGGTCTTTCGATTGCAGCTGCCGGACTGTTGCTGTTTAGTCAGTTTTATCAGGTGTGGTGGACGAGCAACTTTCCTGCACTCGGTGCCGTCTTTCTGCCGTTTGCGATTTTTACGAGCGGCTTCCGAGTGGGGGTGCGCATACCTCTGCTTGCCTGGTCTGTCGCCCACGTCCTCCTAGGGCAGATGTATCCCCCGTTCTATCTCGCTTCGGCAGTCGCGCTCGTGCCTCTGATTTGGGTCATTAGGCCGGAACTTTTCAGGTGGAAGCATCTGGCTTTGGCAGTTATCGCGGCCTTGCTGGGGCTGGGTTCATTTCTTTATCTGAAGTGGGATTTCTTCAACGCGGTGTCTCATACCACATACCCTGGGCACCGCATTTCAGTCGGTGGTGGCGGTACGCTTTCGATGCTTCTGGCGGCACTTCTACCAACGTTTCCCGCTGTCGCAAGCCTGACGAAGAATGGCGAAGCCATTTATGAATTAAGCGCGGCCTCCACGGCTTTGAGCCTTTTGATGCTGGCAGCCTTGCCGAGCGCCAAATGGGATACATTTCAGGTGCGCGTGACCGCAGTGACGTTCCTTGTCGGCCTGGTGATGTTGGTGTTCATGCTGGTCGGGTTTCCCGCCAAGGTCGCCATAGTCACCGGCTTTTCGATGATTCCAACAAATCGAATGCAGTTTGGCTTATCCATACTGGTTCTAGTCTTTTCTGCGGTTACGGTGTCGTATCAATGGAACCGTTTGCGCATCCGATACATCGTGCTTGTGCTATTTGCGTATGCATGTCTCCTCCATTTCTTTGTTCGTCAGCCTGACAATGTCTTGATTGAACTGAAAGGTGTCAAATTCTTTCCTGCGGTTGCACTATGCGCAGTTTTGTTCGGTGCTTGTCTATCCCTGGCTATACCCAAGTACCGCGGAGCATTGTAATTTCGATCGTCGTGCTGACTGGCTTTTTTGCGCTGAGTGTAATGACATTTGGTTCTTTCAATCCGGTGATGCGAGCGTCAAACATCCTGCGCCAGGTTGATACACCTTTTGTGCGAGGTTGGAAACAACTTTATGCGTTAAATGGGAGGCGACCTTTTGGAATCGGTGATTATGGCCACGTTCTTCGCGGAGAAAACCTTCCAGCGCTAGAGGCCATTCATATGGCGAATGTGGCACCCTCGGTTTATTCAGGTTTGTTTCCTGAATTGACTGAGCAGGAAATCGATACCGCATTCAATAAGTTCGTGGGTATCGGGTTCTCTAATACAGCACGGCCCGATCTAAGCGGTGTGACGGTCTTCTTGCCGATCGAGAAGCATGCGGTAAATCTTTCGGGGGGAAGCCAAGTGGTCGCGGGCGGTGCGAATGCACTGTCCGGGCCAGTGCAGTTTAGTGTTACCAATACTGAGAGCGGTCGATTTGATGTTTGGTGGAGTGGCGTCCTCGCTTCCGATGTTCCTGAATCGCGGCGTTTGGTGGTATCGGCTCCGTGCGTCGCCTATTCGCCCTGGCTGACGCGTGAACCGAGCGCCTTCGTCGGACCTGATGCACCGCGCTTGCTGGTGGTTGAGGGGCATCTTGCCGTTACTGCGGTGGCCAAAGCCGATGTAACTAACTGCGCGCGGAATATTGGAGTCTTGGCTGAGTGACGGTGTTGTCTTCACGTGTACTGCTTAACACGTAAAATCAACCGCCACGAAAGAGCGCAACAGCATGCTACACAAGCTTCACCCCAGGGCTGCCACCTATTATGTCGCGCTTGCGCTTGTCATTGCCGTTGGCGTGTGGTTACGCCTTCACATTCCCCATGTCGGTCGTGAAATCATTTCTGGTGATGAGACAACCTATCATTACTCAGCGTTGGACATTATCAAGTACAACACGCTGACAAGAGAGATTTCTGGCGATATGTAGAACGCGCACGCCCGTTGTTCCAACGAGCTGGTTATCGCCAGGTTACCCGCTCTTTATTGCCAGCATTTATGTGCTCTTCGGTGTGTCGACAAAGGCAGTCTTGATGACCCATGTCGCCATGTCGGTGCTATTGCTGTTCTTGATCTTCAAATTGCTTGAAGTTGCAGGCGTGAATCGGGCTGGCAAGCTGGTTTCCATGGCCCTTGTCGCAGTCTATCCTGGCTTTCTTTACAACATCGATAGGTTGCTCACTGAGCAGTTGTTCGTGTTCTCTTTGTGCTGTATGTCTACCTTTTCCTGAGGGGCTGGAAACGACAGCGACTCGTTGTGATCGCCGCGTCAGGTGTCGTCCTAGCTTGCGCAAGTCATGTACGTGCGCAGGCGATACCGTTCGTGCTTCTTTCGGTGACTTGGCTCGCGATCTATGGAGAGGGAACTGCTCGGCAAAAGATCAAGTCATTATCGCTTTTAGGCTACCGGTTCTTGTGCTGCTGTTCCGTGGTGGATAAGGAACTGACATTGACTTCGGGCGTTTCATTCTACTCGCCGAGGGAGGTGAGGGTGCCAAGGTTTGGGGATCCGTACCTATTCCATAGATCTGGGTTCCTCAGCTCAACTCGATTTACCTGCGGATAACCGCCAATAACAAGGCGCCCAACCCTGCCGTCTACTATAGATGGCGGTTGTTCGGATTTTTGCAATACATGTGGGGCGATATCTGGGATGAGATCTGTGCATCCGCGGCATACTTGCGGTGGATACTATCATTCAACCGCTCGTATCGGTGCCAACCCTGCTGGCGATACCGCTCATCGTCTTACGGCGTTCGGTCGCAGTGCTGTTTATTGCGGCGATTCCGTTGGCCTTTACGCTGATGGTTTTCCGTTTCACGGGCGCCGGTACATGTATCCGGTGTCCGATTCCTGTTTGTCCTTACAGGGTAGCGTCAGTTATTTGACTAGCCGGAAAGTGCCATGTGGCGCCAAAATGTGTCGCGTCGGATGTATTCGACAAGTCATGCGCTAGGGCTCACCGCTGTGGCGGCGCCGCTTTCGCTACTGACCGCCTACAGTGTTTATATATTTGCAAATCGGGAAGGTCTTGAAATGTCCGTGTTCCGAGTCAGTCGGCACATGGGGCAGTGGAGGAGCTTCCCGAAGTCGAGTTAGGCCACGCGCTCGTTGAAAGGCTCACAGGAGGAGTACTCCCTCGCTGTCCAGAATGCGACGAGGACCGGTGATGTCTACGTCAACACTGGCGACAGTCCGGCCATTGTCCATATTGATGATGCTCCTACCCGGGCTGCACGCGCCAATCTAGTCACGGAGGTGACGCTGCAGATGCAGGGTGGCTACTTATACGACTACACGACGGTCTATTGGGTTTAGGCTGTACAAAAAACCTGGCGATCAACGAAGACCATGTCTACAGGTTCCCCAACAGTGTATTTGCCAAGAGCCGAAGTATATATATCGATGATGATGCTACACACCTCTTGATTGCCCTTATGTGTTCCGTGGTGCTTCGTTTACGATACGGTCCGTCAGAATAAGGAAATATCTCGTATCTGGCCGGGAATAGTTAATGGCGCTCTACGTGACAACCGGTCTCATCAAAAATCAGAATCAATAAGATCGGCGCCAAGGCGTAGGCGAGATGGATCGGCGTCGCCACGACCCTGAATAGCCAATCGACCACGGAAATTATGAGCATGGTGATCCGCGACTGGTCGCGTTTTATAACCACTGGCGACCGCACCAGGCGCTCGCCAGCAAAACACCCGCCGAGGGCGTATGCTTTAGCGGCCTGACCTGTGCAGAAAGTTCTGGGTCATTACATATTCATGCAGGAGACGACCATTTCATCCTAAGACAGCATGAGTTCGCGCAAAAATACGGCCCGGATCGGCGATATCCTTGGTTGCCGAAGCCGACCCACCACTGGGAAGGTGGGCTCGGCCGTTTGTTACGATGGCACCAGACGCGAATGCTGAACTCTATTCACACACCTGCGAGAGATTTAGCCTCCCATGGGGATGTCGCTTGTTGCGGGTACGATGTTCTGGGTCGGTAGCGCGCTGCTGGCGCCGTTCCTTGTAACGTGGTTAACCTGAGACTTTGACCTGGACAGCCGGGCTGTGGAGGATGGCGCATGATATGGAGCGGCCATTTGGTGCGTTTGTGGGGGCACGAGGGTCTGATTTCCTCGGGGTTCGAGAATGGCTGAGCTATCAAATCAGAACGTTCCGGTCTTTCTTATCTCATACAACCGGCTCAGCTATATTCGACAGGTAGTCAAGTCGCTCGAGCGGCTGTCGTTCCAGAACATTACGATCGTTGACAACGCATCGACGTACGAGCCGCTGCTCGACTACTTGAAGAAGACGCCCCATGGCGTGGCCAGACTGCCTCGAAATTTTGGGCACCTCGCCCTTTGGCACAGCGAGCGATTCTCCAAAATTATCGATCGCGAAATGTTTATTTTGAACGAATGTGGTGCCTTCGTCGGAATGCCCGCGGGATATCACTGAGAGGCTCTGCGAGGCCCTAGAGCGTTATCCTCGCCATACCAAGGCGGGGTTGTCGCTACGCATCGACGATCTTCCGGACCACTATCAGTTCAAGGGGCAAGTACTGGCTTGGGAAAAGCCGTTCTGGGAGACGGTGCTTGACGACGGGCATTACGAGGCTGCGATTGATACGACGTTTGCGCTCTATCGTCCTGGCATACACTGCAGCGAGGAACGGTGGTGGCGCTCGATTCGGACGGCACCTCCCTATACGGCAGTTCACCTGCCTTGGTACCAGGATACGACCAAGCTGACTGATGAAGACATCTTCTATCAGCGCGCGGTTGCGGGAATATCGAGCCAGTGGAGTATCACCGATCCCGTATTGTTGAAGAGCCAGAACACCGAGTTGCAACACGAAATTGCCGCCCTCAAGCGCGAGATTGCGATCCTCAAAGGACAGCAGAATCCTGAGGTCCCACTGTGGAGAAGGCTGGTTCGGGCAAGTCTGAATTCTGCGGGTCTACTACCGTTCGCGCAGGAAGTGCGCGAGAAAATGAGACGAAGAAATGATCGCACTGATCTTCACCTCCATCAATAACAGCTACCTTCCGAAGGCCCGCATTTTGGCCGGATCGGTGCGCAAGCATCATCCGGAGGCATCAATGGTATTGATGTTGAGCGATTGCCGGGATCCGGTTCTCGACTACAGCGATTCTGATCTGGTGCTGGGGCCGGAAGATGTAGTGACGGGAGTGGACAATCTTGAGGCGTGGTTGTTCGAGCATACCGTGGTGGAGTTGTGTACGGCCGTGAAGCCGTTCGCGTTCAAGCATCTGTTCGATACCTACGGTTATCAGAGTGTCGTCTATCAGGATCCCGATACGGTGCTCTATTCGAGGTTCGTGAGCTCGAGGTCGAACTGCGTGAATCATCCCATCGTCCTGACTCCGCACGTCTCCACGCCGGCAACCGACACGGACGATCTACTGGACGGTGAAATGCTTGGGTGTCTGCGACATGGCGTGTTCAATCTAGGATTTTTGGCCCTGACGAAGGAGGGCGAAGGTCCCGCCTTTCTGGATGGTGGCTTGACCGGTGCCGCGAATATTGCTTTGACGACAATCAGCGTGGTTTGTTCACGGACCAGAAGTGGATTGACCTTGCGCCATGTTTTTTTCAGACGCTGAAGATTCTGCGTCTCCCCTCCTATAACGTGGCGACCTGGAATCTTTATTACCGCAAGGTTCAGCGAAATGTCGCAGGAGAAGTCGTCGTCAACCGTGACTATCCTCTACGCTTCTATCATTTTTCCGGGTTCGATATTGGTACGCACGAGTACATGCTAACCAAGCATGATGCAGCCAACGTCTGCCTTCGCGAGATGACGACATGGTATTCGTCTGAGCTCAAGCGTTTGGCAATTCCATCGTCCGTCCTGGGCAAATACGACTACTTTCCAGACGGGCGTGCGATTCCAGCGGATTGGCGGCGATTCTACCGTAGCCATGGGGCGCTGCAGGTGATGATTCCGCGGCCGTTCCAGCAGTATGGGGCAGTTATTGCTTACTTCGACAGATCACCAGAACAAACTTCCTCGTTCGATCCCGGGATGTCTTCGCTGGAAAAATTTGTGCGGCGTCGCCCGATGTTGACTTCTATGGTCAAAAGGCTAATTCCATCATCCGTACTTCGTCATTTGCGGAGCTGACGCGAGGCGCTTCTGGAGTGATGTTTCCATGAAGGCTCAAAGACTGGATCCATGCCGGGATGTGGCGATCTTCGCCGTGCCAGTATCGGCGAAAATTAAATTCGCCCGAGCACTTGCTAAGACAGGCTTTACAACAGACCTCGCCGACAAGAACTAGCTGCCTGGTCGGCTCAGGGTTATCGCATTGAAATTTCCGTCGGGGGAAAGACACGATGACGGCGGCCTCGGCCGCCGCCATGCAGATCGCTATCAGCCCAACGCCTGTTCCAGTTCCGGGAATGAGCTTGAACAGGTCGCCGACCAGGCCGATGTCCGCGATCTCGAAGATCGGCGCCTCGCCATCCTTGTTGATCGCCACGATGGTGCCGGCGTCCTTGATGCCGGTGAGGTGCTGGATGGCGCCGGAGATGCCGATGGCCATGTACAGCTCGGGCGCGATGATCTTGCCGGTCTGGCCGACCTGCAGGTCGCTGGGCACGTAGCCGGCGTCGACGGCGGCGCGCGAGGCGCCCACGGCGGCGCCGATCTTGTCGGCGAACTTGTAGATGATGTCGAAGTTCTCCTTCGAGCCGACGCCGCGGCCGCCGGAGACGACCTTGCTGGCGCTCTGCAGGTCCGGGCGGTCGCTGCTTGCCCTGCTGCAGTTCGACGAAGCGGGTGTGCGTGGGCAGCGCGGCGTCGACGGTGATGTGCTTCGACCGGCGCGCTGCTGGCGCCGTTGGCCGCTGCCGGCCAGGAGGCGGTGCGGATGGTGGCGACCACGGTGTGAGCCGGCGTCTGCCTCGACGGTGATGATGGCGTTGCCGGCGTAGATCGGGCGCTTGAAGGTGTGGCTGCCTTCCACGCTCATCACGTCGCTGACCTGGGCCACGCCGAGCAGGGCGGCGACGCGCGGGGCGACAGTCCTTGCCGAAGGTGGTGGAGGGCGCGAACACGTGGCTGTAGCCGGCGGCGGCCTTGGCGATCTGCGGCGCCAGCACGGCGGCCAGCGGATGCGCGTTCTCGGCGCGGGCGACGGTCAGCACGCGGCTCACGCCTTCGATCTTCGCCGCCTCGGCGGCGATGGCGTCGGCGTTGATCCGCCAGCACCAGTACGTCGATGGCTTCGGGCTTGACGGCGGCGGCAGCGCTCACGGCGCGCGCGGTGGAGGAGTTGAGTTTGCCGCCCAGGTGTTCGGCGATGACCAGGATCTTGCTCATGTCATGATCTCCTCGAGGCTGCTTAGAGCAGCCTTTCTGCTTCAGCGCCGCGACCAGTTCGGCCGCATCCTTCACCATCACGCCCTTGCTGCGCTTGGCCGGCGCGGCGTAATGCGTGGTCTTGAGATGAGCGTTGCTCTCGACGCCGAGCGAGCCAAGCTCGATCGTGTCGATCGGCTTGGATTTGGCCTTCATGATGTCCGGCAGCTTGATGAAGCGCGGCTCGTTGAGGCGCAGGTCGGTGGTGATCACGGCCGGCAGGTCCGCCTCGATCACTTCCAGGCCGGCATCGACTTCGCGGGTCACCGTGGCCTTGCCGTCGGCGATCTCGACCTTGCTGGCGAAGGTGGCCTGCGGGCGATCCCACAGCGCGGCCAGCATCTGGCCGGTCTGGTTGGCGTCGTCGTCGATGGCCTGCTTGCCGAGGATCACCAGGCCCGGCTGTTCCTTCTCGATCAGCTTCAGGAACACGCGCGCGGCGGTCAGCGGCTGCACGGCATCGGCGGTGACGACATGGATGGCGCGATTGGCGCCCATGGCCAGGCCGTTGCGCAGGTGCGCGGTCAGGTCGGCCGGGCCGATGCCGACGACGACCACTTCCTCCGCGACGCCCTTCTCGCGCAGGCGCAGCGCTTCTTCCAGCGCGATGTCGTCGAACGGGTTGGCGGACAGCTTCACGCCGTCGGTGACCACGCCGCGTGCCGTCGGGCTTGACCTGGATGCGGACGTTGTAGTCCACGACGCGCTTGTAGCCGACCAGAATCTTCATCTGCGGGTCCTTCACCAAAAAGCCGCCCCCGGGGCGGAAAGGAGCTATTCTACCCAGCTTCAAACATTTGTATGAATACGCCGTCGCTCTCCTGGGGATGCGCACTTCAGCCGCTGCGGCGGGCGTACGGGTACGGCCCCGGTCGTTGTTCCGTCGGGAGAGCCGCATGCCAACGCTGCATCCCGCGTCTCAAAGCCGGCGGCCGACGCGATCAACTGGATCATGCGTTCCAGTGCATGCGCTGTTGTGCCGTCAATCTGGCCTGCCTCTGTTTCGAATTCCCACGGCTCCAAATGAGCGTCGAGCAAGGGCCGAAGTGAAGCCAGGCGTACCCAGAACATGCTTCCGGCGATGAAGTCGCTGGCCGGGCCTTCATCCAACGGGGGCAGGCCGAGGCGGATGCCGAGAGCGCGAACATTCGGCTCATTTGCACCCCAGAAATGCTCCAAGGGCTGCACGTGGCCCTCTGCTGCCACCAGTCCCAAGCGAGGATTGTCATGAAACGCTTTGAAAATCCTGGGCGCGCGTTCATGCGATGCCAGCTTCTGCAGGAGCTCGTCGCGCCAGTGTTCCCCATCCTGCCGATGTACCGAGCGCTTCGTATGAAGCTTCAGCACCACGTCGACACCCTCGTCGAGCAGACGATCGGCAACGTGCAGAAAAGGCAGGATGTCGCGGCCCCGGTTCTCGAACACCTCGAGCTCGGCGTCGAGTGCCAACCGTTCTAAGCGGCTTCGAACCTGCTGCTCACGGTCGGCGGAGGTGGTCACGATAACGCGCCAGTCCATGCCAGTGTCACGCAGCTGCGTGACGATTTCATCGAGCACCTCTACATACCAGGCATGGATCACGGCACAAGGGCGCTTGTCCGTACCGTCGATGGGAGCGTGGCTGCAAGGCGGATCGTGTCGCCTCCAGCCACGCATGGCCGAGACGCCTATCGGGCTCGAGCACCGCGCCTTCAGCCCATTCGTTCCAGGCGTTGACGAATACCAATGGCGCATCAGGGGTTCGTCGACGCGCGACGCTGACGGCATGGCGAAGCCAGTCGCGATATCGCCGCGGTGAAGCATGCGCAAAGATGCGCCCGCGTCCACTGCGCCTCGCTTCGTTGTCCCAGCTGGGATTGACCCCTGGATGGAGGGGATACGCTGGGTCCGCCGCTCCAATCGCGCTTTCGGCCAGTTCGCGCCAGTCAAACACGTCCCCGTCAAACTCGGGGTTGATCAATCGTTGCGTGGACGTGATGGGTTTGAGCGTCGTGTTGTTGGGCGGAAACTCCACGGCGGAATCAAAGCCAATAGTGCGAGGATCGACACGGTCGAAGCTCTGCACGTAGGCCAGATGTATCTCGCCGACGCCATTAGCTCGGCACCACACACGCCACCGTTGCGCGGTGTCCCTGGGATCGGGTAACAAGCCGGGCCGATAGACCAGGAGCATGGGCTTGTTCCCCATGCGCAGATAACGCGGATCGCGCAGATAGGGCGCAACGTGCGCGATAAAGGCGAGGTCATCGTCCGCACTGTGCTGTTGGCCGATCAACACATCTTCGGCGCGGCCGTCCCATTGGCGCGACCAGTTCTCGTTGGCCCAGCACAGGCACATCGGGAAGGTCGAGCGTCGGGTCAGCGAGCCACTGCTGCAGTGGAGCTTCAAGTAGCGTCTTTCCGGCGAACCAGTAGAAATAGGTGCAGAACGCACTGATGCCGTATTCGCGCGCCAGCTGCATTTGCTGCCGCATGACGTCGGGCTGGCGAAGATCATAGAAGCCAAGTTCGCCTGGTAGTCGCGGTTGAGCATGTCCCTCGAACTGGGGCAAGGCGCGGGTCACGTTGTGCCATTCCGTGAAGCCCTTGCCCCACCAGACATCGTTCTCAGGAATTGGGTGGAACTGCGGCAGGTAGAAGGCCACCAGCGTCGCCGGCAGTGGATCAGGCAGGCTGTCCTTGCGATAGGGCACATATCCGATAGCGTGCCCGGCCGCGCGATTGAGCGGTCGGCGGGCACCGACACTCGTGGGCGCCAGTCCCCGTGGCCCTTTCGGCAGCAGCCCAGTGTATCGATCGAGGAATCGTTGACGGCAGCCGGTCGCGGCTCGCCATCGGCATGGGCGCAAGCCGAAAACCAGCGCGCAACAGCTGGAACAGATGGCGTTTCGCAAGATCGGTTAGCGACATGAACATCTACCTGGGGTGGCGCGGGAATGGTCCCGGTTGCAGCCGTGTCGGTCAATCCAACGCGCGATGCAAGGTGGCGCTGGCCGCTTCTGCCGAGAAGTGGTCGCTAACATTGTCGAGGCCGTGCTTGGACAGCATGTCCCAAAGCCTCTCGTCGCCAGAGAGGTGGACAGCCGCCTCCGCAAAGGCCTCGGCATCTTGGGCCACAAGGACATCGGTGCCGTCGCGCAGTTGCATCCCTTCGACGGCCATAGTAGTGGCAATGACCGGCACGCCATAGCTCATCGCCATGTTGATCTTGCCCTTGACCCCTGCGCCAAAACGAAGCGGCGCCAGCGAAGCAAGGGCACCCTCCAGCCATGGTGCGAGGTCTGGCACTCGGCCGTGCAATTCCAGGCCCGGTGTGGCCAGTTCGCTGCGTGCCGAGTCAGGAATGTCGCCGAGAACATGGACGCAGATATCCGGCAGGCGGGCTCGGAGCGCGGGAAGGATGGCTGAAGCAATCCAGCGGATGGCGTCCGCGTTGGGCGGGTGACCGAAGCCGCCGATGAAGACCAGGTCACGGCGTTTCGCAAAGGGCCTGCGGCAGCCATGAATCTCATGAATGTTTGAGAGAAGTTCCACCTTGGCATCGGGTAGCTCTGCCGCAAGCAATGCTTGTTCGTGTGGGCTTACTACGAACGTCGCGTCGCATTGCTCGATCAGGGCCACTTCGCTTTTGCGCGATAACTTGGCCTGTCGGGCCATGGTGGCGCTGCCACTGAGCTCGGCTGCACGCTGTTCGCGCAGGAAATGCAGGTCGACCGTGTCGAACAGCAGTCGCGCCTTGGGCGCGTGTTTGCGCACCAGCGAGGCGTACTGCCCGGCGACGGTGTGGCGACACAATATGACGGCGTGCAGCTCACGTCCGTGCTCATGCAGCCATTGGGGCAGATCGGACACCCATGGGCGACTCAGTACCTCGGTACCCAGCGCGCCCAGCGAGCGGACCTCTTCATCGCTGGCGCGACCATCGTCCGGCCAGAAGCATGCATCCCAGCCTTGCGCGATCGAGCAGCTTCAGGATGGCGCACAGTCGCAACGAACCCGAATCGCGCGTGGGGTCGGGTGTCATGCTGTCGACGACAAGGATGCGACCCTTGCGGCGCCATCGTAGCGCGCGTTGCAACGGGGTGCCGGCCGGTGGCTGGTTGAGCAGCACCGTTGCCCATTTGTCCGCGAATTTGGCCTGATTGAACACCTGATGACGCTTCATGCCGGACTGCAGATCAGTACCAGCGGAAATACCTTCGCAATGAATCACCGTGCTTGCCGGTTCGTAGTAGACGCGAAGGCCCATGCTGACGAACGGCGAAGGCGAGATCGGCGTCTTCGTAGTAGGCTGGCGCGTATCGGATGTCGAAGCCGCCCACGCGCTCAAAGACGTCGCAGCGGATCATCAGCGAAGCGCCGCTGACGTAATCGACTTCTCGCCGATAGCGCCATGCGGGTGCGTCTCGTTGCTCGAAGCGTCCCACGGTCCATCCGCCAGCCGTCGGCAAAGATCAATCCGCCCGCCTCCTGCAGCCGGCCGTCTGGATACACCAGCCTGCTACCGGCGATGCCGCAATCTGCCTTCTCCGCAAAACAGGTCAGCAGGCCATCCAGCCAGTTCGACATGACCTGCGTATCGTTATTGAGGAATAGCAGGTATTCACCGCGGGCGATCGCAGCGCCGGCGTTGCAACTTCCGACGAAGCCCAGATTGGTTTCGTTGCGCAGGAGGCGCACACCGCCCATCGCGGGCCAAGGTTTCGGCGCTGTCGTCAGGTGAGGCATCGTCCACTACGATGACTTCGAATGCGGCACTCGGCGCATGACGTCGCATCGAACGCAGGCAGGCCAGCGTGTAGGCCAGCTTGCCATGGATCGGAATGATCACCGAGACGAGCGGAGTTGCGGACGTGGGCAGCACGAAAGGCTCGAATGGAACCGCCAGCGGTGCGACCTGTAACGAGTCGTCGACGGCGGGCCTGCGCTCAAGTGCCTGGCGTGCGCGAGCCAATGTCCCGCGCCATCCACGCAGAGCCACGCTCCCGCGAAACCGCTGAAGCGTGTAGTGCAGGCGTTTGAGACGCCAGGTCAGTCGGGTGGACAGCGCCGTGCCCTCACATCACAAGTTCTGGTAATTCGGCCCCGACCCACCCTCCGGCGTCACCCAGGTGATGATCTCGTACGGGTCCTTGATGTCGCAGGTCTTGCAGTGCACGCAGTTGGCGGCGTTGATCTGCAGGCGCTTGCCTGCTTCCATCGGCGTGGCGTCGTCGACGATCTCGTAGACGCCAGCGGGGCAGAAGCGGGTGCAGGGGTTGCCGTATTCCGTCGCGCACTGGTCGACGCAGATGGAGGTGTCGGCCACGTGCAGGTGGATGGGCTGGTCCTCGTCGTGCTCGGTGGCGGCGAAGTAGACGCCGGCGAGGCGATCGCGCGGCGGCAGTGTGCGCTGGACGTAGTCGCGCTTCGGTTCTTCGCACTCGCCGAGCTTGTGCAGCGAGGACCAGTCGGCCTTGTTCTTCAGCGTCCACGGCGACGCGCCGCCGATGACGGTTTCCCATGCCGCATTGAGCATGCCGAACCACAGGCCCTTCTTGAAGGCGGGCTTGATGTTGCGCACTTTCTTGAGCTCGGTCATCACGTCGGAAGCACGCAGCTTGGCGTCGAAGCCGGCCGGGCTGAGATCATTGGCGGCCAGGTGTTCGGCGGCGAGCATGCCGCTCTTGATCGCCTGGTGCGTGCCCTTGATCTTGGGCACGTTGAGCAGGCCGGCGGTGTCGCCGATCAGCAGCGCGCCGGGCATCTCCAGCTTCGGCAGCGACTGGTAGCCGCCGGTGACGATGGCGCGTGCGCCGGCCGAGAGGATGGTGCCGCCTTCCAGCAGTGGTTTCACCGATCGGGTGGTTCTTCCACTGCTGGAACGCTTCCCACGGCTGGTAGTTCGGGTCGCTGTAGTCGAGGCCGCTGACGTAGCCGAGCGCGACGCGATCCTTGTCCAGGTGATACAGGAAGCTGCCGCCGTAGGTGTGGCTGTCGGCCGGCCAGCCGAAGCTGTGCACGATCTTGCCGGGCGTGACGCGGCCGGCCGGCAGCTGCCACAGTTCCTTGATGCCGATGGAGTAACCCTGCGGGTCACTGTCCTGGCATCCAGCTTGAAGCGCTTGATCAGCTGCTTGGTCAGGCTGCCGCGCGCGCCTTCGGCCAGCACGGTGACCTTGGCCTTGATGTCGATGCCTTCGGTGTAGCCGGGTTTGTGCGAGCCGTCCTTCGCCACGCCCATGTCGCCGATGCGCACGCCGGCGACCGAGCCGTCTTCGTTGTAGATGTTGTCGGCGGCGGCGAAACCGGGGAACACGTCCACGCCCAGCGCTTCGGCCTGCGGCGCCATCCAGGCGCACATCGCGCCCAGCGAGACGATGAAGTTGCCGTGGTTGTTCATGCCCGGCGGCACCGGCAGCTTGCGCGCGCCGGTCTTGCTGAGCAGCCAGAACTCGTCCTCGCCGGCCGGTACGCAGATCGGCGGCGGATTGTCGCGCCAGCCTGGCAGCAGCGCGTCCAGCGGCTGCGGTTCGATCACCGCGCCGGAGAGGATCTGCGCGCCGATGGTCGAGGCCTTCTCGATCACGCACACGCTGACGTCCGGCTTGAGCTGCTTCAGGCGGATCGCGAACGACAGCCCGGACGGGCCCGGCGCCGACGACGACGACGTCGTATTCCATGGTTTCGCGTTCGCTCATGGCGGACTCCATCTGGCTGGTGCGGCAGGTGACGCGTTGCCGTGGCGTACGGACGGTGCAATGCCGCATTGTCCGGGTTCGGGCCGCGCCGGGCAACGCGTGCGTGCGTCAGATCCTTGCAAACCCTTCATCGACGACGGGGATAATCCGTGCAGCCAGCGCCAAGGACGAGACCATGAATTCAGCATGCCGCCGATCAGCGATCTCGACCTGCGTCGGGCCACGCTGTGCCAGCTCCTGCATTGGCTGGCGGCGGGGCGCGTACAGCCGCAGGCGCTGGCCGAGGTCTATCAGCAGGCCATCGAGCGGCATCAATCCGCAGCTCAATGCTTACGTCGAGCCTGCGTCCGGCGATGCTGCAGGAGCAGGCGCCATGGCAGCCCAGCATCGTCGACGCGACGGAGTCATCGGCAGGCTCGACGGCATGCCGGTGGCGCTCAAGGACAATTTCGATATGGCCGGGTGGCCCACGCGCGCAGGCCTGGCCGGGTCGCGTGAAGCCGGTGACGGAGGATGCGCACGTGGTGGCGCGGCTGCGCGCTTCCGGCGCGGTGCTTGGTCGGCAAGACCAATATGGACGAAGGTGCGCTGGGCGCGGTCGACCGACAATCCTCATTTCGGCGCCGACGCATAACCCGCATCGCCATGGCTATAGCGCTGGCGGTTCATCCGGCGGTGCCGCGGCGGCAGTGGCGGCGGGTCTGGCGGTGGCGGCCGTCGGTTCGGACAGCCTCGGCTCGATCCGCATCCCGGCCAGCTATTGCGGGGTGTACGCGCTCAAGCCCACCCACGGCGAAATTTCCGCGCGCGGCGTGGTGCCGGCGGCGCGGCGGCTGGACACGGTAGGCCTGCTCGCGCGCAGCGTCGACGACCTCACCGTGCTGCTGCAGGTGCTGGCCGGCTATGACGCCGACGATGCGCGTTCGCGCCGCCGCCGCGTGGCGCTTCGCCTGCCGGACTGGGAGCCGGGCAACCTGCGCGCGGGCTTGTTGCCGGATCTGGCCGCGGCTTGGCGTACAGCCCGAGGTGATCGAGGTATTCGAGACGGCGCTGGCGAAATTGCCGCGATGAGCTGGGCGAGCGCCGCGACCGTCGATTTCTCCGATTGGGATTTCGCGCGCACCCGCCGCGCAGGTCTGCTGCTGATGGAGGCGGAGATGCTTGGCACCTTCGCCGACGATCTGGCCGACACCGAACATCGCGGTATCGGAACACTTTCCGCCGCACTGCTCGGCTATGCCGCTGGCAAGACCGCGGCCGACTACGCCACCGCCGACCGCGTGCTGGATGCGGCCACCCTCAAGATGCGCCGACTGTTCGCCCAGATCGACGTACTGGTGCTTGCCGACGACGCCGCAGGGCGCGTTTCCGCTGGATGGCCCGGTGCCGGATTCGCAAGCCGACCTCACCAGTTTCGCCAGCCTGGCCGGCTGCCCCGCGGTGAGCATTCCGATGGGCTACCTGCCCAACGGCATGCCGATCGGCCTGCAACTGGTGGGCGCGCGCGGCTCCGACTCTGCGCCTGCTGGAACTGGCGTCGGTGTGCGCTTCGACGCTGGATGTCGAGCCGGCGTACCCTGCCATTGTCTGACCGGTGAGCTGGGTGCGACCGTAGGGAGATGTTCGGGTGAGTCTGTTCGAAGAGGAGTCCTCGCGTGGCTGGCAGCGACTGCCGCTGCCCGGCGCCGAACTGTCCGTGTGGTCTTCGTGGCTGGCGCCGGCCGAAGCCGATGAGCTGTTCTCCGACCTTCTCGCGACCGTCGCCTGGGAGGTTCATCGGATTCGCATCTACGGCCGCGAGGTCGAGTCGCCCCGATTGAGTTGCTGGATCGGCGACGCGGACGCCACCTACGTCTATTCGCGCACGCGCTTTGAACCTCACCCATGGACGCCGACGCTGGCGGCCTTGCGGGCCCGCGTGGAAGAGGCCTGCGCGACGCGCTTCAACAGCGTGCTGGCGAACCTTTATCGCAACGGTCAGGACTCGATGGGCTGGCACAGCGACAATGAGCCGGAGTTGGGCAGGCAGCCGGTGATTGCGTCATTGAGCCTGGGCGCGGTGCGCCGGTTTCGCCTGCGAGCCAAACGTGGCGAAGGCAAGCGCGAGCGTGCGCGTGGTCGAGCTGGGGCACGGCAGTCTGCTGCGCATGGGCGGCGACACCCAGCATCTGTATGTGCACGATCTGCCCAAGACGACGGCGGAGGTCGGGCCGCGGATCAATCTCACCTTTCGTCAGGTGCATGCGACCTCGACGGCTGCGGGCGGCTGACGTCAGTGGTTGGTCTGCCGGTTGCGTGCGGGTTGCTGCAACGTCCATGACACCAGCTGCGCCGCCAGCGCATCGCTGGCCTGACCAAAGGCGGTCACGACCTGGGGTACCGCCGAGCCGTTCACCGGCTGGGTGACCTCGAAGCGGTGCGTGGCGATGATGCGCAGGCCGGCGTTGCTGATCAGGCGCGCGTCAAAGCGGATGACCACGACAGGATGGTCGCCTTGGTACTCGGTCTGAAACGCGCGCATGTCGCCGGTAAGAATGTAGTCGGCCTGCAGGCTGGAGTCGTCGCTGCTGAGGGCGGCAATGCGTCCATCGTCGTGAAACGCGTCGATCAGGCGATCGCGCAGCAAGGTCGTTGCGGGGTCGCTCCATCGCGCGCCCCGGTACACCGTGATCACGTCGCCCTGCGGCAATACCGCGATACGCGCGCTGCCGATCATGCGCCCGCTTTGCGGCGTATCGATGCGCAACGACCAGTCGACGGGCCGCGCGTCCGCGTGGGGCAGCGGCGTGCTCGGCAAGCGATAGGTTTCCTGCGGTTCCGGCTTCGGAAAGATCGAGCAGGCGCCGAGCAGCAGGGTGGCCGTCAACACCGGCAGAACGCGGACGAAAAGCCTCATGGCACGAACTCCTTGCTGCGGTCACGGCCCAGCAGAAAGCGAGCCGGGTTGTCGTCCAGGCGGCTGGAGATGCCGCGCATCGAGCCGGCCGCATCGCGCAACTCGCGGATCGCCGGGCCAAGCTCGCTAAGTCCCTGCAAGCCGCCGTTGATGGCGGCGCGGTTGTCGGTGAGCAACTGGTCGATGGTGGCGGAGGAGCGCTCCAGCGACGCCATGGACTTCTGCGCGCTGTCCAGGGTGGCGCGCGCCTGATTGTCGACCAGGCCGTTCGCGCTGCGGATGAGCTGATCGGTCTGTGCCAGGGTGGCGTTGGCCTGCTTGCTCGCCATGGCCAACTGTTGCAGCAGCTGGCGAATATCGTCGTGCTGGTCGGCGATGACAGCGGTGGCTTTGTCGATATGGGCGAGCGTGTTGTTGATGTGCTCGATGTTCTGCGTCGACAACAGCCCGTTCGCATGGTCGATAACCTCGTTGATGCTGACCAGCAGATCCCCGCCGCCAGCGCGAAGACGGGCAAGCGGCGACGGGTCGGCCACGATCACCGGCAGGTTTCCTTGCCGCCCCACCAGCGGAGGACTCCCCGGGGTACCGCCGCTGAGCTGGATGATCGAGAGCCCGGTAACGCCGGTCAGCGCCAGCACGGCGCGCGTGTCCTGGTGCATCGGGGTGTCGGCGCCAAGGCGGACACTTGCAAGCACCCTGCGCGGGTCCGCGGGGTCGAGCCTGAGCTGCGTGACTTCGCCGACGCGGATGCCGTTCATTTCCACCGCGCTGCCTTGCGAGAGGCCGGTTACCGCCTCCTGGAAGACAATTTGCACCCGGACGAATTGGCGGTCGGCGCTGGACCTGGACAGCCATAGCGCGAATAGCAGGGCTGCGGCCACCACGATGACGGTGAACAAGCCGATGAGTACGTGATGGGCTCGCGTTTCCATGTCACTTCACCTCGTGCGAGAGTTCGGCGGCACGCGCATCTTCGGCAGCGCGGCCACGCGGACCGTGAAAATAGGACTGCACCCACGCGTCGTCGGTTTTCGCAACCACGTCGATGGGGCCAATCACCAACACCTTCTTCTGCGACAGCACGGCTACGCGGTCGCACGTGGTGTAGAGCGTGTCGAGGTCATGCGTGACCAGGAAAACCGTGAGCCCCAGCGCATCACGCAGGGTCAGGATCAACTGGTCGAACGCGGCCGCGCTGATCGGGTCCAGGCCGGCGGTGGGTTCATCCAGAAACAGGATCTCCGGATCGAGCGATAGCGAACGCGCCAGGGCCGCGCGCTTGACCATGCCGCCGGAGAGTTCCGACGGATACTTGGTCTCGGTGCCTGCCGGCAGCCCGGCCAGGGCGAGCTTCACGCCAGCCAGTTGCTGGGCATCGGGTCGCGTGAGGCCGGCATGCTCGATCAGCGGCATGGCGACGTTCTCGACGACGTTGAGCGAGGAAAACAGTGCGCCGTTTTGAAACAGCACGCCAAAACGACGTTCCACCAGCGAGCGATGCTCGGTCGAGAGGCTTAGCAGATCCTTGCCAAAAACACGGACGCTGCCCGACGTGGGGCGAAGCAGGCCCACGATGCTGCGCAACAAAACCGACTTGCCCGTGCCCGAGCCACCGACCACGCCCAGAATCTCGCCGCGGCGAACGTCGAGGTCCAAATGTTCGTGCACGGTCTGGGTGCCGAAGCGGTTGACCAGGTTACGGACCTGGATGACATCGTCCGGTGGCTCGGCAGTTGCCGCGTTCACCAGCCCATCTCCATATAGAAGAGCGCGGCCAGGGCGTCGATGAGGATCACCACGAAGATGGATTGCACCACGCTCGAGGTGGTGTGTTCGCCTACCGATTCGGCACTGCCGGTGACCTTGAAGCCCTCAAGGCAGCCGATCGCGGCGATCAGGAAAGCGAATACCGGCGCCTTGGCGATACCCACCAGGAAATGTTGCACGCCGATATTGGTTTGGATCGCGTTGATGAACATGATCGGCGAGATATTCAGGACGAGCGCGCAGACCAGGCCACCGCCGACCAGGCCGGCGATCGTGGCCAGGAAGGTAAGCAGGGGCAGCGATACCAGCAGCGCGAGCACGCGGGGCAACACCAGCAGTTCCATCGGGTCCAGGCCCAGGGCACGAATCGCGTCAATTTCCTCGTTCGCCTTCATCGAGCCGATCTGGGCCGTGAAGGCGCTGGCGGTCCGGCCGGCCATCAGGATCGCGGTGAGCAGGACGCCGAATTCGCGCATGAAGGAGTACGCCACCAGGTCGACGGTATAGATGGTCGCGCCGAAATCGGCCAATACGGTGGAGCCGAGGAAGGCCACGACCGCGCCCACCATGAAAGTGAGCAGGACGATGATGGGTACCGCATCCAGGCCGGTCTGTTCGATATGCGCCGCCAGCGACGTGATCCGCCAGCGGCGCGGCTGCCAGATGGTTTGGGCCAGCGTCTGCAGGATGAGCCCGACGAAGCCCAATAGCTTGAGCTGCTGTTGCCAGACCGTCTCCATCGCAGCGCCGATGCGCGCAAGCAGGTCCGTGACGGCATTGCCCTGGCGCGCCTTTCGGCCCGGTTCGCGGTAGCCGGCCAGCGCCGTCCCCACCGTTTGCAACAAGGCGCGGCGGGCCGCCGGCATCCCCGGTGCCTCGTGCGCCAGGTCGCCCAGGCGGGCTGCGCCCAACAGGCTGACCAGCAAGGAAGCGCCGGCCGTATCCAGCGAACCGAGCTGGTCCAGATCGATGGTGGTGTCGCCGCTCAACGGCGTTTTGATCAGGCCAACCGCCCGCTCGAGCTCGGCGTAATGGGCCAGCGTCCAGTCGCCCGCGACGCGCAGGCAGGGGGGCGTCGCAGTGGCATCGAGTTGTGCGCTTCCCGTCGCCATCGATGTACTCATGAGGCCGATCTTAAACGAGTGTTGCGCCAGGGAGGTGACGAAAAGATCACGCCGGTCGGCGCGGATCGCGCTGGCGCGCTTCCTGCCGTCTGCGGCGGTTGAGCGTGTTCCTTCAGGTGACTTCCGCTAGATTTCCACGGATGATCTGCCGCTACCCAGGGCGATCAAGCCAGAGGCCAGCGAAGCAATCTATGTCCCCTATGTCCTACCTGGATGCACTTGAGGCTGAGAGCATCCATATTTTTCGCGAGACGGCGGCTGCTTTCGAGCGCCCGGTCATGCTCTATTCCATCGGCAAGGACTCGTCCGTGCTGCTGCACCTGCTGCGCAAGGCGTTCTATCCCGCGCGCCCGCCGATGCCGCTGCTGCATGTGGATACCACCTGGAAGTTCCGCGAGATGATCGCCTTTCGCGACCAGGTGGCGGCCGCCGGTGATGTCGAAGTGCTGGTGCATATCAATGAAGACGGCGTGCGCCAGGGCATTTCGCCGCTGGTGCATGGCTCGGCGGTGCACACCGATGTCATGAAGACGGTGGGCCTGAAGCAGGCGCTCGACAAATACCGGTTCGACGCCGCCATTGGCGGTGCGCGGCGCGACGAGGAGAAGTCGCGCGCCAAGGAGCGCGTGTTCTCCTTCCGCAATGCCCAGCATCGCTGGGACCCGAAGAGCCAGCGCCCGGAGTTCTGGCACACCTACAACACGCAGATCCACAAGGGCGAAAGCGTCCGCGTGTTTCCCCTGTCCAACTGGACCGAGATGGACGTGTGGCACTACATCCGCAGGGAGGGCATTGCGGTGGTGCCGCTGTACTTCGCCAAGCCGAGGCCGGTGGTCGAGCGCGACGGCGCCTTGATCATGGTCGACGACGAGCGTTTCACGCTGCGCGAGGGCGAAGCGGTGGAGATGCGCGAAGTGCGCTTCCGCACCCTGGGCTGCTATCCGCTGACAGGCGCGGTGGCATCCAGCGCCGACACCCTGGACAAGATCATCGACGAGATGGCGACGTCGCGTAGCTCCGAACGCCAGGGGCGCGTGATCGACCATGACGCCAGCGCGTCCATGGAGCGCAAGAAGCAGGAGGGTTATTTCTGATGACAACGATGGAAATCACCCCGGCGGCGGCGCAGGACATGACCAACCTGCTGCGCTTCATCACCTGCGGCAGCGTCGACGACGGCAAGAGCACGCTGCTCGGCCGCCTGCTGTACGACGCCGGCATGTTGCCGGAGGACCAGGTCGCGGCGCTGATCCGGGACAGCCGCAAGCTGCACGCCGACGCGCCCGATCAGCTGGATTTTTCCTTGCTCACCGACGGTCTCGATGCCGAGCGTCAGCAGGGCATCACTATCGACGTGGCCTACCGCTATTTCCATACGCAGCGGCGCAGTTTCATCGTGGCCGATTGCCCGGGACACGAGCAGTACACGCGCAACATGGCTACCGGTGCCTCGAATGCCGAGCTGGCGGTGGTGCTGGTGGACGCGCGCAAGGGGCTGCTGCCGCAGACGCGGCGGCACACCTATA
The DNA here is from genome assembly GCA_963824525.1 of uncultured Gammaproteobacteria bacterium. Lineage (GTDB taxonomy): Bacteria > Pseudomonadota > Gammaproteobacteria > Xanthomonadales > Rhodanobacteraceae > Dyella. Next base: position 1,197,637 of record CAWGPI010000007.1, on the reverse strand, counting down.
TCTGCGCGCTGATGGGGATCCGCCAGGTCGTCCTGGCGGTGAACAAGATGGATCTGATCGACTACCGGGATGACGTCTACGCCGCCATCGCGAACGAATACCGCGAACTGGCCGCGCATCTGGGTATCACCACGGTGCACTGCCTGCCCGTCGTCGCCCCGAGCGGGGATAACGTCGGCCAGCGTTCCACGCGCATGCCCTGGTATCGCGGTCCCTGCCTGCTGGAGTTGCTGGAGTCGGCCGATACGGCGGCTACGCAAGCGGTCGACTTTCGCATGCCGGTCCAGTGGGTGAACCGGCCGGATGCGTCGTTTCGCGGTTATGCCGGCACGATCTGTGGGGGCCAGGTGGCGGTGGGCCGTGAGATCGTCGTGCAGCCGGCCATGCGGCGGGCGCGCATCGAACGCATCGTCACGGCCGATGGCGACCTGAGCGAGGCGATGGCGGGCCAGGCGGTGACGCTGACCCTGGATCGCGAGGTTGATGTGAGTCGCGGCGACGTGATCGCCGATGCCACGCGGCCGGCCCCGGTGGCGGACCAGTTCGCCGCGCACCTGTTATGGATGGGTGATGAGGCCTTGCTGCCCAATCGTGCCTACTGGCTGAAGATCGGCTACCCGTACCGTCAACGCGCGGGTCACCACGATCAAGCACAAGGTCGACGTCAATACCCAGGCCGAGCTGGCCGCGCGTCGGCTCGACCTCAACGAGGTCGGCTACTGCAATATTGACCTGGACCACGCCATACCCTTCGAATCCTATGCGGACAACCGCACGCTCGGTGGCTTCATCCTGATCGACCGCCAGACGCATGCCACGGTCGGCTGCGGCATGCTCGACTTCGCCTTGCGCCGTGCCGCCAATGTGCACTGGCAACACATCGGACCTCACCAAGGATGTTCGTAGCGTCAGCAAGGGGCAGCAGCCGCGCTGCCTGTGGTTCACCGGCCTGTCGGGTGCGGGCAAGTCCACGATGGCCAACCTGGTCGAGCGCCGTCTGCACGCACTCGGCTACCACACCTATATGTTGGACGGCGACAACCTGCGCCACGGCCTCAACAAGGATCTTGGCTTCACGCCGGAGGCGCGCGTGGAGAACGTGCGACGCGTGGCCGAAGTGGCGCATCTGATGGTCGATGCCGGCCTGATCGTGCTGGTCTGCGCGATTTCGCCGTTCGCAGAGCGAACGCCGGTTTGCCCGCGAGCCTGTTCGACGGCGGCGAGTTCCTCGAGGTCTTCGTGGACACCACGCTGGAGGAGTGCGAGCGGCGCGATTCGAAGGGCTTGTACCGCAAGGCCCGGGCCGGCGAGATCCTCAACTTCACCGGTATCGACTCGCCCTACGAGGCACCCGAACAGGCGGAATTGCATCTGCGCACCGCGGGCCTGCGCCCCGAGCAACTTGCCGAGCAGGTGGTGGAGCAGTTGCTCGCGGGGTTGGGGCCGCATCACTCGCGCTAAATGCACGGGCGCGTAGAGTAAGGCGCTGCACGACGCGGTCATCGATACGGCGACGCACGGTAAGCCGGCGTCGCTCGGCTTGGATTGCCCTGTTCGCGCGGCGATAATGTGGCTTCCCCCAGGCACGACCGCGATGACCGAGAAGACCGTACTCAATGACACCCATCGCGCGCTCGGCGCGCGGATGGTCGATTTCGGCGGCTGGGACATGCCGATCAATTACGGCTCGCAGATCGAGGAGCACCACGCGTGCGCCGCGATGCCGGCATGTTCGACGTCTCGCACATGACCGTGGTCGACCTGCATGGCCCACGTACGCGGGACTTCCTGCGTCACCTGCTGGCCAACAACGTCGACAAGCTCAAGGTTCATGGCAAGGCGCTGTATTCGTGCATGCTCAACGAGCAGGGCGGCGTCATCGACGACCTGATCGTGTATTTCCTGGGTGAGGAATTCTTCCGCCTGGTGGTCAATGCCGCCACCCGCGACAAGGACCTGGCCTGGATCGAGCAGCAGGCCGAGGCCTTCGATGTGCAGGTGAAGGAGCGCCCGGACTTCGCCATGATCGCCGTGCAGGGTCCCAACGCCCGCGCCAAGGCGCATCGGCCTGTTGGCCGAGATCGATCGCGCGCGCATCGGCAAGCTGGGCAAGTTCGCCGCCGCCGCTGCGCAGGGGCCGCATGGCATGCCGCTGTTCGTCGCCCGCACCGGTTACACGGGTGAGGACGGTTTCGAGATCATCGTGCCGCAGGAGCACGCCGTGGCGTTGTGGCAGGCGCTGGCCGCCGCCGGCGTGGCGCCAGCCGGACTCGGTGCGCGCGATACGCTGCGCCTGGAAGCCGGCATGAACCTGTATGGCCAGGACATGGATGAAACCGTGTCGCCCTGGGAGGCCAACCTCGGCTGGACCATCGCGCTGGACGAGGGGCGTGACTTCATCGGCCGCAAGGCGCTGGAGGCGCAGAAGGCCGAAGGTGTAAAGCGCGTGATGGTCGGTCTGGTGCTGGACGACAAGGGCGTGCTGCGTCATGGCCAGCCTGTGCTCACCGCAAACGGCGACGGCGAGATCCTGTCCGGCAGTTTCGCGCCGACACTCAACAAGGCCGTCGCCTTCGCACGGATTCCGGCGGGTGAGGCGGGCGACGTGCGCGTGGACATCCGCGGACGCGAGGTGCCGGTGCGTCTGGTGAAGTACCCGTTCGTTCGTGACGGCAAGCCCTGCGAAGGCATCTGACCTCGACGGCAACATCACGACCGGTGTTGCCACAAGAATGAAGCGGCTAGAATTGCCATTTCATCCCCGACCCAAGACCAACGACTGGATTCGATCATGAGCGAGATTCCCGGCGATCTGAAATTCCTCAAGTCCCACGAATGGGCCCGCGTCGAAGACGATGGCCTGGTTCGCGTGGGTATTTCCGACCATGCCCAGGGCCAGCTCGGCGACCTGGTGTATGTGGAGTTGCCGGAGATCGGCGCCAGCGTGCAGGCAGGTCACGGCGTGGCCGTGGTCGAGTCGGTCAAGGCCGCCTCGGACATCTACAGCCCGGTGTCCGGCGAGATCGTGGCGGTCAACGAGGGCCTCAACGACAAGCCCGAGACGATCAACGAAGACGCCTTCGGCGATGGCTGGATCTTCCTGGTTCGCGCCAGCGACCGGGCGGAGCTGGACGAGCTTCTCGACGCCGACGCCTATGCCGAACTGATCGAGAACGAAGACCACTAAGTCCGCGTTCGCCGCTTCACCCGACGCCGGCCGCCACCAAGCGGCCGGCGTCTTTTTAAGCGGCGAGGCATCCGCGATCCTCATCACATCGCACTGACATTGCCGGGTGCCAGCGCATCGACCGCATCATGAGTTCGCGCGGAATGCACTCCTCGGCAGCGCACCCTGCATGTGCTCCACGGGGTGATATCGGCAGCTAAAGGTGCGGCATTTTGGTTGCCGCAAAAGTTACCGACGGCTATGCCGATAGATGTCCATGACGTAGGCCGGGAAGGGGTTCGCACGACCGTGCCAGGTTCGGACGAACGGCCTTCGCGACCGATTCGGCGTCCAATGGAGGGGTGGGCGGGCTTCTTCGCGGGGGTGGGTGAACCGACTATTTCAGTCGCGTTCTGTTCATTCTGGAGCCCCCTGCGGGGCACTCAAACTTACCCCATGTAATCACTGGAATGCATGCTTCGTGAGTATGTCCGCCTAATGTTGCGACGTAGCATAAAACGCCTTGTTTTAAGCGGTTTTATTGCATTAACTGGTTATCTGGTTGTATTTGAATTTAGCGGTATGGACGTCTGATACTAAATACCCTTCGACCCCCCTCAGGCCTTATCCGGTGGGGGTTTGGACCCTCCTGGGGGTGGATGAAACGAATTGATTTCGTAGCTAAAATCAATTGACAGTTGAAATCTTCAGGAATAGCTTTCGCATCGGAACACGGAGAACGGGTGCTATGGCAACATCGAAATTCATACCGCCTTATATCGAGCATGGAGAAAAGGCCGGCGCAGTACGCAAGATCACGGTCTCGATTCCACTGCACGTTCTAAGGCCGCTTTCTGACGAACGCACCCGTCGTCAGGTGAACAATCTTCGGCACGCCACCAATAGCGATCTGCTTGTGGAGGCGTTCCTACATGCTTTTACTGGGCAACCACTGCCAACTGATGAGGAGCTGAGACGAACTATGGCCACTGCCAAGAAAGCCGCTGCAAAGAAGCCGGCCGCCAAGAAGGCGACCAAGAAGACCGCCGTGAAGAAGGCCGCCGCGAAGAAGCCGGTTGCCCGTAAGCCGGTCGCCAAGAAGGCTGCCGCCAAGAAGGTCGCCAAGAAAGCTGTCGCCAAGAAGCGTCCGGCGGCTGCCAAGAAGGCCGCCGTGAAGAAGGTCGCTGTTAAGAAGGTCGCAAAGAAGGTGGCGAAGAAGGCCGCCAAGCGGACTGTGAAGAAGGCTGCCGCTGCCAAGGTGGTGAAAGCCACCAAGACCACTAAGGCTGCGAAGAAGTAAGTATCAACTTACATAACTAGCTTCACCGACTTTTCTCCCCGCGGTGCCCAGCGCGGGGAGAGTCTTCGAAAGCGCGATTCGTCCCGGCTCTTGCCGGGACGCTTCGTTTCCGGGGTACGAAAAATTCTTAGTCGTGCTCGGATATCAGCACGATGACGCGGCCGTGACGCACCGGCCCGATCCCGATCTCCGCGACGTGACGCCACGCACGATTTGCCGTGGTGCCACATTACGGTTACCTTTCGTACATCCGCGCCGCGGCGAGCCTGGGGAGGTTCCCGCTCCTGGATTCACAGGGGGAAAAAGCGCGGGTATCTGATGACACTCAGTGAGAGACCATGGATACCCGATACATACGTCATGCGCGTCACCGTGCGCGCGGGGCCATTCGGCCAGCCGCCATCGCCATTGTTGCCGTCGTCGCCGTGCTCGCGGCGGCTTCCTGGTTCCTTATCATCAAGCCGCACCAGGACCTGGCCGATACCGACGCTGGCGCACACCCGTCGACACCGGTGGTGGCGGGGCGCGAAGCGCCTCCGCCGCCAGTCAATGTGGCGGCGATGAGCACCAACCAGCTGCTGTCCGAAGCCCGCAAGGCGGTCAACGAGCAGCGCCTGCTGGCGCCCGCCGGCAACAACGCCTTCGAGTTCTATCTCAAGGTGCTGGAGAAGCAGCCAGGCAACCAGGTCGCATCTGATGCACTGCGCGAGACCTTCCCGGTCGGTTCCAGCGTCGCGGAGCAGGCAATCAACCAGCGCGACTTCACCGAGGCCCAGCGGCAGATCGATCTGCTCGCCAAGGCCGATCCGGCGAACTACACGCTGACGATCCTGCGTTCGAAGCTGGACGCCCAGCGCAAGCTGCAGGATCGCGAACAGCAGCAGGCGTCCGACAAGGAGAAGCAGGCACAGCTGGCTGCCCAGAAGGCCGTGTCCGACAAGGCCGAGGCCGATCGCCTGGTGGCCGAAGCGCAGCAGAAGGCGCTCGCCGAACAGCAGCAGAAGGCTGCGCAGGCACGCCTCGCCCAGCAACAGCAGGCACCGTCCGAGTCGGCGCGTCAGCAGCAGGCAAGCACGGCGGTAGCGGCGAGCGAAGGCTCTGGCTCTCATGGTGCGGTGCTCGTGAGAAATATCAGTCCGCGCTATCCGGCGACGGCGATGCGATCCAACCAGGAGGGCTGGGTGGAGCTGACCTTCACCATCACGCCGGAAGGCAACGTCGATGATGTGAAGGTGGTCGATGCGGAGCCACGTCACGTCTTCGATCGCGCGGCGGTCGAAGCAGTGAGCCGTTGGAAGTACCAGCCGGCGATCCAGAATGGCGCACCGGTGGCCTCGCAGGACAAGCGTCGCATTGTCTTCAAGCTCAACTGATCGGTAGCGGACCGCACGGGCGTGCGGCCCGTGCTGACGAAAGAAGCGCTGCATGTGACCATGCAGCGCTTCTTTGCTTCCAGGGCTGGCTGATTGGTATGGCGGGTCAGCGGCTCGTGGCGTGACCGCTCGTTGCGGTCCTGGTCTTGTTGCGTGTCTTGCCTTTGGGGAGGGCGGCCGCCTTTGCAGGCGCATCGCTATCGAGGCCCGTCCAATCCACATGCGGCAGGCCGAGCAGGCCATCCAGGACCTCAGGCATCAGGCCCGAAGGGACGGGGCCAGCGGAATTCCACAGCGTCACCACGCCGACGTGATATTTGGGGAAGAAGCCGATCATGGTGCGATAGCCTTCGACCGCGCCGGCATGGAAGACCAGGGTTTCGCCGCCATATTCGAAGACGCGCCAGCCGAGGGCGTAGCTCGCGTCGCTCAGGCGAGCGCGTCGCCATGGCGTGGAGCGCAGTTCGACCGGGGTGGCGACTTCCGGAGCGTGCAGTGTTGCCAGTAGTTGGGGCGGCAGCACATCGGGGCGACCACCCATCTGCGCAATCAGCCACTGCTCCATGTCGCGCAGGCTGGCGTTCACGCCGGCGGCCGGCGCCACGCGGTAATAGGCTTCCTTCGGTTCGAAGGGCGTCCAGCCGCCGCCGCTGGGGCGGTGCGGGCGCGCCCAACTCTTGCTCGCCTCCAACGCTTCGCGACCATAACTCGCGGTCTTCATGCCGAGCGGGAAGAAAATCCGCTTGTCGACCTGGCGGTTGAAGAAGTCGCCGGTCTGCGCGTAGATCACGTCGCCGATCAGGCTGAAGGCGACGTTCTGGTAGCCATAGCATTGGCCCACGCCGCAGGTGAGGTCGACCTCGTCGAGTTTACGCACCAGTTCCTCGTAGGGGACGTTCTCCTCGAGCATGGTGTCGTACGTGTTCCTGGGCAGGCCCACGCGCTGGCCGAGAATATCGCGGACGGTCGCCTGCTGCTGCGCCGAGTCGTCCTTCAGTTTGAAGAATGGCAGTACGCTGGCCAGCTTGGTATCCCAGTCCAGCTTGCCTTCGTTCACCAGCACGCCGGTCAGCGCCGTGGCGAAAGCCTTGGACAGCGATGCCAGGCGAAACACGGTTTCCGGCGTCACCGGCTCGCGTGTGGCCGCATTGGCGTAGCCAATGGTGTCCTCGAACACGACCTTGTCGCCCAGCACGACGGCCGTCGCCAGGCCCGCTACCGAATGGCGCTCATCCAGTTTCTGCAGCCACTGCTGATAGGCGTCCAGCGTTTCCTTGATGCGATCGGCGGGCAGGGCGGCTGTCTGCGCAGAGGAGCCGGCGGGCTGCGCCGCGGGGGGATCGAATGGACTGGCGAGCAAGGGCGCGCTGGACAGTCCCAGCGCCGCAGCGATCAAAAGGGGCATCGTGCGTAACGTCATACTACTCGAACGCTTTGGTGGAGCCTGCTGGGCGCCGTTGGAACTAGAGCGGCGCCGGACAGGCCGGGCCAGGTGGATGCGAGTCGGATCCCTCCGTGACGCGTGGGCGAGAGTAACCCAGGTCGGGCCGAAAGTCCCCGTTTCCCCCAAGCCATCAAGAGGTTGGTTGCCGGCAAGGGGGGCAAGCTCCAACCCTACAAAGCGTCGTTCAGGATCAAGGCACTGGCGCGTTCGGCGATCATGATGACGGGCGCATTGGTGTTGCCGCTCGGCAGGCTCGGCATGACCGAGGCGTCCACGACGCGCAGGCCATCCACACCGCGCACACGCAGCTCGCTGTCCAGCGGTGCGCCGGCATCGTTGCCCATGCGGCAGGTGCCGGCCGGGTGATAAATCGTCTCCGCCTTGCGACGAATGAAATCGGCGTATTCGGCATCGGTATCTATCGCTCGCTCCGGAAACACTGGAGCACCGCGGTAAGGCGCGAACGCCGCCTGGGCCAGGATGTCGCGAGAGAGACGTGCGGCCTCGATCATCCGCTGCAGATCGTGACCTTCCGGATCGCTGAGATAGTTCGCATGGATAGCGATGGGCTGCGCCGGGTTGGCCGAACGCAGGCGCAACCGACCGCGGCTGCGTGGATGCAGATAGCAGGCGTGCACCGTGTAGCCGTAACCGGGCAGGCGATGACGGCCGTGATCGTCGAGCAAGGCGGGCACGAAATGGAACTGCACATCGCAGCGCTCGTCCGTGGCCAGCCGGCTACGAACAAAGCCGCCGGCCTCGGCCACGTTGGAGCTGCCCGGCCCATCGCGATGACGTAGGAAGCGCCAACCCGCCGCGAGCTCGTTGAGATGGTCGTACGTGATGCGCTGGGTGCTGCCGTCGAGCGTGCAGATGTCCAGATGGTCCTGCAGGTTGGCGCCCAGCTCGGGCATGTCCGCCACCACCGCGATACCGTGCTCGCGCAGATGATCGGCGGGACCCAGGCCCGAGAGCATCAGCAGCTGCGGCGTATTGATCGCGCCACCGGCAAGGATCACTTCGCCCGCCTCAAGCAACGCCGTCTCGCCCTGCAATTGCACGCCGACGGCACGGCCGTTGCGGATGACGACGCGGGCGACGGCAGCCTTCGTGCGCACTTCCAGGTTCTCCCGCTGCCGCACGGGCCGCAGAAAGCCCGTAGCAGTGGAGCAGCGGGCGCCATCACGCTGGGTGACCTGATAAAGGCCAAAGCCATCCTGTCGCGGACCGTTGAAGTCGTCGTTGCGCGCATGGCCGGCGCTGGCCGCCGCCTCGATGAAGGCCGTCGACAAGGCATTGTGGTAGCGCAGATCGCTGACGCCGAGCGGTCCCCCGGTGGCGTGCAGAGGGCTGGCGCCCCGACTGTTGTCTTCGCTCTTCAGGAACCAGGGGAGCACCTGCGGCCACGACCAGCGCGCATCGCCGGTCACGCGCGCCCACGCATCGTAATCGCCAGGTACCCCGCGTACGTAGCACATCGCATTGATCGAGCTGGAGCCGCCGAGTGTCTTGCCACGCGGCCACCATAAACAGCGGTTGAGCAGCTCCGCTTCCGGCTCGGTGCGATAGTTCCAGTTGAGTCGACGATGATTGGCAAGGCGCGCGATGCCCGCCGGCATGTGGATCAGCGGATGCCAGTCGCTGGGACCGGCTTCGAGCAGCAGCACGCGCTTGCCCGGGCGCGCGCTAAGTCGATTGGCCAGCACGCAGCCCGCCGAGCCTGCGCCCACGATGATGTAGTCGTAAGTCACGCCATTCCCCCGTCCTTGCCCGTCATGGTCACATGCTAGTCTTTCTGCGACCCAGGCTGGAAACGCCCGTGAATACCCCTCGATCCGCCGCAGCGAACGAAGGCCTCGCCTCGACCCTGTCGGCCATAGCCTTCTTCTTCGTGATGGCGGCTTACTACATCATCCGGCCCGTGCGGGACCAGCTCAGTGGTGCTGTCGGCTCGCCATCGCTGCCGTTGTTCTACGGCAGCGTGTTTGGTGTGATGTTGTTGCTGACGCCGGTGTTCGGCGCGCTGGTGGCGCATTTTCCGCGCAGGCGCCTGCTTGGCTGGACGTACAGTTTTTTTATCGCCTGCCTGCTCGTTTTCGTGCCTGCCTTCGTGGCGCAGGATCGCATTGGCGCACGCCAGCTGGGCGTGGTGTTCTTCGTCTGGGTCAGTGTGTTCAACCTGTTCGTGGTGTCGCTGTTCTGGAGCTTCATGGCGGACATCTTCCACAGCGTGCAGGCGCGTCGTGTGTTTCCGTTGATCGCGCTGGGCGGCATGGCGGGCGCCATCTTCGGACCGTTGGTGACCAAGCTGCTGGTGCAAACGATCGGCGTGGCGCCGTTGCTGATGGTGTCGGCGGCCGCTTTGCTGGCCGCCCTGGTGTTGCTGCTGGCGCTCTCGTCGCGCCTTGATTGCCGTGCACCGATGCAGCGCGATGAAGTCATCGGCGGTTCGCTGTGGGCGGGCATCAAGGAACTGTGGACGCGGCCCTTCCTGCGCTATATGGCGATCCTGATGGTCCTGGGCGACGGCATCGGCACGTTGGCCTACGCCTTGATGGCGGACTACACCAAGGTCCATTTGCCGGACAGGGTCGCACGCACGTCCTTCTACAACGATCTGGATCTGGCGGCGAATGTGCTCGGTGTGATCCTGCAGCTCACGTTCACCCGCTGGCTGCTGATTCGCCGGGGCACGACGTGGGGGCTGGTGGTGCCGTCACTGGTCAACTTGCTGTTGCTCGGTGCCTTGATGCTGTTAGGCCACGGCAATCTCTCCGTGCTGGGTTTCGCCGTGCCGATGCTATCGGTGACGTTGGTCGGCTCGCGTGGCTTTGCCTATGGCATGACCAAGCCGGCGGTGGATGCGCTGTATACGCGGGTGCCGCGGGAGACGCGCTACAAGGGCAAGAATTTCGTCGAGACGGCGATCTGGCGCTTCGGCGACGTCGTGGTCACCAGCGGGGTGACCTTGCTGGGCAAATTCGGCGTGGCCGTGGGTGGCATGGCGGCGATAGGTGCAGGCGTGTCCGCACTGGCCACCTGGGTGGCCGCGCGCGCAGGTCGCTCGCCAGACCTGCTGCCGGAGCAGCAGGATGTGCCGGCGAATGCGGGGCAGGTGCGACCGGCTGAAGCTTGAAAGCCTGCTTCGATCAGCTGGTGATATAGCGCTGCAACTGCTCGATCTGTTCGGCCTGGGCGTCGATCACTTCCTTGACCAGGTCGCCGATCGAGATCACGCCGATCACCTGCTCGCCGCTGACCACCGGCAAATGGCGAATGCGGCTGTCGGTGCAAAGGCGCATACAGTCGAACACATCGGTATCCGGCCCCACCGTGAGCGGCGGACTGCTCATGATCTCCGAGACGGCGGTCTGGGCGGAGGACCGGCCTTGCAGGATCACCTTGCGGGCGTAGTCGCGCTCGGAAACGATGCCGACCAGTCGCTCGCCCCGCATCACCAGCAGCGCGCCGACGCGGCGTTCCGCCATGTGCTTGATCGCATCGAGCACGGGTGCGTCCGGTGCGATGCTGAAGATGTCGTTGCCCTTGCCTTCCAGCAAATGCTTGACTTGACGCATGCCTGAACCTCCCACGCGACCGCGGATGGGCCGCATGCGCTGAGTCTAGCGCCGCGGCGGGGGCATGGTGTTGGGGGGACGTGAAGCCAGTAGAGATGACTCGAAGACCGGCGCGCCAGCCCCTCGAGGTGATCATTCCACCCGAGGGAATCGGTGTTCTTCGATGAAATACAGCGGCCGTTGTTTGCTCTCCGCGTAGTTGCGGCCGAGGTACTCGCCGATGACGCCCAGCGCCAGCAACTGCACGCCGCCGAGGAACAGGATCACCACCATCAAGGACGGGTAGCCCTGTACGGGATCGCCGAGCAAGGCGGCCTTGCCGAACACCCATAGCCCATAAAGAAAGGCCACCAGCGATGACAGCAGGCCAACCCAGGTGGCCAGCCGCAGTGGCGCGGTGGAGAACGAAGTCACCCCCTCGATGGCCAGCCGCAGCAGTCGCCAGTAATTCCACTTGGTCGTGCCGGCCTGGCGCGATTCGCGCAAGTAGTGCACCGCGGTTTGCCGATAGCCAATCCAGGCGAACAGCCCCTTCATGAAGCGCTGACGCTCACGCAGCTGTCGCAGCGCCTCCAGTGCCCGGCGCGACAGCAGGCGAAAGTCACCGGTGTCGCGTGGAATCGGGGTATCCGACAGACGCTCCATGCCGCGGTAGAACAGCGCCGCGGTAAGGCGTTTGAAACCGGATTCGCCGACACGGGCGGTGCGCGTGGCGTAGACCACGTCGAAGCCCGCGTGCCACTGTTCGACCAGTGACGGGATCAGTTCCGGCGGATCCTGCAGGTCGGCGTCGATCACCACCACCGCGTCCGCATCGACGTGGTCGAGACCCGCCGTCAGCGCCGCCTCCTTGCCGAAGTTGCGGGACAGCTTGATGGCCCCCACGCGCGGGTCACGGGCCAGTAGTTCCTCGATCAGTCGCCAGGTCGCGTCGGTACTTCCATCGTCGACGTACAGCACCTGGCTATCCAGCGGCAGCTCCGCCAGCGCTCGTCCCAGCCTGGCGTGGAAGGCTTCCAGTACGGCGACTTCATTGTGGGCAGGCACAACGACGGTTAGGCGGGGCATGGGCGGCGCCAAGGACTCTCGGGAGTGAAGCTGCATGCTAGTGCAGTGGCGGCGCGGCGGCGAGCGTCAACGTTGGCGTTGCATGCGCGGTGGCCGGCGGCTCTGCAGATAGTCCGGGCCTCCAAGCTGGGCCATCTGCTGTTGAATCCAGTTGGCGCGCCTTTGCACATAGGCGCTGGGGTTGTCGGCATGCAATAGGCGGGGATTGGGCAGCACCGCCGCCAACCGCGCCGCCTGGGCTGCGCCGAGGCGGGATGGCGGCTGGTGGAAGAACGCACCGCTCGCCGCGCCGACGCCGTATATCCCATTGCCCAGCTCGGCAATGTTCATATACACCTCAAGAATGCGCTGCTTAGGCCAGGTCAGCTCGATCAGCACCGTGAAATACGCCTCCAGTCCCTTGCGCACGAAACTCCGGCCATTCCACAGGAACAGGTTCTTGGCCGTCTGCTGGCTGATCGTGCTGGCGCCTCGCAGGCGCTTGCCCTCGTCGGCCGCGTCCATGGCGTTCTGGATGGAGTCAAAATCAAACCCATGGTGGAACGGAAACTTCTGGTCCTCACCAGCGACCATCGCCAGCGGTACATAGGGCGACACCTGCGACCATGGCACCCAGCGTTGGCGCAGCTGGAAGCCAGTCTCACCGTGGATAAGTGCGCCCAATCGGCGCTCCATCATCACCGCCGAGGTCCAGGGCGGCACGAAGCGCAGCACCAGCACGGCCAGCCAGCTCAGCGCCAGCCAGGACACGATCACGATGACAAGGGAACGCAGCAGGCGGGCAGGGAACGGGCGTCGTGGCGTCATGGCGGTGCGCTGGAAGGGTTCCCGGCAGTATAAGAGCCTGTAGGCGTCAGCCCGACGGCCTGGGTCATCGGCCGTTGAGCTCCTGCGGCGATGCCCCCACCTAGGGGGATTGTTCTTGCGAGGTCCTTTCCGTGGAAACCGTGCTTGTCGAAGATGTGCTGCACCGCTTCATCCTTGAGCGCGCTGGCGTGCGTGGCGTCCTGGTGCGGCTGGGGCCGGCCTGGCGTGAGATAGCGGGGCGTGCGCAATACCCGTCCGCCTTGCGCTCGGTGCTGGGGCAGGCCATGGCCGCGAGCGCGCTGCTCACCGGCAACATCAAGCTGGATGGTGCGCTATCGGTCGAGCTGAAGAGCGGCGGGCCGTTACGCATGCTATTTGCCGAATGCACCGACCAGGGCCGCCTGCGTGGTTTGGCGCGCTGGAACGATCCGTTGCCCGATGTGTTGGATCTGGCCGCCCTGCCCAAGGCCATCATGGCCATTACCATCGGCCATGCCGAACGCGGCCAGCGCTACCAGGGCCTGGTCGATCTGCAGCATCCGAACCTGTCCTCGGCGCTGGAGAATTATTTCAGCCAGTCCGAGCAGCTGCCCGCACGCATTGTTTTGGCCGCCGATGGCGAGCACGCCGTGGGCCTGATGTTGCAAAAATTGCCCGGCGAGGGTGGGCACGATGCGGTGGAGGATGAGGATGCCTGGACGCGCATCCAGCATCTCACCGCCACCCTGGGGGACAAGGAGTTGTTGAGCACGGCGCCCGAACAGCTGTTGTACCGGCTCTATCACGAGGAATCGGTGCGTCTGTTCGAGCCACGTCCGTTGGCCTTCGGCTGCAGCTGCACGCGCGAGCGGGTGGAAGCGATGTTGCGTGCACTGGGGCGCGACGAGGTCGAAGCCACGTTGGAGGATCGCGACGGCGAGATCGAGGTGATCTGCGAGTTCTGCGCTCAGCGCTACACGTTCGACCGCATTGATGCCGAGCATCTGCTCAGTGTCAGTCCCGCGGCGAGCGCGCCGACCACGGCGCAGTAGCTCGACTCCTTCTCCCCTCCGGGCGACCCGAAAGTAGTCCCTGTGGGAGAGAAGGTTGGGATGAGGGGGCGGGTGCTGGCGATCGCGCGATGGTCGAGCGTTATCGCCAGCTTGCCGCTTACGCAGCGGGCGTTTCGATCGCCTGCCGGCGCTCGAGTCACTTTTCTTTTGCTGGCCCAAAAGAAAAGTAACCCAAAGAAAACGGCCTCAAGAGCTGGTAGCACTCCGTGAGATAGAAGCGTTGGAAGGTTTGCGCGAACAAATAGCTGGTTGCCCAAGGCGAGACACAGCGGCTACACCGCAACGCGCCAAGGCGTGAGGACTTAAAGCAGGTTCGGCCGACGGTCGAAACGCTTGCGGTGTCCCGATGCCTCAGGTGGCCACCCACCACCCACGATTTAAGCCCTCTGCGCAATGGCGCGTTGCGGTGTAGCCGCTGTGTCTCGCCATGGGCCGCAACCTATCTATCTGGCCAGACCCTTCAGGCTCGTATCCAACGCAATGCTATGAGCTCTTCAGGCCATTTTCTTTGGGTTACTTTTCTTTTGGGCCCGCAAAAGAAAAGTGACTCGGCTGCCGGCAGGCAGTCGAAACGCCCGCTGCGTAGGCGGCACCCTGGCGGCAACGCTGAGTTGTCGCGCAATCGCGAGCACCCGCCCCTCATCCCAACCTTCTCCCCGAAGGGGAGAAGGAGTCGAAGCGCGTAAGCGGCACGCTGGCGATATGGAACAGGCGCCTAGGGCAGCGCGAAATGATGCTCGCGCTGCAGCCACACCTCGGCCATCTTGGGCGTAGCGAACAGGAAGCCCTGGCCGTAACGGCAGCCGATGCGCAACAAGGCATCGCGCTGCTCTTCTTCCTCGATGCCTTCGGCAATCACCTGCATCTGCAGCGAATCGGCCAGCGCCTGGATCGCGCGCACCACGGCCGTGCCATGTCCCACCTTCGCGCGGCAGTTCGACGATGAACGAGCGGTCGATCTTCAGTGTTTCGATCGGGTACTGATGCAGATAGCTCAGCGATGAATAGCCGGTACCGAAATCGTCCAGCGCGATGCTGACCCCATGGCTACGCAAATTGTCGAGCATGCGCTTCACCTGGATGGCGTTCTCCAACAGCGCGCGTTCGGTGACTTCGATGCGCAGACAGTGGGTGGCACCTGGTAGGATGCGATCAGGTCGAGCAGGCGCGGTCCAGGTCCGGTCGCGCGGAAGTGGCGGCCCGAGACGTTGATACTGACGAATCCATCCGGGCCCGCCAGCGCCTCGGCTTGCGCGCACACCTGCTCGAAGATCTGCCAGTCGATGCTTTCCGCGCAGCCGCTCTCTTCGGCCACGGCGAGGAAGTCGCCTGGCGTGAGCAGGCCGCGGTCGGGGTGGCGCCAGCGCAGCAGAGCCTCGTAGCCCACCGTGCGGCCGTCTGGAGTTCCACGATCGGCTGGTAGAACGGCACGAACTCGTTGCGACTCAGAGCGCGACGAAGGTCGCCCTCCATCTCCAGCAGGGACAGTGCCTCGCGGCGCAGGCGATCGTCGAATATCGCCGCGCGATGGCGGCCTTCGTCCTTGGCGTTGTACATCGCGGCATCGGCGTCACGCAGCAGTTCTTCCGGGCGCCGGTAATGCGGGCTGGGCAGGGCGATGCCGATGGAGGCCGAAGTGAAGATCTCCTTCGCGCCGAGACGGAAAGGCGTCTGCAACTCGTCGATGATGCGCTCGGCAATCAGCAGCGCCATCTTCGGTGTCGGTGATGCCTTCCGCCAGCACGGCGAATTCGTCACCGCCCAGGCGCGCCACCACGTCGCGCGTTTTCAGGCAGGCGCGAATGCGGCCACCCACCTGGAACAGCAGGTCGTCGCCAACCAGATGGCCCACCGAGTCGTTGATGACCTTGAAGCGGTCCAGGTCGATAAAGAGAACGGCGAAGAGTTCCTGCGTATCGCCATGGTAGCGCTGCAGCGCCTGTTCCATGCGTTGGAGCAGGAGAGTGCGGTTAGGCAAGCCGGTCAGCGAGTCGTGCAGCGTTTCGTACTTCAGGCGGCGCTCGACACGCTCGCGCTCGGCGATCTGCTCGCGCAGGTCGCGATTGGCCAGCGCCAGCGCGCGTGTGCGCTCGGTCACCCGGCGCTCGAGGCTGGCATAGGCCTGTTTCAGCGATTCGGTGGTGTGCTTGCGTTGCAGGGCATTGGCCATGTGGTAGCTGACGAAGGTCAGCAGCTCCTGGTCGCGCACATCGTAGGTATGCTCGGGCGAGTAGCTCTGCACGGCCAGCACGCCCATGGCGCGGTCGCCCCAGACCAGCGGCACGCCGAGCCAGCAGACCGAGCGCGAGCCCCGATGGGTGATTTCACCCAGGCGCGAAAGGCGTTCGAATTCCTCCGGGTCGGCCAGCAGCGGCTTGGCATGGCGCAGCACGTACTCGGTCACGCCACGGCCGTGGGCACGCGGCAGGCGAATGGTGTCGAATTCGTCCACGGAGTAGGGGAAGCTGAGCGTCTTCTGCTCTTCGTCCAGCAGCGCGATGTAGAAATTGCGCGCATACAGCAAGCCGCCGATCACGCGATGCACGGCGGCGTAGAAGTTGTCCAGGCTTTCGGAGGCATTGGCCAGTTCGGCAATGCGAAACAGCGCCGCCTGCAGCCGCTCGCCACGTTGACGCTGCAACACTTGTTGGCGCAAGACACGGTTGGCCTCGCGCAGTGCGGCCGTGCGGCTGGAGACGCGTCGTTCCAGCTCTTCATGCGCTTCGCGACGTTCCAGTGCGGTCTGCACGTGCTTGGCCACGTAACTGAGCAGCTCGCGGTCGTGCTGGGTGTAATGCGTGTCCTCGCGATAGCTTTGCATCACGATGCCTCCCACCACGCGGCCATCCGCGCAGCAGCGGCACGCCCAGCCAGTGTTCGCACACCGGCCCCAACAGCACGAAGCGGCCTTGGAACTGCTGGGTCAGTTCGGCGACCGAACCCATGATCGCCTGGCCGCACTGCAACAGGTTCCAGGTCAGGCTGTGCACGCATTTCCTGCAAGGGCACGCTCTCGTCAGGCGAGGGCGGCTCCTTGTCCATGGTGTCGACGTAGTATGGGAAGCGCACGCTGTCCGTGGCCGCGTCGTACAGCACGATATAGAAGTTTTCCGCATACATGAGGCTGCCGAGAATCGCGTGCAGCGAATGCATCATCTCGGTCATGTTGTGCTCGGCGCTGGCCTGGTCGGCGATGGCGTAGAGCGCGCGCTGCAGCCGCTCGGCTAGCGCGAGTCGCGAAATGGCCTCATACAGTCGCGACGTTTCGGCCAGCTGGCGCAGTCGGGACGCAGACAGCCGGCCGAGCCAGGCCAGATGGTCGTAAAGCGAATCCGGCGTGACGGCATCGGGCAACTCCAGCACCAAGGTGCGCAGCCCCTGCGGATCTTCGGCCAGGTCCAGTTGGGTGCTGCCGCTGCTGGAAGGCTCGTCACCGATCAGGCGCCAATGCAGGCGCCCGCCGATGCCGAGTTCACCGAGCATGGCCTCGCAGATCTCGAGCACGCTGGCGGCATCGCTGGCGCGGAACAACCGCTCCACGGCCGCGTGCATGGCAGCCACGTTACCGTCTGCGGGCCAGGGCACGAGTGGGTTGCTGGTGGAAGCCGAAGTCATCGGTCGCAGGCGAATTCGCGCATGGTGACGGGTGGACTATATATCGCCTCCATTCAGCTTTGTCGCCCGGTGATCCATTTGAACCGCTGCTCCAAGGTTTTGCGGTAGCCCAAGACTCGAGCCCAAGGAACCCTTTCGTTGGTCCGATGTCAAAAAATGGTGATTCCGTAGGTTCCGTCACACCTTCAGGGGTGCATTTAAGGTGTTAGCAAAAAGTAAAACGTGATATCTTGAGCCCCGATCGTCTCTGGGAGGGGGCGACCCATCCCGTTCATCCGTATCGCCGGGGGACTCGCGTCCATGCGTCGTTGGTTGTTGTCATTGCCATTGCTGCTCATGCCGTTTATCGCGGCAGGACAGTCTGCGGCCAATGATCCCTACGACACGGCGGGGCGGTTGCTCATGCAGCAGCCCGACCAGATGGCGCAGATTGGCCCGGACGTGGCGGTGCCTCTCTGGCGTGGTGCGGATGGCCGCTGGCTGGCTCTCAAGGCGGATAGTGACACGCTGACGGCTGCCCAGCGCGCGGACGCGCCGCTGCAGTTCCGTGCGGTGGATGCCGCTACGGTGCTATCGAGCCAGTTGCAGTATGGGTTGAGCCCGAATCTGCAGGCACACGCCAGCGTGACCGAGCACAACTGGGCCAACAATCAGGCTCCGCGCCTCATCGGCACGGAAGTCGGTGCTACTTACGACGCCGGCCGCTACAGTTTGGGTCTGAGCCTGGGTTCCGACACGATTCCCAATGGTGCGACGCTGCCACGCCTGCTGCCTGGGGCAGTGCCTGGTGTCAACGGCCTGTCCGGCTTCGATAGCAGCACGCAGCTCAACGCACGTGGTCGGTTGGTGCTGGATAGCAAGAGCGGCATCGACCTCGGTGCCAGTGTGGGGCGCGTGCGCCTGCTGCCGGGCAACCTGCTTGGCGTCAACACGCTGGATCAGAAAGCGGTGAGCTTCGGCGTCGATCGCGGTCCGCTCAGTGGCAGCATCGTTGGTCGCGTCATGCAGCCCGAAACGGCGGTGCCGGGCGCGGCATATAGCCCGGATCGTCGCTGGAGCAGCATCGACCTGGGCGTGACCTGGCGTCTGCCGTGGCAGGGTCAACTGAGCATCGGCGCGCAGAACGTGTGGTCGTCGGGCAATGCCCTGAACACCCCGGTCGGCCCCGAGCCTGACCAGTCGCGCACGCCGTACGTGCAGTATCACCAGGACCTGTAATTTTCTTTGCTGCGTTTCGCGCCGTCTGGGTGCGGGATCCCGCCTGTTGTTCTGACCCCTATCAAGCCAAGGGCCGCATGACATGACGCCATGCGGCCCCGTGGCGTTAGCAGCGTTGACTCAATCTTGCTGACGAATGCGCAGGTCGCCACTGAAGGTCTCGATGGCGATCTTGCCGCTGCCCGAGCCGAGGGTGGTCTGGAGCGCACTGCCGGGCCCGTGCTCCGCTTTCTTCACCGTGCCGAAATCACTGCGCAGATCACCGCTGAACGTGTTGGCGTGAATGGCCGCCGAGGTATTGGCGGGAATCTGCAGCTGCACGTCGCCACTCATGCTGTCGACGTCGAGCGTGCCGCTCGCGGCGAGGCCGCCGGAGAGCTGGACGTCGCCGGAAACCGTGCTGAGGTTGAGCTTCTGCCACGGGCCACCGCTGACGCGGATGCGGCCTGACACCGTTTGAAGTTCCGCGTTATTACCTACGCTGGGCGCGAGGATGTCGCCGCTGACCGTCTGCAGGGAGACGCGATCCGCGTGGCCGGCCAGTTCGATATTGCCGCTGACGGTGTCCACCTCGGCCGAGGGTGTGCGGGCATTCACGCGGGCCTTGCCGCTGACGGCATTGATCTTGATCTTGCCGCCCTCGATGCCGTCGATGCTGATCGGCGCGCTCACCACGTCCACGTCCAGCGAGGCCCCCTTGGGCACGCGCACATCGAGCGTGGTGCCGGCCATCGAGGTGTCGCTGTTCCAGTTGAGCCAGCCGGATTTGCCCTGCGCCTGCACCTTGATCGTCAGGTCGCTGTTGCTGCCTTCGATCGTCAGTGGCTTGGCGCCATCACCAAGACGACCGCCGACCTGCACCTGGTCGCGGTCCCATGCGGTGACGGTCACCACCCCTTTGACGTTGCCGATGCTGACATGCACGGTCGGAGTGGCGTCATGGCTGAGGTTGATGGGCGTATCGGCCAGTGCCTGGCCGATCGACAGGCTGAGCAGGAGTGGAATGATGCGTGCGGTTTTCATGCTGAAGGCTCCGCTGGACTCAACCAGCCTGGTGTTCCATCTGACGCAATTGCGACTGCTGTTTCTGGGTGCGGTACAGCAGGCGCTGCAACGCGGGTGAATCGGGCGCCTGTTCCATGGCCTGGCGCAGCTCCATACTTGCCGCATCCAGTTGCACGGCGGCGCCGGCCAGGCGCGGATCGGAGGGATGCCAGCGCGCCACATCCGGCGTCGTTTCGCTGGCCGTGTTCATGGGTTGATCACGCAGATGCACGGCGACGCTCCCGGCAAACAGGGACAGGCCCGCAAAACTGGCGGCGAGCAACCAGGCCTGGCGCCGCTGGGATCGTTGGCGCAGCGGCGGCGTGGCGTTGTCCGCTGGGTCGAGCGCGGCCTCGATCGCAGGCCAAAGGTCACGGCTTGGCGTCACCGGTTCGCGCAGGGCGCGGGTCTGGCGGAGCCATTCGAATTCGTTCATGAGCGTTCTCCCAAAATCTTGCGCAGCAGGCCGCGTGCGCGATGCAGCTGCGCTTTTGACGAGCCGACCGCCATACCAAGCTCGGCAGCGATGTCCTCGTGCCGCCAGCCTTCGATGTCATGCAAGACCAGCACGGCGCGCGCGCGCGGCGGCAGCTTGCCGATGGCGCGTTCCAGTTCTTCGCGTTCCGCCGCGCAAAACGGCGTTTCGCCGTGATCGGGGACGTCGTCCTCGGTCATCATGTTGACCGGGTCGGCACTGCGCGCCCGGATATCCATCAGCGCAACGTTGACTGCCAGCCGATAAAGCCAGGTGCCGAAGGCGCTTTCGTGGCGAAAGCCGGCGAGCTTCTGCCAGGCGCGCACGAAGGCGTCCTGGGTGAGATCTTCCGCGCGGGCGTGGTCGTAACCGGCGAGCCGGTAGACGGCGCCGTACACGCGACCCACGTGCAAGCGATAGAGCCGCTGAAAAGCCTGCCGGTCACCTGCGGCAGCCGCGTGCACGTCATCCTTGTCGGAAGGATCCGTGGCGGGTGCAGGCGGCATTGCAGTTTCCGTTGGCTGGGCAGGTAGCAATCATCTTGCCAGCTTGGATGCGCGGCTGCGCTGGCAAGGTTTAGAAGACGGCCATGCAAGAACGCCCGCCAGCCGCTTGCCGCGGCTGGCGGGCGGCGTGGCTCAGCGTGCGGCTGCGGCGCGCGGCGTCACCGCGGCATCATCCAGCGCCTTGGCGACGCGTTGCTGCTCGTCATGCAGTTGCTGTGGCATGCGCGTCGCCGAAGCTGCGCAGGTACTCGCCGATGGCGGCCAGCTCGGCTTGCCAGCCGGCCTGGTCGACATGCAGCAGTGCGTCGAGCGTCTGGCGGATCGAGGTGCAAGGCCGTCCAGCTTCAGCTCGCCTGCCGCCGGCACGGTGCCGATCGGAGTCTGCTTGCCGCTGGCTCGACCTTCGACGCGATCGATCATCCATTCCAGCACGCGCAGGTTGTCGCCGAAGCCCGGCCACAGGAACTTGCCGTCCTCGCCCTTGCGGAACCAGTTGACGTGGAAGATCTTCGGCAGCTTCGCGCCGGGCTGGTCGAACGACAGCCAGTGCGCGAAGTAGTCGCCGTAGTGATAGCCGGCAGAACGGCTTCATCGCCATCGAGTCGCGGCGCAGCACGCCCACCGCGCCGGTGGCGGCGGCGGTGGTTTCCGAGCCCATCGCCGCGCCCACCAGCACGCCGTGGGTCCAGTCGCGCGCCTCGAACACCAGCGGCACCAGCGATGGGCGGCGGCCGCCGAACACGATCGCGCTGATCGGCACGCCTTGGGCGTCCTCGGCATGTGGCGACCAGGTCGGGCACTGCTTCGCGCTGACCGTGAAGCGCGAGTTCGGATGCGCGGCCGGACCGTTGGCCGCGTCGTACGGACGGCCCTGCCAGTCGGTGACCGGCGTGCCGGGCAGGCCTTCCCACCAGGGCTGGTTGTCGGCGGTGACGGCGACATTGGTGAAGATGGTGTCGCGGGCGATGCTCTCCAGCGCGTTCGGGTTGGTCTCGTCGCTGGTGCCCGGCGCCACGCCGAAGAAGCCGGCTTCCGGATTGATCGCGTACAGGCGGCCGTCCGCGCCGGGACGCATCCAGCAGATGTCGTCGCCCACCGTCCACACCTTCCAGCCGTCCTGGCGGTAGCCTTCCGGCGGAATCAGCATGGCGAGGTTGGTCTTGCCGCAGGCGGACGGGAAGGCGGCGGCGACGTAGTGCGTCTCGCCCTGCGGGTTCTCGATGCCGACGATCAGCATGTGCTCGGCCAGCCAGCCTTCGCTGCGGGCCTGGTAGCTGGCGATGCGCAGGGCGTGGCACTTCTTGCCCAGCAGCGCGTTGCCGCCGTAGCCGGAGCCGATACGACTTGATCGTCAGCTCCTCGGGGAAATGCATGATGAAGCGGCGCTCGGGGTCGAGCTCGCCGGTGGAATGCAGGCCCTTCACGAAGCGTACCCTCGCGCTCGATGCGCGCCTGCGCGGCGGCGCCCATGCGGGTCATGATGCGCATGTTGGCGACCACGTACGGGCTGTCGGTGATCTCCACGCCGCAGCGGGCCAGCGGCGAGTCGATCGGGCCCATGCAGTACGGAATCACGTACATGGTGCGGCCTTCCATGCAGCCTTCGAACAGCGCATCGATCTTGGCGTGGGCCTCGGCCGGGGCCATCCAGTGATTGTTCGGGCCGGCGTCTTCCTCGTCCTTGGTGCAGACGAAGGTCAGGTGCTCGACGCGGGCCACGTCCGACGGGTTGGAGCGGTGCAGGTAGCAGCCAGGATGGGTCTGCTGGTTCAGTTCGATCAGGTCGCCGGTCTGCAGCATCTGCTGCACCAGGCTCTGGTATTCGGCATCCGAGCCATCGCACCAATGGATTTGCGCAGGGCGGGTCAGCGCCGCCACTTCGTCAACCCAGCGTTGCAGCGCTTCCAGCTTGCTCGACATCACGTTCCTCACTCTGGTCTTAGGTCAAAAAATGAGCAGAAACGGTAGTTTGCGTGCACTGGCATTGCAAGGCGACGTGCAGCAAAAACTGCGTACCTGTGGGAAAACCGTTGGCGGCCGAGGGTTTAGCGCCGTTCGGGCGCGCTCGGGCCCACTTTTCGACAGAAGACAGCGCCGCATGGCGGCGCTGTCGTCGGTCTGAGAGCCGATGTGGAAAGCTCAGCTCGGCGTCAGCGTCCTGATCATGTGCTCGACGTAGGCATCGAACTCGTCATGGCTGATGCGCGGCAGGCCGAGCGTGAAATTCAGCTGCAGGAAGCCGACATAGGCCGCATAGGTCAGGCGGGCGCGATTCAGCGCCTGCTCGCGGCGGCAGGCCGGCCTCGCGATAGACGTTGGTGAGGAATTCCATGCGCCGCTGCGACACGCGGGCCATCACCGGCACCACCTGCGGGATGATCCAGCGCCTTCAGCAGGGCGGCATAGACGCGATGCGGCGCCAGTTCGTGCGCGACGCGGCGGAACAGTTCGGGCAGGCGTCTCGCGCGGGTCGGCGATCTGCCTCGATCTGGCCGATGACTTCACGCTCGCCGTACTGCTCCCAGCGCTCCAGCGCCGCCTGCAGCAGGGCTTCGCGGGTGCGGAAATGCCAGTAGAAGCTGCCCTTGGTCACCCCGAGCTGGCGTGCCAGGGCCTCGACGGCCAGGGCGCCGACGCCTTGTTCGGCGATCAGCCTGAGGGCGGCGTCTTCCCAGTCCTCGGCGGACAGGCGGGTGCGTTCGGGTTTGGCTGCTTACATTCATGTGCGCATGGTAGCCCCAGTCGTGCCGCCTTTGTAATCGCCGCCCCTGCAAGTCGATTGAATCGGTGGCTGGCGGATGGGTCGCAGTGCGTATTGACGGCACTGGGCAAGCGACTACATACTCATGCGTATGGTAGCTAATGCCTCCGTTCGAGCAGATCGTGACACGTGTCGCTGCCGCTGACGGTCTCGGGCTGGCGGTCGAAGTGCGCAACCCGTCGGGCAGCCCAACCCTGCTGTTCGCGCATGGCTTTGGTCAGACGCGCGGCGCCTGGAGCGGCGCGGCCGCAGCGCTGGCATCGCTGGGTTGTCGTTGCGTGACCTTCGATAGCCGCGGTCATGGCGAAAGCGATCGTGTGCCGGGTGGCGACTACCACATGGACCAGTTCGTCGACGATCTGCGCCGGCTGGCGCATGCCGCAGCGCGCAAGCCGCCGATCCTGGTGGGCGCCTCGATGGGCGGCCTGCTGGGCCTGGTCATCGCCGGGAGAGATCGATCCGCAGGCCGTTCCGCGCGATGGTGCTGGTCGATATCACGCCGCGCTGGGAGACCGCCGGCGTCGAACGCATTCTCGCCTTCATGCAGGCGCATCCGGATGGCTTCGCCAGTTATGCGCGAGGCGGCGGAGCAAATCGCCGCTGTACATGCCGCATCGCGCGCGAGCGCAAGTCCGAAGACCAGTTGCGCCCGCTGTTGCGCGAAGGCGCCGACGGCCGCCTGCGCTGGCACTGGGATCCGGCGCTGCTCGGCGGCGTGGTCAGCGAGAGCGAGCGCTACCAGCCACGCCTGCATGGCCGCTGCCGCGAACGTTCAGGTGCCTGTGCTGCTGCTGTCCGGCGGCGCGCAGCGATGTGGTGTCGCGCGACAACGTCGACGAGTTCCTGAAGCTGGTGCCGCATGCGCGAGCATGTGGAATTGCCGCGAGCCACCCATATGGTGGCCGGCGACGCCAACGATGCATTCACCCGCGAAATTGCACGATTCGTAGGCCAATTTTCCGCCCAGGACCGCAGCGATGCGGTTCCCGTCTGAACCTGCGTGATGCCTGTGATCCGCCAAGTCGTCATCCGTAACGAGGTGTTGTGATGTCCGTGATCCTGACTCTGCTGGCGGCGCTGATCGCCACCGGCGCCTGTGCCTACCATCGCAGCAGCCTGCGCACCTGGGCGATCGCCACGGTGGTCACCACCGTCGTGGTCGGCCTGATGGCTGGCGCGCCGTGGACGATGTTCATCCTGCTGGTGATCGAGCTGGCGATCGCCGTGCCGCTGCTGATGGATGGCTTCCGTCGCAAGCAGATCAGCGCGCCGCTGCTGAAGCTGTTCGCCAAGGTCACGCCGAAACTTTCCGAAACCGAGCAGACCGCGCTGGAAGCCGGCACGGTCGGCTTCGAGGGCGAATTGTTCTCCGGCAAGCCGGACTGGCACGAACTGCTCAAGCAGCCCAAGCCCGAGCTGAGCGTGGAGGAGCAGGCCTTCCTCGACGGCCCGGTGGAAGCAGCTCTGCGGCGATGATCGACGACTGGCAGATCACCCACGAGCTGGCCGACCTGCCGCCGGACGTCTGGGCGTTCGTGAAGAAGCACAAGTTCTTCGGCATGATCATTCCGAAGCACTACGGCGGCCTGGGCTTCTCGGCGCTGGCGCACTCGGCGGTGCTGCAGAAGCTCGCCACGATGTCGGCCACCGTGGCGTCGACCGTAGCCGTGCCCAACTCGCTGGGCCCGGCCGAACTGCTGCTGCACTACGGCAGCGACGAGCAGAAGAACCACTACCTGCCGCGCCTGGCCGATCGGCGAGGAAATTCCCTGCTTCGCGCTGACCGGTCCGTACGCGGGTTCCGATGCCACCTCGATTCCCGACTTCGGCATCGTCTGCAAGCAGATGGTCGATGGCGTCGAAACGCTGGGCATGAGGCTCACCTTCGACAAGCGCTACATCACGCTGGCGCCGGTCGCCACCGTGGTCGGCCTGGCCTTCCGCCTGTACGACCCCGAGCACCTGCTGGGCGACAAGGAAGATCTCGGCATCACGCTGGCGCTGCTGCCGCGCTCGACCCAGGGCCTGGAGATCGGTCGTCGCCACTTTCCGCTGAACGTGCCGTTCCAGAACGGTCCGCTGCACGGCAAGGACGTGTTCGTGCCGATGTCGGTGCTGATCGGCGGCCCGCACATGGCCGGCCACGGCTGGCGCATGCTGGTCGAATGCCTCTCGGTGGGCCGCGCGATTTCGCTGCCGTCCAACGCCACCGGCGGCGTGCGCGCTGCGGCTGCGGCCGACCGGCGCGTATGCGCGCATGCGCAAGCAGTTCGGCCTGGCCGTCGCCCGCTTCGAAGGCGTCGAGGAGGCGCTGGCGCGCATCGGCGGCCTGACCTATGCCACCGCGGCGCTGTCGCGCGCGACGGCGGCGGCGGTCGATCGCGGCGAGAAGCCGGCGGTGCCTTCGGCGATCGCCAAGTACCACGCCACCGAATGGGGCGCGTCGGTCGCCAGGCGACGCCATGGACGTGCATGGCGGCAAGGCCGTGCAGCTGGGTCCGAAGAACTACGCCGGCCGCGGCTGGCAGGGCGTGCCGATCGCCATCACGGTCGAAGGCGCCAACATCATGACGCGCAGCCTGATGATCTTCGGCCAGGGCGCGATCCGCTGCCATCCGTACGTGCTGAAGGAAATGCAGGCGCTGTCGATCGCCGATTACGGCGAGCAGCCTGAAGACCTTCGATCGCGCTGCTGTTCGGCCACATCGGCTTCGGCATCTCCAATGCGGTGCGCAGCTTCGCGCTGGGGCTCACCGGCTCACGCATCGGCGACACCGCCGGTGATGCCTATACGCGCCGCTACTACCGCAAGCTCAACCGCTACTCGGCTGCGCTGGCGCTGTGCGCCGACACCTTCATGGGCGTGCTCGGCGGCAAGCTGAAGTTCAAGGAAAAGCTGTCGGCGCGACTGGGCGACGTGCTGAGCTACCTGTACATCGCCAGCGCGATGCTCAAGCGCTACGAAGATACCGGCCGCCCGGAAGCGGATCGTCCGTTGCTGGCCTGGGCGTTCCACGAGTGCGTGTGGCGGATGCAGATGGCGCTGGATGGCGCGATCCGCAACTTCCCGGTGCGTCCGGTGGCGTGGATGCTGCGCGTGCTGGTGTTCCCGCTGGGTCGCCGCGAAGTGCCGCCGTCCGATCGTCTGGGGCGCCGCGTCGCCGCGCTGATCACGGCGCCGAACGAAGCGCGCGATCGCCTGACCGAGTGGATCTATCTCACCCCGACCGCCGAACAACACCGTCGGCCGCATGAATGCCCTGCTGCCGGACGTGATCGCCGCCGAGCCGGTGGAGCGCAAGTTCGGCAAGGCGCAGAAGGCGGGCCAGTTCAAGTCGCACGACTACAACGGCCAGTTGGTCGAGGCCGATGCAGGCGGGCGTGATCAGCGCCAGCCGAGTTCGAGTTGCTCAAGCGCGTGCGCGAGCGGCGTGTTCGAGTTCATCTCGGTGGACGATTTCGATCCGTCCGAACTGCGTGCGGCCGTGACCCGCGCGGATCCCAAGAAGCTGGCGGACGCCGCGTAATCGCTCCGTCGCGCGGGGTAGGGACGGAGCGTCTGCTCCGTCCTGACTGGAGAGTTCGCATGAGCCAGGTGCTGTCGCTTTACCGTCGCCTTGCTTCATTGCCCGGCGGAGCGTTGGATCTTCTCGCGCCTCATCTGCTTCAAGGCGCCTTACTTCGCCACCATTGCGCCGCGCTTCGTGGCGCTGGAGCCGGGGCGCTGTGAAGTGCGCATCCGTGATCGCCGTCGCGTGCATAACCATATCGGCACCGTGCATGCGATCGCCCTGTGCAACGTCGCGGAATTGAGCGCGGGTGTGATGACCGATGCCACCATCCCGTCCAGCATGCGTTGGATTCCGAAGGGTATGACCGTCGAGTACCTGGCCAAGGCCGTCGGGACCATGCATGCGCTGGCGAAACCGGAGAGTGCCGCGGTCGATTCCGCCAACGGCTACGTGTGGCCGGTGACGGTGAACGTCCGCAATGATGCGGGCGAGGAAGTATTCCGCGCCCGCATCGACATGTGGGTCTCGCCGCGCAGTCGACCCTGAGCGAAAACCTGCGGCTTTTGTCGCTGTCCGCGAGTGGGCAGTCCAGGGTCGGCGCAGTCTGGTCTACGCTGCCGTGACCTGGGCGATGGAGGATGCCCGACGGTGCCAGGCGGGCGGGATGATGGAGTCACGGCGCCATGCGATGGCTAGCAGCACGGCGAGCAGGATGTGCAGATGATCAGTGCAACCACGGAAGCTTCGGCACCGAACACGCCGCCGCTTAGCCAGTCGGGGCCGCTGCGCGAGGAAATCAGCCAGCCATGAGCCGCCGTGCCGGATACGGGGATGCCGAACACCGTGCCCTGCATGACATTCCAGGCCGCGTGCAGGCCGATGCAGGCCCACAGCGAGCGGGTCACGTGATAGAGCAGGGCCAGCAGCACGCCGGCTTCGATGGCGATGGCCAGCGAGCTCCACCACGTGGCACCTGGATTGAAGATGTGTGCGGCGCCGAAGAACAGGGCGGAAATGGCCAGCGCCCACCAGGTGCCCAGGCCTTCTTCCACCATGCGAAACAGCACGCCGCGCGTGATGATTTCCTCGCCGACACCCGCGCCCACGCCGACGACCAGCACGGCGGGCAGCCAATTCACTTGGGGGTCTGTGCCGCTGACGTGGTAGCTGCCGGCCAGCCAAAGCACCAGCACCACGGTACTGAATAGCGCGGCGCCGAGGACCAGGCCGAGCGCGCCCCACTTGGGTAGGTCGCGCCAGGCGAGTTCGCTCACGCGGCGGCGCTCGACCGCCTTGACCAGCACGAAGTAACTGATGACGGCCGGTATCAGCGATATGGCCAGGATGCCCAGCGAACGGATCAGCGGATCGACGCCTTTGCCGACCACGCCAAGGCCGGCCACGGTCATGTAAGTCAGCTTGTACAGCACGAACATGAGTGCGGCGAAGAACACGATGCGCGCCGCTGGCGAGAACACCAGCCAGCGTTGCCAGCGGGTGGCGGAGGCTGGTGTGGTGAAGGCGATTTGTCCCTGTTGCATGCGCTCATTCCCCCCTGGAAGAAGGGGTAGGCTAGCAGCGAGGCACGGGGTAATTACAGTGGTGGCATTAACGGGGCTCTATCGCTCAGGAGACGCGACGTCGTCGCGTCGATGGCGCTCAATGGAACGCCATCCACGGGACTTGCGCCTGGACGCGGTCGTCGATGTCGCTATCCACCCACGTGGCGCGAGGACCTCTGGCAGCTGCTCAGAGATCGACCGAGGTGGCGTGCTCGCGCGTGGCCGCGAAACGCACCTGCGGCCAGCGTTCCTGCGCCAGCTGCAGGTTGACGCGCGTCG
Source organism: uncultured Gammaproteobacteria bacterium (assembly GCA_963824525.1). Taxonomy (GTDB): domain Bacteria; phylum Pseudomonadota; class Gammaproteobacteria; order Xanthomonadales; family Rhodanobacteraceae; genus Dyella. The sequence goes on along the minus strand of CAWGPI010000007.1, from coordinate 1,168,877 downwards.
GCGCGAGTAGACCAGCTCGCCGGCGGCATCGATGGCGAGGTTCATCGCGTTCTTCTCGCGGAACTCCTCCAGCTTCTTCTCGTCGTCGCAATGCACCCAGCGCGCCGTGGTCACGGTCGACCGTTTCGAAACTGCGCATCGACGCTGTATTCGTCCTTCAGGCGGTAGGCCACCACGTCGAACTGCAGCACGCCGACCGCGCCGAGCATCAGGTCGTTGCGACATCAGCGGGCGGAAGAACTGGGTGGCGCCTTCTTCGGACAGCTGGGCGAGGCCCTTCTGCAGCGCCTTCATCTTCAGCGGATCGCGCAGGCGCGCGCGGCGGAACAGTTCCGGCGCGAAGTTCGGGATGCCGGTGAAGCTGACCAGCCTCGCCTTCGGTGAAGGTGTCGCCGATGGTGATGGTGCCGTGGTTGTGCAGGCCGATCACGTCGCCGGGATAGGCCGTCTCGACGATCTCGCGGTCGCTGGCCATGAAGGTCAGCGCGTTGGCGATGCGCACTTCCTTGCCGGTGCGCGTCTGGATGCATCTTCATGCCGGCGGTGTAGGTGCCCGAGCAGACGCGCATGAAGGCGACGCGGTCGCGGTGCGCCGGGTCCATGTTCGCCTGGATCTTGAACACGAAGCCGGTGAGTTTTTCTTCCTCGGGCTGCACCTCGCGCGTCGAGCGTGCCGCGCGGGCGCGGCGAGGGTGCGTGCTCGACGAAGAAGTCCAGCAGCAGCTGCACGCCGAAATTGTTCACCGCCGAGCCGAAGAACACCGGCGTCTGCTTGCCGGCGAGGTATTCATCGACGTCGAACGGATGCGAGGCGCCCTGCACCAGCTCCAGTTCCTCGCGCAGTTCGGCAGCGCCTCGGCGCCGATGCTTCTCCAGCAGGCCGGGTGCATCGAGGCCCTTGAAGATGGTCGAGTCCTGGCGGGTGAAATTCTTGCCCTGCTCGAACACATGCACTTCGTCGAGCAGCAGGTGATACACGCCCTTCAGGCGCTTGCCCATGCCGATCGGCCAGGTCAGCGGCGCGCAGGCGATGCCCAGCACCGACTCCACTTCGTCCAGCAGTTCGATCGGCGAGCGGCCCTCGCGGTCGAGCTTGTTGATGAAGGTCATGATCGGCGTATCGCGCAGGCGGCACACCTCCATCAGCTTGATCGTGCGTTCCTCCACGCCCTTGGCGCAGTCGATCACCATCAGCGCCGAGTCGACCGCGGTGAGCACGCGGTAGGTGTCTTCGGAGAAGTCCGCGTGGCCCGGGCGTGTCGAGCAGGTTGACGATGCGATCCCTCGTACGGGAACTGCATCACCGACGAGGTCACCGAGATGCCGCGCTCCTTTTCCAGCGCCATCCAGTCGGAGGTCGCATGGCGCGCCGCCTTGCGCGCCCTTCACCGAGCCGGCCATCTGGATCGCGCCGCCGAACAGCAGCAGCTTTTCGGTCAGCGTGGTCTTGCCCGCGTCAGGATGGCTGACGATGGCGAAGGTGCGGCGGCGGCGGGTTTCGGATAGATGCGAGGACATGGCGGGGTATCAGGCTTGCGAACCCGCCATTGTACCAAGGCTAGGACCTTGCCAGCTTTTCGCGCAGGATCCGGCGCCGTTCCAGGCTCGCCAGGGGCCAGTACTGGTCGGCCTGATAGAACTCATCCACCGCTGGCACGCTGTCGGGGATCACCACCCAGGGCTGCTTGGTCGTCGTGTAGATGTGGATGTCGGGCCTGAGCCGATCCGGCTGGTCCAGCGTGCCCACCCGCACGAAGGCCACCCTATGGCCGCCACCGGCGTAATGGCTCCATAGGGCCAGGCGGCAGTCAGGGCAGCGCATGATGGTCTGGCCCTTGCCGCTGAGCGAGGGCGTCACGATGGCCTCGGTCATGCCCTTGAGCAGGCTCAGCCGTTCGGTTTCGATCAAGGCATTGAGGGCAAACGCGGTGCCCGTCTCGCGCTGGCACCAGCGGCAGTGGCAGCAGTGCACGAACAGCGGCGGGCCGATCAACCGGTAACGTACCTCGCCACAGTCGCAGCCGCCATCAAGGACAGGTTGGTCGGTGCTCATGCCATTGCTCCTCGTGAACAGGCTCTAGTCGACGCTCAGCAGGTCCTCGTAGAACGCGCCGAAGGCTTGGCTGGGGTGGGCGATCTGGATCTCCAGGATCCACAGGCCACTGGAGGGCCGCTCGCCCAGCTCACCGAGATCGCCGGCCTTGTGCACCGAATGGGGGAAGTCGCTGACGCGATGCCCCTTGATCTCATGGTTCAGCTGCCAGCCCATCGCCTCGGCGTGCTGTTGGGCGAAGGCATAGAGCGCCTCGCCGCTGAGGCCCTGGGTGCGCCATGCATCGGCGACCCGCTTGAATAGTGCCCGTGCGGCATCGGCGCAGGCTTGCTGCTCCGGAGCATGGCCCACGACGAAGGTGTCGCCCGCATCACCCTCATGCCCATCGAACACCAGGCCGAGGTCGATGAAGTAGATGTCGTTCTCGCCCAGGCGCACCGTGGCGTCGGAGCGTTCGCGATACGTCTTGGTGGTGTTGGGCCCGATGCGAATGATCACCGGGTGCCACAGTCGCTCCATGCCCAGGGCGCGGAACACTTCGTCCGCTACCGCCCGTGCCTCGTCCTCGCTGATGCCGGGCCGCATCCGGTCGTGGATGCCCTGTACCGCAGCCCAGGTGCGCTCGCGCGCATGCTGCATCAGGCGGGGATCGAAGCGGTTGCCCACCGCTTCCTGTTGAATGGGGCTCATGGAGTGATCCGGGATCGCGGTCTAGCGAAAAGCATGGCACATCGTCAGATGCAGGAGATGCCGTGTCGGCTGGAGCTCAGGCCAGCATCACCAGTACCAGCCCGATCAGGGCCGGCAGAGCCTGGATCACGAGTACTTTCCGGCTCGCGGTCAGCCCCCCGAACAGCCCGGCGATCAGCACGCAGCCAAGAAAGAACAGCTTGATATCGGTGCCGTCGCGGCCCAGCCAGAGGCCCCAGCACAGTCCGGCGGCGAGAAAGCCGTTGTAGAGCCCCTGGTTGGCTGCCAGCACCTTGGACTGCGCGGCGAATTCGGCCGTGAGTCCGAACGCTCGCCGCCCCGACGGCTTGTCCCACAGGAACATTTCCAGGATCAGGAACCACAGGTGCAGCAGGGCTACCAGGGCAACCACGATGTTGGCGGCAGTAGGCATCGATTCCGGCTCGCGGCGAACTGAAGTAGGTGCAGTGTCGCAGTGGCGGTCTTGTTGCGTAAACCGAAGCCGCTGCGCTCGGGGCTTTTCCTAACACTTTCAGCCGATTGCTAGGGCTGGGGGCCGGGCGTAGGTTCGAAAGGCTGGGTTCGGAAGGGAGTCATGCTCCGACGACAGGGATGTTTGATTGGGGGCGGTGGGCACTGCCTGGCCATACTCAACGTCTGGGGAGTCGCAATCATGAAAAAGTTACTGTCCATGGGCCTTGTGGTCCTGCTTTGTCCTGTGTGTGCGATGGCGCAGAGCGCGTTTGACGGCACCTGGAAGGTCGACATGAGCAAGGTGCAGATGCCCAAGAAGCCCGATGTGATCGTGCTCGTCAACGGTCAGTACGACTGCAAGACCTGCGCACCGCCGGTCAGCGTCAAGGCGGATGGGCAGGATCATCCGGTAAGCGGGCATCCCTATTTCGACATGGTGGCGATCCAAGTGGTGGATGACCACACCATCAAGGAAACGGACAAGAAGGGCGGCAAGGTGGTTGCCACCTCGACCACGACCGTGGCGCCGGACGGAAAGACGGCCCATTTCGAATTCACCGATAGCAGCAACACCAATGGCGCTCCCGTGACGGGCAGCGGCGACCTGAAGCAGCTGGCGAAAGGTCCGGCCGAGTCGCATCCTGTTTCCGGTTCGTGGGTGACCTCGAAAATCGCGAATCTTTCCGACAACGCCATCGTGTTTGTCTACAAGGACACGGGCGGCATGCTCAACATGAGCACGCAGACAGGGCAGGCCTACGACGCGAAGACGGACGGCACCGAGGCGCCGTACAAGGGCGATCCAGGTATCACCAGCGTGACAGTGAAGCAGCTGGACAAATCGACCATGCTCGAGACCGACAAGCGGAACGGCAAGGTCATCGCGGTCATCAAGTCCACCGTGGCCCCCGATGGAAAGACCATGAATGTGGTCTACGAGGACAAGCTGCAGGGCAAGTCGATGTCGTATGTGGCGCTCAAGCAATAGTGCTTCGCCTGTCGCGTCCGGGGTGCGGGTGCCTCGGGCGCTGCAGAAGCCTGGCAAGCCGATGGCTATGCCAGCGAGCGGTGATGGCCTGGCGGTTATTGGGGTCATATGCGCCTAGACGTTTAGACGTCTATTGACAGTCGCACAGGGTGGATATAGATTCTCCCCACTCATCGAGACCGGCGGAGGGACAGGCCCTTTGAAGCCGGGGCAACCTGCGGAGACCCTTCCGCGACGGTGCCAATTCCTGCGGCAGCGCCTAGGGCGCACACCGCGAGATGAGGGCAGATCCGCACCGCCGCGCTGTTCTTGCGCCGCGACGCGCTCTTCTCTCCCCTCCGGTCCGCAGGTCGATGCCGACCGGAGAGAAGCCAGATGTCCAGCCAGCCGCAAGCCTTTACGCCCCCCGCCTCCGCCGTTGCCGCGGCCGGTGCCGGCATGCGGCCGGACCTCACCACCCAGCGTTGCACCCGCCGCATCACGATCGCGCCGAAGTACGGCAGTGCGCCGTGCGAGCTCGATGTGAGCTACCTGTGGTGTGGCGCCCCGGATGCCCCAACGGTGATCGTGCAGGGCGGCATCTCGGCCAGTCGCGACGTGGTGGCGGTCGACGGCGACGCCGCTCCCGGCTGGTGGCAGGCCTTGGTCGGCAGCGGACTTCCGCTGGATCTGGAGCGCTATCGCGTGCTTTCGATCGACTGGATCACGCCGGCCGACCTGGACGGTGTGCAGGCGGTTTCCAGCGAGGACCAGGCCGACGCCCTGGCTGCCCTGATGCGAGGCGCTCGGCATCGGGCGTGTGCATGCCTTCATCGGCTCGTCCTACGGCGCCATGGCGGCGCTGGCGTTTGCCGCGCGTCATCCGTATGCGCTGGGGCGGCTGGTCTTGCTGGCCGGTGCGCACCGCCCGCATCCGCTGGCCACGGCGCAGCGCTGCGTCCAGCGCGGCATCGTGCGGCTGGGGCAGGACTGCGGCCAGCCCGAGCAGGCGCTGGCGCTGGCCCGCCAACTGGCGATGACCACCTATCGCGGCAGCGACGAGTTTGCCCGCCGGTTCGCCGCCGCACCGGAGTTTCGCGACGGTCGTTTCCATTTCCCGGTCGAGGACTATCTGGAGCATGCCGGGTCGCCGCTTCGTCGAGCGTTTCGATGTGGAGCGCTTCCTGGCCCTGTCCGAATCCATCGACCTGCACGACGTGCCGCCGGAGCAGATCGCGGCACCGGCCACGCTGATCGGCTTCCCCTCCGACCGGCTGGTGCCGCTGGCCGACCTGTGCGAACTGCAGCGCCGCCTGCATGGCCCGGCCACGCTCGAAGTGGTCGAGTCGCCCTATGGCCATGACGCCTTCCTCAAGGAAACCGATCGCCTCGCGCCGCTGCTGCGCGAGGCGCTGGCCGGCGCTTGACCCGGATACCAACACACTTGCCGCCCGCGGCAACGCCACATGCACGGAGATTCACCCATGAGCGAGACCCCGTCCCCCTGTACCCGCGCCGTGCGTGCCGGCATCGAGTCCGATACCCAACATGGCGCCGTGGTGCCGCCGTTGCACTTGTCGACCAACTACGCGTTCGACGGCCTCGGCGGCAAGCGCGCCTACGATTACTCGCGCAGCGGCAATCCCACGCGCGACCTGCTGGGCGAGGCGCTGGCCGAGCTGGAGCAGGGCGCCGGCGCGGTGGTCACGGCCAGCGGCATGGCGGCGGTGGCGCTGGCGCTGGAGCTGGTGCCCGCCGGGGCGACGATGCTTGCCGCGCACGACTGCTACGGCGGCACCTGGCGCCTGCTCGATGCCTGGGCCAAGAAGGGGCGCTTCCAGGTGCGAGTTCGTCGACCTCACCAACGGGCATGCGCTTGGCCGAAGGCCTCGCCGGCAAGCCGGCGCTGGTGTGGGTGGAGACGCCATCGAACCCGCTGCTGCGCATCACCGACATCCGCCACGTGGCGCAGGCCGCGCATGCGGTGGGTGCGTTGCTGGTGGTCGACAACACCTTCCTGTCGCCGGCCCTGCAACAGCCGCTGACCCTGGGTGCGGACGTGGTGGTGCACTCCACCACCAAGTACATCAACGGTCACAGCGATGTGGTGGGCGGCGCGGTCGTGGCGCGCGATCCCGCGGTCGCCGAGCAGCTGAAGTGGTGGGGCAACTGCAATGGCCTCACCGGCGCCCCGTTCGACAGCTTCCTCACCTTGCGCGGCTTGCGCACGCTGAGTGTGCGCCTGCGCCAGCATCAGGAAAACGCCGGTCCGCATTGCCGATCGTTTGGACGGCCATGCGGCCGTGAGCAAGGTCTACTACCCGGGCCTGGAGAGTCACGCGGGTCATGCGCTGGCGGCACGCCAGCAGTCAGGGCTTTGGCGCGATGCTGAGCTTTGAACTGGAAGGCGATGTGTCCAACATCGAGGCCTTCGTCGACGGGCTGCGCTATTTCTCGCTGGCCGAGTCGCTGGGTGGCGTGGAAAGCCTGATCGCGCATCCTGCGTCGATGACGCATGCCTCGATGGCGCCGGAGGCGCGTCGCGCCGCCGGCATCGCCGACAGCCTGCTGCGCCTTTCGATCGGTATCGAGGATGGTGACGATCTGCTGCGCGATCTCGATGCCGCGCTCGGCCGCGCGGAAGCGGTGGGTTATGCCAAACGCAGGGTAAGCGCATGAGCGCCGGATGCCGGATCGACGAAGCCGCACCGCGCAGCCGAACACGGCAGGCGCCGTCGTCCATTGCCACGGTCTTGCTCGGCACGGGCGTGGTGGGTGGTGCGTTCCTCAAGTTGCTCAACACGCCGGCGGCGGCCTCGATCCGCCTGGTGGGCGCCGCCAATTCGCGTCGCCAGCAGACCCAAGCCGAGCTGTCTGGCCGATCGCGCACTGCGCGAAAAGCTCAAGAGCCACGGCGACCACCGCGACGATGCCGCGCTGCTGAGCGCGCTCGATGCGAGCGATGCGCCAGGTCAAAGTGATCATCGACGCCACCGCCTGCGGCACGCTCGCCTCTCGCCATGCGGATTGGCTGGCACGTGGCTATCACGTAGTCACCGCCAACAAGTCGCTGGCCGGCGGCGACCTGCCGGGCTGGCGCTCGCTGCAAAGCGCCTTGGCGCAGGGCGGCAGCTATGGCGATTCGGCCACGGTGGGCGCGGGCTTGCCGGTGCTGTCCACCTTGCGTCGCTTGCGCCATTGCGGCGATGCCTTGCTCACCCTGGAAGGCGTGTTTTCCGGCTCGCTTTCTTATCTGTTCAACCAGTACGACGGCAGCCAGCCGTTCTCCGCCCTGCTGCATCGCGCGCGCGAACTGGGTTACACCGAGCCCGATCCGCGCTCGGATCTGTCCGGCGAAGACGTGGCGCGCAAGCTGCTGATCCTCGCTCGTTGCGCGGGTTTCGCGTTGCGCCCGGAAGAGGTGGAAGTGGAGAGCCTGGTACCCGAGTCGCTGCGCTCGGTCAACGTGGAAACGTTCCTCGCGCGCCTGGATGAACTGGATGAGCCGCTTGCCACCCGTCACGCAGAGGCGAAGTTGCGCGGCGGCTCGCTACGCTTTCTGGCGCGCCTCAATCAGCGTGGCCGTGCCCGCGTCGGCCTGGTCGAAGTGCCGGCCAACCATCCGGCCACACGGCTGTATGGCACCGACAACCAGTTCGCCCTCACCACCACGCGCTACAACACCCAGCCGCTGGTGATCCAGGGGCCGGGCGCGGGGCCAGAGGTGACGGCGCAAGCCCTGCTTGGTGACGTACTCGCGTTGGCGCCGCAGTGATGATGCTGTTCGCTTGGTGAAGAGGACTCGGGCACCCGGCGCTTCACCACAAAAAAACGCGCGGCTTTCGCCGCGCGTTTTTGTTGCTGCCGTCGAGCGTGGCTCAGTGGTGCGGCGAATTGCTGAGCGCCTCCGCTTCCGCGGTTTCCACCGATGGCGTACGCCAACCCGACTTCACGCCCCAGAGATAGAACACCAGGCCGAACACGGCGACCACGAGCAGGTCCCAGCCGTAGGGCATGTAACCCTTGCCGCCGAACTGGTCACTGCCGGCCCATGAGAGCGCAGCGATGACCGGCAGATAGACCACCAGCCACCAGGCGCCCTTCATCTGGCGACCGAAATCGTGCCAGCCCGCACTTGGCCTGGTAATACAAGTATACCGGCAGGGCCACGACCATCAGCAGGATGATCTCGCCGGTCAGCGGCCACTTCGCCCAGTACAGCAGCTCGGTGGCGAGGATGAAGGCGAGGCCGGCGAGCATCGGCAGTCCCTTGATGCGCAACGGGCGCTGCAGGTCCGGCGCGGTGCGGCGCAGCGCCATCGCGCTCACCGGGCCGGTGAGGTAGGAGATGATCGTGGCCACCGAGATCACCGCGGCCAAGCGTGCCCCAGCCGCGGAAGCAGAAGCAGGAACACGAACGACACGGCCAGGTTGAACCACATCGCCGGGCGCGGCACGCCCCACTTCGGATGCATGCGGCCGAGGATCTTCGGCAGCGTGCCGTTGCGCTCCATGCCGTAGATCATGCGCGCGCTGGTGGCGGTGTAGGTCATGCCGGTGCCGCTGGGGCTGATGAAGGCATCGATGTACAGCAGCATCGCCAGCCAGTGCAGATTGACGAGGATGGCCAGTTGCGCGAACGGCGAGCGGAAGTCGATGCCGTGCCAGCCGGCCTTGGCCAGCAGTTCCGGCGGCACCGCGCCGATATAGGCCACCTGCAGCAGCATGTAGACGATGGTGGCCAGCGCGATCGAGCCGATCACCGCGATCGGCATGCTGCTTGCCCGGATTGCGGGCTTCGCCGGCCAGGTTCACCGGGCTCTGGAAGCCGTTGAAGCTGAACACGATGCCGGCGGTCGCGACGGCGGTGAGCACGGCCGCGAAGTCGATGAGCATGGGCATCGCCGTGCACGCCGACGGAGAAGTTTTCGGTGTGGAAGCCGCTGGCGATCAGTGCGAGACCCGTCGCGGCGGCACGACCAGCTTGAAGACGGTGATGGCGGTGTTGGAGCGCGCGAACAGCTTCACGCTCCAGAAGTTGAGCAGGAAGTAGATGATGACCAGCACCGCGGCGATCGCCAGGCCGGCGGGTGCCAGCTCTCCATGGCCATCAGGCATGTGCACGTACAGGGTCGTGCGCCCACTGCCACGGCCACGAGGCCATGTACTGCACCGACGCCTCGGCTTCCACCGGGATCACCGAGACGATCGCGATCCAGTTGGCCCACGCGCCAATGAAGCCGACCAGCGAGCCGTGCGAATAGTGGCCGTAGCGCACCATGCCGCCGGACTCGGGGAACATGGCGCCGAGTTCGGCGTAGGTCAGCGCGATGGCCATGATGATCGCCGCGCCGATTATCCATGCCCAGACGGCGCCCGGACCCGCCAGGCCGGCCGCACGCCAGGCGCCGAACAGCCAGCCGGAGCCGATGATCGAACCCAGGCCGGTAAGCATGAGCGCAAATGGACCGACATCGCGGCGGATGGGGCTGGATGAAGACATTCGTGTTCCCAGATCAAGTGGATCGACGGGCCGCCACCCGGGCGACGCAAGGGGCGGATGATGACAGACCCGGCGCGGCGCTGTCAGCCCGCCGGGAGTCACGGTCTGTCGCGCGGCGCAGCGGGCAAGTGGCTGAATCGGTTGCGGAAAGGGGTAATCCTCTGCTCACCCTCCCCTTTGGGCGACCCGAAGGTAGTCCGCTGTGGGGGAGAAGGTTGGGATGAGGGGGGGCTCGCGATCACGCGACAACTGAGCGGTATCGCCAGGTTGCCGCTTACGCAGCGGGCGTTTCGATTGCCTGCCGGCAGCCGAGTCACTTTTCTTTTGCGGGCCCTGTATAGACCGGAGACATGGGTAACAGACGTGCCAGGACATGGGTAACAGTTTAGTCCACGTCGCGCAGGTCGATGGTCGTCAGGTGGTGATGAGCAAAATAGAGGTCGTAGAGGCCGTCCTGGGCATCGCGTGGTCGTGCCGCGATACGGTGACCGCGTAGGGCATTGGAGACCTTGAGGGCGTGGCCATGCAGGTACACCCGACCATTGGCCAGCACCGTCAAGACTTCATCCTGAGGCGCGTACTCAATGCTCGGCAAGACCTCGGGAAAGGCCCGGGAGCTGGGTCGATAGCGCGCCTGAGGCACCGCCATGGCGATCCCTTCGTGCGGCCGGATCTGGTTGTAGATGGTGCGCCAACGATCCAAGGCTCGCTGCATGTGCGCCTGATCGGTGAAGGCAGCGCCCTGCAGGACCTCGGCCTTGAGGCTGCGATGAAAGCGCTCGTCCTTGCCGTTGGTCTGCGGGTGCGCCGGCGCGCTGAAGCTGACGCGAATCCCCAAGCGGACCAGCCACAGACTCAGGGCCGACAGACCCCGGGAATCGCCGCCGGGACTTCCCCAGGGCGAGCCGTTGTCCATGTTCATGCGCAGCGGCAAGCCATACCGACGGAAGGTGTGGGTCAGCGCGGTCTGCACGGTGGCGGCGCGCATATCGGGCACCGCGCGTAACGCCAGGTTGTACCGGGAATGGTCATCCAGCACGGTGAGTGGATCGCAGCGCCCTGACCCCAGGACCACCGTCCCCTTGAAGTCCATCTGCCACAGCTCATTGGGCGCGGCGTGTTCAAAGCGTTGCCATCCCGGCGAGGTTCCCGGGGTGGCGGGGCACAGCAACCCGTGCCGGCGCAGGATGTGGGTGATCGTGCTTGGCGCCGGAACGTCGCTATGGCCGCGGTTGTGCAACACGCGCGCTAGCTTGCGTCCACCCCAGCACGGATGCTGCTGACGCAAGCGCACCACAGCCTCCTCCATCACCTCATCGGTGCGTGTGGGTGAGCTATGTGGCTGGCGTGAGCGATTGCTCAGCGGCTCGTCCGCCGCCGCTCGCTGTAACCACTTATAGGCGGTCTTGCGACTGATGCCGAAACGGCGTGCCAGCTCGCTCATGCTCACGCCTTGGCCGTGTGCCAGGGCGACAAACTCGGTACGAAGAGACATCGGTGTGGCTTCCCTCCAAGGCATGGAAATCGGCACCTCGTTAGCGCCTTAAGGCGATGCCGAGGTGTAACCCATGTCCTGGCACACCTGTTACCTATGTCTCCGGTCTATACAGGGCCAGCAAAAGAAAAGTGACTCGGCTGCCGGCAGGCAGTCGAAACGCCCGCTGCGTAAGCGGCAAGCTGGCGGTACCGCTCGGTTGTCGCGCATAGGTAAGCACCCGCCCCTCATCCCAACCTTCTCTCCCACAGGGACTACCTTCGGGTCGCCCGAAGGGGAGAAGGGGCAAAAGCGAGTGGCTCGGCGAGCATGCGGTCGGTCGGAGCGCCCGCTGCGTCCCACAGGGTCTACCTTTGGATCGCCCAAGAGGAGAAGAAGCAAGTGCGGGCTCAGCACTCGATCACGTTGACAGCCAGGCCACCGCGCGAGGTTTCCTTGTACTTGTCCTTCATATCGCGGCCGGTGTCGCGCATGGTGGCGATCACCTTGTCGAGCGATACGCGGTGCTTGCCGTCGCTCTTGAGCGCCATGCGGCTGGCGTTGATCGCCTTGACCGAACCCATGGCGTTGCGTTCGATGCAGGGAATCTGCACCAGGCCGCCGATCGGGTCGCAGGTGAGGCCGAGGTTGTGCTCCATGCCGATCTCGGCGGCGTTCTCGACCTGCAGCACGTTGCCGCCCAGTGCGGCGGTGAGGCCGCCGGCGGCCATCGAACAGGCCACGCCCACTTCGCCCTGGCAGCCCACTTCGGCGCCGGAGATCGAGGCGTTCTCCTTGTAGAGAATGCCGATCGCGCCGGCGGTGAGCATGAAATCGATGATGCCGTTCTCATCCGACTTCGGGCAGAAGCGGTGGTAGTAGTGCAGCACCGCCGGCACGATGCCGGCTGCGCCGTTGGTTGGTGCCGTCACCACGCGGCCACCGGCCGCGTTTTCTTCGTTCACCGCGAGCGCGTAGAGGTTCACCCAGTCGAGGATGGTCAGCGGATCTTTTAGCGCTGCCTCCGGCTCGTTGCGCAATTCGGCGGCCATGGCCGGTGCGCGACGCGTCACCTTGAGGCCGCCAGGCAAGACGCCGGGCGAGCGCAGGCCACGATTGACGCAATCCTGCATGGCCTTCCAGATGACCAGCAGGCCGGCGCGTGTCTCTTCCTCGCTGCGCCAGACCTTTTCGTTTTCCATCATCAACTGGGCGATGGTCATGCCGTGCTTCTCGCACATCGCAAGCATCTGGTCGCCGGTGGAGAACGGATACGGCTGCTCGGTGGTATCGGCCACGATGCGGTCTTCGGCCGCTTCGTCGTGATTCACCACGAAGCCACCACCGACGGAGTAGTAGTCACGCGTGGCCAGTTCATTGCCTTCGGCATCGTAGGCAGAGAAGCGCATGCCGTTGGTATGGAACGGCAGCTTCTGGCGCTTGTTGAAGACCAGGTCGCGTTTTTCCTCGAACTCGATCTCGTGCTTGCCGAGTACGCGCAGGCGCTGGCTCGAACGGATCCGCGCCAGCGTCTCGGGAATCCGGTCGGGATCGATCTTGTCGGGATGCGCGCCCTCGAAGCCGAGCAGCACGGCCTTGTCGGTACCGTGGCCACGCCCGGTCATCGCAAGCGAGCCGTACAGCTCCGCGCGTACGCGCGTGACGCGATCGAGCACGCCTTTTTCTTCCAGCCAGCGCTCGGCAAAACGGGCCGCTGCCCGCATCGGGCCCACGGTGTGCGAGGAGGAAGGACCGATGCCGATCTTGAACAGGTCGAATACGCTGACAGCCATGGATTGGGCAATGTGGGTGAGGAGGGTCGCCTATTCTACGCAGGCTGCGTCGCGATGCTTGCCGCGTCGCAGCGGGTGCTCAGTGCGGAAGCGTATGGCGGCGCGGCATGGGGACCTGCCCGCCATGGTGCCGGACTCACGATGTGCTCGCGGGTCGTGGCGAGCTGGCGTATCTTTCGCCGACCATGCCGACGCGACTCGTGCTCTACCAACGCGACTACTGCCATCTCTGCGACCAGGCGCTGGCCGTGATGGCCGAGGCGCGCGCGCCGGATTTCGACAGCGTCTGGGTCGATGACGATGCGTCGTTGGAAGCGCGTTATGGCGAACGCGTGCCGGTGCTGCGGGACGATCGCGATGGCCGCGAGCTGGACTGGCCATTTGATGCGGCGGCCGTTCAGAACTTTCTGAGCGGGGCCATCGGCGACGACTCAGCGTGATTTCAGGCGCCGGAGAATTTCCTCGCGCGCTTCGCGCAGGATCGAATCGCGATCCAGACTGGCGACAATTTCGGCGACCACACGCTTGGCGCCCTGATCGCCCCATGACTTGCCCGCGACGAGATAGCGTTCCGCGGCGCGTCCGATCAAGACCGTGGCATACCAGCCCAAGGCGCCTTGTGCGGCAGCGGTGACCAGCACGGAAAGCCCGGCGCTCACGCCTTTGAGCGTGGAGGCCACCAGCTGCACGCCCCAGATCGCACCCATGAGGGCCGCGAGCTGCGCGGAAATGACAGCGACGAGGCGGCCGGATTCTGCGCGGGTCAGCGGCAGGCCATACACACGCGAGAGCTGCACCACCATCGCCGCATCGAGCCCTGCGGCGGCCAGCAGATCCGCGACCGGAATCGGATTCAGCGCTACCGCCAGACCCTTGGCGATGCAGTACTGCCGGATCAGGCGGCCCGCCAAGCGTCGGCGGCTGGCGGCAATGCGCGCACTCACCTGATCGGTGAGGCGCCCCGCATACAGGCCTGCATTGAGTGCGGATAGTGTCTTGCCTTCGCGCTGTGCGATCGCCAGCAGGCGTTCGCGCAAGGCGGCGACATCGGGCGGTCGCTGCTGTTCCTGCGCACGTTCGTGGCCGTGTGCATCGACATCCAGCACGCGCTCGGGCGAGGGGCGTGCGGCGACGGCGATCACATCCTCCGGTCGCACCAAGCCAAGCGTGCGCTCGCGCAATCGATCGAGCAGGGCTTCGCGTTCATCCGTGCGATAGCGGTCGGCCTTGTTCAGCGCCAACAGCAGGGGGCGCTGCGTGGCGGCGAGCGTGTGGATGGCGTCCAGCTCATCGCGAGTGAGGTCACCATCGCCGACGAAGATCACCAGGTCGCTGACTTCGGCCACATCGAAAGCCAGGCGCTCGCGAGCCTCGCCCTCCAGTTCATTGATGCCGGGTGTATCGATCAGCACCAGGCCGTCCTGGATCGCCTCATCGAGCGTGGCTTGCTGGGCTGCGCTGGTGGTGCCGTGAAGCACGCCCACGGCGAACGCCTCGCGCCCAAGCAGGGCGTTGCCCAGTGCCGACTTGCCGGCGGAGACGCGGCCGAAAACAGCCACGTGCAACTCGCCGCGCTCCAGCCGTTCGAGCATCGCCTCGATGCGGCTGAAATCAGCAGCAAGCTCGCTGCGGATGGCGGGAGAAATCGTGGGATCGTCGAGCAGGCTGCGCAGACTCGCCGTCATGCGCGACTGTGCCGTGTCCGCGCTGGCGGCATCACTCGGGGCCGCGGCGACGGACGCGTCTGGCTTGAGCCAGCCACGCAAGCGTCGCCACAGCGTGTCGACCGCCATGTCGGCGAGTTACTTCGCGCTGAGCACGAGATGGGCGTTGATCTTCACGTCGGCGCCGATGACCGACGTGTCGGCATAGTCGCCGCCGCCCACGCCGAAATCGAGGCGCTTCACCGAGCCGCTCACGTCCAGCGCGGCACCACTGCCTTGCGGCCTGAACGCAATATTGAGACTCACCGGCTTGGTGACGCCGCGCAACGTGAGGTTGCCGTCTGCAATCACCTGCGCGCCGTTCTGACGAAAGCCCGTCGTGACGAAGTGCGCCTGCGGAAACTTCGCGGCATTGAAAAAATCCGGGCCGGGCAGCGCGCCGTCGCGGTCGTTGTCGCCGGTCTTGGCGCTGGTCAGATCCACCTGGACGTCGAACTTGGAGGTGGCGAGCTTGGCCGCGTCGTAGCTGATCGCAGCCGTCCATTTGCCGAACGTGCCATCGAACGACTGGCCCTGGAAGCTGCTGCTGAAGCCGAGCTTGCTGGCTGCCGGTTGCACGGCGTAATCAGCGGCACTGGCGAGACCGGGCAGGACCAGGGCGAGCAGCAACGGGGCGAGGAGTTTGCGGGCAGGGTGTTTCATCAACGTTCTCCTTGGGAGGGGGAGCCATCGCGCAGGCGACGAAAGGGGAGCATGCGGAGCAGGACGTTGTCGCGATCGAGCAGGTGGTGCTTCAGCGCGCCGGCGATGTGGGGCACCAGTACGGCCACCAGGATCCAGAACAGGTATTCATGCAACGCATGCGCGGTGTGCCGCATCTCGCGATCGGCCGCAGCCAGCGCCGGCAGATTGAACAGCTTGAAGAACTGCAGTGGCTTGCCCGCGATCGAGTTGAACCACCAGCCGCTGAGCGGCAAGGCGGCGATCAGCACATAGAGCGCGCCGTGCACCGCGTGTGCGGAGATCTTTTGCCAGTGCGGCGCGGGTTCTTCCGCCGGGCGGTCATCACGCCAGCGCCAGAGCAGTCGCAACAGCAGCAAGGCCAGCACGGTGAGGCCGATCGATTTGTGCAGCGCCAGCCAGTTGATCTGCTGCATGGGTGAGCGGGCCAGGTCCATCGCCAGGCCGAAGATGCCATTGCCGATGATCAACAGCGCGGTGGACCAGTGGAGGAACTTGGCGACCGAGCCCCATTGGCGACGGGTGCTGCGCAGACTCATGGTGACTCCTTGGTGGTTTGAACGTGATCGTCCTGGATCGCTTCCAGTTCCAGCCACACGCTGACGCCATGGCCGATCGAATTGGGGGTGGCGGTGATGCCGAAGTCGTCGCGATTGAGCGTGGTGTTGGCGGAAAAACCAGCGGTGTTATGCATGCCGTAGATGGTGCTGCCAATGCGGTTGACGGTGAACGCAAGATCGACGGGGCGGGTGATGCCGCGCAGCGTCAGGTTGCCGTGCAGCACGCCGTGCTGAGCGTCCTTGCGCTCGACCGAGGTGCTGACGAAATGCGCGTAGCGCGCACGCTCGGCATCCAGATAGGCGGGCTTGCGCACCGCGGCGTTCCACGCCTCGTCACCCATGTCGAGGCTGGCCAGGTCGATGTCAAGCTCGGTCGCCGACTGGCTCCAGTCCGCCGCATCGAAACGCAGCCAGCCCTGGGCGATGTGCAGGCGCCCGAACGGTCGCGAGAAACCGTTGTGGTCGATGCTGAAAACGATCTGGCTATGCGTGGTGTCGTAGCGATAAGTGACGGGCGCCGCCTGCGCGCCAGCGCTTAGCAGCAAGCCGGCGGACAAGCATAGGGCCCAGCGTGGAAGGCGCGACCTGATCATGGGCCGAAGTCTGGACGAACGGCGCCGGCGATGCCAGCAGCCTCGCCGGAACATATTGTTTCCCGGACGGAGCCCTGTCGGTGGCTCTCAGACAGGTGTCGGACGATCGTCCTCGTCGCGCTCACGCAGCGTATCCATGGTCAGCGTGGCCAATTGGCGGATGCGTGCGCTGCCTGTGTCGCTGAGCAGGGTCTTGAGTCGCGCGCTGGCATCGTCGTGGTCCAGCGCCTTGCGCTCGGCCAGCGAGCCGGCCAGGGCGCGCCCCATGCTGTCGAAGATCAGGGCGTAGGCAAACGCATGCAGTACGCCGCCACTGAGCGTGCCAAGGCCGGGAAACGCCTTGAGCGCATTGCCCGCAATGGCGAGCACGATGGAGCTGCCGGTACGCAAGGTGAGTCTGGCCTGCTGCACGAAGTCCTCGATCTGCACGTCGCTCACGCGGACCTCGTACAGGGCTGCCAGTTCGCGCGTCAGCGCGGCAGCCAGGGCACCCTGGATGATCAAGTCACTGCCCGGCGCCACCGCCGCCATCGCGCCCACGATGGCGCGGCGTGCGTACTTGCGAACGATGCGCTCGCTTTCTGCGGCACGCGTCTGTACTTCCAGGGCACCGGTGCGCTCGTGCAGGCCGGCCAGTACCGCATGCTCGCGCTGCGGCTCCAGGCTTTCGGCGCCAGCGGCGGTAAGGCGCGACACGGCGTCGATCAGGTCCTGGATCGCCGGCTTGCGTTGGCGTTCCACCTGTTCCATGCCGCCGTCGGCCAGCTGTCGCCGGAAGTGCTCGGAGCCGCCTGCGCTCACCGTGACGACGGTACGCGCCAGACCCTTGGTCTGCTCGCGCAGGCGCTGGCGAAGTTGATCCAGCTCGTGCGCGCTCCATTGATCAGCCTTGTTGAGCACCAGCAGCAAAGGTTTGCCGAAGTCGGCGAGCCAACGCACTTCCTCCATCTGCGTGCGGGTGAGGTCGCCCGCGCAGAGATAGATGACTGCGTGCGCGCGCAGCGCCTCGTCGCGGGCCAGGGTTTCGTGAGCCGCGCCATCGGCCTCGCGGCTGCCGGGCACGTCCGCGATGACCAGCGTACGGCCATCCGGCAGTTGGCTGTCGTAGTGCGTCACCTGGCGCGTCGTGCCGCCACGGACATCGCTGCGCGCAGCGGATGACGGCGACAGCGCGCGGATCAGGGTGGACTTGCCGGTCGAGATTTCACCGAACAGCGCCACGTACACACGGGCGGTGGCGCGGCGGCGATCCAGTTCGAGCAGCTCGGCACCGAGTGCATGCGTATCCGCGCCCTGCTCGCGCAGGCGATCCACGCGCCGCTCCAGCGCGCCGCGATCCGGCGCGGGTACGGCCTTGCGTTTCCGCCGTGGTCTGACCAGCCACCAAAGCACCGCAAGCCCGGCGACGGCGAACAAGGCCAGCGTGGCGCCCAGGGTCCACTGCAGCCAGCTCGGCAGGCCGAGAAAGCGCTGCGCCAGGGCGAGGGCCCGTTCGGCAATGGCCAGCAACAGCCATAGCAGGGCGGCGAGGGCGATAGCGGCGAGCAACCAGCGGAGTCGTCGGGGCATCGCTGCATGGTAAAGCCTGGGAGGCATCGGGGCGCGGGTCGCGCGTGGCGTCGTCCTTACCGGGTGGGGATAGATCGATCAAAGGCGTTGCCGGCGCCATTCTCGTGGGGCCACGGGTCGTTCTGGCGCGACGGCTCTGGCATGATCGAACGACTTGGGGGGAGTCCATGCTGCCGTCTTTGCTGCTCAGTGTCTTCCTGTTTGGAACCGCACCAACGGCTGCAGTGGTCACCACGACAGTCGCGCCTCCGGTCGCCACGGCGCTGCCAACGCCGCAATTCCGTCGTTACGGCACGGCCGAGGGGCTTCCCAGCAGTAGCGTGTATACCGTGGCGCAGGCGCCGGATGGTGCGATGTGGTTTGGCACCAAGAGCGGTATCGCCCGCTACGACGGGGTCAGCTTCAAGGTGTTCCGCCATGTGGCGGGCGAGCCGCAATCGTTGTTCAACAATGGCATCTCCGCCCTGGTATTCGACCGGGGTGGGCACCTGTGGGCGGCCGGGCTGGAGGCAGGTCTCAATCGTTATGACGAGCGCGCCGACGCGTTTCAGCATTGGGGGCACGATCCGAAGGTTCCATCGAGCCTGAGCAGCGACAAGGCATGGTCGATCGCGCAGACCGGCGATGGCGCCCTCTGGGTCGGCACGGCTGCGGGTCTCGATCGCATGCGCGTGGACGGTCGCGGCTTCGATCACGTGGTGGTGCCGCCGGCGGGTGAACAGGCGGCGGCGCTGGGCACGGTTGGCGCCCTGTTCGTGGACGCGCGCGGGCAGCTGTGGGTGGGCAGCGACAACGGCGTTTTTCGTCGCGATGCAGCAGGCGAATTTCATCCGATTACGATGGACCGGGCCGGGGAGGCGCTGGACGCCTGGCGCATCGAGGGGGACGGCGACGAAGTACGCATCGCGTCTTCGCATGGCTTGTTCGTGGTCGGTCGTGATGACGTCGCTCGGCAAGTGGGCCGTGGCGAGCTTCCTGAAACCAATGTGCTGACCAGTGTTCGCGACGGCGCCGGGCGGTTATGGGTGGGCACCCAGCGTGGACTGTTCCTGCAGAACGGCAGGCATGCGCCGGTACAAGCGGTCATCAACCAACCCGTGCTTTACGGCAATCTGCCGGGCACCTGGGTGTGGCAAATCCATGCGGACAGCGAGGGCGGCCTGTGGATCGCCCTGTTCGATGGCGGCGTGGCCTATCTCGCTCCCGGTTGGAACAGCGTCAGCCGATTCACCCATATCCCGGACGATGAATTGAGCCTGCGCGACTCGGTGGCTTATTCGATTGCCCGAGGCTGGGACAGCTCGATCTGGGTGGGTGAACGCAGTGGGCGCGTGGACAAGCTGTGGCCAGCCACCGGTGCGGTCGAGCATGTGCTGTCCGGCTTGCGTGGTGACGTGCTGGGCATGACCCAGGACGCGCAGTCGCGCTTGTGGATCACCGTGCAGGGCGCACTGTTCCGCTACAGCAACGGCAAGCTCGATATGGTGCCTTCGAGCAGCAAGGGCATGCGGCATCCGCTCGAAGTGGAGGTCGGACCTGATGAGAAGCTCTACGCTCGCACGTTTGGCGAGGGCTTGTTCCGTGTCGATCAGGAGACGTTGGAGGTCTCGCCGGTGCCGTTTTTGCCGGCGGACGAAAAAGCCCGTTGGGGCAGCCAGATTACGCTCAACCGCGGAACGTTCTGGTACGCCAGCGACGGCGGCATGCTGCGCCTGGATCGCACGCGTGATCACTTCGAGCCCGTGCCGGGTGTCAACAACCATCAGGCGGTGGATGCCTTCGACTTTACCGAAGACGGTCTGTGGATGGCTCGGCCCGATGGACTCGAGCACTATCACTACGAAGGCGATGGTCTGTCGCTGGATCGCAAGGTCGACGGCGCCCATGGGTGGCCGTCGGTCAATGTGGTGGACCTTGCGGTGGACAGGCAGCGGCGCGTGTGGATCTTTGGCCGCGATGGTCTCTGGCGTTTCGACCCGGTCAATGGCCGATTCCGCGAGCTCGGCTTGCAGGATGGCCTGAGCAACGGCGAGTTTCTGCGCGGGTTTGGACGCTCTGCGGATGGCACCATCTACGCGCCGACGCTCGGCGGCGTGATGGGCTTCAATCCCGATAGCATCGACGATCATATCGCGCCGCCGCAGGTGGGGATCACGCGCGTCAGCGTTCTTCGCGACGGCGTCCTGGAGGATATTCCGATAACTTCATCCAGCGAGCTGTTCGTAGGCTGGAAGGATCGTGGACTCAATGTCGAGTCGCGCGTGTTCTCTTACATCGACCCGTCGGCCAACCGCTACCGCTTTCGCCTTCACGGCGTGGATGCCGCATGGGTGGACACCGGTCGCCGTGGCGAACGCGACTTCGTCGGCCTGGGAACCGGTGACTACACGCTGGACGTGATGGCGGCAGGCGCTAATGGCGAATGGGTAAGTCTGCCGGCGCCCTTGCAGATCCACGTACAGGCACCGCCGTGGGCGCGCTGGTGGGCATGGTGCGGCTACATGCTGCTGGCCGTGATGGCGCTCTGGCTGGCATTGCAAGCATGGCGTCGTCGGCTGGCACAACGCCATCAGATTCAGCTGGCCGAACAGCGCAGCCGTCTGGCAGAACAGGCGAGTGCGGCAAAGACCCAATTCCTCGCAACCCTCAGTCACGAGATACGCACGCCGATGACCGGTGTCATGGGCATGGCCGAATTGTTGTTGAGTACACCGCTTAGCCAGGTCCAGCGTCATTACGCCGATGCCATGCAGCGCTCGGGCGGCATGCTGCTCAAGCTGCTCAACGACGCCCTCGATCTGGCGCGCATCGAGGCGGGCAAACTGGATCTGGAACTCGCGCCTTTCGATCCACGTTCGCTGGTCAACGACGTGGCCCATCTCGAACTGAGTCAGGCGCAGGCCAAGGGGCTGCGCTTCGACGTGGACATGGCCGACGACTTGCCGCACCGCATGATTGGCGATGCCGTGCGTATCAAGCAGGTGTTGCTCAATATGGCGAATAACGCCATGAAGTTCACCGAGCGCGGCGGTGTCACGTTGCGTGCGCGACGCACTCAGCACGGCTTGTGTTTCAGCATCATCGATACCGGCCCCGGCATTCCCGAAGCCAGCCAGGCGCGCTTGTTTGAGCGCTTCGAACAGGTGACCGGTCCAAAACGGCGGGCAGGCAGCGGGCTTGGCCTGGCCATATGCCGCGAACTGGTGTCGATGATGGGTGGCAGTATCGAACTTGAGTCGAAGGTGGCCTACGGCAGTACGTTCCATGTGCGCTTGCCACTGCCGCTCGCACCGGAATGGCATGACCCATCCATCGTGCGCGGCGAACGTGCAGCCGCGCCATTGCTCAACGTGCTACTGGTCGAAGACGACGCGATTGTCGCAGCGGTGATCCGTGGCTTGCTGGAGCGAGCGGGTCACGACGTGCGCTATGTGGTTAATGGACTTGCAGCCCTGGCCGAACTCGCCCAGGCGCCGTGCGATGTGATCCTGCTGGATCTCGACCTGCCGGGTATCGATGGCTTCCAGATCGCGCGCTTGATCCGGCAGCGCGAGGAGGTCGGCCATCACGTGCCGATCGTGGCGATCACCGCCCGCTCGGGTGGTGACGAGGAGGCGCTTGCGCGTGCGGCAGGAATGGACGGGTTCCTGCGCAAGCCGCTCACTGGCGAGCAACTTGTCGACGCGATCATGGAGCAGCTGGAGCCGTTGCCGGAGCCGGCCGATGTGGCGTGACCTGGTGACGATACGGTTTGCCTGAACGTCGCCGCCAATCAAGACCACGCGCGCCAGGTCTGTTTTTGTAGGAGCGCACCCTGTGCGCGAAAAGCCAACGGAGCGGTGATGCCGTGATCGCGCACAGGGTGCGCTCCTACAACGCAGGCGAGCGAGCAACGCCGCCTACATGTCGAACTTGTTCACCTCGAAACCGCGCCGCTTGTACTCGCCCCATCGCGTGCGCGACCCCTCGCGCTCCGCCGGATCGGCGGCCACGACTTCAAGCACGCGATCGTATTGCCCAGCGGGGCAGGCCTCGCGCAGATTGATCTGCAAGGGCCGGTCGGCGGTATCGATACCTGGCGGTACGATCAACACGGCCGTGTTCGCATCGTCATCGTCGCCGGCCAGTTGGTGCGGGATATAACCGTCTTCTTCGAACGCCCACAGCATTTCATCGATCGCCTCCGCCTGGGCGAAGTCGCGGGCGAGGATCAGCGTGGGTTGCTGCGATGCATAGGCGCGCTTGGCCAACTCGCACACCAGCAACAGCGGTTGCTCGCGAAAGCGCGGCTTGTCGATCAGATAGAAATCGGCACGAGGCATGGGCTGGAAGCCGGGGCGAGTGGACGGGAAACGTCATTCCGGCATGTGCCGGAATGACGATGGTGGGAATTCAGACGCTGCGGTCGATCAGCCATTGCACCAGCAGCGACACCGGTCGACCGGTGGCCAGGCCCTTGCGGCCCTCGTCCCAGGCGGTGCCTGCGATGTCCAGGTGAGCCCAGCGCTGACCTTCGGTGAAGCGCGCCAGGAAGCAGCCGGCGGTGATCGCGCCGGCGTTCTTGCCGCCGATATTGGCGACATCGGCAAAGCCCGATTCCAGTTGCACCTGATAGTCGTCCCACAGCGGCAGGCGCCAGGCGCGGTCGAGCGCCTGTTCACCGGCGGCGATGAGTTCCGCGGCGAGGTCGTCGTGCTTGCTCATCACGCCGCTGGCGAACTTGCCCAGGGCGATGACGCAGGCGCCGGTCAGCGTGGCGGCATCGATCAGCACCTTCGGCTGGAACGTCTGCGCGGTGTAGGTGAGCGCGTCGCACAGGATCAGGCGACCCTCGGCATCGGTGTTGAGCACCTCGATGGTGAGGCCGGAGAGGCTGGTCAGCACGTCGCCCGGACGGTAGCTGTCGCCGTCGGGCATGTTTTCCACGGCGGGCACCACGCATACCAGGTTGACCGGCAGGCCCAGCTTCACCGCGGCGACGAAGCTGCCGAGCACGCCGGCGGCGCCGCCCATGTCGAACTTCATCTCCTCCATGCCGGGGCCCGGCTTGAGGCTGATGCCGCCGGTGTCGAAGGTGATGCCCTTGCCCACGAACGCATAGGGCTTGTCACCCTCGACGCCGCCCTTGTACTCCAGCACGACCAGCTTGGGCTTGTTGGCCGAGCCGCGACCGACCGCGAGCAGCGAGCCGAAGCCGAGTTCGCCCATGGCCACGTGATCGAGCACCTTGCAGCTGACCTTGTCGTTCTGCTCCGCGAACTGGCTGGCCTGGCTGGCGATGTAAGCCGGATTGCAGATGTTCGGCGGCAGGTTCGCCAGCTCACGCGCAAAGCGCACGCCTTCGGCGATAGCCACGGCCTGGTCGAGGCCGATCTGCGCCTCGTGGCCGGCGGCCAGGGTGAGGGCGCCCAGCTCCGGCTGAGGGCTCTTGTCGCGCGGCTTGAAAGTGGCGGTGTAGCGGTAGGCGGCGTGGTCGGCGGCCAGGGCGGCGGTGCGCACGCGCCAGATGGCATCGTGGCCGGGCACCTCGACTTCGCTGAGGTAGGAGACGGCGCTGTCGATCGGCAGGCGGCCGAGTGCACGGACGGCCTCGCCGTTCACGCGCTGGTAGCGTGCACCATCCAGGGTCTTCTGCGTTCCCAGTCCCACCACCAGCACGCGCTTGGCCGCGACGCCCTCGGGCGCGATAGAGCACGGTCGTGGTGCCGGCCTTGCCGTTGATGTCACCGCTCTCCACCTGGCGCTTGATGGCGCCATGGGCGGCGGTGTCGACGCGGGCGGCGGCGCTGGTGAGCACACCGTTCTCATAGACGCCGACCACCACGCACGGGGTATCGACGGTTTCGGGAGCGGCGGAGCCAAGGCTGAACTGGAGAGTCATGTGATGTCCTGCAGAAAGGTCCGGAAAGGTTCGGACAGGCTAGACTTGGGGATTGCCGGACTCGAAAGGTGCGGCGCCAAGCCCTTCATCTTATCGCATGTCGAGAACCCGTCCCCATGATCCGGGCGATAGCACGTACACTTAACGGCTGTTCCCCGGCTTGCGTGTGCGCTCCCTGCGCCGCGGGCCACTACGTGCATGAGGACCGTTTCTGAGCATCCTCGATCGATATTTCCTGCGTGAGCTGGCCCAGAACGTCGCCGCGACCGCCATCGTGCTGCTGGCCATCATGGCCGGCACGCAGTTCGCGCACGTGCTGCAGCAGGTGGCCAACGGCAGTTTTCCGGCCAGCGTGATGTTCCAGGTGCTGGGCCTGAACATGCTTGACCGGGCTCACGACGCTGTTGCCGCTGTCGGCCTTCCTCGGCGTGTTGACTGGGCCTGGGTCGCATGTACCGCGAGAGCGAGATGCACGTGCTCGCCTCGTCGGGCATGGGTGCCGACGGCCTGTTGCGCCCGATGGCGATGCTTGCGGTCAGCGTCGCCGTGCTGGTCGGCGCGGTGTCGCTATGGCTGGGGCCCTGGGCCGTGCGTACGTCGGACGCCCTGGTCGCCGCGGCGAACCGTTCCGTGATCGCCGCCGGCCTCGATGCCGGACGCTTCACCGAGTTGCCGGGCAAGGGCGGCATCATCTTCGTCGATGAGCTGAGCCGCGATGGCAGCCAGCTCGGCAATACGTTCATCGTGACGCGAGCGCGTCGGCAACGACCATGTGACGCATGTGAAGCTGGTCACCGGCAAGCGCGGCCAGCTGTACCAGGAAAGCGACGGCAACGACCGCTTCCTCGCGTTGAAGGACGGCTGGCAGTACGACATCCCGCTCGGCGCGGACAACTGGCGCAAGATGAAGTACGAGCGCAACGACGCGTCGCTGTCCAGCGTCCAGTCGGACAACGCGAGGAGGATCCGGCCTCATTCGTTGACCACGATGGGGCTGCTGCGCATCGGACACGCCCGATGCCCGCGCCGAGTTCGCCTGGCGCACCATCGCGCCGGCGATGACCCTGGTGCTGCTGATGCTGGCGTTGCCGCTGTCGCGGCAGAGTCCGCGCGAGCCGCGCTTTGGCCGCCTGCTGCTGGCCGTGCTCAGTTTCTACTTCTATTACCTGCTGCTGGCGCTGTGCCGCGGCCAGATCGTCAAGGGCCACTGGCACCACGCGGGACCGATGTGGATGGTGAGCTTGATCGTGTTTGGCATTGCCGCGTGGATGTTCCGTAGCCAATACGTCGCAGCGCAAACCGCGCAAGGTGGCCGCGTGATCGCCGCGTTGCGCGTCAAGCGGGTCGACTGGCTGGTCGGCGTCACCGTGCTCGGCTCGCTGCTGATGGTGTGGCTGGTGCTCACCGGCCTCGACGCGGTGTTTCAGTTCCTGCGTCAGCTCGGCAACGTCGGCAAGAACGGCTACACGCTTGACCAATGCCGTCGTCTACGTGCTGGTGACATTTCCGCGCCGCCTGTACGAAATGTTCGGCAATGCCGCGCTGATCGGTGGCCTGCTGGGTCTGGGCGGGCTGGCCAGCAGCGGCGAACTCACCGCGTTGCGTGCGTGCGGCATGTCCAAGTTGCGCATCGCCGTGTCGGCGGTGGGCGTGGTGGCCGTTGCTTATCGTGGGCGTGGTGATCCTGGGCGAAACCGCGGCGCCCTGGGGCGACCAGCAGGCGCAGGCGATGCAGTTGCGGCTGAAGTCCGGCAACCTGGGCCTGGGTGGCGCAGTCCGGCCTGTGGGCGCGCGACGGCGATCGCATCATCAACGCCAAGGGTTGGACGGCCAAACGCCATGGCACGACATGCCACGGTGCAGCTTGCACGATGTGCGCGTGTTTACGCTTCACGCCCGATGGGCAGGTGACCCACTTCGACTGGGCGCAGACGGCCGAGCACGACGGCCACCAGTGGATCCTGCAGTCAGGTGCGCAGCACCACGCTCGACGAGCAGGGCACGCATAGCACCACGATCCCCAGCGAGCGCTGGGATTCGCACCTGAATCCACAGGTGCTGGCGCAATCGGTGATCCAGCCGCAATACCTGTCGATGCGCGACCTGCGACGCAATATCGCGCTATCTGGAAGCGCAACAACAGAACCCCGGCGTGTATGCCGTCGCGTTCTGGGCACGCGCGCTGTATCCGCTCAACGTGCTGGTGCTGGTGTTGTGCGCGATGCCGTTCGCGTTCGGCACGTTGCGTTCGGGCGGCCTGGGCAAGCGCATGTTCATCGGCATGCTGCTGGCCATCGGCTGGTACTTCCTGCAGAAGGCGATGGTGAACTTCGGCACCGTCTATGGCGTACCGCCGTTCTTCGCGAACCTGCTGCCGGCCGTGATGCTGGCCCTGGTGGCCTGGCTGTATTTCCGCAAGCACGGCTAACCCGTGCTTTTCCCTCTCCCCCAACGGGAGAGGGCAGGGTGAGGGGCCAATCTTGCGATTCCTTCGCAGGGACTCCAAGCAGGCTCTTACGAGGCTTTCTTTCGGAGCAAGCCGAGCTTGGCGCTCAAGGTTTCGTCGAACACCTCCTCGAACGCCTTCATCATCATCTGGCAATCCTGTTCGCTCTGGCCGGTCTTGCGGGCCATCTCGTTGATGACATGGCCGTGATCGTGCTTGATGCCCTTGAACTTGCTGGTCAGGGCGTCGCCGCAAATCGTCTCGAAAGCCTTCAAGGCCGCCTCGCACCGCTCGGGCGGTAGTCCCGTCTTCGCGGCTACTTCCCTGATCACGTCGTGCTTGTTCATGGCATGGCTCCTTTCAGTCCGGTGAGCGGTGCCCAAGCGTAGATCCATGCCGTCATCCGCTCCATGACCTGGAAGCGCTTGCCTGGCAGCCGGCAAGTGCGCAAGCTGTCCGCCTGTCCCCGAAAGAGCAACCACCGTGGAACCGATCGACCTGCGTAGCGATACCGTGACCCGTCCCACCCCAGCCATGCGCGCGGCCATGCTGGATGCCGCCGTGGGCGACGACGTGTATGGCGAAGATCCGACTGTGAATGCGCTGCAGCGTCGTGTCGCGGATGAGCTCGGCTTCGAGGCGGCGCTGTTCGTGCCCACCGGTACGCAGTCGAACCTGTTGGCGCTGATGGCGCACTGCGAACGCGGCGACGAGTATGTGGTGGGCGCGGATGCGCATACGTACAAGTTCGAGGGCGGTGGCGCGGCGGTGCTGGGTTCGATCCAGCCGCAGCCGCTTGCTCAGGATGTCGACGGATCGCTGCCGTTGGACAAGGTCGCTGCAGCGATCAAGCCGATCGATCCCCATTTTGCCCGCACGCGTGTGCTCGCGTTGGAGAACACCTGGCATGGCCGGGTGATGTCGCTGGACTACATTCGGGCAGCGCATGAGTTCACCCGCGAGCGCGGACTGGGCCTGCACCTGGACGGCGCGCGCCTCTACAACGCCGCCATCGCCAGCGGTGTGGCCGGCACGCGAGATTGCCAAGCACTTCGATAGCGTTTCGGTATGCCTGTCCAAGGGACTGGGCGCACCGGTGGGTTCGGTGCTGGTGGGTAGCGCGGCGCTGATCGAGAAAGCG
Organism: uncultured Gammaproteobacteria bacterium; assembly: GCA_963824525.1. GTDB lineage: Bacteria > Pseudomonadota > Gammaproteobacteria > Xanthomonadales > Rhodanobacteraceae > Dyella. The sequence goes on along the minus strand of CAWGPI010000007.1, from coordinate 1,141,328 downwards.
CGCCGCTGGCGCAAGGTCACCGGCGGCGGCTGGCGCCAGGCGGGCCTGCTGGCGGCGGCTGCGAATTATGCGCTGGACCATCATGTGGCGCGTCTGGCCGACGATCATGCGCGTGCGGCCACTCTGGCGGCGGGGCTGGGAGAGATTCGCCGGCGTCAAGTTGCTGGGTCACTTCACCAACATGGTTTTCGTCGACGTGCCGGCCGATCGCCTGCGCGAACTGGACGTCCATTTGCGCGAGGCCGGCGTGCGCATCAGCATCGGTTATCTGCCGACGCTGCGGCTGGTCACCCATCTCGACATCGACGACGAAGGCATCGCGCGAACGGTCGATGCCTTCCGGCGTTTTTTCGTCCGCAGCTAAGCGTTCGCGCCCGGCTCGCTACGCTGGTGCAAGTTCGATCAGCCCTGCGGGCGATCGAACCTGCGGATGAAATCCTTCACCTGCGGATAGACGACTTCGCGCCAGCGCCTGCCGCTGAAGATGCCGTAGTGGCCGGCACTCTCGATCACCCGGTGCAGGCGGCGATCAACCGGAATGCCGGTGCACAGGTCGTGGGCGGCCTCGGTCTGGCCGATACCGGCGATGTCGTCCAGCTCGCCTTCAATGGTGAGCAGCGAGGTGGTGGTGATGGCGCTGGGCTTCACGCGTTCGCCAGCCACATCCCACAGGCCGCGCGGCAGCAGGAACTGCTGGAACACGGTGGCGATGGTGTCGAGGTAGTACTCGGCCGGCATGTCGAGCACCGCGTTGTATTCGTCGTAGAACCTGCGGTGCGACTCGGCATCGTCCTCGTCGCCGCGCAGCAGGTTTTCGTAGAAGTCCCAGTGCGAGTTGACGTGGCGGCCCGGGTTCATGGCGATGAAGCCCGCATGCTGCAAAAAGCCCGGATAGACCTCGCGGCCACGCCCCGGATAGTTCGGCGGCACGGTATGGATGACGCTGCCCTTGAACCAGCTCAGTGGCCGCGTCGTGGCTAGGTTGTTCACGCCGGTCGGATTGCTGCGCGGCTCGATCGGGCCACCCATCATCGTCATGCTCAGTGGCGTCTGCTTCGCCGCGTGCGGCCATCAGCGACACCGCAGCGAGCACCGGCACGGTCGGTTGGCACACCGATATCACATGCAGGCGATGCGCGCCGATGTGGCGGATGAATTCCTGGACATAGCCCACGTAGTCGTCGAGATGGAACGCCCCTTCGCTGGTTGGCACCATGCGCGCGTCGACCCAGTCGGTGATGAACACCTTGTGGTCGTGCAGCAGGGTACGCACGGTGTCACGCAGCAGGGTGGCGTGATGTCCCGACAGAGGCGCCACCACCAGCACGACGGGATCGTTCTTCAGCTTCTCGATGGTGGCCGGATCGTCGCTGAAGCGCTTGAAGCGCTTCAGCTGGCAGAACGGCTTGTCCAGCACCACGCGCTCGATGACGGCGATTTCCTCGCCATGCGCATTGACCTGCGGCAGGTTGAAGGCGGGCTTCTCGTATTCCTTGCCCAGCCGGTGCAGCAGCTCATAGCCGGCGGCCAGGCGCTGTGCCCCCGGAACATGCGACAGCGGACTGGTGAGGTCGCTGAACATCTTGGCGCTGGCGTCAGCATAGTGGCTCAGCGGGCCGAGGATGGCGCGTTGCCACTCGTGGATCTGGTAAAGCATTGGGGCAAGACCGAGGGTTTCGGAAAGGTGGCATGTTACCCGGTTTGGGGGCGTCGTGCTGCGCCGCCGCATCGTCTCAGGCCTGATGAATCAGTTGTTTAGGCGAGTTCCCATCGTTCGCCGTGAGCTTCCCCATAGCGACTCGACATAGCCGCGGTGGATGCGGCCCAGATCGGCTGCGGCGGCGTGCGGGAAGGCGAGATTCCGTGTATCGGCCGGGTCGTCAGCCGATCCGACGCAGCTCGGTTCGGGCCACAAGATCGTGCAGGGCGCGTCGCCGGGGATCAAAGGCCGCCATGGCGAACCACACGGCCCAGCCGACGACGACCGCGCCAACGGAGGCGCGCGTGCCGATCCAGGGTGCCAGCCCCAGTAGCAGCATGGGAGAGGCCGCCGCGAAAAAGCGCACCAGCGCCTGGGCCAGTGTCGGACGGCCGCCGTGGCTGGCCGTGACGCGAATGCGCCAGGGCCGCATCCCCAGGGTCTGGCCACCGCGCAACCAGGAGACGACGAAATAAGCCGACACCACCAGTGCCTGCAGGGGCTGGTACCACCAGGCGATCACGGGCATGGCCATTCGTACTGATCAGCGTGCCGCCGGTGATGCGCTGGCAGACATAGCCCACCACCATGACGATCGCGAGCACGGCCAGCACGTCGTACACCAGCGCGATCAGGCGGCGCCACAGCGGGCAGGTCACATCGACGGAAGGCGTGCTGGAGGTCATGGGAGTGCGGCCACTGATGAAGGAGCGCTTGCACGCGACGTGGCCGGCGGCGAGCATCGCGTCCATGCAGGAAGAGAAACCAAGTATTACCGATGCGGACCGCCGCAGCATCGACGCCTTCATCGAACGCGTCTGGTCCGAGGATGGCCTGGCGGATCGCACGCTGGACGCCTATCGCCAGGATCTTGAGGCGCTCGCGCGATGGTTGGCCATGCAGGGACTCGACCTGCGCAGGGCGCAACGTCAGCACCTGTCCGCGTATCACGGCAGCCAGGCGGTTGCCGTGCGTTCGCTGGCGCGGCGGCAATCGGCGTTCCGCCGTTATTACGCCTTCCTCGCGCGCACCGAGCCGGGCTTCGACGACCCGACCCTGCTTATCGAGCGACCCAGGATGCCGCGCAGCCTGCCGAAGGCGCTGGCGGAACGCGAAATCGAGGGTCTGCTCGATGCGCCGGACGTCACCTCCGTGCTGGGTCTGCGCGACCGGGCCATGCTGGAGCTGATGTACGCCTCGGGCCTGCGCGTGTCCGAACTGGTCGAGCTGCCGCTGGCATCGCTCAATCTGCGCCAGGGTGTGGTGCGCGTCACCGGCAAGGGCGGCAAGGATCGTCTGGTGCCCATCGGCGAAGTGGCGGCGGAGCGCATCGAGGCCTATCTCCATGGTGCGCGCCCCGCGCTGGCGCGGGGACGTCAGCCGGTAGCCCTGTTTCTCAGCAATCGCGGCGAAGGCATGACGCGCCAGATGTTCTGGACCCTGGTGAAGCGCTATGCCCTGGTGGTCGGCATCACGCCCAAGCGCATCTCGCCGCATGTGCTGCGCCACTCCTTCGCCACTCACTTGCTGAATCACGGGGCAGACCTGCGTGCCTTGCAGATGCTGTTGGGCCATAGCGCGCTGAGCACCACGCAGATCTACACCCTGGTGGCGAAGGAGGGCCTGAAGCGCCTGCACGCCCAGCACCATCCGCGAGGGTGAGGTCATCGGCGGCGTTGAGGGTGCGAACAGCCTGACGGAACCATTCAGTCGCCTGTGCCAGAATGGCTACTTCCCGCGTTTCCGCCCGCGGAAACGGATGCTTGTGAGGTTCGAGATGTTCAAGAAATGGTTGCTGGCGCTGTGCGTCGGCGGGTTGGCGCTGAACGCCTGTGCTGCCAGCGAAGGTGCGGCGTCGGGCTCCGAGGACGTTGTGCGCAAGGCCGTCTTGTCGGTAGTGCCGACGGCGACGATCGATTCGATCAAGCCGGCGCCGGTGCCGGGGTTCTATCAGGTGATCACGTCCGGACAGCTGGTCTACGTCAGCGCGGACGGCAAGTACATGATGAACGGCGATCTCCTCGACCTGACCGCCAAGAAGAACATCAGCGATGCCGGCTGGGCGGCGTTTCGCAAAGCTGAGTTGGCCAAGGTGCCCGAGTCCGCGCGCATCGTGTTTGGCCCTGCCAATCCGCGCTACCGGGTCACGGTGTTCACCGATGTGAACTGCGGCTACTGCCGTGCGCTGCACGAACACGAGGCAGCTTTCACCAAGGCCGGCATCGCTCTGGAGTACGTGGCGTGGCCGCGCGATGGCGTGACCGATCCGGCCGGCCGCAACACCCAGATCTACAACGAAATGGTTTCGATCTGGTGCGCCACCGACCGCAAGTCGGCCTTTACCGCGGCGAAGCAAGGCAAGACGCCCAAGTCGGCCACCTGCGCCAACCCGGTCAAGGATCAGTTTGAGCTGGGCGTGAAGCTGGGCGTCACCGGTACGCCGACCATCTTCGCGGAAGACGGCACCATGCTGGGCGGCTATGTGACGCCGGAGCAGATGTTGCAGTTGTTGAACAAGGGTAAGGCGGGCAGCTGAGGGCACCGCTTCGCGTTTGTCATCCCAGCTTGGCCAGCCCCCGGCTGTGGAGAGGCGCTGGGTTGGCGGAGGTTGGTCGGGATGGCGAGGGCGCCATTCCACCGAAAAAGCATCCAGTAGCCTCGACCACCAGGCCCCGGGCCATTCATCGCGAGCTGCGAAGCGGACCCGAGCCGGAAATCCGCTCCAGGTAACCCGTGATGCTGCGGCGCGGTAGCCTTGACCCGCCTTGGGGTACAATAGGCGTTTTCGCATAGCTCCCGTTCCCCGAATGATCGCACTCGACGGGCAGAGCGCCCTCTCTCCTTTCCGCCTCGAACGCCTGAACGCACGCCTGGAAGCCATTAGCCGTGGCACGCGCGTGCAGTCTTCCTGGTTTGTCTATTTCATCGATGCCGCGGTGATGCCGCAGGGCGAACAGCGCCGGCGTTTGCTCGAGGTGCTGGAAGCCAAGGATGCGCTGCCGGAGACGGCCTCGCTATGGGTCGTGCCTCGATTGGGCACCATATCGCCCTGGTCGAGCAAGGCTACCGACATCCTGCACGGCGCCGGTTTTGACGTGCATCGCGTCGAGCGCGGCACGGCGTGGCAGGTCGCCGGTTTGCCGGAGGCGAGCTCGCCACAGCACGACGCGGTGATGACGGTGCTGCACGATGCGATGACGCAATCGGTGCTGGGCAGCCTGGAGGAGGCCCAGGGCTTGTTCCTGGCCGGCCAGCCAGGTCCGCTGGTGCATATCGCCCTCGGCGGCGATGCCCGCGCCGCACTCGCCAAGGCGAATGCCGAACTAGGCTTGGCGCTGGCCGACGACGAGATCGACTACCTCGCTGAACGCTACGCCGAACTCGGCCGCGATCCGACCGATGCCGAACTCTTCATGTTCGCCCAGGCCAACTCCGAGCATTGCCGCCACAAGGTGTTCAACGCGAGTTGGACGGTGGACGGCGACGAACAGGAGAAGAGCCTGTTCGGCATGATCAAGAACACCCATCAGCATTCGCCGGCGCATACGTTGTCCGCCTATAAGGACAACGCGGCGGTGATCGAAGGGTACGAGGGCATGCGCTTCTTCGCCGATAAGGACGGCGTGTGGCGCGGCCATCGAGGAGCGCGTCGATTACGCGATCAAGGTGGAGACCCATAACCATCCGACCGCGATCGCGCCGTGGCCCGGCGCGGCGACCGGCGCGGGCGGCGAGATTCGTGACGAAGGCGCCACGGGTCGTGGCGCCAAGCCCAAGGCGGGCCTCACCGGATTCTCGGTATCGGATCTGCGCATCCCGGGCACGCCGCGGCCGTGGGAAGTGGATCGCCCGCTGCCGCCGCGTATGGCCACGCGCGTTCGAGATCATGCGCGATGGCCCGCTTGGGCGCCGCCGCGTTCAACAACGAATTCGGCCGTCCCTGTTTGGGCGGCTATTTCCGCACCTACGAGCACGAGACCGGTGAAGTCGGGCGTTCGCCGTGGCTACGACAAGCCGATCATGATCGCCGGTGGCCTGGCCAATATCCGCAGCAGCGACGTGCAGAAGCGGGACGTGCAGCCGGGCAACAAGGTGATCGTGCTGGGCGGCCCGGCCATGCTGATCGGCCTGGGCGGTGGCGCCGCTTCGTCGGTGGCCTCGGGCACGTCGAGCAAGGAACTGGATTTCGCCTCGGTGCAGCGTGACAACGCCGAGATGGAACGCCGCTGCCAGGAAGTGATCGACGCCTGCTGGCGCCGCGGCGACAAGAACCCGATCGTCAGCGTTCACGACGTGGGCGCGGGCGGTTTGTCCAATGCCATTCCCGAGCTGCTCAACGACGCGGGCGTGGGTGGTCGTATCGACCTTTCCCGCCTGCCGTGCGACGACCCGTCGCTGTCGCCGATGCAGGTGTGGAGCAACGAGTCGCAGGAACGCTACGTATTGGCGATCGGCACCGGAGGATCTGGCCGAATTCGAAGCCTACTGCGCGCGCGAGCGCTGCCCGTATGCCGTCGTGGGCGACGCGACGGCGGAGCGTCGTCTGGTGCTGCACGATCCGCGCACCGATACCCTGGTGATCGACTTGCCGATGGACGTGCTGTTCGGCAAGCCGCCGCGCATGCATCGCGATGCCACGCGCCTGAAGCCGCGCGTCGACCTGGTGCCGGATCTCACCGGCATCGGCATGGACGAGGCGCTGCTGCGCGTATTGCGCCTGCCCACCGTGGGCAGCAAGAGCTTCCTCATCACCATCGGCGACCGCACCGTGGGTGGCCTCAACCATCGCGACCCGATGGTCGGGCCCGTGGCAAGTACCGGTCGCCGATGCCGCGGTGACCATCACCGATTTCGACGGCTATACCGGCGAAGCGATGGCGATGGCCGAGCGTGCGCCGGTGGCCTTGCTCAACAGTGCCGATGCTGCCCGCCTCGCGGTCGGCGAAGCCATCACCAACCTGGCTGCGGCACCCATCGCCGCGCTCAGCGAAGTGCGCTTGTCGGCAAACTGGATGGCGGCGGTGAACTATCCGGGCGAAGACGCGGCGCTTGTTCGACGCGGTGAAGGCCGTGGGCATGGAGTTGTGCCCGGAGCTGGACATTTCCATCCCGGTCGGCAAGGACTCGCTGTCCATGCAGACCGTGTGGAAGGACGGCGACCAGCCGCAGCGCACGGTGTCGCCGGTATCGCTGGTGATTACCGGCTTTGCGCGCGTTACCGACGTGCGCCGCACGCTGACGCCGCAACTGCGCCTGGATCGCGGCGATTCCGAATTGTGGCTGCTCGACCTCGGTGCCTGCCGCGACCGCCTGGGCGGCTCCGCGCTGACCCAGGTGTTCAACCGTGGCGGCGGCGTGCCGCCGGATCTCGACGACGCGAAGCGCCTCAAGGCGCTGTTCGAACTGGTCCAGGAAGCGAACGCGGGCGGCCTGCTGCTGGCCTATCACGACCGCTCCGACGGCGGCGTCATCGTGACCCTGCTGGAAATGGCCTTCGCCGGTCATTGCGGCCTGGAGATCCAGCTCGACGGTTGGGCCGAAGCGACGCTACGCGCCCTGTTCAACGAAGAGCTTGGCGCGGTGGTGCAGGTCGCGATCCGCCAATCGCGAGGCGTTCGAGGCGCTGCTGGTCAAGCACGGCCTCGCCGGCATCGGCCTATCGCATTGGCCGGCCGAAGGAAAAGCTGGGCATCAAGCTGTTCCACGGCGACGACACGCTGTTCAAGTGGAATTGGACCACGCTGTTCGAAGCGTGGAACGAAACCAGCTACGCCATGCAGCGTTTGCGCGACAACCCGGTGAGGCCGATGCCGAGCGCGAATGGCGTCTTGACGATGCCGATCCGGGCATCTCGCCCAAGCTCAGCTTCGATCCGGCGGAAGACATCGCCGCGCCGTATGATCGCCAAGGGTGCGAGACCGCGCGTGGCGGTGCTGCGCGAGCAGGGCGTCAACGGCCAGGTGGAAATGGCCGCGGCGTTTACGCGTGCCGGCTTCGAGGCGGTCGACGTGCACATGTCCGACCTCGCCAGCGGCCGCATCAAGCTGGCCGACTTCCGCGGCTTTGCCGCCTGCGGTGGTTTCTCCTACGGCGACGTGCTGGGCGCCGGTCGCGGCTGGGCCACGTCGATCCTCTACAACGACTACGCTGCGCGGCGAGTTCAGCGCGTTCTTCGCCGACAACACGCAGCTTCGCGCTTGGCGTCTGCAACGGCTGCCAGATGCTGAGCCAGCTGAAGGACATCATTCCCGGCGCGCAGCATTGGCCGAAGTTCCTGCGCAATGCCTCGGAGCAGTACGAGGCGCGCCTGGCCACGCTGGAGGTGCTCGATTCGCCGAGCATCTTCTTCAAGGGCATGGCCGGTTCGCGCATCCCGGTGGCGGTGGCGCACGGCGAGGGACGCGTGAGCTTCCCGCAGGCGTGCAGTCCGTCCAAGGCGCAGGCGGCGCACTGCGCTTCGTCGACAACCGCGGCAGGCCGACCGAAGACTATCCGCTCAACCCGAACGGTTCGCCCGGTGGCCTCACCGGCTTCACCGCCGCCGACGGGCGCGTGACGATCCTGATGCCGCATCCCGAGCGCGTGTTCCGCAGGTGCAGATGAGCTGGCACCCGGAGAAGTGGGGCGAGGATTCGCCGTGGATGCGCATGTTCCGCAACGCACGGGTGTGGTGCGGCTGATGGTTCGCGACCGCGCTGGGAGCCCGTTCCGGTTCTCCGCGTGGCTTGTGCCATTCGCGCGGGTCTAGGGATGCTCTGATCAACTCTGCACAGGCGTCATGATGTCCAGAAGGCTCGCCGGTGGTGTTGCGTGGCGCCGGGAAGACTGGCCGTCTTGCCAAGCCGCGCGGCACCGCCGGCGGGCCTTCTGGACATCACCCCATCACTTTGAATTCAAGACGTGGGGGCCGGTCCTGTCTGTCCGCATCCCTTCGGTGCGCCGGCTCGACAGACGGCCAGTCTGCCGTCGCCGACGCCCCTGTGGTCTGCGAACAGACAGGACCGGTGACGCCTGCGCAGAGTTGATCAGAGCATCCCTAGCATGACCACTCCGGTGGCACGCCGGCTCGTGCGGATGCTGCCCGCGTTGGCCTGGACCTGTCTACTGGGCCTGTGCCCCTGGTGGATGGGTTTGCCGCTGTTGCTGTTGCTGGCCGTAGGCGCTATCGCGCTAGCGCGACGCGTCGTGCCTTACGCGCTGCTGTGCCGTCGCGGTTTGCATTGGGGTTTGCCGGGATGGCTGTTTGCCGTCCAGCGAGCGCTTGGTGGCGACCTGGTGGCGTGGGGTGCGGCCTTATTGGGGGCGCTGGTGGGGTTCTCGCTACTGGCGCTGATGGAATCACTGCTGGATCGACGTGTGCGGCGTGCGCCCTTTGCGTCGCCTGCACTGGATTGGCAGGATATGGCGCTGGCGCCCATGGGGCCGCCGGCGCGCATCATCGAGTTGTCGCTTGCCGCATGGTGCGAGGCAGGCGATGGGTTGACCGATCCTTGCGGTGAGCTGGTGCGCTACGAAACCTGCGGGAGTGGCGAGGGGCGCTACCTGTTCGCGCAGGGGCGGGTGATCGACAAGGCGAGTCCGCGTTGCTGTTTCGGCCCGGGCGGGCGCTGGTTCGTGGCGAGCCTGCCGGAAGGGCGGGGCGGCACCTTGTGGGATCGCCAGGCCGATCGCCTGCATCGTTTGTCGGGCTGGGAGCTGTGCGGCTGGGAGGGCGAGCAACCCTGGCTGGCGCGAAGCCCCGACGGCGTGCCGACATCACTGCACGAGGTGCTTGGACAGGGCCGGCTGCCCTAGCCAAGCGCTTGCTCTACGTTTCTTCACTCCTCGACACGCCACACCTCGCGCATACTTGGATCCAGTGAACAACTCCGCCCAACCATCCTTGTCCCCGGTGCTGCCGGTCAGCGTGATCGTGGTGGCTGCCGACAGCGGCCCCGCGTTGCGCGAGTGCGCGCGCCGCGTGCTGGCATGCGAAGTCCCGCTGGAATTCATCCTGGTCGACAATGCCTCGGACGACGGCATTCCGCAGGCCATCGCGCGCGCGTACGAGAACGACGTCCGTCTGCACGTCGTCTACAACCACGCCAATCTGGGCTTTGGTCCGGCCGTGAATCGCGGCGCAGCGCAGGCACATGGCAAGTCCGTGCTGGTGCTCAATCCGGATTGCCTGATCGACACCGACACGTTGCGGCGCCTGCTGGAGATGCTGGCCACCCATCCGCGCGCCGGCGTGATTGGGGCCGTCGTATGCGACGAGAACGGCGTGGCCGACCCAGCCTCCTATCGACGTGATCCCCTGCTGAGTCGCGCCCTGAATACCCTGTTCAAGCGAGCGGGTGAAGGCGTCAACATCGAAGGGCCGATACCGCACGAGCTGGTGGAGGTAGAGGCGGTGTCAGGCGCCCTGATGCTGCTGCCGCGTCGCGTATTCGACTATCTTGCCGGTTTCGACGAAGACTACTTTTTGCATTGCGAAGACCTGGACCTGTGCCGCCGCGTGCGTGACGCCGGTTACCGCGTGATGCTGGCAGGCGATGTGCGCGTGCTGCACGGCAAGGGCAGTTCAAGCCGGCATCGTCCCGTGTTCGTCAGTCGGCACAAGCATCGCGGCATGTGGCGCTGGTTCCGCAAGTTCGATCCGGCCGCACGCAAGCCGTGGCTGTCGGCGCTGGTGTGGCTTGGCATCTGGACGCACTTCTTGGTGCAGATTCCTGGCCAATGGTTGCGCTTGATGGGGCGCAAGCTCGCCAGCGGGAAACCTGGCGCATGAGTGCATCGTCGTCGCGTACGGCGACGTTGGCTACGGTCGGACTGATTTCCGTCACCGCCGTCTGGGGTTCCACCTTTTTCCTGATCAAGGACCTGGTGGCGCGCATGCCGGTGGCCGACTTCCTGGCCGTGCGCTTCCTCATCGCCGCGTGCGCCATGCTGCTGTTCTTCCACCGCCCATTGATGCGATTGAGTCGGCGCGAGTGGGGGCAGGGCGTCGCGCTCGGCGCGATTTTTGGCATTGCACAGCTGCTGCAGACTTTCGGCCTGGAGCACACGTCGGCGAGCATCAGCGGCTTCGTCACCGGCATGTACGTGGTATTCACGCCGCTGCTCGGCACCGTGTTGTTGCGCCAACGCCTGCCGCCCGTCACGTGGATCGCCGTGCTGCTCTCGGTGGGCGGCCTGGGCCTGCTCGCCTTGCACGGCTTGAGCATCGGCTACGGCGTATGGCTTACGCTGGCCTCGGCAGCCCTGTACGGCTTGCACATCGTCGGGCTGGGCGCGTGGTCGCGGCCGGGAAGCGCCTTTGCGCTGTCCACCGTGCAGGTGAGCGTGATCGCGGCCATCTGTCTGCTCGCGACCTTGCCGGCCGGTCCGGTCCTGCCTCCCGATCGCGATGCGTGGATGGCCGTCGTCTACATGGCCTTGGCTGCCGGCGCGGGAGCGATGCTGGTGCAGACCTGGGCACAGGCGCATCTGTCACCGACGCGGGCAGCGATCGTGATGACGCTTGAGCCGGTGTTTGCTGCCGGTTTTGCGGTCAGTTTCGGCCGCGACGAATTGACCTGGCGGATGCTTGCTGGTGGTGTGTTGGTGTTGGCGGCGATGTATCTGGTGGAGTTGGCGCCGCGGCGTGGCGGGATGACGGTGGAGGGTTTGCACCACGAGGTTTAGCCCGCTTTCTTCTCGTCATCCCGGCGGCTTCTCCATAGCCGAAGGGCCGGGCACCCAGTGGATTTTTCTGATCCGGTGACAATGCTCAGCTATCGCTGTCTCGCAAACACCGCCCTCAACCAAGAGCAACCTTGGCCAGACGGACGTAGTCGTGTGGCGAGAGGGTTTCGGCGCGCGCCTTGGGGTCTACATCCGCGGCGATGATGGCGCTGCTGTCCATGACGTTCTTGAGGGCATTGCTGAGCGTTTTCCGACGCTGGGCGAAGGCCGCCTTGACGATGCTGTAAAGCCGCTCCGGATCGGCATCCGGTAGCTGCTCGGGCGCGAGAGGCACGAGCCGCACGACGGCTGAATCGACCTTTGGCGGCGGGCGGAATGCGCCGGGAGGTACCGTGAACAGCGGTTCCACCCGACAGGCCAGCTGCAACATCACCGATAGCCGCCCATACACCTTGCTGCCAGGCTCGGCCGCCATGCGGTCGACCACTTCCTTCTGCAGCATGAAGTGCATGTCCTGGATGGCGCGGGCGTGCTCGACGCAGTGGAACAGGATGGGACTGGAGATGTAGTAGGGCAGGTTACCGGCCACGCGCAGGCGTTCGACACCTTGGCGATGGGCGAGGGCCGTGAAGTCCACCTTGAGCACGTCCGAGTGGATGATGTTCAACTCGCCAATGCTGGCGGCCCGCGCCTTGAGATCGGGGATCAGGTCCGTGTCCAGCTCGATGGCGGTGAGCTTGCCCGCGGCGGCAAGCAGCGGCAGCGTCAGTGCGCCTTCGCCCGGGCCGATCTCCACGACGAAGTCCTCCGCGCGTGGCGAGATGGCGCTGACGATGCGCTCGATATAACGCTTCTCATGCAGGAAGTGCTGGCCGAAGCTTTTCTTGGGACGGGCGTTCATGAGTGATGCCAGGGAGTGGGCCGTGGGGATGCTGGCATCAAGAAGCCAACAGGGAATGGGGGGTGGGTGGCGGGGGCGCCAAAACCCGACACCTGGGGTAAGCCTGTCAAGGGGCGATCGTTCGCCTGTCGCCAACGGCCGAATGGCCTCGGGTGTCGGGCTTTGGCGCCCCCGCTACCCATCCCCCTCCTCCTTCGTATGCTTGCGTCGTGCCACGAGATCCAGCGCCATCCGCGCCGCGGCGATCAGGCTGGACGGATCCCCCCGACCCGTGCCGGCGAGATCCAGTGCCGTGCCGTGGTCCACCGAGGTGCGGATGAAGGGCAGGCCCAGCGTGAGATTGACCGTGCGGTCAAACGCCTCGCTCTTGAGCACGGGCAGGGCCTGGTCGTGGTACATCGCCAAGACCGCATCGTAGCGAGCGCGCTGGGCGGGCACGAAGGCGGTATCGGCGGGCAGCGGTCCAATCAGTTGCATCCCTTCAACGCGTAGCATGTCCAGCACAGGGATGATCGTATCGATCTCCTCGCGCCCGAGATGACCGCCTTCGCCCGCGTGGGGGTTGAGGCCCAACACGCCGATGCGTGGTTCGCCAAAGCCGAACTTATCGCGCAATTCGCGGTGGACGATGCGCAGGACGCGTTCCAGTGTCGCTGGCGTAACGGCAGCAGGCACGGCCGACAAGGGCAGGTGCGTCGTGACCAGCGCGACGCGCAGTTCTGGACTGGCCAGCATCATGACCACGTCGGCGTGGGCGCGCTCGGCAAAAAATTCGGTATGCCCGCTGAAGCGTATGCCCGCTTCGTTGATGGACGATTTTTGCAGCGGGGCAGTGACCACGGCGGCGTAGCGTCCCGCCATGCATCCATCCGCCGCCTCGGCGAGCGTGGCCAGCACGTGTCGGGCATTGCGTGGATCAGGCTGACCCGGTACTTCCTGCGTATCCAGCGATACATGATGGATGCGCAGTTCGCCGGGACGCCGTGTCCGGACCGGCATGGCGTCGTCGTCGATAAGCTCGATCGGCAGGCCGCAGCGGTCAGCGGCGCGCTGCAGCAGATGACGATCGGCGATCGCAACGAAATTGGCCGCCAGCGGAGTGGCGGCCAATCGGATCAACAGCTCTGGGCCGATCCCCGCCGGCTCACCCGCAGTGATGGCAAGCCGGGGTAGGGTCGCGTTACTCAATGCCGTCTCAGGGAGATTTCGCCGCGCCCTGCGGCTGGCCAGGCTCGCGCAGCTCGGGCACCAGGATGTTCACGTAGGCGTTGGAACGCATCTCGCGCAGGTAGTCTTCGTAGACCTGCTCGGCCTTGCGGTTGCCGATGGCCTGGCGGGCCTGGTTGCGCGACGATCTCATCCGTGCGGTCCGCTCTGGCGGGTGCCCAGGCGCTGCAGGATGTGCCAGCCGGCTTCGCTCTGGAACGGCTGCGAGACCTGGTTGTCCTTCATCTCGCCCAGGTGCTGGGCAATGATCGAGCCCCAGCATCCTGCTGCGCGAACCAGCCCATGTCGCCACCATTGTTCGCGGTGGTGTCGTCCTTGGAGTTCTCCTTCGCCAGCTTGGCGAAGTCCTCGTGCTTGTTGACGATCTGGTTGTACAGGTCCTGCGCCTTCTGCTGGGCCTGCTCCGGCGTCAGCAGACTCGCTGGGCTTGATCAGGATCTGGCGGGCATGGAACTCGGTCACCATCTGGCGGCTCGGTGCGCGCTGCTCGATCAGCTTGAGGATGTGGAAGCCGGTCGGGCCGCGCAGGGCGGGCACTGACATCGCCAGCCTTCATATTCGCGACGGCGTCGGCGAAGGCCGGCGGAACTTCATCCATACGGCGCCAGCCAAGGTCGCCGCCCTCCAGGGCATCCTGGGCATCGGAATAGCGGATCGCCGCGGCATGGAAGTCCATGCCGCCCTTGATCGCATTGATGGCCTGCTCGGCCTTTGCCTGGGCAGCCTTGATGTCGGCGGCGCTGGCCCCCGCAGGCAGGCTGACCTGGATATGCGCCAGATGGATTTCACCGGCCTTGTAGGTCGGGCTGGTCAGCATGTTGTTGATTTCGCTGTCGGTGACGGTCACCTGGTCGCGCACGCACGCTATCGTGCAGGCGCTGGGCCACCATCTGGTCGGACAGCTGATGGCGGAATGCGGCAAAGCTGGAGCCGTCCTGCTCAACGGCTGCCCGCAGCTGTTCCGGCGTCATCCGGTTCTGCTGGGCGACGCATTGACGGCCTGATCCACATCGGCATCGGAGACGCGGATGCCCTGGTCATCGGCACGCTGCACCTGCAGCTTCATCAGGATCAGGCGATCGAGCACCTGTCGCTGCAGTACATCCATCGGCGGCAGCTGGCCGGGATTGCTGGCGTACTGCTGCTGCATCGGAGCGCACGGCCTCGTTCAGCTCGCTCTGCAGGATGACGTCTTCGTCGACCACCGCCACGATACGGTCGAGCGGCTGTTTGCCCGCGGCTGCCTGAGCGCGAGCAGCTGGGCATGGGTGGGCAAGCGCGGTCGCCGTAGCGATCGCGAGCAGGAAGAACGCGAAAGGTTGCTTCATTAGTCCGGAAGCCTGCATCGCCCAAGGCGACAGGGAAGTTATTGATAGCCAAGAATATCACGGCGCAGCAGGTGGTTCCGATCTTGCCCATGGAGCTCCCCAGTGCCCTTGAATTCGACTTCGAACATGATCGAGGTATTGGCCGCGCCGGTTGCGCTGTGGGGAAGCGGTAGTGCCGTAAGAAGCCTGGTTCACGTAATGGCGACCGATCAGGCGCAGCGCCACGCAGCAGCTGTCGTATTCCACGCCGGCCAGGCCTCCACCGTGCGCTTGTACGGAGTCGATCGCCGAGGCGTACGTCCAGTGGCCGAGCAGCCGCCAGCGTCGGAAACGCGGATAGACCATGGAAGCGTTGTATTGTTCCAGCAGGGCCGGTGCGCCGCTGCGGCGATAGCGGTAGGAGAAATTGATGATGCCGTCGGTGAGCAGTGCGCCGCTGCACCCCGATCGCGCCGAGATCGGTGAGCCGCGTGTTCGGGTTCCACTGGTAGGACGGGTGAGCCGCCATTGATCGTTGAGCTGCAGGTCCACCTCGGCCACGTAGTCCGAGCCGGACCAGTTGGTGGCGGCGCGACGGTGTTCGGGCCGTTGGGCATCTGCACCCGCTGCGAAGTGAAATAGCGGATCTGACCGAAGCTTGCCGATAAGCGCTCAATGCCGTTGTCGTCCAGCAAGCGCGTGGTGATGGCGCCGGTCAGGTTGTTGGCGTTCATCTGGCGGTCGGCGCCGGAAAACTGGTTGGGCGAGAACAGCTGCCAGTAGTCGAACGACATCAGGTTCGTGTCGAACAGCGGCAGATTGTCCTGATTGCGGTACGGCACGTACAGGTAATACAGCCGCGGCTCCAGCGTCTGCGTGTAATTGCGTGCCGAACAGCGACGTGCTGCGGTCGAAGATCAAGCCGCTGTCGAGGCTGACGATCGGCAGCGAGCGGCTGGGGAGCCTTCGGTGAATGGCGTGGTGACGCCTGGGCGAGCAGCCCGAAGTAGCCGAAGAATCCTGTAGTCGCCAGTCAGTTGGTAGTCGGTGTAGCGATAGGCGATCTTGGGGCGCACGAACCAGGCCGCACCGCGGAAGTCCGCGGCGAGATAAGGGTACAGGTCGCGACGATTGCCTTCCACCGACTCGTCCTTGCGAAAGGCGACCGCTTCGGTCTGGCCATCCGAACTCCAGCCAGCGTTCGATCGGCACCGTCACATTGAAAGCGCCGCGCGGCCAGCGCCTGTACTGCACCGAGCTGTCGGGTAGTGAGGGGTCGACGTTCTGGTAGTCGTCGGCGCCGAATCTGGGCGTTCCACCACTGCCACCGCCCCAGCTGCCACCGCCGTTGATGTAGGCACTGGAAGTGAGCGTGCCAATGGAAGCGGTGAACAGGTCGTTGCCGAAGTCGCGTAGATAATTGCGGTCGGAGGCGCGATTGATGACTGGTGTAGAACGACCACGGGCCGAAGATGTGCGTCGAATCGTTGAGCTTGAATCAGATAGCGATCGGTGCCCTTGGTGTTCTG
Source organism: uncultured Gammaproteobacteria bacterium (assembly GCA_963824525.1). GTDB lineage: Bacteria > Pseudomonadota > Gammaproteobacteria > Xanthomonadales > Rhodanobacteraceae > Dyella. The sequence continues at coordinate 1,124,999 of CAWGPI010000007.1, read as the reverse complement.
GACACTGTCCGGATCGTTGGCGCCTTGATCGTTCGGCAGGAACTCGACATTCATCTGGCCCGTGCTGCCGGGACGTAGTAGCGGAACTCGCCACCCAGCATAGACGCCGCGGTCGGTGTAGATGCGCGGGTCCAGCGTGGCGTCGTAGTTCGGCGCCAGATTGAGGTAGTAGGGCGCGCTGATCATGAAGCCCGACGGCTGGAGTTGCCGATGGACGGGATCCAGGAAGCCGGTCTTGCGCTCGTCGTTGATCGGAAAGCTGAAATAAGGCATGTAGAAGATCGGCACATTGCCGAGCTACATGGTGGCGCTGCGCGCGATACCCTCGCCGGTCTCCTTGTCCATGCGTGATCGTCTTTGGCGCGAAGTTCCCACACATGGCTGCCGACATCACAGGTGGAATAGGTCGCCTGCGAAGTAGCGCGTGCGCTGATCGTCCAGCATCTGGCCCTGCTGCGGCCACGCCATTGCCGCGTGTCGTCAGCATCTGGTAGGTCACGTTGTCGGCGATGCCGGTGCTGGCGTCCTGGTTGCCGCGCATGTGGTCGGAGGACATCAACTGGCCGACTTCCTGGTAGCGCACGTTGCCGCGGGCATCGTAGTCGCTGGTGTCCTGGTTGTAGTCGGCCACGTCTGCTTGAACTCGCTGGTCGGCGCGCTCCATCTTCACGTCGCCCGTCAGGTGGTAGATGGTCTGGTTGGAGCTGTCCACGCGTTCGGCGTAGACATAGGTATTGGATGATGTCGCGCACCGAGCTGTCCTTGCTCAGCGTCGGGTCGTAGAAATCGAGCATCGCGTTCGGGCGGCACATCGCGTAACTGACCGGCCTGGGCGCGCAGTGGAAGGCGCCGAGCGGGCAGCTTGCCGCCGCTCTCGCGGTGATCGTGGGTTCTGACGGTTGTGGCGCCGACTGGGCTTCAACCGGACCACCGAACAGGGCAATGGCAGCAGCGACCGCCAACAGGCGGCGCGGGGGCAGGTGGCGCGAGGTCAGCTTGGGCGTCACGGTGGCAGTCTGTCGGCTGGGAGGCTCGTAAAACTATCAGAAAGACCCCCCAGACGGCAGTTGCGGGGCATGGGCGATCGGGGAGTGGGGCGCAAGCTCGCGCGTTCTCGCACGCGATCAGCCCCATGCCAACGGCGTGCATCGTCGCCAACTCGCAAGTCGCGCCAAGTGGCCAGTGTTGGCGCCCCCACTACCCATCCCCATCCCCATCCGACCTTTCTTAGCGCGTCCAACAACTCACCCACGTGGGCGGCGACGCTCGCGGCCAGGGCCAGCAGGTTGTAGCCCCCTTCCAGGCTGGATACCAATCGCCCCTCGGCGTGGGCATGCGCCACGTCGAGCAGTCGGCCGGTGATCCAGGCGTAGTCCTCGCTGCCAAGGCGAAGATCGGCCAATGGGTCGTTGCGATGAGCGTCGAAGCCTGCCGACACGAGCATCAGTTGGGGCTTGAAGGCGTGCAGCCGGGGCAGCAGCGCACCCTGCCATAGCTCGCGGAACTCGTAGGAGCCATCGCCCGGCGACAACGGCGCGTTGACGATATTGCCGACACCGCGTTCGTCCACGCGCCCACTGTCGGGATACAAGGGCATCTGGTGGCTGGAAACGAACAGCACGCGCGATTCCTTGGCGAAGATATCTTGCGTGCCGTTGCCGTGATGTACGTCGAAGTCGGCGATGGCGACGCGCTTGAGGCCATGAACCGTCAAGGCGTGGGCCGCCGCCACCGCGATGTTGTTGAACAGGCAGAACCCCATGGCCCGGTCCCGCAGTGCGTGGTGGCCCGGTGGCCTCACCGCGCAGAAGGCCTGTCCGCCACCGCCGCTGAGTACGGCATCCACCGCCGCCACCGCGGCGCCGGCCGCCCGCAGCGCGGCTTCGGCCGAACCATGGGACATCAGCGTGTCTTCATCGAGCCGGACGGTGCCGCTCTCGGGCACGATGCCAAGGATGCGATCGACGTGCTCGGCGGTATGCACGCGCAGCAGCTGTTCACGCGTGGCGCGCGGCGCCTCGATGCGGTCCAGGGCGGCGAACCGATCATGGTCGAGCGCTTGAAGTACGGCACGCAGGCGCGCTGGCGATTCGACGTGGTCCGGGCCGGGGTCGTGTTGCAGGCAGCTGGCGTGGGTATAGAGCCGCAGCATGAGCCCTACGCTTTTCGGCGGCGCTCGTGCTGCCATAGCACCTCGCCATGGCCGCTGGCGCGGGCCAGCACACGGGAGATCACGAACAGCAGGTCGGAAAGGCGGTTGAGGTAGCGCTGGGCTTGCGGTCGCACGTCTTCGACCCGGGCCAGCGCAATGACTTCTCGCTCGGCACGGCGGCACACGGTGCGTGCCAGATGGCAGCAGGATGCGGCCATGCCGCCGCCGGGCAGGATGAAGTCCTTGAGCGGCGGCAACGGGTCATTGAAAGCGTCGAGCACCTGCTCCAGCCGGTCGATGTCCTTGTCCTCGATCATCGCCATGCCGGGAATACACAGCTCGCCACCGAGATCGAACAGTTCATGCTGGACCTGGGTCAGCGCTTCGCGGATCGCGCCGTCCACGCCGTCGGCAGCCAGCACCATGCCGATGGTGCTGTTGAGTTCGTCGACCGTGCCATAGGCGGATACGCGCAGCGAGTCCTTGGCGACGCGTGATCCGTCGCCAAGGCCGGTGCTGCCATCGTCACCCGTGCGGGTATAGATCTTTGAGAGGCGATTGCCCACGTACGGCCGCTGCCTCGTTAGTGGTGCAGGTCACGCGACACGGCGACATGACCGAGCGTGCGTGAAAGCTGGGTAACCAGCACGTGCAGCAGGGCGCCGATGCCGACATAAAACGCCATGGTGCCGAGGAACGGCAGATACCAGTCGCCCAGGTTCGCGAACCATGCGTTGAAGCTGCGCGGCTGCGGCACGCTGTTGCTGAGCCAGTAGAAGCTGCCGTTCGAGAGCACGTAGCAGGCCAGCTGGCTGACCAACAGCGCCACGGCCGCAAGACCCAGGGTCGACATGCTCAGGCCGCGCTGGTGGCGCGCTAGCCAGCTGCCGCCCATCCACAGGAACAGGTAGCTCGGAATCAGGAACCAGTAAGCCACCGATACGCAGTAGTGGCTCCAGAAATCGATGCCCTGTCCGTTGATCACCAGGTAATCGATCAGGACGGCTCCGGCCATGAGCAGCGGAAATGCCCAACGAAACGATCCGCGCAGCCAGAACCCGGCCAGGAAGAACACCGCCCATGACGCATCGCGCACATCATGGTTGAACAGCGAAAGGTGAATGCGGGTGGCGGCCATCACCAGGGCGAGTGCCAGGAAGATGCCTAGCCGCTGGGTTTGCGTCATAGCCATGAATTGCTCCGTCTGATACGCCAAATGCAGACGGCAAGTCTATCCCAATTGTGGCTAGCCGAACGCCTCTTGAATGGGGGCTGTCATGGGGTCCGGCCCGCTCAGCGCGTATCATCCCCGGCCATGATTACCTCAACTGATCACGTCGCCCCTGTGACTTCCGCTCGGCAGCCGGTCCTTATCATTGGCGGTGGCCTGGTGGGCGCCAGCCTGGCCATTGCGCTCGACGCGGCCGGTATCGACGCCGTGATGGTCGAGGCCGCCGCGCCACGCGTCGGCGAACAACCCAGCTACGACGAACGCAATCTCGCGCTGGCCCGGGCGACCGTAAACGGCCTCGCCGCGATCGGCGTATGGCCGCATGCGGCAGCGCAAGCGACCCCGATTCATCACATCCACGTCACGCGTGCCGGCGAATTCGGCAGCGTCCAGCTGGATGCCGCGAGACATGCGGTTGACGCGCTGGGCTGGACCCTGCCCGCACGCGAACTCGGGGCGGCCCTGCTGCGCCGCCTGGATGATTGCCAGCGCCTGAGGCGCCTGGCTCCTGCCCGGCTGGAGGCGTTGGAGCCGCTGGCCCGGGGTTGGCGGGCACGCATCCACACGGCCGATGGCTCGATGGAAATCGATACACCGCTGCTGGTGGGTGCGGACGGCACCACGTCGTTCGTGCGCGACCAGGTCGGTATCGGCACCGAGCGATATGACTACCAGCAGACGCTGTTCGTCTGCACGATCACGCCGGAGCGTGACCACGCCAACCGCGCGTACGAGCGCTTCGCGGACAATGGCCCGATCGCGCTGCTGCCGCTCACCGAACGCCGCTGCGGCCTGGTGCTCACGGTTCCTCGCGACGAGGCTGACGCCGTCGCTGCGCTGGACGATGCGGGGTTCGTCGCGCTGGCCCAGCAGCGCTTCGGCTGGCGGCTTGGCCGCTTGAGTCGCCCGGGCAGGCGGCATCCTTATCCCATCCAACGGGTGGCGGCGAGCGCCCTGGTCGCGCCAAGGGCGGTGCTGGTCGGCAATGCAGCCCAGACGATTCATCCGATTGGCGCGCAGGGTTTCAACCTGGGCTTGCGCGATGCGCTGACCTTGGCAGAACTGGTGACTGGCGTTGCCGACCCAGGGGCCCGCGATGTATTGGAGCGCTATGCCGCGCGCCGTGCTGCCGATCGCGAGGGCACGATGGCGATGAGCCACGGCCTCGTGCAATTGGCCTGTCTGCCACAGCCATGGCTGGGGCCGTTGCGTTCCATGGCCATGCTGGCGTTCGATCGCCTGCCGCCAGTGCAGCGTTTGCTGGCCAAGCGCGGCATGGGGTTTCGTGGCGATCCGCCTCGTGCGGTGCTGGAGCGACTGCCATGAGCGGCCCCAGCCTGACGCGAGGCGAGTCTTCACGCCGCCGTGGACCTGCCTTGGATGTCGCGGTCGTCGGTGGCGGCATGGTAGGTGCGGCCGCCGCGCTGGCGCTGGCGCGCGCGGGATTCGCCACGGCCTTGCTCGAAGCGCGGGCTCCCTCGTCGTGGTCGGCCCAGGACGAGGTCGATCTGCGCGTGGTCGGTCTGGCGCCTTCGTCGGTCGCGCTGCTCGACGAACTCGATGTATGGACGTCCATCCGCGACTCGCGCGCGAGTCCTTATGCGCACATGCATGTCTGGGATGCGGCGACGGGCGCCGCGATCCATTTCGATGCGGCCGCCGAGGGACGCGATCTGCTCGGCTACATCGTCGAGAACAGCCTGGTGCAGTGGCAGTTGTGGCAGGCGCTGGAGGGCGCCGGCGTGCGCCGGCTGTGCCCGGCGCAGGTGCATGGCTTCGACGTGCTTGAAGACCGCATTCAATTGGAGCTTGCCGGCGGCGAGGCGCTGTCCGCGCGTTTGCTGGTGGCTGCCGACGGCGCCGGTTCGCCGCTGCGCACACTGGCCGGTATCGAGACGCAGGGGCGCGATTATGCCCAGCGCGCGCGTGGTGGCCCACGTCACCACCGAACGCGCTCACGAAGGTACGGCGTGGCAGCGTTTCCTGGAGACTGGACCGCTGGCGCTGTTGCCTTTGGCGGACGGACGCAGCTCGCATCGTGTGGTCGCTGCCTGAAGCCGAGGCGCAGCGCGTGCATGGCACTGGGCGACCAGGCATTCCTTGATGAACTCGGCGTCGCCAGCGATTTCCGTCTGGGGCGCGATCACGGGCAGTACGCCGCGCGCGGCCTTCCCGCTCAAGTTGCAGCTGGCCAAGAGCTACCAGGCCGAGCGATTGGTCCTGCTGGGCGATGCGGCGCATGCGGTGCATCCGCTGGCCGGGCAGGGTGTGAACCTGGGACTGCGCGACGTGACGGAGTTGCGCGACACCCTGGTTGCAGCGCGAGACGACGGTCGCGACATCGCCGCCAGTCATGTGCTGCGTGGTTACGCGCGCCGCCGGCGCAGCGCCGACACCCTCGATGCGCTGGGCTTTGACGCGCTGGCGCGTATCTATAGCTGGCAGTTGCCGCCGCTGGTGGCCGCCCGCGGCCTGGGTGTGCGCCTGCTGGATCGGTTGTCTCCCATCAAACGCCGGCTTGCGGAACACGCTGCTGGCCTTTGACCCCCTAGGATGCCCTGAGCTATTCAACGAGGAGTGGAAGCCATGCGTATTGCCCGACTTTGCTGTGCGCTGTTGTTGTCCGGATTTGCGTTCGCCGCCCAGGCGAAGATGGTGCACAAACCGGTGGAATGGACCCAGGACGGCACGCGTTTCCACAGCGTGCTGGTCTATGACGACGCCGTGACCGCCAAGCGCCCGGGCCTGGTGATGGTGCCGAACTGGTACGGCGTGAACGATCTCGCGCTGAAAAAGGCCGAGGGCATTGCCGGCAAGGATTACGTCATCCTGGTAACCGACATGTATGGCGAGAACGTGCGCCCGACCAGCGACGATCAGGCGATGGCGGCGGTGAAAGTCGCTGTACGGCGATCGCGCCTTGATGCGCAAGCGGGTCAACCTGGCACTGGATCAGCTAAAGGCGCAGGCCAAGGACGCCCCCATCGATCTTTCGAAGCTGGCGGCGATCGGCTTCTGCTTCGGCGGTTCGGCCGTGCTCGACCTGGCGCGCAGCGGTGCCGATATTGCCGCCGTCGTATCGTTCCATGGCGGCCTGCAAACCGATGACCCGGCCTTGGCGAAGCAGATCAAGGCGCGCGTGCTGGTCGATGAACGGCGCCGACGACAAGGGCACCATGCCCGATGCGGACAAGTTCATGGACGAGATGCGCGGCAGCAAGGCCGACTGGCAGTTCGTGGTGCTGGGCAACGCGGTGCATTGCTTCACGGAAACGGATCAGCACAAGCCCGGCTGTGCCTACGACGAGCGGGCGGCTCAGCGCAGCTACCGCATGATGCAGGACTGGCTGCACGGGGCATTTACCGGCACGCCGTGAGGTTTGACCGGTCGCGCGCACCTCGCTCGAGGTGCGCGCGGTGTTATCGACGAGATCAGAAGTCGCGCTGCACGGAGTAGTCGGCCAGCGCCGCCAGCGCGTCGCGCCAGCGAGATGCCGGCAGCTCGGCCAGTGCGTGCCGAGCAGCGTTGGCGTGGGCCACCGCGCGCTCATGCGTGCGCTCAAGTGCGCCGGAATCGCGAATGGCGGCGATGATCCGGTCCAGTGAATCGAGGCCGCCATGCTCGATGGCATGGCGCAGCGACTGCGTCTGCTCGGCGTCGGCGCACTGCAAGGCATAGATCAGCGGCAGGGTGGGCTTGCCTTCGGCCAGGTCGTCGCCGATGTTCTTGCCCATGGTGCCGGCATCGGAGACGTAATCGAGCAAATCGTCGGCGATCTGGAAGGCGTAGCCAAGCTCCATGCCGTAGCGACGCAGCGCGGCTGATCTGATGCTCGGGCAGGCCACCCAGCAAGCCGCCAAGTTCGGTGGCGGCGGCGAACAGCACGGCCGTCTTGCGTTCGATCACGGCCAGGTAGGCGGCCTCGTCGACGTCGGCATTGCCGATATTGAGCAACTGCAGCACCTCGCCCTCGGCGATGGTGTTGGTGGTGTCGGCCAGGATGCGCATGATGCGCATGTTGTCCAGCTCGACCATCAGCTGGAACGAGCGCGAGTACAGGAAGTCGCCGACCAGCACGCTGGCGGCGTTGCCCCACAGCGCGTTGGCGGTCTTGCGGCCGCGGCGCAGGTCCGACTCGTCCACCACGTCGTCGTGCAGCAGGGTGGAGGTATGGATGAACTCGATCACCGCCGCCAGCTTGATGTGCTGATCGCCGCGGTAGCCGGCCGCGCCCGCCGCCAGCACATGCAGCATCGGACGCAGGCGCTTGCCGCCGCTGGCGATGATGTGGTCCGCGATCTGGTTGATCAGCACCACGTCCGAGGAGAGGCGGGCCCGGATCAAGGTGTCGACGCGCTGCATGTCACCGGCAGCGAGCGCTCGTACGGCGGCGAAATCGGCGGAGCGGCGGGTGTCGGTGGAAGTCGTTGTCATGGGTAGGTCAAGGCTTCGTATCCGCCGATTATAAGGATATGGCAGCGCAAGAATGCGCCGCGACACGGCACCGCGGTTTGACGGATGGGTCAAAACGTATAATGACGGGATGGCCCGTCCTTACAAGATCCCCCTTCGGTGAGCAAACTCTCCCCTCTTGAGCGGCGCAGCGCGCTGACCCTCGCATGCGTGATCAGCCTGCGCTTGTTTGGCCTGTTCCTGATCATGCCGGTGTTCTCGCTGTATGCGAAACAGATGCCGGACGCGACGCCGTGGCTGATCGGGCTGGCCCTGGGCGTTTACGGCCTGGGCCAGGTCCTGTTGCAGATCCCGCTGGGTCTGCTGTCCGATCGGATCGGGCGCAAGCCCGCGATTACCCTGGGATTGCTGGTATTCGCCGCAGGCGGTCTGTTGGCGGCGTCTTCACATAGCCTGGTGGGTATCGTGATCGGGCGGGCGTTGCAGGGCATGGGGGCGGTGGCGGGGGCCGGTACGGCGCTGGCCGCGGATCTGACGCGCGAGGAGAACCGCAGCAAGGTCATGGGCATCATCGGCGTGTCGATTGGCGTGGCTTTCCTGCTGGCGCTGATCCTGGGGCCGCCACTGGAGGCCGTCGACGGCCTTTCCGGACTGTTTGCCGCCACCTCGATGCTGGCGTTGGCCGCGCTGGTCCTGCTTTGGTTGATCGTGCCTACCCCTCAGCGGCAGAAGGCGCCGGCCGTCGCGGCGCTTGGCAGCGTGCTGTCGATGTTGCGTGACGGCCGCATGCTGGTGCTCAACGGGTCGGTGTTCTTCCTGCACATGTTGCTCACGGCCAGCTTCGTCGGCTTGCCCCTGCTGCTGGCTGACCGCCTGCACCTGCCGGTGAACCGGCATTGGGAGCTCTACCTGCCGGTGATGGTGATCGCTGCCTTCGTGATGGGCGCCTGCCTGCACCGGATGCGCGACGTGGCGCAGAGCCTGCGTATCGTGGCGGTGTGCGTGGCGGCGATTGGCCTGGGCCTGCTGGGCTTTGCCTTGTCCGGGGACCATCTTGCCGTCCTGGGTGTGGCCGCAGCCGTGTTCTTCTCGGCTTTCAACTTGTTGGAGGCAGCGCTACCGAGCCTGGTCTCCCGGCTGGCACCTGCCCATTTGCGCGGCGCGGCCATGGGGGCCTATTCCACCAGCCAGTTTCTGGGCGCCTTTGTCGGCGGTGCGCTTGGCGGGGTGGCGCTCGGGCAGATGGGTACCAGTGGGGTATTCATCTGCGCGGCCGCGATGACCCTGATATGGCTGCCGCTGGTGCTGATTGGCGGACGTCGCATGGCTCGCGTGGACGCCAGCGTGGCAGGGCCGCTGCAGGCGTCGCCGGGGACCTGACTTCGCCGCGGGAGTGAGCGCAAAATGGATTGCGTTTGCGCCCGGTCGCCCCAATGATCGGGAAGCTGCACTGCCCATACCGGCCGGGTTCTTGGCCGGGCGAGGTTTCCCGCCCATGGCTCATCACATCGTCGAGCTGATCGCGCAATACGGCTTGTTGCTGGTTTTCATCAATGTGCTGGTCGAGCAGGCTGGAGCGCCGCTGCCGGCCGTGCCGACGATGATCGTCGCTGGTGCCCTGGCTGCCGCGGACAAGCTGCCCGTGGCCGGGGTATTGGGCGTGGCCGTGTTGGCCTGCCTGCTGGCGGACTTTGCCTGGTATGCGGCGGGTCGTTATTACGGTGGCGGCGTAATGCGTACGCTGTGCCGTATTTCCTTGTCGCCCGATTCTTGCGTGAAACAGTCGGAGCTACGTTTCCAGCGCTGGCGTGGCGGTATGTTGCTGCTCGCCAAGTTCGTGCCCGGACTTTCGACGGTGGCGCCGCCGCTGGTGGGGGCGATGGGATTGCGCGCGACCCCATTTGCGTTGTTTGACGGGTTGGGCTCGCTGTTGTGGGTGGGCGTCGCCGTTTGCCTGGGTTATGTGTTCGCCAACCAGGTCGATTACGTGCTGGGGGCGCTCGCGAGTGCTGGCAGTGTCGCGTTGATGCTGCTGGCCTGCCTCCTTGCACTGTATGTCGTGGCCAAGTGGTGGCAGCGTCATCGCTTGATGCGCACGTTACGCATGGCGCGCATTACCGTGGAAGAACTCAACGAGGCTATGGCAGCGGGCCAGATGCCGGCCATCGTCGACGTGCGTTCCGAGGCAGCGCGCATGGTGGATACCCGAGTGATCCCGGGGGCGCTGCTAGCCGATGTGAAGAGCGTCGATCGCATCACGGGTGTCGTGCCGATCGACAGTGAGCTGGTGATTTATTGCACATGCCCCAACGAAGCTTCCGCGGCGTTGGTTGCCAAGGCATTGATGGATCATGGCTATAAGCGCGTGCGCCCGCTCCTTGGTGGGCTGGATGCATGGGATGCAGCCGGGTATCCGGTGGGCCAGCTGTCGGCGGTGGTGGAAGTCGAGGCGACGGTGGCCTGAACTCTGCTTCCTCTCCCCGGAGGGGCGAGGATTGAAATAAGGGGCGGGTGATCGCGGGAGCCTTGCTACGAAGCCCGCGCAAACGCAGGCATTTCGCAAGATTGTCCCGTCCCCCCAACCCTCTCTCCCACGGGGACGACCTTCGGGTCGCCCGCCGGGGGAGGTGGCTGGTTTTGATAAATTTTTACGGCTTCTATATGCGCCTCGGGGGATTCTCTACCCCTTTCTTATGCGCCCGTTCCTACGATTTGCACCGTTGACTGACACGGTGAATCGGCCCCCATGGATGTGATCTACCTCCTCTTTTCGTTCGTGCTGTTCGCGGCATCGATCGGCTTCTTGCTGATCTGCGACCGCCTCGGCCGACGTCCTTGATTGTCTGACGTCGCCGTTGCGGGCGACGGATACGGATTCCCCAGGCTCGAGCCTGCCCTAACGGGAGATCTACTAGTGAACGCCATCTATTTCGCGGCCGCCGTAATCGCGGTGGCCCTGACGGGCTACCTGTGCGTGGCCCTGCTCAAGCCGGAGTGGTTCGAATGACCACCTTTGACTTTCTTCAAATTGCTCTTTACATGGTCGTGCTGTTGCTGCTGGTCAAACCAGTAGGCAGCTACATGGCGCTGGTCTTCTCCGAAACGCCCAACCGGGTTACCCGCGTGGGTGCCGGAACGGAGCGCTTGTTCTATCGCCTCGCCGGCGTGCATGCCGACGAAGAAATGGGCTGGCGCAAGTACGCCATTGCCATGCTGGTCTTCAACATGGCCGGCTTGCTGGTCGTGTACGGCCTGCAGCGCTTGCAGCAGTGGTTGCCGCTCAATCCGCAGCACCTGCCTGCAGTAACTGCGGACTCTTCTTTCAATACGGCCATCAGCTTCATCACCAACACCAACTGGCAGGGTTACGGTGGCGAGTCCACCATGAGCTACCTGACCCAGATGCTTGGTCTGGCGGTGCAGAATTTCCTGTCCGCGGCGACGGGCATTGCCGTGCTGCTTGCGGTGATCCGTGGCTTTACGCGCCGCAGCGCCAACAGCCTTGGCAATTTCTGGGTGGATATGACGCGCAGCACGCTCTACGTGTTGTTGCCGATGGCGCTGGTGTTGACCCTTGCCCTCGTCTCGCAGGGCGTGGTGCAGAACTTCAAGCCGTACGAAGACGTGCCTCTGATGCAGAGCACGACGGCAGTGGAGACCGTCATGGACGCCGCTGGCAATCCGACCAAGGATGCCGCCGGCAATCCGGTGACCAAGGAAACGAAGGTCGAGACGCAGTCGTTGCCGATGGGGCCGGCCGCGTCACAGATTGCGATCAAGCAGCTTGGCACGAATGGCGGTGGCTTCTTCAACGTCAACTCGGCACATCCGTACGAGAACCCGACGCCTTTCAGTAACTTCCTGGAAGTGCTCGCGATCCTGCTGATTCCGGCGTCGCTTTGCTACACGTTCGGCCGCTTGGTGGGCGATCGCCGCCAGGGCTGGGCGCTACTCGCCGTGATGACGTTGATCTTCGTGCCTCTGATCATCGGCTGCGTTTCGGCCGAACAGGCAGGCAACCCCGCACTGCATGGGCTGGCCGTGGATCAGCAAGCTTCTGCGTTGCAGGCCGGCGGCAACATGGAGGGCAAGGAGACACGCTTCGGCATTGCGGCGTCGGGCATTTGGGCGGCTGCAACAACGGCAGCCTCGAACGGCTCGGTGAACGCGATGCACGATTCGTTCACTCCGCTGGGCGGCCTGGTGCCGATGTGGCTGATACAGCTTGGCGAGGTGATCTACGGTGGCGTGGGTTCGGGCCTGTACGGCATGCTCGCCTTCGCGGTGGTGGCGGTATTCATCGCCGGCCTCATGGTGGGACGTACGCCCGAATACCTCGGCAAGAAGATTGAAGCGCACGAGATGAAGATGGCGAGCCTCGCCGTGCTGGTGCCCTGTGCATTAGTGGTGATTTGCACGGCGATCGCGGTAACGGTACCGGCGGGTGTTGCAGGCGTGGCCAATCCTGGCGCACACGGCTTCAGCGAGATTCTCTACGCGGTGTCGTCGGCCTCCAACAACAACGGCAGTGCGTTCGGCGGTCTCTCGGCGAATACGCCGTTCTGGAACATGCTGTTGGGCGTGTGCATGTACTTGTCGCGCTACCTGTTGGCGATCGCCATGTTGGCGATGGCCGGCTCGCTTGCCGCCAAGCGTCACGTGCCGGAGTCGGCAGGCACTCTGCCTACCCACACCCCACTGTTCGTCACGCTGCTTGCCAGTGTGGTGATCGTGGTCGGTGCATTGACTTTCCTTCCCGCGCTTGCGCTGGGTCCGATTGCCGAATTCCTGATGTCGGCCCATTGATGTCTACGGGATATTGATCCATGACGACGACACATACTCATGTACACGCGGTACGCAGCTTCAACCGAGAGTTGATTCTCAAGGCGATCGCGGATTCGTTCCGCAAGCTGTCTCCGCGCCAGCAGTTCCGCAACCCGGTGATGTTCGTGGTGTTCGTGTGCAGTGTGCTGACCACCCTATTGTGGGTGCAGGCGCTGACCGGACACGGCGAGGCGCCGACCGGCTTCATCTTCTGGGTGACGGTGTGGCTGTGGTTTACCCTGTTGTTCGCGAATTTCGCCGAGGCATTGGCCGAAGGTCGCGGCAAGGCACAAGCCGCCGCATTGCGCGGCTCGCGCAAGGACGTGGTAGCGAAGCGCTTGGCTGCACCTTACAAGGACGCAGCGATCACCTTTACGCCATCGTCCGAACTGCGCTTGGGTCACCACGTGCTGGTGGAGGCGGGCGAGCAGATGCCGGGCGACGGCGAAGTGGTAGTCGGTGCGGCGAGCGTCGACGAAAGCGCCATCACCGGCGAATCCGCGCCGGTGATCCGCGAGTCGGGCGGCGACCGCAGCGCGGTCACCGGCGGCACCCGCGTGCTCTCCGACTGGCTGGTGGTGCGCATCACGGCCAACCCTGGTGAGAGCTTCCTGGACCGCATGATCGCGATGGTGGAAGGCGCGTCGCGCCGCAAGACGCCGAACGAGATCGCGCTGACCATCCTGCTGGCGAAGTTCACGCTGATCTTCCTGCTGGCCTGCGCCACACTGTTGCCGTACTCGATCTACAGCGTGCAGGCCGCCGGTAGCGGCAATCCGATCACGCATCACCGTGCTGGTCGCGCTGCTGGTGTGCCTGATTCCCACCACCATCGGTGCGCTGCTGTCGGCCATCGGCATCGCCGGCATGGACCGCATGATCCGCGCCAACGTGATCGCCACTTCCGGCCGTGCGGTGGAGGCGGCGGGCGACGTGGACGTGCTGCTGCTGGACAAGACCGGCACGATCACCCTGGGCAACCGCCAGGCCGTGGCGTTCCTGCCCGGCGCCGGGCGTGGACGAGAGCGAGCTGGCCGAGGCCGCGCAGCTGGCCTCGCTGGCCGACGAAACGCCGGAAGGTCGCAGCGTCGTGGTGCTGGCCAAGGAACGCTTCGGCCTGCGCGAGCGCCAGCTGGAAGCGCTGCAGGCGCGAGTTCGTGCCGTTCACCGCGCAGACGCGCATGAGCGGCGTGAACTCGGCGAGCGCCAGATCCGCAAGGGCGCGCTCGATGCCGTGGAGCGCTATCTCGAAGCCGGCGGCAGCCACCTGCCGCCGCTGGTCAAGCGCATGGCCGAGGACATCGCGCGCCGCGGCGCCACGCCGCTGATCGTCACCGAAGGCAACAGCGCGCTGGGCGTGATCGAGCTGAAGGACATCGTCAAGGGCGGCATCAAGGAGCGCTTCGCCGAGATGCGCAAGATGGGCATCAAGACCATCATGATCACCGGCGACAACCCGCTCACCGCCGCCGCCATTGCCGCCGAAGCCGGCGTCGACGACTTCCTCGCCGAAGCCACGCCGGAAGCGAAGCTCAAGCTGATCCGCGACATCCAGGCCGAGAACCGCCTGGTGGCGATGTGCGGCGACGGCACCAATGACGCCCCGGCGCTGGCGCAGGCCGACGTGGCGGTGGCGATGAACACCGGCACGCAGGCGGCCAAGGAAGCCGGCAACATGGTCGACCTGGACTCCAACCCGACCAAGCTGATCGAGGTGGTGGAGATCGGCAAGCAGATGCTGATCACGCGCGGCTCGCTGACCACGTTCTCGCATCGCCAACGACGTCGCCAAGTATTTCGCGATCATCCCGGCGGCGTTCGCCACCACCTATCCGGCGCTGAACGCGCTCAACGTGATGCAGCTGGCCACGCCGCAGAGCGCGATCCTGTCGGCGGTGATCTTCAACGCGCTGATCATCATCTTCCTGATCCCGCTGGCGCTGAAGGGCGTGAAGTACCGCGCGCTCGGCGCCGGCGCGCTGCTGCGGCGCAATCTGCTGATCTACGGCCTCGGCGGCATCGTGGTGCCGTTCCTCGGCATCAAGCTGATCGACATGTTGCTGGTTCTGTGCGGACTGGCCTGAGCATCCTTCGATCGTTCCCGGCGTGCCGGGAGCGATCAGGCGACGTGAATGCGCAATCCCTCGCATCGGAAATTTCGCCATGCAAACCCTCAAACTTTCCGTTTCGCTTCCCGACGACACCCATCCCGATATGAGCTTCACCTGTCCGCCAACGACTCCGCCTGCGACGTGGTGATCGCGCTGCCTGCTGGGTCGTCGCAGCAAGCGCTTCCAACATCGCGCGTACAGCGTTCCAGCGATGCAGCAGCCGGCCGAAGACGATTACGTGCTCGGCGGTTACGCCGGCATCTGACGCTGCTATCCCGATCCATCCGATGTGCATCGCCCGCGACAGGCGGCGATGACGGAGTTCTCCATGAAGTTGCGTTCCCTCGCTGCTGCGGCAGCTTTCGCTCTCCCTCGGCTGCGTCACCGCCGCTCATGCCGACGACGCACCAGCCAGCCCGGTCACCGGCAATGTCGCGGTGACCTCCGACTACATGTTCCGCGGCCTGACCCAGACCTGGGGCCGTCCGGCGATCCAGGGCGGCGCCGACTACGCGAACCCGGATGGCTTCGCCGCCGGCTTCTGGGGTTCCAGCATCAGCGAGCGCAGCTATCCCGGCGGCGCGATGGAGCTGGACCTGTATGCCAGCTACGGCCGCGCGATCAACAGCGACTGGTCATGGCGCGCCGGCATCTACGGCTATGTCTATCCCGGGCGCCAATCTCGATCAGGCCGGGCTTGCCGTCGCGTTCGCTCAATACCGGTGAGGCCAATGCGGCGTTGAGCTGGAAGCAGTTCACGCTGAAATACAACCATGCGCTGACCGACTACTTCGGCGTCGATACGGAGCAGGGCTATCGCGGCGATTCGCAAGGGCACGAGCTACCTGCAGCTGGACGCCGCGATCCCGCTGAACGATGCATGGAGCCTGGCGCTGCATGCCGGTCACACGCACTACACGACCACGCTGGCCGACGCCGCTGGCCAACGGCGCGCAGCGACCCGAGCTACAGCGATTTCGGCGCCACGCTGAAGTACCAGTTCAATGACGCACTGGTCGCCAGCGGCGGCGTCACCTACGCCACCAACGCGGACTTCTATCGCCGCACGTCCAGCTTCCTCAACGCCAATGACACGCGCAATGTCGGCGGCACGCGCGGCTTCGTGATGCTGCAAGGCACCTTCTGAGCGATGATGAGAATCCGCATTCCGCACTTGCAGCCAGAGACTGCATTCGACGCCAATCCTTCGTGCTGCTGCTGGTGATGACCGTGATCACCGGCGTCGCTTATCCGCTGGCTCGCCACCGGCCTGGCCCAGGTGCTGTTCCCGCACCAGGCCAACGGCAGCCTGATCGTGAAGGACGGCAAGCCGGTCGGCTCCACGCTGATCGGGCAGTCGTTCACCGACCCGAAGTACTTCTGGGGCCGGCCGTCGGCGACCTCGCCGCAACCCGTACAACGCCGCGTCGTCGTCGGGCTCCAACCTGGGGCCGACCAACCCGGCGCTGACCGACGCGGTGAAGCAGCGCATCGCCGCGCTGCGCGCGGCCGATCCGGGCAACACCGCGCCGGTGCCGGTGGATCTGGTCACCGCCTCGGCCAGCGGCCTCGATCCGGAGATCAGCCCGGCGGCGGCGCAGTACCAGGTGGCGCGCGTGGCGCAGGCGCGCGGCCTGAGCACGTCGCAGGTGCAGGCGCTGGTCGACGAATGGCCACCAGCGGGCGCCAGTTCGGGGTGCTGGGCGAGCCGCGGGTCAACGTGCTGCAGCTCAACCTGGCGCTGGATGCGTCGCAGACGCATGGCGCGGATCGCGCTAACGTAGCGTCACATCCGATCGCTGCACGCCGATCGAGCCCTGCATGACCGAACCTTCCCGCGAAGCCCGCGCCGATGCCCTGCTCGAGCACCGTGCAGGAAGAGCGCAGCCGATCGGCCTGAAGATCTTCCTCGGCGCGGCGCCCGGCGTGGGCAAGACCTACGCCATGCTGTCGGCCGCGCGCGAGCTGAAGCGGCAGGGCGTGGATGTGGTGGTCGGCCTGGTCGAGACACACGGCCGCGCCGAAACCGCGGCATTGCTGGAGGGCTGGAAGTGCTGCCGCGCCGCACGGTGACGCTACCACGGCCGCGACTTCACCGAGTTCGATCTGGACGCCGCGCTGGCGCGCAAGCCGGCCGTGCTGCTGGTCGACGAGCTGGCGCACACGCAATCTGCCGGGCGGCCGCCACGAGCGGCGCTGGCAGGACATCGCCGAGCTGCTCGATGCCGGCATCGAGGTCTATACCGCGCTCAACGTGCAGCACCTGGAAAGCCTCAACGACCAGGTGCGCCGCATCACCGGCGTCACCGTGCGCGAGACAGTGCCCGATGCGTTCCTCGACCGCGCGCGCGACATCGTGCTGGTCGACCTGCCGCCGCGCGAACTGATCGGGCGCCTGCAAGCAGGGCAAGGTCTACGTGCCGGAAACAGCCGCCGCCGCGCTCGATGCGTTCTTCTCGCCGACCAACCTGGCCGCGCTGCGCGAGCTGGCGGTGGATACCGTCGCCGGCCATGTCGACAGCGACCTGCGCGAGCACATGCTGGCGCGCGGCGGCGCGATGCCGGTGCGCCGGCGCGTGCTGGCGGCCATCGACGGCCATGCGCAGAGCGAATACCTGGTGCGCGTGGCACGCCGCATCGCCGAGCGGCGCGGCGCGCCGTGGAGCGTGGCCTTTGTCGATACCGGCGCCACGCTGACAACGCCCGCCGCGAGCGGCTCGACGCGGCGATGCGGCTGGCGCGCCGGCTCGGCGGCGACACCGATCGTCCTGCGCGGCCACGCGATCGCCGACGAATTGATCGCGCACGCCGATCGCGAAGGCGTCGGCCAGATCATTCTCGGCCGCACGCGCGAACGCGTCCGCTGGCGCGCATGCTGGGCCGTTCGCTGACCCAGCTGCTGCTGCGCCGCGGCGCGCATCTGGAACTGACCATCATCGCCACGCCGGCCGAGCGCGCGAAGTCGCGCCGACGCTTGCGCATGCCCGGCGGCGCGCGGCTCGCGCGGCGAATACGTCTACGCCACGCTGGCCACGCTGGTCGCGTTCGGCTTGTCCTTCGTCGCCGACCGCTACCTGTCGGTGGCCAATCTCTCGCTGATCTTCCTCACCGCCGTGCTGGTGGTGGCGGTGCGCACGCGCATGGCCGTGGCCGTCTATACGGCGATGCTGTGTTTCCTCGGCTACAACTTCTTCTTCACGCCGCCGCGCTACACCCTGGCGATCGCCAACGTCGACGACGTGCTGGCGGTGACGCTTGTTCCTGGTGGCGGCGCTGGTCTGCAGCCGGCTCGCGACGCGGCTGGCCAGCCAGGTGGAGTCGCTGCGCGCGGCGCATGCGCAGCGCGCGCGCGCTGCTGGCGCTGGGGCAGCGGCTGTCTACCAGCACCGATGCCGACGGCATCCGCGAGGTCGGTGCCGCACGCGCTGGCGCAGGCGCTTGCGCTGCGAGGTGGCGATCCTGGCGCGCGACGCCGGCGCAGCTGCTGCAGCGTGGCCGCGCGTCGCCGCGCAGACATGACCCTGACCGCGCAGGACCTGGCCGCGGCCGACTGGAGCGAGCAGCATGCCGAACAGGCCGGCCGCTACACCGACACGCTCAATGCCGCGCCGTGCTGGGTCCTGCCGCTGGGCAGCGAGGACAACCGGCTCGGCGTGGCTGCGCTGCGCTTCGCCGCCGGCGCAGGCGAGCCGGACCCCGACCAGCGCAGCCTCGCGCTGGCGATGGCGCAGGACATCGGC
This sequence comes from uncultured Gammaproteobacteria bacterium, assembly GCA_963824525.1. Classification (GTDB taxonomy): domain Bacteria; phylum Pseudomonadota; class Gammaproteobacteria; order Xanthomonadales; family Rhodanobacteraceae; genus Dyella. Next base: position 1,106,524 of record CAWGPI010000007.1, on the reverse strand, counting down.
CAGGCGCTGGAGCGCGCGCGCCTGGCCGAGGAGCTGGAAGGCGCGCGCGTGCAGGGCGAAACCGAGCGCCTGCGCAATGCGCTGCTGTCTTCGGTATCGCACGACCTGCGCTCGCCGCTGGCCTCGATGATCGGCGCCGCCGGCACGCTGGCCAGCTACGGCGACCAGCTGCCGCCCGAGCGAACGCCAGCGAACTGCTGCGAGGCGATCCTCGGCGAAGGCCAGCGGCTGGATCGCTATATCCAGAACCTGCTCGACATGACCCGGCTGGGCCACGGCACGCTCAAGCTCAACCGCGACTGGACCGACGCGGCCGAGATCGTCGCCGCGGCCGTGACGCGCCTGCGCAAGCTGTTTCCCGGACCTGCGCGTGGACACCGAGCTGCCGCCGGAACGCGTGCTGCTCTACGTGCATCCGGCGCTGATCGAGCAGGCGCTGTTCAACATCCTGGAGAACGCCGCGCGTTTCTCGCCGCCCGGCGAGCCGTGCGCGTGGTGGTGCACGTGCGCCGGCGAGCGTCTGCTGATCGACGTGATCGACCGCGGCCCGGGCATTCCAGAGGACGAGCGGGCGCGCATCTTCGACATGTTCTATTCGGTCTCGCGCGGCGACCGCGCGCCACAGGGTACCGGCCTGGGCCTGGCGATCTGCCGCGGCATGATCGGCGCGCATGGCGGCAGCGTGGAGGCCTTGCCCGGCGACGGCGTCGGCACCACCATCCGCATCACCCTGCCGCTGCCGCCGCCGCACCGGAGAACCCAACCCATGACCATCTTCCGCGCCACGCGTCCTGGTGATCGATGACGAGGCGCAGATCCGCCGCTTCCTCGACATCGGCCTGCGTGCCGAGGGCTACCAGGTGCTGCTGGCGGCCAATGCCACCGAGGGCCTGGCGCTGGCCGCCACACGCATTCGCCCGACCTGGTCATCCTCGATCTCGGCCTGCCCGACCGCGAAGGCCACGAAGTGCTGGCCGAACTGCGCCAGTGGAGCCAGCGTGCCGGTGCTGATGCTGTCCGTGCGCGATGCCGAAAGCGAAAAGGTGCGCGCGCTCGACGACGGTGCCAACGACTACGTGACCAAGCCGTTCGGCATCCAGGAACTGATGGCGCGGCTGCGCGCCCTGCTGCGCACACCGCCCGCGGCGAGCCGGACGCGCCGCCGCGCTACGACGACGGCCACCTGGTGGTCGACCTGGTACGCCGCGAAGTCAGGCTGGACGGCGTGGAGCTCGCGCTGACCCGCAAGGAATACGCCGTGCTCGCCCTGCTGCTGCGTCATGCCGGCCGCGTGGTCACCCAGCAGCAGCTGCTGCGCGAGGTATGGGGCGCCACGCATACGCAGGACAGCCATTACCTGCGCATCGTGGTGGGCAAGCTGCGCCAGAAGCTGGGCGACGATCCGGCGCACCCGCGCTGGCTGAAGACCGAGCCGGGCGTGGGCTACCGGTTTATCAGCGGGGCCTGAGCGGCGAACCGCTCGTTCCCTCTGTCGCAGCCCCTGAGAGTCGCCAGTGGTCTGATTCCGCGGGCAATTTCGTCCGGCCCCGACAAACGGGGAGGGCGCCAAGGCGACACAGTCACGGGCACGGGCCCCAGGTCAATCCCTGTACTCGGCCAGTGGCGCGGTTATGATAGCGACCAGTTCAACCATCCCGGTGCTGACTGCCCAAGAACGCAGCGCCGGCTTCAAGAGGAAACGAAACCCATGGCACGTGGCATCAACAAAGTCATCATCGTCGGCAATCTCGGCGCGGATCCGGAAACTCGCTACACCGGCAGCGGCACGGCGATCACCAGCATCAACGTATCGCCACTTCCGAGAGCTGGACCGACAAGCAGAGCGGCGAGAAGCAGGAACGCACCGAGTGGCACCGCGTGAAGCTGTTCGGCCGCCTGGCGGAAATCGCCGGCGAGTACCTGAAGAAGGGCCGCCAGGTCTACATCGAAGGTTCGCTGCGTACCGACAAGTACACCGACAAGGACGGCGTCGAGCGCTATCGACCGACATCATCGCCGCCGAAATGCAGATGCTTGGCGGCGGCTCCGAAGGTGCCGGCGCGGGTGGCGGCGGTGGTGGCGGTTATCGCGAGCGTCCGCAGGGCAGCGGCGGTGGCCAGCCGCGCCAAGGCGGTGGCGGTGGTGGTTACGGTGGTGGCCAGTCCCGCGGTGGCGACAATTACGGCGGCCAGCAGCGCCAGTCCGCGCCGCCGCCGGTGCAGAACAACAGCTTCGACGACGACGATATTCCGTTCTAGGGCGTACCTTAGACCGGCAGTGTCAGACTTGTCAGCACAAACCCCCGATTCGTCGGGGGTTTCTCTTTTTGAAAAGGGGACCAGGTAGCGCCGGTTTGCATGCCGAATGGTCGGCGTTGCGATGTCAGCTCAGCAACTCATACGGGCCGCCGCGTTCGAGCGCGCGCTGATAGGTGGGCCGCTGGTGAATGCGTTCGAGAAAGGCCGCGATATGCGCATGGCTCGCCTGGTCGCCACCGCGTGCGCTGGCGGCTTCCAGCGGAAAACTCATCTGGATGTCGGCCGCACTGAACGCATCGCCCACGAACCAGCCCGTCCTGCCTAGTGCTTCATTGATATAGGAAAGATGCAGTTTCAGCTGCGGATCGACGAAGCCGGCTTGCAGCGAGTTCGCGATCTTGCGCGCTATCGGCTTGGCGAAGAACGGCAAGGGTGCGTTGGCGATGCGCGAGGCGACCAGCTTCAGCAGCAGTGGTGGCATGGCCGAACCCTCCGCGTAGTGCAGCCAGTAGATATAGCGCAGCCGTTCGGGTGTACCCACTGCGGGAGCGAGACGGCCGGCAGCATAACGCTCGATCAGATACTCGATGATCGCGCCGGATTCGGCGATGACCAAGCCGTCATCCTCGATGACCGGTGATTTGCCGAGTGGATGGATCGCCCGAAGTTCGGGCGGTGCGAGCATGGTTTTCTTGTCGCGCGCATAGCGTCGGATGTCGTAGGGCACTCCAAGCTCCTCAAGCAGCCACAGCACGCGCTGGGAGCGGGAGTTGTTCAAGTGGTGGACGATGAGCATGAGGACGCCGACCAAAGATGGTACGCGCATCGTACTGGGGCTCGGTTGATGCCGGTACTGGCGCGATGGCCGTGTCAGAGTTGGTCTCGGTGGACGCCGGTACCCCCCCTTACGGTCAGATACGAGCCATAGGCTTGCCATTCCTATGTGCAAACTGGTCCGTTGATCATCCAGGACTGCAAGGACGTATTCGATGAAGATGACGAGAGTTTGCACTCCGGCCGTTGCCGGAATCCTGTTCAATCTTGCGCTTGCCTGCTGGCCGCCATCTGCCGCAGCTGCCGAACAACCTTCGAGTGCGGTGGCACAAGCCGACCTCCAGCACACGCTGGAGACACTGGCGGAACGGGCCCGTCCCGGACTGCTCGGGATTGCCGTGCTGGATCTGCAAAGTGGCAGCGCATGGCGGGTCAATGCAGGCCACGCCTTTCCGATGATGAGCGTGTTCAAGGCTCCGGTCGCCGCCGCGGTGCTGTCCCGCATCGAGCAAGGCGAGCTGTCGCTGGCGCATCAGGTCACCATCAAGCGCGCCGACGTGTTGTCCGGTTCGGCCGTGCCTTCGATCGGCGCCAGGTTCCGGGGCGAGGAAATGACGTTTACGGTCGACCAGTTGCTCACCGCTGCGGTCAGCGAAAGCGACAACACGGCCGTGGACGCCTTGATCCGGGTCGTCGGCGGCCCGCAGGTCGTCACGGCGTTCCTGCAAGCGCATGGCGTCGACGGCATGCGCGTGGACCTGGACGAGGCCGGAGTGGGGCGTGTGTTCCGCGCCCTTGCGCCGGGAGCGGCGGCGCCCTCCAACGAGTCGCCCCAAGCAGAGCACGCGCGGTTCCAGCGTGGATTCCAGGCTTTCATGGCCGATCCTCGCAACCGCGGCACGCCTGATGCCGCGGTCGCCTTCCTCCGGAAACTCTGGCGCAACGAGCTGCTGTCGCCGGCATCGACGCAGCACTTGTTGCGCCTGATGTATGCCCAGACCATTCCCAACCGTCTGCGGGCGGGCTTACCCAAGGACGTTCGCTTCGCCGACAAAACCGGCACATCCGGATCGCTGGATGGCGAAGTCGGGGCCTATAACGATATCGGCATACTGACCTGGCCGGACGGCCACACCGTCATCGTCGCCGCATTCCTCAGCGGGTCGCGCGCCACCGATGCCGAACGTGATGCGTTGTTCGCCGAACTGGGCCGGCGTATTGCCGCGTCGTTGCAGAGCATCCCTAAGTCCGCTGGCGTCCATGCCCGGACGTCCGTGTCGTTGTCCGCGGACGCTGATGCCGACGGGTCGGGCACCGGCAAGCGATTGAAATGACGCGATTGCGCCGTGGATGATTCGCTGGCACGCGGATTGCTATGACGTGGGGTAAGGGCGCCGCGTTCCGGAGTGGACACAGGCGCCAGCCATGCCCTGCGGTCATCGAGCTTGGATGATTTCAGTGGCTCGACGCAAATCCAAACGGGGAGAGTTACCTTGGCAAAGTTCCGCAAAGCATTTTCTTTCGCGCTGACCCTGGCTGTTGGCATCGCGGCGGTTGATGCATCGTCCGTGGCGGTAGCTGCCGACGTTGCCAATGACGCGGCAGCGCCGGTCCAGGCCAAAACGTCGATGATGTCGCGCGACGAGGTCACCCGGATACTCGAGAGCAATCGCAAGATCGTCTCGCCGCAAGGCATCGACGAAAGCGTCAAAGTACGCATCGGTGGCATCGATCAATGGCTGTTGATTCGCGGCAAGGACCGGCGCAACCCGATCCTGTTGTTCCTGCACGGCGGCCCGGCCTCCACGGCCATGCCGGAGGCGTATACGTTCCAGACGCCCTGGGAGGACTACTTCACCGTGGTGCAGTGGGACCAACGCGGCGCCGGCAAGACGTATCGTGCCAACAGCGAAGAAGCGATGGCGCCGGGCATGACCGTGGAAGGCCAGGTCAACGACGCCGCGGAGGTGGTTCAGTATCTGCGTCAGCGCTATGGCAAGGAAAAGATCTTCCTGCTCGGGCATTCCTGGGGTTCGGTGTTGGGCGTGCATCTGGCGCAGCAGCACCCGGACTGGTTCTACGCCTATATCTCGGTAGGACAGGTGGTGAACGGGCGCCGCAATGAAGAAGCGGGTTACGCCTTTGCCATGCAGCAGGCAAAAGCGCAGGGCAACGACAAGGCCGTGCGTGAACTGCAATCCATTGCACCCTATCCGGGCACGAAGCTGACGCTGGACAGCGTTGGCATGCGCAGCAAATGGGAGATGTACTACGGCGGCCTTGCCTACGGCCGCAAGGACTACCAGTTCGAAGATGATGCGGAGAAGCTCTCGCCCGACTACAGCCAGCAAGACCTCGATGCCATGGGCAAGGGCAGCCTGTTCTCCCTGGACCATCTCCTGCCGTCGCTGCTCGACGTCGACTTCGACCACGTGACGCACTTCGGCTGCCCCGTCATCGTGTACGTGGGGCAGCACGACTACACCACGTCGCACGAACTGGCCGAACAATGGTTCAAGGATATCCGGGCACCATCGAAGCGACTGGTCTCGTTCGCTGATTCGGCGCATATGATGATGCAGGAACAACCCGGTCGTTTCCTGGTGCATCTGGTCAACGATGCCTTGCCCTTGGCGCAGCAGTCGGGAGATTCGGCGCCGGCGGAAGTCACACGCGAACGGTAAGCTTGCCTGTTTCGCGGATGACGGCGATGACGAGTGTTGCCAGGCCTGGTGCTGAAGCGCTGCCAGGCCTGGCGCTCAGTCGTTCTTGCACAGGTGACGCCGATCCTGTCCGCACCGGTCTCAGGGACTATGCATTCTGAAGAAAAGGCATTCACATGAAGCGAGGCGTCGCATAAGTGCGTGCGACCGGAGGTAATCACTCGACCTTGCCGCCGGCGCCGACATGATCATGAAGGTGAGATCGCGCATCATCCACGCTGACGCCGGGTTCACTTGCTGTTCCCTCGAAACGGAGCAGACTTGGCGACCGTTACTGCGGGAATAGCTAGGGTGCAGCACCGTTCCAGGAAAGAATGTCCTTTTCGACGCACCGGCTGGCGCGGGCCGAGTGCCTTGCTTCTGGCGGCTTGCTTGGGGGCGACCTTTGAAGTCCAAGGTCAGGGCGTAACCACGCATTCGCCTGCTGCTGCATCGCCCGTACAAAGCGCCGAGCCACTGTCCATCCAGGTCAACGATGATCGGATGACGCTGGCGCTCACCCGGGTTCCCCAGGTGTATCTCTTCGGCAGCATCGACGCTGACGCGCCCCGCCGTTTTGAGGGCTTGATGAAGTCGAGGAAGATCCCCCCGGGCTCCGATATCTATTTGAATTCGCCAGGCGGTGACTTGAACGCCGGTCTGGCGTTGGGACGGTTATTTCGATCCGAATCGATGGTGACGCATCTGGGTGCGCCGAGAAAGAAATTGCGTTCCGGTGCGGGGCCCAGGGACTCTCTGTGCGTGGGCGCCTGTACGTATGCGTACTTCGGCGGGCTGTATCGATGGGCGGTGACGGGCAACGACCGCATCGGCCTGAATTCTTTCAACACGGCACATCCCCAAGGCGGTGATGCAGCAACTCCGCCACGAGTGCCGGCTGAAGTGGCTTCGTACTTGAAGGAGATGGGCATCGATCAGGAAGCGCTGATGCGAGCGTCGATGGCGTCGAACGATCAGGTCGTCTGGCTGACTCCCGAGCAAATGCTTTCCTCGGGACTAGCCAACAACGGGCGCCTGCCGCCCACCTCGAAATATCTTCCGTCGGCAGGGGGCTCGTATCTGGAGCTCAGCCAGATCGCCCGCGATGGCGAGCACAAGATCACCTTCCAGTGCCGGCCTGACGGAGTCACGCTCAGTTCCTCCTTCAGGGTAGGCCTTGATCGCGCAAGACAGCTCGCTGCGCGGGGCGCTGGGGCGTACTTCCAGGTCGATCAACTGGAGATGTTGCCGGAACAGCGGGCCAGCGTGGATGACGCCAACCAAGCGCTGGTAATCGATCGCCCGTTCCCCATGGGAGGGCTGGCGCGTCTGTTGACGGCGAATTCCATGGGGGCCTGGATCAGTGACCGGAATGGCGCAGTTCGCTATGGCTTCACCTTCGAGCTCGATCCGGTAAGGAATGAACTCAAGGCCTACTATGCCAGCTGCAAGCAGGTCGCCGAGCGCGTGAAACCACCGAGGTCTTGAGAGCACGGGTGTTCCGGTTTCCCGGGTCTGGATGTCCACGCCATGTCGGTGGCCAGGCGAGGGGCATCCATGGTGGCCCGATCATTTGATCGGATGGCCCTTCGGGACAAGACGGTCGGTCACTTCGACAGGCTCTCGGGGAAATTCGCCGGCCCAACGCGGTGGTCTGCACGCCACGACACCGCGAGCAGCGCAGCCACGCCGGAGCCGCTCCAGCATCGGAGCGGTTGTCCTGCCCGGTGATCCCGGCGTTACAATCCACCGATCGGTTGGCTGATCATTCTGCGGCACTGCTTTGAGCGCGGCATACGGATTGCACTTGCGAGGGCACCGACATGAGCAACGAGCTGGGTCCCATGGCGGCATCGCGCCGTCGATTCCTGCGATCGGCGGGCCTCTTCGGATCCGTTGGGCTACTCGGCGCGGGCACGGCGCTGGCTGGCTCGGCCTCGTCCATCCGCTTGCCGTTTGCCAACGGCTATCGTGACCTCACCAGCGAGTTCCCGCAGAAGGGTCAGATGATTCTACTGCGCGGGCGGCCTCCGTTATTGGAGACGCCGTTCGACGTATTCGATCACGGCGTATTCACGCCAAACGATCGCTTCTATGTGCGCTGGCACCTGGCCTCCATCCCTACGGATGTGGATGCGGCGGCTTTTCGCTTGAAGGTGCATGGCCAGGTCGGCAAGAGCCTGTCGCTGAGCCTGCATGAGCTCATGACCGAGTTCGAGCCCGTCGAACTGGCGGCGGTAAATCAGTGCTCAGGCAATTCGCGAGGACATTTCAATCCGCGTGTGTCGGGCGGCCAGTGGGATAACGGTGCCATGGGCTGCGCGCGATGGACCGGTGTGCGGCTCAAGGACGTGCTGGATCGAGCGGGTGTCAATGCGGGAGCCGTGCAAGTGCGCTTCAACGGCCTGGATAGCGGGCTGATCCCGGCCACTCCGGACTTTATGAAGTCGTTGGATATCGAGCATGCGCGCGATGGCGAGGTGCTGATTGCCTACGGGATGAATGGCCAACAGCTCCCCTTGTTGAATGGTTTTCCCACGCGGCTTGTCGTACCCGGTTGGTATGCCACTTACTGGGTCAAGATGCTCAACGACATCGAGGTGCTAGACAAGACCGACGACAACTATTGGATGGCCAAGGCCTATCTGATTCCGGATACGCCACATGCGGATGTCACCCCAGACCAGACGGGGTTCAAGACTGTGCCGATCAATCGCATGGGGCCGCGCTCCTTCTTCACCAACCTGCACGACGGCGGTCACGTTCTAGCTGGACATGCTGTATCGCTGCGCGGCATCGCCTTTGGCGGCGACACGGGCGTCGCCAAAGTGATGTGGTCTGGCGATGGCGGCGCGCAATGGCATGAGGCCAAGTTGGAACAGGACTTCGGCAAGTACAGCTTCCGCCGCTGGAACGCGCAGTACACGCCGCGTACGAAGGGCGAAGACGTGCTGATGGTCAAGGCGATCAATAGCAACGGTGTCGAGCAGCCCATGACGCCGAACTGGAACACCGGCGGCTTCATGCGCAATGTCGTCGAGTCGATCAAGCTCACGGTGGGGTGAGGATACGACCATGAATCACGTCCGCATGCTTTGTCTCGAGTTCGCGCTGCTCGCACTGGGCCTGGATATGGCCAGCGCGCAGAGTCGCGTTGCGCCCATAGCGATCCATTCGGTATCCGTGCAATTGCCAGCCGGCCAAGCCGAATTTCCGCCGGGTCCAGGCGCGGATGCCGCGGGAAAGTGCCTGATTTGCCACTCCGCCGACATGGTGTTGAAGCAGCCGCTGATGTCGGAAGCGGCGTGGAGAGGCGTGATCAACAAGATGCGCAGCGCCTATGGCGCGCCGATCACGGATGACGATGTCAACGTGCTTACCGCTTACATGACGCGCATCAACGCGGACCAGCAAGCCCACTAGCTGGCAAGGCCAGTCGACCACGGCAGGTCAATGCGCGGCCTGTTCCAGCAGGCCGATGGCGCCCGCGAGATTGCCGGTCATCGTTGCGGGCAGCCCGTGACGCTGCACGATGTAGTCGGGTGTGTTGTAGCCGATCCAGGTGGCACCTTGCTCGTCCTCCCACACGAGTGCCTTCAGGGGAAGGTCCAGCCCGACGGCGGGTTCCGTTTGCATCAATGGCGTTCCGGCCCTGGGGTTGCCGAAGATCAGCAACTGCTCCGGGCGCAGATCGAGCCCGGCTCGTGCCGCGTCTCCACTGAAATCGATGCGCGCGAAAATCATCACGCCATGCGCGTCGAGCAGCTGCTCGATCTTCGCTATGGTTTGCGGCACATCATGTTCGGATCGAATACGAACGATGCCCTGATCGACGTGGACGGTTGGCATGGTCAATCCTCCGAGAGCCGTTAGCCATACGATTGATCAACAAGACGTCATCATGAGACCTGAATAGCGTCGAATCTCAGTCATGCGACTTCCCGCTCATCCCAAACTGTAGGAGCGCACCCTGTGCGCGATGGGCTACGCCCCAGTTCCCATGGCCATCGTCAGCGTACCGCGTAGATGGCCCGCTGGCGGCAGCGATGGGAACAGGGGGCAACGCCGGTCGCGCACAGGGTGCGCTCCTACACCAAGCACGCTCCTGCTGAGATTCGACGCTAATCAGGTCATAAGACGAGCCTACGTGCGATGTCGCGTGCATGACTGCATCGGTCGTGCGCGGTCGCCAAGCAACCATCGATCGCAGGCAAGGGAGGCGGCCGTAAGCTTCGCGCCCATACCTCAAACCCAGCCTTGAACGGCCATCTCCGGCGTGAAGGGATGTCGGCAGGATCGCTCCTCTTCACGGGCACTTCACGGCGCAAGCGAGGTTATTGGCCCGGCACCGCAAAACGGAGTCGATCGTCCCGGATGACGCCTAGGTGTGCTGTCTTCAACCTGCCCCGTCATGTTCGCCTGAAAGAGGTTGCACTGATGCTGCGCCGTATCCTGGCCTCAAGCCGCTACATCATGCTCATTCCCATCGTCGGGACATTTCTTGGCTTCGTGGCCCTGATTTTCTATGAGGCGATCGTCCTTTCCGCAAGCGTCCTCGATACCGCCCGAAACGGCACTATCTCGGCCAAGTCGGTAAAGATATTCGCCGTGAGTATCGTTGAGGCGGTGGATGTCTTTCTGATCGCTATTGCCATCTACATCATCAGCATCGGCCTCTATTCGCTGTTCGTTGACGACAAATTGCCGCTGCCGAAATGGCTGGAGGTCAACAACCTCGAAGACCTGAAAGGCAACCTGGTCAGTGTCGTGATCGCCGTGCTGGCGGTCCTGTTTCTCCGCGAAGTCGTCGCCTGGGATGGCAGCGGCGATATCGCCACCTTTGGTGTGGCGCTTGCCTTTGTCGTGGCGGCGCTGACATTTTTCCTCATGAAGAATAACGTCAGGCGTCAATGAGTTCGTGCTCCCGTCCGATGCGCGGGCGAACCTGATCATGCCGGCGCATCTACGTCATTGAGCGCGCTGCGTACGACGACGGCAAGGATTGGCTCGATCACCGGGAGGTCGACATGCCCATGGATGGCCTGGGACGCCTGCATGGCAACCTGTCGAGCGGCCGTTTTCGCTGGCACTGGTCAAGCGGGCCCGCATCGAGCGGCAAACAGGCCGGCGCCCTGGCTGCATCGGGGTGCCTGGGCGCCATGCATGACCAACGGCGGGGGGCATTGACCCGCTATCCACGGTAAGGTGGCGCTGGGGGATATCGCATGATCGTGGCGCAACGCGCATCGTCTGGCTGTCCGCCCATACAGCTACTTTGCCTATTGCCCACGGAGATGTTGTCTCATGCGTTTGCTACCTCTTGTCGCCTCCATCACGCTGATCCTGGGAACGACCGGCATGGCCCGGGCCGATGACGCGCCGGCCCCGGCCCCGGCCCCGGCGCCCGGGCCCAGCCCGGGTCGTCGTTCGCGCCGCCCACCTGGTGGACGTGCAAAGCGGCACGGTGCGCGATAATCCGCTGGTAGTCATTGAGGGTGAGCGCATTACCGACGTTCGCTACGACGGCCAGGTGCCGGCCGGAGCGAATGTGATCGACCTTGGCGGCGCTACCCTCCTGCCCGGCCTGATCGACTGCCACGTGCACCTGACCGGTGACCCGGGCGAGGTCAAGGGCGACTATTACGAGTCCATCCTCAAGCGCAGCGCGATCGACTCCGCCATTCTTTCGCCGATCTACGCCAAGCGCACGCTGGATGCCGGCTTCACCACGGTGCGCAACCTCGGTGCCAGCGACTATGTCGACGTCGCCCTGCGCAACGCGATCAATCGCGGTGACATCCCCGGCCCACGCATGCTCGTGTCCGGTCCGCCGCTGGGCGCCACTGGCGGTCATGCTGACGACACCACGGGCTTCTCGCCGTGGATCGAATTCCATAGTGTCGATGGCGTCGCCGATGGTGTGGATGCCATCCGCCATCGCGTCCGCGAGAACGTCAAGAACGGCGCCGACGTCATCAAGTTCATGGCCAGCGCGGGCGTGCTCAGTGCGGAGACATCGGTTGGCGCACCGCAATATTCGCAGGAAGAGATGAACGCGATCGTCGACGAAGCGCATCGCTGGGGCAAGAAAGTGGCGGCGCACGCCCACGGCGCTGAAGCGATCAAGATGGCCATACGCGCCGGCGTGGACTCCATCGAGCACAGCAGCATGATCGACGACGAAGGCCTGAAGCTGGCCAAGCAGCACGGCACCTATCTTGATTTTGACGTCTATAACGACGACTACATCCTCAGCGAATATGCGAAAAAAGGCTTCCCCGCCAGCACGATCGATAAGGAAAGGTTGGTCGGCCGCACGCAGCGCGAGAATTTCCGGCGCGCAGTGAAGGCGGGCGAAAAGCTTGCCTTCGGCACCGACGCAGGCGTTTATCCGCACGGCTGGAACGGCAAGCAGTTCGCCACCATGACCCAATGGGGCATGACGCCGATGCAGTCCATCCAGGCGGCTACGGTCAATGCTGCGGACCTGCTGGGCATCCAGGACAAGGTGGGCGTCGTGGCGCCGGGTCACTACGCCGACCTGGTCGCCGTTGGCGGCGACCCGATCAAGGACATCGCACAACTCCAACACGTCAGTTTTGTGATGAAGAGTGGTGCCGTGGAGAAGAACGAACTCAAGCGCTGAAGCATAGGCGGCGTGATCTTCGCAGGCCGTGCGCGCCGGAATGGCCCGGCGCGCGCGGCCACATTCGCGATGTGTCGTGCATTGCGAGCGTGTCGGATTTCGCGTGGGAGGCGACACCGTCGCTGATGGACTCACGTCTTCGTACAGCTTCGACACGAAGAAGATAGAGGCTAGGTGTCACCAAGGCGGGTAGGAATTGGCTTGCGTGACTTCATGGAGAACATGGTGATCAGGACGATCTTCTTTGACTACGACGGTGTACTCACGACAGACAAGAGCGGTTCGCTGACAACGTTTCGATATCTAAGCGAAGCCAGCGGCATCGCGTTTTCGACAATTAGCGCAGTGTTTAGTCCATACGGCGGTGACCTAATCACGGGCAGGTTGAGCCATGCCCAAATCTGGCGTCGGGCTTGTGCGGCCATGGGTGAAACATTAGACATCGGCTTGCTCGTTGGAGCGTTCGAAAGCACGCCGCTGAACACGAGCATGTTTTCTCTAGCCCAAAGGCTGCGGGTCAACTATTCAGTCGGGATCATCACGGATAACAATAAGGACCGGATGGACCACCTGAGGAAATACCAAGGACTGGATTCCCTGTTCAACCCCATCGTTGTCTCTGCGGACGTGGGTAGCGGGAAGCGCGGCCGGGAAATCTTCCTGCATGCGGCCTCCCGCGCAGGTGTGGCACCTGATGAAAGCATCTTCATCGACAACAGCGAGGCCAACCTGGTAGTGGCACGTGCTTTAGGAATGCACACCATCTTCCACGATGATGAGAAGAATGACGTGAGCTCGTTGATGGAAGAGCTGGAGCTACTGGGCGCACGTGCCCGCGATCACTAAGCCCAACGTTTTCGCATATCAAATGTCCGCCCGCGGCGACGGGTTCGACCGGTGAACGGAAGGGCAGCAGTTTGCCCAAACTGCCGCCTTCATGGTGGGGCTTTTCTCCGGGCGCAGTCCGACTAGGCCTCACTTGCCGTTGGGTGACAGCACCACGGCGGCTTCGGCGGTCAGTTGCAGGAAGGTGAAAGTCTCCTGCAGGTACAGATGCACGGCACTCTCCGAATGGCTCAGGTAACCGATGGAGATGTCCTGGCCAAGGTGCAGTTCGAAATCGCCGCCACGCGTGCTGAGCACGACGCCACCGCTGATGGCAGGCGCCCAGATGATTTCGCCGTCCACCAGGTTTCGCATGTCCCGGGCGATGGGATAGCCCTCCTGGGTCGCCGCGCTGACTGCGGTGTAGGGCCCTTCGCCCAACAACAGCGTATAGGGGCCATTGACGCCCATGTCGCGCAGTTGGCTGACCGCTTGCGCGACCGCAATGGGGTAGCCCTCGACTTGCTTCGGCAGGGCGATCGCCTTGTTGCTGCAGCCTTTGCGAATACCGCGAATGTGGGCGAGCTCATAGCCCTCGAAGACGGCGCGATCTTCGGTAAAGGCGAGCTTTCGGGCAGCATCCTTGAGCGGCTGCAAATCCGGATCGTTGGCCCCGCGCTCGACCGAGTCGATGGCGCGGCGCGAAAGTTCGAACGGAACGCGCAATTGCACCAGGGCCTTCACTTCGCGCAACCATGCCTCGATGCCACCGTCCGGCGGCTGGATCACGTCCAGGTGTCCTGTGCCGACGGCGGCGTACTCGGGGCCTTTGGGTCCCAGCACATCCACGACCCGCCGCGCCGCCAGGTGACGTTTGAGCGTTCGCGCCGCTTCCTGCTCGATCTGTTCCCACGCCCTCGCGGAAATCGGCGCAAGTTCCCGATGCAGATTATTCATGTGCGGGCTCTCCTTTGAGCGAACCGATACCGAGCGAACCGTCTGACGACTGTGGCTGGGCTGGTGACGCGTCGAGCGCCTCGCCAGCGGTTGCAGGTGACGACGGGGCAGGGTTTTCCTCCGGCACGTTGGCGAGGAACGTCGCCGACGGCACGAAGAACAGCGTGCCCGTCACGGCCGTGCTGAAGTCGAGCAGGCGGTCGTAGTTGCCTGGCGGCTTGCCGACGAACATGTTCGTAAGCATCTGCTCGATGCGGGCCGGGGATCGCGCATAGCCAATGAAGTAGGTGCCGAACTCGCCCCTGCCGACGTCGCCGAAAGGCATGTTGTCGCGCACGATTTCCCGCTGTTCGCCGTTATCTTCGATGGTGGTAAGCACGTTGTGCGCGTAGGTGGGCTTGGCGTCGTCGTCCAGTTCGATGTCCGACAGCTTCCTGCGACCGATGATGCGCTCCTGTTGTTCAACGGGCACCGCGTTCCACGCCTTCAGGTCGTGCAGGTACTTCTGCACGATGACGTAACTGCCGCCGGCAAAAACGGAGTCCTCGTCGCCGATGATCGTGGCGGCCCTGGCATCCTCGTCCACGGGGTTTTCGGTGCCATCGACAAAACCCAGCAGGTCTCGTGCGTCGAAGTACTTGAAGCCATGCACTTCATCAGCCGTGGTAACGGTATCGCCTAGTCGGGACATGATCTGGGTTGCCAACTCAAAGCAAAGGTCCATGTGCGTGGCACGGATATGGAAGAGTAGGTCGCCCGGCGTGGAGACGGCGTGGTGCTCCCCGCGGATCTCCTGAAACGCATGCAGATTGGCGGGCCTGGGATCCCCGAATATCCGGTCCCAGGCCTCTGAGCCAAGGCCCATGACGCATGACAGGCGCCCATCCGGGTTGCGGAAGCCAATGGCACGCAAAAGCGATGCCAGGTTGCCGCAAAGCGCGCGCACTGCTCGGGCGGCGCGCGGATCCGGATTCAATGTCAGCACCAGAAAGATGGCTGAGTGGGTGAGCTTTTCTGCAACCGGTTGCGAAACAGTGGTAGACAAGATCCACTCCTTTTTGTTGGGGCTTTGACGCGTGGCTGTCGAAGTATGAGGCGCTCGTAGGGGCCAACCAGCAATCCCTCCCGATCATGATTTGGCGCGCCGAACTCTGGCGTGGACAGGGGTTTACCACGTTCGCCCGGATGGCCATGTCTAGACGCCATAGCGCGCCGCACCGAGGGGATTGGACATCGTTGAGATCAGCGTGGTCCAGGCTGCGCCGTCGTTCGCGTGATGACTTTTCGAGCGTGCGTGCCCACATCCTGCCGGCATAGACGCAACGACAACGTCGGGGGTGTGAAAATGAATCGTTTATGGGAGTTCCCGGCGAGGGAGTGTATCCATGATGAGAGCAAGCAAGTTCCTGCCGGTCTTTATCATCGCTTGCGTCATGGGCGCGTCCATCGGGGCCTACGCGGAGGGTAGTGCCGTGCCCATGCCAGCAGCGCCCCAGCCGATGGACTTGCCTATCGAAGGGGATATGCCCTCACTCAGCGCTGCGACCGGGTGGCTCAATTCGCAGCCACTGACCCCCGCCAGTCTGCGCGGGAAAGTCGTCCTCGTCGACTTCTGGACTTATTCCTGCATCAACTCGATACGCCAGCTTCCTTATCTCCGTGCCTGGGCCAGAAAGTACAAGAATCAGGGATTGGTGGTGATCGGTGTGCACTCGCCGGAGTTCGCCTTCGAAAAAAATCTCGACAACGTTCGTCGAGCGGTGACGGATCTCAGGGTCGGTTCTCCCATGGCTACCGCCATCGACAGCGATCATCGGATCTGGCAGGCCTTCGACAATGCATATTGGCCTGCGATCTATATCGTCGACGCCCATGGCCGCATTCGACACCACGTGTTTGGCGAGGGCGAGTACGAGCAGACGGAAAGAGTGATTCAACAATTGCTGGCTGAAGCCGGGGCGCGCAACGTCGATCAGGCGTTGGTTTCAGGCGATGGCAAGGGCATCGAGGCGGCTCCGGACCTGGCCGACCTGAAGTCGCCGGAAACGTATGTCGGTTCCGAACGCTCCGAGAACTTTGCCTCCAAGGGAGGCAGCCTCTTCAGCAGCCATGGCGTCTATTCCGCCCCCGAACCGTTGAGCCTCAACCATTGGGCCTTGGTGGGAGATTGGACCATAGGGAAGCACTCCGCCGCGCTGAACAAGGTCGGTGGACGCATCGTGTATCGCTTTCACGCGCGCGATCTTCATCTGGTCATGGGGCCGACGGCGAAAGGCGCGGCGGTGGCATTTCGTGTGCTCATCAATGGCAAGCCGCCGGGCGACGCTCACGGCATTGACGTCGACGAGCGTGGAAACGGTACGGTTTCCGAACAGCGCTTGTATCAGCTCATCCGACAGCCGGGGCCGGTCACGGACCAGGAGTTCCAGATCGAATTTCTCGACCCGGGCGTAGAGGCATTTGTATTCACTTTTGGCTGATCCGGCCCAGGCCGTCGGTATCGCCAACGACTCTTTCTTCAGCAAGGAGGTTCGACATGAAAAAGATCACGCCGTCCGACGAGGTCGATCCTTGCCGTCGTAACCTTCTCGGCGCCGTCGCGGCGACGCTCGCCGCCTTTCCACTAGGCGTGGCAACGCTTGCAGACGCCCAACAAGGCCCCGCGGGGTCCAAGGGCCAGGCCCCGGCCAAGTCGAGTGCGCATGCGTCGTTCGCCGCCATCAAACAAATCAATGCCGGTGTCTTGAGTGTCGGCTATGCCGAAGCCGGTCCGGCCGATGGGCCCCCGGTGCTGCTTCTGCATGGCTGGCCCTATGACATTTACAGCTTTGTCGATGTCACACCGCTGCTGGTTGCCGCGGGCTACCGCGTGATCGTCCCGTTTCTGCGCGGGTACGGCTCCACCCGCTTTCTCTCGACCGCTACGGTCCGCAACGGCCAGCCGTCCGCGCTAGCCGCCGATATCGTCGCCTTGATGGATGCGCTCAAGATTGAGAAAGCCACCCTCGGCGGATTCGATTGGGGTGCGCGGACCGCCAATATCATCGCTGCACTGTGGCCGGCGCGCTGCAAGGCCATGGTGTCCGTTAGCGGCTATCTGATCGGCAGCCAGCAAGCAGGCAAGGCGCCCTTGCCACCCAAAGCCGAGCTTCAATGGTGGTACCAGTTCTACTTCGCCACGGAGCGCGGCCGCGCCGGCTATGACAAGCATCGGCACGACTTCGCAAAACTCATCTGGCAGCTCGCATCGCCGAAGTGGAATTTCGACGATGCCACGTTCGATCGCTCGGCGGCATCCCTCGAAAACCCGGATCACGTGGCTATCGTCATCCACAATTACCGGTGGCGTCTCGCCCTGGCCGAGGGTGAGCCAACCTATGACGGTTACGAAAAGAAGCTAGCCGAAAGTCCGGTCATCATCGTGCCTACCATCACCCTCGAAGGGGACGCGAACGGTGCGCCACACCCCGAAGCCACCGCTTACGCCAAGAAATTCTCAGGGAAGTACGCGCACCGGGTCATCGAGGGCGGTATCGGTCACAACCTGCCGCAAGAGGCACCCGAGGCTTTCGCGAAGGCCATTATCGACGTCAACCACATGTGATCCTCGACGACCGGGAGTCGGCAGCCAGTGCGCAGGGATGCCGACTCGCCACGTCAGAGACACAGCTTGAGCTTGCGGATGCCGTCGTGGATTTCCTGCTCGGTGGCGCCGCCGTAACCTAGGATCAAACCGCCTCTCGTGGGCGGCGTCAGATAGCACAGCGACAGAGGCCTGACCGAAACCCCTAGTTGGGCGGCCTTGATTGAAACGTCAATGTCATTCACGTCGGGCGGGAGCAGGGCGGCGAGTTGCATGCCGGCCTCGGCACCGATTACCTGGAGTTGGTCGCCAAGATGATGTTGGATGGCGTCGAGCACGGCCGTTCGTCGCTTCGTGTAGAGCACGCGCATGCGGCGGATGTGTCGTGCGAAATGACCTTCGCGGATGAAGTCGGTCATGGCCAACTGATAGAGCGTGGATGAGAACGTATCCATGGCATCGCGGCCAGCGTGGAACGCGGCGACGAGGTCCTTGGGCACCACCATGTAGCCCAGGCGCAGCGCGGGAAACATGACTTTGCTGAAGGTGCCCAGATAGATCACCCGCGCATCCGTATCCATGCCTTGCAGCGACGTGGTGGGTCTTCCACCGAACCGGTATTCACTGTCGTAGTCGTCTTCGATGATCCATGCATCGTTTTGCGCCGCCCAGCCCAGCAGTTGCATGCGCCGGGTCGCGCTCATGGTGGTGCCCAAGGGGAACTGGTGCGACGGCGTGATATAGGCGGCACGGGCATGACGGTCGAGGCGCATGCCCTCGGTGACGCGAATGCCTTCGCCGTCGACCGGCACCGCAACCAGTTGCGCGCCGGCCGATTCCAGCGCCTGCCGTGCGCCTGGATAACCGGGCTCTTCCACCCATACGGAATCGCCGGCATCGAGCAGCACGTGGGAGCAGATCTGCAGGCTGTGCTGCGAGCCCGTGGTGACCAGGATCTGCGACGCGTCGCATTGCACCGCGCGTACGGTGCCCAGGTATTCGGCGATGGCTTCGCGAAACGATAGGAGGCCCATGGGATCGCCGTAGGCCATGGCCTCGAGCGGCATATGCCGGGAATGCCGGTTGACCAGCCGCGACCAGGCTTCGCCGGGAAAGTGATCAAGCGCCGGCAAGCCGACACGAAACGCTCCCATATTGCTCAGCCACGTTTGTTCGGGAGCGCGCATCTGCGCCGCGCGGCGGGAAACGCTCCGGGTAGCGCTTTTCTTCGGGCGTTGTTGCGATGCCGCCTTTCGGGGTTTGGACCCGGCGGGCGTCGAGGCGTCGTCGGGTATCGATCGTGCGACGCAGGTACCGGCCCCGGTAAAAGTTTCCAGATAGCCTTCCGCCAGCAACTGCTCGTAGGCGCTCAGAACGGGGATGCGGGATACCTGCAATTCGTGGGCGAGGGCGCGGGTCGAAGGTACGCGCTGGCCCGGGCGCAATTGGCCGTCGATGATCGCGCGCCGAAACCACTCCGACAGTTGCTGGTACATCGGGGCGCCGCCAGCCGCATTGAGCGCGACCGGTGGCAGAAAGCTGGCCGATAGACGTTTCATACCCGCTCCGTGTGAAGTGGCTATATCACATCGTCTTAAAGTGGCTATTTTACGAAACCACTTAATAGCCTAGTTTCTATCCATGCGCCCCGGCAAGGCCCGGGGGAACGAAAAGTTGCAGGGCCGGCCATGAACCCGCTTCGCCGTATCGGACGCCACTTTCTGCTGTTGGGCTTCGGCTGCATTTTCCAGCTGGCGCCTGCTCACGCCCAGGTGGCGGGCCCCACGGCTGTCGTGCAGGACGACGCCTGGTGGACCGGGCCGATGTTGGCGAACTCGGCTGAGACGTTGCCGCAAGGCCATGTGCTGATCGAGCCCTATCTCTACAACATCATGGCCGAGCATTCGAACAGCTATGGATCGCGCACGTATATGAACTATGGGTTGGTGGACCGGCTGACGGTCGGCATCATCCCGATCTTTGGCTACAACCGGGTCGACCACGGTCCGAACAGTTCCGGCGTGCTGGTGGGCGATTTCACGGTGCAGGCGCAGTACCGGCTCACCAAGTTCCATGAAGGCAGCTGGCTACCGACCATCGCCATCCAGCTGCAACAGTCGTTTCCTACCGGCAAGTACGATCAGCTGGGCCATCGTCCGAGCAATGGCCTTGGTAGCGGCGCCTACGAGACGAACCTGGGTATCAACGCGCAGACCTATTTCAGGATGCCGAATCGACGCCTCCTGCGCCTACGGCTCAATGTATCGGAGACGTTTTCCAGCCATGCGGATGTCAATGGCGTCAGTGTGTACGGCACGGGGCCGAACTTTCGCGGCACGGTGGAGCCGGGAAATGCCACCTTCGTCGATACGTCGGTGGAATACAGCCTGACGCAGCGTTGGGTGCTCGCACTGGACGCGATCTACAGCCGCAGTCGCAACACCACCATGAATGGTGTCGATTTCCTGAGCACGTCTTCCGGGCTGCCCGATCCGCCGCGCATCCATTCGAATGCCGGGGCGAGCGAGGCTTTTGGCTATGCGCCCGCCGTTGAATACAGCTGGACGTCCAGTCTTGGCGTTCTGCTGGGAGTCCGCGTGATTGCTGGCGGCCACAACACGGAGCGCACGGTGACGCCGGCCATTGCGATCAACTACGTCAATTGAGATCAGTCTCCCGCAACGCGCACGGCGACGCGGGTGGGGCGATATCAAGAGGTTTCGCTTATGGAAGCTGGGTTGAAAAGGATGTCCTGCACGCGTCATGCATGGAGTGGTGGTTAGCCAACAGGACCTTTCGATGGCGGCTGTGATTCGGAGGAGGTCGTCCCATGAAGCGCCAACCGTTGCTCGTCGTTCTCGTTGTCTTTGCGCTTGCCTGCTGGGCATGCGGGCGGGTCAATGCCGAGGTGGGGCCACCGGCCTATATTGCCGCCGCGATCGCCGACCCGGCGCGTCCCGCGGACGACAGGGCCCTGGATGGTGGTCGCAAGCCAGCCGACGTGCTGGCGTTCGCGGGCATCAAGCCAGGTGAAAAGGTGGTGGACCTCATGCCTGGGGCGGGCTACTACACCCGGGTCTTCAGCAAGATCGTGGGGACCAAGGGCATGGTGTATGCCGTGCAGCCGGTGGAGATGGACAAGGCGGCGCCGAAAGGCCTGCAAAGCTTGAAAGGCTTCGCCAGCACGCCGGGCTACCAGAACGTGAGCGTGCTCGTGCAGCCGATTGCCGCGCTGTCGCTACCGCAACACGTGGACCTGGTCTGGACGTCGCAGAACTACCATGACCTGCATGATCCCTTCATGGGATCGCCGGACGTGGCTCGGTTCAACAAGGCGATATTCGATGCACTGAAGCCCGGCGGCATCTATATCGTGCTTGACCATGCCGCTGCCGCCGGAAGTGGCGTATCCAGGACGGATGACCTGCATCGTATCGATCCGGCCGTGGTCAAGGCCGAGGTCACCGCAGCGGGTTTTGAATACCTTGGCGAAAGCGACGCCTTGCGTCAGGCCGGCGACGATCATTCGATGCCGGCTTTTGACAAGGCCATGCGCGGCAAGACGGATCGATTCATCTACAAGTTTCGCAAGCCGATGAAAGCGGTATCGACGGGGCAAGCGATCGTTCCGGCGATCCTCCAGAGCCTTGGCGTCAGTCGCGCTGGTGTCCAACGCATTTGCAAGGTAGTGCAGGCGCTACACAATCGCCTTCGTCGCCTGGAGACGCTGCCGGCTCTCGCCGAAGCGGCGGGCATGCGCTTGATCAGGCCATGCCCCGGGAATGGCCCGTTGGTTTCGCGCATAGCGCCACTCAGAACTTGCTGTGCTCAACCTGGCGCTCGCGATGCATGAGCGCCCACTCCGCATGCTCGCTCAGTGCGGCGTCGCCCAATGAAATGAGAATGTCGCGCTGCTCCACCGGGTCGTTGGCTTCATCCAGCGCCGTGCGCGCACCGGCAAAAATGTGCTGCATAAAGCGGTATTGCCGGATCAGTTCGCGGTCCGCCTTGCGGTACGCATAGGCCTCACGCACGGCGGCAATGATCGACAACACGGCCATCAGCATGACCAGGGGCGTCTTGGTGGCTTCGGATAGCTTCAGCGCGAACAGGGCCAGGAACACGCTGATCGTGATGCCCGTCCAAAGGCTGATGGCGCCAATCGTCTCCGTGACACGGTGGAGCGAGGTTCGTTCGATGATCTTGCGCTCGAAGTAATCGAGCTGCCCGGATTTGCCCGATTCGCCGACCCACTCCGCAATGACGACGGCCAGGTCCTCGGGCGTCGGCCGCGGTGGGGGTTCCAAGCTGGCAGCGCGCATGACGTTGCGAATCCAGCCAAGCTCGATGTTCTGGCGTTGCAGGAAATTGCCGTGGGCGAACTCATGATCAATCGACGTCGTGACTCCCGCGCGACGCCAGTACCACTGGATGCGCAGTCCTTCGGCCAGCGCCCGGTAGTCGAGGTATTTGCGGTGCCAGCCGCGATGATGGGCAAGAAACGCCACGACGCCGCCGGTCGCGAACAGCAGCAGAAACAGGTAGATGAGACTGTTTTGCTCGGACAGGTGCGCATAGAACGTAAAAGCGATGCCCATAAAGGCGGCGATCGTATAGGTGGCACGCATGGCCAGCATCACGCGCTTCTGGAAGTGCAGGGCCAGCCAGTCGGAAGCGCGAAACAGCTCGTCAATCGTCGCTATGGGAAACGAAGGCGCCGATGGCGCCTCTGTCGCGGCTGCTGCAATCTCCGTCGCGTACTTCTCGCAGTCGGCATTGAACTCCGACATGCGCGTAAACATAAGCCGGAATTCCGCTGGCATGTCGGCCTCAGCGGATGTGGTCTCGGCACTGCGCCAAAGCGTTTGCAAGGGCAATAAGCCCTCGGCCACTCCGCCATCGATACCATCGCGAGAGCAGACGATGTGGTAGATCAAGCGTTCGTCGCCACGGCCAAGGATATGGCGTGCGTCCCGGTGCCGGTCGATCAGGCCAGGCATGGTGCCGGTCAGGTGGTATTTCACGATCTGTGCGGTACCGCCGAGCCGGCCCGAATCCTTGCCGTCCCAGATCGCCAGGAGAATGTGGCAATGGCTAGCGATGTAAACGCCTGCTTTCGCGTATTGGCGATCGCGCTCCACGCCATGTGACTCAATCGCCTGTCTTGATTCTCCTTTGCGTAGCGGTAACTGCACTACCTCGGCCTGATCGCATAGTGCGTCGAAATTGAGCTGCACCTTGGGATCGATAAAGTCCTGGACGTACAACTCCCTCGGCAGAGGGAGGGGTGCGATCAGGCGCGCGCCGCAGGCAAGGGCCTCTTGCGCGACCAGTTGATCGCCACCTTCCGCCAGCGCGGACAGCACAACGAGCGGCAACTCCGGGTAGTCGTGTTTGAGCTTGCTGAGAAAATCCCGCACGAGTAGCTGGATCGGCAAGATCTCATTCGCGGGAATATTGCGGTGACTGGTCACGCCGAGCACCAGCGGCGCGATAGCCTGAGTCGATGGGTTGATCGCAGGTCTCAGCATGAGAAAAGGCGATTCACGTGGAGATATCCCCATCGCGGCATATGGAGCCGGACTCTTGTGTCTGTGGCAAGTTGGGAGGCCGCGGTTGTCGCGTGGCCACCCATCTATCTGGGTTTGTCAATTGTTCTTAATCATGGGATCCGTGGTGGTGTCGGGAGATAAACAGGAGGATTTATCGCCGAAGGTGCAGCTAACCCAGGTGGTAAAGGTGGTGACGAATGAACCCGAGGAACTCGCGATCGGTGCGTGTTCGCTTACGATCGCCGAGCTCGCCGCAAGGGCGATGCAAAATGTGATGTGAAGTAAATGACGTTTCATTAGTCGTTCCTCATATTGACGGAAGTTTGTCGTCCCCATGTCCAGGTCGCATTGTGAATCGCGCAACGTATAGAGATAGCGTCATTCTGTAGTGTGTGCACCTCCTTGCATTTGACTTGCATGTTAAAAGGAGCTAATTGTTTTTTATTGACGGGTTTGTTGTTGTCGCCGTAATGGTCGTCGTAGCCGACTGATAAACCGTCCCGCCAATCGTGGCGCTCAGTTGATAGACCCACTCACCTGTTGTCGCTTCGGCGTTATTGAGGTCGGTCATGGTCATTTCCTTGCCATCTGGGCTCAGCCTAGCGGGGCCGAAAATCGTGCTGTCTGGTGCCGTGCCTACCCATTGGAAGCCCGGGTCGCTAGGGTCAGTGGGCGAATTAAACGTTCCATGGCTTGCATTACTGGTCAGTTTCCACTTGATCGTTTGGCTCACGGAATTTCGCTTGATATGGTTTGTGCCGTCTTGCTCGTCGACATCGAGATACGGTGGCGTAGTGGTCGTGTCGAGGGTGACGTCGAGTTTGATGGTCATGATTGACTCCTGTTGATGAGGATCTGAATCGATATCCTGCTAACCAGTGTTGCCGATGCCCTGTTTGTGACGCCCGAGATCAGCTGCGAGCATTAAAGTCGGAGGAATTAAGCAGCTTTTTCTGAAATGTTTTATTGATTGGATAGTCGATCTGCTTGTGCTGCAAAAGATCAATCAGCGCTGGGTCGCGGTAGCCGTTGTTCCAGAGCTGCTGAATTAGGGGCTGTGCCTCAGCATTTCGCCCGAGGGCGAGTAGCGCCTCGACTTGAAGAACGAGCAAGCGCGGATCGGCGCTGCCGCTGTTCACCGTTTTCGTTGCGGACAAGGCCTCTTCGCGCAGGCGTTTGGAAGATTGCGCATCGACGGTTAAGCGCGCGAGCAGCAACTTTGCTCTCACTGTCGCCAGTAGGGTCGTGCGATCGTCGGGCTGCTTGGCGAGCATGGGCTGGAGTATTCGCAGCGAGGCCTGAGCCTGCGCATTCGCCGCGTCAGCCCTCCCAACTGCGCGTGATTGTTCGGCCTGCTCGAGTTGAGCCTCGGCGAATTCTCTCAGCCAGCCGGCGTTATCAGGGTCCCGCGTCGTCATGGCGGTAAAAGTCGCCAGCGCGCCCGCCGTGAGTGCGCTTGCCGAAGGCAGGTCGCCGTTGAGACGCCTAAGACGGCTTAGCTGCGTAGCGTACAGCGCGGCATGTTCCTCGAAGTCTGTGTTACTGGGGTCGATGGTCTTTAGTTGGGTGGCGATATCGACCGCCTGCTGCAGGTCCCTCATGCCGGTTCCGATGTCGCCGGTCAGTGCTAGCGTGCGGCCCAGGATGGCGCGGACGGTCAGCATGTTGTCGCGCTGGTTATTGTCCTTGGGGTCGCGGCCGGCTAATTCGGATTCGATCATGTCATCGGCGGCGTATTGCGTGGCTGCTGTGGCGAGGTCACCACGCAGCAGCGCCATCCTACCCAGATTGTTATGTGCCTTGCCGAGCTCCGCTGCCCAGTCTGTGTTAGTGGGCTGCGCGACTGTCAACTGCGTCATTATCGCCAGCATTTCACGGTACTGAGTCGTGGCATCGTCCAGCCTTCCGTGTGCCTCAAAGACATGGCCGATGTTGTTATCGATCGTCTCCATTTGGAATTTCAGTTGCGTGTCGTTCGGGGCGTGCAAACGCGCACGCTGGAGAATGCTTTGCGCTGAAGCGAACGCCTGCTGTGCAGCATCCAGCTGCCCCTGGCGCCAGTGATTCATGCCGATGAAGGCCCAGATCTCCGCATACATGAGTTGCCGCTCGGTATCTTCGGGCGCGGCTTTGGCGAGCTTGGCGGCGATAGTCAAGGCTGCTTGATAGGCGGCCATCGCTGCTGGCAGATGGCCTTGATCCAGACGGACGCTGCCGATCTTTTCCAACGCCTTGGCGCGTTGCGCCAGCGCTTCGTTGGTGACATCCGTAGTCGGCAGCGATTGGAAATAGCTCATCGCGTGATCGTCGACTGCCTCCATGATGTCCAGGCGCGACACCTGTGCCAGCTTGTCGTTGAGATCGCCGAGCATGAAGCCGACCAGGTCCTCGGCCTGTTTCTGTCGCCGCACAGCCGTATTGCGGGCGATCACCGCAGTGATCGCAAGCGTGGTTGTCACCGCCATCACGATAAGCGCGAGCGTGGCTAGTGCTGTCATGCGCCGAGTGCGCCGCTGTAATTCGCGCCGCTTCAATGCATCGAACCCGACATCCAGCATGCCGGCGATCAGCTTCAACTTCGCATTGGTCTTGCCGTCCTTGCCGGGGCGTGCGTCGGCGGCGATGGGTTCGGTGGGTTGTTCCGTTGGTTCGCCGTCGGCACCGAGTTGGTAGCGCAGCGCCGGGGCGAAGCATTCCTCGGTCTCGCGGCCGGGCAGGGCGCTGGCATTGGGTTCACCGTCGACGATCAAGCAGAAGATGCGCTCGCTGCGGCCCAGCCGTTTGAAGGCGAGCACTTCCTCGTTGACCCAGCGCGAAGTGGCCGCGCGCGGCGAGCAGATGACGACAAGATTCGCGGACTGTTCCAGCGCTTCGTTGACCTTGCGGCCCAGGTCGGTGGCGCTGGCCAACTCGTCGCGATCGCGAAAGATCGGTGCGAGGCGCTTGGGCGTGACACCGGTGCTGGTGATCTGTCCGATCAGGCGCCTGGGAATGACGTAGGTTTCCAGAGCCTTGTGCAGCCAATCGGCCCAGGTCCTGTCCTGGTGGCTGTAACTGATGAATGCCCGATACCGGAAGACCGGTTCCGCAGAGGCCTGGGTCATGACAAGCCGCATCCTCGTGCGAGGTTACGCATTCCCTGCCGGGAAGTTGCCATCCATCGAATCGGTTTGATGCGTCGTCGATCGGGAGCCGATCGATACCCCTGCGATGGGGCAGCGTATCGCCGCAAATGTGACGGAAATCACAATTAGAAAGATCCGCGGGCCGTTGCTGACGCCAGGTGTTTCCTGAATCCGGAGTACGCAAAGGCGAATGTTATTGCGAATCATTCGCAAGAAGCGTATCTTGCGGCTTGCGTCACCTAGCCAAGCGGCCACGCCCTGCCACGGTCAGCGCATCTCATTCCCCCAACCCAGCAGACGATGCCAGAGCCCCGGTTTAGCCGAGGCGGGCGGCGCGCGCCTGCGCGAAGGATCGAGCATGACCTGCAAAGCAATGGTGTGTTCCGCAGCAAACCCTCCCATCAAGCTGGTAGCCAGCGCCCTGGGTCTGGCCTTGGCTTCGACGGCGGCCACCGCTGGTGCCACCGACGTTCGTGACGGCGCGGCCGATCCGCAGAACGCGCAGGAGCTGGATGGGATCAAGGTTCGGTCCAGCGTGGTCAACACGCCGTCGCCCAAGTTCACCGCGCCGTTGCTCGATACGCCGCGTTCGGTGACGGTGATTGCGCAAGAGATCATCCAGCAGACCGCGGCGACGTCGCTGCTCGATGTGTTGCGCCAGGTGCCGGGCATCACGTTTGGTGCGGGTGAGGGTGGCAACCCGAATGGCGACCGGCCAATCATTCGTGGCTTTGACTCGGAGAGCTCGGTGTTCATCGACGGCATTCGCAGTTCGGGATCGCAGTCGCGCGAGATCTTCGACATCGACCAGGTCGAGGTCATCAAGGGCCCCAGCTCCGCCTATACCGGACGGGGCGGCGTAGGCGGCAGCGTCAACCTGACCACCAAGCAGCCGATGGCCGAGGACTTCCTGCGTGGCACGGCCGGCATCGGCACGGATCATTTCTATCGTGGCACCGCGGACTGGAACCAACTGGTGGGCGCGGACGCGGCCGTGCGCCTCAACGTCATGGGTCACAGCAACGATGTGCCGGGTCGTCATGGGCCGGACTTGTCGCGCTGGGGCATCGCGCCATCGGTCACCTTCGGACTGCATGCGCCGACCAACGTGACGCTGAGCTATTACCACCTGCAAAGCGACGACACGCCCGATAGCGGCATTCCGTACAACAACCCGTTTGCCGCCACGAGTCCCTACGCCAAGCTCAATGGTGACGGCCGCCCGTATGCCGTTGCGCGTGGCACGTACTACGGCTGGCTGGATCGCGACTACCAGAAGCAGAGCAACGATATCGGTTCGGTGCTCGTCAAGCACGATTTCGGTGATGGCTGGTTGCTGCGCAATACGACGATGTATGCGCGATCGACGAATGACTACATCTGGACGCAGCCCGATGACAGCCAGGGCAATTTCCTGCTGAATGGTGGTGTGTGGCGTCGTAACAACAATCGCGATAGCAACACCACCAACATCACCAACCAGACCGATCTCACCGGCGAATTCGAAACCGGCTCGCTGCAGCACAGCTTCGCCGCGGGTATCGAGATCAGCAGCGAGAAGACGCAGCGCAACAGCTACCTGGTGGATCCCGCGAAAAATGCGGCGGACACCCATAACACGGGTTCCATCGTCAACGGCGCGTGCAGCAGCAAGTACGGCATCGGCGCGGCATCGGGTTACTGGTGCACATCAGCCCAGGATCCCAACCCCAACGAGCCATTCAATGGCCTGATCATGGGCGGCCAGAACCCGACGCGCATCGTCACCGATACGCGTTCGGCGTGGGCCTTCGATACGGTGACCTTCGACCCGCAATGGTCGGTCAACGCAGGCGTGCGTTTCGACAGCTTCAGCACGCGGTCTACCGCCACCACGACCACGACGGGCGTGGTCACACGACTGTGCAACGACGCCAATTTCTGGAACTACCAGCTAGGCGTGGTCTACAAGCCGGCGCAGCACGGCAGCGTCTACCTCTCGTATGGCACCTCGTCCAATCCGCCAGGAGTCGACGCGGGTGACGGTGCCGATGGCATCGCCGTGACCAATGCGGACCTGAAGCCGGAGGACAGCCGCAACATCGAGCTGGGCACGAAGTGGGATGTGCTGGATCAGCGCCTGTCGCTTACCGCCGCGGTGTTTCGCAGCGAGAAAACCAATGCACGCGTGGCGACGGGCGGGCGCGGCAGCCCGCTGATCAACGTCGGCGAGCAGCGTGTCGACGGCGTGGAGCTAGGCTTCAACGGCCAGATCACAGAGCGCTGGAGCGTGTTCGGCGGCTACACCTATCTCGATAGCGAGCTGGTGAAGACGGGGCCGGGCGGCGCCGCCAGCCAGGGCAACCAGTTCCCGAATACACCCAAGAACAGCTTCACGCTATGGACCAACGTGGCGATTTCCTCACGGTGGGCCGTAGGTGGTGGTGCCTATTACCAGGACAAGGTATTTGGCGACACCGCCAATACCAAATGGGTGCCGAGCTATACGCGCTTCGATGCGATGGCGTCGTACCAGCTCAGCAAGAACCTGACACTGCAGCTCAACCTGCAGAACCTCACCAACACGTATTACTTCGACAAGGCGTATGCCGCGCATTACGCCTCGGTGGCACCAGGTCGGGCTGCCATGCTCACGGCGAATTTCAGCCTCTGACAGGGTTGGTCGGACATATCTGCCGCGCCTCCCAAGAGGACGTGCGGCCCGATGACAAGGAAAAGCCATGTTGCTTCACGTATCGAATGTCCTTACGCCCGAAGAGCTGGCGCATTGCCGGCAGCGCCTGCAGGACGCGCCGTGGGCGGATGGACGCGTCACCGCCGGACACCAGTCCTCGCTGGCCAAGGACAACCTGCAGCTGCCCGAGGATTGCGCCGAGGCAAGGCAGCTGGGTGAACTGGTGCTCGACGCACTGAACCGCCATACGACGTTCTTTGCCGGTGCGCTGCCACGGCACATCTTTCCACCGCTGTTCAATTGCTATCAGGGCGGCGGCTCGTTCGGCATGCATGTGGACAACGCGATCCGCTATGACCGGCGATCGGGCAAGGGCGTGCCGACGCGTACGGATCTCTCGGCGACCTTGTTCCTGAGCGAACCCGATGAGTACGAGGGCGGTGGCCTGATCATCGAGGACACCTTCGGCAGCCATACGGTCAAGCTCCCCGCGGGCGATCTCGTGCTGTATCCCTCCAGCAGCCTGCATCGCGTGGAGCCGGTGGTGAAAGGTGCGCGCATGGCGGCCTTCTTCTGGATCCAGAGCCTGATCCGCGATGAAAGCAAACGCCGTTTGTTGCTCGAACTGGACGTATCCATCCAGAGCTTGACGCTGGCCCATGCCGATCACGCGGATGTGCTGCGGCTGACCGGCGTTTATCACAACCTGCTGCGTGCCTGGTCCGAGACGTGAGCGAATCGCGGCAATTAGGCGCCGGGGAGTTGCAGCAACTCCTGCAAACGGCGCCCGGCCAGGCGCATGGCCAGTTGCTCATCGCGGCACGGGCCGGTCACTGCGCTTCGCAGTTGGCCGTGGCGCAGGCCTACCTGGAAGGCATTGGCTGCGAGCGCCATGCGCAAGAAGCCGTGTACTGGTTCCAGCAGGCTGCCCATCAAAACGAGCCCGCCGCGATGAACATGCTTGGCCGCTGCTATGAAAACGGCTGGGGCGCATCGATCGACTATGCGCTTGCTGCCGTGTGGTATCGGCGTGCGGCGGAATACGGTTCCGATTGGGGCCTGTACAACTACGCCCATGTGCTCGCCAACGGGCGTGGCGTGCCCAGGGATCGGGCTCAGGCCTTCGTGTATTTCGGACTTGCCGCGGGAGCAGGGCATGCTCCCGCCATGCATTTCCTCGGGCAGTACTACGAACACGGATGGGAGACGCCAACGGATCTCGGCAAGGCGCGCGCGCTTTATCGGCGTTCGGCAGAGGCGGGAGACTACCGCGGGCAATGCAGCTGGGCGGCCTTTCTCGCGGAAGACGGGCGTATCGGCGAGGCGTCCGCCTTGCTCAGATCAGCCCTGGCAGCCGCACCCGCCTACTTCGCGGCCGCATTGCTTGAGCAGCTGAAGCACTCGCGTCATCCCGAACTGCGCACGTTGGCGGGCTAGGGCCAAGCTCTGCAAAACGCGTTCCGGCCGGTCGCCGCTGGCGCGGGTTCCGGCGTGTGGGAGGAGTCCCGGGAAGCAGGGCTCCTCGTGCCTTGTGCAAGCCTATCGCTTGTCGATCGAATAACTGCCTGGCCCCGTTATGCACAACAACAGCAGGCCGCCGGCGATGCTCACGTTCTTGTAGAAGTTGATCATGCTCGCTGCACGGTCGGGGTCGACCATGTTCCAGAACTGGTGTCCGATGACCGCGGCGCCAACGGTGTAAATCGCGAGCAAAAGTGCCAGTGGGCGTGTGTAGAAGCCCACCACGATCGCCAAGCCCACGACGAACTCCATGAAGAGGGCAATACCGGCAGTCACAAGGGGAAGTGGCACGCCGACCGTGGCCATGTAGGCGACCGTACCCGAGAAGCCCACCACTTTGTTCCAGCCGAAGATCACGTACAACATCATCAGCAGGATGCGGGCAATCAGGATACAAGCGTCTTTACTGCCTTCCAGGAACGTATATCGCATGGTGGTTCTCCCATGAATGTACCTGGCGCATGCGAGCACAGCGCTCGCCTTGGCCTTGCAACGGCCGCCTGCTGGCAGCGCGGCCGGCTCCACTATATCGCGCGCAGGGGCGGCCGAGGGACCCTCCGATCAGGCTTGCCGGCCAGCCGGGATCGGGGTGGCTCGAAGGCGCCAAAGTGAGGCTGCGCGGGCAGGCCATGGTCGTAGGGCGCACCGGCGTGATGGACGCAGCGCGGTGCATTCGCTGCGGCAAGCTCAGCAAGGGCTCCAAACCGTAGTCCGGTGCGCGCGAGTCAACAACGGCTGCCCGGGTTTCGTTGGATTGAGTCAGGCGTCTTCGGAAATGTCACTTTTGTAACGATCGGCGGCGTGATCGCGTGAAAGGTTCGGCGCCAAATGCAGCCGCGCGGCGGTATAGCGGTTCCAGTCATCGATGTCCGGCAGCGAGGGAATGGTGACCAACTCGCCCATGTCGTAGCCGGCCAAGGCGGCATCCACCATCTCGTCCACTTCCATGATCATGTGGGCAGGTAGCGCGTTCGCGTCGACGCCCGATCGTTCCCAGATTTCGGTGCGTGTGATGCCCGGCAATACGGCCTGGACCTGGATGCCACGCTCGCTCACTTCCTTGTGCAGCGTGAGCGTGTAGTTCAGCAGGTAACTCTTGGTGGCGTTATAGGTGCCATCGAAAAGCTCGGGTGCCAAGGCGACGACGGAGGCGATGTTGATGATGCCGCCGTGGCCGCGCGCCAGCAGGCGCGGCAGGATGGCGCTGGTGAGCCGCGTCGGGGTGACTACATTGAGCTGGATCATCGATTCGAACCGCTCCAACTGCTGGGCCGCGATAGGGCCCGAGCCCGCCATGCCGGCGTTGTTGATCAGCAGGCCGATGGTGTCGTCATCGCGCAGACGCTGCTCAACGAGCTCACGTTCTGGTGGCGAGGTGAGGTCGGCGGCCAGCACGTCCACCCTCACGCCGGACTCGCGTATCAGTCGTCCGGCCAGGGACTGCAGGCGAGCCTTGTCACGGGCTACCAGGACCAGATCGTGTCCGCGCTGGGCCAGGCGCTGGGCATAGGTGGCGCCGATGCCGGTGGAGGCGCCGGTAATGAGCGCCGTATCTAGCTTGTGGCTTGGTGACATGACGGAGTCCTCCAGGCAAAAGACGAATGGTTCATCGATGTGCTGCAGCGCCTGAGGGAGGGGCCATGCTTTGGCCGTCCCTGCGCCACCCTCGGGCGCCCTGTCGTGGTGCGCATGGTGCCTCACCCTATCGCTTGGCATGGGCAAGGTCACTCCCCTCATGGGGTAGGTGGCAAGGCGACCTGAGCGTGAGCGGTCCGGTCATGCGGGGCGCCCCCGACGCTCACGCCATCGTGACGACGGGCGCGCTACTTAGCCTGTTGAGGGGGCGGCTGGCGCTTGCGGGCCATGGCAGGACTTCATACCTCAAGGGAAGCGCCTCGCTGTGGCCATCCATGGGGTGCTGGTACCGCGGTGAGGATGCCGTAAAGGCGGTTTGCCGCCATTCGTCTCATGGCTGGGAAGAGCTTGGGCACTTTATGGCGCACACGACCGATCCGCTATGCGTTGACCGAGGGCTGGCACGGGAGGGGCGCGAGCGCCAAGGTCCTCCTGTGAAGTGGGCTTCAGCGTGGCTTGTGGTCTTTTTGCTGGCATGCCTGCCGGGGCTGTCCCTCGCGGCTGCGCCACCCGCGAGCGCGGCGAGCGCGCCTTCGGCCTTGGTCGCTTCAGAGACGACGACGTTTCCGATCGTCGTCTGGAATCGTACGGTGACCACCTTGTCCGCGCCGTTTCATGGCCTGTCGCCACACGATCGCGCGGCTGCGGCGAGCAAGCGGATCGAGGACGCGCTCGACACGTTGACCGTCGACGACATTTCCGAAACCTGGGCGGAGTCGGGCGCGGACAAGGGGGTGATCGTACGAGCCGGCAACCTCGTGTTGTTCGCGCTCCTCTCCGGCGATGTACCGGGCGGCGACCGCGCGGCGGTGGAGAAGGAAGGACATCGCGCTGCCGAGGTGCTGCGCGACATCGTCAAGGAGCGATCGGAAGCGCGCCGGCCGATGGAGTTGTTCACCGATATAGCCGTTGCCGCGCTGGCCACGCTGGTGCTGGTGGTGCTGTGCTGGTTGCTGGTGCGACTCAATCGCGTCGTTCAGCGGCGGTTGATGGCGATCGCCAGGCGGCGCTTGCGCCTGAACATCGCCGGCTTCGATTTCCGGCCGCTGGTGTGGGCCACGTTGCGGCGAACGGTGGCGCTGGTGCATCTGCTGCTGGTGCTGTTTCTCGGCTATCTATGGCTGAGCTACGTGCTCCGGCAGTTTCCCTATAGCCGTCCATGGGGAGCCCAGCTCGGCCTTTATATGATCGACCTTGGGCTGCAAATGCTCTCGGCCCTGGTCGGGCAGATTCCCAATCTGGTGACGTTGGTCGTGATCTTCCTGATCACGCGGGGCATCGTTCGATTGATCTCCGCCTGGTTCCGCGCCGTGGAAAATGGCACCGTGCAAGTGGGTTGGCTCGATCCTCCGACGGCGTCGATCACGCGAAAGCTGGTATCCGTACTGATCGGACTGTTCGCGCTGGTGGTCGCCTATCCCTATATACCGGGCGCCGGCAGCGATGCATTCAAGGGCGTCAGCGTGTTTGTCGGCCTGATGCTGTCGCTCGGTTCCGCCGGCATCGTCAATCAACTGATGAGCGGGCTCGTGGTGTTGTATTCGCGCGCCGTGCGCGTGGGTGATTTCGTGCACGTGGGAGACCACGAGGGCACGGTGCGTGAGATGGGAGCGCTTTCCATCAAGCTGGTCACGCGCACGCATGAGGAGGTCATCATCCCCAACGCGGTGCTGTCGTCCACGCCGATGCGCAATCTCACCCGCCAGTTGCAAGAAGGCGGATTGCTGCTCACCACATCCGTGACCATCGGCTATGACACGCCATGGCGACAGGTGGAGGGCTTGCTGGAACTGGCCGCCTCGCGCACCGCCGGCCTGCTGCGCGAGCCGCGCCCGTTCGTCTTGCAGACCGCGCTGTCGGACTACTACGTCGAATACCTGCTCAACGTAGGGACCCTGCATCCGTCGATCTACAAGCAGACGCTGTCGGATCTGCACCAGAACATCCAGGACGCGTTTAACGAATTCGGCGTGCAGATCATGTCGCCTCACTTCCGTCGTCAGCCGGACGACAAGGTCTGGGTGCCCACCGAGCATTGGTACGACCCTCCCGCACGCGAACCGGCTACGTCGGATCCTGCGGAGGCGTCAGATAGAAGCAAGGGCAGCGCAGCGCCGGCTGCCGATAGTGGGCCGCCGACGTAATGCGCCTGCGGTCAGGAGACAAGACCCTGTCCACATGACCCGAAGGAGATCGTCATCATGAACACATGGCATCGTTCCCGTTCGTATCTGCTTGGTGCCGCCATCGCGATGGCCCTGCCGATAGCTGCCGTCGCCCAGCCGCAGGAGGTGGCGCATTCGTCAACGGTACACAGCACGGCGCACGAGATGGCGCGCAGCGAAGCCACGCTCACGGCCACGATCGTGAAGGTGGATCACGACACCCGCATGATCACCTTGCGCGGCCCCGAAGGCGATGAGGCGACGATCGAAGCCGGCCCCGAGGTAAAAAACTTCGACCAGCTGAAGGCGGGCGACCAGGTCACGGCCCATTACCAACGTGCGATGGCGCTTGAGCTATTGCCAGCTGGCAGCGCATCGACCGGCGTGGAATACGAAGGTGGTGTCATGGGCGCCCCCAAGGGCGCGAGGCCGGCAATGACGGCGGGCCACAGCATCACCATCGTCGCCAAGCTCGCCGCTGTCGACATGAAGAATCATACGGTGACGTTGCTTGGGGATAATGGCGAGAAGCAGGTCATCGAAGTGAAGGATCCTGCACGCCAGGCGCGCATGAGTCAGCTGAAAGTGGGCGAAATGGTGCGCATCACTTATGTGGAGGCGGTAGCTGTCACGGTCATGCCGAAGGGCAAGGCAAAAGGCTGA
The DNA here is from genome assembly GCA_963824525.1 of uncultured Gammaproteobacteria bacterium. GTDB lineage: Bacteria > Pseudomonadota > Gammaproteobacteria > Xanthomonadales > Rhodanobacteraceae > Dyella. The sequence goes on along the minus strand of CAWGPI010000007.1, from coordinate 1,071,444 downwards.
CGACGCGACAGGAAGGTCACTCGCGTGGCCTTCCTGGCCGCGCAGAGGTCCCAGGCAGACTCTTGGAGCTTGTTCGACACGGGCGGGGAGACTGTTGAGATGATGGGTGAGGGCTCGCGATAGCGTTTCGCTTACTCGCATCTGCTCCTTCTCTCCGTTTGGAGAGAAGGTTGGGGTGAGGGGGCTCTCGTTCACGCGATGACCGGGCGTAGCCGCCAGCATGCCGCTTACGCAGCGGGCGTTTCGATCGCCTGCCGGCGCTCGAGTCACTTTTCTTTTGCTGGCCCAAAAGAAAAGTAACCCAAAGAAAACGGCCTCAAGAGCTGGCAGCACACCGTGGGATAGAAGCGTTGGAAGGTTTGCGCGATCAAATTGTTTGCTGCCCACGGCGAGACACAGCGGCTACACCGCAACGCGCCGTAGCGCAGTGAGGGCTTAAAGCGCGGGTCGCTGGCCGACTTTCTGACCGCTCGGTTGCAGTAACCACGTCTCGACCGCTCCGTCACACTCCGCTTTAAGCCCTCTCCGCCTTGGCGCGTTGCGGTGTAGCCGCTGTGTCTCGCCATGGGCCGCAACCTCTCTGTCTGGCCACGCCCGTCAGGCTCGTATCCAACGCAATGCTATGAGCCTATTAGGCCATTTTCTTTGGGTTACTTTTCTTTTGGGCCAGCAAAAGAAAAGTGACTCGGCTGCCGGCAGGCAGTCGAAACGCCCGCTGCGTAGGCGGCAAGCTGGCGATAACGCTCGATCAACGCGTGACAGCAAGCACCCGCCCCTCATCCCAACCTTCTCCCCAAAGGGGAGAAGGAGCACAGCGCGCAAGCAGGCGATCGGAACGCCCGCTGCGTCCCACAGGGACTTCCTTCGGTCGTAAGCGGCAAGCTGGCGATAACGCTCGATCAACGCGTGACAGCAAGCACCCACCCCTCATCCCATCCTTCTCTCCAGAGGCGAGAGGGAGTCGCACGCACCGAAGGTGCGTAAGGATATTGAACGTGCCCTTAGGGATCAGGGCACGCCGCCTTCGCGGATCAGCTCCATCACCTCGTAGCACGCGCCCATGGTGTGGTAGTCGGTCTTGCCGGCCGGACTCTTCTCGTCGTCGAACTTGCGATTGTCACGGCTGAGGATGCGATACCAGGCGCCGTGCTGGTGATCGATGAAGTGCTGCCAGGCATAGGCCCAGAGTTTCTCGTACCAGTCGTCGTACGCGGCCAGCCCGGTGCGGGCGTGCAGCAGCGCGGCAGCGGCCAGCGATTCGGCCTGCACCCAGAAGTACTTGTCATCGTCGCAGACGCGACCATCCGGAGCGAAGCCGTAGCAGATGCCACCGTATTCATGGTCCCAGGCGCGGGCCAGGGCGGTATCGAACAAGCGCATGGCAGTCGGTGCCAGCCAGTGCTCCTCGCGGCCACGTTCGAGCAGCAGTGGCTCCATGATCAGCAGCAGCTTGGCCCATTCGGTCTGGTGGCCGGGCTGGAAACCCCAGGGGCGGAACAGGTGCTTGGGATCGTCGCGGTGATAGTCCCAATCCACCTGCCACTGGCTGTCGTAGTGCTCCCACACCAGGCCATCGGCCTTGGCCGCCTGTCGGCGCGTCATGTGGTCGGCCAGCGCTGAGCGCGCGCTCCAGGTAACGCGGCTCATCGGTGGCCTGATAAGCGGCGAGCATGGCTTCGCACATGTGCATGTTCGCGTTCTGGCCGCGATAGTTGCTGAACTGCCAGTGCTCGTCGGCTTCATCGCGGTAGAGGCCCGCCTCGGCGTCCCAGTAACGCTGCTCCAGCAGGTTCCAGGTCTCGTCCATCCACGCTTCGGTCTCCTTGATGCCGGCCTTGCGCGCGGTGGCGTAGGCCAGCAGCACGAAGGCGACGCCGTAGGCGTGGTTGGTGCGGTCTTCAGGCTTGCCGTCGCGAATCGTCCACGCATAGCCGCCGGACACCGGGTCGCGATGTACGTCACGCAGATAACGCAGTCCATGCCGTGCGGCATCGAGGTACTCGGCGTTGTCGAACTCGCGCGCCGCCATCGCGTAGTTGAAGACGAAGCGCGTGCTGCTCACCAGGTGACGATGGCTACGGTCGTAGATCGTGCCGTCGTCCTTGAAGTAGTGGAAGAACCCACCCGCGGGGTCGATGGCGCGCGGATGATAGAAGCGCCATGGTCTGCGCGATGTGCGCGCGCAGGAACGCCTCGCTAGCGGAAATCGGGCGTCGCAGGTGTGGTCATGCGTAAGTCTCCATGAAGTCGAGCACTTCGGCCTCGTCCGGCATGGCGGCGAACGAACCCTGGCGGGTCACGGTGAGGGCGCCGCAGGCCGCGGCGAAACGCAATGCCGCGTGCAGGCGGGGCAGTTCGGTGACGAGTCGGTCGAGACGATCGGGCGTCGTGTCGAGCACGGCGAGCTTGCATAGCAGGCCACCAACGAAGGCATCGCCGGCCGCCGTGGTATCGACGGCGGGCACGGCATACACGGGCAATTCGCCTTCGGCGTCCGGATGGAACCAGCGCAGCAGGTTGGGGCCATCGGTGACCACCAGCAAGCGGGCACGCCCCGCCCACAGGCGTTCGAGCGCCGTACCTTCGCCATCCACCGCGAGCCAGGCGAATTCCTCGGCGCTCAGTTTCACCACGTCAGCCAGCTCGAGTGCCGGCCATAACAATGCACGGGGCTCGACATCACGCGGCCACAGCGCCGGGCGCAGGTTGAGGTCGAAGCTGACCAGGGCGTTGGCGGCGCGCGCACGACGCATGCCTTCACGCGTGGTTTCCGCCAGCTGCGGGTCGGTCATGCTGTTCGAGCAGACATGGAAAACAGCCGCCTTGCGGAAACTGTCGTCTCTGAAGTGCTCTGGCCGAAACAGCAGGTCGGCCGATGGCGGCCGATAGAAGCTGAAGCTGCGCTCGCCTTTCGCATCGAGTGCCACAAAGGCAAGTGCGGTGTTCGCTTCGCTGGTACGTGCCACGCCGTGCGTGTCGACACCGGCGCGTTGCAGGCAGTCGAGCAGGAAATCGCCGAACAGGTCGTTGCCCAGCATGCCGGCAAAGGCGGCCTCGCCGCCCAGTCGCGCCGCGGCCACCGCGACATTGGCCGGCGCGCCGCCCGCATACGGTATGAAGCTGCGAGGAAACCCGAATTCATCGCGGCCTTCGCTATGGAAGTCGATCAGTGCTTCGCCAAAACAGAGAATGGTGCGTGACATCAAGAAGTCTCAGGAAGTAGAAGCGGGCAGGGCGTGGTCGCGTATCAGCGAGCCGCGCAAACCATAGAAAACGATGTAGCCGTAGCAAAGCACCGGCAGGATGAAAGCGTGCTGGATGCCGAGACGATCAGCCAGCACGCCCTGCGCCAGCGGCAGGATGGCGCCGCCGACGATGGCCATGATCGAGCAGGCTCGAGGCTTTTCCCGTCATCGGCCCCATCCGCTCGATGCCCAGCGTGAAGATGGTGGGAAACATGATGGAGTTGAACAGGCCGATCGCGATCACGCTGGCCATCGCCACTTGTCCGTGCGTGAACATGGTGGTGAGCACCAGCAGACCCGCGATGGCGGCAAACGACCGCCAGCAACTTGCGTGGGTTGATCCACACCAGCAGGGCCGAGCCCGCGAAGCGTCCCACCATGGCGCCGCCCCAGTACATCGACACGTAGCGCGACGCCTGCTGTTCGCTCATGTGGCCGATGTCGGGCAGCGAGAGATAGTTGACCAGGAAACTGCCGATCGAAACCTCGGCGCCGACGTAGAAGAAGATCGCCAATACGCCGAAGAACACATGCGGATGGCGCAACGCATCCAGCAGCGTGTGATGGGTCCGGTCCGCTTGTTCGGTGGCCTCGGTCAGCGCGGGCATGCGAAACATCCACACGCCCGCCGCCAGCACGATCAGGACCAGGCCAAGCCCCAGATAGGGCATGCGCACGAGGTCTGATTGCTTCTGGCGGTAGCGGCTGAGCTGCTGCTGCGTGTCGACCGAAAGGCTGCTGCGTACGGACCGCAGTTGCGTCGCTTCAGTCGCATCGAGGCGCGCGGCACTGAGCTTGTCGAGCGCGCTGGCGAGTCGTTCCGCCGGCAGTGCGGCGATGCGGTCGGCCGATTGCGCGGCGAGCGTGGCCGCGAGCTGGTTGACCGGCAGCTTGTCCAGCACGTCCGCCAGTTTCGCTGGCGGCAGCTGGCTCATCGTCGCCGCCACCTGCTCGGTCGGCAGTCGATCGAGCGAGCCCGCCGCCGTATCGCCCAATGCGGCGATCAGGCGGTCGGCGGGCGCCTCCCGCATGGCGGCGATGGCCTGGACCGGCTGCGCATTGTTGAGTGTCTGAACCAGCGCCACCGTCTCCGGTGCCTGGTGCAGGCTTGCGGGCAGCGATGCGGATGTGGCCGAGAGAATCAGTAGTCCGCCCAGCAGCGGTCCCAGCGTGGTGCCGAGCGAATTCATCGCCTGCGCCAGCGTCAGTCGGCTCGAACTCGTGCGCTCCGGTCCAAGCAAGGCGACATAAGGATTGGCCGCTACCTGTAGCACGGTGATGCCGGTGGCCAGGATGAACAGCGCAGCGAGAAACGCTGCGTAGGAATGCAGCTGCGCAGCGGGCCAGAAGCCGAACGCGCCGAGTGCCGCGATGCCAAGTCCGGCCACGATGCCCTTCTTGTAGCCGAGCACCGCGACCAGCCGTCCGGCGGGTAGCGACATCAGGAAATACGCGCCGAAAAACGTGAACTGCACGAGCATGGCTTGCGCATAGTTCAGTTCGAACACCGACTTCAGGTGCGGAATGAGGATGTCGTTGAGTACGGTAAGAAAGCCCCACATGAAGAAGATCGTGGTGGCCACCGCCATCGCCAGCGGGTAGTCGGTATAGCGTGTCTTGCCGGTGCCCTGCGACGCGCTGGTCGACAAGGTGGGAGGGGCTGCGAAGGCCATGCGGATTCCGTTGGTCAGAGGGGAGGACAGCTGCTTTCGCGCACCACCAGCTCCACCGGTGCGACGACGGTGCCTGCCTTGGCCTGCGGTTGTTGCAGACGGGCGAGGATGAGTTCGGCGGCCTGGCGTCCGCGTGCGCGCGGCGCCGTGGACAGGGTGGTCAGTGGCGGCATGCTCAGGGACGCTTCGGCGATATCGTCGAAGCCGGTCACCGCGAAATCGCGCCCCGGCTGCCGGCCGTGTTGATTGAGGCCAAGCATGAGACCCAAGGCGACGGCGTCGTTGTAGCAGACCGCCGCCGTGAGCGTTGCATCGCCCGCGAGCAGTGCGTGCGTTGCACGCGCGGCATCGACGCGCGTCGGCGCGCTTTCCACGCGCCAAGGCGGCGCGATGGTGAGCCCCGCGGCGCGCATCGCCTGCACGTATCCGGCGTGACGCTCGCGGCAGGAGCTGGAATCATCATGGCCGCCGAAGAACGCGATGCGGCGATGTCCCTGCGCGATCAGATGCTCCGTAGCCAGGCGCGTGCCGCGCTGGTTGTCCAGCATCAGCCGGTCCCAGTGCGCGTATTCCGGCAGCGTGCCGCCCAGCTCGCGGTTGAACAGCACCACCGGCGTGCGTGCGCCGACGGCCGCCAGCACATCGCGCGCTTCACTGCCTTCCGCAGGCGACAGAATGATGCCGCCCGGGCCATGCTCGATCAGCGAGCTGAGCACGGCGTGTTCGCGCGAACTCGACTCGCCCGTGCTGCCAAGCAGGGTGACGAAGCCCGCTTCACCGAGTGCCTCGTCGACACCCGCCGCGAATTCCGCGAAGAACGGATTCGCCAGCTCGTTGACGACCAGGGCGATGCTCGACGACGTACGCCGACGCAGGTTTGCCGCGGCGCGGTTGTAGACGTAGCCCTGGCGGCGTAGTTCGTCTTCGACGCGCGCACGGGTATGCTTGTTCACCAGCGGGCTGCCCCGCAGCACCAGCGATACCGTGGCGCGCGAAACGCCGCAGCCGGCCGCGATGTCGTTCAGGGTGATTTTGCGATCAACGGATGTCTGGCTTTCCATAGCGGGCCGCTGTGATTAGAACGATCTAAATGTAACCCGCCCCCGAGGTGAAACGGAAACAGAATCGATGTCGCGATGCAGCATGCATGCGCGCCCGGGGCAGTGTTAGCTTTCGCATTTAGAACGATTCAAATCTCTTCCCAAGGGGAATCCATGAGCTGTTTGCCGTCCCGTGCATGGCTGCCGAGCCTGCTTGCCGCCGCGTTGTCGTTGTCTTCTGGCCTGAGTCACGCGGCTAGCGGTCATGCCGAGGATGTCGATCCACGTATCGGCACCGGTGGCGACGGCCATACCTTCCCCGGCGCGACGGTGCCGTTCGGCATGATCCAGCTGTCGCCGGACACGGCCATGCCGGACTTCAAGCACGCCTACAAATGGGCGGCCGGCTACCAGTATGGCGATACCACCATGCTGGGTTTCTCCCACACGCATTTTTCCGGCTCCGGACATTCGGACCTGGGTGATGTGCTGGTGATGCCCATTGCGGGTGACGTGCGGCTGGAGCCGGGCGACGTGGCCAAGCCGGGCAGCGGCTACCGCTCGCGTTTCAGCCATGACAGCGAGACGGTGCAGGCGGGTTATTACGCGGTGACCTTGAGCGATTACGGCGTACGCGCCGAATTGACCGCCGGGCGTCGCGTCGGCTGGCATCGCTACACGTTCCCGGCGGGCAAGCCGGCGCATCTGCTGCTGGATCTGCGGCCGAGCATCTACGACTATCCGGGCAAGGTGCTGTGGTCGAGCCTGCGCGTGCATGCCGACGGCACGGTGACGGGTTGCCGTACCACCCGTGGCTGGGCGCCGGGCCGCGAGCTGTGCTTCGCCATGCGCTTCTCGCAGCCGCTGCGTTCGCGCACGCTGTACAACCGCGAGACAGACAATGTTCTACAAGGGCTTCGCCGGCCCGGGCCGTCAGCCCGAGGACCACGATGCGCAGAAGCGGTCGCGCCCTGGAGGGCGTATTCGATTTCGGCGAACTGAAGCAGCCGCTGGGCGTGAAGGTAGCCATCTCGCCGGTGAGCGAAGACAACGCCATCGCCAACCTCGATGCGGAAGGGCAGGGCTGGGATTTCGATGCGCGCCGCGCGGAAGCGCGCTCCGCCTGGGACAAGGCGCTGGCGGTGGTCGACGTGGACGCATCGAAAGACCAGCGCGTGGGCTTCTACACCTCGCTGTACCACGCCATGCTGTCGCCCACCTTGAGCATGGATGTGAACGGCCAGTTCCGCGGCCCTGACGGCGCGGTGCATCAGGCCACCGACACCAACGGCAAGTTCGATTTCCACTCGACCTGGTCGCTGTGGGACGTGTATCGCGCCCAGCAACCGCTGATGGCGCTTGCTGGCGCCCCAGCGCAGCACCGACTTCATCCGCTCGCTGATCGCCGCGCGCGAGGCCAGCCCGTTCGGCATCCTGCCGGTATGGGCGTACCAGGGCCTGGAGACGTGGTGCATGATCGGTTACCACGCCGTGCCGGTGATCGCCGACGCGTACATCAAGGGCGTGCGCGGCTTCGACGTGGATGCCGCGCTCAAGGCCATGGTGGCCAGCGCGACCTACGCGCCCTACGGCGGCTTGGGCGATTACATGAAGCTCGGCTACGTGCCGATCGACAAGGAACCGGAGGGTGCTTCCAAGACCCTGGAATACGCCTACGACGACTGGTCGCTGGCGCAGATGGCCAAGGCCTTGGGGCGCAAGCGACATCGCCGCCACGTTCGAAAAGCGCGCCGGCAACTGGCGCAACGCGTATGACCCGAAGACCGGCTTCATGCGCGCGCGCAAGGCCGATGGCGCGTTCCGCGAACCGTTCGATCCGGACTTCCGCCGGTTACGGCACCGACTACACCGAGGGCAATGCCTGGCAGTACTCGTGGTACGTGCCGCAGGACGTCGCCGGGCTGATCCAGGCGATGGGCGGCGATGCGAAGTTCGTCGACGAAGCTGGATCGGCGTGTTCGACGCCAAGGTCGACCCCGCGCATTTCACGAACGTGGAGGACATCACCGGCCTGATCGGCTGGTACGCCCACGGCAACGAGCCCAGCCATCACATCGCCTATCTCTACGATTACGCCGGCGCACCGTGGAAGACGCAGCAGCGGCTGAAGCAGATCATGGACAGCCAGTACGCCCAGCGCCCGGATGGCCTGGCCGGCAATGACGACCTCGGCCAGATGTCCGCCTGGTACGTCTTCACTGCGCTGGGCTTCTACCCGGTGACCCCGGCCAGCGATGAGTACGCCATCGGCCGCCCCTTCGTCGCCGCGCGCCACGCTGCACCTGGCCAACGGCAAGGACTTCACGGTCACCGCCGAGCCGCTGGACGACGCCCACCCCTATGTCGGTGCTGTCACGCTCAACGGCAAGCCGCTGGAACGCGTCTTCCTGCGGCACGGCGAGATCCTGGCCGGCGGCGAGCTGCACTTCACCATGCAGGCCGAGCCCAATCGCAGCTGGGGACGAGCGCCTCGCGCCAGGCCGTCCTCGATGAGCATGCCCGGAAATCGCTGACTCTCTAGGTAGGGAATATCCTACTCATAGAGCTGGCAATTGCCTGGGTGATTCTGCAAACATGCCCGTCATGTTGCGCTCATCCTGGAAATTGGCGTCGACGTTACGGCCCGCATGAAGGACCGCATGGCCCTGCGCTGGCGCCTGGGCGGGCTGCTGTTTGCCGTACTGGTGATCGTGGCGCTGCCCTACCTGGTGACGCGCAGTGGTGCGGGCGAGGCGATCAAGGCCAACGAGCGCGTGACGCACTCGTCGGAAGTGAAATCGCTGACCTATCGAATCGCCTATGTGACACGCGACAGCGAGGCGGCCATTTACCGCCTGATGCAAGGCGACGCCGATTCCCAGGTGCGCGTGCGGGCCGAGCGCGCCAGCCATGAAGTGCCCGGGTTGCTGGCGCAGCTGCGCGACATGACGCGCGACAACCCCGACCAGCAGATCCCTGATCGGCGCCTTGGGTTCCACGGTCAACGGCCGGCTGGCGCTCACCAGCCAGGCCATCCTGCGTTACGAGCAGCCATGACCAGAACGGCGCCAGCGATGCCATGCGCGATTCCGGCACGCTGTTCAAGATGGACGACCTCATCGACGGCATCGTGCGTAATGAGGACAGCCCCTGCTCGCCCGGCGCAGCGAAGCCCAACGGGAATCCTTCAATAGCAGTCTTGCGCTGGCGATCACCGCGCATCGCGCAGATGGTGCTGCTGACCATCGTGGTCATCGTCTCCGAGCGGCAGATCGGCCGGCGCCTGCGCGCCGAGGTGCGCGAAGGGCAGGCGGTGCAGCGCTCGCAGCTGATCGTGCAGGCGGTGCGCGAGCCGATTGCGTTGTTCGATGCCTCGCTCGGTACGCTGCTGGTCAACGCGGCGTTCGGCGAGCTTTATGGATTGCCACCGGATTTCCGCCAGTCGCTGCCGCTGACCGAGATCGGCGACGGCGCCTGGACCGATAGCGCGCTGCTGCAGCGCCTGAACGATGTGCTGCTGCGGATCGCGAGCTGTGGGACTACGAACTGATCCAGCGCACCGTCGACGGCGTGGATCGTCACGTGGTGATCAATGCGCGCCGCCTGCAGCAGCAGGACGGCGAGGGCGAGCCCGCGCTGCTGCTGACGGTCAGCGACGTCACGGCGCGTGCGCTGGCCGAACAGCAGGTGAAGGAGCTCAACCGCCAGCTCGAAGGCAAGGTCGAGCAGATGTCGGACGTCAACCGCGAGCTGGAGGCCTTCAGCTATTCGGTGTCGCATGACCTGCGCGCGCCGCTGCGCCACATCGCCGGTTTCGCGCGGCAAGCTCGCGCATCATCTGGGCGAGGGCGCCGACGAGAAGGCAGCGCACTACATCGAAGTGATCAACAGATGCGGCCCAGCCGCATGGCGCTGCTGATCGACGACCTGCTGGTGTTCTCGCGCCTGGGGCGCGGCGCGCTGCGCCTGCAGCCGGTGGACATGCAGTCGCTGGCCGACGAGGCGCGTGCGCTGGCCGAGACCGATGCGCACGGGCGCCATATCGTGTGGTCCATTGCGCCGCTGCCGATCGTCATCGGCGACGAGAACATGCTGCGCACGGTCTGGCAGAACCTGTTCGGCAATGCCGTGAAGTACACCGGCAAGTGCGAAGTGGCGCGCATCGAGGTCGATGTCGCAGCGCAATCGGGACGGCGAGTTACGAATTCACCGTCAGCGACAATGGCGCCGGCTTCGACATGCAGTATGCCGGCAAGCTGTTCGGCGTGTTCCAGCGGCTGCACCGCGCATCGGAGTTTCCCGGCAACGGCATCGGCCTGGCCAATGTGCGCCGCATCATTTCGCGACATGGTGGCCGCGTGTGGGCCGAGGCGCGAGCCGGGCCAGGGCGCACGTTTCCATTTCTCGCTGCCGGCCTCCGACCTGGCCGGGACAGTCTCGCGCAGAGGCGGCCATGAATCAATCGCGATATCCGCACCATCCTGCTGGTCGAAGACAGTCTCGCCGATGCCGAAATGGCGATGGACGCGCTGCCGATGGCGCGCATCTGGCCAATCCCGTCGTGCACGTGGAGGATGGCGTGGATTGCCTGGACTATCTCTATTGCCGCGGCGCCTGGGCGGGGCGCGAGCCGGTCGATCCCGCGGTGGTGCTGCTGGACATCAAGATGCCGCGCATGAGACGGCCTCGAGGTGCTGACGCAGCTTGCGCGCCGATGAGCGCTTGCGCCGCGTGCCCGGTGGTCATCCTGTCCTCCTCGCGCGAAGAGAGCGACCTGGCGCGCAGTTGGGATCTTGGCGCCAATGCCTATGTGATCAAGCCGGTCGACGTCGATCAGTTTTTCGACGCCGTGCGGACGCTGGGACAATTCTGGGCTGTGTTGAACCAGGGCCCGGAGCAGGATTGAGTTCGATCGACAACAGGCTGCTGGCAGTCGCGAGACATGGCAGATCAGGAACACATGCCGTGCGGCGTCTCGGCCAGCCAATCATCCGCGTGCTGCAGATCGAGGACAGTCAGCTCGACGCCGAGCTGGTGTTGGCCGAACTGGATGCCGACGGCGATCGAATACGACGTGCGCCTGGTCGACGACAGAGCGCGATTACGTGGCGGCGCTGGAAGACTTCGATCCGCACATCGTGCTGTCCGATCTGAGCATGCCGGGATTTTCCGGTCAGCGTGCGCTCGATCTGTTGCGCGAACGGGACGAGGATCTTCCCTTCATCTTCGTCTCCGCCACGCTGGGCGAAGAAGCGGCGATCGAAGCGCTGCGCAACGGCGCCACCGACTACATCCTCAAGCAGAACCCGGCGCGCCTGGCTCGGCGGTACGCCGCGCGCTTGCGCGAGGCAGACGCCCAGCGGGCACGCCGTCGCGCCGAAGCGGAGCTGATCCGCGCCCAGCGTTTCGAGAGCCTGGCCATGCTCGCCGGCGGCCTCAGTCACGACCTGCGCAACCTGCTGCAACCGCTGCTGCTGGCAGGCGACAGCCTGCAGGACTATCAGGACGATCCACGACTTGCGCGCCTGGGCCGGCTGGTGCGCGATTGCGGCAAGCGCGGCCTGGACATGGTGCAGTCGATGCTCTCGTTCGCGCGTGGCGCGCGGCGTGCCGAGCAGGTGCGCGCTGGGTGCGCTGCTCGACGCGCTGGCCTTGCTGCTGCAGGGCAGCGTGCCGCGTTCGGTCACGCTGGAGATGGCATGCGGACGATCCGGAGCTCACCTTCGACGGCAATCACACCGAACTGCAGCAATGCCTGCTCAATCTGTGCCTGAATGCGCATCCAGGCCATGCCCGATGGCAGGCAGCCTGCGCATCGAGACGACGCAGGCGGCCCTGCCGGAACCGTTTTTCTGCCACGACGAGGAAGCGCAGCGCGGGCGACTATCTGTGCCTCACCGTGCCGATACCGGCATGGGCATGGACGAAGCCGTCCTGCAGCACCTGTTCGAGCCGTTCTTCACCACCAAGGACACGGGCACGGGTCTGGGCCTGGTGTCGTGCAAGCGCATCGTCACCAGCCACGGCGGCGTCATGCGGGTGGACAGTACGCCAGGGCAGGGCACCCGCTTCCATCTCTACATCCCGCTGCTGGAGCGCTCCGCCGAAGCCGTCGAGCAGGAGGAGCAATTCAACCTGCAAGGCGAGGCCGAACGGGTCCTCGTCGTGGCCGAGGAAGCCGGACAGTTGTCGCTGCTGGTCGACACGCTCGACTCGTGGGGCTATCAGGCACATGCCAGCCAGAGCGGTACCGCCGCGTTGCAATGGATCGAGGCGCAGGGCGTGCCCGACCTGGTGGTGATGGACGCGGACATGAATCTGTTCACCGGCGTGCGGACGCTTGCCGCCCTGATCGACCATGGCTATCGCCGCGCCGTGTTGCTGCTGGCACGCCCCGATGCACCACCGGACATGGACGAACTGCCGGTGATGGAGCACCTCTACATGGTCGACAAGCCGATCTCGACGCAGAAGCTGCTGCGGACAGTGCGTGAGGCGCTGGAGGCGAGCGTGGCCGCGGAGTTGCCGGAGGGGCCGCTGTAGGAGGTTTGACGGCGGCCTCGACACGCACATGGTGAGCGCGAGGCGCGCAGCACGCTCGCAATTCCCCTCACGGTCATCCCCGCGGCTCTCAACAGCCGAAGGGCTGGTCACGCGGGAGGCGCTTCACAACAGCGAAGCTGGCCATCCAGTGACTTTGGCTCCAGGCCTGGCTCGGCATTATCGCGACCTGGCTAGCCTGCGGCGGGCTTCCGTCCGTCTGCCTAACAGGGGCCCCACAGGTTAAGGCAAAGCCGCCGTTGTAGGAGCGCACCCTGTGCGCGATCACGGCGTCATCGCCCCGTTGGCTTTTCGCGCACAGGGTGCGCTCCTACCCGGAAACCAGGCGCTGCATGGCCGCGCTTTGGCTGTGCTCTGCCGCCCTTCGGGCCGGCTTCGCCGTTTGCATGTGCTCCCGCACGTGCGTGGCCACGCAAAGAGAAGTGATCCCGCCGTCGGCAGGCGGACGGAAGACCGCCGCAGGCGAGCCCGATCGCGGTCACGCTACATGACAGTGACGGCCCATAACAAAAAAGGCCGAACGACGTTCGGCCTCTTCGTCATCAATCGATGCCAAGCTTCTTCAACTTGTAGCGCAATGCGCGGAACGTGATGCCCAGCTTCTTGGCCGCCGCCGTCTTGTTGTAGCGCGACTCCTCCAGCGCCTTGATGATGGCCGTGCGCTCGAGGTTGCTGATGTAATCATCCAGGCCACCGTCAGCCGTTGGCGACGCGGCAGGAGCGGGCGGCGGCGCCATCGGCGCAATGCCGGCCATGGCCGAAACCGGCTCGGCCGCGGCGCGTGCCGTGCGCTGCGGCAGCATCAGGTCGCTGACGTCGATGAGGTCGCCGTCGCACATGGCCATGGCGCGTTCGAGGATGTTTTCCAGCTCGCGCACGTTGCCCGGGAAATCGTAGCTTTCCAGCGCCTGCAACGCGGCGGGTAGCAGCTGCCCCGGGCTGTCGCCGCTCTTGGCGGCCAGCTGGCGCAGCACGAAATTGGACAGCAGGGGCACATCGCCGCGCCGCTCGCGCAGCGGCGGCACACGCAGTTCGATCACGTTGATGCGATAGAACAAGTCCTGGCGGAACTGGCCCTGTTCGACCAGGGTGGCGAGGTTCTTGTGGGTGGCGGAGAGGATGCGCACGTCCACCGGCACTTCTTCGCGCGCTCCGATCGGGCGCACGGCTTTTTCCTGGATCGCGCGCAGCAGTTTCACCTGCATGTGCAGCGGCAGCTCGGCCACCTCGTCGAGGAACAGGGTGCCGCCGTTGGCGGCCTGGAACAGGCCTTCCTTGTCGCCCGCGGCACCGGTGAAGCTGCCCTTGCGATGGCCGAAGAACTCGCTCTCCATCAACTCGGAAGGGATGGCGCCGCAGTTCACCGGCACGAAGGGGCCGCTGGCGCGCGGGCCTTGCTCGTGGATCAGGCGGGCGACCAGCTCCTTGCCCACGCCGGATTCGCCGGCGATGTAGACCGGCGCCTGGTTGCGCGCCAGTTTGCCGATGGTGGCGCGCACCTGCTGCATGGCCGACGAGTCGCCGATCAGCCGCTCGTTGGAATCCTGTCGCGCGGAGGCGGCATGGCCGCTGCGCTTTTCCTCGGCCAGCGTAAGCGCCGTGCGCACCAGGCGGCGCAGCATCTGGATGTCGACCGGCTTGGAGACGAAGTCGAAAGCGCCTGCCTTGAGCGCGCTTACGGCAGCATCGACATTGCCATAGGCCGTGATCATGGCCACCGGCGTATCCGGGTGTTCGGCAGAAATCAGCTCGATCACCTCGTGGCCGGTGCCGTCCGGCAGGCGCATGTCGGTGAAGCAAAGGTCATAACTGCGCTCCGCCGAGAGCGCGTCGGGCTTCGCCCACGGTACCTACCGCATCGACCTGGAGGTCCATGCGGCCCAGGGTGATGGTTAGCAGTTCGCGGATGTCGCGTTCGTCGTCAACGACCAGGACGGTCTGTGCGCTCATGGTTTCTCGGGAAGTAGGTAGCGTCGAAAGGTTACTAGGGTCTGTTCGCACTCTCCACATGGCCCGCGCCGGGAGCTGTTTGCGCGCAGACCGAGGAAGAACGAGGGAGTGTACGTCGGTACACGACTGAGTGATAACGCCGGCCTGCGGGCAAACAGCCCTGGCCCGCACACGGGCTCAACGCGGGTCATGTGGAGAGTGCGACAGACCCTGGACGACGCGAGCAAGGGTCAAAGTTGTGCGGCACGTGCGGTCTCGCCGTGCTCGGCCGGGCCGCGCGCGGGCGGGGTCAGCACCAGCCGGAAACAGCTGCCGCCGCCGGCCACGCGCACATATTCCAGCGATGCCTGGTTGGCTTCGCTCATCTGGCGCGCCAGGTACAGGCCCAGGCCGGTGCCGTATTCATGGGTGGTGTAGAACGGCTCGAAGATCTGCGCAGCCACCTTGGGCGCGATGCCCGGGCCGCGGTCGATCACTTCCAGGATCGGCACGCCGTGCTCGCCGTGTCGCGCCACCACCATGACTCGCGCCGGTTCGCCGGGCAGGCGGCCATAGCGCAGGGCGTTCTGCACCAGGTTCCACACCACCTGCTGCAAGCTGTTGCGGGTCGGCCACCGCGGCAACCGGCCGGTGCTGGCCTGACGATCGACGCGCAGCGAATCCTCGCCGAGGTCGTTGCCCTGGCTGGTATTCCTCGACGAAGCCTTGCGCCCAGTGACCGAGGTCCAGGGTTTCCGGACGCGAGCGCTCGCGGCGCGACAGCTGCAGGATGTTCTCGATGATCTCGTTGAGGCGGATGCAATGGTTGTTGATGATCTCGACCATGCGCTGGTCGGTGCTGTCCATGCCTTCCGACTCGGCCAGCAGCTGGGCGGAATAGCGGATCGCCGCCAGCGGGTTGCGGATTTCATGGGCGATCGAGGCCGACAGGCGGCCCAGCGAGCTGAGCGTGAGTTCCTCCGCGCGGCGCGATACCAGCGAGGTGTCGTCCAGGAAGATCAGCACGTGGGAGTCGTCGTTCGGCGCCAGTCGGCTGAAGCGCGGCACCACTTCGGGCACGCCGTCGGCGAGCTGGGTGGCGGTTTCGTCCAGCTTGCCGGAGGTCATCCAGTGATACAGGCGGCGCGACAGTTCCGGCGCCAGCTGGCCCAGGTCGCGTTGATCGGCGCTGGGATTGCCCAGCAGCATCCAGGCCGACTCGTTGATCTGGTGGATGCGGTTGGCGTCGTCCACCAGCAGCACGCCGGTCTTCATGCGACGGATGATCAGCTCGTTGACCTGGGCCAGGTTGGCCAGGTCGACGCTGCGCTGCTCGGCCAGCGCCTCGGTGGCGCGCATCTGCCGGCCCAGCACGTAGCAGAGCATGGTGATGGCGAAATAGGCCAGGCCGAACAGGCTCGATTCAAGCAGCTCGCTATCCATGCCGATGTCGTTGTGCCGGCCGCTCCAGGAAGGAGTGGCCGAGCACGCCCAGCGTGGCCAGGGCGGCAAAGAAGCAGGACAGGCGCAATGGCAGGATCAGCGCGCCAGCCGCCAGATTGACCGCCAGCATCATGGCGATGCCGATGCGCGCGTCGTGCATGGCGGTGATGGCCAGCACCGCGGCGATGATGTCCACCACCAGGGCGCCCGAGACCGCGAGCCGGATGCGTCGCGTGGAACGCCGGGTGAGCGACAGCATGCCCAGCGCGAACAGCAGGAACAGCACCGCCACGCCACGGGCCAGGCCGACGTCGGTCAGCTTCGGCCAGCCCAGGGTGGTGGGGCTGAGGGCCAGACCCACGTAGACCAGGGCCTGGGCCAGCCGGAAGCAGTTCAGGAACAGGAGTTCATGCCGCGCCGCGTCGGGAGCCGGGCGGGCGCTGGGGTACACGGGCTGAACGGTGCTGGACACCTGGCGGGGTACTCCGAATGGGCCGACCGGACGGTCCGGATCAGTATAAACGGGCCGCTAACCCCGTATAGGGGTAGGGCATCGAGGGTCCTTAGGGTCGGCGGCTGGCGATCTGCCCCTTTCCATCGGGGCCCGCTTCCGCGAAAATACCCGGCCGTATTGCGCGGTTTTCGTCATGTCGACAGGCGTGGCGGCAGCGCACTGCAAGTATCCCGGCAGCGCTGTAACGCCGTCCGTCCCCCGCCCGCCCAGGCTCGAGCCTGGTAGCGGCCGCCATGTTTCCCCCGTTCGCTCGAGGTATCGAATGAATTTCCACGAGTACCAGGCCAAAGAATTGTTCGCGCAGTACGGCATCGCCGTCCCGCCGGGCAAGGTCGCCAACTCTCCCGATGCCGCTGTCGACGCCGCCAAGCACCTTGGTGGTTCGCAGTGGATGGTCAAGGCACAGATCCACGCAGGCGGCCGCGGCAAGGCCGGCGGCGTGAAGTTCTGCCGCAGCCTCGATGATGTCCGTGCCGCCGCCAAGGGCATGCTGGGCACCCACATGGAAACCTACCAGTCGGCCGGCCGCGCGCTGCCGGTGAACCTGGTGCTGGTCACCGATGCCACCAACATCGCCAGGGAACTGTATCTGTCGATCCTGGTGGATCGCGATACCAAGTCCGTCTCGTTCATTGCCTCCAAGCACGGCGGCGTGGACATCGAGCAGGTCGCCAAGGACACGCCGGAAGACATCCACACCATCGTGGTGGACTTCGTCGAAGGCCTGCAGCCGTACCAGTGCCGCCAGCTCGGTTTCGCGATGGACCTCAACGCGAAGCAGGTCGGCCAGCTGACCAAGATCATGCTGGGCCTGTACAAGCTGTTCAACGAGAAGGACCTGGCCCTGGTCGAGCTGAACCCGCTCGCCATCCTCGAGGACGGCAACCTCGCCGCGCTCGACGGCAAGGTCAATTCCGACGACAACGCCGAGTTCCGTCACGCCGATCTGGCCGCCATGCGCGACCTGACCCAGGAAGACGCTGCCGAGGCTGCCGCGGTCGCGCACAACCTCAACTACGTGACCATGGACGGCACCATCGGCTGCATGGTCAACGGCGCAGGCCTGGCCATGGCCACCATGGACGTGATCAAGCTGGCAGGCGGCGAGCCGGCCAACTTCCTTGACGTCGGCGGCGGCGCCACCAAGGAGCGCGTGACCGAGGCGTTCAAGCTGATCCTCTCCTCCGACAAGGTGAAGGCCATCCTGGTCAACATCTTCGGCGGCATCGTTCGCTGCGACCTGATCGCCGAGGGCATCATCGCCGCGGTGAAGGAAGTGGGCCTGAAGATTCCGGTCGTGGTGCGCCTGCAGGGCACCAACGTGGAGCTGGGCCGCGAACTGCTGGCCAATTCTGGCCTGGCGATCACGCCGGCTGACGATCTCAACGACGCGGCGCGAAAGCCGTGGCTGCGGCCAAGGCCTGAGGAGCAACTGAACCATGAGCGTTCTCGTTAACAAGAACACCAAGGTCCTCGTGCAGGGCTTTACCGGCCAGCAGGGCACCTTCCACGCCCAGCAGGCGCTGGATTACGGCACCAAGGTCGTCGGCGGCATCACCCCGGGCAAGGGCGGCAGCGAGCACATCGGCCTGCCGGTCTTCAACAGCGTGTCCGAAGCGGTCGACGAGACCGGCGCCGATGCGTCCGTCATCTTCGTGCCGCCGCCGTTCGCGGCTGACTCGATCCTCGAAGCGATCGACGCCGGCATCAGCGTCATCGTGGCGATCACCGAGGGCATCCCGGTGCTGGACATGCTGCGCGTGAAGAACGTGCTGGCCGCAGCATCCGGAAACCGTGCTGATCGGCCCGAACTGCCCCGGCATCATCACCCCGGGCGAGTGCAAGATCGGCATCATGCCGGGTCACATCCACATGCCGGGCAAGGTTGGCATCGTCTCGCGCTCCGGCACGCTGACTTACGAGTCCGTGTTCCAGACCACCAACGAAGGCCTGGGCCAGTCCACCGTGATCGGCATCGGTGGCGACCCGATCAACGGCTTGAGCTTCATCGACTGCCTGAAGCTGTTCCAGGACGATCCGCAGACCGAAGGCATCATCATGGTCGGCGAAATCGGCGGCAGCGCTGAAGAAGACGCCGCCGAGTTCATCGGCGAGTACGTGACCAAGCCGGTGGTGTCCTTCATCGCTGGTGCTTCGGCTCCGGCGGGCAAGCGCATGGGCCATGCCGGTGCGATCATCTCCGGTGGCAAGGGCACGGCAGCCGCCAAGTTCGCGGCGCTGGAGAAGGCTGGCGTCACCACGGTGAAGTCGCCGGCTGACCTCGGCAAGGCCCTCGCAGGCCTGATGAAGAAGTAAGTCGGGTCGGCATGACCGCTATGAGGAGGGCCGCGGCGACGCGGCCCTTTTTCTTTGCGCGATGATTCCCCTAATGCGCCGCCCCCCTGTGTAGGAGCGCACCCTGTGCGCGAAAAACCTACGTAGCCGTAACACCGTGATCGCGCACAGGGTGCGCTCCTTATTTGATCCGATTCTGAGAGATTAGGTGTCGAGAGCCGGCGTGGCAGACCGTTCGCTCCTTGATCCGCGACGATCGTGCTGTAGCCAGGTCGCCACGCCGGTATCTCCTCGCAACGCCCGTACAGTTGCCCGAGTTTGCGCTCGGAAATAAGGCTGGGCTGGCGAGGAGGACTCTCGACCTTCCTAGATTATCGGAGATGACGATGAGCGGTATCGGTGCGGGCGTGGATGTGAGCAAGGCGTTTCTGGACGTGGCTGTCCATGATCACCGGCCCGTACAACGGTTCACCAACGATGCCGACGGCTTCACTGGCCTGATCCAATGGCTGCGGGGTTTCGACATCGGGCAGGTCATCCTGGAAGCCACCGGAGGCTATGAACAGGCGGTGCTGGATGCGCTCTACACCGCCAGCTTGCCGGTGGCCCGCGTCAACCCGCGACAGGCGCGTGATTTTGCCAAGGCCCTCGGCCAGTTGGCGAAGACAGACCGGCTTGACGCCCGGATGCTGGCCCACATGGCCACCGTGATCCCGCAGATCGCCTACCGTCCGTTGGACGAGAAAACCCTCCGTCTCAAGCAGTTCCACCTGCGCCGAACACACCTGGTCGGGATGATCTCGGCCGAAAAGCAGCGGCGCCGCCAGATCGTCGAGCCCAGCTTGCGGGCGATGCTGGACGAACATATTGGCGGCCTCGAAGCGGACCGTGACCGGCTCGACGTCATGATCGCCGCCCAGGTCAAGGACTCCCTTCAGGCGCGCGTGTTCGGCTCCATCAAGGGCGTGGGCCAGGTCTTTCTGACCACGCTGATCTGCGACATGCCCGAGCTCGGTCACCTTAACCGCAAGTCGGTCGCCAAGCTCTATGGTGTCGCACCGCTGTCGCGCGACAGCGGCACCTTCAGGGGCAAACGAACCACCTGGGGAGGTCGTGCCGCGGCGCGCTCGATCATGTACATGGCGACCCTCTCAGCCGTTCGCCATGACCCCACCTTGAAGGCGTTCTATCAAGGCCTGATCGCCCGGGGAAAGCTCAAGAAAGTCGCCTTGGTCGCCGCCATGCGCAAACTGCTAACCATCATGAACGCCCGCATGCGGGACGCACTGGCCGCCACGACGAACGCAGTAGGGTGAGCACAGTTGCTACAGAGAGGTCTGGCGCCGTTCGCCGGCGGCCCCAAGCGCCGCCTCGGGTATCATAAGGTGCTACCCCGAACACGGATTCCCCGGCATGTCCTCCCTACGCCTCGCGCTTGCGCAATTCGATTTCCCGGTCGGCGCGGTGGCGGCCAATGCCGCCAAGGTAGGCGATCTGTTGGCGCAAGCACGCGAAGGCGGTGCGGCGCTGGCAGTATTTCCCGAGCTCACCCTCAGCGGTTATCCGCCGGAGGACCTGCTGCTGCGGCCGAGCTTCCTCGCCGCCTGCCAGTGCGAGCTCAATGCGCTTGCCGCGGGTACCAATGGCGTCGCCGCCCTGGTCGGTCACCCGCATAGCGAAGGTGAGGTCTATAACGCGGCGAGCCTGCTGCGTGGCGGACGCATCGAACTCACCCTGCACAAGCAGGCGTTGCCCAATTACGGCGTGTTCGACGACAAACGCTATTTCCGCCCCGGTCATGACAGCGCGGTGGCGATGATCGACGACGTGCGCGTAGGCATGCTGATCTGCGAAGACATCTGGGAGCCCGAGCCGGCTGCCAAGGCCGCTGCTGCGGGGGCCGAACTGATCGTGGTGATCAATGCCTCGCCGTGGGATGACGCCAAGCAGTCGTCGCGCGAAGAGGTGCTGATCGCGCGCGCCAGGGAAACCGGCTGCGCGATCGTCTATCTCAACCTGGTCGGTGGCCAGGACGAAGTCGTCTACGACGGTGGCACGCTGCTGGTGAACGGCGACGGCACCATCGCCGCGCGTGCCCCGAATTTCGTCGATGCGCTGCTGTGGGCGGAATTCGATGGCGAAGCGCGAACGCTGCGCGCCGAAGACTGGCCGAGTGTGCCGGATGCGTCGATCGAGGCAACGCTGTACGCCGCACTGGTGCGCGGCGTTCGCGACTACATCGACAAGAACGGCTTTCCGGGTGTGCTGCTGGGCTTGTCCGGCGGTATCGATTCCGCGCTGACGCTGGCCCTGGCGGTGGACGCGCTGGGTGCGGAACGCGTGACCGCGGTCATGATGCCTACACGCTACACCTCGCAGCTGTCGCTGGATGGTGCACGTGCACAGGCGGAGCAGTTGGGCGTGGACTACCACATCATCGACATCGAACCGATGGTCGATGCCTTCCTCGGTGCGCTGGCGCCCGCGTTCGCCGGAAAGCCGGCCGACACCAGCGAGGAGAACCTGCAATCGCGCACCCGTGGCGTAACCTTGATGGCGCTCTCCAACAAGCACGGCCGCCTGTTGCTGGCCACCGGCAACAAGAGCGAGATGGCGGTGGGCTATGCCACGCTGTATGGCGATATGTGCGGCGCCTACGCGCCGTTGAAGGACGTTTACAAGACCGTGGTCTATCGCCTGTCCCGCTGGCGCAACGTGCACGCGGCGCGTATGGGCGAGCCCGAGGCGATTCCGATGGCGGTCATCGAGCGGCCGCCCTCGGCGGAGCTGCGCGATAACCAGACCGACCAGGATTCGCTGCCGCCCTACGATGAGCTGGACGCCATCCTCGCCCGGTTCATCGAAAGCGAACAGTCACAGGCCGAGATCGTGGCGCAGGGCTTCCACGCGGACACGGTGCGCCGCGTCGTGCGCCTGGTGCTGCTCAATGAGTTCAAGCGCCGCCAGTCCGCACCAGGCCCGCGCGTGACCACGCGTGCGTTTGGCCGGGAGCGGCGCTATCCGATCACCTCGGGTTGGAAATAGCTGGCGGATAAGCGATCGCGCACAGGGTGCGCTCCTACAGACCCGCGGTTCTTATGTAGGCGCGCACCCTGTGCGCGATCAACCGGCAACCCCATAAAAATAGCCGGTGAGCTCGCGCTCACCGGCTATTTTGTGCTGCCATCACCCGCCGCGTCGCGACGGCCTGTCGTCCGTCAATGGTGACCTGAGAACGGAATCATCTTGCGCACGAGCGACGGCGAATGCGGCCACTTCGGATCCTTCAGGTACGGATGATCCGGGTAGTTCAGTGCCAGCACCTGGCGCGTCTGGTCGGCAAGACCCTTCTGGTCCATGCTGAGGTAGCTACGGGTGAGGATGGCCAGCGCATCGCCGGTCTGCGGCGCCTGCTGGTAATGCTCGATCACGTATTGGGCACGATTGGCGGCGCCCACATAGACCTTGTTGCGCAGGTAGAACTCGGCCACGTTGATCTCGAACTGGGCCAGCAGGTCGCGCAGGTAGATCATGCGCTGGCGCGCATCGGCGGTGTAGGCGCTGTCCGGGAAGCGGCGCGACAACTCGGAGAAGTCGTCGAACGACTTCAGGTTGAAGCCCTGGTCGCGACGCGTCTGGGCTTCGTTGCGCTGCAGGAGGCGCTCCATGGCACCGCCGCTGCGATCGAAATTGATCAAGCCGCGCAAGTAATAGGCATAATCCACATGTGGATGGGTCGGATACGTCTTGATGAAGCGGTTGACCGTGGAATAGGCGTCGTCCGGCTGGTTGTCCTTGTACTGTGAGTAGGCCAGGTCAAGCTGGGCCTGCTCGTTGTAGTTGCCGGACGGGAAACGCGCGATCAGGCGCTGATACGCTTTGGCGGCCGCCGCATAGTCGGCGTGCTCCATCGAGTCGTGGGCCTTGGCGTAAAGCTTGTCCACCGGCAGGTTATCGTTGGTGTCCTTCTTGTGGCCGAACATCGAGCAGGCGCTCATCGATACGGCGATGGCGAGCACGACAAGAACTTTGAAAGCCGGCAGCTTGGTTACGCGCATGAGAAAGGGTTCAGATGTTTGATCGAAAAGGGATGATAGCCGAAACCACCGGTTGCCCGGGCAGGCGGCCATGACGACCATACGTCATGAGGCCACGGTGCCCCTGTCCGCCGCGGGTCGGAGGTTCGACCAGGCTTTGGCCGAGATGTTCCCGGACTACTCGCGTTCGCGTCTCACGGCATGGATCAAGGCCGGGGCGGTGACCCTGGATGGCGCCCTGGCGCCGCCGCGCCAGCTGTTGCGCGGCGGGGAACAGGTGCGGCTGGAAGCCGAACTGGAGACCGAGGTGGCGTCGGCGCCCGAGGACATTGCGCTGGACATCGTCTACGAAGATGCGCATGTGCTGGTGCTGAACAAGCCGGCCGGGCTGGTGGTCCATCCGGGAGCAGGCAACAGCGCGGGCACCTTGCTGAACGCCTTGCTGCATCACGATCCCGTGCTGGCCCAGCTGCCGCGCGGCGGCATCGTGCACCGGCTGGACAAAGACACCTCGGGCCTGATGGTGGTGGCCAAGACCTTGGCGGCGCATACGGCGCTGGTCGACATGCTGTCGCGCCACGACGTCGAACGGCAGTACGAAGCCGTGGTGCTGGGTACCTTGGTGGCAGGCGGCACCGTGGATGCGCCGATCGGCCGCCACATGGGCGACCGGTTGCGCCAGGCGGTACGCGACGAGGAGGATGGCAAGCATGCTGTTACCCATTACCGGCTGCGTGAGCGCTTCCGCGCCCATAGCCTGATCCAGTGCAGCCTGGAAACCGGCCGTACGCACCAGATTCGCGTGCATTTGGCCCATATTGGCCATGCGCTGATCGGCGATCCGCTGTATGGCGGTGGGCTGAAGCTGCCCAGGGGCGCCACGCCGGAGCTGGTGGCGGCCCTACGCGGTTTTCGCCGGCAGGCGCTGCATGCCGAGCGGCTGGCCTTCGAGCATCCGATCAGCCACGAGCCCTTGTCGTTCAGCGCCGAGCGGCCCGCCGATCAGCAGGCGCTGATCGATGCCCTGCGCGCCGACACGGCCCAAGCCCCGCCGGACGACTGGCAGTGATCGCGTGACCTTCGGCAACGATTGGATCATTCCCGACTGGCCGGCGCCGCCGCGGGTACGTGCGGCCGTCAGCACCCGGCAAGGGCCAGGGGTGTCCGCCGAACCCTACGATCGCCTCAATCTCGGCGCGCGCTCGGGGGATGTGCCGGACGCGGTGGCGGCCAATCGCGCCGCCGTGCAGGCAGCTTTGGGGCTCGAACGGGCGCCGCACTGGCTGCAACAGGTGCATGGCGTCGACGTTGCCGACATCGATCGCCTGTACGACGAGGACGAGCCACGTGCGGATGCCGCGGTGACCTGTCGCATGGGCGAACCGCTGGCGATACTCACGGCCGACTGCTTGCCGGTGCTGTTCTGCACGCTCGATGGCGATGCCGTCGCGGCGGCGCACGCCGGCTGGCGCGGCATGGTGGCCGGCGTGCTGGAGGCTGCCCTGGCTTCGCTGCCGGCGCCTCCCGTCAAGATCATGGCCTGGTTGGGACCCTGCATCGGCGCACCCAGTTATGAAATAGGCGAAGAGGTGCGCGATGCGTTTCTCGTGGCCGATTCCGCTGCGGAGGACTGCTTCATGCCGACTCGCCCCGGCCATTGGTTGTGTGATCTCGCCGGATTGGCTCGTCGCCGACTGCTGACGGCGGGTGTCGCGCACGTGTACGGCGGTGGCTTCGATACGCGGATCGATGAGCGCTTCTATTCCTATCGCAGGGACGGGGCGAATAGCGGTCGCTTTGCCAGCCTGGTCTGGATGGAGGGATAGGGTTGTTTCCTTCACGCGCACCACCTGCGCCACACCTACCCCGTCAACTGCTCTAAGAACGCCGTGCGCCACGCGGTCACATCGTGGCGTTCCAGTACGTCCATCATGCGTCGCCAACGGATTCGGCGTTCCTGCAGCGGCATCGTGAGCGCGCGCTCCAATGCCTCGGCAACTTCCTCCGTGTCGGCCGGATTCACCAGCAGCGCATCGGTCAGCTCCTGCGCAGCGCCGGCAAAACGCGACAGCACCAGTACGCCCGGATCGCTGGGGTCCTGACTTGCGACATATTCCTTCGCTACCAGGTTCATACCGTCACGCAATGGGGTCACGAGGCCCACACGTGCGGTGCGGTAGTAGCCGCTCAGCAGGGCCTGTGGGAAAGAGTTGTTGACGTAACGGATCGGCACCCAGTCGGGCGCTGCGTACTTCCCGTTGATGTGACCGGCGCTGCGTTCCAGCTCGCGGCGGATCTGGCGATACTCCGGCACGCTGCCTCGCGATGGCGGGGCGATCTGCAGGAAGCTTACCTTCCGATGAAGTTCGGGCGCGCGTTCCAGTAGGCGTGCATAGGCCTGGAAGCGCTCCGCCAAGCCCTTGGAATAGTCCAGGCGATCGACGCCAATGATCAAAGCGCGACCCTCGAGACTCGTACGCAGTTGGCCGATCTCCTCGTGTTCATCGGCATGGCTCGCGTCGTCGGCGACTTGCCGGGTGTCTATACCGATAGGAAATGCCGCGGCATGGAAGATGCGGCCTTCGTGCGTGCGCAGCCGACCATCGCGTCGCATCGTGGCGTCGATCTCGTACAGGAAATATTCCTCCAGCGCACGGCGGTCGCGCGCCGTGTGCAAGCCGACCAGGTCGTAGCTGGCCAGTGTTTGCAGCAGTTCGCGATGACGTGGCAGGGTGATCAGCAGGCTTGCCGCAGGCAGCGGCGTGTGCAGGAAGAAACCGATGCGGTTGCGTACGCCGCGTTCTCGCAGCATGGCCGCCAGCGGGATCAGGTGGAAGTCGTTGACCCACACCATGTCGTGCGGCCCAATCTGCGACATGAGGTGATCGGCAAATACGTTGTTGACGCGCAGATAGCCGGCCAGATGGTGGCGGTTGTAGTCCACCAAATCGGGGCGATAGTGCAGTAGCGGCCACAGCGTGCGATTGGCGAATCCATCGTAGAAATCGTCGTGGTCGGCGCGTGAGAGATCGATGGTGGCGTACTCGACCGCGTGGTCCTTGAGTCGATGGACTTGCCCGGCGGTTTGCCGGGCTATCCTGCCGCTCCAGCCAAACCAGAGGCCGCCGCGCTCTTGCAGTGCGGCGCGCATGGCGGAGGCGAGGCCCCCGGTGGTGGTCTGCTCCGGCAGCGCCACCCGATTGGAAACCACCACGAGGCGGCGCCGATCGGCGTCGCTTCCAGCATTCACAAGGCATCCTCCCAGCGCCGAGACAGGCGCATGGCGGCCTGGATGAGGCCGACCATCGAATAAGTCTGCGGAAAATTGCCCCAGTGTTCGCCATTGCCTGGCGCGATGTCCTCGGACAGCAGGCCGAGCGGATTGCGCTGGGCCAGCATGTGCTCGAACATGGCGCGGGCGCGTTCATGGCGGCCGGTGGCGGCGAGCGCGTCGATGTACCAGAACGTGCAGATGTTGAAGCTGGTTTCCGGCGCGCCGAAATCATCGGGGGCGATATAGCGAAACAGATAGTCGCCACGCGCGAGCGCGATGCCGATAGCGTCGACGGTGGCGACGAAGCGCGGATCCTTGGCGTCGATAAAGCCGATGTCGGCAAGCAATAGCAGACTCGCATCCAGATGCGCGCCGTCATAGGTATCCACAAAACATCCGAGGCTGATGTTCCAGCTGCGCGCCTCGATGCGTGCGTGGAGCACGATCGCCTGGTCATGCCAATAGCGCGCACGTTCATCCAGGCCGAGCTCGGTGGCGATATGGGCGAGTCGGTTGCAGGCAGCCCAGCACATGGCTGCAGAGTACGTGTGAACCGCCGACCGACCTCGAAATTCCCACAGTCCGGCGTCAGGCTGCTCGGCCATGCGCAAGGCCATCTGGCCCATGCGTTCGAGCCGCCGAAACGTCGGTTCGTCGCCCGGGTGATCCAATCGTCGGTCAAAGAACATCTGCGCCGAAGCGAGCACGACCGAGCCATAGACATCGTTCTGCCGTTGTCGCCAGGCATCGTTGCCGACGCGTACTGGGCCCATGCTGCGATAGCCGGCGAGGCTTTCCACCTGCCGTTCCGTCAGTTCATGCTCGAAGGTGATGCCGAACACGGGGCCGATTTCGCGCTCGCCATCCGCTGCCACCAGATTGAACACGTAGCGGATGTATTCCTCCATGCTGCGCGTGGCGCCAAGGCGGTTGAGGGCGCGCACGGTAAACGCGGCGTCGCGCAGCCAGCAGTAGCGATAGTCCCAGTTGCGGCTAGAGTGTGGCGACTCCGGAATGGACGTGGTCAAGGCGGCGACGATGGCGCCAGTCGCTTCGTACTGGCACAGCTTCAGCGTGATCGCCGAGCGAATCACCGCCTCCTGCCATTCGTATGGCACCGAAAGGTTTCGCACCCATTCGCGCCAATACGCCAGCGTGCGCTCCAGCGTGTGGTGGATGAAGTCGGCCGGGCTGTGGTTGAGCGTTTCGTCGGGGCCAAACACGAAGTGCGCCGGACGTTCCAGGTTGAAGGCCAGTCCGCGCTCGATCATCGGCACCGCCACGTCGCTGGTCAGTCGTTGCACGACATCACTGAGCAGGTAGCGGATGTGATTGCTGCCCGAGGTGGTCTGTGGTGCTTGCGCACCATAATCGCACCGTGGCCGCAGCAGCACCCGAATGCGCGGAGCGCCACTGATGGGGCGCAGGCGCCGGGCAATCAGCACGGGGTGATAGAAGCGGCTGTTGGAGCGGAAGCGTGGCACGAAATCGACGATCTCCACGCCCGCCCCGTGGCGGTCGTATAAGCGCGTAACCAGGACGGCCGTATTGGGCATGTAGTGTTGTTCGGCATGCTCGAAATCCTCGAGCTGGACGGTCCAGTCGCCCCCTTCACGAAGTGGCGACAGCAGCGCGCAGAAGCTCGCGTCACCGTCGAAGCGGGGCAGGCAGCCCCAGACGATGCGGGCGCGTTCGTCGATCAGTACGGCGATACTGCCGTTGCCGATGACGCCCAGTGCCAGGCTGGAATGGGCGTCAGGCATGCCCTCTGGAGTAGTCGGCATGAGACAGGGCTCCATGCTTGAGTGCGAGCAGCACGCGGACCAACCAGGCTCGTGTGGAAGCGGGCTCGGGCAGCGAATAGTGGGCAAGACTGGGCTCGCGCCTGCCGACACGCACACTCAAGCCGCTTTCCAGGTTGACAGTGGCAAAACCGTGTTCGTCGGTGAGATCGTCACCGACGTAGACAGGTAGCCGTCCATGGAAGGGCCAATGGGCCAGCAAGTGGGCGATTGCCAAGCCCTTGTCCATGCCCTGAGGCTTGAGCTCGATCACCATGTTGCCCAGTTGCATGTCATAACCGGCAAGACTGGGCAACAACGCTTCCACACTCGCGCGCAACGCCTGGAACTGCCCAGGTGCCGTACGACAGTGCAGGGCAACCGCCATGCCCTTGTCTTCCACCCGTACGCCGGGAAGGTCCGCGGCGACCGTGGCGGCGAACTCCCGGACCAGCGAGCGCCGCGCCGCGCCAATGTGGACGCCGCGATAGCTGCCATCGGCACCGCGCAGTTCCAGTCCGTGCAAACCGGCCATCGCCCAGGGTGGATGGCCAAACAGGTCGTCCAGGTCATCCAGGCTGCGCCCGCTGACGAGGGCAAGGGCGCCGTCCAGCGTGCCGAACAGGTCGTCGAGGAGGTCGCGCAGGCGCGCGTCGACGGAAACCTGGTCCGGCCGATCGGCAAAATCCAGTAGCGTGCCGTCCACGTCGAGAAACAGAGCCCAGTGTTCGCCGGCGCCCGGCAGGGGTGGCGCTGGAAGTGGTAGTTGAGCGGACATGGCCGGGGAGGGAGAGGGCGATATCACGGTGACGAGCCTAGCAAGACAAATGTGAAGGCTAGCTATGGATGATGCCTGCAAAAAACTGAAGACGTGATATCCAGGTGATGACAGCGGCGCTTGAATCGTGCGACGGCGTCCGCATCTCTTCGGGCAGTGGCGGCCATGCCGCCAGATCACCTTCATGAGGGGCATAGCCATGCGGATGGACAAACTCACGTCGCGTTTCCAGCAGGCGCTGGCCGACGCGCAGTCGCTGGCCGTCGGGCGCGACAACAACATGCTTGAACCGGTGCACGTCATGGCTGCGCTTGCTCGACCAGCAAGGCGGCTCGACCGCGCCGTTGCTGACGCAGGCACAGGTCAACGTGCCGGCGCTGCGCCAGCGCATGAACGAGCAGCATCGACCGCCTGCCGAAGAGTCAGCGGGCAGGAAGGCAACATCAACGTCGGCAACGAGCTGACGCGACTGCTCAACCTCACCGACAAGCTTGCGCAGCAGCGCGGCGATCAGTTCATCGCCAGCGAGTTGTTCGTGCTTGGCGGCGCTGGAAGACAAGGGCGAGCTGGGCGCCGCACTGAAGGCGGCCGGTGCCAACAAGGCCAATCTCGAGGCGGCCATCGAGAAGTTGCGTGGTGGCGAAAAAGTGCAGAGCGAGAATGCCGAAGAGCAGCGCCAGGCGCTGGAGAAATACTGCATCGACCTCACCGCAGCGCGCCGAAAGCGGCAAGCTCGATCCGGTGATCGGCCGTGACGAGGAAATCCGCCGCACCATCCAGGTACTGCAGCGTCGCACCAAGAACAACCCGGTGCTGATCGGCGAACCCGGCGTGGGCAAGACCGCCATCGTCGAAGGCCTGGCCCAGCGCATCGTCAAGGGCGAAGTGCCGGAAGGCCTGCGCGATCGCCGCGTGCTCGCGCTGGACATGGGCGCCCTGATCGCCGGCGCCAAGTTTCGTGGCGAATTCGAAGAGCGCCTGAAGGCGGTGCTCAACGACCTGGCCAAGAACGAAGGCCAGATCATCCTGTTCATCGACGAGCTGCACACCATGGTCGGCGCCGGCAAGGCCGATGGCGCCATGGATGCCGGCAACATGCTCAAGCCCGCGCTGGCGCGTGGCGAACTGCATTGCATCGGCGCCACCACGCTGGACGAATACCGCAAGTACATCGAGAAGGACGCCGCGCTGGAGCGCCGCTTCCAGAAAGTCTATCGTGGGCGAGCCCAGCGTCGAGGACACCATCGCCATCCTGCGCGGCCTGAAGGAGCGCTACGCGGTGCATCATGGCGTGGAGATCACCGACCCGGCGATCGTCGCCGCGGCCACGCTGTCCCATCGCTACATCGCCGACCGCCAGTTGCCGGACAAGGCCATCGACCTGATGGACGAGGCCGCCTCGCGCATCCGCATGGAGATCGACTCCAAGCCGGAGGAACTCGATCGCCTGGAGCGTCGCCTGATCCAGCTGAAGATCCAGCGCGAGATGCTGAAGAAGGAAAAGGACAGCGAGTCCAAGACAGCGCCTGGCCGACCTCGAAGCCGACATCGAGAAGCTGGAGCGCGAGTTCTCCGACCTCAACGAGATCTGGAAATCCGAGAAGGCCGCGCTGCAGGGCGCGACCAAGGTGAAGGAGCAGATCGAGCCGCGCGCGTCGGAGCTGGAAGCGGCGCAGCGCCGGCAGGACTACGCCAAGATGAGCGAGATCCAGTACGGCAAGCTGCCGGAACTGGAGAAGCAGCTCGCCGCCGCGCAGGCCGCCGAGAAGCAGGACTTCAAGCTGCGTGCAGGACCAGCGTCACCGCGGAGGAAATCGCCGAGGTGGTGGCGCGCTGGACCGGCATTCCGGTCAGCAAGATGCTGGAAGGCGAGCGCGAGAAGCTGCTGCATATGGAAGACGCGCTGCACAAGCGCGTGGTCGGCCAGGACGAAGCGGTACGCGCGGTCTCCGATGCGATCCGTCGTGCGCGTGCGGGCCTGTCCGATCCGAACCGCCCGAATGGTTCGTTCCTGTTCCTCGGCCCGACCGGCGTGGGCAAGACCGAGCTGTGCAAGGCGCTGGCCGAGTTCATGTTCGACACGCAGCGACGCGATGGTGCGCATCGACATGAGCGAGTTCATGGAGAAGCACTCGGTGAGCCGCCTGATCGGCGCGCCTCCGGGCTATGTCGGCTACGAGGAAGGCGGCTATCTCACCGAAGCCGTGCGTCGCCGTCCGTACAGCGTGATCCTGCTGGACGAGGTGGAGAAGGCGCATCCGGATGTGTTCAACATCCTGCTGCAGGTGCTCGATGACGGGCGTCTCACTGACGGCCAGGGCCGCACGGTCGATTTCCGCAACACCGTCATCGTGATGACGTCCAACCTCGGCTCGCAGATGATCCAGGAACAGGCCGGCGACAGCGAGGCCGAGACATACTTGCAGATGAAGGCGTCGCGTGCTGGGCGTGGTGCAGGCGCATTTCCGCCCGGAGTTCATCAACCGCCTCGACGAGCTGGTGGTGTTCCGGCCGCTGGAGAAGAAGCAGATCCGCGCTATCGCGCAAATCCAGCTGGCCTATCTGGAGAAACGCCTGGCCGAGCGGGAGCTCAAGCTGGAGATCGGCGACAAGGCGCTGGATCTGCTCGGCAACGTGGGTTTCGATCCGGTTTACGGTGCGCGGCCGCTGAAGCGCGCCATCCAGCAGCAACTGGAGAATCCGCTGGCCAGGGAGATCCTGGAAGGCAGGTTCCCTGGCGGCACCACGATTGTGGTGGATGCGGAGCAGGGGCATCTGACGTTCCGCAAGCAGTAAGCGCGAAACCAGAGGTGGTTTCGGTTAGAACGCCGAGCCACCCGCTCTTACTCCTTCTCCCCTTTGGGGAGAAGGTTGGGATGAGGGGCGGGTGCTCGCCTGTAGCGCTACGACCGAGCGGTGTTGCCAGGTTGCCGCTTACGCAGCGGGCGTTTCGATCGCCTGCCGGCGCTCGAGTCACTTTTCTTTTGCGGGCCCAAAAGAAAAGTAACCCAAAGAAAACGGCCTTTAGAGCTGGCAGCATAGCGTGGGATAGAAGCGTTGGAAGGTTTGCGCGAGCAAATAGCTGGTTGCCCAAGGCGAGACACCGCGGCTACACCGCAACGCGCCGTAGCGCAGAGGGCTTAAAGCGCGGGTCGCGTGGCGGCTTTCTGCCCGCTCGGTTGCAACAAACGTCTCGACCGTCGGTCAAACCGGCTTTAAGTCCTCACCGCCTTGGCGCGTTGCGGGGTAGCTGCTGTGTCTCGGCCATGGGCCGCAACCTCTCTGTCTGGCCGCGCCCGTCAGGCTCGTATCCCGCGCAATGCTATGAGCCTATTAGGCCATTTTCTTGGTTCTTCACGGAACCGCGGGGAAGTAGGGATTGACGGGCGAGGGTTGGTTACATTGGCAGTCGCCAAACACACCAACCCAACCGTCCCTCGCCGTCCCGATGAATGCTATGAGCCTGCCTTCCTTCTGGGAAGGTTTTTGTGTGGAGTCCTGTGAAGAGCAGGCCGACGATCAGCTGCTGATCACGTTGCGTGCCGATCCGGCATGGACACCGCGGTGCGGTGGCTGTGGCGCTCCCAGTCCGTTGATCCATGACCGTCAGTGGCGACGCATCCGTGAGCGCGACCTGCTGGATCGGCGGGTGTGGCTGAAGGTGGAGCTACGCCGGGTGGATTGCCTGCGTTGTGGGCGACGTCGCGAACGGGTGGGTTGGCTGGATCCGCGGGCGCGGGTGACCCGTCGTCTTCAGGCCTGGATCGAGGCGTTGACGCAGATGCTGCCGATTCGTCATGTCTGCGCGCTGACGGGACTGCACTGGCAGAGCGTCAAGGACATCGACAAGCGTCGCCTGGTCGCGACACAGGGCGCCTTTGAGGCCGGCGCGGTACGTCGCCTGGTGATGGACGAGTTTGCCCTGCACAAAGGGCATCGTTACGCGACGGTGATCATGGATGCGCAGACCTTGCGCGTGCTGTGGGTCGGCGAGGGCAACAGCCGCAAGGCCATCGCACCCTTTTTCGCCCTGTTAGGGGATACCTGTCGGCACATCGAAGCGGTCGCCATGGACATGAACACGGCGTTCGATCGGGAGGTGCGCACACACTGCCCACAGGCCGAAGTCGTCTACGACCTGTTCCATGTCGTCGCCCGTTTCGGTCGCGAGGTCATCGACCGCGTGCGGGTGGATCAGGCCAACGCCTTGCGTCAGGACAAGCCCGCCCGCCACGTCATCAAACGCAGCCGCTGGCTGCTGTTGCGCAACCGCGAGAATCTCCAGGAAGAACAGGCCGTGCGCCTGCGCGATCTGCTCGCCGCCAACCAGCCGCTAGCCACGGTCTATCTCCTGAAGACCACACTCAAGGAGATCTGGTACGCCCCCAGTGTCCGCGAAGGCTGGTTGCGCTGGCGTCAGTGGCAACGCATGGCCGAAGAAAGCGGCATCCCCGCGTGTATCACCTTCGCCAGACGACTCAAACCGTACCTGCGCGGCATCCTCGCTAGTGCCAAATACCACCTGCACACCAGCGTCCTGGAAGGCGTCAACAACCGCATCAAGGTCATCAAGCGCATGGCCTATGGCTTCCGCGACTCGACCTACTTCTTCCTGAAAATCAAGGCCGCCTTCCCCGGGAAAGCGTGAAGAACCATTTTCTTTGGGTTACTTTTCTTTTGGGCCCGCAAAAGAAAAGTGACTCGGCTGCCGGCAGGCAGTCGAAACGCCCGCTGCGTAAGCGGCACCCTTGCCGCCACGCTCTGTTGTAGCGTGATCGCGAGCACCCGCCCCTCATCCCAACCTTCTCCCCATTGGGGAGAAGGAGTAAGAGCGCATGAGCTGGCGGGCAGCGCCATCCGCCATCCAACAAGAAAAGCCCAAAGCGAACCATGGTCAGATCTCCGGTCTGCTACCATCGACCCCGCCTGAGGTGACCACCAGCTGCAAAGCCAGTGGTTGAAACGGGAATCCGGTGCGGCGCGCAAGCGCTCATTCCGGAGCTGCCCCCGCAACGGTAGGCGAGTAAACGGTCAGCAACAGCCACTGTGCTTTGGCATGGGAAGGCGCTGGCCCGCAAGGCATCCGATGCCTTCGCTCGCGAGCCCGGAGACCGGCCTCGAGGTACGACCAGACAGGCGGTGGGCCATGTCATGGATGCCATGCATCGCATGGCCGCCACGTCTCCTCACGCCTGTTCCTTATCTCATGCAAGCCGCGCGGGTAGGCGCGGTTGAGGAGCATTGCTGTGGCGTTACAGCCTTCGCAGGTGCGCCGATCCGCCTTGGCGGTCGCGTTGTCATCCGTGCTTTCTTCGGCGTTCGCTGATGATGCGGCGAGCGATTTGAGCGGCGTCGTGGTTACCGCGACGCGCACGGCGCAGACTCAGGACCAGACGCTGTCGGCCATCACCGTGATCGATCGGGCCGACATCGAGCGCCTGCAGCCCGCCTCGCTGGCGGATTTGCTGCGTGGCTCGCCGGGCATGTCGCTGGCCAACAACGGTGGCCCAGGCAAGGCCACCAGTGTGTTCCTGCGCGGCACCGAGGCCGATCATGTACTGGTGCTGGTGGATGGCGTGAAGATTGGCTCGGCGACGCTGGGCACGGCGGCGTTGCAGGACATTCCGCTCGAGCAGGTCGAGCGTATCGAGATCGTGCGCGGGCCGTTTTCGAGCTTGTATGGCTCGGAGGCCATCGGTGGCGTGATCCAGATCTTTATGCGCCACCCGCAGGGCGCATTTGTCCCGTCGCTGAGCCTGGGCGTGGGCAGCTACGGGCGTCTCGCCGGCTCGGCCGGGTTGGCGGGGCAGGGCGCCGACGGCTGGTATTCGCTGCAGGCATCGCATGACCAGACCGATGGCCTCAATGCCTGTCGCGTGGGCGCGGCCGAAGCCGGTGCCGCCTGTTTCGCGGACCAGCCGGACAAGGATGGCTACCGCAACACGGCGCTGACCCTGCAAGGCGGCTATCGCTTCGATGAACAGTGGGATGCCGACGCACGCCTGTTCCGCAGCGAAGGACACGACGACTACGACGGCACCTATAGCGACTCGGACGACAGCGCGACCCAGGTGATCGGTGGCCGCCTGCATTACCGTCCCAGCAGGGGCCTCGCCCTCACCCTGAGCCTGGGTAGCAGCGGTGACTTCAGCAAGGACTATCTGCACGGCGTTTTCGTCGACCGCTTCGATACCCATCGCGATATCGGGTCCCTGCAGGCGGATATCGGTATCGGCGGTGGCCTGCTCAGTACGGGTTACGACTGGCAGCGTGATGAAGTGAACAGCACAACCCTTTATTCACTCGACAGCCGCATCAATCGCGGACTGTTCGTGCAGTGGATGCAGAGCTTCGGTCGACAGTCGCTGCAGGCCAGTGTACGTCGGGACGTCAACAGCCAGTTCGGCGGCGAGAACACCGGCAGCCTGCTTTGGGGCTGGGATTTCACCAGCACCTTGCGCCTTACTGCCAGCTACGGGACGGCCTTCATGGCGCCCACGTTCAACGAGTTGTACTACCCCGGTTACGGCAACCCGGCGCTGAAGCCGGAGACCTCGCAGAACATCGAGCTCGGACTGCGTGGCAGCTATGGCTGGGGCTACTGGTCGCTCAGCGCGTTTCGCAACAAGGTCGACGATCTGATCACCTATGACGCATCGACCGGCCTGCCGGGCAATGTGGAGAAAGCACGCATCCGCGGTGCCGAAGGCGTGCTCAGCGGGCACGTGGCGGGCTGGCTGGTCGCTGGGACGGCCACCTGGCTGGACCCGCGCGACGAATCGGACGGCTATCACGGCAATCTGTTGCCGCGCCGCGCGCGACAGACGGCCCGGGTCGACGCGGACCGCAGCTTTGGCGCCTTCAGCATGGGCGGCAGCTGGTATGTGGCCGGCCGTCGCTACGACGATCTGGCCAACCAGCATGCGCTGGGCGGCTACTCGGTGACCGATCTGCGCGTGGCCTACGCACTTGATCGCAACTGGAAGCTGCAGCTGGCGCTCAACAATGCGTTCGCCAAGAACTACGAGACGGCCTGGTACTACAACCAGCCAGGTCGCAACACCATGCTGACCCTGCGTTATCAGCCTGCTCAGTGAGCGTCAACGCGGGGCTGGTCGATCCAGCCCTGTGTGACGATTATTCGAGTTTCGAGCAACATCCTGGAGTCTCTTCATGACGTTACCGTCGAGTTCGCGTTTCACTTGGCTGTTCGATTTTCGGGAGCTGGTCATGCGGGCCTCCCGCTTCAAGCATGTCGGCGATGTACTGCGTCTGCAGGAAGCTTGGATGGCGAGGTTCTTCATCGCCGGCCTATGCCGACGTTGCTACGCTGCTGTCGAAGCGCACCAGGCCGTTTGCGCAGCAGGCACAGGCGCGATATTGATGATGAACAGGACCCATCGGATGAGCAGCCGAGGAGTAGGTAAATGAACGATTCGTCGCGCGCTGAAGCAGTGGCCGCCGATGTGCGCCATCGCGAACGCATGCAACGCAAGAAGGAACTGGTGGACCGCAGGATCGCCCGCGCCACGATCGATCGCGGCGTGCTGGTGGTGAACACCGGTAACGGCAAGGGCAAGAGTTCGTCCGGCTTCGGCATGCTGGCTCGCTCGCTCGGCCATGGCTTCCACTGCGGCGTCGTGCAGTTCATCAAGGGCAGTTTTTCCACCGGCGAAGAAGCGTTCTTCCGTCACTTTCCCGACGAAGTCGACTATCACGTGATGGGCGAGGGCTATACCTGGGAGACCCAGGACAGGGCCCGCGATATCCAGGCCGCTCATGCGGCATGGCAGGTAGCGACGGGCATGCTGGCCGATGTCGGGTACGATTTTGTGCTGCTGGATGAGCTCAATATCGCCCTGGTGAAGGGGTATCTCGACGTCGCCGTGGTTTGCGCCGCTCTCGCCGCGCGGCCGCCGCAGCAACACGTGGTGATCACCGGTCGCGGCGCACCGGATACGTTGGTCGAGCTGGCGGATACGGTCACGGAAATGCGCGTGGTGAAACATGCCTTTCAGGCCGGTATTCGGGCGCAAAAGGGTATCGAGCTGTAGGTGATGTCGATGCAGTCCAAAACCCATCATTGCCCGGCAGTCCTGGTTTCCGCTCCCGCTTCGGGCCAGGGCAAGACCTCGGTGACGGCAGCGCTGGCGCGTTGGCATGCGCGCGCGGGCAAGCGCGTCCGCGTATTCAAGACAGGCCCGGACTTCCTTGATCCGATGGTGCTCGAACGCGCCAGCGGAGCACCGGTGTATCAGCTCGATCTATGGATGGGTGGAGAGGACGATGTCCGCGCGCGCTTGCATGAAGCCGCCGGGGACGCCGATCTGATCTTGGTCGAAGGCGTGATGGGCTTGTTCGACGGCGGATTCTCCAGCGCGGATCTCGCACAAAAGCTGGAATTGCCGGTGCTGGCCGTGATCGATGGCTCGGCCATGGCGCAGACCTTCGGTGCCGTCGCCGCGGGGTTGGCGCGCTATCGCGAAGGACTGCAGATTCATGGCGTAGCGGCCAACCGTGTGGGCGGTGCATATCACGCTCGATTATTGGCCGAAAGCCTGCCGCCTGATCTGCATTGGCTGGGTGCCCTGCCGCGCGATGCGTCGCTCGTCCTGCCCGAACGTCATCTCGGCTTGGTGTCGGCAGGGGAATGGGCTGATGGCGATACCCGACTCGATGCGCTGGCCGATGCCTGGGCTGCGCAGGCCTCGTCCGAGCTGCCTGCGCCCGTGGCGTTCGCGCCGGTAGTGACATCGCAGGTCTCTCCGCGGTTGCGGGGTCTGCGCATGGCCATTGCTCTCGATCAGGCTTTTTGCTTCATTTACCCGGCAAACCTGGATGTGCTGCGCGCGGCGGGTGCAGAGCTGACTTTCTTCTCGCCCATAGCGGGCGATTCCTTGCCCGATTGCGATGCGGTGTGGTTGCCGGGCGGCTATCCCGAGCTTCATTTGTCGGCGCTGTCGGGCAATGACAGGTTGCGCCAGGCGTTGCATGCGCATGTCGATGCCGGCAAGCCCCTGCTCGCTGAATGCGGCGGCATGCTCTACGCGCTCGACGCGCTGACCAGTCGCGACGGC
Organism: uncultured Gammaproteobacteria bacterium; assembly: GCA_963824525.1. Classification (GTDB taxonomy): domain Bacteria; phylum Pseudomonadota; class Gammaproteobacteria; order Xanthomonadales; family Rhodanobacteraceae; genus Dyella. The sequence goes on along the minus strand of CAWGPI010000007.1, from coordinate 1,033,797 downwards.
GAGACCTTCGACATGGCAGGCCTGCTGCCGGGTCGCGCCGGCATGCAGGCGCGCCTGGGTGGACTCGGCTTGCAATCGATCACGTTGCCGGAGGGTACGCTGCGCGGCCATACCTTCCATTACGCCCATGCGGATATCGATGCAGAGCCGTTGGCCATGGCGATCAATCCCGACGAGGGGCCCAGTCGCGAAGGCGTCTATCGCCGTCAACGCATGACGGCGAGCTTCCTGCATGCTTACTTTCCTTCCAACCCGGAAGCCGCCACGAAGCTGTTCCTGCCATGACCCGGCCCTGGCGTCACACGCTGGCCTGGCGCGGCGTCCTCACGCGGCTGTTCGACGAGCCGCGTGGTTTGCGTTTTGGAGGGCCCGCCGATGAGGCTGGCTTGCTTCGCCCGAACCGGGCACTGGCAAGCATTCGTTTGATGGGGATGACCTGATGAGCGCCCGTGTATTGATGGTGCAGGGATGCACGTCCGATGCAGGGAAGAGCACGCTGGTGGCGGCGCTGTGTCGGTGGCTGCATCGGCGCGGCGTCGCCGTGGCGCCATTCAAGCCGCAGAACATGGCGCTGAATTCGGCGGTCACGGTGGATGGTGGTGAAATCGGTCGCGCCCAGGCGGTGCAGGCGCAGGCGGCGGGTGTGGCGCCGCACACCGACTTCAATCCCGTCCTGCTGAAACCAAACTGCGATGTGGGCGCTCAGGTCATCGTGCACGGTCATGCCATCGCCAACATGGATGCGCGCGTCTATCACGACTACAAGCGCATCGCGATGGAGGCGGTACTCGCGTCGCATGCGCGACTGCTGTCGCAGTACGACGCAGTGATCGTGGAAGGTGCCGGCAGCCCCGCCGAGATCAATCTGCGCGACCGCGATATCGCCAATATGGGGTATGCCGAAGCGGTCGATTGTCCGGTGTTGCTGATCGCCGACATCGATCGCGGCGGTGTGTTCGCGCATCTGGTCGGCACGCTTGCGTTGCTGTCCGACAGTGAACGCGCACGCGTTACCGGGTTTGTCATCAACCGCTTTCGCGGCGATCCCGCGTTACTGCAATCGGGTCTGGACTGGCTGGAGCGCGAGACGGGGAAACCGGTACTGGGCGTGCTGCCTTATCTGCATGGCCTGCAACTAGAAGCGGAAGACGCGTTGCCGCGCGATCGGGCTCGCAAGCCAGGCGCGCGCCTGCGCGTGGCCGTGCCGGCCTTGCCGCGCATCAGCAATCACACGGATCTGGATGCATTGCGCGCGCATCCCGAGGTCGACGTGCGTTTCGTCGGTCCTGATGAAGCCCCTCCCGCATGTGACCTCATCGTGCTGCCTGGCTCCAAGTCCACCCGCGCCGATCTCGACTGGTTGCGGGCAAACGGCTGGGAGGAGGCGATCGAGCGACATCTCCGTTATGGCGGCAAGCTGATTGGCATCTGTGGTGGCTTCCAGATGCTGGGCCGCCTCGTGCATGATCCGCATGGCATCGAGGGCGAGCCGGGCTCGAGCGTTGGACTCGGCTGGCTGGACATGGAAACCACGCTGGAGGAACGCAAGACATTGCGTCGCGTGGCTGGAGAACTAGTCCTAGGAGGGGTGCGCGTGAGCGGCTATGAGATCCATTGCGGCGTCAGCCAAGGCGCGGCGCTGGCAACGCCTTCGAGCGTGCTCGACGGAGGTATGCCTGACGGCGCCTTGTCGTCAGACGGTCGGATTCTAGGCAGCTATCTGCACGGCTTGTTCGACGAGCCACAGGCTATCGCTGCGCTGCTGGCATGGTCTGGCTTGCGCGATGCATCCTCGATCGACATGCACTCTTTGCGTGAAGCCAGCATCGAGCGACTCGCCGATGCCGTGGAAACACATCTCGATACCTCGACGCTGCTGCGCTTGCTGAAGTTGAGCGCCACGGAGCCTGCATGCGCACATTGATTCTCGGTGGCGCCCGGTCGGGCAAGAGCGCCTTGGCAGAACGGCTCGCCGTCTCGTCGGGTCATGACGTGGTCTATATCGCTACCGCGCAGGCGCATGACGCCGACATGGCGGCGCGTATCGCGCACCATCGGGCGCGGCGCCCAGCCCACTGGTTGAGTGTGGAAGAGCCGCTGGCACTGGCCGATGCCTTGCGTGCACAGGCTCGGCCAGGGCGTTGCGTGCTGGTCGACTGCCTTACGTTGTGGTTGAGCAATCTGCTCGGCGATGCCGATCCATCGCGTTTCGAGCGTGAGCGTGCGGCCCTGCTGGATATTTTCCCCTCGTTGACCGGGCAGGTGGTGCTGGTGAGCAACGAAGTGGGTCTCGGCGTGGTGCCGCTGGGTGAACTCACGCGCCGCTTCGTCGATGAAGCGGGTCGATTGCATCAAGCGCTCGCGAATCAGTGCGAGCGTGTGCTGTTCGTCGCGGCCGGCATGCCGCTGGCCCTTAAAGGAGTTCTTGCATGAGCCTGGATTGGCTGTCCGTGCCCTGTCAAAACGTGGATGGAAGGAGTGAGCAACTTGCGCGCGAACATCAGGCCCAGTTGACCAAGCCGCCCGGTTCGCTGGGCGCGCTGGAGACCTTGGCTATTCGTCTGGCTGGACTTCAGCACACGGCACGTCCGGCCGTGCAGCAAGTGTGGATCAGTGTGTTCGCCGGTGACCATGGCGTGGCGGTGGAGGGCGTGTCGGCCTTCCCGCAGGTGGTGACCGGCGAGATGGTGCGGAACTTCGCGAACGGCGGTGCCGCCATCAGCGTGCTTGCGCGCTCGCTCGGCGCCATGCTCGAAGTGGTGAACCTGGGCACCGTGAACGATCCGGGTGAATTGCCCAGCGTGCGCCGCGCGATCATCGCGCCGCAGACGCAGAATTTCTGCGAGCGGCCGGCCATGACGATGGCGCAGCTCGATGCGGCGCTGCGCGCCGGCGCCGAAAGTGTCGCTGCCGCGCGCGACGCGGGCGCGCAGCTTTTCATCGGCGGTGAAATGGGTATTGCCAATACCACCTCGGCGGCGGCGCTGGCCTGCGTCCTGCTAGGTGAATTGCCGACGCGGTTGGCGGGTGCGGGCACGGGGCTGGATGCGGCAGGCATCGACCACAAGGCAGCGGTGATTGCGCGCGGGCTGGCACGTTATGCGGCCGACGATGACGCGCTGACGTGGCTGTGTCGCGTGGGCGGCTTCGAAATCGCGGCGCTGGTCGGTGCCTATATCGCAGCGGCCCAGCGCGGCCTTCCGGTGTTGGTCGATGGTTTCATCACCACGGTGGCGGCGCTCGCGGCGACCCGCATCCATCCCGGTTGTCGTGCATGGATGTTCTTTGGCCATCGGTCCAGGGAGCGCGGACATGCACAAACGCTCGCCGCGCTGAATGCCGACCCGCTGCTCGATCTCGGCATGCGCCTGGGCGAGGCAAGCGGTGCGGCCACCGCCGTCCCCCTTATGCGGCTGGCCTGTGAGTTGCACTCGCGCATGGCCACGTTCGCCCAGGCAGGGGTGAGCGGCGCATGACGGGCAAGCACATCGGGATCGATTTGCTGCGCCATGGCGACACTGGCGAACGAAGTTATCGAGGACAGCTGGACGATGCCCTCAGTGCGCTGGGCTGGACCCAGATGCGTGCGGCGATCTTCGGGCGAAGCTGGGACGCGGTGGTTACCTCGCCCCTGCGGCGATGCGCCGATTTCGCCCATGACCTGGCGGCGGCACGACGTGTGCCCCTCAGGGTGGATCAGCGATTGGCCGAATATCATTTCGGCGCGTGGCAAGGTGTTCCCATCGACGTCCTGGCCAACGAACAGGGTGATGCCCTGGCGCGATTCTGGGCGGACCCGGTGAACTGTCCGCCGCCGGGCGGGGAGCCCTTCGCGGCATTTCACCAGCGCCTGTGCGCGGCCTTGAATGACGTCGCCGTTGAAGCTGGGTTCCGCCGTGTACTGGTGGTGACGCATGGCGGGGTGATCCGCCTGCTTCATTGCGAGGCGGAAGGGCGTGACTTCGGCGAGATGGCGACTATCGACGTGCCGCATGCCTCCGTGCATCCGCTGGCCTGGGTGGCGCCTGCGGCCGGGTTGGCCAAAGCCTGATGCGCGGCCTGCTCGTTGCCATCGGCTTTCTCACCCGCCTGCCGGTACCGGCGAAGGCGTTCGACGGCCCATCGGCGTCGTCGTCCTCCCTGGCCTGGTATCCGGCGGTGGGGCTGTTGATCGGCGGCGTGCTGTGGATGCTTTCCTGGGCCATGGCCTCGGCGCCGCCGCTCCTGGCCGCAGCGGTACTTCTGGCCGTCTGGGTCGGTTTGACGGGGGCCTTGCATCTGGATGGCCTGGCGGACAGTGCCGACGCCTGGGTGGGCGGTCTCGGCGATCGCGAGCGCACCCTGGCGATCATGAAGGACCCCCGCTGCGGGCCGATGGGCGTGGTGGCGCTGGTACTCGTGTTGCTGCTGAAGTTCGCCGCACTGGCCAGCCTGCCGCCGCACAACGCGGCGCTATGGCTCGCACCACTGCTGGGGCGCGCGGTGCTGACGGCGGCTTTCATCAGCACGCCTTACGTACGCAGCGGCGGACTGGGTAGCGCGCTTACGGGAGCCTCCCGCGGGGTGAGCGTGGCTGCGCTGCTGGTGACCGGATTGCTCTGTTTCTGCGATGGCTGGCATGGCTTGCGCGCGCTGGTCGTGGTTCTGGCGGTGTATGCCTGCTGGCGCGTGGCCTGCATGCGGCGGCTGGGCGGCATGACGGGCGATACCTGCGGTGCCCTGACCGAACTGGCGGAAGCTGCTGTGCTGGTGGCGCTGGCCGCCTGAGATCGCTTCGGTCCCGAGCTTGGACGGCCAACGGGGAGATGGCTGATGCAGGTCGGCCGTGCGGAAAATGCCCAGACGTTGAATTTGGCCCGCCTGCCTCGATAATCCATGGTTGCCAGCGTTCGCGCTCAAGGGAAGTCCCTGCGGGACGCTGGTCGATTCCGGAGTTTCCATGCCTATCTATGAATTCGAATGCAGCGGCTGCGGCCATCGTTTCGACCGCCTGCAGAAGTTGTCCGATCCCGATCCCAGCGTCTGCCCCGCCTGCGATGTGGCCGAAGTGAAGCGGCGCGTGAGCGCGCCGAGCTTCCGCCTGGCCGGTGGCGGCTGGTATGAGACCGACTTCAAGAAAGACGGCGACAAGAAGCGCAACCTGGCCGGCGACAGTGAGGCTACCAAGCCGTCAACACCCGCGCCGAGCACCAGCAGCGACACCTGATCGGGGCCGGATCTGAACGCCGCATGGCTGTGCGGCAAGTTTGTGCGGGTTCGTCGCAAGTTATTCAAATCCGGTTGAGCATGCGTTCGCTAGCGTGACGCCCCATCACAAGGGGAGCGTTGCCGATGCTGCGAATTCGAACGGGTTGGATGGGGGTACTGCTGGGCTTGGTGGCGGGTGTGTGGTTGAGCGCCACGCCCCAGGCGCATGCGCAGGGGCGTGAGGCAATCCGCTGTGGCAGCGAGGACGGTGGCTTCACGCGCTGTCAGGTGCCATGGCGCGATGCCGAGCTGGTTCGCCAGGAATCTAACAGCCCCTGTGACCGCGGGCGGAGCTGGGGCGTGGATCGCGATGGCCTATGGGTCGCTCGCGGCTGTCGTGGCCAGTTCGTGGAAATGGGGCATCGCGGCGAGTGGCGGGACCGCGACGGGCGGGACGACGACCGACGAGATGACGACCGCCGGGACGATGACGACCGGGACAGGGATGGTTGGCGCCCCGGTCCGGATTGGGATCGCGAGATCCGCTTTCAGTGCGAAAGCAACGACAAGCAACAGCAGTTCTGCCAGGTGGATGTCGGTGCCCGCGGTGGCGTTCGCCTGTTGCAGCAGCTTTCCGGCAGCCCCTGTGAGGAGGGTTACAGCTGGGGCTGGAATCGCGCTGGCGTGTGGGTTACCCGGGGCTGCCGGGGCCTGTTTGCGGTGGATCGGCGCTGGTAAGCCGTAGCTTGCCCGGTGATGCGTGGCGGTTTCGGCCGCGCATCACCGTCCGCCTCCGCGGCTGCCGGTGTTAACATTCCGGGTCTTTTCCACGCATTACGCCGCCCCGCGGCCCGGAGTTCCAAGCGCATGCGCACGCATTACTGCGGCCTCATCGACGAGGCACTGGTCGGCCAGACCGTCACCCTGTGCGGCTGGGTCAACACCATTCGCCTGCAGGCCCACGTGGCCTTCGTCGACCTGCGTGACCACGAGGGCCTTGCCCAGGTGGTGATCGAGCGCGAGAACGCGGCGGCCTTCGCGGTGGCTGGCGAGATCGGCAACGAATACTGCCTGCGCGTCACCGGCACCATCCGCAAGCGCCTGTCGGTGAACGACAAGCTGCGTACCGGCACGGTGGAGCTGCTGGCCGATAAGGTGGAGATTCTCAACGCCGCGAAGGATCTGCCGTTCGCGCTGCACGAACAACCCGAACGAGGACATGCGGATGACCTACCGCTACCTCGACCTGCGCCGCCCCGAGATGCAGACGATGATGCGCAAGCGCATCAAGCTGGTGCAGGCGCTGCGCCGTTATCTCGACGCGCGCGGCTTCCAGGACATCGAGACGCCGATCCTGACCAAGGCCACGCCGGAAGGCGCGCGCGACTACCTGGTGCCCAGCCGCGTGCATCCGGGCCAGTTCTACGCGCTGCCGCAGTCGCCGCAGCTGTTCAAGCAGATCCTGATGATGGCCGGCTTCGATCGCTACTATCAGATCGCCCGCTGCTTCCGCGACGAGGATCTGCGCGCCGATCGCCAGCCGGAATTCACCCAGCTCGACCTCGAGTTCGCGTTCGTCGAAGAGAAGGACGTGCAGGACTTCGTGGAGGAGCTGATCCGCCACGTGTTCAAGGAAGTGCAGGGCGTCGAGCTCGATCCAACCTTTCCGCGCATGACCTGGGCCGAGGCCATGCGTCGCTTCGGTTCGGACAAGCCGGACCTGCGCATCGCGCTGGAACTGGTGGACATCGCCGACGCCGTCAAGCATGTCGAGTTCAAGGTCTTTGCCGAACCTGCCAACGCGGCCAACGGCCGCGTGGCTGCGCTGCGCGTGCCCGGCGGCGCCACCTTGACCCGCAAGGAAATCGACCTGCTCACCGAATACGTCGGCAAGTACGGCGCCAAGGGGCTGGCCTGGTTGCAAGGTGGACGATCTGGCCAAGGGCCGCGAAGGCATCAATTCGCCGGTGGCGAAGTTCCTCGACGACGCGGCGCTGGATGGCGTGCTCAAGCTCACCGGTGCGCAGAGCGGCGACATGGTGTTCTTCGGTGCGGGCAGCTGGAAGGCGGTCACCGACTTCATGGGCGCGTTGCGCCTGAAAGTCGGCAAGGATCGCGGCCTGGTCGAGAACAGCTGGAAGCCGTTGTGGGTCACCGACTTCCCGATGTTCGAGTACGACGAGGAAGACGCAGCGCTTCGTCGCCCTGCATCACCCGTTCACGGCGCCGAAGGTCGATGACGTCGACGACCTGCGCGCCAATGCCGCGAACGCGGTGAGCCGCGGCTACGACATGGTGCTCAACGGCAACGAGATCGGTGGCGGTTCGATCCGTATCCATCGTCCGGACATGCAGAGTACGGTGTTCGATCTGCTCGGCATCGGTGCCGAAGAGGCCGAGACTCAAGTTCGGCTTCCTGCTGAAGGCGCTGAAGTTCGGCGCACCGCCGCATGGTGGCCTGGCCTTCGGTATCGACCGGATTGCCGCGCTGATGGCCGGCACCGAGTCGATCCGCGACGTGATCGCGTTCCCCAAGACCACCAGCGCGCAGGATCTGATGACCGACGCGCCGTCGCTGGTCGGTGACGCGCAGCTCAAGGAATTGCACGTGAAGGTGGCCGTCGAGCCGAAATCGGCCTGATATCACGTCGTGCAATGGGCGTGAAAACCGCGGCGCTGTCCAAATATGGCGCGGCGTCGCGGTAATAATGGCTGGTATTGTGCAGAATGGGTCGTCGCGGCCTCCGCTGTTGCAGCGGTTTTCCGGCGGTCAGTTCCTCGATGATGGAAGTCCCGCGCGCCTTATGACCGATCATGTGATCCTGCTGCACGGCCTGTGGATGCGCGGTTTTGCGTTGGCCATGCTGCACCGGCGCATGATGGAGGCGGGTTTTCGCGTGCACCGCTTCGACTATATGAGCGTGGCGGCTACCCAGCAGCGCATCCTCAGCCGGCTGGAAGCGCGGATCCATGAATTGGCTCAGGAAACGCAGACCGTTCACCTGGTTGGCCACAGTCTTGGCGGCCTGCTGGCGCTGCGCGCCTGCGCCGAAGACGGCGATCTGCCACCTGGGCGCGTCGTCTGCCTGGGATCTCCCTTGAAAGGCAGCGCCGCTGCGCGCGGCTTCGCCGGCATGGGGCGCGGTGGCGAGGCACTGCTGGGAGCACAACCGCGAGCTGCTCGAATACGGTTTCGAGCGCTGGGAGGGTGGGCGTGAGGTCGGCGTGGTGGCCGGACGCCTGCCGCTCGGCCTGGGCGCGGTGCTGGGCCACTTCGAGGGCGACAACGACGGCACCGTGGCCGTTGACGAGACTCATCTGCCAGGCATTGCCGACCATTGCGTGATCGAGACCAACCATACGGGCCTGCTGTTCTCCGTCGAGGCGGCACGTCAGGTGACGCAATTCCTGCAACGCGGCCGCTTCGACCGTACGGATTCCTGACCCGCAGTCGCCAATTTCTTCGTTTGACGAAGCGGCTTGCCTGCGCGCCGTCCCGAAGGGATAGAATTCGCGCTCTGTTCTTTTGCCAGATTTGCAGGAAGTGTCATGGGTAGAGGCCCGTCCATCGAAGGTCGCAAGAACGCCGAAGACGCCAAGCGCGCCAAGGTATTCACCAAGCTGATCCGCGAAATCACCGTGGCCACTCGTGCCGGCGTCGCTGACCCAACCGCCAATCCGCGCCTGCGTGCGGCGGTGGACAAGGCGTTGTCGGCCAATATGACCAAGGACACCATCGAGCGTGCGATCAAGCGCGGCTCGGGTGCCGATGGCGGTGCCGCGATGGAAGAACTGCGTTACGAGGGCTACGGCCCGGCCGGTATCGCGCTGATCATCGACTGCTTCACCGACAACCCGGTCCGCACCGTGGCGGACGTGCGCCACGCCTTGACCAAGCACGGCGGCAACCTGGGTACCTCGGGCTCGGTGGCCTTCCAGTTCTCACGCGTGGGTGAACTGGTATTCGGCACCGGCGGTGATGAGGCCAAGGAGGAAGAGGTGCTGGAAGCTGCCCTCGACGCCGGTGCCGATGACGTCGTGAACGAGCATGGCGAGAGCACCGTGCTGTGTGCGCCGGAGAACTTCGAGGCGGTGCAGCAGGCTTTGCTGGCGGCAGGCCTGAATGCCCAGCACGCCGGTGTCGGCATGCGACCGAATAACCGCGTGGCCGTGCCCGACGAGGCGTTGGAGACGTTGCAGGACTTGCTCGAGAAGCTCGATGCGCTCGACGATGTCAGCGAGGTTTCCCATAATGCTTTGCTGCCGACCGAGGCAGCAAACTAAGTTCGCAAGGGCGCTTACAGCCCTCGCGAACCTCCGCCCATGACGCGCATCATCGGCATCGATCCGGGCAGCCAGCGCACCGGTGTCGGCATCATCGATGTCGATGCCGGCGGCAAGCTGTCCCATGTTTTTCATGGCGCCTTGGCGGTGGCTGGCGAGGCCAGTTTTCCGTTGCGCCTGAAACGCATATTTGACGAGCTGTGTGCCATCATCGCCGCCCATCGGCCGGACGAATGCGGTATCGAACGCGTGTTCATGGCGCGCAATGCCGATTCGGCGTTGAAGCTGGGCCAGGCGCAGGGGCGCCGCGATCTGCGCGGTCGTCAGTCAGGGGATCGCGGTGCACGAGTACGCAGCGACCGAAGTAAAGCAGTCCGTGGTCGGCAGCGGTCGCGGTGACAAGACCCAGGTGCAGCACATGATTGGCGTCCTGCTTGGACTGAAGGGGCCGCTTGCAGGCCGACGCGGCCGATGCGCTCGCCATTGCGGTGACCCACGCGCATACCCGCGCCAGCCTGGATCGCGTCGGGATCCCACGCACGGCATGGAGGCGTCGCCGATGATCGGCCGACTGCGCGGCATCCTGGTCTCCAAGCAGCCGCCGTGGCTGCTGATCGAAGTCGGCGGCGTCGGCTACGAGCTGGAAGCGCCGATGTCCACCATCTACGACCTGCCACGATCGGCAAGGAAGTGACCTGCTCACCCATTACGCGGTGAAGGAAGACAGCGTGGCGCTGTATGGCTTCCTGCACGAAGCCGAGCGCACGCTGTTCCGCAACCTGCAGAAAGTCAGCGGCATCGGCGCGAAGATCGCGCTGGCGGTGCTCTCCGGCGTATCCACCGCATGATTTCGCGCGGCTGGTGCATGCCGGCGACGTGGTCGCGCTGACCAAGATTCCCGGCATCGGCAAGAAGACCGCCGAACGCATCGTGGTGGAGTTGCGCGATCGCATCGATGGGCTGGCCACGCCACTGTCCGGGCTGGCAGGCAAGGCGACGGCGCACCGCTGGACGCCGCGGGCGAAGCCACCGTCGCGCTGCAGCAGCTCGGCTACAAGCCGGCTGAAGTCACCCGGCTGGTGCAGAAGGTCGCCGCCGATGGCGACAACGCCGAAGCGATCATCCGCAAGGCGCTACGCGCCGCACTGCAGGGAATTGACCCGTGAGCCACCGGATTCCACCCACGGCATGACCGACGCCGATACCAAGCGCCGCCTTGCAGCGCTGGCCCTTGGTGCGATCGGCGTGGTCTATCGGCGACATCGGCACCAGCCCGCTGTACACCTTGCAGACGACGCTCGAGCCACGCACGGCATGACACCCACGCCGGAGAACGTGCTATGGCGTGCTCTCGCTGATCTTCTGGGCGCTGATCATGGTGGTGTCGCTCAAGTACGTCATCTTCATCATGCGCGCCGACAACAAGGGCGAGGGCGGCATCATGGCGCTGATGGCGCTGGCCCAGCGCAGCGTGCAAGGGCGATGCCGCGACAGCGCTGGTTGCTGGCCATGCTTGGCATCTTCGGCGCGGCGCTGTTCTATGGCGATGGCGTGATCACGCCGGCGATCTCGGTGCTTTCGGCGGTCGAGGGCCTGAAGGTCGCCGCGCCTGACCTCGATCGCTGGGTCGTGCCGATCACCGCTGGTGATCCTGTTCGTCCTGTTCGCGTTGCAGCGGCATGGCACGGAGCAGCGTCGGCGAGCTGTTCGGGCCGGTGATGGTGGTCTGGTTCGTCGTGCATCGCGCGTGCTCGGCGTCGAACATGATCGCGCGCAATCCGCATGTGCTGTTGGCGATCAACCCGGTCTATGGCGTGCAGTTTCTTCATCACGCACGGCATGCAGGCGTTCATCGCGCTCGGTGCGCGTGGTGCTGGCGCTGACCGGCGCCGAGGCGCTGTATGCCGACATGGGACATTTCGGCAAGCGCCCGATCCGCCTGGCCTGGTTCAGCTTCGTGCTGCCGGCGCTGGTGCTGAACTATTTCGGCCAGGGCGCGCTTGCTGCTGGATCACCCCGAAGCCATCGACAACCCGTTCTATCACGCTGGTGCCGAGCGTGCTGCTGTATCCGATGATCGGCGCTGGCCACCGCGGCCACGGTGATCGCCTCGCAGGCGGTGATCTCCGGCGCGTTCTCGATGACGCGCGAGGCGATGCAGCTGGGCTATTCGCCGCGCATGCCGGTGGTGCACACCTCGCGCGAGATGTCGGGCCAGATCTTCGTGCCGTGGGTCAATCGCTTCCTGCTGGTGCATGGTGTTGGTGGCGGTGCTCGGCTTCCGCAGCTCGGACAACCTGGGCGCGGCCTACGGCATCGCGGTGACCGGCACCATGGCCATCACCACGCTTGCTCGCCCTGATCGTGGCGCGTCGGCAGTGGCATTGGAACCGCCTCGCCGTGCATCGTCGCCGGCTGCCTGCTGCTGTCCATCGACCTCGCCTTCTTCGGCGCCAACCTGATCAAGATCGAGTACGGCGGCTGGTTCCCGCTGGTGCTGGGCGTGGCGGTGTTCATCGTGATGACCACCTGGCGGCGCGGTCGCGAGCTGGTGGTGCGCGAGATCAAGCAGGGCGGCCTGGCGCTGGCAGCCGTTCATCGAGAACATCGCCGAGCATCCGCCGCTGCGCGTGCCGGGTACGGCGGTGTTCCTCACCGCCAACCAGAATGCGGTGCCGCATGCGCTGCTGCACAACCTCAAGCACAACAAGGTGCTGCACGAGCGCAACGTGCTGCTGACGGTGGAGATGCTGGAGACGCCGGTGGCCGAGTCGAACGAGCGCATCGAGATCACCGAGCTGGGCGGCGATTTCTATGGCCTCGAGCTGCGCTTCGGCTTCGCCGAGGATCCGAACATTCCGCTCGCGCGCTGTCCAAGTGCCAGCGCGCCGGGCTGCCGTTCGACATGATGGACACCACGTTCTTCCTGTCGCGCGAAACCATCATCGCCGACGCAAGCGCGTCCCGGCATGGCGCTGTGGCGCGACAAGCTGTTCGCCTTCATGGCGCGCAATGCGTTGCCGGCCACGGCGTTCTTCCAGATTCCCGGCAATCGGTTGATCGAGCTGGGCGCGCAGGTGGAGATCTGATGCCGCGCAGCGGATGCAGGAGCGCGACCGCTGAGATGCCGACGTGACGCCAATCGTCGCGAGCTCGATTACCTGGCGATCGGACTCGGCGCCATGCAGTCGCCTCCTGCGCGCAGCTACTGCTCTCTCCATCCGCTCGCAGCCTACGCTGCCATAATGCGCACCCATGACCGACCACCGCATCGTCACCGCCGCCGCCCAGCTGGACGACGAGGCGCTGGAAGCCACCATCCGTCCCAAGCGGCTGGCCGAGTATCTCGGCCAGCAGGCGGTGCGCGAGCAGATGTCGATCTATATCGAGGCTGCAAAGAAGCGCGGTGGCGCGCTGGATCACGTGCTGATCTTCGGGCCGCCGGGCCTGGGCAAGACCACGCTTGAGCCACGTCATCGCCAATGAGCTCGGCGTCAACGTGCGCTCCACCTCGGGCCCGGTGCTTGAGCGCGCCGGCGACCTGGCCGCCTTGCTGACCAATCTCGAAGCCGAACGACGTGCTGTTCGTCGACGAGATCCATCGCCTTTCGCCCGTGGTCGAGGAAGTGCTCTATCCGGCGATGGAGGATTTCCAGATCGACATCATGATCGGCGAAGGCCCGGCCGCGCGCTCGATCAAGCTCGACCTGCCGCCGTTCACGCTGATCGGCGCGACCACGCGCGCGGGCTTGCTCACGGCGCCGCTGCGTGACCGTTTCGGCATCGTGCAGCGTCTGGAGTTCTATACGGCCGAAGAGCTCACCGCGATCGTGCGACGCTGCAGCGCGCATCCTGGGCATCGCCTGCGCATCCGGATGGCGCACAGGAAATTGCCCGCCGCTCGCGCGGCACCCCGCGCATCGCCAATCGTCTGCTGCGCCGCGTGCGCGACTACGCCGAAGTGCGCGCCGACGGGCGAGATCACCCTCGCCGCGGCCCGGGCCGCGATGGACATGCTGAAGATCGATGCCGAGGGTTTCGACGAGCTGGACCGCCGTCTGCTCCATACCTGATCATCGAAACTTCGACGGTGGCCCGGTCGGCGTGGAGTCGCTGGCCGCCGCGCTCAGCGAGGACCGCGGCACGCTGGAAGACGTGGTCGAGCCTTATCTGATCCAGCAGGGCTTCCTGGTACGCACCGCGCGCGGCCGCATGGCCAGCGCCAAGGGCTGGCGACACCTGGGCCTGACGCCGCCGCCGCGGCAGCCATCGGCGGCGGATCTGTTCGACGGCGGCGCCGACGATGTCTGAGCCGCTCGCCACACCCTTCCGCTGGCCCGTGCGGGTCTACTGGGAAGACACCGACGCCGGTGGCGTGGTCTATCACGCCAGCTACCTGCGCTTCATGGAGCGCGCGCGCAGCGAGTGGATGCGCGCCCTGGGCGTCGACCAGTTGCCTTCAAGGAGGCCACCGGTCTGGCCTTCATGGTGCGGGACATGCAGATCGACTTCCTGCGGGCCAGCCCTGCTGGATGATGAACTGTCGGTAACGGTCGAAGTCAAAGAACGGCGCGCAGCCAGTATCCTGTTCGCCCAGACGATCACGCCGGGTGGACGGCAGGTGCCTGATTCGCGCGAAGGTGCGCGTGGCCTGTGTCGATCTCGCGCGCATGCGTCCGGCGCAGATTCCGGCCGATCTGATCCCGGGCCTTTCCCCTCAATCAACCAAGCACGTGCGCGGAGAACCTTCAAGCAATGAACGGTGGACTGAACATTTTCACGCTGGTCGCGGAATCGAGCCTGCCGGTGCAGTTCGTCATGCTGGTGCTGCTGGTGCTGCTCGTTCCTTTCGTGGGTGATCATCATCCGCAAGTCACGCAGACCAAGGCGGCGCTGGAAGAGGCGGAGGCTTCGAGGAGCGCTTCTGGTCGGGTGGCGACCTCGCCCAGCTGTTCCGCGAGGTGAGCAACCGTGGCGCCGAGAACGGCGGCATCGAAAACGTCTTCGAGTCGGGCTTCCGCGAGTTCGCCCGCCAGCGCCAGCGCAAGACGCATGACATGCGCAGTCGTCATCGAGGGTTCCGAGCGCGCCATGCAGCGTGGCCGGCACGCGCGAAATCGGCCTGCTCGAGCGCAACCTGGAATTCCTCGCCAACGTCGGCTCGATCAGCCCTTACGTGGGCCTGTTCGGCACGGTGTGGGGCATCATGGGCGCGTTCCAGGGCCTGGGCGAGATGAAGGACGTGACCATCGCCGTGGTCGCGCCGCACATCTCCGAGGCGCTGATCGCTACCGCGATGGGCCTGTTCGCGGCGATTCCGGCGCGTGTGGGCCTACAACCGCTTCGCCACCAAGGTCGAGCGCGATCGCCTCGCGCTACGAGGTGTTCCAGGAGGAATTCTCCTCCGTGCTGCAGCGGCAGATCCAGGCCGACGACGCGTCGCCTGAGCGGAGCATGAGCCATGCGAACCTCCGCGCGCCACAAGCGCTACAAGCTCAAATCCGAGATCAACGTCGTGCCGTACATCGACGTGATGCTGGTGCTGCTGATCATCTTCATGGTCACCACGCCGATGATCAATCCAGACGTCGACGTCAACCTGCCGCAGGCCAACGCCAAGTCGCTGCAGGACAAGAAGGATCCGGTGATCGTCGCGGTCGATGCCAGGACGGCCAGCTGTACCTGACCCTGGGGCGCCGAGAAGCGCCAGCCGATCGACGTGGACACCATGAAGCCAAGGTCGGTGCGTTCGTGAAGCGCGAACCCCGAGGTCAGCGTGCTGGTCGCCGGTGATCGCGACGGCAAGTACGGCGGCGTGTATCAGGTGCTGGCCGACCTGCAGCAGGCCGGCGTGGCCAAGGTCGGTCTGATGAGCGCAGCCGGAGTCGGGCAGCAAGAAATGAGGGCCGATGACCAAAGGGCACGCCGAAGGCGGTCGTACTCTCCGCCATCCTGCATATGGGCATCGTGGGGTTTCTGTTCCTCGCGGTGCTGCCGTGCTCGATCTACGAGAACCTGTTCGAGACCCTGCACCTGCCGGCCAGCTGAACCCGATCACCTGCGCCAAGCCGCTGTCGCTGCAGGGGCCAGATCATCGAGGCCACCCTGATCGGCCCTACCGGCAGCCCGCCGCCGAAGGCGGTCAAGGCCAAGCCGGTGCCGGACACCGTGCCGCCACCGCCGACGATGCCGCCACCGACGCCCCAGGAACGGAGACGCCCGTGGTCAAGACGCTGCCGCCGCCGCCCGAGCACCCTGACACCAGGGATCAGGAGAAGGTCGTGGCCGAGGACGCTGCGCAGAAGGCGGAGGACGCCAAGAAGGTGCAGGAAGAGAAGGCAGCGCCAGCGCCAGTCGGAACTGGACGCCCAGGCGGCCAAGAAGAAGGAAGGAAAAACAGAAGCTCGACGAGATGTTCGCCAAGCTGGATGCGGCCCAGCACGCGGCCCAGAAGGCGCAGGACAAGGCCAAGCAGGCCAAGCAGCAGATGGAAGACCTCAAGAACGCCAAGGACAACGGCCAGGCCGACGTGCCCGCAGCCGAGCAGCGACAGACCGGCAACAACAGCCCGGACAGCGAGTCTGCTGGCACGAATATTCGGCTGCCATTCAGAATGCGGTCACACAGAACTGGCTGCGGCCGGATAACATGCCGAGCATCGCCGTGCATTGTGCATATCGTGCAGTCGCCTGGCGGCGACGTCATGAGTGCCAAGGTCGATCCCAGCTGCCCATACGACGACGCCGGCAGGCGTTCCGTCGAAAACGCCGTACTGCGCACTCAAGCCCCTGCCTTACAAGGGCTTTGAAAGCGTGTTCAACCGCAACCTCGACTTTCACCTTCAGGCCGCAGTGATCAAGCCCATGCGCAAATTCAGCTCAAGCCTCGCCCTCGTCCTGCTGGCCGTGACGGCGTTGTTCGCCGGTCCGGCTCGCAGCCCAGTCGCTCAATGTCGATATCGTCGGCGGACGTCAAGACCGCCACCCCGATCGTGGTGGTGCCGTTTGCCCAGCAAGGCGGCGCGCCGCTGCCGACCGACGTTGCCGACGTCATGCGCAACGACTTCAACCGTTCTGGCAAATTCCGTTCGCTGGCCAAGAGCGAGATCGTGGAGACGCCATCGCAAGGGTTCGGACATCAAGTTCGCCACCTGGCGCCTGCTCAAGCAGGACTACATCGTGGTCGGGCGCATCAGCGACGCCGGCGGCGGCACGCTTGCGTGTCGAGTACGAGCTGTGGGACGTCAACAAGCAGCAGAGTCTGCTGGCCCAGGCCTTCACCGCGCCGGTCGGTGACCTGCGCGGCGTCGCGCACCAGATCGCCGACCAGATCTACGAAAAGATCACCGGTGTGCGTGGTGCGTTCTGGACGCGCATTGCCTATATCACCGCGGTGGGCCTGGGCAACAACACCACCTACTCGCTGATCGTGGCCGATTCGGACGGCTACAACCCGCAGGTCGTGGCCCGCTCGCGCGAGTCGCTGCTGTCGCCGGCATGGTCGCCGGATGGCCGCAAGATCGCCTACGTGTCGTTCGAGAGCGGCAATTCGGCCATCTACGTGCAGGACATCACTACCGGTTCGCGTCAGCTTGTGTCTGCCAAGCGCGAAGGGCATCAACGGTGCCCCGGCCTGGTCGCCGGACGGCAGCAAGCTCGCGCTGTCGCTGTCCTATGTGGGCAATCCCGAGATCTACGTGATCGACCTGGCGCAGCCGCCAGGAAACCCGCCTGACCAACAATCTGGCGATCGATACCGAGCCGCGTCTGGGCGCCGGATGGCCAGAGCATCATATTTCACCTCCGACCGGTCCGGCCGTCCGCAGCTCTACCAGATGCCAGCCACCGGTGGCACGTGCCGACCGCATCACGTTCCAGGGCCAGTACAACGCCAACGCCTCCATCAGCTACGACGGCAAGCAGATCGCGATGGTGCAGGGCAACGGGAACGTGTATCGTATTGCCATTCATGGACCGCAGTCTGGGTGGGCAGGTGCGCTTCATTTCGCCGGGTCCGATCGATGAAACCGCCGAGTTTCGCGCCTAACGCCAGCATGCTGTTGTATGCCGCTACCGAAGGACGCCGCGGCGTGTTGTATGCCGTATCGGCTGACGGCCTGGTCCGGCAGCGACTCGTTCTGTCCGATGGCGATGTCCGCGAGCCGGCCTGGGGGCCTTATCGGGAGCGTTGATCAGTTCATGCCGTGACGCGCAAGCGGCAGCGGCCATGTGATCCAGGGAGTGGGTCTGTAACAGGCGACGCCTCGGATCAAACAGCTTGTCGGTTCGCGGCAATGACGTCGCAATCGGCGGGTCAGGCGGTTGCGAGATCAGCGCACCGCCGGCAGCAAAATGTCAAAATAACAGCCGGTTGACCGGCGATCACTGTCCCGAAACCGCAATCATTATCTGACTGTCGGAACTCAAACCTGTTTGAAGGAACGTCCACCATGAATAAGACCGTTCGCGTTGCCCTGGTCGCCCTGCTTTGCGTTGGCGCGGCCGCATGCTCGAAGAAGCAGGAAGTCAAGCCGCAGCCGCAGCCTGAGCAGCAGCCCATGACTCAGCCGGCCCCGACCAGACGGCAAGTACACCCCGGCCGATCTCGATACCGATGCCTGCCTGCGTCAGCGCGTCGTGTACTTCGATTTCGACAAGGACGAGATCAAGTCCGGAATTCCAGCAGATCATGGCAGTGCCATGCTAAGTACCTGCAGGACCGCCCGATGGCTGCCATCCGTCTGGAAGGCAACACCGACGAGCGCGGTACCCGCGAGTACAACCTTGGCCTGGGCGAGCGCCGCGGCAATGCCGTGTCCAACGCCCTGCAGGCCAACGGCGGCTCGGCCAGCCAGCTCAGCGTGATCTCCTACGGCAAGGAAAAGCCGGTGTGCCGTGAGCACAACGAGGATTGCTGGAGCAAGAACCGTCGCGTCGAGATCGTCTACACGGCGAAGTAATGAAGAAGCGACTGGCTAAAAGCTTTGCAGCCAGGGTACAGCATGGCGGGCGCCATTAGCGTCCGCCATGCTGTTTGCTGTTCCAGCACTGGCGCAGGATTCCCGCCTGAGTCTTGCCGACCGCGTTGCGCGGCTGGAGCAGCAGGCACAGAGCCAGAACCAGGGCGGTGTCGGCATGGTCAATCAGATGCAGGCAGCTGCAGTCGCAGGTGCAGCAGCTGCAGGGTCAGGTCGAGGAGCTGCAGCACCAGCTGCAGCTAGCTCGACGACAAGAACAAAGCGCAGTACACGGATCTCGATTCGCGCCTGGGCCGCCTTGAGGGCGCTGCGGGTGCGGCGGCGGGAAATGCCGGCGCTGCTGCAGCCAATGCCAATCCGGCACCTGCGGCGAATGCCGCGCCGGCTGCTCCAGCTCCGGCTCCGGCTCCGACGGAAGCGAGCAAGGGCAAGAACGCGAAGGCCGCTGGCGCAACGGCTGCGCCGGCCAACGCGGCAGGCGCTCAGGCTGCTTACGATGCTGCCTTCAAGGCGCTGCGTGGCGGCGACTATGTGACGGCCTCGCGCGGCTTCCGCAATTTCATCCAGCAGTACCCCGACAGTCCGCTGACGCCCAATGCCTTTTACTGGCTGGGCGAGTCGTACTACGTCACCATGAATTATCCGGTGGCCGTCGAAGCTTTCCAGCATCTGCTGAGCCAGTTTCCGCAGAGCGAGAAGGCACCCGACGCCATGCTCAAGCTCGGCTACAGCCAGCTCGAGCTCAAGCAAGTCGATGCCGGCAAGGCCACGCTGAAGGCCGTATCCACCAAGTATCCGGCATCCAACGCTGCCAAGCTGGCCCAGGAACGCCTGCGCCGGCTCCAGCTGCAGCCCGCCAATTGAGGTTGTAGGTGTGAGTGGCAGTAACGCGAGCGTGGCGTCCACCACGGCGGTGCAGGCATCGACCGAGCGCTTGCGCATCACCGAGATCTTCCACTCGATCCAGGGCGAGGCCGATGCGATCGGCTGGCGCACGGTGTTCGTGCGGCTTACCGGTTGCCCGCTGCGCTGTGTCTGGTGCGACACCGAGTATTCGTTTTACGGCGGCGACTGGCGCGCTATCGACGACATCGTTGCCGAAGTAGCCTCGCATGGCGCCAGGCATGTCTGCGTGACCGGCGGCGAGCCGCTGGCGCAGAAGCGTTGCCTGATCCTGCTGCAAACGCTTGTGCGATGCCGGCTACGAGGTGTCGCTGGAAACCTCCGGTGCGCTGGATGTGTCGACAGGTCGATCCGCGCGTGCGCAAGGTGATGGATCTGAAGGCGCCGGATTCCGGCGAAAGCCAGCGCAATCTGTGGTCGAACCTCGACCAGCTGTTGCCGCACGATCAGATCAAGATCGTCATCGCCAGCCGCGCCGACTACGAATGGGCGCGCGGCGTGGTGGCCGAGCATCGCTGATCGAGCGCTGCATGGTGCTGTTCTCACCGGTGCACGGCGCCATCCAGCCGCGCGAGCTGGCCGAGTGGATCATCGCCGACAAGCTCGCCTGTGCGCTTCCAGATGCAGCTGCACAAGCTGCTGTGGAACGACGCAGCCCGGCCACTGAAGCGCCTGTGCAGGAGCGCACCCAGTGCGCGATACAACCTTGCGACACAAAGAGTTTTTCGCGGGCCATCTCCACGCCCGCAAAAGTTTTCCGCGCGCCGGCCATCTTGCCGGTGGCGTCTTTCGGCCGGTGACCGGCCCGACTTGGATGGATATAACGCATGTCACAGCAATCCCCCCGCAAGGCCGTCGTGCTCGTCTCCGGCGGCATGGACTCGGCCGTCACCATCGCCATCGCCCGTGAACAGGGCTATCAGGTGCACGCGCTGAGCGTCGCCTACGGGCAGCGCCACAGCGCTGAACTGGAGGCCTCCGAGCGCGTCTCGCGTGCGCTTGGCGCGGTGGAGCACAAAACCGTCGCATGTCGACCTGCGCAGCATCGGCGGTTCGGCGCTGACCGCCGATATCGATGTCCCGCTGGATCAGACCGGTGACGCAGGGCATTCCGGTGACCTATGTGCCCGCGCGCAACACCATCATGTTGTCGATCGCCCTGGGCTGGGCCGAAGTGCTTGGTTCCAATGACATCTGGTGCGGCGTGAACGCGGTGGACTATTCCGGCTATCCGGATTGCCGCCCCGCCTTCATCGAAGCGTTCGAACATCTCGCCAATGTCGCCACCAAGGCGGGCGTCGAAGGGGCGGGCATCACGCATCCACGCGCCGCTGATGCGCATGAGCAAGGCGGATATCGCACGGGAAGGGCAGCGCCTTGGGGTCGATTTCTCGATCACCGTCAGCTGCTACCAGGCCGATGCCGAGGGCCGTGCCTGCGGCCATTGCGACGCTTGCCGACTGCGTGCGCAAGGCTTCATTGCGAGCCGGTTTACCCGATCCGACCCGCTATATCTGAACGCACTTGCTTGTGCCTTTGGCCCTAAGCCAATAAAATTGCGGGCTTGCCTTTGATGATGGGCCGTTAGCTCAGTCGGTAGAGCAGTAGACTTTTAATCTATTGGTCCCGAGTTCGAATCTCGGACGGCCCACCAAAGCATTCAGGGACCTGCGGAAACGCAGGTCTTTTTTTTGGGGGCGCCATTTAGACGTGGCATGAGCCACGGGACGTGGGGTGCCACGCCGGGGCGCGGCCGATCGGAAGGGTCAGCCCGCCTGGCGCCAGGCCGCCGAAGCGCGGCTGTGGCTGCTGGAATGCCGTCCCATGGCAGGCATGCGGGGGAGCTCGAACCAGAACGTGCTGCCTTGTCCGGGCTCGGAACGAAGGCCGATGCGCGTACCCAGCAGCCGGGCGAGTCGCTCGGCGATGGCGAGACCAAGGCCGTAGCCGCCGCGACGCTCGCTTTCTGCGGTCTGCAGTTGCACGAATTCTTCAAAGATTCGTTGCTGGTGGATCATCGCGATGCCTGGTCCGTTGTCACGCACTTCGATCCGGATCGCCTGGCCGCGGCGCCGCGCGGCGATCAATACGCGCCCGCCCGAAGCATTGGCGATCGCGTTGCTGGCCAGTTGATAGAGCAGGCTGGCGGCAACATCGGCGTCACCGTGCAATCGATGCTGGCTGCCCCGCCAGGCGAGCGTGACGTTTTGCAGCGCCGCTTCCTGATTGAGCGAGGTGCGGTCCCGCATGAACAGCTCCGCGGCAGTGAACCCCACGGGCTTGACGGCAATCACGCCGGCGTCGAGCCGCGATATCTCCAGCAGCGCGTCCAGCAAGCGCGTCATCGACGCGATGCTGGTACGCATCTGGTGAACCATGGATTGCTGCTCGTTGTCCGCGCTGGCATCGAGGCCGCCGGCAAACAACTCCAGCGCCTGCAGAGGCTGGCGGAAATGATGGCTGACGAGTGCGATGAATTGGGATTTGCTGCGTGTGGCGGCTTGGCTCTGACGCAGGCGATCCAATGCTTCGGTGGCGTTGTCGTGCTGGACCGCGCTCCAGTCGCGTTGCTGTTCCTCCTGCAACTCGGACAGGCGCTGCAAGGCCTGGTTCACGCGCGAGAACTCCGCGCTGCCCGGCTTGGCGTCGGAAGCGGGGCGTCGGGCATTGATCAATTCATGCAGCGCACCTTCGACATGCGCGAGAGGCTCGATCACGCGATTTCGTAGCGTCACGCGCGCCAACCATGCGAGGAGCATGACGCCGGCACCGCATAGGCTGCCAAGCAGCCACACCAGCCCCTGTGCCCGGTGCAAGGCGTGCGTATCAATCTGCATGCTCAACCAGGAGGAGGTGCTGCCGTGGTCGGCCAGCTCGCTTCGATAGGTCACAC
This sequence comes from uncultured Gammaproteobacteria bacterium, assembly GCA_963824525.1. Classification (GTDB taxonomy): domain Bacteria; phylum Pseudomonadota; class Gammaproteobacteria; order Xanthomonadales; family Rhodanobacteraceae; genus Dyella. The sequence goes on along the minus strand of CAWGPI010000007.1, from coordinate 1,011,553 downwards.
CATCTTGCTTGAGCGCTGCGCCACTGCTCCAGAAGCCGCCATTCGGGCGATGGAGTTCAATGCGCTGCAACTGGTCCGTCTGGCCATCGCGCAAGGCACCGTCGAGCGTTGCCTGCGGCGACGCGATGCCTTCGTTGCTCAACTGGTGGGCAAGGCGCTCCATGCGCAAGGTGATGGCAGCGTCGGCGCGTTCTCCGAGGTTGTGCGTTTGCTGGATGCACAAGGCCAGCACGAGTGCCAGTGCGGCGATCGTGCCCGGCAGGATGGCATCGATGAACAGGCGGGACAGCAGGTGCGTGCGCTGTTCCATGGATCAGGCCTCCACCGGTGGATGGCTCGATGGAAGCGGCGCCAGACACGGCTCGGGAACCTGTTGACGGTACATGTCGTGAGCCGGTTGCATGATTATTGACCCGCGGCAGGAGAGCAACGGAAACGAGCACCCTGGACAGGCCCCGGTCGGGACCACCCTGCATGAGACTCTAGAGAATCGAGTGAGACCCGGCGATACACATTTCGTTCTAGCGCGAGGTGCCATAGGGCAAACGGTCTATCCGCACGCCGGGTGGTTTTGCGGGCGCGCACCAGTGGCGGGGCGTAGCTCGAACGGCCGGGCCTGTTCGCATGACGCGGAAACGATTTGGCGGTACCTTGCAGACCCGCACGGCCCGTCGGCCTAATGGAGATCGTCATGTCCGCTCGCTTTCGCTTCCTGCTCGCCCTTTCATTGATCAGTGTTACTGCCGCGGCCCTGGCCCAGGATATCCCCGCCAATATGCCCAAGCGTAAGGCCGGGCTGTGGGAAATCCAGACCAGCGGCATGGGCGGGCGCCAGCAGACCATGAAGCTGTGCCTCGACGCCGATACCGATCAGGCCATGTACAAGATGGGTTCGCAGATGAGCGGCCAGAAATGCAGCAAGTTCAACATCAACGTGAAGGGCAATGCCGTGGTGTCCGACGCGGTCTGCAAGGTGGACGGCCCCAGCGGCCCCATGAGCATGACCAGCCACAGCGAGACCCAGTTCGATGGCGACTCCTCGTATCACACCGAAGGCCACGTAAGCTACGATCCGGCTCCCGCGGGCATGGGGCCGATGGCGGTGAGCAGCACGGGGCGCTGGGTGGGTCCCTGCGCGGCGGGCCAGAAGCCTGGCGACATGATCATGCCCAACGGGCAGACCATGAACATCAAGGATATGCATCCCTGATGTTGGCCTGACGAGCGTCGGCCAGGGGCTGGTGGCCGTTCAACGTTGTCAGGTCGAACGACGCCAAGCGGGTTCTATGGCGAGGGCGGCTGCATGAGCCGGTGTATCAGCGCCTCGTGCTCGACTTCGATCTTCCGCAGGCGGGCCCGCATGGCCCCATCGCTTACCCATTGGGCGCTGTAGACGCGACGCTTTTCGAGGTTGAACTCGATGTCGGCAAAAGGCACCAGCATTTCATTGCCGGCAGGTGAGAAGCTGCTGAGATCGTAGATGAGTTGCAGCTTGGCCAATTCTGCCGTGGCGTTCTTGCCCGTTCCGTAGGCGGTGAATGCGGCCGCGACCCGTCGGCGCAATTCCGACGGCAGGTCGGTGCGTATCACGATGACGGAATTCGGAATCAGGCTGGACGTCCACAGCACGCGTAGCCGGTCATATTGATCGGGAAAGCGCTTGGCAAAGCGCTCCAGGTCGGGGCTGCTGTTGGTCGTTACATCGACCTCCTTGTTGGCTACCGCCAGGGCGTTGTTCTGGTGGTTGTCCACCGAAACGCTCGCAAAAAAAGTATCCGAGTCGAGCCGGCGGTTCGCAAACACCTGGGTCTCCGGCACCAGGTAGCCCGAGACCGACAGCACTTCGCCCCTCGCATAGCGCAGGCGGCCCGGTTGGCGGAACATGTCGTCGAGGCTGTGCAGCGGCGAATCCTTTTCGACCAGCAACACGGAGTAGTAGCCACGCGGACCATGGCTTCGCGTGAGCTGAGCAATCACCTGCATGCGGTCCCGGGTGACCGCTTCGAGCGCCAGGCGGCCAGACACGAAGGCAAAGTCGACGCGTTCGTCCGACATCGCCTGGGCCAGCCCTTCGTAGGTACTGACCGAGAGGCTGCGCACCGGCAGGCGCAAGGTGCGGCTGAGGTCATCCAGCATGGGGCGCCATGCTTCCAGTGATTCGGAGGGCCCGCCCATCGGCAGGATGCCGAAGGTCAGCGCGCGGATATGGGTGTTGCCGGTGCCCCCTGGGTCGGCGAAAGACGCCTGCGGGCCAAGCATGACGCAAGCGAGCAGGCTGGCCAGGACCAGGCGGCCTCGCAGGTCTGGCCAGAGCGAGTATCGTCTGTACCTTGAAATACACCCCCTCAGCAACGCGGTATCTCCCCTGGGAACCGACGGATGCCTCTGGCCGGAAAACGACGAGGCGGTACGCCGTGCCTCTGCTCGCCGCAGCATACGCTGCCGCCGTCAGGGACAGGTGAAAGGCCTCAGGACCGGTCTGACTTTAGACGGGCTCTCAGATACCGCTGATGCGCCTTGAAGCCACCACGGCCTCGACCCGGTTGCGCACGTTGAGCGCGCGAAAGATGGCGGCGAGATGAATTTTTACCGTGCCTTCGCTAATGCCCAGATCGCGGGCAATGAGCTTGTTCGGCTTGCCCTGCGAAAGCAGGCGCAGCACGTCGATCTGACGTTCCGTCAGCAGTTTGCGCAGGCGCTCTTCCAGCGAATCCTGGCTGGGCGACAGTGCTTGCAAGGTGGGGGATGGCATCGGCATCGGGGTGGCCCCCGCACCATTGCCGCGCTCCTGCAAAAGCAAGGGAGGCACGTAGACGCCACCGGATAGCACGAGGCGCACCGCCGACAACATCACGTCCGGCGAATAGGCCTTGGGAATGAAACCCTGCACACCCATGGCCAGCAGGTCTTTCATCAAGCCTGGATCTTCCGAGCCGGACAACACGATCACGGGCACATCGGGCAGCTTCTCGACCACTTCGGCCAGATGCTCGCTGCCCTGCACGCCAGGCATGGCCAGGTCGACCAGGGCCAGCTCCAGCGTGGACGCGTTGGGCGCGTGAATCGCCTCCCGCAATTCCGCCATGTCCATGGCGATGACGAACTCGGTGTCAGGGCCAAGCTCCGCCAACTTGAGCTTGACCCCTTCGACGATAAGTCGATGATCGTCCGCAATCAGTATGCGCATGTCATTCCCCGTGGCGGCACGCGGAGATCCGATCGCCGCATGCCCGCTTGTAGGAACATAGCCCCACACCGCCTGCGCGGCAACCTCGGGACGCCTACGAATGGCCTAGTCTCAAGGTGATATGGCTGCCTTGCGGGGCGCTCGCGAGAATCGATTCGTTGCGATGGGGGTGTCGCTATGCGTACCGTTTATCAGGTGGGGCAGCGGCGATGCCGTCTTGGCGGGTACGATGCCTCCATGAGCGAACGTGTTCGTGAATGCCTGGGTACGCCGATGCCAATGCCTCCCGCACACATGATCGCCGGCGCAGCGCGGTCATGAAGTCGAAATTTCTCCTGCTCGCTTACAGGTCGCCCTAGCCGTCATGCGGTTGCTGGACTATTTTGCACCGCTGTTCGCCTACGGCCTGGCCGTCGACGAGCAGGCAGCGGCCCAGGCCGCACCAAGCGAACTCGCGCCGCTCAATGCGCGCGCGGGGGAGTTGATCGATCAGGCTCGCAAAATGGCCCTCGCCAGCGGTAGATCGATGCAGGACGTTGAGCTTGCGGGCTTTGCCGTGGTGGCCTGGTTTGACGAGATCATCCTGCGCCATGAGGCCAAGCGGGATCAGCCCAGTCCGTTGCAGCTGACGCTGTTCCACACGAGCGATGCCTCAAGCGAATTCTTCGAGCATCTTGCAAGGCTGGACAGCAAGGCCGAGGAAGTGCGCGAGGTCTATTGCACGGCGCTGCTGCTCGGCTTTGTCGGCCAGTACTATTACGAGAAAGGTGACGGCGGTGAGCTGGGCAGGATCAAGTCGGTCTATTGCCGCCCCTACGCGGCACCTGCGGCGGTGCTCCAGGCACTGCAGCGGGAGTCGATCACGCCACAACCCTACCTCACTTCCGATTCACCGGCACGGCGAATGCCCGGGCCATGGGCGGGCCGGCGCCCGGCCTTGTTCGTGGCGCTCGGCATGGTCTTACTGGTGCTATTGGCCTTCGTCGCCCCTGTATTCAGTAGCGCGATGCCGGCACAGGCCTGGTATCTGGCGGGCATCCTGGTGGTTATCGCTGGCATGCTTGGATGGGCGGGGTCGCTGGCGTGGCATTGGCTAGCCTCCACGCGAGCATCTGCCGATCCCCATGCCGGATCGGACATCCGCAGCATGTCGATGGCGATCAAGGATGTCGTGCGTCGCGTGCGCGGCACGATACTTCACCCGTTCCGGCGCCGTGGCAAATGGCGGCAGCTGTCCCGTCATCCCTGGTTGGTGTTTCTTGGCGACAGCGGCGCGAACGTACGCGGGCTGCTGCAGGCGGCCGCCCAGTCATCTCACGGACGACTGCTGCCGGGCGATGGTGCGTCGACGAGCGGGCACTGGTGGTTGTTTCGTTCCCTGGTAGCCATCGAAATGGAACCGCGCCTGGCCCAGGCCAGCGATGATAGCCAGGCTATGGACCTGCTTTGGTCGGAGGCGTTGACACGCCTGTCGCGCGAACGGCGCAAGTTGCCGCTCGATGGCGTCGTGCTTGGTGTTGCGGCGCAAAGCTTGCTGGGACCAAGTGCCGATATCATGGCGACCGCCGCGAGGTTGCGCAGGATGGCGAATGAGGCCACCCAGCGCCTGCGCCTTCAGCTACCCCTGTATGTCGTGGTGACAGGCCTGGACGCGCTGCCCGGGCATGCCTCGTTCAGGGCCGCGTTGCCGCCGGCGGTGTTTCGCAAAGTGTTGGGCTGGCGAAAATCCGAGGCGACCTCCGCAGGCGAGTCGCCTGGGCGCATGGATGGCCATTTCGACGACGCTTTCGAGCGCATGCGGATGATCGGCCTGGCGGCGCTCGCCAAGCAGCACGAGCCGCATGGGCGGCGCGAGATTTTCGAGTTCCGGCAATCATTGTCCGATCTGCAGCATGGCCTGCATGTCTTCGTTGATCAGCTGATGGTGGAGGATCCCGCTGGCCGGCACGGTCTGCGTTGGTGTGGGCTCTACTTCACCGGCGTGTCGCGGGGCGACTCGACCGGCGGCGAATTCGTGGAAGATCTGTTCAACCGTTTCCTGCCCGGCGATCGCCTGTTGGCGCGCAGGTCCGCTTGAGGCCGATCCCCGCGCACCACGTGGGTGGCTCAGGCAACCGTGGTGCGGGCGACATTCCAGGCGATCATCATGGCTTCGCGCAGTTGCTCGGGCGATACCGGCTTGTAAAGCACGGGGATATTGGCAGCCATGATCTCGCGAAGGCGATCGCTGCGCGTTTCGCCGGTGATCAGCAGGCGTGGGAACGGCGCGTGACCGTCGCGCAGATAGAGCTGATCCAGCGCCGCCAATACGTCCAGGCCACTTTCGCCGTCACGCAGGCGCAGGTCTGAAATCACGATGTCGGGTGGCGCAGGCCATTCTTCGGCCGCCTGCAAGGCCTGTATCCGATCCTCGGCGATCGCCACTTCGCAACCCCAGCTGCGCAGCAGGTAACGGATGCCGGAGAGGATGGCCGGTTCATCGTCGATCACCAGCACGCGCATGCCCGATACATCCAGCGGCGTCTCCTCCGTCGGCGCGTCGAACACCTGCTGCGCTGGTACCTCGGGCAGGTGAAAGGAAAAGACGCTGCCGCGTCCGGGGTGTGACTTCAGCAACACCTGTGTATCCAGCAGTTCCGCGAGGCGCTGCACGGTGGCCAGCCCCAGGCCCAGGCCCCGGCGTGCACCGGTATCGTGCTCGTTGGTGCCGTGGCATTCCACCCGATAGAACTCGTCGAATACGCGCGCCTGGTGCTCGGGTGCGATACCGCTGCCGGTGTCCCAGACGTCGATGCGAACCGTGCCATCACAACGGCGTCGCGCGACCACCAGGACGCCGCCCTTGCTGGTGTAGCGCAGCGCGTTGCTGACGAGATTGTTGAGGATTCGCGCCAGCATGGTGCGGTCGCTGCGCACCCACACGTCCGTGGCGCGCATGATCAGCCGCAGCCCGTGCTGCTCGGCGATCATGCGGAAGTTGCGGCTGACTTCCTGCAGTACCTGGTCGAGAGCGAATTCCGTGATCTCGATCTGCATCGCGCCGGTTTCAAGGCGCGAGAGGTCGAGCAGTTCGCTGAACAGGTGGTCGAGTGCTTCCACGCATTCCTGGATGTGTGCGATGCGATCCAGCCGCACCGGGTCGCGCTCGTCCACCGCCAGCGACGAAGAGAACAGGGTCAGCGCATACAAAGGCTGACGTAGATCATGCGACGCCGCGGCCAGAAAGCGCGCCTTCGCGACGCTGGCCGCTTCAAGCGCCGCGTTCTTTCGCGCGAGTTCCACCGTCGCGTGTTCGATCTCTCGTTCCATGCTCACGTTGTATGTCGAACAACGCCAGCGCCGGCACTGTTGAAACCACGCTGCAGTTCTCCGATTTCCGACTGGTCGGTGACCTCCACTTCGACGTGGCGGTCGCCGCGGCCGAGCTGGTGCACGGCCGAGACGAGGCGGCGCAGCGGCGCACTGATCCAGCGCGCGGCCTGCCACGCGATCACGGAAGCCACCAGCAGGCTGACGAAAAGTGCGATCAGCGCGTTGCGCAGGCTGGCCTGTTGCGCGGAGATAGCGTTGCTGAGGCTGACGTCCACCAGCACCGAACCGAGCACCGGGTGTCCGGGCTGGTCGCTGTCGACGACGTCGCGCACCACGGTCAGGCTTTCAGTGCTGCCGGTTCCGCTGCGGCCCAGGCTGTCGGCGAGGATCTCGCCGTCGGCCGCGCGGATCTGCACACGCGCTACATGCGGCAATTCGCCGATGGATTCGGCAATGCGGACCAGCTCGCGGCGCTGCATGTCGCGCAAGGGGGAGGTGGATACCGAGGCCGCTTGCGTCGCGATGGCGCCAGCGGTGTTCTGCGCCATGTCACGCAAAGTGATCAACTGGCTCCGGGTGAGCATGGTGACCAGTAGCGTGGCTGTGACCATGGTCGGCACGAGCGCAACCAGCGCGAATCGCTGCATAAGCGACGTGCGCCGCCACCACCGCACCGCCCGGGAGTTCGCCCCTGCACCCATTGGCCGTCACCCCATTCGGCGTTTCGGGCGCCGATAGACGCAGAGCCTAGCGCGATTTGTTGTGTAGGGCAGCTATCCTATTGGTCGAGGGCATACAGATCATTGGTCGTGGGTATTTACTGATGGCGACACTCCGTGCCGGCGTTTGCGGCTGATGCGTTCGACCAGCAGGGGTAGCAGGGCCAGCACGCCGATGGCGCTGAGCGGGACCCACACTCCGCGCTGCATCAACAGGCCCACGCCGAAAGTGGCCATGGCTGAGGGCGAGCGCCTCGCCCAGGCCGGCGCCGATCGAAGTCTCGAAGATCAGGGAGACGGTGCCGCCCAGCCAGCTCGCGCCCAGGAACAGCCACAGCGGGCAGCGCAGCCAGGCCAGCGCCACCGTGACAAGACCGAACGGCGCCACCGGCACGAAGCGCAGGAACATGGTGTAGGCCGTGGGATGGCGCTCGAAGCCGTGGTGCAGCCTTGTCCACCAGGGCCGGCGGATGCTTGCTGCCGGTGCCGAAGGCGTAGCGGCTGGCCAGGAACAGGATCAGCGTGCCCAGGGTGAGCCCGATCGAGGAATAGATGCTGCCCTCGACCATGCCGAAGGCGAAGCCGCCCGCCATGATGATGATCGACCGTGCCCGGGATGCCGGTGGACATGGCCAGCGTCAGCAGGCCGATGTAGGCAAGACGGCTGAGCCAGGGGCTGTCGGCGATACCTGCGCGCAACTGCGGCCTGGTGCGCGACCAGCTGCTCGGGATGCAGGCGGTCGAGCAAGCCGGAGCTAAACAGCACGATGCCGGCCAGCACCAGCAGGATCAGCGGCAGCGAGGCGCGCAGGCGGCTCAATAGTGCTGCCCGCTGGCGCCGTAGGCGGCCAGCACGTCGCGCGCCTGCTCGCGCAGGATGTCGCGGCGCACGGCGATGCCGCGGCGTTCGAGTTCGCCGATCCAGTCGGCAGGCAGTGGGCCTTCGTCGAACTCGGTGAGTTCCTCCACGTCCTCCGCGCGCGCGCCGATCAGCAGCTCGTCGATGCCAGCCCATACGCGTGGCGCCATAGCACTGGCAGCACGGCTGCGCGCTGGTGGCGAGCGTGTAGCGGCCGCCGTCTTCGTTGATGCGGTAGCTGGCCAGGCGCTGCTGTGCGCTCATGAACGCCATCATTTCCGCGTGCGCGACGGAGCAGGTCTGCGGCACCACGCGGTTCACGCCCACGGAAACCAGGCGCCCATCGCTCATGGAACACCGCCGCGCCGAACGGGCCGCCCTGACCATGCTCGATGTTGTGGCGCGACAGTTCGATGGCCAGCCCCACGCGCTCTTCGTCGGTGATGTAGCGCTTGCCGGTGTCGACCACGTCGCCGATCCACGGCGGCAAGGTCAGGTGAATCTGCAGGCGGCAGCATGCGTATCTCCTTATAACGCGGTTTCAGCCAGCCTGCTTGGCCCACGCGTCGCGCAGCGTAACGGTACGGTTGAACACCGGCGCTTCGGCGCGATGGTCAACGCGATCGGCCACGAAGTAGCCGAGACGCTCGAACTGGAAGCGCTGCTCCGGTGCGGCGTTCGCCGCGGCCGGTTCCAGCCAGGCGCGCACGACGCGCTTGGCATCCGGGTTGATGTGCTCGATCCAGCTCTTGCCGTCGCTTTCGTCATCCGGGGCCGGCACGTTGAACAGGCGGTCGTATACGCGCACCTCGGTCGACACGCCATGCTTCGCGCTGACCCAGTGGATGGTGCCCTTCACCTTGCGGTCGGCGCCGGGCAGGCCGTGGCGCGACGTCGAGGATCGAGCGTGCAGCGCAGCTCGGTGACGTTGCCATCGGCATCCTTCACCATCTCGTCGCACTTCACGATGCCGACGCCGCGCAGGCGCACTTCGCCTTCGGGCTTCAGGCGATGGAAGCCCTTCGGCGGCACTTCGGCGAAATCCTCGCGCTCGATCCACAGCTCGCGGGAGAACGGCACTTCGCGCGTGCCGAAGCTCTCGTCCTTGGGATGGTTGGAGAACACCAGCGTTTCCTGGTGCTCCGTCGGGCAGGTTGGTGATCACCAGCTTGAGCGGATCGAGCACGGCCATGCGCCGCGGCGCGGTGGCGTCCAGATCCTCGCGGATGCAGTTTTCGAGGATCGAGTAGTCGATGATGCTGTTCTGCTTGCTCACGCCCAGGCGCTCGATCAGCAGGCGCAGGCCGGCCGGGGTGAAGCCGCGACGACGCAGGCCGCGCAGCGTGTTCATGCGCGGATCGTCCCAGCCATCCACCAGGTTTTCGTTCACCAGTTGGGCGAGCTTGCGCTTGCTGGTGATGCTGTAGGACAGGTTGAGGCGCGAGAATTCGATCTGGCGCGGCTTGGCCGGCTCGGTGCGGAAGCCGCTCTCGCGCAGGTGCTGCCACAGCTCCGGATGGTTGACCAGATCGACCTTGTCCACGAACCAGTCGTACAGCGGGCGGTGGTCCTCGAACTCCAGCGTGCACAGCGAATGCGTGATGCCTTCCAGCGCATCCGACAGGCAGTGCGCATAGTCGTACATCGGATAGATCGGCCAGGCGTCGCCGGTGTTCTGGTGGGCGATCTTGCGGATGCGGTAGATCGCCGGATCGCGCATGTTCATATTGCCCGACGCCATGTCGATCTTCGCGCGCAGCGTCTTGGCTGCCATCGGCGAATTCGCCGGCACGCATGCGGCGGAACAGATCGAGATTCTCCGCCACGCTGCGCTCGCGGAATGGCGAGTTGCGGCCCGGTTCGGTCAGCGTGCCGCGGTAGGCGCGCATGTCCTCGGCGTTGAGGTCGTCCACATAGGCGACGCCGTCCTTGATCAGCTTGATCGCAGCGTCGTAGAACACCTCGAAGTAGTCCGAGGCATGGCGCAGGTCGTGCCACTCGTAGCCGAGCCAGCGCACGTCGTCCTTGATGCCCTCGACGAACTCGGGGTCTTCCTTGCCCGGGTTGGTGTCGTCCAGGCGCAGGTTGCACCAGCCGGCGAACTCCGAGGCAATGCCGAAGTTCAGGCAGATCGCCTTGGCGTGGCCGATGTGCAGGTAACCGTTGGGCTCGGGCGGGAAGCGCGTGCGGATGGCGCGGTGCTTGCCGGTGGACAAGTCCTCGCGAATGATCTGGCGGATGAAATCCCGTTGCACATCAGCGCGTTGACCCTCGGCCTGCGCTGCGGCGGACGAGACAATGGGTTCAATGGCGGCGTTTTTGGTGGACATCGGGACTCGTAGCTCGTACGCGGTGACTGAAACGCAGAAGTTTACCTTGTCCAAGGTGGGGGTGTTTTATGGGGTTTCAGCTATCCCTCAGCGGCCCGAAGGCCAGATCCAGATTATGTAGGAGCGCACCCTGTGCGCGACCATCCGGCAGGACTGCCGGCTTGCACAGCAGCAAGCTGCCCAGAGGGCGAGGGCCAAGGATGGCCCGAGGTGAGAAGCCTACGTAGCGGTAACGCCGTGATCGCGCACAGGGTGCGCTCCTACCTACGGATGCTCTGATCAACGCTGCGCAGGCGTCACCGGTCCTGTCTGTTCGCAGGCCACAGGGGCGTCGGCGACGGCAGACTGGCCGTCTGTCGAGCCGGCGCACCGAAGGGATGCGGACAGACAGGACCGGCCCCAACGTCTTGAATTCAAAGTGATGGGGTGATGTCCAGAAGGCCCGCAGGCGATGCCGCGCGGCTTGGCAAGACGGCCAGTCTTCCCGGCGCCACGCAACACCGCCTGCGAGCCTTCTGGACATCATGACGCCTGCGCAGCGTTGATCAGAGCATCCCTAGGCATCACCCCATCATCACTATCGAGCAAAAACTTGCCCCTCGCTCGCCACAGCGCTAGCGTGCCCCCATGCGCATCGCATACCGAGCTGAAACCCTGATCGACGCCCACCTGGTGAAGGACGCCCTGGAGCGCGCGGACATCCCCGCGTTCATTTCCGGGGAATACCTGACCGGGGCGGTAGGGCAGCTGCCGGCGCTGGATTACGTAGCCGTGCTGGTGCCGGAAGCGAGCCTGGATGCGGCGGAGCGGATCGTGCGCGAGGTCGAGCGCACCCTGGTCGAGGCGCGCCTGGCGATTGACGAGCCGGATGAAGATACGGACGCACCGCAGCCCGCCTTGGGTTGATCCCTGCCGTATCGAGCGCGCGCTTTGGCAGCGAACGACGGCCTGTAGGGGTGACGGGCATGCCGCCTGACACCAGATGCCGGGTCCTTTCACGGCCCCGTGGCATCGCGTCGCGACATCGACGGCGAACGGTATGCTGTCCGGCGTATGCGCCCCCTATAGGAACCTCGGAGTAACTCAGGTGGACTCTTCTTTGATGCAGATCCGGGCGCTGATCCGCGCCGTATCCGACTTCCCCAAGCCGGGCATCGTCTTCCGCGATATCACGCCGCTGCTCGCCGATGCCGGCGGATTCGCGCGTTGCGTCGATGCGCTCGCCGAGCCCTGGCAGGGCAGTGGCGTACAGGCGGTATGCGGTATCGAGTCGCGCGGCTTCATTTTCGGCGCCGCGCTGGCGCAGAAGCTGCACGCCGGTTTCGTGCCGCTGCGCAAGCCCAATAAGCTGCCACCGCCGGTGGTTGCCGTGGACTACGAGCTGGAATACGGCGTCGATCGGCTGGAGGCACGCAACGATGCGCTGCGTCCGGGGGAAAGGGCATTGATCGTGGACGATGTACTCGCCACGGGCGGTACGGTGGCCGCGGCGCGAGCCCTGGTGGAAAAGCTCGGGGCGCAGCTGGTGGGGGCCAGTGTGGTGATCGAGCTGGCTGCACTTCAGGGCCGCGCCCGCTGGCAAGACGACGCGCCCTTGCATGCCTTGCTGCGTTACTGAGCGCGCGTTGCCCGGTTCTATTGGGTGATCGGACCTTTTCGACGGCTCAGGGCGTTGCCGGTGCGATGCTCTCCACATAGATCAGTTCACACGCACCATCGCCGGTGTCATTGCGCGTCATCGATGTTCGCCAACGCCAGCCGTCCGGGCGGCTGGCGTCGACCAGGAACCCTTCGAGATGCACCACTTCGCCTGGGTGCACGCGCTCCAGTTCGTCGCGCACGGCGTTGTCGGCGGGGATCATGTGCATGTTGGCGCTGGACGTCTCGATTTCCCGGCGTGGAATCGGAAACGCGTTGACGTGCCAGTGATAGAAGCGGTTGCCTTGGCTGATCTCGATGCCGGCCAGTACGCTGCTGTCGGACATGCGGCCCCATCCCATGGCGAGATCGACCGGCGCCAGCCTGGCGCCTGCGTCGAAGCGGTAATCTTCGCGGGACAGCACGCGTGCGGTCAGCTCGAACCGCGCGCGAGTGACGAGCGTGACGTCACCGCGCTGCAGCGCGCTGCCCTGTTCGAGGTCGATTTGTGTGGGTACATCCGGCGCCAGGACGCCGGGCCCCGGTGTGAGCGGGCGCGCCCGCCACCAGTGGGCCGCGCCGAGGCCGGCAATCAGCAAGAGGCCGATCAGCAGAAGACGTGGCATGGGGGCTCAGGGCGCGGTGCGCTTGGCAGGTTTGGGTTCGCTCAAGTTCGGCTGCAGCAGACCCGGCGGCAAGCCGCGAATCACATCGCCGAAACGCTCGAGGAACACCCCCAGCGACGAACTCTTGCGCCACACGAGCGCAATGCGCCGGCTGGGCGCGTGACCGGAAAATTCGATCAGGTGTACGTTGTCGGTGCGCGACATCGGTGGCTTGATGGCCAGGGTCGGCAGCAGGGTGATGCCGACGTTCGCCGCCACCATCTGGCGCAGGGTTTCAAGACTGGTGGCGCGGAAGCCGGAGCGTTCGCCGGCACCGGCGAGCTGGCACACCTCCAGCGCCTGGTCGCGCATGCAGTGACCATCTTCCAGCAGCAACAGGCTTTCGTCTTCCAGGTCGTCGAGTTTCAGCCGCGTGCGCTTGTGCGCCAGCGGATGATCGTCTGGCACGGCGAGCACGAACGGTTCCTCGAACAGGAATTCGGCGTGCAAGCTGTCCTCGTGCAAGGGCAGGGCGAGCACGCCGACATCCAGCGCGCCCTCGCGCAGCATCTTCACCACCTGCTCGGTTTTCTCCTCGACCAGCAGCAGCTCCAGGCGCGGGAAGTGCTTGCGCACCAGCGGCACCAGATGCGGAAGCAGGTAAGGGCCGAGCGTGGGGAAGATGCCCAGTCGCAAGGTGCCCGATTCCGGGTCGCGCGTGCGCTGCGCAATCGCCTTGATCTCGTCGATCTCCGACAGCACGCCACGTGCCCGGCGGGCGATTTCGCGACCGGTTTCGGTCAGCAGCACCTTGCGCGGCGTGCGCTCCACCAGCGCCACGCCCAGCTCGTCCTCGAGCTTCTTGATCTGGGTGGAGAGGGTGGGCTGGCTGACGAAACTGGCCTCGGCGGCGCGCCCGAAATGCCGGTGCTCGGCCAGGGCCACGAGGTAGTGCAGGTCGCGCAGGTTCATGGGTGAGCGTCCACACGGTTCTGATAGGTCATGTCTATGAATTGTGATGGTATTCATCAGTTTCGACAATGTCCGCCATGCCTTCTGGCACTGTGTCGCTCGCCAAGGCAGCCCCTAGCGTGGGCGTTTATTTGTCCCAGGAGTGCCCACGCACCATGCGCCGCTTCGTCCGTCCGCTCGTCCTTACTGCCCTTGCCGCCTGCTGCGGTGCCGCCTTCGCCGCCCCGGCCGCCAATGACCAGCCGCAAGGCAAGCTGCCGCGCTGGGCCATGCCGGAGTCGTATCAGCTCGACTTCAAGGTCGATCCGCGTCAGCAGGACTTCACCGGCACCACCACGATCAAGGCTGAAGCTGGAAAAGGCCACCGATCACCTGTGGCTGCATGGTCGGGATCTGAAGGTGAGCAAGGTCGTCATCACCGACGCGGCCGGCAAGGTGCATGAGGGCAAGTACGTGGAGGTGGCGCCGAAAGAGGGCGTGGTGCGCATCGATTTCGGCAGCCAGCTGGCGCCGCAGGAGCTGAGCCTGGCGATTAGCTATAGCGCGCCGCTGAACCAGCAGTTGCAGGGCTTGTACAAGGTGAGCCACGAAGGCCAGCCGTATGCGATGACGCAGATGGAGCCGATCAGTGCGCGTTTCGCCTTCCCGGGTTTCGACGAACCGTCGTTCAAGACGCCGTTCGAAGTCCGCCTGACCATCCCCCATGACGAAGTCGGCATCGCCAACACCAAGCAGGTGAAGGAAGAAGCCGGCCGGCGATGGCTGGAAGACGCTGACCTTCGCCAAGACCCAGCCGCTGCCGACCTACCTGGTCGCCTTTGGCGTCGGTCCGTGGGATGTGGTGAAGGGGCCGGATATTTCCTCCGACCCAGTACCGCGCGCAACCCACCGAACTGCGCGGCATCGCGGCGAAGGGCGAAGGCCATCGCATGCAGCATGTGCTGAGCGAGACGCCGAGCATCATCCACACGCTCGAGGACTACTACGGCTTCGGCTATCCGTGGGACAAGCTCGACCTGCTTGCCGCGCCCGACTTCTCTGCGGGCGCGATGGAGAACCCGGGCCTGGTCACCTTCCGCGACTGGCTGTTGCTGATCGATCCGGATTCCCCGGCCAACTACGTGCGTGGTTCGTTCAACGTCACCGCGCACGAGCTGGCGCACCAGTGGACCGGCGACACCGTGACCATGGGCTGGTGGGACGACCTGTGGCTCAACGAAGCGTTCGCCACCTGGATGCAGCAGAAAGTCACCCAGAAGGTGCATCCGGAATATCGCGCCGATCTCGATCGCGTGCGTGGTGCGCAGGGCGCGATGAACGGCGACAGCCTGGTCACCACGCGCAAGATCCGCCAGCCGATCACCGGCAACGGCGACATCGAGACGGCGTTCGATGGCATCACCTACCAGAAGGGCGCGGCGGTGCTGGGCATGTTCGAAGGCTATGTCGGCGAGTCGACGTTCCAGAAGGGCATGCGCTCGTACATCCAGGAGCACAAGTTCGGCAACGCCACCGCGAATGACCTGGTGGCCTCGATCGCCAAGGCGGCCGACAAGGGCCAGGACTTCCAGCAGGCGTTCAAGAGCTTCCTCAACCAGCCTGGCGTGCCTTACGTGCAGACCCAGGCTGAGCCAGGAAGGCGGCAAGACCGTGTTGCACCTCAACCAGAGTCGCTACTTGCCGCTGGGTAGCACCGGCGATGCCAAGAGCGTGTGGGGCGTGCCGATGTGCGTGCGCTACGGCACCGCCGACGGTAGCAAGGTGAGCTGCGAACTGCTCGACAAGGCCCAGGGCAGCATGGTGCTTGCCGGCGCCAGCAACCCGACCTGGGTGATGCCCAATGCGAATGGCAGCGGCTACTACCGCTTCGCCATGGCCAAGGACGACCTGGCCAAGCTCGGCCAGCAGGTGAGCAAGCTCGACGACGCGGAGCAGCTCGCCTATGCCGATGCGGTGTATGCCAGCTTCAAGCATGGCGACCTGAATGCTGACCGATGTGCTCGCCGCGCTCAAGCCGCTGACCTCGTCCAAGACGCGCGAAGTGGCCACCGCGCCGCTGGGCAGCTTCAATTGGATCTACCGCAACGTGGCGCAGACCGACGCCGAGCGCGCCAAGCTGGCCGAGTGGGCCAAGGCGGCCTATCTGCCGCGCATGCAGCAGCTCGGTTATCACCGCAAGCCGGGGGAGGCCGACACCGATTCGCTGATGCGCGACACGCTGGCTGACCAGTTGGCGCTGGTGGTCAAGCTGCCGGACGTGCGTGCCGAACTGCTCAAGCAGGGCGATGCCGCGCTCAAGCGCAAGCCGGATGGCCGTCTCGATCTGGCTGCCGCCGATCCCGACCTGCTCGGTGTCGCGCTCGGCGTTGCCGTGCAGGAGCGTGGCAAGAGCGCGGTCGACGCCTTGATCGCCGAGCTGCCGCAGACCAGCGATCCGGCCATGCGCAATGCCATCCTCGGCGGCCTGGCCGAAGTGGAAGATCCGGCGCTGGCGACCCAGGTGCGCAACTTCGCCTTGAACAAGCAGGTGAAGGTGGGCGAGATGGCCTCGCTGCTGCGCGGCGGTCGCGATACCCGCGCACAACGCGATGCCTCGTGGGACTGGTCGGTTGCTAACTACGACAAGATTGTGGAGCGCACCGGCAGCTTCGCCGGCGGCCAGCTGCCGGCCCTGATGGGCGGCGGTGGTTGCTCGAAGGAAGAAGCCGATCGCCTGCAGGCGTTCTTCAAGACCCGCGCGAAGGATGTCACCGGCGCCGAACGCGGCCTGGCGCAGACCAGCGAATCGACCCTGTTGTGTGCAGCGCTCAGGGCCAGGCAGGGGACCGTGACCGCCGGCCTCTGAGGCAAGGGCCGGTCCCATCACCGGCCTCACGCAAGTCACCCAAACGCCGGGCGGTTCCCACCGCCCGGTTTTTTTTGCCCTCAACCCCTTTCAACCCGCATCGGCGTTGCATGACGTGGGAGCGCACTACGCGCACTCCGGCTTGCTTCTACACTGTCCCGACCCGCACGGGTCGTCAGGGAGAGATACATGCGTCGTCCATGGGAATGGTTGTTGGGGCTCATGCTGGTGGCCGCGCCGCTGTTGGCGCAGGACGTGCCACCCGCGTTGCGCGACTGGAAAGACTGGGTGCTGCACGACGTGCCGCAGCACGCCTGTCCGCTGCTTGCCGTGCAGGGTGCCGGCGGTGGCAATGCTTGCGTGTGGCCGGGGCGTCTGACCCTTGACGTCGGCAAGGACGGCGCGCGCTTCAGCCTCGATGTGCACCTGGACGCCGAAAGCTGGATAAGCCTGCCGGGCGACGCACGCAATTGGCCGCAGCAGGTCAGCGTCGACAACAAGCCTTGGCCCGTGCTCGATCGCGACGAGAGCCCGGCGCTGCGTTTGGGCGCGGGCGACTACGTCATCCGCGGGGCGTTGCCTTGGGATAGCCGTCCGGCGCGTTTGCGTGTGCCCGAATCGATCGGACTGGTGTCGCTTACGCTGGATGGCAATGCAGTCAACCGGGTCGAACGCCATGCCGACCAGCTCACCCTGGGGGAGGCAGCGGCGGCGCAGCGCGCCGTCGATGCCTTGTCGTTGCGTATTTACCGACGTCTCGCCGACGGCTTGCCGTCCACGTTGGAAACCCGGCTCCAGTTCGATGTGACGGGCACGGCGCGCGAGCAGTTGCTGGGTCCGGCGCTACCCAAGGGTTTCGTGGCCACCTCGTTGCAAGGCGAGCTGCCGGCGCGACTGGAAAACGATGGACGTCTGCGCGTGCAACTGCGCCCTGGCCGTTGGACGCTCACCCTGGGCGCGCGAGGTACCGAGGTACTGGCGCATATCGGCTTGCGCTTGCCGACCGAACCCTGGCCGCGCCAGGAAATATGGAGCTATGCCGACGACACCTCATTGCGCAGCACCCGCGTCGAAGGACAGGCGACCGATGCCGCCCAGGCCGACGTACCCGCGGATTGGCAGAGCCTGCCCGCCTACGTGCTCGACGACAGTGCCGGGCTTTCCATCGAACAGGGCACGCGCGGCGGAGAAGGCGGGCAAGGCGACCAGCTCACCCTGCATCGCGAACTATGGTTGGATTTCGACGGGCGCGGCTTCAATGCCGCCGATCAGCTCACCGGCACCCTGCGCCGCAGCCAACGCCTCGACGTGGTGGCGCCATGGCAGTTGCAGAGCGCAGCGCAGGCAGGCACACCGTTGTTGATCACCGATAGTGGCAACGGGCGTAGCGGCATCGAGCTGCGCACTACTCAGCTCAATCTCAAGGCAGGCTTGCGTCTGCCGCAGCGAGGTGGCATGTCGAGCACGGCCTGGCAGCTGCCGTTGGAAAGCATCGATGCGAGGCTGCATCTTCCCTATGGCTACCGTTTGCTCGGCGCGGTTGGTGCAGACCGTTCGCCGGATTCATGGGTCGCGCAATGGAGCCTGCTCGATCTCTTCATCGTGGCCTTGATCGCCCTGCTCGCAGGACGCATGTTGGGTTGGCCGTGGGCCTTGGTCGCCATCGGTTTTCTCGCCCTGTCGCAGCATGAAACCGGCGCACCGCGCTGGACGCTGGCAGTGGCGCTGGCGCTGGCCCTGCTGATGCGCGCCCTGCCGGAAGGGCGGCTGCGCGTGTTCTCTCGTGTGGCTGCGGGCGCGCTGCTCGCGCTGACCGTGCTTTGGACGCTGCCATTCGCGGCGACCCAGATGAACTATGCGCTGCATCCGCAATTGGAAGGCCGCAGCGCCGGTGGCGGACGTGCGGGTGAGGCCCGCTTCGTGCGGCAGCAGGCGTACATGCTTCACGAAGAGCAGGATCAGTTCGAGACGTCGAACGCGCCCGAATCCGCCCCTGAATCGGCGGCGATGCCAGCGCCTCCCGCATCTCCGGCACCACCATCCGCCGGGATGCCTCGCATCCAGCCGAGCCTGAAGGCCGTCGTGGTATCAGGCACACGGGTGCCCGCCCCGGCGACGGTGGGGCAGGAGACGGACGCGCACAGCGTCATCCAGGCCGGCCGCGGCGCACCGCACTGGGATGTCGGCAACAACTACCGTCTCGGCTGGTCCGGTCCGGTAACGTCGGCGCAGAACACGCGGCTCGTCATCGCTTCGGCGTGGCTCGTGCGCGTGCTGCGAGTGGCCATGCTTGCCTTGCTGGTGGCGTTGTTGGGCCGGATATCGCTGGGCTTGTTGCGCCCGTTGCAGAGGCAGTGGCGCGGGTGGAAGTGGCGTGGTGGGGCCGTCGCCTTGCTGGCGCTGGCCCTCGTGCCCCACGGCGCGCAGGCACAGAGTACGCCCAGCGGCGAGGTGCTCACGCAGCTGCGCGGACGCCTGACCGAGGCGCCCACCTGTACGCCCGATTGCGCCGCAGTGGCGCGGGCGATGCTGCAGGCAGGCAGCGACGGCATGGCGCTGGATCTGGAAATCCATGCAGGCGCCACCATGGCCGTGCCGCTGCCTGAGGCCGACGCGGCCATGCAGCTGACCAGCGTCAGCATGGATGGCCACGATGCTGCCCTGTCGCGGGCATCCGATGTGTTGCTGGTCAAGGTCGAACGTGGCGTTCACCGCGTGTCGTTGCGCTATCGCGTTGCGCCGGTGGATACATTGAGCCTGCACTTCCCGCTACGGCCGCAACGGGTCGAGTTTAGCGGCGAAGGCTGGGCGGCCGATGGCGTGGACGACCATCGCCTGCTGGGCGACAGCCTGAGCTTGAACCGGGTGCGCGCGTCGGCGGATGGAAGACCGCAAGAGACGCCAGTGCAGGCCTTTCCGCCGTACGTGAGGCTGACCCGCACTCTGGTCTTCGGCGTGGACTGGAGCGTGGAAAATTCCGTCGAACGGATCGCGCCGATCGATGGCGGCTTCAGCCTGGAGCTGCCGCTGCTGCCCGGCGAACATCCCATGGGCGACAACCTGCGCGTGCATGACGGTCGCATCGGCGTCACCTTCAATGCGGGGCAGGACACGGTCAGTTGGAGTAGCCGGCTCGATAGCGCTGAACAACTCCAGCTGACAGCGCCTGGCCTGGGCGATCGCGCGGAAGCGTGGGTGCTGCAGTCGGCGCCGATCTGGCATCTCGATGCCAAGGGCGTGCCGGCCACTCTCGGCGACGACGGCCTGCGCTACCTGCCGCTGCCTGGCGAAAGTCTGCAAGTGGGGATCAGTCGGCCCAAGGCGATGGCAGGTGACAGTCTCGCCTTCGATGACGTGATGGTGCAAAGCAGTTCGGGTGACCGGGCGACGGAAACAATGCTTGTGCTCAACGCACGCAGCACGCGCGGCGATGAGCATGCGATTGGCCTGCCACCCGGCACGGAATTGCTCGAAGCGCGTCGCGATGAGACGCCCGTGAGCCTGGCGATTCGCGACGGCAAGCTCAGCCTGCCGTTGCTGCCAGGCAGTCATCGCTACCGCTTGCGCCTGCGCGAGCCGCAGGGCGTATCGATGCGCACGCGCACGCCGTCGTTCTCGCTCGATGCGCCGGCGGCCAACATCTCGTTGCAGCAATCGTTGCCGGAAGACCGTTGGGTACTGTGGACGTGGGGGCCAGCGGCTGGTCCAGCCGTGCTGTACTGGTCGCAGCTGATCGTGCTGCTGCTCGCCGCATGGCTGCTGTCACGCTATGCACCGACGCCGCTGCGCTTTCACCAGTGGTTGTTGCTTGGCCTTGGCTTCTCGGCCTTTGCCTGGGGTGCGTACGCACTGGTGGTGGTCTGGCTGATCCTGCTCGGCTTGCGCGCGCGGCATGTATGGCCTGAGCGCTTCACCACTCGCTTCAACCTGCAGCAATCAGGTTTGGCGCTGGTGACGTTGGTGGCCTTGGTCGTGCTGGTCTCGGCGGTGCCGAAAGGACTGCTTGGCTTGCCGGACATGCACGTGGCAGGCAATGGTTCCACCGCCTGGCACCTGAACTGGTTTGCCGACCAGAGTCATGGCGTGCTGCCGCATGCCGGCGTGTTCAGCGTCTCGCTATGGGTCTACAAGATCGCCATGTTGCTGTGGGCGCTGTGGCTCGCGAATGCGTTGATCGGCTGGCTGCGCTGGGGCTTCGAGGCCTGGACCACGGGCGGCTACTGGCGTCCGCGCAGGCCCAAGGTGATCGAGCCACCGCAGGTGCCGGTGGCCACGGAGTAGCGGGCACGCATCGCTGCGACGGATGGCCTGTCGCAGCGATGATCTTGCATGACTCAGGCGTCTTCGGCCACGCGCAATACCAGCTTGCCGGTGTTGCTGCCTTCGAACAGGCGGTTGAGTACCAGCGGAGCATGCTCAAGACCATCCTCGATGGTTTCGCCGGCCTTGATGCGACCTTCGCGCACCCAGCCGATCAGGTCCTGCACGGCGCGCTGGCTGTCGCGATAATCGAACGCGAGGAAGCCGCGCACGGTGAGGCGCTTGACGATGATCACGCTGTAGTCGTCGGCAGGCTTCGCACCGCTGGTGTAGTTGGCGATCAAGCCGCACAGTGCCACGCGTCCACCGTTGATCATGCGCGACAGCACCGCACGCATGACCGGGCCGCCGACATTCTCGAAGTTCACGTGCACGCCATCGGGCGTGGCGGCGGCCAAGGCCTGCTTCCAGTCATCGGCCTTGTAGTCGACGGCGGCATCGAAGCCCAGGTCATCGATCAGGTGGCGGCACTTGTCCGGGCCGCCCGCGATGCCGACCACGCGCGCGCCACGCAGCTTGCCGATCTGTCCGGCAATCGAACCCACCGAACCGGCCGCCGCCGATACCACCAGGGTTTCACCCGGCTGCACGGGCGCGATCTCGGTGAGGCCGTAATACGCGGTGATGCCGCTGAAGCCACACGCGCCGAGCAGGGTGGGCAAGGGGACGGGCGGCTTCGGCGGCAGCTTCACCCAATCCTTGGCCCGCTTGTCATCGACCACGGCGTAGTCCTGCCAACCCACCAGTCCCTGCACCAGGTCGCCGACCGCGTACTGCGCGGAGCGTGAAGCGACGACGCGGCCGAGGCCGAGTCCGCGCATCACCTCGCCGATCGCCACGGGCGGCATGTATTGCGGAATGTCGCTCATCCACACGCGGTTGGTCGGGTCCATCGAGAGATACAGCACGCGCACGAGAGCCTGCCCCTCGGCGAGTTCGGCCGTGGGTTGTTCGTGCAGTTCGAAATTGTCCTGGCGAACCAGGCCTTCCGGTCGGCTTTTCAGCCGCAGTTGGCGATTGACGAATGACATGGCAAACCTCGTGGGAAGGGGTCAGATGGCGCGTGCGCCACCGTCGATCACCAGCTCGGCGGCGGTGACGTAGCGACTTTCATCGGATGCTAGATAGAGCACTGCATAGGCGACGTCATCGGGCTCGCCCAAGCGCTTGAGGGGAATGCCCCGCACCAGTTTGCGCGTGGCTTCCTCTTCGCCCAGGGCGTCGAAGAACGGCGCCACGATGCCCGTGCGGATAAATGCCGGGTGCACCGAGTTGCAGCGCACATCGATCTTCTGCCGTGCGCAATCCAGCGCCACCGACTTGCTCAGCATCGCCACCGCGGCCTTGGACGTGTTGTATGCGGTGTAGTCGGGATCGACCTTGAAGGCGGCCAGCGAGGAGACATTGATGATGGATGCCGGTTGCGCATCGCGCAGATACGGCAGCGCGTATTTGCAACCCATCATCACGCTGTCCAGATTGATGCTCATCACGCGCTGCCATTCCTTCAGCGTGACGTTCTCGATGCTGCCCAGCGATCCGATGCCGGCGTTGTTGACCAGCACCGACAGGCCGCCCATGGCCTTTGCCGCTTGTTCCAGCACCTGTATCCATACGGCTTCATCGCGCACGTCCTGGGCTGCGGACCATGCGGTCTGCGCGCCAAGTTCGTTATTGATCTCGTCGGCCAGCCGAGCGGTGCTGGTGGCATCCAGGTCGGTGAGAAATACCCTGGCACCGTGGCGCGCGAGCATGCGTGCCGTGGCGGAGCCAAGGCCACCTGCGGCACCGGTGATAAAGGCGCGCTTGCCCGCGGCGCGCGGGGGAGGGGTGTAGGTCATGCTGAATTCCTTCGGATCAGACGCACAGATAGCCGCCATCGACGTTCAACACCGCGCCCGTGGTGTAGGACGCGGCGTCGGAGGCGAGATAGAGCGCGGCGCCGGCCATTTCCGACGGCTGGGCCACGCGGCGCATGGGCACATGGGCCAGTGCCTGCTTGAGGATGGCGGGTGTATTGACCAGCACCGAGGCGAACTTCGTATCGGTGAGGCCGGGCAACAGCGCGTTGCAACGCACGCCCGCCTCGGCGCACTCGACCGCAAAGGCCTTGGTCATCGAGATCACGGCCGCCTTGGTGATCGAGTAGATGCCTTGCGCCAAGCCTGGCACCACGCCGTTGACCGAGGCGACGTTGACGATGCTGCCGCCACCGTCCTTCTTCATCAATCGCGCAGCGTGCGTCGACATGTAGAAGTAACCGCGGATGTTCACGTCCACGGTCTTCTGGAACACCGAAGGCTCGGTATCGAGGATATGGCCGAAGAACGGATTGGTGGCGGCATTGTTGATCAGTATGTTCAGGCGCCCGTGCTTCTGCTCGACCTTGGCATAGAGCGCTTCGATCTGTTCCATCTCGCCGATATGGCAGGCGATCGCTTCGGCCGAGCCGCCTTCCGCCACGATGCCGTCGACCACGGTCTGGCAGTCGGCCTCGCGTCGGCTGGAGACGATCACGTGGGCACCATGCAGCGCGAGCAATTTGGCGATTTCGGCGCCGATGCCACGACTTGCACCGGTGACGATGGCGATTTTTCCGGTGAGGTCGAAGGTGGCGTGAGTAGTCATGGTCGATACTCGCTGGTCGAGGAATGAATGATGGGTGATCGAATCGGCAAGAGAATGCAGGACGCCGTCCGCGAGGTCATCGCAAAGTCACCAGGCGCGCATCGTTGACGCGCTCCAGGTGCGGCCACGTGTTATAGGTCATCAGCGTGGCTCCCCGCGAACTCAATCGCAGCCGGGTCACGCCGGTATTCACCAGTGGCCAGCTGAGCTTGAACGTCTGCGCGACAGGCGCTTCGAGCAAGGCGCTGGCGATCACTGCAATGGGACCGCCGGACGTGAAGGCCCATAGGTTCTTGGCGGGATGTTCGGCGAGCTGCTGCAGGGCGTCGAGGACATTCGCGCGAAACGCGGGCCAGGACGCGGCGTATTCCGCATCGTGTCGGCCGCTGGTCCAGCGCGCGACGGCTTCAGCGAACAGGCGCTGGAACGCACGATGCGGGTCAGCGTCCTGCTTGAGTTCGGCGCGCAGAGCGCCCGGCCCGGCAAGATCGGGACGTTGGCGCGCGAGAATTTCGCGGTGATCGAATTCGTCCAGGCCAGGAAACAGCACGGCTGGCGAACTCACGCCGGCTGCCTGCAGGCACAAGGATGCGGTGTTGCGATGACGCAAGCGCGGCCCGACCGCAACCAGGTCGGGAGCAGGGCCGCATGCAGCCAGCCATGCGCCGAGCAGGGACGATTGCTGTTCACCGATAGGCGAAAGCTGGTCATAGTCATCCGCGCTGAAGCTGGCCTGGCCGTGGCGGATGAGCAGCAGCTCGCGCATCGCTTACGCCACCTTGCCGGCGATGATGCGTCGGCAACGCTGGCCCATGTAGCGCGCGGCGTCGCCGAATCCGGCGAACTGCGGGTTGGTGGTCTGGCCCAGCGCGTAGCGGCGGTAGATCTGCTGGATGATGACCATCAACCGGAACAGGCCGAACACTTCGTAGAAGCCGAAGTTCGACACGTCCAGGCCGCTGCGTTGTCCGTAGTAGGCAATCACTTCGCGTCGGGTAAGCATGCCCGCTTCGTGCGTTGGCTGGCGACGGAACGACTGGTAGACCGGATCGTCATCGGCCTGTACCCAGTAAGCCAGCGAGCCACCGAGGTCCATCAACGGATCGCCGACGGTGGCCATCTCCCAGTCCAGCACGCCGATGATGCGCAGCGGGTCGTCCGCGGCGAGCACCACGTTGTCGAATCGGTAGTCGTTGTGGATGACGCAGCTCGCGTTGTCGCGGGCGGGTTGATGCGCATCGAGCCAGGCGAGTACGTCGTCGCAGGGGTCGGAGCCGTCGGTGGCGGCCTGTCGCCAGCGCTCGCTCCAGCCGCTGACTTGTCGCGCGATATAGCCTTCTCCTTTACCTAACGCGCTCAGGTCCGGCTGGGTGGTGTCGACGTTGTGCAGTTCGATCAGGCGGTCGATAAAGCCCGTGCAAAGATGATGCACGCCATCGCGATCCAGGCCCAGCGCAGTCGGCAGGTCGCGACGCAGGACGGTGCCGTCGAAGCGTTCCATCACGTAGAAGTCCTGGCCGATCACCTCGGCATCGTCGCAACGAGCGAGGATGGCCGGCACATACGGATAGCTGGGCTTGAGCGCGTTCATCACGCGCGCCTCGCGCAGCATGTCATGCGCGGATTTGGCCTTCGCGCCGCGCGGCGGCCGGCGCAATACCAGTTCCCGGTTGGCGTAGCGGAGCAGGTAGGTGAGGTTCGAAGCGCCGCCGGGAAACTGTGTCACCGCAGGCACGCCCTCCAGGCCAGCGATGTGCTGCTTGAGGAAGGCATCGACGCGCGAGGCATCGAAGGCATCTTCCTCGCGCACCGGGCGTGTCGGGTCCGGTATCGCGGTCATGCATGCACTCCCTTTGCCAGTTGCGCCTTCGCTTCGAGTTTGGCGACCACGGCACGATGTACTTCGTCCGGACCGTCGGCCAGGCGCAGCACGCGCGCATAGGCGAACAGTCGCGTCAGTGGCACATCGTCGGACAGACCCGCGCCTCCATGAATCTGGATCGCCGCGTCGGCCGCTTGTTGCGCTACGGCGGGCACGACGACCTTGATCTGGGAAATCAGGCTCAGCGCCGCCTTGATGCCATGCGTGTCGAGTGTCCACGCCGTCTTCAAGGTCAGCAGGCGCGCCTGCTCGATAGCCATGCGCAGGTTGGCCACGATGTCCGCATTGCCGCCGAGACGAAACAGAGGCTTGCCGAACGCTACCCGCAATTGAGCGCGCTCACATAGCAGGCTCAGCGCGCGTTCGGCAGCGCCGAGCGCGCGCATGCAGTGATGGACGCGACCAGGGCCCAATCGCCCTTGCGCAATCTCGAAGCCGCGGCCCGGACCGAGGATGACGTTGCCCAGTGGCAGTCGCACGTTGTTGAAGCTGAGCTCGCCGTGACCGGAGGGTTCGTCGTAGTCATGGAACACGGGCAACATGCGTTCGATATGCACGCCGGCCTGATCCAGCGGACAGATCACCATGCTGTGCCGCCGATGAGGTTCGGCATGCTCGTCGCTCAGGCCCATGAAGATCACGAAGCGGCAGTGCGGATGGCCGAGCCCGGTCGTCCACCATTTGCGACCGTTGAGCACGATGTGATCGCCATCGACCTGGGCCGTCGCCCGCATATTGGTGGCGTCCGACGAGGCCACGTCCGGCTCGGTCATCGCAAAGCCCGAGCGGATTTCGCCATCGAGTAGCGGGGTCAGCCAGCGTTCGCGCTGGGCGGGCGAGCCATAGCGATGCAGCACTTCCATATTGCCGCTGTCGGGCGCGGCGCAATTGAACACTTCCGGGGCGATGAAGGAGTGCCCCATGATCTCGGCCAACGGCGCGTAGTCGAGATGGCCAAGGCCAGGGCCACCTTCAAGGTCGGGCAGGAACAGATTCCACAGGCCCTCGGCACGGGCGCGTGCCTTCAGCTGTTCCATGATGACCGGCTGACGCCATTGGCGATGATCGGAGCCGCCGGCCAGCTGGGCGGCGTAGACGGCCTCGGCCGGGATCACTTCCTCACGCATGAAGCGATGGAGGCGATCGGCAAGCGCTCGAGTGCGCTCGGAAGGTGAGAAGTCCATGGCTTTCCTCCAGAAGCAGCCAGCCTACGCCTGCATCTGCGAATAATTGAAATGAATATGCTTTATGTCTGCGTATTAGCTGTGTGAATATGTTGGCGGTGAGCCGGGCCGGCTCGATGGAGGTTGCCGTGGAGCGCGACAGTCGCATCGATCTCAATCTGTTTCGCGTGCTCGACGCGATCTATAGCCAGGGCGGCGTGAGCGCGGCGGCACGGGTGCTGCACCTTACCCAGCCCGCAGTCACGCACGCGTTGCGTCGCTTGCGTGAGCATCTCGGCGATCCGCTGTTCGTACGCCAGGGCAACCGTCTGCTGCCCACGGAGAAAGTGGGCGCGATGATGCCAGCCGTGCAGGCGCATCTGAAGGGACTGCTGGGCAGCACCCATGCGCAGCCCCGATTCGACGCGGCGCAATTGCAGATGGAGTTTGTCATCGGCTTTCGCGACATACTCGAATCGATTGCGCTGCCCGCTCTGATGGCGGACATCGAACGCTTTGCGCCGGGCGTGCGGGTCGTCAGCCGGCGTCTCGCCGCCGATGAGGTCGAGCGCGAACTGGGCACGGGCGCGCTGGATCTGGCGGTGGACCGGCCGCTGCGCGCCGGGCCGCGTATTTCGCGTCGCTATCTGCTGGAGGAGTCGCTGGCGGTGGTCATGCGCCGCGATCATCCGTTGGCGAGTCAGCTGCGTCGTGCCGACTACCTTGGTGCGCAGCACGTTGTCGTCTCGCCCCTGGGTGAGTCGAACGCGCTGGACCTGCTACTGGGGCAAAGCGGCATGTTTCGCGAAATACGCCTGGTCTGCCAGCACTACTTTTCCGCGTGTCAGATCGCTGCGGCCAGCGATCTGCTGCTGACCGCGCCGCAGTCCTATGCGAACCACCTCGCGGGCCTGTTGCCGATCGCGGTGCGCCCCTTGCCGATTCGCCTGAAGGCATTTCCGATCCTTGCCTACTGGCATGACTCCAAGGACGAAGACCAGGCGCACGGGTGGTTTCGCGAGCGCCTCGTGCATGCCATCACGCAGGCGATGGAACCTTCTCAAAACTGACTTGCCCCTGACGCGGATACAGGCGCAGGATGCTCAGACCGGGTCGCACAAAATGGCGGTGCAGCGCGGCGGATAAACCAGGAAGCACCCGGCGACCCGTGTCGGGATGGCCCATGACGAGGTGTCTTGCATGTCGGATCAGTCCCCATCGCCCGAGGTCGTGTACGACCCCACCGATCCCATGTTGCGCAAGGAGCAGATGTTCCCGCGCTTGAGTCCGGAGATGGTTCAACGGATCGCTGCCTACGGTCAGGAGGAGTTCGTGCCGGCCGGCACCTTGCTGTTCGAACGAGGCCAGCGTGGCGCGGATTTCTTCCTCGTGCTGGATGGCCTGGTCGAGGTGTTCGAGACGGACAAGTTCGGACACGCGAACGTCTTCACCATCCATGCGGCGCGCCAGTTCAGCGGCGAAATGAACCTGTTCAACCAGCGCAGCATCCTGGCCTCGGCGCGCGCGGCCTGCGACAGCAAGGTGGTGCGTGTGCGTTCGGAGGACTTCCGGCGCATGGTCGCTTCGGAGGCCGATATCAGCGAAATCATCATGCGCGCCTTCATCCTGCGCCGGGTCGGCCTGATCCGGCAGGGGCTTGGCGGCGTGGTGCTGGTCGGTCCGGGACACAGCGCCGATACGCTGCGGCTGGAGCGCTTCCTGGTGCGCAACGGCTACCCGCATAAGCTGATCGACACGGAGGTCGATCCGGACGCGGGCGGTTTTGTCGCGTGCTTCCAGCTGACGAGCGAACAGTTGCCCGTGGTGATCTGCCCGGAGCGTTGCTTTTTGCAGAACCCGAGCAATGCAGAGCTGGCCGATGAGCTCGGGCTCACCGAGACGATCGACCCGCAGCGTGTTTATGACGTGGTGGTGGTGGGCGCCGGTCCGGCGGGCCTGGCTGCAGCCGTCTATGCCGCGTCCGAAGGCCTTTCCACGCTCGTGGTGGAAGGCATGGCGCCGGGCGGGCAGGCGGGCACCTCATCGAAGATCGAGAACTACCTGGGCTTCCCCACGGGCATCTCCGGGCAAGCGCTGGCCGGACGCGCCCAGGCGCAGGCACAGAAGTTCGGCGCGCGCCTGGCCATCTCGCGCCAGGCAGCAAGCGTGGACTGCTCCGAGCAGCCGTTTCGGCTGCAGCTCGACGACGGCCAGAGGGTCACGGCGCGGGCGGTCATCGTGGCCACCGGCGCCCGCTACCGCAAACTCGATGTGCCTGGCTATGCGCGTTTCGAAGGTGCGGGCATTCATTACGCAGCGACTGCGATGGAAGGCCAGTTGTGCAAGAACGAGGAAGTCGTCGTGGTCGGCGGCGGCAACTCCGCCGGACAGGCCGCGGTATTCCTCGCGGGTATCGCGGCGCACGTGCACGTGCTGGTGCGTTCCGATGGACTTGCCGCCACCATGTCCGACTACCTGGTGCAACGCATCGCGCGCTCTTCGTCGATCACCCTGCATACGCGCAGCGAGATCATTGGCCTCGAAGGCGACGAGCGCTTGCGGCAGGTGACCTGGCGTCATCGCGATACCGGTGAGCTGACCACGCGCCCGGTCGGCAACATGTTTGTGATGATCGGCGCGGAACCCTGCACGGAATGGCTGAAGGACTGCCTGGCACTCGATGACAAGGGCTTCGTGCGAACCGGACGCTGCGCCGAAGGCCACCTGCTGGAGTCGCCATTCGCCACCACCAAGCCCGGCATCTTTGCGGTAGGCGACGTGCGCTCCGGTTCGGTGAAGCGCGTGGCTTCGAGCGTCGGCGAGGGCTCGGTGGTGATTCAGGCGGTGCACCGTTACCTGCATCCGGAAGTCGACTGACTCGCGACACATTCGCTCCAGGGGACCTCGAAAAACCGTGCTTTTCCCCGTCATTCCCGCGAAAGCGGGAATCCAGTGCCTTTGTGTTCAGTAGGTCGAAAGTCTCTGGATTCCCGCTTTCGCGGGAATGACGAGTTTTTCGAAGTTCCCTTTACACTGTTTGTCTTTCGTCCAGGGATCCCGTCATGCCGTTTTCGCCGCTACGTTTTCCGCGTCGCCGCCAGCGTCAGGCAACTCGGCATGGCTGAAGTGCGTCAGGTGCTGGCGGAAGCGGCGAGTCTGCTGGGAGATCGGCTGGAGGCGGAACTGCTGCTGGTTCATGTTCTGGACAAGCCGCGTAGCTGGTTGATTGCACATGCCGACGATGCGCTGGATGCGGCGCATGAGGCCGATTACGCGGCCATCGTTGACCGTCGCCGGAATGGCGAGCCCGTGGCATACATCACCGGCCGGCGTGGCTTCTGGTCGTTTGATCTCGAGGTCACGCCGGCGACGCTCATCCCGCGCCCCGAGACCGAGTTGCTGGTGGAGCTGGCGCTGGACAAGTTGCCGGCAAAACGGGCCTCGCGAGTAGCGGATCTTGGTACCGGTAGCGGAGCTATCGCACTTGCCGTTGCGCGCGAATGCCCGCGCGCGCAGGTGGTGGCTACCGACGCCAGTGCCCAGGCGCTGGCTGTCGCCCAACGCAACGCCAAGCGCCTGGGCATCGCCAACGTCACGTTCGTGCAGGGAGACTGGTTCGCGCCACTGGCCGATCAACGCTTCGATGTCATCGTGTCCAATCCGCCGTATATCGAAGCGGACGATCCGCATCTCGCGCAAGGCGATCTGCGCTTCGAGCCAGCCAGTGCGCTCGCCTCAGGGCACGATGGGCTGGACGACATCCGACGCATCGTTGCCGACGCGCGAGCCCATCTCGAAGCGGGCGGCTGGTTGATGATGGAGCACGGCTGGA
This sequence comes from uncultured Gammaproteobacteria bacterium, assembly GCA_963824525.1. GTDB lineage: Bacteria > Pseudomonadota > Gammaproteobacteria > Xanthomonadales > Rhodanobacteraceae > Dyella. The sequence goes on along the minus strand of CAWGPI010000007.1, from coordinate 981,261 downwards.
ACCAGGGCGAGGCCGTGCGCGCGGTGCTGCGTGGAGCGGGTTACACCGAGGTGTTTACTGCGGTCGATCTGGAGCAGCGCGACCGGGTGAGTGGTGGGCAGAAGAGCGACTAGGCATCGCTAGCCAATGTGCCGATGCACATCGGCCGCGTGATGGCCGAGACTCAGGCGGTGACCTGGCTCAAGGTGCCGATGTGCGGGAAGCGCGCGTGAATCGCCTTGCGGATGCCGGGCAGATCGAGGCCGGCCATGGTGAGCACCTCTTCGCGGCTGCCGTGTTCCAGATAGACATCGGGCAGACCCAGGTGCAGGATCGGCATGAGGACGCCATGCGCGGCCAGGCATTCCGCCACCGCGCTGCCGGCGCCGCCGGCAATAGCATTGTCTTCCAGCGTGACGAAGGCCTCGTGCGTCTTCGCCAGTTCGAGGATCATCGCCTCGTCCAGCGGTTTTACGAAGCGCATGTTGACCAGGGTGGCATCGAGTTCGGCGGCGATTTCCGCCGCTGGCGCCAGCATCGCGCCGAAGCTGAGCAGGGCAAGACCATGGCCGCGACGACGCAGCTCCGCCTTGCCGATCGGCAATGTCTCCAACTCCTTGCTCAATGGCAACGCCAGGGCCGGTGCCACGCGGATAGCGTATCGCGGCCGGGCCGTGATGCTCGAAGCCGGTGCTGAGCATCATGCGGCATTCGTTTTCGTCCGCCGGCGCCATGATGACCATGTTCGGCAGGCAGCGCAGGTAAGTCAGATCGAAGCTGCCCGAATGCGTGGCGCCGTCCGGACCGACCACGCCGGCGCGGTCGATGGCGAACGTCACGTCGAGGTTCTGCAGCGCCACGTCGTGGATGGCCTGGTCATAGGCGCGCTGCAGGAAGGTGGAGTAGATCGCCACCACCGGCTTGGCGCCTTCGCAGGCCATGCCGGCCGCCAGCGTCACGGCGTGCTGCTCGGCAATCGCCACGTCGAAATAGCGCTGCGGGTATTCCTTGGAGAAGCGCACCAGCCCGGAGCCTTCGCGCATCGCCGGGCGTGATGCCGAGCAGGCGGCTGTCCGCGGCAGCCATGTCGCACAACCAGTCGCTGAAGATATCGGTGTAGGTGGGCTTGGACGGCGCGGATTTCTTCACCAGGCCGGCCTGCGGGTCGAACGGGCCGACGGCGTGGTATTCGATCTGCGCCTGCTCAGCCGGTGCGTAACCCTTGCCCTTGGTCGTGATGATGTGCAGCAACTGCGGGCCGGGCAGGTCCTTCACCGTGCGCAGCGCGGTCAGCAGCAGCGGCAGGTTGTGGCCGTCGATCGGGCCGGTGTAGTGGAAGCCCAGTTCCTCGAACAGCGTGCTCGGCACGAACATGCCCTTGGCGTGTTCCTCCCAGCGCTTGAAGAAGCGGCCGAAAAACGATTGCTTCGGGATCGCGCGCTTGGCCCGTTCGCGCCAGGCGTTGAGCGTGCGGCTGGACATGGCGCGGCCGGCCATCTTGGTCAGCGCGCCGACGTTTTCGCTGATCGACATGCCGTTGTCGTTGAACACCACCAGCATGTTCGGCTCGACATCGCCGCCATGGTTCAGCGCCTCGAACGCCATGCCGGCGGTCATCGCGCCATCGCCGATCACCGCCACGATCTTGCGTTGTCGCCCTTGCGTTGCGCGGCGATGGCCATGCCCAGCGCCGCCGAGATCGAGGTGGAGGAATGGCCGACACCGAAGCGTGTCGTACTCGCTCTCCTCGCGACGCGGGAACGGCGCCAGGCCGTCCTTCTTCTTGATCGTGGTGATGCGGTCGCGGCGACCGGTGAGAATCTTGTGCGGATAGCACTGGTGGCCGACGTCCCATACGAGGCGATCGTTGGGCGTGTCGAACACGCGGTGCAAGGCCACGGTCAACTCGACCACGCCCAGTCCGGCGCCGAAATGGCCGCCGGAGCTGGCCACAGCCTCGATCAGATATTCGCGCAGCTCATCGGCCACGGCGGGCAGAGCCTCATCGGGGATGCGGCGCAAGTCGGCCGGCGATTCGATGGGCGCCAGATGGGGGTAACGGGACAGGTCGTTCATGGGCGTATTGTTGGCCCAGCGGCAGGGCGGGGCAAGGGCGGAGAAGTGAAAACCTGCAGTCGGCCGCCTCGCTGGGCCTCCACATGGCATGGGCGCTGACCCGGATCCCTTGGCCTTATTGGCATCTGTTCAACATCTCTGTGGGGTCAAAAGCACCCCTCCCCGGCCCTCCCCTGCAAGCAGGGGAGGGAGTCAAAAGCTTGCGCGCGCTACGCCCTCCCCTGCGTTTTCAGGGGAGGACTGGGGAGGGGGCTTGTGGCTACTCGGCGACGTTGCTCGGGTCTCAGGCCATGTGCTGCCGGCGGTCGCGCGGCAGGTGGCTGACCAGGAATTCCATCTGGTCGGCCAGGATGTTGCGGTTGGACAGGATCAGGTGTTCGACCCAGCTCGGGCGGTAGGGCACGGCCAACAAGGGCATATTGGCCTGCTGGGGCGTGCGATTGCTCTTCCGCAGGTTGCACGCCAGGCAGGCGCAGACCACGTTTTCCCAGGTGTCCTTGCCGTGCTTGGAGATCGGCAGCACATGGTCGCGCGTGAGTTCGCCGCGGCTGAAGCGCTCGCCGCAGTACATGCACAGGTAGCGGTCGCGGGCGAAAAGAGCGGTGTTGGTGAGCGCGGGGGCCGGATCGATCGCGTGGTCGCGGCAATGGCCGGTGCTGGCAATGATCGGATGCAACGACAGCTTGCTCTGCTCGCCACTGAGCCGATTATGGCCGCCGTGCACGGTGAGGCAGGGGTCGCCAAGCGTCCATGCGACGGCGTCGCGTACGTAGAGGCAAACCGCCTCCTGCCAGCTGATCCAATCAAGAATGCGGCCAGCGGCATCCAGCGAAAGCACGCGGGTCGAATGCAGGTCGACCACACGGCGAGGCACTTCCATCAGCATGCAAAGCGTCCTTCAACCAAGGCGAATGAACGTTCGGGCGATGCAACGATGCTCGTAACCACGGCAGGATAGTCCAATTTCGTTACAGAACACACGCAAATGGTTGTCCGGGCAGGAAGAACCCTAGCTGGACAGGGGTGTTCGCTGGGGCGCCGGGCGCTGATATAGTGCTCGTTCATCTGTAGACCCGGGGCCGGGTTTGGGAGGGGGAGCCTCGGTGGCGACCCCGGCACGGCTGGGGGAGAGGTAGTAAACGTGGCTGAAGTTCTTTTCTACGAGCGTCCTGTTCCGCTCAACCGCACCGCACATAAAGACCTCCGCATCAAGCCGATTCCGAACCTGAAGTTCGCAAGCGCGGTGCATTCGGTGCCGCTGACCGGCGTGGAGTTCCCTGCGGCGGCGCGTGATCTGCCCATCCTGTTCGGTGGCATGACCCCCGAGGATGCCGGCCCGATGGCCCTGCTCGGCCTGCGCGAGAACGAGAACCTGTTCGTCAACGAGGCCGGCCAGTGGGAAGCCAATACCTATATCCCCGCCTTCGTGCGCCGTTATCCATTCGTGCTGGCTGAAAAGCCCGCCGGCCAGGAAGGTGATGACTTCACCGTCTTCCTCGACGAGGCCTATGAAGGCTTCGGCACCGCGGAAGGCGACCGCCTGTTCAAGGAAGATGGCGCCGAGAGCGAACTGCTGGCCAATGCCGTGAAGTTCCTCGGCGAGTTCCAGCAGCATGTCGCGCGCACCCAGTGGTTCATGGAGCAGCTGCGCAAGCACAACCTGCTCGAGCCGCGGAACATCCGCCTGGAGAAGGATGGCAAGTCCATCAATCTCAATGGCCTGTTCGTGGTGAACGAGGACAAGCTGCGCCTGCTCGACGAGAAGACCTCACATGAGTTCCTGCGTGAGGGCGTGTTCGGCTGGATTTACGCGCACCTGCTGTCGCTGTCCAACATCGACCGCATCGGCCAGCGCCTGAGCCAGCGCGAGCAGGTCGAAGTGGCTGAAGCAGCTTCGGCGACCAAGAACTGATCGACATCAGCGTCGCGGCGTCTCTCAAGCCGCGACGCTTCCTCCTGGTGCGCAAGGTGCCGGAGGCCAGGGGTCGGACGAGCGTCGCCGGGCCTTGCCAGTCATGGCCGCCCAGCGCGTGTTTCGCGGCGGGTCCTCACATAACCCAAGCGCAGACTGGGGCTATGCTTGCTGCGACATGACCGGTTGATCGGGCTGATCCAGTGCCCGGCGTGATCTCCGTTTCCGAAGGGGTGCCACCGTGTCGGAACAGAACAAGCGTGTCGTGCTGACCTACGTGGACGCCTTCAATCGCGGCGATCTCGATGCAATGTGCGCCACCTTCGCCACCGATGCCCTGATCTATGGCGCGTTCGGTTGGGGTGGGCTCGACGTCGCCAGGCCACTGTGGGGCGACCTCATGCGCTGCTTCCAGGTCAGCCTCGAAGTCGACGCCATGGTGGCCGAGGGTGAGACCGTAGCGGTCCGCTATACCGAGCGCGGCCGCTCGGTGGCGCCGTTCAAGAATGGCCCGGTGACCGGGAGGGACTATGAAGTCATTGCCATGGAGTGGTTTTCGGTAAGGCAAGGGCATATCGAGCGTCGATGGGGCACCCGCGACGTGGCGTCGATATTTCGCCAGATGGCTTTGCCGCTGCTCTGAGGATCCCTAGGGTGAGCCCGCCTCGTAGGTCAGGCTGGGCCGCCAGTCGACGCTGCGGCCTTCCGGCGTGCAGTCGAGTACGTGCCACAGCGGCCAGATCGGGTCGACATGGCGGGGATCCTGCCCTGGCTCGGGGGCGACGAACATCAACTCGCTGCCCCAGGTGTGGTGGATCTGCCCGTTGCGCCGCACGAAGACGTTGAGCATCGGCATCTGCTTACCATCGGCGGTCTCGCCGTGATAGTCCCGGTTGTAGGTGTTGTGCGCGGACGACAGCAGGTGCAGATGGCGCCATCCGCGTTCGCGCGCAAAGTGACGGATGCGCTGGATGGGCGATTTGGCCACGACGGCCACATTGGTGCGCTGGCGCAGGTGCGGCATCTCGCCGTCGAGCGCATCGAGAATGGATGAGCAGGACGGGCACGGCTGGGCCATCGCCGGGCCGTACATGTAGTTGTAGATGACCAGGCTGTCCTTGCCGTCCTCGAACAGATCCGACAGGCGCACCTGGCGCTCGATATCCGTGTCGACAGGCGTATCGCCCTCATCATCAAAACTGTAGTCCACCGGCACCGGGCCACCCGGCGGCAAGGCGCGTCGCAGGGCAGCGGTGGCTTCGATCTGCCGGCGCAACTCCATCTCGGCCTTCAGCAGGCGGTCGCGCGAGCGGCGATAGGCGTCGGTCTCGCCAGGGAATCGAACGGAATGCAGCGACGGTTCCATGGTCGTCTCCCTTCATGATGATGGCCGTGCACGCCGCGGTCAGCGCCCCTGTCTTCCGTCAACGATCAGCGAACGGGCTTGGCCAGCCGCAGCAGATCGGCGGCATAGCCGGCGCTTTCGTAGATCGCCCGCGCCCGCTCGTTGCCGGGAAACACGGCCAGCGTCACCAGCTGGCAGCGATGTTCGCGCGCCCAGCTTTCGGCATGCTCGAGCAAGGCCCGGCCCGCGCCGCGGCCTTCCTGCTCCGGCGCCACGGCCAGGTCGGAAATATGGCAATTGCTGCGCCCGTTGAAGAAGTCCTGGGTCTTCTGCAGGTGGATGAAGCCTACCGGTTCGCCATCGCTGTCTTCGGCCACGAACAGGAAACTGTTGGCCGGCTGGTCTTCGAGATGGCGCAGCAGGTCGTTGCGGATGCCTTCGATGCATTCGTGTCGACGTCGCCAGGGCGGCAGCGTGAAGTCCACGAAACGGGGCACCAGGCCAAGGATGAAATCGTCGTCGTCTTCAGCCAGACGAATCAGGTAGGTCGCATCGCTCATGCGGGGAAACCGGGCCGCCAAGGAAAGATTTGCTGGTTCTACACCTTGCCTCGCCGTCGCGGTAGTCCCGGCCCGATCCGCGCCGCAAGGCGGGGATCGGGCCGGGTCGGTACGCAGGGGTCAGACGATCGCCGGCAAGGTGTCGATGCCGGCATCGATGGCGGCCTGGTGGGTCAGGCAGCGCGGCAGGATACGGGTGAAGTAGAACTTGGCCGTATCGCGCTTGGCCTGCTTGAACGCTTCCTGCTGGCTGCTGCTGGCCAGCGGCCGCCACGCTGCGGGCCCACATGTAGGCGAGCGTGACGTAGCCGGAGTAGTACAGGTAGTCGTTCGCCGCGGCGCCCAGTTCTTCCGGGTTGCCCTGCACGCGCTGCGCCAGCGACAGGGTGAGGTCCGCCCATTGCTTGGCATAGGTGGCCAGCGGCGCGATCAGCTCACGCAGCGATGCGTCCTGCGCGTGCTGCTGGCAGAACGCGCTGATCTCCTGGAGGAAGATGCTTGAAGCCCGCGCCCTGCAGCTGGAGGATCTTGCGGCCCAGCAGGTCGGCTGCCTGGATGCCGGTCGTGCCTTCGTACAAGGTGATGATGCGGGCGTCGCGCACGAACTGCTCCATGCCGTTCTCGGCGATGTAGCCGTGGCCGCCGTACACCTGCAGCGCTTCCTTGGTGCATTCCTGCGCCAGCTCGGTGACCACGCCCTTGGCGATGGGGATCAGGAAGGCGACCAGTTCGCTGGCCTGCTTGCGGGTAGCTTCGTCGGCACCGCGTGCTTCGATGTCGGTCTGCAGCGAGGTGTACAGCAGCAGTGCGCGCGAACCTTCGGCAATGGCGCGCTGGGTGAGCAGCATGCGACGCACGTCCGGCTGCACCAGCAGGTTGTCGGCCGGCTTGTCCGGGAACTTCGGACCCGACAGCGAACGCGACTGCAGGCGTTCGCGGGCGTAGTTGAGGCTGTTCTGCAGCGCGCGTTCGGCCAGCGCCAGGCCTTGCACGCCCACGCCAGGCGAGCGGCATTCATCATGGTGAACATCGCCGCCAGGCCCTTGTGCGGCTGGCCGATCAGATAGCCTTCGGCGGCATCGAAGTTCATCACGCAGGTGGCCGAGCCGCGGATGCCCATCTTGTGCTCGATGGCGCCGGCGGCGACGGCGTTGCGCGCGCCCAGCGAGCCATCCGCGTTCACCTTGAACTTCGGCACGATGAACATCGAGATGCCGCGGCTGCCGGCGGGTGCGTCGGGCAGGCGGGCCAGCACCAGGTGGATGATGTTCTCGGTGAGGTCGTGCTCGCCGGCGCTGATGAAGATCTTGGTGCCGGTGATCTTGTAGCTGCCGTCGGCTCGCCGGGTTCGGCGCGGGTCTTCAGCAGGCCCAGGTCGGAGCCGGCCTGCGGTTCGGTCAGGCACATGGTGCCGGTCCAGCGGCCTTCCACGATGGGCTTCAGGTAGGTGTTCTGCTGCTGCTTCGGTGCCGTGCAGCTCCATCGCATGGCAGGCGCCTTCGGACAGCAGCGGGTACAGGCTCCAGGACAGGTTGCCCGACTGGAAGATCTCGGTGGTGGCGGTGCCCAGCTGCCCGGCAGCGCCTGGCCGCCGAAGTGCTCGGACTGGGTCAGGCCGGTCCAGCCGCCGTCGGCGAACGCCTTGAACGCTTCCTTGAAGCCCTTCGGCGTGGTCACCGTCTGGGTGGCCTTGTCGTAGTGGCAGCCTTCCTCGTCGCCACTGGCATTGGTCGGCGCCAGCACCGCTTCGCTCAGCCGGCCGGCTTCCTCCAGCACGGCGTCCAGCAGATCGCGGCTGTGGCCTTCGCCGCCCTGCAGCTTGGTGAGGACGGCTTCGGCACCCAGCACGTCGAACAGGGCGAAGCGCTGGTCGTCGAGCGGGGCCTTGTAAATGGTCATGGCGTAGTCCTTCGTGGGTAATGCGGGCGCCAGGGATCAGCGCCAGGTATTGGGGATGCCCGGCACCGGCGAGAGCCAGTCGTTGCCGTGGAAACTGAAGTCGCGCGCGCGCCTTTTCCTGTTCCGGCTTGGCGCTGGCGCTGCCATGAGACGCGATAGGCGCAGCGAGCCGGCGCTGCCCTTGCCGGCGGTGGCCTTGAGCGCGGCTGGTCATCATCGGGCGGTCGGCAGCACGTCGACCGGGTACACGTCCGCCGGCGAAGGCGGGAATGTCCAGGTCGAAGCTGGTGTGCAGGCGCACCGGCACCAGCGTCGGCCACCTGCAGCTCGCCGTCGATCGACGGAAATCCATCCCGCCATAGCTGTTGTTCTGGATGCGCAGCGTGAGCCGCCACTGCGCCGTCCGGCCGCACGGTCACTTGCTGGAGGGTCACCGACGGCGGGAACACGCTCTTGCGTGGCGGCCCGCAGGCTACCAGGCCAGCCACCAGAGCACGAGCGCGACACAGCGGAGCAGTCGTCTCATGGATTCACCTCAAACGATTGTTTGAATCTTAGCAGGAGGACCGAGGCGTCTGTCACCGTGCCCAAGGCGTCCGAGAATCAATTTCGCTGCATGGTGCGGCGGGCGTCGTCATCCCTGCATGATGGAGCCGACCGTGCGCAGGGAGGTTCCCATTGCGCGCTGCAGCAGGCATCATCATCCGCTTCCCCACACTCCGACTTGGCACTCATGACCCGACGCATCGCTGCCCGCCGCTCGCCCATCCATGGCAATGGCGTGTTTGCCGTCGCCGCCGATCAAGAAGGGCGAGGAAGTCATCGAATACAAGGGCACGCTGATGACCCATGCCGAAGCCGACGACCTGTACGGCGATGGCGGCGAAACCGGACACACCTTCCTGTTCACGCTCAACGACGAGTACATCGATCGACGCCAACCGCAACGGCAATAGGCGCGCTGGATCAACCACAGCTGCGACGCCGAACTGCCGGCCGTGGTCGAGGAAAGCGCCAACGGCGATCCGCGCAAGGACAAGGTGCTGATCGAGGCGATCCGCAACATCAAGCCGGGCGAAGAGCTGACCTACGACTACGGCATCACGCTGGATGTGCCGCATACCGCGCGACTGAAGAAATTGTGGGAGTGCCGCTGCGGCTCGCCGAAGTGCACCGGCACGCTGCTCAAGTCCAAGCGCTGAGCGCCATCGCCCCCTGCACGCGGGAGCCTTCTTGTAGGAGCGCACCCTGTGCGCGAAACCTACGTAGCGGTATCTCCGTGATCGCGCACCCTGTGCGCGAAGCCTACGTAGCGGTAACCCTGTGATCGCGCACAGGGTGCGCTCCTACGGGTGCGAAGACCGGATCAGTCATTGTCCGGATACGCGATCCCCACCACCTCCACGGTGAGATCACCCGCCGGCCGATGCCACACCACTTCATCGCCAACGCGCGCGCCCAGCAGCGCCGCGGCCAGCGGCGATACATAGCTGACCAGGCCGTGCTCCACATCGGCTTCGTCCTCGCCGACGAGCCGGTAGCGAGCTTGGCCTTCGTCGCTGTCGACGGTGACTTCGGCGCCGAAAGCGACGCGGTTGCGGGGCTGTTGCGTCACATCCACTTCGATGGCGCTGCCGACGCGCGCGGTAAGCCAGCGCAGGTCGCGCTCGACCACGGCAAGCTCGCTTTGCACCGACAGTAAGTGGATGTTGGCGCGCAGGGCGTCGCGGCGCTCGCGGGCAGCAATCATGCGCGCACGCAATTGCTCCAGCCCGCGCGGCGTCACGTAGTTGGGATGTTCGCTCAGCGGGATGTCCGGCAGTCGTTCGCCGACGGACTCGTCCGCATCCTTCACAAAGGCGCGGCTCATCTCATGCCTCCAGCGCCGGGTGCGCCGGCGTCTGCTCTATTCATTGACATGGCGGCGATATCGCCGCGCATCAAGCGCCATGCAGGCCTCGGCGACGCGCGCGGCTCGTGCCGGGCACGTCGTCGACTCGCTTCGAATCAGTCGTCTTCCGCGTGCGGCTTCCAGGCCTCGGTGAGCTGTTTCTGTACCGGTGGCGGCACCGGTTCGTAGTGGCTCAAGTCCAGGCTGTAGCGACCGCGGCCTCCGGTCATGGCCTTCAGCTCGGTGGGGTAGTCGGTGAGTTCGGCGAGCGGCGCCTGTGCCTTGATGACCAGTTCGCCGCCGCGCAGCGAATCGGTGCCAAGGATGCGTGCGCGTTTGCCGGCCAGGCCACCTGTCACATCACCCACACTTGCTTCGGGAATCGCCACTTCGACGTCCACGATGGGTTCGAGCACGATCGGGCGCGCCTTGCCTACGGCATCGAGGAACGCCTTCTTTCCCGCACTGACGAAGGCCACTTCCTTCGAGTCCACCGGATGGTACTTGCCGTCATAGACGGTCACGCGCAGATCCTGGATCGGGAAGCCGGCGACTGCGCCGGTTTCCAGCGCCTGGCGCACGCCCTTCTCGATGGCGGGCAGAAACTGGCCGGGGATGACGCCGCCTTTCACCGCATCCACAAATTCGAAGCCGGCACCGCGATCCAGCGGTTCCACGCGCAGGAATACTTCGCCGAACTGGCCCGCGCCACCGGTCTGCTTCTTGTGGCGATGATGACCTTCCGCGTGGCCGGCAATGGTTTCGCGATAGGCGATGCGTGGTGGATGGGTGGTGACCTCCACGCCATAGCGTTCCTTCATGCGTTCGAGCATCACTTTCAGATGCAGGTCAGAGAGGCCGCGCACCACGGTTTCGTTGAGTTCCTTGTGATGTTCCATGCGGAAGCACGGGTCTTCTTCCGCCAATCGCGCGAGCGCCTGCGACAATTTTTGCTCCTGCCCCTTGTGCTTGGGCTCCAATGCAAGCCCGAACATCGGCTGGGGGAACTGCATCGGCGAGAGACGGATGCTGTCCTCGTCATGGGAGTCGTGCAGCACGGCGTCGAAGTGAATTTCCTCCACCTTGGCGATCGCGGCGATATCGCCGGGTATCGCCCGATCGATCTCTTCGTGCGTCTTGCCACGCAAGCGGAACAGGTGTCCAACCTTGAACGGCTTCTTGTTGTCGTCGATGAATAGCTGGGTGTCGCGACGAATCGTGCCCTGCCACACGCGGAAAATGCCGAGCTTGCCGACGAAGGGGTCATTGACGATCTTGAAAACGTCGGCGATCACATGCTGTGCGGGATCGGCATTGATCGTGATGCGTTCGCCTTCGCCATTGACGAAGGGCGGCGGATTGCCTTCCGCGGGGTTGGGCAGCAGTCGCTCGGCGAGTTCGAGAAACTCCTTCACGCCAGCACCCGTACGTGCGCTGACGAAACAGATCGGAATCAGGTGGCCTTCGCGCAGGCATTGTTCGAAAGCATCATGCAGTTCCTGCGGGCCGAGGTCTCCTTCGCCTGAATCGAGGTAGTGCCCCATCACCGTTTCGTTGATCTCGACCACCTGGTCGAGGATGCGCCGATGCGCCTCGGCGAGGGAGGAGAAATCCGTCGTGCCCTTGTCGTGGAAGAAGCAATCCAGCACATGTTTGCCGCCCTGGCTGGGCAGGTTCACCGGCAGGCATTGCGTGCCGAATTCCTCGCGCAGTGCATCGACCAGCGCAGCGAGCTTGGCGCCTTCGAAGTCGATCTTGTTGACGACGATGACACGCGCAAGGCGTCGTTGCGCGGCGCGCTCCATCATGCGTCGCGTGCCGTATTCGATACCGTTGATGGCGTTGACCACCACGGCGATGGTTTCGGCGGCTGCAAAAGAGGAAAGCGTCGGACCGCGAAAATCCGTATAGCCAGCGGTATCGATCAGATGGATGCGACTGCCGCCGTAGGAAACGCTGGCGATGGCGCTGTCGATGGAATGCCCGCGCGCCTTTTCCTGACTGTCGGTGTCCGACTGCGTGGTTCCTTTTTCTACCGAGCCCAGCGCCTGGATCACGCCGCCAGCATGGAGCAAGGCTTCGAACAGGCTGGTCTTGCCGGCACCAGCATGGCCGGTTAGTGCGATGTTGCGGATATTTTCCGTGTTGTACGACACGATGCGACCCTCCTTTGCAGGGCGCGGGATCGTGCCGACGATGACCTGCGGCGCCGCACGAAGCCGCACGAGCGACTGACGATGGCGGGCCGTCATGGTCGTCCAGGCGTGCGGGACGCGGGGGCGGTCATGGCGGGTACGGTGGTGGGAACCGTTTGCATAGCCTTGAGCCAATGTCGCGCGGGGTCAAGTTGCACTGCGGGGCAGGGAACCGAAGGCCAGGCTTGCTTGTCACCATCAGTCTCCACCCCTCGCGCGGCCTGAAGGATGCAGGCCGTGCGGTTTTCCCTATGAAAGGCGGAAGGGACTCGTCATCGAGCACACCGAGCAGGTCGAACATCATCGCTGGACGTCGCCCGATCCCCTCAAGCGCGGGCTGGCGCCACTCGACGGCCCCACCCGCGCACTGTTGCATCAGTTGCGCTGGCGCAAGGCACCGCCAGACCGGCGACCCCAAGGGGTCGCCGTGGGCATCGTGCTGCTGCTGCATATCCTGTTCGGGCTGCTTACCTGGCACGAGATGCGGCTGCGCAACCTGTCGGCGGCGGCTTATCGGCGCGACATCGCCCTGCAGGTTCGCCTGATCCCGCGTGCGGCCATTCGTCCCACTGCCGAGATAGCCCCGCTGGCACTGCCGACCCCGCCGGCCCCGGTGGTCGCCATGCCGCATGAGGTCGTGAAACCGCCACCGGTGCACGAAGCGCCCGCGAAGAACGCGATGACCGTGAGCATGCCCGCGGCAGCGCCGCCGCCCGCACCGTCACCCCAGCCTTACGAGGCGCCGGAACAACCGCTGTTGCCGACCACCAGCAGTGCAGCTCCCCCGCGGCACCCGGCTACGTGCAGCGGTTGCCGCAGGGCGATACCAAGGTGATGCAGCACAACAGCCCCATCACCTACAAACCGACGCGCTTCGAGGAGGGTTTTTCGCATGGCGGCAGCAGCATTGACGATGCGTTGCAGCGTGCCGTGGACAGCACGACGGTGAAGAAGACCTTCCACATAGCCCCTGGCGTACGCATTCACTGCGCGATCTCGTTCGCTGCGCTGGCGGGGGGCTGCGGAGGCGATCCGCCGCCGCCGCCGTCGTCGAAGAGTGGCGACATGCGCCTGAACATGGCGCCCGCCAACGCACTGGCACCGGGCACATCGACGCAGCCCCCGCCCAGCATTGACGAGTGCATTGCGATCTATCGTGCCGACAAACCCCTTCCGCAAGGTTGCCCCGTGGATACGCCCACGCGCTCGGTCGATGCGGAACTGCGGGAACGTGCCGTCCACCAGGGAGAGCAAGGTGGCGGATAGCCAGTGGCGGCTGGCGCGCGGGGGCTTCTCAGATGGCCCGGGTCGCCGGCTACACTTGCCCCATGGACAGGGAATCCTCCGCCCGGCTGACTGTGTCGCTTCCATCGCCAAAGTCAGCGGCGGAGGGCGGTGCCGTTTATCGCCGGCGGCGAGCCGAGCGACCGCGCGATCGCTGGTTGCGCATCCTGGCCCTGGTGGGTGCACTGGTCGTACATCTGGTGTTCCTGGTCGGTGTCATCCTGGGCCCGGCCTATGAGCAGGAAGAGCTCAACGAAGCATCCACCACGGCGCTGCAAGTTCGGCTGATCGAGAAAAAACAGGAAGAGCCGCCACCGCCACCGCCCGTGCGTGGCACGCCGCCCAAGCAGGTAGGGCCGGTCCATCACGGAAATGCGGCGAACGCGCCGCGCACGGTGAAGCGCAGCACGCCGGCAACGCGTAGCAACAACGACATCTCGCCCATCCCCGTACCCGCGCTGGAGGCGCCGGTGATCGCCGCGGCAGCGAAGCCGACCGCGCCAAAGCCGGAGATCACGGCGGCGCCGTTACCGCCGGTGAGCGTACCCAAGCCTGCGCCTGCGAAAGAGTTGCCGCCGGTGCCGACGGCTGCCCAGCCGCCGCAGGTCGCACTGGAGACGCCGCCCGTGTCGCAGCCGGTACCACCAAAATTCCAGCCCGAGCCCGTGCGCAAGCCCCAGCTGGAAGGCAACGAGCCGGTACCGCCTCCGGCGTCGCTCGCGATACCCGAGATCCCACCCCAATCTGCACCCGTGGTGGAGGCGCCCACCGTCGCCATGGAGAAGGCTGCGCCGGTCAATACACCACCCAGCGTGGCGGCCGTGGCCCGGCCGGAGCAGCCTGCGGCGCCGCCCGAGCCGGAGATGCAAGCCGTGCCCCTGCCGGCGCAGCCCGCTCCTACGGTGAACCTGCAGCCTGAGCCCAGTACGGTCACGCCGGTGGTGTCGCGCGAACACCCGCAGATCCAGGCACCCGCCATCCAGGTGGCGGAACCCGAACTCGAAGCGGTTCCGCTGCCGCCGAATCCGCAGCCGAGCCTGGAGCGCCCGCAGGCACCGCCGCTGGAGACCGCAGCGCCCAAGGCGATCGCGCTGGAGAACACGCCGACGATTGAACGTCCGCAGATCTCGACCGAGCAACCCGCAGAGGCGGCAGCTAGCCCGGCCAGCGCGGCTGCCACCTCGACGCCCTCGGTGGCGCCATCGCCCAGCGCGCCGGCCGCCCAGGAAGCCACGGCCAGCAACGAGAGCAGCAAGTCGGCGGGTGAGCAGGGCGCCAGCAGTGCGCCCAATGCCACACCACAAGGCAGTAGCGCGGGGATGCCCGGACAGGTCAACGGCGTGAGCCAGTCGCCCGCGGTGGCCGGCAAGAATGGATTGAATCTGACGGTGCCTCCTGGTCAGGGCAATGGCCAGGGCCAACCCGGGCAGCAAGGTCAGAACGAGTCCGCTGGACCCACGGGCACCTATGTCCAGCTCAAACCTCACGGCAATACCGAAATCATGTCGCACGGCACGCCCAATATTGGCTACCAGTCGACGCGCTTCGAGAAGGACTGGACGCCGGAGGGCGAGAGTTCGATCGATACGGCCCTTCGCCATGCCGTGGAAAAGACCACCATGCGGCATACCTTCCACCTGCCGCGTGGCGTGCGCGTCGAGTGCGTGGTGATGCCGTTGTTCCCGATGGCCTTGTTCGGCTGCGGCAATGGCGATCCGCCGCCCAAGCCGGTGGACGACGTCGTCTATCAACGGATGCAGCTCGCGCCAAGCAATCCGCTGGTAACGCCGGCACCGGCAGCCACCCAGCCATCACCGGTGATGGCTACGGCCAAGCTGGACAACAGTGCGCAGTGCGCTGCCGCACGCGTGGCCGGCGGACCAATGCCGCCAGAGTGCGAAACCGATCCGCCTGCCGTGAACCCGGTGCCGGCGCGGGCGGGCAGTACATGGGTGCCCGCGAGCGATCAGTTTCACTGAGGCGAAGGCAGGAGGTTGGCGGGGTCTTGATGCATCACGCTGTCGTTCATCGTCCTTGCGAAGTACATCCCGATGGCAAGGTCGTTCCCCCTCTTGCCCCTCGCTGGTCTTTTCCGCGAAGGCGCCATGCGATAGCGAAGCTGGCCGACGCGAGGCTCAGCCGCATTCGATCGTCATCCCGGCTTGACCAACGCTTCGGTGGTTGAGGGCCGCTGGGATGACGAGACGAAATGCCGAGCAAAAGCGTCGGCAACCCTAACAATGGCCATCCAAATCAGTTTTACTTACCGCATGCCCATGGCCACGCCGACATCGCACCTACCCATGCCAAACCCTGCACACGCCACGCGATTCCTCGCGCGATGACCTCGCCCGCCGTCGTCACGCCGCTTGCCCTGGCGCCGCTGAATACGCGCATTGCCTTCCTGCTGGAGCTGGCGCGCCGTCTTCATCAGTACGGCACGGCTGCGCCACGCCTTGAGGGCGCCATTGCCGGTTCGGCGCAGCGGCTTGGGCTGGTTGCCGATGTGTGGTCCAGTCCGACCGCCATCATCATTTCGTTTACCGATCTGGCGCAGAGCGAGCAGGATGTCGCCCAGGTCACCCAGGTGATGCGCTTGGCGCCGGGTGACGTGAACCTGGCGCGCCTGTGTGATGCCGACGCCATCGCCGACAAGGTGATTGCCGGCGACATGGAGCTGCGCGAGGGCTTTCGTCTATTGCGGGAACTGGGACGGCCGGAGACGCGTCGCGCGCAGGCAGGAGTGATCGCCAGCTATGGCCTGGCGGCGGCCACCGTGGTGGCCTTGCTGCTTCACAGTTCGTGGGCGGATCTGGTTGCGGCGGCGTCTATCGGTCTCATCATCGGCGTCATCACCGTGCTGTCGGCGACGCGACCCCGTTTGGCCGTCGCGAGCGAAGCGATCAGCGCCCTGGTGGCCACGGTCATTGCCATCATGGTCAGCCAGTTCGTCGTGCCACTGGCGATCAAGTCGGTGATCCTGGCGGGCTTGATCGTCTTGATGCCCGGCATGGCGCTCACCACGGCCGTGCGTGAGATATCCAGCCAGCACCTGGTGGCCGGCGTGGCGCGCATGGGTGGCGCCATTGCGACGTTGATCAAGCTGACCTTCGGTACCGTGGCGGGCACCCAGCTATGCAGCGCATTCGGTGTCGTGGGGCGCGACTACGCCCTGCCGCCATTGCCGTCGTGGACGGACTACCCGGCCCTGTTGATGGGTGCCTTTGCGTTTGCCATTTCGTTTCGCGCGGCGCGACGCGACTGGCTGGTGGTGATGGCGGCGGTGGTGCTCGGTTATCTGGTGACGCGCTGGGGCGGTGCTTTTGCGGGGAATATCCCGGCGGCGCCATTCGGCGTGTTCCTGGGTGGCCTGACGCTTAGCAGTCTGGCCAATCTCTACGCGCGTTTCGTGCATCGCCCGGGCGCGATCATTCGTGAACCCGGCATTATCCTGCTGGTGCCGGGCAGTGTCGGATACCGCAGCGCGTCTTATTTGCTGGAGCGTGACACCACCTTGGGCATGGATACGACCATGTTGCTGATTACCTTGTTGATTGCACTGGTGGCGGGATTGTTGTTTGGAGACCTTTTGATTGCCCCACGTCGCTCGCTCTGAATTGGACGTGGAAACAAGAAACGCCGGCGTTAGGCCGGCGTCTTGATTATCTGGAATCTGCGGCGATCAAATCGCCAGGTCCTTTTCCTTCTTGCCAGCCTTCAGCGCGTCATTGAACCAGCGCGGACGCTTGCCGCGGCCGGACCAGGTCTGCTCCGGCTCGGCGGGATTGCGGTACTTTGGGGCCACCGTGCCGCCGCTGCGGCGGGTCTTGGCGCGGCCGGTGCCGAAGATATCCTCGAATGCATAACCCTCGGCCTTGATCAGCGCGTGAATCTTTTCACGCAGCTTGGCGACCTTTTCCTTACGCAGTTCATTCTGACGCAGCTGAGCCTTGCTGATCAGGTCGTTGAGCTGGTTGTGATTGAGGTTCTTGATATCAACTGCCATATGCAACTCCCGGAGGTGAGTATTGGCTATATATGGGCATCGTCTACGTAGGGACGAGGCATCTTCGAATTACTTTTGATTCTCTATCATGAGCATCGCAATTGCAAAGCGCCGTCAATAGGCGGAACTGATTTGAGCGGCTCCCATTCGCAACGAATCCGAATTGAATGGGAAATGCATGGATTTCGGGCAATCAAAAAAGTTCAGCATGGTCAGTGCGCTGACGGTGCCTGTAAATGAAAACGGCCGCGAATGGCGGCCGTTTTCATGGATCTTGCAGCGGGTGGCTCAGCCGAGCAGGGAAAACAGCTCGTCCTGCGTAATGGCGCGGCTTTCCGCGGCATCGCGCGCGCGATATTCCAGCGTGCCGGCGGCTATGCCGCGTTCGCTGATAACGACGCGATGGGGAATACCAATTAATTCCATGTCGGCGAACATCGCGCCCGGGCGAAGGCCGCGGTCGTCCAGCACGGCTTCAATGCCGCGCTCGTTCAGCTGCTGATAAAGCGCATCAGCCGCCTGGGCGACGTCCGGCGAGTTCTTGGGATTGATCACGCAGACGGCGATCCGCCACGGTGCCATCGCCTCCGGCCAGATGATTCCGGCTTCGTCGTGGCGCTGCTCGATGGCTGCGGCGACGATGCGGCTGACGCCGATGCCGTAGCAGCCCATCTACATGACCTGGGCCTTGCCGTGTTCGTCCAGCACGGTGGCCTTGAGCGCCTCGGCGTACTTCTGGCCGAGCTGGAACACATGGCCCACCTCGATGCCGCGGGCGATCCGCAGCGTGCCGTGGCCGTCCGGCGAGGGGTCGCCCTCGACGACCTTGCGCATGTCCTCGATGCGGGTGATGCGCGCGTCGCGCTCCCAGTTGGCGCCGGTGTAATGGCTGCCATCCTGGTTGCCGCCGCAGACGAAGTCGGCCAGCACGGCAGCGCCGCGATCGACGATGACCGGCATCGAGGCGGGCAGGCCGACGGGGCCGATGAAGCCGGGCGGGTACCGGTCGGCTGCGAGGATTTCCTCTTCGCCTGCCAGCACCGATTCGCCCGGCAGCTCGGCCAGCTTGCCGGCCTTGACTTCGTTGATCTCGTGGTCGCCACGCAGGCACAGCGCAACCAGCCCGTCGGTGCCGCGCACCAGGATGGTCTTCACGCACTGCTGCGGCGACGACCTTGAGGAACGCCGCCACCTCGTCGATGGTCTTCTGCGCTGGGCGTATCCACGCGCTGCAGGGCGGCGGCAGGGGCAGGGCGCGTCGCTGGCGGGTGCCAGCGCCTCGGCCTTTTCCATGTTGGCGGCGTAGTCGGAGCCGTCGGAGAACGCGATGGCGTCCTCGCCGGAGTCGGCCAGCACCTGGAACTCGTGGCTGGCGTTGCCGCCGATGGCGCCGGTGTCGGCCTGCACGGCGCGGAACTTCAGGCCCAGGCGGGTGAAGATGCGCGCGTAGGCCTGGTACATCACGTCGTAGGTTTCGGCCAGCGAATCCGGGCGTGAGATGGAAGGAGTAGGCGTCCTTCATCAGGAACTCGCGCGCGCGCATCACGCCGAAACGCGGGCGGATCTCGTCGCGGAACTTGGTCTGGATCTGGTAGAAGTTGAGCGGCAGCTGCTTGTAGCTCTTCAGCTCGTTGCGCGCGAAGTCGGTGATCACTTCCTCGTGCGGTGGGGCCGTAGCAGAACTCCTGCTCCTTGCGGTCCTTGATCTTCAGCAGCTGGCCGCCGAATTTCTCCCAGCGGCCGGTTTCTTCCCACAGCTCCCGGGGCTGGATCGAAGGCATCAGCATCTCGAGCGCGCCGGCGCGGTCCATCTCCTCGCGCACGATGTCCTCCACCTTGCGCAGCACGCGCAGGCCCAGCGGCGACCAGGTGTAGAGGCCGGAGGCGAGCTTGCGGATCATGCCGGCGCGCAGCATCAGCTGGTGGCTGGCGATCTCGGCGTCGGCGGGGACTTCCTTGACGGTGGCCAGGTGGAATTGGCTAAGGCGCATGCGAGCGGATCCGGCGGGTTAAAAGAGGCCGATTATAGCTATCCGCGACGCCGACTCCGCGGATTCGGGCCCAAGATCCGCGTCGTGGGCCGAAATCCGCAGGTCATGGTTCGATGGCTCAACTCGCCCGAGCAGTACTGCTGGTACTGGGCTTCGGCGGCGGTCTGCTGCTGCTTGCGCTGGTCGGCGCCCATCACTTTTTGCTGGCCGCCCTCGTCCATCACCACCGGACCGCTGCTCTTGAGCGTCTCAAGATTGCTCTTGAGCGAACTGCACAGCTTGGCTCGGTTTTCCGGAGTGTCAGCGACTGGCTGGGTCGAGGGTTTCGCCGCCACCTCGCCCTCGCCCTCGGTGTTGACCTTGGGGGCGGGCTGGGCCAGCGGTTCCACCGTACCGGTCGTGGTCACCTTCTTGTAGTTGGTGCCCTGCGGCGGGGGAGCATCGGCGTAGTGCACGGTGCCGCTGGCGTCCGTCCACTTATAGACCTGGGCGGCAACCAGGGGCGCAACGAGCAGTAACGCGGCGGCGATCAGCAGGCGGCGCATCGGGTTCTCCAAGGCTTTGGGACAAGGTGCTCAAGTTAACAACCCCCGTCGGCCGGACTCAAGCGGCGGATGGTTTACACTGCGCGCATTCCGTCACGGATTGATTCATGAGCGACAGTACGCCAGTCCGCCCCCCGCGTCATCGGGGCATTTACCTGCTGCCGAACCTGTTCACCACGGGCGCCATGTTCGCCGGTTTCTACGCGATTGTCGCAAGCATCGGCGGTGACTTCAGCTCGGCCGCCATGGCCGTGTTCGTGGCCGCGCTGCTGGACGGTATGGACGGCCGGGTGGCACGCCTGACCGGCACGCAGACCGAGTTCGGCGTTCAATACGACTCGCTGTCCGACCTGGTGAGCTTCGGCCTGGCGCCGGCCCTGGTCATGTATACGTGGTCGCTGTCCACCCTGCGGGACTTCGGTCCGACCGTGGGGCAAGATCGGTTGGGCCGCCGCGTTCATCTATGCCGCCTGCGCGGCGCTTGCGCCTGGCTCGCTTCAACACCCAGGTGGCGGTGATCGACAAGCGCTATTTCCAGGGCCTCGCCAGTCCGGCCGCGGCCGCGGTATGCATGTCCTTTGTCTGGAGCATGGACAAGTTCGGCATCCTCGGCGAAGAGGTGTGCTTCATCACCATGGTGATGGCCGTGCTGGTGGGCCTGCTGATGGTAAGTCGTTTCCGCTATTACAGCTTCAAGTCGCTGCCGATGGGCGATCGCGTGCCGTTCCTGTGGATCATCATCGGCGTGCTGATCCTGGTGCCGTTCTTTGTGGACCCGCCGCGCGTGCTGTTCGTGGTGTTCACGCTGTACCTGCTGTCCGGGCCGGTCATGACCCTGTGGGGTCGCGCGACCCGCCGTCGGCGTCGCGGAGTGGCTTGAGCATGGCCGTGCTCGCACACGCCTCGTCGGCCCACCGTGAGCGCGTGCTGCGCGCCCTGGGTGTGACGCCGTGGGTGCGCCGCGTGCCATCGGACGCCGCCGTCGAAGCCACCGAGATCGCGCCCGCCGCGGTATCGTCGGGCGAGTGCGTCGTGCTTCTGCCGGCGGGCTGCTCGCAGCGCGAGCTGGACCTGGTGGGGCGCGCGTTGATGACCAGTGGCGCCACCGCTGGCGCGCGCGCCACGTATCGAAGTGAGCAACGGCCAGCTGCCTTCGGCGCCGGAGGCCCGCGCCTATCTGGTGTTTGGCGAGGCGCAGGCGCATGCGCTGGGTCGTGAGTTACCTGCCGCCACGCTCAGCCGGGCGCATATCGTGCTGGCTGACGAGCCAGCCAGCGTATTGGCCTCGGCGGCTGGCAAGCGTCGCCTGTGGAATGCGCTGCGCAGCCTGCGGCGTGCCCTGGCCGCACCCATGGAGTGATTGACCATGGTCGCTGTGGCCCGTCCCCATGCCGAGATACGCGCCATGCGGCGCGAAGACTTGCCAGCCGTCGCGGTCATGGAGGCCTCCTCCTACGATTTTCCCTGGTCGCAAGGCATTTTCAGCGACTGCCTGAAGGCCGGCCATCCGTGCTGGGTCATGTGGGTCGAAGGTGAAGTGGCGGGCTACGGTGTGCTATCCGTGGCCGCCGGCGAAGCCCACGTGCTCAACGTTTGCATCGGTCCCGGGCATCGTGGGCTCGGCCTGGGTCGGCTGCTGCTGCGACGGCTGCTCGATATCGCACGCTGGAACGGCGCGACGCGCGTATTCCTCGAAGTTCGGCCGTCCAATCCGATTGCGCAGAAGCTCTATGAATCGATGGGCTTTGGCGAGATCGGCCGCCGGCCCAAGTACTACCCAGCCAGGCAAGGGCGCGAGGATGCCATTGTGATGGCGTTGGATTTGGCGCCGGCGTAGCGCACTTCTCCTTCTCCCCTTTGGGCGACCCGAAGGTAGTCCCTGTGGGAGAGAAGGTCGGGATGAGGGGCGGGTGCTCGCGAAATAGACGCGACGGAGCCGGCTCTGAATCAGCCTCGACGCAAGATTGCCCCCTCACCCCAGCCCTCTCCCCAAAGGGGAGAGGGCGTTAAGAGCGAGTCACCCCAGCTTCTGCGCCTGCTCGCGCAAGGCATTGAGCTGGACGCCCCAGTCGGCGATGCGCTGGCGTTCCTGTGCCACCACGTCGGCTGGCGCATTCGCCACGAAGTTCGCGTTGCCGAGCTTGCCTTCGCATTTCTTGATCTCGCTTTCGATGCGGGCGATTTCCTTGGCCAGGCGCGTCTTCTCGGCGCCGAGGTCGATCAGGCCGGCCAGCGGAATCAGCACGCGGAGTGAACCAACCACGGCTGCGGCAGCGGCGGGTTCGTCGGCGCCGGACTCGATCCATTGCGGTGCGTCGACGCGGGCGAGGAAGCTGATCTGGGCAGCGAACTTGGCGGCGCGTACTCGATCCGTCGCATCGCCGTCGGCAAGCAGCAGGGGAATCGTCTTGCCCGGCGCGATGTTCATTTCCGCGCGGATGCGGCGGATGCCGCTCAGTACGTTCTTGAACCATTCGATCTCGGCGGTGGCGGCTTCATCCGCGACCAAGTCTTCGGCACGCGGCCACGGACGCTGCATCAGGCCGCCTTCGGAGAGAGCCGAGCTTCGGTGCGACCGACTGCCAGATCTCCTCGGTGATGAACGGCATGATCGGATGCAGCGCGCGCAGCACGGTT
Organism: uncultured Gammaproteobacteria bacterium; assembly: GCA_963824525.1. Lineage (GTDB taxonomy): Bacteria > Pseudomonadota > Gammaproteobacteria > Xanthomonadales > Rhodanobacteraceae > Dyella. The sequence goes on along the minus strand of CAWGPI010000007.1, from coordinate 958,941 downwards.
TCCAGCACCACGACCAGGGTATGGCGGGTGGAGGCAGCGGCCAGTGCGTCGTCGCCGTTCAAGGCCGGCTTGGACAGTTCCAGGAACCAGTCGCAGAACTCGTTCCAGGTGAACTCGTACAGCGCCTGCGCCAGCAGGTCGAAGCGGTAGCTGGCGAAGTGCTGCTCCACGTCGCCAAGCGTCTGCTTGAGGCGCGTGAGAATCCAGCGCTCGCGGCTTCGGTCACCGGCGCGCCGCTCGGTGCCGGCAGCTCGCCTTCCGGCAGGTTCATCAGCACGAAGCGCGCGGCGTTCCACAGCTTGTTGCAGAACTTGCCTTGTAGCCTTCGGCAGCGCTTCATGTCGAAGTTGATGGTGCGGCTGTAGCTGGCCAGCGCGGCGAAAGTGAAGCGCAGCGCATCGGTGCCGATGGCGGGGATGCCGTCGGGGTAATCCTTGCGGATGCGCTTCTCCACCTTCTCGCGCACCTGCGGAATCAGCAGTGACTGTGGTGGATTTCTTCACCAGCGGCTTCCAGCTCGATGCCGTCGATCAGGTCCAGCGGGTCCAGTGTGTTGCCCTTGGACTTGGACATCTTCTGGCCTTCCGCATCGCGCACGATGGCGTTGATGTACACCTCGCGGAACGGCACCTGGCCGGTGAAGTACTTGGTCGCCATCACCATGCGCGCGACCCAGAAGAAGATGATGTCGAAGCCGGTGACCAGCACCGCGGTGGGCAGGAAGATCTGGTCGTGTTGCCAGTCGGCCACGATCTCGCCGCGCTCGTTCTTCACCGGGCCGTTGGCCGGCCAGCCCAGGGTGGAGAACGGCCACAGCGCCGAGCTGAACCAGGTGTCCAGCACATCGTCGTCCTGGCGCAGCGTGCCGACGGGTGCGATCGCTGGCATGCGCGCGCGCATCGGCTTCGTCTTCGCCCACGAAGATGTTGCCGGCCTCGTCGTACCACGCCGGAATGTGGTGGCCCCACCAGAGCTGGCGGCTGATGCACCAGTCCTGGATGTTCTCCAGCCACTGCGTATAGGTGGTGCTCCAGTTCTCCGGCACGAACTTGATCTCGCCCGAACGCACCGCGTCCAGCGCCGGCTCGGTGATCGCCTTGCGCCCGCCGGGGCCGGCCTTCCGCGCTGCGTGTCGGTGGTGAGGTCCAGGAACCACTGGTCGGTCAGCATCGGCTCGATCACCGCGTCGGAGCGCTGGCTGACCGGCACCTGCAGCTTGTGCTTGCTTGGTCTCGACCAGCAGGCCTGCGGCTTCCAGGTCGGCGAGCACGCGTCTTGCGCGCGTCGAAGCGATCCAGGCCGCTGGTACACGGCCGGCGCGTTGTCGTTGACCTTGGCATCCAGCGTGAAGATGCTGATCGGCGCGCAGGTTGTGGCGCTGGCCGATCGCGTAGTCGTTGAAGTCGTGGGCCGGCGTGATCTTCACGCAGCCGGTGCCGAATTCGCTGGTCGACGTAGTCGTCGGCGATGACCGGGATCTCGCGGTCCGGTCAGCGGCAGCTTCAGCTTCTTGCCGATCAGCTGCGCATAGCGCTCGTCTTCCGGATGCACCGCCACGGCGACGTCGCCGAGCATGGTCTCCGGGCGGGTGGTGGCCACCACCAGGCCTGGTCGCTGCCATCGGCGGCGGGATAGCGGATCGACCACATGATGGCCGTCGCGTTCCACGTTGTTCACTTCGAGGTCGGAGACCGCCGTGCCCAGCACCGGGTCCCAGTTCACCAGGCGGTTGCCGCGGTAGATCAGGCCGTCGCGATACCACTCGCACGAACACCTTGCGCACCGCGGCCGAGAGCCCCTCGTCCATGGTGAAGCGCTCGCGCGACCAGTCGGCGGCGGCGCCGATGCGGCGCATCTGGCGGGTGATGGTGGAGCCGGATTCTTCCTTCCACTTCCACACGCGCTCGACGAACGCCTCGCGGCCCAGGTCATGGCGCGTCTTGTCGTCGGCGGCCAGCTGGTTCTCCACGATCTTCTGGGTGGCGATGCCGGCGTGGTCGGTGCCGACCTGCCACAGCGTGTTCATGCCGCGCATGCGCTGGTAGCGGATCAGCATGTCCATCACGGTCTGCTGGAACGCATGCCCCATGTGCAGCGTGCCGGTGACGTTCGGCGGCGGCAGCAGGATGCAGTACGGCTCGCCATGACCGGAGGGCTTGAAGTCGCCGCTGGCTTCCCAGCGGGCATACCACGTCGACTCGATCTGGCTGGGCTCGAAACTCTTTTCCATCGGGGGCTCGCGATTGCGCGCCAGGGTGGCGCGTGGGGATGGGCGTCAAAGGGTCGATTGTACGGGCGGGGGGCTTGAGGTGCCAAAACCGCCTTTCTCCTTCTCCCCTTGGGGAGAAGGTTGGGATGAGGGGGTGGGGCTTGTCCGGACGTTTGGGTTCAGGCCGCCGCTGTGACTCGTAGAGAGGCTGTCGCGAGCACCCGCCCTTTACCCCCTTTTCGGCCCTCACCCCAGCCCTCTCCCCGGCGGGGAGAGGAGCCAAGGCGGCTAGCCGCGCAGCTGGCGGCCGTAGGCGTGGACTTCGTCCACCAGGATCTTGACGTGCTCGGGATCGACCTCGGGGGTGATGCCGTGGCCGAGGTTGAAGACGTGGCCGGGGTGGTTGCCGTAGCTGTCCAGGACCCGGCGCGCCTCGCGGCGGATGATGTCCGGGCTGGCGCGCAGCACGGCCGGGTCGAGGTTGCCCTGCAAGGCCACGCGGCCGGCGATGGCCTGGCGGGCATCGGCCAGGTCCATGGTCCAGTCCACGCCCAGGCCGGCGCAGCCGGTGTCGGCCATGCCGGGACAGGTGCTGGCCGGCGCCCTTGGAGAACAGGATCACCGGCAGCTCGCGGCTATGCGGATCAGCCTTCAGCGCGTCCATCACCTGGGCCATGTAACGCAGGGAAAACTCGCGGAACGCGGCCGGGCCCAGCAGGCCGCCCCAGGTGTCGAACACCATCAGCGCCTGCGCGCCGGCGGCGGCCTGGGCGATCAGGTAGGCGGCGACGGACTGCGCCAGCGTATCCAGCAGTCGGTGGGCCAGGGCCGGCTCGTTCCAGCACATGGCCTTGAGCGTGGCGAAATCGCGCGAGCCATGGCCCTCGACCATGTAGCAGGCCAGCGTCCACGGGCTGCCCGAGAAGCCGATCAGCGGCACGCGGCCATGCAGTTCGCGGCGGATCAGGCGTACGGCGTCCATCACATAGCGCAGCTGGCCTTCCATGTCGGGCACGCCGAGCTTGTCGATGTCGGCCTTGCTGCGTACCGGGTGTGCGAACTGCGGGCCCTCGCCCTGGGCAAAGCTCAGGCCCAGGCCCATCGCGTCGGGGATGGTGAGGATGTCGGAGAACAGGATGGCCGCGTCCAGCTCGAACCGCTCCAGCGGCTGCAGCGTCACTTCGCAGGCGAGTTCCGGATTCTGCGCCAGCGCCATGAAGCTGCCGGCGCGGGCGCGGGTGGCGCGGTATTCGGGCAGGTAGCGGCCGGCCTGGCGCATGACCCAGATCGGCGTGGTGTCGGTGGCCTCACGGCGCAGGGCGCGCAGGAAGCGGTCGTTCTTCAGAACTTCAGTCATTTCAGTGTCCGTACGGGCCTTCCAGCCCCTGGCTGAACATCACGCGGAAGCCGCGCTTGAGCTGCGCGTCGCGGGCCTTCTCGAAGGCAGCGATCGCGTCGTCGCGTTCGAGAAACTGCTCGCGCTTGAGCGTGGCCTTGCCGCCCTGGACGCCGGATTCGCGATAAAGCGTCCAGCCACCAAGCAGAGTCCTGCTCGATCGCGATCTGGACATAGCGCGGCGCCTGGCTGGCATCGGGCATGGCTTGCAGGTAGAGACGCATGGATACCTGGGCTTGGGAGAAGGCTAGGTGCCGTAATGCCCCGCATTCTAGAAGGCTGGACACGGAGTAGCGAGCGCGCCGCGGTCGCAGGCGGGTTCGACTTCCCTCACCGTCATCCCAGCGGACGCTGGGATCCAGCGTCCTTTGCTTTCTTCGTGTCGTGTAGCCAAAGTCGCTGGGACGATGGGGAGGCAAATTAACGACTAGCTGATTCCAATACCGCGAGAACGGCTTTTTCGTCGACGCCACCGATGATCTCGGCGCGGCCGATGCCGCGCCAGAGGATCAGCCGCAACGTAGCCGGCAAGGTTCTTCTTGTCCAGCCGCATCAAGCCCAACAGCTGCTCCGGATCCATGCCCGCCGGAATGGCGGTGGGCAGGCCCAGCACGGTGAGCAGGCGCTGCAGGCGTGCCGTATCGGCTGCCTCGCTCATGCCTAGCCGTTCGGACAGTTGCGCCGCCAGCAGCATGCCGATCGCGACGCCTTCGCCGTGCAGCAGCACGCTGTACTTGCCGGCCGTTTCCAGCGCGTGGCCGAACGTGTGGCCGAGATTGAGCAGGGCACGCTCGCCCTGTTCGGTTTCGTCGCGCGCCACCACGCCGGCCTTGTAGCTGACCTTGCGCGCGATCGCTTCAATCAGCGGTGCCGGTTCGCGCGCATGCGAGCGCGGCGGCGTGCTGCTCCAGCCAGGCGAAGAAAGCCGGGTCGCCGATCGCCGCGCCCTTGACGACCTCGGCGAGGCCGGCGCGGTATTCGCGATCCGGCAGCGTAGCCAGCGTGCTCGGTGTCGGCCACCACGGCGCGTGGCTGGTGGAAGGCGCCGACCAGGTTCTTGCCCGCGGGAAGGTTGACGCCGGTCTTGCCGCCCACCGAGGAGTCGACCATGGCGAGCAAGGTGGTCGGCATCTGGATGAAGTCGATGCCGCGCATCCAGCAGGCGGCGCTGAAGCCCGCCAGATCGCCGACCACGCCACCGCCTAGAGCGATCACGCAGGCGTCGCGCGTGGCGCCCAGTTGGGCCAGCGCTTCCAGGGCGCGGCCGACGTTCGCGAAACGTCTTGTGTGCCTCGCCGTCGTCAAGCAGGAACGATGACCAGTGCAGGCCATCCAGCCCCGCGGCCACGCGATCGAGATAGAGCGGCGCCACTGTGGTGTTGCTGATCACCAGCGCATGTCGCCCGCGCAAGGCGGTCCGCCAGCGCGCATGGTCAGCCAGCAGGCCCGGGCCAATCCAGACGGGATAACTGCGCGTGCCGAGCGCGACGTCGATGGTGCGAAGGCTTGTGTCGGTGTGTGTCGTCATGCGGCGTGCTGGCGATGCCAGGATTGGTCGATCAAAAGAATGCTGCGCGCGCTGGCAGCGTGTACGTGCTCGTGTGCGCCAGGAATCACCAGGTCGGCGATTTCCTGATAGAGATGCGTGCGCTGTTGTGCCATGGCTTCCAGTCTGACGGCGCGGTCGCTACCTGCCAGCAGGGGGCGCTGCCGGTCCTGGGCGAGCCGTTCCAGTTGCAGTTCGAGCGTGGCCTGCAGCCACAGCACGTAGCCGCGTTCGGCGAGCAGCCGACGATTGGCCGGATCGAGCACCGCGCCCGCGCCGGTGGCCAGCAGTACGCCGCGCCGGCGGCTGCATTCCTCGAGCAGCTGATTTTCGCGCCGCCGGAAGCCGACCTCGCCCTCGATCTCGAATACCGTGCTCACCGGTACGCCACACTGGCGTTCGATTTCCTGGTCGAGATCGACGAAGCTCAGACCATAATGCTCGGCCAGTCGACGTCCAATCGGACGTCTTGCCGGCGCCGGTCGGCCCAACGATAAACAGGTTGCACGATGGATTCATACGCAAATGCTAGCAGGCGCAGGACCGCAAAGCGGATCGCGTCAACGCGGTGGCCCACTTGAGTGGCCGAGTATTGATCGCCGGTTGCGGCGATGTCGGCCTGCGCGTGGCGAAGCAATTGCTGGCGCGCGGCGACCAGGTATGGGCCTTGCGGCGCCGTAGGGCCCTGGCTGACGGCAGCGGCATCCACTGGCTGCAGGGCGACCTTACCCAGCCTGGGACATTGCGCGACTTGCCCGATGGCATCACCCAACTGGTCTACTTGCCGACGCCCGATGCACGTGATCCGGCCGCTTATCACGCGGTCTTCGTCGATGGATTGCGCCATCTGCTTGACGCGCTCGATCGCGACACGCTCGAGCGTGCACTGTTCGTCTCATCCAGCGCGGTTTATGGCGAGCATGGCGATGGATGGGTCGACGAGCAGACGCCACCGGATCCGCCAGGCTTCAACGGCAAGGTGTTGCTGGAGGCCGAGCAATGGCTGGCGGCGCAGCCGCTGTCGTCGATCGTGTTGCGGCTTGCCGGCTTGTATGGCCCGGACCGCCTCGAACTCGTCGAGCGCCTGCGCGCCGGCGCAGTGCGTGTGCCGCGCAACGCAACGCATTGGGCCAATCGCATCCACGTTGACGATGCCGCGGAGCCATCGTGCATCTCTTGACCTTGCGAGAGCCGATGTCGCTCTACCTTGGTGTCGATGACACGCCGCTGCCGCTAGCAGTCCTTTACGACCACCTGGCGCGAGTGGCAGGTGCGGTTGTTCCCGGCGAGGGCGCGGCGCCATCTGGCGTGGGCAGCAAGCGCCTCAGCAACGCGCGACTACGTGCCAGCGGTTTCGTGCCACGATGGCCCGATGCGCGCGAAGGATATGCGGCTTTGATGCGTGGCATGCCGTAGGCCGCCTGTACAAGATCCATCCGGCCCCGCGGGCCAGCAGACACTGGATGCCCCGTTCTGCCGTCGCCAAGCGGCTCCAGCATTCGCTGGGATGGCGATCCAGGAATGAAGTACCTGATTTTTCGGAGAACAACAGATGCCCAGCAAGATCTCGTCACCACATGGTCAGCACCAGCAACGAACTGCCCGGCTATCGCATCGTTCGCCCGTTGGGCATCGTGCGCGGCATCACCGTGCGTTCGCGCAGCGTCATCGGCAATCTCGGTGCTGCGCTGCAGACCCTGGTCGGTGGCAATATCTCGATCTATACGGAGTTGTGCGAGCACGCCCGCGAAGAGGCGTTCGAGCTGATGCTGCGCCACGCTGCCGAGATGGCGCCAACGCCGTGATCGCGATGCGCTATGACGCCAACGATGTTGCCGAAGGCGTCACCGAAGTGCTCGCCTATGGCACCGCGGTGATGGTGGAACCCCTAGGCTGACAGGTGGCTCCGGTCAACTATGGTTGAGGGCGAGCACATGGCGATGGTCGTCGTATTCCACCGAGGTATCCGCCAGCGCGGGCAGGGTGGCCAGGGCGTGCCGGCTCAGGCGTTCGAAATGGGCGAGGAAGCGCAGCATCGTCGCAGCATCCATGGCCAGGGGGCGTGGCGCGCCAGCAATTCCTCTTCCTGCTCGCTGCGCCAGCTGGCGCACGACGTCCCAGTTCGGCGCCTGCAGCACGATCAGCGCATCCAGCTTGCGCCATAGCGGCTGGTAGCCGCGCAGCTGCTTGTTGACCCAGTGGCGCCAACTGCCATCGGGGTCTTCATCGCGCTCCAGGCTGTTGATGGGTTCTTCCAGCGCGGCCTGAAGTTGCGGGCGCATGCCCAGCGCCCAGCCTTCCAGGATCACCAGTTTCGGCGGCCGGGTGACGCGCGGCCAGCGCGAAGGTGTTACACGGGTGTCACGCCCCTTGTCGAAGCGCGGGTAGTCCACCGGCAATTTTTCCGATGCCTGCGGCAACGCGGCCAGCACCGACAGCAGCAGCTCGATTTCATGCGTGCCGGGTACGCCCCGGGTGCGCAGCAGCGGATGGATCTGGTGCGCCAGCACCTCCCGTTCGCTGCGCGAGTAGTAGAAATCGTCCAGCGAGAGCACTTCGGTCGGCCAGCCGCGCGACTTCCGCCTGGAGCTTCATTTCCCGGGCGAGCGTGCTCTTGCCGCTGCCCTGCAGGCCGGACAGGCCCAGCACATAAGGGCGGCGGGCGCGAGCGATGCGCCCGGCGTACTGGTCGAGCAGGTGTCCCGCCAGGGTCGAATTTTGCGTGCTAGCATCTGGTGACATTCGGCCATGATGGCGCGCGGCGGCCACGATTCAAGACCCCATGTTGAAACCAGAGATCCTAGACACCTTCCTGCAACTGTTGGACGAGGCCGCGGCAGGGGGCGATCCCGAGCCTACGGCGATGAATTTGGCCACGGTCGATGCGGCCGGACGGGTGAGTTCGCGCATCGTGCTGCTCAAGGGCGCCGACGAACGCGGCTTCCGTTTCTATACCAACTACGAGAGCGACAAGGGCAGCCAGCTTGAGGCGCATGCCCAGGTGGCCCTGTGCTTCCACTGGAAGCAGCTGCGCGAAGTGGTGCAGGTGCGGGTCGAAGGCGTGGCGCGCAAGCTGCTGGCGGAGGAGTCGGATATCTACTTCGCCTCCCGTCCGCGCGCCAGCCAGATCGGCGCCTGGGCCTCGCTGCAGTCGCAGACCCTGCCCGATCGCGACACCTTCGAGCAGCGCTTCGAGCGCTACGAGCATGAATACGAAGGCCGCGACGTGCCGCGCCCCCCGCACTGGGGTGGCTTCGTAGTGGAACCGGATATGGTGGAATTCTGGTACGGCGCGGAGTTCCGGCTGCACGAGCGCGTGCGCTGGAGCCGTCATGGCCAGACCTGGACGCATCGCCTGCTCTATCCTTGAGCGTACTCACAAGCCACTCGGAGGCATGAAGCATGCGCGCAGCGCCCGCCGATCACGTTACCCAGAATGGCTTTGTCGTGCACTCGCGCGGCCGCGGCTTCACCGAGATCACCGACAGGATCGGTGACGTGGTGACAGCCAGTGGCGTGCACACCGGCCTTGCCAACATCTTCAGCCTGCACACCAGCTGCTCGTTATTGATCAGCGAGAACGCCGACCCGACCGTGCGCGACGATCTGGAACGCTGGCTGGCACGCGCCGTGCCCGATGGCGATGCCATCTTCCGGCACGACGAGGAGGGGCCGGACGATATGCCGGCGCACGTGCGCGCCATCCTCACCGGTGCCAGCCTGGTCGTGCCCGTGCACGCGGGCAAGCTGCAGCTGGGCACTTGGCAAGGCATCTATCTATGGGAACACCGCCTTGATCCGCATCAGCGCAAGATCACCGTGACCGTGCTGGGACATTGAACGCGTGACCGAACATGGCGGCAAGGGCCAGGGCGTGGCCGATCATTACCCGCAGCGCATCGTCTGCATGACCGAAGAGCCGACCGAGGTGCTCTACGCGCTCGGCGAGGAACACCGCATCGTCGGTATTTCCGGGTTCACCGTGCGGCCGTCGCGGGCGCGCAAGGAGAAGCCGAAGGTCTCGGCGTTCACCAGCGCGAAGATCGGCGAGATCCTCAAGCTGCGAACCGGACCTGGCGATCGGCTTCTCCGATATCCAGGCCGACATCGCGCGCGACCTGATCAAGGCCGGCGTGGAAGTGTGGATCAGCAACCACCGCAGCGTGGACGGCATCCTTGCGTATATTCGCCGGCTCGGTGCGATGGTGGGCGCGGGCGACAAGGCCGACGCCTATGCGCGGCAGGCGGAACGGCATATCGCCGCGATCCGAGCGGCGGCGGCCGCAGTTCCCGCGTCGGCCGACAGGTGTATTTCGAGGAATGGGACGAGCCGTTGATTACCGGCATCCGCTGGGTGGCCGAGTTGGTGCGTATCGCGGGCGGCGACGATGTGTTTCCGCGAGATGGCGGGCGAGTCGCTGGCCAAGCATCGCATCCTGGGCAGATCAGCGGCGAGGTGGTGCGGCAGGCGCCGGACATCATTCTTGGCTCGTGGTGCGGCAAGCGTTTTCGTCCGGAGCGCGTCGCTGCGCGTGACAGGCTGGGACGCGATTCCGGCAGTTCGCAACGGCGATCTCTATGAGATCAAGTCACCGATCATTTTGCAGCCGGGCCCGGCGGCGCTGTTTGATGGCTTGAGCGCCATGCATGCGATTTTTGCGGATTGGGCGGCAAGGCACGCGTCGTAGCTTCCTCTCCCCGTCGGGGAGAGGATTGAGGTGAGGGGCGGGTGCTTGCGACAAGGTCGGGAAGAAGCGCGCTTTGACTGAGCGTTCCCGCAAGATTGCCCCCTCACCCCAACCCTCTCCCCGCCGGGGAGAGGGAGCAGGGCGACGTCACCAGATACGAACGCGCTCCGCTTCGGGCCGCCACATCGGCTGTCCCTGCTTCACATCGAACGCTTCGTAGAACTCCGGGATATTCGACAACGGGCCATTGACGCGCCACTTGGCCGGCGCATGCACGTCGCTGAGCAAGGCCTGGCGCAGCAGGTCCTCGCGTTCTTGCGAGAGCCATGACAGTGCATAGCCGAGGAAGAATCGCTGCAGTGGCGTGTAGCCGGCCACCTTCTCACCGTTCTTGTATTGCTCGGTCTTCTTGAACGCGTCCAGGCCAATCATCAGGCCACCGAAGTCCGCGATATTTTCGCCCAGGCTGGCCTCGCCATTGATGTGCAGGCCCGGCAGCGGTTCGAAGGCGCTGAACTGCTTTACCATGACGCCAGCGCGCTGGTTGAACCGGGTCGAGTCCTGCTTGCTCCACCAGTCCTTCAGGTTTCCGGCGGCGTCGAACTGGCGCCCCTGATCATCGAAACCGTGGGTGATTTCGTGGCCGATGGTCGAGGCGGCCACATAGCCATAGACCACGGCGTCGTCGATCTGGTCATCCGCGTAGCCCGGGATGATGAACTGCGCGGCAGGCAGCACGATCTCGTTGTTGGACGGGTTGTAGTAGGCGTTGTAGGTCTGCGGATACATGTCCCACTCGCTGCGGTCGACCGGCTTGCCAAATTTCGAGACCATGTCGTTGAAGGCCCAGCGATTGGCATTGATCATGTTCCGCGCATACGACTCGCGGCCGATGCTTAGCGCGGAGTAATCCTTCCACTTTTCCGGATAGCCGACCTTTCGGGTCACCGCGGCAAGCTTTTCATGCGCCTTGGCCTTGGTGGCGGTGCTCATCCAGTCCAGCTTGTCGATGCGCTCGCCGTAGGCCGTGCGGATCGCCTCCACCATGGCGTTGTAGCGCTGCTTGCTGCTCTCGGGGAAATAGTCCCTCACGTAAATGCGGCCGAGGATCATGCCCATGGCGTTGTTTTCCGCGCGAAGGGCGCGTTTCCAACGGGGCTTTTGTTCCTTCTGGCCCGATAGCACGCGGTTGTAGAAGTCGAAGTGCTCGTTGTCGAAGTCCCGGCTCAGGTAGCTGGCATAGGCATCAGCCAGATGCACACGCAAGTAGTCACGCAGCACCGGCACCGGCGTCTTCGCCAGCAAGGCCTGCAGCCCACCGAAGAATTCAGGTTGCCCGACGATGACCGTTTCCGGCGATAGCTTCCACGCCTTCAGACGCTCGCTCCAGGCGATGGCTGGCGTGACCTTGCCGGTGAAGTCGGCGGGCGCCATCTTGTGGTAGTTCTTCTCCGGATCGCGCAGGTCCGCCAGCGGGCGCGACACCTTGGCCAGCGCGGTTTCGAACGCCATCACCTGGGTCGCGCTGTTGCCTGCAGTGGCATCGTCGGCACCGAGCAGGCGGAACATGCGGTGCAGGTGCTCCACATAGGCGGTGCGCGCCTTGGCGACGCCCGGCTCCTGGTTGAAGTAGTAGTCGCGGTCCGGCAGGCCCAGGCCGCCCTGGCCGAGATGCACGGCCATCACGTCGCTGTTCTTTTCGTCCTGCGATACGCCGAAATCGAAGAACCCATCGACACCGAGTGGTTGCAGCGCGAAGCCCTCGTCGAGCGCGGACGCCAGGTCATGCACGGCATCGATGCGCGCGAGTTCGTCTTTCAGTGGGCTCAGGCCAAGCTTGTCGGCCCGTGCCTGGTCCATGGCGGTGGTCCAGAAGTCACCCACCTTTTGCTCATCGCTGCCGATGGCTGCGTTGTTTTGCGCGGCCGCGGTTTCGCTGATCTTGCGCAGCTTGGCGTAGAGCTCGTCCTGCACCACCTGGCCGATGCCCCACATCGATTCCTGGGCCGGGATCGGGTTGCTCTTCAGCCATGCGCCGTTGGCGAACGCGAAAAAATCATCACCAGGCTTGACCGATGCGTCGATATTCGCCGCCACGACGTCGCGTTTCGCCGCTGCTGGGGCCGAAGACTGTGCGGCTTTAGGGGCGGTTTCGGTGGCCTGGGCGCAGGGTAGCCATGCGGCGGCGATGCCCAGCGTGAGACCACACAGGCGCAGGGAGTGCGAAGTCACTTTCATGGCGGGACCTTCCTTATCAGAGGGGGCAGGGCCGCGACGCAAACGACGCGGCCACGTGACGTTCCATCGAGAGCGCCTAGAGCCCGAGCGCCAGCCGGCCGCCGAAGTCGGCCAGTGGCGACACCACCAGCAGGCGCGCCAGGATCAGCACGATCATCACGGCCCAGGGGGCGAAGTCGAGGCCACCCGCCACCAGCTTGCCGCGCAGCGGGCGCAGCAGCGGATCGACCAGGGTGCCGGCCAATCGGTATACCGGGTGGTAGTGCTCGACCTGGAACAGGCTCATCAGTGACCAGATGAAGATCAGCACCACGTAGAACATCAGGATGAAGTCGAGCGTGTCGGCGACCGACAGCAACACCAGGCCAAGCACATGCGGAAACACGCCAAGCAGCGCAAACAGCAGCACGCGCTTGAGCAACATCAACAGCCAGATCAGCAGCAGGGCGGCGATATTGATACGTCGCCAGTTCGGCAGCAGCTTGCGGATCGGCGCCAGGATGGGATTGGTGGTGCGATAGACGAACTGGCTGAGCGGGTTGTGGAAGTCCGCGCGACTGGCTTCGGCCAGCAGGCGCAGGGCGAACAAGGCCGCGGCGGCGCCAAAGGCCAGTTCGAGCAGGAAGGAAAGGGCGTTGACTAGGTAGCTCACGGGGTGTCGTCCAGGGCAGCGGCCAGCTCGCCACCGCGGCGCGTGGCAGCGGCCACGGCGCGGGCAACGATGGCATGGAAGTGGTCGGCGGCAAAGCTTTCCAGGGCCGCTTGCGTGGTGCCATGGGGCGAGGTGACACGGTGGCGCAGCACGCCCGGGTCTTCGCCGCTTTCGGTCAGCATGCGTCCGGCACCCAGGCAGGCTTGGGCGGCGAGGGCGCGGGCTACGTCGCGCGGCATGCCCTGCGCAAAGGCGGCATCTTCCAGTGCTTCCACCAGGGCGAAGAAATAGGCCGGGCTGGAGCCGGCAATGGCGGTGACGGTATCCATCAGCGCCTCGTCGTCGATCCAGCGGGTGAGGCCAACGGCATCCAGGATGTGCTGGGCCTGCGCACGCTGTTCCGGGCTGACCCGCCGGTTGGCGCAAAGCCCGGTGGCGCCCGCGCCGATCAGCGCCGGCGTATTGGGCATGCAGCGCACGATGGGCAGGGTATGACCAAACCAGCGCTCCAGCTGGTCGATGCGGACCCCGGCGGCGATCGAGATCAGCAGCGGTCGCTGGCGATGCAAGGTATCCAGCAACTCGGCATGGACCGCCGGCATGATCTGCGGCTTGACCGCCAGGATCAGCACATTCGCCTCGGCGGCGGCGAGGCGGTTTTCGCCATAGCAGGCCACGCCGAAGTCCCGCCCCAGCTCCTGGCGCGCCTCAGCCCTGGGCTCGGCCACGCTGATGGAGGAGGCGGGGATGCCGGTCTTGAGCAGGCCGCCGATCAGGCTGCGCGCCATGTTGCCGCCACCGATGAAAGCAATACGTGTCATGCGGGTTCCTTAGGATGCTCGGATCTGTTCCATGAAACCCTCATGGAACAGATCGGATCATCCTCAAATCCGGCGCCTACCTTACAAGAGCCGCACGCGCCCGTCCCCTGGCGGAAGTTCGGGGCAACCGGGCCGCGATCGGGACGACTTCTGCAAACCACGTCTGCACTTTGGGCCGTAGAACGAATGAAAGGCTGGTGGCCCGGGCCATGGCGCGAGTAGTATCGGCCCGCTGCATGGGGAACCGGGTTTGGACCGTTCGGACGGCGTCTGCGCGCTTGCGCGGTGGCGCCGCGTCCATGGATACCCCCGGCCGTGCGGCCTTGCCGCAGCATGTCATCCAGATGATCGGGTTGAGGGGAACGCCAGATGGATATCGCCGAACTGCTTGCCTTCTCGGTGAAGAACAAGGCCTCGGACTTGCATTTGTCCGCCGGCTTGCCGCCGATGATCCGCGTGGACGGCGACGTCCGCCGCATCAATATTCCGGCGCTGGAGCACAAGCAGGTGCACTCGCTGATCTACGACATCATGTCGGACAAGCAGCGCCGCGACTACGAGGAATTCCTCGAGGTCGACTTCTCGTTCGAGATTCCTGGCCTGGCGCGCTTCCGCGTCAACGCGTTCAACCAGAACCGCGGCGCCGGCGCGGTGTTCCGTACCATTCCGTCGGAAGTGCTGACGCTGGAGGATCTCGGCTGCCCGCCGCATCTTCAAGGACCTGATCGAGCAGCCGCAGGGCCTGATCCTGGTGACCGGGCCCGACCGGCTCGGGCAAGTCGACCACGCTGGCGGCGATGGTCGACCACATCAACAAGAACGAATACGGCCACATCCTCACCATCGAGGACCCGATCGAATTCGTGCACACCTCGCAGAAGTGCCTGGTCAACCAGCGCGAAGTCCATCGCGACACGCACGGCTTCAACGAAGCGCTGCGCTCGGCGCTGCGCGAAGATCCGGACTACATCCTGGTCGGCGAATTGCGCGACCTGGAAACCATCCGGCTTGGCGCTGACCGCCGCGGAAACCGGCCATCTGGTGTTCGGCACGCTGCATACCAGCTCGGCCGCCAAGACCATCGACCGCATCATCGACGTGTTTCCGGCCGGCGAAAAAGCCGATGGTGCGCTCGATGCTGTCCGAGTCGCTGCGCGCGGTGATCTCGCAGTCGCTGCTGAAGAAGGTCGGCGGCGGCCGTATCGCGGCGCACGAGATCATGGTCGGCATTCCGGCCATCCGCAACCTGATCCGCGAGGACAAGGTGGCGCAGATGTACTCGTCGATCCAGACCGGTCAGCAGTACGGCATGCAGACGCTGGACCAGATGCCTGCAGGATCTGGTCAAGCGCGGCCTGGTGACGCGCCAGCAGGCTTCTAGCTATGCCAAGAACAAGGACATCTTCAAGTAACGGGAGTGGGGATGGGTAGCGGGCGCAAAATCCCGGTTCGGCGCTTGCACGAACGGGGCAACGATGACAGCCGCCGCTATTCACTCGCATGCCATGCCGAGACGCGTGGTTTGTGCGCCCCCACTACCCATCCCGAACCCCGTCTCAGGGGAGTTATGCCATGAGCGATTTCGATTTCACCTCGTTCCTCAAGCTGATGGTGCACAAGAAGGCATCGGACCTGTTCATCACGGCCGGTGTGGCGCCCTCGATGAAGGTGCAGGGCCGCATCGTGCCGATCACGCAGAGCCCGCTGACGCAGCAGCAGTCGCGCGACATGGTGCTCAACGTGATGACGCCGTCGCAGCGCGAGGAGTTCGAGAAGACCCACGAATGCCAGTTCGCGATCTCCGCGCAGGGCGTGGGCCGCTTCCGCGTGTCATGCTTCTACCAGCGCAACTGCGTCGGCATGGTGCTGCGCCGGATCGAATCGAAGATCCCGACCATCGAAGAGCTGAACCTGCCGCCGGTCATCAAGCAGCTGGCGATGACCAAGCGCGGCATCATCATCTTCGTCGGCGCCACCGGCACCGGCAAATCGACCTCGCTGGCTGCGATGATCGGCTACCGCAACGCCGAACTCGACCGGCCACATCATCACCATCGAGGACCCGATCGAATACGTGCACAAGCACGAGGGCTGCATCATCACGCAGCGCGAGCTGGGCATCGATACCGACAGCTGGGACAACGCGCTGAAGAACACGCTGCGCCAGGCGCCGGACGTCATCATGATCGGCGAAGTGCGTACGCGCGAGACGATGGAGCACGCGATCAACTTCTCCGAAACCGGCCACCTTGTGCCTGTGCACGCTGCATGCGAACAACGCGAACCAGGCGATGGACCGCATCCTGCACTTCTTCCCGGAAGACCGCCGCTCGCAGCTGTTCATGGACTTGTCGCTCAACCTCAAGGGTGTGGTCGCGCAGCAGCTGATCCCGACGCCGGACGGCAAGGCGCGCCGTGTCGCGGTGGAGGTGCTGCTGGGCACGCCGCTGGTGCAGGACTACATCCGCCAGGGCGAGATCCACAAGCTCAAGGAAGTGATGAAGGAATCCACCAACCTGGGCATGAAGACCTTCGACCAGAGCCTGGTCGAGCTCTATCACGCCGGCGAGATCTCCTACGAGGATGCGCTGCGCTACGCCGACAGCTCCAACGAAGTGCGCCTGCGCATCAAGCTTGCGCAGGGCGGCGATGCGCACACGCTTGTCGCAGGGCCTGGATGGCGTGGAGCTGGAGGAGACGAAGGACTCGCAGAACTTCGGCGGAGGCCTGTTGCGCCGCTGATTGCGGTCACCACATGGCAGGCAAAAGGAAGGAGCCATGAAGGCTCCTTCTTTGTTTGAGCGACCGCCTGCCACGGCGTGAGAGGGCTTACTTGGCGGTATCGCTGACCGTCAGGCCACTGGTATCGACGCTCTTCACGCCCTTCACTTTTCGAGCCACGTGCTCGACTTTGGTTTTCTCCGCCGCACTGGTCGCCGTGCCGGTCACGGTGACGACGCCGTCCATGGTGGAAACGGAAAGATCCGTGCTGCTGACGCCCTTGGTCGTCGCCAATTCGGACTTCACCTTGGTGGTGATCCAGGCATCCGCCGTCTTGTCGGGCACAGTCTGATTCTCGGACGACTTCTGCATGGCTGCATCCTGTGCGGCAACCTGCGCGAACGGCACGACTGCAAAGGCGGCCATCAGGCCGGCGGCAATCAGCGACTGGCGAATCACGTTGTTGGTGCGCATGGGAATCTCCTGTAGTGGGGAAGCGCTGTCCTTGAGACAGACGTTTGCCGCACTCGCGGCATCCGTGGCATCTATCCAAACAGTGTCAATGTGAACCGGGCTCGGCTGATGTCCGGATCGGTTCAGTGGGTAATCACCGTTGCGAAGAAAGCGTGTGCGCGACGTTGCGGCAACGTTTTCCGGATCGACGGGTAATGTGATGCGAAACACATTATTGATGGGCTATTCCCGCCGTAGCTGTCGCCAACATGACGTTTGCAAACCGGTGCGTGCTGCACGTCGGGATGTGGTTGCGGGCGATGCATGCCAAGCGTGGAACGGCTTGTGAAACGTGCGCGCATCCGGCACATTGCGCTGCGAAAACAGCGCGTCGCAAGGCTTGATTTCGGGGGGGATCATGGCCGAGTTGGAAGTTCGGGTGATATCCGAACGACGAGAAGGGTTGCTTATCGAATTGGGTCGCGTCGTCAGCGAGCATGGTCACGTGCTCGTGCGCCAGCGCCTGTTGCCCGACGAGCGCGGTGCCGGCTTGATCATGGTGTTGCGCGGGCCCGAAGCATCGCGATCGGCACTGGAAGGGGCGTTGGGCGCGCATCCGCGGGTGCTGCATTTCGAGTCGTCCCGAGGGACGATGGAAAAAAGCGCTCCGCCCGCAGCGCAGGAGAGCGCCGAGGCCCCGCTGGTTACCCGGGCGCCATCCAGGGCGCCTAGCCTGGGCATGCCATCGGGCGCCGATGTGGCGCGAGTCGAGCGCATGTTGCCAAGCCTGGCGAAGGACTATCCACGGATCTTCCCGTGGTTGATCAATCTGGAGTATTCGGTGACCGCCGAGGCGAGAGAGGCTTCCCTGCATCTCGCGGGGCGGCGCGCGGGCGTATGGGTGTACCGGCGCGACTTCGCCCTCGGCGCGCGCCTTGCGCCCACCGATGCCCTCAAGCGCATCGTGGTGCCGGCATTGCGCGATTTGGTGACAGTGGAATTGCGCGGCGAACTACTGCATGTGCGCGGCTGTCCGCTATGCCAGCCCGGCGGCCTGTCGGGCGGGCGGTTCTTCTGTGGCTTTATCGAGGGAATGCTGGCCGATGCCTTGGCCACGGGTGAGCCAAGCGCCAGCGAGATCAGTTGCCATTGCCACGGCGCGCCGGAGTGCGTCTTCGAATTGACGGCGTGACCGATTCAAGGGGGGAACTTCATGCAGGACATGCATCAGCACTACAACTATCTGCTGGTGGGACTTTCTTACGTCGTGGCCGTGCTCGGCTCCTTCACCGCGCTGCAGTTCGCGCTGGGCATTCCCTTGGCGCGTACGCCGGGACAGCGCTGGGGCTCGATTCTCGCCGCAGGCACGGCAATGGGCGGTGGCGCCATCTGGGCGATGCATTTCGTCGCCATGCTCGCGTGCAGCATGGGTGCGCAGGCGACCTACGACGTCGTGCTGACCGCCGTCTCGGTGCTGCTCGCGGTGGTGGTGTCGTCGCTGGGACTGGCGATCGCGGGTAGCCAGGTCTTTCGCTGGACCAACCTGCTGGCCGCCGGCAGCTTGATGGGGTTTGGCGTCGCGGGCATGCACTATCTCGGCATGAGTGCCATGCTGATGTCGGCGCGAGTGACGTATGACATGCGCCTGGTCGCGTTGTCGGTGCTCATTGCCATCATCGCGTCGATGGCGGCGTTGTGGCTGGCCTTCAACCTGCGCGGAAAGTTGCAGATGTTGGGAAGCGCGCTGGTCATGGGCATCGCCGTTTGCGGCATGCATTACACGGGCATGGCCGCAGCGACGTTCAATCAGGACGGAACGCTGCCTGCCGGATTCGAGCAGGGCGTACGGGGTGACCATCTGGGCGGCGTGATCGCCGTCATCGTGATGGCCATGCTGGTGCTCGCCCTGGGCATCAGCATCGTGCGCCAGTATCGACGGTCGGTGCTTTCCATCTAGGGCCTGTTGATCCGCCCTTGCTCGGAAGAGATTGAGCTCGTTCCAACAACAAAGGGGCGCCGAGGCGCCCCTTTGTGATCACGATCGCTGTCGCGGGCTTACTTCAGTTCGTTCTGGTTGGTGATGACCAGGCCATCGCTGTCCATGTGAACTTCGGCGGCTACCGACTTGATGCGCGCCGCCTGTGCCTGCATCGACTCGAATTGCGCCTTGGAGCGCTCGGCCGCGGCCTTCGCCGATGCGGCGGCAGCCGGATCATCGTGATCGGCCGACGTGGTGAGCTGAGCGATATGGTCGGCTCGTTGTGCCATGGCCTTGACCCAGGCGGAGTACATCTCGCCACTGAGCTGCAGGCGACCGAAGCGGCCGGCATCACCCGTAGGGGCATTCAGCATTTCGCCCAACTTGCTGTCTTCGCCCGCGCCAATGGCCAGGGCGAGCTGCCTTCGGACCCATGGCCGCCCACACCGGCGCACCCAGCGGGGCAGTCACTTCAGGCGGCAGCGCCATCGGCTTGCCATCCGTGGTGAGCTTGAGCTGCGACAGGCCGGAGGCCACCATCTGGCTCATCGCCAGCAGTGCCGTCGGGTTCGAGGTGCCGATGACGATGCGGCCGCTGAACTTGGGGATGCCATTCGCGTTGCCCGCTTCGAAACTATCCAGCGCCACGCGCAAGCCAAGCAGGTCACCGACCGGCGGCACCGCGGCCTGCTGCGACAGCGTGCCGATCTTCACGAAGCCCTCGTTGAGGTCCGTCAGCGACTGGCAGGTGAATGGCTTGGCCGCCACTGCTTCGGCCTGGGCGCTCCAGAACGCGCGCAGTTGCGCCACCGGCAGCGCTAGGCTGACATCGAACGGTGCGGTGCCCGTGGTGCCCAGGCCCGGCAATTCCACCTTGAGACTGGCGAATGCCTTGGTGATGTCGTCGGCCAGCGCGATGTCCCAACGCAGGTTCTGATGCTTCTCGTCGAGCTTGGTATAGCCAAAGCTCACCGAAGGCACGCGAGCGGCAATGCGCGAGGCTTCACCCTCGCAGCTCGGCGCAATCTCCAGCTGGTTGGCCACCGGCTCGCCCGTCTTGGCCGATTCGGCCGCGGCACGTGCCTTGCGCAAGGCATTGAACATCGGGTCCTTGCCGCCAGCGGCCAGCGGCAGCAGGCGGACCAGGTCGAGCTGGCCAATCAGCCCACGGCTGGTAATCCTTGGCCTTGGCCAGCTTCTCCAGGCGACCATCGTCCTGCAGGTTCTTGGACGGGCGATCCAGGCCGAGCGCCAGGCGCAGCGTGGCCTCGGGTGCGTCGGTCGGCAGCAGCGCGGCAACCGCCTGCTTGCCGACCACGGCGATGACGACCTGGGTGCCCGTTTCCGTCGACACGTGCTTGCGGTAGCTCTGGCTACCCACGGTGGCCGTGTCGAACGGCTTGCCATAGGCGCTTTCCAGGCGTCCGACAAAGGCGTCGAAAGCCTTGGCGTCGGTCAGCTCGAAACGGATCACCGGCGAGAGCCCCAGGCCGTAGAAGGCCGAGCGACCCTTGATGTTGAGGCCGGCGTTCTGCGCGAACTGCTCGATCGTCTTGCCATCCAGCTCGGCAATCACCGCCTTCAGGAGGCGAGCGGTATCGGGGTCCTTGTCGGCCATGTCGTCGGCCGCGGACTTCAGCTGCACCAGCTGCGAGGGAAGCTGCGCATTGGTCTGCGCCAGCAGGGCCTTGCGGGTGTCGTCGTCGAGGACGTCGAGGTTGGCCACCACGTACGGGGTATCGGCCGGCACAAAAGCAAGCGGGGCGTCCTTGTCCTTGTGATGGCACGCAGCCAGAAGTACGCCGGCGAAACCCAGCGCAACAAAGCGCGTCGTCGATCGCATGTTTATTCCCTTAAATGAAGGTGTGTTGTCGCGCCGCGCATTATGCCCGGAATCAAGGCCTGGCGCGGTGCACCACGGCCAGGACGGCGCGGTGGTGGGATCTTGGTTGAGTAGCCCTAGGACTACCCGGTGTCAGCGACCCAGTACCTCTGCCAGGACGGCCATGCGCACGAAGACGCCATTGCCGACCTGTTCGAGGATGCGCGACTGCGGGCCGTCGGCCACTTCCGAGGCGATCTCGATGCCGCGGTTGATGGGGCCCGGGTGCATCACCAGGGCGCCTTTGGCCGCACGCTCGAGGCGACGGTTGTCCAGGCCGTAGCGGGCGAAGTAGGCCGCCTCGTCGGGCAGGTCGGTGGCGGCCATGCGCTCTTTCTGCAAGCGCAACATGATCACCACGTCGGCGCCTTCGATGGCGGCATCGAAATCGTCGATGAGCACGCAGCCGGGGAATTCCGCCGCGTCGGGCAGCAGCGCGACGCGGCGCGCACAGGCGGATTTCCTTGGTACCCAGGGCGGTGAGCGCGTGCACGTCCGAGCGGGCCACGCGGGAGTGCTTCATGTCGCCGCAGATCGTCACGGTGAGTCGCTCGAAGTCCGGGCGGTGCTGGCGGATCGTCAGCACATCGAGCAAGCCCTGGGTGGGATGCGCCCGATTGCCATCGCCGGCATTGATCACCGAGACGCCGCTCATGGCATGGCGCACGAGTTCGTCGGGTGTGCCCGATTGCTTGTGGCGCACGACGATGGCATCCAGATGCATCGCCTCAAGCGTGTGCAGCGTGTCGAACAGCGCCTCACCCTTGCTGGTGGAGGAGAAGCCGATGTCGAAATTGATGACGTCGGCACCGAGCCGGCGCGCAGCCAGCTCGAACGAGGTGCGCGTGCGCGTCGACGGTTCGAAGAACAGATTGATTATCGTGCGGCCGCCCAGCATGTCGAGCTTGCGTGTGCCGTGGGCGCAGCCGTCGCGCATGGTCTCCGCGCGGTCGAGCAGACGCTCGATGGTGGCGCGGGGCAGGTTTTCCAGCGTGGTGAGATGGCGCAGGCGAGGGGTCATGGTGGGCGTGTCGTGAAGGGTGGGAGTCAGCGGTCGGTGGGCGCAGGCGAGGCCAGCCAGCGTTCCAGGATGACCGCGGCGGCTTCGGCATCAATCGTTGCGGCATCGCGCCGTCGCTTCAGGCCGGCAGCGCGCGCAGCGGCAAAGCGCTGGGCCGCTTCCTGCGAGCTGTGGCGTTCGTCGATGAGTTCGACGGGCAGGCCATAGCGTTTGCCGAGCTTTTCGGCAAAGCGGCGGGCGCTGCGGCTGGCGGGCTGCTCTTCGCCGTCGAGCGTCAGCGGCAGGCCGACCACCAGGGTCTCGGGCAGCCATTCCTGGCGCAGCGCGTCGAGTTTCTGCCAATCGGGATCGCCATCGCGTACCGGGACGGCGGCCAGGCCGCGCGCGCTGGCGGTAAAACGATTGCCGACGGCCACGCCGAGCAGGCGGCTGCCGACATCGAAACCAAGCACACAGCTCATGCGTGGCCTGCGTAGCCGGGCAGCGCCAGCGGATCGACCCCGACCAGGCCGGCAGCGGCGCTCCAGCGCTCCTCCAGCGGGGTATCGAAGACCACGCGCTCGCTGGCTTCGGCGGTCAGCCAGGCGTTGTCCATCAGCTCCTGTTCCAGCTGGCCGGCGCTCCAGCCGGCGTAACCGAGCGCCATCACGGCCAGGCGCGGCCCTTCGCCGTTGGCCATGGCGACCAGGATGTCGCGCGAGGTGGTGACCGACCATTCGGCATTGATGCGATAGCTCGACTCCCAGTGGCCCGGTTCGCGGTGCAGCACGAAGCCGCGCTCCTGCTGCACGGGGCCACCGATCAGCACGGGCGCGTCGGCCAGTTCCAGATCGTTGCACTCGAGCTTCATCTGGGCGAGCACGTCGCCGAAGCCGATATTCGGACAGCTGGTTCACCAGCAGGCCCACCGCACCGTCCTCGTCGTGCTGGCAGAGCAAGCGCCACGCCGCGCGAGAACGGCGGGTTCGGCCAGGCTGGGCATGGCGATCAGGAAGTGGCCGGCGAGGGTCGGGGTTGCGACTGGGAAACGGTCATGGGCGCATTGTAAGTCGCAGCGCGCCTAGCCGTGCATAGGCGCGGCCAGGTTCCGCGGCGTGGTGAACAGCCGTAGTCGCGTCTGCGCAGGATGTCGTTGGGCATGGAACTGCCAGGTGCGGGTGATGTTCAGCTCGTCGATGTGGTCTTTGTCCGTCGGCAACGCGGGGAAATGGCGCGGCCAGGCGCACGATGCGTTCGGCGGCGGCGTCCAGCATCTGCTGCCCCGAACTGCTGGACCACCTCGATGCTCTTGATGCTGCCGTCGCGGTTGAGCGCCACGGTCAGCAGCACGTCGCCGTGCAGACCGCGCGCGGCGCGCCTCGTCCGGATAATTCAGGTTGCCGACGCGCTCCACCCGGTCGACCCAGCCGCGCATGTAGGCGGCATAGGCGTATTCCTTGGTGTTGGCCGAGATGTACTTCTTTTTCGGGCGCTTGGCGTACTGCCTCGCTGCGTTCGCGCAGTTCGGCGGCCAGCTGGGCCATCTCCTGCCGGCGTCTGACAGCTCGCTAGGCGGCTCGGGCAGGTCCTGCGGCGTCGATTCCAGCTTGCGCGGTGTCGCTGCTGACGGTGAAGTCGGCTGTCGCCGGTCGTGGTGACCATGCTTGTCGGCGGTGGCCTCGCTGTGGCCGCGGCGCGGCTGGCCTCCACCGGTTGCGGCGCGACGCCCGGGGTCGGGCTTGGGCATCGGGCCGGAAAACAGCTGCGAGGGCCGCGCGGCCTGATCGCTCTCGCCGCCGCCGCGGTTGTTGGCCTGGGCCAGGAAGTCCGCCTTGTCCGGGGCCTCGCGGTTGGCCACGTTGACCAGGGTCACGTCCAGCGTCGGCAGGCTGGGCTTGGGCTTTGACGAAATGGAAGGTGATGCCGAGCACCAGCACGCCGTGCAGCAGCAGCGAGAACAGCAGGGTGGCGCCGATCGGGTCGGCGCCAGGTGCGGACAGCAGGTTGCGCTCACGCGGCACGGTTTCCGACTGGCGTGCCGTTCGATGACGTCGAACAACTGGCCGGCAATATTAAGCCCGAACTGCGCGTCCAGTTCGCGGACACAGGTCGGCGATGTGACGTTGATCTCGGTCAGGTAGTCGCCGATCACGTCCAGCCCGACGAACAGCAGGCCGCGTCGACGCAGTTCCGGCGCCACCTGGGCCACGATCCAGCGATCGCGCTCGGACTGAGCGGCACGCCCACGCCGCGGCCGCCGGCGGCCAGGTTGCCGCGGAATTCGTCGCCCTGCGGGATGCGCGCCAGCGCGTAGGGCACCGGCTCGCCGTCGATCACCAGGATGCGCTTGTCGCCGGCGCTGATCTCCGGGATGTACTTCTGCGCCATGGCGAACTGGCGGCGCTCGCCGTGCGGTCGCCGCCGAGCAGGGTCTCCAGCATCGAGTTGAGGTTGCTGTCGCCGGCGCTGACGCGGAAGATGCCGCGGCCGCCCATGCCGTCCAGCGGTTTCAGCACCACCTCGCCATGTTCGGCCACGAAGCGCGCGCATTTCGGCGGCGTCGCGCGACACCAGGGTGGGCGCCATGCATTGCGGGAAATGCAGGGCGAACAGCTTCTCGTTGCAGTCGCGCAGGGCCTGCGGGTCGTTGACCACCGGTCACGCCGGCACGCTGGGCCGCTTCCAGCACCATGGTGTCGTAGATGAACTGCGCGTCGACCGGCGGGTCCTTGCGCATCAGCACCACGTCGATCTCGCGCAGGTCGCGCCACTGCGGCTCTTCCAGCGTGAACCAGCCCGCGGCGTCGTCCCGCACGGTAAGGGCGGCCAGGCGCGCCCAGGGCTCGCCGTCGCGCAGGGCCAGGTCGCCCTGTTCCAGATAGAACAGGCGATGCCCGCGCCGCTGGGCCTCCAGCAACATGGCGAAGGTGGTGTCCTTGGCGATCTTGATGGCAGCCGATCGGGTCCATCAGCACGGCGACCGAAAGGGTCATCGTTTCTCCGTAGGGTGGCCGGGTTTGTGCGCTGAGCGCCGGCGGGCGCAGGGCGACAGGCGGCTATACTACGGCGGATCGACGGTCGAGTGGCGTCCGCAGTGCATTGGCGACACTCGGCTGCAGTTCCCACCTGCACGATGGTGCCAATATGGGTCAACTTGTGCTTCGGCGGGCAGTGCGTGTGATTATTGCTTGACGTCTCGCCAGGCAGGCGGTAAACAGCAAAGGACGGATGCCTGCCGGCTGAGCAAAGTCTGTACGTCATAAGAAGCTTTACGGAATTTTCTGTCCACGTGGGGCTGGCGGACAGTTGTCGATGACCGCACGTTTTACCTGAGCCTGGGGCGGGTCGCAGGGGGGTGTTGTGAACTTGAACATGAATGCAAATGGCTTGGCCGGCCTTAAGGTCATGGTTATCGATGACTCGAAGACCATCCGCCGGACCGCCGAAACCTTGCTGAAAAAAGAGGGTTGCGACGTGCTGACCGCCGTGGACGGCTTCGAGGCACTGGCCAAGATCTCCGACCAGAAGCCCGCCATCATCTTCGTCGACATCATGATGCCGCGCCTGGACGGGTATCAGACCTGCGCGCTGATCAAGAACAACCCGCAGTTCCGCGGCACGCCGGTCATCATGCTCAGCTCGAAGGACGGCCTGTTCGACAAGGCGCGCGGCCGCATCGTCGGCGCCGAGCAATATCTCACCAAGCCCTTCACTCGCGATGAGCTGCTTGGTGCTATCCATCGCCATGTCAGCACGGTGTAAGACCGGCTGACTACAGGGTCTGAGGGGGACCTGTGGCCAATATTCTCATCATCGACGACTCGCCGACCGACGTGCGCGTGTTCACCACGCTGCTTGAGCGCGCCGGTCATCGGGTCGACTCCGTTGGCAGTGCCGAGGAAGGCATCGAGCGCGTGCGCGCACGAGTTGCCCGACCTGGTCATCATGGACGTCATCATGCCCGGCATGAACGGCTTCCAGGCCACGCGTACGCTTACGCGCGATCCGGTGACGTCCAACGTTCCGATCGTCATGATCACCACCAAGTCGATGGAGACCGATCGGGTGTGGGGTCTGCGCCAGGGCGCGCGTGCCTTCATCACCAAGCCGGTGAACGAGAAGGATCTGCTCGCGTGCATCAACGACCTGCTGCCGAACGCTGCCTGAGGCGACGATGAGCCAGACCGCCACGCTCTCGCCCTTTGAAATCCTGGCCCGCTACGAACGACTTTCGCTGGCGCATGCCTCCGATACGCCGGAGAAGCTCGAGGCCCCAGGTCTCTGGCGTGGCATTGGCTATCGCGTCGGCAGTCGCCTGTTCGTCAGCGGCATCGACGAAATCAACGAATTGCTGGCGGTGCCGGTGCTGACGCCGGTGCCCGGCACGCAGCCCTGGCTGCTTGGCGTGGCCAATGTGCGCGGCAACCTGGTGCCGGTCATCGATCTCGCTCGCTTCCTGTTTGGCGAGCGCACCGCACATACCGAGCGCACGCGCCTGCTGGTCGTGCGACAGAGTGGCGGCAACGTGGCGCTGATGGTCGACGAAGTGTTCGGCCAGCGCACGGTGGATGCCGAGCAGCGCCGCACGGCCGAACAAGAAGACGATCCGCGCCTGGCGCGATTCGTGGAGGATCGAGTGGGTGAGCCACGGTTGGCCGTGTTCAGCATGGGCAAGCTGGTGCGCGCGCCGGATTTTCGCCAAGCCGCAGCGGCTTGACGGACGATAGTTGAATCAAGGGTAGGACCGGCGCCAGTTGTGGCCGGAATCAGGGCGATGATCCCAGCCTCTGCCAGCAAGGGTGGCGAGGTAGACGGGCGAGGTGAACGAAATGAGCACTACAGGGGGCGTCGGCAAGGAGCGGGGCTATACCGGCCTCATCATTGCTGCTGGTCATCGCGATTGGCTTCGCGGGTGTCGATTTCGTCATGCTCAACATCAGGAACAGCGAGGATCGGCAGGCCATCGCGCTGACCACGCAGATCCAGGTGTTGTCGCAGCAGACGGCCAAATATCGCGCTCGAGGCGGCGGACGGCAACGTCGACTCCTTCAAGGAGCTCGAGACCAACCGCAACGCCATCGATTCGGCGGTGCAACGCCTGAACAAGGGCGATGCAAAGAGCGGCATGCAGCCCTATGCCGACAACAACGCCACCCCCGCCGGCCGTGCCGTGGGCGCGTTGACCAATGCCTGGGGCCAGCTCGATGCCGATATCGGCAAGATCCTCTCCAACAAGGCCGTGGTGCTCGATTCGGCCCAGCGCGCGACGACGCTTCGCGCAGCTGCCCCTGCTCAACTCCAGCATGGAGCAGGTGGTAAACATCCTGCAGCAGCGCGGCGGCAGTGCCGAGCAGACGCTATACCTCGGCCCGCCAGATGTTGCTGGCCGACCGTATGATCCGCCGCGTGCAGGAAGTGCTGCAGGGTGGCGACGCGTCCCAGCCAGCGGCCGACGGCCTGGCGCGTGACGCGTCAGCTCTACGGATCGGTGCTGAAAGGCCTGCTCGAAGGCAACGCCGAAGTCGGCGTGCGCTCGATGGGCGACGCCAACGCGCGCAAGATTCTTACCGACATGCAGTCCCAGTGGGACAACCTGCAGGATCCGGTCGGCAAGCTGGTCGGCGCTGCCGGCAACCTCAGCGACGTGAAGCGCGCAGGCAACCAGGCCTCGCTGGATTCGCAGAACGTGCTGTTGCGCGCCAATGAACTGTCCGAACAGATCGGCAAGCTGCCCTTGCGCCGTCTGTTCCCGAACGTGTGGTGGGGCGTGCTCGGTGCCATCGGCGCGGTGGCCTTCATCGTCGTGCTGGTGGTCCAGCTCGTTACCGACCAGCGTCGCCGCTTCCAGGACAGTGCCGAGCTCAACCAGCGCAACCAGGAGGCCATCATGCGCCTGCTGGACGAAATGGGTTCGCTCGCCGAAGGTGACCTGACGGTCAAGACCACGGTGACCGAGGACATCACGGGCGCCATCGCCGACTCGGTGAACTACGCCATCGACGAGCTGCGCACCCTGGTGACCACGATCAACGAGACCTCCGAGCAGGTGTCCTCGTCGGCCCAGGAAACGCAGACCACGGCGCGTCATCTGGCCGAGTCGGCGCGAGCACCAGGCGCAGCAGATCAGCACGGCGACCACCGCGATCAACCAGATCGCCAGCCTCGATGGATACCGTGTCGAAGGACTCCGCCGAATCGGCCGACGTGGCCGAGCGCTCGGTGAAAATCGCCTCGCGCGGCGCCGAAGTGGTGCGCGAGACGATCTCGGGCATGGACTCGATCCGCGACCAGATCCAGGAGACCTCCAAGCGCATCAAGCGCCTGGGCGAGTCCTCGCAGGAGATCGGCTCCATCGTGGAACTGATCAACGACATTGCCGAGCAGACCAACATCCTCGCGCTCAACGCGGCCATCCAGGCGGCCTCGGCCGGTGAGGCGGGTCGCGGTTTCGCGGTGGTGGCGGACGAAGTGCAGCGCCTGGCAGAACGTTCCGCCAGCGCGACGAAGCGAATCGAAACGCTGGTGCAGACCATTCAGTCCGATACCAACGAAGCGGTGAACTCGATGGAGCAGACCACCGCGGAAGTGGTGGCCGGTGCCCGACTGGCGGAGGACGCCGGTAGCGCGCTGGGTGACATCGAGCGCGTGTCGCACGACCTGTCCGCCCTGATTCAAAACATCTCCACCGCCGCCCGCCAGCAGTCCACCGCGGCGATCGGACATCTCGGTGTCGATGAACGCGATCCAGGAAATTACCTCGCAGACCTCGCAGGGCGCGAGCCAGACGGCCGATTCGATCGGTTACCTGGCCCAGCTGGCGAGTGATCTGCGGCGTTCGGTGGCGCACTTCAAGCTGCCGGGCTGACACTAGAAACGATTTTCACAGGGGGCAACCTCGACGGTTGCGTGACAAAGCGTTACGTGGCCGCAGTGAGGGGCGCATGAGACTTCAAGACCACATCGATTTCACCACCCTGCAGTGGGTCAAGCCAGAGCTCGACGAGACGCTGGCGCTAGCCCGCGAGGCGTTGGAGTCCTACGTCGACAATCCGGGCGACCGGGCTGCCATGCGTTCGTGCGCCGACAGCCTGCATCAGGTGCAAGGCACGCTGCGCATGGTCGAGCTCTATGGCGCAGCCATGGTTGCGGAGGAGATGGAGACGCTGGCCATCTCGCTGCTTGAAGACCATGTCGCCGACCGCGAGGACGCCTATGCGGCCCTGATGCGTGGCCTCATGCAGCTGCCGGACTATCTCGAGCGATTGTCCGGCGGTCACCGTGACGTACCGGTGGTGCTGCTGCCGTTGCTGAATGACCTGCGTTCCAGTCGCGGTCAGCAGGCGCTGCACGAATCGGCGCTGTTCACGCCCAACCTGGACGTGGTGCTGCCGCACCAGGCGCCCGCTCCTGCGCACGACATCGCCGTTGAGCGTCAGCGTAGCGAAGTGGCTGCCCTGCGGCTGCGCTTCCAGCAGCAGTTGCTGACCTGGTTCCGTGGGCAGGGCAACGATCAGCAGCTGACCGGCATGATTCAGACCCTGGATGCCGATCACGGCGCGCTGCCACAGCGTGCCTGGGCGTCGTCTGTGGTGGATCGCGGCCGGCGTGCTCGAAGGCGCGCAACAAGGCGTGCTCAAGAACCATGCGAACGAAGTGCGCCAGCTGATCGGCAAGGTCGATCGCAGCATCCGCCAGCTGGTCGAACATGGCGAAGATCAGCCTGCGCGGCAGTGATGCCGATGAACTGGCGCGCAAACTGCTGTACGTCGACTGGCCAGGTCAAGCCGGGCAGTCCGCGTATGGAGTTGCTGCGCCAGACCTACTCGCTCGATGCCCTGCTGCCCGAAGCCGAGCGAGGTGGAACACGCACGCGGCTCGATGGCCGGCCACAACCGTGCCTTGCTCGATTCCGTCGCGCGTGCGCTGAAGGACGACTTGCTGCGCGTGAAGGAGTCGCTGGATCTGTTCCTGCGCCAGACTGACGCGCGATCCGGCGCAGCTGGCGAGCCAGACGCGAAGTGCTCGATCGCGTCGGTGACACGCTGGGCATGCTGGCGCTTGGCCGTGCCGCGACGCGTGGTCAACGAGCAGCGTCGCGTGCTGGACGAAATCGCCAACCGCGTACGCGCGCCCGACGAAGAGCGCTGCTCGATGTGGCCGGTGCGCTGCTCTATGTGGAGGCGTCGCTGGACGATCACATCGAAAGCCTGGGTGCGGAAGAAGAGAGTGCGCCTGAAGGCGACCACCGCGATGCTGCCGCGCAGCGAGGCGCGCCATATCCTGGCGACCTTGATGCACGAGGCCACCGCCAACACCGGCAAGGTGAAGGAAGCGATCGTCGCTTATGTCGAGTCGGGCTGGCAGTCCACGGCAGTCTGGCCGATGTGCCGGGCCGCTGATGGAGGAAGTGGCGGGTGCCATGCGCATGCTGTCCGCGCCGCGTCCGGCCGAGCTGGCCGAAGGCATCGGCCGCTTCGTCGGCAACGAGTTGCTGGCGGATCGGCGCGTGCCCAGCAGCGCGCAGATGGATCATCTGGCCGATGCGCTCGCGGCGCTGGAGTATTACCTCGAGGCTGCGCGCGAGCATCGTGGCGGCCTGGAACACATTCTGGACGTCGCCGAACACAGCCTGGGTACGCTCGGCTACTGGCCGCCGCCGGCTGCGCGCGCGGCGTCGCCGGACGACCTGGACGACCTGGGCGAGGCGCCGGAGCATGTCGCCAAGGCTGCGGACGCCGCCCTTGCGGCAGCGCTGGCCAACCAGCCGGGGCTCACGGAGTCCGTCAGCCTCTGCCCATGGCGATGATTTGTCGGCGGCTGATCATCGGCCACAGTGAAACGCCGCCTGCGCCGGAACACGAAACTCGCCGGCATGCGTCTGGCGGACACCGAACATCTCGGTCCGCAGGAAGTCGTGCAGGGCGGCGACGACGAGACTGGATCGAGATCGAGGAAGAGATCTTCGAGCAGGTGCCGGTAGCCGGTGCGTCTCGCAGGCTGAAGCGGGCTTCCAAGTCAGTACTGCAGGAATCGACGACGACATCCGCGACATCTTCCTGGAGGAAATGCAGGAAGAAATCGACAGCCTGCATGCCGCCCGCAAGACCTGGCTCGCCGATACGGCGCAGTTGGATGCACTCACACCCATTCGCCGCTCCTTCCACACCCTGAAGGGCTCCGGCCGACTGGTCGGCGCCACCATGCTGGGTGAATTCGCCTGGAAGGTGGAGAACATGCTCAATCGTGTGCTGGATCATTCGATTCCGGCCAACGAGGGCGTGCAGGAAGTGGTGAGTAGCGCCATCGATGCGCTTGCCGCAATTGCGCCTTGCGCTGTTGGGCGAAGGGGCGCCGACGGCACCGATCAACGCCATCATGGAAACTGCCGAGCGGCTTGCCGCCGGCCAGCAGGAGGCACGCCTCGCCGACATCGCCCCTGCCGCGACGGAGAGCGTGCGTCGCGTCGTGCACCGCCGTGTGCCGCGTGTCGATGTCGCCGCCGTTCCGACCGCCAGCCTTGCCGGTGTCGAGGCCGCGCCGAGTGCGCCGGTCGAGCACTTCGCGGACGCGATCGAAGCCCCGGTCATGCCGCCGATCGATCCGGTGTTGCTGGAGATCCTGCGCAGTGAAGTCGCGCAGTACCTTGCGGCCATCCGCACGGCGATCAACCGCGTCGACGGCGAACTTCGTGTCGACGACAGCTTGCTGCGAGCCGTACATACGCTGCACGGCGCCATCGCCATGGTCGACATCCCATTGTTGACTCAATTGCTTTCGCCGCTTGGAAAGCCTGCTCAAGCGCCTGCGTGCCGCAGGTCGGCCGCTTTCGGCCGAGGGTGTACACCTGCTGAGCCAGAGCGCCGATGCCGTCGATCAGGTCATGGGGCAGTTCGATGCGCCGTCGCCGCAGTTGCCGAATATCGATGCACTGATCCAACGCCTTGCCGAGTTGCGTGATAGTCAGCCGGAACCTCAGGTTGCTCACGTGCTGTTTGAGCCGCACGCCGACGATCTCGTCGAGGCGGACGGGCCGGCTAATGATGCCGAGCGGGAAGACCTGCTCGCCGCCTCGCTGGACGAGGCGCTGTCTGGTGTGGCGGGAACGACGGTTCACGCCCCTGCCGTCGCTGCGGATGAGCCCTCGAGCGACGCGTATGCCGACGAATTGATGGCTGCCCTGGGCGAGTTCGATCTTGACGCGCATCTGCCCATCGCCGAGCACGTGACACCGGCGACGGCAGTCACCTCTGACGCGACGTCCTTCGTCTCCGCCGACGAGGAGGATTTCGCCAAGGCCTACGCGGATCTGCTGGACGAGGCGGATGCCGACGAGGCGCCGAGCATCGACAAGGCCGATGATGAGCACGTCACGCTGACATCGGCTGACGAGATGGCGCTGGCGTTCGAGCTCGATGACGCGCCTGTTGTCGCTCCCACGATCGAGATGGTCGAAGAGATCGATCTCGACGATGTCGTGGCCGCGCCGGAAATCATCGACGAAACGCCGGTCGAATCCATCGAGGCGTCGATCGAGGCCATCGAGACGCCGGAAATCATCAGCTCGCCTGCGGACGAGCAAGAGCGCGTTCCCGAGGTGGAGCATTTCCAAGCCACTCAGGCGGAAGCGCACGAAGCCTCGGGCGATAACGTGCTCGTGCCCAGCCAGATCGATCCCGACCTGCTCGAGATCTTTATTGAGGAAGCGCGCGAGATTCTCGATCATTCGGACGGCGTCCTCGCCGAGTGGCGCGCCGAGCCCAGCGCGATCGAGCATGTAGGCGAACTGCAGCGCGACCTGCATACCCTCAAGGGTGGTGCGCGCATTGCCGGACTGGTGCCGGTGGGCGATCTCACCCACGCCATCGAAACGGCGCTGGAGAAACCGCTGCATGCGGAGTCGGCCCATATCGGCGACTTGATCGCCGCGTTGGAAGCAGGTTTCGACCAACTGCATCAGATGGTGCAGCGCGTTTCGCAAGGGCGTTCGGTCGCCTACCCGCAAGCCATGATCGATCGATTCGTGGCCATGGCCGGTGGCGCGACCAGCGAGATCGTGACGGGCGAGGCGGCCACCAACGAGCCCGCGGCCGTCGAGCAGACGAACGCGACGGTGTTGCCATTCCCCGATCGCACGAAGCTGCCCGAGCTGCTGCCCGAAGAGCGCGAAGAGACTGCCAGTGCGCCGCAGGAACAGATCCGCGTACGCGCCGATCTGCTCGACACGCTGGTCAACCACGCCGGCGAAGTGGCGATCTACCGTTCGCGCCTGGAACAGCAGGTTGCGGGCTATCGCTTCAACCTGGTCGAGCTCGACCAGACCGTGGCAGCGCTTGCGCAGCCAGCTGCGCATGCTCGAGATCGAAACCGAAGCGCAGATCATCGCGCGCTTCCAGCGCGAGCACCGCGAGGCGCGGTCTGTCGGTATTCGACCCGCTCGAACTCGATCGTTTCTCGCAGTTGCAGCAGTATTCGCGCGCGCTGGCCGAATCGGTATCCGACCTGGTGTCGATTCAGGGCATGCTCGACGACCTGACGCGTCAGGCCGAGACGCTGCTGATCCAGCAGTCGCGTGTCAGCTCCGAGCTGCAGGACGGCTTGCTGCGCACGCGCATGCTGCCGTTCGACACGATGGTGCCGAACCTGCGCCGCACGCTGCGTCAGGCGGCCCAGGAAGAGGGCAAGAGCGCGCAGCTGTATGTGGAGGGCGCACATGGCGAAATGGATCGCAACCTGCTCGACCGCATCAAGGCACCGTTCGAGCACATGTTGCGCAACGCCGTGGCCCACGGCATTGAGTCGCCGGCAGAACGCCGCAAGGCCGGCAAGCCGGCCGAAGGTGCGGTGCGCATCCGCGTGGCGCGCGAGGCGACCGAAGTGGTCGTGCGCGTCAGCGACGACGGCCGCGGCCTGGATCGCGATGCGATCCGCAAGCGCGGCATCGAGCGTGGTCTGCTGCGTGCCGACGCCAGGCTCAGCGACGACCAGCTGCTTGCGCTGATCACCCAGCCTGGCTTCTCCACCGCCAGCAAGGTCACCCAGCTCGCCGGCCGCGGCGTGGGCATGGACGTGGTGGCGAACGAGATCAAGCAGCTCGGCGGTTCGCTGTCCATCGAATCGAAGGCGGGCGAGGGCACCACCTTCGTGCTGCGCCTGCCGTTCACCCTGGCCGTCACCCAGGCCATCCTGGTGCGCATAGGCGAAGCCAACTTCGCCATTCCGATGACCTCGGTGCAGGGCGTGGCGCGCATCAGTCCTGCCGAACTCACCGAGCGTCTGGCCGAGGCCGAGCCGTCGTTCCCGTATGCGGGAGACGAGTACGGCATCCACGATCTGGCCGAACTGCTCGGCATGCCAGCCGGTTACACCGGTCGACGAAGA
Source organism: uncultured Gammaproteobacteria bacterium (assembly GCA_963824525.1). Lineage (GTDB taxonomy): Bacteria > Pseudomonadota > Gammaproteobacteria > Xanthomonadales > Rhodanobacteraceae > Dyella. Next base: position 924,979 of record CAWGPI010000007.1, on the reverse strand, counting down.
TCAGTTGCCGCTGTTGTTGACCCGCTCCGGCGACCTGCGTGCCGCCATTCGCATCGATGCGGTGATCGGCTCGCGCGAAATCGTGGTGAAGTCCGTTGGCCCGCAGATCAGCTCGGTGCCGGGCATCCTCGGCGCGACCATCATGGGCGACGGTTCGGTGTTGATCATTCTCGATCTCGCACCGCTGGTCCGCCATGGCGTGGCGCGCCGACAGCAGCGCCTGGAAGAGGGGCTCAGCGCCGTACAGGCGCCGGTGGTCGAAGAGGTTCGCGTGCGTCCGCTGGTCATGGTGGTCGACGACTCGATCACCATGCGCAAGGTCACCAGTCGCGTGCTGGAGCGCCACGAATACGAAGTCAGCACGGCCAAGGACGGTGTCGACGCGATCGAGAAGACTGCATGAGCGCGTGCCGGACCTGATGCTGCTCGACATCGAGATGCCGCGCATGGACGGCTACGAGCTGGCCACGCACATGAAGGCCGATCCGCGCCTGCCGCGATGTGCCGATCATCATGATCACCTCGCGCACCGGCGACAAACATCGCCAGCGCGCATTCGACATCGGCGTGGACCGCTACCTCGGCAAGCCGTATCAGGAGGCTGAACTGCTGATGCAAATTGGTGAAGTGCTCGAGCAGCGGACTACGGAGTCGTTCAATGGCTGAATCGGCCACCGCAGTCGCCTTGCTGTTCGATGACCGCGAACTGGGCGGTCAGTTGCGCGATGCGCTGCATGAGCGCGGGGCCCGTATCGTCCACGAGGGGGCGCTTTCCACCCTCAGTCGCGCGATGCTCGACAGCACGGGTGCCGAAGTCCTGGTCGTGAATCTGGATGACGATGCCGAGCACGATCTCGATCGGCTCTATGACGTGATCGATGGTGATCGGCCGCGTGTCGTGTTCAACGACGCGCAGGCCAGTCGTGCGCTGGACGGATGGGATCGCGCCCGTTGGGCTCGCCATCTCGCCGTGAAGGTCCTGGCGCAAGGCGATCTTGATCCACCTCGCCCCCAGGATGCGCCGGTCGTGCTCGCGGTGGCGGAAAGCATCCCCGTGACGGCGAGCGACAAGGCCCAGGGTGTCGAGGTCGGTGCCTCTGAGGCCAGGCCCATGCCCTCCGGGGTCCATTCCGCGGACGCGCCCGTCGATACGGTTGCGCCAGTGTTTTCCCACGAGCCCGTGGCCATGGCGAGTAGCAACACGGCCGCCGTGTCCGAGACGTTGGCGGCGGAACTGGAGGCGTTGCTGGCGGCCGACGATGGGACGTCCGAGGCCGATGATTTTGGCGCAGGACTGAAATTCACCGCAGAGGACGATCTGCCCCCGCTGCATGATGGGCATTTCGGTGTAGACGCCTTGATGACGCAAGGTCCGGCACCAGTCGAGTCCGAGCCGGTGGCAAGAGAGGCCGCTGTCGTGGCGATGCCGTCCTTCCAGCTCGATCATTTGACCCTGGCACCACTGGACGAATCGTTTGTTCCGCCGGTGGTTGCGTCGACGACCACCGCCGCCGAAACAGCCCACGAGTCACTCAAGACGGCGGCGTCGAGCTGGGCGTTGGTGGAGGATGAGCCGCTGACCGAGCAGGTACCTCCCCGGCCGTCGGAATTCGGCATCGAAAAGCTCAGCGCCGCTGATTTCCTCGCGCCGGAAGGCGGCAGCCATGAAGAGTCGGCCATTGAAGTTGGCTTGAGTCTGGAACTGGTATCGATCGAGGAGGCTATTGCCCCCAAGGCTTATGAGGGCGGGCATGAAATGCTGCTCTCCGACCTCGATACGGCCATTGGACGCATGCTGGTGCTTGGCGCGGCATCCGACAGTACCGAAGCCGTCTGTACGTTCCTGTCGCTGCTGCCGTCCGATTTGCGCATGACCGTGCTGCACGTCCAGCACCTGGGCGGCAAGTCGGCCGACGAACAGGTTCAGCTGCTGGCCCAGCGCAGCAGGTTGCCGGTGCGTGTGGCGGCCCACGGCGCGCGTGCCCGCATCGGCGAAGTGTTGGTCGTACCTGCGGAGCAGCAGGCGCGCGTGTATCGCGACGGTCGCATCGAGCTGCAGTCCCTGGACGCACACGCCGTGCAGAGCTCCTTGATCGATGCCAGCTTCACCATGGTGGCCAATGTGTTTGGCCGCAGTGCGCAAGCGATTGTATTTGCCGGCCAGGCGAATGATGCCGTGGGCGGCTGTCAGGCCATTCATGACCGTGGTGGTCAGGTTTGGGTGGAAGCGTCGTCCGAAGGGCATTTCGCCGATATGGTGCATGGCGTCGAAGCCGAGCGCCTTAACAGCTATTCCGGCACGCCTGCTGACTTGGCGGCGCGCCTGATCGAGGAGATGTCCATGGAGAGCCGGCGATGAGTGAGCTACCGCTACCTCGCGAAATCCGTTGTGTCCTGGTGCCCGTGGGCAACCTGCGTTTGCTGTTGCCCAATGCCACCGTGGCCGAAGTCATCACCTTGCCCGCGCCGAGCCGGTCGAAGGTGCGCCGCCCTGGTTGCTGGGTCGCATTGCCTGGCGTGGCTGGCGCGTGCCGCTGCTGTCGTTTACCAAGCTTGCCGGGGCCGAGCGAAGGCGATAGCGAACAGGCCGTGCGCGTGGCCGTGCTGAAGGCCTTGGGCGGCCATGCCGAACCTGCCGTTCGTCGCGGTCATCACGCAGGGCTTTCCGCGCCTGACCACGCTCAACGCCGAACTGATCATCCCCACGCACGATGGCGCGCCGTTGCCGCCGGGGTGCGGGCGCAGGTGCTGGTGCGTGACGACGTGGCCGTCATCCCGGACCTGGAAGGCATCGAAGCCGAGCTGATCGATCTGCTCGCGTTGGCCAGCTGAGACTTGGCGGTTGCGCGGCGGCCTAAATGTCGCCGTGCAGCGCCTGCAAGGCTGCCAGGGCGGCGAGCCCGGCAGTCTCCGTGCGCAGGATACGCGGGCCCAGGCGCAGGCCTTGGAAGCCCGCCTCGGTAAGCGACACGATGTCGCGACTGCCTAGACCGCCTTCCGGTCCCACCACGAGCACGCCGCCGGCCGGCGCGAAGTGGAGTGCGCCTGCCTGCTGTGTGCCCTCGGGCAGCAGGGCGAGATGCAGCGCGCCGTCGTCGGGCAGTCCGCGCAACCAGGTGTCGAGCGCGATGGCGGGCGCCACCTCGGGCACGCGGGCGCGACCTGATTGTTCGCAGGCACTGGCAGCCACGGCCCGCCAATGGGCCAGGCGCTTTTCCGCGCGGGTCGCGTCCAGCTTCACCTCCGAGCGCTCGGTCAGCAGCGGCACGATGCGGGTGACGCCCAGTTCCGTGGCCTTCTGCACGATCAAGTCCATCTTCTCGCCGCGGGCCACGCCTTGCGCCAGGGTCAGCCGAAGCGGGGACTCGTTGTCCAGGACGCTCGCCGACTGCACCCGGGCAGTCACCTCACGCTTGCCGACGGTCAGAATCACCGAGGGGTAGTCGCTGCCGTCTCCGTTGAACAGCGTGATCGCATCGCCCGCGACCATTCTCAGCACGCGCGCCACGTGTTCTCCAGCCTGCTCCGGCAGGGCCAGTTCTCGGCCCACGGTCAACGGTTGATCGACGTGTATGCGAATAGTGCGCATGGAACGTTTCGGGTGGGAGGAAGTCGCCAGCATAACGGACGAGGGACAGGCTCTGGCGCCCGGCCAGGCGAAACCTGAACGGGTGCGAGGCGCTGGCGGCGCTGCCTTGTGTGGCAGGCCACGCAGGAGCAGCATGTACTTGATCGTCCCATACCTTTAAGGAGGTGGAGACCATGTTCAGAACCACCCATGCCCTTATCAACCATGTCCTTGTCGCCTCGCTGGTTGTCCTGGGTGCCGCAACGGCGGCTCATGCACAGGACACGGCGTCACAGGCTTCCACCGCTGCCTCCATGCACAGCGTTGCCGATACACAGGGCAACGCGGCCACCCCGGCTGCTGCGCAACGGCCGATACTCAAACCGGGCGACCGCAATTGCCTCCAGACCACGGGCAGCCTGATTCCGGCCAAACCCGGGACTTGCCTCACGTCAGCACCGGGCCGCAGTTACAGCAAGGATGATATCGACCGTACCGGCCAGCCCACCTTGGGGCCGGCGCTGCAGATGCTCGACCCGAGTATTACGGTTCGAGGGCACTGACGCGAGCTACGCGGAGGCTTTAGACAGGCTCCTAGCCCGCCACGGCGATATCGATGCCGCGAATCGCGACGTCGACCAGATGGTCGATCTCCTGCGTCGGTTATGACGTACGGCGGCATGAAGTAGACCACGTTGCCGAGCGGGCGCAGCAACACGCCGTGCTCCAGACCGTGCAGATACACGCGCAAGCCGCGTCGCTCGCTGGGCGGAAACGGGCGCTGGTTGCCTTTGTCCGCCACCAGTTCGATGGCGGCGATCATGCCGGTCTGGCGCACGTCGGCCACGTGCGGATGGTCGCGCAGTGGTGCGAGTCGTTGCGGCAAGGTGGGCCGCAAGCTCGCGATTGCGCACCAGCACCGGCTCGTCGCGGAAGATCGCTCAGGGTTTCCAGCGCCACGCGGCAGGCCAGCGGATTGCCGGTATAGCTGTGCGAATGCAGGAAGGCCTTGCCGGCGCTGTATTCGGCGTAGAACGCTTCATAGACCGTTGCCGTGGTGAGCTACCGCCGACAACGGCAGGAAGCCGCCCGTGAGCCCCTTGGACAGGCACATGAAATCAGGCGTTACCTGCGCCTGCTCGCAGGCGAACAAGGTGCCGGTGCGACCGAAGCCCACGGCGATTTCGTCGGCGATGAAATGCACCGTGAACTCGTCGCACAGCGCGCGCAGGCCGGTCAGGTAGTCCGGGTGATACATGCGCATGCCGCCGGCGCATTGCACCAGCGGCTCGACGATCACGGCGCAGATCTCGTGGGCGTGCTGTTCCAGCAGATTGGCGCAGATCGCCAAGCCGTCGCGCGCGCGATCTGCGCGTCGGTCTCACCCGGTTCGCCTTCATAGGTATCCGGCGACGGGCGCGAGGATGGGTGTCAGCAGCAAGCGGTGCATAGGTCTTGCGATACAGCGCCACGTCGCTGACCGACAGCGCGCCCAGCGTTTCGCCGTGATAGCTGCCGGTCAGCGCGATGAAGCGCGTCTTCTCGCCATGACCCTGATTGAGCCAATAGTGGAAGCTCATCTTCAGCGCCACTTCGATCGCTGCCGAGCCGTTGTCGGCGTAGAACACGCGCTCCAGGCCGGGCGGCGTGATGCGTACCAGCGCTTCGGCCAGCGCCGATCGCGGGCTCATGCGTGAAGCCGGCGAAGATCACGTGCTCCAGTGTGCGCGCCTGGTCGGCGAGCGCAGCGGCGATGCGCGGGTTGGCGTGGCCGAACAGGTTGGTCCACCAGGAGCTGATGCCGTCCAGATAGCGGCGGCCGTCGGCCGATCAGCCAGGCGCCGTCGCCGCGGACGATGGGCACCATGGGTACGCGTTTCGTGATCGTGCATCTGGGTGCAGGGATGCCACAGGTGGCTCAGGTCTCGGCGCACCAGGGCGTCGACAGCGGGGGAGGTGTTCATCCGGCTATCATCGGGGTTTGGAGCGTTCCTACTCAAGTCTTGCAAGCACTGCGGGAGTCGGTTTGAAGCGTTGGCGAGCTGTATTGATGGGCCTGTTGGCCGTGCTCTTGATCGGTCTTGGCGTGCTGTGGTTCCTGCCCGCCAGCTGGGCCATGCCGATGCTCGCCACGCGGCTGCCCGGCGTTCGGCTGCAACAAGTGAGTGGCCTGCTATGGGATGGGCGGGCGGGCCAGGTGCTTTCCGCCAAGGGCGAGGACCTCGGCCGACTGGGCTGGCAACTATCCCGGCGCGCCTTGCTGGGTGAGACCCGGTTGAAGCTGAATCTTCACGGCACGCGGATGGATTTTGCCGGGCGCATGGAAGGGCAAAGTGCCATGGATGCGACCTGGATGGACGTCCATTTACGCGCCGATATGGGGCTGCTTGGTCCGGCCATGACACTGCCGATGGGACAGCCGCGGGGCGTCATTCGCCTCGACGCAAATCGTGTGCAGCTGCATGGCGGCTGGCCGCAGGAACTGGATGCCAGGGTGCAATGGGAAGAGGCGCGCTTGCTGACGCCACGAAACGGCGACATCGCGCTCGGCACTGTGCTGATCGGCGTACAGGGCAGCGGTGGCGTGCTGGCCGGACATGTGCGGGACGACGGCAGCGGCCCACTGCGTATCGATGGCCAGTTTCAGCTCAGTCCGTTGGCCCGCCGCCTCTCGGCGACTGTGGCACCACGCGACCCGGATCCCGCACTGCTGCATTGGTTGAGCGGGCTGGGTCCTACCGACGCCAGCGGTAGGACGCATATCAGCATACAGTGGCGGTCTCGCGGCCGCCATGCCGGAGGGGGCACGATGAGTGGATTGAATCTGTCGCATGCACTGGACGCGGCGCGCGAAGCTGCGCAGGCCGCCGCCGAGGTATTGCGGCACTACTGGAAACGCGGCGTCGAGGTCGAGCTGAAGAGCGACGACACGCCAGTAACCGTGGCCGATCGCGAGGCCGAGCTGGCTATCCGCAAGGTGCTGCAGAAGGCGCTGCCCGAGGCGGCCATCTACGGCGAGGAGTTCGGTCGCGACGACGGCATCCATGAGCTGCTCTGGATGGTCGATCCGCTCGACGGCACCAAGAGTTTCGTGCGACGCACGCCGTTCTTTTCGACTCAGATCGCACTGATGCATCGAGGTCGAGCTGGTGCTCGGCGTGTCGAGCGCACCGATCTACGGCGAGACCATGTGGGCCAGCCGCGGCGGCGGCACGTGGTTCGAAGGCGAGCGCGTGCGTGTCGCTGCCACGACGGATCTGGCGCAGGCGTCGCATCTCCACCGGCAACGTCAAGTCGCTCACCGCCGATGCGCGCTGGGCCGAGCTGGGTGCCCTGATTCGCGACAGCAACCGCATTCGCGGCTATGGCGACTTCTGCCACTACCACCTGCTGGCGCGTGGGGGGCTGGACCTGGTGATCGAGTCGGACGTGAGCATCCTCGATGTCGCCGCGCTGGCGGTGATCGTGCGTGAAGCGGGCGGCATCTTCACCGATCTGGATGGCGCAGGCGTTGACGCTGGATACACGCAGCGTGCTCGCCGGTACGCCGGCTCTCCACGAACTCGCACTGTCGCGGTTACGTCAGGCGCTTAAGCGATAGAATCCCCCGATGCGCAAACCTCCGATCATCCATGCCACGCGTGACGTGCACGACAGCAGTTTCCTGCACGTCGAGCAGCTCGATCTGGAGTTCTCCAATGGCGAGCGCCGCACCTACGAGCGTCTGAAGGGCAGCGGCCTGGGTGCCGTCATCATCGTGCCGATGCTGGACGATGAAACCGTCTTGCTGGTGCGCGAATACGGCGCGGGGGTAGGACGCTACGAACTGGGCCTGCCCAAGGGGCGCCTGGATCAGGACGAAACCGCCGAGCAGGGCGCCGATCGTGAACTGAAGGAAGAAATCGGCTATGGCGCGCGCAAGTTGAAGATCCTGCACAACCTCTCGCTGTCGCCTTCCTACATGACGCACATGGCGCATGTGGTACTGGCGCAGGACCTCTATCCCGAGCGCCTGCAAGGCGACGAGCCCGAAGAGCTCGAAGTGGTGCCATGGAAACTCGCTGACCTGCACACCTTGATAGCGCGCGACGACGTCACGGAAGGGCGCTCCATCGCCGCGCTGTTCATGGCTCGCGAATACCTGGCCGGCCGATTCCAACCGACATGAGCACGCCCCCGTTTTCCGCCCTCTTGCAACAGGTTTCGGCCATCGCCCGCGATGCCGCCGAAGCGATCCTGGTGATCTACCGCGATGACTTCGAAGTGCAGCGCAAGGACGATCATTCACCGGTGACGGCCGCCGACCTCGCGGCGCAGCAGGTCATCGTCGCGGGCCTGGCTCGGACTCGACCCGGTGCTCCCGGTGATATCCGAAGAAGCCCGGCCATGCCGTGGCCGCAGCGACGCGAGTGGTCGCGCTACTGGCTGGTCGACCCGCTCGACGGCACGCGCGAGTTCATCAAGCGCAATGGCGAATTCACCGTCAACATTGCCCTGATCGAAGATCATCAAGCCGTGCTTGGCGTGGTGCTGGCGCCGGTGACCGGCGAACTGTATGCCGCTGCGCGCGGTCAGGGTGCCTGGATGCAGCAAGATGCGCATTCGGCGACTGGCAGCGCATCGGTACGCGTGCCATCGCACAGCCGCCGACGGTGGCGGGCAGTCGTTCCCATGGCGGTGCCGGCGCCGCGTTGCTGCCGCAGCTGATCGGGGATGACTACAGCTCCCTGCCGCTCGGATTCGTCGCTGAAGTTCTGCCTGGTGGCGCGTGGTGCGGCGGACGTCTATTTGCGCCGCGGGGCGACCAGCGAATGGGATACCGCAGCCGCGCAGTGCGTGCTGGAGGAAGCGGGCGGCGCCGTGCTCGATCTGCACGGCGAGCCGCTCCGCTACAACCGTGGCGATTCGCTGCATCAATCCCGAGTTCATCGCCGTGGGCGACGCTACCATCGACTGGAAGGCACGCCTGCTGGCAGCGCGACATGGAAGCCTCATGAGCGGTGACCGAGCGCCATGAGTCTCGACGATCTGCTCGCCATCATGGCGCGTCTGCGCGACCCTGAGAGTGGCTGTCCGTGGGACGTGCAGCAGAGTTTCGCCACGATCGCGCCGTACACCATCGAAGAAGCCTACGAGGTCGCCGACGCCATCGACCGCAAGGACTGGCACGATTTGCGTGATGAGCTGGGCGATCTGCTGCTGCAGGTGGTCTTTCATGCCCAGATGGCCAAAGAGGCCGGACTGTTCGATTTTGCCGATGTTGCGCATGCCATCAGCGACAAGATGGTGCGCCGTCACCCGCATGTGTTCGGCGATGCAGAATTATGACGAACGTCGAGGCGCAGACCCAGGCCTGGGATGCCATCAAGGCGGCCGAACGGGCGGCCAAGGGCGAGCGACATGACGACAGCGCCCTGGCGGGTGTGTCCCGCGGGCTGCCGGAATGGAAGCGTGCGCTGAAGCTGCAGGAGCGTGCGGCGCGCGTCGGCTTCGACTGGCCGGATGAGCAGCCGGTCATCGACAAGCTGCTCGAAGAAGTGGATGAAGTGCGCAGCGAATTCGCCGACGGACGCGACGCTCAGCGATTGCAGGACGAAATCGGTGACGTGTTGTTCGTCATGGTGAACCTGGCGCGGCATGCCGGCGTCGATTTTTCACAAGCCATGCGTCACGCCAACGCGAAGTTCGAACGGCGCTTTCGCAGCATGGAGCAGTTGTCGCTCGGGCAGGGCCGGTCGCTGGCGCAGCGGGATCTGGCGGAACAGGAAGCGCTTTGGCAGCAGGCCAAACGAGACGAGGTTGCAAGCTAGGAGCCGGCTCTTTCAGGGTCTTTGGTGAACTTTTGACTGGCCGCGACACGGGGGGCGTATCGCAAGGTTGCCGTTTGCGACCGAAGGTAGTCCCGGTGGGACGCCGAGAGCGTTTCAATCGCCTGCCGCTGCGCTGTGCTCCTTCTCCCCTCCGGGGAGAAGGTTGGGATGAGGGGCGGGTGCTCGCGATAAGCTACATTCGAGCGCCATAGCCAGCTCGCCGCTTACGCAGCGGGCGTTCCGAGCGCCGGCAGGCGCTCGGAACGCCCGCTGCGTAAGCGGCAAGCTGCGAGAACGCTCAGTTGTCGCGTCGCACCTTGGCTTCGGTGAGATAAAAAGGAGGCACGGGTTCTGGGGTTCCCGTGCCTCAGGATGGGACGCGGCCGACCACGGCAGCGTCAAGTTCTTATTCTAGTTATGGCTGTGGCGCGGGCGCCGGGGCCGGCTTGGTGGTGGCGTGATGTTCCTGCCACTCGCTGCGCATCTTTTCGAATTCGGCGCGCTGCTTGGCTTCGTTCGCCAGGTTTTCATCGAGGCTCTTGCGCAGCGTGGCGATGGCCTGGTCCGGGTTGCTTGGTACCAGCTGGGCGCGGGCCAGGTGGTGATAGACATAGGTGCGCACGGCAGGATCCTGCGATTTGGCGAGTACGTCGTTGTAGAGCGCAGGCAGTTCCTTGGTGCGTCCCGTCATCATGTAGAGGTGTTCCAGTTCGTGCAGGTCGGAGATGACCGCCGAGCCAGGACCGCCAAAGTGGGGGCCACCGAGATCGGGGCCGCCGCGGAAGCCGCGAGGGCCGTTGTCAGCCATGGAGGGGCCTTTGGGTGCCGCGAGTGGGCGAGTCTTCTGCGCGGACGCCGGTGACGCGCTCGGAGTGACGTCCTGGGCCAGGACGAAGGATGCCGAGCCGGCGATGAGCAGGGCCAGGGCGGAAGCGAGCAGGGTCTTGCGCTGCATGGTGTCGAGTCTCCACGATGGGTTCTGATGACAAACGTGCCTTGGGGGAGAGTGGTTGACCATGACGGAAGTCATGGTGATGGCGCTTCAACCTTTTGCTCGCACGGCACATCCCATGATGGTCCGACTACCTGGAGTTCCACATGCGCCAACTTCTTCTTGCCGCCCTTCTCGTCGCGCCGCTGGCCGTGCAGGCCAACAGCTGCAAATACGAGGCGCCGCGCAATCTTTCGCTGGATCTCACCGGCGTCCATTCGGTGCAGATCGATCTGCACAGCCACGACCTGCATCTCACCGGCAGCGAAAGCGCCAAGACTGGCGAGCTGACCGGGCGTGCCTGTGCTTCGGACGCCAAGCTGTTGGACGATCTGGTGGTGACCCAGCGACGCGAGGGCGACCGTCTGATCGTCGACGTCGGTGGCAAGAGCCATGTGATCGTCAGCCTGTTCGGAAGCTCGTATCGGGACCTGGACGTGAACCTGCAATTGCCCGCACAGATGCCTGTCGTGCTCAACGTGGGCTCGGGCGATGCATGGGTGACGGGGCTGCAGCGCTTGGAGAGCCAGGTGGGCTCGGGCGATCTCCATGTCAGCAAGATCAGCGGCCCCTTCAACACCAGCGTGGGCTCGGGCGATGTGGATGCGCGTGATATCGGCAGTCTTGACCTTGGCGCCTTGGGTTCAGGTGACCTCAAGGCCGACGGCATCAAGGGTGATGCACGCGTCGGCGCCGTGGGTTCCGGCGATGTGACGCTGTCCGGTGTGGGCGGCAACGTGCGTGCCGAGACCTTGGGTTCGGGTGATTTGAAGGTCAGGGACGTGCGTGGCGATTTCAGCCTTGGTGCCAAAGGCAGTGGCGACGTGAGTCACAGCGGCGTGCAGGGCAAGGTCAGCGTGCCTCACGAGGACTGATCGCTTAGCCCAGCCAGCGGTACGCCAGATAGACCAGGGGCGCGCATACCAGCAGAAAAGGTATCGATACCTCGTGAAACAGCCGTCCACCATGCGGCTGTTTCGCCAGGCGCAAGGCGATGAGGTTGGCCAGCGAACCCATCGCCAGTCCAAAGCCGCCCACATTCACTGCCACTGCCAGCGCTGTGGCATCGGGCGCGTGGCCAAGTAGCAAGACCGTCGCCGGCACGTTGCTGATCAGTTGCGAGGCGACGATGCCGCTTACATACAGCGTGAGTGGGTTGTCCAGATTCAAGCCATCCAGCGCATGTCGCACCATGCCCAGCTCGGCAAAGTGGCCCAGGCCGAGAAAGATCGCGGCGAAGGTCGCCAGCAGCAGCCAGTCCACGCGCGCCAGCGTGCTGCGTTCCAGCAGCGCGAACGGAACCAGCAGAAGCACGGCGCCAAGCACCGCATGGCCGTGTTCCATCATCAACACCATGCTGATGAGTGCGCCGACCGAAAGCACAGCTTGTGACGTGGATACCGGGTGGCCATCCACCTGGTCGGCGTGCAGCGCCACCCGCCCCCGCGGCATCCACACCAGCGCGAGCAGGGCGACCAGGGCGAACATGAGGGCGAACGCGGGCAGCATGGCCTGGCCGAATTGCAGAAACGTGAGCTGGCCGTACTGCCAGAGCAAGAGATTCTGCGGGTTGCCGATCGGGCTGAGCGTCGAGCCGGCATTCACCGCCAATGCTTCCAATACCACCGTGCGCATCACCGGCAGGTTCGAGATGCGACCGATCGCCAGCGTCAGCGGCACGATCAGGAACAGGCTGACATCGTTGGTGAGCACCATCGACAATAGCGCCGTCGTACTCACCAGCAGCAGCGCCAGCCCTCGCAGGGAATGCGCCCGCTCCACCAGCGCGGCGGCGGCGTGCTGCACCAGGCCGCTGTCGCGGATGCCCTGGATGCAGATGAGCAGGCCCAGCAGGCCGCCCAGGGTGGGGAGTTGCAGCCATCGACGATAGTCGGCGAAGGGGCGCGGATCGGCGACGGCCAGCACCATCGCCAATAGCGCAAAGCTGAGCAGCAGGCGTTCCTGAGCGAGGCGCTTGATGCCACGTTGCAGCGCGCTCATGCCGACGTGGTTCGCCGAGGAGAGCATGTCATGCGGGGATTCCCTGCGGTGGGCCATCAGTCGAGCAGATGCTCAGCTCTCCCGCAACAAGCGCATGGGCGATGTATGGCTGACACGTCGCGTGCCCGCGAGACCCAGCAGCATCACCACGATCGCAGCGGCGAGCGCGGCCAGCATCAGCGAGCCCAGTGGCGGCACGAAGTTCTCGATGTGGAAGATCGCATGTCCAAGCCATAGCCCGGTGCCGGCGGCGCCGAAGGCGGCGGTAAGCCCCGCCACCAGCCCGAGCAGGGCAAACTCGCAGGCCGCGGCGGCGCGCAATTGTGAGCGACGAGCACCGAGCGTGCGCAGCAGGGCGGCTTCGTGGCGACGCTCCTGCGCGCTTGCCGCGAGTGCGGCGGCCAGCACCAGCGCGCCCGCGAGCAGGCTGAAGCCGAGCACCCAGCGCACGGCGCCGCTGACCTGGTTGACGATCTCGCGTACACGGTCGAGCATCGCGTCCACATCGATCAGGCTGAGGTTGCTGAAGTCGCGCGACAGCTGCGCCAATGCCTCGGCATGGCCGCGCGGCAGGTAGAAGCTGGCGATCCAGGTGTGCGGCAGGGTGTTGGCGTGGGCTGGATCGAGCACCAGGAAGAAGTTGACCCGGAACGAACTCCAGTCGACCTGGCGGATGCTGCCTACTTTCGCGTCCAGATTGTCTTCGCCCACGTTGAAGCGCATCGTGTCGCCGACCTTCAGCGCAAACATGTCGCGCCACATGGTGTCGATCGACACTTCGGCCTGGGCGGGATGCTCGCCCGACCATCGGCCGGCCACCACTTGATTGCTTGGCGGCAACTCGCCTGCCCAGGACAGGCGCAGTTGGCGATCGGCCCATTCCTTGGCGCGCTCGTCCTTGAACCTGAGCTGGTCGATTGGCTGGCCGTTGATGGCCGTGAGCTTGCCCACCGCCAGCGGCGCCATGTTGAGCTTTTGTCCGCCCATCCGCGCCAGTGCCTGCTCGAAGCCGGGACGCTGGTCGTCCTGCAGATTGAGCGACAAACCAGTTCGGCGTGTCGGCCGGCAGCTCGCGGCGCCAACCTTCCAGCAAGGCAGGTGCGACGATGGCCAGCAGAAGCAGGGCCACCAGGCCAAGACTCAGGGCCGTGGCTTGCAGCAGGCTCATGCCACGGCGGCGAGCCAGCGCGGCCAGGCCAAGCCGCAGGGCAGGGTGCGCACCCGGTGCAACCCGCCGCGCTGTCCACAGCAGCAGGGCCGAAAGCAGGGCGGCGACAACGGCCACGCCAAGCAGGCTGACCGCAAGAATCCCTGCCAGCTTGGCCGAGCCGCTCTGGCTCCAGATCAGCAACAAAGCCACCAGGGCCGGTACCAGGTAGAGCGCATCGAAGCGCCGCACACGGCGTGCAGCGCTCTCACGAAAAACCGCGACCGGCGGCACTTCGGCCAGACGCGCCAGCGGCGGCAGGGCGAAGCCGGCCAGCACGGCGAGTCCCATCACGGCGGCGGCGCAGGCGGGTCCGATCGGCATCGATGTCGGCACTGTCGCAAACATCTGGCTGGCGAAGCCCCAGGTGATCTGCGCCAGCCCGAGGGCGATCGAGGCGCCGAGCAGCACCGCCGGCACGGCGAGCAACCCCAGCGTGCCCACCAGCAAGCCGATGACTTGGCGACGTGGTGTGCCCAGTGCACGCAATAGCGCCACTTCGTTGGTCTTGCGGCGCGCATAACGCTGGGCCGCGAGCGCAATGGCCACGCCTGCCAACAGGGCGGAGAGCAGCGCCGTCAGCCGCAGGAAGGCGCTGGCGCGATCGAAGGCGCTGCGCATGCGTTCCTGGGTTTGTTCGGGGGTGATCAGCTGGGCGCCCTGGGGCAAGTTGTGCGCCTGCACCCATTTGCCCCAGTCCTGCACCGCCGACGCTTGGCCGGCGACCAGTACGCGATGCCGTGCGCGACTGCCCACGCCGAGCAGGCCGGCCTGTTCGGCGTCGCTTACATTCATCAGCGCGCGGGGGGCCAGCGCAACCAGCTCGCCACCATCAGGCTGGCGTACCAGCTCGGCGTCGATGCGCAGCTCTCGGCCACCCAATTGCACGGTGTCGCCGAGCTTGATGTTCAGCTGCAACGAGCGCGCGATGATCCAGATAAGCCGCACCGGGCGGCGGCCCGTGGCCGATGATGTTGTGCCCATGCGCATCGAGCAACTCCAGCTTGCCCCGGAGCGGATAGGCGCCGTCGGTAGCCTGCACGTCGAGCAGCTGGCTTTGCCCGTGGGCGAAGGCGACACTGGGAAAGCCCGCGCCGCGCGTGACGGCGAGCCCGCGCTGGGCCGCTTGGGCGGCGTAGTTCGGCGGGCAACGCCTGCGGCGAACTGATGCCCAGGTCGCCGCCGATCAGCTCGGCCGCGCTGGCCAGCACGCCACGTTCCATGCGCGTCGCCAGCGTGGCGACCACGCCAAGCGCCACCACGGCCAATACCAGGGAGGCGCCAAGCGTGCGCAGCTCGGGCAAGTGCCATTCGCGACGAAGGCTGCGCAGTGACAAGGCGAGCAGCTTCATGCGCGCACGCTCGTCGCGCGGGCAGGGCCGATCATGGCGTCACCGCTGCCGAAGAACGCGAGGGTGCAACGACGCGGCCGTTGTCCAGCTCCACCTGACGGGTGCAGCGCGCGGCGAGTTTGGGGTCATGCGTCACCAGGATCAGGGTGGTGCGGTGATCGTGATTGAGCGCGAACATCAGGTCACTGATGTGGTGCCCGGTGCGCTGGTCCAGATTGCCGGTGGGTTCGTCCGCAAACAGCAGGCGCGGGCCGTGCACGAACGCGCGTGCAATCGCCACGCGCTGCTGCTCGCCACCGGAGAGCTGGGCCGGATAGTGCCGCCGCCGTGGGGTCAGCCCGACCGCTTCCAGCGCTTCGCGGGCGCGGGCGCGCGCGTCGTCGCGACCTTCCAGCTCCAGCGGCAACATCACGTTTTCCTCGGCGGTGAGGGCCGGCAGCAGATGGAACGACTGGAACACGAAGCCGACCATGCGTCGCCGCAGGTCGGCGCGGGCTTCCTCGTCCATCTGTTCGAGTGCGTGGCCGTTCAGCCCGATATGTCCGCTGGACGGCGTGTCGAGGCCGGCCAGCAGGCCGAGCAGGGTGGTCTTGCCGGAGCCGGAGGCGCCGACGATGGCGAAGCTTTCACCTTCACGCACCTGCAGCGAGACACTCGTAAGGATGTCCAGGCGCCCCTCGGGGCCCTGCACCGACTTGCTAACATCGACCACGTCCAGAAGGACATCTTTGGTGAAAGCGGAGGCATTGCCACTCATGCGTCGTTTCCTTTGCTGGCCGGCTTTTTTGGGGCGAGCTCTATGTGCTTTGGTCCTGCTGGGTGCCGTGGGCACCGTTTACGCGGCCCCGTCGAAAACCGTGCTGGTGTTGGGCGACTCGCTGTCGGCCGCGCACAACATTCCGGTCGAGTCCGGCTGGGTGCATTTGCTGGGCGACCGTCTAGCCAAGATGGAGCCGAGCTGGACCGTGGTCAATGCCAGCATCAGTGGCGAAACCTCGTTGAGCGGGCGAGATGGCCTGCCGGCGTTGCTCGAGAAGGTCCACCCGGCCGTGCTGGTCATCGAACTGGGCGCCAATGACGGTCTCCGGGGCCTGCCTTTGGCGGCCTTGCGCGACAATCTTGCCGCCATGATCGACGGCGCCCAGAAGTCCGGGGCGCGGGTGTTGCTGCTCGGCATCGAGCTGCCGGTGAACTATGGGCCGCAATATCGCGATGGCCTGCGCGGCGTTTATGCCGACCTGTCCAGGGAGAAAAAGGTCGCCCTGGTGCCGTTTCTGCTCGAGGGCGTCGCCACCCGGCCCGAGTTGATGCAAGAGGACGGCCTGCACCCAGTGGCCTCGGCCCAGCCGAAGATCCTGGACAACGTCTGGAAGGAGTTGGGGCCTCTCTTGCACTAGACGTGCACGCGATCACAACATACGGTGAGGCTACGTCGTGAATTTCACGTAACCCTCACGATGCGAATCGTTAGCTGTTCACCTTTGTGAAGTCTGCTTCAGGAGGTAAGGATGAGCTCACGCGACGAACAATCCGGATTGATTCTCCTGGTGGAAGACAACCGCCAGATCGCGGAAATGGTCGGCGAGTTTCTCGAGCGCCGTGGTTACTCCGTGGACTATGCCGCCGATGGTGTCAGCGGGCTCCATCTGGCCGTCTCCAACAGCTACGACGTGGTGGTACTCGACTTGATGCTGCCGGGCCTGGACGGCCTGGACGTGTGCCGCAAGCTGCGTCGAGATGCCAAGAAATCCACGCCGGTCTTGATGCTCACCGCCCGCGACACGCTGGAAGACAAGCTGGTGGGACTGGAGGCCGGGGCGGACGACTATCTCGTCAAGCCGTTCGAGGTGCGCGAGTTGGAGGCACGGCTGCGTGCATTGATTCGCCGCGATCGCCGCCAGGTATCCACGGAAATCCTCACTGTTGGCGACATGACGCTCGACACGGCCACCTTGCGTCTGGTGCGTGGCGGGCACGAACTCACCGTCTCGCCGATTGGACTTAAGCTCTTGGCGATTCTTATGCGCGAATCGCCGCGCGTGGTCAGCCGGCGCGACATCGAGCGGGAAATCTGGGGCGACACATTGCCCGATTCGGACACGCTGCGCTCGCATCTCTATAACCTGCGCCGGGTGATCGACAAGCCTTTCGAACGCCCTCTGCTGCACACTATCCATTCCGCCGGTTATCGCCTTGCCGATCTAGAATCGGAGGTGGCTTCTGCCTCGCAGCCGGCATGATACCGCCCGTATGAGTTAGCCATGGTTAGCAGGGAAAGTTCGCAGCCCGCGGGGGTGTTCCACCGCGGCCTGTTTCATCGACGCTTGGCGACTATCTTTGGCCTGCAATTGCTCGCCATCGTGATCGTGTGCCTGATGGGTATCTATAACGTGGCGCCCGCGAGCGCCGTGCTGGCGCTGATCGTCATCATCAGTGCGCTGGCATGGCTGGCGGCGCGTCGCCAATGGGCCCCGGTGAGTCGGTTGGCACAGGCCGTGAGCGACTGGGACGAACAATCGCCGGACTTCGGCAGCTGGAAAGCTGACCAGCTCTCGGAGCGTACTGACGCCGATGTGGCGACGTTGGCAAGCAGTCTTTATGGCTTTGCCAACCGTATTGCTGGCTACAACCAGCGCGAGCGCAACTTTACCCGCGATGCCAGCCACGAGCTGCGCAGTCCACTCACGGTGATCAAGATGTCGGCCGACATGCTGGCCGATGACCCCATGCTGGGTCAGTTTGGGCAGCGTTCAGTGCAACGCATCAAGCGCTCGACGCGCGAGATGGAGGCACTGGTCGAGGCCTTGCTGATACTCGCGCGCGAATCGGACAACGGTCTCACCGTAGAGGACTTCGTGATTAACGACGTGCTGCGCAACGAACTGCCCGATGTGCTGGAAATGCTCGAAGGGCGGCCCATCACACTTGAGCTGGAGGAGCCTGCGCGGTTCGCGCTGCACGGTTCGCCCCGCGTATTTGCCGTGCTGTGCTGGCAGCTGATCCGAAACGCCTGCCAGCAGGCGGAGGGCGGCACGGTGGTCGTCACCGTGATGCCGGGCGTGGTCACGGTGACGCATCGTGGTGAGGCGCCGGCGCCGACCACGGCGAATCGCCATGGCTTCGAGCTGGCGATCGCGCAGCGCATCAGCGAGCGCTTCAACTGGCCATTGGAGTTGCAGACGCGCGAAGGTCGTCGACACATCGCGCGTATTCGTTTTCCTGAATCGGTGCCGGTGACCTAGTCGGCCGGCAAGCCCGCGCCACGGTGAGGCGAGCGGGCGTAGCGATCGTGCGGTTACTGCTTCAGGTCTGCGCTCACGGCAAACGCACAGCCCGTCTTCGCCTTCACATCGTCCAGTGTCACGCCGTCCTGCAGCTCGATCAGGGTGAGTCCCTTGCCCTTCTCGACCGCGAACACGCACAGATCGGTGATGATCAGGTCGACCACCTGCTTGCCGGTGATCGGCAGGTCGCAGTTGTCCTTGATCTTGGGCGAGCCGTCCTTTGCGGTGTGCTCCATCAGCACCACCACACGGCGCACGCCGCTGACCAGGTCCATGGCGCCACCCGGGCCCTTCACCATCTTGCCCGGCACCATCCAGTTCGCCAGGTCGCCGGTGCACGAGACTTCCAGGCCGCCCAGAATCGACAAGTCGATATGGCCGCCGCGAATCATCGCGAACGACTCCGCGCTGGAGAAGAAACTGGAGCCAGGCAATTCGGTGATGGTCTGCTTGCCGGCGTTGATGAGGTCCGGGTCGACCTTGGCATCGTCCGGGAACGGACCGATACCCAGCAGGCCATTTTCCGACTGCAGGGTGACGTCCATGCCCGGCGGGATGTAGTTGGCGACCAGGGTAGGAATGCCGATGCCGAGGTTCACGTAGAAGCCGTCCCGCAGCTCCTTCGCGGCGCGCTGCGCCATGGCGGTACGGATCGGGCTTTCCTTGCCGGTATTGGCGCCGGCCACGGTGCGGAATTCGATGCGCTTCTCATAAGCCGGGCCCTTGATGATGCGATCGACATAGATGCCCGGCACATGGATGTTGTCGGGGTCGAGTTCGCCCACGTCGACCAGTTCCTCCACTTCGGCGACGCAGATCTTGCCGCAGGTGGCGATCATCGGGTTGAAGTTGCGCGCCGTCTTGCGGAACACCAGATTGCCCAGGCGATCGCCCTTCCACGCCTTCACGATGGACACGTCGGCGTGGATGGCTTCCTCCAGCACGTACTCCTTGCCGTCGAAAACCTTGGTTTCCTTGCCCTCGGCCAGCTTGGTGCCGAAAGCAGTGCGCGTGTAGAAGCCGGGGATGCCCGCGCCACCGGCGCGCAGCTTTTCGGCTAGCGTGCCCTGGGGCACGAGATGCAATTCCAGCTCACCTGCCAGCACCTGACGCTCAAATTCCTTGTTCTCGCCCACATAGGACGCGTAGACGCGCTTGACCTGACGCGTCTTGAGCAGCGGCCCCATGCCGAAGTCGTCGACGCCGGCATTGTTGCCGACGATGGTGAGACCTTTGGTGCCCGCGGCGAGCAGGGCGGCAATGAGGTTCTCGGGAATGCCGCACAGGCCGAAGCCGCCGGCCGCGATGGTCATGTCGTCGAACAGCAACCCGTCCAGGGCTTGCGTCGCGCTTGCATAAACCTTGTCCATTGCGATGCCTTCTTGCAGGGAGATCGGGTTGCCAAGGATACGACGGATTGATGGCCGCTCATGCTGTACAAAGGTCTCACTGACCCCGGAACCCGCTATACGGCCCGGTATGGGGCAGGGCGACTGATCTCCATCCGGATGAGCATGGCAAAGTGGCTGGATATACTTACGGCCAATGTCCTGGGGAGTGTCGTCAGTGAAGTTAAGCTGTCTTTTCGCCGCGCTCGCGGGGCTGGGGATCTCGACGATGAGCCATGCCGCCACGCCCGTGCTGGTCATCCACGGTGGAGCCGGGGTGATCAAGCGTGAGATGGGCCCGGCCAGGGAAAAGGCCGTGCGCGCCGCGCTCACCCAGGCACTGCAGAACGGCTATGCCCAGCTGAAAGCCGGCAAGACGGCGGTGGACGCGGTCAGCGCGGCGATCACGGTGCTGGAGGACGATCCGAACTTCAACGCTGGCAAGGGCTCCGTGTTCACGCATGACGGGAAGAACGAGCTGGACGCCGCGATCATGGACGGCTCGACGCTGGAAGCCGGCTCAGTGGCGGGCGTGCATCGCGTGAAGAATCCGATCCTGCTTGCACGTGCGGTGATGGAAAAGTCATCCCACGTCATGCTGATCGGCGACGGTGCGGAGGAGTTCGCGAAGCAGGCGGGCATCGAGCTGGTCGACCCGTCGTACTTTCGCACCGAAGAGCGCTGGCAACAGCTGCAGAAGGCGCTTAAGGAAGATGCAGGGCATGCCAGGCATTCAGACATCGAGACGGCCAAACACTTCGGCACGGTGGGCGCAGTGGCATTGGACGCGCAAGGGCATCTCGCCGCGGGCACGTCCACGGGAGGCATGAACGACAAGCGCTGGGGGCGCATCGGCGATTCGCCCATCATCGGTGCGGGTACCTATGCGAACTCCGGCTGCGCGGTTTCCGCCACCGGCTGGGGCGAGTACTACATCCGCACCGTGGCGGCGCATGAGATCTGCATGCGTGTGACCCAGATGCGTGTGCCGCTTAGGCGGGCGGTGGCCGAAGTGATCAATCAGGAAATTCCGTCGATGGGCGGTAACGGCGGTGCGATCGCACTCGACGCTGACGGCAATGTATCGATGCCTTTCAATACCGACGGCATGTATCGCGGTTGGATCGGTGCCGATGGCGTGCCGCACGTGGCGCTCTATGGCGACGAGAACGACGGCACGAGCGAACCGCTGCCCGCCGCGGCTGATTCGTCCGCACAACCCTGATTCGCAGGGGGCGGTAGCGGGCCGCCAGCGGCGGCCCGTCATCCTCAGTCGTCGCTGTCCGGGCGCTCGCGCACCGGGTGCTTGCTGAGCTTCCGCTGCAGCGTTCGGCGATGCATGCCGAGGCGACGGGCGGTTTCGGAAATATTGCCATCGCATTCGGTCAGCACGCGCTGGATGTGCTCCCACTCGAGACGACGCAGGGCCAGGGGCGCTTCCGGCGCGTCGACAAGTTCGTCGTCGCCCGTGCCGGTGTCGCCGTCGAGCAAGGCGCGTACCACGGCATCGGCATCGACCGGCTTGGAAAGATAATCGTGGGCGCCGCGCTTGATCGCTTCCACCGCGGTGGCGATGGAGGCATAGCCGGTGAGCAGGAGTACTCGGATTTCAGGCACCAGGGATTGCAGCTCGGGGATCAGGCGCAGGCCGTTCTCGTCGCCGAGTTTCAGGTCGAGCACGCAGTAGCGCGGCTGGTGACGACGGGTCAGGGCGCGCGCTTCGTCCGCGTTGCTGGCGGTGATCACCTCGAAGCCACGCGAGCTCAGTGCGCGCGCAAGGACGCGGGCGAATGTGGCGTCGTCGTCAATGATCAATAGCTGTTGGTCGCTCATCGGATGCTCCATCGGCACGTGGCCGTCGATGCCCATTGTTGCCGGATGCGACAACGCATGCACCTGTGATCATCCGCCCCTGTGGCTATCTGCCGCAGTTTTCAGGACGTGGCGATCACGGATAGAGGCAAGCGGAGACACATTTGTGCTCCGTTCTCCGTGTTGTTTGTAGTCAACTCACCTTCGAGCCGCTCAGCGGTGGCCTCAGCCAGGGCCAGGCCTATGCCGAGTCCCGTCTTCTTGTGAGATTGGCCGAGCACGGCCAGTTCGCCCGTGGGGGTGAAGCCAGGACCATGGTCGCTCACGACCAGCTCGAGCCAGCCGCCGTCGCGGTGCACGGTCAGTGCAACCACTTGCGACTGGTTCAGCGCCGAGGCATCGGCCGCGTTGTTGAGCAGATTGAGCAGGGCATGGCGCAGGCCTGGCGGGGTGCGCAGCACGATGCGTTCCGCATCTTCGTCCACGGTCAATTGCAGCTCAGCCTCGGGACGAAGCAACTGGAAGCGCTCCAGGCATCCATGGATGAAATGCGTGAGTGTGAGCTGCTCGGGGTCCTGCGAGAGCTGGGCCTTGCCGAAGGCCACCATTTCGCGAAGTATCGTGCGGCAACGGTCCACCTGGCCTTCCAGCAGGGCGAGATCGTCACCCAGGGGCGCATCGCCGGCATGCTCGCGACGCAGTTCGGGAAGCAGTGTACGCATGGTCGATAGTGGCGTATTGAGTTCGTGAGCTGCACCGGCCGCCTGGGTGGCGATGGCGAGAATGCCTTCGTCGCGCAGGGCGCGTTCCCGCACGCGCTGCACTTCCATCTGCTGCAAGCGCACCGCACGCGCAAGGCGATTGATGAAGAAGCCGAGCAACAGGGCGGTAATCACGAAATTCACGCCCATGCCCACCACGTGGAGCGAGAAGCCTCCCGGTGTTGCCCCGTGCATCGGTGCAGGTAAGCGGCACATACCAGAACAGCAGCACGAGATAGGCGACGCCAGCGAGCGCGGCCACCGCGAACACGGCGCCCACGGGCAGCGCCGCGGCGCTGAGCGCGATGGGCATCAACAGCAGGGTGATGAACGGATTGCTGGCGCCGCCGGTGAAGTACAGCAGGTAACCGAGAACCAGCGTGTCGAAGGCGACATGCAGGATGGTTTCCCATTGCCGGATCGGCCACGGCTGGGTCAGTCGCCATGCGGCGAATACGGCGAACACCGCGAGCAGCCCGATGCCAACCATCAGCGGAAGCAGCGGGATGTCCAGCTTCATCCATAGCGCGCAGACGAGTACGGCGGCGCTTTGACCGGCGATGGCGCAAATGCGCAGCCAGGCGAGGCTGCGGGTGAGTGCGCGTGGACCGATGCGCTGTTGCGAAGTGGGACGTTTCATGGACGCGATACTAGCTTTGTTCCCTTGCTCTCAGGATGACCCGAAGGGAGTCCTTGCGGAGCAAGGAAGGAGGCTTGGGGGCTTTCTGTTGAGCTGGGGACAAGCAAGCTTTGAATGCAGCGCGACCGCAAGATTGGCCCCTCGCCCAATCGCCAACCCTCTCCCCTAAAGGGGAGAGGGAGCGAAGCCTTAGACTTCTTCGCTATGCACAGCCGGCAGCGGCGTGTGCGATTCCGCGTGGCTGCGCGAAAGGCGGTTCATCAGCGGCAGCATGGCGACGGCGATGACCGTGCAGGCGATGCCGACGAAGCCGAGCTTGTTGAACAGGCCGATATAGATGGTCAGCGACTCGACCGGATCCTTGATGTTCTCCGGCATGCTGCGCGAAATTCGCCACCACGCTGCCCAGATATTGCGAGATACCCACGGCCACGTAGTACGCACCCATCATGAAGCCGCCCATGCGCGCCGGCACATAGCGGGCGATCATGGCCAGGCCCAGGCCGCTGACCAGCAGTTCGCCCAGCGAGTAGAAGCCGTAGCCCCACACCATGGTCCAGGACGAGACCTGGCCGGCGACCGCCCAGTGCGCGCCGACGCCGTACATGAAGAAGCCATGGCCACCGCGGCGAAGCCCAGCGCGAACTTGCGGCAACCGACGGATCCTTGCCGAGGCGGCCCAGGGAGTTGTAGATCGAACACCAGCACCGGGCTGAGGATCACGATCCAGATCGCGTTGAGGTTCTGGTACTGCTCCGGGATCCAGGTGAACAGGTGCGACGCCGAAGACGTTGAACGACAGGTCCACGTTGCTGCTGCGCGAACAGGTTCAGCGAGGTCGACATCTGCTGGTAGAAGATGAAGAAGAAGATCGTCTGCACGGTCAGCACCAGCGCGGCGATCAGGCCGGCGCGTTCGCCCGCTCGCTGCTGCGGATCAGGTGCACGAAGATGCCCAGGATCACCACGCCGGCCGCGTAGACGCAGACCTGCGCCGCCAGTCTCGCTCTGCAGGATGAAGGCGGCGATGAACACCATGGCCAGCGAGCGCCAGCGAGCACGGCCAGCGCGCGGCTTCAGGCGACCGGCGTCGATCGTCGGCTGGCGAGCCGACTGGGCGAGCGTGCGGCGCATCAGCGCGTAGTTGACCAGGCCGAGGACCAGGCCGATCGAGCAGACGCCGAAGGCGGTGTGCCAGCCCATGGCGTCGCCGTAGCGCTCGCCGACGTAGTCGCGAATCCACGGCGTCGCGGTCATCGATATCATCGAGCCGATGTTCACCGCCATGTAGTAGATGGTGAATGCGCTGTCGATCCGGATGTCGTCGCCTTCGTAGATCTTGCGCACCAGGTTGCCGGCGTTGGGCTTGAAGAAGCCGTTGCCGACGATGATCACGCCGAGCGCGCAGTACAGAGGAAGTGGGCATTGTTCGAGCGGGATCCACAGCAGCGCGTAGCCGAGCGCCAGCACCACGGCGCCGATCACCATGGTGCGGCGTGTGCCGATGCAGTTTGTCGCCGACCCAGCCGCCGATCGCCGGCGTCGCGTAGATCAGCGCGGCGGCCGCGCCCCAGACCAGGTTGGCCTTGGTGTCGACGAAGCCGAGCTTCTTCATCATGTAGGTGACCATCAGCACCTGCATGCCGTAGAAGCCGAAGCGCTCCCACATCTCGATCAGGAAGACGGTGCTGAAGGAGCGGGTCTGGGAGACCGGTGGATTCTGGATTGCCATTCAATTGTCCGTACACGGTTCATACAACGACCGCGTTGCGGCCGGCTCATGCAACCCTGAACCGGGTCACAAAGTGCGGGAGGGTAACCCATCTGTCATTCAGGCTGACGTTGCACCGCCGCACGCAGGAATCTGCGATCTGGCGCGTCAAAGGCCGGCTGCGGCATCATTCGCGCCCTGTGTCCGCCGTCTGCGGCTACGGCCTCGCCGCCGGCACAAACCGCAATCTCGAGAGGAAGCACGTTCATCATGGCCGCAACCGGTTTTCGCGGGCCCAGGCAGATCTGGAATGCCCTCAAGTGGTCGATGAAGGGCCTGCGGGCGGGCTGGCGCCACGAGGCATCGTTCCGGATGGAAGTGTGCCTGGCCGTGGTGCTGGTGCCGCTGGGGCTGTGGTTGGGCAACGGCCCACTGGAAAAAATCGCGCTGATCTCTGTCGCCGATCCTGGTGCTTTCCGCCGAACTGCTGAACTCCGCCGTCGAGGCCGTGGTGGACAAGGTCAGCCCGGAATTCCACGAACTGGCGGGGCGAGCCAAGGACATGGGCTCGGCGGCGGTGTTTTTGCTGCTGATGCTGACGGCATTGAGCTGGGGTCTGATCCTGGCTCCCCGCTGGCTGCCCTGATGTAGGAGCGCACCCTGTGCGCGATCACCGGCGTTACGGCGGCGCTTCGTAGGCTTTTCACTCGGGCCATCCCTGGCCCTTGCCCTGCGGGCAGCTAGCGCCGTGCAAACCGGCAGTCCTGCCGGTTTGTCGCGCACAGGGTGCGCTCCTACAAAGAGGGTGCACGTTGCGCCGGGTGCGGTGGGGTGCTGCAATGGCGACTCCACCGGATGGGAGCAGACTCATGAAACTTCTTCGTGCCCTTGTGTTGCTGTTGCTCGTGGCTGGCCTCTCAGGTTGCGGCTACAACGCCATTCAGCGGCAGGACGAGGCGGTGAAGGCAGCCTGGTCCGAGGTGATCAACCAGTATCAGCGCCGTGCGGACCTGGTGCCGAACCTGGTCAATACGGTCAAAGGCTACGCCCAGCACGAAGAAAAAGTGCTGACCGAGGTGACCAATGCTCGCGCCAGGGTCGGCACCATGCAGCTGTCGCCCGATGCGTTGAACGACCCGCAGAAACTGCAGCAGTTCCAGCAGGCGCAAGGCCAGTTGTCCAGCGCGTTGTCGCGCTTGATGGTGGTCAGCGAGAACTATCCGCAGCTCAAGGCCGATGGTTTGTTCCAGAACCTGCAGGCGCAGCTGGAAGGCACCGAAAACCGCATCACCGTGGCGCGCAACCGCTACGTGCAGGCGGTGCAGACATACAACTCGCATGATCCGCACCTTCCCGAACAATCTCACCGCCAAGATCTTTGGCTACCAGGTGAAGCCGAACTTCACGGTGGAGAACGAGAAGGCCATCTCCACGGCACCGACGGTCGATTTTGGCGGTAGCAAGCCGGCGCCTGCCGCTTCGGCGCACTGATATGTTCCGGCGCATGACGCGCCTGCTGCTGGTGCTGGCGCTGGTGTCGCCGGCCTGGCTGCATGCCGAAGACCAGGTTCCCAAGCTCACCCGGCATGTGACCGATCTCACCGGCACCTTGAGCGCGCAGCAGGTCGACCAGCTTGATGCCCAGTTGGTGGCGCTGGAAAAGACGCAAGGGCGCGCAGCTGGTCGTGCTGATGGTGCCGTCGACGCAGCCACAGGACATCGCGGAATATTCATTGGCGGTGGCCGAGGCGAACAAGATCGGGCGCAAGGGCACCGATGACGGCTTGCTGCTGCTGGTGGCCAAGAACGATCGCCGCGTGCGCATGGAAGTGGGCTACGGGCTGGAAGGGGCGATACCGGATGCGGCCACGGCGCGCATCATCCGCGAATACATCGCGCCGAAATTCCGCATCAACGACTATTACGGCGGTATCAACGATGCGCTCGGCGCCTTGACCCTGCTGGTCAACGGCGAGGCCTTGCCGCCACCCGTGGAGAGCGCCAATCGCGAGCGGCACGGTTTCAACTTCGGCCATGTCCTGCTGATCGGCGTGTTCGCTGCCTTCTTCCTGCGCGGCATCCTCGGGCGCTCCGCCGTGTGGGTCCGGACACCGCTGGGCGCGGTGATCATCGGCGGCTTGCTGTGGCTGCTCGCCGCCTCGTTGGGTGCCGGCATCATGGGCGCACTGATCGGTGGCGTGCTGATGCTGTTGCCGGCTGGCGCCGGCCGCTCGATTGGCGGCGGAGGCTGGGGCGGGTTCGGTGGTGGCGGCTTTGGTGGCTGGGGCGGCGGCGGTGGTTTCGGCGGCGGAAGTGGTGGTGGCTTCAGCGGTGGCGGCGGCAGTTTCGGTGGTGGTGGTTCGTCAGGGAGCTGGTGACATGGCGCGTACCCAACGTCTGCTGATGAACCTTTTCGATGGCTGGTTCCAGCTACGCCATCGTTTCCCCAAGACCCTGCTCGATGAGATGACGCGTGCGATCGCCGATGGCGAGCGTGAGCATCGCGGTGAAATCTGCTTCGCCATCGAATCGCGCCTCGCGCCACTGGCTGTGCTGGAAGGCCAGGACGCCTATCGGCGCGCCCACCAGGTATTCGCCCAACTGCATGTGTGGGACACCGAGCAAAACAGCGGCGTGCTGTTCTACGTGCTGATGGCGGAACACCGCATCGTGATCATTGCCGATCGTGGCCTTGCGGCCGCGGTCACCCAGGTCGAGTGGGATGGGATACGCGATCGCATGCGTGCATGCTTTGCGCGTGGCGCGTGGCGTGAGGGTTGCCTCGAAGGCATTGCCGAAGCACACGCGCTGCTCAAACGGCATTTCCCCGGCAACGACAAGGCGCAGCCGGACGAGCTGCCGGATCGGCCGGTGTTGCTTTAGGGCGTGTTTCCAGGGGGCGCTGAGGCTGGGTGGATCGCGCACAGGGTGCGCTCCTACACACGCACACACGGTAGGAGCGCACCCTGTGCGCGATAGCACCTGCGCCAGTCACCCGAACGGAAAAAAGGGCGGGCCCGAAGGCCCGCCCTTTCCGGAAGTCCGGCTCTTTCGAGCTTAGAACTTCTGGTTGTACGACACGTACCAGAAACGGTCGATGTCGAACGCCGGGTTGTACGGCGCGCTGCCGGTGCCCGAGGTGGTGACGGAGTAGTAGAACGGACCCTTCTTGTTGAAGATGTTGTTCACACCCACCGTGAAGGTGCCCTTCCACGGCGCCGTGTAGTGGAACTGCGCGTCGTTGAACGCCACCGAACCCTTCTGGCTCATGCCGGTCATGCCCCACCAGGGGTTGGTGTAGTCCGGCGAGCTGCACTCGATCGTGGCCGTGTAGCACTGGTCCTTCAGGCCCGAGTAGTAGCGGATCGTCCAGCTGGCGCCGAAGGCCTTGTAGGCCCAGTCCACCTGCAGGTTCGAACGCAGACGGTACAGGCCGTCCTCGCCATTCATGAAGCCGACCGGAGTGGTTGGGACAGCACCTGGGCCACTGACGGTTTCGTACTTGGTCAGGTAGGTGCTGTCCGAGGCAATGCGGAACGTACCGATCGCGGTTTCCGGCAGACGGTAGTGAATGCCGACGTCGTAGCCTTCGGTCTTCAGCGTGCCCAGGTTCGCCAGGCTCTCGTTGAGCGTGTTGACCGAGCCGGTCACCAGGTTGGAGGTGTTGCTGCTGGCGCGCGTGAAGCGGTTGCAGAAGGACGGATCGTTCTGTACGTAGCAGTAGCTCAGAATCTGCTGCGCGTCGACCGACGAGATGATGTTCTTCACGTAGATGTTGTAGTAGTCAACCGTGAAGTCCAGACCCGACACCTGGTGGGGGCTGTAGACCAGGCCCAGGGTGCGGGTGATCGAGGTCTCCGGCTTCAGGCTCGAGTTCGAGCCCGACAGGAAGGCCACCGGGGTCTGGCCGCCGCTGGTGCTGGTGATCTGGGCACCGGTCTGGTCGACCTGGCGATAGTTCGCCGGCACGCCAGCGGCCGCGCAACGCTGCGCGACGCCCGCGTTGGACGCGGCGGCACCGAACTTGGAATCGCACGGATCCAGGAACGTCTCGAAGCTCTGGCCGGTACCACCGTACAGGTCGTCGATGGTCGGTGCACGGAAGCCCTCGGCATACGTACCGCGAACCAGCAGGTCCGCGAACGGACGCCAGCGGAAGCTGTACTTGTTGTTGGTGGTGCTGCCGAAGTTGCTGTAGTGCGAGTAGCGGCTGGCGACGTTGATGCCGAATTCCTGCGCACCCGGCAGGTCGCGCAGCAGCGGCACATCGAGCTCGAGGTAGGCTTCATTGGTGTTGTACGCACCGCTGGTCGGCGCGCTGGCGAGGTTGGTCGTCAGGCCGGCCGAGTCGGCGGCGTCCGGACGGAAGTTGCCCTTCTCGCCACGGTGCTCGACGCCCACGGCCAGGTTGACCGTGCCGGCCGGCAGGTCGAACAGGCCGCCGGACACGTTGGCGGTGTAGTCGTCGGTGGAGCTGGTCTGACGGCTTGTGCCGACGTGGCTGACGTAGTTCCACACCGACTGCGGCGTGGCGCCCGGACCTGCAAGGATGTTCCACGGCACGCAACCGGCGGCACGATCGGCGGCGCTGGCGCACTCGACCTGGCCGTTGATGGTCGTCGTCGCGCCCAGCGCCTTGGCTGCGTTCGGCAGGTAGATATTGCCGGTGGTGATCTGGCGGATCTTGTTCTGCGAGTAGGTGTAACCAGCGTCCCAGCTCCAGTCATGACCGAGGAACTGGAAGTAGCCCTCCGCGCCCAGGTCGACGTGAGCGAGCTTGGAATTGCCCAGGGTGACGCGCGGCATTTCCACCGTGCGGCGGAAGAACTCGGTCGCATTGCCCGGGAACGGGTTGAAGGCGTTGTTCGGGTCGATGGTCAGGCCGGTGTTGCCGGTCTGGAACGGGTAGCCTGCCAGCTGGCTGGAGGTGTCACGCGTGCTGTAAGTGGCCGCGCCACGCAAGGTGATGTTGTCGGTCAGCTTGTAGCGGTCCTGCAGGAACAGGTTCTTCAGCTTGGAGCCCGCGCGGAACGTCATGTCGCTCTGCGTGTTGTACTTGTCGGCCGTGCTGGTCGGATCGTACAAGTGGTAATTGGCGATGTTGGCCGTATCCGTGGCGCCGTGATTGATCACGTACTGGTTGCCCGTGTTCGGGTCGACCACGCGGCCCCACGGGCCGAGGCCCAGGCCTGCGGTCGGATGGCGCGGACCCTGGGCGTAGCTGGTCTCTTCGCGCTCGTTGTTCCACATCGGGTCGGTGTTCTTGTACGACGCGCCGACGATGATCGAGTTCTTCTCGGTGCTGTGACCCCAGGTGAAGTCATAGCTCTGCGTCTGGCCGTCGCCCTTGCCGTTCTGGCCGTAGTAGACGTTGGCTTCGGCGCCGTCGAACTTCTCGCGGGTGATGATGTTGACCACGCCGCCGATGGCGTCGGAGCCGTAGATCGACGAGGCACCGTCCTTCAGGACGTCGATGCGCTCGATCATGGCGACCGGGATGGTCGACAGGTCGGTCAGGCCGCTCAGGCTCGTGCTCCAGCGACGGCCATTGACCAGCACGAGAGTGCGCTGCGAACCCAGGTTACGGATGTTGACGTAGGTGCCGCCGACGTCGGCGCCGGAGGACAGCGTGTCCTGCGGGGTGATGTCCGGAGTGCCGGCCGAGGGCATGCGGGCCAGGATGTCGCTGACGCTGGTCAGGCCGGTGGCCTGGATGGCGGCGCGGTCCATGGTGAAGATCGGCTGGGACGTTTCCACGTCCACGCTGCGAATGCGCGAACCGGTCACCGTGACCGTTTCAAGGCTCTTGGCCGAGGACTGATTCGCTTCGCTGGAAGACGCATCCTGTGCGGCAACCGACCACGTCTGCAGCACGAGCGCTGCGGCGATGGCAGTAGCCAGCAGTGTCTTTTGCTTCATTGTTGAAACTCCGAACAAAAAATAGCCATCAGCCAGCGCGCGAGCGCTGGGCAGCTGGATATGGGGATGGCGCGCAGCACCCTGGGGAAGGATCGGCACGCCGCGGCATCGCCGGACTTGGGGGACGGGCGATGTAATCCCGAAGTTAAAACAAAGTGACGTGTAGGTGCAAGACGATTGTCATGTTCAGGTGATAGCCACTTTTGCTATCAGTTTTTGACTTGTCATGACGCTCGGGCCTCGACAATGGGCCCGCGATCTGCTGTCGGAGCCCAAACCCAAAAGCCTTGGAAGGAGCACGCCCGTAACGATGCGGGCCCCGCTACACTGCCGTTTTGCCGCCGCCCCGTTTGCCCATGACGCAGCCCTACACCGTTGCCTTCGACCCTGTTGCCTTTCATCTGGGGCCGCTTC
This sequence comes from uncultured Gammaproteobacteria bacterium, assembly GCA_963824525.1. Taxonomy (GTDB): domain Bacteria; phylum Pseudomonadota; class Gammaproteobacteria; order Xanthomonadales; family Rhodanobacteraceae; genus Dyella. The sequence goes on along the minus strand of CAWGPI010000007.1, from coordinate 894,122 downwards.
AGATCCACTGGTATGGCCTGATGTACCTCTGCGGCTTCCTGGGCGCCTGGTTGTTGGCGGAGTACCGGCGCGGCAAGGGACACCTGCCGGTGACGCGCGATGCGGTGGGCGACCTGCTGTTCTACGCGATGATGGGCGTCATCGTCGGCGGGCGCGTTTGGTACATGCTGTTCTACGCCGACATCCATTGGATCTGGACCGATCCGCTGGCGCTGTTCCGTGTATGGGACGGCGGCATGAGCTTCCACGGTGGCTTGCTGGGGGTGCTGGTGGCCGGGTGGTGGTGGTCCCGTCGCCACGGCGTGCATTTCTTCGACACCATCGATTTCGTGGCGCCGATCGTGCCGATTGGTCTGGGCTTGGGCCGGTTGGGCAACTTCATCAATGGCGAGCTGTGGGGCAAGCCGTCGGACGTGCCCTGGGCGATGATTTTCCCGAATGCGCCGGATCGTCTGCCGCGCCATCCCTCGCAGCTCTACGAGATGCTGTTGGAGGGCGTCGTGATGTTCAGCGTGCTGTTCCTGGTGTCGATGAAGCCCCGGCCGCGCTACCTGATGTCGGGCCTGTTCGCGCTGATGTACGGTTGCTTCCGCTTTGCCGTGGAGTTCGTGCGAGTACCTGATCCGCAGCTCGGTTACCTGGCCTGGGGCTGGCTGACCATGGGGCAGATCCAATCGCTGCCTCTGATCGTCGTTGGCGTGGTGCTCATCGTGATGTCGCGCAAGGCGCCGACCTTGCGGCTTAGTGCCGTTTCGCTTCCGGGCAAGGAGTAAGCGCATGCGTGCCTATCTGGATTTGCTGCAGCATGTGCTCGATCACGGCACCGAGAAGGGCGACCGCACCGGCACCGGCACGCGCAGCGTGTTCGGCTGGCAGATGCGCTTCGATCTGGCGCAGGGTTTTCCGCTGGTCACGACGAAGAAACTGCATCTGAAATCGATCATCCACGAGCTGATCTGGTTTCTGCGCGGCGAAACCAATACGGCCTACCTGAAGGAACACGGCGTCAGCATCTGGGACGAATGGGCCGATGCCCATGGCGAGCTTGGGCCGGTGTACGGAAAGCAGTGGCGTGCATGGCCGACCGCCGACGGTGGCGTGGTGGATCAGATCCGCTGGGTGGTGGACGAGATCAAGCGCAATCCCGATTCGCGCCGCCTGGTGGTGAGCGCCTGGAATGTGGGCGAACTGCCGAAGATGGCGCTGATGCCGTGCCATGCGCTGTTTCAGTTCTACGTGGCCGACGGCAGGCTGAGCTGCCAGCTCTATCAGCGTTCCGGCGACATTTTCCTGGGCGTGCCCTTCAACATCGCCAGCTATGCGCTGCTTACCCACATGGTCGCGCAGGTGTGCGATCTGGGCGTGGGCGATTTCGTGCACACGTTGGGCGATGCGCACCTGTACAACAACCACCTCGAGCAGGCGCGCCTGCAGCTGTCGCGCGAGCCGCGCCCCTTGCCGCGGCTGGAGCTCAACCCCCAGGTGCGCTCCCTGTTCGACTTCCGTTTCGAGGACATAGCCATTACCGGCTACGAGCCGCACCCGGCTATCAGGGCGCCGGTGGCGGTGTAAACCGGCGAACAACCTGTGGATGCGTCAACGCATCCTGCTAAAATCGATCGCCGCGGCGCCCCTGGCCGGCCGCCGTGGGCTGCTTCAACCGTCGATGACCCAAGGATTTTCATGGCTATTTCGTTGATTGCTGCTCTGGATGAGAACTTCGCCATCGGCCGCAAAGGGCAGCTTCCCTGGCATCTGCCCGACGACCTGCGCTGGTTCAAGCAGCTCACCCTCGGCAAGTACGTGCTGATGGGCTACAACACGGCCGTGGCCGTAGGGCGCGCGTTGCCGGACCGCACGAACCTGGTGCTGAGCCGCAAGCACGAAGCGCCCTTTCCGGGCCAGGTCACGGTGCGCTCTTTGCCCGAAGGCCTGGCCAGGGCCGGTGGCACGGGACTGATGGTGATCGGTGGTGGTGAGGTATATGCCGCGGCGTTGCCGCAGGCCAAGCGCCTCTATCTCACCTGGGTCAACGGCGCTGTCGACGGTGCAGACACGTTCTTCCCGGGCGTGCATTTCAGCGACTGGACCGAAGTCTCGCGCGTGCATCACAAGAAGGATGCCGACCACGCCTATGACTTCGACATGGTCGAGTACATTCGCAACGACTGATCCAGGCCACCCGACCATGGCCTCCTCAAGGTGACCCGAGCCATGCACGTGATGGCCGGCGTTCTGCTGGATGCCCGCGGTCAAGTCCTGCTCGCGCAACGGCCGCCCGGCAAGCATCTGGCGGGTCAGTGGGAATTTCCCGGTGGCAAGCTGGATGCGGGCGAGCTACCGGTCGTCGGACTCGTCCGCGAATTGCACGAAGAGCTGGGTGTCGAGGCCGAGGTCGGTGAGCCACTGATCCGTGTGCCGTGGCGCTACGGCGATCGATCGTTGCTGCTCGACGCGCGGATGGTACGCCGCTGGCACGGCGAGCCGATGTCGCTGGAGGGGCAGGCGCTGCAATGGTGCGATCCCGCGGGCGTCGATCCAGCCATGCTGTCGCCGGCGGATCGGCCCATCCTGCGGGCACTGCAGCTGCCGGCGCGTTATCCGATCACACCCGCCAATGTGCCTCCCGAGGCGTTCCAGCCGTGGCGGCTGCGCCTGGTGGAGGCCATGGAGCATGGCCTGCGCCTGGCCTTGCTGCGCTTGCCGCTATGGGCGCCGGAGCGTGTGCGCGAACTGGCGGCAGCGTTGCTGCCGGTGGCGCGAGTGCGAGGCGCGCACTTGTTATTGAGCGGTGACGTAGCGGGGGCGCTTGAGCTGGGTAGCGGAATTGGCGTGCAGCTCAAGGCCTCTCAGTTGGCCTCCCTGGCGGAGCGGCCGTTGCCCTTGAGCCAGCTGGTTGGCGCCAGCTGCCATGATGAGACTGAGCTCGCCCGGGCTTCGCAGCTCGCCGATTTCGCGACGCTCTCGCCGGTGTCATCGACGGCCACGCACCCTGGAGCGACGCCCCTGGGTTGGCCGGCGTTCCAGTCGATGGTCGAAGCCGCTGCCGTGCCGATCTATGCGCTCGGCGGCATGACGGAGGCCGATGCTCAGGTGGCGCGAGGGGCGGGAGGGCAGGGCGTGGCCGGTATCCGCGGTTTCTGGTGAGGCGCGATCAACGCGCGGCTTCAGCCAAGGCCAGGTAGCGCGTGTGCAATTGCGACACGGCCCGGTCCAGCTCCGCTTCGTCGCCGTGGTTTTCGATGACATCGTGGGCCAGCGTCAGCCGCTCCGTGCGACTGGCCTGACGCTCGATCATGCGTCGCGCCAGGGCCTCATCGATGCCGTCGCGTCTGACCAGCCGGTCGAGCTGCATGGCCTCGGGCGCGTCGACCACCAGCACCCGATCCACCCAGCGGTAGTGGTCCAGGTTTTCCGCCAGTAGCGGAATCGCCAGCAGGCAGTAGGGGCCGCGATCAGCGTGGGCGTGCTCGTGCAGCCAGGCGCGTACGCGCGGGTGAATGATGGCCTCGAGCGCACGTCGCGCCTCGTCGTCGCCAAAGACGCGTTTGCGCATGGCGGCACGGTCCAGCTGGCCGCTGGCGTCGAGCACGTCGTCACCGAAGCGATCGATGACGGCCTGTAGTCCGCCGGTGCCGGGAGCGATGACCTCTCGTGATGCCACATCAGCGTCGTAGACGTGGATACCCAGTGTTTCGAAGCGCTGCGATACGGCGCTCTTGCCGGCGGCAACGCCTCCGGTCAGTGCGACCACCAAGCTGCGGCGCTGGCCACTCATCGCAGCCCGGTCAGCTGCATATAGGTGAGCAGCAACCAGTCCCCCGCGACAAACCAGACCCAGCCGGCGGCGGCGATGAAGGGGCCGAATGGCATGGGAATCTCCCGACCATGCTTGCGCATAAGAATCAGCGTACCGCCGATCAGCGCCCCGATCAGCGACGAAAGCAGGATCACCGGTAGCAGCGCGCTAGGCCCCATCCAGGCGCCCAGCGCGGCGAGCAGCTTGAAGTCGCCATAACCCATGCCTTCCTTGCCGGTGAGCAGCTTGAACAGCCAGTACACACTCCACAGGCTCAGATAGCCGATGGCCGCGCCGATAATCGCCGACGAAGGCACGACGAACATTGGCAGCACGGCGAGCAGCAGGCCCAGCCACAGCAGTGGATAGGTAAGCTGGTCAGGCAGGTATTGCGTGCGAAAGTCGATGCCGGCTAAGGCGATCAGCATCCAGGTGAACACCAGGCCAGCGAGAGCCGGCCAGGTGGGACCGAACTTCCATACGATCACCGCGCTAAGGACGCCGCTCAGCAGCTCGACCAGCGGGTACTGGATGGAGATGGATACCTTGCAGTAACGGCAACGCCCGCGCAGCAGCAGCCAGCCGAACAGCGGGATATTGTCCAGCGCGGAGAGCCGGTGAAGGCAGTGCGGGCAGTGCGATGGCTCGCGCACGACACCTGGCGGCAGCGGCTTGTCCTCGGACTCGACCCCTAGCGTGTCGAGCGCATCCAGCCGCCATTCGGCCTTCATGCGCTCCGGCAGGCGCAGGATCACGACGTTGAGAAAACTGCCGACCACGAGGCCGAGCACGCCACCAGCAAGCATCCAGGCCCACAAGGGAAGTTCGAACATGCGCAATTCCAAAGGCTATAAAAAAGCCCCCCTCCCAATGGGAGAGGGGCTTGGAGAACAGCAGATTACACCGTGCCTGCGAGCTTGAAGATGGGCAGGTAGAGCGCCACCACCATGCCACCGACCAGACCGCCCAAGATCACCATGATCAGCGGTTCGAGCAGGGTGGAGAGCGTGTCGACGGCGTTGTTGACTTCTTCCTCGTAGAACTCGGCCACCTTGAACAGCATATGGTCGAGCGCGCCGGATTCTTCGCCGATGGCCGTCATCTGCACCACCATGTTGGGAAACACGCCGGTCTGGCGCATCGCCAACTGCAACTGGTGACCGACTGCGACATCGTCTCGCATCTGCCTGACGGCATCGCCATACACGATGCTGCCGGTAGCGCCGGCCACGGCATCCATGGCTTCCACCAGGGGCACGCCGGCGCGGAAGGTGACACCCAACGTGCGAGCGAAACGGGCAATGGCCGACTGGCGAAGGATGTTGCCCATCACCGGCAGCTTGAGCATCACGCGGTCGAGAAAGTGGGCGAACTTCACCGAGCGTTTCTTGGCCATGACGATGGCGGTGATGCCACCAACGATGCTGAGGAGGAGTGCCCACCAATAGGACTTCATGAACTCCGAGGCCTTGACCACGACCAGGGTCGGCGCGGGCAGGTCGGCGCCGGCGTCCTTGAAGGTTTGCGCAAAGACGGGAACCACGAACAGCAACATGATGGTGCAGACCAGCAGCGCCACGGCCAGCACCATCACGGGGTAGAACAGCGCTTTCTTGATCTTGGCCTTGATGGCCTCCGTGCGCTCCTTATAGGTCGCCACCGTGTCGAGCACGGTGTCCAGCACGCCAGATGTTTCACCGGCGTGGACCAGGTTGCGGTAGAGCTCATCGAACTGGACCGGATACTTCCCCAGCGCTTCATGCAAGGCTGAGCCGCCCTCGATGCCTTGTTTCACATCGGTCAGGATGTTCTTGAAGCGGATATTCTTCTGGCCGTCGGCGATGATCTCGAAGGACTGCACCATCGGCACGCCCGACGCCATCATGGTGGCGATCTGCCGGCTGAAGATGGCCACGTCACGTGGCTTGACCGTGCTGCCGCTGGCGCCGAACAGCGGCTTGCCGCGCTCGCGCACAGTCTGCGGATTCATGCCCTGGCGGCGCAATTCGGCTTTGATGAGCGACGCATTCTTCGCCGTCATCTCGCCCTTCATGCGCTTGCCGCGCTTGTCCAGCGCGACCCAGTCGTACATGGTCAGCTTGCTGATCTCGGCACGCTGGGTGCCCAGCGAACCGGCATTCTTGTTAGCGGCGGTGGCCGTGGCCATTGTGATTCCCCCTGCTGGTACGGTCGGGTCGCCTTAACGAAGACGACAGCCAGATTTTTTTCAGCTTAAGCCATTTGCCTGGAACAATTCGTGGCACCGGGCGCACCTTTAGTGCGACTTATGCCCCCATTTGGCCGTGCCAGAACTCAATCCTTGGTGACGCGGTCGATCTCGGCGAGGCTGGTTACGCCCTTCTTCGCCTTCAACAGGGCCGAAGCGCGCAGGTCGTTCACCCCGGCCTTGCGGGCCGCCTCGGCGATCTGCAGCGCATTGCCCCCCTGCAAAATGATCTTCTGGATCTCTTCGGCCATCGGCATCACCTGGTAGATGCCGACGCGCCCCTTATAGCCCTCGTTGCAGCTGTCGCAGCCGACGGCTTCGTACAGGGTCAGGCCGGCGTCGATGTCTTCCTGGGTGAATCCTGCCGCCAGCAGCGCCTGGGGCGGCAGGTCCATCGGCTTCTTGCATTCGTGCAGGCGGCGCGCCAGTCGCTGGGCGATGACCAGGGTCACCGACGAGGTGATGCTGTAGGGCGCGAATACCCATGTTCATCAGACGCGAAATGGTCTGCGGGGCGTCATTCGTGTGCAGCGTGGACAACACCATATGGCCGGTCTGTGCCGCCTTGATGGCGATCTCGGCGGTTTCCAGGTCGCGGATTTCGCCGACCATGATCACGTCCGGGTCCTGGCGCAGGAACGAGCGCAGTGCCGCCGCGAAGGTCATGCCGCGCTTGACGTTCTGCTGGACCTGGTTGATGCCCTCGACGCGGATTTCCACCGGGTCCTCGACCGTCGAGATATTGCGCTCGGCGGTATTGAGGATGTTCAGCGCGGTATACAGCGACACCGTCTTGCCCGAGCCGGTCGGGCCGGTGACCAGCACCATGCCGTAGGGCTTTTGGATGGCGTCCAGATACAACTGTTTCTGCACTTCCTCATAGCCCAGCACGTCGATGCCGAGCTTGGCGGCGGAGCCGTCCAGGATACGCAGCACGATCTTTTCGCCGAACAGGGTCGGCAGCGTGCTCACGCGGAAGTCCACCGCGCGGCTCTTGGACAGGTTGAGCTTGATGCGGCCGTCCTGCGGTATGCGGCGCTCCGCGATATCCAGGCCGCGCCATCACCTTGATGCGCGAGGAAATGCGCGAGGCCAGCTTCATCGGCGGGCTGGCCACGGCGCGCAACATGCCGTCCATGCGCAGGCGCACGCGGTACTGGGTTTCGAACGGCTCGAAGTGGATATCCGAGGCGCCGCGCTTGATCGCGTCCACCAGGATCTTGTTGACGAACTTCACCACCGGCGCGTCGTCGTTCGCGTTGGCATCGATGCCGGTGGACTCGGCCTCTTCGTCGCCGCTGTCCAGCGACAGATCGTCGAGATCGCCGCTGCCCATATCGGGCATGGTATTGCTCATCACTGTTGAGCACGCTCTCGATGGTGCGCAGCAGTTGCCCGCGTTCCACCAGGATCGGTTCCACCATGCAATTGGAGTGGAACTTGATCTCGTCCAGCGCATGCGACTGCATGGGATCGGAGATGCCCACGAACAAGCGCTTGCCACGCTTGAACAGCGGCAGGGCGTGATGCTTGTTGATCAGCGCCTCGCTGATCAGGTTCAAGCGGCATGTTGGCCGGCACCAAGGCGCTCACGTCCATCATCGGCATGCCGAACTCGTCGGAAGCGATGCGGGTGAGCCGGGCGCTGTCGACCAGGTTGTGGTCCAGCAGCCAGGCGGCAAAGGCGGCCTTGTGCTGGAGCGAGTCAGCGACTGCCTTGCGCACGTCGGCCTCAGGCAGCACGTCTTCCGAGACCAGCCTGCGCGCCATGCCTGAAAGGCCTGCGAGCGACGGTTGCATTAGCGTTGACATAGCAATACTGACTCAGCCCCCTGATTAGTTGGGAATTTACCCCAGTTGGGCGGGTAGGTCACTCGCCGTGAGGGGGCAATGGCATCCGGGGTGACGGTGCGCACAGATCCCAGACAGGCAAATACCTGTGGGAATGCCATGCATCAGTCGTGCCCTGCAAGCCTGAAAGGTGGGCAGAGTGCAGTACAGCAGAGCGATTTAACGCAGAGATCCTTAAACCGCCTCCCTTATGAGCCTGTTCAAAGTCTCCGTTTGGCCGCGAACACCCCTCCCAGCCGCCCCTGCGACCGCAGGGAGTCCTTTTTCGGGGCGAGCAAGGGGAGAGGGGGCCAGAAGCATCTCCGCGCTTGCTTACTCCCTCCCCTGCTTGCAGGGGAGGGCCGGGGAGGGGTGCTTGTGGCCAAACAGAAACTTTGAACAGGCTCTTGCCGCCGGGCCCAAACTCACGCCCATGGCCTTTGACGCCCTACCTATCGTGGAGGCCGGATTGCCGAGGTGAGCATTCCGCTTCTTGAGTCCCGCTGGGCATCAGGTCGCGATTAGCCTCGTTCGCGTGGTACCCGTCGAGCTTGCGGCGGCACCAGAGGCCAGCACGCACCATGGGTATCGCCTTTCACGGTCAATCATCGAGCCAAAGTTGGCTGCTTCCTCCCCCGAACTTTCGTCCCGGTTATGCGACTGTCAAACGTCAATTCCGCCACAACCGCGCGGGTTTGCTCGGGTTATGATGATGCTTCATGTCCGGGGGATCTCTCTTGAACCGTCTCAGCATCATCCTGCCCGCCAAGAACGAAGGGGCAGCCCTGAAGGCTTTGCTTCCGCGTCTACGTGCCAATCAGCCGGAAGCAGAAATCATCGTCGTCGACGACGGTTCCACCGACGATACGCGCGACGTTTGCAAGGGCAATGATGTTCAATGCCTGTCTTCACCCTATTCCATGGGCAATGGCGCAGCCATCAAGCGCGGGGCCCGCGCGGCCAACGGCGACATCCTCGTCTTCATGGACGGTGACGGCCAGCATGATCCTGCCGATATCGCGCGCCTGCTGGAGAGGCTGGATCAGGGCTTCGATATGGTGGTCGGTGCGCGCGACTGGGAGAGCCAGGCGGGGGTGGGACGGGGTGTTGCCAATACAGTCTATAACTGGCTTGCCAGCCGAATGACCGGTCACGTCGTCGCTGATCTGACCTCGGGATTTCGCGCTGTTCGCTCGAACCGGTTTCGCGAATTCCTGCACTTGCTTCCCAACGGGTTTTCGTACCCTACGACCAGCACGATGGCGTTTTTTCGCAGTGCTTATCCGGTGGCCTATGTGCCGATCAAGGCAGCGCAGCGGGTGGGCAAGAGTCATATCAAGCCATTGCGCGACGGTATTCGCTTTTTGCTGATCATCTTCAAGATCGCGACACTGTATTCGCCGCTGAAGCTGTTTGTGCCGGCCAGTGTGGTTTTCTTCATGCTGGGATGTGCCAATTACGCGCGGACGCTCATACAGTACGGGCGGCTCACCAACATGAGCACATTGATGTGGAGCGCGGCGGTTATCGTTTTTCTCATCGGTCTGGTATCCGAACAGATCACAGCGCTGACTTATCGACGTGATGGCTAGTTCGCAATCGCCAAGGCGTGAATCAGGCGCTGAAAGCGCGGGTCCATTGTGACGAGCCAACCTCTGAATACGTTTGACGCGAGCGTTGGCGGAACTCCGAGGGACAAATCCGGAGGCAAGACTGCTGCGTGCCGGCCCAGGCTGCTCGTCGTGACTTCGACTTATCCTCGTTGGGCAGATGATCCAGAGCCTGGTTTCGTGCACGAACTGGCCAAGCGACTTACTGATCGGTTCGACGTCACGGTACTGCTGCCCGCACTCGGCAAACGCAGCCCGCGAGGAGTGTCTTGACGATGTCCGGGTGCTTCGGTATCGCTATGCACCTGGCCGCTGGGCGACGCTGGTCAACGATGGGGGGATTCTCACGAATCTCAAGAAGTATCCCTGGAAAGGGCTCCTAGTGCCTTCCTTCATCGTGTGCCAATGGATTGCCTTGTTTAGGTTGAAGCACAAGTGGCGACCGGATGTCGTCCACGCGCACTGGCTCATCCCACAGGGAGTGATCGCGGCGTGGGCTGGCATGACACCATTGGTGGTTACGTCACATGGGGCAGATCTGTTTGCGCTGCGTGGCAAGCTGTTCAAGTGGCTGCGGGCCAAAGTGGTGGCACGCGCAGCGGCGGTGACCGTGGTAAGCGATGCGATGCGAGAGCGGTTGCAAAGAGAGTGCCCTGGCACTCAGGTGCTTACCATGCCCATGGGCGTGGATATGGATGATCGATTCGGCGTGTCTGAGCAAGACCGAAGGTCGACCCATACGCTCCTCTTCGTGGGGCGCCTGGTAGAGAAGAAGGGGCTGATTTACCTCATCGAGGCGATGCCTCAGATTGCGGCCAGCCACCCGGGCACGCGACTGAATATCGTGGGATTTGGACCGGAAGCGGATTGCTTGCAGGACCGGGTAAAAGATCTTGGTCTCAATTCATCGGTGCGCTTTGTCGGGGCCGTTCCCCAGTCGGATCTTCCGGGCTACTACAAGTCCGCTACGGTCTTTGTCGCGCCGTTCATCGAGGCGTCGGGAGGCGACCAGGAAGGCTTAGGGCTGGTCGTTGCCGAGGCCCTGGGTTGCCAATGCCCCGTCATCGTGGGGGACGTACCCGCTGTCCATGACCTGATTGGCGAAGTGCAGGATTGCATCGTTCCCCAGCGCGATAGCGCGGCCCTCGCCAAGGCCATCATCCGTATCCTGGATGATCCTGAATCGGCCAGGCAGCAGGCGGTTGCCTTGCGTGCAAGCATCTATGAACGTTTTTCCTGGACATCGGTGGCGAACCGCTACGCGGAGCTCTTCAGTAGCCTGAAGATAGAGGGTTCGCGAATCGCATGAGCCATCCCATCGAGCGACAGCCTCATGTCGATACGAATATGCCGTTGCGGGCACTCAAGGCGCGCAAGATCGAGCTGCTTCTCGGTCTGGATGATCAGCGCTCCGATGGCAGCTTGCTTGAAGTCGGAACCGGCAGTGGCGGCATAGCCCATTATTTCGCTCACAGCGTCTCCCGGCAGTGGAGCGTTTCAGCAGTCGATGTGGTCGACAATCGACAATTGAAGGACGGCTATGCCTTCCAATTGATCGAGGGGTGCCTGTTGCCATTCGCTGACGAAAGTTTCGATGTGGTGATCAGCAATCATGTAATCGAACACGTCGGCGATGAGTCCAGCCAGCTGCTGCACCTTCGCGAACTGAGGCGAGTACTGAAGCCGGGCGGTAGAGGTTACCTGGCTGTACCCAATCGCTGGATGGTGGTTGAGCCGCACTATCGCGTGCCCTTCTTGAGTTGGCTACCCAAGCGATGGCGGTCGCCTTATCTCAGATGTTTCAAACCTGATGGTGTCTACGATTGCGAGCCACTTACCATGCACGGCGTCGAGCGATTGCTTGCGGCGGCAGCCCTTGGCTATGAAAACATCTGTTTGCAGGCGCTGCGAGTGATCCTTACGCTGGAGAAGTCGAGGGCTCCAGCCGTTCGTGCCGTTGCCGACTTGCCCGATCCTTTGCTGTCACGGCTCCTGCCCATCATGCCAACCTTGATCTATCGGTTGCGGCGGTAGCGAGCACGTGTATCAGATGATCACTCACCGTATGCCCTCCCTGTCCAAACTCCCGAGAGTTCTTACCGATGTCCAATAACTTCACCAAGGCATGGGCCCGCTGGGCTCCGCTTTTCTCCTTCGGGGGGTCGCGCCATTACTGGACACAGCGCTATCGGATGGGAGGGGATTCCGGAGTCGGATCGGAAGGGCCGGCCGCTCACTACAAAGCACGGGTCCTGAATGATTTCGTTGCGGCCCAGGGCATCGGGAGCGTGATCGAGCTGGGCTGTGGCGATGGGCGGCAATTGGAGCTTGCCAAGTACCCGAGCTATCTGGGCATCGATGTCAGTCCCGAAGCCATCGAGCAATGTCGCCTCCGTTTTGAGGACGACCTGTCCAAGCGGTTTGAAGTGCTGACTGATTATCGTGGTGAAGCAGCCGACCTGACGCTGTCGCTGGACGTCATCTATCACCTGGTGGAAGACGCGACCTACCAGGAGCACCTGCGCAGTCTTTTTTCGGCAGGCAAGCGGTTTGTCATCGTCTATTCCAGCAATGTGCTTGTCTCGGGGCGCAATTTCCGCCATGTACGCCATCGCGCGGTCAGCGAAGACATCGCGCGGCTGCATCCGGAGTTTGAGCGCATGAAGGACGTCGAGGAAGCGTTGCCAGCGCCGGTCGCGTTTAATCGCGGCATCCCAACCGTCTTTCTTGTCTATCGGCGCAAGGCGGCTTGAAGTAACAATCCTAGCTAGGCATTCGATGGCATGGCTACCGAATGCAGACGCGGACGTCAGACATTGTGCTTGCGCACGAGCCACCAGCCGGATGCCGCCATCACTGCTTCCGCCATGATGACGGCGGCAACCAGGCCACCCACGCCTAGGTAGTGGGGCAACACAACCATGCCTGACGCAAGCAGAAGAACACCGGCGATTTCAAAGGCAATGCGCTCGCGCGGGTGCCCGAGGGCGACCAGCACGGTCCCGGCTGACAGCCTTAGCGCAAGGAAAGGGGCGGTAATCGCCACCCAAGGCAGGAGTCGGGCCGTACCTGCGTAGGTAGGCCCGAGAATCACGGGTAGTAAAGGGCTGCAGACAGCCAATGCGACGCTGCTGAATATGCCCCAGCCGAAGGCGAGCAGGGCGATCAGTCCAATCAGCTTCTTACCTTGCCTGTCTGGTCTGTGCGCATGCCTGAAGAGTCGTGGCTGGGCGGACAGCAGTAGCGCGATGACGGGCGTCACCATGGCGCCCATGATCCGTGACGTCGCCGCATAGATGCCGGCATCATGGGCACCCACGGCGCGCACGGCGATGGCCTTGTCCAGCTCGGTCGGATTGGCGGCGACCAACTGCATGGCCGCGTAGGATGCGCCCGCCTTCAGCTCGTCAGTCGTGGCGATGCGCGGGTCCCAGTGAAGACGCACGTAGCGTCGCGTCAAGCGGTAACTGATCGCCAGGCTGATAACGGACGTTGCGAATTGCAGGGTTGCATAAGTGGCGAGGCGATACTGTTCGTCGACCGCAAAACAGGGTGCCGTAGCGAGCAGTCGCATGCCCAGCGGAAGCCACTGCACGAACTGGCTGAGGGGCACGCGCTCACAAGCTTGCAGGGTGAAGCTAAGCAGGGTGATGAACGGTGTAACCAGAAGTTCCGTGGCGCCTATCCACCAGAGCGTCTTCAAGGACAACAGGCCGCGGTCTGTTATCAGGCCACCGCACAGCAGATAGACCAGCAAGAGCGCGCAGCCGAGCAAAAGCGTGAGCGGCCATGCATAGCGCCAGATATCCGACGTCGCATCGCCGTTGCGCGCCGTAGCCGAAAGCATCACGTAACCCGAGCCAAGACTGGGAAGCAGGCCCATGACAACGGCCAGGGCCATCGCCGCGGTCAGGTTGCCGTAAATCGTGGGTGGAAGCAGACGAGTGAGCAGGACCAGCATTGCCGTCTGGGTGGCGACGCGCAGTGCGAGCAGGGCCGAGGTTTGCAGGCTTTGGCGAGCGAGTTGCCCCATCGTGTGCAGTCAGTTGGAGTTGTCGGAAGACGGTAACAGGTCCCGGAGCCCGGCAAGCTCCTTGTCCAGATAGCCGCCCATATTGAGATCCTGCAATTTGCCCAGCTGCCGTCTGGCCTCGTCGAACTTCTTTTCCGTAACGTACATGTGAAACAGCGTGATCCGGTAGGCCGCTTCGCTAGGAGCCGCCTTGGTTGCCGCCGTCATCATCTTTTCGCCCAGGCCAATATCGGAAAGCTCGTTCCAGGCAAACTCGCCATACGCTGCAAGGATGCGCGCACTCGGGTCCGGATGAGCTATCGCCGCCTGGAATGCTGCATTCATGCGCCACTTGGGTAGGTCACACTGCGTTTCGTGCATGCAATGCACCAGGGCAATCAGCGAGCTTTCGTCCTGTACTCCAGGCTTTCGTGATTTCAATTTGGCAATCATGCTGTCCCACCACGCGTCCTTGATGGGCAAATGCATTCTTGCATTCATAAAGATCAGCGCCTGCTGCGGAAGGATGGATGACTTGGGCAGGCTGGCTGCCTGTTCCAGTGGCGCATAGGCAAGGCGCGTGAATACGGAGTTCGGGTCGTAGCGTGAATAGATGATGTAGGTACGGCCGAGCTCATATTGGGCGCGAGGGGATTCCGGTGCGCGACTCGCCAGTTCCCTGGCCAGGCGCAGCGGGTCCCCCCAGGCGTAAGCCGTCATGGTCGTCAGCCACAACCACCACGCCATCAATAACAACAACGGCAACAGAGAAAGTCCGTACCGCAGCCGCGCCGCAAAGCGCTGACTTGCCAAGGCATCAGTGAGGCCGGCAACGGCGACGCCCGATCCTGGAAGCGCGATCGAGCGCGGAACCATGCTGGGCATGATGGCGAGCAGGAGGCCGAGGCTGGCGAAGTAATTGCGGTGCTCGTAGATCAGTTCCAGCGGCAGGATCGTGCCCGTCAACAGATGGCTGGCGAGAAAGAGCGAGATTCCCAATGCCGCAAGAGGGCGTCGACGCCGAAGCCAGATCGCAGCAACGATCAAGCCGACCAGGCAGGCGATGCTCGCGAGGGTGGTCCACGGCGTCAGCAACCCATCCGAAACGTCAAAGTCGTCGTGATAGAACGACAGCCCCCGTGGCGTGGGGAAAATAGTCCAGCGGATATAGTCGACCACCACGCGCGCTTCGCTTAGCAGTCGCGTCGTCATGGTGAAGTCGCGAGTCGACCAGGCCTTTGGCTGCAACAGACCCGGCAACAAATAGCCCAGGCCAATCAGCAAGGGCAACACCAGGATCACGAGGAACATCGTGACGAGGCGGCGGTCCCTCACACCGGTCGGTCCAGTTGGCGAGTCGCTCGCGGGGACGCGGAAGTCGAACAGGCACCACTCCACCAATACGGCATAAAGCGGCAGCATCACCGCCGTTTCCTTGGCCATGGTACCGATGGCTGTCGGCAGCGAGAGGCTTGCCAGGCACAACAGGAATCCGGGAGAGAACAGCTGGCTATCCGTGCCGCGAAGCATGCGGCGCCGGCCATGGACATAGCCGATCAGCCCCACCAGGATAAAAAGGTTGGCCAGGCTCTCCATGCGCTGCACGACATAAAGGACTGCCGTGAGATTAATCGGTAGCAGCAACCAGGCTGCTGTTATCCACAGCGCCAGAATCGTGGGTCGCGAGCCCGGTTCAGGGATGTCTCGATCTGCTGGCGTATCCGCTGAGGGCTCCTTTCGCAGGGGAATTGCAAACCCGGACGCGCCCTCTGTGTACTGCAACAACGCCCTGACCAACACGAACACCAGCACGCCATTGGTCAGGTGGATGAGCAGATTCGTCAGCTTCATCCAGAACGGATCGAGCCCGCCAATAAGAAAATTGGCCGCAAAGCTCAACGAAGCGATCGGCCGCTTGAACTCGCTCGATGGTGAAGAAAACGCGGCGTTGACCATCGAGGAGAGCTGTAGCCTCTTCAGGCTGCACGCCTCTGTTGTCGACAATGTTGGGGTAGTCGTCGAATAGCCAGCCGCCATGAAGACCCGGCCAATAGACCAGGGTGGTAACGAGCAGGGCCAGCGCCAGAAAGCGCCAGCCCGAGCGGGACGACAAGGAATCGGGCGCCACGGTATCCGGTCGAAATCGAGAGAGATCGTCAAAGCTTACCGTGTCCCGAACGCCGATCCACCCACAAGTTCAGGCGAGGAAGGCGTAGGGAGTCGCGAGCGAGAGCTCGCTTAGTGCACGGGCATCAGTCGCCACAGTGCCCTCGTCCATCTCCCTTGTGATTCAGGAGGGGCGTGATGCTGGGCCGACGTGGCGGGTTGGTGCCGCTGCACTCACTGTGACTGTCCGGTCAGGCTCCAGCCTCGGGTGGGTTTTGCGGAAGTGCCCTGGGTGGCCAGGTCCTTCTCCGCCTGGGTTTGTATGGCCTGCAGCGCCGAATCGCTACGCAGCTCCGGTTGCAACTGCCAAGCCTGGGCTATCACGGCTAGGGCTTCCTTGTCGCGGTGGCTTTTCGCCAGATAGCCGGCAAGCTGCCGCGAGTATCCGGCCACGTCCTTGTCGAGTCGCACGGCCTGCTGCCAATGCTGGATGGCCAGGGCCGGATCGTTCAGCACCGTGCCTGCTAGCTCGGCGTACGAGGCGTGCAGGTTGGCGCGCGTCGGATTACGTTGGATGGTGATCTCGTAAGCACGAGCTAGTTGCTGTGCGTCGATATCTATTTTTCCGCCGAGACGTTCCGTCGTTAGCTTGTCCAAGGCGAGATAGGCGTCTGGACCCAAGGGGCGGCTCTGTAGCTTGTCCTGAAAACTGAGCCACAGCGCCGGGGCATCGGATTGGTCGTGGTGGTCGGCGTCTATCAGTAACAAGGCCTCTTCCGCCATGGGCGTGGCGCTGGGCAAGGTGATCGCACGCTTCAGCTCCTTGATGCTGAGCGAATAGAGCGGGTTGTTGGGGTTGTTGTGCGCCATGAACATATAGCGCCGAGCAAGGTCTTGGGCTGCACGTGCAGAGCCTGGGTTGTCGTCGGCAAGAGTTTGTGTAAGCAGTGTCCGGTCTCCCCAAATGGAGGCGCGGATGAAGGTCAGCGAGCCGAGGCCCAGGAGCAGAGCACCGGTGATCAGCACAACAGCGCGCTTGTCGGCGCGCCGTGTTGCCAGCCAAAAAAGATCTGCCAACGCCAGCAGCACGCCGAACAGTGCTGGGTAGTTGCGATGTTCGAATACCAGTTCCAGCGGTAGCGGTGCGCTGGTAAGGCTGTGAGCGACGAAGAACCACCCGATGCCTAGTGCAAACAGCGGCCGGCTTCGACGCAGAGCGATGGCGATACCGGCCAGACCCAGCAGGAGCAGGCCGCCATAGATGGCCGTAATTGGGTGCAGCAGATCTCGTGAGGCGGGGTAGTTGTCGTAATAGAAATGTAGCAGGCCAGGCAGCGGCAACAGGATCCAGCCAAGGTATAGCGGGAGTACGCGCAGCTGGGTCAATTCGCGTTGCCAGGCGTTGTAGTCGCGTGCGGCATAGGCTGCCTCGGTCGTGTAGTGCGGCAGCAGATAAAGCGTGACGATCAGCGCGGCAGACAGGCATACGACAAGGTAGGTGATTTTCCAGGCGCGCCGGGTGACGGGACTGAGTGCTGCGAATCGCAGCAGTGTCACCTCGAGCAGAAGCGCATAGCCTGGCACCAGTACTGCGGTTTCCTTGGCGTAATAGCCCAGGATCGTCAACGCGCAGCACAGGCCGATCCATGGCCAGGCACGCTGTCCTTTATCTGCTGCTGGCGCGCGCGCCAATAGGTCAGCAGCGCCAACAGCACGAAGGCGAAGCCAAGCAGTTCCATGCGCTGTACTACGTACATCACGGTGGAGACTTGCAGCGGATGGATAGCCCATAGCGTTGCGATGCCCAGCGCCCAGTAGCCCGCGGTGCGACGATGGTGCTCCGTATCCGCGCTGTTGGCGGGCGCCCATCCGGCGAGCAGCAGGCGATGCGTCAATAGCATCAGCAATACGCAATTGAATAGATGCAAGGCCAGGTTGGTGGCCTTGAAACCCCTGGTGCCGCCGCCCATCGCGTAATTGAGCGCATAGCTCAACATGGCAATGGGTCGTTCAATATTGAGACGCGACCACGTCCATACACCTTGCCATTCCTGCCAGTGCCAGCCGGTGACATGGATGGCGGGGTTTTCGGCAAAGATGGGGTAGTCATCGAAGATGAAGCCCCCGCCAAGTGCCGGCCACAACACCAGCGCGGCCAAAACCAGCAGGCAAAACGCCAGCAAAGTTTGATGCGAGGATGGGCGGACTATTGGAGCCATGGCTTGTCGACCTTGCGCCGGCAATGGATTGAAAGTGGATATAAAAGACAAGGGCCGCCATATGCGGCGGCCCTTGGCAGATGGCTAATTAAACTGGTTGGTCAAAAAAAACCATCAGGTACCCGGGCAGCTGGCCGGTGCATACTTGGCAGGCGTCGGCGCCGCATTACAGGTCCACGTACCGTTCGCGTCGCGAGACCACAGAACTTTCCCGGTGGCTGCAGTCAGTGCGGAATTGGCATGTTGCCCAAACGTGGCAGTAATCGTAGCCAGTGGTGCGCCAGTCATGTCAACTACCGGGTGCCCGCTGCCATTGATCAGGTCAGACGAGGTGCTGGTATCGACGCAGCTGGTGTTTGCGGTGAAAACCGTGTACCCGTTGTTGAGGCAGTCCTCGACGGCCACCTTCATGTCGCCAGCCTCACCGATCACGCGGGTGACCTGCGAGCGGACCACATAGGTCTGGTACTGCGGGATGGCGATAGCGGCCAGGATCGCGATGATCGCAACCACGATCATCAGTTCGATCAGGGTAAAGCCCTTCTGTACGTTCTTCATGGTGGTTCCTCTGTTTTGGTTAGCTAACCTTGGATAGTGCCCCTGAGCCCCGGTCCCGTACCCCCTAGGCGGATCCGGTCCCCCACTACACAACGTGGAACGACCAGGAAACTCGTGGCAGTAGCAGCATCTTGTATGCCACCACTGCCTTCGGCAGGTCCCTGCCCGTTGGCAGGTGGCTGGATTGTGCAGGGGTTGGCACTAAGCGACAAGCTGGGTGGATCATTGTCTTGCTGGTACTGAGTAACGGATCGCGCTGAATGAGGGAACAGCGTCGTCTTGTCGGACATTTATGGTCAGGTCGTGACGTTTTTGGTCACCTTGCGACCTAGGCTTTGGCCTTAGGGGCAGCTGGCTGGGAGATATTTCGGGTCCACGGTCGAGGTGCAGGACCACTGTCCGGATGGGTTGCGGTCCAACTCTATGGTTTGGCCTTTGTATGGCGGAGCTACCTTGCAGTACGCACTTGATATTGCCTGCCCCATCCGACGGGTGTGTCACCGGTGATGAGATCGTGATGCAGCGGGATGTGCTTGCCTGAAAGCCCAAGATTGTCGACATTTGCGATAGACGGTGCCGTTCGTCACGCCCTGATTGACTAGCGTCTCGTAAGCAGTACGTCCTGGATCAATCTCGGCCAGTGCAGCCGTCGTCTGCGACCGGGCCACATAGGTCTGGTATTGCGGAATGGCGATAGCCGCCAGGATGGCGATGATCGCCACGACGATCATCAATTCGATAAGCGTAAAACCGGCGCTTGAATGCGGGCGGGACACGGCAGACTCCCCCTGAGTTTGTCGGGGAGGAATGAGCAGGTTCCGTACCAAGGCAGGGTATTGGGCCGCAAAAAAATGCGATGCCGCATGCCATTGCGGCAATCCGTGATGCGTATCACGCCCCTCGGTTACTTCGCTCCCCGCATCCAATGCTTCATCACGGGCACCAGCAGTAGGGTGGCAGCGGCGGATGCGAGGCCCAGCCAGATCATGTGCTTAAACAGTTCGCCGTACTTGGCGGTGGCAACGACCATATTGATCTTGCCGTTGGCAGGGATATCGAGTGCGGCAAACTTGCCGAAGATCGAGGCAGGCTGCTCGGAGAATGAGGTGCCCAGCCACCAGGCGCCCATCATGACGCCGGCTGTCTATGGCACGGATAGCTAGGTGACGGCAGAGAGGCCAATGGGAGCGAGAGCCCCTTCGCGGATTTCGATCAACAGTTGAGCCAGCACGATTCACCACGCGCCAACCAGCGCGTCGGCGTCACGGCGGTATGGCGCGCTTGCGCTGCGCGCCCCGGCCACTTACCGTCAGGTTTTTCGTAGCACCCAGGGAACCCTTCGATGAAACCCTTGCTTTTTGCGCTGGCGCTCGCGCTGGCCGGCACTTCCGCCATGGCGGCCGAGGTCGAGAGCCATGGCCCGCATCCATTCAATATCCGCGACCTGGTGATGATGGACCGCGTTGGCGATCCGCAGCTGTCGCCGGATGGTCGTTACGCGCTCTATACCGTGCGCGCCACCGACTATGCCGCGAACAAGGGCGTCACGGCGATCTATCTGCTCGACCTTGAAAAGAATGCCGCGCCGGTCAAGCTGGTGGACAAAGCTTCTTCGCCGCGTTGGGCGCCGGATGGCAGTGCGTTCTATTACGTGGCGCCAAACGATGGTGTGGCGCAGCTGTGGCGTCATCCGTTGGGCAAGGCGACTGATGCGAAGGCCGTGCAGGTTACCCATGTGCCGATCGACGTCGATGGCTACAAGCTGTCGCCGGACGGCAAGAAGGCATTGCTCACGCTCGGTGTGTTTACCGACTGCGCCGACCTGGCCTGCACGCAAGGAGCGTTTGGACGGCCGTGCCGCCGACAAGGCGTCGGGCACGGTCTACGACAAGTTGTTCGTGCGTCACTGGGATACCTGGGCCGACGGCCGTCGCGCGCAGTTGTTCATCACCGACCTGGACAAACGCCAACGAGCAGCCGGTGCTGCTGACCCGTGGCATCGACGGCGACGTGCCGAGCAAGCCGTTCGGCGACGAAGGCGAGTTCAGCTTCTCGCCGGATGGCAAGACGGTGTATTTCGACGCGCGCATCGCCGGCAAGAGCGAGCCGTGGTCGACCAACTTCGATGTCTACAGCGTGCCGGCCGATGGCTCTGCCGCGCCGCAGAATCTCACCGCCGCCAATCAGGCCTGGGATGCTGCGCCAGTGGCATCGCCGGATGGCAAGACGCTGTACTACCTTGCGATGAAGACGCCGGTGTCGGAATCGGATCGTTTCGGCATCATGGCGCTCGATCTGGCCACGGGCCAGAAACGCGAAGTGGCGCCGAACTGGGATCGCTCCGCCGGCGGCCTGCAGATTTCCAGCGACGGCAAGACGCTTTACACCACGGCCGACGATAACGGCCAGCATCCGCTGTTCGCCGTTGACGTCGCCACCGGCAAGGTCAATACGCGTCGTCACCGATGGTGATGTGGGTGGCTATTCGCTGGGCAAATCACGCCTATTGATTCAGCGCGATGACCTCAAGCGTTCAGCCGACCTCTATGTGGCCGACCTTCAGGGCAAGGGTCTCAAGCAGGTGACCCACTACAACGCCGAGCGCCTTAAGAACGCGAAGATGGGCGAGCCGGAGTTCTTCACCTTCAAGGGCTGGAACAACGAGACGGTGCAGGGCTACGTGGTCAAGCCGGCCGACTACAAGCCTGGCAAGAAGTACCCGGTGGCCTTCATCATTCATGGCGGTCCGCAGGGCGCGATGAGCAACGGCTGGAGCTATCGCTGGAATCCGCAGACTTATGCTGGCCAGGGCTTCGCCGTAGTGACCGTCAACTTCCATGGCTCCACCGGTTACGGCAAGGCGTTCACCGATTCCATTTCGGGTGACTGGGGCGGCAAGCCGCTGGAAGACCTGAAGGCCGGCTGGAAGGCCGCGCTCGCCAAGTACAGCTTCCTCGATGGCGACCGCGCCTGCGCACTGGGCGCCAGCTACGGCGGCTACATGATCTATTGGATGGCCGGCGTGTGGAACGAGCCGTGGAAGTGCCTGGTCGATCACGATGGTGTGTTCGACGCGCGTGCCATGTACTACGACACCGAAGAACTGTGGTTCGAAGAGCGCGAGAACGGCGGCACGCAGTTCGAGCACCCGGAGAACTACGAGAAGTTCAACCCGGTCAACCACGTCAAGGATTGGCGCGTGCCGATGCTGGTGGTCCACTCCGCCAAGGATTTCCGCATTCCCGATACGCAGGGTCTGGGTGCATTCACGGCGCTGCAGCGTCGCGGAATCCCCAGCAAGTTGCTGCACTTCCCAGACGAGAACCACTGGGTGCTGAAGCCGCAGAACAGCGTGCAGTGGCATGAGACGGTCAATGCGTGGTTGAAGCAGTGGACGGCCAAGGACTCGTCGACGACTCATTGAACGACCTGCTCTGCCCCTCCCCCTGCTTGCAGGGGGAGGTTGGGAGGGGGTAATGCTCTAGACAAGGAACAGGAGTTCCATATGCAGCGCCAATGGATCCGCGCGCGCCAGCTTCGCAATAACGCCACCGATGCTGAGCGTCACCTGTGGCGCTTTCTTCGCCGCGAGCAATTTGCTGGTTACAAGTTTCGCCGTCAGTTTCCCGTTGGCGTCTATATCGTGGATTTTGTCTGTGTTCCGGCGCGTCTGGTATTGGAGCTGGACGGTGGGCAGCACCTTGATGCTCAGGCATACGACAGCGCGCGAACCCGGGCGATCGAGCCATGCGGGTACCGGGTCCTACGGTTCTGGAACGATGATGTGTTGTTGCGGACGGATGCGGTGTTGGAAGAGATTCTTCGTAATCTCGCTGCAGATTGAAGAGCACCCCTCCCCAGCCCTCCCCTGCAAGCAGGGGAGGGGGCACTGCAGAGCGCTCGCTGTTACTCATCCTCCCGCCAGCAGGTGGGCGCATCAGGACGCTGGTTTCTACTCCTCCCCCTGCTTGCAGGGGGAGGTTGGGAGGGGGTAACGCTCTACAGCCACTTCGCCCGCTTCAGAAAGACGTAAATACTGCCCACAAGCGTACCGACCACGGCAATAATCACCGGATAAGCCCACGGCTTGTTGAGCTCCGGCATATGCGCGAAGTTCATGCCATACCAGCTGGTGATCAAAGTGGGCGCGGCGAGCATGGCCGCATAACCGGCGAGTCGCTTCATCACTTCGTTCTGGCCGAACGTCACCAGTGAGAGGTTGACGTTGATGGCGGCGGCGAGCATCTCGCGCATGGCGCTGATGGATTCGTTGACGCGGAACACATGATCGTAGACGTCGCGGAAATACGCGCGAAGTTCGTCCGGGATCAATTGCGGGTGCAGGCGCACGAGCTGGCTGATGATGTCCTGCATGGGGGCAACGGCGAGCCGCAGCGTCATCAGGTCGTGCTGCATGTCGTACAGCCGCCTGATCGTGCTGCGCTTGAAGGTTTCGGCGAAGATGTCCTGCTCCAGCTCCTGCAGCTCTTCGCGAAAGTCGCGCACGATCGGCAGCAAGTTGTCGACGATGAAGTCGAGCACGCCATACAGGCCGTAGCTGGGGCCTAGCGCGAGTAGCTCGGGTGAGTGCTCGCAGTTCCGACGTGCCGGTGCATAGGAAAGCGAGGCGCCGTGGCGTACGGTGACCAGGTAGCGTGCGCCCAGGAAGACATGAGTCTCGCCGAAGGCGAGGTGGCCGCTTGACCAGTTGGGCTGTCTGCACCACGACAAAGAGCGAGTCGCCGTAGGTTTCGATCTTGGTGCGCTGGTGGGCGTGCTGGGCGTCCTCGATCGCCAGGTCGTGCAGGTCGAACTCTTCCTGCAGCTTTTCCAGCAGGGGCCTCGTCCGGCTCGTGCAGGCCCACCCACACGAAGGTGTCGGGCTCCTTCAGCACTTCGCTGATCGCGTCGAGGCTGATATCGCCGATGCGTTGGCCGTCGCTGCGGTAGGCGACGCAATTGACCACCATCGGTTCGACGGCGGTGGACGATGCATTGGGCGTCGGGGTGAGTCAGATTCATGCGCGGCATGATGCCCTGCCGTGTGACGACAGGGCAACGCGCGAGGCTGGCCGATCCGTCGACCGGATCTTTCGCGATCGTTGCGGCGCAGGCTCCACGCCAGCGCCAACCAGCACGGCAGCGCGAACAGCAGCCATGGCTGATTCTGTTGCACGACGCCGGGCAGCAGGTGCAGCAGGACGGCGGCGAGCACGGCCAGCAATTGCAGCACGATCAGGCCGTCGGTGAAGCGAGATGTCGGCGAGCCGCGACGCGAGCGCCACAGCGCGCGCAGCAGCAGGAAGGCGAGCGGATTGAACAGCAGCAGGTTGGCGTTGGCCCAGGCCGAGTGGTGCGTGGTCAGCGTCCACAGGATCAGCAGCGCATGCCGACAAAACCGGCAAGCACCAGATAGAGCGAGCCGAGCAGTGCATACACGGTCGGTGCGCAGTAGCGGGCCAGCACGAGCAGCGCTGCGAAGCATCAGGCCGGCCAGCGCCAGCGGCAGGCGCAGATCCGGCGCACTGTCAGGCGGCGGCGGCGAGCCGGTTCGGCGAGAGCAGCTGTTCGTCCATCACCAAGGGGCGCATGCCGCCCTGGCCATCAGGGACTTTCACCTGGCGCAGGCTGGTCTGCAGCACCATCGGCAGGAAGCTCTCCTGCCAGGCGTTGAGCGGCTGATCCGCATACGGGCCCAAGACCCAGATCGAGGATCAGCATCAGCCACGCCTGCTGCACTCATCAGGCGCACGGTTTGCTGGCGATAAGTCATGTTGCCGGCGTGCGCCTCGAGCTGTGGTCTCAGCGTGCCGCCCAGCGCTTTGTCCAGGGCATCGCGCACGCGGGTGGTGCAGTTGTCGGCGTAGTAGTCGTACTTGTAGCGCACGTTTTCCGGGCGCAGATTCCACAGCAGGAAGTCGCGCAGATCCGCGGCCTGGGCCGGCGTGAACGCCAGTCTCTGGCGCGTGACCGAACGGCCGACGTCGACGTAGTAGTGCTGGTCGACATCGGACGGTGCGGCGTCCATCAGGTAGTGCATGCGGCCGCGTGCGAAGTTGAACAGGAAACCGCGTTCGTCGAAGTCGAACACGCCGTAGTTGAAGTTGATCGGCTTCGCCGCTGACGCGGTCGCGCAGTTCGATCGCGTCGTGGCCGAAGCGTTCCCAGTAGGTATCGCCGGGACCGTAGGTGATCAGCGACACCTCGAGGTTGGAGCCTGGCGCGTCGGCGACACCGGCCCGCGCATGGGACGGCCAGCCCAGCAGGCAGCACAGCAGCAATGCGACGCCGGCCACGAATCGATGAAGTGCTTGAGGCATAGCCGATGTCGGCATCCTGGCCAATGAACGCACGATCACGCCTCCGGGCGCCGGACAACGCGGAACGCTTGCACGCGTCGGTCGTCCGCTTCGGTGACGTGGAAAAGATAGTCGCCGATGACGATTTCCTCGCCGACCTCGGGCAGGTGGCCGAACTCGGACGTGACCATGCCGCCGACGGTATCGAATTCCTCGTCGGAGAAATCCGCGCCGGTCTGCTCGTTGAAGTCCTCGATCGGCGTCAGCGCGCTGACGATCCAGCCACCGCCGGATTGTTCGTGCATCAGGTGGGCTCTTCCTCGTCGTCGTGCTCATCGTCGATCTCGCCGACGATCTGCTCGAGCACGTCCTCGATGGTGATGAGGCCGGCGACGCCGCCGTATTCGTCCACCACCAGCGCCATGTGGTTGCGCGTATGGCGAAACTCCGCCAGCAGCACGTTGAGGCGCATCGATTCGGGAATCAGCACGGCAGGGCGCAGCACGCTGCTGATGTCGAAATGGTCGCCGTCGCCGACGAACTTCAGCAGGTCCTTGGCCAGCAGGATGCCGAGAATCTCGTCCTTGTCCTCGCCATGGACGGGAAAGCGCGAGTGGCCCGATTCGACGACCGTGCCGAGGATGTCCGCTAGCGGTGCTTCGGCCGAGAGCATCACGATCTGCGCGCGCGGCACCATCACGTCGTCCACGCTCAGCTCGGTGACCTTGATCGCACCCTCGACCATGGTCAGGGTGTCGTCGGACATCAGGCCGTTGGCCTGGGCGGTGCGCAGCTCTTCGATGCAGCTCGCTTTCGGTTGCGCGGCTCGCCGGAAAACAGATGGCCCAGTCGATCCCACCACTTGCGGTGAGCCGGGCCGCTGGTACTGCCAGGGTCCTCGTTCATTACTCTTGCGAATGCAGCCCGTATCCGGGCGGAAACATCAGTCTAGCGGAAAATTCGTGACGATTCAGAGCGTAAGGGACAGGGCGTCATTTCCTCTCCCCGCCGGGCCTGACCAGCAGCGTGCTTGGTGTAGGAGCGCACCCTGTGCGCGACTGGCGCTGGCACCGGTTCCCATCGCTGCCGCTGGCGGGCCATCTACGCGGTAGCTTGGCGATGGCTGTGGAAACTGAGGCGTAGCCCATCGCGCACAGGGTGCGCTCCTACATTTGGGGACGAGCGGTAGGTCGAATGGCTGCGATTCGAGGCTAATCAGGCCCTTTGGGGAGAGGGTAGGGTGAGGGGCCGGTCTTGCGTCGAGGCATAGGCGGAGCGGCTTCGTCGAGGCTTTTCCGCGAGCACCCGCCCCTCACCTCGGTCCTCTCCCTGGAGGGGAGAGGAAGACAAGCCTTAGGCTTCGTAGGGGTCGGCGATGCCCAGGCCGGCCAGGATGCGCGTCTCCAGCGCTTCCATCGCCTCGGCTTCGGCGTCCTCGATGTGGTCGTAGCCCAGCAGATGCAGCACGCCGTGGACGGTCAGATGGGCCCAGTGATCGCGGGCGGCTTTGCCCTGTTCGGCGGCCTCGCGGGCGACCACCGGGGCGCAGATGGCCAGGTCGCCGATCAGTGGCAGCGTGACGCCGGGTGGCAGTTCGGCCGGGAAGGACAGCACGTTGGTGGCGTAATCCTTGCCGCGATACTCGCGATTGAGCATGCGGCCTTCGTCGGTGTCGACGATGCGGATGGATAGCTCGGTGGCTTTGCGGCGCTTGGCGCCGCGCAGGGCGGCTTCCGCCCAGCGGCGAAAGCTGGACGGCGCCGGCACGCCCAGCGCGCGGCGCCGCGTAGCCGACGGCAAGCGTCAGCGTTGGAGCGCTCATTTGGACTGATCCTCGGCATGCCTGCTCGAACGCTTCGTAAGCGCGCACGATCTTCGCCACCAGCGGGTGGCGCACCACGTCGCGCGAGGTAAAGAACGTGAAGCTGATGCCTTCCACGCCGCGCAGCACTTCGATGGCGTGGCGCAGGCCCGAGCGCACGTTGCGGGGCAGGTCGACCTGGCTGACGTCGCCGGTGATCACCGCCACCGAGCCGAAGCCGATGCGGGTGAGGAACATCTTCATCTGCTCGACCGTGGTGTTCTGCGCTTCGTCGAGGATCACGTAGGAGTCGTTGAGCGTGCGGCCGCGCATATAGGCGAGCGGCGCGATCTCGATCACGTTGCGCTCGATCAGCTTGGCCACCTTCTCGAAGCCGAGCATTTCGTACAGTGCGTCGTACAGCGGGCGCAGGTAGGGGTCGACCTTCTGGCTGAGGTCGCCGGGCAGGAAGCCCAGCTTCTCGCCGGCTTCCACCGCCGGGCGCACCAGCAGCAGGCGCTGCACGCGATTGGCTTCCAGCGCCTCGACCGCGCTGGCCACGGCAAGATAGGTCTTGCCGGTACCGGCCGGGCCGACGCCGAAGCTGATGTCGTGGCGTGGTGATGGCGTGCAGGTAGCGCGCCTGGTTCGGGCCGCGTCCCTTGATGACGCCGCGCTTCACCTTGATGTTCACTTCCTGCGCGCTCTCGGCGGCATCGTTGATGATCGCGTCGATGCCGGATTCGGCCAGGTGCAGATTGATCTTGGCGCCGTTGAGCGACTCGCGTTCGGTGGTGTCGTAGAGCGCGCGCATCACCTTTTCGGTGGCGCGCGCCGCATCGTTCTCGCCGATCACCTGGAACAGGTTGCCGCGATGGTCGATCTCCACGCCCAGGCGCAATTCGATCTGGCGCAGGTGTTCGTCGAACGGGCCACAGAGATTCGCCAGCCTGGCGTTGTCTTCCGGGTCGAGGGAGAAGTCGCGTTGATTGAGGCCGTTGGTCATAGGAAGTGTGCGTTACAGATGTCGATGCATCACGTAGACGTCGGTCGGGCCATGCGCCACGTGGCGGAAAGCGCCCGGCACCTGTCCGACGATGCGGAAGCCGTGGCGCTGCCATAAGCGCACCGCGGCGGTGTTGGTGGAGACCACAAAGTTGAACTGCATCGCGGTGAAGCCGGCGTCCCGGGCCCGCGCCATCGAATGTTCGCACATGGCCGAGGCAACGCCCTGGCCGCGTGCGGCGGGCGACACCATGTAACCGGCATTGGCGACATGATCGCCGAGGCCTGGCTGGTTCGGCTTGAGCATGTAGCAGCCGAGCACGAGGCGGCCGCGCTCGGCGACGAAGCACTGGCTGGGTGGCGTGGTCCACCAGTCGCGCGCCTGTTCGAACGTCAGGTCCGGCGGATAGCTGTAGGTGTCGCCGGCCGCCACGATGCTGCGGAACAGCGGCCACACCAGCGCGAATTCGTCTGCGCCGATTTCACGAACCGAGAGAGGCGCAGTCACGATGCCAGGGCGATGGTGTCGTCAGCGAGCTTTACGCGGCCGCGCAGCGAATTGCTCATGGCTTCGGTGATCACCACGTCGACGAACTGGCCGATCATGCGTGCACTGCCGGGGAAATTCACGTAGCGCATGTTCTCGGTGCGGCCGGTCAACTCGTTGGGGTCTTTACGGCTCGGCTTTTCCACCAGTACGCGCTGCACGGTGCCCACCATCGCCTGGCTGATCTTGCGGGCGTTCTCGTTGATCGTGGCCTGCAGCCGCGGCAGGCGGGCGTGCTTCACTTCCGGCGGCGTGTCGTCCGCGAGGTTGGCGGCTGGCGTGCCGGGGCGCGAGGAGAAGATGAAGGAGAAGCTCTGGTCGAAGCCGACATCGTCGATCAGCTTCATGGTCTTCTCGAAATCCTCGTCGGTTTCGCCGGGGAAGCCCACGATGAAGTCGGACGAGACGCAGATGTCCGGGCGCACGGCGCGCAGCTTGCGGATCTTCTGCTTGAACTCCAGCGCCGTGTAGCCGCGCTTCATCGCGGTGAGGATGCGGTCGGAACCGGCCTGCACCGGCAGATGCAGGTAGTTCGCCAGCTGCGGCACGTTGGCGTAGGCCTCGATCAGCGAGTCGGAGAACTCCAGCGGATGCGAGGTGGTGAAGCGGATGCGGCCGATGCCTTCGATCTGCGCGATGGCGTGGATCAGCACGGCCAGATCGGCGATGCCGCCGTCATGCGTCGGGCCGCGATACGCGTTGACGTTCTGGCCGAGCAGGTTCACTTCGCGTACGCCCTGCGCGGCCAGCTGCGCCACTTCGACGATCACGTCGTCGAATGGGCGGCTGATCTCTTCGCCGCGGGTATAGGGCACCACGCAGTAGGTGCAGTACTTGGAGCAGCCTTCCATGATGGAGACGAACGCCGTGGGGCCTTCGGCGCGCGGCTCGGGCAGGCGGTCGAACTTCTCGATCTCGGGGAAGCTGATGTCCACCTGGGGCTTGCCGCTGGCGCGCTGCGCCTCGATCAGCTCCGGCAGGCGGTGCAGGGTCTGCGGGCCGAACACCAGGTCCACATACGGGCGCGCGCTTGATGATGGCCTCGCCTTCCTGCGAAGCCACGCAGCCGCCCACGCCGATCAGCACCGGCTTGCCGCCCTGCTTGTGTTCCTTCCAGCGGCCGAGCTGGCTGAACACCTTTTCCTGGGCCTTCTCGCGGATCGAGCAGGTATTGATCAGGATCACATCCGCCTCGGACTCGTCCTGGGTCAGTTCCAGGCCATGCGAGGCCTTGAGCACGTCGGCCATCTTGGCCGAGTCGTACTCGTTCATCTGGCAGCCGTGGGTCTTGATGAAAAGCTTGCCGGTCATGGGCTTCGGTACCGTTATTTCTATGGGCCGCAGGAGCGGCCGCCGAACCGCGTAGTTTACGCGCCCGTGTGGGCGGCCGCCAGTTGAACGGCCGAGCCGGATCAAGCACTTGCGCACTCGCTGGCCGGCTCACGGGCGGTGCGGGGGCCGCGAGTTTGTCCTGCCGCACGAATTGGCCGTGTCGTGCTTGGCGCGAGGCCGGCGTGGAGGCACACTGCCGGCCAGGACTGTCGCCGGCCGAAGCGGCGCGCAGGGAGTAGGGAAGGGGGATCTATGTGGGTGCTTGGCTGGGTAACCGCGGTAACCCAAGCGGAGGGCTGCGAGGGCAGGTCGGCTCCGGGTGGATCGGCGTGCCTGTTGGGCGGCGCGTGACAGGACGTTTCGCCTTGCCGTTGAGGCGCCCAGCCCTGCGGTGGCTGGTCGCGGCTTGCCTGTTGGCCGCCGGCCTGCTCGGATTTGCCGCTCGCGTCCATGCCGGCGCGCTGTACCGCTGCACCGGCGCCGCGGGCGAAGCGGTCTTCAGCAGCAGCACGGCCGGTTACCACGACTGCAGCCGCATCGGCGGCTCACCGGATCCTGTGCGCGGCAAATCGCGACCCAAGGCGCCGCCCGCTTCACTGACGGAGGTGCAGGGCTCGGTCGAGACCACGGCGCGGGTCGCACCCGCGCGCTGCCGTCGCCAAGCCTGTGCACGGCATCGCTGGCTCAGGTCGAGGGCACGGTCGAAACGACCGCTCGCGTGCCGCTTCCTGCAGCGCCGACGGGCAAGCCAGGGCAGTGGAGCTATGCCGACGCCAGTCCGGCATGCCAGCGGTTCCGCGCCCGCCGCGCCGGTGGCTGCTGTCTCCGCTACCGGCGACCGGGTGCTGCGTGGCGCGGTCTATCGCGTCGTGCGTCGCGATGGCAGCGTGGAGTACACCAATATGCGTCCTGCCGGACAGCAGGACCACGCGGTCACCATGTTGTTCAGCTATATCGCGACTTGCGTGGCCTGCAATCTGCATTCGACATCCGCTGGGACACGTGGCGCTCAACCTCGACGGCGTATGCCGACGTGATCCGGCTGGCCAGCCATGGAGTACGGCGTGGACGAGGCTTTTCTGCGCGCGATCATCCACGCCGAAAGCGCGTTCAATCCGCGCGCGATGTCGCTCAAGGGCGCCCAGGGCCTGATGCAGCTGATGCCGGGCACGGCGCTCGACATGGGCGTGCTGGATGCGTTCGACACCGACGCAGAACATCCGCGGCGGCGCGCGCTACCTGGGCCTGCTGCTGCACGACTTCAACGGCAACGAGCGGCTGGCGGCGGCCGCCTACAACGCCGGCCCCGCGGCGGTGCAGCGCTACAACGGCGTGCCGCCGTATGCCGAAACGCAGGTCTACGTGGAGCGTGTGGGCACCTTGCGCAAGCGCTACGGCGTGGCGATCCATCCGCCGCTGGCGTCGCGCGGTCCCGGCTGAGCCGGGCTTGTCGATCGCGTCAGATGCGGCACCGGCGACGCGTCCGGTGACGTCGGCAGTGGGCGCTCATCGGCGGTCGCTGCGCCAGGATGACTTCCGCATGGAACGGCCAGCCGTTGCGCAGGCCCGATACCTCGACCTTGCTGCCGGGCTTGAGCGCCGCCTCGTGCCGGCGCAGGTCGGCCGGGTCGGCGATGTCGTCCGAGCCGATGCGCAGCAGGATGTCGTGGGGCTGGATACCGGCCTGGGCGGCAGGGCCGCCAGGATAGATCATCGGTGACCTGGGCGCCGCGTGCGGCGGCGGGTAGTCCGCTGTTGGCGGCGACCGGAACGAACGTGTAGTCCGCGCCCATCCATCCGCGTACGACATGGCCGGTGTCGATGATCTGGTCGAGCACCTTCTTGGCGGTGCTGACCGGGAATGGCGAAGCCGATGCCCTCGGCATTGGCCGCCTTGCCGATCAGCAGGTGTTGATGCCGACCAGCTCGCCCTCGGAATTGACCAGGGCGCCGCCGGAGTTGCCCAGGTTGATGGCGGCATCCGTCTGGATGAAGTCCTCCGGCGCTGGAGCTGCTCAATTGGCGGCCGATGGCGCTGACGATGCCCATCGTCACGGTCTGGTTGAGGCCCAGCGGGTTGCCGATGGCCAGCACCACGTCGCCGGTGCGCACGGCTCGGTGGTCGGCGATACGGATCACCGGCAGGTTGCTCGCGTCGATCTTCAATACCGCCAGGTCGGTCTCCATGTCGGCGCCCACCACCTTGGCCTTGGCGACGCGGCCATCGTAGAGCAGCACCTGGATGTCGTCGGCGTTGGCGATCACGTGGTTATTGGTGAGCACATAGCCCTGGCTGCTGACGATGACGCCCGAGCCCAGGCTCTGCTCGCGCCGCTTGTAGGCGGGGCCCGCGGGGCGGCCGCCGAAGAGACGTTGCAGCACCGGGTCGGTATACATCTGCACGGCTTGCTCGGTGACCATCTTGTTCGCATAGATGTTCACCACCGAAGGGGCAGCGCGCTTTACTGCATCGGCATAGGATGCCGGGCCCGCGACACGTTCGGTCGGCGTGGACGGTGGAAGTCTCGACGTCGGCCGGACTCAATCCGAAATGCGTGCGCAGCCGATGGCCGACTACCGGGCCATATCAAGCTGATGACGAACGCAGCCGCTAGCCCGATCACGACGAAGCGGGCGATGAAGGCGAGCGTGCCTGCGGCATGTTTCATGTCGTAATGCGTTTCCTGGCAAGGCGTTAGGATCGACGGTTGGTGGATGCGGCAGACCCGGCGGTTTTATTGTACGAGTCAGGCCCTGACGCTACACTAACGCGTTTTTTGTGGGAGCCAGATTCTGCTGGCACTTGCGAAGCGGGTCGTCCCGGAAACAGGGGGGACGCAGGGTGACCGAAGACGAAGGCAGTGTGCAAACCGCTACACTGACCCTCGCTAACGCCATGCGTGCCTGCGTCCGGGTAGGGGGTTCTCTCGGCATGCCATGCTTGCTGCGGGACAGGATGACTCGCTTGGCAAGTACCTGTGGAACTCCAGTTCCGCGTCTCAATGGCATGTAAGTTCCGGAGAGCCTGATGGCGAACGAAGTCGTCGATCACGGCCGCCGCCGCTTCCTCACAGCAACCACGGCCGTGGTTGGTGGAGTAGGAGTCGTCGCGGCAGTCGTGCCCTTCATCAAGTCGTGGGAGCCCAGTGCGAGGGCCAAGTCCGCAGGCGCACCAGTGACGGTCGACATCGGCAAGATCGAGTCGGGCCAGAAGGTGACTTACCCATGGCGTGGTCTGCCGGTGTTCGTGGTGAACCGCACCCAGGCTCAGCTTGATGCGCTACCCAGCCAGGATGCCCGCCTCGTCGATGCCAAGTCGAACAGCGGCTCCGCCGAGCAGCAGCCTGCGTACGCGCAAAACGAGAACCGCTCGATCAAGCCGGAATGGCTGGTGCTGGTTGGCCTGTGCACCCACCTGGGTTGCGTGCCCGACTTCGTGCCGACGATGAAGCCCGAGCCGTTCGACCCGGAATGGAAGGGTGGCTTCTACTGCCCCTGCCACAAGTCGCGCTATGACATGGCGGGCCGTGTATACCAGGGCGTGCCGGCACCGAAGAACCTGCTGGTGCCGCCATACCATTTCGTCGACGACACGCACATCCAGATTGGCGTGGATCCGAAGGAGGCCGGCTAATGGCCAACGTATTCACGCGCATGGGCGATTGGGTCAATGAGCGCGCACCGGGCCTGATGCCGGTGTATCGCAAGCACATGACCGAGTATTACGCGCCGAAGAATTTCAACTTCTGGTACTACTTCGGCGTGCTGGCGCTGCTGGTGTTCGTCAACCAGATCGTCACCGGCATCTTCCTCACCATGAACTACAAGACGAGTGCGGCGGAAGCCTTCGACTCGGTCGAGTACATCATGCGTGACGTGGAGTGGGGCTGGCTGATCCGCTACATGCACTCCACCGGCGCCTCGCTGTTCTTCGTGGTGGTGTTCCTGCACATGTTCCGCGGCCTGATGTACGGCTCGTACCAGAAGCCGCGCGAGCTGGTGTGGCTGCTGGGCATGCTGGTGTTCCTGGCGCTGATGGCCGAGGCCTTCATGGGCTACGTGCTGCCGTGGGGCAACATGTCGTTCTGGGGCGCCAAGGTGATCATCTCGCTGTTCGGCACGATGCCCGTCATCGGCGGCACCCTGGTCGAATGGATCATGGGTGACTACCTGCCGGCCGACGCCACGCTGAACCGCTTCTTCGCGCTGCATGTGATCGCGCTGCCGCTGGTGCTGCTGCTGCTGGTGGTGCTGCACATTTTCGCGCTGCACGAAGTGGGTTCGAACAACCCGGACGGCGTCGAGATCAAGAAGGGGCCCAAGGGCAACCGCTGGGACCCGAACAAGCCGGCCGACGGCATTCCGTTCCATCCGTACTACACGGTGCACGACCTGGTGGCGGTGGGCTTCTTCCTGATGATCGCGGCGTTCATCATCTTCTTCTCGCCCACCGTGGGCGGCTGGTTCCTGGAGCACGACAACTTCATCCCGGCCAACAACCTGGTGACGCCGACCCACATCAAGCCTTCCTGGTACTTCACCCCGTTCTACGCGATCCTGCGCATGATCCCGTCGTTCTTCGGCACGGCCTTCTGGGGCGTGCTGGGCATGTTCGGCGCGATCGCCATGCTGTTCCTGTTGCCCTGGATCGACGCCGGCAAGGTGCGCTCGATCCGCTATCGCGGCACGGGTTTCAAGGTGGCGCTGATGTCGTTTGCGGGCTCCTTCATCGGCCTGGCCCTGGTGGGCGCGGGCGTGGTGGGCGAGAAGCTCGTCGAGTGGGTCCCCTCGGACGCGACCTTCTGGGAGAACACCTTCGGTCGCGTGATGACGGTCATCTACTTCGGGTACTTCGTGTTCCTTTGGTGCTACACGCATCTGGGCTGGGAAAAGACCAAGCCGGTGCCGGAGCGGGTGGTGTTTGACCATGACTAAGCGACAGTCCTCGATGAAGAAAACCATCTCCTCGTTTGCGCTTGCGATCGGCCTGCTGGTCGGCACTGCCTCGGCCATGGCCGTCGGAAGAGGGCGGCCTGCCCTCGGCCGGCACCAATGTCCGCGACCAGGCTTCGTTGCAGCGTGGCGCCAAGTTGTTCTTCAACTACTGCGTCGGCTGCCACTCGCTGAAGTACGCGCGTTACTCGCGTATCGCCGAGGATCTTGGCCTGTCCGAACAGGACGTGATGAACAACCTCAACTTCACCGGCGCCAGGTTCGGCGACACGGTGATCTCGCACATGCCGGAGGATTCGGCCCAGCAGTTCTTCGGCAAGGCGCCGCCGGACCTCTCGCTGGAAGTGCGCGCCAAGACCGCCGACTGGGTCTACGGCTACCTCAACTCCTTCTATCTGGACCCGACCCGCCCGGTGGGCTGGAACAACACGGTGTTCCCGAACGCCTCCATGCCCAATCCGCTGTGGGAATTGCAGGGCCTGCAGACGGCGGTGATGAAGGACGGCGGCGAGGAAGTGGAGAAGCTCGAACTGTCGCAGCCGGGCAAGCTCACGCCGGCGCAGTTCCAGCAGGCCACGCGTGACCTGACCACGTTCCTCGAGTACGTTTCCGAGCCGGCCGCGCTGCAGCGTCAGCGTTACGGTATCTGGGTGCTGCTGTTCCTGGCAGGCTTCACTTTCCTGGCATATCTGCTAAAGAAGGAATATTGGAAGGACGTGCACTAAGACGTTGCTCCATAGCCTGAGGCACGGCGGCCCTGAGCCGCCGTGCCCGCTTATAGTCGAAGGGGAGATCGCGCATGGTTCAAAGTGCTCGTTCGCGTACCGCACTCACCCTCTACACCACGGCGGACGGCATTCAGTGCCACCGCACGCGGCTGGTGCTCGCCGCTAAAGGCGTCACGTACGAGCGGATCTTGGTGGACCCGGCCAAGCCGCCGGAAGATCTGCTTGACCTGAACCCGTATGGCACCACGCCGACCCTGGTCGACCGCGACCTCACGCTCTACGACACGGCCGTCGTCTGCGAGTACCTCGACGAGCGCTATCCCGCACCCGCCCTTGATGCCCATCGACCCGCTGTCCAGGGCCAGGCTGCGTCTTGCCGCGGTGCGGATCGAGCTGGACTGGCTGCCCGAGATCGACGCCATCCGGGCGGGCGGGCGGCCTGCAGACACCGCCCGCAAGCGCTTGCGTGAACACTTGCTGGCCTCGCTGCCACTGTTCAAGGCCTCAAAATTCTTCCTCAACCCTGAGATGAGCCTCGCGGACTGCCTGGT
The DNA here is from genome assembly GCA_963824525.1 of uncultured Gammaproteobacteria bacterium. Lineage (GTDB taxonomy): Bacteria > Pseudomonadota > Gammaproteobacteria > Xanthomonadales > Rhodanobacteraceae > Dyella. The sequence goes on along the minus strand of CAWGPI010000007.1, from coordinate 858,545 downwards.
GGCGCCCGTGGTCTGGCGGCTGCCCTGGTTGGGCGTGGATCTGGGGCGCGAGGGTAAGCCCATCCTCGACTACGGTGAGCGCTTGTTTGCCAGCCAAGGCTATGCGCGCAGCCTGACCGCCGAAGAAAAGGCCATGCGGCCCTGAGTTGCCGCTTGGCTTGCATGGGGCCCCGGCATGGCGCCGTCCGTCTTTCGGTCGGCGCGACATGGCAGGCGCGCACTTCCTTCGGCTGATTTACCTTCATCTCTAGGGATGCTCTGATCAACTCTGCGCAGGCGTCACCGGTCCTGTCTGTTCGCAGACCACAGGGGCGTCGGCGAAGGCAGACTGGCCGTCTGTCGAGCCGGCGCACCGAAGGGATGCGGACAGACAGGACCGGCCCCAACGCATTGAATTCAAAGTGATGGGTGATGTCCAGAAGGCTCGCAGGCGGTGCCGCGCGGCTTGGCAAGACGGCCAGTCTTCCCGGCGCCACGCAACACCGCCTGCGAGCCTTCTGGACATCATGACGTCTGCGCAGAGTTGATCAGAGCATCCCTAGCCCCAAGTTGGCTTAAACTCCTCCGATCTCCCTGGCAAGCTGTGGCGATTCCGCCATGGACCGGCCATCCATAGGTTTCTGCATGACCGACGACAAGCTCCCGCCGATGACCCCCAATCGCCCGTACCTGCTGCGGGCTATCTACGATTGGATCAGCGACAACAATCTCACTCCCTACGTCTTGGTGGATGCCGGGCGCGAGGGCGTGCGGGTGCCGCCGCAGGTGGTCAAGAACGGGCAGGTGGTGCTGAACCTGGCGATGCGCGCCGTCGCCAATCTCGACCTGGGCAACGATTGGATCAGCTTTCAGGCTCGCTTCTCGGGCGTCAGCCACAACATCCACATCCCGATTTCGGCCGTACTTGCGCTATACGCGCAGGAGAACGGCCAGGGCATGATGTTCCCCGCCGATGAGGATGGCGACACACCGCCGCCGACCACGCCTGATCCGGACGACACGCCGCCGACGCCTGAAAAGGACGACGCGGGCGACAAGCCCAAGCGCAGTGCGCCGTTCCTTCGCGTGGTCAAGTAGTGAAGCAGCCAGCCGCCTCAATGCAGGCGGCTATCCCTGGGCAAACGCGGACGTAGCGGCACCACGTTATCCGCTGGTGTCGGTGGCACGTGCTCCGAACTCAGGCCAGGTAGGTGGCTTTGGATGGTGGGCAGGCTCACGCCGGTGAGCGTTTGACCGATCATCCATAGCCTGCCTGGCTCGCGATCGTCGCCATCGATGCTCACTTCGAACGTATAGCAACGTTCCAGCAGCCAACGGCCATGGACGCGCCGCATGCGCACGCCACGCAGGCCCACGCTTTCATCGAGCAATTGCAGGCCATGTTGCTGACATTGCTGGCGGCCTTCCTGCGTGGCCTGTTCACGGGCACGGCTAAGCTTCAGCCAAAGGCCGATCACGGCCAGCAGCAGCACCAGCAGAAGCAGGTCCGAAAGTTCGCTCATGCAGCGAGAGTGTAGGCTCAGCCGGCGGCTTGCAAGGGCTGCGCGTGTTTTCCGCGAGCAATGCGCAAGTCCCGTCATTCCCGCGAAAGCGGGAATCCAGTGCCTTTGCGTTTAGCGGGTTGAAAGTCGCTGGATTCCCGCTTTCGCGGGAATGACGGAACAATTGCAGGCTAAGGGAGGACTAGCGCTGCGCACGCCTGACCCATAGCCCATCAATCCAGTTGCAGTCGCAACGAAAGATCGACCGCGCGCACGTGCTTGGTCAGTGCGCCCACTGAGATGAAGTCCACGCCGGTGCGCGCGAACGCGCCAATGGTCGACAAGTCCACATTGCCGGAAATCTCCAGTCAGCACGACCTTTCGCGATGGCGACGGCTTCGCGCATCAGGGGCAGGGTGAAGTTGTCCAGCATGATGCGATCGGCGCCCGCTTCCAGCGCCTGCTGCAGTTCGTCCAGGTTCTCCACCTCGATCTCGAGCAGCAGCGACGGATGGAGCTGGCGCGCGGCCCTGGCGGCCCGGTCGATGCCACCGGCCGCGATGATGTGGTTTTCTTTCACAAGGATGGCATCGTAGAGGCCGATCCGATGATTGTGACCGCCACCGCATAGCACGGCGTATTTCTGGGCCAGGCGCAAGCCTGGCACGGTCTTGCGGGTGTCCAGCACGCGCACGCCGGTGCCGGCAACGGCGGCGACGTAGGCCGCCGTGATCGTCGCGGTGCCCGACAACAGTTGCAGGAAGTTGAGCGCGGACCGCTCGGCGCTCACCATGGCACGCGCGTTGCCGCGAATCCGGCAAATCACCGCGCCCGCCTGGGCGCGCTCGCCATCATGCAGCGCCCAGTCGATCGTGACCTGCGGATCGAGCTGGCGGAAGCAGGCATTGAACCAGTCGATCCCCGCCATCACCGCATCTTCACGGCAGGTCAGGGTAGCGCTTGCGAGTGCATCGGCGGGCAGCAGGTCGGCCGTGGCATCACCACTGCCGATGTCTTCGGCAAAGCAACGTTCGACATCCGCGCGGATCAGCTCGGGTGACGGTGGAGCAACAGAGAGTGAGGTCATTCGGTATCGGTGGCGGTCGCCGTGGCGGGCTGGCTAAGACGGCCGACGATGGCGTCCAGGGCGCGGTCAAACAGAGCGGTGGAATCGAGCACGCGCGCCGTACCAGCCGCGAGCGCGGCGGCCAGCTCTTGCGGGGCGTGGTCGGCCACCTTGAGGCCGCGGCGATTGACGAACAGATAGCGTCCGCTCATCGGGCTGATCCACGAAAGCTTGGCGCGCTCGATGGTCTCCGGGCCGGTCGTGAATTCCAGCCACGTCCCGGGCTTGAGCTCGGCGACCAGCAGCATCTCCGGCGTATCGAGGGCGGGCTCGGCGCCGGGTTCGGAGCGGGCCAGTTCGGCTTCGCTTTCGGCGATCGGCTGGATGCTCTCGGGTATCGGCAGCGTGGTGGATTCTTCCGCCGCCTGCACCTCGGCCTCCGGCACGGGCTCGCCGAGCTGATGGCGGTAATAGGTGTGCAGCTGAGCGAGCAGGCGATCGATGTCGCTTTCCTGGAAGGCGACATTGGCCAGGCCGCGGCGCAGGGCGCGCTCGATGCCCGGCAGCATCTGGCGCAGCGCGCGGCGCTCATCGAGCGTGCGGGCCGGCTTGGTGCTGTCGATGAAGTCGTTGGTGAAGCGCACCGCGTCGCGGAACTCGGAGGACTCTTCACCCTGGCGCAGGATGGTCAGCACCAGGTAGTTGGCCCAGGCGCGGGTGAGGATGCCATGGATCAGCGGCGGCAACGCGTGATCGCCGATGCGGCTGAGGATTTCGCGAGCGGCGCGGCGACGCGCCTGTTCCAGCTTCTCACGGCCGCGAGTGGACTCGGCGACGCGCTGTTCCGCCAGTTCGGCGCGGCGGCGGCTGATGTCCTGGAATTCCTGCAGCTCGGCGCACAGCCGCTCGAAAATGGTCAGGTCGTCGTCGAAGTCCTGCAGCAGGCGATCGACGATGGATTTGACCTTGTCATGCAGGCGATGGTCGCGATCCGACTCCGCCGACCAGCCCTTGGCGGCATCGGCCAGGTTGTCGAGCAGGCGGCGCGCCGGGTGCTGACGATGCGCGAACAGCTTGCGATCGAGGATGGCGGCCTTGAGATAAGGAATCTGCAGGCGAGCCAGCAGCACCTGCATCTCGGTCGGCAGGTTGCGGTCTTCGAGGATGAATTCGAACAGCATGCCGACGAGGTCGATGGTGTCCTCGTCGATCGTCGAGACCTGGCTGGGGCGTTCGCCACGCAGCGAGCCGATCTGGGCGAGCAGATGCTCCTTGAGATGCTGCACTTCACCGGCCAGCTCAATGGCATCGCTGGCGCGCAAGGGCAGTTGCTGGCTGATTGCGGCCTGGCTCTGCAATACGCTGAGCGCGCCGATCAGCTCGTTGGCGCTAGGCATTTGAATCGCGCCGGCCGGCAGGCGGGTCGAGTCAGGAGCGCCGCGGCGCGCACTGAAGAGGGTGCGCAACGTCTGCAGCAATTCGCTGGATGCGACGCCTTCGTCCTCGGAAAGGAACGCGCCTTCGGCCTGCCCCCCGCCGGCAGCAGCATCCGCGGCAGCCGGCAAAGCACTCCCACCGGCTCGCGATGCGCCGCCACGGGTCACTTCATGGCGCAATTGCGGCAGCACGCCGGCCTTGATCAGTTCGGCATTGATTTCCTGGTAAAGCTCGTCCAGCGAAGCCAGCACATAGCGGTCGAACAGCTTGTAGATGATGAGCTTGACGCGCATCTCGGCGTTCAGTTCGCGCATCGCCTGGCGGAACGCCTGGGACAGCGCGGAAGGACCGACCGGATTGCTGGTGTCGTCGATCTTGATGCCGCCGTAGATCACCGACAGGCGCTGGTTCACGGCAAAAAGATCGCGGGTGAGGCGCGTCTCGTTCTTGCCGATCATGCTGGTGATGGCGAGCGATTCTTCCAGTTCGTTGTCGGCGACCAGCGACAATTCCACCGAGCCGATAGGGAGCGGCGAGCTGCTGGTGGTGCCCGACTGGTTGCGATAGTTCGAGGAGAAGTCGCTCAAGTCCCGTGACACCTGGGCCAGGAAACTGCGCTCGACGATCGGGCGGCGCTTGCGCACTTCGCGCATGCCGTCGAAGTAATGCATCTGTGCGGCGTTGTTCTCGGCCTTCTCGGCCAGGTCGAACAGCGCATCGTCGACATGCTCGAACATGCCGTTGATCAAGATCTGCAGGCGACGGCCCGCGACGTCCCGGACGTTGTTCAAGAGGGCGCCTCCGCGCTCGCTGGATGGGTCCAGGCGCTGGCTCAGGCTGACGATATTGGATGGTTCACTGGCGTCTTTCATCGCCACACCCCTAAGTGATGCCGATGTTCAATCAGCCCATCGCGACAATACGCTGGCCTACAATAAGGTAAAGGCGGGCACGCTGTCATGCCCCGCGTCGCCGGGCTGTGACGCGGTCGTCAGGGGCAGGTATTTACGTCGGCAGAAAAGTCTGGCCAGCGGGTCAGGCGGCGGCCGGGAAGTCCCGCAGCTGGGTGGTTCCGATGCCTTCCTCCGGGAGCATCACGGGGATGCCATCTTCAACCCGGTAGATGACCTTGCGATCGGTCGTGATCAGGCCTTCGGCCAGGGCTTCACGGACGGCGACACCGGCCACGCTTTCGACCTGGTTGCTGCCGATGGCGCTGTTCAGGGCTTCGAGTTCAGCCCGGTTGAGCGGGCGGACCGGAACCTTGCTGACGGGGCAGCACAGGATGTCGAGAAGGCGTTTGTCCATGGGGGCGGGGTCGTGTCGGAACGCGGAAAGCTCGTACAATAACCCCTTTTGGATGGCTTGGGTCATGACTTCGACTTCTCTCCCGCCGCGCGTGGGCGTTGTGATGGGTTCCCGTTCGGACTGGGAGACCATGGAGCACGCCGCCAGCGTGCTGGTCGAGCTGGGCGTGGCGCATGAAGTGCGAGTGGTGTCCGCACACCGCACGCCAGACCTGCTGTTCCAGTACGCCGAACAAGCGGTGGGTCGCGGTATCCAGGTGATCATTGCCGGTGCCGGCGGTGCTGCTCATTTGCCGGGCATGCTGGCCGCCAAGACGCGCTTGCCGGTATTTGGCGTGCCGGTGCAATCCAAGGCGCTCAGCGGCATGGATTCGTTGCTGTCGATCGCGCAGATGCCTGCGGGTATCCCGGTCGGAACGCTGGCCATCGGCCGCGCCGGTGCGGTGAATGCAGGCCTGTTGGCGGCCTCGGTGCTGGCCCTGCATGACCCGTCGCTGGCCACGGCGCTCGACAACTACCGCGCCCGCCAGACACAGAGTGTGCTGGATCATCCGGACCCGCGTTCGTGACCGCGCGCCGTCAACCTGTCGTAGGCATCCTGGGTGGCGGCCAACTCGCCCGCATGCTGGCGCTCGCGGCGGCCCCGCTGGGCGTGAAATGCCTGGTCGTGGACAGCTCCGCCGACGCGTGTGCCGGCCAGGTGGCGCCGCTGGTGGTGGCTGACTGGTCCGACTATGAGGCCTTGGAGCGCTTTGCCGCCCGGGTCGACGTGGTGACCTTCGATTTCGAGAACGTGCCGGCGGAAACGGCGCACTGGCTGGCGCGGAAGGTGTCGGTGTTCCCTGCGCCCCGTGCACTCGCCGTGGCGCAGGACCGCTTGGCCGAGAAGACCCTGTTCCATGAGTGTGGACTGCCGACGCCCGAGTTCAAGGCGATCGACACTCGCGCCGAGCTGGATCAGGCATTGGCGATCATTGGCGCGCCGGCCATCCTGAAAACCCGGCGGCTGGGCTATGACGGCAAGGGGCAGTTCCGCATCAAGACGCTGGCGGATGCCGATGCCGCCTGGGCTGCCCTGGGCGCGCAGGCGACGGCGCATGGCCTCATCCTTGAAGCCTTTGTGCCATTCGATCGCGAACTTTCGGTGATCGCCGTGCGTGGTCGCGATGGCGACTTCCGTACCTGGCCGCTGACCCAGAACTGGCATACCGACGGCGTGCTCTCGTTGAGCCTCGCGCCGGCGCCGGACATCGCGGCGTTGCAGCACGCGTGCCACCGGACTCGCGCGCACCCTGGCCGAGAAGCTCGACTACGTCGGCGTGTTTGCGCTGGAGTTGTTCGTCAAGGACGGCCAACTGCTCGGCAACGAGATGGCGCCGCGCGTACACAACTCCGGCCACTGGACGATCGAGGGCGCGCTCACCAGCCAGTTCGAGAACCATGTGCGCGCCGTGCTGGGCCTGCCGTTGGGTGATACGTCGGCGCGCGGCCTGTCGGCGATGTTCAACTGGATCGGCGAGTTGCCCGATGCAGCGCCGGTACTGCGAGGCCGTGGATGCGCACTGGCACGACTACGGCAAGGAGCCGCGAGCGGGCCGCAAGGTGGGGCATGCCACGGTATGTGCGCGCCAACGCGGAGCAACTGGTGCAGCGCCTCTCGGGCATTGCCCATGCGCTGGGCCGCGACCTGCAGGCCGAGCCGGCGGTGGGCGAACTGCTTCGTAGGAGCGCACCCTGTGCGCGATCATGCAGGGCGCGACGCGGTGATGTCTCGAGTCAATGGCCTACGTGGCGGCAACCCTGTGATCGCACACAGGGTGCGCTCCTACACACAGAGGCAAAAAAACGGGGCCGTGATGGCCCCGTTTTCATGCCAAGGTCACGGCGACATCAGGCCAGGTTTTTCGCGGCAAATTCCCAGTTGACCAGGTTCCAGAACGCCTCGATGTACTTCGGGCGGGCGTTGCGGTAGTCGATGTAGTAAGCATGTTCCCACACGTCGCAGGTCAACAGCGGCTTGTCGCTGCCGGTGATCGGCGTGGCCGCGTTGGAGGTGTTGACGATGCCCAGTGAGCCGTCCGGACGCTGCACCAGCCAGGTCCAGCCGGAGCCGAAGTTGCCGACGGCCGACTTGGTGAATTCTTCCTTGAACTTGCTCCACCGAGCCGAACGCCTTGGCGATCGCGTCGGCGAGCTTGCCGGTCGGCTCGCTTGCCGCCGGTCGGGCTCAGCGAGTTCCAGTAGAACGTGTGGTTCCAGATCTGCGCGGCATTGTTGAACACGCCGCCAGACGACTTCTTGATGATGTCTTCCAGCGAGGCGCCTTCGAACTCGGTGCCCTTGATCAGGTTGTTGAGGTTGGTCACGTAGGCCTGGTGATGCTTGCCGTAGTGGTATTCCAGCGTCTCGGCGGAGATGTGCGGTTCGAGCGCGTTCTTTTCGTAGGGCAGGGCGGGAAGTTCGATCGCCATGGGTTGGCTCCTTGGCGTTGGCTGAGGAAATGGCCGGATCGCGCGGCCAGGCGGCCACCGATGCACGGCTGATACACTACCGATCTACACGCATTGTAATGATGAATGAACAGACTATGGACGTCAACGAGCGAATCAAGGCCGTGCTGGCCGACCACGCCATCGTGCTCTTCATGAAGGGCACGCCGCAGTTCCCGATGTGCGGGTTCTCCAGCCGCGCCGCGCAGGCGCTGAAAGAGGCTGGCGCGGACTTCCATGCCGTGAACGTGCTGGCCGATCCGGAAGTACGCGCCGCACTGCCGCACTACGCCAACTGGCCGACGTTTCCGCAGCTGTTCATCCAGGGCGAGTTGATCGGTGGCTGCGACATCGTCGAAGACCTGAAAGTCTCCGGTGAACTCGCACGCATGGCGGCCGACGTGGCCGGAGTGCATCACTGATGGCCTTGCCGCTCGTACACCTGCCGCAGGCTTGGACGTCCACTGCGGATGCACTGGCTGGACGCGTGGTGCTGGTCACCGGCGCCTACGGTGGCCTCGGTGCGGCCGTGGCGCGCGCCGCGTCGCGCGCCGGCGCGACGGTGGTGATCACCGGTCGCCGCAAGCGTCAGCTGGAGCAGCTCTACGACGCCATGGTGAGTGAGGGCCTGTCCGAGCCGGTCATCCATCCGCTGGATATGGAAGTCGCCACGCCGCGTGATTACGAAGCGCTGGCCGACGGCCTCGAGCGCGATTTCGGGCGGCTCGACGGCATCGTCCACGCGGCGGCCAGCTTCAACGGTCTGACGCCGCTTGCCGTGCACAAGCCGGATGACTGGCTGCGTGCCATGCACGTCAATGTATCCGCGCCGTTTGCGCTGACCCAGGCTTGCATGCCGTTGCTGACCCAGGCGGAAGACAGTGCTGTCGTCTTTGTGCTGGACGATCCGGCATTGATGCAGCGCGCCCACTGGGGCGGCTATGGCGTGTCCAAGGCGGCACTGGAACGCTTCGTCGCGATCCTGCACGAGGAGACCGAGAAGACGCCGCTGCGTGCGCATGCCTTGCTGCCGGCGCCGATGCGCACCACCTTGCGGCGTGCGGCGTATTTCGGCGAAGACACCACCATCCAGCCGCTGCCGGATGCGACCGCTGCTGCAGCGGTCTATCTGCTTAGCGCGCAGGGCCGGGCGGCGCGCGGCGCAGCGCTCGACCTGCGTCTGCAAGCATGATCGTGCGACAGCGCGGCCACGGAGTCTGACATGGAAGCGCAGATGACCACGCTTTCGGCGGGGATCCTGCTGTTCCTGATCATGGATCCGCTGGGCAATATCCCGTTCTTCCTCAGCCTGCTGAAGGACGTGGCGCCCAAGCGCCGCCGCCATGTGATGGTGCGCGAGTTGCTGATCGCGCTGGGCGTGCTTGCTGGGTTTCCTGGTCGGTGGCCAGCACATCCTCAAGGTGCTGCAGCTGAAGCAGGAGTCGATCAGCATCGCCGGTGGCATCGTGCTGTTCCTGATCGGCATCCGCATGGTGTTTCCGCCGGCGGATGGCGGCGGCATCTTCGGCAAGACAGGCGAGGGCGAGCCTTTCATCGTGCCGATGGCGATTCCTGGCGTGGCCGGGCCTTCGGCCATGGCGGCGCTGCTGCTGCTCACCAACACGCAGCCCGGCCGTACCGCGGACTGGGCGATCGCCCTGCTTGTGCGCATGGCTGGCCACGGCGGTGATCCTGCTAGTTCTCGACCTACCTGTTCCGCTGGCTGGGCGAGAGCGTGCTGACCGCGCTGGAGCGCGTGATGGGCATGCTGCTGATTGCGCTGTCCGTGCAGATGTTTCTCAGTGGTGTGGCGGCGTACCTGCATCTAGCCGTTTGAGACGTAGGGTGATTCCTTGCGTAACTTTTTTCGTCCCTGTGCGATCACCTTGCTGTCATAATTCGCCACCAGCATTTGGGGTATTCCCAAGGAGGCGGTCATGCTCAGTGTTGAACAGACCCTCACCGAACGTCTGCCATGGCTGGCGCAACATCCCCTGATCCGCCGGCCGATGGCCGGCATGCTGGGCCGCCTGGCCGATCAGGATGGCTTCAACCGGACGCTGGACGCGATCGGGGAGGCTGAAGGTTTCGATTTCGTCGAGCGTGCGCTTGAGATTCTCGGCGTCAGCTACTTCGTGAACCCGCGCGAACGCGAGAACATTCCAGTCGAAGGCGGCGTGCTGATCGTCGCCAACCACCCGCTGGGCATGATGGACGCACTGACCCTGCTGCAGCTGGTCGGCTCGGTGCGCAGCGATGTGCGGATGCTGGCAACGACTGGCTGATGTCCATCCCGCAGCTGCACAAGCTTCTGCTGCCGGTGGATGTGTTCGGCAAGGGCGCCGCCTCGCGTATGCGCGCGATTTATCGCGCGCTCGACAATGGCGAGGCACTGATCGTATTTCCGGCGGGCGAGGTGTCACGAGTGCGCCCGTCCGGCGTGAGCGACGGACGTTGGGCGGATGGTTTTGCGCGGTTGGCCTTGCATAGCCGCGTGCCCGGTGTTGCCGATCCATGTGGCGGCGCGCAATTCCGCCATGTTCTACGGCTTGTCGATGCTGGCCAAGCCCCTGAGCACGGCGATGCTGCCGCGCGAGGCGATATCGCCGGTCAGCCGGCGCATTGGTTTCAGCGTGGGCGCGCTGGTATCGGCTGACGAGCTGGAGCAGCGCAGTGGCGGCTCCGCCAAGCGTGCAGCCAAGTTGATGCGTCGCCACGTTTATCGCGTGGGACGTCACCGCGGACAGGTTTTTGGCGGCCAGGCGCCGCTGGCCCACCCCGAACCCACCGATCGCGTGGCGGCCGAGTTGCAGACGCAGGCCGAAATGCTGGCCGATCTCAATGACGGCAAGCAGGTGCTGCTGTTCAAGGGGACATCCGACAGCGTGGTGCTGCGTGAAATCGGGCGGCTGCGTGAGCTCACCTTCCGCAAAGTGGGCGAGGGCACAGGCGCGCGGCGTGATCTCGACGCCTACGACCCGCATTACGAGCATCTCGTGCTGTGGGATCCGAAGGCGCTGCGCATCGTCGGCTCCTATCGCTTCGGACATGGCGGTCGCCTGATCGCCGAGCGGGGCATGGCCGGCCTGTATACCTCCAGCCTGTTCAACTATTCGCCGGCGCTGGAATCGCGTCTGGCGCAAGGCCTGGAGCTGGGTCGCAGCTTTATTGCACCGGCCTACTGGCGCTCACGCGCGCTGGATCAGCTGTGGCAGGGCATTGGCCTGTATCTGCAGCGTCATCCGGAGCTGCGCTACCTGTTCGGTCCGGTCAGCATGTCGGTGAGCTTGCCGCGCGAGGCTCGCGAATGGATTGCCGCTGCCCACCAGCATTACTTCGGTGCGCCGGGCCTGGCTTCCGCGCGGCAGCCGTTTGAAGTGTCACCCGGCTGTTATCGATCTGGTGCGCGGCGCGCTGGAAGGCCTCGACCCCGCGGCGGGCCTGGGCAAGCTCAAGCATCATCTCGATGCGCTCGGTGTCAGCCTGCCGGTGCTGTATCGCCAGTATGTGGATCTGGTGGAGCCGGCCGGCGTGCAATTCCTCGCCTTCGGTGAGGACCCGGGCTTCTCCGGCTGCGTCGACGGCCTGGTGATGCTCGACCTGGCCACGCTAAAGCCGGCGAAGCGGGCCCGTTACCTGGGCAAATAGGCGTCGGCTCGATGCCGTGCATCCTTGCGCTGAACGCGCAAGGATGCCGCTCCCTGCGTGGCAGGAGCATGCGCGAAACGTTCAGTGTCCCAATCGGCCTCGTGATTTGCATGAGGTTCGTGAGCGTTTGGTAAATTTACTGTAAAATAGATATGCGAACCTAACTGAGTTGGGTCATGCGTAAGCGGTGTTTCGCTGCATGGACTGATGTCATCTGGTTGCTTCTAGATTTTGCCTGATCTCTTCCGATCGGGCTTTTTTTGGCCCGGAGGAAACGTTTAAAATTACGTTAATTGACAAGAAATTGCGTTGAAGCACATCTGCTTGCGCATGTTCTTTCGGCATTCGAAAGACTTTCTGTCGGGCCGTACGTCCCCTCACTCCGAATTGTTTGCTGGCCACTCCACGGCGGCTGGCGGGTTCACCTTTGCCATTTTTTCAACCATCGCAATTTAGGGAATACCTAACTAATGAAACGAAACCACCTTTCCATGGCGATCGCCGTCGTGTTTTGTATGGCTGCCGGTTCGAGCTGGGCGCAGGACGCAGCGAATCAAACTGACCAGGCCGCCGTTGCGGCGACGCAGCGCAGCGCATCGAGCACGTCCAACACGACGACATCCAACGACACCAAGCGCGTGCAGCAGCTGAACACCGTGACGGTGCAGGCCCAGACGCTGTCGCTGGGCGGTGGCCTGATGTCGGTGCAGACGGCGCCGAAGTCGGTTTCCACGATTACCCGCGACGCCATCATCCAGGCCTCGCCGGGCGCGAACTTCACCCAGATGATCGCCACCATCCCGGGCGTGAATGCAGCAACCGACGACGTCACCGGCCTGGCCAACGGCCACTACAGCATCCGCGGCTTCGACTCGTCCGACATCGGCATGACGCTCAACGGCGCGCCGATCACCGACTCGGGCAGCTACTCGGTCTATGCGACGGAATACGGCGATACCGAGAACATGGGCGATATCACGGTGCTGCAGGGCATTCCGGATATCGACATGCCCGACTCCGGCGCCAGCGGCGGTCATATCGGTTGGGCCACCATCGATCCCACCCATAAGGCTGGGCTCGACTTCACCCAGAGCATCGGCAACAACGACTATCGCCGCACCTTCCTTCGCCTCAATACGGGCGACACCGGTCCGGTCCGCTCGTGGCTCTCCTATTCCACCAACAGCGCCGACAAGTGGCGCGGTTCGGGTGACATGGACGTGACCAAGGTGGACGGCAAGTCGATCTGGACCATCAACGACGACAACTCCATCAGCGCGTCGCTGCAGTACAACCGCGAGAACAATATCAATTACCGCTCGCTGACCAAGGCCCAGGTGGCCCAGAACGGCTACGACTACGACTACACGCGGACCTGGATGCCGGGCTCGTCGGCCGCGGCCATCGCCAACAACACCTACTACTACGGTCTGCGCACCAACCCGTTCCGCAGCTACCTGTTCAGCCTCGACGGCGAATTCAAGCTGAGCGACAGCCTGCGCCTGTCCGTGGTGCCTTACTTCTGGTACGGCAATGGCGGCGGCGGCGCCGGTGCAACGGTGACCGAGAGCAACGTCCAGTCGGATCGCTTCGGTTATGCCGATCAGGACGTCAACGGCGACGGCAAGGTGACCAACAACACCAAGGGCGTGGTCTATTCGTTCTCCTCGGCTACGACGTATCGCCCCGGTGTGATCGCCAAGTTCAACCAGGACTTCGGCCTGAACAACAGCCTCGAGTACGGCGTGTGGTACGAGCGCTCGCGCAAGAGCCAGGCCAATACCTATGGTGCCGTCGACAGCGCCGGCAACCCGGGCGACAAGTGGGGCGAGTCCAACTTCATCACTTTCCCGGTGAGCGGCCTGCCGCAGAAGGTGTATGACGAGTACACCACCACCGAGATCAAGAAGGGTTTTGTCACCGACAACTGGACCCCGAACGACCAGTGGACCTTCACCGCTGGCGTGAGCTACCTGTGGACCAACCGCAGCGGCTACGTGTGGGAGTACCCGGGTTCGACCGCGAAGGGTTCGTTCGGCAAGCTGCAGAACTTCACCGACGTGGACAAGAACTGGAACAAGTTCCTGCCGACGGCGGGCATCAAGTTCCAGCTCGATGAGCGCAACCAGTTCTTCATCGGCACGGGCAAGACCTTCCGCGCGCCGCCGAATACCGTGCTGCTGCTGAACACGCTGGACAATCAGTCGCAGGCCAACGCGCCCGAGACCGCCTGGAACACGGATGTTGGCTACCGTTTCTACGGTGATGCGCTGTCGGCGAGCCTCGACGTCTACCACAGCAACTACAACAACAAGCAGGAAAGCGCGTACGACGAAGCGACGGGCTACACCTACTACACCTCGATCCATCGCATGCACATGGATGGTTTCAGCGGTGAGTTGAGCTACAAGATCGCGAAGGATTGGACGGCCTACACCTCGTACACCTACACCAAGGCGCAGATCGTGGGTTCGATCGATGGTGGCAGCGGCGACGGTATCTATCCGACCGACGGCAAGACCATGCCGGACACGGCTCGCCACATCGGGAACGTGAGCCTGGGTTACGACGACGGCAGCCACCTGTGGGCCAACTTGTCCGCGCGCGTCACCAGCTCGCTGTACGGCGACTACATGAACACCGAGCGCGTGGGTGGCTTCACCACGTTCAACCTGAGCGCGGGCTACCGCTTCAACAGCTGGGAGCTGCTGAAGAACCCGTATGTGAAGTTGAATGTGCTGAACCTCACTGATCGCAAGGCGTTCTCGTACGTCAGCTCGGCCCAGTTCCTGGCCGTGGCGGGCGGTTCGCTCTACGCCAGCTCGCCGACCTACGGCCTGCTGCAGCCGCGCGCGTTCATGCTGACCTTTGGTACGTCCTTCAACTAAGAAGCACGACCATCGGTTCAGTCGAAGCCGGCCCCGCAAGGGGCCGGTTTTTTTGTGTGCGCGAAACGCAAGTGCTCGGGCGCGAGCTCCACTGCATCCATTCTCCCGACCGAGCTGCCCCGGGCGAGCGCCCAAGTGACTCCCTTTCAGGCCCGCATGGACTTTGCTGAAACGGGAAAATCTTACGTACTTTGCGGATATGGCGACGCAAGAAATAAGCGTCCGTCCTCAAGAAGTTACGTATTTGTAATATTATGCGCTTACATTCGTCGCGATGGCCCGGGCAAGCGACACATTTCGAGCGCCCTGGGCAAATCAGATAACTTTTTGGAATCAGCCACTTAAGTCGATTGTGGAGGGGCATGGGACTCCTCCGCGCTGGTCCCATGCTTTTTTGCGAATCTCTCAAGGGTTGAATCTCGATGAACCACTCTTTGCGCACGAAATTACTGCCGATGGCGATCGCGACTTTGATTGTCGCGTCGCCGGTCCTCGCGCAGGACACTTCCTCTTCGATCAGCGGTCGCGTGCTTGATGCCAGCGGCCAGCCGATCGCCGGCGCCACCGTCCAGATCGTGCATGCGCCGACGGGCACCACCAAGACCACCACCACCGACGCCAGCGGCCGCTATGCGGCCCAGGGTCTGCGCGTGGGCGGTCCGTTCGATGTGAAGGTCACCAAGGACGGCTGCCCAGGCCGAGCAGGACAACGTCTACCTGCAACTGGCCCAGGACACCGCAGTCAACCTGAGCATGGGTACGGCCCAGGCTGCCGCGAAGAACCTGGACGGCGTGACGGTCTCGGCGAATGCGCTGTCGCAGACCTTCACCCCGGACAACAAGGGCATGTCGACGAATGTCTCGCGTCGCGAAATCGAAGCCACGCCGACGCCGGGCCGCTCGATCCAGAACATCGTGCGCCTCGATCCGCGCATCACCATCACCGACCGTGCGCGTGGCGAAATCTCGGCCGTCGGCCAGAACAGCCGCTACAACAACATCACCGTCGATTCGGTCAGTGCGAACGATCCGTTCGGCTTGAACGCCAATGGTCTGCCGACGCTTGGTACGCCGATCTCGCAGGACACCATCGAGGAATACAACATCTCGACGGCGAACTACGACGTGGCTACCCGTCGCGGTCTCGGCGCCAATATCAACGCTGTCACCAAGAGCGGCACCAACGACTTCCACGGCTCGGTGTACTACGCGTTCCAGAACACCGACATGATCGGCGACAACGAGATCGGCAAGGAATACGCCGGCTTCAATCGCCAGTGGACAGGCGGCGCCACTGTCGGCGGCCCGATCATCAAGGACAAGCTGTTCTTCTTCGCCTCGGTGGAGAAGAGCGAGCAGGTTGGCTCAGGCAGCCCTTACGGCCCGCAGGATTCCGGCGCGGCGACGCCGATCAAGGGTCTGACCAATGCGCAGGTGCAGCAGGTGCGCGACATCGCCGCCAAGTATGGCCTGACGGATATCGGTTCGGTCGGCGGCGGCAATTCCAACCTGGTCGACAAGCGTTATCTCGGCAAGATCGACTGGAACATCAGCGACAATCATCGCGCCAGCTTTACCTATAGCGAGACGAAGGAAAACAAGCCGATCATCACCGGCAGCCAGACCAAGCTGGTGCTGTCGAGCGGCTGGTACAAGACCAACGTCGACAACAAGAGCTACGCGCTGCACTTCTACGACGACTGGTCGGACATTTTCTCCACCGACACCACGGTGTCGTACGCCAACTTCGACCAGAACCGCGGTCCGTACAACGGCGTGGCGATGCCGGACATCACGGTCTATCCGGTGGCCTATCGGCGGCCCGGCGGTGGAATTCGGTACCGAGTACTCCAGCCAGGCCAATGTGCTGAAGGTGAAGACCTTCAACTGCGGCATGGGCCGGCTCGCTGTTCCTCGGCGACCACACGCTGAAGGGTGGCATCGATTTCGAGAAGGACGAGTACTACAACCTGTTCCTGCAGAACTACTTCGGCAGCTACATCTTCGAAGATCCGACAGGACGGCAGAACACACGGCCTGAGCAACTTCCTCGGCCGGCAACTACTACCAGTATCGCTACAACCGTCCGGCCGATGGCCTGAGCCTGGACGATGTTGCGGCGCAGCTACAATCTCAATCAGTGGGGCGTGTTCCTGCAGGATACCTGGCAGGTCACCAACAACCTGTCGCTGCAGTACGGCGTGCGCGTCGACATTCCGTTGATGAGCGACAAGCCGATCTACAACCCGGCGTTCGCGCCGCACCGGGCATCAATCCAATGGTGCTGCTACCGGTGGCTTCGGTCGCACCAACCAGACCACCATCAATGGCAATCGCGTGGTGCAGCCGCGCATGTCGTTCAACTACGCCTTTAACACCGAGCTGATGACGCAGTTGCGCGGCGGCGCGGGCCTGTTCGTGACGAACCAGCCGGGCGTGTGGCTGGGCAATATCTTCTCCAACTCGGGCATGACCCAGGTGCAGTACAACTGCGGCCCGACGCAGTCGGCAGCCCTGCAACACCAATCTGCCGGCGTTCAATCCGGATCCGCATAACCAGAACAACGGTCCGGGCGGCTCGGGTGTGATGACCGTCAATACCATCTCGCCGGATTGGCACATTCCCAACGCGTGGAAGCTCAGCCTCGGCATCGATCGTGAACTGCCGTGGTGGGGCCTGGTTGCGACCGCCGACTGGCAGCACATCGATCAGCGTGATGCGATCTGGTTCCAGAACCATCAACCTGGGTGCGCCGACGTGCCTGCTGCCGGATGGCCGCAACTCTTTCTACAAGCTTGTCGACGGCGACCCCAAGTGCCAAGGGCCAGTCGGTCCGCGCCAATGCCAACCCGGCATTTTCCGGCCAGACGATCAATCTCGCCAATACCAGCCGCGGCAGCGCCGACAGCATGGCGCTGTCGCTGAAGAAACCGTTCTCGCAACGAGTGGTCCGGCATGGTCGGCTTCACCTGGAGCCGTGCGACCGAAGTCAACCCGGGCACGTCGTCGCGTAGCCAACTCGAACTACAGCAACAACTACGTCTACAACTCGAACGAGAATATCGCCAGCACGTCGAACTACTCGGTGCCGCGCCGTGTGATCGCGTCGCTGAACTGGCAGCACCGTTTCTGGGGCGACTACAACACCAGCGCCAGCATCTTCTACGACGGCCACTCGGCGTCCCCGTACAGCTGGACCTTCGGCAATGACGCCAACGGCGACGGCTATACCAACGATCTGGTCTATCATCCCGCGGCCGGGTGAAGTCGTGTTCCGCACAGGCTACCGATCCGACGCTGATCCAGCAGTTCTGGGATTACATCCAGAACAACGACTACCTGAAGGATCATCAGGGCGAAGTGGCCAAACGCAATGGTGATCGCGCCGGCTGGATCAACCAGATCGACCTGAGCTTCAGCCAGGAGATTCCGGGCATCTTCAAGGGCAACAAGGGCATCATCCGCTTCGACGTGTACAACTTCACCAACA
Organism: uncultured Gammaproteobacteria bacterium; assembly: GCA_963824525.1. Lineage (GTDB taxonomy): Bacteria > Pseudomonadota > Gammaproteobacteria > Xanthomonadales > Rhodanobacteraceae > Dyella. The sequence goes on along the minus strand of CAWGPI010000007.1, from coordinate 840,738 downwards.
TGCTCAACAAGCATTGGGGCATCGAGAAGCGCGTGAACTTCCCGGGTGGGCGTGCACTGGCGGACTATGCCGGCGTCGATCCGAACACCGGCAAGTACATCTACAACATCGATTGCGGCGGCAAGGCGTCGTGCACGACGTACAACCAGGGCAATGGCTACCAGCCGCTGCCGGTGCCGACCTATATCAACAACAACGACGACCTGGCCCAGCGCTGGTCGGTCCTGTTGACGTTGAAGTACACGTTCTAGGACCTGATGCGCTCCTGGCGCGCCCCTGTCGGGCGCCAGGAGCGCCACGCTCGTTACCAGTGGCGCGCAAGTGATGTGGCGAATCGCGACGCATCTACTTGCGTTGCCGTGGCGGGACCAGGCGCCAGGTCAGCAGTACAAGCAAAGCGAAAATCGCATAGCCGAGCGTAAACACCCAGGCCGGCAAATCGTAATAGAGCAGACGGCTCACCCAATACTGTAGGAAGCCTTCTGCCCCGGAGGTGCCGGTGCGCAGCCAATCCTCCAGCACCGTCAACGGGCAGGCTATGCCGAACAGCGATAGCGCCGCCACCACACCGATGGCGCATAGGTGGACCAAGCGAAAGCATCGATCGCCGACCCACGGCCAACCGACGCCCGCGCCGACCCAGATCGCCAAGAGTCCGCCAACGATAAACAGCACGAGCAGCGCGTGCACCACGAGTACGGTATCGGCCAGCCAGGCCACAGCGTTCTCCTTGGCTCCAGGGCGATCTGCAACAAAAAATTCGATGGCCTTTTGCGTCAAGCCATCGCATCGGCTCTTTCTGGCTTGACCCTACCATGCCTGGCGCGGGAAGCTACACGGTCCGCCGTGTTCCGTGCGGACGCACGAGCCGCGAAGGCGCGGCTAGGAGATTGCTTCAATGAATGAGATGAAAGCCGGCAAGGCCGGTCGAGCCGCCACCGTCAGCGCGCGCATTTCGCCCGCCGGTGGCCTGGATATCCTTTCCCGCAACGAAGTCGCGCGCCTGCGCGACGCCAGTGGGTCGGGCCTGCACGCCTTGCTGCGCCGCTGCGCGCTGGCGGTGCTGACCTCGGGCAGCATCAGCGACGATCCGCGCGCCATCCTCGAGCAGTATCCCGATTTCGACATCCAGGTGCTGCAGCAGGATCGCGGCATCAAGATCGAGCTGACCCACGCGCCGGCCCAGGCGTTCGTCGACGGCCAGATCATCCGCGGTATCAACGAGCTGCTGGTCGCGGTGGTGCGCGACATCGTCTACGTGTCCACCCAGATGGAGCAGGGCGGTTTCGATCTGGACGACATCGCGTCGGCCTGACCCACGCGTATTCGAGATCCTGCGCAATGCGCGCATCCTCAAGCCGCACATCGACCCCAACCTGGTGGTGTGCTGGGGCGGCCATTCGATCTCGCGCGACGAATACGACTACACCAAGGAGGTCGGCTACCAGCTCGGCCTGCGCGGCCTCGATATCTGCACGGGCTGCGGCCCGGGCGCGATGAAGGGGCCGATGAAGGGCGCGACCATCGCCCACGCCAAGCAGCGTCGCCGCAACAACCGCTACATCGGCATCACCGAGCCGGGCATCATCGCGGCCGAGTCGCCGAATCCGATCGTCAACCACCTGGTGATCATGCCGGATATCGAGAAGCGCCTCGAAGCGTTCGTGCGCATGGGCCACGGCATCATCGTGTTTCCGGGTGGCGTCGGCACCGCCGAGGAAATCCTCTATCTGCTCGGCATCCTGCTGCATCCGGACAACGCCGGCATTCCGTTCCCGCTGATCTTCACCGGTCCGCAGACACTCGGCTGCCTACTTCGAGCAGATCGACCGCTTCCTGCGACTGAGCCTGGGCGACGACGTGGCGCAGCACTACCAGATCATCGTGGACGACCCGGCGGCGGTGGCGCGCGCGATGGTGCAGGGGCATCGACAAAGTGCGCAATCAACCGCCTGGACAACAAGGACGCGTTCTTCTTCAACTGGACGCTGCATGTTCCGTACGCGTTCCAGCTACCGTTCCGCCCGACGCATGAGGCCATGCGCGGCGCTGGCACATTCACCGTCGATCGTCCGCGCCATGAGCTGGCGGCAGATCTGCGACGCGCCTTTTCCGGCATCGTCGCCGGCAACGTGAAGGAAGAGGGCGTGCTTGCCATCGAGCAACATGGCCCGTTCGAGATCGACGGCGATGGCGACATCATGCGCGCGCTCGACGAGCTGCTGCAGGCGTTCGTCGCCCAAGCACCGCATGAAGCTGCCGGGTGGCACCGCCTATGTGCCGTGCTATCGGGTACTTACCAGCGAGCCCGCCCACTGAGCGCCGAATTGAACCGAAAGTCTTGACAGCCTGGAGCTGGATATTCAAACTATCGCAGCTCACCCCGCCCGAATAGCTCAGCTGGTTAGAGCACTTGACTGTTAATCAGGGGGTCGCTGGTTCGAGTCCAGCTTCGGGCGCCATATTCGACAAGGCCTTGCAGAAATGCAGGGCCTTGTTTTTTTGCGCCGGGCGAGATTGGGCCATGCGGGTCCATGGAGTCCGGCATCGGCTGTCGATGGGAAAGTTGGCAGGGCCACGTGGGAAGGTGCCTCGATAGAGCACCTCGCCGCCGCGCTATCGAGAGGTGCGGCCGGAGGCTCGGCTAGCGGTATCGCCTTGGGCCGCCCCCGGCGAGCGGACTTGATGCGGGAGCATCTCAGCGGGCTTCCCGATTAGCGTCGAATCTCAGCTGGAGCGTGCTTGGTGTAGGAGCGCACCCTGTGCGCGACCGGCGCTGGCCCCTGTTCCCATCGCTCCCGCCAGCGGGCCATCTACGCGGTACGCTGATGATGGCTATGGGAACTGGGGTGTAGCCCATCGCGCACAGGGTGCGCTCCTACATTTTGGGATGAGCGGGAAGTCGCATGGCTGAGATTCAAGGCTAATCAGGACGGGCTTTTCCTTTCGCTTGCTTTCGGTGCGAACCCGATGGCATGAGGCTGGCTGCCGCTGGCTTCGAGCGCGACGTATGGGATACGGACATTGCGGCGGACTTAACGGTGCTCCTCATCGTGGGGGAAGCGCACGGGACTGAGCTATCGGTGCGCACTCACAAGCGTGCATCCCATCGGATCAAGCCGAAATTCCCGGGTGGATGGCGCGCAGGTCCGTCAAATGGCCTGCATCCAAATACCACGTGGTGTTAACGATCAAAGCCGTTGAATAACCCGTTTCCCCGGCAATTCACGCATTGAAAGCACAGCGGGCCGTGCCCAGTCCGCAACGCGAACACCGAACGCACAAGACATCCGGGATCGGAAATATCCCAGGTTTTCCGCACGCCTGCAGGGCGGCGAAGCGAACGTCGAGTCGCCGCTCCTATCAAACGGCTTATCGAGGAGGCACGTCATGGGTAGCTTGCGAAGTCTTGGATCCGGTGTGTTTGCGGCGGCAACGATCGTCGCCGCACTGGCGGGTGGCCGCTCATTTGCACAATCGCCAACCGCACCGTCGGCGACCAAGCCCGCGACGGGCGAGGCCCCGGCCATCGAGCCCGGCGTGCTCGAAGCGCTCGACAAGATGGGAACTCACCTGCGCACGTTGAATATGTTCACGCTGCAGGTCGATGCCACTTTGGACGAGGTTCTGCTGAGCGGGCAGAAGCTGCAGTTTGGCGGCAAGCTCACCTATAAGTACCGCAAACCCAACGGACTGTTCCTCGACCAGGATACGGATCGTCAGCAGCGGCAATTTTTCTTCGACGGCAAGACTTTCACCTTGTATTCGCCGCGCATGCATTACTACGCATCCGCGCCGGCGCCAGCGACCGTGAAGGAACTCATAAGCGATCTGCAATCTAAGTTCGGCATTGAACTTCCCGTAGCCGACCTTTTTCTTTGGGGAACGGACGCCGCCAAGGTGTCAGCGATCAAGACCGCTATCGACGTGGGGCCCGCGCGCGTCAATGGCGCGGTGTGCGAGCAGTTCGCCTTCAGGCAGGAAGGGGTGGATTGGCAATTATGGATACGACATGGCGACAAGCCACTGCCGTGCCGATTGGTGATTACAACCACCGACGATGATGCCAAGCCGCAGTACGCGGCAACGTTCACCTGGGATACGTCGACTCCGGTGCCCGAATCGGCGTTTGCGTTCACGGCGCCCAAGGACGCGCGCCGTATCAGGTTCGCCACGATGGACGCCACCGCCGACACGGCGAAGGAGCAGGGCCATGTCCAGTAACACGCGTGTTTATCGTTCCCGCCTGGTCCTCTTCTCCCTGCTCATCGGCGCTATCGGATTGGCGGTGGTTACGGCGTGTGATGCCCGCGAAGTGCGAGGCGGCGCCCGTACCAGCGTCAATGCGGGAGGCAATCGAAACGCCAACGCAGGCGGCAATCGAAACGCCAACGCAGGCGGCAATCGAAACGTCAACGCCAACGCCAACGCCAACGCCAACGCCAACCGTAACGCCAACGCTAACGTCAACCGCAATGCCAACGCCAACGCCAACGTCAACCGCAACGGCAATGTCAATGTGAACCAGAACGTCAATGTGAACCGCAACATCGACGTGAACGCCGACAACAACTGGAATCAGGGGATGGGCGGTTGCTGCTACCACCCGGTGGCCGCCGCCGCCGCGGTGACTGCGACAGCGATGGTCACTGCAGCCGTGGTCGGTTCAGTGGTCAACTCGGTGCCAAGCACCGGTTGCCAGAGCGTGGTGGTCAACGGCATGGGCTACACCCAATGCGGTTCCACCTGGTATCAGCCTCAATACGCGGGCACGCAAGTGACCTACGTGGTGGTCAATCCACCCGGGTGATGCTGGCATTGGCGCAGGTGCTGGCCTGATCCGTGGTCGTCTTTGGGCTGCGGACGCGGCCGGTACTGGAAACCACCACGGTAAGAGCGCCATCGGTATGCCCTCGGTTGCAAAGCGTGAACGTGACATTGCTGCCGTTGGCGCCGCCGTCATTCTGGAAGCGCACGCGTTGGCGTCCGACCGTGCTCAGGATGGTCAGAGTATCGTGACTCGGTCCCGTGAATAGCGGCCTGCCATCGATTCGGTCGGTCTGGCTTGGGCGGTAGTGACCCATGAGCCAGCCACCCTCCCAGTGCACCTCATCGACGCATCGCTGTCCGTCGCGAGTGGGGCAGAGCATGGTGCGGCGCCCCGTTGTTACCGCCAGCCCCCGCGCATGGTGCAGGGCCGAGACCAGGTTCAGCTGCGCCGTTTGCAAGCGATTGCGCTTCAGTAGTTGGCTCAAGGCGGGCGTGGCCGCGCAGCTAAGTGTGACGACGATCAGGCCGACCAGGATTTGCTCGACGAGGGTGAATCCTTCCTGGCGTCTGCAACTGGCCAACCTACGGCGTTTCATCGGGTGTCGCCTTCTGCGTTGCCGGGTGGGACAGGCTACCGAGCCGCGAATGTCGATCGCAGTCGTCGTCAGGGCATGTCAGGCGTCATAGCCTGCTGACACGCCCTGTCAGCAGGGACAATTTAAAATGCCCCCATGCGACCTCATGTAGACCGCCATGACTGACCGCTTTGTCCTCGTATCCCCTTACAAGCCATCGGGAGACCAACCGACGGCTATCCATTCACTAGCCGACGGCTTCGAGGCAGGTCTCGCGGCGCAGACGTTGCTGGGCGTCACTGGCTCGGGCAAGACCTTCACCATTGCGAACGTGATCGAGAAGGTGCAGCGACCCACCATCGTGCTGGCGCCGAACAAGACGCTGGCGGCTCAGTTGTATGGCGAATTCAAGGAGTTTTTTCCGCATAACGCGGTGGAGTACTTCGTCAGCTATTACGACTACTACCAGCCCGAAGCCTATGTGGTGGCGTCCGACACCTTCATCGAGAAGGATGCGTCGATCAACGAGCATATCGAGCAGATGCGACTGGCGGCGACCAAGGCATTGTTGTCGCGCAAGGATTCGTTGATCGTCGCGACGGTATCGGCCATCTACGGCCTGGGCGACCCGGAAGATTATCTTTCGCTACGCTTGATCCTGGCGCGTGGCGAGCACATCGATCAGCGTGCGCTTGATTCGCCAGCTCACCGAGCTGCAATACACGCGCAACGAGCTGGAATTGCGCCGCGGCACCTATCGCGTGCGGGGTGAGGTGATCGATGTGTTTCCGGCCGAATCGGAAACCGAGGCGCTACGCATCGAGCTGTTCGACGGCGAAGTGGAAAACATGTCGTTGTTCGACCCGCTGACCGGCGAAACGATCCGCAAGGTGCCGCGCTACACGGTATATCCGCGTACGCATTACGCGAGTACGCGAGAAAGCGTGCTCAACGCGATCGAGACCATCAAGGTCGAGCTGAAGGAGCGGCTGGAGCAACTCTACAAGGACAACAAGCTGGTGGAGGCGCAGCGCCTCGACCAGCGCACGCGCTTCGACCTGGAGATGATGGCCGAAGTCGGTTACTGCCAGGGCATCGAGAACTATTCGCGCCATCTGACGCGACGTAGCGCCGGCGAGCCACCGCCAACCCTGTTCGATTACCTGCCGGCAGATGCCTTGCTGGTGGTGGACGAATCGCACGTCACCATTCCGCAGCTTGGCGCCATGTACAAGGGCGACCGCTCGCGCAAGGAGACCCTGGTGGAGTTCGGTTTCCGCCTGCCTTCCGCGATGGATAACCGCCCGTTGCGCTTCGAGGAGTGGGAGCAGCGCGCGCCGCGTTCCATCTATGTGTCGGCCACGCCACGCGAATACGAGCTGCAGAAATCGGGCGACGCCATCGTCGAGCTGGTGGTGCGTCCGACGGGCCTGATCGATCCGGAAGTGGAAGTGCGCCCGGTGCGAACCCAGGTCGACGACCTGCTCGGCGAGGTGCACAAGCGCGTGGCCATGGGCGATCGGGTGCTGGTGACCACGCTGACCAAGCGCATGGCCGAGAATCTCACCGAGTACCTTGGCGAGCACGGCGTCAAGGTGCGCTACCTGCATTCGGATATCGAAACCGTCGAGCGCGTGGAGATCATCCGCGACCTGCGCCTGGGTGAATTCGACGTACTGGTGGGTATCAATCTGCTGCGCGAAGGCCTGGACATGCCCGAGGTGTCGCTGGTGGCGATACTCGATGCCGACAAGGAAGGTTTCCTGCGCTCTACGGGCTCGCTGATCCAGACCATTGGCCGTGCCGCGCGCAATTTGCGCGGCAAGGCGATTCTTTACGCCGATGCGATCACCCGCTCGATGAAGGCGGCAATGGACGAAACCGCCCGTCGCCGCGAGAAGCAGCAGGCCTATAACGAAGCGCATGGCATCACCCCGCAATCGGTGGTGCGCCGTATCGCCGACATCATGGAGGGGGCCCGTAGCGAAGGTGCCAGCCGTGGCCGCGGCAGCCGTGGCGAGCGCCGCGCCGTGGCCGAGCACGGCACCGACTACGCCGCGCTCAGTGCCGATCAGGCTTCAGCCATGATCAAGAAGCTGGAGGCGCAGATGTACAAGCATGCCGAGAACCTGGAATTCGAAGAGGCGGCCCGGCTGCGCGACCAGATCCACCAGTTGCGGGAGCGCGCCCTGCGCTGAGACGCCGCTCTGCGGGGGTGGTTGTCGAGGTGATTCGGCTCACGTATACTGCGCGGCTCGCACGGTACGCCGTGCGAGTACCGGGCGGTTAGCTCAGCGGTAGAGCACTACCTTGACATGGTAGGGGTCACAAGTTCGATCCTTGTACCGCCCACCAATTCGGAACCCATTGATCGAATGGGGCTAAGAGAGGAATCCGAGAGGATTCCTCTTTTTGTTTGCGCCTTGCGCAGGTGCACAAATCGAGCCCCGATTCATTGCCCGCCACGGGCCCGGTGTGAATCGGGGCGGGGCATACGCAGCCCCTCAGTGCGCGCGGATAGGGCTAATTGCGTGTCATTCATCCCTAGGGTTCCTTGGCAGTCGTCCGGCCTCCGGCTCACCCCGGGGCAAGGATTGCCTGAGCAGCCGTCCCCTCCCTCCCGGCGCTTCCTTTTTGTTTTGTTCACAAGATGTCGGCGAAGATCATTGCCGCGAAAGGCAATTTTGTTCAGGGGCCAATATCACAACCGCACAACTTCTCGGTGAGAGGGGAAGCCCAATGACGAAATTCTCGACAGTGTGCGTATTAGGTGCAGCGCTGCTTATGGCGGGCTGCGTGTCGCAGCAGAAATATAATGAGTCGCAGCAGAAGAATGCTGAGCTCGAGGCGCAGTACCAGCAACTGAACCAGTCCATGGGCTCCGAGATCAATTCTCGCGATATGCATATCGAGCGGATGCAGAACGCGATCAAGGTTTCGGTCAACAGCCAGTTGCTGTTCCCCTCGGGCGGTTGGGAAATGTCGCCTCAAGCCAAGACCAGCATTGCCAAGATAGCCGCGATCCTGGCGCCGCATCAGAAAAACAAGATCATGGTCAACGGCTACACCGATAGCACGCCGATCGGTGCGGCACTGGCCGCCCAGGGCGTCACGACCAATCTCATCCTGTCGCAAAAACGGGCTGACAACGTGATGCAGTTCATGATCTCGCAGGGCGTCAGACCCGATATGGTCTCGGCTCACGGCTTCGGCGAGGAAAATCCGGTGGCGTCCAACAGTACGCCGGAAGGCAAGGCGCAGAATCGCCGCGTGGAACTCACCATCGCGACTCCTGGTGGGTGAGCTGGTGAAACAGGGGGCAGGGTACACTTTCGGAAGGACTGTACTCTGACCCTAGGGATGCCTAGGATTGGCTCCGACGAAACGGCGCGGCCTTAGGGTTCGCGCCGTTTTTGTTTTTGCCGACGGAGCCGTGCATGACGTATTTGTGGATCAAGAGCTTCCATGTGTTGTTTGTCATCGCCTGGATGGCCACGGTGTTCTACCTGCCGCGCATTCTGGTGAACATCGCCGAGGCCGGCGACGAGCCGGCGGTGCGGGCGCGGTTGGTGTTGATGGGGCGTCGGTTGTACCGCTTTGGGCACAATATGTTCGGGCTGGCCGCGCTACTTGGTCTGACGCTTTGGCTGGGCTGGCGGGTGTTTCCGGGCGTGCTGCCGAACGTAACGGCATCACTGCACTGGATCGATGCCAAGCTGGGTCTGATTGCGCTGCTGCTGGGCTATTTCATCTGGACCGGCCGCCTGCTCAAGCGCAGTGAACGGGGTGGCGCGTTGCCATCGTCCAAAACGCTGCGCGTCATGAACGAGCTGCCGGTATTGCTGCTGCTGGGCGTGATCTTCCTGGTGATCGCCAAGCCGTTTTGAGGGGCTCGCCGCCTCCTCAGCGTCGTCCGATACGTCTGCAGGACGACGCGCCCGTACGGTAGGAGCGCACCCTGTGCGCGATCATGGCGTTACCGCGACGCAGGCTTTTCACCCAGGCCATCCCTGGCCCCTTGTCCTGCGCGCCGCTGGCGCAATACAAGCCGGCAGTCCTGCCGGATGGTCGCGCACAGGGTGCGCTCCTACATACAGGCGAGGGCGGTCGTGGTAAGGCAGCAGAATATCCGCCCTTGGCAGGTTTTCTAGCTCTCTAAATGGCTGTACTCGCGATACCAGGCAACAAACCGCGCCACGCCTTCTTCGATCGAGGTGCCGGGCGCGTAATTCACATCGCGCCTCAGCGCTGAGACGTCGGCCCAGGTGTCGGGCACATCGCCGGGCTGCATCGGCAGCAGGCGCTTTTCCACGGTACGACCAAGGTGCCGTTCCATCAGTTCGATAAAGTGCAGCAGCTGCACCGGTTGGTCGTTGCCGATGTTGTAGACCCGATACGGCGCGCTGGAAGTCCCCGGACTTGGCGTGAGTGCGTCATACGCCGGGTCGGGCAGGGCGGGATGGTCCAGCGTACGGATCACCCCCTCGACGATGTCATCGATATAGGTGAAATCGCGGCTGTGATGGCCGTAGTTGAAGACGTCGATCGGCTCGCCACGGCTGATGCGGTCGGCGAACAGCATCGGTGACATATCGGGTCGTCCCCATGGGCCGTAGACCGTGAAAAAGCGCAGCCCGGTGGTGGGCAGGTCGTAGAGATGGCTGTAAGTGTGTGCCATCAGCTCATTCGCCTTCTTGCTGGCGGCGTACAGGCTCACCGGGTGGTCGACCGGGTCCTCGACGGCGAACGGCAGCTTGCGATTGGCGCCGTAGACCGAACTGGACGAGGCGTACACGAGGTGCTCGACCTTACCGTGCCGACAGGCTTCCAGGATGTTCACGAAGCCCACCAGGTTGCTCTGTACGTAGGCTTGCGGGTTCTTCAGCGAATAGCGCACCCCGGCCTGGGCGGCGAGGTTCACGACGCGTTGAGGCCGAAAAGTCGCAAAAGCATGGTTCACAGCCTCCGCGTCGGCCAGGTCGGCACGGTGATGCGTGTAGTTCGGGTGCTGGGCAAAGCGCGCGAGGCGCGCTTCTTTCAGCTTCGGGTCGTAGTAGTCGTTGTGGTTATCGATGCCGTAGATCTCGTCGCCACGTGCCAGCAGGCGTTCGGCGAGGGCGGAGCCTATGAATCCGGCCGTGCCGGTGACGAGAATGCGCATCGGAAAACCCTTCGGAATGATCGGCGCATTCTATCGCCAGCGTTGGCGTCGTTGGCTTGCGACACCCCGCTGAATTGACAGCGCATAGTGGGCTAAACTAGCGTTCCGACGGAAACCCACGGAGACAAGGTGGCCCGCGCTCATCACGCCGGCCGAGTGTGCGACATGGCAACTACGAACTTCCAACGCTGACCACGCCACGCCTTGTAAGCAGGAAGGGCGCGTGGCGCCCTTTATTTTTGGGTTGAATTTGTGCCCGCCATCCGGGCGGGCAAAGACAAACCGGCCATCCTTGGCCGGACTCTTCACAAAGAGCACGTTCCGTTTGGGGCGTGTGTATCAGGTACTGACATGATTGAGATCACGCTACCCGACGGCAGCAAGCGCCCGTTCGAACATCCCGTGACGGTGCAGGATGTCGCCGCCTCGATTGGTGCCGGCCTGGCCAAGGCCACGCTGGCCGGCAAGGTGGATGGCAAGCTGGTCGACGCCAGTTTCCCCATCGAGCACGACGCCAGCCTCGAGATCGTCACCGAGAAGAGCCCGGAGGCGCTGGAGATCCTGCGCCACTCCACCGCGCATCTGATGGCGCAAGCCGTGCAGCGCCTGTATCCCGGCGCGCAGGTCACCATCGGCCCGGTGATCGACAACGGCTTCTTCTACGACTTCGCCTACGAGCGCCCGTTCACGCCCGACGATCTCGCCGAAGATCGAGGCCGAGATGGAGAAGATCGTCAAGGAAGGCCTGCCGGTGACGCGCAGCGTGAAGTCGCGCGACGACGCGGTGACGTTCTTCCGTGGCCTCGGCGAGGAGTACAAGGCCGAGATCATCGAGAGCGATTCCGGCCGAACGAAGAGCTCTCGCTCTACACGCAGGGCGAGTTCACCGACCTGTGCCGCGGCCCGCATGTGCCGAACACCGGCAAGCTGCGCGCGTTCAAGCTGATGAAGGTGGCTGGCGCCTATTGGCGCGGCGATTCCAACAACGCGATGCTCACGCGCATCTACGGTACGGCGTGGCTCAACGACAAGGACCTGAAGGCTCACCTGCATCAGCTGGAAGAAGCCGAGAAGCGCGACCATCGCAAGATCGGCAAGGCGCTCGACCTGTTCCACCAGCAGGAAGAAGGCCCGGGCATGGTGTTCTGGCACCCGAACGGCTGGGCGATCTGGCAGCAGGTGGAGCAGTACATGCGTCGGTGTGTACCGCCAAGAGCGGCTACCAGGAAGTGCGTTGCCCGCAGGTGCTGGACGTGTCGCTGTGGAAGAAGTCCGGCCACTGGGACAACTACCAGGAGAACATGTTCTTCACCGAGTCGGAGAAGCACACGTTCGCGCTGAAGCCGATGAATTGCCCGGGTCACGTGCAGATCTTCAACACCGACCTGCATAGCTACCGCGAGCTGCCGATCCGCTACGGCGAGTTCGGCGCCTGCCATCGCAACGAGCCGTCGGGCGCGCTGCACGGCATCATGCGCGTGCGTGCCTTCACCCAGGACGATGGCCATATCTTCTGCACCGAGGCGCAGATCGAGCCGGAAGTGACGGCTTTCCATCAGCAGGCCATGAAGGTCTACGGTGACTTCGGCTTCGAAGACATCGCGATGAAGATCGCCCTGCGCCCCGACAAGCGCATCGGCACGCGATGACGTGTGGGATCGCGCCGAAAACGCGTTGCGCGCCGCCCTGGCTTCCGCGGGCGTGAGCTGGGAGGAATTGCCGGGTGAAGGTGCCTTCTACGGTCCCAAGATCGAGTACCATATGAAGGATTCCATCGGCCGTGCCTGGCAGGTCGGCACCATGCAGGTGGACTTCATGATGCCGGAGCGTCTGGGCGCCGAGTACGTCGACGAGAATTCACAGCGCCGTCACCCGGTGATGCTGCATCGTGCCATCGTCGGCTCGATGGAGCGCTTTATCGGTATCCTGATCGAGCATTACGCCGGGCTGCTGCCGACCTGGTTGGCGCCGGTGCAGGCGGCGGTGTTCAGCATCACGGATGCCCAGGCCGACTATGTCCGCGAGGTAACGCAAACCCTTGTCGATAAAGGTTTCCGCGTGCAGGCCGATTTGCGCAATGAGAAGGTCGGCTATAAAATCCGCGAACATACGATGCAGAAAGTCCCTTACCTACTGGTGGTCGGAGATCGCGAGAAGGAATCAGGGGCCGTTTCCGTGCGTACACGTTCGGGCGAGGATCTCGGCAGCATGCCGCTGGCAGCCTTCGTCGAACGCCTGGAAGCCGAGACCAGCCGCTAAGCGGTGGTCCGGCCTTGATATGAACTCTTCTGGAGGATAGTGGTATCGCTACCACCGACACTAAGGGCAATCGCCGTAACCACGAAATCCGCGTTCCGCGCGTACGTGTGATCGGCGCCGATGCGGAACAGCTCGGCATTCTCACCCGCGATGAGGCACTGGCATTGGCCCAGGAAGCGGGGATGGATCTGGTCGAGATCCAGCCGAACGGCGACCCGCCGGTCTGCCGCATCATGGATTACGGCAAGTTCAAGTTCGAAGCCCAGAAGAAGGCCCAGGCGGCCAAGAAGAAGCAGAAGCAGGTAGAAATCAAGGAAGTGAAGTTCCGTCCGGTCACGGACGTGGGCGACTACCAGATCAAGCTGCGCAATATGCTTCGCTTTCTCGAGGAAGGCGACAAGGTCAAGGTCACCATCCGCTTCCGCGGTCGTGAAATGTCGCACCAGGACCTGGGCCAGAACCTGGCCAAGAAGATCCAGGAGGATGTGGGCGACAACGGCGTGGTGGAGTCCTTCCCGCGCCTGGAAGGTCGTCAAATGGTCATGATGATCGGCCCGAAGAAGAAGCAGTAATCCAAAAAGGGCGGCCTAGGGCCGCCTTTTTTGTCTTCCTCTCCCCATAGGGGAGAGGACTGAGGTGAGGGGCGGGTGCTCGCGAGGGCCAATCTACCCGTGCTTTCGCCCCATCCAGTACTGAGGCAAGCCCGGCCCCTCACCCCAACCCTCTCCTCGCTCCTCAAAGCCGGGGCCATCCATGGGTGCCCCAGAGGGGAGAGGGAGCCAAAGACTGGTGTTACCCCGACTTCCTCCGTATAATCGCCGGTTCGACCCATACGGACGGGTCGTGAACCGATCGTGGCAGGACGGAAAGAGCAACCCCCTGGGTTGCCGCCAGATCAGTCAGAAACCGGGGTCTCAATCCCCTCTCAAGGAGCATTACGATGCCCAAGATCAAGACCAACCGGGCGGCCGCGAAGCGTTTTCGCAAGACCGCATCGGGCAAGTTCAAGGCCGGTCACGCCTTCAAGTCGCACATCCTGACCAAGAAGTCGACCAAGCGTAAGCGCGGTCTGCGTGCGACCAACCACGTCAAGGCTTGCGACACCAAGGGTGTAGCACGCATGTTGCCGTACTTGTAAGGCGAGGAGATAAACCATGGCTCGTGTAAAGCGTGGCGTTACCGCCCGTCGTCGTCACAAGAAGATCATTGGCCGTGCGAAGGGCTACTACAATGCCCGTCGCAAGGTCTTCCGCGTTGCCAACCAGGCCGTCATCAAGGCTGGTCAGTACGCCTATATCGGCCGCAAGCAGCGCAAGCGCCAGTTCCGCGCCCTGTGGATCGTGCGTATCAATGCCGCTGCCCGCCAGTTCGGTCTGTCGTACAGCCGCCTGATCAATGGCATGGCCAAGGCCGGTATTACGGTCGACCGCAAGGTTCTGGCTGACATCGCCGTGCACGACATCAAGGCATTTGGTGCGATCGCAGAGAAGGCGAAGGCCAGTCTGGCCGCTTGATCGTCTGGCGCCCTGCGCCCTGACGATATGATGTGATCAAGCGGGGAGGAGGCCACACGCCTCCTCCCCGTTTTTGTTTGGATGGCTCTCGATATTTGCTCCCTCGCCCCTCCGGGGAGAGGGTTGGGGTGAGGGGACATGCCTTGCCTCGACCTTCAATCGAAGCGTGCTTCGAACGAGTGATATCGCAAGAGTGACCCCTCACCCTGCCCTCTCCCCCAAGGGGAGAGGGGAAGTAGCGAGAAGCGCATCTTATGGACGATCTGGATACCCGCGTCGCACAAGCGCTGGCCGATATCGACCAGGCCGACACGCTGGAAGCGCTCGATGCGCTGCGCGTGGGCCTGCTTGGCAAGAGCGGCATCGTGACCGCTGCCCTCAAGGCGCTCGGCGCCCTGGCACCCGATGAGCGCAAGGCGCGCGGCGCCGAGGTCAATCGCGTCAAGGATCGCCTCGCGGATGCCCTGGCCGCACGCAAGCAGGTGCTGGAGCAGGCCGAGCTGGATCGTCGCCTTGCCTCCGAAACCCTCGACATCACGTTGCCCGGCCGCAACGGCGAGCGCGGGGGCATCCATCCGATCACGCGCGCGCTCGAGCGCATCGTGCGATCTTCTCGCGCCTGGGTTACCAGCGCGCCGACGGTCCCGAGATCGAGGATGACTGGCACAACTTCGAGGCGCTGAATTTCCCGCCGCACCATCCGGCGCGCGCCATGCACGACACGTTCTATTTTGGCGATGGCCGTCTGCTGCGCACGCATACCTCGCCGGTGCAGGTGCGCTCGATGCAGGGCCGCCAGCCGCCGATCCGCATCATTGCGCCCGGCAAGGTCTACCGCAGCGATTCGGATCAGACCCACTCGCCGATGTTCCATCAGATCGAAGGCCTGCTGGTCGATGAGACCTCCAGCTTTGCGGACCTGAAGGGCACGCTGGCCGAATTCATCCGCGCGTTCTTCGAGCGCGATTTTGAGATGCGTTTTCGCCCCAGCTACTTCCCCTTCACCGAACCTTCGGCCGAAGTGGACATCCGGTGGGATGCTGAGGACGGCAGTACGCGCTGGCTCGAGGTGCTGGGCTGCGGCATGGTGCATCCGAATGTGCTGAGCAATTGCGGCATCGATCCGGAGCGCTACACCGGCTTTGCTTTCGGCCTCGGCGTGGAGCGCTTTGCGATGCTGCGCTACGGCGTCTCCGACCTGCGCGCGTTCTTCGAGAACGATCTGCGCTTCTTGAAGCAGTTTGCCTGAGAGCGGGGGATGGGGGATGGGTAGCGTGGGCGCAACAACCGGGCGTCGCGCAGCGGGCCCTTCCCTCATTCCCAGTCCCCCGAACAAAGTGAGACGAGCATGAAATTCTCCGAGAACTGGCTGCGTGAACTGGTCGAGATCCAGGCGGACCGCGCGGTACTGGCTCACGCGCTGACCATGGCCGGGCTGGAAGTGGAAGAACTCACGCCGCTGGGCGAGGGCCTGGACGGCGTCGTGGTGGCTGAAATCATCGCCGCCGAAAAACATCCGGAAGCCGACCGCCTGCAGGTGTGCAAGGTGAACGCGGGGCAGGGCGAGCCGCTGCAGATCGTCTGCGGTGCGCCGAATGCGCGCGTGGGCATCAAGGTGCCGCTGGCCACCGTGGGTGCGACCCTGCCTGGTGGCATCCTCATCAAGGCGGCCAAGCTGCGTGGCGTGGAATCGTTCGGCATGCTGTGCTCGGCCAAGGAACTGGGCATCGACGCCGATGCGTCGGGCTTGCTGGAGTTGCCGGCTGATGCGCCCGTTGGCCAGCCGCTGGCGGCGTATCTTGGCCTGCCCGATGCCAGCATCGAATTGAAGCTCACGCCGAATCGTCCTGATTGTCTTGGCCTGTTTGGATTGGCGCATGACGTGGCCGCCTTGTTCGGCAGCCGCGTAAAAGTCGGCGAGCAGGCGACGGCGCCGGTTAGCAGTGAAGCGCGTCGCGGCATCCGTCTCGAAGCGGGCGCTGATGCACCGCGCTATCTTGGCCGCGTCGTCGAAGGCATCGACCCGAAGGCACGCACGCCGCTATGGCTGGCCGAACGTCTGCGTCGCGCCGGCCTGCGCCCGATCAGCGCCGTGGTCGACGTCACCAACTACGTGATGCTCGAGCTCGGCCAGCCGCTGCATGCCTTCGACAACGACAAGCTGCACGGCGATATCGTGGTGCGCCATGCGCGCGTGGGCGAAACGCTGAAGTTGCTCGATGGATCCGAGGCGAAGCTCGATGAAGGCTTCGTCGTGATCGCCGACGAGCAGAACGGCCTGGCCGTCGCTGGCGTGATGGGCGGCTTCGATTCGCGCGTCACCGACGATACGCACAACATCTTCTTCGAGGCAGCCCATTTCGCCCCGGCGGCGATCATGGGCCGTGCACGCAAGCTCGGCATGCACACGGATGCTTCGCACCGCTTCGAGCGCGGTGTCGATCCGGCCTTGCCAGGGCGCGCCCTGGAGCGCGCCACCGAGCTGCTGCTGTCCATCGCTGGCGGCAAGGCGGGCCCCGTGCTGGTGGCGGAAAACCTCGCCGACCTGCCCAAGCCGGCCACGGTGCTGCTGCGTCGTGCGCGCCTCAAGCGCGTGCTGGGTATCGAGGTGGCCGATGCCGAAGTAGCGCGCATCTTCACCGCGCTAGGCATGCAGGTGGTGGCGCAGGCAAACGGCTGGCAGGTCACCGCGCCGAGCAGCCGCTTCGATATCGAGCGCGAAGAAGACCTGATCGAAGAGGTCGCGCGCATCCATGGCTACGACAATATCCCCACCCACACGCCGGCCGGCGCGCTGACCCTGGCGGTGGAACCGGAAGGCCGACTCAATGAATTGGCGGTACGCGAGCAACTGGCGGCGCGCGGTTACTACGAGGCCGTCAACCTCGCCTTCGTGGGCAACGAATTGCTGCAGCGCTGGGGCATGACGGAACAGCTGGTGGCGCTGGCCAATCCGCTGTCGGCCGACCTGGCGGTGATGCGTCCATCCTTGTTGCCGGGGCTGATCGAAGCGCTTTCGCACAATCGTGCGCGGCAGCAGGAGCGCGTACGCCTGTTCGAACTTGGCCGTACGTTCGAGATTGCACCGGCGGCAGCGGCCAGCAAAGCGGCGCCGACGGAGACTCCGTCGCTGGCCATCGTGGCCTGCGGTACCGCCCAGGCCGAGCAGTGGGGCGAAGCCGTCGCGTACGTTGGACTTCCATGACCTCAAGGGCGACCTCGACGCCCTGATCGCCTGGGGAGGCGAGCCGCAGCGCTGGGCCGTGCACGCGAACGGCTTGCCCGGTTGGCTGCATCCGGGCCGTGGCGCCAGGGTGACCCGCGATGGCGATGACCGTGGGTTACCTGGGCGCGCTGCATCCCCAGCTGGCTAAAGCGCTGGACCTCGGTGCCGATGTCCATGTGCTGGAGCTGGCCCTGGACCCGCTGCTGGCCCGCCGCCTGCCCAAGGCCCTGCCGGTACCCCGCTTCCCCTCGGTGCGTCGCGATATCGCCATGGACCTGCCGGAAGCGGTCAGCTGGTCACAGATTGAGCAGGTCATCCGGACCACCCTTGGCGAGCAGCTCAAGGAGCTCCGCCTGTTCGACCGCTACAGCGGCAAGGGGGTCGAAGCAGGCCGAAAGAGTCTCGCTATGGGCTTGATTTTACAGGACGCTTCACGCACGCTTACTGACGACGACGCGGACCGTTATGTACGTGAAGCGGTCGCAGCGTTGGAGATGGCATGCAAGGCAAGATTGCGAGGGTGAAATGGCGCTGACCAAAGCGGAGATGGCAGAGCGCCTTTTTCTCGAAGTGGGCCTCAACAAGCGTGAGGCAAAAGAATTCGTGGACGCCTATTTCGAGGTGGTCCGCGAGGCGTTGGAAAAGGGTGAACAGGTCAAGCTGTCCGGTTTCGGCAATTTCGACCTGCGACAGAAGAACCAGCGACCGGGGCGTAACCCCAAGACGGGTGAGGAAATTCCCATTTCCGCACGCCGCGTGGTGACGTTCCGACCGGGTCAGAAACTCAAGGTGCGAGTCGAGGGCTATGCTGGACCAAGGGAATAACACCGAACTTCCGGCCATTCCGGCAAAGCGCTACTTCACCATCGGTGAGGTCAGCGAACTGTGCGGCGTGAAGCCCCACGTGCTGCGCTACTGGGAGCAGGAATTTCCCGCGCTCAATCCGGTCAAGCGCCGCGGCAACCGTCGCTATTACCAGCGCCACGACGTGCTGATGATCCGGCAGATCCGCGGCCTGCTCTACGACGAAGGCTTCACCATCACCGGTGCGCGTGCCCGTCTGGAAGGTCCGCAGGCGCGCATGGAGTCGAGCATCTCCCACCAGATCGTGCGCCAGGTGCGCATGGAGCTGGAAGAAGTGCTGGCTTTGCTGCGTCGCTGATCACTTTCGTTCGTCAATGACTTTCGGTGCTACCCGCTGAGCTGGTAGACTCACCGACTTGCCGTATCGTCGGGGCGTAGCGCAGCCTGGTAGCGCATCTGCCTGGGGGGCAGAGGGTCGTGGGTTCGAATCCCGCCGTCCCGACCAATTCGGCAACAGATAGCAGAACGGCGCCGATGGGCGCCGTTTTTGTTTTTGGCTCGTCATTCCTGCTTTTCGGATGCCTGGCGCGTCAGCAGCGCTCCTGATCTCAATAAAGCACGCGACTGCGCAGCGTGCCGGGAATGGCAGCGAGCTGGTCCTTCAGCGCACCGGACTGCTTTTCGTCGGCGGCCACATCGATCACCACGTAGCCGACTTCGCTGTCGGTCTGCAGGAACTGGGCGTCGATATTGATGTTGCCGCTGGAGAACAGTTCGTTGATGCGCGAGAGCGTACCCGGCACATTGCGATGGATGTGCAGCAGGCGGCGGCTGTGCGGGTGTTCGGGCAACGAGACTTCCGGGAAGTTCACGGCGGACAGCGTCGAGCCGTTGTCGCTGTAGCGCACCAGCTTGCTTGCCACTTCGATGCCGATATTGTCCTGCGCTTCCAGCGTGCTGCCGCCGATATGCGGCGTCAGGATCACGTTGTCCATGCCGACCAGCGGCGAGACGAAAGCATCCTCGTTGCCCTTGGGCTCCACCGGGAACACATCGACCGCGGCGCCGACAAGATGGCCCGAACGCAACGACAGCGGCCAGCGCATCGATATCCACCACGGTGCCGCGCGAGGCGTTGATCAGCAGCGAGCCCTGGCGCATGCGCGACAGTTGCGCGGCGCCGATCATCATGCGCGTAGCCGGGGTCTCGGGTACATGCAGGGTGACGACATCGGCGCGTTCGAGCAGATCGTCCAGGCTGTCGGCGGCCCGTGCATTGCCCAGCGACAGCTTGGATTCGATGTCGTGGAAGATCACGCGCATCCCCAGGCTTTCGGCCAGCACGCCCACCTGGGTGCCGATGTGGCCGTAGCCGACGATGCCCAGCACCTTGTCGCGCGCCTCGAAGCTGCCGGCGGCGGACTTGGTCCAGCCACCGCGGTGGCAAAGCGCGTTCTTCTGCGGGATGCCGCGCAGCAGCATGATGGCTTCGGCGATCACCAGCTCGGCCACGCTGCGCGTGTTGGAGTAGGGGGCGTTGAAGACCGGCACGCCCAGCCGGCGCGCGGCGCCCAGATCCACCTGGTTGGTGCCGATGCAGAAGCAGCCGACGGCAATCAGCCGTTTAGCCTGCTGAAGTACGCCGTCGGTAAGGTGCGTGCGCGAGCGGATGCCCACGATATGGGCATCCGCAATGCGCGCTTTGAGTTCGGCTTCCGGCAACGCCTTTTCATGGAATTCGATCTGGCTGTAGCCGGCGCGCTGGAAGCTTTCCACGGCGCTGCGGCTGACGCCTTCCAGCAGGAGCACCTTGATGTCTTGTTTCGGGAACGAGGTCTTCATTGGGCCATTGCGCAAGGGAGAACCCCCTCACTATGCCAGACCTTGTGACGGTTTTGCGGCATCGCAACACTGGACGTTGCGCGTCGGCGCTGGCAGGCTGGGCGAGGTAACCCAGGAACCTTCCATGACCGACGCCCGCCTGGCCGATCTTGCCGATCGACTGCCCAACCTGCGACTGCTGACCGACCCGTCTGATCTCGAGCACTACGGCCGCGACTGGACCCGCCGCTGGACACCCGCCCCGCTGGCCATCGCCTTGCCGGCCGAAGTGTCCGAGGTGCAGGCGATCGTCCGCTGGGCGAACGAGCACGGGGTGGCGGTGGTGCCTTCGGGTGGTCGTACGGGCCTGTCTGGCGGCGCGGTGGCGGCCAACGGCGAGCTGGTGCTGAGCCTGGAGCGGATGAACCGCGTGATCGAATTCGATGCGGTGGACCGCACCCTCGGCGTGCAGGCCGGCATGACCCTGCATGCCGTCCACGAGGTGGCGCGGGAGCATGGCCTGGTCTATCCGGTGGATTTCGCCGCACGCGGCTCCTGTTCCATCGGCGGCAATATCGCCACCAACGCCGGCGGTATCCGCGTGATTCGATACGGCAATACGCGCGAGTGGATCGCCGGGTTGACCGTGGTTGCCGGCAATGGCGAACTGCTGCAACTCAATCGTGGCTTGATCAAGAATTCCAGCGGCTATGACTTGCGTCAGCTGCTGATCGGTTCGGAGGGCACGCTAGGTGTCGTCGTCGAAGCCACTTTGCGACTGACCGACCCGCCGCCGCCGTCGCAAGTGATGCTGCTGGCCTTGCCGACCATGGAAGCCTTGATGGAGGTATTCGCGCTGTTCCGTGCGCGCCTGTCGCTGCAGGCCTTCGAGTTCTTTACCGACGCTGCGCTGAGCCATGTGTTGGACCATGGTGCGCAGCGTGCCATCGATGGCGACCACCCTTACTACGTAGTCACGGAGTTCGATGTCGACGAAGCGGCCCAGGACGCAGCGTTGGCTGCCTTCGAACAGGGCATGGATCGCGGCTGGATCAGCGATGGCGTGATCGCCCAGAGCGATGCGCAGGCGGCAGCGCTATGGCGTCTGCGTGAAGGCATTACCGAGAGCCTGGCGCCGCATCGTCCGTACAAGAACGACATCTCGCTGCGCATCAGCGCGCTGCCGGCCTTCCTTCACGAGATCCAGGGCTTGTTGGCTCGTGAGTATCCCCATTTCGATGTGGTCTGGTTCGGCCACATCGGCGACGGCAACCTGCATATCAATGTGCTGCGTCCGGCGGAATTGTCCGACTCAGACTTCATAGCCCAGTGCGAGCACGTCACCAAGCTGTTGGCGGGCACCTTGCAGCGCCACGGCGGCAGCATATCCGCCGAACATGGCATTGGGCTGGTCAAGCGGGCCTATCTGGAGAGCACGCGCAGCAAGGCGGAGATCGCGCTGATGCGTGGTGTGCGGCAGGTGTTTGACCCGAAGGGCATTCTTAATCCGGGCAAGCTGTTTACTTGAGGGCCGCTGGGAAGACAGTGTGCGAGAAGTCGCACTTATGGCCATTTCGGAAGCCTCCTTGCGGAGACTTTGAACTGGCACTAAGCCAGCTCTAAGCCCTACGTAGCATGCTGCAGGGACTAAATCACCGATGGGTCTGATCATGCAACGACATCTCCGCAGCGCGCTGGCCGCGACACTGTTTGTGTTCTGCGCCTCCCACGCGATGGCTGCGCCACATCCCTCCGACTATCGCGTGTTGTCGCGCTTGCAGCTCGGCGGCCCCGGTGGATGGGATTACCTGAATTTCGACGCCAAGCGCCGCCACCTTTTCGTCACGCGCGGCGATCGTGTGCTGGTGGTCGACGTGGACAAGAACAAGCTCTACGCCGCGATTCCTGACACGCAGGGCGTGCATGGTGTTGCCATCGCTCAGGACCTGAAGCGCGGTTACACCAGCAATGGCAAGAACGCCTCGGTGACCGTGTTCGACCTGGATACGCTGGCCACCGTGGCCACCGTGACCGGCACGGGCGAGAAGCCCGACGCGATCCTCTACGATCCCGATTCGAAACACGTGCTCACCTTCAACGGCAAGAGCAATTCGGTCAGCGTGATCGATACCAAGAGCAATACGGTCGTCGGCACGATTCCGCTGGCCGGCAAACCCGAGTTCGCGGCGACCGACGAGTCAGGGCACGTCTACGTGAACCTGGAAGACCGCGCCGAGCTGGTGGAGATCGATTCCAAGACCAATACCGTGGCCGCCACCTGGCCGCTGGGTTCGTGCCAGTCGCCCAGCGGTCTGGCCATCGACACCAAGAAGCACCGCCTGTTCTCGGTCTGCGACAACCAGCAGATGGCCGTGGTCGATGCGCGCAGTGGGCGTGTGGTGGCTATCGTGCCGATCGGCGAGGGTCCGGACGCTGTCGTGTTCGACCGGGGCACCGCGACCGCTTATAGCTCCAACGGTGAGAGCGGCACCATCACGGCGGTGCACCAGGACGATGCGGATCACTACAGCGTGGTCGCGACCATTCCCACGCAGCCCAGCGCACGCACGCTCGCCCTCGATCCGAAGCTGCACCGCCTGTACCTCTCGGCGGCCCAGTTCGCTGCACCCGCTGCCCCGGGTGGCGGCAAGCCGGCGATGGTTCCGGACAGCTTCACCGTGTTGACGGTGGGTAGCCCGTAAGCGTCGCGTCTCGGGCAGGGGGCGGCGTGCTAGCCTAATCCGCCGTCCCTGTTTCGCCGAGGAGATCGAGCATGCCCCAGCCACTTCGTTCGCTGTATCCCGAGATCGAGCCGTATGACAGCGGCATGCTCAAGGTGTCGGATCTGCACACGCTGTATTACGAGCAGAGCGGCAACCCGAACGGCAAGCCGGTGGTGTTTCTGCACGGCGGGCCCGGTGGCGGCACGAATCCGAAATGTCGCCGCTTTTTCGATCCAGCGGTCTACCGCATCGTGCTGTTCGACCAGCGTGGCTGCGGCAAATCCACGCCACATGCCGAGCTGACCGACAACACCACCTGGCATCTGGTCAACGATATCGAGCGCGTCCGTACGCATATCGGCATCGATCGCTGGCAGGTCTTCGGCGGTTCGTGGGGTTCGACGCTGGCGTTGGCGTATGCGCAGACCCATCCCGATCGAGTGACCGAACTGGTCTTGCGCGGCATCTTCATGCTGCGTCGCTGGGAACTGGAGTGGTTCTACCAGAAGGGCTGCGATGCGCTTTATCCGGACGCGTGGGAGTCCTTTCTCCATGCGATTCCGGAAGCCGAGCGCGGTGACTTGATGAGCGCGTATCATCGCCGCCTGATCAGCACGGACCCCCAGGTGCGCGTGAATGCGGCACGCGCCTGGTCCGTGTGGGAGGGCGCCACCAGCTACCTGTGGCAGGACACCTCGCATATCGAGTCCAGTGCCGAAGACGAGTTCGCGCTGGCATTTGCGCGCATCGAGTGTCATTACTTCGTGCATGGCGGCTTCTTCGAACACGATGACCAGTTGCTGCGCAACGTCGATCGTATTCGCAAGATTCCTGCGGTGATCGTGCAAGGCCGCTACGACGTGGTGTGCCCGATGCGTAGCGCTTGGGATCTGCATCGCGCCTGGCCGGAGGCGGACCTGCGCATCGTGCAGGACGCCGGTCATTCGGCCTTCGAGCCTGGCAATATCTCGGAGCTGATCGAGGCCACCGATCGTTTCGGCCGCTGATCGGGCAAGCCGGTTATTTTGTGGTGTCAGCCTCGATCGATGACGGTCGGGGCTGTTTGCTTACGGCGTCGCCGTGACCCTAGGGATGCTCTGATCAACTCTGCGCAGGCGTCATGATGTCCAGAAGGCCCGCAGGCGGAGTTGCGTGGCGCCGGGAAGACTGGCCGTCTTGCCAAGCCGCGCAACTCCGCCTGCGGGCCCTCTGGACATCACCCCATCACTTTGAATTCAATACGTTGGGGCCGGTCCTGTCTGTCCGCATCCCTTCGGTGCGCCGGCTCGACAGACGGCCAGTCTGCCGTCGCCGACGCCCCTATGGTCTGCGAACAGACAGGACCGGTGACGCCTACGCAGAGTTGATCAGAGCATCCCTAGGTAGCGTCACGCGCGCGAGTACATGCAGGCCCACGTTGGAGCGTTTCGCCTGTCGCTTGGCGCGTGCGGCGAAGGCCGCAATGGACTGCGCGCGCCGTGGCAGCGGCGGTGACAGCTGTACCGCGCCCATGACCACCGTGGTGAACGGAAAGAATTGCGGCAAGCCACGACGATCCTTGCCGCGCAGACCGCCGCGCACCACGTCGACCGCATCGAACAGGTGGGGAGCGCGCGAGTTGAAGGCATCGATGACACGGTGACAGCGCGCAGCCCAATCCTCACTCTGAAACAGCACCACGAAATCGTCGCCGCCGATGTGTCCTACGAAGTCGAGCGCGGGGTCGACATGCTCGCTGAGGAGGCTGGATAGCAGCCGGATCATCTCGTCGCCGCGCGAATAGCCGTAGTGGTCGTTGAATGGCTTGAAGTCAGTCAAATCCACATGCACCACCACGAAGCGCTCGCTACCGCCGAGCAGGCGTTCCATATGTTCGGTGGTGGGGATGTTGCCGGGAAGAAACGTCAGAGGATTGGCATGCCTTGCGGCGTCGATGCGCAGTTCGCTCACACGGCGTACCAGGGCCTCGCCAGTGCCTAGCCCGAGATAGTTGCCATCGCTGGTGACGATAAAGCCGTCGCTGAGATAGCGTTGATCCTCGCCGCGCAGCACGTCTGCGAGGCTTTCCAGGCTGCGGTGCTCGTCGCACACCAGGGGCGCGGCATTCATCAGCGCCGTACATGATTTGCGCGCCAGCAGCTCGCGGGCGAAAGGTTGCGCCATGCGTTCGTTGACCAGCCGGCGATTGATCAGGCCGATGGGATGGCCATCCTTCACCACGGCCACGGCGTGCAGTTCCGGGTGGACGACAAATAGCGCCATCACGTCGTCGTTGGTCTGTCGCGGATGCACCGACGGTGCCTCCATCAGCAGATGGCGCACCTGGGTAGGGCGCTGCGTTACCGGGCCGCGTGGCCGGGGCGGCACCGCCACGGAAGGCATGCGCAGAGTCTTTCGCGCCTCGTCGCTGGCCTCGGTCACCGGCTCGGCGATGGGCTTGCCGATCAGGAAGCCCTGCGCGTAGGGGATGCCGAGTTCGCGTAGCAGGCGCAGATCGGCGGGATCCTCCACGCCTTCGGCGACCAGGTCGGTACCCAGCGTCTCGGCGACCTGGCAGAGCGCACGGACGATGGCCAGCCTCCCCGCGCTGCGTGACAGACCGTGGATGAGGTAGCGGTCGATCTTGACGACGTCCGGATGGATCTCGTTCCACATCTCGAAGCTGGAATGGCCATTGCCGAAATCGTCGAGCGCGATGCGCATGCCATGCGCACGCAGATAGCCCAATGCATGGGCCAGGCGGGCGGGGTTTTCCACGACGTCGCGTTCGGTCACTTCGATGGTGATGCGTGCGGGGTCCATGCCGCTACCGGTAAGTGCGAACAGGACCTCGTCGGGACGCAATGCATCGTGCAGGATCGCCTGGGCGCTGAGGTTGACCAGGACCCGGCCATCACCGGGGTGCGTGGCGAAGGCGCGACAGATCGTGCGTGCCGCGTGCAGCTCGACGTCCGCCAGCCGCCCCTCCATGCGCGCGAGATCCAGCAGGTCGAGGATGGGGAAGTTGCCCGGCATGAAGGCGCAACGACTGAGTCCCTCGTGCGCGACAACCTCGAGCGTGTCGACGCGCACCAGCGGCTGGAATACCGGAGTAAGACTTCCTGCCGCGAGTGCGCGCTCGAGCATGTGATGTCGGGAGTTAGGACGTAGAGGGATGGCTGGCATGCATGGCTTGGGATCAGGCCGCCGCAGCGACCTGATGTGAGTGCTTCAATGCGAGTGGGGGCGACGCCTCGTGCGCCTGCCCTTGAGTGTCTTCCACGGCATCGGGAAGACGGAAGAAGGCCACCTGGCGCATCAACGCCTCGGCGTCGGTACTGAGTGCGCGGCCTGTGATATTGATGTCGTCCACCAGGCCGGCATTCGCCTGCGTGATCTCGTCCATATCGAGCACCGTGCGATTGATCTGGGTGACACCGCTCACCTGTGCCTGGCCGGCATCGGAGATCTGCGAAACCAGGCCGGATACTCGCGCCATGCTTTGCACGATGCCGTCCAGCGCCTCGCCGGAAAGCGCGACGCGCGCCCGCGCCACGTCGACGGCTTCCGTACTGCGCGTGACCAGCAGGCGAATTTCTTTGCCCGCCTCCACACAGCGCCGTGCGAGCAGCCGCACTTCGTTGGCGACGACGGCGAAGCCACGTCCGCGCTCGCCGGCGTGCGCCGCCTCGATCGCCGCGTTGAGCGAGAGCAGGTTGGTCTGGAACGCGATGCTGTCGACCAGGTCGACGATCTCGGTAATGCCCTGGCTGGCCTCCTGGATGGCCTGCATCGAGTCCAGCGCTTCGCCAGCGACATGGCGGCCTTGTTCCACATGCCCCAATGCTTCGCGTGCCGCATACGCAGCACCACCCGCGTGGTCGGCTCCCTGCACGGCTTTGGTGGCCAGATGTTCGATGGAGGCGGCGGTTTGCTCGAGGCTGGACGCCTGCGACTGGGTGCGCTGGCTGAGCGCCTGATTGTCGTGCGCGAGGCGATGCGCGCGTTCGTCAACCGAGCGTGCGCTGACGCGGACTTGCATCAGCACGCGCGTGAGCTGTTCGTCCATCGAGGCCAGCGCGCGCAGCAGCTTGCCCAGTTCGTCATTCACGCCGGCATCGAATCGTTCGCCGAGGGTGCCCGAAGCAATGCGCTGCGCGATGTCGGTGGCCAGGTTCAGGCGCTGCATCAAGCTGCGCATCAGAGTGCCATCAAGCACGATGGTGGAAAGCAGGGCCATCACGAGCAGGGCGAACAGCAGGATCATGCCCTGGCGATCGGCCTGGCGTTGCGCCTGCACCTGGCTGTTGCCATTGGCCAGTGCGGCCTGGAACAGGTTGGCGAAGTCGCTTTGCAGCGGTTCGTAGGCCGGTTGCACTTCCGTACTGAGTTTCAGCGCGCCGATATCGAACTGGCCGGCATCGAGCAAGGCCAGCGCTTCATCGATGGCGCGATCGGCTTCGGCACGATGCACTTCGGTCAGCTTCAACGACTGGGCCTGTTCCTGCGCCAGCTCGCTGGTGAGCAGTTGTTTCCAATGACGCTCCGCATCGACGCGGTCGGCATGGATGCGGGTGTGCGCATCGTCGACGGCGGAGGGTAGCTGTGACAACACTGCATGCACCAGCGCCTGCAGGCTGCTGTTGTAGTCGTTCTGCACGCGGCCGACGTCGGCGACCGGACTGAGCGAGCCCTGCACCAGCCCCTCGATGCGCGTGTCGGCACGACGCAATTGCACGATGCCTGCGGCACACGTCAGCGCGAGCAATCCGAGGATGGATAGCAGGCGTAGCAGCAGACGCTTGCGCAGCGTCAGCAGGGGAATCCAGTGGGTTAGCTTGAGCATGGGATATCTGGTGGTGAGAAGACTGCAAGAGCTATCGGCTCACCGCGCAGAAACTTTAGCCAAGAGTGCAATTTAATTGTTGTCAATCAATTGGTTATGCTTGTACTTCGCGAGCGGATCAGTGCACGAAAGGTGGCACGGCAAGATGTCGTGCCGATGACTTTCGTGCTGCATTTCTCATTCCGCGTGAAACGAAAAAGCCCCGCAGTGGCCAGGCGGGGCTTTTGATGGGCGCCGTAGACAGGCTTGGAAACAGCGCGGTTACGTGGCGGGCAGCTGCTTGGTGCCGAAGATCTTGTCGCCGGCATCACCGAGGCCGGGCAGGATGTAGCCGTGCTCGTTCAGCCGTTCGTCGATCGGCGCCGTGTAGATCTCGATATCGGGATGGGCGGCTGCGATGCGCTTCAGCCCTTCGGGCGCGGCCACCAGGAACAGGCCCTTGATGCGTTTGCAGCCGGCGGCCTTGAGCATGTCGACGGTGGCGATCAGGGTGCCGGCGGTGGCCAGCATCGGGTCGACGATCAAGGCGATGCGCTCGTCCATGCGGCCGGTGAGCTTTTCGTAATAGGTGATGGGCTTGAGTGTTTCCTCGTCGCGCTGCAGGCCGACCACGCTGACCTTCGCCGCAGGGATCAGATCGAGCACGCCGGGCAGCATCCCCAGCCCCGCACGCAGGATCGGCACGATGGTGATCTTCTTGCCCTTGATCTGCTGCACGGTCAACGGCCCGGCCCAGCCTTCGATGGTCTGCTCGACGGTTTCCAGGTCCTTGGTGGCCTCGTAGGTGAGCAGGGCGGCCACCTCGGACGCCAGCTCGCGAAACTCCTTGGTGCTGATGCCAGCACGCCGCATCAGGCCGAGCTTGTGCTGGATGAGCGGGTGGCGGACTTCGACGATTTTCATGCGTAGGCATCCCTGGTAGCTGGCGCGATTGTCGCCCAGGCCCTGTGTCATGCACGAAAAAGGGCCTGATTTGCGTCGAATCTCAGCTGGAGCGTGCTTGGTGTGTAGGAGCGCACCCTGTGCGCGACCGGCACTGGCCGCTGTTCCCATCGCTGCCGCCAGCGGGCCATCTACGCGGTACGTCGGCGATGGCTATGGGAGCTGGGGCATAGCCTGTCGCGCACAGGGTGCGCTCCTACATGTTGGGACGAGCGGGAAGTCGCATGGCTGAGATTCGACTCTAATCAGGAAAAAAGGTGCCGGCATCTGCCGGCACCCTTGTCGCCTACCTGTGCATCAATGCGCCGTGGGAGCGGCGTCGCCCTTGAGGCAGTTGCTCATGAAGGCCTTGCGGGCATCGCCCTTGAGCGACTTGGCCTGGGATCGGCGTTGCACGCTCTTCATTTTCTCCTGCTGCGTCTGTTTGGCGGCGGGAGCGGCCGGGCTTTCGCCCTTCAGGCAACTGCTCATGAAGGCTCTTGCGATCGTCACCGGTCTTGCCCGTCGCCTCCTTGTTGCAGTCGGTCATGCGCTGCTGCTGCGAGTTGCTTGGCGGGTGCGCTGCCGGCGGCAGCCTGCGGTGCGGCAAAGGCAGTGGAAGCGGCAAAGGCCAGCGCGAGGCTGGCGACCATCAGGCTTAAACGCGACATCGACATGCGAATACCCTCCTGGAAGACCGGCGAGTGCCGGTGGCGCAAGTCTATGCCTGCTGACACTTCCAGCGGGAGGGGGCCTACACATGGAGTGTACGGCGGCGATTCATCCTGCGGCGCGCTGGAACTCAGCCGCGCCGCAGGTCCATCGGAGCGGGGCGGTTCAGGCCGCCTCGGCCTGGGTGTTGGCGGCGCTCTTGAGCTTGCGCGGACCTTGCAGCAAGGCCTGGCGCACGTGGGCCACTACCAGGTCCACCTCGGCACTGGTCACCAGGAAGTGCGGCGTGAAACGCAGCGAATTGGTGCCGCCATGGATCACGCCGACGCCGCGCTCGCGCATGTACTCCTCGGTGGATTCCGCGCCGTAGCACTTGAACTCCGGCGCCAGCTCGCACGAAAACAGCAGGCCGGTGCCCTGCACCTTGGTGATGAGTCCGCCGAGTTCGTTCTTCAGCGGTTGAGCTTGTCGACGAATTCCTTGCCGCGTTCGCGGATGTTGCGACGCACTTCGTCAGTCAGCTCGCCGAGCGTGGCCAGGGCCACGTCCAGCGCACGCGGGTTGGCCGTCATGGTGTTGCCGTAGATGCCCTTGCGGTACAGGTTGGCAGCGCGCTCATTCACGGCCAGCACCGACAGCGGATACTGGCCGGCATTGAGCGCCTTGGAGAAGGTTTCCATGTCCGGCGGCGCCAGCTTGTCGAAGCCCGGATAGTCGGCGATCGAAAGCACGCCATGCGCACGCAGGCCGGCCTGGATCGAGTCGACCAGCAGCAGGGTACCGTGTGCTTCGGTGAGTGCGCGCGCCGTCTGGTAGAACTCGGGCGTCACGGCACGACCCGGATCGCCTTCGCCCATCACCGGCTCGAGGAACATCGCCTCGATGAACCAGCCATGCTTGTCCGCATCGGCAAACACCGCTTCGAGCTGCGCGATGTCGTACGGCTGCGACGGTCAGCAGCGTGTCTTCATGGCGGTAGCTGGCGAGGTGCTGCTGGTAGGTCTTGCGGGTGGAATCGGAGTACAGCGCCGGCTTGTCGGTGCGGCCGTGGAAGGCACCCTTCACCGCCAGGCGCTTGATCGTGCGACCGGCATGACGCGCGCCGGGATCGGTCATCAGCTTGGCGTTGACGTCCGCGATGCGGCAGGCCAGGCCCACCGACTCCGAACCGGAATTGAGGCACAAGTAGCGCGTATACGGATTGCTGCCGCGATTGCGGCCCAGCTCGCGATCCATGGCCCGCGTGAAGCTGCATCTGCGAGAGGCTCGGCGTCATCACGTTGGCCATTACTTGCGGGCGGGCCATGGCGGCGTCGATGGCCGGGTGGTTGTGGCCGAAGCCGAGCATGCCGTAGCCGCCGTTGTCGTGGATCACCGCGCCCTTGAGGCTGACGACCCAGGGGCCGCGTGCGGCCGCCGGCAGGTAGGGATTGATGGCGTCGTCGGGATAGAAGTTGACGAACCCGGCCTGCGCCTGTGGCGATCTGTTCGGCTTCGTCCAGCTTGAGGAAGTCACCCAATTCGGCACGCAGTTCGCGATGGCGCGCGATGGCCTCATCGATCACCTGGGCCAGCTGTGGATGGCTGGCCGCAAAGCGCTCGATGGTGGCGTCGTCCAAACCGGTGGTCTGCGGAGCACCGCCGAATTCGCGCAGTTCGCGCAGCTGATTGATTACACCCATGGGTTCCTCCTCAAAGTCGACGTGCTTGCCGTCCCGATGGCATGCGCGCCGACACGTCTGTGAATGCATGTGGGAACGCATCAACCTGCGGCGTTTCCCAAGCCTGCAAAGGCTTTGTCGCACTGCGTTTTCTCGGGGATGTGGCAATGCAACGGCCACCTGAGCATAGCGCGGCCTCGTCGCCTCCGGTACCCCATATGACGCTTGTCACCTGTGTCAGCTGACGCTGGCGACTGCGTGCAAACCCTTGCCACGCCTAGCATGGCGGGCAAGGAGGAGGGCCTATGAAACAGCACGCCACACCCATCGCCAGTCTCGCCGGAGTGGTCAAGCATTACGGTTCCTTAACGGCGCTGGATGGTCTGGACCTCATGTTGCATCGCGGCGAACTTGCTCGCCTTGCTGGGCCCCAACGGTGCCGGCAAGAGCACGGCGATAGGCTTGTTGCTCGGCTTGATACGCGCCGACGCCGGGCGTGCCGAGCTGTTCGGTGAAGAACCGCAAAGCCTGCGTGCGCGCCGACGGATCGGCGTGATGCTGCAGTCGGCCACGTTGCCGCAGACGTTGCGCGTGGGCGAGTTGTTGCGTCTCACCATGAGCTATTACCCGTCGCCACGCGCGCTGGATGAATGCGCCGATGTTGGCCGGTATCGACGATCTTCTCTCCCGGCCCTACGCCAAGCTGTCAGGCGGACAGCAGCGTCGCGTGCAGTTCGCGATGGCGCTATGCGGCCGGCCGGAATTGTTGTTTCTCGACGAACCCACCGTCGGCATGGATATCGATGCGCGGCAGAAATTGTGGACGGCCATACGCCAGTCTGCGTGGCCGAAGGTTGTGCCGTGGTATTGACCACGCATTATCTGGAGGAGGCCGAGGCGCTGGCGCAACGCGTCGTGGTGCTCGCCAAAGGGCGCGTACTCAGCGACGGCAGCGTGGATGCCTTGCGCTCGCGCGTGGCACTGACGCGCATACGATGTGTGACGGATCTGGACGAAGTAGCCGTGGCCCGTTGGGCGAACGTGACGTTCGTCGAGCGCGATAGACGACACGTGCATATCCGCACCGATGCACCGGAGAATGTGCTGCGCCGCTTGCTGGATGCCGATCCCGCCCTGACGGAACTGGAAGTGCTACGCGCCGGCCTGGCCGAAGCGTTTACCGAACTCACCCGCGAATCTGCCGCGGCGCAGGAGGCAGCGTGATGGCCGCCGTTGATGCATGTTCCACCCGTTTGATCGGCACCGGCGAGATGCCGTTGCGCCGCCTGTTTGGTGCCTATGCCGCCGAGGCGCGCAGCGAATGCCTGCGCTACCTGCGGTCGCCGGGCTTCCTGTTGCCGGTGACCTTGTTCCCCACCATCTTCTACCTGCTGTTTGGCATCGTGATGAATCGCGGTGGGCATGCCGACACCGCGCGCTATCTGCTGGCCAGCTACAGCGTGTTTGGCGTGATGAGCCCGGGCCTGTTCGGGTTTGGTGTGTCACTCGCGATCGAGCGCGACAACGGCTTGCTTACGCTCAAGCGCGCCCTGCCGATGCCGCCAGGCGCCTATCTGCTGGGCAAGATGCTGATGGCGCTGCTGGCGGCGGCAACGGTCGTCGTGCTGCTCCTGGTCCTGGCCATCGGCCTGGCGCATGTGAGCGTGACCCCAGGGCAGGCGGGCGCACTGCTGCTGACCGGGATGCTTGGCGTGTTGCCGTTCTGCGCAATGGGCATGTTCATAGGCACGCTGGTGAAGGGGCAGGGCGCGCCAGGTGTACTCAACCTGATCTATCTACCGATGTCGTTCCTTTCCGGCTTGTGGATGCCCCTGTCGATGTTGCCGGCTGCGTTGCAGCGCATCGCGCCGTTATGGCCCAGCGCCCATCTGCAGGCACTGGCCCTTGCCGCCTTGGATGTGTCGCAGGCTGCAAGCGCTTGGCCACATGTCCTCGTGCTTGGTGCTTGCGCGGCTGTCTTTCTGCTGCTGGCGGCGTGGCGCCTGCGACGCCACGGTTGAAGTAACATGCAGCCCAAGGGGACGACACAACGGGAAGCGGGTGAAATGCGCCAGACGATACGTGCATGGTTTGCCCCCGCGCCGGATTCGCCGGTGGCCCATGCCATGCGCCAGGGCAAATCGCCCTGGACCAATGCCGTGCACTTGCTGTGGTCCCTGTGGGTATTCGTCACTCCGCTGTTCGACGGTTTCACCATGCGCTGGGTCGTGCTGACCCTGATCAGCTATCCGGTCTTCCTGCTGCTGTATGTCAGATGCTGTGTGTCGTCGAGGCGGGTGAGCTATCGCTACGCCTTGATGCTGGTGGCGCTGGGGTTTGGCTTGATGCCCTGGTACTCCAGTGCGCTGAGCTATTTCGTGTACGGATGCGTGATGCTGCAAAGCCGCCGCTTCAGCCTGCGCACTTACATGGCAGTTCTGCTCGCGCTCAATATCGTTTGCCTGTTTGAGGCATGGTTGCTTCACTACCCGTGGCAGGCCGTGGTGTGGATTCCGCTGACCACGTTCACGATTGGCCTGGTGATCAACGCCGAGCGCATCAGCAGCGAAAAAGATGCCGAGTTGCGCCTGTCGCATGACGAGGTCCGCCGTCTTGCCGCTACGGCCGAGCGCGAGCGCATCGGTCGCGACCTGCACGATCTGCTTGGACATACGCTGTCACTCATCACTCTGAAGCTGGAGTTGTCGCGCAAGCTGTTCGACCGCGACAGTGAAGCCGCGCGACGTGAAATGGAGGAGGCGGAAAAGGTCGCCCGGCATGCGCTCGCGGAAGTGCGCGCCGCCGTCAGCGGCATCCGTGCCACCGATCTGGCTGCCGAGCTGGCGGCGGCGCGCCTGATGCTGGAGTCCTCTGCGGTAGCCCTGGATAGCGACGTGCTGCCGCCGTCGTTACCGGTCGATGTCGAGCGCGGCCTGGCGCTGATATTGCGCGAGGCGGTCACCAATATTGCGCGGCATGCAAGGGCAACGCATGCGCGCGTTTCGATCGTTGTAGCGGACCGTGCGCTGCGTCTTTGCATCGAAGACAACGGTCGCGGCGGCGTCAGTAGCAACGGCAACGGACTCAACGGCATGCGCGAACGTGTTTGCGCGTTGGGAGGTTTGCTGGAAGTGGAATCGCCGCCTGGTCGCGGTACGCGCCTGCATATTCAGGTGCCGCTGCGCATCCGCGCGAATCCATGGGACAGCGAAGGCACCGACGGCAACGCGGCGGCCGCCTCGCCGTTGCCGCCACTGGAACGACGTGCCGTATGACGATCATGGGTGAACCCTATGCGGCGTTCCTGCCGCGTCTGTCGGCCGTCAGCGCGACGACGGCGAGCACGATATCTTCAAGCAACAGAGGGACTAACCGTATGCGAACAGGCGATGGCGATCCTGGCGTCCTCTCCATCCGTGGCAATGACACAGGCCCTGTCATGAGCACGGCGTACTTCGGGAGCGTCGCGTGATCCGCGTGTTGCTGGCCGAAGATCAGGCGATGGTGCGTGGCGCGCTGTCGGCCCTGCTGAATCTCGAATCGGATATCGACGTGCTGGGCTCGGCTGCCGATGGCGAAGCGGCGTGGCGCGAACTGCAACGCCTGAAGCCCGACGTCCTGGTCACTGATATCGAGATGCCTGGCTTGACCGGACTGGAGCTGGCGCAGCGTATCCAACGCCATGAACTGCCTATCAAGGTAATCATCGTGACGACTTTTGCGCGCCCCGGCTTTCTCCGTCGCGCGTTGGATGCCGGCGTGTCCGGCTATCTGCTCAAGGACGCACCGGCGGAGAATCTGGCCGAGGCGTTGCGCACGGTGCATCGGGGCGGTCGCGCCATCGACCCGCAACTGGCGCTGGAAGCCTGGTCGGAGGCCGACCCGCTGAATGACCGCGAGCGCCAGGTGCTGCGTCTGGCCGGAGAGGGACAATCGGCCAACGATATCGCCAGCCAGCTCAATCTCTCGCATGGCACGATACGCAATTACCTCTCCGAGGCCATTGGCAAGCTGGGCGCGAGCAATCGGATCGAGGCGTACCGCTTGGCGCGGCAGAAGGGCTGGCTATAGCAGTGGCTGGGCGGGCCTTCTCGCCCGACTGGGCTGCGCATGCACCGATCGGCAAGCCGGCGGCCTGAAATGGCGTTTAGCCGTCGAAATGCGGTTTTGCGTGATAATGCCCCATTCGATGCTCAAGTCCCGCCGTGAAGAAGACCGATTTCGATTTTGAACTCCCACCCGAGCTGATCGCCCAGGCGCCGCTGGCCGAGCGCTCGGCCAGCCGCCTGTTGGTGCTCGATGTGGAGGCGCAGACGCGCCAGGATCGCCTGTTCCGCGAGTTGCCCGAATTCCTGCGCGAAGGCGACCTGCTCGTGTTCAACGACACGCGCGTGCTGCCGGCGCGACTGCATGGGCGCAAGGACACCGGCGGCGCGGTCGAGATCCTGATCGAGCGCGTCACCGGCACGCACGAAGCCACGGTGCAGTTGGGTGTCAGCAAGAAGCCGAAGGAAGGTGGGCGCATCGAACTGGCCGATGGCAGCCATGCTGTGGTGCTGGGGCGCGATGGGGCGTTCTTCCGTTTGCGCTTCGAGTCACCTGATCCGCTGGAACGCTTGTTGCTCCGGCTCGGCGAAATGCCGCTGCCGCCGTATATCGAACGTCACGCCGACGATAGCGATCTGGAGCGTTACCAGACGGTGTTTGCGCGCGAGCCCGGTGCGGTCGCTGCACCCACGGCAGGCCTGCATTTCGACGAGGCCACGCTGTCGCTGCTGCGCGAACGTGGCATCCAGTTTGGCTATGTGACCTTGCATGTGGGCGCCGGCACGTTCCAGCCGATACGTGCGGACGATATCAAAGATCATCAGATGCACCGCGAATGGCTGAATGTCGGCGCCAGCCTGGTGGAGCAGATTCGCCGCACGCGTGCTGCTGGCGGCCGTGTGATTGCCGTCGGTACCACCGTGGTTCGTGCGCTTGAAAGCGCGAGCCGCGATGGCGAGTTGCAGCCGTTCGCCGGTGAAACGCAGATCTTCATTTTCCCGGGCTATCAATTCACCAGCATCGATGGCCTGCTCACTAATTTCCATTTGCCGCAGTCGACCTTGTTGATGCTGGTTTCCGCGTTGGCGGGGCGGGATTTCATGCTGGGGTCGTATCGCCATGCGGTGGAGCAGCGCTATCGGTTTTTCTCGTATGGCGATGCGATGTTGATTTTGCCGCGGGGCGGGTAGGTCGCCAGCGCTTAGCCTTTCCCCGTGCGACGCCTGTTGTAGGAGCGCACCCTGTGCGCGAAGAGCCTACGGAGCGGTGACGCCGTGATCGCGCACAGGGTGCGCTCCTACAAAGGCAGCGCTTGGTCACTGGATGACCAAAAAAAGCAGCCAAAGACTCCCGCAAAGCACGAATCCCCAGAACACGCGATAATTACGCGATGACTTCCATGACTTTCGAACTTCAGGCCACCGACGGCGCGGCCCGTCGCGGCCGTCTCACGTTTGACCGGGGCACGGTGGAGACGCCCGCGTTCATGCCGGTGGGCACCTATGGCTCGGTCAAGGCGATGACGCCGCGGGACATCCGCGAAATCGGCGCCGAGATCATCCTCGGCAACACCTTCCACCTGTTCCTGCGCCCGGGCCTGGAGGTGGTGGAGCAGTTTGGCGGCCTGCACAAGTTCATCGGCTGGGACAAGCCGATCCTCACCGACTCGGGCGGCTTCCAGGTGTTCTCGCTGGCGCACAAGCGCAAGATCACCGAGGAGGGCGTGACGTTTGCCTCGCCGGTCGACGGTTCGAAGGTGTTCCTGTCACCGGAAGAGTCGATGCGGATCCAGAAGGTGCTGGATTCGGATATCGCGATGATCTTCGACGAGTGCACGCCGTATCCGGCCACGGAGAAAGTGGCGGCCGACTCGATGGATCTGAGCCTGCGCTGGGCCGAGCGTTCGCGTCGGGCGTTCGACGACCTGAAAAATCCGAATGCGCTGTTCGGCATCGTGCAGGGCAGCGTGTACGAGAACCTGCGTTGCCGGTCTGCCGAGGGCCTGGTCAATATCGGTTTCGACGGCTATGCCGTGGGCGGCCTGGCGGTGGGCGAGCCGGAAGCGGAGCGCAACCACACGCTGGACTTCACCGTGCCGCTGCTGCCGCAGGACAAGCCGCGCTACCTGATGGGCGTGGGCCGGCCGGAGGACATCGTGGAGGCGGTGCGTCGCGGCATCGACATGTTCGACTGCGTGATGCCTACCCGCAATGCGCGCAATGGCTTCCTGTTCGTCGCCGAGGGCACGCTTGCGCATCCGCAACGCGAAGTACGCCCAGGACACCCGGGTGATCGAGGAAGGCTGCGACTGCTATGCCTGCAGCAACGGCTTCAGCCGTGCCTACCTGCGACATCTTGACCGCTGCAACGAGATCCTCGGCAGCCAGTTGGCCACCATGCACAACCTGCGACATTACCAGCGGTTGATGGCGGGGTTGCGTGCGGCGATTGCCGCGGGTCGTCTGGACGACTTCGTGGCGGCGTTCTATGCCCGCCGCCAGGGGGCCGTCGTCGCCTGAGCCCTTCGCGCGTCATCCCGGCGAAAGCCGGATCCAGCGCCTTCAGGCACTCCAAATAAGGCGCTGGATTCCGGCTTTCGCCGGAATGACGGATAAGGCTCGCGGAACCAACGCCAGCCTCCCACGGTCCAGCCCCTTGGAAACCGTCCTCCCCGCCGCCAGAACCAGTGGCGGGAGGGCCTTGCGGCGCATGCAGGGTCCAGGGGCGCGTGGCATAATCCACGATCTTTTATCGCGTGCTGACAGAAATCCCTGTTGGTACCATTACTTGCGAGACAAACTGATGAGTCTTCCGATGTCCTTCGTGATCGCCCAGGCGGCTCCAGCCGCCGGTGCCGCTCCGGCCGCGAATCCGCTGATGACGTTCCTGCTGTTGATCCTGCTGTTCGTGGTCTTGTATTTCATGATGATCCGCCCGCAGATGAAGCGCCAGAAGGAGCACCGCACCTGGTGGCCGCGCTGGCCAAGGGCGACGAAGTGGTCACCAACGGCGGCATCGCCGGCCGTGTGGATGAGGTGGGCGAAACCTTCATCACGGTCGAAATCGCAGCCGAACGTGAAGGTCAAGCTGCAGAAGGGCGCTGTGCAGCAGGTGCTGCCCAAGGGCACGCTGAAGTCGTCTGAGGGACGGGCCGTGCGGCCGACCGGGGCGCCGGCCACAACATGACTCGATTGTTCTACCGCCGTGGCCCTTCTGCCGCGGCTTTGACGGATTCAAGGCATGAGTGATTTTCCACGCTGGAAATATGCGCTGGTCGCGCTCGTGATTGCTGCTCGGCATTGTTCTATGCGCTGCCGAACGCGTTCCTGCCGGTGCCGGCCGTGCAGGTCACCGCCAACCGCGACGCGCCACGGTCGACCAGGCGCTCGAGCAGAAGGTCGAGCGATGCCCTGAAGCAGCAGAACATCGCGTCCAGCCGGTGTCGAGCGTGCAAGGGCGACCACCTGCTGGCGAGCTTCGTCAACGCCGACGTGCAGAAGAGCGGCGCGGACGCCATCAAGGCGGCGCTGGGCGACGACTACACCGTCGCGTTCAACCTGCAGTCGACCGTGCCGGGCTGGCTTGCGCGCGATCGGCGCCCGCTCGATGCCGCTGGGCCTGGACCTGCAGGGCGGCGTGCACTTCCTGATGCAGGTCGACAGAACGACGTGATCGACAAGCAGGAAAGCAGCTACGCCGACGACATCCGCAGCCTGCTGCGCGAAAAGAACATCCGTTACGAATCGGTGACCCGCAATGCCGTGCGCGGGCAGGGCGTTCCATGGTGCTGAGTCCGCCGACGATCGCTCCGCGCCTCGACGCCATCGCCAACGAGTACACCGACCTGACCGTGTCCAGACGGCCCGATCACCGGCGACCGCTTCGTGCTCAACGCGGTGGTCAAGCCGGACAAGCTGCGCGAACTTTCGCTCAGCACGATCCGCCAGAACCTGAGCACGCTGCGCAACCGCATCAATGCGCTGGGCGTATCCGAGCCGCTGATCCAGCAGCAGGGCGACAGCCGCATCGTGGTCGAACTGGCCGGCGTGCAGGATCCGACCGAGGCGAAGAAGCTGATCGGCACCGTCGCCACGCTGGAATACCGTGCCGGGTATCGGCACACCGGCAACACGCAGGCGCATCGACGCCGTGCGTACCGGCAACATTCCGCCGGACGCGCAATCTGTACTACATGCGCGAGGGCCAGCAGCCGGTGCTGCTGAGCAAGCACGTCATCGTCACCGGCAACGAGCTGGTGGACGCCTCGTCCGGCATCGACCAGCAGAGCGGCACGCCCGACGGTGTCGGTGTCACGCTGAACGCGGCCGGCGCCAGCAAGATGCGCGACTTCACCAACGCCAACGTCGGCAAGCCGATGGCGCGTGGTCTATGTGGAGCGCGTGACCGACACCAAGATCGTCGATGGCAAGGAAGTGCGCACGCCGAAGATCACCGAAGTGGTGATCAACGACGCCACCATCGCCAGCGCGCGTTCGGCAAGCAAGTTCCAGACCACTGGCCTGGGCAGCCCGAAGGAGGCTTCCGAGCTGGCCCTGCTGCTGAAGGGCGGTTCGCTGGCAGCGCCGGTCGACATCGTCGAGGAAGCGCGTGATCGGCGCCAGCCTCGGCCAGGACAACATCCAGAAGGGCTTCAAGGCGGTGATGCTCGGTCTGGCCCTGGTGCTGCTGGCGGCAGCGATCTACTACAAGCTGTTCGGCCTGGTCGCCGATATCGCGCTGTTCTTCAACCTGGTGATCCTGGTGGCGGTGATGTCGGCTGATCGGGGTCACCCTGACCATGCCGGGCATCGCCGGTATCGTGCTGACCCTGGGCATGGCGATCGACGCGAACGTGCTGATCTGCGAACGCGTGCGTGAGGAACTGCGCAACGGCTCCACGCCGCACGCGGCGATCCGCGCCGGTTACGAGAAGGCGTGGTCCACCATTCTCGACGCCAACGTCACCCACCTGATCGCCGCGCTGGCGCTGACCACGATGGGCACCGGCGCGATCAAGGGCTTCGGCGTGACCCTGATGATCGGCATCCTGACTTCGCTGTTCACCTCGGTCACCGCTGACCCACGCGTTCACCGCGCTGATCCACGGCCACCGCAAGCTCAAGACCCTTTCGGTGTAAGGGCGGGAATCACCATGGAAATTTTCAACCACAACAGCAATATCCACGTTCCTCGGCATGCGCAAGTACAGCATCGCGCATCGCGATGGCTGCTGATGATCGCCTCGATCGGCCTGATCGCCACGCAAGGGCTCAACTACGGGCTGGACTTCACCGGCGGCGTCTCGATGGTGGTCGATTACGACCAGCCGGTGACAGATCGGCCGAAGTGCGGGCGGCGCTGGACAAGGGCGGCTTCGAGCGATTCGCGTGGTGCAGAGCCTGGGCGGCACGCGCGAGGTGTCGGTCCGCTTCCAGCCCAAGGACGATCGATGAGCGATGCAGGCCAAGGCAAGGTCAACCTCGACCAGGTCGCCGAGTGTCGCTACCGCCGCGCTTACCGGCGGCGCGTCCGGATGCCAAGCTGAAGAGCCGCGACTTCGTCAGCGCGCGAGGTCGGCGCCGAGCTGAAGCAGCGACGGCATCTGGCCGCCCTGTTCGTGATGCTCGGCATCATGGCCTATCTGTGGATCCGCTTCGAGCGGCGCTTCGCGATCGCCGCGATCGCTACCGAAGTTCCACGACGCGCTGGTCACGCGTGGGCATCTTCGCGCTGGTACAGCGCGAGTTC
Organism: uncultured Gammaproteobacteria bacterium; assembly: GCA_963824525.1. Taxonomy (GTDB): domain Bacteria; phylum Pseudomonadota; class Gammaproteobacteria; order Xanthomonadales; family Rhodanobacteraceae; genus Dyella. Next base: position 800,011 of record CAWGPI010000007.1, on the reverse strand, counting down.
GACATGACCGTGCTGGCCTCGGTACTGGCGGTGATCGGTTACTCGATCAACGACAAGGTGGTGGTGTTCGACCGCATCCGCGAACTGTTCCGCCTGGCGCGCAAGGCCGAGCCGGAGGAGATCCTCAACCGCTCGATCAACAATACGCTGTCGCGAACCATCATCACCTCGCTGTTCACCGCATCACCATGGGCGCGCTGTACTTCATCGGCGGTCCGGTAGTGCACGGCTTCGCCATCACCATGCTGATCGGCATCCTGGTCGGCACGCTGTCGTCGATCTTCGTCGCCAGCCCGATCCTGCTGTGGCTCGGCGTGTCGAAGAAGGACCTGATGCCGAAGACCAAGGAAAACCCGGAGCTCGCGCGTCGTCCCTGAGCGCGGCTTGCGAGTTCGTCGATACCGAACGGCCCGGGTTTCCCGGGCCGTTTTTTGTGCGCGCGTTCCCGCCGCTTCATTCGGTGCGCAGCCATCCTCGGCCCTTCATCATGGGCTGGCAAAACGTTCGAGTGGTCCGCACCCGGATGCGTCCATGACGAGGCGATGTGCGAACGCTAGCCGTCGTCATGTCTTTGCAGGTTCCAAGGCTGACCCGCCCAGTCGACGTTACGCCACGCCGCCTGTCGAAATCGTCTGATGTTCCAAGTGATGTGGCTTTGATTAACTCCCGTTCGGTTGCGCAGTGCCCTCATTTCCGAGTGATGCGTGCCGAACGACACCCTAGAGTTCATCGGCGTGCCGATAACTCCTTGGCCCCCGCACGGGGGTCTTTCTTTTGGGGCGTTGGAATAGGTTGTGCAGTGGAATGAGTTGCTTGGCCTATTCGCATGGATGGCGTTTATTTGTTGCATAGGGGGAACGTGCTCTATACTGCTTATGTACGTAATGATGTACATGTCGTGGAGCAGCCCATGCGGACCATTAATTTCACCGAGGCCCGTAGCAACTTGAAAGAGGTGCTCGACACGGTGACGTCGGACCATTCCCCCACCATCATCACTCGCCGTGGCAGTGAAGACGCTGTGGTGATGTCTGCGGGCGATTACAGCGCGCTGCAGGAGACTTTGTATCTACTTGGCAATCCGGCCAACTCGACTCGTTTGCAGGCCGCCATGACAGAGGCGGACGCCTCTCTGCCTGTGGGTGCCCGTATCTTGGGGCCGCAGGGCCGCTGGGGTCCTCCAAATTGGACACGCCTAAAGTGAGTCCTAAGAAGGTTGCCAAAAAGGCGTCCGCGACCCGCGTCCAGATCAAGAGTGCGGCCATGCCGGTCGCTAAGGCCCCCTCCAGGACCAAGAAGAAAGCCTGATGGCAGTCAAAAGGCCAGGGACGACCTTTGGTGGATGAGCCAGGCATGGGAGGATTACCTCCACTGGCAAAAGCACGATCCCAGTAACGTCGCGGTCATCAACCACTTGATCGATAACATTCGACACGAGCCCTGGACAGGCTTGGGCAAGCGGGAGCCTCTCAAGGGGCAATGGTCGGGCTGGTGGTCGCGCCGGATCACCATCGAGCACCGCCTGGTCTATCGCCTCTTTGACATGGACAAGCCATCGAAGGGGCAGCTGAAGTCTGAGAATATCACCGTGATTCAGGTCGCCCAGTGCCGCTATCACTACGGCAAGTGAGCCGGTGAAATCACTAGAGCCTGTTGGCTCGGCGTGTCCAAACAAGAACTGATGCGGAAGAACAGGGAACACGCGTCGGACCTTCAGATTTGCGCTCAGCTCGGCCACGACATGCCCGGCCATGCCATTGCTCCCTTTGTCTGTACGTGAACATCAAGTCATCACGTCTGCATGCGCAGCCGTGTCAATGAGGTGCATCACGAAATCGTAAGAAATTGCCTAATGGCCTGTCGGGCTATGGCGTGGCGTTAATTTTCCGCCCAAAAATCGTAAGAAATCACTCCATGGTTTGCCCCATTCCTCCGTGGCGTCCCGGGAGGCGACTGCCTTGCGGTCGCAGGGACAAGGCGTCCACGGCGGTTTCCTGGCCAGGGAGCGCTGGGCAACCAGCCTATCCGGCCGGTCATAGCGGAGGCCTCGCTTGACGGGTGGCCTCGCTTCTTTGCCCAGCATCTTGGGCGGCTACGGGGAGAGTGAGTGATGAAGTATCCGACGTTCAATCGTGGCGGTGAGCTGCGACGCTCTGCGCTGGTAAGCGCGATTTTCCTAAGTCTGACGGGTCCGGCGTTCGCTCAAGACAGTGGAGGTCAGGCCAATCCTGAGCATGCCAGGAAGCTCGAAACCGTCACGGTCACCGGTACGCGCATTCCGCGTGTGGACGTGGAAACCGCCCAGCCGGTGGTGATCATCGACCGCAAGCAAATCGACAATCAGGGCTTCACTTCGGTAGCCGACATCTTGCAGAACCTGACCGAAGTCGGTTCGCCGCCGATCAGTCGCGCCAATGCGCTGTCTTCCGGCCAAAATGTGGGGGGCTACTACGTCGACCTGCGCAACCTGGGACCCGAACGCACCTTGATCCTGGTCAACGGCAAGCGCCTTGGCACCAACACCTCGGGCCTGCAGGATCTCAGCCAGATCCCGGTGTCGACCATCGAGCGTATCGAAGTACTCAAGGATGGCGGTTCGTCGATCTACGGCTCCGATGCCATTGCGGGCGTGGTCAACGTGATCACCCGCAGCAACTTCACTGGCGCCTAGGCCAACGCCTATGTCGGCGAGTACGAGCAGGGCGACGGCAAGAAGCAGAGCTACGACTTCACCCTCGGCACCGCGAACGAGCGCGGCTCGATCATGCTGAGTGCGCAGTACCAGAAGGAAGATCCGGTCTGTGCCAAGGATCGCGAATTCAGTGCCTACCCGTCGGGACCGAATCATCCGGGACCGGCCGACGGATGGAGTGCGGTGAGCCAGTACGGCTATATCGCGAACGCGCCGTGCGGTCCCAAGAATGCGAAGGGTCAGTATCCCAATTGCACCCTTGCGCCGGGCACCGATCCGCGCAACTTCGCCAACTACCATCCGCAGGGGCCGGACCAGTACGCCAATTCCAATCAGCAGATGACGCTGCAGACAGGTCAGGAGAGGACGTCGCTATTCGTGGCCGGCAAGTACAACCTGTCCGACAACATCGCCTTCAAGACCGACTTCCTCTACAACAAGCGCAGCACTTTCCAGGGGATCGCAGGCTATCCGTATCAGTCGGCCTCGTTTAAGACACCACTGTCGGGTCAGAGCTATTTCAATCCGCTGGGCACGGATGTCCAGTTCGCCCGTCGTGGTTGGGAAGTGCCGCGATCCACCACCAGCGACCTGGAGACCTACCGTTGGACGGCCGGCTTAGAGGGCTATTTCGAGTTGGGCGGGCGCTCCTTTAACTGGGATGTCGGTGCGATGACCAATCGCAACAACATGCTCAAGACCGGCCACGGCGACTTCAATCTGGTGGCCTCCAAGCAGGCGCTGGGCCCGTCCTTCCTTGGTGCCGACGGCAAAGTTCACTGCGGCAAGCCTGGCGTAGGCAACGAGATCGTGGGATGCGTTCCCTGGAACCCGCTGCTGCCCTACGGCCAGGCAGGTGCGGGCTCGCTGTCGGATCCGGATCTGCAGGGGTATCTGTTTCCCGAGTATCACGACACCGGCAGGACTACCACGGTCGACTACAGCGCCAACCTGGCCGGCACACTGTTCTCGCTGCCTGCGGGTGAGCTTGGTATCGCCGTGGGTGTGGAACACCGCGAGGAAGAAGGTCGCTTTGTGCCGGACGCTTTCAACCAGGCCGGCTTGAATTCGGGCCTGGCCGCCACGACTACTTCTGGCAAATACTCGGTGAATGAATCCTACCTGGAGTTGGATGCGCCAGTGCTTAGGGACATGACGATGGCTCGCGAGCTGTCGGTCAATGTCGCCACGCGTTATTCCGACTACAACAATTTTGGCAATACGACGAACAGCAGGTTCGGGATCAAGTGGAAGCCGATGGATGACCTCCTGATCCGCGGCAGCTGGGCGCAGGGTTTCCGCGCGCCGACCATTTCGGATCTCTATGGCGGTAGCAGCAGCAGCTTTTCGTTTTACACCGATCCTTGCGATACGACGAATGGGGCGGCGGCGAAAAACCAGCCGGTAGCCGCACGTTGTGTAGCTGGTCTGGGAGGCCTGCCGCCGGTGGCCGCTGGCTTCCAGCAATTGGGCCAGGGCGGCGTGCCTTGCAAGACTTATCCGTGCCAAACCGGTTACCAGTTCACCACCGGCTCCAACCCCGGCCTGACGCCGGAAACCGCCACCACCCGTACGCTGGGATTGATCTATAGCCCGCACGATCTCGAAGGCTTCGATGTTTCGTTGGACTGGTTCAAGATCGACATCAAGAATGTGATCGCCCAGGACACCGTACAGAACATACTGGACGACTGCTACGGAGCGGGGATTGCGTCGCGTTGCGCGAGCTTCCAGCGCGATCCGGCCACCGGTGTCATCACGAATATGAATTTTGGTCTCACGAATAAGGGCTGGCAAAAGACCGAAGGCTACGATTTTGGTGTGAATTACCGCTGGTCCACCGGTTCATTGGGCCAGTTCGTGGCCCGCTGGAACACCACTTATGTCGATTACCTCAACATCAAGGCCGACGACAATCCGGCGACCAAGGTCCAACCGCTGATCGGTACGACGGTCGGCGGCGCTAACTTCCGTGTCCGCTCCAATCTTACGCTGGACTGGACCTACGGAATCTTCGGTGCGACCTGGACCATGCGCTATTACTCGGGCCTGGCGGAGAAGTGCTCGTTCAAGACCGAATGCAACGATCCCAACCACGTCGACTCGTTCAATGGCGCGCAAGCCATGCGTCACGTCGCCAGCACCACGTTCAACGATGTGCAGTTTCGTTGGAGCATGCCCTGGAAGGCCACTATCTCGGTCGGCGCGAACAATGTCTTTGACAAGGTCGGCCCCATCATGTACTCGAAGCCGAACAGCGCCTTCGTGTACTACGGTGGTTTTGACATCGGTCGAGCGTATTACCTGAAATACACCCAGCGCTTCTAGTCACGAGCGCAAGTTGAGAAAAGCCGGAATCCTGGGATTCCGGCTTTTCTTTCTGGGCCCCGGTCAGGTCATGGTTATGGTCCCAGGTCTGAGTGTCACGTAACTTGGGGACAGGTCACGGATGATCCGGCTTCAATTCGCCTTTCGACGATGCACGGAACGCGGCGTTTCGCTTCGTCAGGGAGGAGGCCCGCATGCTGGGTAACTCCTCACCCGCAAGCGCCCATAGTGAAGTCGCGACGCCGCGCTGGAACAGCGAACTGACGGCCGCGCGGAAGTCGCCCCGGCCCAGGGCTTGCGCCGAGTCGGCCAGGGCCATGGCGCCGTGCATCAGGACGCTGGCGTGCCGGTAGCAGGACATCATGCAGGCGTTGCAGGGTTCGCGCTGATCAGGAAAGCGATCGAGGTCGAACACCGAGCCCATGGGTTCCGACCAGGCCTCGCAGCGCCAGATATCGAGGTTCCAGTCGAGATAGAAATACTTGCTGCCACCGACGCAGGGAATCAGTTGCTGTTCGCCGCGCACGAAGCGGGCGACCTCGGCCAGCGCGGCACTCGGATCCATCACGCGAAAGCGCTTTTTCATGCGCGCGATTTCGTTCAACGCATCGAGAATTTCCTCAGCACTGAGGTCGACGAGCGTCGAGGTTTCATCGTAGACGAGCGACGAGGAGCCGAAGGCCTCGCGCCTGGGATAGGAAAACGCGACGGAATCGAAGCCAAGCCGCGTGAGTGTCTCCGGCAACGACTCGTAGTGGACCAGGCGGCTCACGGTGACCGTGGCGCAGACCGGGATGCCGAAGCTGTGAGCTCGCGCAATGCCGTCGGCAATGCGCGCCTCCAGGCCCTGCAGGCCGCGGTTGTGCTCGTGCTCGCCCATGTTGGCGCTATCGATCGAGACGAGCAGGCGCTTGAGACCGGCGGCTGCCAGTTGCTCGATGTGCCGGGAAAGGAACCAGCCGTTCGTGATCAGGCCGCATTGCATGCCGGCCTTGGTGGCCGAGGCGACGAGCGATTCGATCTGCGGATGAACCAGAGGCTCGCCGCCTTGAAACGTCATGTAGCGAATCCGGCGCCTGCGCAAGATCGGCAGCGCCCGCTCGAACTCGTCTGGCGCAAGATAGCGTCGTGGCCCGGCCAGCTTCTTGTCGCGCGAGAATCCACAGAAGTCGCAGGCTGCGTTGCATACGTTCGTCACCGAAACGTCGCAGACCGCGGGCAAGGCATTCGGGGAAGGGTGGCTGCGATGGTCGGCGTTCTGAGGATCATGCTCTGCCGTGTTGCGCACTTTTGTATCCATAGAACCCCCGTTGGTCTGGCCACGCGTTCTGCCCGAACTTAGGGGGCACATACGCCTCACGGTGATGCTGGTTTGCGTCTGTGCCGCTGGCGGCTGTTCGGCTGGAGGCGATGGGCAGCCAGCGGCAAGGGGCATGCTAGGGCTATCCCTACATGCGAAATGTGAAGGTCAGGTGTAGGTGGCAATTAGTGCGCACTTGCCAGCGCCGCCTTGCGACACCCGCCTCACCAGAGCCAGGTCGTTCTCATCACGCGGTTCGATGCTGCGACAAGTCGTGATGCCCGTGTCCCTGGCAAAGTGATCATTCCCAGGGGGGAGAACTGGGGTCGCTAGTGATACGGGCTCAAGCCGTTTCGGCGCTTTCGCGGACCGTCGAGCTCGTGCTTTCCGCTTCGTGGGATGCGTGGGCTGGCTGCAACACGTGATGCCCCAGCGCATGCAGGTCGAGCTGGTCGACCGGGATCGGTTCGTAGTTGGGGCCAAACGCCACTTCCCCGAGCTTCCAGCCGGCCGGTCGCCGCACGGCGCCCCAGAAGCGCTTGATCCCATTCCAATGCAGGCCGATCAGGTTGTGGTTGTTGTCGTCGTCGACCATGGGGTCGCCCACGCCGGTGGGACGCAGCGGTTCGCCGTACAGCGCGGTGCCGAACAGCACGTCCCAGATCGAGAACACCTGGCCGAAGTTGCAGTTGTGCAGCTTTGGCCGGGTCGGATCGACCAGCATGTGATGCAGGCGGTGGAACTTGGGCGCCACGAATACGCGATCGAATACTGGACCGAAGCCCAGGCGCACATTCGTGTGCGAGAGGTTCTGCACCAGTTCGCCCACCAGCACCAGCCAGGCGAACTGCTCCGGCTCCACGCCGATCACGATGCCGACCACGGCAAGGATCATCGATTGCAGGAAGCCGTCGATCGGGCTGCCGCGGTCGTTGGTCCAGCAACTCATCTGGCGCGTGCTGTGATGCAGGCTGTGCAGCGCCCACCACCACGGCAGCGCGTGCTGCATGCGATGCATCCAGTAGTACACGAAGTCGTAGACGAGGTAGTAGCAGAAGAACAACAGCAGCGGATGCGCCTTGAGCACGGGTACCCAGTGGGTGAGCGCCAGCGGCGAGGCGCTGGGGTCGCTGGGACCGGTGTCGGGGCCGCCGAAGACATTGGCGATCGGCGAGAGCACCAGATAGCTGAAGATCGGGAAGATGCCGATCAGCATCGCCAGCGTGTACTGGAAGTCCACCCGGGTGAGCTTGCGGTCGGTCCATTTTTCCGCCGGCAGCACGCTTTCCAGCGGGCGGAAGATGAAACCGATGATGCACAGCTGCAGCGTGGCGACCAGCAGCGACGCCGAGATGTCGCTTGCATTGCCTGCCAGTCCTTCCAGGTGCAGGAACTGCAGTACGGGGAGCACGCCATGGTTGGCAAACCAGCTAACCCAGTGAGACCACAGTTCGGACATCTCTAAAACACCATGCTTGGGGACGGGCAGGGTCGGTAGGCGGGAGTCTTGGGCGCGACCGACTGGGGCTGTCCGCGGCGCCGCTCCGGCGCTCTACTGAACCGGGTGGTTTAGGATACCGGCGGCGACCGCTGGCATCCAGCCGGCAGGATTTTGCGTCGCCGACCTTTCGCTCAGCTGGCAGCGCGCAGGCGGGCGTCCAGCTCGTTCAGCCGCTGTGGCGTGCCGACGTCGGTCCAGGCGCCGCGATGGTGGCTGCCGCTGAGTTTTTCCTGGGCCATGGCACGCAGCAGCAGCGGTTTCAATTTGAACGCGGGTGGCTGCGCATCCGAATCGGCGGTATGTCCGATCACCTCGCGCCAATCGTCGAGCAATTCGCGCCGAAATACGCCCAAGCCGCTATAGGTCAGGCGCGGCGGAGCGTCGTCATCGTGCAGCAGACCTTGATCGTCCAGGCGGAAATCACCGTGTGGATGATGCGCCGGGTTGTCCACCATCAGCAGGTGCGCGAGACCGCGGGGCTCGCCGGGCAAGTGCAGCGAAATCGGCATCGGTCCAGACATCGCCATTGATCACGACGAACGGCTCGGGGCCGAGCAGGCCGAGCGCGTTGAGCATGCCACCACCGGTTTCCAGCGGCGTCGACCCTTCATAGGCGTAACGGATGCGCAGGCCCCAGCGCGAGCCATCGCCCAGCGTGTCGGGGAACTGTTCGGCCAGATGCGACGTGTTGATCACCACGTAATGCACGTCGATGGCGGCGAGCTTTTCCAGATGCCAAACGATCAGCGGTTTGCCGCCGACCGGCAGCAAGGGCTTGGGCGTGTGATCGGTGAGCGGGCGCATGCGCTCGCCCAGGCCGGCCGCAAAGATCAGTGCGTGCCTCATGCGGCGGCAACCTGGGTGAGATCGCGCCCTTGCGCATGACGCTCAAGCAGGGCGGCGAAATCCGCCAATTCCGGATAGTTGCGCGCCACCGACACCACGTAGTGATAAACCCGCGGCACGTCGGCCAGATAGCCCGGCTTGCCATCGCGATACCACAGCCGATAGAACTGTCCGAGGACCCGGATATGACGATGCAGGCCGGTCAGATCGAACCAGCGCAGGAAGTGCGCGCGGTCGATGTCCTTGCCGATCAAACCCGCATCCACGAGTCGCAGTCGATACGACTCCACCCAGCCCTCGACGCGTTCTCGCGGCCAGGTGATATAGGCGTCGCGCAGCAGGGAGGCGAGGTCGTAGGTGATGGGGCCGGCCAGCGCGCCCTGGAAGTCGATGATGCCCGGGTTGTTCTCGTCGACGATGAGCAGGTTGCGGCTGTGGAAATCGCGATGCACGAAGCAGCGAGGCTGTTGCAGTGCGTTGCGTATCACCACGTCGAAGGCGGCTTCCAATACGTCCCACTCGCCGCAATCCGGCGTGTGGCCGAGATGTCGGCCGAGAAACCACTCCGGCATGACTTCCAGTCCAGTCACCAGCAGGGCGTGGTCGAATGGTGGCAGGTCGCTGTAGTCCATGCGCGACTGCATGCGCAGCAATGCATCCATGGCATCGCCGTAGAGTTGGTCGGCGCTGTCTTCATTCAATGCCGGCAGGTACAGGCGCGTGCCGAGATCCTCGATCAGCAGGAAGCCTTGTTCCAGGTCGTGCGCATGCACCGCCGGCACATGCAGGCCGGCGGCAGCGAGGCGCGCGTCCATGGCCAGCCAGGGACGCGGATCTTCCTGTGCGGGCGGTGAGTCCATCACGATCCAGCTGGTGCCTGCATGATGCGTGCGCCAGTAGCTGCGGAAGCTGGCGTCGGAGGAGGCGGGCTCGAGGGTGAGCGCGGCGTCGCCGAGCGTGGAGCGGGTCCAGGCCAGGCGGGCGGCGGCGCGGTCGGGGGCGGCGGTCATGGCGTGCTGCTGGTGGTGATGCCGCGCAGCTTAACGGCTGCCACGCCCTAACTGTAGGAGCGCACCCTGTGCGCGACAAGCCGGCAGGACTGCCGGCTTGCACAGCGCAAGCTGCCCGGAGGGTGAGGGCCAGGGAAGGCCCGAGTGAAAAGCCAACGGAGCGGCAACGCCGTGGTCGCGCACAGGGTGCGCTCCTACGTTCGCCTGGTTGGGTGTGGTCGCAAGATTGGCCCTCTCCCCGGAGGGGAGAGGGAGTAGGGATCAGGAGAGGTTGTAGGCCTTCTCTTCGTGCAGCGCCAAATCCAGGCCGATCTGCTCCTGCTCTTCATCCACACGCAAGCCCAGCGTCCAGTCGATCAGCTTGAGGATGACCAGGCTGAGTACGGCGCTCCATACCACGGTGAAACCCACGCCCTTGGCCTGGATCCACAGCTGCCCCCAGAGCGATTCGACGGTGCCGAAGCCGCCGAGCTTCGGCGACGCCAACGGGCCGGTGAGCAGGGCGCCGACGATGCCGGCCACCGCGTGCACGCCGAACACATCGAGCGAGTCGTCATAGCCGAGCTTGTGCTTCAGGCGCGTGGCGCTGAAGAAGCAGATGACGCCAGCGAGCAGGCCCAGCACCAGGGCGCCGCCCGGTCCGGCGGTGCCGGCGGCAGGCGTTACCGCAACCAGGCCTGCAACGGCGCCTGAAACAATGCCCAGCACGCTGGGGCGCCCATGCGCGATCCACTCTGCCCCCAGCCAACCGAGGGCAGCAGCGGCGGTGGCGATTTGGGTGACCAGCATGGCCATGCCGGCACTGCCGTTGGCGGCGACCGCCGAACCGGCATTGAAACCGAACCAGCCCAGCCACAGCAGGCTCGCGCCCATCACGGTATAGCCGAGGTTATGCGGCGGCATCGGCACATTCGGGTAGCCGCGACGCTTGCCGATCACCAGGCAGGCGATCAGGCCGGCGATACCGGCGTTGATGTGCACCACGGTGCCGCCGGCAAAGTCGAGCACGCCCAAGTCGCCCAGCAACGAGCCTGGTCCGCCCCACACCATATGCGCCACCGGCAGATAGACGATGGTGAGCCAGAGTCCGCTGAACCACAGCAGCGCGCTGAACTTCATGCGTTCGGCGAAGGCGCCGATGATCAAGGCCGGCGTGATGATCGCGAAGGTCAGCTGGAACATCACGAATACGCTTTCCGGCACCGTCTGGTAGCGCGAATCCGGCTTGAGCCCGGCGAGGAACACGCGGTCCAGCCCGCCGATGAAGGAATGCAGGTTGGTGACGCCGGCCTGCATGCCTTCCGTGCTGAAGGCCAGCGAGTAGCCGTAGAGCATCCACAGCACCGACACCACGGCGGTGATGGCAAAGCATTGCATGAGAATCGACAGCAGGTTCTTGGCGCGCACCATGCCGCCGTAGAACAGGGCCAACCCCGGAATCGTCATCAACAGCACCAGGGCGGTGGCGGTAAGCATCCACGCGGTGTCGCCGCTGTCGATATGCGTAGGGGCAGCCGACTGTGCCCAGGCGGGTGCCGAAGCGGCCAAGGCGATCAAGCCAAGCGTCACGCGCCCCTTCAGAACTTTTCCATCAAAGCGCATCGACGTCGACCTCCTGCGTGCGAATGCGGATGGCCTGTTCCAGCTCGCTCACAAAAATCTTGCCGTCGCCGATCTTGCCGGTGCGGGCGGCACCGCTGATCGCCTCGATGACGCGTTCTAACTGTTCGTCGGCCACGGCTACCTCGAGCTTGAGCTTGGGCAGGAAATCCACCACGTACTCGGCGCCGCGATAGAGCTCGGTGTGCCCGTGCTGCCGGCCAAACCCCTTGACCTCCGTGACGGTCATGCCCGTCACACCCACCTCGGTCAGCGCCTGGCGCACATCGTCCAGCGTGAACGGTTTGATGATGGCCGTAATCCACTTCATCCCCAGAGCTCCCCATGACGTTGCTATGTGGCGGTGCAGCACGATGCGTGCCATGCGGAACTTGCAGGGTTGTGGGAGCCGTCGCAGCCTCCGTCCCGTCATTCCCGCGAACGTGGGAATCCAGCGCCTTCAGGGACTTGCAGAGGCACTGGGTCCCCCCGTTCGCGGGGATGACGGTGAGGGCGTCTCTGTGTCACGCAAAAATGGGGTGGCAGTCATTGCCCGGAAGCAGGGCATAGCGGCACGGCAATGCCCAGTTTTGGTGCAACGCCACGGTTTGACTGGCAAGTCGTTAATCAGTACCATTTTGGTCCCGATTCACGCAGTCCTGGCCGCTTCCCCATGCTTCGCGTCAGCCGCCTCACCGACTACGCCACGGTGGTGATGACCTGCATCGCCGCCCATCCTGACGACGTGCTCAGCACGGCGCAGATCGCCGATGAGACGCGCCTGGAGCTGCCCACCGTGAGCAAGCTGCTGAAGCTGCTGGGCCATGCCGGCCTGGTGGAATCCTTCCGCGGCGTCAACGGCGGCTATCGGCTGGCGCGGCCGGCCGGGGAAATCACCCTGGCGCAGATCGTCGAAGCGCTGGAAGGTCCGCTCGGCATGACCGAGTGCAGCGTGGCCGTGGGCCAGTGCGACCGCGAATCGCTATGCGGCGTGCGCAGCAACTGGCAGCACGTGAACAGCGTAGTGGACAGCGCCCTGCGCGCCGTCAGCCTCTCCGACATGCTCAAACCACCCAGTCGTCGCATCGACGCGAACCTGATCGGATGACGCCCGATCTTCCCTCGACCGCTCACGACGACACGAAGATGACCATGACCACCGAAACCTCCGAACGCAGCGACACCTCCACCACGCTTCGCGACAACGCCGAAGTCGCCGAGGCGCTGGGCCGTCGCTACGAGGCCGGCTTCGTCACCGACATCGAAACCGACAGCCTGCCGCCCGGCTTGTCCGAAGACATCATTCGCCAGCTGTCCGCGCTCAAGCAGGAGCCGGAGTGGATGACCGAGTGGCGCCTCAAGGCGTACCGCCACTGGCTCACCATGCCGACGCCGGACTGGGCCAAGCTCAATCTCGAGCCCGATCGACTATCAGGCGATCAGCTACTACGCCGCGCCCAAGCAGGGCCCGAAGTCGCTGGACGAAGTCGATCCGAAGCTGCTGGAAACCTACGAAAAGCTCGGCGTGCCCTTGCACGAGCGCGCCAAGCTCGCCGGCGTCGCCGTCGACGCGGTGTTCGACTCGGTCTCCGTGGGCACCACCTTCCGCAAGGAGCTGGCCGAGGCCGGCGTGATCTTCTGCTCGATGAGCGAAGCGATCCGCGAGCACGGCGAGCTGGTGCGGCAGTACCTGGGCAGCGTGGTGCCGACCGGCGACAACTATTTCGCCGCGCTGAACTCGGCGGTGTTCTCCGATGGCTGCTTCGTGTTCATCCCCAAGGGCGTGCGCTGCCCGATGGAGCTGAGCACCTACTTCCGCATCAACGCGCAGCAACACCGGCCAGTTCGAGCGCACCCTGATCGTCGCGGAAGAGGGCGCCTACGTGTCCTACCTCGAAGGCTGCACCGCGCCGATGCGCGACGAGAACCAGCTGCATGCCGCGGTGGTGGAACTGGTCGCGCTGGAACAAGCGCAGATCAAGTATTCGACGGTGCAGAACTGGTATCCGGGCGACGAGAACGGCGTCGGCGGCATCTACAACTTCGTGACCAAGCGCGGCGATTGCCGCGGCGACGATTCCAAGATTTCCTGGACCCAGGTCGAAACCGGTTCGGCGATCACCTGGAAGTACCCGAGCTGCGTGCTGCGCGGCGACCGTTCGGTCGGCGAGTTCTACTCGGTGGCGCTTACCCATCATCATCAGCAGGCCGATACCGGCACCAAGATGATCCATATCGGCAAGGGCACCAAGTCGAAGATCGTCTCCAAGGGCATCAGCGCCGGTCGCAGCAGCAACAGCTACCGCGGCCTGGTGAAGGTGGAGAAGGGCGCCGAGGGCGCGCGCAACTACACCCAGTGCGACTCGCTGCTGATCGGCAAGAAATGCGGCGCGCACACCTTCCCGTATATGGAAGTGAAGAACCCCACGCGCCATCGTCGAGCACGAAGCCACCACCTCCAAGATCTCCGACGACCAGCTGTTCTATTGCCGCAGCGCGGGGCATCGGCGAGGAAGACGCCGTGTCGATGATCGTCGACGGCTTCTGCAAGCAGGTGTTCCGCGAGCTGCCGATGGAGTTCGCGGTGGAAGCGAAGAAACTGCTGGAAGTATCGCTGGAAGGTGCGGTGGGATGAGTACGTCGCTGCAAACGCTTTGGGATACGGTGTACCGCGAGAAAGACGAGGCGCAGACCAGCTGGTTTCGCCCGCGCCTCGACGCGTCGCTGCAGCTGATCGATGCGTTGGACCTCCCGCGTGACCAAGCCGTGCTGGACGTCGGCGGCGGTCGCTCCAGCTTGGTCGACGACCTCCTGCAACGTGGCTTTATCGATGTCAGCGTGCTCGATCTTTCCGGCGTGGCGATGGCCGCGGCGCAGCAGCGGCTCGGGGCACTGGCGGCTTCGGTACGCTGGATCGTTGGTGACGTGATCCAGCTCGAGTTACCCGCGGGCAACTACGCGCTGTGGCATGACCGGGCGGTTTTCCACTTCCTTACCGAGCCCGGCGAGCAGGCGCGTTATGTCGCTGCCGCTGCGCGTGCCGTAAAACCCGGCGGCTATCTGGTCATGGGCACGTTTGCCGCCGATGGTCCGGATCGTTGCAGCGGCATGCAGGTCGCGCGTTATGACGCAGCGACGCTGGCGGCGACTTTTGCGCCGGCATTCACACTGGTCACCCATAGCCGCGACGTGCATTACACGCCGTCGGGCCACGAGCAAGCTTTCACCTATGTGGTGCTGCAGCGTCAAGACGACGGCGCGGGCGCCTGACATGAGCGAGTACGAAACATGCTGAAGATCGAAAATCTGCACGCCCGCGTCGAGGGCAAGGACATCCTCAAGGGGCTCACGCTGACCGTGAGCCCGGGCGAGGTGCACGCGATCATGGGGCCGAACGGCGCTGGCAAGTCCACGCTTGGGCAACGTGCTTTCGGGCCGCGACGGCTACGAGGTGACCGCGGGCTCGGTGAGCTTCAACGGCGTCGACCTGCTTGCGCTGGAACCCGAAGAGCGCGCCGCCGCCGGCGTGTTCCTGGCGTTCCAGTATCCGGTGGAAATTCCCGGCGTGAACAACACCTATTTCCTGCGTGCCGCGCTCAATGCGCAGCGCAAGCGGCGCGGCGAGCAGGAATTGGATTCCATGCAGTTCCTCAAGCTGGTGCGCGAGAAGCTCAAGATCATGCAGATCTCCGACGAGTTGCTGCATCGCGCGGTGAACGAAGGTTTTTCCGGCGGCGAGAAGAAGCGCAACGAGATCTTCCAGATGGCCGTGCTGGAGCCGAAACTGGCGATCCTCGACGAAACCGATTCGGGCCTGGATATCGACGCGCTGAAGCAGGTCGCCCAAGGCGTGAACGCGTTGCGTTCGTCCGAGCGAGGCTTCCTGCTGATCACCCATTACCAGCGCCTGCTCGACTATATCGAGCCGGATTTCGTCCATGTGCTGGCCGATGGCCGCATCGTGGAAAGCGGCGACAAGACGCTTGCGCTCAAGCTGGAAGAGCAGGGCTACGCCTGGGTGACCGAGAAGGATCCCGCGCTGACGGGAGCATCGGCATGAGTCAGCCGCAACGCATGCCTTTCGTCGAGTCGCTGCTGGAAGCGGCGGCGCAGGCGCGCTTGCCCGGTAGCGAAATCGGCTGGCTGGATGCCGCGCGTCGCGAGAATCTCGAAGCCTTCGCCGCGGCCGGGTTACCGGACACGCGGATGGAGGCCTGGAAATACACCGCGCTGCGCGCGCTGGGGCAGCGTCGTTTTGCGCCGGGCGATGCAAAGGCGGCGTCGCGCGCGGTCGATGCTGCGGCGCTGGCGCTGCCGGGCGTGGATGGACCCGCGCTGGTCTTCGTCAACGGCGTGTTCCGCGCCGATCTGTCGCGCATCGACGCCTTGCCGGCTGGCCTGAATTTGCAGCCGCTGTCGCAGGCCTTGCAAGGTGACGCCGAACCGCTGCGCTTTGCGCTGTCGCGGCATTACCGTGAAGGCGGTGATGTGTTTGCGCGCCTCAATGCGGCCCTGGCTGGTGATGGTGTCGTACTGCAGGTGGCGGCGGGCGCGAAGATCGCCCAGCCGGTGCAGCTGTTGTTTGTCGGCGCACCCGCCGAAGCTGATCTTGCCTGGCACGTCAGGCATGTGATCGAACTGGGCGAGGGCGCCGAGCTGTCCCTGGTCGAGCATCATGTGGCCAATGGCGCGCATCAGCATCTGGGTACGCAGGTGATGGATATCGTGCTGCGCAAAGGTGCGCAGCTGCGGCACGTCACGCTGCAGAACGCCGCCGAGGGCAGCACCCTGGTGCGCCACAACAGCGTGCAACTGGATGCGCAGGCGCAGGCGATGCTGTACGTGTTGGAGCTTGGCGGCTCGCTGGTTCGGCATGATCTGCATGTGACGCTGGCGGGCGATCAGTCGCGCCTGGATACGCGGGGTGTATTCGTACTGCAGGGACGCCAGCACATCGACACGCAAATGGCCATCCGTCACCAGGCGCTCAACACAGCATCGGAGTCGGTGTGGCGCGGTGTGGCCGATGGGCGTTCGCGTGGCGTGTTCCGCGGTGCGATCGTGGTGGCGCAGGGCGCCGACGGCAGCGATGCCAGCCTCAGCAGCAAGAATCTGCTGCTCTCCGGTCAGGCCGAGATCGATACCAAGCCTGAGCTGGAGATCTATGCGGACGAGGTGAAGGCTGCACATGGTGCCACGGTCGGCCAGCTCGACGAGCGTTCGCTGTTCTACCTGCGTTCGCGCGGCATTCCGCTGACCGAGGCGCGTTCAATGCTCACGGCGGCATTCTGCCGGGCGGTGTTCGAGTCGCTGCCCGAAGAGAACTTGCGCGAGCACCTTTATCACCGGCTGATGGCGCACCTGCCGTCCGCTTGAGTCACAGCTACGGCTTGGGGTTGTCCCAGCGTCACCGCGAGCAACAAGGCGAATCGACCACGATGAACGCACAATCCAAACATCTCCCCACGGTTTTCGATGTGCAGCGCATTCGCGCGGATTTCCCCTTGTTGTCGCGCACCGTGCACGGCAAGCCGCTGATCTATTTCGATAACGCCAACACGAGCCAGAAGCCGGTAAGCGTGATCGAGGCCGTGAACAATCATTACCGCGAGCACAACGCGAACGTATCGCGCGCCGTGCATCTGCTTGGCGAGGAGGCGACCACGGCGTACGAGGGCGCGCGCGACAAGCTGGCGCGTTTCATCAACGCCACATCGCGCAACGAACTCGTGCTCACCTCGGGCACCACGCAATCGATCAACCTTGTGGCCTACAGCTATGCGTTGCCCCGCTTGAAGGCGGGCGACGCGATCCTCACCACCGTGATGGAACACCACGCCAATATCGTGCCCTGGCAGCTGGTCGCCCAGCGCAGCGGGGCGACGGTGAAGCCGGCGCCGATCGACGAGCGTGGCGAGCTGATCGTCGAGAAGTACATCGAGATGCTGACGCCGGATGTGAAGCTGGCTTGCGTCACCCATGTATCGAATGTGCTGGGTACGGTAAACCCGGTGCGCGAAATCGCCAGGGAATGCCGCAAGCGCGGCATCCCGCTGCTGGTGGATGGGTCGCAGGCGGTGCCGCATCGGCCGGTGGACGTGCAGGCGCTGGGCTGCGATTTCTACGCTTTCACCGGTCACAAGATGCTGTCGCCTACCGGCACCGGCGCCCTGTGGGCACGCAAGGAACATCTCGAAGCGATGCCGCCGTTCTTCGGTGGTGGCGAAATGATTCGCGAAGTTCGCTTCGACGGCACCACGTTTGCCGAGCCGCCGCACAAGTTCGAGGCCGGCACGCCGAATATCGCGGGCTTTGTGGGCCTTGGGGCCGCCATCGACTACTACGAGTCGATCGGCTTCGAGGCCATTCATGCGTGGGAGCAGCAGTTGCTTGCCTACGCTACCGAGCGGCTGCGCGAGATTCCTGGCCTGCGCCTGTTCGGCGAGGCGAAGGAAAAGGAGCCGGTCATCTCGTTCCTGATCGAAGGCGCCCAGGCAACGGACCTGGCGACTCTGCTCGACTTGCAAGGTGTGGCCGTGCGTTCCGGTCATCACTGCGCGCATCCGTTGATGCAGTTCTACAATGTGCCAGCCACGCTGCGCGCTTCACTTGCGTTCTACAACACTCGCGAAGAGATCGACGCGTTCGTCACGGCTTTGCTGAAGGTGCGCAAGCTGCTGATGTAGTCGTCCGTTCAAAGTCTGCGCGCAGCCAAAAGCACCCCTCCCCAACCCTCCCCTGCAAGCAGGGGAGGGAGTAGGTGCGGGCATGATTTTGACTCCTCCCCCTGCTTGCAGGGGGAGGTTGGGAGGGGGGGCTGCGCGGAGACTTTGATCAACCCCCAAGGCTGGCCTCAACGGATCTATTGCCCGAATTGCGCACCGATTGGCCGGCAGCGTAGCGTTTGACTGTGTTTGGCCGATCACGGTTTTTCGGCGCTTGCCGCGGTAGCGGGCTTGGGCCGTGCGACGCATTGATGGTCACGAAACAGTGCCCATTCCTCGCATTCGCGACCATCGGGAAACAGGCAGACGCCGTAGAGATTGCCCGCAGCATCGCGGCGCAGATTCACGCGCCCGCCCTGTTCGGTGCAACCGACCGAGGCCGGATTGGGTACGCCGATGCGTGGTCTTGGCGCTGAGCTGGCGATGCCGGGTGTGGGTGTCGCAGCCGGTGGCGGTGCCTGCGGTGAGCTACAGGCGGCAAGGGTGAGCATGAGTGCTGCAGCTATGGAGGACTTCATGTGTACTCCCGGGATGCCGAGCCATTCCGTGGCGCTTGGTTAGCGCCTGTGCGAGCGGCGATGAACGCGACCACACCATGAAAGGCTGATGACGTCTGGGCCAGATATACCCTGCCGCATGTCGGCACGATGTGTGCGGTGATGACCTATCAGTCCAAGGAGGTTCGGTGTACCACCGTCTTAAGGATGATCTCTCAAGCTTCAATGCCATTCTCGATCAGGCCCGCGCCATGGCCGGGGCCTATCTGGAGACGCTTGATCAGCGTCACGCGGCTGCCACGCTTCCGCCTGAGCTGCCGCCTATCGCATTGCCGGTGCGCGGCGAGGGTGCCAGTGCCGTGCTGCGGCGCTTCGAGCGTGACTATGCGGCCTTGCTGTCGGGCAGCCCGGGACCGCGCTATTTCGGCTTCGTCACGGGTGGCGGTACGCCGGCATCGTTGGCGGCCGACTGGTTGGTAAGCACCTACGACCAGAACACGCAGCGCAATGGCGATACCTGTGCTTCGACCATCGAGCTGCAGGCGGTCGACATGCTAAGTCAGTTGCTGGGTTGGCCCGCTGAATGGACGGGCGCCTGCGTGACGGGGGCGACCATGGCGAACTATGTCGGCATGGCGCTCGCCCGACAGTGGGTGGGCCATCACTACGATCGCGACGTCGCCGCCGACGGCATGCAAGGATTGCCGTTCATTCCGGTATTTGCCGGCAGCGCGCATTCCAGCACGTTCAAGGCATTGAGCATGGCCGGCTTTGGCCGTAACGCGGTGCACACGCTGCCACAGTTGTCAGGGCGCGAGGCATTCGACGCCGGCGTGCTTGAACAGCGGCTGCGCGAGCATGGCGACCAGCCAAGCATTGTGGTGGCCAGCGCCGGCACGGTGAATACGGTGGATTTCGATGATCTGGCTGCGATCGCCAGGCTCAAGCAGCGCTATCGCTTCTGGCTGCATGTGGATGCTGCCTTCGGTGGTGTGGCGGGCGCCTCCGAGCCGCGTCGTGCCCTGATGGCGGGCATCGAGGCGGCGGATTCCGTGACGGTCGATGCGCACAAATGGCTGAATGTGCCGTACGACTGCGCCGTGGCCTACACCGCGCATCTGCCTTTGCAGGTCGAAGTCTTCCAGAACCACTCCGCCTATCTGCCGGCACCGGAGCCGCTACCTGATCATTTCCTTCATCTGACGCCAGAGAACTCGCGTCGCTTCCGCGCGCTGCCGTTGTGGATGGGCCTGCTGGCGTATGGCCGCGAAGGCTATGCGGACGTGGTGGAGCGCAACTGCGAGGCTGCACACTATCTGGGCGAGTTGATTGACGCCGATACACGGTTCCGGTTGGCAGCGCCGGTGCGGCTCAATGTGGTTTGCTTCGCTCCGCTTGGTGCTGATGCACAGGCTGTTGCCGCCCTGCAAAGGGCGATGCACCGGGATGGCACCGCTTATCTGTCGCCCTCGGTACTGCATGGTGAGCCGATCCTGCGCGCAGCGATCTGCAATTGGCGGACGACCAAGGAAGACGTCGATCTCACCTTCGCTGCATTGCAACGGTTGGTGTCCCGGTAAATAAAAAAGCGCCGCAGTTAAGCCGCGGCGCTTCGCTTCACTCCAAAAGCACAGGTAACGCCGTTACCAGATCTTCACCTGCTTATCGCCAGAGCGGACCATCGTGTCGCCGGCCTTGCACTGGAACGCCTGGGCGAACTGCCGGCATGTTGGACGGCGCACCAATGGCGCGGAACTGCGACGGTGCGTGCGGATCGGTATTGAGCAGGGTCATCTGCGCTTCCGGCCGGATATTGCCACGCCATACGCGAGCCCAGTTGAGGAAGAAGCGCTGCTCCTGCGTGTAGCCGTCGATCTTCTTCTTCGCTTCGGCCGGGTTGTTCTTGGCAGCGCCATCTGCAGCGCATCGTAGGCAGCGTTGAGGCCGCCCAGGTCGCCGATGTTCTCGCCCATGGTCAACTTGCCGTTGACGAGCTTGCCGGGCAAGGCTCATAGCTGTCGAACTGCGCAGACAAGCCTGTCGGTGCGCGCGTTGAACGCGGCGCGGTCGGCGTCGGTCCACCAATTGCACATTGTTGCCCTGGGCATCGAACTTGCTGCCCTGGTCGTCGTAGCCGTGGCCCATCTCGTGGCCGATGACGGCGCCGATGCCGCCGTAGTTGAGCGCATCGTCCGCCTTCGCGTCGAAGAACGGCGGCTGCAGGATCGCCGCCGGGAACACGATCTCGTTCTTGTGCGCGTTGTAGTAGGCGTTGACGGTCTGCGGCGTCATGCCCCATTCGGTGCGGTCCACCGGCTTGCCGATCTTGCGCCACCCTGTAGTCGTAATTGAACTTCTCGGCGGCCTGTACGTTGGCGAAGTAGTCGCCGTGCTGATCTTGAGGCCGCACCAGTCGCGCCACTTGTCGGGGTAGCCGATCTTCGGCATGAACGTGGCCCATTTCTCAAGGCCTTCTGCTTGGTGGCGTCGCTCATCCACTCCAGCTTCTCGATGCGCGTCTTGTAGGAGGCGCGAAGGTTGGTGACGAGTTCCTGCGCGCGCTGCTTCGATTCCGGCGAGAAGTTCCGTGCGACGTAAAGCTCGCCCAGCGCCATGCCCATGCCGCCTTCGACGGCATCGAGCGTGCGCTTCCAGCGTGATTTCATTTCCTTCTGACCGTTGAGCGTCTGCGCGTTGAAGGCGAAGTCTTCCTGCTGGAACGGCGTGGACAGGTAGGGCGCGGCGTTGTCGATGGCGTGGAAACGCAGATACGCCTGCCAGTCGGCGACGGCTAGCTCGCCCAGCATCTTGTCGAACTCGGCGAAGAACTTCGGCTGCGACAGCGAGAAGCCGCTGGTCACGTCAGCGTCCTGGGCTTTGAAGAAAGCCGTCCAATCAAAGTGCGGCGTTACCTTGTCGGCGTCGGCAATGCTGACGTAGTGATAGCGGTTCTCCGGCTGGCGCAGTTCGGTGGGGACCAGGGAGGCCGCTGCCAGGCGGGTCTCGAAGGCCATCACGGCTTTCGCCTGCTTCTGGCCGCGTCTTCGCTACTTACACCGGTCAGCTCCAGCGTGCTGCGCGATGTGTGCGACGTAGGCCGTGCGGATCTTCTTCGAAGTCGGGCTTGCTGTAGTAATCGGCGGTCGGGAGCCCGAGGCCGCCCTGGCCAGCGTAGGCGATCTGCTTGCTGGAATCCTTGAAGTCAGGGTTGCCGCAGAAGCGGAAGCCACCGGATTGCGCCCTGGGCGTAGCTGTCGCGGATATAGGCCGCGATGTCGCCGCTGTCCTTCAGCCCGGCAATGCGTGCCAGCTCCGGCTTGATCGGCTCGAAGCCGGCCTTCTCGATGGCAGCCTCGTCCATGCCGGACGCATACAGGTAGCCGATCTTCTGCTCGATCGAGCCCGGCTTGGCCTTGGCGGCGTCCCTGGCGGCCTTCTCGACAATGGTGTGCTGGACGTTGAGGCTCGCCTCGCGCAGCGCATCGAACGAGCCCCAGCGCGTGCGGTCGGCGGGGATCGGATTGGCGGCGAGCCATTTCGCATTGACGAAGCCGTTGAAGTCGTTGCACACGTCCTTGGCGCTATCGAGCTCCTTGATATCGAAGTTGCCCGACGGTGCGGCCCATACGCCGCTGCAGAAGGCCATGCCAACGGCGAGCGCCAGCGGTTTCACAATGCGATTCTTCATGGATTCTCCTCTGATGGGACGCGCGAGGCGCATCCGGACGACGATCGTGCATTCCGAGGTCGCCATGACCCCACCCTGCAGGCTAGGCAGCGCGGTGGGAGCGCGCCCAGTGTCGAAGGTCATTGTGCGGTGCGATCGGCAGGGATCGGCTTTATGATTGAGTGCATGCCTACATCTCACGCTCCTGCTTATCGCTCGGCCGTTGCGGCCGACATACCTGCCATCGTTGACCTGGTCGAATCCGCCTACCGCGGTGAATCGGGCCTGCGCGGCTGGACCACCGAAACCCACCTGCTGGATGGCCGGCGTACCGACGCTGAAAGTGTGGCCGACCTGATCGTCCGTGGCGGCAGTGTCGTGTTGCTGGCGGAGCGCGATGGTGAGCTGTTGGCCTGCTGCCATATTGAACGGCAGGGCGGGGTAGCCTACTTCGGCATGTTCGCGGTCAACCCCGAGTTGCAGATGGCCGGCGTGGGTCGTGCGTTGTTGGGCGAGGCCGAGCGTTTCGTGCGCAGCGAGTGGAACGGTGAATTCATGCACATGACGGTGATCGAACAACGCGCCGAGCTGATCGCATGGTACGAGCGTCGGGGTTATCGGCTTACCGGTGAATTCAAGCCGTTTCCCTACGGCCAGGAGCGCTTCGGCATTCCGCGCCGCGAGGATCTGCGCTTCGTCTGCATGAGCAAGTCGTTGAACGAGGTGGCCGCATGAATCTCGCCGACTGGATTTTCGTGGGGACGCGCAGCGAATTGCTGCCCGGCGAATTCAAGCTGGTGTGGGATGGCGATACCGCCATCGCCGTCTACAACATCGACGGCGATCTCTACGCCGTTGAAGATGTATGCAGCCATGATGGCGGTGATCTCGCCGGTGGCGAAGTGCATGGATTCGAAGTGGAGTGCCCGCGCCATGGCGCGCGTTTCGACCTGCGTACTGGAGCGGTCACGTGCCCACCCGCCTATGAGCCCATCGCCAGCTTCCCCGTGCACGAGGTCGATGGACAGATCTGGACGCGTGACGATCGCTGAAGACGGTGCGGGCGATGGCTCGTTGCTCGGCAGCGAGCCCACTGATGGGCTCGGCCGATATCGGCGTTTTCAGAAGCGGTACGTGAAGGCCAGCGTCGTCGTAAGCTGATTGGCATTGCCGAAGTGTCGGACCAGCGGGCTGTCGGCTGCCTGGTCGAGCAGGCGCGTCTCCTCGATGAGGATGGCTACGCCGGTATGCAGGCTGGTCGGCATGAACGCGCTGTATTCCAGTGATATCTGCTGGCTGCCGGAACCCGGGCTCCATGGATTCACGCCGAGCTGTTCCGCCTGTAGCGGCGTCAGCCCAAAGAAGCGCCGCATGGCTGGGCCATTCATGCCCTGCCACTGCAGCTCCACGTTGTGCATCAGGTAGCCGATGGCGGGAAGGTCATAGTCGGCATACAAGGTGTAGTAAGCGCCGGCGCCATGGGTGTCATGGCTCACATTCGTCCCGACATCGAACTGCACGGTGAAGTGATATTCGAGATACCCGCCGACGTTCAGTCGAGCCGGCAGTGAATCGACGATGCCTTCGAGCTTGGGGCCAAGTTCATCCCGGTCGCGTCCCCATTGATAGTTGCCGTACAGGCCACCGTGCCATTTGCTTTCGTGAATCAGGTCAACGGTGAGGCCGTCGGTGGTGGATAGCGTGATATGCCAAGGGAGCTCGGCATAGATGAAGGGGACCGGTTGATTGCGCTGGTTGTCAGCACCAAGCCAGGCGGGCATACGCTGGATACCGCCGCCAACCAGGATGGTGGGGCCGTCTAGCTGATCATCGGCATGGGCGTCGGTTGGCATGCCCGCCATCAAGGTAAGGGTGAGCAGTAGCGACGTGAATGCCGGAACGATCGAATGCTTGCGTCGATACGAAGTCATGTCGGCACGCTCGCGGGCTTGGTGGCGTCAGGAGCCGGACTTGCCCGACAGGCTGGCGTCACTAACAAACTGCACGATGACCCGTTGCCCGATACGCAGCGAAGCCGGCGGCGGCTGGTCGAACACGAGCACGCACTGAACGGTGCGGGTGTTTGCGCGGATCAGCGGATCCTCCTCCAGTACGCTTGGTCCGAATACTGTACCTACACGCTGTACACGTGCTGTCAACGTGGGAGCACCGCTGCCGCTGTCGTCCACGATCTGGGCGCGCATGCCTTCATGCACGGTAGCGACAAAGGATTCATTGAGCTCCGCGCGCACGATGCGCGCTCCTTCGGGCAGTAGCACAAAGGCGGGGCCGGTTTGCGGTGACACCGCAGCGCCGGGCTGGATGAGGCGTTCAACGATCTGCGCATCGACCGGGGCGGTCAGGCTGCGTTGCGCCAGTTCGTAGCGTGCGGCTTCGGTTTTATGCGCGGCCATGGCCGCATTCGCGCGGGCGCTGTCCAACTCGCCTTGCAGCTGTTGCGCAGCTTCGCGTGCGTCATCGGCGCTTTGGCCATCGCCAGCACCGGCCGCCGCGGCTGCCGCGAGACGTTCGGCGCGTTGCTGGGCTGCCTTGAGGCGGACTTCGAGCCACTTGCCCTGCGCGGCTGCCTGTTGCTGCTCGGCCTCGGCGGCGCTCACCGCCAGTTGGGCGGGCTTGGTATCGAGCATGGCGAGCACCTGGCCCTTATGCACGTGATCACCCTCATGCACCTTGATCTCGGCCACCACGCCCTCGCGCGGCATGCTGAGCCTGAGCAGGCCACCCTCGATGTCGACGCGCCCGCGCGCTACCGCCGCAAAAGCGGGGACGCTTGTCTGGGCGCGGGCCTTGCCACCGTCGTCGTGCGAGCAGGCGGCAAGCAGCGACGTGGCAACGGCCAAGGCAAGCAACGGGGAAAACGGACGCAAACTCATGCTGAAGGTTCCTCGATGCCAGGCGTTGGCGTCGATAGCGGGGACGGCACACGGTCGCTAAGGATACGGCCATCCTCCATCGCCAGCACGCGATCGGCATGGCCGACCAGGCGTGGATCATGGCTGACGCACAGCACGGTGGTGCCATGCGTGCGTGCGATGCGATGCAGGATGTCGATGATGATCTGGCCGTTGGCGGAGTCGAGCGCGCTGGTGGGTTCGTCGGCGAACAGCAGCTCCGGCTCCTTGGCCAGTGCGCGCGCAATGGCGACGCGTTGCTTTTCGCCACCGGACAGCTCGGACGGGCGCAGGCCCATACGCGGTCGCCAGGCCCACTTCTTCCAGCGAGGCCCTGGCGCGGCGACGCGCTTCGATGGCGCGTCATGCCCAGTAGCTCAGCGGCAGCTCCACCTGCTCCAGCGCATTGAGCGCCGGGAACAGGTTGAAGCCCTGGAACACGAAGCCGGTGTGATGCAGGCGAAAGCGTTCGAGTGCGCGCATGTCCAGCACGCCCAGATCGCTGACCGAGCGCGATGCACATGGCCGCTGTCGGACTCCTGCAGGCCGCTGAGGATGGCCAGCAGGGTGCTCTTGCCGCAGCCGGATGGGCCGGAGATCAGCGTCAGCTCGCCAGCGTCGATGTCCAGAGTGAGGTCGTGCAGCACGGTGGCGCGAACCGCGCCCGACATGAATGCCTTGCTGACATGGCGCGCCTGCAACGAAATGGAGGGCGCGGCGTGGGGGCGACGCGTGATTCATGATCTACCTCAACAACGTCGCCGGATCGGCACGGCGCAGGCTGCGCATGGCCGCCAGGCCCGACACAGTGGCCAATCCCATGCCCACGACCAGGCAGGCGAGTGCAGTCCAGGGATCGAGCGCCACCGGAACGCTGCGGGCTGCGTGCGAGCACCAAGGCGATGCCACCAAGCACCGTACTGCCGACAGAGCCCGATGGCACCGACCCAGAACGCCTGTTCCATCACCACCTTGCGCAATGTCGCCCACGCCCACGCCGAGTGCGTTGAGGGTGGCGTATTCGCGAATCGAGCCGATCACGGCGGCGACCAGGGTCTGGCTGGTAATGACCGCGCCGACCAGGAACACGATGCCGGCCAGGAACAGCACGCCGGCGCCCGCGCCGGTGTCGAACATCCAGTAGAGCTGCGAACGGCGTGCGAAGTCCTGTGCGGTCCACACGTCGTATATGGCCGAAGGCACGGTTGCCGCGCAGTCGTGCGGCGACATCAGCTGCGGCTGGTCGGGATCGCGCAGCTTGGCCACGAAATACGTCATGCGGTTGGCATTGGACGGATCGGTATCCAGCTGCCGCGCGGTATCCAGCGAGGCCACGACGTTGACGCCGCCCAGCGCGCGCAGGCCGCTGCTGACCCCCACCACGCGTACGCGATGGCCATTGATGGTCGCCGTGTCGCCGACGCTCACGCCCAGGCTGTCCAGGTCGGCGCGATCCACAATCACCGCATCGGGCTCGTCCAGTCGCGCACGCAAAGCGGGGGGCAGGGCTCGCGCGAACATCATGCCGTCGGGGCGCGCGTCGATGCCGGAAACGAACACCGACACGCCGCCGGTATCACGGGGGCCGCGCCAGTCGCCGTCGACCCAGTGAAAGGGCTCGACCGCCGTCACGGCGGATCCATCAGCAAGCGCGATTTCCACGCCGGAGTCGATGGATCGGCCGAGGCCGACGCTCTGCGTGCCCGGATAGCCGACCCACACAGTCCGCCGACGAGCCGGTGATGTACACGCTGGTGCTGCCGAAGATGCCCAGCACCAGCGCCGCCTGCAGCAACTGCAGCAGGCCGGCGAAGCCGACCGCGAGCATGGCGGGCAGGAAGCGGCGCCATTCGTAGATCAGAGTCTTGCGAGCGAGGGCCACCATCAGTGGGTGCTCGGTGGCAGGGCAGGGGTAGGCATCGATGCGCCGCCGAGTGCCTTGTAGAGCGCGACATAAGCCAGGTCACGCGCCGCCACGGCGCCCACGACCTCCAATTCTGCACGATGACCTTCGATAAGCCCGTCCTGCACGTCGAGGTTGCTGCCCAAGTTCAGTTCGGCGCGCTTGCGTAGGGCGGTCATGCTGGTTAGCAGTGCCAGGGCAGCCTGTTGCGATGCCGTCTCGCGAGACCGCAACTGCTCCAGGTCACCCATGGCCGTTTCCGCCTCCGCCACGCCTTGCAACACGGCCTGGCGATAGGCCAGCACGGCGGCACGCAGCTCATGGTCCTTGGCGTGCGCATTGGCCACGCGCTGGCCCCAGTCGAACAACGGGATGTCGATGACCGGGCCATACGAGAAGATCGCTTCGCCCGTATGTACGCGGTAATTACTGGCGATATTGGACGACCATTGCAGCGACGCGCCCAGGCCGACATGTGGATAGATCTCCGCACGGCTCATGCCGAGTTCACCGGCGGCACGCAAAACCTCCGCCTCGGCGCTGGCGATCTCTGGCCTTGCGCGCAGCATGTCGGCCGGTGCCGTGGTCAGCTGCCACTCGCCGAGCTGTGGCTGTGTACCGGGTTGCAACCATTGCGGATCGGGTTCGTTCTGGCCCACCAACACAGCCAGTTGCTGGGCGCTGCTGTTGATCACCTGCTGTGGCTCGGCCAAGGCCGCCTGGGCGCGGGCGAGCTCTGCCTGGGCGCGGCTCACTTCCAGCGGAGGCGCCAGCTTCAGTTGTTGACGGACCTGCAGCAGCCGAAGCTTTTCCTGCTGGGCGTCGCGGATAGCTGTCAACAGTTGCGCCTGCCGCTGGGCCGAACGCAGTTCGATCCAGCGCCGGCTGACTTCGGCCACCAGCGAAACCTGGGCGCCACGTAGCGCGGCGCTGGCGCCGTCGAGCTGCCCTTGCGAGATTCGGCCGGTGCTTTGCCAGGCGCCGAACAAGGGCAATTCCCACAGCGCGTCGAAGCCGACCACAAAGTACGAGGCCGTGGTGTCGGGGTCGATCACGTCGTTGGTGCGCCCGTGCAGCGAAGGCAGGTACGAGTCGCGCGCGTGACGATTCAACAGGCGAGCGGCGCGCATGCGCTCGGCGGCTTGCGCCACGTCGAGATTGCTCTGCAGCGCGCGATCGATCAGCGCGTTCAGCTCGGGGTCGCCCAGCGCCTGCCACCAACCGCGCAGGTCTGCCGTCGGCGGCACGACGCCGGCCGGCGCGTTGCGCCAGGTTTCGGGTACGGGCGGCTTGAGTTGAGGCAGCGGCGCTACCGCGCAGCCTGCGAGCATGGTCAGGCCCCAGGCCAGCAGCCCGGGCGCCAGGACGAGGCGAAGGCCGCGGCTCGCCATTCCTTGGATCGACGGTAGCGGTTTAAATCGACGCTGAAGCACGAAATTCCCGAAAATTCAGGTAAATGGAGTCCGACTGTGACCGCGAGCTAAACCACGGATGCTCTCTCTGATCCCGATACGGTCACGAGGTTCCACGTAGAGGGAGAACAGCAGCTGCCTGGGGTCGATTCACTGTGAATATCGGTGGTGCGCTGGCCTCGATCGTAAATGTATAAGCATACTTGAGGACGCTTACGACTGGCTTTGTGGAATTGGATTGCCGGTTTTGGCTACGTTCCGGAACGGCCTCATCCCACGCTTCGCGCAGTATCTTTCGGAAAGAAAGGAGGCCGAAAGGGGCGGGTACCTATCGTGTCCCCATTCTGCAATGCGGAGCTTTACGTGACTGGTTGGACCATTCTCTGCGACTTCGACGGCACCATCTCCGTCGAGGACGTGATCGACTCGCTGCTTGACCGATTCGGCCGCCCTGGCTGGGAAGCCCTGGAGCAGGACTGGCGCGCCGGTCGCATCGGCTCGCGCGAGTGCATGACCGGGCAGGTCGCCCTGCTGGACATGACCCGCGAAGATCTCGACGAGCACCTCTCCTCGTTGTGGATCGACCACGCTTTCCCGGCGTTCGTGGCGCAGGCCCGTGAGCTGTCCACGCCGATCCGCGTGGTAAGCGATGGCCTCGATTACGCCATCCACAAGATCCTTGGCCGTTATGGCCTGGACGATCTGCCGCTGGCGGCCAATCACCTTGCGCCGGCCACTCCGCCGAAGTCAGTGGCAGCTCACCTCGCCGTTCCAGGCCGAAGGTTGCCGCAGTGGTACCTGCAAGTGCGCCTGGTGGCCGAGCAGGCGCGCAAGGGCGGTACCAAGACCTTGCTGATCGGCGATGGCGCCTCGGACTTCTGTGCGGCCGACCGCGTCGATTTCGTGTTTGCCAAGCATCGTTTGATCGAGCATTGCCGCGCCGCCGGTATTCCGTACGTGCCGATCACCGGTTTCGAGGACGCGCTGGAGCTATTGCCGCGTCTGCTCGATGGCAGCCTGCTCAGCCGAGCATGCACCGGTTGAGCCTGCGCTCGCCGTCGCCTCTCTCTGATCAGATCGCCCCCGATCACCCCTCTTGAACGATTCACGGATTTCTCTGATGAACGTTTCGACAAGAACGCCGCTGGCGTCTGATTCGCCGACGAGCAGCTGCTCGCCGACGAGGCCAAGTACAGCTCGTTTGGCGATACCGTGCATTACGTCGACCCGCCGAAGATCTTCCGCCACGGCGAAGGCAGCTACATGTACGACACTGCCGGCGCGCCGTTCCTCGACCTGCAGATGTGGTACTCGGCGGTCAACTTCGGCTATGGCAACCAGCGCCTCAACGACGCGCTGAAGCGCCAGATCGACGTGCTGCCGCAGGTCGCCAGCCAGTACCTGCACCAGACCCGCATCGAGCTGGCCAAGACCATTGCGCTGGACGCGAAGAAGAAGTTCGGCCTGAAGGGCCGCGTGCACTTCAACGTGGGCGGCGCGCAGGCGGTCGAGGATTCGCTCAAGCTGGTGCGCAACTACAGCAACGGCAAGAGCCTGATGTTCGCCTTCGAGGGCGGCTACCACGGCCGCACGCTGGGCGCCTCGTCGATCACCTCGAGCTACCGCTACCGTCGTCGCTTCGGCCACTTCGGCGAGCGCGCGATGTTCATCCCGTTCCCGTATCCGTTCCGTCGCCCGAAGGGCATGACGCCGGAAGAGTATTCCGACAGCCTGCGTGCGCCAGTTCGAGCGCCTGTTCGAGACCGAATACAACGGCGTGTGGGACCCCAAGGCCGAACCAGTGCGAATACGCCGCGTTCTACGTCGAGCCGATCCAGGGCACCGGCGGCTACGTCATTCCGCCGAGGAACTTCTTCAAGGGCCTGAAGAAGGTGCTGGACAAGTACGGCATCCTGATGGTGGTCGACGAAATCCAGATGGGTTTCTGGCGCACCGGCAAGCTGTGGTCGATCGAGCACTTCGGCGTGACGCCGGACGTGCGTGGTGTTCGGCAAGGCGCTGACCAACGGCCTGAATCCGCTGTCCGGCCTGTGGGCGCGCGAGGAGCTGATCAACCCGACGATCTTCCCGCCGGGCTCCACCCACTCGACCTTCAACTCCAACCCGCTGGGTACCGCGCTGGGTCTGGAAGTGATCAAGATGGGTTACGAGCTGAACTACGAGAAGACCGTGGCCGAGAAGGGCGCGCATTTCCTCGACGGCGCTGAAGGATCTGCAGAAGCGCCACAAGGAAATCGGCGACGTCGACGGCCTGGGCCTGGCGCTGCGCGCCGAGATCTGCACCGACGACGGCTTCACGCCGAACAAGGCGCTGCTGGACAAGATGGTCGACATCGGCCTGGCCGGCGACCTCGAGCACAACGGCAAGAAGATCGGTCTCGTGCTCGACGTCGGCGGCTGGTACAAGAACGTGATCACGTTCGCGCCGTCGCTGGACATCATCGCACGAAGAGATCGACCTGGCCATCGCGCTGCTCGACCAGCTGCTGACCAAGGCCAAGAAAGCAATGTAAGACACCACCGCGGAGCGCAGGCTCCGCGGTTGCTGTCGGCTGGTTTGTCTCGTGTAATTCCCATGCAGGGGATGTGTGACAACGGCGACGCTCATGCGTCGCCGTATTTTTTTGGAGCCTGCAAACAGGCCTGTGTAGGAGCGCACCCTGTGCGCGATAGGCGCCACGGCGTCGCCGCTATATAGGCTTTTCGCGCACAGGGTGCGCTCCTACAAGGAATTCGCGCACAGGGTGCGTTCCTGCATCTAGTTGTTGAGCGAGGACTTGGACGTACGTGCAGGTGGAAACACGATCTCCACACGTAGGCCGCCGCTGCTGCCAGCGAGATAACGCACCTGTGCGTGATGCCGCTCAGCAATGCGTTGCACGATGGCCAGGCCCAGGCCAGTGCCTTCCTCGGTCATGCCCGGCACGCGGAAGAAGCGTTCGCCCAAGCGGTCCAGGAACGCAGGAGGCACACCCGGACCGTTGTCTTCCACGCTGAGGCAGGGGCAGCCGGAAACGACCGATACGCCCACGGTCACGATGCTGTTGCGGCCGGCGTAGCGCAAGCTATTGTCGATCAGGTTATCCAGCATCTCCTGCAGCGAGAGGCGGTCGCCGTCGATCCAGGCGGGGCCAGGCTGCCCTTCATAACCCAGGTCCACGCCTGCCGCGATGGCCTCGTGCACGCGCATGCCCAGCAGTTCGGGCACGAGCTGGGCGAGATCGAGCAGGCACTCGGAGCCGTCTTCGCTCAATTCGGGCGACTGCGCGCGAGTCAAGGCCAATAGCTGGCTCGAGGTGCGGCTGGCGCGCTGGGTCAGGCGCTGGATGTGCTGCAGGGCATCGCTGACGGTTTCCCTGCCGGGGTCCATCTGGGCGCGTTCGACATGGACGCGCAGCCCGGCCAACGGCGTCTTCAACTGATGCGCGGCGTCGGCAATGAATCGTTCCTGCAAGGCCAGCATGCGTCGCTGGCGTGCGAACAGTCCATCGATAGTGCGCGTGAGTGGAAGAATTTCCACGGGCACGTCGGCGTCGCCTATGGGCGCCAGATCGTGCTCGCGTGCCGCGAGTCGCGCGGTGAGCGGATCGAGCTGGCGCAAACCCACGCGCACGCCATACAACACCAGGAAGAACACGCCAGCGATCAGCAGCGCCTGTGCCGGAATGCTCAGCAACAGGATTTCACGCGCGCGCTGGTGGCGGTCATGAAACGTTTCGGCCAGGGTGACCGTGAGCTGGTCGCTTGGATCGCGCAGGTTGGGGATGCGCACGGTGGCGGCACGCAGCTCGCGATGCTTCAGCGCCGTGGTGAAGAGCGCCGGTTCACCGTCCAGCGTGGCAGCGGAAAGCGCAGCCGATTGCAGTTCCTGGCTGCCGGCCAGCAGGCCGTGCTTCTTGCTGCTGACGTTGAAATAATTATGTCCTTCCGGTGCGTATTCGAGCAGGAAGCGCGCCTGCGGCGAGATCTGTGCGCCAAGGTCCTCCTGGCTGAGCATCTGCGCCAACGTCATCGCGCTGTCGGCGAGGTCGCGGTCGTGCACGTGGTTGGAATAAATCAGTGCGCCGCTGTAGGTGATCAGGCTCTCGATCACCAACAGCAGCATCAGCGGCACGAGCAGCGAGGACAGCAGACGACGGCGCAAGCTTGGACGGTCGTCCGATTCGAGCATGCGGTACAGCCATGCCCTTGCCGGCTCGGAGCCCGGTTCGCTCATGCCTTGCTTTCCTTGTCTTCCTTCACTTCCTCCAGCAGATAGCCAAGGCCGCGGATGGTGCGGACCTGGGTGCCGGAGTCCGCGAGCTTGCGACGCAGGCGATAGATGGCGATATCCAGCCCGTTGTCGGTCAGCTCCTCGTCCCAACTGCACAAGGCCTCGACGAGTTGGGCGCGGCTGGTGACGCGGTCCGGCCGTGCCGCGAGCGCTTCAAGCAAGCCAAACTCGCGCGCCGTGAGTTCCAATGGGGCGTCACCGATCCACGCGCGATGGCCGGGCAGATCCAGCCGCAGCTGTCCGATGGCCAGTTCCGGCGCGCCCTGCGCGGTATAGCGTCGCAGCAAGGCGCGCACGCGCGCTTCGAACTCGGCCAGGGCAAAGGGCTTGACCAGGTAATCGTCAGCGCCGAGGTCAAGGACACGTACGCGTTCGCGCAGACCTTCGCGCGCGGTGATCACCAGTACAGGCAGGCCGGTGCCGCGCTTGCGTAGTCGCTGAAGCACATCGGCGCCGTCCAGATGAGGCAGGCCAAGATCGAGAATGAGCAGGTCGTAAGGCGTGTCGCGCAGCGCCGCATCGGCCTTGGCGCCATCCGTGACGCAATCCACTGCGTGGCCACCCTGGCGCAGCGAAGCGCTGACGCCGGCGGCAATGGAAGGATCGTCCTCGGCAATCAAGATGCGCATGTGGGGTACCGGTGGGGGCGGTCGGCAGGTCGAATGAGTGGCATGGCGGCGAAGCGGGTCAAATTGCGAGTGATTCTCATTTGTGGCAACATCTCGCCCCGATGTCGGGGTAAGCGCCACCCAAGACGGCAGCTTACCGCCCCGACCAGATGCTAGGACAGTTTGCGTGCCGTCGTTGCATGGCCCGATATGCGTCCGGACGATCCCACAGGCAAGAAGGCAGGCATGGAATCAGCGGCGCGCGCGCATGGCAGCAAGATGGGATCGGGCCGTGGCGGTTCAACCCGGGCGTTCTGGCTCAAGCAGCTGCATCGATGGCATTGGATCAGCTCGGCGCTGTGCCTGGTCGGCATGCTGTTGTTCGCGGTCTCCGGCTTCACCCTCAATCATGCGGGGCAGATCGAAGCGAAGACACAGACGTTGCACCGCAAGGGCGAGCTGCCGGCGCTTTTGCTGCACGCCGTCTCCGGTGACGACGAACGCAAGGGGGTCGCCTTGCCCGACGGCGTGGCCGATTGGGTCGATGGGGCGCTGGGCGTCGACGTGGCTGGCCGCGCCGCTGACTGGTCGTCCGATGAGATCTATCTATCGATGCCGCGTCCGGGCGGCGACGCGTGGCTGAGCATCGATCGCGAAAGCGGCAAGGTGGAATACGAGCGCAGCACGCGCGGTGTCATCGCCTATCTCAACGACCTGCACAAGGGGCGCCATGCCGGTCCGGCCTGGGGTTGGTTCATCGACGTGTTTGCGTTGGCCTGCGTGGTCTTTTCGGTCACCGGTTTGCTGCTGTTGAAAATGCACGCCGCCCAGCGCGGCGCCACCTGGCCGCTGGTGGCCTTCGGTCTGGTGCTGCCGCTGTTGCTGGCCCTGATCTTCATTCATTGACGGGAAGTCCCATGCGTCGATTGCTGTTCTCGATGCCTGCCTTGCTGCTCGCGGCGCCCGCGGTGGCTGCCGATCTCAATGTCACGGTGCAGATCCCGCCACTCGATGTGGCCGAGTATCACCGGCCGTATACGGCGGTGTGGATCGAGCGCGAGGATCACAGCGTCGCCGCGCAGTTGGCTGTTTGGTATGCGCAGAAGGCATCGAAGGAAGGCGCCGGCACCAAATGGCTGCCGGAATTGCGCCAATGGTGGCGCCGCGGTGGCCGCGACCTGCAGTTGCCGGTGGATGGTGTCTCCGGCGCAACGCGTCCGGCAGGGCAGCAGAAGTTGAGCTTCCGCGATGGCAAGGCGCCGCTCGGTGATTTGCCCGCTGGCAAGTATGAGCTGGTGGTGGAAGCCGCCCGTGAAGTCGGTGGCCGCGAAGTCGTGCGCCTGCCCTTTGTCTGGCCGGCGAGTGCGCCGCAACAGCTCGCCGCCCAGGGCAGCAGTGAGCTCGGCGCCGTGAAGCTCGATCTCGCCCCTTAAAAAGGCTCCAAGGAGAACCACATGAACAAGCAACTGTTGAAGTGGAGCGTCCTGGCCGTGGCCTTGACCCTGCCGTTGGCCGCGCAGGCGCACAAGATGTGGATGGTGCCGTCGGCAACCAATGTCTCCGGCGCCGATCCGTGGGTGACGGTGGACGCGGCTGTGTCCAATGACCTGTTCTACCCCGATCACATGCCGCTGGCGCTGGATCGCGTGATTGTCACCACGCCGGACGGCCAGACGGCCAAACCGGAAAACGCCATCACGGGGCGGTATCGCAGCGTGTTCGATGTGCACCTGACCGAAAAGGGCACCTACCGGATCGCCGCGATCAATGGCGGCCTTTTCGCCAGCTACGAACTCAACGGCGAGAAGAAGCGCTGGCGCGGCGATGCGGCCAATCTGACCAAGGAGATTCCCGCCGGGGCGAAGAACGTCGATGTCGCCGAGTCGATCAATCGCGTCGAAACCTTTGTCAGCAACGGCAAGCCGGGTGGCGTCGCGCTGAAGCCCGCCGGCAACGGGCTTGAACTGGTGCCGATCACCCAGTTCACCGACCTGATGGCAGGAGAGCCGGCCACCTTCCAACTGTTGCTCGACGGCAAGCCGGCGGCTGGCCTCAAGGTCACCGCGATTGCCGGCGAAACGCGCTATCGCAACGCGCAGGACGACATCGACAGCACCACCGACAAGGACGGCAGGTTCAGTCTCAAGTGGCCGCACGCAGGCATGTATTGGGTCAACGCGAGCACGCAGGACGACAAGGCCAGCATCAAGCCGGCCAAGCAACGCCGGCTATCGTACTCGGCCACCTTGGAAGTGCTGCCGCAGTAATGCGCGCAGCATTCATCACGCCATGCTGACCGGGACGCCGCCACGCAAGGACCTCGTCGTGCAGACCCTGCAGGGCGAGACCATGGGCACGACGTGGTCCGTGCGCGCGGTATTGCCGGTCGAACTATCGCTGCAGTCATGGCGCGATGGCATCCAGGCGACGCTCGATCTGGTTGATGGCCAGATGAGTACGTACAAGCCGCAGTCGGCGTTGTCGTGCTTCAATGCCGCGCCTGCCGGTACCTGGCACGCTATGCCTGCCGAGTGTTTTGAGGTTATCGCGCACGCGCTGCAGGTGGCGCGTGACAGCGGCGGTGCGTATGACCCGACCGTGGGGCCGCTGGTGAACCTGTGGGGCTTCGGTCCGAGCGCGACGCGTCGCGAGCCGCCGTCGCAAGAAGCGATCGCAGTGGCGCGCGAGCGCATCGGCTGGTGGAAGCTCAAGCCCG
Source organism: uncultured Gammaproteobacteria bacterium (assembly GCA_963824525.1). Lineage (GTDB taxonomy): Bacteria > Pseudomonadota > Gammaproteobacteria > Xanthomonadales > Rhodanobacteraceae > Dyella. The sequence goes on along the minus strand of CAWGPI010000007.1, from coordinate 764,001 downwards.
ACGCGGCGACGCGCAGCCTGCATCAGCCCGGCGGGATTTATCTGGACCTTTCTTCCGTCGCCAAGGGCTATGGCGTCGATCTGGTGGGGCGCTATCTGGATAGCGTGGGCGTGGGTGCGTGGCTGGTGGAAGTGGGCGGCGAACTGAAGGGCCACGGCAGAAAGCCGGATGGTTCACCGTGGCGCATCGGTGTCGAGCGTCCCGCTGCGGCGGTTGGCGCCGTAGAGAGCATGGATCAGCTCAGTCGGGTCGTTACGCTGACTGGTCGCGCCATTGCCACATCGGGCGACTATCGCAGGCAGTTTTCATCGGGTGGCCGATCGTACTCGCATCACATCGATCCGCGCACGGGCCAACCGGTGCCGCACCGCGTGGCGTCGGTAAGCGTTATTGCGCGTGACGCGATGCAAGCCGATCCGTTGGGCACGTTGATGACCGTGTTGGGACCTGTGCATGGGCTTGCTTACGCGCGTGAGCACGGACTGGCCGTGTTGTTCATCCTGCATGGAAGGGGCGGTCCTGAAGAGCTTCTATCACCCGCGTTTGCCGAGGTGCTTCGTTCGTGACTCAATCCGCGACGTCGTCTATCGAAGGCAAGGCGTGGGGTAACCTCGTGCTGATTGCGCTGCTGGTCGTGCTTGCGTGCGGACTGCTTGCTCTCCATGCCGGCGAATGGGAATGGCGCGATCCTGGCGCGGAGCGCTGGTTTCTAGCGGTCGCGGTGCTAGCGGCCTGGGTGGGATTTACCGCTTGGTTGAGCTGGTCTCGTCGTCGTGCAACTCACGGTCAGGCCTTTTCGATGTCGTCATCCCGCGCGCCGCAGGGAGACGCTGTGCTGGTTGTTTTCGCCAGCCAGACCGGTACCGCCGAGCAGCTGGCCCGACAGACAACGCAGAGTCTGCAGCTAGCCGGCATGGCGGTGAGCCAGATCGCATTGGGCGCGCTCGATAGCGAAGCGTTGATGCGGGCGAGGCGCGTGCTCTTTGTGGTGAGCACCACCGGCGAAGGCGATGCGCCCGATAGCGCCGCGCGCTTCGTCACCCACGGCATGCGCGCACCGCTGCCACTCGCTCAGTTGCAGTACGGGCTGCTCGCGCTCGGTGATCGCGACTACGACGATTTCTGCGGTTTTGGACGGCAGCTGCAACACTGGTTGCGGCAGAGTGGCGCGCACGCGCTGTTTGATGCCGTTGAAGTGGATGATGGCGAGCCCGCTGCCTTGCGTCATTGGCAGCACCACCTGTCGTTGCTGTCCGGGGCCACCGAATTACCCGATTGGGAGCGCCCGGTCTATAGGCGCTGGCAGTTGATCGAACGACGCCTGCTCAATCCTGGGAGCCTGGGCGGTCCGTGCTTCCATCTCGCTTTCCGCCCGTTGGACGAAGAGGCAACGTGGCAGGCGGGTGACCTGGTTGAGTTGGGGCCGCGCCACGCGCCCGACGACGTGGCAGGCTGGCTGGCGGTGCCACCCTACGATGGCGATGTGCTGGTCGAACATGACGGGCGCTGTGCAAGCTTGCGGGAGTGGCTGGCTGAAAGTCATTTGCCATCGATTGACGACGTCCGCGGCCGCACGCCCGCTGAGGTCGTCCGCGAATTGCAGGCGCTGCCGCATCGCGAGTATTCCATTGCATCCTTGCCCTCGGATGGTTCGCTACACCTGCTCGTGCGTCGCATGGCCCGTGCGGATGGCAAGGCTGGGATCGGCTCAGGCTGGCTCACCGAGCACGCCGACGTGGGCGCGCAGGTTGCGCTGCGCATTCGCAGCAACCCGGGATTCCACGCGCCGCGTGACAGACGTCCGTTGATCCTTGTTGGCAACGGCACGGGCCTGGCCGGCTTGCGCGCCTTGCTCAAGGCTCGGATCGATGCGGGTCATTCACGCAACTGGCTGCTGTTCGGCGAGCGTCAGGCGATGCGGGACTTCTACCATGGTGACGAGATCGGGCAGTGGCTGCGCGACGGGCATATCGCGCGGATTGATCTTGCCTGGTCACGCGACCAGGCAAGACCCGTCTATGTGCAAGATCGTCTCCGCGCCGCAACCGACGAACTGAAGCAATGGGTGAGTGAAGGGGCGGCCATCTACGTCTGCGGCAGCCTCGCCGGCATGGCGCCCGGTGTCGACGCGGTACTGCGCGACGCGCTGGGCGATGTCGAACTGGAGCGGCTGCGCGAAGACGGCCGTTATCGGCGCGACGTGTACTGAATGCTTCGCTGCATCCTGTTGCGCTGCAGTTGACCTCGAAAAAGACCGGCCCTTTTTCCGTCATTCCCGCTTGACCAGCCCTTCGGCTGTTGAGAGCCGCGGGAATGACGATTCTTTCGAAGTTTCCTCAAGGGACCGAGCGCGTTGAACGCTTGGCGTCATCGACGGCAACACGGGCGATCGATCAGTCGGCCGGCAACCTGGCCAGCACGATTTCGCCGCCGCCCTCGATGCGCACGGGATGGGTTGGTATCGGGTCGATCCACATCATGTCGTTCGGGGCGAGGGTGTGCGATCGGTGGTCGGCGATCACCTTTGCATGGCCAGCGAGCAGAAGCACGAACCAGTGCCAGCCCTTCGGTGCCAGCAACACCATGGCGCCATGCAGCGGGCGGGCGATCAGTTCTCCCTGGGCATCGCCACGCAGCATCAGGTTGAAAGCGCGAGTGGCGCCCTCGGGCAATCCCGCGTATGGCGCGTCGTCGCCGCTGAATTTGGCGAGGTCGAATCGGTTCAGGTATTGCGTGCGGCCATCGGCGAAGGTCAGCTCGACAGGGGCGTCCAGTGGCACAAACTGCCGCCGTGCGTCGGCAAATGTCGAAAACGATGCAGGGTTCTCGATGTCAGCAATGCTGAGACGCCACTGCCATGCATCCTGCTCCGGGCCGCGGGCGATTTCGGTGGTGACGCCGGCACCGTTGGACCATGGCTGCCGGCGCAATTCATCGACGGCTACAGGGCGAAGCACACTCATGCGTAGGCGCGGCGTTGCTCGGGATACGGTGGGTAATAGGCGAACACGTGGTTGTTCGTACCGAAGAAATCCATGTCGTCGATGTGTTCGCCGCCCAGGCGTTCAGCGACGCGGTCCGAGGCATCGTTGCCGATGCGCACCAGGCTGATGACGCGCTGCGCATTGAGCCTGCGCCAGGCAAAGTCGAGGATCGCATTGCCCGCCTCGGTGGCATAACCGTGGTGACGGAACTCGGGCCGCAGCATCCAGCCCAGTTCCAGATCGGGCCAGCCTTCCGGTTGCATCAGGCCGGCGCGCCCGATGAACTCGCCGGTCTCTTTCAGCTCGAGCGCCCACATGCCGTAGCCACGGAGCTGCCAATGCCCGATCAGCATGGCGAGCGAACGCCAGGCATTGGTGCGGTCCAGCGGCTGGCCATCGCCCACCCAGCGCGTGCTGCCGGGGTCGGCCAGCATGGCGGCGTAGTTTTCGAAATGCCGCTCGCCGAGAGCGGCCAGGCGCAGGCGGGTGGTTTCTATGACGGGTATGTCGATCATGGGCGTCAGCGAGCAATACGCGTGCCATCGAGCAGCGTCGCCAGGGCGCGTGTGCTCAAGGCCAGGCTTTCATTCCAGGGCAGGCCAACGATTTTCTGGCCCGTAGCGGTGTCCACGAACGCCTCTTCCTCGCCTGGCGGCAGCAGGTGGCGGTAATCCACGGTGATCTCGGTTCCGGCCGGCAGGTTCTGCAAGGCGAAGACGAAGCCCAGGTGCCATAGTCCGGTCGGGGTGAAGCTGTGGTTGATGTAGCACTCGTCCGGCCAGTCAGGCGAGACGGTATAGCGGTCCTCGAACCAGCGCGCGCTGGCATAAAGCTGTGCCGTCAGCTCGGGTGAGCCGGTGAGTTCGTCATACCGGTAGGTGCGGTCGATGGCATCGGGCGCTGTAACGATTTGCCCGGCCGAGACGTGCTGGTCGAGGAACAAACCCTTGCCGGCGCCTGTAATAGCAGACGCCGCGATGCGATAACGCGGAACGATCATGATGGCCCAAGCCGATGGCAAGGCGGGCGAGTGTACTCCAACCGGCAGGCTCTGAAAGAGCCCGCCGGTTGGGCCTTTTTGTGTACGCAAGTTGCTGAAGGGTTTGATTATTCGTCGCTGGCCTTGCTGGCCTTGGTTTTTGCCTTGGCAGGGGCCGCCTTGGTGCTGGCCTTGCCGTCAGTGGCGGTGTCGCCAAGCAGGATCGCTTCGCGATTGCGCTCCAGTGTTGCGGGACCCATACCCTTGACGTGACTCAGGTCTTCCACGTTCTTGAAAGGGCCTTTCTTTCTCTATGGCGAAAGGAATATCACAGAGATGAACTCGAACCCGGTTGGTGGCATACCTGGGCAAAGCATAAGTTCACCAGAACTTGTGTCTCACACGTGGAGAGATTCTGCCCCTGAGCGAATAACCTTTGTGAGCTGGCAGAGCCAACGAGGGAGCTTGGTATTCCCCTCCGCCTTGACTGCATTGCGCCACGATCGTTTTTTCGCGATATCTTGCGAATCATTCGTGGTTGTATTGACACCGATCGGATGCCTCGTTAGAAATTCCCCCAGCTGTGCGCAATGTGCAGCACTAAGGGGACAATTGAATGAAAGATTTCGTGCAGGGATGCCGCTGGGCGCCGCTGTTTGCGCTGCTTAAGCCATTTGTTCACTCGATTGCCTTTGCCACCCTTGCCGTCGCCGCGGTGTCAGCCCGGGCTCAAACCGCTACCGCAGTTGCCCCTGAAGAAGAATTCGGCAAACGGCTGCGTGCCGCTCAAGAGGTGACGCCTCTGAAGTCGGATCTCTTCGGCGACCAGGTCAGCCTTTACAACGGCGCCACGGATTTCAATGTCGTGGATATCGATATTCCGGGCAACAATGGCTTGCCTGTGCGCCTGAATCGACGCCTAGAGATCGAAGATCGCCGTCTGCCCACGGGTCATATCGCAGGAATGGGTGATTGGGATTTAGACGTGCCGTATATCGACGGCGTGTTTACTCATGAAGATGGTTGGACTGTGGTGGGTCCTGGCCAGACACAGAGCTATGCGCGCTGCAGCGCGCCCGCTGTCCCTTACACCTTCCGTCCCGCCTTGCAGGATTCGGTGCCGACGCTTTGGGTGTGGGATGGCTACAACCTTCATATCCCCGGCGTGGTTTCAGAGGAGCTTCTTGTCAACTCAGAGGCTCAGTTGCCGGCCGTCACCGATGGAAATTCCTACCCTTGGGTCACCAAGAGCTTTTATCGTGCGAGTTGTCTGGGGGGTACGGCCAACGGGTATCCCGGCGAGGCCTTTGTTGTCGTTACGCCATCGGGTGTTCGCTACACTTTCAATTGGGTGATTACCCACGCTGATTCAGACATCGTCTACAACACCGCCGGAGTTGGGGCGGGCAACGTCAAGACGAGTGATCAACGCGATCGCATTTTCATGCTTGCTACGCAGGTCACGGATCGCTTTGGCAACTGGGTCAAGTACACCTATAACGGCGACGAGCTGGCGAGCATCACTTCCAGTGATGGACGCGAGATCGATGTCGCGTGGTCGGGTGGTCTCGTGCAGTCGGCGACGGCGGTATCCCCGACCTGGGGATCGCGCATGTGGTCCTATGGCTATACCCCCAGCGGTGCACTGAGCTCGGTAACGCAGCCGGACGGCTCGCAATGGACCTACGCCATTACCTCGGGCTCGCTTGCGACCACCTGGACGGACGACACCGACCCTGACCAACCCCCAGACCATTGCCAGCTGGAGCCGGACGGTAATGTCGGAGGCATGGTCTACACCATTACGTCGCCGTCAGGCGCCACCGGTACCTTTAATTTTTCTTACGACCGACATTATCGCTCGTATGTCCCGAAATCGTGCGTTCCCAGCACCAATCTGCTCACAAACTACCCTCTGGTCTACAAGTACTTTGACAACTTCACGTTGGCGTCGAAGCAGATCACTGGGGCCGGGCTTGGCACGCAGACTTGGAGTTACGTCTACGCTGATAGCCCAGGTTCTTACTACGAGGCATCCGATCAGTGGGTAAATACCTACGAGACCTACATTCCACCTGGAACATGCGCTAACTGCGCCATGTCCAAAGTAGTAATCGTCACGGAACCAGGTGACATCATCAAGTACACCTTCGGTGACGCGTACGCACGCAACGAAGGTTGGTTGTTGCAAACCGAAACCGACGGTTTAGATGGCACGGTCAAGAAAGTTGTAACCAATACGTATCTGACCGAGGATCAGGTGGCGGGTAGCCTTTTCCTGGCAATGCGGGCGCACAGATACAGCCCACGTTCAAGAATCCACTCGCCAATCGCATTCGTCCCGTGACGACGACGACGATCGTGCAGGATGGAGATACTTACACGCATCAGATCGACTCCTTCGACGCCTTCGCGCAGCCCGTGCAAATTGAGCGATACAACAGCATTGCCGGGCAACAGGCGATCGTGGAGTCCACCGCCTACAACAATGATCTATCGCACTGGGTGCTTGGCCTCGTGCAGCAGGTCAACAACGTCACGACCGGTGAGGCGGAAACGACGAACGGGTATGACCCTTCAAACGCTACGCTGACCTCGCAGTCGCGCTTCGGCTTGCTTCTGAAGTCCTACACCTATAACCCACAAGGGCAAGTAGCCTCGGTCGCCGACGGCAAAGGCAACACGATTTTCCTCAGTAACTACATGCGCGGCCTTCCGCAAACCATCCAATATCCGGACACCTACAGCCAGTCGCTCGCGATTGACGACTTCGGTGAGGTCCGCTCGGTCACAGATCAAGCTGGATACACCACGATCTACAACTACGATGCCCTGGGTCGTGTAACGCAGATCAACTACCCAACCAACGATGAGCAGGCTTGGTACGGAAAGACGTTCAGTTACGGCATCGTAGGTAGCAGCGAGCGCGGTTTAAATGGCACCCACTGGCGGCTCACGACGACCAAGGGCGATTACGTCCAGGTGACCTACTTCGACGCGATGCTTCGGCCGGTGCTCACCGATACCTATATTGGCAGCAATCCTAATCGCATATCAGTGTCGAGGCCGACTATGACTGGAAAGGCCGCAAGACATTCGCTGCGTTTCCGGTAGCAGGCAGTCCCAGCTTGGGCGCCACGGCGGGTACGACGACCATCTATGACGAATTGGACCGGGCGAAAGAGGTCGATGAGACCTCTGAGTCTTGTACGCTGGTTACCAAGACGTCCTATCTCTCAGGTGCCCAAAAGCAAATCATCGATCCCAAGAACAATGTAACTACCACCAGCTATCAGGTGTTTGACGAGCCGACCGATGACAAGGTCACTCTGGTACAGGCACCCGAAGGCGTGAATCAACAAGTGTCCCGTGATCTTTACGGAAACCCGACGGCCATTCGTCAGTCGGGCAACTTTGCAGGACACGGCAGATCTCACCAAGTTCCTGATCTACGACGCACAACATCGGTTGTGCCGCACGATTGAGCCCAAAGTGGCAGTGCGGTTACGCATTACGACGCGGCCAGCAATGTGGACTGGCATGTGTTGGGCCAACCCTCCACCGACAACACCAGCTGTGATCAGAGCCAAGTACCGGCTGCGGCACAAACGCAATACACCTATGACCCGATGAATCGCGTCCACCAGATCATTCCGCCTCGGGAACCCAAAGCACACTCTTTGGTTACGACCCGCTAGGCAACAAGAACTCGGCAATTTGGGATTAGCCAATGGTCGGCTAATCGAAACAAGCTGGGCCTAATCACGGATGAGACGCTCAACGTCACAGGCAATGGCTCCAACGTGTTGCGCTACGGTCATGACGCCTACGGCGCGGTACGCACCGTGACCTATCCGGATGGCAACGCCATGGACTACGCGCCAGATGCTCTGGGTCGCGCGACCCAAGTCGGTGGTTTCGCTACGGGTGTGAGCTACTACCCTGACGGCAATGTTGAAGGCTTTGTCTATGGCAACGGTACGCAGTACTTCGCCCAGGAGAACGCGCGCCAGCTTTTGAGCAACTTCACCTACGGCAAGAGCGGTACGCTCAATATCAGTGAAGATCTGATCTATGACGCTGATGGCAATATCACCAATGTCAACGACCTCGTCACCGGTCAGCGTACCAAAGGCTTCAGTTACGACGGCCTCAATCGTTTAACCCAGGCGCAAGCTAATAATCTCTGGGGGACCGAAGGCTATACCTACGACACGCTCAACAATTTACAAACCCTTACCACCGGGGGGCAGACGCTCACCTACAACTACGATGCGACCAACCTGTTGCGCTCTATCTCTCTAGCGGGGGCTGCGGTCAATAGTTTTGGCTATGACGCGCGCGGCAACATCAACAATAAGAACGGCAACACATTGGTCTTTGATCAGCTTAACCAGCTGCTGGAGACCCTGGTTTTGACAGCTACGCCTACGATGCAGCCGGTCGTCGCGTGCAGAAGACGCCAGCGAACAGCACGACGCCGGTGTACTATTTTTACAACCAAGCGGGACAGTTGCTCTATCAATACGATGCCAGCAACACCAAGGCCACCGACTATATTTACCTTGGGAAAAAGCTGATCGCCCGTAACGAGACCATCCAATTCCCACCGCCCGCGGGTATCAGCTTCGATACAAACCCCAACAACGGTAGCTATACGGTAGTTGACGGCAGCCGCAGGCGCCACGAGCTACAACCTCCAGGAAAACGTGAACAATGGAGGCTGGACGACCATCTATAGCGGCAGCGCATTGAGTCTCGCCGAGACGAATCGCGATGGCGGTACGTACAGTATCGCGTGCAGGGCTGCAACAGCATTTGCAGTGGCTGGACGACCTCTGCCAACCTTGGAGTGACGCCGGCACAGCCCACCATCACCGTACCGACAAGCATCACCAACGGTACTTACACCGTGAGTTGGACCACGCCGCCGAGTGCCACAGCCTACGATGTGCAAGAGGGCGTCAACGGCACTTGGACAACGATTGCCACGAATACCACGGCAAGCTCCATCACGCGCCCTGGCACGAGCAGTGGCAGCTATACCTATCAGGTACAGGCAAAAAACACCTACGGCACGCGCGGTTGGGTGACATCGTCGGCCGTGACCGTGGATACCACCTATAACGTTGTGCCAGATGCACCGGCGAGCATCACGGTACCCGCTACCAGTAGTGACGGTACGGCTGCCATCAGCTGGGGTGCAGTCGCACAGGTGACTCATTACATCGTTGAACAGAGCAGCGATAACCGTAACTCGTGGCCCCAGATTTACAACGGCACCGGGACCAGCATGGCAATAACAGGCTTGGCCAATGGCACTTACTATTTCCAGGTTCAAGCCTGCAACGCCTACAACTGTGGTCCGTGGAAACAAAGCGGTACATTGGTCGTCACCCATCCGCCGGCCAATGCTCCGACGTTGACGGCACCTGCAAGCAATAATACGGGTAGCTTTTACGTCAGTTGGACAGCGGTAAGTACCGCCACCAGCTATATACTAGAGGAGCAGGCCAATGGTGGGGCATGGGCCCAAATCTATTCCGGAAGCACCATAACTTGGAGTGCGAGTCGTGGCGATGGCACCTATCTCTATCGAGTCCAAGCCTGCAACGCGGGAGGCTGCGTTGGGCCTAGTCCGCCGCAGACGACGGTAGTCGCCATTCCGCCACTCCCGCCTGGAAGCATCAGTGTGCCGGCCACCAGCAGTGGACCCACAACGGTGTCGTGGGCGTCGAGTGCCACCGCGACGAGCTATCAAGTCTCGCATAACTTCAACGGCAGCTGGAGCAGCGTTTACACGGGGAGCGCGACCAGCGCGGTCATCAACGAAACGGTGACCGGCTCTTACAGCTACGAGGTTCGAGCCGGCTATAACGCCCAGTGCAGCACTTATGTCACGAGCAGCGCGGTGAGTGTGATCATCCCTCCCGCGAGCGCACCCAGCCTTTCCGTGCCGTCCACCAGCACAATGGGCAATACACCGTGAGCTGGACCGCCGTATCTGGCGCCACGTCCTACCAACTGCAGGAGGGCGGGAGTACGGTCCAGTCCAACGGCAACACGAGCTGGACACCCAGCCCAAAGAACAACGGCACGTATAGCTATCAAGTGCGCGCGTGCAACGCGGCGGATGTCGGGTTGGAGCGCCGTCAGTTCGGTAAGCGTCTCGCTAAACATGCCGCTACCCGCCAACGGCCAGTCCTACTGGCATACCTACACAATTCCGAGTCCCAATACCGGAAATATGTCGATCGGATTCGACATCGTTGGTGGTAATACGTGGGAGGTCGACTACATCCAGCCGGGTACTACTCATGGCGTGATGGCGTCGGGGCCGACGCCTCCTTATGGGGTGACCGTTCAATTCACCTGGACCTTGGTGGGTGTGCCCTCTGGATTCAACGATACGGGAGGATCATTCACTAACGGTGCATCCTCATCCGTGAATGTGAGCAGTAACCCCAATAGTTGGTACACCACTAACTCGTGGAACTACAAATCGGGTTCGCATGCCCGTACATATCAAGTGCGTGTGGACTTCTTCAGTGCGACGGGCGCGAACATCTCGAGTTCGACCTTTCAGCTGACGGCTCGACACCGAGGGGGCGGGCTCATGAAGACGGAATCGAAAGAGACTATTGGTCTGGTCGTGATAAGCCTGCTTCTGTCGGTGCGCACAATGGCGTCGACTGCCCCCAGGTCGCTCTCAATACTCCAATATTTCTGTGTGTCCTCTCGGCGAAAAGAGTCGGCTATTGCTTTACGGCGGCAGTACTTTCGGTGCTTCCGTGTTCGTGGGCAACGGCTGGAACCGTGACCTACATATACACGGATTCCCAAGGAACCTCTCTGAGCCTGAGGCTGATTCAGGCGGTAATGTCACTGCCATCTACGACTATCGCCCTTACGGCGGCGCATACGTCGGCAGCGGAATTAGTGCTGCTCCAAATGGACCAGGCTATACGGGGCATGTAAACGACCCGGATACGGCACTGATATACATGCAGGCTCGATACTACGATCCAAGCATCGGGCGCTTCTTATCAACGGATCCGGTAGGGCCAAACGGCGAAACTGGCGGGAACTTCAATCGTTATGCCTACGCAATGGACAATCCCTACCGCTATACCCGATCCGGACGGTCGCGATTGCACATCGAAGGATGGTGTCACCACGTGTGACGTGCCTTTCACCGGTAGCCACATTCCAGCGAAGATCAGCTTCGCTACACCAGCGGGAGTATCTGGAACGCAGCGAAGCAGTTCTTTGTCCGAGCATCGATACAAGTACGACACGCCACATTCCAAATCAGATGCTTTAGTTCAGAGGTCGATGATAGATGATCCAACTCCGTCGCTCGCCGACAACAAGCCAGCAACAAAAGACGGAAGTTTAAACATGGCTGCGCCAGAAGGCACACGAGGTAACCTCGCGAAAATTACAGCGCTTATAACGGGAGACGATGCACGGAGCCCCGTTAGGAGCTACAGCTTAAGGGATAGTAATGGCAACTGGTGGGCGGTGAATGTGACTCAGCAAGGCCACGGCCTTCACTTTGGATAGTGCTTCGAGGTTCCGTGGACGGGCAGGCCGTTACCATTGGAGAGGGCTGGGCCTGGAAACAAACAATTCCTGGCATTTCCACTTATGTAGATGATGTTTGGATTGAGCAGAACAAGAGGAACATTGATGAGGCACACTAGAGGCTTCGCCTACCGAGCCGCAATCATCGTTGCTTCTTCACTTGTACTTCTATTCCCGTCCGCTTTGACTGCGACGGTATGGACGTCGGTCAACTTTTTGGTGGCACTTGTAGTTATCGCCATGACAATTTCGTCCGCGATCCTATTTTCTAGGTACAGCTGGATCATTGCGACGATCTCTTCCTTGCTGATAGCGGTGCCGCCCTATCCATATTGGTTGTTTAGAAGCCGCGAAGGGTGGCAACTTCATTTCTTCAGTGGATTCAATGTCGGGAACGTTCCTATACTGACTTTCTTAGTCGTATTTCTGCTTGCGATGACTCTGTTTACGGTGATTATTAGAACTCTTAGGAAGTGATGGTCTGGAGTTACCAGGATTTAGTGGACAGGTCCTAGTATCCACGCGATCAGCCGAGGGTTGCGGCCATGTCTCCAAGCAAGCCCCTAAGTAAAGCCAGAAAGGCTTACACGTTCATCGAAGCTCATCGGAACGAGTTCAGCATCCAGGTCATGTGTCGCGTTCTTGGCGTGGCCCGTGCTGGGTACTACACCTCGGCTTGACCATCCAGTATCTGACCGGGCTCACGGAGAGATGCGCGACTTCTGCGTCTGATTCGAGCCTCCTTCGTTGCCAGTCATGGCATTTACGGCGCTCCCAGAATCCTGCAAGACCTGCGTGAGCGTGGTGAGACCTGCAGCAAACATAGGGTTGCCCGGTTGATGGAGGGAGAACGGTCTGCGCGCGTTACATGGCTATCGCACTCGACACATTCCAGTGGCCAAGCCTGCCGCGTTGATCCCCAACCTGTTGCAACGCCAGTTCACGATGTCGGGGCCAAACAAGGCGTGGGTCACGGACTATCAGTGTGCCGCAGCAAGCGGCGTGAGAGATGAGGGTATGGCCCCTCGCAATCGGCTTGCAGGAGCAGGTTGCAAACCACCGCAAGCGGCTTGGGTCAAAAGCCCTGGTCGTGAGCGTTGCGGAAAAGGTGCCAGAAGGCATCAGGTAAGAATCGAGGAAGGCGAACAAACGTGAACTGCCGTTCAATTGTCGAAAGTACTCAGATGACATCAAAACCGGAGATGATGTTGCCCCGGGATCAGCCTGGCGGGTGCCTGCTTATTGGCCAGGCGGTGTCCGGCATAGAGGCAGCGTCAGCTTGGTTCGGGCTCTTGTGTTGAACTGCGGGAACCTTCGGTGGCGATGGAAAGGGAAAGGCACAAGCTCACAAGGCGAGGCCGACAGTACCGAAGCGCCACCAAGGGACGGAGCGGCTCGTAGTAGTGATGAAGTCGCTGTAATGGTGATGGAGCGAAGGGGCCGCGTCATCGGGTCATTCGTATCAGCCAACTGCGCAAGCAGGAGGAGCCGGGGCGCATGACAAAGTCGTTTGAGATTCCCAAGGCGCTTGTCTGGGAAGCGTATCCAGCGTGTCAAAGCAAACGGAGGATGCGGCCGGAGTCGATCAGGAATCGATTGAAGATTCGAGCGTCGTCTCGGCGACAACTTGTACGTGCTCTGGAATCGGCTGTGTTCTGGCAGTTACTTTCCACCGCCGGTGAAAGGTGTGCCGATTCCGAAGAAGTCAGGTGGCGTGCGGCTGCTGGGTGTGCCGACAGTCGCTGACCGAGTGGCGCAAACAGTGGTCAAGCTTGTCTTGGAGCCCATCCTCGAGCCCCGGTTTCACCGCAACTCCTATGGCTACCGGCCCGGGCGCTCCGCGCTCGATGCGGTCGCCATGGTGAGGCGGCGAAGCTGGGAGTATGACTGGGTGGTCGAGTTCGACATCAAGGGTCTGTTCGACAACATTGACCACGAGTTGCTGATGCGGGCGGTTCGCAAGCACTGCCAGACGCCATGGGTGCTGCTGTACATCGAGAGTTGGCTGAAAGCGCCCATGGAGATGGCGGACGGAAAGCTGTGGAGCGGACGCGCGGTACCCCGCAAGGGGGTGTCGTCAGTCCGCTACTGGCGAATCTGTTTCTGCACTACGCTTTCGACCGTTGGGTGAGCGATCATCTGCGCAGCGTGCGGTTCTGCCGCTATGCGGATGATGGGGTCATCCACTGCAAGAGCCAGGCGCAGGCCGAGTTTGTCCTGCGCCGCGTTGGTGAGCGATTCCGGGAGTGTGGGCTTGAGTTGCATCCGGAGAAGACCCGGATCGTGTACTGCCAGGACATCAATCGACCGGCAGCGTATCCGACGGTGCAATTCACGTTCCTTGGCTATACGTTCCGGCCGCGCAAGGCGGTCGACAAGTATGGTCGGGTCTACGTGAATTTCGCGCCGGCGGTCAGTCGTGAGGCGCTACGCGCCATGCGGCAGACGATCCGGGGTTGGCATCTTCAGCTGATATGCGACAAGCAAATCGACGATCTGTCGCGCATGTTCAATCCAGTGCTGCGTGGCTGGAGGAACTATTACGGGCGATTCCATGGCTCCGCGATGGCTGCCGTCTGGAAACACTTGAATGAGTATCTGTGCGCTGGCTGCAGCGCAAGTACAAGTCCCTCGCTCGCCATAAAACGCGGGCGCGGGAGGCGCTGGGGCGACTGGCCAACGCCCATTCCCAGGCTTTTGTGCATTGGAAACTGGGTATCGTGCAACGGCTCGATGATGGGAGCCGGATGAGTCGAGAGGCTCACGTCCGGTTCTGCGAGGGGCTGGGGGTGAAACTCCCCCGGCCTACTCACCCCTACATTCGACCCGGCGGGCTGGCTCTACCTGGCCGCGGTGCTGGATCTGTTCTCGCGCAAGATCGTTGGTTGGGCTGCTAAGCCGACGATCCACAAGGAGCTAGTGCTGGAAGCGGTAAGGAAGGCCGTGCGGTGCCGCCGACCTCGAAGGGCCTTGATCCATTCGGATCAAGGAACTCAATACGGAAGCGATGCTTGGCGACGATTCTGCAAAGCCAACCATTTGGAGCCGAGCATGAGCAGACGGGGAAACTGTTGGGACAATGCCGTGGCAGAGTCCTTCTTCGGCAGTCTCAAGAAGGAGCGCGTCAAGAAGCGCATCTATGCCAATCGCGAAACCGCCATCCTTGACCTATCCGAGTACATTGATCAGTTCTACAACCCGGTTCGCCGCCACAGCTACCTTGGAGGCGTCAGTCCGGATGAGTTCGAGGCCGCGCACCGGCGACGACGATCAGGTGTCCACTAAATCCTGGCAACTCCAGTCGGGCGGTACGTATGACCTAATTTCGCCGCATCCGGGCGGTCGAGATAGGTGTAATTTTTCCCATACATTCAGGTTTCGCTCGCCAGATCAATAGGTTGGCAGGGAGAATGCCGGTTTTTGGGCGAATCCCTGCCAACCCTCAACATCCCCAACATGGCCGGACAAAAGGAAGGCGGTCGCGATCGCCGTACGCCCGTAGCGCAGCGGCGGCGCCCGCTCTAGATTCCGTCCCACCTCAGAACAGCCGCCCGAAAGGTTGTACCGCTGAATTTCGCCGCCATCTTTGATAATCGACAAAATATTGTCGTAAACTAGATTACATGGCCGCAACAAGGCCACTATTAGGCGAGACACGACAATGCTGCACTCTTACTCGGTCAAGAACTCTCTCAGCTTCAAGGAGAACGCGGAGGTCTCCTTCAGGCTGACGCAGAAAGCCAGTTCGCGGGGCTGGGACGAGGAATCCATCACAGGCCACCGGCTGGCCACGGCGATGGCTATCGTTGGCCCCAATGCTGCGGGTAAGACATCGTTGATCAAGCCGCTGGCTTTTTTGAGCTCGGTTCATCACCCACTCGTTCCTGCAAAGCCAGCCCACCGCACCGATTCCGATCAAGCCGCACTTCTCGACCCCGCTCGAGCCGGTCGAATTTGAGATTGAGGCGGATGATATGAATGGCATTCTCTGGCGGTATGTGCTGAAGGCGACGCCGGAGCGTGTCCTTCATGAGGCCGTTTACAGAAAGCCGAATAAGAAGGGCGCGAAGTTTTCCTACGCGTTTGTCCGGGATTGGGACGAGGCCGAGCTTCAGTATGCGATCAAGCAGGATGGCTTCGGTCTGAATCCAGTAGAAGCCAAGAAGGTGCGCCAGAACGCTTCCCTCATCTCGACGGCCGCGCAGTATGGTGTGGAGATGGCACAGCACCTGGTCGCCGCGCGGGTTTCGACGAACTTGATGCAAGTCGGCCGGCTTTATACGGACACGGTGTTTGCTACGGCAACCGCGTTCTTCCATAGCAACGAAGTGCTCAGGGAAAGGATGGAGGCACTACTCCGTGCATGGGATCTTGGCCTGTCCGGCGTAGCGATTCGGAAGGTTGATTTTCCGCTCAGTCCAGACATCAAGCTTCCGGAGGGTGCGAGTCGACCCTCACAGTTCGTTCCGTTTGGTGTTCACATGTTGAAGGATGGCACCAAGCACGAGCTGCCGATGATGGAAGAATCCAGTGGCACAAAGACCGCCTTTGTGACCCTTTGGTACCTGCTGAACGTGCTTTCTACGGGTGGTGTTGCTGTTATTGATGAGCTTGAAAGTGATATGCACCCCCACATGATTGAACCTCTTTTGGAGCTTTTCGCCAACTCGACCGACGAACCCTCACAAGGCACAGATTATCTTCACCAGCCACTCGGTGGAGGTGATGAATCTGCTAGGCAAATCGCAGGTGTACCTTGTCGAAAAAGCCGATTGCGAGAGTGAGTCCTGGCGACTTGACTCGATGGAAGGCGTCCGTAGTCAAGACAATCTTTACGCCAAATACATGAGCGGTGCGTATGGTGCGGTTCCCCAGTTATGACGGCGAAGAAGCGGGTTGTCAGAGAGACGCTTCTCATCGTCGTGGAGGGCGATGCGGAGGTGGCCCTGATTCGGCACCTCAAAAATGTGTACCGGGACGCTCTGGGCCGAGCGGTGCAGGAAGCGAATGCACGCGGCAAAGGCGGCAGCCATGTCTTGGACGTGGCCATTCGGCGGGCTAACAATCGTGACCACGATAAGGTGATCTTGCTGCTGGACACGGACACCAATTGGAGCGATGCCGAGCGTGCGAAGGCGCGAAAAAGCCGAATCGGTAGAAGGGGGCGACTCGATGTCATCGAGTCATGTCCGTGCTTAGAGGCCTGGATCTTGAGCATTCTCGGCATTGACGCAGAAGGTGACACCAAACATTTCAAGAGGCTCTTCAAGGCACAGGTTGGTTGCGAGGCCCATGAACCGGGCTGGATGGAGAGGACGTTAAGCCAAGCGGTGCTAGATGAAGCGAGAGAGAGAGTCCCACAGCTCGCAGAACTCATGAATCACATGGGCATTGCTAAGGGGTAGCGCGGGCAATGCCGAAACATCTCCGCGAGAGAAACCACCGCAGTGAGAGGGGAGCGCGGACAACACTGAATGAAGCCCCTCCCCGAGCACGGTAAGCTGCCTCCAGTCCTTTTAGTGAAGCCGAACATGACCGACGAAATTCCCGGTGAATTGATCAGCGCAGGCACGGAAGTGCTATCGAAGGTCGGCAACAAGCTGGTGACCAAGGTGTCCAAGGGCATTGGGGGTTGGTACCGCCCCATCGGCCTGAAGCGCATGGCAAAGGCTGAGGGAGAGGCCAGAATCATTCTGGCAAAGGCGGACGCAGAGGTTGCCGAAATCCAACAACGAGCGATGCATCGACTCGCGGCCGAAGAAACACGGCGCCAAATCAACTTCGAGGCCATCACGGTCCAGGCGCTTCCTTACCTCAAGGACGAAAGCGGAACCAGACGAAATGGATGACGACTGGATCGCCAGCTTCTTCGAGAAGGCAAAGATCGTCTCCAACGAAGCAATGCAAGGCATCTGGGCACGCATCCTTGCCGGCGAAGCCAATTCGCCCGGCACCTACTCCAAGCGCACACTTAGTCTGCTGGCCGACTTCGACAAGGCCGACGCCGAACTGTTCTCAACGCTGTGTCGTTTCTGCGTTGAGGGCGTTGGTTTGGTGCCGATGGTGTTCGAGTCAAAGGACTCGATCTACAGCGACATCGGCCTGAACTTTGGCTCGCTTCAGCATCTCGAATCGCTTGGACTCATCCAGTTCAATTCGTTCACTGCTTTTAACATGAACGGGATGCCCCAATACTTTGCACTGCGCTACGCTGAGCACAAAGTTGACCTGGCATTGAAGGCGCTAGACGACGGGTTCAGCATTGGCCAGGTCTTGTTCACAAAGATGGGCGCGGAACTCGCAAGCCTAGTGGACAGGCCCGAAGTACCAGGTTTCGTCGACTATCTGGTGAAGCATTTCGAAGAACTGGGGAATCAAGCGGCCTGTGCACCACGTGACCTTGAATTTGGTCGCCACAGCCCTCCCTGCAGGTTACGGTGCCGGATCGGTGATCTTGGACGGCGGGAACGCCGACAGCTAAAGGTCGAAGCACCGAATGTGCGCGGCGCGCGTCAGTTGATCAGTAAGCCCTGCAGCGTGGTCGCATTGCGCTGCCCCTACGAGTTACCCGCCGCGAAGGGATGGGAGTTCAGAGGTTGGGAGAAACCCCTTACTTTGAACGGTCAGGCAATGGCTGGCTTTATCGTCCGGACCGTGTTGCCTGAATCCAACGTCGAGGCGTCAGCGCGTGATGCGTGGCGTTCCAAGATATGTCGTGTCCTCGTTAGTCCAGTGGCTGCTTCCTACACATGCCATTAGATTGGAATCATGAAAAGGTCCGCCACCCACAGCGGACATTTCATCAAACCCCGGGGCGGTTGCTGAAGCGTCGGCCTACGGAAATGTCGCTTACAGGCCCTCTCCAGTGCAACACTGCGGCGCGCCCGCTAGACGGACGGCATAGGCCCTTCCAATTCGGGTTGCACACAGGCCCTGCGCTTCGCTCAGGCAGTAGAGCGTACGGTCTATTTCACGCAAGTTCGCGTCAATCTAGCTTGACGGCCTATTCAGTAGTGAGTGCATCGTCGGCATCCCGCAAGCCCTGCGAGGAAGACGCGTCCTAACCGGTCAAGCTGATCCCTGAATCCGACCGGGAGCGGGGCGCAACCGACCTGACGGGGAGGGACACCGAGCGCGCGCGACTCCAGAAGGAGATTGCGTGCTGTCACTGCGTCAACAGATACATGCATTTGCCTAGACCGCTCCTGCCGCGCCGCGAAGTTGGAAAGGGGGCGTCTGCGCACGGGCGAGCGATCTGCAAGTGGCCCTCGGCTTGGCCCAGGCCACCGCACTTACCACCGAAGGCGGCCCAATAATCGCTGTTATCTTTTCGCCGATGGAGACGACAACTCATGACAGAGCATGACGATCTCGACCAACCTTCCGATTGCCCCGCGATCGGAACGATCGTCATGTGGGGCAGCGACACACCGCCGACGGAATGGGTTTTCTGCAATGGCGCATCGCTGTCGCCGGCAGACTACCCGCAAACCATCGGCGCCGCGGCGGCCGCGTTCCACACAAGCTCTGATGGAACAGTCCGCGTGCCGGATCTGCGCGGGTACTTCGTACGCGGTGTCGATGACCGAGAGAGCGGCACGAAGTATGGCGATCCCGACGCTGCAGCGCGCATGGATATGTTCGACGAGAACATGTCTGCTCCGAACAAGCCTTACTCGACTCAGAAGAGCGCATTTGCATTGCATGACCATGACTGCCAGGACTTCCCCGTTAGCACAAAAAGTGAAATCGTCAGCGAATTATTCGACGACGACGTCGGGGCTTCATTGCTCAGCGCGAGCACCACAGTGCAAGAGGGCGGAGCAACGGAGAGTCGGCCAATCAATATGTATCTGCGCTACATTATCCGCGTCGGTACATCCAAGCCATCGCCACGGGCTGTGTCCGACACAACCGCGCTGGGGATCATCGCGCTGTGGGGCGGGACGGCGCAACCGCCGGGTTGGCGCATCTGCAATGGAGGCACGTGTGCGATGCCCGCGACACCGGCCTACGAAAGAGTCGCAGCATTGCTCTCCGGCAACTTCGGCAAGCAAGAATTGGGCAAGCTTACCGGTCCCTGATCTTCGCGGGCAGTTCGTCCGCGGCGCCGGTGGCGACGACCGTCATATCGGATCGACCCAGCTCGATGCATTCCAACGCCACACGCACACGTACACTGAAAGCCTGGGACAACCACGCAACGCGCTTCCGCTGGCGAATACTGGTTTTTTTGATGATACCTACGTCGCGACATCGAAAACCACAACGGGATCGTCGGGAAGATCCAGCGAAACCCGCCCACTCAACGCGGCTTTCTACTACATCATCAAATGCGAGCACTTGCCGACGGTGCGATCCACGCTGCCCGTCGGGGCGATCGTGATGTGGCCAGGCGCTCTAGCCCCCCCGGACGGCTGGGACCTATGTAACGGAGACCCGCTACCCACCGACAAAGATCACAAGGCCCTTGGCGCCATTCTCCAATCTACGTTCCGTAGTGATAGGACACCACACGATCCGAGCGATAAGCCCTGTCAACTGCCGAACTTGCAAGGCAAGTTCGTTCGTGGCCTTGACGACTCGGGCATGCACCGGGACCCTGACCTCGACTCGCGCAAGAACGGTGACAACACCATCACGATAGGCCCCGTGCTTGGATCCGTACAGGACTGTGCGCTTGAGGCCCACACGCACACGGTGTCGTCCTTTCCCGGCCCGCCGACGCTCTCCGAGCGGCGCTTCCATGATGCCGTTTACGACGGCTGGGTAAATGTAGACGGCGTTGTAACCGAGCCTCGAGGGGAAGGGGACACACATCCACGCAATACCGTTATGAACTTCATAATCAAGTTCAAGACCGAGGCTTCCCAATGATCAACGCCACCGATCTGCACAGTGCGACTTCCACGTGTAACCTCAAGCAGAAACAGTCGGTGCCACATGACTTGGTGATCGCGCCGGATGAAGATTCCCTGGCAAGCACGACGCCCACGCTGGGGCGCGTGATCGGACAGTACAGCGTCACTCGATACATCGACACACGCGACCTGACCCAGGCCCCGTCGTTCCTGGTGACCTGCCTGCAGCGGTTCATCATCTTTCCGAAGGAGTCCTTCGATTTCGGCAAAACACCCGCGAGCTACAGTGACTACGTCGCGCTGCTGGAGGCAGAACTGAGGCCGGTCGTTTCGGAAGGGACCCAGATCAGACTGATCGACTACTGGCCACGAACGCTCAATGCGGCAGTCTCCACTGACATCAGCGAGACGGGCACCCAAGAGAATGGGGTGTTGCGGCAGCACACTTCCGGTTCCTCGACCTCGACGACCAACAGCTTTGGCGTCAATCTCGGCGTGACGGGCGGCGTGGGTGCCGAGGGCCCGACGGGATCGGGCACCCTGGGTGGCAACTTCGAGCACTCGAGCACGCGCTCTTCCAGTGTCGAGGACACGGTCGGTTCTTCGTTGTCGCGGAGCATGCAACTGACGGGCGCTGCCAGCATGACGATCAAGGACTGGGCATCGTACGCAACAATCGTTGAGTCCGAGAGCAATGGGCATCCGTCGCTACGTTGGATATGGGGCCAGGAGTATCCGTGGGACCTGTTCCAGTTCCGGGCGGCCAACGACGCCGGGGATGTCGAACTGCCGAAATTTATGCAGGACCGGCTCGGCGATGCGGTTGCTGGGTGGGTGGCTCCGCCCTCACAGCTGGCGATGTTCGGCCTGGATCTTGTCGCCCACGCCACGTGGCAGGTCATTCCACCCGACGGGGCGATCATGCCGCCGACCATGGATTTCAAGCTCCGCGGCAAGGTCGGGCGCGGCAGCCACTCCATCGGCGACGTGCCCGCCCATGGTGCGCAATTCCCGCTAGTCGATGGGACCACGAAAGGAATCAGGGGGTCACTCGCCACATATGAATATCGAACAACGCCCGTTAGTCCCCCCTCCCACCCGGTGCTGCCGGATCAGTCGATCAAACCTCTGCTCGATAAGCCGTTGGACCTCGAACTGCTCGCACTTGACCCGATCGACGGTGTTGGTGCTGACAACGGCGCGGCACTTGGCTTCTCACCAGAGATGGTCTGCCGGCGCCACGTCCCGACGTACGGCACGTTCCGGGCCGTCTCGCCGGCGAACACGCTCGCACTCCGCGGCCGCGGCTTCCTGCCGCCCGCCAAGGACACTCCCCTCAAGGCCGAACTGAGCAGCGACGGCAAAGCTTCGCTGGAGGTGTTTTTCAAGATCCTCGACACCGACGAGGAATACTCCTTGATCTTCAAACATTGGAAGAGTGACGATCTTGGCTGCATGCTGACGTTCGACATCAACGGTTTCGTGGGGATTACCCGCCTGGTCGACGACCGGGAAGGCGAAGGTGGCAGCAACAACGTGACCGCGATCGCGCTGCGATCGACGGACTTCACTTCAACTGACTATCACGACTATCTGCACCTAGGACTCAACCGAATCAAGATAACCATCACTGCAGCGATGGCGACAGGGGCCGATGCAGACGACCCTGCGCCGCCGTGCGGGTACGTTCTGCGTGCACTCGCCGTCGGCTAGGGATGTCGAAGCGTGGGAAGGGGCAAAAAAAACTATGACTCCCTCGTCCGATTCGGGCGCGCGTTTCTACGTCAGCGGGCGCGCGGCATCGACCCCCGTCCGCCACCGGGTAATGAGGAGGAGACACCGTTCGGACGGGTGACGTTCTCGTTTTCGGGGGAGGGAAAGCCCAGTCCCGAGATCAGCGTGAGCGGCCAACGTGTCTCGCTAATAAAACAGGACGGCGTGGCCGAGAAGTACACCGCACTCTGTAAAAACTTCACCCCAAGAGTAGCCGTGGCGGTACTCACCGAACTTGTCAGGGACCTCCCCAGTACGCCCAGCCGCGAGAAGTGGCTGAAGTCACAGCCTGATGAGCCCGATACGAGTGGCTGGCCGGAGAATGAGTTGCACGCCGCCGCGATGCTGTACGCGGTCTCGAAGTACTCCGAGGAGCAACGCACCCACGGCGGCAAGCAAATGCGGGCCGGCTTGAGGAGCATCATCAACGGCAAAACGGGCTTGAAAGTGTTCGGCACCAAAGCGCCCATGGTGCCTCAGGCGAAGAGGATAGGGGCGCTTCGCCGGCAGGTTGCCCTGTGGATCAGGCAGCACCAACCTTTCCCTCGGCCTAGCAGGGCAGCAACGCAAGAATGGCCAGACGATATCTCAGAGTCCTCTGATCTCGAGGACGATGCACAGGAGCGGCTCCCGCCGGACTACGACGACGATGCGGCGGTGATGGAGAGGTATCGGAATGGCATTGATCCGCCGTCGAAACGGAAACGCGATCAGCAGACCGACTTCTTTGCTCCAAGTAACCCTCGCAAATCAAGGAGAGCGCGGCGCACCCCGGAAGAGCAAATGAGACTCAAGCGGTCACGGGATGAGGACGCCGCGCCTGGAAATGGGCGATCGACCAAGCGGGCACGTCGGCTATCCAGCTTGAGCGCTATGAAGGCCGAGCCAAAGGTGGGCAAAATGGAGGCGCCACGACCCGCGCGCGCGCGACGCTCGGCCCACTCCGATAAGCCAACCGCAGCGTCGGGACCCACGATGGCCGAACGCATGAAGGGAAAGCGCCCCATGACTCCGGACATAGCCACAAAACAGCGACCCAAGGCCAAACTCAAGCGGACTTCGCCTAGGCGTGACCTCGTCCGCAAAGTTCATTGAACTTTGCGCCGCGCTCCTCCCGATCCATGAGTAACATGTCCGTTCCCGCCCAGTGGGCGCACGCGCCGCTGTACCACTCAATCGGGCTAGTGTGGTGTTCATGGATGGCATTGCACTCTCCATACGACCGGGTGCTATGGACGTGTCGGTCTATTGCAGATTCCAGTCAATCTGATCGACCGATCCAGTTTTCGCTGCGATGTCTGCCGGTCCTGATCGCCTGGCTGGTCCTGATCCTCCGTTCACAATAGCTGCTCTTCGGAGAGGCCTGCGGTGCCTTTAGGGGGGGGCTACCCAATAGCATGCTGCTGGAAGTAGTCCATCAACCTTCGAAACCTTGCGTCAGCAGGTGCGTCAGCCCAGGCTTTAGCAATGAGGTCGAGGCATGCTCCCAATTCGGGGGATGCCCACGATCGATTCGAGACAACTCGGTCAAGCAAGAGCAGCGCCTCAGAGGGGTGATTGGTACACAGATCGGAGGTATGCAGAACACGGACAACCGCATCGTAGTGATCCAATGGACGCAGCCAATCGCGAACGGTTGCCAGCGCCTGGGGAAAGGCATTGCCTGCCGCGATAGCAAGCAACGCTAGTTGCTGTGCAATCTCTGCTGACACCAAGTCCAGTGATTTT
The DNA here is from genome assembly GCA_963824525.1 of uncultured Gammaproteobacteria bacterium. Classification (GTDB taxonomy): domain Bacteria; phylum Pseudomonadota; class Gammaproteobacteria; order Xanthomonadales; family Rhodanobacteraceae; genus Dyella. Next base: position 740,089 of record CAWGPI010000007.1, on the reverse strand, counting down.
GGCCATACCTTCTGCCAGAAGGGCTTGACTCGGTTGACCCAATAGGCCTCTCTTTGTTCTCCAGCCCCATTTAACGCGCGAACAAGTGCACGGGCGGAATCGTTCAGCCCTTTTTGTGGCAAATGTTGAATCGCCACATTCAGCTCCTCGTAGGTGAACGTGTCACCTGGATCGAGTGCTGCATAGGTAAGCACATCGGCATACTGCCTGGCGTGCCCAGCCAACTCATCGTAGTGGCTGGCAGTTTCCAAGAAATCGCTCTTGAACGCGGAGAGGAGCGGCCTGTATAGCCGAGGCGACCAGAGAAAGCCTTGCCAGACAGAGCTCGCTTCCGAATTCGGGGCCTTCCAATTGAAGAGCGGAAGCAAGTTCTCCGTCGTCCAATTGGGATCTACCCTGAAGAGGGCTATCACATTCGCCGAGAGCAGGACGCGACCATATAGGTATGTATCGATCTCGTTACCACACAGCGTCGTAAAGATCTGTCTAGGTGAGGCTGGCACTCCCTGGCCATCACTGGGCTCGTGTCGAAACCACCAGTTCAATAGAGCTTGTGTTACATGCCCAACCGGGTGGTTGATTGCGCGATCAATAACATTGCCATCCTTCAGGCCCTCCTCGGAAGGCTCCGAAATGACTCTTAGACAAAGACCATGAAACGCTTCATCTTGGCCTTCAAACACCTTCGACTGACCCTGCAGCCACCAGGAAATACTGTGGATGAACGCTGCGAATGTGCCTTCAGGTGAGCGCAGTAGAGCGGGAGCAAGATGACGCCATGACTTCGCTAAAAATGGGCCCTCGCTCCATACTTGCAGTGCATCCCGCCAACGTTCTTTTGGCCATTCCCCATTGCGAGCAAGTGCGCAAAGAGCGCGGGCGGCAACGGGAAAGAGCTCGCGACATAGATCGCTCCAGTCGCTACGACTAAAAGGATCCTCCTGATAGGGGAGCCTTAACCACTTGACTAGGTCTTCATGCCGACGCGGAGCTCTTTCAACTCGTAGCCGCGACATGAAGCCCGGATCACCGGTTCCGGTCATCCAATGGGAGAATTCATCTCTTTCGTCCTCCTCCAGCTGCCAGTCGGGATAAGTGGCAGTGATAGCGTCCAGTCGGCCGCTGGCGGCCTTTCCCAGCTGAGCTCCTCCAGAAACGAGCTTCACGAGACGGACCCACACCATTTGATCGACCAATTCGATCCAGTGGGCGGGCTCGAGATCATCCTTAAACATCGCTCGTGGTGGTCCACTCAAAATTGCAAGTTCCAGCTTGTTCAGCGGACCTTCTTGAAGTTGGTTACCACGCAGCACTAGCAGTCGTAACGTCTCTCGTTGGGCTTCGGAACTCCAGAGCCACCAGGTGTCATCCTCCAAGAGCCAATTGACCCATTGGCCGTCGGACGCGATGCCCTCGTGCGAAGCACCGTACAGAGCTAGCCGCCTGAATACCGGATACGGCTGTTTTCGCCAAGCATCGGTGATCAAGTTCGCCCGCTCATGGTCCGTATTCCATATGGCGAGCCAAGAGTCGCGTAGAAGCTCGACAAGCGTAACCCAATCGTGGAAGTCTCGATTCTGCCAATGAGGACTAATGGATGGGAGGTCCCAGTGGCTGCGACTATTCTTGCAATCTGCTTCGCCTAGCTCATTCATCAAATCCATGGTGTCCCGCAACACCATCTGCAGATCGTCCAAAAGATATGGTAGAGAATCCTTCCAGCTGGACGAGCCGGTAAATTCCTTGATCGCGTAGTGGACATGATCCACTGAAAGAACCACGTCCCAGCCTATGATGTCTTTGAGGCGAGATGGCTCAATGTCGTCCTCTTCTGCCGCACCTAACCGAAAGGGCTCTCTCAGAACGATCATTGGCGAGAGAAGTTGCCGCAGCTCTTGTCTTAAGCTGGGCGTCAATCCGTCTCGCAAGAATTGCCGTTGCCACCGGTAGAGATCTGAGGCGGATTCATTCGATCTCACGCGACCCGAAAGAATCATCCGCCAAAGTGTTCGCATGTGCGTGCTTGGCACTGCCCTCGGGGCACTACGCCCAATGGTTTCCAGCTCCTCGTTCTTTCCATCTGATTCGAGCTTGGCCAGATCATCGATGCGCCGCTCGATATGCGAGGCAAAATTGTCATTGAGCTTTGCCCCTTGCCTCATGAGCCAGAATACAAGCCGCGGATCGTCGAGGTGCCGAGCTAGCCCACCTTGCCAAATGCCACATAACAGCATCCCAACGACCATCCCCTTCGTCGCTGGAAGCAAATGACATCCACCGTGCATGCGTGTAGGGAGTAGGTCTGCTCGTCAAGCTAAAGTGAAGCTTGTCATCCGCCTCACCGATTGAAGTGATGCCAAATCGATGCAAATCTGCATGGCCGTATCGGCTGTCACAGAGAGGCCCTAACCAGTCCAGCGAAGGCACCGGATCCAAGTCTGCAAAGCACTTTGCAGGAAGGCCACCTTTATTGCTAGAGCGCCCAAAGAAGTCGACCTACGAAATTGTCTTCTTTTGTGCTGACCAAAGGCCGTGACATGGCGCACTCCGCAACAATGCGCTCCTTGCCTTGCACACCATCTCGGTACGTCTCAGACCACGCTTTAGGTGTTTTGTGAAGTGCAGAGTGGTCGCGACCTCCTTCGTGGGACTCATAGAGAATCGGTATTATCCCCTTGGATTCCCACTCGGGAAGCTTTGATGCCAATTGGCCGTCCTGGTAGTCGCCGAACGCATAAGCCTGCGGGGTGACCTCCCCCAGCATTCGGTCGGCCGCAAGCGCATCCATCATGTAGCGCAGCACGGGATCGTCGATGCCATATCCAGGAAACACCAGCATAGTTGCGGAATAGTTCGCTGACAAAGCGCGCGGCCCAGCGCTCTGTAAGATACGCCAATCCGAGTCACCACTGGATATAACCAACCGATTCAGGTCGCTCTCGTCGGAAACATCAGGAAGCAACCCGTGAAGATATACGACACCATTCCATCGGCTGTTTTTCGGAATGGGCAGCATTGGCGCAGGGTACGACGAGATCTTTGCCGCCCCTTCCGCTATAAGATGCTGGAAGATGCGATCAAAATTTGTTGTTACTAGCCGCACCGCGCCACGCCTATCGCGCGAAAGTTCGAGCAGCGCGGCATGGGTGTTGGTGGCGCCCTCGAGCTTAAGATCCGGCTTGAGTGCCTCAGGCAAGGCCGCTCGAACCGCGGTCGCTGGCCGGGATAGCGGTGCTCAAGAAGGTCAAGAGTTGCATCAAAACGTCCCGCCTTATAGGTCGATAGCTTCATCCTCTACGAACTGCGTGCCAAGTGCCTCATATAGGTCATCGAGCAAGACCTTGGAAGCCAGGCAGGCCCGCTGGGTACGAAATTCCCGCTCCGCAAAAAAATACCACAACACGCCCCTCTTCGTGAGCCTGCAAAAGCGACTCGGGGATATCAGGTCCATGCTTAATGAATTGCATTGTCCAATAAGAGCACTCTGCTCTAGCTTTCGCTTGCCTGGCGTTCTCTATGTAGATTTCGCAATTCGATACTTTGTTTCGCAACAAGAGTGGCGACTCCGATGCTAGTCAAGACGAAAGCAATGCATGCCCAATGCGACAAGTTTCCAATCAAGTAGGGACATGAAGAAAAAGTAGAATTCCACCAGCTACGTTTAAGCCGAGAGCGACGCCTGATCCGCGGAATTCGTTGAAATGGCTTTGAGCTGATCGTCCATAGAGTATGTAGCTCTCGAGAAACTGCCACGAGCCGACCCACGCAGGCACGGCAAGTGACGCGAGCACGAGGGCTACGTGAAGCTCGTGCGTCTTTAGGCCGACCTGGGTAAGAACCAAGATTATGGCCAGTGATACGCTGCCACCGCCAACCGCGGTCGTCCTCAATCGATCGATGTACGACGGATCGAGCCTCTGGGTCAGGTCGCGTATTGAGGCTGCGTACGCTTCACCAAACTTTGGACTTTCCATGTTCCCTCCTGTTTGTGTGCCACTGGCATCATCGTATATCGGCCGAAGTGGGGCCGCCTACCGATTCCTCATCACCCGCGCCAGTTCGAAGCTCCTTATAACGAGTGAAGAGCGGCAATAGACAGAGGCGCAACACCAGCCAGCAGGCGATATTAGGCATGTAGGAACTTTGGTCGCTCATCGTTCCATGGGCGACAGCATGTCTGAGGCTGGGGCCCGAGCGAGCCAGAAATACCCTATCGATGTCCGCCGTGATTGCCTCGCCGAAGATCTCATCCAGCTCTTTGCGCAGGTTCTTGAACAGCTGGGTAATCGTCATATCCTCTTCGGTCCAACATTCATCGTGCCGCACAACATCTATGTCATGCCCTTTGAGTACGTAGACCAAGGACGCTTCAACAAGCGGCGTCAAGATGGATATGGCGGTGGTCATGTCACCATGGCAGAACGCCGTCAGGCCACGTGCGTATGTTCGGCTTAGATCGGTAGGCACGAAAGGACTTTCCCTACAGATAGGCAAGATGTCCTCTTCGCTGATCGGCAAATGACTGGCCAGGTTACGAATAATGACCTTGATTTGCCCTTCGACGACTATCTGACGATGTACTTCCTCTCGTTTGGCAATCTGGTGTTCCAAGATTCCCGGGGCTCTTCGCCAGGGCTGGCTCCTGGCGCTCGGAACCGTACATATCCATCGGCGTCATGTTGTTGCACCCCTATCATGGCCGACAAGGGATGCTCAGCCATACTGCGGCGAGCCTCGGTCGCCAGGTCCGCCGGGATCTCGACTCATTCATGGCTGCTAGAAGAAACAGCCCGTCAAGCAGGGTCACTCCTTTTAAATGTTCGGTTGTCCCTTCGATGAGTTCGGTGAGATCAATCGGATGCTCAAATAGGCCCAGATCGTCTTCCGCAGCCGCCTGCATTCGGATGAGTTCAATACGCAGGTCACGCTTCCGATCCTTGGCAAGTTGGAACCGTAGCCCCCGAAGAAGGTTGACTGCCTCTTGGAGGAAATGCGCGGCAGAGAAGGCCTGGTCAACGGATTTCGCGTGCGCCAGCATGACTTCGCTTGCCTGCATGAGGCATCGGTCATGTCCCTCGGTATCTTTGGCCCGCCTCCAAGCTTTTGCCGCCAGAATCAACGCTTCGGTCACTATGTGTGGACCGCCGTCGCCTTGCTTGGTCGCCGCTTGCTCAATGCGACCGGCATAGGCCGCAGCATCCCTGAGCTCGAAGTCGTAAGCGAGAGCTAGCATTGCCAGAAGCGCTCTTCGATTATCTTCCGCCTCAAACCGATCGGCAGCATCGAAAATGAAAGTTTCCAGTTCCCCCAATTCTGGGTTGGCTGGTCGGAGTTGCATGCATATCTGCAAACCACGACGGAGCGTCTTCTGCAAGGACAAAACCCAGACACCAGGGACCTGACCATCCATGGTGTCAGTGATCGTGCCGTCACACAGTCCCCTTGCGGTCGCAAGATACGCCGCCGCCGCCCGGTGCCCCGACTGCAATCCATCTTTGCAGAAACCAAGCGACGTCGCACAGCCTGGCCCGTACGACGGGATTGGCTGCACGCTCGCCCAGGCGTTTGAATGCCGAAACGCTTTCCCCTTTCCAGTCGGTCGGGATGGCAGTTCGCCTGTCCCCCATTTCCAGCATTGGCCCGTAGGGGTCCTTCGGGAGGTTGAGCGGTCGTGCATGTGCAACGCCGCCGCAAGCATGGTCAGCACGCGAGCACGTGACCCGTGTTGCCCCTCCGAGAAGGACGACAGCTCATCCTTATAGAGGCTTCCAAGGGTGAAGGGTGATGCCTCGGTTGCGGTGGCCTGCGAAAGTGAAAAATCAAAAGCATCGGCATCATCAAGAGATGCCAGGGCCCAGGGGGTGGCGGCTTCTGTCACGGGTGCGGCTCCGGAAAGAGGACTTTGGCCCGATTCTATAGAGATAAGCGGCCGGGCTGTGCTGCGCAGCCATCTGCGCTGACGGCCATTTTCTTCCGTCCGTACCGTGACCTCTGCAATACCCCTGTGCGGGCTCAAGATCATATTCCGATAGTGATCCACCTGCCGCACATGGCCCGCGGGCTCCTCCATGAGCCCATTTGGTAACGCGTGCCGGAAGATGGTGCTACACCTTGGCCTTCAGTTTCCTCATTGATTCACCTTGCAGCTGAATACGATGCGCGCTGTGCACAATTCGATCCAGGATGGCGTCAGCTATCGTAGGCTCCCCGAAGTACGCATGCCATTCGCTAACCGGGAGTTGGGAGGTTATTGCGACGGATCGATTGTTGACTCTGTTATCAATCACCTCCAGGAGATCTTGCCGAGCCCGTCGACCGAGCGGATTGACACCCCAGTCGTCCAAAACAGGCAATTTCACACGAGCCAATTGGGTACGAGCCAGGATTAGATGGCCCGTCTCTCGTGCAATCTCAAGATCTTCAAGCATGCGAGGGAGCCTCTTGTACAACACGGGCATCCCAGTGCGAGCCGCCTGGAACTCCACTGCGGTGGATGACAATGTGGCGGCCGACGATTAAGGGTCGCGGGAAAGCAACACACCGCGAAGCTTGGTGGAATTGCGCTTCACCTCCTTATGATCGGCCATAGAACTGAATCGCCTTCCGATAGAGGACGTTATCCTTCATTGGCGCAATGATCGTCATAAGCAGCGGTAACGCTAATTCTGATAGGAGCGGCTGAATTCGCTGCATGCTGGTTCGACTGATGCGCTCCGTCGCCGGGCTACGTGCGGCGATCGCTACCAAGAGTGAGGCGTCCTTGTAGTCCTGCCCACGTAGAACCTCCACAATATAGGCGGCAGTGACGTCGGTCTCGGTTTGGCAGTAAGTCTTTAGCGTCGATGTCAGTGCTTCGACAGGGACGGTAGGCGCGCGGACCCCCACGGTCTCCGGCTCGGCAAGCTTCTCTGTGTCGAAGGAAACCAGCGGCCTTCCAGACAACAGGGCTGAAATCTCTTCGGGATAAAGGACTGCCCGATCGTCGTTTGGATCAAGTATGAGGGTGGCGCCGCGCGTCAGTTCGAAGAGCTGACGTGCCTCCATAGCGATGATGCTCACATCGTCGCCCGAGGCGAATTGAGCTTTTGCTTGGTCGCTAAAAAATGGCAGGGCGGTCTGGCCATTGTCCGGGCGTATGAACTGTATGAAGCGAACGCGCCCGGGAACCTGATGTATAGGGACGTGTGCGTACACCGATTGCACTCAGCAAAGCCTCAAAAAACTGGGGTTCCGTCAACGGGTTGTTTCGAACCGTACTTAGTAGGCGTTGCAACTGTAATTGAGTGGTCATTGGCACGGTCTCGGTAGGGCGGCTAAGACTCCACGAATGCATCCGTCACCCAGGGACCTCGCGGGTCGCTAACTGGCTACCGCGATTCGACCTTCTTAAGAATCTGGTCTTTGTTAAGCCGGCAGCCGATCGAACGCCAGAATCATGCGAGCCAGACGTTCACCTCCGCGAAGAGGTAGGCCGTCGGCACTTCCAATACGTCGGCCAACCGTTGAACTGTCGCCCAATCGGGTTGGTGCACGCCCAGTTCATAGCGATTGATACGCGTGCTGGCCACGAAAGGGTCCAATCCTGCCAGATACCGAGCCGCTTCTGAGAAAGCTCTCTTCGTTCGCGTGCCTCTTTGAGGCGGCGTTGGAAGATCGCCTGGACGTCGATCTTGCGAGGCATGGCTCGGATCCCGTAGGTGATACCTACGAGATTCGTAACTTTGCCTTGTGTGCGATACGACGAGTTTCGTAGTATTGGATGCAAGCCGGTACAGTGGGTAGTCGAGGTCCCCCAGCATGCCAATGCATTAGTGATCGATGATGAGGGTGGAATACCCATTCCCTTGGACGAAAGCGTGCAGGAAGCCTGGCAGCTGCAGATCGATCGAGCTTTCCGCGCCGGCGCCATGGATGGTCTTCGCGTGCGCCTGGCTACTTGCTTTGCGACCTGCCTCGCAGAGTGCTTGGATGCCGATCTGAAGCCACCTACAGATGCGCAGGTCCGCTATGCGACCAGCATCACCCGGGAAATGGGGCTATCGCTGAACTCAGAGGTCTTCGGCTATTGTGGTGCCATGGCTGAGTTCCTCAGTTGATGCCGATACCTTCATTCAGAAGCGCCAACGGCGTTTGCACCCCCAAGATAAATAACCTTGCGCGGACACGACAGGCGTGATTTGCCAAGCTAGCGGCTAGAACCAGCAAGATCCTCGTAGCCGTACTCGACGCTCTAGCCCAGCCTGCAACGCAGTATCTCAAACCGCATTTGCCGCACCTTCGCGTACATCGCCATGGTACGCACCTCGTCTTCCTGTTGGGTCGGAACCCGCAGGCTAGTGAAGAACACCCTCGTCAATTTTCAGTGAGCAGAACCCCTTTTTGCTGGTCAATTTTCAACGCGCAGCAACACTGATCGCCGCTGTTACCAGAATTTGCGAAGATTCAACGCGCATGCAAGAACTTCGGGTGGAAGCTTGTGGAACCATTGTGTCGCGATACGACCTCCATTGCATTTGCTTGCCCCGTCAGCGTCTACTTATTGAGTCTTCGCGGTAGCCCTCTTTGGTCTAGGCAGTCCAAGTGTCTGATTTTCCCGCGGGCCTGGCGTGGCTGGGACGTCACTATTCCTCTTTGTCTGGCCGAAGAACGGTAACCGTTCCCGAATGCTGCCTGGTCTGGAGGCGAATGATTTCCTTGCGTAGTTCTCGGTTTTCCGCTTTAAGTTCGGCCAGCTCCATCGCCCGCTCTGTATCTTCGCGGTGATATTGGTCTATCCAGCGTGCCGCGCGCACGAATTTTTCCTTCCACTGGTTGGCACGGTCGGCTACGTTGCGCCGAACGACTTTTTTTCCGGTCGTCAGCGTCGTCTTGGTTCGCGAAAGCCACTGCTCGACCAAGTGCCTGGTCGTGAGGCGGTGCTTCGGGCTTTGGATAGTCACCTTGTGGATGCCGGCCCGACGGCAAACTTCGGCCAACGAGAGACGGCCGCCGTTATAAGGATAAATGCCCTCGTTGTCCTCAATATCTCTTTCGATGGCGCGCAGTGCCTGTTGAATCTTTGTCACGACCGCGGTCGACCGAGCCTGTGACGACCGATAGAGCGCCTCACTTAGCCGCGCTGTCATGATGGAATGGCTCCGCGACTCATCTTGGGGTCCCCATACCTCATGACGAGTGGGTGGCTTGCCCATCTGTCGTGGACGTCCCGCCAACGGTACAGCCAGTTCCGTAATTGGCTGACCCACATCGCTATGGTGACGGCGTCGTCCTCAATGGCCTTTTGGAGATGTTCCAAAATGTCGGCCACCATGTCGTCACATTCCGCTTTGTTGTAGGCCGTGAGGACTTGATGCTCGCACCCGGACTGGCAGTTGCCTGGGTCTCTCGGTCGCGGGCCTGTAGCGCACGGGCCTCGCGTCGGGCCGGGAATCGTGCAGATGACGCCGGGGATGACCACCATCCAGTCGCGGCCGCCCATTGTTAGCATCTCAGCGAGTTCGTCAATGTCGACCGGGTCCAGTGTGGTTTTGTTGTGGATACGGAGAAAGCGATTTCTCATCGCTCGAACACGCAACCCGGCGCGTCCACCTAACGTGTCACCATCGCGAATCGCATCTTTTGCCAGGAGAAGCACTAGCTCCCGTTGAACTCGCCTGACATCGGCCAAGATGCGCTTGTCGCTGATGAGGTAGGCCAACGTTACCTCAGGTTCTTCGTGACCGAAGCAGTCCATGGCGATGGTCTGGGCATTGGTCATCGTGAGACCGATCACACGCGCTAATGTCTTTCGAAAGCGGTGTGTGGAGATCCGCGGATGGTCGGGCGAGAGGAGGTGGCTGAGACTAAATACCTCGGCGAGGCGCTGGAGCGATGCGCTCAGGTTCGCGGTCGACATCCCCGCGCGCTTATCCACTTGGACCCACAGGTGCGGCCGAAGCTCTCCGGGGTTGTGTGGTCGAGCGAGGCGTTTCACGAGCTTGCTTAGACGAATCTGTTGCTCCACTGCTTGGACAAGCAGTGGAGGCGCCGGCCAATCACGTGGCTTACCTGCCAGCGCTGACGTCTTGTAGACGCGGCCGAGAATTCGAAAGCCTGTTGGTGCCGCGGCGAGGCAATCGTCATTAAAGCTCATGATCGTCGAGGATCGGACTCCTGACATGAGAAGGATGAGCCATGCATGCGCTGCCTGCAGGTAATACATCAGTCGCAAGATGTCCCACGAGGTGGCCGGTGGCCACTGAAATGGGCGGTAAGTATTCGAGACCTTGCGGTCGTGCCAGGCGCTTTCTCGTAGGGAGGTAAACGAAAGATCAAACGGTAGGGCGTTGATGGCGTCTCCGTCCGGTGCCGACCATCGCCAGTTGGCGATGACGTGATATGCGCGACCACGGCTTCGGCTATCTGCCACGCGTCGCGAATTACCTTCGTACTGGGTTTCGTCCAAAATCGCTTCGAAGAGATCCAGCAATGGTTTTGCCAGTACCTTGGTCATCCAGCAGACGCGGCGTCCGCACTCGCCAACGAGTTGGTCGGGGAGCGGTTGAAATTGATTGCGACGTTGTTCGCGTTGTGGTCGCGTCGTTTCGCCCTTGCGGTGTCGTTCGTGGTGGCCGGCATCGAGGGGCGCGGCCGCGATGTGCTCCTGCAAATACCCGTGCATGGCACAGTGCTGCGTAAAGCGAAAGAGCGAAGCTGAGAGCCGGCACGTCGGATACAGTCGCTCTATATCGCTTTGCGATATGGAGGACCACCATCCTTCGGTGGGCTGGGGGGACGCTAAAAACAAGGGTTTCAGCTTATTCAGTAGCCTCATTTCTTGAATCACGGTTATCGGCTTTGCTAACGATTGCGGCCCCCGCACAAGCGATCGAAGTAGTCCATAGCGAAGCGTCTCGAGCCAAGCTCTGTCGAGTTCTGGTGTGCCGACCTCTGCGGCGAGGATCCGAACACAGGCGCGATTTAGGGAGCGCACGACCCAAGCCTCCGGGACCGTCCACATACCCCAGCTGGCGCCGTAGCCGAGACGCGCCTGGAGGGCAAGAAGCTCCTCTTTTTCCGCGAACTGGATCATCTTTGCATTCAGTGTCGCCAGCGCTGACGCGCGACGTGTCGTGGCCTCGTCCAAATCCTCGAGCGGTGGCCCGTAGCGCCAGTCCCCCCGGTTAGGGTGCACCGTCTCGGGAGCATACGAGCGGCGAGTCATGGCTGCCCTCCAAATCGGAGCACGCGGTGTCTCCCAGAGGCGATTTCCGTCTCCCAGAATGTCGACCACGTGGAGACTGTTTCAGGGGGCCATTGCTTAAGGTCCGTTTCGAGCATGGCCAGATCGGCGGGATAGTGGGAGGTCAGCCAAGCCGGTGCGCAAAGGTTTTGTCGGAGCCAGCGCAGTTCGACCATGCGTTTGACCATGTGCTTGGGGTCAATTGCGTGCGCGATAGGGCAGCCCGGGCACCTTTCGCCGCGCCGACAAGGTTGGGTGCCGTCGCTCGGGTTCCCGGGATCCAGCGCCGTCGGCGGGTGGGTGAGGTCAGCGCAAAGGTAGCCGCTGTAGGTGAGGTCGCTTTCTCTGTACGCGGCTCGGTAGGTTTCAAGACGAGCGAGATCATCATCCGTGCAGGTGTAACCGAACTCGAGTTGTGCCCTGATGACCGTGGCATCGATTCGGCCATGCGCCTCCAGGCCATCGATCATGGTTGTTTGCAATTGAAGAAGGGCTTCTTCGGAGTGGCGCCTCCAGAGGGCGCGTTGAAGATAATGGCGGGTAGAGCTGATCTGTCGGTGACCCAGTGCCCACTGGACGAGCACCCAGCTGTAGACAGAGTCAACGAACACGCGATTGGCAAAGATGTCCCGCCAGTCGCTCGGCGTCATGGTTGCGCTTACGGTGCGGTGCGGTGGGCATTCAGCATTGTGGCGACGAACTAAGCGTTGCCAGCTCGTGCTCATCGCCGCAAGAGTGCTCGTATGTCGAGCGACGATGGAGCCCCATGAGACACCGCGGCCTGCGGCTAACCAGGGGGACCGGGTCGCTATGGTTGGAACATCGCAGAGTTCAGGGTGTTGCGCTATCGCACGCCGAAGCGGTGTGGTGCGTTCAATGAGCGTGCGCGCGATCGCATGTGCGCCAGTCGTTTGCCGACCTCGTGAAATCGTCATTTGCCACGAGTTGCTCCTCAGTTTGTAGGACTCGATTGCCCATAGATCGGACGCTTCATCACCATAGGATCTGCACCAGGCCTCGTTGGTGATATCCAGCGCCAATGCCGTGGTCGGGTTCCAGCCGGTCCGAGCAACAAACAGGAGGCTCAGGCAGTCAATGTCCTCGGGGGTTGGGTACAGTCCTGATTGAAGGTCTTCGAGTGGAATCTTGTGGCCGGATTTTGGATGCCCGACCGCATATCTTGGCCACCAATTGGGCCATCGTTCCGGCGACGTAAGGCCCATCAGTCGGCTAATCATAGGTTTCGTGGGGCAGGGATGGCCGAGAAGTTCTATCGCCGCCCGGTATGTAGCGTGGGCATCTGCCTCGGTGGGTGTAAACGAGAGCGCCTTGCCGGTATTCCGTCTCGGGACGTCCAACAGGTTGCGTCCCGTCGATGCGAGTTCATCCGCACGCTTCCACCGCGCAAAGATGGCATACGCCTCTGCCTTCAGTAGCGATAACGCGTTTCGCGTGTCGTGCTGGGAGGGTAGGTCTTTTGTGCGGGGTTCGGCGCGCGGCATCGATGTCCAAAAGAAGTCTCGTAGCCCGGAGCGCTGTTGACGTGCCAGCGTGATGATGCGGCCGGCTGTTTGGTGTGTCGCACGGAGTGGGGCATCCCAAGTGCCATCCGGCGGCATTGGCCATACCAACGCGATCTCGGGGCGGACGTCATCGATGTCGGTGATTGGCGTAAATCCTCGGGCTTCGTATCGCTGAAGAAAACGCCAGAACTCGCGCATGGCTAGGAGCGCCTGTCTGACATCGATGGGCGACCGCCCTATACACCAGTCTTGAATATGCGGCCAAAGCGAGGTGGCAAGGGTCGGCCTTCCTTCAAAGCCACCTTTCCATGCGTGGCGCCCGGCACCGACTTTTGTGTGGGGAGCGCCTCTCCATAACTCTGAGAAGTCCACCGTGAATTTGGTATGGTCAGGGTGCGTACATTGCAGATCGTAACGTTGGTCATCGAAACTGGTAGCGATGGTCACGCCGGGTCTCCCGGTTCAAGGTAATCCAGCCAACGGAGGGTGGGGTGCCCAAGAATTTCGATCAGTCGGAGGTGTGCCGCCTTTAGGTAACGCATGGTTGTTTCCTCACTGCAATGCCCGAGCAGCGGGGCTAGCAAGAGACGCACCTGGTCGCGCATTACCGCCTGAAGCCACGATAGCTGGGGGAGCGATTGGCTGTTTCGGGCTTCGAGATCATGGCGAAACCAGCCCACAACGGTTTCGACAGCAAAAAAATCGCGTGCTTTATGTGGATGCCAGCCTTGCGGACATGGATTCGTGGATGTCCAGGCTGCGTATAGCTGCTGATTATGAAATGGCTGATTGCTGCTCTCGGAGAGCCACAGACGGACGGGCTTATTGCGTAGACGGTGCGCGCGCGCATCGACGGTTGGCGCTGACCTGATCCATCGTCGCAGCTGGGCGAGGCGTGTGAAGTCGCAATAGTGCTGAATGCGCTCCGCGAGATCGATGGGGACGAAGATTTCGCGCGGTCGTACTGCCTGCATGCTATCGGGCAGGATTTTCGGACCTTTGTTCCCCTGCGTTACCCATACGGGGATAACCCCCTCATGGGGATGCCATTCGGATGGGGCTGGCAGGGTATCGATTCGCCATTGGTTGCATTCACTAATACGAATGCCGGTCCTCAGCATAAGTTCCGCCATCAGGGCTTTGACCGGATACTTAATGCGAAGGGCGCTGAGCCAATCGTCGACTTCATGCGCCGAGGGCAGGTAAAGCTGCGATTGCCGCACAGGAAGTATACCGGCGCGATACACCAGGGGACTAAAGGCGCCCCCTCCCCGACGGCGGTTGGCGGATCGGCTGAACGGGAGCGTCGGCACCGTAAATGCTTCACGGACGGGGCGCTGCGCAGAGTTCGGTATCTGTGCAGCCCAGGTCAGGAAGTAACAGGCCTCCGCGATGAGAGCGTTGACCCGAGAGGCGCCCAGCGCTTTCCCTGACAGGGACGCGCTTCCGTTCAGCAGCTGGGCCTGCCATTGCATGAGGTCATCGCGGTAGGTGGTGCAGCGCCAGTCCTTGCCGGCGTCCTCGCACCACAGGAGAAAGGTCGAGAGTTTTCTGGCGATCGCCCAGCAACTCTGAAGTGTAAGGAACGGTCTTCGCTGGAGTGGCGGGGGGCTATTGCTCCCAAGCCTCGTTTCACACTCGCACAGAGCTCGCGCACGAAGGTAACGATTGGCTTCGGGCGGGTAGTAGCCATCCTCCCTAATCAGAAAAGGGACATGAGCCTGGACCGCATATCCGCGAGCCACCGACAGCTGTCTGTCTGGGCTGAGCACGTGATACCGCATCGCCGTATGCCCTTTTGCTAGCGATGAGCGAGAGAGATCTCTATGACATCCGGGTTGCAGCTGGCGATCGAACTCTAGTGTGTTTGCTGCGTGACTTCAATAATGACAATCAAAACAATATGTTAAGTTGGTTTGAGTGATGGGTGTGCCGGTACTGCAAAAACGGCCAAAGGATGATGACGCCGGCAGCAGGTCACGCTTTCCGCGAATTCAAACAGATAAGCCGTGTCTTGTGCGTATTGCGCTGTCCCATATCAATTAGTTAGCCATATAGAAACCATGCTCATCGCGCCAATCCACGATGGCTTCGGCCTTGGCGAGGCCAACACCGTCCAGGGATTTGGCGATCGTGGCGGCATCGGCCTTGTTGATGTTCACCGGTGTGGACGCCAACGCCGGCAGTGCCAGTGCGACGGTGACGAGAACGGCTGCAATTCTGCGAAGCATGTCGGGCTCTCCTTTTGGCTGTGGCGGCATCCGTATGGGCCGCGCCATGACTCTGCCGGTTGCACGGTTGGCAGGCAGTCGGTTGGCAAGCCAGGCAAGGGTGAGGGCGGGGATGGGCGAGCTGTCGGCGGGAGACCGCGGGCCTGTCGGCTGCGGCGGCCTTCTCGCCGGCGCTGATACAATTCGGCCTTTCCCCACGCTGCAGGAGTCGCCCATGGATACCGCTCGCCTCAACCGTTTTGTCAGCGGACTCTGGGATGACGAGATCGTGCCGCAGCTGGTCGAGTACATCCGCATTCCCAACAAGTCGCCGATGTTCGATCCCAAGTGGGTTGAGCACGGCTACATGGACGCCGCCGTCAAGCTGATGGAGAACTGGGCCCGCACCAAGCTGGCGGCCTTGCCTGGCGCCACGCTGGAAGTCGTGCGTCTGGACGGCCGCACGCCGCTGATCTACATCGAGGTGCCAGGCACCGGGTGACGACACCGTGGTGCTGTACGGCCATCTCGACAAGCAGCCGGAGATGACCGGCTGGGCCGAGGGCCTGGGTCCGTGGACGCCGGTGCTCAAGGGCGACAAGCTGTATGGCCGCGGCGGTGCCGACGACGGCTACGCCATCTTCGGTTCGCTGGCGGCGTTGCTGGCGCTGCGCGAGCAGGGCGTGCCGCATGCGCGTTGCGTGATCATGATCGAAGCCTGCGAGGAATCGGGCAGCTATGACCTGCCGTTCTACGTGGATCACCTGGCCGATCGCATCGGCAATCCGTCGCTGGTGGTGTGCCTGGATTCGGGCTGCGGCAACTATGACCAGCTATGGCTTACCACCTCGCTGCGCGGCATGACCGGCGGCGAACTTACCGTGCAGGTGCTGGAGGAGGGCGTGCATTCGGGCGATGCCTCCGGCGTGGTGCCGTCCAGCTTCCGCATCCTGCGCGAGCTGCTGTAGCCGCCTGGAGGATCCGCAGACCGGCACGATCAAGCCGAAGGAACTCTACGTCGAGATTCCTGCGCAGCGTATCGAACAGGCCAGGCGATCGGCCGAGGTGCTGGGCACGGCGGTGTATGACAAGTTCCCGTTCGTGGAAGGCATGCACCCGGTGACCGAGGACCTGACCGAGCTGGTGCTCAATCGCACCTGGCGTCCGCAGCTGGCGGTGACCGGCGTCGATGGCATGCCGCCGTTGGAAAGCGCGGGTAACGTGCTGCGCCCCAAGACCTCGGTGAAACTGAGCCTGCGCGTGCCGCCGACGCTGTCGGGCGCCAAGGCTGGCCAATTCGTCAAGGACCTGCTGGAGAAGGACCCGCCGTATGGCGCCAAGGTCAGCTTCAAGCTGGAGAAGGACGGCAGCGGCTGGAATGCACCGCAGCTGTCGCCGTGGCTGGAGCAGGCCGTCGCTGCGGCATCTCAGAATTATTTCGGCACGCCGGCGGCGTACATGGGCGAGGGCGGCAGTATCCCGTTCATGGGCATGCTGGGCGAGAAATTCCCCAAGGCGCAGTTCCTCATTACCGGCGTGCTCGGTCCGCACTCCAATGCGCATGGTCCCAACGAGTTCCTGCACATCCCGACCGGTAAGAAGGTATCGATGGTGGTGGCCGATGTCGTCGCGCGCCACTACGAACAAGGCACCAAGGGCTAAGTTCGCTTGAACGTCGCCCCGGCGGAAGCCGGGGCCCAGCGCCTTCGTGGCCATGGGTGACGTCGTGCTGGCTGGCGCCGGCACGGCGCGATACACAGGGTTTGCCAGCGATGAATCACGCTCCGAACGACTACACCTATCTCGCCACCCACTGGACGGCTGTTCGGGAGCGGGTCGATGCGGCCTGCCGTGCCGTGGGTCGCGATCCTTCCGAGGTTACCATCCTGCCGGTGAGCAAGACCTTCGGTCCCGACGTGGTGCGGGCCGCCGTGGCGCTGGGGATGACGCGCTTCGGTGAGAACAAGGTGCAGGAAATCCGTAGCAAGGCCGAGGCACTGGCCGATTGTGCGATCGAGTGGGTCGTCATCGGCCATCTGCAGACCAACAAGGCCAAGGACGTGGCGCGGCTGGCCAGCGAGGTGCAATCGCTGGACCGGCTGGAGCTGGCCGAAGCTTTGCATCGGCGCCTCTTGCTTGAAGGTCGCACGCTCGACGTGCTGGTCGAGGTGAAAACCTCGCCCGAGGAGAGCAAGCAGGGTTTGGCGCCGGCGCAATTGCCCGCCTTTCTGGACGCCCTACGTGCCTACGACAACCTGCGTGTGCGCGGGTTGATGACGTTGGCGATCCCATCGGACGATCCGGCCGCCGTGCGCGCCTGTTTCCGTCAATTGCATCAATTGCGTACCCAGGCCGAGGCCCAAGGTCATGATTTACCTAGACTTTCTATGGGTATGAGTGGGGATTTTCCACTCGCCATCGCCGAGGGGGCGACCGAGGTCCGAATTGGCACGGCGATCTTTGGTCGGCGGCCCCCTGTCACCGCTTAGTAACAGGTCTGCATCAAGTAAATAGTTCACTAATTGATCAAAAAATCACCAGTTGCGATGCTTTTGTCGTTCTGAATCAATGTGATAGCGACGACGCGTAGGCCACATCAAATATCGCAACGATGGAGTTCAGTTAACCCCGATCGAACATACGACCGGATTCCCTTTGCTAAGTTCACGTCTCCATCACGGCCGGCGGCCCAGCCGACGGTCTGACTCACGAACTGCAGAGGGATCTCTCCCGTATGCCAACCAAGCGATTGTTTACTGCTGCTGCGCTGGCTTGTGCACTGTTCGCGTCCCTCCCGCTGTTTGCTGAACCTCTTGCTGGTCAGGCCAGTGCGCCGGCCGCAATGAACATCACGCCGAATCTCATGGGCCAGCTGGCTGTGTTCGCGCCAGCGGCTGGACTGGCACAGTCCGTCGTTCCCGCCAAGGCGAGCATCGCGGCACCGGTGGCCAAGCGCGCCGCTGCTGGCTGGGGCACCGAAGAGGACGATCTCGACGCTGACGCCGACGGCATGCCGGGTGCCGGCGTGGACAACAACGCGGTGGCTTCGCTGGCCGGCGAAACGTCCGGGCTGCGCAAGACCCTGATCAGCCTGGCCATGACGCTGCGCGATATCCGCTATGTGCGCGGTGGCCGCGATCCCTCCACCGGTTTCGATTGCAGCGGCTTCGTCCGCTATGTGTTTGCTCACGCCGTGGGCTTGGAATTGCCGACCAACTCGGCTTCGCAGTTCCTCGCTGGCCTGAAGGTGAACCGCGGCGAGATGAAGCCGGGCGACCTGGTGTTCTTCCGCACAGCGGGTAGCCGTGGCCAGGGCCGCATTTCGCATGTAGGCATCTACA
This sequence comes from uncultured Gammaproteobacteria bacterium, assembly GCA_963824525.1. GTDB lineage: Bacteria > Pseudomonadota > Gammaproteobacteria > Xanthomonadales > Rhodanobacteraceae > Dyella. Next base: position 721,794 of record CAWGPI010000007.1, on the reverse strand, counting down.
TCGCCAACGGCCAGTTCATCCATTCGCCCTCGCGCGGCAAGACCGTGCGCGTGGACAGCCTGGACGAGTCGTATTGGTCCAAGCGTTTCGCTGGCGCCAAGCGCCCCGACGCCTTGGCTCGCAGCAGCTGATTTAATGGGTCTCCGCCAGTCAAAGGCCGCCTTTTAGGCGGCCTTTTTTTAGGTTCTTCACGGAACCGCGGGGAAGTAGGGATTGACGGGCGAGGGTTGGTTACATTGGCAGTCGCCAAACACACCAACCCAACCGTCCCTCGCCGTCCCGATGAATGCTATGAGCCTGCCTTCCTTCTGGGAAGGTTTTTGTGTGGAGTCCTGTGAAGAGCAGGCCGACGATCAGCTGCTGATCACGTTGCGTGCCGATCCGGCATGGACACCGCGGTGCGGTGGCTGTGGCGCTCCCAGTCCGTTGATCCATGACCGTCAGTGGCGACGCATCCGTGAGCGCGACCTGCTGGATCGGCGGGTGTGGCTGAAGGTGGAGCTACGCCGGGTGGATTGCCTGCGTTGTGGGCGACGTCGCGAACGGGTGGGTTGGCTGGATCCGCGGGCGCGGGTGACCCGTCGTCTTCAGGCCTGGATCGAGGCGTTGACGCAGATGCTGCCGATTCGTCATGTCTGCGCGCTGACGGGATTGCACTGGCAGAGCGTCAAGGACATCGACAAGCGTCGCCTGGTCGCGACACAGGGCGCCTTTGAGGCCGGCGCGGTACGTCGCCTGGTGATGGACGAGTTTGCCCTGCACAAAGGGCATCGTTACGCGACGGTGATCATGGATGCGCAGACCTTGCGCGTGCTGTGGGTCGGCGAGGGCAACAGCCGCAAGGCCATCGCACCCTTTTTCGCCCTGTTAGGGGATACCTGTCGGCACATCGAAGCGGTCGCCATGGACATGAACACGGCGTTCGATCGGGAGGTGCGCACACACTGCCCACAGGCCGAAGTCGTCTACGACCAGTTCCATGTCGTTGCCCGTTTCGGTCGCGAGGTCATCGACCGCGTGCGGGTGGATCAGGCCAACGCCTTGCGTCAGGACAAGCCCGCCCGCCACGTCATCAAACGCAGCCGCTGGCTGCTGTTGCGCAACCGCGAGAATCTCCAGGAAGAACAGGCCGTGCGCCTGCGCGATCTGCTCGCCGCCAACCAGCCGCTAGCCACGGTCTATCTCCTGAAGACCACACTCAAGGAGATCTGGTACGCCCCCAGTGTCCGCGAAGGCTGGTTGCGCTGGCGTCAGTGGCAACGCATGGCCGAAGAAAGCGGCATCCCCGCGTGTATCACCTTCGCCAGACGACTCAAACCGTACCTGCGCGGCATCCTCGCTAGTGCCAAATACCACCTGCACACCAGCGTCCTGGAAGGCGTCAACAACCGCATCAAGGTCATCAAGCGCATGGCCTATGGCTTCCGCGACTCGACCTACTTCTTCCTGAAAATCAAGGCCGCCTTCCCCGGGAAAGCGTGAAGAACCTTTTTTTATGCCTGCAACATCCTGGCTGCCTAGCGTGCACCAGCCCTAGCGGCCGAGCTCGCGCAGCTCGTCCGATTCGACGATGCGCACACCATGGCCGGGCGTACTCGCCAGACGCCACATGGCGCGGGCCACGGTGGCGGCTTCGATACCGCGCAAGCGCCCCGGCAGCACCCGGGAGAAGGGCGCCGCAAGGACTTCTCCCAGCCGAAGCTCGCGACGCGCTCCCAGCAGCAATGACGGGCGCACGATGGTCAGGCGGGGCCAGTTCTGTTTCTGCAACGCGACTTCGAGTTCACCCTTGGTGCGGTTGTAAAAAATCTTCGAGGTGGGATCGGCTCCTAGCGCGCTCATCGCCAGATAGTGGCGCGCACCCATGGCGAGGCCGTGCTTGCCCAGCGCCAGCGGCCAGTCGTAGTCGACCATGCGGAACGCCTCGCGCGAGCCAGCCTGACGGATCGTCGTACCCAGGCAGCAGAACACCGTGTCGACGGGACCATGCAGCTGGGTGATGAGGTGGCTGACCATGCCCACTGGATTTTCCAGCTTGGGATGCGCGGGCAGGGCATGCCGCGTAGGCGCGAGCACATGGGTGACGCCGGGGTCGTCCAACAGCAGCGAAAGCAGCAGCCGGCCGGTGAGACCGGTGGCACCCGCAAGCAGTACCTGGCGTGGCGAATCCGTCATGCGGTCATTCTACGGCTTGTCAGGCCTTGGCAGTGGGTGGCTGCAGCGGCGCAGGAACCGTTGCCTCAGCAAGCTGGACCTCATCATCTTGCGACTATCGATGACAGCCCGTTCAAGGTCTCCGTGCGATTACAAGCACCCCTCCCCGACCCTCCCTGCGACCGCAGGGAGTCCTCTTTTGGGACAAGCAGGGGAGGGAGTAAGTGCGGGCTTGCTTTTGGCCCCTCCCCCTGCATGCAGGGGGAGGCTGGGAGGGGGGCTCGTGGCTGCCGCGGAGACTTTGAAAGGGCTCTAAGAGCCATTCGAACGATGACGGTTCCAGCGCCGCCTCCGTGGCGGTGCCGCGCCTGTACGGGTACGCTTGCGTAGTTTTTAGCCTGGAATCACCCCGCATGCCCTTCGATCTTCCTCCCGTTACGCGCAACCTGCTGATCGCCAATGTGGCGATCTTCCTGTTGCAGCAAGTGATGGGCGAGACCCTGCTGGTGCACTTTGCCCTGTGGCCTTGGGGCGCGGACCAGATGGCCCAGGCCGGCGACGGCAGCATCGTGTCGGTCGGTTTCCGGGTCTGGCAGGTCGTGACCTACGCGTTCATGCATGGCGGCTGGACCCATCTACTGTTCAACATGTTTGCGCTGTACATGTTTGGCGGGCAGATCGAGCGCCTGTTCGGCACGCGCAACTTCATCCTGTATTACTTCGTCTGCCTGGTGGTGGCGGCGCTCGCCCAACTGGCGGTGGTGCAGTGGTTCACCGGCGGGTTCTATCCCACGCTGGGTGCATCCGGTGCCATCTTCGGCCTGCTGCTGGCGTTCGGCATGATGTATCCGCATGAGAAAGTCATGCTGATCTTCCTGCCGATTCCGATGCCTGCCTGGCTATTCGTCACCGGCTACGCGCTGGTCGAACTGGTGATGGGCGTGACCGGCACCCAGGCCGGCGTGGCGCACTTCGCCCATCTGGGCGGCATGCTCGGTGGCCTGGTGCTGATCCAATACTGGCGCGGCAAGTTGCCGATCAAGCCGCAGCGCCGCCTCTGGCGCTGATCGTTCGCCCTACATCCATTCGGCCCATTCATGACGCAGCATCTCCAGCGCCGGCTTACGCCGCGCCATATCACCTTCATGGCGCTTGGCATGGCCATTGGCGCCGGCCTGTTCCTCGGTTCGGCCGATGCCATCACGCTGGCGGGCCCATCGGTGTTGTTCGCCTATATGTTCGGCGGCGTGATGATCTTCATCATCATGCGCGCGCTGGGCGAGATGACGGTACGCGATCCCGTGGCCGGTTCCTTCAGTGTCTATGCGCAACGCTATCTCGGGCCGTTCGCCGGTTATGTCACGGGATGGAATTACTGGCTGCTGATGGTGGGCGTGGGCATGGCTGAGGCCACCGCTGTCGGCGCCTATATGCACGTATGGTTTCCCGACTGGCCGCGCTGGATCTGGGTGCTGGGCAGCGTGCTGATGATCGGCGGCCTCAACCTGCTGACCGTGAAGATCTACGGCGAGATGGAATTCTGGTTCACCCTGATCAAGGTGTTGACCGTGCTGGCGATGATCGCTGCCGGCCTGTCGATCATCTTCCTGGGCTGGGGTAATGGCGGGCAGCCTACGGGCCTGTCCAACCTGTGGTCGCACGGCGGCTGGTTCCCGCATGGCCTGACCGGCATGGTGCTCGCGTTGCCGGTGGTGGTGTTCTCGTTCGGCGGCGTGGAAACCGTGGGCATTGCGGCAGGCGAGGCCGCCCAGCCGGAACGCACGATCCCGCGCGCGGTGAACTCGGTGCTGTGGCGCATCCTGATCTTCTATGTGGGTGCGCTGTTCGTGATCATGGCGATCTATCCCTGGACGGGCCTCGGCACGCAAGGCAGCCCGTTCGTCACCACCTTCGGCAAGCTCGGCATTCCGCAGGCCGCCGGCCTGATCAACTTCGTGGTCATCACGGCGGCGCTGTCCGGTTTCAACTGCACCACCTTCAGCGGTAGCCGTATGCTGTACAGCCTTGCCGGCAAGGGGCAGGCGCCCGCGGCGCTGGACAAAGTCAATGCCGAGGGCGTGCCCGTGCCTGCGACCCTGGTAACCCTGGCCTGTCTGTTGCTGGCGGTGCTGTTGAACTACCTGGTGCCGGCCAAGGTGTTCGGCATGATGATGTCGATCCTGTCGTTCAACACGGTGTGGACCTGGACGATGGTGATGCTGGCCCACTTCAGCTTCCGCCGGCGTCAGCGCGCCGAGGGTGCTCCGCTGGGCGGGTTCCGCTTGCGCGCATGGCCAATCAGCAGCGTCATCTGCCTGGCCTTCCTGGGCTTTGTGCTGTTCATGCTTGGCTACAGTCCCGATACGCGTGTGGCGCTTTATGTGGGTGGCGCGTGGATCGTGTTGCTGACCATGGCTTACACGTTGTTCGGCGTGAAGCAGCGCATGCGAGTGCGTGAGGGGTTGTTGGCGGCGGCTTAAGGTGGGTTGTCGCGCGCTTCTGCTCCTTCTCCCCTCTGGGGAGAAGGTTGGGATGAGGGGCGGGTGCTCGCGATCGCGCGTGGATCGAGCGTTATCGCCAGCATGCCGCCTACGCAGCGGGCGTTTCGATCGCCTGCCGGCGCTTGAGTCACTTTTCTTTTGCTGGCCCTGTATAGACCGGAGACATAGGTAACAGGTGTGCCAGGACATGGGTTACACCTCGGCATCGCCTTAAGGCGCTAACGAGGTGCCGATTTCCATGCCTTGGAAGGAAGCCACACCGATGTCTCTTCGTACCGAGTTTGTCGCCCTGGCACACGGCCAAGGCGTGAGCATGAGCGAGCTGGCACGCCGTTTCGGCATCAGTCGCAAGACCGCCTATAAGTGGTTACAGCGAGCGGCGGCGGACGAGCCGCTGAGCAATCGCTCACGCCAGCCACATAGCTCACCCACACGCACCGATGAGGTGATGGAGGAGGCTGTGGTGCGCTTGCGTCAGCAGCATCCGTGCTGGGGTGGACGCAAGCTAGCGCGCGTGTTGCACAACCGCGGCCATAGCGACGTTCCGGCGCCAAGCACGATCACCCACATCCTGCGCCGGCACGGGTTGCTGTGCCCCGCCACCCCGGGAACCTCGCCGGGATGGCAACGCTTTGAACACGCCGCGCCCAATGAGCTGTGGCAGATGGACTTCAAGGGGACGGTGGTCCTGGGGTCAGGGCGCTGCGATCCACTCACCGTGCTGGATGACCATTCCCGGTACAACCTGGCGTTCACGCGCGGTGCCCGATATGCGCGCCGCCACCGTGCAGACCGCGCTGACCCACACCTTCCGTCGGTATGGCTTGCCGCTGCGCATGAACATGGACAACGGCTCGCCCTGGGGAATTCCCGGCGGCGATTCCCGGGGTCTGTCGGCCTTGAGTCTGTGGCTGGTCCGCTTGGGGATTCGCGTCAGCTTCAGCGCGCCGGCGCACCCGCAGACCAACGGCAAGGACGAGCGCTTTCATCGCAGCCTCAAGGCCGAGGTCCTGCAGGGCGCTGCCTTCACCGATCAGGCGCACATGCAGCGAGCCTTGGATCGTTGGCGCACCATCTACAACCAGATCCGGCCGCACGAAGGGATCGCCATGGCGATGCCTCAGGCGCGCTATCGACCCAGCTCCCGGGCCTTTCCCGAGGTCTTGCCGAGCATTGAGTACGCGCCTCAGGATGAAGTCTTGACGGTGCTGGCCAATGGTCGGGTGTACCTGCATGGCCACGCCCTCAAGGTCTCCAATGCCCTACGCGGTCACCGTATCGCGGCACGACCACGCGATGCCGAGGCGTATTAAAAAAAAAAAAAAAAAAAAAAAAAAAAAAAAAAAAAAAAAAAAAAAAAAAAAAAAAAAAATGTAACCCATGTCCTAGCACACCTGTTACCTATGTCTCCGGTCTATACAGCTGGCCCAAAAGAAAAGTAACCCAAAGAAAACGGCCTCAAGAGCTGGCAGCACACCGTGGGATAGAAGCGTTGGAAGGTTTGCGCGATCAGATCGTTGGCTGCCCACGGCGAGACACAGCGGCTACATCGCAACGCGCCGATGCGCAGAGGGCTTAAAGCGTGGGCGGTATGGTGGCCATCTAGGCGCGCGGCTACGGCAACCGTTTCGACCTTCGGCCGGACCTGCTTTAAGTCCTCATCGCTTTGGCGCGTCGCGGTGTAGCCGCTGTGTCTCGCCTTGGGCCGCAACCTGTCTGTCTGGCCACGCCCTTCAAGCTTGTATCCCGCGCAATGCCATGAGCTCTAAGGCCATTTTCTTTGGGTTACTTTTCTTTTGGGCCAGCAAAAGAAAAGTGACTCGGCTGCCGGCAGGCAGTCGAAACGCCCGCTGCGTAAGCGGCATGCTGGCGACACAGCTCAGTTGTCGCGCTAGGGCGAGCCCTCTCACCCCAACCCTCTTTCCACCAAAAAATACCTTTCGGTAGTTCCCGGAAGGGAAGGGCGGGAGTCGCCGCAGCTCCCGCGACGACTCCCGAAAATCAAAACGGGCTTAGCGCAGCGCCAGGAAGTCCGGGCTGACGATAAAACGCACGGCATCCAGACGCAGTCGCGATTGCGGTAGCGCCGCCAATACGGCGGTGCGTTCGTCGGCCACGGCGGCGATCTCGCTATCGCTGATCGCCGGATTGACTGCGCGCAGCGCGAGCAGCCGCGAAAGCTCGGCGTCGAGTGTTTCGGTCGCGTAAGCCAGGGCCTCGGTGACACTGCCCTGTGCCCGCTCGCTGGCCAGCGACTCGGCCTTTTCCAGCATCGGTGGTACCAGCTTGGTGAGGAATTTGCGGTAACGCGGTACCTCGATGGTGCGGTCGGCGCCTTGCGCAAGGCGATGTCGCTGGGGCGGAAGTCGGCGCGTTCGGCAAGCCGCGTATCGACGGTAACGACCACCGGCTGCGTTGGCAGGAAGCGCTCGGCATCCAGCTTGCGGTCGGCTACGCATTCCAGCAGGTAGACGGCCTGCAGCAGCGCGCTGCGCGGTGGCAGTCCGTCATCCACCAGGAACGCCGCATTGCCCTGCTCGCTGGACAGCGCGAGATCCAGCGCGCCCAGCACCATCGGATGATCCAGGCGCAACAGCGGCAGTTCTTCGCGTGCCAGCGCGACGTCGCGCGCGAACGTGACCGCTTGTGGGCCTTCGGCAAAGCCGGGCAGGGCGTCGGTGGAGAGGTATTGCGGGTCGAGCAGCAGCACCTTGCCGCCAAGCTCTTCGGCGTGAATGCCGAAGCGCTTCCAGCAGGCGCTGGATGAAGGCGTCGCGCGCCGGGTCGTTGTCTTCGCGGCGTGAAAGCCTGCTGCAGTTCATCGGCATGCAGGTCGCGGCTGGCCGCCAGTTCCAGCAGGTGATCGCGGCCGCTGCGGATCAGCTCGGCCATCTCCTCGTGGCTGGCGCGGGTTTCGGCCAGCAGCACGTCCAGTTCCTGGTCGCGGTTGTCGTCGCCGCGCGCATGCTGGTCGGCCAGTCGCGCCAGCGATGTCGCCAAAACGGCGCAGCAGTTCGCGGCCATCGGCGGGGCTGGAGCGAAACGCGTCCACGCCCTCGTCGTACCAGCGCGCCAGCACGTGCTGCGCGCTGTCGGCCACGGCGAGGATGTGGATGCTGATGTCGTGCTTCTGGCCGATGCGATCCAGGCGGCCGATGCGCTGCTCGAGCAGGTCCGGATCCAGCGGCAGATCCCACAGCACCAGCCGATGGGCGAACTGGAAATTGCGGCCTTCCGAGCCGATCTCCGAGCACAGCAGCAGGCGCGCGCCGTCGGGCTGCGCGAAATACGCCGCATTGCGGTCACGCTGCACGATGCCGAGGCCTTCGTGGAAGCGCGCCACGCCGACGCCGCTCTTCGTGCGCAATGCCTCTTCCAGCGCCAGACCTTGGCCTGGCTGCGGCAGATCAGCAGGAACTTGTCCTGCGGATGCGCTTCGAGCAGTGCGACCAGCGCATCGATGCGCGGGTCGTCGGCTGTAGTCGAACTCGATGGCCGGCGAGGGCTGCTGGATGTCGGCGTGGAACTCGGCGAGCAGGGCCTGGCGGCCGTCTCGCTGAGCGTGTCGGCGTCGAGCAGATGCCACTCCGGCAGCGCTGCGGGAAACCGCCGATGCTGGCGCGGCGGTTGCGGAACATCGCGCGGCCGGTGCCGTGGCGGTCGATCAGCGCGGCGAGGATTTCGCGCGCGTGCTCGGGCTTGGTCGTATCGGCGAGTCGGCCTGCAGTGCCTCGTCGCCGTCGAAGGCGTCGCGCAGGGTGGCGCGCTGCGCATCGTCCAGCGGCTCGCCATCGAGCAGGCGGTCGGCGACCTTCGACAGGCTGCTGAACTTGTCCGCCTCGGCCAGATAGACGTCCAGATCGTGGTAGCGCTGCGGGTCGAGCAGGCGCAGGCGGGCGAAATGGCCGCTGCGGCCGAGTTGTTCGGGCGTGGCGGTCAGCAGGATCACGCCGGGCGTGGCCGCGGCGAGCTGGTCCACCAGCGTGTAGCGCGGGCTGGCGGCCTCGGGCGTCCAGGCCAGGTGGTGCGCCTCGTCGACCACCAACAGGTCCCACGGGCATCGCAGCAGTTGCTGGGCGCGCTTGGGCGACTGCTTCGAGGAAGGTGAAGTCGGCGATGACCAGTTGCTCGTCCTCGAACGGGTTGCGGCTGCCGTCCGACTGCTCCAGCGCCTCGCAGCGCTCCTCGTCGTAGATGGCGAAGCTGAGGTTGAAGCGGCGCAGCAGTTCGACGAACCACTGGTAGACCAGCGTGTCCGGCAGCAGCACCAGCACGCGCCCGGCGCGGCCGGTGGCGAGCTGACGGGCAATGATCATGCCGGCCTCGATGGTCTTGCCCAGGCCCACCTCGTCGGCCAGCAGCACGCGGGGAGGGCGGCGCGCCGAGGCGATGCCGGCCACGCGCAGCTGGTGCGGCACCAGCCCGATGCGGGCGGCACCCAGGCCCCAGGCCGGCGAACGGCGGGCATCGGCGCGACGCTTGCAGGCCTTCCAGGCGCAGTTCAAAATGTGAAACGGGGTCGGTGCGGCCGCCGATCAGGCGGTCATCGGCCTGGCTGACGCTCTGTTCGTCGTCGAGCTGGCCTTCTTCCAGCTCGCGGCCTTCGCCACGATAGACCAGCAGCTCTTCGCGGATCTCCACGCGTTCGACCAGGAAGGCCATGCCCTTGCCGGCCACGCGCTGGCCGGGGCGAAACTCCGCGCGGACCAGCGGCGCCGAGTCGACCGCATAAGGGCGCAGCACGCCCGCCTTGGCGAACAGCACCTGCACCCCGCGCCCTTCGACGCGCAGCACGGTGCCGAGGCCGAGCTCCGGCTCGGCGGTGGAGATCCAGCGTTGACCAGGTACGAACATCAGGGGGCCACAAGCAGCTAGGACCGCCGATTATCCGCCCACTAATTGTCGATGCCTAGAGAAAGGCGCTCGGGACTTGCGTTCAAAACGAAGAACCCGGCAAAAGCCGGGTTCTTTGCTCGGTCAGTTGTTGAGAATTTCTCGCCAATTGACGCGCTGCGGCGACGCGCCGTTGGAGCCCTGCCGCATCTGGCCCATCTGAGGCAATCCAGAGGACTGTCCGTAGAGTAGGGCAAGCTGTGTGGTTCCGGGCAGCTGGACGACCTCGATTTTGGTTGGTGCCGACTGGACCTGCATATACGCCATGCTGTTGCCAGAACTGTCCACCAGTACAGAACCACCGCTACCGAAGCTGACGGCGTAGATATTGCCCGCCAGTACGCAAGGGTCGGATGTAGGCGTCATGGTGGCCCAGCTTACCGAGTAAGTGCCCGCTGCGGCATCCGGGTTGATCACAATGCGTTCCGTGCCGCCGTTGGTACCTGACGAGCCAGTCAGGTCGTAATACCAGCCCGCATCCGTATCCAGAGTCGTGACACCCTTAGTAAGGTCAGTGACCTGGTGCAGGGTCGACGTACTGCGGGTGATTGGCAGCCCAGTTGTGGAAGGGGTGCTGCCATCGCCGTCGCGAATTGCGTACATGGTCTGTTGCTGCGTATTGCTCAAATCGCTGGCGTCAAGCGCCTGGCCTGTGCCCACAAATACCCAGCGCCGCGTGGTTCTCCAGTGAATTGGAGGCCAAGTCGAGCTCGATGCGCGGCGCCGTAGTTACGGGCTGCGGATTTCCGCTGGGATCGGTGAGCTGGGCGAGCAGAGTAGGAGCCGGGTAAGTCCCGGTGCCGGAAAGGTCGAAGCGCCAAACGTTGCCAAGCAGGTCGCCTGCGTATACCTGCTCGATCGGTTGTTGTCGGTGAGATCCTTTGTATATCCGGTGGCCTGAGTCAAGCCACTGGGTGAGCTGGCAGAGCCCGCGGTCGTGCTTAGTGTCTCGAGCAAAGCGCCGGTCTTCGCGTTGATGACATAAAGGTGGCCTTTGCCCGTACCTGTTGTTGTAGCCCGATGTAAGCAAGACGACCCAGCCGTATTTGCGAGTCTTGGCAATGAGTGGCGCCCCGTACGGAATAGCCCATGTCCGGAGCAGTGAATTCCCACAGCACTTTCCCCGTGGCCAACGTCTGTTCAACCGCGCTGGTGCTGCTCGTGGCATCGATCGCTGAGGGAACGCTTCTGTTATATCTAGTGCATAGAAACCCTTGCCCCCCTTGCCAAGGCCACCGACAAGAATCGTGTGCCAATCGGCATTGGCTGCCGTGCTCATCGAAGGCGGCGTCACAAACGCGCTGGCTGCCGTGTAGTTGAAATCGACATCGGCCGCTTGTGGCGTCTGGTCTACATAGAAATGGTGGGCATAGGCCAGATAATTGCCGCTGCTGTCCTGCGTGACGCCATTTAGCGTCGACAGTGCAGCCAGGCCATCGACCTTCGGCGTGGTATTGGGTCCGTTGTAGAGATGCTCGGTATATAGGCTAACAGTTCGCTCCGCCGCTGGTGACCGGGTTGGTAGTGGTGGCGGCAGAATGAGAATCCCCTTCGAACGCGTGCAGCATGCCGTCGTTGGCGCCGGCGTATACTACAGGCTGCCGGTTAGCGACGGTGCTACTAAGGATCTATAGCCCGGATTGAACGATTCGCGAATTTGGGAGATTGCGCGCCCTGGACCAGCACGGCACCCGAGTCCACGATGTCGCCAAGGATATGAGTGCGGACACGGAACAGCTAGCTTTCGTTGCTCTTGTCGCCACGCAGGTAATTGAGCAGCGGAGCCGCTGGCTAGTGCCGCCCTTCGGAGCTGAGAGATTGCCGTAGCGGAACGGTACGCCGCTGGCGCCATTGCACGTCACGATGCGGCGGCCTGTGTTCCAGCCGTACTGACTGCTGGTTGCGCCTTGGGCCCTGACGAGAGTATCAAGCTGGAGCTGCGCATGCCAGGCAGGACTTCCCGTCACGGGGGATACGGTCCCCGGGAACGGCGGTGCTGGCGATGAGGCCGGATACGTCACCGTCCATGCCGGGTGTGTATTGCTTACTGTACAGACAGGGAATCCAGTCGCCGGCGAGTAATACGGTCCCGTGGTGACGCCGGCCGCGACATTCGATAGCAATCGACTGAGGGTGACGCCCGGGCCCTCGGCGTCTGTGATGTGGACGCGACCTTGTTGAAGATCTGCTTCAGGCCCCACTCAATCAGGTCGGGCTGATTGCCGGGGAAGTAATTGTCCGGCCGCAGATCCAGGTTGTCGCCGCCGTCGTGTTGGTATGCCAGGTGAGGATGTTCGCGGGATTGCCATCGCCATTGACATCGTTAAAGCCACCGTACTTTGCTGCGAGCCAATACATGCTTGGACCGGTAGCGGCACCGGAGGGGCTGAATTGGTCAGGGTTGAGATCTCCGCCACTTGATCCGTCATAGACCCAGGTTCGAGCACGTCCACGGTATAGGTGGCGATGTTCTGATTCCCACTGAGGTCACCGCGAATATCTTGATGTGCGCATAGTAGGCCAGACCCGCCATGTTGTAGGTTGAATTCGTTGTTCCGTTGGGCTCGTCCACATTGCCCAGTGACGTGCCCGATGCGAACAAGGAGGCCATGGTTTGGGGCGTGGCCACGCCCTCGATGAGCGGCAAGTTGCCCAGCGCCGTAGCGTATTGGGCAGCATCGACGTTATTCACCACCGCTAGCGCCGACTGGTTGCTATACGATGCGGTGGGCCCGCCTGAGCTCGGCACCCGGGTGTCGTACCACGTGTGAGAGTCGCCAATCGTTACGATGGCATTAGCTTGGCACGTGTACTGGATAGGGTCATTGACGGCGGTTCCCTGATAGACAGGAAATGCCGTGTCCAGACTGTTGCTTGCCGTCAGCCCACTCGTGTAAGTCGAATCCAGCGGCACGTTCATCAGGTAGGAAAGCGATGCCCAGTAAAGATCTGCAAGCGTGTCGTACGTTTCGTAGCCGTTGGAGTAGCCGAACGTGTTCAGGTAATTGATGGCGCCGGACGTAGTCGCATTCGCGGTGCCGCCAGGGGCCAGCTTGTTGGTATCAGGATCCGGATTCGTTTTGTAAACACCAGTAACGCAGTCCCACTCTGTATTCGGATTCTGGTTGGAAGACGTGCATGGGAAATAGTTTCGCGCACCGTTGCCGTTATACGTGTCGGGCCCGTTATCCTTCAGGAGCGCACGGAGTGCTCCATTGGCGGCACCAGAACCACTTTTGAATGCATAGGCTGCTGCACCTACGCGAATACGCTGATAGTTCTGCTGGATCAAGCCCTCAGGTTTATCGTACTTGCCCGAGTTGGGATACGTATTCTTGGGGTTCTTGTTGCAGTTGTTTTCCAGCCCCACGCTTTCGACGCATACCTGCACTGCGGCGTTGTACGTGGACACGGCATTATTGATATTGTTTGGATGGTTGCTGGTGCCGATATTGGTCGTACCGGTTCCTGAAAATGAACTATTGTTCGATATAAGGAACGTTGAGGCGCTTCCATAGGATCTGAGATATACCTTGGCGTAGGTGTTGAAATTCGTATCACCTATCACTGTGTTGGCGGCAACGTTGCTAAAGCCTGTGCCAATATTCTTATCAGGAAAATTTCCTGAGTTGCTTTGCGAGTTCAGGTACGAGCGCAGAAGTACCGTGTTGGTGCTCGTATCGATCGACCGGTTACCACCGGTAAGGCTTTGTCGGAATTCATCCAATGCCGTCATGGTGGCCCAGTTGAGCATGTTGCCGCTCCAGTGACCCGTGCAGTCGGGGATGCTGGTGCTCGAGCTCACGCTGATTGGTTTGAAATAGCCGTTCGTACTGTCGTAGTCGTAGCACTTAAGGTAATCGAAGTAGCCCAAGTAAGTATTGCTTGCGCCGTAGCCGGCGACGTCTTTGTAAGCGGCCACCGTGCCGGTGGGAAACTCCACCGAAAGCGTGAGCATCAGGTTGGCTGGCACGTTGGAGGCGGTACCTACCGGGATGTCGGACAGCGTGGTGGCAGAAGCGAGGCCCGATGCCAGTGTGAGCGCACAGGCCAGCAGCGTGGCGATGCGACGACTGGTGGAGGTTGAACGATAGAAGATGCGCATGGGCGATCCCGAATTGCTTGTGTAGAATCCCGTGGCACATGCCGTGACACATGCCGTGACTGGAAGAAGCCGATTTCCCTTGCATGCCGGCCCTTGATTCGCCAAAGGGTGGGCAGCTACTCAGTGCAATATCGTTTGTACGTAGGTCGTCGCGCCTTTTGGCCCATCGACGCGTACGGTTAGCCGGTAGCCAGCGAGCGCACCCGCCGAGAAGCCACCCTGATTTCCTGTCGTCGAACCACCGGTAACCGTTGCGCCGGGCACCAGACACTGGTTGGGCGCGACGGTCAGCGCCGGTCCGGATGTCGGGCACATGCGCTCAATGACGTAATGAATCTGATCTGGGCCTGTATAGCCGCTTGGCGGGTGACCGTTTCCGCTCGTCACGAGTACGGCCGGTACGCCTCGACTATCCACCGGTTGCAAGGACGCGTAGTAGCCGATTCCAGTGAGATCCGATTCCCCGAGTCCTGGCGTGCCGCTAAACTGGGACGCATTGGTCAGCATATCTTTATAGGCGATCTCGGCCTCCTGCGCCCCGGCCCGCTCGAAGGCAATGCTGCCGGCGATCGTATTGCTGGTGTCCACCGACCGCATCAGGGCTACTGCGGCCAACAGGGTCGCCAGGAGCACGATAACCGCGATGAGCGTGGATACCACGCCGCGCTGTCGGCGCGCCCGTGAGAGGGCAAATGGCTGTATTTGTGGCGCATGGCAGTCAGCTCAGAACAGTCGGGTAACAAGCGCGTTTCGGATCGGAATAGTGGTGTCGTAGATCTTGTAGCGGTACTGCGGCTGCGTCGTGATGGTGTACCGCAGCCCGGCAGGCAGATCCTGGAACAGCTTGAGGCGGGTCGACCCGCCCGAGTAATCCGAGGATCGTTCCTGCAGCGAGCTGCGTGCAACAACGACGAGGCGGATCGCCTTGATCTGCGAAAACGCCTGGGATGCGGAAGCCTGAGTGGCCATGATCGTGGCAATGGACCAGGTGCCCGTCGGCTGGACCCACTCGTCGATGATGTCATCGCCCAGTGTTCCGCTGCCCGGAATGCTGGCGGTGGCCGCGCCATCGTCTACGCCGTAAAGCGCCTTGATCGCGACTATGTCGTCCGATATGGGTAAGCGCGGGCGGTCCCAGAGCGCTGAAGCAGATCGTAAGTCACGAGCGTGTTTGTGGTGGTATCGACGCCATATAGACTGAAGACTGGCTGCTGGCCTAAAATCCAATACGTAGGTGGCGCTGGTGAGTCCCGTTGGTGGACTGTCGTTGGCCGATAGCGTGAGCTGGTTGCTCGCCAGGGTCACGGTGGAGGCTTTACCCATGGCACAGTTGCCGGCGGTAGTCGCGCCGATCAGGTAATCGCCATTGGCAATGCCCAGGGCATTGTCGAGCACGAGTGTTGTACCTGTGGACGTGCTTTGCACGGCGCTTTTGAACACAGTGCCGGCTGGGTTGCCGGCCACCACGGCTATCGTGTCAGAGGCGGCGTTGCCGGAAGCGTCGGTGCCACCCGAGGCGATCAACACGGGCATGGCAGCCATGCGGACCGGTGTCGCTGGGGTGCTTTGCGGCCAGGAAGAGAATGGTGCAGGCAGGGCGGTGGCGCTTGGCATGACTTGGGCGCCGCCAAAATAGCCACTGATGAGGCAGCCCCACACGCCGTACTTGTTGCCCTGGGTCAGGCCCGAGCCTGCCGTGCGGATCTGGCGCTCGAGCTGGAAGAGTGAGTAGCTGCCATTCTGCTGGGCGTCGTCGCCACTGGTGGTTGTGCGCTTGGGGCCTTCGAAGGCGGCAAACGCGGCCATCATGGCGAGCGCGCAAATCAGGCTCACCAAGATGCCGACCAAAAGCTCGATCAGCGTAAAGCCCTTTTCGCGCGAAGGGGAGCCGAAGGAACGGTCAGCCATAAGTGCGTTCAGTTGTTTCATCGAGCGCTCAGGGCTGAATTTGGGTGGTAGAGACATAGGTGTGAACACTCGTGTCACTCGGTGCCTGCCAGGAGATCGTTACGGTCACGAAGTTGTTGGCGTCGACCACGATGGTTGGCGCATGGGCGGCTGCACCCGGAAGACCGCCATTGGCTGAAAGGGACGTGACGTCGGAAGCCCAAGCCTTGTAAGCGGTGCCGTTGGGACTATTGAAGTTCGTCGCAAGCACGCCGGCGGTTGCATTGTTGGATGCCCACATCTGAGCCACGACCTGATCGGCCAACATCGCCGCATCGGTGCGGTATTTTGCGCTGCTTGCCATGTTCACGGCCGCACTTTGCAGGGTGACCATGCCGAGGATTCCGATCGAAAAAATCACGATAGCGATTAGCGCGTCGATCATGATGATGCCGCGCTGTATAGCGCGAGGGGAGATGGGCTTGTTCACGGGATACAGCCTTGCGGGCTGACCGATTGATGGAGCTGGGGGATCGCACATATGCACCATGCCTCCCGAAGAAATGGTGGTAACGAGCCAACGGTCGCCAGCCTGGCCGGATGTCGCGTCAATTCGCGCAAGATCGGTAGTCCCGTATGCGCTGGGTCGGCCGAGTGCGGTGAACGTGACACCACTGTTGGCCGGGATGCCAGTGGTGAGCTGCGTACCGAGATTGCCTGGCGTGGTGGCTACGTCGAGTTGTATGTTGTTGGCGCTACCGCTTGATACGAAAGTCTGGATGTTAGAGGTGCCCGCGCCTCCACATGTCGCGGCGCCATTGAGCACGCAGACGGTCCAGTCAGCCGTGCTTGTCGATGTCTACCCCGAAGCGCACGTTCGCACTGCGTTGCGCCGCTTCCCGCTTCGGGCCAGGCGCAGGCCGTTCTTGGTACAGATTCGGACGCGTTGCGGATGCGTGATATTGCGCACCCATTGCTGATAGCTGGGTACGCCAATTTTATGACAAAAGAATGGCAAGGATGGCCATACTGATCAGTAGCTTCAATGAGGCTCATGCCTTCTTGGTGGCTGGGTGTCATCAGCAGCCACCCTTACTTAGTTACCCAACAGTTCGTGGTTGGAGCGGTCCATCCTTGAAGGGACATTGGGTGTTGTGCGATTGTTTTGATAGTCAATCTGATAGGTGAGACCCGCGACTGGGGTGCCTGCATTACCTGCGGCTTGCGCGGTATATCCCTGCCCCGCCGTACCGTTCGCATCAGTGCCTATCGTGCAGGTGAACGTGAAGATCGTGACCTCAGTGGCGGGGCGCCGGGGGCCCGCCGGTGTGCCGGGAGGGAGTCGTAAACACGGTTGTCCTGATAGTACTGCTCCATGCTCACGCGATAGGCCGAAAGCGCATTCATGCCGTCGGTCAACTTGCTGCGGGTGATGTACTGCGAATACTGTGGGATCGCGATGGCGGGGAGAATTGCGATGATCGCGACCACGATCATTAGGTTTCAGCAGTGTGAAGCCTGCCTGCTTGCCTGGCGTTTGCATCATGGTTACATCACCTCTCCCAACAGGACACCTAGTTACGAGCGCGCCTGCCAAGCAATCGCTGGCACCGAAGTCGCTACTGCGCTCCCCTGCTTGCCTAAGAGACAAGATACACATCACGGATTCCCCTGTTCCCCTTGACGCTGCAGCCGTATGGCAACCCTTAGTCAGGGCTCAGTCACAGACGCGGCGTTCGATCGACTCTCGATCGAGCTCGTATAGATTGTTGTACGGGCGCGCACGAATTTCGACTGCCGCTTATCGGAAAGAATGCTCCTTCCGTCGGCCCTAAGTGACTCGGTTCAAAGAATCGACGGCAATTTCTTGCGAAGCGATTCATGCATCGGCGCGATGTTGGCGTATTGCGCCGGATGAGAGCAAAGCCTGCTCTTGCCTGAGTTCTCAGCCGATGTCTGAAGAGATTCTGGTGTGGATCAATCAGTCGCAGCACGGCCTGCACATCGGTGCCGGTAAGGGTCTGGATGGAGGTATGTGGCTCGAGCGGCAGGCCGTGCTGGTTGTGGTGGCGCACCAGGCCGTGCACTCAGAGAGGCGGCAATGTGCGCGCCGCGGTTTACAGCCATCACTCGAAGCAGGTCGCTGGCCAGTTGATGATGAGGTCGCCCGGAGGGGGGCGTGTTCACCTTAGGTGTCGCAGGTCACGAAATCACCGGCGTCGGTTTATTGGACAGGCTTGCGCTAGCCTTGGACGCCTGGACTTCTTGAGGACAGCAACATGCGCATTCTGGTGATTGGTGCGGGCGCGACCGGGGGGTATTTCGGTGGTCGGCTGCTCGAGAGCGGGCAGGACGTCAGCTTTCTGGTGCGCGCGAAGCGCGCTGAGCAACTGGCCCGGCTCGGCCTGGTCATTCGCAGCAGCCTCGGCGATGCCGTACTGCCGTCACCACCGACGGTTCAGGCCGGTGCGTTGCGTGAGCCGTTCGATTTGATCCTGTTGAGCTGCAAGGCCTATCACTTGCCGCAGGCGATCGAGGACATGGCGCCGGCCGTTGGGCCGCAAACGATGATCCTGCCCTTGCTCAATGGCATGCGACATCTCGATCTGCTTGACGCACATTTCGGCGCGGATCGGGTGCTGGGCGGGCAGTGCGTTATCGCCGCGACGCTGGATGCGGAAGGAGCGGTGCGGCATCTGAACCAGTCGCATGGCCTGACCTTCGGCGAACGCGACGGTACGCGCTCGGAGCGTGTCGAGCGTGTGGCCCAGAGCATGGCGAATGCGCGATTCGAGCCGCGTCTCAGCACGACCATCCTTCAGGACATGTGGGACAAGTGGGTGTTCCTGGCGTCGTTGGCCGGTATCACGTGTTTGATGCGCGCGCCGGTCGGCGACATTGTCGCCGCGCCCGGGGGCTTGCAGGCCACGGTGCAGTTGCTGGACGACTGCCGAAGTGTCGCGGCACGCAACGGTCACGCCCCTACGGACGCGGTGCTCGCGCGTGCACACTCGATGCTTACCGAAGCAGGGTCCGCATTGAGCGCTTCGATGATGCGCGATCTGGAGCAGGGTGGTCTTATCGAAGCCGATCATGTGGTTGGCGATCTGTTGGCGCGCGGCGATGCGTCCGAAGGTGCGTTGCCTATGCTGCGCGTGGCGTATGCGCATCTGAAAGCTTATGAGGTGAGGCGTTCGCGGGCGGGGGCGTGAGGTGCCGACTTGCTCTCCCCGTTGGGCTGATTGGCGTTGAATCTCAGCCATGCGACTTCCCGCCCGCCGTAGGAGCGCACCTTGTGCGCGATGGGCTACGCCTCAGTTCCCCTAGCCATCGCCCGCGTACCGCGTCGATGGCCGGGCAGCGGCAGCGATGGGATCAGGGGCCAGCGCCGGTCGCGCACAGGGTGCGCTCCTACTCCACGCACGCTGCGGCTGAGATTCGACGCTAATCGGGCCCAGAGGGGAGGGGGAGGAAAGAAAAAGGCGCCGCGCTTTCGCGCGACGCCTTTTCTTCAAGGAAGGAACGGCTGCGACAGATGCCGCAGCCGTGCGGTGCTTACCAGATCTTCACCTGCTTGTCGGCCGGACGCACCATGGCATCGCCTGGCCTTGCACTGGAACGCGCTGGCGAAGGCCGGCATGTTCGACGGTGCGCCGATGGCGCGCAGCGCCATCGGTGCATGCGGATCGGTGTTGAGCTGCAGCATCGGCTGCTTCTCGCGGATGCTGCCACGCCAGACGCGGGCCCAGTTGAGGAAGAAGCGCTGGTCCTCGGTATAGCCGTCGATCTTCTCGTCGGCTTCCGGCCGGGTTCTTCTTCAGCGCGGTCTGCAGTGCGTCGTAGGCCGACGTTGAGGCCGCCGAGGTCGGCGATGTTCTCGCCCAGGGTCAGCTTGCCGTTGACGTGCAGGTCCGGCTTGTCCTTGATCGGCGCATAGGCGTTGAACTGCTCGCACCAGCTTGCCGGTGCGCGCCTCGAACTGCGTCTCGTCCGGCCTTGGTCCACCAGTTGCTCGTTGTTGCCGTCGCCGTCGAACTGGCTGCCCTGGTCGTCGAAGCCGTGGCTGGACTCGTGGCCGATCACCGCGCCGATGCCGCCATAGTTGATCGCGTCGTCGCCTTCGGCATCGAAGAACGGCGGCTGCAGGATCGCGGCCGGGAAGTTGATCGTGTTGTTGCTCGGGTCGTAGTAGGCGTTGACCGTCTGCGGCGTCATGCCCCATTCCTTGCGGTCGGTCGGCTTGCCGATCTTGCGACAGGTCGTAGTCGTAGTTGAACTTCTGCGCGGCCTCCACGTTGCGCGTACTAGTTGTCCGGGCTGATCTCGAGGCCGGACCAGTTGCGCCACTCACCCTTGTCCGGATAGCCGATCTTGGGCAGGAAAGTGTTCCACTTGTCGATCGCCTTGGCCTTGGTCTCGTCGCTCATCCAGTCCAGGTTCTCGATGCGGGCCTTCAGCGCGTTGCGCACGTTGGTGACCAGTTCCTCGGCGCGCTGCTTGGCTTCGGGCGTGAAGACCTTGGCCACGTAAAGCTGGCCCAGGCGCCATCGCCCATCGACTCGTTGACGCCACCGAGCACCCGCTTCCAGCGCGGCTTCTGCTCCGGCTGGCCGGCCAGGGTCTTGCCGTAGAAATCGAACTTGTTGTCCTGGAAGGCCTTGCACAGGTACGGCGGAGGCGCCGTCGATGGCGTGGAAGCGCAGGTAGGCCTGCCACTCGCTGACCGGCGCACTGGCCAGCAGCTTGTCGAACTCGGCGAAGAACTTCGGCTGCGACAGCGAGAAGCCCTTGTCGATGGTCACGCCCTGGGCGTCGAAGAATCTTCTGCCAGCTGAAGTGCGGGGTGACCTTGTCCGCTTCCTTGACGCTGACGAAGTGATACTGGTTGTCCAGGTCGCGCATCTCGGTCGGCGACAGCGAAGCCTTGGCCAGCGCGGTTTCGAAGGCTCATCACTTGGTCGGCCTGCTTCTTCGCGTCGGCATCGGCCACGCCGGTCAGCTCCAGCGTCTTGGCGATATAGGCGACGTAGGCGTCGCGGATGTCCTTGTCTTCGGCGTCGACGTAGTACTCCTTGGTCGGCAGGCCCAGGCCAGCCCTGGTGGCGTAGCCGATCTGCATCTTGGCGTCTTGAAGTCGGCGCCGGAACCGAACTGGAACACCGGCTGTCGCCGTGGGCGAAGCTGTGGTCGATATAGCCGGCGACGCCGGCGCTGTTCTTCAGGGCGTCGATCGCGTCGAGCTTGTGGCTTGATCGGGTCGAAGCCGGCCTTGTCGATCGCGGCGTCGTCCATGCCCGATGCGTACAGGTAGCCGATCTTCTGCTCGATCGAGCCGGCCTTGGCGCTGGCGGCGTCCTTGGCGGCGGCGTCGACGATTTCGTGCTGGGTGTTGAGGCTGTCATCGGCCAGCTTGTTGAACGCGCCCCAGCTGGTGTGGTCGGACGGAATCGGGTTGGCGGCGACCCACTTGCGCGTTGACGAAGCCGTTGAAGTCCGCGCAGGCCTGGATGGTCGGTCCAGTTCGCTCGACGTCGAACACGCTCTTGGGCGCGGTCGGAGCGGCAGCGGTCGTGCCAGCGGTCGCGGGCGCGGTGCTGGCGGCGGCGGGAGCGGGCTGCTGCCGCCTGCTCGTGCTTGCCGCAGGCGGTCAGCGACAGGGCCAGGCTCACGGCGAGCGCCAGGGGCTTCAGATACTGCTTGGTCATGGATTCCCTCTGGTTGTGCGGTGCCCGCTTGGGCGGTCGATGGTGACAAGCGATCGACCGGCTCCAGCAGCCGGCGTAGCGCGCTCATGACCCCTCAGGCTAGGGCGCGAACTGGGGTCTAAACAGTGTCAAAGGTCAGGGGGCGGTCCGCCGGCCGCAGGCACGCCCGGGCGCTGGCGACAGGGTGTGGTCGCCCCGCAAGGCCCGTACCGCTGCCGGCTCCGATCCTTGGTTGACGCGCTTTCTGTGCGCGGGATCACCTGCAAGTTATCGCGTAAGGCGCCTGTTATAGGCCTGTCACCTTGTCCGCCTATCGTTCGTGGACACCGCGCTTTAGGGGAAGCGCATCACCCGCGACCGTAGGGAGCCTTCCATGCGACACAATCTCGCCGTTTGTATTGCCGCGTGCGTTCTGAGCTTTTCCGCCGTTTCGTTTGCACAGATACCTGTCAGCGCCGACTCCGCCTCCGATGCCGCCCACCGGCACGGCAGGGATTTCCACACGGCAACCCCGATCAAGCATCTGGTGGTGATCTTCCAGGAGAACGTCTCCTTCGATCACTACTTCGGCACCTATCCGAACGCGGCCAATCTTCCCGGTGAGCCGGCCTTTTACGCACGACCCTTCACGCCACGCGTGAATGGACTGACCGCCAGCCTGCTCACGGCGAACCCGAACAAGGTCAACACGGCCAATGGCGCCGGCGCGATCAATCCGTTCCGCTTGGATCGCACGCAAGCCGCCACGGCCGATCAGGACCACGCCTACGGTCCCGAGCAGAAGGCGTTCGACGGCGGCGCCATGGATCTGTTTCCCAAGTACACCGGCTCGGGCGAAACGCTGCCGGGCGCACCGGCCGATGAAGACGGCGCGGGCCAGGTCATGGGCTACTACGACGGCAACACCGTCACTGCGCTGTGGAACTACGCGCAGTGGTTCGCGATGAGCGACAACAGCTATAACACCACGTTTGGCCCGTCCACTCCGGGTGCGATCAACCTGATTTCCGGCCAGACCAATGGCGTGACGCAAACGCTCAACGGTACCGCCAACGAAGTCGCCGACGGACAGGGCGGCCTGACCCTGATCGGTGACGCCGATCCGATCGGCGATGTCTGTTCCTCGCCTACCGGCAACCAGGTGCAGCTTGGTGGCCGCAACGTTGGCGATCTGCTCAACGACGCCGGCGTGACGTGGGGCTTCTTCGAAGGTGGCTTCGACCTCACCCAGGTGAATGCCAATGGCAGCACCGGCTGCAAGCGCAAGACCCTGTCCTCGGTGACCCAGGCCAACGAAAGCGACTACATCCCGCATCACCAGCCGTTCCAGTACTACCCCTCGACGGCGAACCTGAGCCATGCGCGTCCGACCTCGGTGGCGATGATCGGCCGCCAGGGCGACGCGGCGAACCATCAGTACGACATCCATGATTTCTACGACGCGGTGAACGCCGGCAATTTTCCCGCAGTGAGCTTCCTCAAGGCGCCGGGCTACCAGGACGGCCATGGCGGCTACTCCGATCCGCTGGACGAGCAGCAGTTCATCGTGCACGTGATGAACTTTCTGCAGCAGCGTCCGGAGTGGCGCGACACGGCCGTGGTGATCGCGTATGACGATTCCGATGGCTGGTACGACCACCAGGCGGCGCCGCGCGCCAACGCATCGAGCACCAGCTCCGATGCGATGGATGGCGCAGGTTTGTGCAATGCACCGAGCACGCTGCCGGGCATCGCCAGCCAGGGCAAGCCGGTGCAAGGACGTTGCGGCTATGGCCCGCGTCTGCCGCTGTTGGTGATCTCGCCGTGGGCACGTAGCAACTTCGTCGACCATACGGTGACGGATCAGTCCTCCATCACGCGCTTCGTCGAAGACAACTGGCTGCATGGCGAGCGCCTCGGCGGCGGCTCGTTCGACGCGGTGGCGGGCAAGCTGGAGCATATGTTCGATTTCTTCCAGCCGTTCCCGTCCCGCCGGAAGCTGTTGCTGGACGAACAAACCGGCCAGCCGACCCAGCAGCCTTCGCCCTGGGCCAGCCTGTCGCACACGCCGCGCGGCTAAGCTGATAAGTTCGATGTGCACGCCCCGGACCTCGGTCCGGGGCGTTGTCGTTAGCGTTGATGCCAACGGAGTCGCGGATCTTGCCTCCCTCCCGTCGCACATTCCTGAAAGGCATGGCCTGGGGCGCCGCGGCCGGCATGTTGCCGATCAGCTGGCGAGCCCTTGCGGCGCCCATGCCTATGGCCATGCGCACGAACGGCACCGCCGGCCTGTGCAAGCATCCCGTCGCCGACCAGACCAGCGTGCCGCGTTTGCTGGACCCGGCGCGGCTTACGCCGTTTGTCGATCCATTGCCGATACCCCAGGTGTTGCGTCCCGCATCAGGCGCAACGCTTCGTATAGCGATGCAAGAGACCGAACAGCATCTGCATCGTGAGCTCGCGCCGACCCGTCTGTGGACTTTTGGCGGCAGCATGCCGGGGCCGACCATCGAGGCGCGCAGTGGGAAGGCATTGCGTATCGAATGGGCCAATCGCCTGCCGACCAAACATTTCCTGCCGATCGACCACAATATTTGCGGCGCGGAAGCGGACCAGCCCGAGGTGCGCGCCGTGGTGCATGTGCATGGCGCCCGCGTGCCCGCCGCCGATGACGGTTATCCGACCGACTGGTTCGTACCAGGGAAGTCGCGTCTGCAGACGTATCCCAACAAACAGGATGCAGCGACGCTCTGGTACCACGACCACACCATGGGCATCGAGCGACTGAACCTCTACGCCGGCATGTTCGGCCTGTTCCTGCTGCGCGACGAGCACGAGCTGGCGCTAGGTCTGCCTGACGCCGAGCACGAGCTGCCGCTGGTCTTGTGCGATCGCCTGCTGACCGAGGATGGGCAGCTGTACTACCCGGTGTCAGGCGTCAGCGATGCACCATGGGTGCCGGAAGTATTTGGCAATGTCATGCTGGTCAATGGCGCGCTGCTGCCGCGTCTGGAGGTGCAGGCGCGCCGCTACCGCTTCCGGGTGCTGAATGCGGCGAATGGGCGCTTTTTTCGCCTGAGCTTGCGTGGGCAGCGGCCGTTCCTGCAGATCGGCAGTGACCAGGGTTTGCTGGCGGCGCCGGTGCGGCAGACCAGCCTGTTCCTGGCGCCGGGCGAGCGGGCTGACCTGGTGATGGATTTCGCCGATCTGGCCGGTGGCCAGATCGAGCTGATGAATGATGCGTTGCCGTTGATGCGCTTCAACGTGGCCCGCGGCAAGGCTGGCGACGACAGTCGCGTGCCGGCGGTGCTGCGCGACGTGCCACGCACGGCGGAATCGAAAGCCGTGCTGACGCGTCAACTCACCATCGATGAATATGCCGATTGCACCGCCGAGCCCATGTTGATGCTGCTCGATGGCAAGCACTGGCACGATCCGGTCAGTGAGAAGCCAAGGCTCGGCAGCACGGAGATCTGGAGTTTCCTGAATCTCACCGAAGACACGCACCCGATCCACCTGCACCTGGTGCGCTTCCAGATCCTCGATCGACGTCCGTTCGACGTGGACGTCTATCTGGCATCGAAGACCCTGCAATACCTCGGCCCCGCGCAACCGCCAGCGCCGCACGAGGCGGGCTGGAAAGACACCGCACAGGTGTATCCGGGCATGGTGACCCGCTACATCATCACGTTCGAGGGCTATAGCGGGCGCTATGTCTGGCACTGCCATCTGCTGGAACACGCGTCCAACGAAATGATGCGGCCGTTCGAGGTGCTGCCGGCCTGAGGGGCGCCGATCGCGCACAGGGTGCGCTCCTACAAACATCGATGGTGTTATGTAGGAGCGCACCCTGTGCGCGATCGGCACCCCTCAGCCCACTAGCGTGCGACACCTGCCTGCTTGAGCGCCGCCGCATCGAGCTTCAGCACCGGGTAGGCGCCCAGCTTCTGCGCGCTGTACCACGGCGAATGCTCGAAGAAGAACATCAGTCGCGCGTCCGGGCTGGCGGCGAATGCAGCATCGTCGTGCAACTTGCGCTCGAATTCGGCCTTCAGTGCCGGGTCCTTGGCCAGCATGTCGCGGGCCAGTTTCTCCAGCACGCGGGGTTCGCCGTATTCCTTCACCTCGAAGATGGCATTGAGGAAAAGGCGGCGCAGCTTCATTCGGTGTCCCGGCGATCGTCGCGTAGCTTCGCGGTGGGCGAAGCCGGCAAGGTATCAGGCGCGACGGCGCCACCGGAAATGATGAAAGCCATGGCCTGGTCCATGGTCCAGTCGGTGGGGGTGAGTTCGTCCAGCGCCACCACTTCCAGATAGCCGCCCGTGGGGTTGGGGGTGGTGGGGATATAGACCGCGGCCATCTCGCGACCCGTGCCTTCCTCCACCATGACGCGGGTCACAAACCCCACCACTTTCATGCCTTTGCGGGGAAAGTCGACCAACACCACGCGCTGTACGCCCGACGGCTTCTGCTGCAGCACGGCCATCAGCTTCTTGGTGCCGCCATAAATCGTCTGCACCAGCGGAATGCGTGCGAGCAGGCCGTCGAAGCCATCGAGTAAACGTTTGCCGATCATCCGGTTGGCCAGCCAGCCCAGCAGGTACAGCACGGCCAGGGTCAGCAGCAGGGCCAGCACCGACGTGATCCAACTGCTATTGAGCGCGGCGGCCGCCTCGGGCGAGGTGGACGAATACGAGGCGAGCAGGGCCGAGACCAGCGGGGCGCCAATATCGGCCAGCATGCCCAGCACAAACTTGAACACGACCCAGGTCACCCACAGCGGGATAAAGGTGAGCAGGCCAGTAAACAGGTAGCGTTTGAAGCGCAGGCGGGGCATGGGGCGGGTACCGGGGGAGGGGATATTGCATTGTAGGTGAGTCGCCCGGCCACACATGGGCAACCAGGCAGGTCTCGATCGAACGTGCCGGTGATCCGCTCAGCGCGCCTTCGGCTTGAGCCGGACATAGAGTTGCTTGCGCACTATTGCCACCACCTCTCCGCTGGCGGTCTTCACCGCGACTTCGAACCAGCGCAGTACTTTCTCGCCACCCGCCGCAGCGGTTCGCAGCTCATCCACCACGGTCGGCTCGAGCTTGAAATGGGCATACACATCTTCTCGGCCTGGAGCCACGAACTCGATAGTGCCCGCCTTGTCCCACACGTAGTAGTCGTCGCCCAACTGGTGCATGGCCAGCAACATCCAGAACGGATCGGTCATGGCGAACAGGTTTCCGCCGAACTGGGTGCGCACGTAGTTGCGGTTCCACGGGCGCAGCTTCAACACGACGCTAGCTTCGGACCAATCGTCGGCAACGTGCTGCACACGGATGCTGTTGCACAGGAACGGAGGCCACAGGTTCAACAATCGGCGGAATGTGGATGCACGCATGAAGGGACGTTTTGAGGGAAGGGCGGAAGCATACCTTAAGCATACTCGTGCGTATGGATTGTTCTGCGCGCGCGGATCGCGTAGAGCGGCCGCCATCGCCTTGCCTGGCAACGGCGAGTGGTTTGGCCGAGGGGAAAATCGAGGCATGGCGCACGAGTGTCTGTACGAACCGAAAGAGGCGTATGGTTTTTATGACGTGGCGAATACCACCGAACTTTTCGATCGCCTGACTCAGTTACTCGATCGCCATGTCGGTCGGGGAGCGACACGGCCCGGAGCTCCCTGAGATTTCAGTGTTGTCGAGAGATGCGCCCTCTGACTGGCTCAGAGGGCGTCGTTCTTCTCGCTCGTCATCCCGGCAAAGGCTGGTTCGCTTCATGACAGCGAGG
Organism: uncultured Gammaproteobacteria bacterium; assembly: GCA_963824525.1. Classification (GTDB taxonomy): domain Bacteria; phylum Pseudomonadota; class Gammaproteobacteria; order Xanthomonadales; family Rhodanobacteraceae; genus Dyella. The sequence goes on along the minus strand of CAWGPI010000007.1, from coordinate 694,792 downwards.
CTGGTTGTCCAGTGACGTTGGCTTTTTTGGGGGCTTTCGCGACCGGGCCTGCCGCAAGCGAGCAAGCTGGCGGCACCGCTAAAACAAAACCAAAGTCACTGGGTTCCAGCTTTCACGGGACGACGGAAATGCCCCAATAGCCCGTTGATAAGTACGGTGTGGCCACGCGCACCCCTCCCCAACCTTCCCCTGCAAGCAGTGGAGGGAGTAGGTGCGGGCATGCCTTGGCTCCTCCCCCTGCATGCAGGGGGAGGCTGGGAGGGGGTGCTTTTGTCTACGCGGAGATCTTGTGCAGGCTCTACGACCCGCTAACGCCAACGGGCGAACGCTACCAAACTCAGAACACCAGCGACGCCATCCGTCGCCGATAGCGCCCCACCAGCTCCGCATCATCCAAGGTGGCAAACGCAGCAAGCAGCCGCTTCTTCGCCTGCCCTTCGTTCCAGTCGCGCGCACGCTCCAGGATGGCCAGGAACTGATCCAGGCCCGCGGCAGCATCGCCTTCCAGCAGCAGGCGCACGCCGAGCAGGTCGCGGGCGGCCCAGTCGTTGCCGTCGGCCTGCACGCGCTGCTGCAGTTCGGGCAGCGACGGTGCGCCCTGGAGCGCGCGGGCGAGATCGAGCTGGCTGCGCAGGCGTACGGCGCGGGCATCGGTGGAGAGATTGGCGGGCAGCGAGGTGAGTTCGGCGTCGGCGGCGTCGGCCTGGCCGGCACGCATCAAAGCCAGCGCGAGATCCAGCTTCAGCTCGGCGTTGTCCGGCGCGGCGGCAATGACCTGCTGAAGGCGGTTGATGGCCTCTTCCGGCGATTCAGCGGCCTGTGCAACCGCCTCGTCTTCAACGGCGGCCCCGTCCAGCGGTTGCACCTGGTGGCGCGAGAGAAACTCGCGCAGCTGGCCTTCCGGCAGGGCGCCGGCGAAGCCATCGAGAATCTGACCGTCCTTCACCAGCATGACGGTGGGGATGCTGCGGATGCCAAACATGCCCGCGAGCTGTTGGGACTTGTCCACGTCGACCTTGCCCAGCCGGAACGCGCCGTTGTACTCGGCAGCGAGCTTTTCCAGCATGGGGCCGAGCGTCTTGCATGGGCCGCACCAGGTTGCCCAGAAGTCCACCAGGATCGGCGTGGTCAGCGAGGCCTGCAGCACCTCGGCTTCGAAATTGTCCTCGCGTACCTCGAAGGTATGCGCCTGGGTGGTCGTGGCACTCACTGGGAACTCCCGTTGACGGATCGCCCACAGATCAGGGCATCGCCCAGCATATCAAGGGTGCGGTGGCTGGCGCTGGCGAGTGCGGGATTCCTGTCTAGGACATAAGGCGGGTGCCGCCTCATCTGCGCTGGGCGTCGATATTTGCGAAAATGGGCGGATGACCATGCCAGTGCAAGGCGTCAAACCCAAAATCGCTCCGCCCACGTTGTGGATCTGCGAGCACTGCGACACGGTTTACCACCGGCGCGAGCTTGTCTTCGGCGAGGTGGCGCGGTGTGCTCGTTGCGATGCCATCCTGGCGAGGCATCACAGCCTGGGTGTGAGGGGCATGCTGGCCCTGGTGCTGACGGCGATGATCGCGTTCGTGCAGGCCAATATCTGGCCCATTGTCACCCTGGGGCTGAATGGTCAGATGATCAGCACGACGCTGTGGGGCTGTATTGTGATGATGTGGCGCGAGCACACCCAGGTGGTGGCCGTCATCGTCGCGTGCACACTGTTTTTCATTCCCATCGGCAAGATGCTGTTGCTGGGCTGGGTGCTGTTGTTCGCACGCACGGGAAGGCGCGCACCGGGCTTTCGCCTCGCCATGGTGACGTTGTATCGCATTGGACCATGGACGATGAGCGAGGTGTTTGTGCTCGGCACCCTGGTGGCCATTGTCAAGGCGAAAATGTATTTCGACGTAATTCCCGACGCGGGCATCTTTGCCTACGGCGTGCTGATGCTGATCATCACGGCATTCTCCAGCATCGACGTGCGCCGGCTGTGGGACCTCACCGAGGAGCGGCCGGCATGAGCACGCTGCCGCGCGCCTGCGACCTGGGCCTGATCGGTTGCCATGTGTGCGGCCTGGTGTGCCGGGACATCCGCACACCCGATGCCGCTTGCCCGCGCTGCGGCTCGGCCTTGCACAGACGCAAGTCAGGCAGCTACACGAAGACCTGGGCCTTGCTGATCGCGGCGTTCCTCGTCTACCTGCCCGCCAACCTGTTGCCGATCACGCGTACCGTGAGCCTGGGCGACGTGGACGACAATACGATACTCACCGGCGTCGTCGAACTGTGGGTGAAGGGCTCGCCTTACCTTGCCATCATCGTGTTCACCGCCAGTATCGTGGTGCCCGTGCTGAAGTTCTTCGCAATAGGCCTGCTGTTGATCAGTTCGCGCCGTCGCAGCCAGTGGGCGCAGCGGCAGCGGTCAAAGCTATTCCGTCTGGTGGAGTTCATCGGCTACTGGTCGATGCTCGATGTGTTCGTGGTGGCGCTACTCACCGCCCTCGTGCAGTTTGGATTTTTCAGCCAGGTGGAACCACTGCCTGGCGTGGTGTTCTTTGGCCTCACGGTGGTGATCACCATGCTGGCCTCCATGACTTTCGACCCGCGTTTGATCTGGGATGGCAGGGAATTCGATGACTGATGAAAACAAGCCGATTTCCGGCGACGACCTGCCCGAGCCTGTCGTACAGCGACCGCTTATCAACGCCTCGCTGGTATGGCTGGTGCCGGTACTGGCTGCGCTGGTCGGTCTGTCGCTGGTGATCCATGCCTGGACCCAGGCCGGTCCGACCATCAACGTCAGCTTCCAGAGTGCGGAGGGCCTGGACCCCGGCAAGACGCCAGTGAAGTTCAAGAACGTGACCATCGGTCGCGTCACCCATGTGCGCCTTAGCCAGGATCGCACCCATGTGGTCGCCAAGATCGCGCTGGAAAAGAGCGCGCAGGGCTTTGCCACCGCCGACACGCGTTTTTGGGTGGTTCGCCCGCGCATTGGCCTCGGTGGCGTGTCGGGTATCGATACGCTGCTGTCCGGTGCGTTCATCGGCGCCGACGTGGGCGAGTCGCAGGAGTACAAGGACGATTTCACCGGCCTGGAGTCGCCGCCGCCCGTGACGCATGGCGCCATGGGCAAGACCTTTGACCTGCAGGCGGACGACCTGGGCTCGCTGGATATCGGCTCGCCGATCTACTACCGCCGCATCCAGGTCGGGCGCGTGTCTTCCTACCATCTGGACGAGGATGGCAAGGGCGTGACCTTGCAGATCTTCGTGGAGAAGCCGAACGACCAGTTCGTGACCAAGTCGACGCGCTTCTGGAACGCCAGCGGCATCGATGTCTCGCTCGGTGCGGACGGCCTCAAGGTCAATACGCAATCGCTGGCGACCGTGCTGGCAGGTGGCGTGGCGTTCCAGGATCCGGCCGGCCCGCACGACGCGACGGCCGCCGATGAAAACGCCACTTATCGCCTGTTCAACGACCGTGCCACGGCCATGGCGCCGCCGGATGGCGAGCCGAAATACATCCGCATGCGCTTCAGCCAGCCGCTACGAGGGCTGGCGGTGGACGCGCCAGTGGAATTCCTGGGCGTGCCGTTCGGCCGGGTGGTGTCGATCAATCTCGACTTCGACGAAAAAACCCAGACCTTTCCCACCATCGTGGGCGCCGTGGTCTATCCGCAGCGTCTTGGTCGCGCGCATGAGAAGCTGGTGGCGCTGGCCAAGGCACGTGGCGACGACGAGCAGATGTCGCAGATGATGGGCCGGTTGATCGACCACGGCCTGCGCGCCCAGGCGCGCACGGGCAACCTGCTGACCGGGCAGCTTTACATCGCCATGGACTTCCTGCCGAACGCGCCCAAGGTGGCCTACGACCCGACGATCAGGCCGCTGGAAATTCCGACCACGCCGGGTGGTTTCGAAAAGCTGCAGGAACAGCTGGCGGAAATCGTGGATAAGATCCACAAGATTCCGTTCGACAGCATCGGCAAGAACCTGGACCAGTCGCTGGGCGAGCTCAGCAAGACGCTCAAGCAGGTCAATACCAGCGTATTGCCGGAAGTCAAAACCACCCTGCAGGGCGCGCAGCAGACCTTGGGCAATGCAAATAACGCGTTCGCGCCCGACTCGCAGCTACAGCAGAACCTGGGCGGCAGCCTGCAGGAGCTGCAGCGCGCTGCGCGCTCGTTGCGCGTGCTGACCGACTACCTGGGCGACCATCCGGATGCACTGTTGCGCGGCCGCCGCGCCGACAAGCCGTTGCAGGCACAGCCGGCCCAAGCCGCGCCGCCCAGCGCACCGACACAAGGGAGCAAGCCATGATTCGTCTGGGATATCGGCACCTGATCGCGGTCATCGCGCTGACGCTGGTGCTTGCTGCATGCCGCTCGGCACCAGCCACGCGTTTCTACACCCTGGTAGCGCCGGCCTCCACCGAGGTGGCCCCTTCCGGCGCTTCCGCCGGAGCGGCGTTCCAGTTTGAAATGCTGCCGGTGTCGGTGCCGGCCCAGGTCGACCAGCCCCCCTTGGTGGTGCGCCAGGGCGAGCAGAGTGTGGCGGTGCTGCAGGGCGAACGCTGGATCGCGCCGCTGGGCGACGAAGTGCGTGGCGCACTGTCGGCCGACCTCACGCGCGACTTCAACGCGCAGGACGTGAGCGGCCTGCCGGCCGGCAATAAGCCCGTGGTGCGGATCAAGCTGGACGTGCGCCGGTTCGATTCGATGCCGGGGAGCTATGCCCTGATCGACGCCGCCTGGAGCGTGCGTCCACTCAAGGGTGGCGATCCGCTGGCCTGCACCAGCCACATCAGCGAGCCGGTAGGCGTCGGCTTTGACGCCCTGGTGCAGGGCCATCAGCGAGCCATTGCCCGTTTGGCTGGCCAGATTGGCGCCGCAGCGGTGGCTCTGGCGGCCGGCAACAAGCCGGTTTGCCCGCCCGGCTGAGGCCGCATTCTGCTAGTCTGCCGCGTTCCCCCGCAGTGATCGGCCAGGGCCGGTCCTGCCAGCAAAGCACACGGCGCCGGAAACATGCAGGACATTCAAGATCAGGGTTCCCACGATCAGGGCAACGAACAGGGTTACCAGCCGCAAGCGGTGGAAACCGCCGCGCAGCAGTACTGGCGCGAACAGCGCGCCTACGAGGTAAAGGAAGACGCCTCGCGCCCGAAGTTCTACTGCCTCTCCATGTTGCCGTACCCCTCGGGCGCGCTGCACATGGGGCATGTGCGCAACTACACGATCGGCGACGTGATCAGCCGCTACCAGCGCATGAACGGCAAGAACGTGCTGCAGCCGATGGGCTGGGACGCGTTCGGCCTGCCGGCCGAAAACGCTGCGATCAAGAACAAGACCGCCCCGGCCAAGTGGACCTACGCAGAACATCGAACACATGCGCGGCCAGCTGCAAGCGCATGGGCTTTGCCGATCGACTGGACCCGCGAGTTCGCCACCTGCCGCCCGGACTACTACCGCTGGGAACAGTTGATGTTCACCCGGCTGATGAAGAAGGGCATGGCCTACCGCAAGAACGCGGTGGTGAACTGGGACCCGGTCGACCAGACCGTGCTGGCCAACGAGCAGGTGGTCGACGGCCGCGGCTGGCGCTCCGGCGCGCTGGTGGAAAAGCGCGAGATCCCGCAGTGGTTCCTCAAGATCACCGACTACGCGCAGGAACTGCTGGACGGCCTGGACACGCTGCCGGGCTGGCCCGATGCGGTCAAGACCATGCAGCGCAACTGGATCGGCCGCAGCGAAGGCCTGGAGATCCACTTCGAGCTGGAAGACGCCGCCGAGCCGTTGACCGTGTTCACCACGCGTCCGGACACCTTGCTGGGCGTCACCTTCGTGTCCATCGCCGCCGAGCATCCGCTGGCACTGAAAGCGGCGCAAGGGCAACGAAAAGCTGGCGGCCTTCATCGAGGAGCTGCAAGCACGGCGGCGTGTCCGAAGCCGAGCTGGAGACGCAGGAAAAGCGCGGCATGGACACCGGCCTGTGCGCCATCCATCCGATCAGTGGCGAGAAGATCCCGGTATGGGTGGCCAACTTCGTGCTGATGGGCTACGGCACCGGCGCGGTGATGGCGGTGCCCGGTCACGACCAGCGCGACTGGGAGTTCGCCCAGAAATACAGCCTGCCGATCAAGATGGTGGTCGTCGACCGCGCGGTGCTCGATGCCGTGGCGGCGATCCAGCACGACTTGTCCAAGGGTGTGGGTGCCGATCCTGTCCGCGCCGCCTTGGCCGGCGGCAGCGTCGACGCTTATGAAACCTCGGCGGCGGTGCAGCTGATCGAGGATTTCGAACACCAGCGTCCAGCAGGACAGCGCGTTTACCGAGCGCGGCTACCTGGTGAACTCAGGCGAGTTCGACGGCATGGATTACGCCCAGGCCTTCGAGGCCATGGCGGCCCGCTTCGAGCGCGAGGGCACGGGCCTGCGCCGCGTCAACTGGCGCCTGCGCGACTGGGGCGTGAGCCGCCAGCGCTACTGGGGCTGCCCGATCCCGGTGATCTATTGCCCGCAAGTGCGACGCGGTGCCGGTGCCGGAAGACCAGTTGCCGGTGGTGCTGCCCGAGGACGTGGCGTTCTCCGGCGTGCAGTCGCCGATCAAGGCCGACCCCGAGTGGCGCAAGACCACGCTGCCCGCAATGCGGCGGCCCAGCCGAGCGCGAGACCGACACCTTCGACACCTTCATGGAGTCGAGCTGGTACTACGCGCGCTACACCAGCCCCGGTGCCAGCGACCAGGTCGATGAGCGCGCCAACTACTGGCTGCCGGTCGACCAGTACATCGGCGGCATCGAGCACGCCATCCTGCACCTGCTGTACTTCCGCTTCTATCACAAGCTGCATGCGCGACGCGGGTCTGGTGAAGGCGGACGAACCGGCCACCAACCTGCTGTGCCAGGGCATGGTGATCGCCGAGACGTTCTATCGCGACAACGCCGACGGCTCCAAGGACTGGATCAATCCGGCCGACGTCGAGATCCAGCGCGACGAAAAGGCGCGCGTGATCGGTGCCGTGCTGAAGAGCCGACGGCCAGCCGGTGAAGATCGGCGGCACCGAAAAGATGTCCAAGTCCAAGAACAACGGCATCGATCCGCAGGCGATGGTGGACAAGTTCGGCGCCGATACAGTGCGCCTGTTCTCGATGTTCGCGGCGCCGCCGGAGCAGTCGCTGGAGTGGAGCGAGGCCGGGGTCGAAGGCATGGCGCGCTTCCTGCGCCGCTTCTGGCGCGAAGTGACCACGCATGCGTCGTTGCCGGATCACCCGGTGGTCGATCCGTCGCAGCTGGATGCCGGCCAGAAGACGCTGCGCCGCCAGGTGCACGAGACCATCCAGAAAGTCACCGACGACCTCGGTCGCCGCCACGCGTTCAACACCGCCATCGCCGCCCTGATGGAACTGCTCAACGCGCTGAACAAGTTCACCGACCAGAGCGAGCAGGGTCGCGCCGTGCGCCACGAGGCGCTGGAAACGATGGTGCTGTTGCTCAACCCGGTGGTGCCGCATGTCAGCCATACGTTGTGGCAAGTGCTGGGGCATGCCGAGTCGGTGCTGGAAGACCAGCCCTGGCCGCAGGCCGACAGCGCCGCGCTGGTGCGCGACTCGCTGACGCTGGCCGTGCAGGTCAACGGCAAATTGCGCGCTACCATCGAAGTGGCTGCCCATGCATCGAAGGAAGAGGCCGAGGCATTGGCCCGTGCCGCACCCGCAGGTAGTCGCGTTCCTGGAAGGCCAGACCGTTCGCAAGGTGATCGTGGTTCCCGGCAAGATCGTCAACATCGTCGCAGGATGAGAACGTCCCAATGAGATCAGTGACCCGTCTGCTCAAAGCTTCGCTGCTGTTGATTTCCACCCTTGCGCTGGCAGCGTGCGGATTTCATCTGCGCCAAAGCGCAGCGCTGCCGCCGTCGATGCAGCGAGTCCACCTGAACGTCGGCGGTGGCGGCAATTTGCGCAGCGCGATCTGACGCGCGCGCTTGAGGGCTCCGGCGTCACCGTGGAAGACAAGCCAGGCACCGGCATCGCCGAACTGAACGTGCCGGTGGCGTCATTCAGCACCGATACGCTGACGGTCAGCGGTCTGGCGCGAGTCACCGAATACGCCGTGCGCTACCACGTCGAGTTTGAAGTGCACGACGGTACGGGCCAGCCGCTGGTGGCGCGTCAGCGCATCGACATGCAGCGCGAATTCAGCTACGACGCGACCAATACGATCGGTACCACGGCCCAGGTCCAGGCAGATCCAGGACAGCCTCAACGACGACATGGTCCAGGCCATCCTGTTCCGACTGCAGGCTGCCACCCGGCACCCGGGTCAGGTCGCCACCGATGCGGCCGCGCCGGCGTCGGCGTCCAGCACGAATTAAGACTGATATGCCGCTCAATGCCGCTCAATGGCAGAAGTCGCTGGCGGCGGACAGTCTGCGTCCGGTCTATCTGCTGGCCGGCGAGGAATTGCTCGTGCTGGAAGCCGCCGATGCCTTGCGCGCCCAGGCACGCAGGCTCGGCTATGCCGAACGCGAAGTGCTGGACGTCGGCAAGCATTTCGATTGGGACGACCTGGCCCGTTCGGCGGCAGGCATGTCGCTGTTCGCTTCGCGGCGTCTGCTCGATCTGCGCCTGCCCACCGGCCGGCCCGGCACCGAGGGTGCCAAGGCCATCAACGAGTTCTGCGCCAATCCGCCGCCGGATGTCACCCTGCTGATCACGGCGACCGATTGGAGCAACAAGCACGAAGGTGCCTGGACCAAGAACCTTGACGCTGCTGGCGCCCTGGTCGTGTTCAATGCACCGCGTCCAAACGAATGGGGTTCCTGGATTGGCGCCCGGTTGGCATCGCGCGGCCTTTCCGCCACGCCGGATGCTGCGGCGCTGCTGGCCGAGCGCGTGGAGGGCAACCTGCTTGCCGCCGCGCAGGAGATCGACAAGCTGGTCGTGCTGCATGGCCAAGGCAAGATCGATGCGCGGGAGATGGAAAACCTCGTCGCCGACAGCGCGCGCTACGACGCTTTCAAGCTTACCGACGCGGCCTTTGCCGGCGAGGGTGGTCGCGCTCTGCGCATCCTGGCCGGCCTGCATGCCGAGGGCGATGAACTGATCGCCCTGATGGGCTGGTTGGTGAATCAGTTGCAGCTTGCCCTGCGCCTGGCGAATGCACGCGACTTCGCCGCGCAAGCCCGCGCCGAGCGCCTGTGGCCGGCACGCGAGCAGTTGTTTCGCAAGGCATTGCGCCGCGCCCCACGCGAGCACTGGCTGCAATGCCTGGCGCGCGCCGCACGCATCGACCGCATGGCCAAGGGGCGCGAGCAGGGCGATCCGTGGCTGGAGGCCGAGCGTCTGGTTGCTGCGATCGCCGAGCCGCGCGCAGCGCAGGCATTGTCATGAGGCGGCACAACACTTCTCCCTCTCCCCGCAGGGGAGAGGACCGGGGTGAGGGGCGGGTGCTCGCCAGACCGTCACCTATCCGCGGGATTCTCTTTGTAGGAGGCCGTGACGCAGCGTGCCCCCTCACCCCAACCCACTCCCCGGAGGGGAGAGGGAGTCTATGACTCGCCCGTTGGCCATCTTCGGTGGCACCTTCGATCCCGTTCACCTGGGCCATCTCAGCGTGGCGTGGGAAGCCGCCGAACTGCTCGACGCCGAGGTGCGCTTGATGCCGGCCAGCGTGCCGCCGCATCGACCCGCGCCCATCGCCAACCCGTCGCAACGCGCGGCGATGTTGCGCGCCGCGTTGCAGGAGCAGTCGCGCCTGACGCTGGACACGCGCGAGCTGGAACGCAGCGGCCCGTCCTACACCATCGATACGCTGACCGAATTGCGCGCGGAACAGGGCAATCGCCCGCTGGTCTTGCTGATCGGCGCCGATGCGTTCGCCGGTTTGCCGACGTGGCACCGCTGGCGCGAGCTGTTCGAGGTCGCGCATATCGGCGTACTTAGTCGACCTGGCGTCGAAGCGACGATGCCCGAAGAACTGGAGGCGGAAGTGGCCCCGCGTCTGGTCACCGATGCTGCCGAATTGCGTGCATTGCCGGCTGGCAAGGTGATCGAGCTTGCCGTGACGCCGCTGGAAATTTCGGCCACGCGCATTCGCGAGCTGCTGGCGGCCGGGCGCGATCCGCGTTACCTGTTGCCCTGCGGCCTGTTTGACGACCCGGCGGTGCTGGCCCCGTACCGGCAATAGCGCGCTGTTGTAGGAGCGCACCCTGTGCGCGATCACGGCGTCACTGCTACGTTGGCTTTTCACTCGGGCCATCCTTGGCCCTCGCCCTGCGGGCAGCTGGCGCTGTGCAAACCGGCATTCCTCCCGGATGGTCGCGCACAGGGTGCGCTGCTACAGGTTCGCGTTGCTCATGACGTGTGCGGCACGAATCGCAGCGCCACCGAGTTCATGCAATAGCGCAATCCCGTCGGTCGCGGGCCGTCATCGAAAACGTGTCCAAGATGACTGTCGCAGCCGGCGCAACTGACGGCGGTGCGCTCCCAGCCGAAGCTGTTGTCGCGAATCTCGATGACGTTGGCCTTGGCGATCGGCTGCCAGAAGCTGGGCCAGCCGGTACCTGAGTCGAACTGGGTGGCGGCGTCGAACAACGCCGTATCGCATGCCGGGCAGCGGTAAAGGCCGGGCACCGGCGGCTTCTCGTGTGCTCCGCTGAAGGCGCGCTCGGTACCGTCGCGGCGCATCACGTAGTACGCATCATCCGACAGGCGCTGGTGCCATTGCGCATCCGTGAGCACGAGCTTGCGCACGCGGCAGGGCCCGAGATGGTGCCCGTCGTCGGCGAAGCATTCGAGCAGCATGTCCTTGCCCTGCGCCGCAGGCGTGGCCGCCATCGCGATACCTGTGCTCGCGCCGCTGCCCAGCAGGCGCGGCAGCAGTGGCCCGCCGACCGCCAGGATGGCGCCTCCGGTGAGCGCCGTCCGCAAAAAGCGGCGGCGTTCCAACTTCACGATATCCCGAGTGCGGGACATGACTGCCTCCATCACATCAACAGAGAGAATCAACCGAAGGTAAAGGCGTAGGCCTGCACACCGGGGTCGAGGAAGGTGATTTCAAAAGTGCGTTCGCCTGTGCCATTGGCTTGCCGCACGAGTTGGTAAAGGCGTTGTGCGGTGATCGTGCCGTTGCCGTCAGCATCGGTGTCCATGCCGTGATCGGCGCCCGGTGCCTTGCCGTCGATCAGCACGCGGAAGCGCACCGGTTTGCCGTCGCTGCCGGGGCCAAGCACGAGATGCAGGTCGCGACCGCGAAAGCGATAGACAATGCTGCCGTTGGCCTTGTCGAGCTGGGCATTCTCGTCGCGCACGATCCAGCGTCCGTCGAAGCGCCCATTGGTTGGCCATCAAGCTGGCGGGCGCGTGGTAATTCCACGCATCGTCATGGGCGACCCGGCCACCGGCGAAGTTTTCCGCGCGGGCATAACCGACATAGGTCTCCGGCGAACGCTGCTCGTCGCCCGAGCCGGCGGCTTCCGCACCTTGGCGCACCGGGCTGCACATAACCACCCGGCAGGTTCTTGTGGCCGGCTTCGGTCAGCAACTGGCGGATCACGTCTTCGCTTTGCTCGTATTCGCCTTCGCCGAAATGGTGATGGCGAATCTGGCCCTGCGTGTCGATGAAGTAGTGCGCCGGCCAGTACTCGTTGTTGAAGCCTTTCCAGATCGCGTAGTCGTTGTCGAGCGCCACCGGGTAATCGACGCCGAGATCCTTCACGGCCTTGATCACGTTGTTGCGGTTCTTTCTCGAACGCGAATTCGGGTGCGTGCACGCCGATCACCACCAGGCCGTGAGTCCTTGTACTTATCGGCCCAGGCGCGCACATAGGGCAGCGAGCGGATGCAGTTGATGCAGGAATACGTCCAGAAGTCGACCAGCACCACCTTGCCGCGCAGCGACGGCGCCGTCAGTGGCGGGCTGTTGAGCCATTGCGTGGCACCGGTCAGCGCAGGAAGCTCGCCTTCCACCGGCAGCGGCTCGCCGGCCTTCAGCTATCGGCTGCGGGGCCGGCGCGGGACGCACGGCGTCGATCAGCTTCTGCTCGATGCCTCCCGTGCTGGCAAGCGATACGCGCGTCAGCACGCCGGTGTCCACGCCCAGCGCAATCGCCGCCACGCCGATCAACACCAGTGCGCCGAGCGCACGTCGTACCCATTCGCCCGCGCCGAGCGATCGCTTCATCAGCCCGAAGACGCGTGCCGCCGATCACCAGCGCCAAGGCCAGCGAAGTCGCGGCACCGGCCGCATAGGTGAGCAGCAGCAAGGTGGTCTGGACGCTGGCGCCGTTGAGCGCCGCGCCGGTCAGCAGCAGGCCGAGGATCGGCCCCGCGCAAGGTGCCCACAGCAGGCCGGTGGCTACGCCAAGGCCAGCGGCGGACCATACCGAGTCGCCTTCAGCATCCGAACGTTGCGTGAGCTTGTTGCCCAGCGCCACGAACGGCCGGCTGATCCACTCGGCCAGATGGCGTCGAAAGCAAGGTCAGGCCGAGTACGGCGAGCACGACCATGGCGATGATGCGGCCATATTGGTTGGCCCGAATGGCCCAGCCACCGCCTACCGCCGCCAAGGTGGCGACCAGGGCAAACGTAAGCGCCATGCCCAACAGCATCGGCAGGCCATTGCGTGCGAACGGCCGGTCGGCGCGAGCGAACACGAAGGGCAATACCGGCAGGATGCACGGGCTGAGAATGGTCAGTACGCCGCCGAGATAGGCGAGGATCAGCACGAGCATGGGGCAGTGGCTCCTGGTGGTTTGACTGGTTATTCGGTGCAGGCGGGGTTGCGGTTACCTGTCGTCGATGGTTATGCCGGCCGCTGCCAGAAACCAGCCCCGGTGAAAGGCCTTTTCGATCTGGAGCGCCCGTCGAGGTAACCGTTCAAGTCGCTGCAACGAAGGTTCTTGCATGCCCTTCAAGTGAGACAAGCATGCAGCACGGCTTGACCATCGCCGGCACGTTAGGTCTAGATAGCGTCCTTCCCGCCTGGGCAAGGATCGATCCCGCCGTGACTGACGACACCCCCACTGCCAGCGAATCGCCGGAACGGCAGCGGGCGGCGTGGATGGCGGCGGCCCAGGACGGCAATAAAGGCGCCTACGAACGGGTGCTGGCGAGTTCCGTGCCGTTGATTCGCGCCGCGGCACGGCGCCAGGGCGTGGCGGTGGACACGCTCGATGACGTGGTGCAGGAAACCCTGTTGACGGTGCATCGCGTTCGTCACACCTATGATCCCAGCCGTTCCTACGACGCCTGGCTCAATGCCATCGCCAGCCGACGTGCGATCGATGCCTTGCGCAGCCACGGTCGCCGCGGGCGGCACGAACTTCACGACGAGCGCGCCGTGGAGGTGCATGCCGACGTGGACGATGCCACCGCTGCGACCGAGCGCGAACAGGATGCGCGCCGTCTGCGCGAGGCCATCGCGACGCTGCCGCCGGGGCAGCGCGAGGCCATCGAGCAGCTCGGTCTGAAGGAGCACAGCCTGGCCGAAGCGGCGGAGCACACGGGTCGCCAGCCCGGTGCGCTCAAAGTGAATCTGCACCGCGCCTTGAAGGCGCTACGTACCCGTTTCCATGGAGACCCCTGAGCATCATGTCCGAGCCGCGACTCACTGAGTCACTGATCCAGTCACTGGGCGAACAGCTCACGCCGGTGCGACGCCTGCCGTCGCCGTGGCTGCGCACGGTCGGCTGGTTGCTGGCAGTGGCGGCGATCGCGGCGTGGCTGCTGGCGCACTACGGCATTGCCCACATGCTCCAACGCTGGAGCGGCCAACCGGATATCGCCTTGGCCGGCATCGGAGCAGCCGTGACGGCCGTATGCGCGGCGTGGGCGGCGTTCTCGCTTGGTGTGCCTGGGCGTCCTGCGCGCTGGGCCTGGCTTCCGCTGCCTGGGCTGTTGCTGTGGATCGGCGCAAGCGGCGTGGGTTGCCTGCGCGTGTGGGTGGCCCCGGCCACCCACATCGCCAGCCTCCACGAAGCGAACGACTGCCTCGTCTTCATTATTAGTTTCTCGGTACCGCTTTCGGCGTTGCTGATCTGGCTGCTTCGGCGAGCCTGTCCCCTGAGGCCCGTGCTGACGGCGGTGATGATCGGCCTGGCCAGTGCAGCGGCTTCGGCCACCTTGCTGGAGATCTGTCACGCCTTCGATGCCGCCGCCACTGACTTGATGATGCATGCCTTGGCGGTGGCCGTGGTGGTCGCCATCAATGCCGCTATGGGTGGTCGTTTGCTGCAACCCACGCTGAAGTAACCACCGCGCCAGGGCATGAAGCACGGCAATACGAAGAAGCGGCGCATCCCAAGAAGGTTGGTGCGATGCGACATAGCCGCGCGATGAGGCCCGGCGATGGCCGGGCAGCGGCAGCACCATGAAGTCTGACGGGTCATGAGACTGGGCCAATCGCGCGCGACAAGGGACACACGGGCAATCCTCGTTGAGCACCGCAATAAACCTGAAGAAGAGCCTCTCGCCTGCCGATATTCACGCTGAACGGCCGTCTCAGCGGGCCACATCTCGATGCCATGGACAGGTATAACCTTGTCTCGTTGACGGACGCGGTTGCAGGTGGCACGCGCTCGGCGGAAGTGGATTCACGGATCAGGGACGAACCGTTCGCATCGGGCAGGACCGCTGATGTGGCGTGGCCGGGGCCGACGAACTCGGTACCGGATCACCGATGCCGCTCGGGATGGACGGCAACGGTAGCTCCATGGAGGTGCGGCGATGTCGCACGGTTATCCCACAGATTCAGGAGATGTGTACCCATGAAAGTATCCCGTTACACCGTAGTCGCCCTCGCGACCGCCGTCGCCTTTGGTCTGGCCATGTCGCCGGTCATGGCGCAGAGCACGCCTCCGACGCAGTCCACTACGGGTGCCAGCAAGGAAGCGATGAAGTCCAGCTCGGACGCGATGAAGTCTTCCAGTGATGCCATGAAGTCTTCCAGCGATGCGATGAAGAAAAGCGAAGGCGCGTCCAAGGACGCCACCAAGACCGAAACCCATCACAAGAAGCACCCGAAGAAGACCACGGAGCCCGCCACGCCGCCGGAAAAAGGTGGTTGATTTCGTGAGTGATTGATTCGGCTCCCCGTCGTGGGGAGAGTGCCGTCGAGGGCATGGCATGAAACGCCATGCCCTCTTTGTTTCTGAGCGCCTGACTAACGTCTCCACGCAGCCCGGCCGCTGGAATCGAGGGCGTGGAGAGCCGATCCGCGAGTGGCGCATGGGCCGCGGGCATCGATCGCGCCATGCCTGTGGCCAGATGGGCGTGGGTACCAGGGGGGATAGCCGAAGCCGGATGAAACCTGGCTTGACGTGGCCTTCAGGCCAGGGCGTTATACTGACCCCGCGCCATCCCGCGCATCGATCCCGCATCGAGGCAACCGCACTTGAGTCAGACTTCCCATCGCAGCGCCAAATCCGCCACCACGGCGGTCCTTCGTCAGCACGTTATCGACGCCCTAGACGAACTGAAAGCCAAGGACATTCGAGAAATCGACGTTCGCGGCAAAACCTCCATCGCCGATCTGCTGGTTGTCGCCTCAGGCACCTCGGCACGCCATGTCAAATCCATTGCCGACGAAGTCGTCAAGTTCGCCAAGAAGGCGGGCGTGATGCCGTTGGGCGTGGAAGGCGAGCAGGAAGCGGAATGGGTGTTGGTCGACCTGGGTGACGTGATCGTCCATGTCATGCTGCCGCGCATCCGCGAGTTCTATGGTCTGGAAAGGCTGTGGACCGTGGGCGACCGCGACACCCATATCGAAGCCGTCAGCGCGGGCTAATCGCCCGCGTGGTGGCGGTACTTGCGTCGCGCCGCTACCGAAGCGTGCGCGTGCTGTTTCGCTTTCTCCCTTTTTGGCATCTACGAATGCGCGCCCGTCTGATTGCCGTTGGTGAACGCATGCCCGCCTGGGTAGCCGAGGGCTTTGCCGAGTACCGCAAGCGGCTGTCGCATGACCTGCCGCTGGAGCTGATCGAACTGAAGCCCGGCACGCGCGGCAAGGGGCGTGACGACGCGCGCGCGATTCAGGACGAAGGCGCGGCGATCCTTGCGGCACTGCCACGCGACATCCACGTGGTCGCCCTGGATGGGCGCGGCAAGACCTGGTCCAGCGAAGAACTCGCCGCGCAACTGGAAAAGTGGCGCATGTCCGGCCGCGACCTGGCCTTTCTCATTGGCGGCCCCGATGGTCACGCGCCGGAGGTATTGGCGCGCTCGGACCAGCAGTGGTCACTCGGCCCGCTTACACTGCCGCACATGTTGGTACGACTTGTATTGGCCGAGCAGCTGTATCGCGCCACGACGCTCCTTTCGGGTCACCCCTACCACCGCGCGTGATAAATCTATTGTAGGAGCGCACCCTGTGCGCGATAAACCGGGACGACTGCAGACTTGTACAGCGCCCGCTGCCCGCAGGGCGAGTGACAAACCGTTGCAGCGGTAACGCCGTGATCGCGCACAGGGTGCGCTCCTGCAAAGGGCCGTATGCTGTCGCAAACTCGATGCACCTTTGTCAGCTCAGGGAAACGACTCATGTCCGTCACGGTGCGTCAGGCCACCATCCATGATCTTGATCTCGTTGCGCCGTTGTTCGACGGCTACCGTCAGTTCTATGGAGAGCCTGCGGACCTCGAGCTGGCGCGCCGCTTTCTGCGTGAGCGGCTGCAGCATCAGGACTCGATCGTGCTGCTCGCCATCGACGAAGAAGGGCGCGGCATCGGCTTTACCCAGTTGTATCCGTTGTTTTCATCGGTACGAGCCGCGCGCACTTATCTGCTCAACGATCTTTTCGTGCTGCCAGACGCGCGTCGCGCTGGCGTCGCCGTTGCCCTCATGCGCGAGGCAACCGATCTTGCGCGCGCCATGGGCGCGCTAGGCATGTCGCTATCCACGGCACACACCAACACGCCCGCGCAGCGACTGTATGAATCGCTCGGCTGGAAACGCGACGAGCATTTCCGCGAATACAACTTAGGGATGCTCTGATCAACGCTGCGCAGGCGTCACCGGTCCTGTCTGTTCGCAGACCACAGGGGCGTTGGCGACGGCAGACTGGCCGTCTGTCGAGCCGGCGCACCGAAGGGATGCGGACAGACAGGACCGGCCCCACGTATTGAATTCAAAGTGCTGGGGTGATGTCCAGAAGGCCCGCAGGCGCTGCCGCGCGGCTTGGCAAGACGGCCAGTCTTCCCGGCGCCACGCAACACCGCCTGCGGGCCTTCTGGACATCATGGCGCCTGCGCAGCGTTGATCAGAGCATCCCTAGTATTGTGAGTGCATTCCTACCTCAGACCTTTGTCTAAGTGGGGCAATCGTTTGGCGCATGGCGGGTTACCATGGGCGGATTGTGCGCAGGAGAAACCACCATGGATAAGCGTATTGGTCACGCGGGTTTGGCCAGTCGAGTCATGACGGCGGCCCAGGCCGCCGAACTGATCGACCCTGGCATGACGATAGGCATGAGCGGCTTTACCGGTGCCGGTTATCCCAAGGCCGTGCCGAAGGCGCTGGCCGATCGAATGACGGCGAAGCATGGCCACGGCGATCCGTTCCGCGTTCGCGTGCTGACCGGTGCTTCAACCGCGCCTGAGCTCGATGGTGCGCTCGCGCGCGCCGATGGCATCGACATGCGTTTGCCTTATCAGTCCGATCCCGAGTTGCGCGCGCGCATCAATCGCGGCGAAATGGATTATCTCGATATCCACCTTAGCCATGTGGCGCAGTACGCGTGGTTTGGTTTCTTCGGCAAGCTCGACCTGGCGATCATCGAGGCGACGGCCATCCTGCCCGATGGCAGCCTGTTGCCGTCTTCTTCGGTGGGTAACAACAAGACCTGGCTGGATCTCGCCGACAAGGTCATCATCGAGGTCAATCACTGGCAGCCGCTCGAAATGGACGGTATGCACGATATCTACTACGGAACCGCTTTGCCGCCGCACCGCAGGCCGATTCCGTTGATCAAGCCGGACGACCGCATCGGCGAGCCTTATCTGCGCTGCGATCCGGCCAAGGTCATCGCTGTCGTGGAAACGCATGCGCCGGATCGCAACAGCGCGTTTGCACCGATCGATGAAACGTCGAAGCGTATCGCCGGCCATCTGATCGAGTTCTTCCGTGATGAGATTGCGAAGGGGCGGCTCGGCCCGCAGCTGCTGCCCCTGCAATCGGGTGTCGGCAATATCGCGAATGCCGTGCTTGCCGGTTTGCAGGAGGGCGGCTTCAGCGGTTTGACCGCGTATACCGAGGTGATCCAGGATGGCATGCTCGAGCTGCTCGCCAACGGTGTGTTGAGCAGTGCATCGGCGACCTCGTTCTCTCTCAGTCCGGCGGGTATCGAGCGTTTCCTGGCGGACATCGAGTTCTTCCGGAAGCGCATCGTCCTGCGCACGCAGGAGATCTCCAATCATCCGGAGTTGGTGCGACGCCTGGGCTGCATCGCCATGAATGGCATGGTCGAGGCCGACATTTACGGCAACGTCAATTCCACACACGTGGCGGGCACCAGCATCATCAATGGCATCGGTGGCTCAGGCGACTTCGCGCGTAATGGCTTCCTGTCCTGTTTCCTCACGCCCAGCACCGCGAAAAACGGCGCGATTTCCTGCCTGGTGCCGATGGTCAGCCATGTGGACCACACCGAACACGACGTGGCCGTGCTGGTGACGGAACAAGGCCTCGCCGACTTGCGCGGGCTGTCGCCGCGGCAGCGCGCCAAGGTCATCATCGAACGCTGCGCGCATCCCAACTATCGCCCGCTGTTGGAGGATTACTTCGAACGGGCCTTGCGCGACAGCTGCGGCAAGCACACGCCGCATCTGCTCGGCGAGGCGTTGGCCTGGCACGAGCGATTTCTCGAAACGGGCGACATGCGGCCAAAATAGGCTGTGCATCTCCCAACGGCTCCGGACACTCCATGCTCTATCTTGCCTCCCAATCACCGCGGCGTCGCCAATTGCTCGAACAGATCGGCGTGGACTTTCGCACCGTCGACGTGGACGTGCCCGAGCAGCGCGCGCTTGCGGAGTCGCCACGCGAGTACGTAAGCCGCGTGGCTCGCGAGAAGGCGCTGGCAGGATTGGCCGCGCTGGGAGACGCCAGCGCAGTTGTGCTCGGAGCCGATACGGAAGTGGTGCTCGACGATGAGGTCTTCGGCAAACCGGCGGACGCAGCCGACGCCACTGCCATGCTGCGCCGGCTGTCGGGGCGTGTGCACGAGGTGATTTCCACCGTGTGGCTGATCAGTCATGCGGGGGAGTGGAGCGATACCAGCGTGTCGCGCGTGCGCATGCCCGAGCTGGATGCCGCCACCATCAAGGCCTATATCGCTACAGGCGAGGCGTTTGGCAAGGCGGGTGCCTACGCGATCCAGGGGCACGGCGCGAAATTGATCGAGCACCTCGACGGCAGCCACTCGGGAGTCATGGGGCTGCCGATCTTCGAAACCGCACGCCTGCTGCGGGCGCGTTCGTTGATAACAGCCTAACCAGCCGACGTCATCACAAACCACGACACCACGGCGAGCAGGTTGTTCATGCTGTGGGCCAGCACGGCCGGCCAGATCGAACCCGACTGCACGCGCAGCCAGCCGAGCAGTAGTCCCGAGCAACGCCAGGTTGGGCAGCGCGTACCAGAGAAACGACAGGTCGGGCAGATGGACGCAGGCGAAGAAGACGGCAGTGACGACGATCGCCCAGCCGCTGCCCAGGTAACGGGCGATCGACGAAAGCAGCACGCCGCGAAACAACAGTTCTTCCACCAGGGGACCGATGCTCACCACCAGCACGGCAAGAGGGATACGCAAGGGCAGGGAAATATGGGCCCCGAGCTGCTTGATGTCTTGGCTGACCTCGTGCCCCTGCGCCACCCACTGCGTCAGCATGCCGCCGACGAAGGGCGTGGCCAGCCCAAGTACCAGGGCCAGCAGATACATGACCGGCTGCTTCGACAAGGCAAAGCCGAAACCGGGGAGTTCGGCTTTGGCCCATAGCTGCGGCCACCAGCGGCGCGCCAGCTGCAGGATCACGGCGGCTGCCACCAGCAGGGTGGCGATGACGGCGATGGCGCTCGCGTCCGAGTGGGCCAGCCACGCGCGCCCACTCGTGATGATCGAGGCGATGTCGCCGCCGTGCCGCGCAAAAGCCACGAGGCCCGCAGCGAGACCGATGACGGCGGCAACGGAGAGCTGAAGCGCAAAGTACAGGGCGATCAGGCCGAGGGCATACCAGACGCCGGGCGCCAAGGCGGTAAGAGCGGGGGACGGTGGCGAAAGGGGGGCGTAATTCGGATGGTTCGCATCCATCGATGGTGGGTCCTGCGGGCGAGCGTCCAGATGGTTTTCGCCAGGACGCAACGCGCTCGTCATCTGGCGTCCCCACGCTAGCCCCTGCCGCCGGACGGGCGCAATCCTGCCCTTTGGCAGGGTCTGGCTGCGGCTTTCGCAGCGTTCACAAAGTCGCCCTGTATAGTTGCACCACGATCCAAGGAGGAAACGGGCGCTCCGGTGCCGACCCATGTTTGCTTTCGACTGGCTGGCCGACCCTACTGCCTGGGCCGGTCTCCTCACCCTGGTGGTGCTGGAGATCGTGCTTGGCATCGACAATCTCGTTTTCATTGCGATCCTCGCCGACAAGCTACCGGCACGGGAGCGCGACAAGGCCCGCGTGCTCGGCCTCTCGCTGGCCCTGGTCATGCGCCTGGCGCTGCTGGGGGCGATGTCATGGCTGGTGAAACTCACCGCGCCGATCATCGCCTGGCAGGGCATCGCGTTTTCGTGGCGCGACATCATCCTCTTGCTGGGTGGCGCCTTCCTGCTGTTCAAGGCCACCGTTGAGCTGCACGAGCGCTTGGAGGCGGATGACGATCACGATGCGGCCAAGCGTGTTCCGGCCCGATTCTGGCTGGTGGTGGCGCAGATCGTGGCGCTCGATGCGGTGTTTTCGCTCGACTCGGTGATTACCGCCGTCGGCATGGTCGATCACCTCTCGGTGATGATGGTCGCGGTGGTGATTGCGATGATCCTGATGATCAGCGCGAGCAAGCCGCTCACCAGCTTCGTCAATGCGCGACCGACGGTGGTGATCCTGTGCCTGTCGTTCCTGCTGATGATCGGCTTCAGCCTGGTCGCCGAAGCGTTCGGTTTCCATATCCCGAAGGGCTATCTGTACGCGGCGATCGGTTTCTCGATCATGATCGAGGTGTTCAACCAGACCATGCGCCGCAATCGCCGACGCAGCCTGTTCAGCAGCGCGCGCACCTTGCGTGATCGCACCGCGATGGCCGTGCTGAACCTGCTGGGTGGCACCGCCGGCGACGATGAGAAGGACACCGCGCATACCACGACCACGACCACGGTCGGCGGCGCCGCCATGTTCGGCAAGGACGAGCTGGCGATGGTGCAGGGCGTGCTGGACCTGGCGCACCGGCCGGTACGTTCCATCATGACGCCGCGTCCCGAGATCAACTGGATCGATCCGCGTGAAAGCGCCGAGCAACTTCGCGCCGAAGTTACCGTCGTCCAGCCATGCCTGGATGCCGGTGGCGGGCGACGATCTCGACCAGTTGGTCGGCGTGGCCTCGTCGCGTGATCTGCTGGCGAGCCTGCTCGAACACGGGCATATCGATGTCGACAACGTCGTGCGCAAACCGCTCACGGTGCTGGAGTCGCTCAGCGTATTGCGCCTCATCGACGAGTTCCGCCGCTCGCCGCTGCAAGTGGCCTTGGTGGTGGATGAGTACGGCAGCGTGCTTGGGCTTGTGACGCCCACCGACGTGCTCGAAGTGATTGCCGGTGAGTTTCCGGATGACGAAAGCGGCGATCTATCGTTCGTGCAGGAGAGTGACGGCAGCTGGATGCTGGATGCGAGCCTGGACCTGCGGCGAGTCGAGCACATGCTCGGCTTCAAGCTCAGCGGCGACGACAGTTTCTCCACGCTGGCCGGCTACGTGCTGCAGCAGCTTGGGCGCCTGCCCAGCGTCGGCGACAGTTTCACCAGCGAAGGACTGCGTTTCGAGGTCATGGCCATGGACGGCGCGCGCATCGAGCGTCTCAAGGTCAGGCCGGTCGGCGAATAGGTGTGGCTGTGGCTCCTTCTCCCCTTTGGGAGAAGGTTGGGATGAGGGGCGGGAGCTTGCCTATAGCGCGACAACTGGGCGTTATCGCCAGCATGCCGCTTACGCAGCGGGCGTTCCGAACCGCTGCCGCGGTCCGGGTCACTTTTCTTTTGCTGGCCCAAAAGAAAAGGCTCTTCCGGAAGTCGTGTGGGTGAATTCCAGGTGATTTCACAGGCGCGGCAGCATGCACGTGAGAATCTTGAGCCGGAGGTATTCCTCGTCGCGCAAGCCGTACGCTCGTCGCTGGATGACGCGTATCTTGTTGTTGAGGCCCTCGACGAAGCCGAGCGAGACCTTGTTGCCCGGGTGGCAGTAGGCGGCGATCCCATCCCAGTGCCGCTCGATCATCTCGGCAAATTTCTCGTAGGGCTTGAGGCGCTGCCACTTGAGCGAAGCGCGCCAGTTGTCGAAGAAGCGGCGCGCCCAGGCCTCACTGCGATAGCTCCAGAGTTGGCCGAACGATTCCTTGAGCAGGTAGGCGGTGTTCAGACGCTTGTTGGCGGCCAGCAGTTGCTTGAGTGCTTGGCGGCCCTCCAGCGTCAGATGCTCGCGATGGGACAGCAGAGTGTACTTCTGGCCCTTGATGAAACGCCGGTCCTTGCCGGACAGGCGCGCGTACTCGCTCTTGCGCACCTGGTCGAGCGCTTCGCCCAGATGGCGCATGACATGGAACTTATCGAACAGGATGGCGGCTTGCGGCGCGTGGGCCTGTGTGGCGTGGCGAAACGGTTTCCACATGTCCATCAGCGCCAGTCGAATCTGGCGGCTCTTCTTCTCACCCAGCCACGCATAAAACTGCGCCATGCTGGCCTCGGAGCGATCCTCGCCGCCGAACCAGATCGGCCGCTGCCGGTCGAGGTCGCTGACCACGATGCGGTAGGTGTGGCGTCTCTTGATCGAGATTTCGTCGATGCCGATCCGCTTCGGTCCCGGCGTGCCAGCCTCGGCCAGTTGCGCCTCCATGTACTGCTTGTCCAGTGCCTTGACGCTGTCCCAGTCCAGGTGCAGTTCCTGGGCCACCGACGATATCGTCTCGTTGCGGCAGCGCCGACCCACGTAGTACGCAAAGCGCTTCGTGTAGAACGGGCTGTCCGACAGGAAGTCCAGCGCCTCGCGCTTCACGGCCCGGCAGTTCTTGCAGTCGACGCGCCGGACCTCGAACTCCAGAAAGATGCGGTACACCCCGCACGGCAGGTCCCGAACGCGCCGCGTGCGCCGGTCGTACCAGCCCCAGTGCACGCGGCCGCACACGCCGCAGGCCGTTTTTTTGAGCGCCGAGTGAGCGTGATGACCCGCGCATCGGGATCACCGAAGACACCCTTGATCTCTTCCAGGGGCCGGAAACCCGCAAACCGGTACGCGTCGATCAGACGCTTCTTCTTCACCGAGGTAGCCATCCGTGCATGATCGCAAAACGCGCAGTGCGTCGGAGGTCCGGAAAACTCGCTGCCATGCGGCTTCCGGCCTGCTCAGACCTCGAGATCTACCCACACGAGTCCCCGAAGACCCAAAGAAAAGTAACCCAAAGAAAACGGCCTCAAGAGCTGGTAGCACTCCGTGGGATAGAAGCGTTGGAAGGTTTGCGCGAGCAAATAGTTGGCTGCCCAAGGCGAGACACCGCGGCTACACCGCAACGCGCCAAGGCGGAGAGGACTTAAAACGGGCTCGGCCGACGGTTGAAACACTCGCAGTATCCCGATGCTACATGGCCAACAAACCGCCCACGCTTTAAGCCCTCTATGCATCGGCGCGTTGCGGTGTAGCGGCGGTGTCTCGCCTTGGGCCGCAACCTATCAGTCTGGCCACGCCCTTCAGGCTTGTATCCCGCGCAATGCTATGAGCTTTTTAGGCCATTTTCTTTGGGTTACTTTTCTTTTGGGCCAGCAAAAGAAAAGTGACTCGGCTGCCGGCAGGCAGTCGAAACGCCCGCTGCGTAAGCAGCAAGCTGGCGATAACGCTCGATCCACGCGCAATCGCGAGCACCCACCCCTCATCCCAACCTTCTCTCCCACAGGGACTACCTTCGGGTCGCCCGGAGGGGAGAAGGAGCAGAAGCCGGGTAACCGGAGCGCCAGGCCGCAAACGGCTGGCGCCTAGCTGACGAGCAAGGCCTGGACCAGCCCGATGACTCCCAGCACCAGCATCACCGCCCATCCGGCCGAAGCCACCATGTAGCCGGGGCCACGCTTGGCTGGGTCCTTCAGATAGGCCACGGCATACCATACGCGACCAAATACCCAAACCAGTCCGGCGATGCTGCCCCACAGGGCAAACCCATATTGCACGGCCAGCCACAGCGTGGGCAGGAAGATCACCGTGGATTCCAACGTATTCATCTGCACGCGCCAGGCCCGTTCGAAGCCCGGATGGCCGCTGATCGCCGGCGCCTTGATGCCGTACTTTTCACGCGCTTTGCCGGTGGCCCACATGGTGCCGACCTGTAGCAGGATGGTAAGCAGAACAACGACGGCGGGTAGATGCAGGGCCATGACGGACTCTCGTGAAAAGGTGGTCCACTGTAGCCAGCGCGGGCACATAGCGGGAGAGGGCGCGAGGCGCTATCGTCATCCGGTCACCGCCGTGGTGTGCGATCGAGGGCCGTCATATGGATTGGCAAAAGGGCGAGCGCAGTCAAAACGTCGAGGTCGATAGTGGCGGTGGTGGTGGCCCCCGCTTCGGTGGCGGTCGCGGCATGGGTATCGGCGGCATCATCATCCTGGCGATCCTGGGCGTGGTGTTCTTCAAGGACCCCACGGCCCTGCTGAACCAGGCGGACAACGGCGGCCAGGTTGCGGCGCCCACCGGCGAGCCGGCCCAGGTCGATCCGCAGACCAAGGATTTCGTCAGTGCGATCCTCGGCTCCACCGAAAAGACCTGGGGCGACATCTTTGCGGCGCATGGCCAGCAATACGTCGATCCCAAGCTCGATCTGTTCAGTGGCGGCGTGAATACCGCCTGCGGTTCGGCGTCGACCGCGGTCGGGCCGTTCTACTGTCCTGGCGACCAGAAAGTGTATCTGGACGTCGCGTTCTTTCAGGAGCTGGAGAACCGCTTCCATGCGGCGGGCGATTTCGCGCGGGCTTATGTCATTGCGCACGAAGTCGGCCACCACGTGCAGAACCTGATCGGCGTGTTCGACCAGGTGGAGCAGGCGCGCCGTCGCGGCGCGCGCATGGAAGGTGCCGATGGCTTGTCGGTACGGCAGGAATTGCAGGCCGACTGTTTTGCCGGCGTCTGGGCCAATCACAGCCAGCAGCGCTTGCAGTGGCTGCAGCCGGGCGACATCGAGTCGGCGCTCAATGCGGCCAGCAAGATCGGCGACGATGCGTTGCAACAGCAGGCACAAGGTCGGGTGGTACCCGACTCCTTCACCCATGGCACTTCGGCTCAGCGCGTGAAGTGGTTTCGCGCCGGTTTCGAAAGCGGGGACATGGCCAGTTGCAATACGTTTGCCGGCCCGCTGTAAGCGGATCCATGGGCGCCGGCGTGCGAAGGCCCCCACCTGCGCGCCTTCGTCGTTCTAAAATGACGGCGCTGCACGCCTTGGGGTGTGCCCCAGAACGATTGCATGCTGCATCCTTGCCTACGTTGCGGCGCATGCTGCGCCTATTTCCGCGTGGCCTTCCATTGGTCAGAGGCGGACGCGTCCCTAGGCGGCGT
The DNA here is from genome assembly GCA_963824525.1 of uncultured Gammaproteobacteria bacterium. Taxonomy (GTDB): domain Bacteria; phylum Pseudomonadota; class Gammaproteobacteria; order Xanthomonadales; family Rhodanobacteraceae; genus Dyella. The sequence continues at coordinate 669,034 of CAWGPI010000007.1, read as the reverse complement.
GGTTCCCCCTGAGCTGACCGAAACGCTTGATCCGCACCGCCTGGTGATGCGTGGCACGCAGGCGTCGAAACCGCGCTGCGTGGCCTTGCAGGGCACGGTGGGGGAGGCTGCGCATTGCGGTATTTACGAGGGGCGGCCGTCGGTTTGTCGCGAGGTGCAGCCCTCATGGGAGTTTGGGGCGATCAGTCTTCAGTGCGACAAGGCACGCATCGCGCACGGATTACCCGTGCTGACGCCGGCGGACTGGCCTGAGACAACCGACGCCGATGCGGCGCAGTCATCTGACCATTGATCCACGTGCGGGTTAGTGCGCGCTGGGGGCGCTCGCCTCATTCTGGAAAGCGAGAACGAACTGCTTCAAGTCGTTCTCATTGACGTCGGAGATCGCCACGAACTGCATGCAATCGGCGCTCCAGCGAATCACTGTATAGCCATGTCGTTGCGTCTGCACCTGTGCGGCCGCAGGGGCATCCGTAGGCCACTGGAAGAGGTTGATGACATGCAGGCGCCGCTTGTAGATCAGTGCGGCGACACCGTGGCCGTCGATGGCATCGAGCCGCCCGCCGATAAGCGGGAAGCCTTCGCTGGCAAGATCCTTCACGCGTGGTGAGAAATCCAGCTTGCCCTCGAACCACGGCTTGACCGTATGTTGATCGGTCGACACGACATCCATCAAATGCTGCTCCTGCAGCGAGCGGACATGGTCCGAGATCACCTCGGCTACGACCTGGTCGTCGCCCCGCGCAGGCTGCCGCCACGCGTGGAACCAGGCCGGACTGGTGATCAGCAGCGCGCCCGCGAAGCCGGCGGCCATGGCGAAAGCGAGCGGTGCGCGGCGGCGTGGAGGTGCGGTCACCGCGACGGCGGGCCTGGCCTGAGTCCAGCGCTGGCGCAACGCCTCCGGTGCGCGCCGGTATAGCGATGGTTGCGCGAGCGCCTTGTGCAGCGTGGCGTAAGTGCCGTAGCGGGCCGTGCAGGCGGCGCAGTCCTGCATATGCTGGGCGACGGCCGCGCTGTTTGCCGCGTGGAGTTCGTCGTCCAGATAGGCATGCAGGAGTAGCCTGGCGTCATCGCACATCATGGCGACGTACCTCCCTGGGTCGGCAGGTCAGTTCGGTTTTCAGCCGTTCGCGGGCACGCGCCAGTCGTGACATGACCGTGCCGATCTTCTGCTCGGTGATCGCGGCGATCTCCTTGTACGAGCACTCCTCCAGTTCGCGCAGCACGATCACTTCGCGCAGCGGCGGAGGCAGGTGCTCCAAAGCGGTTTGCAGCGCGCCCACATCCACGGCGAGCAAGGTCAGCGTCTCGGGGGAAGGACCTTCGTCGATCAGTGGATGAGCATCGTCGTCGAGCGTCGCGTGTAGCGCATCCTGCGGCGCCTTCGCACGCAGCGTGTAGAACGTATTGCGTACGATCGCGAGCAGCCACACGCGTGCATCGCCGCCATGGAAGCTGTCGAAATAGCGAAGCGCCCGCAGCATGGCTTCCTGCACGACGTCCTGGGCATCCGCATCGTCGTGGGCGAGCCAGTGCGCGAGGTTGTAGGCGGCATCGAGATACGGCAGCACGAGCGAATCGAAGCGAGTGCTTTTCGCTGGGTCGTGGCGGAGCGGTCCGTCGGGCGCGTCGATGGGCATAAGAGGTATACCGCTGTTAACGGCACTTTATTCCAAGTCCGTGTCGTTAGCGTGCAAGCGGCGTACCGGTGGGAATAGATCCGCGGGTCTTCCGGTAATGCAGGGTGAGGGGCGCGTTCGATCGACGCCCGCATTCCGAATGGCCGCAGGGCCACCCAGCCTGGAGATTCCGATCATGCGCGACACAGATGACAACGAAGTCGGCGGCCGACGCCAATTCCTCACATGCATGGCCTGGGCAGGGGCGGGCACGCTATGGCTGATGAAGGGCGGCGTGCTGCATGCCCAGCCCCTGGGTGATGGAGGCGCGGCGGCAGCGGCGGACGCCAGCTTCAGCTTCGTGCAGATCAGCGATTCGCATATCGGCTTTCACAAGGCGCCAAACATGGATGTGGCATCCACGCTTCGCGCGTCGCTGGCGATGGTCAATGCTCAGCCGGCGCGGCCGGATTTCATGCTGCACACGGGCGACCTCACCCATCTGTCGAAACCCGAGGAGTTCGACACGCTGGCCGAACTCATGCGCGAGGCGCGTATCGATAAGGTCTTCTACGTGCCTGGCGAACACGATGTGATTGGCGATGACGGCGCCGAGTTTTTCCGCCGCTTTGGCGAGCGGCAGCAGTCCGGCGGCTGGTACAGCTTCGATCATCGCGGCGTGCATTTTGTCGGCCTGATCAATGTGCTGAATCTCAAGGCCGGCGGGCTGGGATACTTGGGTGCGGAACAACTGGCGTGGCTGAAAAAGGATCTGGCGGGCCGTTCCGCCGAGACGCCGCTGGTGGTGTTTGCGCATATGCCGCTGTGGCCTTTGTATCCGCCGTGGGGCTGGGGTACGGACGACAGCGCCGAAGCCATGGGATACCTGCGCCGGTTCGGTTCGGTCAGCGTGCTCAATGGCCATATCCACCAGATCCAGCAGAAGGTGGAGGGCAACATCACGTTCTACACGGCGCGTTCCACCGCCTATCCTCAACCCGCGCCGGGCGTGGGGCCGGCTCCGGGGCCGTTGAAGGATATCGCGTCGGATGCGCTGCATGGCTACCTCGGCATCCGTGAGGTGCGCCATGTGAAGGGTGGGCACGTGCTTGCGGTCACCGACGAGGCGATGTCATGAACGCGAAGCGCACGGCATTCACCGCACCGCTGATGGGTGTCTTGTGCTGCAGTCTGGGCCTTGCAGGGCCCGCCGTGGCGGCACAAGCATCGAGCCAGGCGAACGCGATGACCCATCAGGTCGAGATAAAAAACTTTGCCTTCGCGCCGCGCACCTTGACTGTGCGAGCCGGTACCCGCGTGGTGTGGACGAACCGGGACGACGAGCCGCACCGGATTACCAGCGCGGGCGGCACCTTTGCTGCGTCGAATGCGCTGGATACCAGCGACAGTTACGCGGTCACCTTCGCCAAGCCGGGAACGTACGCGTACTACTGCTCGATTCATCCGATGATGGTGGGAACCATCATCGTGCAGTAACGGGCGCTCCGTCGAAGCGATAGATGTCCATGGCCAGCAGGCCGTACTCGATGCCGGCATCGATACGCTCCGCTGTGGCGTGAGGACCCGCCGCGCCCAGTGCCACGAACAGGGGCAGCAGGTGTTCGTCGGTAGGGTGTGCCCGTTCGGCGAAGGGGGCCTGGCGGCGATAGTCGAGCAGGGCGTCGACGTCGCCTTGCGCCAGTTTGCGCTCGATCCATTCGATGAACGGGCGCACGTAGGGAGCTTCGCGCTCCTCGCTATAGCCGGCGCGGAAGTCGTGCAGGTTATGCGTGATGCTGCCCGAGCCGATCACCAGCACGCCTTGCTCGCGCAGCGGCGCCAAGGCGCGACCCACGGCGTACTGATGTGCCGGCCCCAGCGCGGGCTGGATGGACATCGGCACGACCGGAATATCTGCGTCGGGATAAAGCAGGCGCAGCGGCACCCAGGCACCATGGTCGAGCCCCTGGGTGGGGTCGAGCGTCGTGGCCAGTCCCGCCTTGTCGAGCAGCTCGGTCACTTGCGCCGCAAGTTCCGGAGCGCCTGGCGCCGGGTACTGAATGGCGAACAGCTCGCGTGGAAAGCCGGCGAAGTCGTGGATGGTTTCCGGCCGCGCCGCGCCACCGACTTGCGGCTGCCGGGCGAGCCAGTGCGCGCTTGCGATAACAACGGCCTTGGGGCGCGGCAGGCAGCGCGCCAGTTCTGCCAGACGCGCGCCGATCTGCCGCGGCTGGATCGCGGTCATCGGGGAGCCGTGGGAGATATACAGGCTGGGTAGGGTGGTCATGGTGGTCACCTTGGGGACCACCCTAGGGTAAGGGCGCTGGGCGACATTGCTGCGTGCTTATGGTGAACAATGAGTCACGCCACTCGAACGATCGCGCCACCCGACCGTCATTCCGGCATGGGCCGGAATGACGGTCGGTCGAGCGTCCCGGCTTACTTTGCGCGGCGCGGCGGCTTGCCGCCGCCATGGCCATGCGGGCGTGGCTTGCCGCCACCGCCGCCCGGCTTCTTGAAGCCGCCCGGACGGTAGCCGCCACTAGGACGGCGCGGAGCGGCTTCTTCGGCGCCGGTGTCGTTGCCGTCCCATTCCTTGATGCGCAGCTGCTGCTGGCTCACCCACACTTTTTGCAGGTGCTGGAACACTTCCGCCGGCATGCCGTCGGGCAGATCGATCAGGCTGTATTCGCCGCGGATGCTCAGGCGACCGATAAAGCCGCTTTCCAGTCCCGCTTCATTGGCGATGGCGCCGATGATGTTGCCGGGCTTCACGCCGTGTTCGTGGCCGACTTCGACCCGATAGGTACGCTTGCCTTCCTCGGTGTGGTGCGGACGCACCGGACGCGCCACGAACTCGCGCGGACCGCTGTCTCGATCACGGTCACGCGGGCGATGCTCGCGCTCGCCACGATCATGGCTGCCCGATTCGCGGGTGTGCTCACGCGTGTGCTCGCGTGGGGTGTGCTCGCGCTTCGGCGGCGGCGCCAGCAGCAGCGGCTGGTCGCCTTGCGCGATCCGCGCCAGCGCGGCGGCAATTTCGATCGCCGGAACGTCGTGTTCCTGCTCGTACTGTTCGATCAGCTGCTGGAACAGTTCCAGACTCGCCCAGGGCCAGCGTGTCGCTGATGCGCTGCTTGAACTTGGCGATGCGCTGGTCGTTGACCGCCTCCACCGTCGGCAGCTTCATCTCTTCGATCGGCTGACGGGTGGCGCGCTCGATCGCGCGCAGCATGCCCTTCTCGCGCGGCGTGACGAACAGGATCGCCTCGCCACTGCGGCCCGCGCGACCGGTGCGGCCGATGCGATGCACGTAGCTTTCCGTGTCGTACGGAATGTCGTAGTTCATCACGTGGCTGATGCGCTCCACGTCGAGGCCGCGCGCGGCCACGTCGGTCGCGACCAGGATGTCGAGCTTGCCGTCCTTGAGCTGCTGGATCACGCGCTCGCGCTGCGCCTGGGCGATGTCGCCATTGATGGCGGCGGCGGCAAGGCCGCGCGCCTGCAGCTTCTCCGGCAAGCTCCTCGGTCGCCTGCTTGGTGCGCGCGAAGATGATCATCGCGTCGAACGGCTCGGCCTCGAGGATGCGCGTCATCGCGTCGAGCTTGTGCATGCCGCTGACGAACCAGTAGCGCTGGCGAATATTCGGCGGCGGTGGTGGTGGACGACTTGATCGTGACTTCCACCGGCTCCTTCAGGTGTCGCTGCGCGATCTTGCGGATCGGCGGCGGCATGGTGGCCGAGAACAGCGCCACCTGGCGGGTCGGCGGCGTCGCTTCCAGCACCTTCTCGACGTCGTCGATGAAGCCCATGCGCAGCATTTCGTCGGCCTCGTCGAGGACCAGGAATTTCAGCTCGGACAGATCCAGCGTGCCGCGTATCCAGATGGTCGATCACGCGGCCGGGCGTGCCGACCACGACATGCACGCCGCGCTTGAGCGAGTGCAGCTGCGGGCCGTAGCTCTGGCCGCCGTAGATCGGCAGCACCTGCAGGCCGGGCAGATGCGCGGCGTAGCGCTGGAACGCTTCGGCGACCTGGATGGCCAGCTCGCGCGTCGGCGCCAGCACCAGCGCCTGCGGCTTGCCGGGCTTGAGGTCGATGCGCGAAAGCAATCGGCAGCGCGAACGCGGCGGTCTTGCCGGTGCCGGTCTGCGCCTGGCCGAGCACGTCGCGGCCTTCCATCAGCGGCGGAATGGTGGCGGCCTGGATCGGCGATGGCGATTCATAACCGACGTCGGTCAGTACGCGCAGCACATCCGGATGAAGGCCAAGCGCAGCGAAGCCGGCGGCTGCCGGCTGGGAATCGGAAGACGGGGAGGACATGGGGGAACCTCGACATGGCATGCACGTGGGCATGCGGGAGAATGGCGGTATTGTAGCAGGCTACCCCGCCCAAGCCGGTCTTTTTTGGGCTTTTGTCCCCCCATCTGTAGAGGAAAATTCATGTCTGGACGTCTTGACGGTCGTGTCGCGCTGGTCACCGGTGCATCTTCCGGCATTGGCGAGGCCACCGCGCTGGCGTTGGCCGAGGCTGGCGCCCGGGTAGCCATAGCGGCCAGGCGCCGCGATCGACTGGAAGCCTTGGCCGTGAAGCTCGAGGCGCTGGGCGCTGAGCCCACCGTGCTGGTGGCTGACCTGAGCTCGGAAGCCGAAGCGCAACGCGTCGTCGCCGACACCGAAGCACGCTATGGTCGGCTGGATATTCTCGTGAACAATGCGGGTGTGATGTATCTGGAACCGGTGGTTGATGCCGATCTGGGCCGCTGGCGGCGCATGCTTGAACTCAACGTGCTCAGCCTGATCGCATCCACCCAGGCCGCGTTGCCTGGCATGCGCAGCCGTCGTGATGGCCACATCGTGAATATTTCGTCCACGGCAGGTCGTGTCGCCAACCCCAATGCGGCTGGCTATGCGGCGACCAAGTTCGGCGTGGTGGCTTTCTCCGAGGCGCTGCGTCGCGAGGTCTATCAGCACAACATCCGCGTCACGGTGATTGAGCCGGGTGCGGTGGCCACGGAGCTGCGTGAACATATCGGCCATGCCGAAGTGCAGGCCGCCATCAATGCCTGGGCCGAAGGCATGCGCCAGCTGCAGGGCAGCGATGTCGCAGACGCGATCGTGTTTTGCGTCTCGCGTCCCGCACACGTCAACATCAACGAAGTGTTGATGCGGCCCACCGATCAGGAGCGCTGAGCGCGTCTATCATCGCGATCCGTGCGAGGACAGGGAGAACAGGCATGAGCGAGATCGAGACGATCTCCGAACAGCGTTGCCACGATGGCGTGCAGGGGTTCTATCGCCATCATTCGGAAAGCTGCGGTGGGCCGATGCGCTTCGCCGTCTATCAACCACCGCAGGCAGCGCGCGAGGCGTGTCCGGTGCTGTACTTTCTTGCGGGGCTCACCTGCACGGAGGAAACCGCCACGATCAAGGCCGGCGCGCAGCGTTTCGCGGCCGAGCTGGGCTTGATCCTGGTGATGCCGGATACCAGTCCGCGCCATACGGGCATCGACGGCGCGACTGGCGACTGGGAATTCGGCGAAGGTGCGGGTTTCTATGTCGACGCCACGCAGTCACCATGGGCGTCGCGTTTTCACATGCATAGCTATATCGCCAGCGAATTGCCCGCGTTGCTCAAACGACAGTTTCCGGTGGATGCAGGGCGCGCAGGCATAACGGGCCACTCGATGGGCGGACATGGTGCGCTGACCGTGGCTCTTCGGCATCCGCAGCAATTTCGTTCGGTGTCTGCGTTCGCGCCGATCGTCGCGCCCAGCCAGGTCCCGTGGGGACAAAAGGCGCTTCCCCGTTATCTGGGCGAAGACGCCGCCGCCTGGGCCAACTATGACGCGTGTGAGCTGGTGCGGCGGCAGACATTTGACGGCACGATCCTGATTGATCAGGGTGAGGCGGATGGCTTTCTCGCCACCCAGCTCAAGCCCGAACTGTTCGATCAGGCATGTGCCGAAGGTGGGCAGCCGCTGGTGCTGCGCCGGCATGCCGGCTACGACCACAGCTACTACTTCATTGCCAGTTTCATCGAAGATCACCTGCGGCATCACGCCGAGGCCTTGGGGCGCCTGTGAATCTGCTTTATCCGATCACCACCGAGCGTACGCTGATCCGTGTGGTGGAGCCGGCGGACGCAGCACTGCTGCTGCGTTACCGGCTGCAGAACCGCGAGTATCTGGCGCAGTGGGAACCGTTGCGCGCTTCGGCGTACTACACGCTGGGGCACTGCACGCAGACGCTGGCCGATTCGCGTGAAGCGGTGCGCTTCGATCGTGCGTATCCGTTCTTCGTGCTGGATTTGACTGGCAACGAGATCATGGGCTGCTTCACCTTCGCCAATGTCGTGCGGGGTGCGTTCCAGGCCTGCCATCTTGGCTACAGCATCGCCGAGCATCGACAAGGGCATGGGCTGATGCGGGAGTCGTTGCAGGTGGCCCTGCACTGGGCATTCGGCGAGCTCGACCTGCATCGCGTCATGGCCAACTACATGCCGCGAAACGAGCGCAGCGCACGGCTATTGCAGCATCTTGGCTTCGAGCAGGAAGGCTATGCGAAGCGCTATCTGCAGATCGCCGGTGTGTGGGAAGACCACGTGCTCACATCGCGTATTCGCGCCGAGTAACGCCTTGCGGCTCCTGTAGGATCGCACCCTGTGCGCGACCGGATCCGCGGTGGTGCCGCGTCTTCGCTTCGTAGGCTTTTCGCGCACAGGGTGCGCTCCTACACAGGGGGTGTGCCCCAGCCCTCTCCCCGGAGGGGAGAGGGAGAAAGCGTTAGTTCAGGCCTTCGCTGCCGGGCGACGACGGCGCTGACGGTTGCGGTTGCCTTCGGCAGGACGCTCGCTGCTGCCGTGCGGGTGGGCGGGGTTGTGCGGGCGATAGCCGCCACCACTCTGCGGGCGACCGCCTTGCGGGCGACCCTGGCGCTGTGGGCGCTGGCCCTGACCACCGCCACCCTGCACCGGACGCGGCGCACCGGCGTCGGTGCGCAACGGATGCGAGGGCTCGAAGCCGGGAACGTCGCTGATCGCGATGTCCTGCTTGAGCAGCTTGCGGATATCACGCAGCAGGCCCGATTCCTCGTGGCTCACCAGCGACACGGCCATGCCTTCGGCGCCGGCGCGGCCGGTGCGGCCAATGCGGTGCACGTAGTCTTCGGCGACCATCGGCAGGTCGAAGTTGATCACGATCGGCAACTGGTCGATATCGATACCGCGCGCGGCGATGTCGGTGGCAACCAGTACGGTGACGCGGCCGGTCTTGAAATCGCTGAGTGCGCGCGTACGGGCATTCTGGCTCTTGTTGCCATGGATGGCCGCAGCGCGCAGGCCGGCGACGCCCAGGTACGTCACCAGCTTGTCGGCGCCGTGCTTGGTGCGGCTGAACACCAGCGTCTGGCGGCGGCTGTCCTGCGACAGCATGTGCAGCAGCAGATCGCGCTTCTTGCGCGGCATCGACCGGATGCACATGATGCGTGACCGGTGGTGGCCACCGAATTTGCCGGTGCCACCGACACTTCGCGCGGCTCGTGCATGAACTGCATGGCCAGTGCCTTGATCGGCGGCGCGAAGGTGGCCGAGAACAGCAGGGTCTGACGCTGGCTGCGGCAGGGCGGCCAGGATGCGCTTGAGCGCCGGCAGGAAGCCCATGTCGAGCATGCGGTCGGCTTCGTCCAGCACCAGCATTTCGACGCCCGACAGGTCGAGCGAGCGCTGCTGCATATGGTCGATCAGGCGACCCGGCGTGGCGATGACCACATCGACGCCGCGACGCAGGGCCTGCATCTGCGGGCCCATGCTGACGCCACCGAAGATGGTCGTGCTGGTGATGCGCAGGTGCTTGCCGTAGTCACGCAGGTTGTCGTGGACCTGGGCAGCCAGTTCGCGCGTCGGGGTCAGCACCAGCGCGCGCGGGCGGCGCGTGCCGGCCGGCGGGCCGTTGGAGATGTGCTGCAGCAGCGGCAGCGCAAAGGCGGCCGTCTTGCCGGTGCCGGTCTGCGCGGCGGCCAGCAGGTCGCTGCCTTCGAGCACGATCGGAATGGCCGCGGCCTGGATGGGGGTGGGTTGGGCGTAGCCTTGTTCGGCAAGCGCACGCAACAACGCGGGCGCGAGGCCCAGCGATTCAAAAGACATGGAAGCTCCAGAGCAACCCGGAGCGTTCTATCGAACCGCGTTGCAGTATTCAGTGAGGGGTAGGCGGCGATCGCCGCGCTGCGAAGTATAGCTGAAACGCAGCAAGCCCGCTTAGCGTGGATGAACGGCGAGCAACGCGAGGCGGTCATCGAGGTCGAAATCGGGCTGGCACAACGCCCAGAGGGCGCACTGACGCGCTCGGTAGAGCGCGTCAGGCAGCGCCCAGACCAGCCCTTGCGCCCCCTCAACGCTTTCGCTGCGCGACCACGAGATAGTTGTTGTAAGGCATATGGCCATGCAACGGGCGCATGGTGACCTGCAGGCCGGCGGCTTCCAGCGGCGCGCGCAGTTCGTCGGCGCTGGGATAGTGCTGCGCACCTACGCGCATCCAGCCGCTGATGCGCAGGAAGAATTCCGCGACCCGCGTGGCCTGGTAACGCCAATTGGGTTCGCGCAGCACGCTGCGCACGATCAGCATGCCATCAGGTGCGAGGTGGCGAACGGCATGCTCGATCACGGCGTGCTGGCGCTCCTCGGACAGGTAAAGCAACACGTCGAGCAGGGCGACGTGTCCTCGCAAGGGTTGCGCCGTGGTGCCGTCGGCGCAGCACAATTGCAGTGATTGGTCGATGCCGGCCCGGCGCAGCGCGCGCAGGCCGGCTTCAATCTTGCGCTGGTCGTGATCGAGCCCGACGTACTCCGGCACGCAGCCTTGCGCGTGCAGGTACTGACCCGAGCAGGCCGATGCCACAGCCGATGTCGAGCAACGGCATCGGGTGGGCGGCAATCAGTTCGGCGGTGGCCGCATACACGGGATCGGCAGCGAGCTTGCCCTGCACATAGCGACGTTGTAGCCAGTGCTCGTAGTAATGGGCGATGCGATTGCGGGTGGCGGCGTCCATCTCCACATGACAGCCGGCTCGGTGACTGCGCGGCGTGAAGGTGGCAAGACTTGATTATCCCACGCTTGCGTCGCGACAGCCGTGATGGTTCGCTTGGTGCCCTGTGTGCCGCGCTGACGGCTTTGCCTTGGAGTCCACGATGTCGCCGTTTGCGCCCCTGCGGGAACTGACTCACGTCCAGCGCCACACCGTATTGGCGAGCTTTCTCGGCTGGACGCTCGATGCGTTTGATTATTTCCTGCTGACCTTCGTGCATCGTCGCGGTGGCGAAGGAATTCAACGTCGACAAGGAGCATGTCACCTACGGCCTGTTTCTCACGCTGGCGGCGCGGCCGATAGGGGCGCTGTTGTTTGGCCGGCTGGCCGACCGTTTCGGGCGTCGCCCGATCCTGATGATCAACGTGATCATGTTCTCGCTGTTCGAGCTTTTGACGGCGTTTTCCACCACGCTCACCATGCTGCTGGTGCTGCGTTTCCTGTTTGGCGTGGCCATGGGCGGCGAGTGGGGCATCGGCGCCTCGCTGGCGATGGAGTCGATACCGCCGAAGTCGCGCGGCATGGTGTCCGGCCTGCTGCAGAGCGGTTATCCGTGCGGTTTCTTCCTCGCCGCGTTGGCGAACTGGCTGCTGGTGGATCACGTCGGCTGGCGTGGGCTGTTCGTGGTGGGCGCGGTGCCGGCCTTGCTGGTGTTGTATATCCGCCGCAGCGTGCCGGAGTCGGAGGTTTGGAAGCAGGGGCAGGCACAGCGCGAGAAGCTCGGGCTGATGGCGGCCATGCGCGGGCACTGGAAGCTGGCGATCTACCTGATGCTGCTGATGGCGGCGTTCAATATGTTCAGCCACGGCTCGCAGGACATGTATCCGACCTTCCTGCAGACCAACCTGCATATTCCGGGCGGCTCGGGCACCGCGTTCCTGCTCACGGCCGTGCTCAACATCGGCGCCCTGGTCGGCTGGCCTGTTCTTTGGCGCGCTGTCGGAGCGGATCGGTCGGCGCCGCGCCATCATCGCAGCAGCCCTCCTGGCCATCCCGATCATTCCGCTTTGGATGCACGGCGGCTCGATCCTGCTGCTCGGGCTGGGCGCCTTCCTGATCCAGGTGATGGTGCAGGGCGCCTGGGGCGTGGTGCCCACCCACCTCAACGAGCTATCGCCGGATGCCGTGCGCGGCACCTTGCCGGGCTTTGCCTACCAGATGGGCAACCTGCTCGCGGCCATCACCGCTACGGCGCAGGCCTGGATCGCCGACTGGCGCGGGGGCGATCTGGCGTTTGCCATGTCGTTCTGGATCGCCGCGGTGGCCGTGCTGCTGGCCTTGCTGGCCTGGCTGGGGCCGGAGGCGCACGGCGTGCGTTTTGGCCAGAAGGGCCCGGGCGCTGGCAAGTGATCAGGCAGGTTGCTGCTAGAATCACCGTTTTGCACCAATCACGAGACATGCAATGAAGGCTGGCAAGGACAAGGTCATCTCGCTCCACTACACGCTGACGGTGGACGGGGAAAAGGTTGAGAGCTCCCTCGATCGCAACGAGCCGCTGTGGGTGCTGCTGGGCCACGGCCAGCTGATCCCGGGCCTGGAATCGGCGCTGGAAGGTCATGAGGCCGGCGAGAACCTGCAGGTCGACGTCGCCCCGGCCGAAGGCTACGGCGAGCGCCAGGAAGGCATGGTCCAGCGCGTGCCGAAGAAGTACTTCCAGCAGTCCGCCAAGCTGAAGCCCGGCATGACCACGGTGCTGGCGCTGAAGGAAGGCGGCCACCGCGTGGTGGTGGTGCAGAAGGTCGGCATGACCACGGTCGACGTGGATCTCAACCACCCGATGGCCGGCAAGGCGCTGCATTTCGACGTGACGATCAACGAAGTGCGCGAAGGCACGGAAGAAGAAATCCAGCACGGCCACGCCCACCCGCCGGGCGGCGAGGCTCACTAAGCTTGTCGCTCCCTTTCCCCTCCGGGGAGAGGGTTGGGGTGAGGGGCCACGCCCCCTCAACGCAGCAACGGCGCCTCACGGCGCCGTTGCTGTTTTTAAGCTCGCCGCTAATCAGACCAGCGTGATCTGCACGTCGACATTGCCACGCGTGGCATGCGAATACGGACAGATGTCGCGATGGGCAGTATCGATCAGCTCCTGCGCCACGGCGCGGTCGATGCCCGGCAGGTTCACGTCCAGCTTCACGGCGATGCCAAAACCGGTCGGTTCGCGCGGACCGATGCCGACCTGTGCGGTTACCGACGAGTCCTTGTGGATGGTGACGTTCTTCTGGCGGGCGACAAAGCGCACGGCACCTTCGAAGCACGCCGCATAGCCGGCGGCAAACAGCTGCTCTGGGTTGCTGCCGGCGCCGCCTGGGCCACCCAGCTCCTTGGGTACGACCAACTGCAGGTCGAGCACGCCGTCGCTGCTCTTGGCGTGACCTTCGCGGCCACCAACAACAGTGGCGGTGGCGGTATAGAGAACCTTGGTGCTGCTCATGGGTTAATCCTCGATGGTGGGGGTTTGGGCGTGCTGGGTAAGTTGCTTCAGTTCCTCACGCAGGCGTTGCATCTGGTCGAGTGACAGCTCCAGCCGCTGCGCCAAGCATGCGGGTATGTCGTTGGCCTGCTCGCGCAGGGCGAGTCCAGCCGGGGTGAGACGGATGTCCACTTCGCGCTCGTCGTCGGTGCGGCGCTGGCGACTGACCAGGCCTGCCGACTGCAGCCGCTTCAGCAGCGGCGTGAGCGTTCCCGAATCCAACTGTAGGCGCAGACCTAGTTCACGGACGGTGAGGCCGTCCTGCTCCCACAGCACCAACATCACCAGGTATTGCGGATAGGTCAGCCCCAGAGCTTCCAGCAAGGGGCGGTAAAGCCCAGTGATGGAGCGCGAGGCGGCATACAGCGCAAAACACAGTTGCTGGTCCAGCAGCAGATGGTCGGGGGTGGGCTTCCGTTTCATGGCATGAATCCTATGTGCAAAATTCAATTGTGTACAATTCAATTTTTCGATCGAACCGATAGGCGCAGCCTTTCGAGCGGGGAATCAGTCCAGCAGGCGCTTGCCGAAGGCGAAGTGATCGCGCCAATAGGGGCCGTCGATATCGTCCAGGCGGACCGTGCCGCCGCTGTTGGGCGCATGCACGAAACGGCCCTTGCCCACGTAGACGCCCACGTGGCTGATGCCGCCGCTGCCCCCGAAAAATACCAGGTCGCCGCTGACCAGGTCGGTCATTTGCGGCACCTTGCGCCCGTTCATGGCGGACATCTCGCGCGAGCTATGCGGCAGCATCAGGCCCGCCGCGTTGCGGTAGATGTAGTCGACCAGGCCGCTGCAATCGAAGCCGCCGTCGGGCGTATTGCCGCCCCAGCGATAGGGCGTGCCCACCAGGGCGATGGCGCGGAACAGTACATCGTTCGCCGTGCCGGCATTGGCCGCCGGCCCGCGCGCCGGCAAGTCGGCCAGCGCTGAGCGGGAGTCCTTGAACGTGGCTTGCGGCTTGCGCGGGGCACTGGAACAGGCCGCCAGCAGCAGGATCGTCGCACCCAGCAGCAGATAGCGCGCCGTGCGCCACCGGGCTGGCGGGCATAAGAACGGATCGATGGCCTCCACTACACTGGCATCCCCTGGGCTTCGCCTGGGAGGATGCTAGCAAATCAATAATTTGTAGGAAAGTCGTGAGCTAGTACATGAGCAACGGTCTCAGCTCTTCATGAGCCCGGCTTGTCGACGGTCAAGTTGCGTTTGCCGGTGGTACGCCCCTCCCGGTCCCAGGCGTGCAACGTGTACTGGCCCGGCCTCAGGTAAAGCGTGTTCATGCTGTTTTCGGTCAGGAAGACATAGCGGTCGGCGGGGACCGCATCGTCTGACTCATTGGCGTAGCGGGCCTCGACGACGCAGGGAAGCTGGCGGGCGCAGATGTCGCTGGTCACCACCCGTGTCTCCCGTGCGCCCCCAAGATCCAGCCAGTGGGGGCGACGTTGATGGCCTGCTTTGGGCAACACCACGTCAACGTCATGCCGGGCCGGGTCGGAGGTCCACACACTGCCGTTCTGCCGGTTGATGAGTACCGAGGGGCGGTCCACCGGAAACAGTGCGATCAGCTGGTTGTAGGGGTCGGTATTGGGCATCGGACCGATGTCCCGCCAGCGTGTCTGATCGATCGACAGGGGATCGAATCCGGACAGCAGCTTCAACTGCATCGCCATGGGCTTCACGTCGTCACCCAGATTGCCGGCCGCCTTGTCGATATGCGCATAACCCGCATGCACGAACAGGCGCGCCTTGGGATCCTTGGCGAACACCTTCATGTAAAGCTGGTTCGCCTGTCCCATTTCGCGGTCGGCAAGCTTCTCCGCGTCAGAGTCATAGGCCACCACCACGAAGCCCAGCCGAATCGCCTCGCGGATGATGTCGCCGTAGAGCGGCTCATGCAGATACTCGCTGCCGCTACTGCTGATGGGGTAGCCGCGCTTCATCAGCTCGGTGTCGCTGCGGCTCAGCGCCTCGGCCGCAAAGTAGTTGAACCCTTCCGCACGCAGCAGCGGCAACAGCGCCAGCGTCAGTTCGCGCGTGTGAGCGTCATGGTGAGCCTCGTTGATCATCACGATGCGCCGGTTGACCGCGAGCTTCGCGATCTCGCCGGCGGCATCGGCCGGCTGCCAGTCGGTAGGTGGCGGCAGCGGCACGGGCGTCTGGACGCGGTTGTCGAACGGGAAATCGTTCATGGCCTCGTTGTAGAGGCCCAGTTCGTCTTCGACGGTAGCCAGCAACTGCTGGTCGATCAGGCGATCCTTTTGCTGAAGCTGCGGTATCGCCTCCCTCAGGTAGAGATAGCGCGCGAGATCGTTCTTGATGTGGGCTGTTTCGTTAAACAGGTCGCGCGATACATCGGGACCTGACGATGCCGGCGCCGGTGGGGTTGCCCCGGAGCGCTCGGCCACGAGAGCCATCGCCAGAAACAGGGCGAAGGCCGCCGCCCCCCGCCACGCGTACATCATCCTGCCGGACTTCGTAACGGACGTTTCCATCGCTCTGCTTCCCTTGGGGTTAGGGTCGGGCAATTGGGAGGCTACAATAGTTTTATGGATGCTTCACGCAGTGATGTGCTGATTCTTGGCGGCGGCGTTATCGGCCTTGCCAGTGCCTACTACCTGCTGAAATCCGGAGCTACCGTTCGCATTTTGGAGCAGGGTACCCCGGGCTGCGGCAGTTCGCACGGCAATTGTGGAACGATCACCCCCAGCCATGCCGCGCCCCTGGCGATGCCGGGTGCGTTGGGCGTGGCCTTGCGTTCCATGCTTCGATCGGACGCGCCGCTCTACCTCAACCCCCGTTTCGATGGTCCGCGCCTGCGCTGGATGCTGGGCTTCGCCCGGCACTGCAACTGGCGCGACTTTGAGCACGCGGCCAGGGCACGCGCGGCCATTCTCAATCGTTCCAGAACCCTGCTGCCCGCGCTGATCCATGACGAGGGACTTGATTGCGAGTTCCGCGAGGGCGGCGTGCTGTACGTGTATCGCACGCCGCAGGCGCTGCAAGGCGACGAGAAGCATCATGCCCAGCTACTCGATCAACTCGGCGTCGAAGTGCAGCGGCTGCGTGGCGATGAAGTAGAGGCCATGGAGCCGGCGTTGAAGCCAGGCGTGGCAGGCGGCCTGTTCCATCCAGGCGACGCTCGCCTGCGCCCGGACCGCTATGTGGCGGAACTGGCGCGCCGGGTGCTGGAGCTTGGTGGTTCGATCGAAACGGGTGCGCGCATCGATCACGTTGGCACGCGCGACGGCAGCATCGACTTCGTCCGCACGACGCGTGGCGTGTTTCGCGGTGACCGCGTGGTGATGGCGCTTGGAGCATGGTCACCCTTGCTCGGAAAGCAGCTTGGCTTGCAACTGCCCATGCAGCCCGGCAAGGGTTATTCGCTGACCTATACGCGCCCGGTGCATGCGCCGCGTCATGCCCTGGTGCTGCGTGAGGCGGCCGTGTGCGTCACCACCTGGGAGAGCGGTTACCGGTTAGGCAGCACCATGGAATTCTCCGGCTATTCGGAAGGGCTCAACCGCACGCGCCTGGAGGCGTTGCGTCGCGGCGCGGCCCAGGGCCTGCACGAGCCGGAAGGGCCGCAGCTGCTGGAAGAATGGTGGGGTTGGCGGCCGATGAGCGTGGACGAAGTGCCGATCATCGGTCCGAGCACGCGTTGGTCCAACCTCACCTTGGCGACGGCTCACGGCATGCTCGGCGTCAGCATGTCGGCAGCGACGGGTGAATTGGTGGCGGGAATGCTGGGTGGCAAAGGGGCATCGATCGATCCCACGCCCTATGCACCGGCAAGGTTCGGTGCGTAAACCTAATGCCTATTCCAGGAGACAGGCATGGCCGATAGCTTCGATCTGATCGTGCTGGGTGGAGGCTCGGGCGGATTGGCTGTGGCAGTCCGCGCCGCCCGTCACGGCGCACGCGTGGCAATGCTCGAGCCGGGCGCACTCGGCGGTACCTGCGTCAATGTCGGCTGCGTGCCCAAGAAGGCGCTGTGGTATGCCGCGCAACTGGCCCAGGAACAGCGGCTGGCGGTGGACTACGGCTTTGCTTCCTCCCCCGGGCCGCTCGACTGGGAGCACTTCCGTCAGCTACGCCAGAACTATATCGATGGTATTCGGCAGCGCTATGCCGGCCGTCTCGCCGACGCGGGTATCCAATGGCTCGCCGAAACCGGTCGCTTTGTATCGGCCGATACGGTGGCTACATCCAGCGGCAATGAGCTGCGCGCCACGCAGATTGTCATAGCTACCGGCGCGCGCCCGCGACGGCTGGACGTGCCCGGCTTCGACCTGGGCATGGTGTCTGACGACATCTTCGCGCTGCGAACCTTGCCGCGTCGTATCGCCGTGGTGGGCGGTGGCTACATCGCGGTGGAGTTCGCCGGTCTGTTGCGTGCGTTGGGCAGCGAGGTCTCGTTGCACGTACGTAGTCGCCTGCTCTCGGGTTTTGATACCGAACTGGTTGATGCACTGGAAGAGCGCATGCGTGGACAAGGCATCGCCATTACTCATCATGTGCAGGTCGCAGGCCTGCGTCGTGCGAACGATGGCATCGTGTTGGACGATGCCGTCAACGGTGAGTTCGGCCCCTATGACGCGGTGCTTTGGGCCCTGGGGCGCGTACCCAATAGCGACCGTCTCGATCTGGACGCTGCCGGGGTACGTGTCGACGACGAAGGCCATGTGATCGTCGATGACTGGCAGAACAGCACTATTCCCGGCATCTGCGCGGTGGGCGACGTCACCGGTCGCGAGGAGCTCACGCCGGTCGCGGTGGCGGCGGGGCGCCATTTGGCGGATCGCCTGTTCGGCGGACGGCCGCAGAGCCGGCTTGATTACGAGAACGTGCCGACCGTGGTATTTGCCGAGCCACCGATGGCCAAGGTGGGTCTGACCGAGACGCAGGCACGTGAGCTCCATGGTGATGGCTTGCGCGTCTATCGCAGCCGCTTCACGCCGATGCAGTGGGCGCTGACGGGGCATGGCAACAAGACCATCATGAAGGTGCTCTGCGCCGGCGACGACGAGCGCGTCGTCGGCATTCATGTGTTGGGCGCGGGTGCGGATGAGATGCTCCAGGGCTTCGCCGTGGCGATGCAGATGGGCCTGCGCAAGCGCGACATGGACGACACGGTCGCCATCCATCCCAGTTCCGCCGAAGAGCTGGTGCTGATGTCCTGAGGTCATGCCGGTTAGACTTTGCTGATGAGCAACTACAGCCTGCATCGCGGCACAGCGCCGCTGTTGATTAGCCTGCCGCACGACGGCAGCGCCATTCCCCCGGCGATTGCCGACCGCATGCTCCCTGCAGCGCGGCGCTCGGTGGACACCGACTGGCATGTCGGGCGCCTGTACGAGCCATTGGCCAAGGCGTTGGGCGCGAGTGTGTTGAAGCCCGTGGCATCGCGCTATGTGGTCGATCTCAATCGTCCCGCCGATGGTCAGGCGCTGTACCCGGGGCACCGCGAGACGGGCCTGGTATCGACGATCGGTTTCGACGGCGAGCCGCTTTATCTCGTCGGTGCCGAGCCGACGGCCGACGAAATTCAACGGCGGGTAAATGAATTCTGGCGTCCGTACCACGACGCCTTATCGCAAGAACTTGAAAGGCTGCGCGCCGAACACGGCCGCGTGGTGCTGTGGGAGGGGCATTCCATCCGCAGCCGCGTGCCCATGCTGTTCGATGGCCAGTTGCCGGATTTCAATCTGGGTACGGCGGACGGTGCCAGCTGCGGTGCTTCGCTGCAGAAGCAGTTGCAAGCTGTGCTGGAAAGCCAGAGCCAATACAGTTTCGTCGTCAATGGACGCTTCAAAGGCGGCTATATCACGCGCCATTACGGTCGTCCGGAAAGCGCTGTTCATGCCGTACAGCTGGAGCTTGCTCAGCTCAACTACATGGACGAGGACAGCTTCGCGTATGACGAAGCGAAGGCATCATCGCTGCAGGCGACCATGGGACGGCTGCTGCGCCTTTGCATCGAGTGACGCAAGAATATTCGGCCGGCGTTAGGGACTCGGAAAGTCAAGATGCGCAGGCGTGGAAAGTTCCCGCGCATAGTGAAAACAGCGGTTTCGACGCGGCGCGAAACATGCCATGTTTTAGCCGTCGCGCCGCCCGCGTCGCCGGGTTCCGGCCGGGTCCGCGGCATGACCTGTTGAGGCTCCTCATGATGCGTAAGTTCGCGATTGCTTCCCTGCTCGTGGCGGGTGTCGCTCTCTCCGGTTCGGTGCTGGCTCAGCAGAATGCAGCCCCCCAGGCTGCGCCCGCGAGCAAACCGGCTCCTGCCCAGCCGGCCAGCTCTTCTTCCAAACATCACAAGAAGAGCCACAAGCCGACCCAGATCAGTGGTCAGCCCGGTACCGCCAAAGGTGGCAAGTCGTCCGGCAAGAAGTCGGGCAAGGCTACCTTGCCGCCCGTCACGACCGGCCCATCAACTTAAGGCAACGCTGATTAAGTATCGCCATCGTCACCGCCCCTGTCTGCGCGCATCTCACAGGGGCGTCGGCGCACGCGGGGAGAGGACATGGATGTCCTCGGCTTTGAGGAGCGAGGAAGGCAGCCTGGCTGGCTGTCGAGCCGACGCACCGAAGAGGTGCGGGCAGACAGGGGCGGCCCCAACCCATTGAATTGAAGTGACGGGGTGATGCCTGGAAGGCCCGCAGGCTGCACCGCACGGCTTGGCAAGACGGCCAGTCTTCCCGGCGCCATGCGGCGCAGCCTGCGGGCCTTCCAGGCATCATGACGATGGCGATACTTAATCAGCCTTGCCTTAAAGCGTTGCCGTGTGAAACCTCGATGGTCGGCCACCGAGGTTTCCACCTCAAGTGAACCCGTGGCTCAGGGATCGTTGCGCGCCGGCGAGGCGATGCACTTCAGTTCGATCGCGATGGGCGTGGGCAGGGCGGTGATGCCCAGTGTCGTGCGGCAGGCGTCCACGCCAGCGAAATACTCGGCATAGAGCCGGTTGTAAGTGGCGAAGTCGCGCGCCATGTCGGTCAGGAACACCGTGACATCGACCAGGTCCTCCCAGCGTGCACCGCTTGCTTCGAGCACGGCGCGCACATTCGCGAATACCTGGCGACATTGCGCCTCGATGTCGTAGTCGACCAGCTTGCCCTGCGCATCGTGGACGTTGCCCGGTATGGCATTCGTGCCTGGCATGCGCGGTCCCACGCCGGACAGAAACAGCAGGTCGCCGACACGGCGTGCATGCGGGTAAGCGCCTACGGGTGCCGGTGCTTGTTCCGTGCGGACGACGTCGCTCATCGGTTGAACTCGGGCACCGTGCCAAGGCGCTGCAGGGCCGCCTCGTAAGCCGGCCTCAGCTGTTCGCGCGCGCTGACATGCATGCCAAGATCGTTCACGTGACCGTCGAACAAGCTGTAGCACCATGCGTGCACGGAGAGTTTCTGGCCGCGCTCCCAGGCATCCATCACCATGGTGGTATGACAGACGTTGACCACCTGTTCCATCGCGTTGAGTTCGCACAGGCGGCTGTTGCGCAGATGCATCATGTCGATCGACGAGAGCATGCCGGAATGCTTCTGGGCCACATCGCCGACATGGCGTAGCCAGTTGTCGACCAGGCCAAGACGGCGCTCATCGAGCACCGCCTGCACGCCGCCGCAGCCGTAATGGCCGACCACCAGGATGTGCTCGACCTTGAGTACGTCGACGGCGAACTGGATGGTGCTGAGGCAGTTGAGATCGGTGTGCGACACCACGTTGGCGACGTTGCGCTGGACGAAGATGTCACCCGGCGGCAGGTCCACGATCTGGGTGGCCGGCACGCGCGAATCGGAGCAGCCGATCCACAGGTACTTGGGTGCCTGCTGCTGGGCGAGGCGCTCGAAGAAGCGCGGATCCTGCGCGCGAACTTCGGCTGACCAGCGGCGATTGCTGTCGAGCAGGTTTCTGGAGCGGACTATTCACGGTGGAGCTCTCAATAGCGAATGCAGATGTTTTTCGGTTCGGTGAAGAAGCGCAGCGCCTCGGTGCCGCCTTCGCGGCCAAGGCCGGACTGCTTCGTACCGCCAAAAGGCGTGCGCAAATCCCGCAGCAGCCAGCAGTTGATCCATACGATGCCGAAGTCGAGCTGGGCGCCGAAGCGATGCGCGCGGGAAAGGTCGCGTGTCCACACCGAAGCGGCCAGACCGTAGCCGGTGCCGTTGGCGATGGCGAGCGCCTCCGCTTCATCGTCGAACGGAATGAGGCTGACCACTGGACCGAAGATTTCCTGTTGGTTGGTGGCGGTTTGGCCGTCCAGGCCCTCGATCGACGGTGGGTTCCACGAACCAGCCATCGGCGCAGCGGCCCGCCACTTTCACCAGGTCGCCGCCGCACACTACGCGGCCGCCTTCATTGCGCGCCTGGGCGATGCAGCCGATCACCTTGTCGAAATGCTCCTGCGAGACCAGCGCGCCCAGGTCCGTGTCGTCGTCGTTGGGGTCGCCCACGCGCAGTGCTTTCACGCGCTGCAGGTAGCGCTCGCGGAACGTCTCGTAGATGGAGCGTTGCACCAGCAGGCGCGATCCGCACAGGCAGATCTCGCCCTGATTGGCGAAGCCCGAGCGCACGATGGTATCCAGGGTGGCTTCGCTGAGATCCGCATCCTCGAACACCACGGCGGGGTTCTTGCCGCCCAGTTCCAGCGACAGCTTCTTGAACTGTGGTGCCGCCGCGCTCGCGATCTGGGCGCCGGTGCGCGTGCTGCCGGTGAATGATACCGCCTTGATTCCCGGATGCTCGACCAGGGCTTGGCCTACATTGGGGCCGCGACCCTGCACGATATTGAGCACGCCGGAGCGGGAAGCCCGCCTCGATGCTCAATTCGCCAAGCAGTGCGGCCGTGCACGGCGTGATCTCCGATGGCTTGGCCACGACGGCGTTGCCCGTCGCCAGCGCCGGAGCAATCTTCCAGGTGAACAGGTACAGCGGGAGATTCCACGGACTGATGCAGCCCACCACACCGAGTGGCTGGCGCAGCGTGTAATTGATCGCCCCGATTTCCATCGCGTGCGATTCGCTGCTCCACGGCACGATGGCCGCCGCGAAGTAGCGGAGGTTGGATACGGCGCGGGGAATGTCGAGGTTGCGCGCCAGGCTCAGCGGCTTGCCACTGTCGCGCGACTCTAGCGCCACGAAGTCTTCCAGGCGCGCTTCGACCAGGTCGGCCAGCCGGTGCAGCAGGCGGGCGCGTTGTTCCGCTGGCATCGCGCTCCAGCCCGGCGCTGCGCGCTGTGCGGCGGCAACGGCGTCGGCGACGTCGGCCGCCGACGAGTCCGGGCATTGGGCGAATACCTGGCCGGTGGCGGGCTCGAACACATCGAGCCAGCGCGAGTCGCGTGGCGCCTGCAGGCGACCGTCGATGAGGTTGGCTAGGCGCATGTTTGGCATCTGCGCAAGCTTAGAGCCTGCGTGCGACATTTGCACCGGACTCTGCCGTACGTCCCATTATCCAGGATCGCCATGTAGGAGCGCACCCTGTGCGCGACAAACCGGCAGGACTGCCGGTTTGCACAGCGCCAGCTGCCCGAAGAGCGAGGGCCAAGGATGGCCCGAGTGACAAACCGGCAGGACTGCCGGTTTGCACAGCGCCAGCTGCCCGAAGGGTGAGGGCCAGGGATGGCCCGAGTGAAAAGCCTACGAAGCGGCGATGCCGTAATCGCGCACAGGGTGCGCCCCTACAGAGGGGCATCAACTCAGCGAGCGTGTACGGCCGCCGTCCACGGCGATGCTTACGCCATTCACATAGGCCGCAGCAGGCGTACACAGGAAGGCGATCACGGCCGCCACTTCCGCGGCCGTGCCGAAGCGTCGCGCCGGCACCGTGGCCAGCATCGCCTGCGCCACTTCGTCTTCGCTGCGTCCACTGCTGGCGACTTGGGCAGCGAGGATGGCGTCCAGCCGGGCCGTGCGGGTGTAGCCGGGCAGCACGTTGTTGACCGTGATGCCGTCGGCGGCCAGTTCGCCCGATAGCGTCTTGGCCCAGCCGGCCACCGCCGCGCGCACCGTATTGGACACGCCCAGGCCGACGATCGGCTCCTTCACCGAGGTGGAGATCACGTTGACGATGCGGCCAAAACCGCTGGCCCGCATGCCTGGCAACAGTGCCTGCACCAGCGTCTGGCCGGCCAGCATCTGCTGGCGAAACGCGGTCTCGAAGGCGTCAATGTCTGCCGTGTGTGCCGGTCCGCCGGGCGGGCCGCCGGTGTTGTTGATCAGGATCTGCGCCGGATGGTCGGCCACGAGGTTGGCCACGGCGATGCGCAGGTCGTCCGTTTGCAGCATGTCGACGGCAAGCCAGCGATGGTGTTGGTCGTGCTTGCGGGGCAGGGCCTCGGCGACGGACTTCAAGGCCTCGGCCGAGCGCGACAGCAGGGTCACGCTGGCGCCCAGTTCCGCCAGTTCGATCGCGCTGGCGCGGCCGATGCCTTGCGATGCACCGCAGACGAGGGCGTGGCGCCCACTCAGGTCAAGCAACATGGTGAGCCCCTTCGGAAAGTGGAATGGGGATGGATCATGCCATCCCCAACGTGCAGCCCTAACGTGCAGCCCATTGCATGGCGAGCGCGCCGAACCAGCACAGCCAGGCGACCCACGGACAATAACGCCACATGCGCCGCCAGCGCGTAATGCCGTCGTCGTCCAGCGCAGGCAGCACTGGCGAGCGCAGTGCGAGCTGCAGCCGCATCCAGGTGCGCCATGGCGTCGTGGGGCGCCCATCGGCCTCGGCGATGATTTGCCATTGCTGCGGATGCCTGTCGCGCAACAGCGAGGCGACGCGGTACTGCGCCACGAAGTGCAGCACAAAGCTGACCACGCCGGCGATCAGTAACGTTAGGTAGAGCTCGATCATGCCGCGCCTGTCTTCAGTCGTCGATGTCAATCATGCAGGAGATCAGCCTTTTGCGGCACCGGCGTTGGCCGCGGATGAAGCACCATCGCCTGGCGTCGCGCTACTGTTCTTGGCATCGGCGCTCTTGCTGCTGGAACTGCCCCATCCCGGCACCGGAATGGACTCGCGCAGCGTGTTGAGCACGCCGTTGCCCTGTTCAGGCTTGCCGCAGATGGCATTGTTCACGGCATCCTTGAACGTATTGTCCATCAGTCCGATCCAGACCGTGCCATCGGGTCCGTGCGGCACTTTGAAGCTGCCGGCGGCAGCCATTTTCACCGGTGCTTCGGCCGAGAACGACGCCGGCGATTGCTCCCAGTACGTGTTGCCGGCCTGTTGCTTGGCCGAGCTGTAGAGGACCAGGTAGCGCGCGCGCTTGTCGGTGATTTCCACGCTGCCGAAGGCACCCGAGGTTGCGTCCGTCCAGCCCATGTGTTCGCACAGGCCTATGTCCTGCGAGCTGATCGGCTGGAATGCCTCGTCCAGCACGACCACGGTAGGTGCGAACAGGTAGCTGGAGCGTAGCCAGCGGCCATTCAATTCAGACTTGAACGCGACCCGGTACGGAAGCTGGACTTCGCGCGGCAGGCTGAAACTGAGGAAATAGCTGCGTTCGCCATTGAGATTGCCCACCAGGCTGCCCGGCCCCAGCACGAATTTCTTCGGTTGCCAGGGCAGGGCGTTCTGGAACGAGAAGTCCGCAAAGGTGGTGCAGCACGGCGTCGCCTTTTGCAACTCGGTCTTGGCCGCATCGAGGCTGCTGTGGCTATTCTCCGGCGGCCTCAGGTTGGGCGGCACCAGCGTGTTCACGCTATGGCAGCCGCTCGCCAGCAGCAGGACGAAAGCGATGAGAGCGGTGGCGACAGGAAGGCGATAACGCATAAGGCGATTCGTGTGGGTCAGAATTCGGCCGTCCCCGCTGCGCGCGGGTAGGGAATGGCGTCGCGAATATTGGACAGGCCGCACACGTAGACTAGCAAGCGTTCGAAGCCCAGGCCGAAGCCCGCGTGCGGCACGGTGCCGTAACGGCGAAGATCACGATACCAGTCGTAAGTGGCCGGATCGAGGCCGAACTGGGTCATGCGGCGGTCCAGGTAATCCAGGCGTTCTTCGCGCTGCGCGCCGCCGATGATCTCGCCGATGCCCGGTGCCAGCACGTCCATCGCGGCGACGGTCTTGCCGTCGTCGTTCAGGCGCATGTAGAACGCCTTGATCTGCCTCGGGGTAGTTCATCACCACCACCGGACGGCCGACGTGTTTCTCGGCGAGGAAGCGCTCGTGCTCGGTCTGCAGATCGATGCCCCAGGCGACCGGGAATTCGAACTTCTGGCCGGACTTCTTCAGGATCTCGATGGCGTCGGTGTAGTCGATGCGTTCGAACGGCTGGGCGATGAACGCCTCCAGGCGGCTGATCGCATCAGGCTGCACGCGCTCGGCGAAGAACGCCATGTCATCCGGGCGCTCGTCCAGCACGGCCTTGAAGATGGCCTTGAGGAAGCCCTCGGCGCAGTCGGCATTGTCGGTGCAGGTCGGCGAACGCGATTTCCGGCTCGACCATCCAGAACTCGGCCAGGTGGCGCGGCGTGTTGGAGTTCTCGGCGCGGAAGGTCGGGCCGAAGGTGTAGACCTTGCTCATCGCCAGGCAGTAGGCCTCGACATTGAGCTGGCCGGACACGGTGAGAAACGCTTCGCGGCCGAAGAAATCCTTGCGGAAGTCGATCTTGCCGTTCGGCAGTGCGCGGCAGGTTGGCCAGGTCCAGCGTGGACAGGCGGAACATGTCGCCGGCGCCCTCGGCATCGGAGGTGGTGATGATCGGCGTGTTGATCCAGAAGAAACCCTGTTCGGTGAGATGGCGATGGATCGCCGTCATCATGGTGTGGCGCACGCGGGTCACGGCGCCGAACAGGTTGGTGCGCGGGCGCAGGTGCGCGACTTCGCGCAGGAATTCCATCGAGTGCTGCTTGGGCTGGATCGGGTAGGTTTCCGGATCGTCGACGAAGCCGGTGACCGTCACTTGAGTCGGCCTGGATCTCGAAGCTCTGGCCCTTGCCTTGCGAGGCCACCAGGGTGCCGGTGACGATCACGCCCGCGCCCGCGGTGAGGTGCTTTACCTCGCTTTCGTAATTGGGAGGCCTGGTCGGTGACCACGGCCTGGATCGGGTCGAAGCAGGAGCCATCGCTGACATTGACGAAGGACAGGCCCGCCTTGGAATCGCGCCGCGTGCGCACCCAGCCGCGCACGGTCACGGTGTTGCCGGCTTCGATGCTGCCGGAAAGAGCCTGCTTAACGCTAACCACCGCCATGGATTGAAACTCCTGCTGAGCGCCGCATATCGGACGCGTGAAGACGCAAGTTCGAGCATGATAATGTACGTATCGTTCAGGTAGCGACCCTCCGCACCTCGATTTCCAAACCTCGTAGCACCTCGGTATTTGCATCCAGCCATGACCATCACCATCACCCCCGCCGCCAGTGAACGCATGCGTCATTTCCTGGCCGGTACGCCGGATGCGGCAGGCGTGCGCTTCGGCGTCAAGCGCACCGGGTGCTCCGGCTTCGGCTATGTGGTGGATCTGGCCGATGCGCTCGGCGAGTGACGACCAGCTGGTCGACGTCGACGGCGTGCCGCTGATCGTGGACAGCAAGAGCCTGGCCCTGGTCGACGGTACCGTGATCGATTTCCAGCGTCAGGGCCTCAATGCCAGCTTTGTTTTCCACAACCCGAACGCGACCGGCGAATGCGGTTGTGGCGAGAGTTTTACCGTCGGCTGACGCGGGATTGGGGGTGGTAGTGGGGCGCATGGTGGTATGCCGCCGCGGCCTGTGGTGCCCGAACAAGCCCTGCAGCTGGCGCGATACCTCCGTTTTCGCTGCCACGTCGTTTCCTTTCTGATCGATTGAAGCCGCGCGGCGCGCCATGCGTGCGCCCGCGCTACCCGCCCCACCCCGGCAACCCGCCAACTTGCGCCAAACCCTCGCCCCACCGTACAATTCCGCTTCTGTCCGCGCCCGAATGGCTGCGGATGGAACCTTGCCTCACCGCATAGGGCGGGAGGCTGCGAGGCCGCAAGGCCGCATCCACAAGGAGTTACCCAACAATGTCCCTGCGACATTACGAAGTTGTGTTTCTGGTCCACCCTGACCAGAGCGAGCAGGTCCCGGCGATGATCGAGCGCTACAAGGCGCTGATCGAGACCGACGGCGGCAAGATCCATCGCCTGGAAGACTGGGGCCGCCGTCAGCTGGCCTACCCGATCGTGAACCTGGCCAAGGCTCACTACGTGCATGCTCAACATCGAAGTGAGCCAGAACGCGCTGAACGAGCTGGAGTCGGGTTTCCGCTTCAACGACGCCGTGCTGCGCCACCTGGTGGTCCGCCGCGACGAGGCCGACACCGAGCCGTCCTTCATCCTGAAGAGCAAGGAAAAGGACGACGCCAAGTCCTCCCGTCGCCGCGATGACGACAGTGATGGTGACGAGCGTCCGCACGTCGCGACCGCGACGACCGTGACAACGATCGCGACAGCGACGACTGATCAGGAGCCCAGACCATGTCCAAGTTTTTCCGCCGCCGCAAGTTCTGCCGCTTCACCGCCGAAGAAGTGAAAGAGATCGATTACAAGGATCTCAACACGCTGCGCCAGTACGTCACCGAGAACGGCAAGATCGTTCCCAGCCGCATCACCGGCACCAAGGCGCGCTACCAGCGTCAGCTGGCGACCGCGATCAAGCGCGCGCGCTTCCTGTCGCTGCTGCCGTACACCGACAACCACGACGTCTGATTCGTGAAGCCTTCTCCCCATCTGGGGAAAAGGTGCCCCGCAAGGGGCGGATGAGGGGGCGGGGCTTGCGGTGATGCGGATTCGAAGCACGCTTTGAATCACCAGCTCCGGCGAGCACCCACCCCTCACCCCAACCCTCTCCCCGAAGGGGAGGGGGGGTCAACATTCGGACAACCGTCCACGGCTGCGCCGGGCCACACCGGTGCTAACGAAAAGGAACCATCATGGAACTCATTCTTCTGCAGAAAGTCCGCAACCTCGGCAACCTGGGCGACAAGGTCAACGTGAAGCCGGGTTACGGCCGCAACTTCCTCCTGCCGCAGGGCAAGGCCGTGCGCGTCAACGCCGCCAACCTCGCAGCGTTCGAGAAGCGCCGCGCCGAGTACGAAGCCAAGGCCAACACCAGCTGTCCGGTGCCGAAGGCCGCAAGGCCAAGCTGGCCGACGTGTCGGTGACCATCGCCGCGAACGCCAGCCCGGAAGGCAAGCTGTACGGCTCGGTCGGCCCGCGCGAAATCGCCGACGCTCTGCCAGGCCGCCGGCCACGACGTCACAAGGGTGAAGTGATCCAGGGCGAAGGCCCGATCCGCCACACCGGCGAGTTCGACGTCGTGATCAGCCTGCACGCCGACGTGCAGACCAGGTCAAGGTGATCGTGGTCGGCGAAAAGTAAGCTGATCCATCGCCTAAGCAGTACCCGGACGGGCGCCCAGGGCGCCCGTTTGCTTTTCGTGGAAGCCGACTAGCTTATCCCCACGTCAGCACACAGGTTATCCACAGAGTTATTGTCTCGGCGGCCTGAGATGGCGCCGCGTATGCTCTGAACCCAACGACTTGCCACCGGCGAATGCGTGCCGGTCCGCTGCGAGGAATCTTGATGCCCTTCGTTTCTGATCGTTCAGATCGCCCTGAGTGCCGCGGTCGTGCCCGAACGCAAGTCCTCCTTCCAGCATCGATGCGCTGCGAGTGCCGCCGATTCGATCGATGCGGAGCAAGCGGTGCTGGGTGGCCTGATGCTGGCGCCCGGACTGCGCTGGACAAGGTGGCCGATCGCCTGGGCGAGCAGGACTTCTACCGCAAGGACCACCGCCTGATCTGGCGTGCGATCACACGAGCTGGCGACCAAGGGCATGCCCTGCGATGCGGTGACCCTGGGCGACTGGTTCGAGGCCAACGGCCTGGCCGAGATGGTCGGTGGCGCCGGCTACCTGATCGAGCTGGCCAACACCACGCCTAGCGCGGCGAACATCACCGCTTATGCGGAAATCGTGCGCGAGAAGTCGGTGCTGCGCCAGCTGATCGATGCCGGCACCGGATCACCGAGGACGGCTATCGGCCCGAAGGGCATGAGCGTGCAAGAGGTGCTGGAAAGCGCCGAGCAGCGCGGTATTCCAGATCGCCGAGTCCGGCGCTCGCGGCAAGAAAGATACCGTGTCGATGCGCGAGGCGGTCAAGGACGCGTTCCGAACTGCTCACCGAGCGCTATCGAGAATCAGAGGCCAGCTCACCGGCGTCTCCACTGGCTTCTACCGACCTGGACGAGCTGACCTCCGGCCTGCAGCCCTCCGACCTGATCATCGTTGCGGCGCGTCCCTCAATGGGCAAGACCGCGTTCTCGGTGAACATCGCCGAGAGCGGCGCGCTGCGTGGCAAGAAGGCGCGTGGCCATGTTCTCGATGGAAATGTCGGCCTCGCAGCTGGCCTTCCGCCTGATCTCCTCGGTCGGCCGGATCCACGCAGCAGCACCTGCGCAACGGCGACTCTCGCCGAAGAGGATTGGCCGCGCGTCACCAACGCCATCGCCTTGCTCTCCGAGGCGAAGATCTTCATCGACGATACGCCCGGCCTCTCGCCGGTGGAACTGCGCTCGCGCTCTCGTCGCCTGCATCGCGAGCACGGCGGTCTTGGCCTGATCGTGATCGACTACCTGCAGCTGATGCAGGTGCCCGGCAACAAGGAAAATCGCGCGACCGAAATCTCGGAGATCTCGCGTTCGCTGAAAGGTCTCGCCAAGGAGCTCAACTGTGCCGGTGATTGCGCTATCGCAGTTGAACCGTTCGCTGGAGCAGCGCGCCGACAAGCGCCCGATGATGTCCGACCTGCGCGAATCGGGCGCGATCGAGCAGGACGCCGACGTGATCATGTTCATCTACCGCGACGAGTACTACAACAAGGAATCGCCGGACAAGGGCCTTGCCGAAATCATCATCGGCAAGCAGCGTAACGGCCCCACCGATACGGTGAAGCTGACCTTCCTCGGCCACTACACCAAGTTCGAGAACTACGCCCCCGACTCTTTCGTCGGCGCCTTCGAGTAAAACGGGCGCGCCGATGGCGTGCCCGTTTCCAAACATGCCCGCATCGTGACCGACACATACCCGGAGCGCCGTTTATGCGGTTCTCCGGGTGTGGACGAGCGGTTACGGGTGGGTGGCCGTATTGAAGCCCGGCGTGGCGCTGATGAAGGTAGCCGCCGACTGGATGTCGAAGCTACCCCAACCCGTCGCGTTGTCACGACCGGCGGCGGCCGGGTAGTAGCCGTTGTTGCCCGTGGTGACGTCGTGGAACGGGAACTGGCTGGAGTAGGCGTAGAGCGCCGGCGCGGCGAAGCCCAGTCCGTTGCCGTTGGCCGACTCGAGACGCGCCCAGGCACCGACGAACAGTGGCGAGGCCAGGCTGGTGCCGCCGTTGGTGTAGTAGCCCGACTGCGGAATGCCCGAGGTGGAGCTCGCCGTGAAGTAGACGATGATCGGCGAGTTCGTCCAGTCCGCATCGAACGCCACATCCGGCACCGAGCGATGGGCATAGCTGCTCGACTGCCAGCTCGGCGTCGCTTCCGAACTGCTGACGCCGCCGCCGCTATACGGCCAGGACGCTTCCGAGGTGTAGCTGTCGGTCGAGGTGGTGTTCAAGGTCGTACCGCCTGCGGCCACCACATAGGGCGAGCTTGCCGGGTAGTTCACCGATAGTGTGGTGGTGCTGCCGTAGGAGCCGTTCTGCGGCGCCGTGCCGCCGTTCGGGCATGGATACGAGCCGTTGTCGCCCGTGGCGGCCGAGAAGGTCTGGCCCTGGGTCACGCCAAGTTGGAACGCCGAGTCGGCGAAGCCGGGCGCGCCATCGCACTCGGGCAGGCCCCACGACATGTTGATCACGCGGGCGGTGTTGTCGCTCACTGCCTTGTTGATCACCTGCAGCAGGCCGCTGTTGGTGGCGCCGCTGGAGCCTGTGCGGCTGCTATAGGTGCCGCCGTCGGTATAGAAGATCAGCTTCTGCACGCCGCCGCTGACGCCGACGATGGCCTGTGCGTCCATGCCCCATTCGCCCTGGCCGCTATCGTCGGTGCTGCTCTTGGTGACCGTGGATTCGATCGCGGTCGGCACCGCGGTGATGCCCTGGCCGCTTTCGAACTTGCTCAGATCCGTCTGGGCATTGGTCATGCTGCCCCAGCCCAGGATCGCCACCGTGGTCGAGGTGGCGGCCGTGGTGGTGCCGGCGTGATAGACGGTGGCGAACTCCTGCGGATAGTAAGCGTGGGCCTGGGAGTTTCCGGTCACCGAGACGACGGTGTAGGCCGGCTTGATCTGCGAAGACGGCAGCGAGAACACGCGGGCCTGGTGAAGCGTGTTGAAGCCGAGCACCTGGTCGACCTGGCCGCTCAGTGCCGAAGGGATCTGGACGTCCGTCGTATTGGCAATGCCGTCACGTCCGTTGCGGCTGAAATGACCGATCGAGGTGCGGAATGCGTTGCGTGCCGAGCCCACGGTGCCATCAGCGGTAACCAGCAGGCGGTTCGGCGCGATCTGGATGTTGGTGAAGCCCTGCTGGCTGAGATAGTCAGCGACGGCCTGTGCTTGCTGCCGCGTGGGCGCGAATAGCGCCGTACTGTCCTGACTACTCAGAAATTGGTGATAGGACGGGCTGCCTGGGTGGAACAACTCGCTGATATAGCTATCGAGTACATCCTGATTGCGCAATTTCAACGTCACCGTGATCGACACCGGCTCCTGATCCGCTGCATAGCCATTGAACTTGGCATTGGCGGTATAGGGGGCAAATGTGCGCGTGGCGGACCACGTCGTGGCATCGGCGCTATACGCCGGCCCGCTAGCGAGTACCCCTTGCATGCCGATCAGCAACGCCAGCGCCCCCGCCAGCCGTCCACGCGTAAGGACGCGCGACACACCATTTCCAGCATTTTTCATACAGAGATGCTCCTAAAGTGAATGGATACTCCGGTTCGGACATGCCTTGGCAGCATCGATCACGCGCGTTCGTGCACCATGGACTCAACTCGCGTCCAGGTGGCCGAGATGGCGCGATCGATTCGGGACTGGGTGTGGACGTAAGCAGACACCCCTCGGATTCCCGGTCTGCAGATTTCTTATAGAGGAGCGAACACCATCAAGTTGTGAGAGTTCGCACAGATCATCGCCGGTGCGCGGATTTGCTTATGACTTTATGGAACCGGCTAATAGCAAATGATTTATCAGTGCATTTCGAAAACGCCGGACGGCCATACGTAATCGATGTACGCCATTGCCTGCGGTTCGCATTTGCACGTGATCCGCAAGCCGTTTCGGGTGACGTTACCCGACATGGGGCAATGCATCGGTGATGTCGCCACCGTCGATGGATGGTGTCTCGCCAAACGAGTCGGCGTGACAACTCGTTTGGCCATCTATCGGGCAATCGTCACGTAACGTAACGGCGCCTGTACGTGGCCATTCCCCTAGGGATGCTCTGATCAACGCTGCGCAGGCGTCATGATGTCCAGAAGGCCCGCAGGCGGTGTGGCGTGGCGCCGGGAAGACTGGCCGTCTTGCCAAGCCGCGCGGCACCGCCTGCGGGCCTTCTGGACATCACCCCATCACTTTGAATTCAATACGTTGGGGCCGGTCCTGTCTGTCCGCATCCCTTCGGTGCGCCGGCTCGACAGACGGCCAGTCTGCCGTCGCCGACGCCCCTGTGGTCTGCGAACAGACAGGACCGGTGACGCCTGCGCAGCGTTGATCAGAGCATCCCTAAGCACCTTTTATACGGAAAACACCTGGGACGTTTACGGTGTCGGGCGCAGCCTGCTGGACGTGTTTCCCTGAGGTGCATCCCCTGTCGATGATTCCCTTGCTCGTCATCATGCGGCTGCCGCCTGGCGCCATCCCTGCATGGACGTAAAGCAGTTCCTCATGTCACGGTCCAGGCGGCAGCCTGGGTGTCGACCTCAGCATTCCCATCGTGTTGCTCGTTGTGGGTGTCTTGTGAGGTGCGCTGGTCATGAACGAATCACTGGTACTAGGTCTGTTGTTGGGTTGCTGTATGGCGCTTGTGGGTTGCGCAAGTACGACTCGCGTTGCGCAGAACAATGAGCCTTGCGACATGCGACTGTTGGATTTGCGCGGCGCGTTTGATTCTGGACGCATCGATCAGACGCAATATACGCACGCTCGTCGTGACGCGATCAGGCGCTGCGAAAGGTCGTAAGGCGCGTACCTGGCTTCTCACTTGAAGAGCGGGTTGCCAGGTGCTTGCTGGCTTGCCGCACGGAGCTGCAAGGCATGCGTGTCGCGCAGGGTTGGGGCCAAGCTTGGGCGGCAGGTCGTGGATTGCCCGATAACTGCCATCGAGATGGCTCGATCCAGCCGCGGGGTGGGGTTATGGTTGGGGCGTCGCGTCGGGTGCATCAGGCGGTGCTGCTAAGCTGCCGGCCAGGCCCGGGGCAAACGTCCGTCCCGGGCCGTCCCTCTCCTCTCTTATCGCGCCGCGGCTGCGGCACCAAGCAGGCATGAGTCGTACTACTGTCGCCACCGTCCATCTCGGCGCATTGCGCCACAATCTGGCCCGCATCAAGGCGCTGTCGGCGCCTGCGAAGGTGATGGCCGTGGTCAAGGCCGATGCTTATGGGCACGGGCTGGAACGCGTGGCGCGTGCGCTCGATGGCGAGGCGGATGCGTTTGCGGTCGCGGCACTGGGCGATGGATTGCGCCTGCGCGCGGCGGGGCATCGGCAGCGCATCGTGGTGTTGTCCGGTCCGGATCACGCCAGCGATATCGCCGAAATGCAACGGCTGAACCTGGATGCGGCGATCCATCACGAGGCGCAACTGCAGTGGTTGAAGGAAGTGTCGCCAGCGCGCGGTCCGCTGCGCGTATGGCTGAAGGTGGACAGCGGCATGCATCGTCTGGGTTTTGCGCCGGAAGCGGTTCCGTTCGTGCATGCGCAGTTGGCGGCCATGCCGGGCATCGATCCGGAGATCGGCCTACTCACGCATTTCGCCGAGTCGGAAGTGTTCGATGGCATGCAGACCCCGGCGCAGATCATCCGTTTCGCCGAGGCCACGCGAGGGTTGCGCGGGCCGCGTTCGCTATCCAATTCGGCCGCCGTGCTTGGCTGGGCTGATGCGCGGGGCGACTGGGTGCGCACCGGAGGGTTGCTGTACGGACTCTCCGTGGTGGACGGAAAAACCGGCGCGGACTTTGGTTTCCGCCCGGCCATGACGCTAAGCACGCGTTTGATTTCCATCAATCGAATCGGCAAGGGCGAGCGCATCGGCTACAACGGTACCTGGACCTGCCCTGAAGACATGCCGGTAGGCGTGGCCGCGGTGGGTTACGGCGATGGCTATCCGCGCAGCGCGGTGGCCGGTACGCCTGTGCTGGTGGGTGAGCGACAGGTTCCGCTGATCGGCCGCGTCTCGATGGACCTGATCACGCTGGATCTGCGCAAAGCGCCTGATGCCAAGGTGGGCGATCGCGTCACCTTGTGGGGGCCGGTGTTGCCGGTGGAGATCATCGCCGCACAGGCGGGAACGATCTCCTATGACCTCACTTGCGGCATGACCCGTCGCGTGCTGTTTGTCGAAGACGAGCACTGATCGGGAATGTCGCGTCTCGCGGCGTGCGATGCACGCCCGCTAAGCTCTGCCCATTCGCTCAACGTCCACCCGGGAATCCCCATGGCCAAAGCCAAGACCGCCTATGTCTGCACCGATTGCGGCGCGGAACATTCGAAATGGCAAGGGCAGTGCATCGAATGCGGCGCCTGGAACACGTTGAGCGAATTCGTGGTGCAGCCTGCGGTCAAGTCTGCCGGCGCTGCGCGCAGCACGGGCGGCTATGCGGGCGCGGCGGCGGGTTCGCCCAAGGTGACGCCGCTCACGGCGGTCGCGCTAAACGCCGAAACGCGCACGCTCA
The DNA here is from genome assembly GCA_963824525.1 of uncultured Gammaproteobacteria bacterium. Lineage (GTDB taxonomy): Bacteria > Pseudomonadota > Gammaproteobacteria > Xanthomonadales > Rhodanobacteraceae > Dyella. Next base: position 633,995 of record CAWGPI010000007.1, on the reverse strand, counting down.
CCGGCATTGGCGAGTTGGATCGCGTGCTGGGCGGTGGCCTGGTCGATGGTTCGGTCGTGCTGATTGGTGGTGATCCTGGCATCGGCAAATCCACCTTGCTGTTGCAGATGCTGGGTACGCTCGGCGGAAAGTTGCCCAGTGTGTACGTCACTGGCGAGGAATCGCTGGCGCAGGTGGCCGCGCGCGCGCAGCGCCTGGACCTGCCGCTGGCGCCGTTGCATGCGCTGGCGGAGACCTGCATCGAGCGCATCATCGAGCAGGCCCTGGCGAACCGGCCGCGCGTGCTGGTGATCGACTCCATCCAGACCATCTGGACCGAGCTGCTCACGGCTGCGCCGGGATCGGTGAGCCAGGTGCGCGAATCGGCGGCCAAGCTCACGCGTTTCGCGAAGGAGACGGGCACGTCAGTGTTCCTGGTCGGACACGTTACCAAGGAAGGTGGCATCGCGGGACCGCGTGTGCTCGAGCACATGGTGGATGCGGTGCTGTATTTCGAAGGCGAATCGGGTAGCCGCTTCCGCGTGTTGCGCGCCTTCAAGAACCGTTTCGGTGCCGTCAACGAGCTGGGCGTGTTTGCCATGTCGGAAAAGGGCTTGCGCGAAGTGCCCAATCCTTCGGCGATCTTCCTCTCCGCGCATAGCGGGCCGACCTCGGGCAGCGCCGTGATGGTGACGCGCGAAGGTACGCGGCCGTTGTTGGTCGAGGTGCAGGCGCTGGTGGACCAATCCTCTCTGGGTAATCCGCGGCGCGTGGCCCTGGGCCTGGAGCAGAACCGCCTGGCCATGTTGCTGGCCGTGCTGCATCGGCATGGCGGTGTGGCGGCCTATGACCAGGACGTGTTCGTCAACGTGGTCGGCGGCATTCGCGTGCAGGAAACGGCGGCGGATATGCCGGTGCTGCTGGCGGTACTGTCCAGCCTGCGCGATCGTCCGCTGCCGGAGAAGAACATCGCGTTTGGCGAAGTCGGGCTTTCCGGGGAAATTCGCCCGGTGCCGAATGGCGAGGAGCGTTTGAAGGAAGCGGCGCACCACGGTTTCCAGCGTGCCATCGTGCCAAAGGCCAACGCACCGAAGAAGGGGCGCGTGGGCGATATGGAAGTGGTTGCGGTGGAGCGGCTCTCGGAAGCCATCGATGCGTGCCGCTGAGTCCCCTCTTGGCCGGATGAGCGGCGAATCTCAGCGGGGGGGCGCTTGATGTAGGAGCGCACCCAGTGCGCGACCGACGCCGCCCCTGTTCCCATTGCTGCCGCCAGCGGGCCATCTACACGGTGCGCTGGGGATGGGAACTGAGGCGTAGCCCATCGCGCGCTGGGTGTGCTCCTACACGGGATCATTTCTTTTTGGGACGAGCGGGAAGGGTCGACGTTGCTCACACCGGCGGTAACGCCGCAAAGTCCGGATGCTGTTCCGCCCGTGCAGCGAATGATGCGAGCCGTGGGTAGGACGACGGGTCGATGGTCTCCGGCGTCACCAGCTGGGTGAAGCCCCAGGCCACGGCGATGGAGATATCGGCTTGCCCCGGGGCGCTTCCAAACAGCCACGCGTCCACACGCTCGAGTTCGCGTTCAAGCACATCGTAAGCCGCATGCAGCTGGCCTTTCACTCGCTGCAGCCAGGCTGCGTCACGCTTGTCAGCCTCGCGCTTGTGCTCGTAGACGATCTGCACGCTCTTCTCGCTGGCGGTAAGTGCGGCGCCGATCAGGCGCAGCGCGCGCAGGCGCTCGGCCGGCTCGGTCGGCATCAGGCTGGGTCGGCCGCTGATGGTCTCGGCCCAGTCAATGATCAGGTTGGAGTCGACCAGCAGGCTGCCGTTGTCCAGCACCAGGGTCGGCGCCTTCACCTGCGGATTGATCGACTGGAATTCATCGAAGTTGCGGAATACGGACAGCGAGCGATGAGTGAAAGGGATCCCCAGCAGGCGCAGCGAAATGGCGGCGCGGCGAACATAGGGGGAGTCGAGCATGCCGATCAGGTCCACCAGTATCTCCAGGTCAGGAAGTGAAGACGACCGTCTTGCTGCCGTTGAGCAGCACGCGGTCGTCGAGATAAAGCCGCAAGCTGCGCGCCAGTACACGACGCTCGATATCGCGGCCGATGCGGATCAGATCGTCCGGCGTGTCGGCATGCGTCACGCGCTCGATGTCCTGTTCGATGATCGGGCCTTCGTCCAGTTCCGCTGTGACGAAGTGCGCCGTGGCGCCGATAAGCTTGACGCCGCGGCGGTGCGCCTGATGGTACGGGCGCGCGCCCTTGAAGCCGGGCAGGAAGGAATGATGGATATTGATGCAGCGCCCCTCCAGCTGCCTTGCCAGTTCGGCTGAAAGCACTTGCATATAGCGGGCGAGCACGACGAGCTCGGCACCGCTGGCTTCGATCAGATTCGACAAGGCTGCTTCCTGCGTCACACGATGCTCCCTGTCGATGGGCAGGTAATGGAACGGAATGGCATCGAAGTCCAGATGCCTATACGTCTCACGCGGATGGTTGGCGACGATGCCGACGATGTCCATCGACAGCTCGCCGATGCGCCAGCGATAAAGCACATCAGCCAGGCAATGATCGAATTTCGACACGAGCAGCAGCACGCGGTGGCGCTGCGCCCGATCACGCAAGGTCCATTGCATGTCGAAGGTGTCGGCGACGCTGGTGAAGCCGCGATGCAACTCGTCCTGATCGAGACCGCCGCCCTGGAATACCAGGCGCAGGAAGAAGCGCTGGGTCTCGTCGTCGCCGAACTGCTGCGCCTCCACGATATTGCAGCCTCGTCCCGCCAGATGCCCCGATACCGCCGCCACGATGCCGGCGCGATCCGGACAGGAGAGGGTGAGGATGAACTGGTCGGAGGCCATGATCGTCAGGGCGTGCGGTGGAGTATCAGTTCCAGTACGGCCTTGGTGCCAAAGAATGCCAGCAATAGCACGCCCATGCCGATCAGGGTGAGGTTCACCGCGCTGCGGCCACGCCAGCCATGCCGCCAGCGTCCGTAAAGCAGGGCGCCGAACACCAGCCAGGCGATGATCGACAACACCGTCTTGTGAATCAGGTGCTGGCCGAACAGGTTCTCCACGAACAGGATGCCGCTGAGCAGGGTCAGTGTGAGCAGGACGAAACCCGCGCCAATCAAGCGGAACAGCAGGGTCTCGGTAAGCGTCAACGGCGGCAGCGCGCGCAGCCAGGGACCAAACTGGCGGTGGCGTAAGGCGCGCTCCTGGATGGCCAGCAGGATCGCCAACGCCGCCGCAATCGAGAGCAGGCTGAAGGCGAGCAGCGCCACCGTGACATGCAGCTTGATCTGCCACTCCAGGGGCTGCGGCGAGGTGGTTGGCGCAACAAACGTATCCGCCGCCAACAACAGGGCCGTGAGCGGGAACACGATCACGCCTAGCGCCGCCACCGGGCGCGAGATGTTGACCACCAGGGTGAGTGCCGAGACCACACAGGCCGCCAGCGACAGCGCGGCGAAGAAATGCAGGTCCAGCGCGCCGCGGTGAATGCTCAGCAGAATGCCTGCGTGGATCACCACGGCGGTGCCGGCCAGGGCCAGGGCCGAGCGATTCAATGGTTTGCCGCCGCTCAGCAGGGGGCGCGCCAAGCCGGCGGCGGCGGAGAGATAGAGCACGATCGCGAGCAGGGCGAAGAGGGTGATGGCCATGACGCGGGAGTGTAGGGGGTAAGTCGGGCGCCTGTGGAGGAGGGTGTCACCCTGTCAAAAGCCGGGTGCTCGGACCGGCGCGTCCCGGTCCGCTATACTCTGCGATCCTCCAAGGTCACCCGCTGCTTATGTTCGAGTCGCTCAGCCAACGCCTATCCGCCACCGTCAACCGCCTGCGTGGCCGCGGTCGCCTGACCGAAGAGAACATCCGCGAGTCGATGCGCGAAGTGCGTATCGCCCTGCTGGAAGCCGACGTGGCCTTGCCGGTCGTGCAGGCGCTGATCGAGCGCGTCAAGGTACGCGCGGTGGGCCAGGAAGTGCTGAAGAGCCTGTCGCCGGGCCAGGCGCTGGTGAAGGTGGTCAGCGATGAGCTGACCGCCCTGATGGGCACGGCCAATGCCGAGCTCAACCTCGCCCAGCAACCGCCTGCCGTGGTGCTGATGGCTGGCCTGCAGGGCGCCGGCAAGACCACCACGGTCGCCAAGCTCGCCCGCTTCCTAACCGAGCGCAAGAAGAAAAAGGTGATGGTGGTGAGCTGCGACGTGTACCGTCCGGCCGCGATCGAGCAGCTGCGCACGCTGGCCGAACAGGTCGGGGTGAAGTTCTTCCCGTCCGAGGCCGGCCAGAATCCGGTGCGATATCGCGAAGAACGCGATTGCCGCCGCCCGTCGCGAAGTGGTCGACGTGCTGCTGGTCGATACCGCCGGCCGCCTGCACGTGGACGAGGCGATGATGGCGGAGATCAAGGCGTTGCACGCCGCGATCACCCCGATCGAAACCCTGTTCGTGGTCGACTCCATGACCGGCCAGGACGCGGCCAATACCGCCAAGGCCTTTGCCGAGGCGTTGCCGCTGACCGGCGTGTGCTGACCAAGACCGATGGCGATGCGCGCGGTGGCGCGGCGCTGTCGGTGCGTTATGTCACCGGCAGTCCGATCAAGTTCCTCGGCGCCGGCGAAAAGACCGATGCGCTGGAACCGTTCCATCCGGATCGCGTCGCGCAGCGCATCCTCGGCATGGGCGACGTGCTGTCGCTGGTCGAGGAAGTCGAGCGCAAGGTCGATCAGGAAAAGGCGCAGAAGCTGGCCGAGAAGGTCATCAAGGGCAAGCGCTTCGATCTCAACGACATGCGCGACCAGCTCGAGCAGATGAGCAACATGGGCGGCCTGGCCGGCCTGATGGACAAGCTGCCGGGCGTGTCGGGCCTGCCCGACAGCGTGAAATCCAAGGTCAACGACGGCGAGATCAAGCGCATGATCGCGATCATCGGCTCGATGACCAAGAAAGAACGTCGTCATCCGGACCTGCTCAATGGCTCGCGTCGTGCCCGTGTGGCGCGCGGTTCGGGCACCCAGCCGGCCGACGTCAACCGCCTGCTCAAGCAGTACATGCAGATGGAAAAGATGATGTCCAAGCTCTCCAAGGGCGGCACCAAGGGTCTGCTGCGGCAGATGCAGGGCGCCATGAAGGGCATGGGCGGCATGGGCGGCGGTTTCCCGCCGATGCGTTGACCTGTGGGGACGGGGACGGGGGCGGGTAGCGGTGGCGCTAAAATCGTGCGTGGCGGCTGTTTCTCGCGCTACGCCTCATCGCGGCGGTCGCTTTGCGTTCCCCGGAGGTTAGGCCCAGATCACGATTTTTGCGCCCCCGCCACCCATCCCCCGCCCCAGCTTTTCCCGGCACCCCTTCCTTTTTCCACAAAATTCATTAAAATGCCGCGTTTACCGCGCACGGCTATCGTGCGTGCTGCCGGCATCCGGCAACTCTGGAGTTTTACTTATGGTCAAGATTCGTCTTTCGCGCGGCGGCGCCAAGGGCCGTCCGTTCTACCACATCGTTGTCACCGATCAGCGCAGCAAGCGCGACGGTCGCAACATTGAGAACGTTGGTTTCTACAACCCGGTTGCCTCGGGCAAGGACAAGCGCCTTGAGCTGAACGTCGTGCGCGTGCAGGAGTGGGTTGCCAAGGGTGCGCAGCTGACCGACAAGGTCGCGGCCCTGGTGAAGGAAGCCGGCAAGCAGCAGGCTGCCTGAGTATGACGGCAGCCGGTCGGCGCGTCCTGGTAGGACGCATCGTCGGGCTGTACGGCGTGCAGGGCTGGGTCAAGCTCGAATCCTGGACCGAGCCCCGCACGCGGATCTTCACCTACCAGCCCTGGCTGCTCGCATCGGCGCCGGGTGTGGAAGCGGAGATCACGGGAGTGAAGGGACGTCCGCAGGGCAAGGGGCTTGATCGCCCAATTGCCCGGAGTGGATGGCCGCGAAGCCGCGGCGGCGCTGGTCGGGACAAGACATTTATGTCGCCCGCGAGCTGCTGCCTCCTCCCGGCAAGGACGAGTATTACTGGGTCGATCTCGAAGGTCTTGAGGTCGTCACCACGGAAGGCGTCGACGCTGGGGCGGGTCAGTCATGTATTCGCCACCGGTGCCAACGATGTCGTGGTGGTGAAGGACGGTACGCGCGAGCGGCTGATTCCTTTCGTCCAGGGTTCTTATGTGCGTTCGGTGGACTTGTCCGGTGGGCGCATGGTGGTGGACTGGGATCCTGAATTCTGAGCGCGCCTGGCGCGGCCTAAAGGGTTGAGGATCATGCGCATCGATGTCGTCACGCTGTTTCCCGACTTCATGCGCCAGTGCGCTGCAGTCGGCGTGGTGGGGCGAGCGCAGCAGCGCGAGCTGCTGCAGGTGGAAACCTGGAACCCGCGCGACTACGCCACCGACAATTACCGTACCGTGGACGGCCGCACCTGCGGCGGCGGTCCCGGCATGGTGATGCTGATCGAGCCTTTGCGCGCGGCCCTCGACGGCCATGCGCGAGGCGGCACCGGAGCCGGTGCACGTGATTTATCTCAGTCCGCAAGGAGCGCGGCTGACGCAGGGCAGGGTGGAAGCGCTGGCGAAACTGCCGCGCATCGCCTTGCTCTGTGGGCGTTACGAGGGTGTGGACGAGCGTCTGCTGGCGCACGAGGTCGACGAGGAGCTTTCCATCGGCGATTATGTGCTGTCCGGTGGCGAGCTTGGCGCGGCGGTGATCATCGACGCGGTGGGCCGCTTGCAGGAAGGCGCGTTGAACGACGCGCAGTCGGCGCAGCAGGATTCGTTCTCGGATGGCCTGCTGGATTGTCCGCATTATGCAAAACCGGTGCACGATGCACTGGGCGACGTACCGGAGGTGTTGCTTTCCGGTGACCATGCGGCGATTCGCCGCTGGCGCCTGAAGCAATCGCTGGGACGGACCTGGTTGCGCCGTCCCGGATCTTGTTGGCGCAGCGCGCGCTGGATGCTGAATCCCGAGCGTTGCTGGACGAATTCCGCCGCGAGCATGCAAGAACGCACACGCGGCACAACGATGCGGTCGACTGAGTGACCGCAGTTTGATGAAAGTGAACCGACAGGTGTGCCATGAACAAGATCATTGAACAGTTCGAAGCCGAGCAGATCACCCGCCAGCTGCCGGAATTCGGCCCTGGCGACACCGTGGTGGTCAACGTCAAGGTGAAGGAAGGCAATCGCGAGCGCGTCCAGGCGTTCGAGGGTGTTGTCATCGCCAAGCGCAGCCGCGGCCTGCATTCCGCCTTCACCGTGCGCAAGATCTCGCACGGCACCGGCGTGGAGCGCGTGTTCCAGGCGCACAGCCCGGCCATCGACTCGGTCGACAGTGAAGCGCAAGGGCAAGGTGCGCGGCGCCAAGCTGTACTACCTGCGCGGCCTGGAAGGCAAGGCCGCCCGCATCAAGGAAGACATTGCCGCCGTCTGCCGCCGCCAAGGCTGCGAAGAAGGCTGCTGCTGCTGCCGAGTAAGCTCGGTACGGCATCATCGATACAACAAAAAGCCCGCGGAGCGATCCGCGGGCTTTTTGCTTTTGTCGGTTGCTCCCGCTCCTTGGGGGTCTGGTGTACCAGCAACACCCGAAGTAGGAGCGCACCCTGTGCGCGACCGTTCGGGGCAGATCACATGTAGCTGGCGCGAAGCCCGATGCGGCATCGCGAAGATGTCGCGCACATCGTGCGCCTACACGGCATGTATTCTGCGAGCGAGCACCTTGGGGGTTCCTGCAGGAAGTTGCCCTGCACGAAGTCCACGCCGCAGGCAAACAGCAGCGAGGTGCTGGCCGCGTCCTCGACCCATTCGGCGATGGTCTGCTGCTTCATCTCGCGTGCCTGGCTGGCAGATCTCGGCGACTTTCTTCTGGCTCTCCGGATGCTGCGGCAGGTCCGCCATGTAGCTGCGGTCGATCTTCAGATAGTCCGCGTCGATGTGGTTGAGCAACTGGAACGAGTTGAGGCCCGAGCCGAACTGCTCCAGCGCGAATTGACCGCCCAGCTTCTTCCAGGCCGTTGACGAACTCCTGCGCCGGGCGCAGCAGAGTCATCACCTTGCTCTCGGTCATTTCCAGCACCAGCTGGCCGTGCTTGAGCGCGGCCTTATCCAAGCGTTCGCCCAGCCACGGCAACAGCGTGTTGTCCTGCAGCGAGGCCGCGGTCAGCTTGACGAAGAACGTGGTCGGCGTGCCCTGCGCTTCGCGCGCCTTGCAGTGCGCTCGATGGCCTGGTTCGAGCACCCAGCGGTCGATCGCGCCGGTGAGGTTGTGCTTCTCGGCGATCGGCATGAAGAAGCCAGGCAGCACTTCGCCTTGCGGGCCGTTCATGCGCAGCAGGATTTCCGAGAATTCGCCTTCGGCGTCCTGCAGGCTGATCGTCTGCTGGTGATAGAGCACGAAGCCGTTGCTGCGTCAGCGCCTGCTGCAGCACGTCCAGCCAATAGCGCTCGCGCTCTTCGTCGGCCTTCTCGCGCGCGCCGGGATCGTGCAGCTCGCACCTGGTTGCCGCCCAGGCTCTGCGCGTTGCGCAACGCCTGGCTGGCCTGGTTGAGCAGCAGCTTCGGTGTTGGCGTTCTTCTCGCCCAGCAGGCTGCCGCCGATGCTGGCGGTAACCGTGATCGAGCGCGTGCCGGCGTCGAAGATGCTCGCTGCGATGCTGTGCTGCAGGTTGGCGATCCAGTCCCTGATCGCCTCGTCGTTGCGGGTGTCGCAGCAGCACGCCCAACGGTATGCTCGGCCAGCATGCCGGCGATGTCGTCGGCGCTCCGAGCAGCATGCGGACGCGGTCGGCGAAGCGCGGCCAGCAGCTCGTCGGCCTTGCCCAGGCCGATGCCGGTGACGATGGTGTGCCCAGTTGTCGGGCTCGATCAGCAGCAGTGACTGGCCCTTCTTGCCCTTGGCCGCGGCGGCCACCGCGTCGTCGATGCGACTCGAGCATGCGCGCGCGGTTGAACAGGCCGGTGACCGGGTCGCGCTGCAGTTGCTCCAGCACGGCTGGCGTCGACCATGCTGGCGGCGGAACACGATCTGCAGACAGGGTTCGCCCTCGAACGTGGCCGGGGCGAATTCCACGCGTGGCCTTGAAGCTGGCTGTCGTCGGCGCGGCGCGCCCGCAGGTCGAGCTGGGTCGGCGATTTGCTCCTGGCCGCGCGACTGGCCCTTCAGCAGGTCGCCTTGAACTCGTCGGCGTCGCTCGGACTCGATCATGTCCAGCACGCGGCAGGCCCGAGCAGGTCGTCGAAATCTGTCGTAGCCGAAGGTATCCAGATAGGCCTGGTTGGCGCGCACGTGCATGCCTTCGTGCACGTAGGCGATGGCGATCGGTGGACGAATCGAGCAGGGCGTCGCAGCGACGCTCGGATTCGCGCAGGGCGGTCTCCAGCCGGCGTAGCTGGCGACGCGTGCTGAGAGCGTCGAACTCACGCTGGAGCACCGCCATCAGCTGCTTGGGCTGCTGCGCGCAGCGCGACGCCGCGGGCGCCATTGACGAACAGGTCGGCGACCACCGCGTTGTCGACGCTGGCCGACCAGGCCGATCAGCGACAAGTCGCGGCCATTGGCGTCGAGCAGGCGCATGACGCGTCGCGCAGTTCGACGGTGCCGACGGCGGGGTCGAACATCACCATGTCCGGTCCCAGCTCGTTCAGCGCGGCGCTGCACCTGTTCGGCGCTGGTGGCGCGCGCCGGGCGAACGGCAATGCCGCTGTTGCGCAGCAGGCTGATGATCTGTTCCGCGTCTTCGAGCGAGTTTTCGATGAAAAGGATCTTGATGACGTAGTCTTTTTTCATGGGCGCGTCGAGCTATCCGTTGTTCGCCGCTGGGGTCAAGCCTGCCGAGACAGCAGGGTGCGGGCCATGCGTGGTTGTAGCGGATTCCGTGAGTCACTGCCAGCGGAAATATTCCGGCAGTGACGCGGCCGCACAGCTGTGAGCCAGTTCAAAGTCCATGCAGGCGCAGGAGCGGCGCCGAGCTGGCGTGATTACAGCGGCCGTTTGGACGCTTCGCCGCCTACTTCGCGCACCAGCTTGGGCACCAGATAGCCGGGCAGGCGCTGCGCGCAGCGTCATCGACCAGGGCCAGCGCACGGGCGTCATCGACCTCGAAGTGCGCCGCGCCCTGCACCCGATCGAGCTGGTGCAGGTAGTAGGGCAGCACGCCGGCAGCGAACATGCGCTCGGACAAGGCGGCCAGCGCGTCGGCGTCGTCGTTGATCCCGCGCAGCAGCACCGACTGATTCAGCACCGTGGCGCCGGCGTCGCGCAGACGGGCGCAGGCCGCATCGACGCTGGCGTCGAATTCGTTGGCATGGTTGGCATGCAGCACCACCACTTTCTGCAGCGGCAGCTCGGCCAGCCAGCCCAGGAATGCATCGTCGATCGCGCTCGGGCAGCACCACCGGCAGGCGGGTATGGATGCGCAGGCGGGTGACGTGAGGGAGCTCGGCCAGGCCCCGGGTCAGCTCCTCCAGCTTGGCGGTGGCCAATGCCAGCGGGTCGCCGCCGGAGAGGATCAATTCGCGGATGGAGTCGTCCTGCCGCACATGCTCCAGCGCCTTGCGCCACTGGCCGGCGGCGGCCATTTCCTCGCCATACGGGAAATGCCGGCGGAAGCAGTAGCGGCAGTTGATCGCGCAGCTGCCGCTGGCAATCAGCAGCGCGCGCCCGTCGTATTTGTGCAGCACGCCCTGGCCCGAGCGTGCGGCCATGTCGCCTACCGCATCGCACGCTGTAGCCCGGCGCCTCGATCGCGTTCGGCCAATTGCGGCAGTACCTGCAACAGCAGCGGGTCGACGGCATCGCCGTGCCGCATGCGCGCCACGAAACCACGCGGCACGCGCAGGCTAAAGCCGGCGTCGTCGGCGGGCAGCGGATCGGTCAGATGCTTCAGGCCGACCAGGGCCGAGCAGTTCGCGCGGCGTCGGTCACCGCTTCGCGCCATAGCTGGCGCCAATCGGACGGGCCGACGGGTGCGGCGGATGTAATGCGGGCGCCGGGGCTTGCGGTTATCATATGTGGGCCTTGTGTCGGGCCTAGTGCCCGTCAAACTGTCTATTTTAGCCGTTGTTCGCGGCGAGCGAAGGTCTTTCCGGAAAATTCCGGCCGGAGCCGCCAGCCTACTCATTTGGAGCGCATTGCATGGCCAGTTACGGTCTCAATGACGTCAAGAACGGGATGAAGATCATCGTGACGGCGATCCCTGGTCATCACCGAGGCGGAGTTCATCAAGCCGGGCAAGGGCCAGGCGTTCACCCGCATCCGTATCCGCAATCTGCTAAGACGGCCGCACCACGGAAAAGACGCTCAAGTCCAGCGACTCCTTCGAGGAGGCCGACGTCATCGATACCGACATGCAGTATCCTCTACAGCGATGGCATCAGAGTTCTGGCACTTCATGCACCATGGAGACCGTTCGAGCAGCCCAGGCCGACAAGGCCGCCGCTGGGTGACGCCGCGAAGTGGCTCAAGGGCGAGGAAGAGTGCGTGGTCACCCTGTTCAACGGCGCGTCCGATCTCGGTGCAGGCGCCGAACTTCGTCGAGCTGAAGATCGTCGAGACCGATCCGGGCCTGCGCGGCGACACCTCGGGCGGCGGCGGCAAGCCGGCCAGCTCGAGACCGGCGCCGTGGTCCGCGTGCCGCTGTTCGTGAACCAGGACGAAGTGATCAAGGTCGATACCCGTTCCGGCGAATACGTCAGCCGCGTCAAGTGACGAACTGGCGCGCGGGCGTTGCCCGCGCCTTGGCCAGTTCGTCATCCCTGCGAAGGCAGGGATCCAGTGGGGTACTCGTGCGAAGCACACGACATTCTTCACAACGCCAAGAGCAAAGACGCTGGATGACCAGCTTCGCTGTTGTGAAGCGCCTCCGGCTTTCGCCGGAATGACGTTGTTGAGACGTGGCGGTTGAATCCATGGGGCGGCCACCGCAAGGTGATCCGCCCCATGTCGTATCCAAATCATCGAAGAGCGAGCCTAAGGATGAGCCAGACCTCCCCGCAACCCGTCGACCTGGTGATCGAGGCGCGCTGGGTCGTGCCCGTGGAGCCGCATGGCGTGGTGCTGGATCGACCACGCGGTGGCTGATCGACAAGGGTGACCGCATCGTCGCGTTGCTGCCGATCGGCGAGGCCCGCGCTGCCTATGCGCCGCATGAGCGCGTCGAGCTGGCCGAGCACGCGCTGATCCCCGGCCTGGTCAACACCCACACGCACAACCCGATGACCCTGCTGCGCGGCCTGGCCGACGACCTGCCACTGATGGTGTGGCTGCAGCAGCACATCTGGCCGGTGGAAGGCGCAGGTGATCGGGCCGGAGTTCGTGCGCGATGGCGTGGAGCTGGCGGTGGCCGAGATGATTCGCGGCGGCACCACCTGCGCCAACGAAAATTACTTCTTCCCCGATGTCATCGGTGCCACCTATCGGCAGCATGGGTTTCCGCGCCGTGGTCGGCCTGCCGGTGATCGAGTTCCCGACCGCCTGGGCGAAGTCGCAGGACGAATATTTCGAACGCGCCAGCGAGGTGCACGACAGCTTCCGCGGCGATCCGCTGGTCGGCACGGCGTTTGCGCCGCATGCGCCGTACACCGTGTCGGACGAGAGCTTCGAGCGCATCCGCGTGCTGTCCGACCAGCTCGACATCCCGGTGCATCTGCATACGCACGAAACGGCGCATGAGGTGGACGAGGAGAAGAGCAAGAGCGGCCTGCGTCCGTTCCAGCGCCTGCAGAAGCTGGGCCTGGTCAACGATCGCCTGATCGCCGTGCACATGACCCAGCTCACCGATGGCGAAATCGCCGCTTGCGCCGAAGCGGGCGTATCCGTGGTGCATTGCCCGGAATCCAATCTCAAGCTGGCCTCCGGCTTCTGCCCCGCTGAGAAGTTGCGCCAGGCCGGCGTCAATGTGGCGCTGGGTACGGACGGTTGCGCCTCCAATAACGACCTGGACATGTTCGGCGAAATGCGTACGGCGGCGCTGCTGGCCAAGGCGGTGGCGCGGCGACGCGGCGGCCTTCGATGCGGCGTATGCGCTGCGCGCGGCCACGCTCAACGGCGCGCAGCGCGATCGGCCTGGAGGACGAAGATCGGTTCGATCGAAGTCGGCAAGCAGGCCGATCTCGCCGCCGTGCGCCTGTGCGATCTGGAAACCCAGCCGCTGTTCCATGTCGCCTCGCAGCTGGTCTATGCCGCGGGTCGCCATCAAGTCAGCGACGTGTGGATCGCCGGCGTACGCAAGCTCGCCGCGCGAACGCTGGTGGATATCGACACCGATGCCGTGCTCGCCAAGACGCACGCCTGGCGCGAGCGCATCGCAGCCATCGACAGGGTTGAAAGGAATCATGATGAATCGCTATCTCGTCATGGCCATGCGGCGCCCGACATTTGACCCGGCCATGGTGCAGCCGCATCAGGATTTTCTGGAAGGCTTGCGTGCGCGGTGGACGCATCGAGCTGTGCGGTGGCTTCAGCGACCAGTCCGGCGGCGCCTATCTGTTGCTCGCCGGGCATCTCGACGAGGCAATCGCCATCGCGCATGACGACCCGGCCCACCTGAGCGGCGGCTGGGATATCACGGTATACGAATGGCAGGCGCATTAAGCTCTGCCGCTGGGTAAAGAGGAAGCGTTCGATGCAAGCTGCGGCCAATGTAAGCCCCGAGGAAATCGCCCGTTTCGGCAAGCTGGCGGCGCGCTGGTGGGACCCGGACGGCGAATCCCGTCCGCTGCATGATCTCAACCCCGTGCGTGCCGCCTATGTCGCGGCCCGCGTGGATCTGCGTCGGCGCCAAGGTGGCGGATGTCGGTTGCGGCGGTGGCCTGCTCAGCGAGGCCCTGGCGCGCGCCGGCGCCCATGTCACCGGCATCGATCTCGGCGAGAAGGTCATCGAGATTGCGCGCCTGCATTTGCACGAGTCGCGACTCGAAGCGCCAGACCTGCATGTCGACTATCGCGTGCAGTCGTCGGCCGAACTGGCTGCGGCGGAGCCGGAAAGCTTCGACGCGGTGTGCTGCATGGAATTGATCGAGCACGTGCCCGACCCGGCCGCCCTGGTCAACGATCTTGCACGCATGCTGAAGCCGGGCGGCGCGGCTGTTCATGTCCACGCTCAATCGCACGCCGGTCGCCTTTGGCGCGGCCATTCTCGGTGCGGAATACATCATGCGCATGCTGCCGCGCGGCACGCACCATTACGCGCAGTTCCTGAAGCCGTCCGAGCTTGGCCGCCTGATGCGCCATGCCGGGCTGGAGCTGGAGGACGTCTCCGGCCTTGGCTACAACCCGATCAACCGCAAGGCCTGGTTGAGCCGCGTCACGGCGGTCAATTACCTGCTCAGCGCGCATAAACCCGCATGAAGTCCTTTCCCCAAAACATCCAGGGTGTGCTGTTCGATCTCGACGGCACTTTGCTGGACAGCGCCGTTGATCTGTACGCGGCACTGATGGAACCAGTGCGATGAAGATGGACGTCGCCGCGCCGGCCTACGAGATGGTGCGTGAAGTCGTCTCGCGCGGCTCGCGTGCGATTCTGCGCTGTGCATTTCCCGCTATCGGCGAGCCGGAACTGCTGGCCCTGGTACCACGCTACCTGGAGCTCTATAGGCGCTGATGGTCGACCAGACGCGTCCGTTCGAAGGCGTGGACGAACTGCTCGCCGTCATCGAGGCACAGGGGCTGGCCTGGGGCATCGTTACCAACAAGCCAGGATTCCTGACCGACGGACTGGTGGAACGCATTGGCTGGGCCGCGCGCGTGGCAGCGGTGGTTTCGGGCGACACCTTGGCGGTGAAGAAACCCGACCCGGCGCCGGTGCTGCTCGCCTGCGAGCGTGCCGGGCTCGATCCGTCGCGTTGCCTGTTCGTGGGCGATGATCGCCGTGACGTGCTCGCCGGCGAAGCCGCGGGCCTGTATACGGTGGCCGTTAGCTGGGGCTATCTGGATGGCGGCGATCCGCAGCAGTGGAACGCCGATCTGGTGCTCGAGCATCCGTCCGAACTCACTGGACTGCTGCGTTGCCAACGGGTGACGGCATGAGCGAGCGGTCACGCGCTGCAGAGCTATATCGACAAATGGCTCGCGGTGCAACCGCAACAACGCATCGCGCTGGCCTTCGTCGATCAACGCGACGTATCCCGGTCATATCGCGCTGGCCGCGCTTGAGCAGGAGTTGCTGGCGGCGGCCTACGGCATCCGCGAGCCGCAGGTGGCTGCCAGCAAGTTGAACTGGTGGGCCGAAGAGCTTTCCGGTGCAGCCGCCAGCGGTGGCCGCCATCCGTTGACCCAGGTGCTGTTCGACGACGAACGAGCGCATGCCCTGCCCAGCGAACGCTGGGTGGCGCCGGTGCTGGCCGCCATGGCGCAGCTGGAAGAGGGCACCGCGGCGGATTTTCCAGCCCAGCTCGCCGCCGGCTCGCTCTTGCATGGCGCGCTGGCGGAACTGGAGACCGTGTGGTGGTTTGGCGAACAGGTGTCTCCGGAACGCGCCGGCCGCGTCGCCACGCTGTCGCATTTGCTGTTTTCCCTGCTGCGGCTGGAAGAGGACGCCGAACGCGATCGGCTGGCCCTGCCGATGGCGCGGCTGGCCCGCTTTGGCCTGAGTCGCAACGCAGCTGCGCACGGCCAGCACGGCGCGTGAAGACGCCATCCGTGCCCAGTTGGACGATCTGCACGCCGCCTGGCGCGAATCCGAGCGCCTGCCGGGGCCGCTCAGCGCCTTCCGCGGGCTCGAGTCGCGGCATGGGCGCGCGCTGGTGGCGCGGGCGCGCAAGGCGACCCATCCGCTGGATGTGCTGCGCCAGGGCCAGGGGCGCCAGGGGCCCGGCGTGACCTGGCAGGCGTGGCAGGCGGCGCGGGCCTGGCGCCGGCAGGTGGTCGACTGATCCCGGCGGGACGCAGCGTTTCCGTCACGCCACTATTGCGAGGCTGGCGTCGTGCCCCAAGATTGTTGTCTCTCGCGGCCGTACGACCGGCCGCTGGATGACACGCCGGACTTCGGCTGGATTACAGGATTCACCCATGTATACCGACGAAAACACTGCCCGCCTGCTGCCCGATGTGGCCGTGCATGCCCAGCCGCACCTTGCCGGCGCGCTCGATTGGGTCGGCATGAATGGCATCGAGGTGCCGGTACGTTTCGATGCCGGCGACGGCGATGCGCAGCGCGCCAGCGCGCGCGTTGGCGCCTTCGTCAATCTCAAGCGGCCGGACAAGCGTGGCATCCACATGTCGCGCCTCTATCTGCTGGTGGAGCAGGCGCTCAGCACGCAGACGCTGAGTGCCCATTCGCTGCACGATCTGCTGCGCTCCTTTCTTGAATCGCACAAGGATCTTTCCGACCGCGCCTGCCTGAGCATCCGCTTTGAGCATCTGGTGCGTCGTCCGGCATTGCGTAGCGCCAACAGTGGCTGGCGCGCGTATCCGGTGTGCATCGAGGCCAGCCTGGTCGGCGACGAATTCCTGCTCGAATTTGGCACCGAGGTGGTCTACTCCTCCACCTGCCCGGCCTCGGCCGCGCTATCGCGTCAGCTGATCCAGGACCAGTTCGCCAAGGACTTCAATCCGTCCGCGCCGATTGATCACGCGGCCGTCATTGCCTGGCTTGGCAGCGAGAAGGGCATCGTGGCCACACCGCATGCGCAGCGCAGCGTGGCGCGCTTGCGCGTACGCATCGCCAAGAATGCCCGCTTCGACCTGATCAGCCTGATCGATCAAACCGAACAGGCCCTGGGTACGCCGGTGCAGACGGCGGTGAAGCGCGAAGACGAACAGGCGTTTGCGCTCGCCAACGGCAGCAACCTGATGTTCTGCGAAGACGCCGCACGTCGCATCCAGAAGGCGCTCGACGCCGACGCGAACCTGAGTGACTTTCATGTCCGCGTGGAACACCAGGAAAGCCTGCACCCGCACGATGCCGTGGCTTATGCCAGCAAGGGCGTGGTGGGTGGCTTTGCAGGCAAGGGTTGCCCCTGACGCTCGTTTACGGATCGCCCTGTTAGCATCGCGGGAGCCTTGGATAAGGCTCCCCACAGGAGATCCGCATGCTGTCCCGCTTTTCGCTGCTCGCCGTCGCCGCTTTCGCGCTGGCGGGTTGCTCCATGTTTTCGCATCACCCCAAGCGTGATGCCGCGCCCGTGCATCAGGCCCTGATGAAGTCGATCACCGGTGATGTCCGTTACAGCTTGCCCCAGCCCTTGCCTGCCGATGCCTATCTGCAGGTCACGCTAACGGACGTGAGCCGCCAGGATGTCGCCGCGCGCACGATTGCCGAGGAGCGTGTGCAGCCGGTGACGGCCTCGCCGGTGGATTTCCTTATCAGCTACGACCCGGCCGACTTGAAGGATGGCGTGGACTTCGCCATCAGCGTGCGCCTGCAGCAGGGCGACAAGCTACTGGCCATTAACGACACCCGGGTAAGCGTGCTCGGCCGCTCCGGCGAAAACGGGCCGGTGAGCGTGATGCTCAAGGCCGTGCCCTAACGACACCCCGCCTTCCCTGTGTGTGTGTAGGAGCGCACCCTGTGCGCGACCGTGCCAGCACGGCAAGGGCCAAGGATGGCCCGAGTGCAAAGCCAGCCTACGTAGCCGCAAAGCCGTCATCGCGCACAGGGTGCGCTCCTACAACGACAGGAAGGGTGTGCAGGGGCGGGCAGCTTGCCCGCCCGCTCTCTCACCGGGCAAAGCTCAGCCGCTGTCCGCGCACGCTGGCATCGATGGACAAGCCATCCCAGACCCGCTGGCCATTGACGAAGGTGGCCACGATCGAACTGTTGAAGGTGTGCCCCTCGAACGGTGACCAGGCGCACTTCGACAGCACTTCGTCACGGCTCACCGTGTGCGGCTTGTGCGGATCGACCAGCACCAGGTCGGCGGCATAGCCTTCGCGCAGGAAGCCACGTTCCTTCACGTCGAACAGCGTGGCTGGCGCATGCGTCACGGCTTCCACCACGCGCTCCAGCGTCAGCTTGCCTTCGAACACCCGCTGCAAGGCCGCCTGCAAGGCGAACTGCACCAGCGGCAGGCCGCTTGGCGCCTTGTCATACGGCTGGGCCTTTTCCTCGAGCAGGTGCGGGGCATGATCGGTGGCGAGCACGTCGATACGGCCCTCGGCCAGCGCCTTGGTGATCGCTTCGCGGTCAGCGGCGGTCTTGATCGCGGGATTGCACTTGATCAGGAAGCCGAGCTGCTCGTAGTCGCGGTCGTCAAAGTGCAGGAAATGCACGCAGGTCTCTGCCGTGATGCGCTTGCCCTTGAGTGGGCCGGGCTCGAACAGCGCCAGCTCATCGGCCGTGGAAATGTGCAGCACATGCAGGCGGCTGTTGTGCCGGCGCGCCAGCTCGATCGCCAGGCGGGTGGACTTGATGCAGGCTTCGCGCGAGCGGATCAGCGGATGTTCCCAGGCCGGGATGTTGTCGCCATACTTCGCGTGCGCGGCGGCGAGGTTCGCGTCGATCATCGGCGTGTCCTCGCAGTGCGTGATGATCGGTGTGGGTGCATAACGGAAGATCCCGTCGAGCACCTCCGGATTGTCCACCAGCATGTTGCCGGTCGAGGCACCCATGAACACCTTGATGCCCGGAGCGGCCAGTGGGTCGAGGCTGCGGATCGCCTCAAGGTTGTCGTTGCTGGCACCCATATAGAACGCGTAGTTCACCGCCGAGGTTTCGGCGGCGCGGGCGTACTTGGCTTCCAGGGTCTCGCGATCCAGGGCGGGCGGCTTGGTATTGGGCATCTCCATGAAACTGGTGATGCCGCCGGCAGCGCAGGCACGCGACTCGTGGGCGATGTCGGCCTTATGGGTGAGGCCGGGTTCGCGGAAGTGCACCTGGTCGTCGATCATGCCCGGGAACAACCACAGGCCGCTCGCGTCGATCACCTGTTCATCGGGTCGGGCGTTCAGATCGCCGGCGATGGTTTCAATGCGACCCTGCTTTACGCGAAGATCGGCATGGAAACGGCGGCCTTCGTTGACCAGTTCGGCGTTCTTGATCAGCCAGTCAGTGGACATGGTTTTCTCCAGGAGTGCGGCAACGGCGGAAAGTGAACTGCTCGGGAACGGGGTCGTGGCCGCCTTCGCACAATGGCTGGCAGCGCAGCAGCCGCCAGCCAGCCAGTGCGCTGCCGCGCAACGGACCGAAGCGCACGACCGCAATCCGTGCATAATCGGAGCAGCTGGGATGGAAACGGCAGCGCTGACCCAGCAGGGGGCTTAGCCAGCGCTTGTAGAAGCCAAGCAGTAGAAGTAGTAGTCGGGTCACGACGGTTTTAAGCTGCCGAGACAGCTTGCGGCATATAGTGCCGCAAGTATTCCAGAAGCACGGTTGCCGGTGTAAGGCACATGGGCTATAACACCCGGCCGCCAAGGCCAAAACGGTGAAGGGATATGGCGAAAACGACGCGTAGTGCTACAGCCACCAAGTCGCAGAAGGGAAAGCCTGCTGGCAAGGTGAAGGACGTCAAGGCCGGCAAGAAAGCTCCTGCCGTCGGGCGGGGAGCGAAAAGCGTGCCGGCCAAGGCAGCCGTCAAGGCGGCCCCGGCAAAGAAACCAGCTGCCAAGAAGGTTGCGGCCAAGCAGGCTGTAGCGAAGAAGCCGGTTGCCAAGAAAGCCGCGAAGTCCCCGGCAAAGCGCGTCGTTGCGAAGAAGGTTGCTCCCAAGCCCGTAGCCAAGAAAGCCGCGGCGGCCAAGAAACCGGCAGGCGGCAAGGCCGTTGTGAAGAAAGTGGCGAAGCCCGTGGCCAAGAAGGTGACGGCGCCCGCCAAGAAGCAGCCACCCCAGGCCGTGGCCAAGCCGGCTGCAACCCCGGCGAAGGCCGCCAAGGCGCCACCGGCGAAGCCGGTCGCCAAACCGGCTGCCAAGCCAGCACCGGCCAAGCCCGCTCCCAAGCAGGCGCCGCCGGCTCCGGTGAAGGCAGCGCCAGCGCCCGTCGAGCGGGCCAAACCCGCAGCTCTGCCCTTTACGGGTAAAGTAGCGAGTGCTACCGCTCGTCATACCACTCCTCAAAAGCAGAAAGCCCAGCAGTCCTCGATGAATAATCCTGCAACTCTCGACAATGGCATCACCCGCGAAGACGGCCGCTACGCGCTGCCTTCCACCACCACGATCGACCTGCCCAAGGGTTACCGTCCCTCGAATGACGAGGAGTACATGAACCCCAAGCACCTCGCCTACTTCCGCAACAAGCTGCGCGAATGGCGCGACCAGCTGGTGGAAGAGTCGCGCCAGACCATGGAAAACCTCCGTGACGAAGTGCGTGACGTGGGCGACGAAGCCGAGCGCGCCACCCGTGAGACGGAAAACTCGCTGGAATTGCGCACGCGCGATCGTTACCGCAAGCTGATTTCCAAGATCGACAAGGCCTTGCGCCGCATTGAAGAAGGCCGTTACGGCTACTGCGAAGAGACGGATGAAGAGATCGGTGTCGAGCGTCTCGATGCCCGTCCGATCGCCACGCTGTCGCTGGACGCGCAGGAACGTCGCGAGCACCTGCAGAAGCAGATGGGCGACTGAGTCCGGCCGCGTCCGAATTGGCAAAGCCCCGCCGATGTGCGGGGTTTTGTTTTTGTAGGATCGGGGATGGAGCGGGGGTGGGTAGCGGGGGCGCACCGATCACTTCAATGCTTCGATGGTTGGCCTTCAAAGCCGAGCGCGGAGCTCGATTTTTGCGCCCCCACTACCCACCCCCCGCCCCACCTTCTCAAGCCAGCATCGCGGCCGCATAGGCCTTGAGCTTGGCCAGCATCGCCGCCAGCCCGTTCGAGCGCGTGGGCGACAGATGCTTGGCCAGGCCGATGGCCTCGATAAAGCGAGGTTCGGTCGCCACGATGTCGCGTGCGGAGCGGTCGGAATACACGCGCAGCACCAGTGCGATCAGACCGGAAACGATGGCCGAGTCGCTGGTTGCCTGAAAATGCAACTTGTCCGCGCTGCCACTGGGTACCAGCCATACCATCGACTGGCAGCCATGCACGCGGTGTTCCTCGGTCTTCAGGTCGTCGGGAAACGGTGGCAATTGCTTGCCCAGGTCGATCAGGTACTGGTAGCGCTCGGTCCAGTCACCGAAGAAGGCGAACTCGTCGACGATTTCTTGCTGCGCCTGCTCGGCGTCGGGTGTGGCAATAGCGTTCATGCGCGCATTATCGCGCGTTTTGCCCCAAACCCTCTCCCCTCCGGGGAGAGGGTTTGGTGTAGGAGCGCACCCTGTGCGCGATGGGCTCCGCCTCAGTTCCCCTAGCCATCGCCTGCGTAGCGCCTGGATGGCCCGCTGGCGGCAGCGATGGGAACTGGGGCCAGCGCCCATCGCGCACAGGGTGCGCTCCTACATTTTGGGACGAGCGGGAAGTCGCATGGCTGAGATTCGACGCTAGTCAGGCCCAAGGGGGTAAAGGTGTCAGCCCTTCACCACGCTCCAGCGCGTGCCCTGGGCACCGTCCTCGATGGCGATGCCCATCGCCGTGAGCTCGTCGCGGATCTCATCGGCACGCTTGAAATCGCGGGCGGCACGGGCAGCGCGACGTGCTTCCAGCAGGGCTTCGATGCGAACCTCGTCGATCTCCGATGCATCGCTGGTCTGCTTGAACCAGTTCTCCGGGTCCTGCTGCAGCAGGCCGAGCAGGGCGCCGGCGCCAAGGAGTGCGCGTTTGGCTTCGCGGCGGGTGGCGGCATCGGCGGCCTGACGGGCGGCATCGGCCAGCTGGGACAGCTCGGCCAGCGCCTGCGGCGTATTGAGGTCGTCGCACAATGCCGCCTCGACGGTGGCCGGCACCGGCAGGTCGGCGGTGTCGACCTCGACATCAGCCAGGTCGCGCAGCACGCGATACCAGCCTTCAAGCGTGTTGATCGCTTGCGCGATGGTCGCATCGGACCAATCCAGCGGCTGCCGGTAATGACCCCGCAGCAGCAACAGGCGCAGGGCTTCCGGCGGATGTTGCTTGAGCAGCTCGTGCACCAGCATCACGTTGCCCAGCGACTTGGACATCTTGCGGCCGCCGAACGTAAGCATGCCGTTGTGCAGCCAATAGCGGGCGAAGATCCTGCCGCCGTGGGCGCAGGTGGACTGCGCGATCTCGTTTTCATGGTGCGGGAATTGAAGATCCACGCCGCCAGCGTGGATGTCGATGGTTTCGCCCAGGTGCGCCTCGCTCATGGCCGAGCATTCGATATGCCAGCCCGGACGGCCACGACCCCAGGGACTGTCCCAGCCGGGCAGTTCGGGCGTGGACGGCTTCCACAGTACGAAATCGCCCGGACTCTTCTTGTAGGGGGCCACTTCCACGCGAGCACCTGCCAGCAGTTCCTCCGGGTCGCGGCCCGAAAGGGCGCCGTAATCGGCGTAGGAATCCACGTTGAACAGCACGTGGCCTTCGGCCGCATAGGCATGCCCGCCGGCGATCAGGCGCTCGATCATCGCGATGATTTGCGGAATATGCGCCGTGGCGTGAGGCTCCACGTCGGGCGGGGCGATGCCCAGCGCCGCCATGTCTTCGCGATAGGCTTGCGTATAGCGGCCGGTGATGCTCTCGATGCCCACGCCCAGCTGCTGGGCAGCGGCATTGATCTTGTCGTCCACATCCGTGATGTTGCGGGCGTAAACCACATGGGGATAGTGGCGGCGCAGCAGGCGCACCAGCACGTCGAAGACCACCGGGCCGCGTGCATTGCCGATGTGCACGTAGTTGTAGACCGTCGGTCCGCACAAATACATCGTTACCCGGTCGGGATCGAGCGGGGTGAACGGTTCAACGCGGCGCGTCAGGCTGTTGTGGAGCGAAATCGGCATCGGCAGGAAATCCGGGCGGTGGGAGCGGGCGCAGGCAGGCGCTGGCCGGTCGCGCATCTTAACAAGGTGATGCTCCTGCCGCAGGCGCCGGACGGTAGGGGGAAGGGTGAACGGCGACACTTAGTCGCAAGACTTTAAGTGAGTTCTAAGCGTCGATTCAGTGTGAATTTGTTGCAATGGCTGCTATGAGGCGCATAGATGCGCCCAACTTGCCCCTGAGCGGAGGTCGTAATGACCAAGATGGTGTTTACCGCGCTGGTGCTAGCCCTGATGGCCAGTGGCCTGACGGTTACCAGCGCATTTGCGCAGGATGCGCGGTACCAAAGTCAAAATCCGAGTCAAAATCAAAGCCAGAACGACGACAACACCCACTATGGCTGGGCAGATGTGTTGCGCGTCGATCCGGTCTATGGGGTTGCCCGCACCGAGGTGCCACGCCAGGAATGCTACGACCAGCAGGTGGTGCAGGCCGCGCCACCCCAGGGCAGCGCAGCCGGCACCATCCTGGGCGCCGTGGTGGGTGGCGTGCTTGGGCAGCACCGTCGGCCGGGCAGTGGCCGTACCGCCGCCACCGTGGTTGGTGCCGTCGCTGGTGGCGCCGTAGGCAATCAGTGTGTCGGACCAGCGGCGGTGGCGAGTACCAGGGCACCGAGACCCACTGCCGCCAGGTCAGCTCGGTCAGCGAGCAGCGCCGTGATCATGGGCTACGACGTGGAGTATCGCTATCGCGGCGAGGTCTATGTTTCCCGTCTGAACTACGACCCGGGCGAGCGTCTGCGGGTACGGGTAAGCGTCGACGCCCGCCGACTGACCTCGCCGTCTGATCCATTCAGCAACGCCGCCGCCTTCGGGCGGCGGTTCGCTATGTGGCAGCCCAATCCCAGCCTGCTTGTTGCATGGCAGCGAAAATCCCGTCATGATGCGCGTTCAACCACCCGGAACCTCCATGTCCGCAGCCGTCTATACCGCCACCGTACTCACCAGCGCCCGCATGGCTGCTGGCATGACGTCGCGTGCGCGCCGACCGCTGGTCCGACATTCGGCCGGGTAGGCTGTCGCACGCGTTTCATGTGTATCGACGACAAAACCCGGCCTGCAGCCGGGTTTTTTTGTTTTTGGATTTTGACCAACGCGGGCTGGCCCGCCCTGAGACCACTGGCCTGCCGGGCCAACGACAAGACAAAGGTATTCACGAGATGACTCTTCGCCATTTCCTGACCACCCAGGACTACAGCCGCGCCGAGATCGACGCGCTGCTGGAACAGGCGGCCGCGTTCAAGCGCTCGCCGCGCGGCCAGCAACTGGCCGGCAAGTCGGTGGCGCTGATGTTCTTCAACCCTTCGATGCGCACGCGCACCAGCTTCGAGCTGGGCGCGTTCCATCTGGGCGGCCACGCCATCGTGCTGTCGCCGGGCAAGGACGCGTGGCCGATCGAGTTCGAGGTGGGCAGCGTGATGGATGGCGATACCGAGGAGCACATCGCCGAAGTGGCGCGCGTGCTGTCGCGCTATGTGGACCTGATCGCCGTGCGCGCGTTTCCGAAGTTCCAGGACTGGTCGGTGGATCGCGAGGACAAGGTGATCAAGGCGTTCGCGCAGTACGCGACGGTGCCGGTGATCAATATGGAGACGATCACCCATCCCTGCCAGGAACTGGCGCACGCACTGGCGCTGAAGGAGCACCTGGGCGATCTGCAGAACAAGAAGTACGTGCTCACCTGGACCTATCACCCCAAGCCGCTGAACACCGCGGTGGCGAATTCCGCCTTGCTGATCGCCACCAAGATGGGCATGGACGTGACCTTGCTGTGCCCCACGCCCGACTACGTGCTGGACGAGCGCTACATGGCATTCGGCTACCAGAACGCCAAGGAGAACGGCGGTTCGCTCAAGGTCAGCCACGACATCGAGGAGGCCTATACGCGGCGCCGATGTGGTCTACGCCAAGAGCTGGGGCGCGCTGCCGTTCTTCGGCCGCTGGGAGCAGGAGAAGCCGATCCGCGAGGCGAGCAGGCACTTCATCGTGGACGAGGCCAAGATGGCGCTGACCAACCACGGCCTCTTCAGCCACTGCCTGCCGCTGCGCCGCAATGTCAAGGCCACCGATGCGGTGATGGATTCGCCGGCGTGCATCGCCATCGATGAAGCCGAAAACCGCCTGCATGTGCAGAAGGCGGTGATGGCGTCGTTGATCGGGCAGCGCTGAGCGAGGCGGTCACCGCATGTACATGCCGACCTATTTCGAGGAAACGCGCAGCGAGGTCGCTGCACGGGCTGATTCGTGCGTATCCGTTCGCCACGGTGGTGACGCATGGCGATGCAGGCCTCGCCGCCAATCATCTGCCGTTCGAGCTGGTCGGCGACCACGTTGCATGGCCACGTGGCGCGCGGCAACGAATTGGCGCGTGGATGGTGCCGAGGTGCTGGTGATCTTCCGCGGGCCGGAAGGCTACGTCAGCCCGAACTGGTATCCGAGCAAGCACGAGACCGGGCGCGAAGTGCCGACCTGGAATTACGCGGTGGTGCATGTGCATGGCCGCCTGCGCGTGGTCGACGATCACGGCTGGCTACGGCAACTGCTTGAGCGCCTGACCGATCGTCATGAAGCGGGTCAGCCGCAACCGTGGCACGTGTCGGATGCGCCGGCCGACCACATCGAGAAGTCGCTGGGCGGCATCGTCGGCCTGGACATCAGCATCGAGCGCATCGAAGGCAAGTTCAAGCTGAGCCAGAACCATCCGGCAGCGCAACCGCGCCGGCGTGGTCGATGGCTTGCGTCAGCGCGAGCGGCCGATGGCGATGCCGAGCTGGCTGATCTCATGGTTCAACAGGAGGAGAGCAGGTCGTGAGCAAGGGACATCAGCATCACTACAAGGTCGACGTGGACGTGGACCGGCAATCAGCGGCAGCCGGTACGAAGACCTACCAGGGCTATGGCCGCGAGCATGAGATCCGCATCGCCGGCAAGCCGGTGCTGGCAGGTTCGTCCGATCCCACGTTTCGCGGCGATGCCAGCAAGCACAATCCGGAAGACATGCTGGTGACCTCGCTGTCCACCTGTCACATGCTGTCGTACCTGCATCATGGCCGCGCTGGCCGGCGTCGTCGTCACGGCTTATGAAGACCAGTGCCGAAGGCACGATGGAAACCGACGCGCATGGCGGCCGTTTCGCTCGAAGTCGTGCTGCACCCGGTGGTGACCATCAGCGGCGGGCAGCGATCCGGCCAAGGCCGAGGCGGCGCACGAGCCCGCGCATCACGCCTGCTTTATCGCCAACTCCGTGAATTTCCCGGTGCGCTGCGAACCGCGCATCGTCGTTGAACCCGTCTGACCCTCTGGTTCTTATTTCTTCTCCAGGATTGCCAGTCATGAGCAAAGATATCGTTCTCGCCTTCTCCGGTGGCCTCGACACCAGCTTCTGCGTGCCTTACCTCAAGGAGCGCGGCTGGGCCGTGCACACCGTGTTCGCCGATACTGGCGGCGTCGACGCCGAAGAGCGCGCCTATATCGAGCAGCGCGCCAAGGAGCTGGGCGTCGCCAGTCACGTCACCGTCGACGGCGGTCCGGCGATCTGGGAAGGCTTCGTCAAGCCGTTCGTGTAGGCGGGCGAGGGCTTACCAGGGGCAGTATCCGCTGCTGGTGTCCGACCGCTACCTGATCGTGGAGGCGGCGCATCAAGCGTGCCGGCGAGCTGGGCACCAAGGCGATCGCGCATGGCTGCACCGGCATGGGCAATGACCAGGTGCGTTTCGACCTGGCGGTGAAGGCGCTGGGCGACTACGAGATCGTGGCGCCGATCCGCGAGATCCAGAAAGAGCACACCCAGACCCGCGCCTACGAGCAGGCGTACCTTGAAGAGCGCGGCTTCGACGTGCGCGCGAAGCAGAAGAGCTACACCATCAACGAGAACCTGCTGGGCGTGACGCATGTCCGGCGGCGAGATCGATCATTGGCAGACCCCGGGTGAGGGCGCACGTGGCTGGTGCAAGCCGCGCGCCGAATGGCCGTCCGAAAACCTCTCGGTGACCCTCGGCTTCGTGAAGGGCGAAGCGGTATCACTCAACGGCGAAAAGCTGCCGGGCGCGAAGCTGCTGGCCAAGCTCAACGAGCTGTTTGCGCCCTACGGCGTGGGCCGTGGCATGTATACCGGCGACACCACCATCGGCCTGAAGGGCCGCATCGTGTTGAAGCCCCGGGCCTGATCTCGCTGCTTACGGCGCATCGCGCGCTGGAAGAAGCCGTGCTGACCAAGCAGCAGAACCGCTTCAAGCCCGAAGTGGCGCGCAAGTGGGTGGAAGTGGTGTACGAAGGCTTCTTCCACGACCCGATCAAGACCGATCTCGAGGCATTCTGGCTTCCAGCCAGAGCTGCGTCAACGGCGAGGTGATGCTGGAAACCTCGGGTGCCCAGGTCACCGCGGTGGAAGTGCGTTCGCCACACATCCTCAATGCCAAGGGCGCGACCTACGCGCAGTCGGCCGACTGGGGCGTGGAGGAGGCCGAGGGCTTCATCAAGCTGTTCGGCATGAGCAGCACGCTGTGGGCCGAGATCAACCGCTGATCGTCATCCCGGCGGAAGCCGGGACCGAGCGACTTTCGCGGTGACGTGTGGAGGCGTTGGATGACCAGCTTCGCTGTTGTACGACGCCTCCTGCCTTCGCAGGAATGACGGCTCTACTGTGACTACTCGCGGACCCCGAAAGGGGCCGCACCAAACATCACCAGACGGATGGTATGAGCGCACTACTGGACGACACTCTCAGACACCTTAGGGCGCTGGTCAGCTTTGACACGCGCAACCCGCCGCGCGAGATCGGCACGGGCGGCATTTTCGATTACCTGCGCGACAACCTGCCAGGCTTCGACGTGACGGTGACCGACTTCGGTGCCGGCGCGGTGAACCTGTACGCGGTGCGCGGACAGCCGAAGGTGTCTGTTCAACGTGCACCTGGATACGGTGCCGGATTCGCCGCACTGGACGGCCGACCCGCACACGCTGCGCGTGACCGAGGACCGAGCGATTGGCCTGGGTGCCTGCGACATCAAAGGTGCCGCAGCCGCACTGCTGGCTGTTGCCAACGCCACGCGGTGGCGACATGGCGCTGCTGCTCTCCACCGACGAAGAAGCCAATGACGCGCGTTGCATCGCGGGTTTCCTCAAGGACAAGCCTGCCTATGACGCCGTTATCGTCGCTGAGCCCACCAAGGGCGAGGCGGTGCTGGCGCATCGCGGCATTCATTCCGTGCAGATGCGCTTCAAGGGCAGTGCCGGTCATGCCTCGGGCGAGCAGAAACCCAGCGACAGCGCGTTGCATCAGGCCATGCGCTGGGGCGCGGCCGCGCTGGATTTCGTCGAGAAACAGGCGCACGAGCGCTTTGGCGGCCTGACCGGATTGCGCTTCAACATCGGCAGGTCGAAGGCGGCATCAAGGCCAACATGATCGCGCCGACGGCCGATATCCGCTTCGGTTTCCGTCCTTTGCCGACCATGGCGCCCGACCGGATGCTGGAAACGTTCCGTACGCTGGTCGAACCGCAGCCGGTGGAATTCGGGGAAACCTTCCGCGGTGCTTCGCTGCCGGCCGGCGATACCGCCACCGCCGAGGCGCGCCGGCTTGCCGCACGCGACCTCGCCGACGAGCTGGATATTCCCATTGGCAACGCCGTGGACTTCTGGACCGAAGCGGCCCTGTTCTCCGCGGCCGGCTACACCGCCTTCGTCTATGGCCCCGGCGACATCGCGCAGGCGCACACCGCCGACGAATGGGTCGCCCTCGAGCCAGCTCCAGCATTACGCAGAAACCATTTACCGGATCATCGATTCTAAGAGCAGCGATCGTGGAAGCCCATAAGCACACCCGCAAGACCATCGTGCGCCTGCTGTCCAGCATGGGCAGCGCGAAGGAAATCCAGCAATACCTCAAGCGCTTCTCGCAGCTCGATGCCAAGCGCTTCGCCGTGGTCAAGGTCGGTGGCGCCGTGCTGCGCGACGACCTGCCTGACGCTTACGTCTCGTCGCTGACCTTCCTGCAGCAGGTCGGGCTGACCCCGATCGTGCTGCACGGCGCGGGTCCGCAGCTCGACGAGGAACTGTCGGCCGCCGGCATCGAGAAGCAGACGGTCAATGGCCTGCGCGTGACCTCGCCGCAGGCGCTGGCGATCGTGCGCCGCGTGTTCCAGCAGCAGAACCTGCGGCTGGTCGAGGCACTGCAGTCGCATGGACACCCGCGCCACCTCGGTGCTGTCACGGCGTGTTCACCGCCAACTATCTGGACCGCGACACCTACGGTCTGGTCGGCAAGGTGAGCAGCATCAACCTGGCGCCGATCGAGGCGAGCCTGCGCGCGGGGTCGATCCCGGTGATCGCCAGCCTGGGCGAAACGGAAGAGGGCCAGATCCTCAACGTCAACGCCGACTTCGCCGCCAACGAACTGGTGCGCGTGCTGCAGCCGTACAAGATCGTGTTCCTCACCGGCACCGGCGGCCTGCTGGACGACAAGGGCAAGCTGATCGACTCGATCAACCTCAGCACCGAATTCGAGCATCTGATGGCGCAGCCGTGGATCAATGGCGGCATGCGCCTGAAGATCGAGCAGATCGCCGATCTGCTGGCCGACCTGCCGCTTGACCTCGTCGGTGTCGATCACCCAGCCGTCCGAACTGGCCAAGGAGCTGTTCACCCACAAGGGCTCGGGCACCCTGGTGCGGCGCGGCGAGAAGGTGCGTGCGCTTCGAGTCGTGGGAAGGCATCGACCTGGAGCGCATGCGCGACCTGATCGAATCGAGCTTCGGCCGCACCCTGGTGCCGGACTATTTCGAGCGCACCAAGCCGTTCCGCATCTACGTCAGCGAGAACTATCGCGCCGCGATGATTCTCACCATGGAAGGACGGGCTTGCCCTACCTGGACAAGTTCGCCGTGCTCGACGATGCGCAGGGCGAGGGCCTGGGCCGCGCGGTGTGGCAGGTGATGCGCGAGGAGAACCCGCAGCTGTTCTGGCGCTCGCGCCACGGCAACGCGGTCAACCCATTTCTATTACGCCGAATCGGACGGTTGCCTCAAGCAGCCGCACTGGAAGGTGTTCTGGTACGGCCTCGACGACTTCGACACGATCGCCCGCTGCGTGGCGCATTGCGCCACGCGGCAGCCGACCCTGGTGGGCTGAATCATGAGCATGACCAAACAACAGCATCGGCATCGTGGGCGCGCGCGGTCATACCGGCGCGGAGCTGATCCGCCTGGTCGCGGCGCACCCGGCGCTGGAACTCGCCTTCGTTTCCTCGCGCGAGCTGGATGGCCAGCGCGTGGCGCGATCAGGTGGACGAGTTTCACGCGGCGAGCTGCGCTACGCCAACCTCGACCCGGCGGCTGTGGCTGCGCAGGCGCCGACGTGGTGGTGCTGGCGCTGCCCAACGGCAAGGCGGCCGCCTATGTCGAGGCGATCGACAAGGCCGGAGCCGGAGCCGCTGATCGTCGACCTGTCCGCCGACTACCGCTTCGACGAGCGCTGGTATTACGGCCTGCCCGAACTGACCCGCGAGCGCTGGCGCGGCGAGAAGCGCATCAGCAATCCGGGCTGCTACGCCACCGCGATGCAGCTTTCGATCGCACCGCTGAAGGATCTGCTGGCCGCGCCGCCGGTGTCGCTTCGGCGTCTCCGGCTACTCCGGCGCCGGCACCACGCCGTCGGACAAGCAACGATCCGGAGAAGCTGCGCGACAACCTGATGCCGTACGCGCTCACCGGCCACATGCACGAGAAGGAAGCCAGTCGTCCATCTCGGCGTGCCGGTGGAGTTCATGCCGCATGTGGCGCCGCATTTCCGCGGGCTCACGGTCACCACCAATCTGTATCTCGCGCGCCAGATCAAGCGCGAGGACGTGATCGCCGCGCTTCCAGCGGTGCCTACGAAGGCGAGCAGCTGGTCACGCGTGCTGGACGAGGCGCCGTGGGTCAGCCGCGATCGCCCACCGGCATCACGTCGAGATCGGCGGCTTTGCCGTGTCCGGCGACGGCAAGCGCGTGGTGGTGGTGGCGACGCTGGACAACCTGCTCAAGGGCGCCGCCACCCAGGCCATGCAGAACATCAACCGCGCCATCGGCGTGGATGAGTACACCGCGATTCCGTCTGTAAAGGCGGGAGTGGGAGACTGGGTAGCGCGAGCGCGTCTTCGTACGCTTCTTCAGCCCGAGACCTCAAACACTGCGCACCGGCTGCCCATCCTCCAGACCCCATTCGAGCCCTGGCCATGACCCAACCTCTCTGGCAGAAATCCGACATCAAGATCGACGCGACGATCATGCAGTTCCTCGCCGGCGACGACGTGTTGCTGGATCGCGAGTTCTTCCTGCACGACATCACCGCCAGCAAGGCGCATGTGGAAGGGCTGGCCAACATCGGTGTGGTCAGCGCGGACGAAGCCGCGGCGCTCAAGCGCGAGCTGGACGCGCTGGCGGAGGACTTCCGCGCCGGCAGCTTCGTGCTCGACGAGCGCTACGAGGACGGCCATTCCGCGATCGAGGCGCGGCTCACCGAGCGCCTCGGCGATGCCGGTCGCCGCGTGCACACCGGGCGCAGCCGCAACGACCAGATCCTGGTGGCCACGCGCCTGTGGCTGAAGGACCAGCTCGCCGCGCTGGAGACAGCATTGCCGCGCCATCGCCGGCGTCTGCCTCGACCGCGCGGCGCAGCCCGGCGTTGCCGCTGCCCGGCTACACCCACCTGCAGCGCGCGGTGGTGTCGTCCACCGCGCATGTGGTTCGCCGGCTTCGCCGAGGGCTTCATCGACAACGCGCTGCGCGCGCGGCAGACCGCCGCGCTGATCGACGCCAACCCGCTGGGCACCGCGGCCGGCTACGGCGTCAACCTGAAGCTCGACCGCGAACACACCACGCGTGGCGCTCGGCTTCGCGCGCATGCAGATCTCGCCGATCTACGCGCAGCTGTCGCGCGGCAAGTTCGAGATGGCCGTGCTGGAAGCGATCGCCGGCGCGCTGCTGGACGTGCGCCGCCTGGCCTGGGACCTGTCGCTGTTCACCACCGCCGAGTTCGATTTCGTCAAGCTGCCGTCCGAATACACCACCGGCAGTTCGATCATGCCGAACAAGCGCAATCCCGACGTGGTCGAGCTGCTGCGCGCCAGCTATGCCAGCGTGGCCGCCGCGCGCACCGAGATCGAGCAGTTGCTGTCGCTGCCTTCCGGCTATCAGCGCGACCTGCAGTTCTCCAAGGGCTCGCTGTTCCATGGCTGTCGCCATGGCCTGGCCGCGCTGGAGCTGGTGCCGGACCTGCTGGCGCGCATGGAATGGAATGAGCCGGCCATGCGCGCGGCGATCGAGCCGGCGATGTATGCCACCGACGTGGCGATCGAGCAGGCTGCCGCCGGCGTGCCGTTCCGCGACGCCTACCGTGCGGCTGCCGATGCGGCGTCTTCCGCCGGTGCGGGCCGCACCCCGGAGGGCAGTCTCGCGGCGCGCGTATCGCCCGGTGCGGGCCACGACCTGCGCCTGGACGAATTGCGCGCTAGACTCGGCCATCTGGACGGCTAAACGGTGAACGGCATGGGGACTGTCAGCACGGGGAATGCCGAGCACTACCGCTGGGGCGAGGGCTGCGACGGCTGGCATTTGCTGGCAGGCGACGACCTGAGCGTGATCGAGGAGCGCATGCCGCCCGGCGCGACCGAAGTCCGCCATCGGCATGCACGATCACGGCAGTTCTTCTACGCTCTGGAGGGCACCCTGACGCTGGAGCTGGACGGCATCGTTCACCAGTTGCAGCACGGGCAAGGCCTGCATGTGCCGGCGGGCGCGGCGCACCAGGCCCGCAACGAAAGCGTAGTCGATGCTCGTTTTCTGGTGGTCTCCGCGCCACGCAGCCACGGCGACCGCGTCGCGGCTCCCCTGGAGGCCCGCGCATGAAGCCCGCGCCGGCACGTCATGCTTTGCCCGAGCAGCCGCTGCCGGCATGGCGGCGGGCGGTATTGAAGGTCGGCAGCAACCTGCTGGCGGCCGATGGTGGCGGTCTCACCTCCCGTTACGCCGAACCGCTGGCCGCATTCATGGCCGCCAGCCGTGCGCAGGGCAGGGAGGTCATCCTGGTATCTTCCGGTGCGGTGGCGGCCGGACGAGCCTTGTTGCGGCAGCACGCGCCGTCCGGCGACGACCTGGCAGCCAGGCAAGCGCTGGCTGCACTTGGCCAGGCGCCCATGATCGCGCTATGGCAGTCGCTTCAGCACACGGCCGGTGGCACAGGTGCTGCTGACCCACGATGACCTGCGCAATCGTCGCCGCTACCTCAATGCGCGCGCCACCTTGCGCGAGCTGCTCACGCTCGACGTGCTGGCCGTGGTCAACGAGAACGACACGGTCGCCGTGGACGAGCTCAAGCTGGGCGACAATGACAACCTGGCGGCGATTGTCGCTGCCCTGGTCGATGCCGACCTGCTGTTGATCGCCTCCGATATCGATGCGCTGTATAGCGCCGATCCCCGCCTCGATCCGACGGCTACCCCGATGGTCCGCGTCGACGCGGTGACGCCCGACATCCTGGCGATGGCCGGAGGAAGCGGCAGCCGTGTGGGCACCGGCGGAATGCGCACGAAACTCGAGGCTGCCGACCAAAGCTGCCGAGGCGGGCATTCCTACGGCACTCTTCAACGGGCGGGACGACGTGGCGGTCGATGCGCTCGGGCGCGGCCACCTGCGCGGCACGCTCATCGCCGCAGGCGGAAGTCGCATGCAGGCACGCAAGTACTGGCTTCGCCATGCGCCAGCCGCGCCCGGGCGTATCCGGGTGGATGCGGGCGCTGCACGCGCGCTGGCCAGTGGCCGCGCTTCGCTGCTGCCGGGCGGTGTACTCGAGGTGCGTGGGCGACTTTCACCGCGGCGACCTGGTGGAGATTGTCGATGACGCCGATCTGCCGGTGGCGCGAGGTCTGTGCCAGTACGGCGCAACGGAAGCTCGGCGCCTGGCGGGGCGGCATAGTCGCGATATCGAACAGGTACTGGGCTATAGCTATGGCGCCGAAGTCGTGCATCGCGACGACCTGGCTGCCCTGGCCCACGCAGAGACGGCAGGAGCGCGCAACGCATGAGCGATATCCGTTCACTCGCACTCGCTTGTCGCGATGCGGCGCCTTTGATGGCGGCGCTGGATACGACCGCCAAGGCGGCACTCTTGCGTGACATGGCGGCATCGCTGGAACAGCACGCCGAGGTGATCCTGGCCGCGAATGCACGCGACATGCAACAAGCGGTCGGCAAGGGAATGCAGGGCGCCCTGCTCGATCGCCTGCGCCTGGATGCCGCGCGTGTCGCAGCGGTCGCCCAGGCCCTGCGCGAGGTGGCGGGATTGCCCGACCCCGTCGGCGTAGTGACACGTCGCGAGACGCGGCCCAACGGCATCGCGGTCGAGCGGGTGCGCATTCCGCTCGGCGTGGTGGCGATGATCTACGAGGCGCGGCCCAACGTGACCGCCGACGCGGCAGCGCTCTGCCTCAAGGCGGGCAACGCGGTGATCCTGCGCGGCGGCTCGGAAGCGCTGCACTCCAACATGGCTATTGCAGCAGCGCTGCACGACACGTTGAGGACGCATGGTTTGCCCGAGGCCGCGGTCACCCTGCTGCAGGATCTTCGCCGGGAAGCGATGGTGGAACTGCTACAGCTCACCGATATCGTCGACCTGGCCATTCCGCGTGGTGGCGAAGGTTTGATTCGCTTCGTCGCGGAGCACGCACGTGTCCCGGTGATCAAGCACTACAAGGGCGTTTGCCATCTCTACGTGGACGGCGCTGCCGATATCCCCCTGGCCTTGAACCTGCTTGTCGACGGCAAGACATCGCGCCCAGGCGTATGCAATGCGCTGGAGACGTTGCTGGTACACCAGGATGTGGCGGGGGTCTTCCTGCCCCGCGCCGCGCAAGTCTTGCGCGAGCGTGGCGTGGAGCTACGCGGTGATCCGGCAACCTGCCGCCTAGTGTCAGATGCGAAAGCGGCGACGGAAGACGACTACGCCGCGGAATTTCTCGACCTGATCCTGGCAGTGCGCGTGGTGGATGACCTGGACGAGGCGATCGCCCATATCCGTCGCTACAGCTCCGACCATACCGAAGTGATCGCCACGCGTGACGAGGCCGCGGCACAACGCTTCGTGCGCGCATTGCGCTCCGCGGTGGTGATGGTCAACGCGTCCTCGCGTTTCTCCGATGGTGGCGAGCTTGGCCTGGGAGCGGAGATCGGCATCTCGACCACGCGCCTGCATGCCTACGGACCGATGGGTGCGGAGTCGTTGACGATCGAGCGCTTCGTAGTGCGTGGCGAAGGTCAGCTGCGGCATCCACAGAGCCGCGTCGTGGATCCCGACCAGGCCACCTGACTTCTTTGTAGGAGCGCACCCTGTGCGCGAAAGCCAACGGAGCGGCGACGGCGTGATCGCGCACAGGGTGCGCTCCTACAAGGGCTTCATTTACGTCCAAAGCAGAAGACATGGGATCTGGCGCGACCAGCCATCCCGCCGTGGCGAGCGGTTGGGCGTTTCAGGCGTCGCGCGCAGCCCATCCCTTGACCGCCTGCACAAACGCCCAGCCATCCGCAAACCGGTTGTACAGCGGCGCCGGCGAAATCCGAATCACATCGGGCTCACGCCAGTCGCCGATGATGCCGTGCTCCATCAGATACTCGAACAACGCGCGACCCCGCTCGCGGCCACCCAGCACGCGGATGGAGAGCTGCGCGCCGCGGCGTTCCGGATCGGCAGGCGTCACCACTTCGAGCACATGGCTCAACTGGGTGTGCACCAGCCATTCCAGGTAACCGGTGAGTCGCAGCGACTTCTCGCGCAGACGCGGCATGCCCGCACGGCGGAAGATCTCCAGGGATACCCGCAGGGGAGCCAGCGCGAGGATGGGCGGGTTGGAAAGCTGCCAGCCGTCGGCGCCGTAGGTGGGCACGAACTGCGGACCCATCTGGAAGCGGGTCGTTTTGTCGTGGCCCCACCAGCCGGCGAAGCGAGGCAACGCCGTGCGCGCATGGCGTTCGTGCACGAAGGCACCGCCGACGGCGCCTGGGCCGCTGTTGAGGTATTTGTAGCTGCACCAGATGGCGAAATCGGCGCCGCTGTCGTGCAGTTGCAACGGCAGGTTGCCCACGGCATGGGCGAGATCGAAGCCGACCATGCAGCCATGGCGGCTGGCCGAGCCGCGTGATGGCGGCAAGATCGAACGCCTGGCCGGTGCGGTACTGGATGCCGGGCAGCATCACCAACGCAATGCGCGAGCCGTGTTCGGCCAGCACGCGTTCGATGGCCGCCATCGAGGTCGTGCCATTTGGCTCGTCGCTTTGAAGTTCGATCAGCGCGGTGCTGGGATCGAAACCGTGGAAGCGGACCTGCGATTCCACCGCGTAACGATCGGTAGGGAAGGCGCCCGCTTCGATCAGGATGGCGTGCCGCTCCGGCGTCGGGCGATAGAAGCTCACCATCATCAGGTGCAGGTTCACGCCCAGGGTGTTCATCGCCACGACTTCGGCGGGCTGGGCGCCCACCACGGTGGCGAGGTCGTCGCGCACGAACTCGTGGTAGTCCATCCACGGCAGGCGGCCCTTGAAATGGCCTTCCACGCCAAGCTCGCCCCAGTAGTCCAGTTCGGCGTTGAGTGCGGCGCGCACGGCCCGCGGTTGCAGACCCAGCGAATTGCCGCAGAAGTAGTGGCTGTCGCGGCCCTCATGCGGCGGGATCAGGAACTCGTCGCGGAAGGCGCGCAGCGGGTCGGCGGCATCCTGGGCCTGCGCCCAGGCGAGGGTGGCTTCGTACGGTGCGGACATCGGAATTCTCGTGCAGTGCGCGTCGCGCCCCTTGCAGGGCGCGATGCGATGAACCGGATTACTTCAGGCGCGCGGCGATGGCGTCGCAACCCTTGTCGAAGGCGGCCTTCCATGCAGGGCCGGCCTGGCTCTGGCTGGGGCGCACGCAGCGCAGCTGGATGGCGTGGCCGCCCTTGAACCAGTAGCGCTCGGTGTAGCTGAACTGCGCGCCGTTTTCCTGAGCGGTGTAGACGAAGTTATTCGGCGCCTTGGCGTGGCGCCGGTCTGGTAGCCGGGCAGTGTCTTCGCCTTGTCATGGCGCTCGCTCACGTACTGCTGGAAGCTGCATTGACGTCGGCGACCTGCTTCACCGTCACGGTGACGCGGGCGAGGCTGCTGGCTTGCCGGTGGGCGAGGGGTCCGGCACCTGGAATACACGCACCTCCGGATCGCCTTGCGTTTCCATGATGCCCACCCAGGAGTCCGGCGTGCTGAAGCTGACGCTGCCGTCGGCCATGCTGACGTCGGTGGCGTGGGCTGCGCTGGCCAGCACGAGGGCGCTGGCGAGAACCATGCGTGGCGGATAAAGCTCATGCCTGCTCCTGTGAGGCGGTGGGTTCGAAACGGTGGCAGTGGCAGGCCCAGCCATTCCAGTGCGGTGCCGTGGAAGAGCCGCGCACGGTCGACGTCGTCGAGACCCAGTGCCTCGATGCCGCTACCCGGATGCTGTTCCCCCAGCGGGAAAGGATAGTCGGTGCCCAGCATGACGCGGTCGACGCCCGTCACATCCAGGAGATAGCGCAACGCAAGTCGGGTCGTGCACGCAGGAGTCGAAATACAGGCGCTGGAGGTATTCGCGTGGATTGCGCGGGTTGTCGGTCGCCACCAGGTCCGGGCGCATGCGGAAGCCATGCTCGATGCGGCCGATGCGTCCACGGAAAGCTGCCGCCGCCATGGGCCAGCATCACGCGCAGCTTGGGCAGCCGCTCCAGCACGCCGCCGAAGACCAGGCAGCAGCCTGCGCGCGATTGTTCCGCCGGCATGCCTACCAGCCAGGGCAGCCAGTACTTGGGCATGCTGGCCGCGCCCATCATGTCCCACGGATGCACCAGTACGGCGGCGCCGAGATCGGCTGCCGCCTCGAAGAACGGAAACAGCTCCGGCGCGTCCAGGTTCCAGTCGTTGCAGTGCGAGCCGATCTGCACGCCTTGCAGGCCTAGTTCGTCGATGCAGCGTTCCAGCTCGCGGATGGCCAGCTCGGGCGACTGCAGCGGCACCGTGCCGATACCGGCGTAGTGGCGCGGATAGTCGTGGCACATGCCGGCCTGTGGTCGTTCAGGTGTCGATGCAGTTCCAGTGCCTGGTAGCCCGGTGCCCAATAGGAGAACAGCACCGGCACGGTGGAGATGACCTGGACGCCGACGCCGAAGCGCGCGTAATCGTCGATACGGTGCTGGGGATCGAACGCCGAATCCCACACCTCGCGAAAGAACTTGCCGTCCTTGTAGATACGGTGGCGCCCATCGTTGTGGATCATCACCGGAAAACGTTCGTCCCCGTATTTGGCCGCCAGATTGGGCCAGTCGCGAGGCAGGATGTGAGCGTGGGTATCGATCTTGAGCATAGGGACCAGTGTAAGTCCTGGACGAGTGGGCGTCGCGGGGGGGCTATTGGGCCATCCATCGTTGCCACGCTACCCGGGTAAAGGCAGGTCCAGGGCGTTTCCGGCGGCCTCCGGCGTGCATTTGCGACCGGCTTGCCGGCATCATGGGCAGCGCGATCACGCCAGCGGCTGGGGGCACCATGAAATTCCTGATGATGGTCTACAACGACGATACCTTGTTGAATGCGCTGCCAGCGGGCGAATTCGACCGCCTGATGCATGGCTGTCTCACGCATGCTGATGAATTGCGTGCCGAAGGTTGCCTGCTCGATTCCATGCAATTGGAGTCGCCCGCGCAATCAAAGTCGCTGCGTGTGCGAGACGGCAAGATGAGTGTGATTGATGGGCCGTTTGCCGAGGCCAAGGAGTATCTCGGCGGCTTCAACCTGATCGAGGCGGCGGATATGGACGAGGCCTTGCGTATCGCGATGGCGTTCCCGTGGTCGCGGACGGGGCGGATCGAGGTTCGCCCGGTGCGGGACATCGACGCGGTAAGACAGCGCGTAGGGGCCTGAGCTTTGCTTCCTCTCCCCCGCGTGCCCGAAAGGGGAGTCTGATTAGCGTCGACTCTCAGCCATGCGACTTCCCGCGCGTCCCAAAATGTAGGAGCGCACCCTGTGCGCGATGGGCCACGCCCCAGTTCCCGTAGCCATCGTCAGCGTACCGCGTAGATGGCCCGCTAGCGGCAGCGATGGGAACAGGGGCCAGCGCTGGTCGCGCACAGGGTGCGCTCCTTGTACGTTGGCCAAGCATCACACGAGAAGGTTTATACCGATCAAGTTTCTGGGGAAGCCGTTCGCTCCTTGGGGCAGCTTGACTGACCTCGTCTGTAGAGCGGCTCCCCACCCCATTCGCTGAGCACGAAGAGTGTCCCGGGGCGTTGAGCCAGCGTGACAAGGGTGTGCCGCGAAAGATGCGGGGTCGGGGAACCGGGAACCATCGTACTCGCCACGTGGAGGGGATTCATCATGAACAAATCAACCGAACCGGTCTTGCTGTCGCTGGATATTGGCGCCAGGAAACATGCCTTTGCGTGGGCGCTCGGAGAGCACCGGGAAACCGGGTCAGTGGATAACACACCCGCCACCTTACGGGCGCTCCTCACCGGCCTGATGCGTCGTGCGAGTGGGCTGCGCGTGCTGATGGAAGCCACGGGCGTCTATTACCTGGACGTGGCCCTGCTGGCGGCCGAACTGGGTGCCGAAGTGAGCGTGGTCAACCCGCGCGCGACGCACAACTTTGCCCAGGCCATGCAGCAGCGCAACAAGACCGACCGTCTCGATGCCGCGATGCTGCTGGACTTCCTCAAGCGCATGCCGTTCACCGCCTGGACGGCACCACGCAAGGCCTTGCTGGAACTGCGCTGCTATGGCCGCTACCTGGTCCAGCTCACCAAAGAGCACACCGCCGCCAGCAACCGGCTTCATGCGTTGAACAGCATGCAAGCCAGTCCCGCTTACCTGCGCGCTGACCTGAAGCGCTTCATCGCCACGCTGGAGCGGCGAATGGACCGCCTGCGCAGGCATGCACTGGCGTTGATTAAGACCGACCCGCCGCTGCAAGCCCGCTTCAATGCACTCACTTCCATCGTCGGCGTCGCCGACACCTCCGCCATCTCCATGCTCAGCGAGCTGATGGTGCTGCCGTCCACCCTGCGCGCCCGCGCTTGCGTATGCCACGCCGGCCTGGATCCGCAGGTGTTCGAGTCCGGAACCAGTGTGCACAAGGCGCCGCACATCTCCCGCCACGGCAACAAGTACCTGCGCGCGGCCTTGTTCTATCCGGCCTTGAGTGCCGGCCAGCACGATCCACTGGCCAAGGCGTTCAAACAACGTCTGCTCGACCGTGGCAAGACGAAAATGCAAGCCACGGTGGCCATCATGCGCAAAATGCTCACGGCGGCTTGGGTCATCGTCCGCG
Source organism: uncultured Gammaproteobacteria bacterium (assembly GCA_963824525.1). Classification (GTDB taxonomy): domain Bacteria; phylum Pseudomonadota; class Gammaproteobacteria; order Xanthomonadales; family Rhodanobacteraceae; genus Dyella. The sequence goes on along the minus strand of CAWGPI010000007.1, from coordinate 593,878 downwards.
ACCCTCAGCCGTATGACGCCACCAAGCTCTATGCCACCGCTAAAATCGCTTGACTTCGAACAGAGTGTCTACATCAAGCACGCTTCAGCTGAGATTCGACGCGAATCAGGAAGGGGAGAGGGAGCAGGAAGTCACGCCGTCGCGGCCGACTTGCTGCGGCTGCGACCCGTGATATGTGCCAGCGTATTCACGTTGTCGACCAGGCGGTCGCTGATGCGCGTAAGCAGGCCGGCGGCCTCGCGATCTTCGCTCATGTTGAGTAGTGCGGCGTACGTGCGCTGCAGGCTGCGCAGGTCGGGCAGATGTTCTGGTGTGCGCTGCGCACGCAAGGCCGAGCCAATCTCGTGCAGCGCGATGGCGACGTGATTGATGAAGGCACACATCTCCGCCTGCTCGGGCAGGTTGTCGTGGTCGTCGATCAGCGCTTCCAGCGCCATCGCGGTGCGCGCGAGTCGATTGCCGTTGGCGAACAGCGCATTGGCCAGTTCGAGCAGGGCGGGCGGCGTAGCGGGTTCGGCACGCATGCGATCCAGCGAGGCCTGCGCGTTGCTGCGCGCCGTACGTGCGGCGGTGCGCGCTTCGCGCCGGCCGTCACGCCGTTCCGGATTGGCCAGTGCCTGCAGGTAATTCGCATAGGCATCCAGCATCTTGGACAGCGCGGCGCGAGCGCGACCACGTTCCCAGGTGGGCCAGAGCACATAGGCGATCAACGCGATACCGCTGCCCAGGGCGGTATTGATCACGCGATCCATCACCGCATCGCTGGAATTGACGCCTTCGAAAGACAGCAGGACGACGACGGTGCCAGTCAGTGCCGCCACGGCGACACCGTAGTGTGCGGTAGCAAGGTAGCGGAAAGCCATGCATAGCACCGCCATCAAGGCAAGATGCGCCCAGGCTTCGTGCGGCGTGATGTGCAGCAGGGCCGTGGTGAGCACCAGGCCCAGTACCGTGCCAACCACGCGCAGCAGGCCGAAGTTGAAGGTGGCCGCGAAGTCGGGGCGCAGTACGATGGCGGCGGTCATCGGCAGCCAGTAGCCATGCGGCAGCTGTAGCTGGCGCGCCACGAACAGCGTGGCGGTCAGCGTGACGGCGCTACGCACGGCATGGCGGAAAGCCACCGAATGCGGAGTGAGATTGGCGCGCAGCGTGGCACGCGCCGAACTGCTGCGCAGCGCTGCCGGCAGGGGTGTTTCAGCGGCGGCGGCACGCAGTTCACCGCGGCTGCCAGCCCAGTTGGCATTACGCACGGCGGCGGCAAGCTGGCCGGAGAGTGCGTGAATGTGGGTCGCCAGACCATCGGCATTGCCTCCGTTGCCAAGCAGCGCACCCTCGCTGGCTTGCAGGGTTTGCAGGGCATGTTCGGCCTGCCGGGGCGAGTCGCCGGCCTCCAGTGCATCGGCGACCGCGGCGAGCACACGAGCCGCATCGCCACGAAACATGGCGTGGATGGTGGCGCTGGCGCGCAGCTCCGCCATGGCGGTGAGCTCGAGGCGGATGCGTTCGGCCAGCTCCAGCAGCACGCCAAACGCTTCCATCGCGCGGCCGCGCGCATGATGTCGGCCGAGCAAGGTGTGCTGCAGCGTGGTCATGGCGTCGGTGAGTGCCGGCACGTCGGCGTCGTCGTGCGCTTGCTGCCGCGCCAGCGTGGCCAAGCCGCGATACACCGCCGCCAGCGCGTGACGTTCCGGACGGTAACGCTGCAGCGGCCATGCAGCGACGGAAAACACGGTAAGCAACAGGCCGCCCGCAGAGATCAGCGCCGATGCACCCAGCGCTTCGGCCCATGGCCTCGGCGAGGCGGCGGTGACCACCAGCAGAATCATGCTCGTCATGCCGACCCGCGTCATGTCCGTGCCGAACACCACCAGCAGCCCGCCGCAGAAGCCGAAGGCAGCGGTGGCGACCAGGATCGGGATCAGCTGGTCGCCGAGCAGAAAGCCGATCAGCGAAGCCAGTCCCGCCGCCAGTGAGGCCAGCAGCAGCCGCGCCATGCGCTGACGATAGGGGCCTGGCTGGTCGGAGAACATGGTGTCCAGCGCGCCTGCGCCGATGCCCAGGCCGATACCGGGGTGGCCGCTCGCCATGCCGATGGCCAGCGGCAGGATCACCGCTGCCGTATTGCGCACCACCACGCGGGCCGGCACGTCCGGTCGCTTGGTGGTGAGCAGGCTGTCGACGACCGTGGCGCGTAGCGAGTAACCGCTGGAAGACATGATGCTTCGTTCGCTCCTAAACGATAGGCCGATTCTGCCCGATGCAGCCTGAAGCTGGCGCGACGGGCAACATCGTCACGGGTTACGGAGCTGCCTGACCGCTTTGCTGGCGTGTCAGCGCGTACAGAATGCGCAGGTCTTGCGCGTCCAGGGTGTCGCCCTCCATGCCGCGGAAATGATGATGAAACGACTGCACCGCCGCGGCACGGTTATCGAGGGAGTATCCGACCATGCCCAGCGCCATCCACGGATCGAAGTCCGCTGGTGGGTCCACCAGAGGGCCTTGCGGCCACCATCCGAAACCGGCGTCGGCGAGCTGTTTCCACGGGAACAGCGGGCCGGGGTCGTCCTTGCGTCCGGGCGCGAGATCTTCGTGTCCGATGACCTGCGTGCGCGGAATACGCAGCCGGGTGGTGAGGTCGGTAAGCAGGCCGAGCAGGCTGTCGATCTGTGCCTGTGTAAACGGCGACTTTCCGTCGTTGTCGAGTTCGATGCCGATGGAGGCGGAATTGACGTCGGTGATGGTGCCCCAGCGTCCGACGCCGGCGTGCCAGGCGCGCAGTTCATCGGCCACCAGCTGGTAAAGATGCCCATCGCGGCCAATCAGGTAGTGCGCGCTTACCGGGCCGCTGTCGTTGGACGTGCGCAGCGTCTGCAGGCTCTGCTGCGCCGAATGCCCGCCGGTGAAATGCAGCACGATCAGCACCGGTCGACGTTGATCGAAATTCGGTGACGGCACCCACTGCGCCATCGGGTTGCGTGCCGGGGCGGCCGCACAGGCGGCAAGCAAGGCCAGCAGCATCAGCAGCAGGAGGGTGCGGCTGATGCGGAACAGGCGCGCACACCTGGGACAAGCGAAAGGCATGGCCGTCAAATCGGGTTGGGATGGGAGGAACGTGCTCCAGTCACCATGCAACGTCAAGCCGATAGGCGAACGGCGCCCGCTGCCCGGACGCCGCTTGCGTTGGTTTCTTTCAGCGAAGGCTTAAGCGCGGCCGGCAAACTCGCCGGTCAGCGTGTTCACCCACACCTTCTCGTCGTTGCTGATGTACTCGGGCACCTGGATCTCGATGCCGGTGTTGAGCTTGGCCGGCTTGGTGCGCTTGGTGGCGCTGGAGCCCTTCATTTCCGGCGCGGTGTCGACCACGGTGAGCATCACGCTGGTCGGTACCTGCAGGCCCACCGGCGCATCGTCGATCACCTGCACGTAATAGCCCTCCATGCCTTCCACGATGTAGCCGGCGTTGTCGCCGACCAGCTCGGGCGAGAGCATGTACTGCGTGTAATCCTCGTTGTCCATGAAGACGAACGCGTCGCCATCCATGTACGAGAAATTCGCCTCGCGGCGGACCAGATCCATTTCCTTCAGATCGTCGTCGGCGCGCAGGCTGAGGTCGAACTTGCGGCCGCCGGGGATGGAATACAGGGTGAAGCGGAACGTGACGTTGCCGCCACGCGCAGTCGGCGAGCTGCGCTCGATGTCGCGCACCTGGTACACGGTACCGTCGTGTTCGACCACATTGCCTTTCTTGACGTCGGAAGCTTTCATGGGAGAGCTCAGGGGTGAGTGAGTGAGGGATGAGTGGTGAGGGCGCGATTTCGTGCGCGCACGGCGAGACCGGAGGTGAAGGATGCGAGCAATTGGCTGGCGCCCTCGCTACTCGTCCCTCATCCCTCGCTTTACTTCGGCTGCAAACGCACCGCGCCGTCGAGGCGGATGGTCTCGCCGTTGATATAGCGGTTGCCGAGGATAAAGGCGACGGTGTCGGCGAACTCCTCCGGCTTGCCCAGGCGCGACGGAAACGGAATCGAGGCGGACAGCGACTCCTGCACCTGCGGCGGCATGCCGTCGACCATCGGCGTCCAGAAGATGCCGGGGGCGATGGTCGCCACGCGGATGCCGAAGCGCGACAGCTCGCGGGCCATCGGCAAGGTCATGCCGACCACGCCACCCTTGGAGGCGGAATAGGCGGCCTGGCCGATCTGGCCTTCGTAGGCGGCCACGGAAGCGGTGTTGATGATCACGCCACGCTCGCCGTCGTCACCGGCCTCGTTGCCCTGCATCAAGGCGGCGGCGGCCTTGGCCACGTTGAAGCTGCCCACGAGGTTCACCATCACGGTGCTGGCGAAGTTGTTCAACGGCATCGGACCTTCCTTGCCGAGCACGCGGCCGGCGCCGAGGATGCCGGCGCAGTTCATCACCACATTGAGCCCGCCCAGGGCGTCGCGCGCGGCGGCGACGTTGGCGGTCACGCCTTCCTCTGACGTCACATCGGTGCGGAAGAACGTGCGTCGCCCAGTGCCTTGGCGGCTTCCTGGCCCTTCTCCTCGTTGACGTCGAACAGGGCGACTTTGCCGCCATGGGCGACCAGATGCTGCGCCACCGCGTGGCCGAGTCCGGAGGCGCCGCCGGTAATGATCGCCTTGACCTGATTGAGCTGCATGGGGGTGTCCGTAAAAGCCGTGAAAACGCCTATGTTAGCCGAGTGGGCCGGCCGAGGTCCCGATCGGACGGCGCAATGCGACCGCGGCATCGCCATCCTCACGCCCGCTGTACGGGACGCGGGCGTATAAGCCCAGCTTGTCAGTACCGCGCGTTGCGGCGCGGGATCAGGTCGGCCAGGCGAGGGGTCATGCGCCACTTTGGCTACAGGCGTTGGCGAGTTCAGGCGCACCTTGTCGGGGCGCCCGCCAGCACGTGCGCCGGTCGGGTCGCCTCGAGGCCGTGCCGGTCAATGCTCCTGCGCCGGCTGAGATGCCTCGGCTGGGGTATCGCCGGCCTGCTGGCCGCATCGAACGGCGTTGCTGCTGCCTCCGAATCGCCGCAAGCCGCGCCGGCCGCAAGCTCCACGGCGCCGGTGTCGTCTTCGGCGTATTACGTCACCGCATCGCAGCTTGCCCACCCATTGCGACCATTCGCCCATCTTCCCGAGCACGCCCGTATCAGCGTGCGCGCCGCGGTCGCCACGCTTCCCGATCCCGTCGAGACACGGCTCGGACGCGCGTTCGATATCGAAATGACCGCACTGATCAGCGCCTTCCAAGCCAATGATTACGTGCTTGATGGCCTCGCCTTCAGCTGGACGCCGCGAGCCTCGGACGGCAGTGGCGACGCGTCCGTCAGCCCAGCCGACGCGGCGCGCACGCTGCCAAGCGTGATGCTGTTTCGCCGGGATCTGTGGCGCGGTTGTCCAGAGGCTTTCAATCCCTGGCTTGTCGGCACGCCTTCGTGCGGATCGAGCTATTACGTACTGTTCCTCGTCGGCGAAACGCCGAGTTTTGGCATCCATCCGGAGGCATTCAAGCGCGCCGCGCGATGCGCCCTTGCCTTGGACGATGGCAATCGAAAGGACAACAGTGGATTTCCGCAGGTGCTCAATCGACACGATTGCGACCAGATCGAGGCCATGCTCAAGGACGACACGTCCATGACTTGGCGATGTGATCTGCATCTGAACGTCATCGGCCCCTCGTTCTCGGGCGCGATGGAGTCCATGGTCGCGGCGCTCAGCAAGGTCGCTCCGGACGCAAAGTCCATGGCATGTGCGAATAGTGCCGCATCGAACTTGGCGGTGCACAGGCGTTTCAGCATTGAGCTGCTGACGCCTTCCGCCAGTGTCGATAGCAACGTGAATATTCCTCATCACGCGTATCTCACGGGACTGAATACCGAGGATTTCACCACTGAACTGACATATCACTCGCTGGCTTACAGCGTGGCCGACCAGATGAATCGCGTTCGCCGCTACCTGCAAACCCGCCTGGACAGCGACGACAAGGTGATTCTGCTGAGTGAAGAGTCCAGTTTCGGCCAGGGGGCGGCGGACTCGGCGAAAAGGCCGGACATGACGGAATGCGGGCCGGGCCCCGAGGCGAAGAACGAGGGCAATGCGGCGCCGGCAGCGGGCAAGCCATGCCTGAATCGTATCGTGAGCGTGCAATTTCCGCCGAACATCGCAGCGATCCGATCCGAGCACGTCAAGCTCAAGCAGGACCAGGACAGTCAGCGGCGCGCGCTGTTGCCGGGCCGGCTGCTCGAGCTCGACCTGACCGGTGTGGAAAAGGGCGTCGATCAGCCACCGACGTACCAGCCGAGCCTCAGCTCGCGTTCGGATGAACTGACGCTGTTCCAGACTTTCGATGCCCTGAACAAGTACGTGCATCCCAAGGCGGCGATTGTCGTCGCTACGGATGTGCGTGACCGCCTGTTTCTGTTGAGCGAGCTGCGCGATGCGTTTCCCGGTGCGCTGCCCATCCTGCTGGAGCAGGACAATCTCATCGTGCACCCCGACTACCGCAATGCCAGTCGAGGCAGCATTACCATGCCGGCGGGCGAGAGCGTGGTATGCATGATGAAACTTGGAGGGCTCGATCATTGCCACGCCGCACCTTCTGGCGGGGGAGCTGCCGTCGCGGCGAGCAGCACCGCAGCCGGGCGCACGGCTGCAGCCGTGCCGCAAGCGTCGCCATCGGGCGATGCATCGGACAAGCGCTATTTCAGCTTTGCGACGGACTATGCCGCGAACATGTTCCGAGCCGTGGTATGCCTCGTGCGTTCGCCATCCGGCACAGGCGTCCAGGACGAGTGTTCGCCCAATAGCCCTCCCATGTTGGTGGCGACGCTTGCCGGCTTCCAGTATGTCGACGAGGGTGACCAGGTAGCGAACGGCGGCTCCAAGCGGCAGCGAGACATCCTGATCGTTGCCGACACGCGCATTGAGTTGCAGCAGCCTGTTTACCTTTCCATGTTCGTGGTGCTTGCGCTTTTGTGCATCGTCGCGACCTGGCTGATCTACAACGGGCGCGTCGCGACGCTCGTGATGCTTCCGATCTTCCGACACGCGCTGCGCTGGACCGATATGCTCAGGCAGGCCATGGTCACCCATGTCGTCGATGGTCCACATCCACGTGACCCCGGCGAGTTGCGCGTGAAGATGAGCCTGGCCGAGCGGTTCGGGGCCATGCGCGCCATCAGCGAACCCAGAACGTCGTTTGGGTGGTTGGTGCCGTGGCTGATGTTCGGGCTGGGGGGCATGATCATTGCTGTGTACAAGATCATCTCCATGTTCCCGCCCGCGTCGCCAGGAGACACCGACCTTGCGCACGGACGCGATCCATGGGCGGTGGTCTGCCTGGGCCTGGCGTACTCCTGCGTCGTCATTTTCGCCACGTTGCGCATGCGCGTGTGGAATGAGCGGTGCCGCGCGATGGCCGAGCATGTATGTGCGACGTCGCGCCTCAGAGTGAGGTTGCTGCAGCGTGGCCATGTCCGCGCGCTGATCGCTGCTGTCGTGCTGTTGGTCGGTCTCTCGCTGTGCATTAACGAATACGAGCCAACCAGTGTCGACAATATCTGGCTTTCAGGGCTTGGTGGCGCCTTTGCGCTGAGTGGTAGCAGCTTCTCCCTGGTGCTGTTCCTGGAGGGCCTCGATCGCTGGCGCTGCATGAGCCTTGAGCTTGGCAAGGCAGTGCAGGAAGTGCAGCGCATCCATCGGCTGCCGGATTGGCCGTCGCCACGCCTGCTGGACGAGCGGCCGCGAAGTCCGTTCAACATCGTCTTGCGGATCGACAACTACTACGCCCTGGGCAAGCATGGCATGGCCGACTGGATGGGCCTGACGAACCATCTGCTTACCGGAGTGTCGCTCGATGCGCGCAATCCAGTGACCATCCGGGACTGGCAGGCGCAACTGGTAGCAGAGATGAAAGTGGCCGCCGAGGCGGTGCGTACGTGCGCGTGGTGTTCGATCCTTGGGGCGGCCGTGGCACTTATGCTCTTGCAGGTCTACACGCCTGTTTTCGAGCGTCTCCAGACCATGGCGGCAAGCGTGCTGCTGGCGATCGGCTTCGTCGGCATCGTCTACGCGGTGCTCACGCTGGAAAAGGACTTCCTGCTTGGGCGCATGTTCACCAATGACAAGGACGGTCTGACGTTCGCCGGCGCACTGTCGGCGCTATGGCCCAAGCTGCTTGCCTTCGGTTCGATACTCGCCACTGTCTTCCTGCCCAATGCGTGGGATTGGCTTGGTGGCATCTTGAAGGCCGTCAATTCGTTGCATTGAGGGCGCGGCCGCGGGGACCAGGGACGCGGGCGTGCATGCGCCGCAGGTCAGGTCGCGGAGATTGCCGCTCGAAACAGGTTTTCGAGTGCGCTTGGTGCCAGGGCAGGGAAGGGCGTCACGGGCGCCGGTGGCGTTTCCGGTGCCTGCAATTGCTTCTGCCACACGCCCACGTCCCACCAGCGGCCGAGCTTGTAGCCCGAGCTTCGCCACACGCCGGCCGGCGTGAAGCCCATCGCCTCATGCATGGTGACGCTGCCTTCACCGGGCAGGGTGATGACACCGACCGCCTGGTTCAGCCCTTGCAGGCGCATGGCATCGAGCAGCACGCCGTAGAGCCGGCGCGCGATACCGCGGCGACGGGCATCGGCATGGACATAGATGGACGTCTCGGCGATCCAGTCGTAGGCCGCGCGTTCGCGGAAGCGGCTGGCATAGGCATAGGCGAGCACGCGGCCGTGTTCTTCCCAGACCAGCCACGGATAGTGCTTGAGCCGGCCGAGGATGCGTTCGCGCATGGCGTCCACGCCGGGCAGCTCGGTTTCGAAGGTGGCCACGCCGGCGAGCACCGATGGCGTATAGATATCGTGGACGGCGGCCGCATCGTCCGCGTGAGCGATACGAATCATGCGAGGTATTTCTCCATGCAAATGCTTAGCGGGTTGGAGCGATGCTCGCCGAAGGGCGCGCACCGGCGGTAGCCGGCGCGTCCGTAAAGTTCCAGTGCCTCGGCCTGGGCCGTGCCGGTCTCCAGCCGAATCAGCTTGCCGCCGGCGTGGGTAACTTCCGTCTCCAGCGCTTCCAGCAGCTGTTTGCCCAGGCCCAATCCGCGACAGGCGGGCAAGACGTACATGCGTTTCACCTCGACGTAGTCCTCGTGCCAAACGCAGGCGCCACAGGCAACCGGTGTGCCGTCCACACGTGCGGTGAGAAACGCGACATTGGGTTGTTTGAGTGCCTCCACCGACACCGGCTCGATATTGCCGGTGGGATACAGCTCGGCTAGATAGCCGTCCAACTCGTGGATGAGCGGCGCGATATCCGGCGCGGCGGGATCGTCTACATCGAAGCGGAGCGCAGGCGCCCTCAGCATGACTCGTACTTCCAGTTGCGGCGCTTGCCTTCGGCCAGCCATTCCAGCGTCGTGGCAATGCGCTTCTGCCGCGTGGCCTCGGTCTTGGCTTCGGTGATCCACTCGACGTATTCGCGCTGGGCGCTGGGCGGGAAGCTATCGTAAGCCTTGCGCGCCGCCGCATGCTTCTTCTGGGCGAGCAGGGCGGCGAGATCGTCAGGCACGGACGGCGCTGGCTTGGGCGCGCTCTTTGGGCGCTTCGGCTTCCCGCCCGTTTCGATCGCGGCCATCGCCTTCTTGATCGAAGCCGAGAATGCCTTCTTCGGCGGCAGGTCTTTCAGTGTAGAGATCTTGCCGAACTGCCCCATGCCTTGGGCGTCCGATTCCTCCTTGTCACCGAGGACATCCTTGTGACGCCAGAAACCGAACGCGCAGTGTTGCTTGAACGCCGCTATCTGGCACATCGGCGATCCGCGATAGATGAAGAACGGCATGCTCCACTTGATGTCTTCTTCCACCTCGGGACAGCTGGCGTGCACCAATGCCCGCAGGTGTTCGAGTAGTGGCCGGGCAAACGGCGCCGAATGGGCGATATAGCTATCGACGCGCGGATCGTGGATGCCCATGGCGATACCTCACAGCTCCTTGATAAAGAACTTGTCGCAACTGAAGTGGCCGGTACCGCCCATGGGTTCACATAGCGTGGTGAATCCATGGCGGCGATAGAGGGTTTGCGCAGCGTCCATGCCGCTGAGGGTTTCCAGATAACAGTGCCGGAAGCCCTGCGCACGGGCTGCATCGAGACAGCGCAGCATCATGGCGCTGCCCGCGCCGATGCCACGAGCTTCGGTGAGGAAGTACATCTTGCGCAGTTCGCAGACGTCTTCCTCGCCACCTTCCAAGGGGGCGATACCGCCGCCGCCGATCACCACGCCGTCACGCTCGACCACGAAATACGCGCTACGCGGTCGCGCATACGCTTCGTGCATGCTGTCCACTTCGGCGTCATGGATGGCAAAGCCTGGGCCGTCGGCGCCAAACTCGGGCATCACGGTACGGATGATGTTGGCCACGGCTGGGTTGTCGCAGGCTTCGATGGGGCGGATGAGAAAGTCGGTCATGGTGTCGTTGGTGGTGTGCGGAAGACGGTGCCGTTCTTCATCACGAAGACGGCGTGCTGAAGATCATCGATATGCGTGCTCGGATCGCCGTCAAACGCGACCAGATCGGCACGCAGTCCGGGGGCGATGCGGCCTAAGCGGTCCTGCTGGCGGAGAATGCGCGCTGCCACGTCGGTAGCTGCATGCAGCGCCTGGGGCGGTGTCATGCCTTCGCGCACCATCGCTGCCGGTTCGCGCCAGTTCTCGCCATGGGTGAACACGCCTACATCGCTGCCGTTGCCGATGGTCACGCCGAGCTTCAGCGCGGTGCGGAAGGCACGCTCGGATTCGCGCATGCGCGGCGTGGGTTCGCTCTGTCCGGGCACATAATGCTCGAAATACTGCGCCGTCGACTCCACCGCCGTCAGCGTGGGCTCGTAGGCCACGTTATGCTGCTTGAGCAGTCGGAACGTGGCTTCGCTGGCGCCGTAGCCATGTTCGATGCTGTCCACGCCCGCTTCGACCGCCAGGCGCACACCGGCATCGCTGGACGCATGCGCCGCCACCGGCCGGCCCGAGAGATGCGCGGTGTCGACGATGGCCTTCATCTCTGCCAGCGACAGCGTGGGTTGCGTGCTGTCGTCCGCACCGACGCGGTAGTCGGCATACAGCTTGATCCAGTCCGCGCCGCGCCCGGCCTGTTCGCGCGTGGCGCGGATGGCTTCATCGACACCGCTGACTTCCTGCGCGCCGCTGGGGAGATCCAGATCGGGCCGGAAGCCGCGAGGGCCGGGTCCGTAGCTGGCCGTGGCGACGATGGCGCGTGTCGCCACGAACAGGCGCGGTCCGGGAATCATCCCTTCATCGATGGCGCGCTTGAGCGAGACATCGGCAAAACCGGCCCCTTCCGTGCCGAGATCGCGCAAGCTAGTAAAGCCTGCCAGGAGCGTGGCGCGCGCATGCGTGGCGGCTTCCAGCGTGCGGTAGTCCTGCGGCTCCTTGAGCACCTGGTCGTTCCACAGGGTTTCGTTATAGGGATGCAGGAAAACGTGCGAGTGCAGGTCGATCAGGCCCGGCGTCAACGTCGTGCCGGGCAGGGCGATGCGCTGCACGTCGGCGGAAACCTTGATCGTGTCGATCGGCCCCACCGCCGCGATCGCGCCGTCATGGACCAGCACGGCCCAGCCGCTGTGCGCGATGTCGCCGTCGGCTGTCCAGACACGGTAAGGCAGCAGCAGGAAATCGGCGCGAGGCGTTGCAGCTATTGCGGTCGCGCCGCCCAGCAACAGCGTCGCCAGGAGCGCGCCGACCCAACCTTTGCATCGATTCCGTCGCATCGCCAGTTCCCACGAGTCTGAAGCCCGATTCTAGCGAGGTGCGGCGTGCGGCGGCGAGCCGGCGGATCAGCGTGAGGCACGGCCCGCGTCCGCCATCAGCTGTTTGCAGTCCTCGTCGGGCGCCGGCGTGGCGGTGACGCAACTCTGGAAGCCCGCAGGCAGGGTGGTGTTGATGCGCGTATCGCCTTCACGCACGGCGAAGTGCAGCGGCGGTGACGCGCACACGGCGCTGGCGGGCGCGCAGTCGTTCGCTACCACGGTGTAGTGGCACTCGCCGCTCTCGCTGCGCAGGCAGCGAAAGCTGGCGAGCGGGCCAGTGACGTTGACCTTGCTATAGACCACGTCATGGCCGTTGGCGATGGAATGGACGACAACCGTGCGTCCTTGCTCGCATCCGGCGAGGGCCAGCAGCAGGGGAAGCAATGCGATGAACTTGTTCATGGGGACCTCTTGGACCGGGCGCTGCGTGGCTTCGCCAGGAAGCTCACATGTTGCGGAACAACGCCATGAAGGGTTGGCTCACCACCAGCGTTTCCGGACGCTGCTTGAGACGCAGCGTGCCCTTGCCGGTGTCGTCACGAACAATCGACGCGATCGCCTTGAGATTGACGATGGTCGAGCGATGGATCTGCTTGAACATGCTGGGGTCGAGCATGGCGGCCAGCTCGCGGATCGGCTTGCGCAGCAGCGCTTCGCCTTCGGCAGTCATGGCTACCGTGTATTTGTTGTCGGCGCGGAAGTAGGCCACGTCGTCCACCATGATCAGGCGCGTCTCGCGCCCATGGCTGGCGGTGATCCAGGTGAGTGGCGGCGTCCCCGGCGTGTTGCCGATGGAAAGTTCGCGCAGCAGTTCGGCCAGCGCAGCGCTATCGGCGGGGTGCTTGCCCGCGCGGGCCTTCAGCCGTTGCACGGTGGCGGCGAGGCGCTCGGCGGTGATGGGTTTGAGCAGATAGTCCACCGCCCCCCGATCGAACGCATCGATGGCGTATTGATCGTAGGCGGTGGTGAACACGACTTGCGTGGCCGGGCCGGCCTCGGCCGCCGCGGCGGCCACTTCCAGTCCGCTCAGTCCAGGCATGCGAATGTCGAGAAAGGCCACATCGGGCCGCTGCGCGTCGATGGCTTCGAGCGCGCTGGCGCCGTCTTCGCACTCGGCCAACACCTGCAGCTCGGGCCATACCTGGGCCAGCAGATCGCGCAGCGCCGCGCGCAGCAGTGCTTCATCCTCGGCCAGGATCGCGGTGCTCATGTCGCAGCCTCCTTGTCGCCCGCCGCCGCGATCTGTCGCGGCACGGTGATGGTGCTCGCCACGCCTTCCGGTGCGTTGCCGACGACCGACAGCGAGGCGGCGGCGCCGTAGATCAGGCGCAGGCGTTCGCGCACGTTCTTCAGGCCGATGCCGGTACCGCCGCTGGCATCGCTGAAGCCGCGACCGTCATCGGCAATGGTGATGGCGACGACATCACCGTCCTGGCGCGCGAGTATCCATATCGTGCCGCCGCCGGGCTTGGGTTCCAGGCCATGCTTGATCGCGTTCTCCACCAGGGTCTGCAGCATCATCGGCGGCAGCGAGACGGCACGCAGCGCATCGGGCACGTCGATCTGCAGCGACAGGCGCGGGCCCATGCGCATCCGCATGATTTCCAGATAGGCGCGGGTGCGCTCGAGCTCATCGCCCAGGGTGGACAGCGCGTCCTCGGTGGTGGGCAGGGAGTGGCGCAGGTAGTGGATCAGGTGCCCGAGCATCTGGTCGGCCTGGGCCGGGTCGCTGCGCGTAAGGTACTGCGCGCTGGCCAGCGTGTTGTACAGGAAGTGCGGTTCGACCTGGGCGTGCAGCAGGTTGAGTCGCGCCACCGTGCGTTCCTTTTCGCTTTCCGATTGCGCGGCGCGCATTTTCTCGTGGCGGCGCTTTTCGGACACGCGGCGGGTGATGGCGCGGGTGATCGCCTCGGCGTTCTCGAGGTTGGTGCCGTCGTCCACGCGGAACCAGTCGCTCCAGGCACCGGCCTCGGGCTCGCAGATCAGGGTGACGCTGCCGGTGCAATCGCCGGGTGTGATCGTGGCGAAGATCTGATTGCGCAGATGGCCGAACCAGGTGGACGGGTCCAGCCGGCCGAACACGCTGCTGCCGTAGGGCAGGGGGCGCTGTACCTTGGCGCGGATCTGCAGGCTGTCGCGAGCGCTCTCGATGTCCTCGGTGCGCGGCAGCTCACGGATCGCCGCATCGAGCAGGTCGAACGCTTCGTCCGCTTCGAACGGTATCTCCACGCGCCGCCGCTGCCGGTTGCCCAGGGTGTCTTCGTCGATATGGCCGGCGATAAGCCGCACGCGGCGCAGGTGCGACACGGCGCCGGTGACCACCATCAGCAGGGCGATGGCAATCAGCAGCACGAACGCACCGCCCGTGTCTCGGTAACGGAACGGTGCGCTGTTGGAAATCATCAGGGCGGCGAACAGCAGGGCAAGGAACCATGCCAGGACCAGGCGGGCAACAAAGAGCAGACTCTTGATCACGGCGGAACCTTGGGCATCGGTGGAATGGCCGAGAGCATACTCAGCCTGGTTCCGGCCCGGGGGCCCTTTTCGACGAAACCGGGATGGCCGCGACGAACGCGCCTTGAGCCGGCGTGAAACCGTCGCCCGGCGTCGCTCAGCTGGCGGTGCGCGCCCGCGTTACCCGGCTGGCGGTTTCCTTGTGCAGCTGGGCGGCCAGCCAGGCGCCGGTGGCCACCAGGATGTCCAGGTCGATGCCGGTGTGCAGGCCCATGCCATGCAGCATGTAGACCACGTCTTCGCTGGCGACATTGCCGGTGGCGCCCTTGGCATAGGGGCAGCCGCCGGTGCCGGAGACCGCACTGTCGACGACGCGTACGCCTTCCTCCAGGCAACTGAGGATATTGGCCAGCGCCTGACCGTAGGTGTCGTGGAAATGCACGGCCAGCGCGGCCATCGGCACCTCTTGCGCCACCGCGCGCAGCATGGCGCGCGCTTTTGCCGGCGTGCCCACGCCGATGGTGTCGCCCAGCGAGATCTCGTAGCAGCCCAGCTCGTGCAGGCGGCGCGCCACGCGTACCACGTCGCTGACGGCCACGTCGCCCTGATAAGGGCAGCCGAGCACGGTGGAAACATAGCCACGTACTTTCACGCCATCCGCTTTTGCACGCGCGATCACCGGCGTGAAGCGTTCGATCGATTCGTCGATCGAGGCGTTGATGTTCTTGCGGTTGAACGCTTCCGACGCTGCGGTGAACACGGCGATCTCGCTGACGCCGACCGCGCGGGCCCGCTCATAACCCTGTTCATTGGGCACCAGCACCGGGTAGCTCACGCCGGGCAGCTTGCGGATGCCCTGGTAGACCTCGGCGGCGTCGGCCATCTGCGGTACCCACTTGGGGCTGACGAAGCTGGTTGCCTCGATCGTTTTCAGGCCGGTGCTGGACAGGCGATCGATCAGCGCGATCTTGACGTCGGTCGGCAGCAAGGTCTTTTCGTTCTGCAGGCCATCGCGCGCACCGACTTCAACGATGCGGACGTGGTCGGGTTGAGCTGCTGGCATGTTCATGGCGTGCCTTTTGGATCTTCGCGATCAGGGGTGGGCGTCCGAGACAAACCGAACCAGCACCGCATCGGCTTCGACGAAGTCGCCTTGGGCGGCACTGATACTTTCGATGGTGCCAGCGCGGGGGGCTTTCAATGCCAGCTCCATCTTCATCGCCTCCATCACCAGCAGTTCCTGGCCTTCGACCACGGTATCGCCAGGCCGGGCCTTGACCAGCACGATACGACCCGGCATCGGCGCGGCGATCTGGTTGCCGCCACCGCCTTCCTTGGTCTGCCAGGAAAAAGCGGGCGCGCGGTCGAAGCCGTGGCGGTTGCCGGCACGGTCGTGCACGGTGACACGGGCGCCATCGGCGCGCACCGGCAGGCGCAGCGCTTCGCCGTCGAAGCGCCCACTGAGATATTCGCCATCGTGACGTGCGCCGCGCACTTCGCATGTCGCTTCGCCGTGATGCAGTCGGTAGCTGCCATCGTGGCCATACGCTTCGACTTCGTAACGATGGCCGTGCAGCGACAGGGCGATGATGCGCTTGCCGGCATGACCCATGCGCCATGCGTCGGCACGCGACCAGGGCGAATAGGGATCGCTGCCATCACGCGCGCTCGTGATGACGGCGCGCTCGTCGTATAGCAAGGCCGCAACGGCTGCGGCGAACAGCGCGTGATGGTCCGGCGCCGCATCGCCGGCGAGGAACTCATCGAGATGGCGGTCGAGATAGCCGGTGTCGATACGGCCCTCGACCACGGCCGGGTGGCGCGCCAGCCGTTCAAGAAAGGCGATGTTCGACTTCGGTCCGACGATCTCGCCGCTCACCAACGCATCGCGAAGACGCTGCAAAGCCTGGGCGCGATCTGTCGTCGCACACGATCAGCTTGGCGATCATCGGGTCGTAGAAAATCGTGACTGTGTCGCCTTCGATCACGCCGCCATCGATGCGCACGTGACGCGAGGGCGTGGGCAGGCGAAGCGTTTGCAGCTTGCCGGAGGCCGGCAGGAAGTTCTGGTCGGGATCTTCGGCGTAGAGCCGCACTTCGATGGCGTGGCCGCGCGCTCGGACCTGATCCTGCGACAGCGGCAAGGGCTCGCCGAATGCAACGCGTAGCTGCCACTCGACCAGATCGAGCCCAAGCGTCTCCTCGGTCACCGGATGCTCGACCTGCAGGCGCGTGTTCATCTCCATGAAGAAGAACTCGCCGACGCTGGTCGACGATGAACTCCACTGTGCCTGCGCCGACGTAGTTCACCGCCTTGGCGGCTGCCACGGCGGCGGCGCCCATCGCGCTGCGGCGCGCGTGATCGAGGAAGGGCGACGGCGTTTCCTCCAATACTTTCTGGTAGCGACGCTGCGCCGAGCATTCACGCTCGTTCAGGTGAATCACGTTGCCGTGGGTATCACCGAACACCTGGAATTCGATATGGCGCGGATGCTCCACATAGCGCTCGAGGATCACGCGCGTATCGCCGAATGCACTGGCCGCTTCGCGTTGCGCGGACGCCAGCGCGTCGGCAAACTCCGCCTCGCCGCGCACGATGCGCATGCCCTTGCCACCGCCGCCGGAGGCGGCCTTGATCATCAGCGGGAAACCGGTGCGGCGTGCCTGCTCGGCGAGCGCGCCAGCCGACTGGTCGGCACCGTGGTAGCCAGGAACGAGTGGTACCTCATGCTGCTCCATCAACGCCTTGGCGGCCGCCTTGGAACCCATCGCATCAATGCTCTCCGGGCGCGGGCCGATAAAGGCGATGCCCGCATCGGTACACGCACGTGCAAACGCGGTGTTCTCGGAGAGAAAACCATAACCCGGGTGGATCGCCTGCGCGCCCGACTTGCGCGCAACGTCCAGGATCACGTCGCCGCGCAGGTATGAATCCGTCGGCCGGGGGCCACCTATGGGCCACGCCTCATCCGCCAGCCGCACATGTTGCGCGTTGGCATCCGCTTCCGAATACACGGCGATGGTGCGAATGCCCAGGCGCCGGCAGGTGCGGATCACGCGACAGGCGATTTCGCCGCGATTGGCAATCAGTACGCGCTCGAACATGCGGCTTCCGGGGTTGTGCGAAGTGCCTAAACGTAGCAGATCGGCGTGGCGGAGCCGATGCGCGGCGCAGCATTCGGAGGGTGTTTGTTTGTCATGGTGGCGACGCGCACTGCCGTCATGAAGCTGGTTATCTAGTAACCGCCGCGCTGTCGTCGCGGTGCCGCGATCTGGCTCGCCTGCGGCGGGCTTCCGCCCGTCTGCCGACGGCCGGGTTACTTCTCTTTGTGTGGCCACGCGCGTGCAGGAGCACGTGCGAACGGCGAAGCCGGCCCGAAGGGCGGAGGGCAGGATGCCCGGAGTAAAGAGAAGTAACCAAGAGAAAGGCCACCCCGATGGCGCGCCTTCCGGGCTACGCCCTCCAGGTGCGCGGGGCGGGTTACGGGGTTTGTCGACAGGGCTCCTGCCCTGACGAAAACTGGCTCGCATCCCTGCGAGCCACCCTGCGGGCTTTTCCTCCACCCACCCGCCGCGCCATAGGGGACCCGGAGAGCGGCAGAGCAACCCCCAAAGCCCAAAGACAGAGCCAAAGCGAAAGCGAAAGCGAAGCAAACGCGATGAGCAGCGCTAGCTGCTCTAGCCTGACGCTTTTGACGTGTGGGGCCCCTGTGCGGCGGTGAGGGTCGGACGATCAGGCCCCGGAGGGGGCATCGGCAAGGATGCCGATGCCTTTTCGTCAGGGCAGGAGCCCTGTCGAAAAGCCCGGCCGACCCTCACGGACTTGCCGAGCGTAAGCTCGGCAAGCGCCAAGCGGGGTGCCCTTCTCTTTGGTTACTTTCTCTTGGGCAAGCAAGAGAAAGTAACCCGGCCTCCGGCAGGAGGGCGGAAGCCCGCCGTCCCACGGGGACTCCCTTCGGTCGCAGGCGAGCCCGCTCGCAGCAGCGCGACATCAGAACGAGGTCGCCGGAACGGCGAGCAAATGCTCATGTGGGCTCTACGCGCCAACCTCACTCCCCCTCCCAGTAATCCACCGAAGACCCCGACACATTCACCACGCGAAACCCCTGCGGCGAGCCGTCAGCCGCAGGCGGGTACTCCGCCAGCACGCCGTACTTGCCGGTATCCGGGTACTCGCAGATTTCCGGCGTCTGCTTGGTGCTTACCGCGAGATAGCGCAACTCGACGGTGCCGGTGTTGATGATCTGGTGCGCGCGCTCAGGACCACCGGGCGGGCAGGCGATGACGTCGCCGCTGCGGATGGGGTGTCGTTCACTGCCGATGCGGACTTCGCCTTCGCCTTCGAGCACGAAGAACATTTCTTCGTTGAAGCGATGGCAGTGGAAGGGAAACGCGCGCTTGCCCGGTGGCACGGCGGTGATGTTGTAGCCGAGCTTCTGCGCGCCGATCTGCGCCGAGAATCGGCCCATGCGTGCTTCATAACGCTCAGCGACATCGCCAGTGGGGCCCATTCCCGGCGGAAACGATTGCAGTTCGACGTCGGCGATATTGATGATCGGGTGAGTCATGGCGTGGCGTCCGATGGAGAGGTTGCGGAGTATCGCCCGGTGGATTCGCCCACGCGGGTGCTGGAAGGCCTAGGCTTCCTGTCGCGCCGCGGTCATTCCGGCAGGTGGCACACCGCTTCGATATTGTGGCCGTCCGGATCGAGCACGAAGGCGCCGTAGTAGTGCTCGTGGTAATGCGGGCGCAACCCCGGTGGACCGTTGTCCTTGGCGCCGGCAGCCAGCGCCGCTTGGAAGAACGCATCCACGGCAGCGCGGTTGGGCGCCGCGAACGCGATATGGACGGGCCCGGTTGCCATGCCGTTCGATGACGTACCGACCCAGAAGTTGGGCACGCCATTCACGCCGAAACCAGCATGATCGCCATCGCCCGTCTGTTCAGCCGTCACCTCCATCACCAGCGCGCCGCCGAGCGGTGCCAGCACCTTGCGATAGAATTCGCGGCTGCGTTCAAAGCCGGAAACCTGTAGGCCGACATGGTCGATCATGGGTTCGTTCCTTGAGTTGAGTGAAGCAACAGGCGGCGAGTATGCCGACGCCTGCGTCAGTCCTTTGTGCACCAACCGGGCTGACGCTTGCCGAGGAAGGCGCCGAGGCCTTCCTGTCCCTCGGGCGACACGCGCAGGCGTGCGATCAGCGCGGCGTTCTTCTGGTCGAGCCGTTCCGCTTCAAGCTCGCTGGCACCCGCCACACGCAGGGCGAGTTGCTTGGCCTCGGCCTGGGCCAGCGGGCCCGCCTTGGACAACGAGGCCAGCGTGGCGTTGACGGCTTCATCCAGGTTCCCGGTCGGCACGCACTGATGCAGCAAGCCGATCTGCAGCGCGGTGGCTGCATCGAACAGTTCGCCGGTAAGGAACCAGCGACGTGCATGGCGCAGGCCGATCGCCTGGATGACGTAGGGCGAGATCACAGCCGGTACCAGGCCGAGCTTCACCTCGGTCAGTCCGAAGCGTGCGCTGTCGACGCCGATGGCGATATCGCAGCAGGCGACCAGGCCGACGCCGCCGCCGTAGGCCGCGCCGTTGACGCGGGCAATGGTCGGCTTGGGCAGGTACTGCAGGGTACGCATCAGGCGCGCGAGTCGCAGCGAATCCTCGCGGTTTTCCGTTTCGCTGGCGCCCGCCATGCCACGCATCCAGTTCAGGTCCGCGCCAGCGGAAAAACTTGCGCCTTCGCCGCTCAATACGACGATACGTACCGCAGGATCCGCACCTGCCGATGCCAGGGCGGCGGTGAGCTCGGCAATCAGCCCGTCGTCGAACGCGTTGTGAACCTGGGGGCGGTTCAGCGTGATGCGACGGACGCCGGCCTGGTCGGCAATCTGGATGCTGGCGGTCATGCGGGGCTCCCGGAAAAGACGGACATCATAAACAGGGGACGTCCTGTCGGGGGTGCACTGCAGCCGACGGCGGAATGCCGTACAATGCGAACCATTCTTATTTGAGTGGTAGCCAGTGCGCCTGTCCGACCTGCCGAAAGGGTCTCCTGCCGTGGTGGACCGAGTGAACGATGCCCATGCTTCCGACCCGATTGCGCAGCGCTTGCGCGACCTCGGGTTCGTGGAGGGCGAGCCGGTCCGGGTGGTGGCGATCGGCCCGCTCGGCGCTGACCCGTTGTTGATCCAGATTGGCTCGACCCGCTTCGCGCTTCGGCGCAGCGAGGCGGCCCGGGTGATGGTCAACGCGCAGGTGGCGGCATGAGCGCCAGTACCTTGCGGATTGCCCTGGTCGGCAATCCCAACTGCGGCAAGACGGCGTTGTTCAACCAGCTCACCGGTGGCCGCCAGAAGGTGGCCAACTATGCCGGCGTCACCGTCGAGCGCAAGGAGGGTCGTTTCAGCGCGCCGTCCGGCCGCGTGCTGTACGTACTCGATTTGCCCGGCACCTACAGCTTCGATGCAAACAGCCCTGATGAGCAGATCACTCGCGATGTCTGCGAAGGCGTCTATCCGGGCGAAGCGGCGCCGGACCTGATCGTCTGCGTGGCCGATGCCACCAACCTGCGTCTGCATCTGCGCTTCGTGCTCGAAGTGAAGCGCCTGGGACGGCCGGTCGTGCTCGCCTTGAACATGATGGATGCGGCGCGTCGTCGCGGCGTCATCATCGATGTGCCGGAGTTGCAGCGTCGGCTCGGCATTCCCGTGGTGGAAACCGTCGCCGTGCGACGCGACGGCGTGAAGGCGCTGATCACCCAGGTGGACGGTGAGATTCCGCAGGCGGCGCCCGCACAGCCCGACGATGCCGACAGTCGCGCCGACCTGCATGCGCAGGTGCGCGAGTTGCTGGCGGCAACGGTGACCATGCCGCGTGCCACCGCCGAACTCGACGATGCGCTGGATCGCTGGGCGCTGCATCCGGTGTTTGGACTGGCGATCCTTTCGGTCGTGATGTTCCTGGTGTTCCAGGCCGTGTATGCGGCGGGCAAGCCGGTGACCGACCTGATCGGCGATGGCTTCGGCTGGCTGGGCCAGCATGCAACCACGTGGATGCCGGCCGGACCGCTGCAGAGCCTGATCGTCGACGGCATCTTCGGTGGCCTGGGCACCGTGCTCGGCTTCCTGCCGGTGATCCTGGTGTTGTTCTTCTTCATCCTGGTGCTGGAGGAGTCCGGTTACCTGCCACGCGCGGCCTTCCTGCTCGATCGCCTGATGGTGTCGGTGGGCTTGACCGGGCGTTCGTTCATTCCGCTGCTTTCCAGCTTTGCGTGTGCGATCCCCGGCATCATGGGTACGCGCAGCATCACCGATCCACGCGACCGCCTCGCCACCATCCTCGTGGCGCCGCTTGATGACCTGTTCGGCGCGACTGCCAGTGTATGCGTTGTTGATCGGGGCCTTTATTCCCACGCGACGCGTGTTGGGCGTCTTCAACATGCAGGGCCTGGTGCTGTTCGCGCTGTATGCCGCTGGCGTGCTCGGCGCGATGGGGGTGGGTTGGGTGATGAAGAAGCTACGGCGCGATCGCAGCGAGCATGCCTTGCTGATGGAGCTGCCGTCCTACCGTCTGCCCAAGGTGCGCGATGTGGCAATCGGGCTGTGGGAGCGCGGCATGATCTTCCTCAGGCGCCTGACCGGCGTGATCCTCGGGCTGACCGTGCTGATGTGGTTCCTCTCCACCTTCCCGGCGGCGCCGGTAGGTGCCACGGGTCCCGCCATCGATTACAGCTTCGCCGGTTATATCGGTCACGGCCTGCAGTACATCTTTGCGCCGCTGGGCTTCAACTGGCAGATCAGTGTGTCGCTGATTCCCGCGTTCGCCGCGCGTGAAACCGCCGTGGCCGCGCTTGCGACGGTGTATGCCGTGGGCGGTGATGCGGCGAATGGCGCAGGCCTGGGCCAGGCCTTGGCGGCGAACTTCTCGCTGGCCAGTGCGCTGTCGCTGCTGGTGTGGTTTGCGTTTGCGCCGCAGTGCATGTCCACGCTGGCGGTGATCCGCCGCGAGACGAACTCGTGGCGCAACGTGGCGATCTCGTTCGGCTACATGTTCGTGGTGGCCTACCTCGCCTCGCTGCTGACCTACCAGATCACGAGCCTGCTGACATGAGCGCCGGATTGTTCACCCAAAACGTCGTGATGGGCGTGATCGTACTGATCAGCGCGCTGCTGACGTTCCGCAAGCTGGCGCCGCAACTCACCAACCGCTGGCTTGCCGCCGCCGCGCTTCATTTCGACCGGCCCGGTCATGGCGCCTGGCAGCGCTCGCTGGGCCGATATCTTCAGCCGAAGCAGGCCACCGGCAATTGCAGCGATGGTTGCAGCACTTGCGGCGCCTGCGGTCCCAGGCCCCCAACGGCGGCGCAGGCCAAGGTGCAGCCGCTGGAATTCCGACCGCGCGCGAAATAAGCCTGGATGCCGCACGGCATCGCCAGGAAAAGCGATGCCGCACGTCGTTCACTGGTGGTCGGGATTCTGTGTATCCGATGACGGTTTCTTGCCGTCCTTGTACGGCGTTTCGAAATCCTGCTTCGTGATGGGCGTGAGTATGCCGACTGTCACGGTGCCTGCTAGCAGATCGGTTTCGAACTTCGGGTCGTAGGGATTGCGGCTGGCACGCAGCTGTTCATAGGCGATGGCGCCATCGGTGTTGTGAACACCCGTGACTTCGCCAGGCGTCGTGGCGATGATCCCGCCGTTGCCGACGTCATAGTTGGCGGGTTGCTGATGGCCGGCCAGGCCCACCATGCCGCCGGTCAACATGTGCGGCGCGGCCGAACCGACGCGTGATCCGGTGGCGGAGTTCAGTACCTCGCGCCAGCGCGCCTTGGCCCGCACCAGGGCGGTGGCGTCGCCATACCTGGGTAGCAACTCGCGCCAGATCTCATTGGCCTGTTCAAACTGCGCGGGTGTCAGATGGGCGTAGAGCAGCTGCTTGGCATAGACGTACTGGGTCTCGCCGCGCTCCGCTGACAGGGCGAACCATGCCATCGCGCGCGGCAGATCCACCTCCGAACCATGCCCATTGAGATAGAGCACGCCCAGGTTGTACTGGGCCGGCTTGTACGCCCAGGAGGCCGAGATCTCGTACATGGCGATCGCGTGCGTATAGTCGTGTCGCTGATTGGCCAGGGCGCCAAGATAGAAGAAATACTCGCCGGGACGGCCGTCATCCTGCGGCGTATTGAACGCGTCGGTACGACTGGTGGGCACATCCGGCGTGGCGTGGAAGCTGACGACTTTCGGGGGCGGCGTCTGGGCGTCGATCGGAATGGTCGGCAGAGACGCGTCGCTGGTGTTTGCGTGAGCTGGTGCGAGGGCCAGGCAGAGCAGGACGGGGAGGAAAAACGAGACCGGTTTCGTGAACCTTTGCGCAGTCATGGCGGTGCCTATGATGGTCTGCGAGGGGACGGGCTCACGCTACTCCGGTTGGTGTGAAGGGGCAACGCCGGGATGGACGTCCGTACGGGCCGTCACCCTCGAAGCCGCATCCGGCGCTCCGAGGGCGAGAACGGTACGGCATCGGTCATGGTGCTCAGGGATGGCCTGGGTTGGCGGCATCCGTCGACGTGCCGTTGTCTTTGGCGGCATCGCCGTTCCTCAGCCTGACCGGCGTGAGCTCAAGCACGTTGACCGTGCCCGTGCCCGAGCTCGTGGCGAGTTTCGGACCGTAAGGATGGTCGGTGGCACGCGGCCGCTGCCATCCCGCTCCCGCCTAGGGACTCGCGGCCGGGCCGTATCCCGCACTCTCCGCCGGACCGAGATACGACGGCGGAACCGGCCCCGTGCTCAGCACCAGCTTCTGCAGCACGGCGTTGTCGTCGAGACGCCAAACCTTGACGACGTGTTTGCCTGCCGTGATGCCCGGGAATGTTGCCCGCAGGACACGCCCGTTGTCCTCGACGGCCTGGTCCCAGTCGCGCTGTGCCTGGGTGGTCGTCCCGTTCGCAGCGGGCGTCATGCGGTCGGTCAGTATCTGCATGTCCCCGTCGTCGACGGACACGCCAGTCCTCACGCCAGCGCTGGCTGTCGTGTCGAGCGTGGGCACCATATAGAGCTGTAACGTGAGGTCGCCCGATTGGCGCAAGTCCACGTCGTATTCGAGACGCACGCCATCCTGTGCGGTGGTCGGCGCACGGCCTTGTGGCAAGGCGACGACCGCGCCGAGCGTGCGGCCGAGATGCGGAATCGCGCGCCACGTCAGGCCCTTGCCGTTCACGGCACGACTGTAGTGCGGCGCTTCGATGGCAGTGACATCGCTCTTGGCGGTCGTGTCGGAAGCGGTCGAAACGGGCGCGAACACGATCGGCTTCGCGACGCGCTGAGTTGTCACTCGCTTAACCTCGGGCATCACTTGCCGCTCGGGCTGCTGCCAGCCGGTGTAGCCGATGTGCGTCTGCGCCATCATGCCGTCCCACTTGCCGCCGTTCAGCGCGTGATAGGCATCGGTAAGGGTCTGGTCGCGCCGGAAGGCCGCTTCCGCCTGGTCGGCAAAGACGTTGGCGCGCGGGTCGCCGACGGCCGCCAGCCGCCGGTTCCACGCGACGGCGTAATAAAGCTGGTAGAAGTTGGAGAGCGCGAGGATGGGATGCTCCACCAGTTGGAAATAAGCGTCCCGCTGATCCGGCGGTAGCGTGGCCTTGACCTTGCGCATGTCCTGCTCGAGCGCAAGCCATTCGGCGATCATCATGCCGAACTCGCCGCCGTCGAGTTTGTCTCCGGCATCGGCGCCGAGCCGGAAGCTGTCGGCGTCGATAAGTTCCGGCTTGCGTCGCGCCGCAAGCTGGCTGTACCTGGTGATGAGCTGCCCGATCGAGCCCGCCTGCGCGGGCCCGAAGGTGGCGCTGGCCCAGGCTTCGGGATACTGCGCAAGCGCATCCGGCGTCATCGCCTCGGGGTTCCAGGCCTGCTTCAGGAAGAAGCTGAGCGGAAACTCCATCGGCTTGAGATCGCCAACATTGACGATCCACAGCGCGCGGGCGCCGCGCGCATAGGCCAGGTCCATTTGTTGCCAGACCTTTTCGATCTGGTTGGTATTGATCCACTTGTAGTTGCGCGGACCGCCGACGTAATCGAAGTGGTAGTAGACGCCGTAGCCGCCCTTGCGCTCGCTGTTCGCCGCGGGAAGTCGCCGGATCTGTCCCCAGTTGTCGTCCGCGAACAAGAGCGTGACATCGTCCGGCACCTGCATGCCGTGGTCGTAGTAATCCTGCACTTCCTTGTAGAGCGCCCATACCTGCGGCGTCTGGTCCGCGGGTTTGCCGGTGACGTCGGCGATGATCTTGCGCTGGTCCGCTACGATGGTCTGCAGCAGCTGCGTGGCGGTGCCTTCGGTCATCGGTTCGTCGCCGTCGCCGCGCATGCCGACGGTCACCACGCTTTCGTAGGCCTGACCATTGCCCTTGGACATCATCCGCTCGATGCCGCCGCGCCAGAACGTGCGCAGGTTCGCGCCATTCGTCGCATAGTCCCAGGGGCCGCCGGTGACGCCCTGATCGGTGTGCCGGTGCCATTCGTCCTGCGCGCGCATCATGGCCTCGTGATGCGAGGTGCCCATCACGATCCCCATGGCGTCGGCCAGCACCATGTTCTGCGGATCGTCGTCGTTGAACGCCTTGGGCGCCCACATCGCCGGCCACAGGAAATTGCCCTTCAAGCGAAGCTCGAGCTCGAAGATGTGCGCGTACATGCGATGGTTGATGCCGCCGAAATGTTTCTTCGCCCAGCCGGTGAAGCTCGGGTCCTCATCGTTGATGAAGAACCCGCGATATTTCACCCTGGGCTGGTCGCGGCGCGATCCGGCGGTGAGGAAGACATCGGCCTGCCGCCGCACCGGCACGTCGGCGAACCAGTACCACGGCGATACGCCGATCTTCTCCGAGATGTCGTAGGTGCCATAGACGGCGCCGCGTCGATCGGCGCCCACGATCACCAGCGCCCGCGCTACACGGGGGAAGGGATGCTCGACGACGATCTGTCGAAAGGCCTCCCACTGTCCGGCGAGGTCGCTTGCCTTGATCTTTCCCGCCCGGACCAGTCCGTCGATGACTGGGCTATGGCCGAGCACGCCGATGATCACGAGGTCTCCTTCGGCCGCCTGCACTTGCTGAAGGCGGTGCGGCGCCTGTCCGCCCACCCGTTGCAGATCGGCGGCGAAGCTGTCCGCCACGTATTGCACCGCAGGGTCGGCCGATGCATCGATCAGTATCGTCGCCGGCCGCCCTTGGCGGATCAGCGCAAAGCTGTCCTGTCCATCGTGCCCACAAACCGAAACCGGCGCCGTGCATGCTTGGGCCACGGATGCGCAGGCGACTCCTGCGAGGAGCATCAGCATGCGCAAGGACAGGCCCATGCGCTCGATCCCCACGCGAGAAGACGACTTTCGAGGTGGGCGTATCACGATCCTGGCGATCGCCGGGCAGTGCATTCGCATGACTTTCCCTGGTTGAAGTTAGCGCTAACATTGCTTATTAGCAGGTAATAGCCGCACGCGACAAGCGTGCCGGTTACGCTTCGCCCGGTATGTCATCAGGCGCAATGGCTTGCTGTCCGCGCTGGGGGCCATGGCGTGGAACGTCAACGGCCACGCGCTATAGCGTATCGGCGAGATGATCCAGGATGCCGGTCCAGCCCTGCTTGGTGCGATCGGCCCATGCAGGCAATACGCCTGCGAAAACGCGCTCGGCATTGGCTTGGAAGCATCGAGTGACGCGAAGTGCCTTCACGGAGGTGGTGTTCATCGCGTTTTACCTTTGCGGTCGGGTCTCCCTTGGCGCGGCCTTCGGCCTTGAACAAGGCATCAAGCGCATCGAGCTGGCGATGCCAGAACTGCTCGTGGAAACGCAGCCACTCATCGGTCGCGACAAACGGGAGGGCGGCTCGCATCGCGGCGCATTCAATTCGCTTCCAGCGAGGTCGGCAGAGCGGGGGCCGTGCCGTTTGCCCCGAGGTGATGACGAAAGCGCAACTGCTTGCGTTGAGCGATCAGGTCGGCCAGCCAATACGACAGCGCAAAGGCGGCCGACAGCGCGGGATAGTGCAGCACGGCCCAGGCAGCGATGCCCAGAATGTAGAGGAGGGCAAGTCCCGAGGTGAATTTGCTGGGCTGCTTTTGGCGGGGATTCCGGCGCAGATAACGCAGGTTTGCGAGTACCGCCGTGGAAAGCAGCAGCACTTGTCCTGCGAGCAGCTGGTCCAGCCCGTAGCAGAGAAGCAGTCCTGCCGCCACGAGCAGGGGCACCAGGCCCATGCGCAACCATGGACGCGGTTGTACGGGTTCCTCGGGGCGCTGCTGCCATAGCAGCAGCACGCTAAATCCGATGTAGTAAAGCCATGCCAAGGTGACGCCGCCGCTGACCATGAGTGGCAGCCAGGCATCACCGGGTGCCAGCGAAGCAGGCGGCGACAGCCGCAGCCAGAGTTGGACACCAGCGCAGACCAGCAACAGCACGATGCAACGGACGGCGCCCACGAACAGGCGCGGGAGCGCCATGCGAGTGCGATCCGCCGTGGCAATCCAGAAGCGTGTGACGCGTGGCTCGAAGAAATCGTCCAGGCGCGACGGTACGCCACCGCTCAGGCGCCACCCGAACAAGCCGAGTGCACTGGGCAGCTTGGGCACGAGGGCCACCAGCGTGATCCACCACCATTGGAAGGGGTGTTGCAGCCAGCGCAGCAACCGCGCGGCCTTCTGTGGATCGCCAAAGCGCTCCTTCGGCTGCTTGACCTGCAGCGTAAGCTTGCCGATGCAACGCGGCAGCATCAGCCACTTCATGTGCAGGTGAGCCACGCGCTCGCCGAGGTTTTCTCCACGCTGCGTGGCGAGCGTGGCGAGGCCGAAGAAGTTCAACAGCAGGCCGGCGCAGTCCTGCGGCATGGGCGGGCGTTCCCGCAGCAGGCGTTCCAGTAACTGCGGCGCCGCCTTTTGGCGTGCAGCCAGCGAGCGCAGTGCAGGCTGTGCATGCAGCACAGCGGTGATCCGTTCGCTATCGCCTTCCAGCGCCTGTTCGCAGAACCATATAAAGAATGCGGACAGATCCAGTTGGAGCCGGTTCGCACCCCATGCCTGCACCTTGGTATCGAAGCGCTGCAGCAGCGCAAAGCGTTCCTGCATCGCCTGGCGCAGCTGTCGCATCTGCATGGGATCGATGCCGGTCAACGCATGATCGAGGCCGAAGAATTGCAAGGTCGCATCGAAGCCGCTCATGCGGATTGCCGGTGGATCGCGAAAGAGCCGTTGCAGCAAGGCGCGGCCAGCCTCGTGCTTGATGTGCAGCGACCATAGCTCCTGGCGTCCGTGCAGCCATCGTTCCACCACTTCGGCGCCACCGTCGACGGCAACGTCGAGGAAGTCGGCGACAAACCGGTCGGCTTCGAAACGCAGTGGCTCGAGCGCAGCTTCAACCGCAGGAGGGGCGAACTGGACGGGGTGCCAGGCTCCCGTGCGCGATGCTGGACGAGGTGACGCTGACAGTGGTGCGGGCGTTGCGAGAGCGGGCTCGTCGACCGGCGCCGGGACGGGTTGCGAGCCTGCTGCCACGGGCCCCCCGGGCGACGCATCAGTGGCAATGGCAAGCTGGGCCGATGCCTGCCGTCGTTGCTGCCAGGCCAGCGCGCGCTGATACATGTCGTGCAATTGCTGGAAGCCGGCAGGGTCGTCGTCGGGCCGGGTCGCCTTCAGTCGCCTGGCATAGGCGCGCTTGATCTCGCGTTCGTCCGCATCCTCCGCCAGCTCGAACCAAGCCAGCGGCGAGGTCATACGCTGGCCTCCAGCGAGTCCAGTGCTTCGCCGAACTGGCG
Organism: uncultured Gammaproteobacteria bacterium; assembly: GCA_963824525.1. Lineage (GTDB taxonomy): Bacteria > Pseudomonadota > Gammaproteobacteria > Xanthomonadales > Rhodanobacteraceae > Dyella. The sequence goes on along the minus strand of CAWGPI010000007.1, from coordinate 564,805 downwards.
GCGATGTTCGCGGATCAGGTGTTCATCCTGGCCTTCCAGCACGCTGCGGAAGTTCGCGATCCACTGCTGCAGCTGGGCACGCGCGACCACGTATTCCTCGTACAGCCGCTCGGCGCGCGCCATCATGGCGACGTTTTCCTGCTTGTCGCGAGGATGGATCTTGATGCTGTCCAGCGCTTCGAGGCGCGCGCGGATATCGGCCGGATCGAGCAGGCCCGGGTTCTGTTCCAGCACCAGTTCGAAACGTTGCTGGCTGGCAATCAGGGTGGCTTCAACCTGCAGCACGCCGTTGATGTCGTAGGTGAAGCGAAGCTTCACCGCGTTCTCGGCCATGGCGCGATGCGGTGGCAGCGGAATGTCCAGCTCGCCCAGCTTGATATTGCGCTCAACCATCGGGTTCTCGCCCTGGTAGATCTCCAGCGTGAGCCTGGTCTGGTGATCGCGCATGGGCTGGAACACTTCCTCGCGGCTCACCGGCACGGTGCTGTTGCGATGGATGATGGGCGCGAAGAAGCCGGTCTGTTCCTTGCCGCTTTCGTCGCGACGCGACACCTTGGTGCCGAGCGTGTATGGACAGACGTCGGTGAGGATGACTTCGTCCAGCCGCTCGTCGCGCGCTTTCAACCCCGCCGCGACGCAGGCTCCCAGCCCGATCGCCTGGTCCGGATTGACGTGGCGCAATGGCAGGCGCCCAAACATGCGTGACACCAGGCGCGCCACCAGCGGCATGCGGCTGGCACCGCCCACCAGGACGATTTCATCGAGCTGGGCAGGCTGCAGGCGGGCGTCGCGCATGGCACGTTCAAGCGGCGCGCGCATGCGCTGCACCAGGCCTTCGCTGAGCCTGGCGAAACGCTCCTCGTCGATCCGCCAGGCCAAGCTGCGCTCGCCAAGCCGCCACTCGATACCGCTGCTGCCATTGGCGCCCAGCTCGCGTTTGGCCAGTTCCAGTCTCCGCCGCAGCTGGCCGTGCTCCCGTGGCGAGAGTGCGGCGATGGAAATCTTCTCGTCGGCGCAGAACGCCGTTTGCATCACGTCGAGAAAATCCTCGCCACCGAGGAAGTTGTCGCCGGCGCTGGCATGGACTTCAACCACGCCATCGAACATTTCCAACACCGACACGTCGAACGTGCCGCCGCCCAGGTCGAACACCAGGAAGCGCGCACCGTCGTGTTTCTCCTGCAGGCCATAGGCGAGGGCGGCGGCCGTGGGTTCGTTGATCAGCCGCTCGACGCGAAGGCCGGCGAGTTCGCCCGCCGCGCGGGTCGCCTTGCGTTGGGCATCGGAAAAATACGCCGGTACGCTGATCACCGCCTCGGCGATTTTCTCGCCGGTAGCGGCTTCGGCATCGGCGATGAGCGAGCGGAGAATCAGCGCGGAGAGTTCTTCCGGACGGAAGCTCTGTTTTCCTAGGCGGGTTTCACGTGGCGTGCCCATCCAGCGCTTGAAGGTGGCGACGCTCGCTTCTGGATGAGTGACCATGCGGTCGCGCGCCGCCTGGCCGACGATGACGTGTCCGTCGTCATCGATGCTGATGACCGAAGGCGTCAGGAAATCGCCCAGTGCGTTGGGAAATAGCACCGGGCCCTGCGCCCCATACGTGCCGACGAGCGAGTGCGTAGTGCCCAGATCGATACCGACGATCATTCCCGACGATGCCCCCTGTAGGTCAGGCGGGCAGTGTACACGGCGGCCGCTGGACTCCCCATGTCCCGCCCTATGGTGCTCCTCGCATGGAGGATGGGGGCTGGTTAGAATCGCCGGACTCTCAAGGAACTGGCCATGCATACGACGCCGCCCACAGATAACCCGTTGCCGGACGGTGACGGAACGGAGATCACCGTTTCACCGACGTTGCTGCGTCATCCGCCCGGCCATGGCCTGTTGGACGCCATCGATGTTGCCGGTCACGACGAAGTGCAACACGAAGCGGCATTGCGCGATTCGGCGTTGCGACCGCCGCGCTAGGCGGTTCGGCAAGGCCACCGCTCTTACATGCGGAACACGCCGTAACGCTGCGGCTCGATCGGCGCATTGAGCGAGGCGGAGATCGCCAGGCCCAGTACGCGGCGCGTGTCGGCCGGGTCGATGATGCCATCGTCCCACAGGCGCGCGCTGGCGTAGTAGGGGTGGCCCTGGCGCTCGTACTGGTCGCGGATGGGCGCCTTGAACGCCTCTTCGTCCTCGGCGCTCCAGCTCTTGCCCGCAGCCTCGATGCCGTCGCGGCTGCACCGTGGCGAGTACGGAAGCCGCCTGCTCGCCGCCCATCACGCTGATGCGCGCGTTCGGCCACATCCACAGGAAGCGGGCACCGTAGGCGCGGCCGCACATGGCGTAGTTGCCCGCGCCGAAGCTGCCGCCGATCACCACGGTGAACTTGGGCACGTGCGAGCAGGCCACGGCCGTGACCATCTTGGCGCCGTCCTTGGCGATGCCGCCGTTCTCGTACTTCTTGCCGACCATGAAGCCGGTGATGTTCTGCAGGAACACCAGCGGCACGTTGCGCTGGTTGCACAGTTCGATGAAGTGCGCGCCCTTGAGCGCGGACTCCGAGAACAGGATGCCGTTGTTGGCGATGATGCCCACCGGGTAGCCGTGGATGTGCGCGAAAGCCGCAGACCAGGGTCTTGCCGTAGCGTGCCTTGAACTCCTGGAACTCCGAGCCGTCGACGATGCGCGCGATGACCTCGCGGATGTCGAACGGGCGGCGCGTGTCCTGGGGAATCACGCCATAGAGTTCTTCGGCGGCATACAGCGGCTCAGCAGGCGCGCGCAGCGCCAGCGGCATCTCCTTCTTCCGATTCAGGCTGGCCGACGATGTCGCGCGCGATCGACAGCGCGTGCGCGTCGTTCTCCGCGAGATGGTCGGCCACGCCGGAGATCTGACGTATGCACGTCGGCGCCGCCGAGCGTCTCGGCATCCACCACTTCGCCGGTGGCGGCCTTCACCAGCGGCGGGCCGCCGAGGAAGATCGTGCCCTGGTCGCGCACGATGATGGTCTCGTCGCTCATGGCCGGCACGTAGGCGCCACCGGCCGTGCAGGAACCCATAACCACCGCGATCTGCGGGATGCCCAGGCCCGACATGCGCGCCTGGTTGTAGAAGATGCGGCCGAAATGTTCCTTGTCGGGAAACACCTCATCCTGCAGCGGCAGGAAGGCGCCGCCGGAATCCACCAGGTAGATGCAGGGCAGGCGGTTCTCCAGCGCGACTTCTTGCGCGCGCAGGTGTTTCTTCACGGTGATGGGGAAATAGGTGCCGCCTTTGACCGTGGCGTCGTTGGCGACCACCACCACTTCGAGGCCGTTGACCCGGCCGACGCCGGTGATGATGCCGGCGGCAGGCGCCGCGTCGTCGTACATGCCGTGGGCAGCCAGGGGCGACAGTTCCAGGAAGGGCGAGCCGGGGTCGAGCAGGGCGCGGATGCGCTCCCGTGGCAGCAGCTTGCCGCGGGCGGTGTGCTTCTCGCGGGCCTTGTCGCCGCCGCCTTCCGCGCTACGCGTCAACTCGCGATGCAGGTCGTCCACCAGGGCGCTCAATTGCGTGCTGCTGGCCTGGAATTCGGATGAACGCGGGTCGATTTGCGAGACGATGACGCTCATGAGCTGGGGCTGCCGTTCGGGTTGAACCCCGGATGATAACGGTCCGGGCCTGTAGCTGTACCTGCGAATCGGGCTGGGTAGGGGCAAAAAAAAACCGGCCGCGCAAGGCGGCCGGTTTTCGGAAGAGCAAGTGAAGCTTAGTGACCAGCGGTCGAAGCAGCGGCCGGAGCAGCGGCGGTCGAAGCCGGAGCAGCAGCGGTCGAAGCCGGAGCAGCGGCCGGAGCAGCAGCGGTCGAAGCCGGAGCAGCCTGCTCGGTCGGAGCAGCAGCAGCCTTCTGAGCCTGGTCAGCAGCCTGCTGAGCCTGGTCAGCCGACTTCTGAGCGTCCTGCGCGGAATCCTGCGCGCCGTTGCTGCAAGCCGCCAGCAGCGCGACGAGCGCGGAGGCGAGTAGGGTACGCGTGAACTTCATGGTGAATCTCCTTTGCCGTGGAATGCCGTTTGGCGGGCGTATTAATAACGCTTTCGTGGAAAATGCGCCACAACTTTAGGTAATGCGCCCAAAAAACGGTTAACCGCCTTTCAGCGGCGGCCGTTTGTACGGCCGCCGTGAGGCCCCATCAGTCGATGCACTCGATCGCGATGGCGGTGGCTTCGCCGCCGCCAATGCAGAGCGAGGCCACGCCACGCTTGAGGCCGCGGGTCTTCAATGCATTGAGCAAGGTGACCACCAGACGGGCGCCGCTGGCGCCGATCGGGTGGCCCAGCGCGCAGGCGCCGCCGTTGACGTTGAGCTTGTCGTGCGGGATCTCCAGCTCGCGCATGGCGGCCATGGCGACCACGGCGAAGGCTTCGTTGACCTCGAACAGGTCGACGTCGCTGACCTTCCAGCCGGCCTTGTCCAGCACCTTGTGGATGGCGGTTACCGGCGCGGTGGTGAACCACTCCGGCTCCTGTGAATGGGTGGTGTGCGCCACGATGCGTGCCAGCGGCTGGAGGCCACGCGCCTTGGCGTTGTCGGCCGACAGCAGCACCAAGGCGGCGGCGCCGTCGGAAATGCTCGATGAGCTGGCAGCGGTAATCGTGCCGTTTTCCTTGCGGAACGCAGGCTTAAGGGTGGGGATCTTGCTGACATCGGAGCGGCCCGGCTGCTCGTCGATGTCCACCTTGACCTCGCCCTTGCGGCTGGCGACGGTGACCGGGGCGATTTCGCCGGCGAAGGCCCCAGCCTGCTGGGCGGCCTTGGCACGTTCGACCGACGCGGTCGAGAAGGCATCCTGCTCCTCACGGGTGAAGTGGTACTTGTCGGCGCACAGCTCGCCGAACACGCCCATGGCCTTGCCGTCGTACGGGTTGGTCAGGCCGTCCCACGCCATATGGTCGACCAGCTGGCCGTCGCCGTAGCGGATACCGGTGCGCGCATTGACCATGTGGGGCGCATTGGTCATCGACTCCATGCCGCCCGCGACAACGATGGCGGCCGAACCGGCCTTGATCAGGTCGTGACCCAGCATGATGGCCTTCATGCCCGAACCGCAGACCTTGTTGACGGTCGTGCAACCCGTGCCTACCGGTAGGCCTGCGCCCAGGGATGCCTGACGCGCCGGGGCCTGGCCGAGGTTGGCGGGCAGCACGCAACCCATGATGACTTCGCTGATGTCAGCGGCCGCGACGCCGGACTGCTCCAGGGCTGCGCGAATAGCTGTCGCACCCAAGGTAGGGGTAGGCACGCCGGTGAACTGGCCGAGGAAAGAGCCAATGGCTGTGCGCTTGGCACCGGCGATGACAACACTGACGTCCGACATGGGGATCTCCGCAAGTACTTGATGGGGCAGGGGTGCCCGGTAAATAGCTTGCGGATTATCGCAGTCCCCAACCAAGCGGGGCAAACCAGGCTTACTTGCGATAGCGGCGCGGCCTCACCGACATTTAGTTGTGTTTCCGTTGTGTCAATATTTGAGCAGTCTTGGGTGACGGTGCGCGCCGGGGTGTCGTCGCGGGAAATTCGACACGCGGACTAGGGATGCTCTGATCAACTCTGCGCAGGCGTCACCGGTCCTGTCTGTTCGCAGCCCACAGGGGCGTCGGCGATGGCAGACTGGCCGTCTGTGGAGCCGGCGCACCGAAGGGATGCGGACAGACAGGACCGGCCCCAACATGTTGAATTCAAAGTGATGGGGTGATGTCCAGAAGGCCCGCCGGCGGTGCCGCGCGGCTTGGCAAGACGGCCAGTCTTCCCGGCGCCACGCGGCATCGCCTGCGGGCCTTCTGGACATCATGACGTCTGCGCAGAGTTGATCAGAGCATCCTAGGGGCGGGGGCGCTATGAAAACGGGTTTGCTTGGTTTGCAGCAGCGCCGCGTCGCGGTGCTGGTGGCGTTGATGCTTGGATTGGGCGCGTGTGGTGGCGGCGGTAATGGCAACGTGAAGCCGGCCACCCCGGCGCCGCCGCCATCGACGCCAGCGCCCGCGTCGACCGTGGCTCAGCCACCCATCGACGCCCAGCTCAGCATCACCAACACGTATGGCGCGCACGCAGCGGGCTATACCGGCGCAGGCGTCACCATCGGCGTAGTCGACACCGGCGTGATGGCTACGCACCCCGCGCTGACGGGGCGGGTGATCAAAGCGTTGACCTACGTTGACCCGAACACCAACAACCTCAGTGTCGGCGATGTGAACGGGCATGGCACCTACGTCGCGGAAATCGCTGCCGGTACCTCCTTCGGACAGTTTGCCGGTGGCATTGCGCCGGGCGCCGACATCGTGTCGGCGCGCATCATCGACGACAAGGCACCCGACGATAACGGCTCGACGGCAGCGACCACGGTGACAGGCTCGGACGCCATTCCGCTTGCCCAGGTGAGCTCCGACCAGATCGCCAACGGCGTCAAGGTCATGAATAACTCCTGGGGCGGCATCAGCTGGAGTTCGACCGACACGGCAACTACGCAAAGTTTCCACGACGCCTACAGCCCCTTCATCAATACCTGGGGTGGCCTGGTGGTGTTTGCGGCGGGTAACGATTCGCAGGCCAATCCCAGCAGCATTGCTGCGCTACCCAGCCTGGCGCCCGACCTGGAGAAGGGTTGGCTCACCGTGGTGGCGGTCAACAGCAACCATCCGGCCCAGCTCGACAGCTACTCGAACAAGTGCGGCATCGCGATGAACTACTGCCTCGCCGCGCCCGGGGACGTGATCGTCAGCGGCAAGGGCGACACCAGCACGGCCAGCGAAACCTATTGGATCGTCGAGGGTACGTCGCTGGCCGCGCCGCAGGTATCCGGTGCGGCGGCCCTGGTGTGGCAGGCCTATCCGTATTTCAACAACGACTTGGTGCGACAGACCTTGCTGGGTACGGCCGACCCCTTGGGCGGTTCGCAGCCCAATGCAACGTTCGGCTACGGCGAGCTCGATGTGGCCAAGGCCGTGAACGGACCGGAGCAATTCAACTGGGGCGACGTCACCGTCAATTTCAGTGGCACATCGAGCTGGAACAATCCCATTTCCGGCGCGGGTGGTCTGATCAAGCAGGGCCCCGGCACGCTGAACCTGACCCGGCCCTCGACCTACACCGGCCTAACCCAGGTGCAGGCCGGCATGTTGGTAGCCGCTTCGCTGGCGTCCAGCGTCAGCATTGGCGCACAAGGTGTGTTGAGTGGAACGCCAACGATCGGTGGTTCGGTCACCAATGCCGGCGTGCTGGCAGCCAGCGGCACCCATGTCACGGTGGGCGGCAACTATCTTCAGCAGGGGGCCGGTCGGCTGGCGGTGGCGCTGGGTTCGTCGCTGCAGGTGGCTGGCACGGCCAGCATCACCGGCGGCGACCTGTATGTCACCGGCGTGAATCAAGGGTATACGGTGAACGCGCATACCGACGTGCTCACCGCCAAGGGTGGTCTCGCGGGTACGTTTTCCGCACTCAACGAGGCCACCGGCGTCTTGCTCACGGCCACGCTCAACTACGATGCCAACGACGCCTGGTTGAACGTGAGCCAGGTGCAGGCCAGTGCCGTGACCGGCGTGACTTACACGCCTGCTTCGTACGGCGCGGCCCAGCGCGTGGACGCGGCTTTCGGCCAGATCAATGCGCAGGTGGGGCAGGGCGGCACCAGCAGCGGCGGCGCCGTGCCGGCGTCCTTCGTCAATGGCGCGGCGAATCTGCAGCAGGCATCGACCACCAGCGCACTGCAACAGTCGCTGTCGAGTCTTTCCGGCCAGTTGCATGCGGCCAGTGCGGCGATGACGTTCGATGCCATGGACGCGGGTACGCGCGCGCTGTCCAATCGCTTCGACCAGCTTGCCGATGTCAGCTCCACCGGCGGCTGGACCCAATCGCTGGGTGACTACGGCAGCATGAGCCGCCGTGGGTATGGCAACGTGGGCTATGACCTGAGTGGCTGGATGGTGGGGCAGGATCGCCACTTCGGCAGCCATGGCGTATTCGGTTTTGCGGTAAGCCAGAGCCAGGATCTCGGAAGGCTCGACGAGTTTGCCGACCAGGGGCACAGTCGCGCCGTCGAAGGCATGCTCTATGGCGGCATCGCCCAAAACCAGTGGTACGCGATGGGACGCTTGGGTATCGGCAGTTACCGCGAAGACATGCGTCGACACGTGGAACTGGGCAGCGATGTCGAGAGCGTGGCCAGCGACACCCATGGCCGTTACAGCATCGCTTACGGTGAAAGTGGCTATCGCCTGTCGCTAGGTGGTGTCCACGTTACGCCGTACGTCAATCTGCAGTACGCGGATATCGAAACCGACGGTTTCAATGAGTTCGGCGGCGATGGATTCGGCCTCAAGGCCAATGCGCAAACCGTGCAGCGCTGGCAAGCCGGTGCCGGCCTGCGTGCCGGCAACGACTGGTCACTTGCCGGTGGCGGTCATCTGAGCCTGCAGGCGCACATGCTATGGCAGCGTGCCTTCAGCATGCGTGGCGACGTGCTCGATGCCAGTTTCTCCGTGCTCAACCAGTGGGCGCCGCTAGGCGGCATCGGTCTGTCGCGCTATGGCGGCGATGCCGGAGTGAGCCTGGACTGGGCCATGTCGCGACGTTCCACGCTGTCGTTCGGTATTGATCAATACGTGGCCCAGCACGATCGCGGCAAGATGGATACGCTCAACTATCGCTTGAATTTCTGAGCACGCGCTCCCTTTCCCCAAGGGCCTGATGAGCGTCGAATCTCGGCGGGAGCGTGCTCGGTGTAGGAGCGCACCCTGTGCGCGACCGGCGCTGGCCGCTGTTCCCATCGTTGCCGCCAGCGCACCATCTACGCAGTACCGTGGCGATGGCTATGGGAACTGAGGCGTAGCCCATCGCGCACAGGGTGCGCTCCTACATTTTGGGACGAGCGGGAAGTCGGATGGCTGAGATGCGACGCCAATCAGGCCCAAAGGGGAGAGGAAGCGACGGCGTTACGCCTTGCCGTGGAACAGCTCGCGGCCAATCAGCATGCGGCGGATCTCGTTGGTGCCGGCGCCGATCTCGTAGAGCTTGGCGTCGCGCAGCAGGCGGCCGGTGGGGAACTCGTTGATATAGCCATTGCCGCCCAGCGCCTGGATCGCTTCCAGCGCCACCTTCACCGCGTTCTGCGAGGCATTCAGCAGGCAGGCGGCCGGATCGATGCGCGACTTCACGCCGCTGTCGAACTGCTGCGCGACCATATAGGCAAACGCCACGCGACGATTGCAGCGCGGTGTACATGTCCGCGATCTTGCGCCTGCATCAGGCCGAACGTGCCGATCGGCGCGTTGAACTGCTTGCGCTCGCGCACGTAGGGCAGGGTCATATCCATCGCCGCCTGCATCAGGCCGATCGGGCCGCCCGAGAGCACCAGGCGCTCGGTATCCAGGCCGCTCATCAACACGCGCACGCCTTCGTTGACCTCGCCGACGATGTTCTCGGCGGGAATTTCGCAATCCTCGAACACCAGCTCGCAGGTGTTCGAGCCGCGCATGCCGAGCTTGTCCAGCTTCTGCGCCGTGCTGAAGCCTTTCATGCCCTTTTCGACGATGAAGGCGCGTCATGCAGCGACTGCCGGCCGGGCGCGGCGCGGTGCGCATGTACACCAGCAGCACGTCGGCGTCGGGGCCGTTGGTGATCCACATCTTGGAGCCGTTGGCGACCCAGACGTCGCCCTTCTTCTCGGCCTTGCAGCTCATCGAGCCGACCACGTCGGAGCCGGCGCCGGGTTCGCTCATCGCCAGCGCGCCCACGTACTCGCCCGAGCACAGCTTGGGAATGTACTTGCGACGCTGCGCTTCGTTGCCGTTGTGGAAGATGTTCTGCACGCAAAGGTTGGAGTGCGCGCCGTAGGAAAGGCCCACCGAACCCGAGGCGCGCGAGATTTCCTCCATCGCCACCAGGTGCGCGAGGAAGCCCATGCCGGAGCCGCCGTACGGTACGGGAATGGTGACGCCTAGCAGGCCCATCTCGCCGAACTTGCGCCACAGGTCAGCGGGAAACAGGTTCTCGCGGTCGATGTGATCGGCGCGCGGGGCGATTTCCTTTTCCGCGAAGGCATGCACGCTTTCGCGTAGCAGATCGATATCTTCACCGAGAGGAAACGGGCGCATCGCAAACTCCGGCCTGGGGATAGGGTGGGTGCGAAATGGTAGCGCAGTAAGCTCCCGGAGCTTTGGCGCAGCGCATCACGCGCTGGCCTGGCGCGATCGACCCGGACCGGCCGGCGGCGGCGCGAGCCGTGCGGGAATGGGCGCCAGCGGGTACTTCCGCTGCGCTGACGAAAACACCCATTGGTCGATGACAGGCTGCGTTCCCACCAGTCGTCGCGCCCTTAGTCGACCTCGGCAAGCTTGCCCTTGAGCTGCACCCCGGACATCAGGAAGCCGAGATGGCATTCGCAGGTATGGCTGTCGCTGTACTCGATGTCGTCGTCGTTGCTGACGATGTCCACCACCGCCTTGGCCTGGTCCTGCAGACTGATCAGTACCATCCATTTCGTGCAGCACCTTCAGCACAGGCCGCCATTCACCGCCAGCACCTGACGCGTGATGTAGCCGGCCTCCGCGCTTAGCAAAAACTGCACCGCGGCAGCGACGTCGTCGGGCGAGCCCATGCGTTGCATCGGGATCATCGCAAGGATTTCGTCCAGCGGCAGTTCCGCATCGAGCATGTCGGTGTCGATCAGGCCGGGCGCAACGCAGTTGACGGTGATCCTGCGTTTGGCCAATTCAACCGCCAATGCCTTGGCGGCTCCGATCACGCCAGCCTTGGATGCGCTGTAGTTCACCTGGCCGCGGTTGCCGATCAGGCCCGATACCGAGGTGATGCAGACGATGCGGCCCGGAGCGCGGCGACGGATCATCGGCATGATCAAGGGGTGCAGCACATTGTAGAAGCCGTCCAGATTCGCGCGCAGCACCTGGTCCCAATCGTCGCCGCTCAGGGCCGGAAACGCGCCGTCACGCGTGAGGCCGGCATTGCAGACCACGCCGTAGTAGGCGCCATGGTCGGCGACATCCTGTTCCAGCGCGACGGCGCAGGCGGCGCGGTCGGCGATGTCGAACTGCAGCACGCGCGCCTGTCGGCCCAGCGCCTGGATGCTGTCCTGCACGGCTTCCGCTTCGTCGCGGCGAGAGCGGCAATGCAGCACCAGATCGTAGCCCGCCGCAGCCAGGCGCAAGGCGATGGCGCGGCCGATGCCGCGGCTGGAGCCAGTGACCAGGATGGTCTCAGACATGCGGGAGTTCCTCTGCATCCGGTGAGCTGAAAACGGTGAGCCGCGCCTTGGCGCGCACGCCTGGCGAGTCGATACAGGCCAGGCGCCCCTGTCGACATAGCGCGTCCACACCGTCGGTATGCAACTGCTGCCGTACACCGCTACGTCCGACGGCGACCCGCGCCACCCAGGGATGCGCGGTCAACGCGGTCGCGGCGCCTTGCGCCATGTTCATGGCGCGGCTCTCAGGCGCCGGCGCAGCAGCCACTCGCCGCCGAACAGCATGCCCATGATGAAGTAGGCGATCAGGCCGTTGTAGAGCGTCCACCAACCCAGTGGCCCCCATAGCGTGAGTACGGCGGAGACCAGGCCATTGAACAAGAAAAAGCCGACCCACACCCAGGTGACCTTGCGGGTGTACGGAATCGCTTCCGACGGAAGCTCGGGCTCGCTCACGCGCGCAATGCGCTCCACCATCGGCGGGCCGTATTTCAGGCTGATGCCGAAGACGAACAGCAGCAAGGCGCTGATCAAGGTGGGGTACCACCGCAGCATGGCTGCTTCACCGCTGAAGGCGAGCAGGGCGCAATAGGCCAGCGCAGCAGCGATCATCCAGCGGCCGCACGGCTGTTTCAGCAGGCTCGGCGCACGGGTCAGCCAGATCGTGCCCAGCAGGAGCGCAAAGAGCGGCGTCGATACATGCTCCATGCCGAAGTAGACCAGGAACGGGTACAGCAGCCCGACAACCGGCAACAGGAGGGAAGTCAGCTTGCGCATGCGGCCTGTGGCGCCTCGTTGAAGGTGGCCAGGCTCGCCACCGTGGCGAGGTGCTGGCGTGCATCGCGCGAATCGGAGGCGATCTGGAGGTTGTAGCGATTCTGCAGCGCCAATGCCAGCCCCAGCGGGCCCAGGCCTTGGCCGGACAACGCCTGTGCCGCCGAGATGTCGGTAGCTTGCAGGTGCTCGAGGTTGCGGCTGTCAATGATCAGCTGCGCAATGTCCCGTTGCAAGGCATTCATGGCGACACCGTGATGAATGCCGGTGTGATCGCCCGCGCACTGCGCAGCGCAATGGCCGCGCAGGATCGACCATTGCCCGGCGATCGCGTTGTGTACGGACAGTTCGGACGGGGGCGGCTCCAGTCGCTCATTCGGTCGCAAGGTCTCTCGATAAGGCGGCGAGGCGGTCGCGCTGGACGAGCACATGGGTGAGCTGTCCGAGTACGAGTCTGGCCGCTTCATTGCCGGCGCCCTGGAGGCAGGGGGCGTCCGTCGGGACCTGTTCGTGCTCTTCGGCGTCCATGGTGCTGCGGTTGGCGAGGGATTGCGCCAGCTGTTCCAGCGCTTTCACGGTGTGTCCCCCGACCTGGATCACGGTCTCGCGCGCCGGGCCCGCTACGATCGCCTGGCGGTTCGCGCCCAGTGCCGAGAGTTGGCCCAGCAGGACATGCGAGGTGGCCAGAAAGCGCAGCAGCGTCTCGCTGCCGCTACGGTGCTGGCCGGGTTCGCGCAGCATCTTGGCCAGCGCACTGCTGAGTGTGGCATGGGCATTGTGTGCCTCGCGACGCGCCACGCGATAGTCCAGATTGTCGCGGCGACCCGTGGCGTATTGCGCCATGATCTGGGCGAGATAGCGTGCGTCGCTACGCACCGTGTCGGCCAGTACATCGTCAAACCGGCGGCCCTGCCAGTCCGGCAGGATGAAGTGCATCGCCAGTGCGGCGATGGCGGAGCCGATCAAGGTGTCGAGCAGGCGCGGCAACATGACTTCGTAACCGTTACCCACCTGATTGAAGCAGAGCACGACAAACAGTGTGATCGCCGCAGTGGCCATGGCATAGCGGCGCAAACGGGCGGCAAAGAACATCACGCCCGACGCTACGATCAGCGGCATTTGCCAGGGACCGAACGGCAGCAGCCGCAGCGTGGCCCAGCCAAGCACCAGCCCGATGAGCGTGCCGGACATGCGCTGCAGCAACCGGATTCGCGTCGCGCCATAACTCGGCTGGCACACCAGCAAGGTGGTAAGCAGGATCCAGTAGCCATGCCGGGGATGCACCGCGTGTAGCACCGCATAGCCCACCAACAGTGCGATGCCGAGTCGAAGCGCATGGCGAAAGCGGAACGAATGCCTGGTCAGCTGCATGCGGATGCGCGTCCAGGCTTCGCCGAGCGTTTGCGGGCCGGGATTCTGCAACGCGCTATCTGCCCCGGTAGCGGGCAGCCCGACGGGCGTTTCGCCTTGCAACTGCGCCTGGATCGCCAGGAGGTTGCGCACTAGCGCATCGAGCGAGCGCAGCAAGTGCCCCGCGGGTGGATTGACTTGCTCGCGCAACGCCATGACGGCGCCTTGGAGATCCCGCACCGATGCATGGGTCTCGATCGCCACCGGCGTCGCCGTGCGCAGGCGTAACGCATCCGCGTGCTGGCGACAGTTGCGCGCTTCGAGTTGTAGCAGGTGCTCGCAGCGAAACAGCACGTCGCTGTGGAACAGTGCTTCGGCCAGCGCGTCATACGGGTAATGCGCGGAGCTGATGCGCTCATGGATGTCCTGCGCCATGAAGTACAGTCGCAGGCGTTCGGCCGTGGCGCCCCGTGGGCGCCTCGCGCCGATGCGGTCGATCAGAATCAAGCGCGTGTCGTTGAGCGCCTCCACCACGCGTTCGTTCTTCATGGCCAGCACGAGCTGCAAGGCTTCGCGATCCACGCCGTGGACCGGTGCGAACAGAGCGGCCTTGCCCGCGAGGCAATCGGCCAGTGCGTCGAACAGGCGCGCCAGCGAGTGCCGTACGGCTTGTTGCGGCGCCACCATGCTCCACGACAGCGAGAGCACGCCGTACCAGGCCGCGCCTGCCAGCAGGATCAATGGCTGGTGCCACGGATTGATGGCCAAACCGGCCTGGTCGGCGCCAATCATCGTGTACACCGCCAACAGCAACGTGGCGCCCGCCACGGTGGCGTAGCGCTCGCTGATGGCACCCAGCATCACCAGGATGAAGGTGGATAGCGGCAGGCCTAGCGCGAACGCGATGGGGTAGGGGAATAGCCATTGCACCGCGAAGGACGACACAGCGAAGCAGGCCAGTGTCACCAGCAAGGTACTCAGGCGGTTGCGCCAATGGTCCTCGGTCTCGGCCAAGGCGCAGGCAATCACGCCGAGCAGGGCCGGGCTCAGGGCGTCCAGACGATGGTCGGCGAAACACCAGGCCACCGCACCGCTCAGGGCGAGCAAGACGCGCAGGCATTCGGCGAAGCGATCGGAACCGCGCAGGCGGCGCCAGCGATGGGCAAGAGTGGCAGCAGGCATGCGCGCCAGCATACGACGCGAGCAGCGTCGACAGACGGGACGAAAGAAAACGCCGGCCAGGGGCCGGCGTTTTCGGGTAACGCTAAACGTGCTTACTGACCGCGCATGCGACCGGCGAAGCGGGGACCATGGTCGCCCATGTGTCGGCAGCTTGATCTTGCCGATGGCCGCGATGCGCTCTTCGGCCAGACGGTCGGCCGCCTTGTAGGTCGGCACGCCTTCGTTCTTGGAGATCTCGAAGATGCGGCCCAGGTTGTAGTAAATCGTGCGCATCATGCGCATCGCACGCTCGCGGTTGTAGCCGTCGATTTCCAGCGACACGTTCATCACGCCGCCGGCATTGACCGCATAGTCCGGCGCGTACAGCACGCCGCGGCGCTGCAGCTCGTCGCCGATGGCGTCGGTGGCCAGCTGGTTGTTGGCCGCGCCGCAGATGATCTTGGCCTTGATGCGGTCGATGGTCTGCTCGTTGACGCGTGCCGCCCAGCGCGCACGGCGAGTACACGTCGGCGTCGACGTCGTAGATCTCGTCCAGGCCCACGGCTTCGCAGCCCAGTTCGTCGACGCAGCGCTGCACCGCATCCTTGTTGATGTCGGTGACGAACACCTTGGCGCCCTGCTCGCGCAGCAGCTTGATGAACTCGCTGCCGACGTGGCCGCAGCCCTGCACGGCGTAGCTGTACTTGCCCACGTCCTCGTTGCCGTGCTTGACCTGCAGCGCGGCCATCAGGCCCTGCAGCGTGCCGAACGCGGTGAACGGCGACGGGTCGCCCGAGCCGCCATGCACCTGGTGCACGCCGGTCACGTATTCGGTTTCGCGGAACACGTATTCCATGTCGTTGACGTCGATGCCGACGTCCTCGGCGGTGATGTAGCGGCCGTTGAGCGAGTTGACGAAGCGGCCGAACGCGCGGAACAGCGCCTCGGACTTGTCCTTGCTCGGATCGCCGATGATCACCGCCTTGCCGCCGCCCAGGTTCAGGCCGGCCACGGCGTTCTTGTAGGTCATGCCGCGCGACAGGCGCAGCACGTCGTTCACCGCGTCCTGCTCGGTCTTGTACGGCCACATGCGCAGGCCGCCGAGCGCCGGGCCCAGCACCGTGTTGTGGATCGCGATGATGGCCTTCAGGCCGGCGTCCTTGTTATGGCAGAAGACGACTTCTTCGTGACCCGTGTTGGCGATGGTTTCGAAAATCATTGGAACGGTGACTCCAAGTTGAGTGCCCGGGGACGGCACGCTGGAATGGAGGCGGGGACGATGCAGCACGGCCCCGCCAAGGCAGAAACGCCTGAAACTCAATCGCCCCAGCAGAGCTGAGGCGATGAGGTTAGACCGCAATTCTAATACGGGGCGGGGCAGGGCTGGTGTCGCGGCGCATCAAAGCGCTGGCGTATGGGCCCTTTTCGCGCAGAGCCCCCAGGTTTTCGGGGCGCCGCAACATGGGCCGCTTGGCCCCCGTGACCCATGCGTCGACGCTGGGACGCCGGCCGTCGCTGAGGCGCGCATAGCGCAGATGTCCGTACGAGTCGGACTTCTCGCTATCTCCTATTGACGTGGCTGGAGGGCTGGTCCCGTGGTGTTTCAGGGTCGGATGTCGCCGCCCGCTGAATCGCAGGTTTTCCCTGCTCAGCGGCCCCAGTAGCCTTCGTGCAGATGCCAGCCATCGTGGTGACGTTCCCAGCGGGCCTGGTGATAGACGTAACCGGGGCGGACGGCTACCCAGTCGCCGCGGACCCACACATGGCGCTGACCTTCCCAGCGCCAATAGCCCGGCGCCCACACGAAGCCCGCGCGCGGCGGCGGAATCACTTCGTACGGCAGCGCCGGGGGTGCCACGTCGATGCCGATGTCCAGGCCGCCGGCCGCCGCTGCGATCGGAGCGTAGAGCGCGCCTGCGCTGGCGATGCCGAGTGCAACGAGCAGGGCGAGTTTGCGGGTGGTGCTCAACATATGGGGCTCTCCTTGTGGTTGCCGTAGTGCGCGGCTTTAGGGGCGGAAAACGGGCGCTTCCTCACCGTGTTGACCGGATTTAGCCGTCTTGTTCAGTTTCGCGCAGGTTGGCTATCGGCGGCCGTTCACAAATTGATGCTTGAAAAAGAACGAACGGTCGTGCTATTTGTCTTTCGATGACTGCGGTCCCAACTACCAAGCGAGCGGCTACCCGCGAACTCATCCTGCAGCACGCCTACGAACTGGCCCGACGCGAGGGACTGGAAGGCCTATCCATTGGCGCGTTGGCGCAGGGCGTGGGCATGTCCAAGAGCGGCGTCTTCGCTCATTTTGGTTCGCGCGAGGATTTGCAGCTGGCCGTATTGGAAGCAGGGCAGTTGCGCTTCCTGCAACGGGTCAAGTGGCCCGCGCTGAAGCTGCCACGAGGCCTGCCGCGGTTGCGGGCGATCGTGTCCCATTGGATCGATTGGTCATGCGAGTACGCGAGCGGTTGCGTATTGCTCACGGCAGTCAGCGAATACGACGGCCGCGAAGGTCCGTTGCACGACGCCGTCACCCGCCAGCAATCCGGATGGCGCCAGGAAATGTGTCGCGCCATCAACCACGCCATGGAGAACGGCGAACTGAGCGAGGACACCGACCCTGCCCAGCTCGCCTTTGAAATCTATGCGCTCATCCTGGGCCTGCACCACGACGCGGGCCTGTTCGGATTTGAACAAGCCCGTCGGCACACGTTGAACGGCTTCGAGCGCTTGCTTGCCAGCTATCGTCCTGACCAGAGGGCCGCGCCATGACTCGCACCACCACCGCCGTCAAACGTCATCACGGCGCCGACGCACTCAAGCTCAAGGCCGTGCGTGCCGGTTTCGCCCTCGCCAGCCGGCTTGCGCCAGCGCGCGCGGTGAGCCGCGCGGCACAACTCTTCGTCACGCCATTCGGCAGCAGTCGCGCACGGGCGCAGCGCGCCCAGCCCGATGCCGACATGACCTATGCGGAGCTGGATATCGCCGGTCAGCGCATCGCCACCTATGTCTGGGGTGATCCCAAGCACGAGCCATATGCGCTGCTTGTGCATGGCTGGTCCAGTTTCGGTTTGCGCTACCTGCCGTGGGTGAAATCGTTGCGCGCACTCGGTTATGCGCTGGTGGCGTTCGACCAGCCGGGTCATGGCAAGAGCAGTGGGCGCTACTGCTCGCTGCCGGATTTCGTTGACACCGTCCGTGAGGTCGGCAAGCACTTCGGCCCCGCCGCGCTGACCATCGCCCATTCGCTGGGCGGCACCGCGGCCACGCTGGCGCAGGGTGATGCATGGCATGCGCAGAAGCTCATTCTTATCGCGCCCGCCGCCGATCCGGTGGATGCCACGCGTCGCTTCACGCGCTTTGTTCGTCTCGGCGGGCATCTCAACGGGCGCCTGCACGATCGCCTGGAGATGATGTCTGGCGTCAACATCCATGACCTTCAGGTGCATCGTCATTTGCCTGCGCTCGGCCAGCCGGCGTTGATCGTTCACGACATGGACGACCATGACGTGCCGTGGGCCGAAGGCGAGCGCTACGCACGCTACTTGCGTGGGGCACGCCTGCTCACCACGCAGGGGCTGGGCCACCACCATGTGCTCGATGCGCCGGAAGTCATCGGGGCTTCGCTAGCCTTCCTGCGTGGTGAATCCGTCGGTGAGCGCGTGGTGTCGTCGCCGAATTTGCCGTTTGGTGATGCCTGAGTCGCGTTGGGTCGCGCACGGGGGGGGCGATGTAGGAGCGCACCCTGTGCGCGACCGCAGGCTTCACGATACCCCTGCGCACGGTCTTCACTTGGCGCGCGTAAAACCGTCATGAATCAGGGCTCTGGCCGGAAAAACGCGCCGCAACATGTTCCAAACGCAACCAACAGCTAAAATTGGGAGATTCGACGCATTCGCAGTTTCGGAGTCCCCATGAGTTCCCCCGCCCAGCACGTACCCGTCAGCGCCGCCCAGGCAGAGACCCGCCCGCTGCGCTTCGTCACCGCCGCCAGCCTGTTCGATGGCCACGACGCCGCCATCAACATCATGCGCCGCATCATCCAGGCGCAGGGCGCGGAGGTGATCCACCTGGGCCACAACCGCTCGGTGGAAGACGTGGTGCGCGCCGCGCTGCAGGAAGACGCCGACGCCATCGCGCTGTCAGTCCTACCAGGGCGGCCACGTCGAGTACTTCAAGTACATGGTCGACATGCTGAAGGAGCGCGGCGCCGCGCACATCCGCGTGTTCGGCGGCGGCGGCGGCACCATCACGCCGGAAGAGATCGCGCGAGCTGCAGGCCTATGGCGTGGAGCGCATCTACCACCCCAACGACGGCATGAAGCTGGGCCTCACGGAGATGATCGAGGACGTGGTGCAGCGCGACGCGCGCGGCTGCCATCCAGCGTACCAAGCTGGAGCAGGCCGCCACGGTCGTGCCGCTGGTCGATATCGACGACGAGATCTCCGTCGGCCACATGCTCTCCGCCATCGAGGAAGGCGAGCTGCCGCGAGGCCGAGCTGGCGCACCTGCGCAAGCAATGGAAGCTGGCCGGCAAGCAGACGCCGGTCTCGGCATCACCGGCACCGGCGGCGCCGGCAAGTCCTCGGTGGTGGACGAGCTGCTGCTGCGCTTCCTGCACGCGTTCCCGCAGATGCGCATCGCCGTGCTGGCGGTCGACCCCACGCGTCGCCGCACCGGCGGCGCGCTGCTGGGCGACCGCATCCGCATGAATTCGCTGCGCTCCCAGCGCGTGTTCATGCGCTCCATGGCCACGCGCCGCCAGCACGCCGCCACCAGCGTCGATGCTGCACGACTGCATCGGCTTCCTGCAAGGCCAGGCCTACGACCTGGTCATCGTGGAGACCGCCGGCATCGGCCAGTCCGATTCGGAGATCGTCGACCTGGTGGATTTCCCGGTCTACGTGATGACCAGCGACTACGGCGCCGCCAGCCAGCTCGAGAAGATCGACATGCTCGATTTCGCCGAGCTGATCGTGCTCAACAAGTTCGACAAGCGCGGCGCCGAAGACGCGCTGCGCGACGTGCGCAAGCAGTGGAAGCGCAACCGCACCGCGTTCAAGATGCACGGACGAGCAAGTGCCGGTGTATCCCACCATCGCCAGCCAGTTCAACGATCCGGGCGTCACCTGGATGTTCGTGAACCTGTGCCGCCTGCTGCGCGACAAGCTGCAGCCTGCCGGCGGAGAAGTGGACGCCGCAGCTCGACACCACGTTGAAGGAACCGCGCGCCACGGTGCTGATCCCCGGCGCCCGCGTGCGCTATCTCGCCGAGATCGCCGAGCAGGGCCGCGGCATCAACAAGCGCATCGAGCAGCCAGGCCGAAGCCGCCAGCAAGGCCCAGCATTACTAGAGTCGCTGAAGGAACTGGGTGACGACAAGCTGCCGCGTGCCGCTGGCTCGCTACGAGTCCGCCGGTGCTGACACTGGAGCGAGGCTGCCGACCGCACCCTGCTGACGCTACGCCAGCGCTACAACGAGGCGCTGAAGGAACTCAGCCACGAAGCCATCCACCTGCTGCGCGAGTGGCCGGACGCGGCTACAAGTCCGTCACCGACGAGCATCAACGAATACAAGGTGCGCGACAAGGTGATCCGCGTGGAGCAACTACCGCGAATCGCTGACCCACCAGAAGATCCCCAAGGTGGCGCCGCCCAAGACACAAGGACTGGGGCGACCTGCTGCGCTTCCTCGATGCAAGCGAGAACCTGCCGGGCCACTATCCCGTACACCGGCGGCGTGTATCCGTACCGGCGCACCGGCGAAGACCCGACCCGCATGTTCGCCGGCGAAGGCACGCCCGAGCGCACCAACCGCCGCTTCCATTACCTGACCCAGGGCCAGAACGGCCGCGCGGCTGTCCACCGCGTTCGATTCCGTCACCCTGTATGGCGAAGACCCGGCCCCGCGCCCGGACATCTACGGCAAGATCGGCAACTCCGGCGTCAACATCGCCACGCTGGACGACATGAAGAAGCTGTATTCCGGCTTCGACCTCTGCGCGCCGACCACCTCCGTGTCCATGACCATCAACGGCCCCGCGCCGATGATCCTGGCGATGTTCATGAACACCGCCATCGACCAGAACGTCGAGAAATACCTGCAAGGAAGATCCCGAGCGCTGGGCCGCGGCCGAAAAGCAGATCGCCGAGCTATACAAGGACAAGCCAGCGCCCGCACGTACGCCGGCGAGCTGCCCAAGGGCAACGACGGCCTGGGCCTCGGCCTGCTCGGCGTCACCGGCGACGAGCTGGTCGATGCCGAGACCTATGCGCGGATCAAGGCGCGAGACGCTGCAGCAGCGTGCGCGGCACCGTGCAGGCCGACATCCTCAAGGAAGACCAGGCGCAGAACACCTGCATCTTCTCCACCGAATTCGCGCTGCGCATGATGGGCGACATCCAGCAGTATTTCGTCGACCACAAGGTGCGCAACTTCTATTCGGTGTCCATCTCCGGTTATCACATCGCCGAAGCCGGCGCGAACCCGATCTCGCCAGCTCGCCTTCACGCTCAGCAACGGCTTCACCATGGTGGAGTACTACCTCGCGCGCGGCATGAAGCGTGGACGACTTCGCGCCCAACCTGTCGCTTCTTCTTCTCCAACGGCATGGACCCGGAATACACCGTCATCGGCCGCGTGGCGCGGCGCATCTGGGCGCGCGCCATGCGCGAGCGCTACGGCGCCAGCGCCCGCAGCCAGATGATGAAGTACCACATCCAGACCTCCGGCCGCTCGCTGCACGCGCAGGAGATCCAGTTCAACGACATCCGCACCACGCTGCAGGCGCTGTACGCGCTGTTCGACAACTGCAACTCGCCTGCACACCAACGCCTACGACGAAGCCATCACCACGCCCACCGAAGAGAGCGTGCGCCGCGCCGTGGCGATCCAGCTCATCATCAACCAGCGAGCTGGGGCTCAACTTCAACGAGAACCCCTGGCAGGGCAGCTACATCGTCGAGCAGCTCACGGACATCGTCGAAGAAGCGGTGTACAAGGAGTTCGAGGCGATCAGCGAGCGCGGCGGCGTGCTCGGCGCGATGGACACCATGTACCAGCGCGGCAAGATCCAGGAAGAGTCGATGTACTACGAGCACAAGAAGCACGACGGCTCGCTGCCGCTGATCGGCGTCAACACCTTCCTGCCGAAGGAGCATGCGCGGCGACATCGCCACCGAGATCGAGCTGATCCGCTCGACCGAAGAGGAGAAGCGGGCAGCAGATCGCCAACGTGGAGCACTACCGGCGAGGCGCGCAATGCGCTGGCGCCGGAGAGCCTCAAGGCGCTGCAGCAGACGGCGCGGGACCGGAAGAATGTGTTCGAGCAGCTGATGGAAGCGGTGAAGTTCAACTCGCTGGGGCAGATCAGCCATGCGCTCTATGAAGTGGGTGGGGAGTATCGGCGGAATATGTGATGCGTCAGGTGACCTGAACCCCTGTCCCTGCGGCCTGACTAGCGTCGAATTTCCGCTGGAGTGCGCTTGGTGTAGGAGCGCACCCAGTGCGCGACCGGTGCTAGCCCCTGTTTCCATCGCTGCCGCCAGCAGGCCATCGACGCGGTGCGCTGGCGATGGCTGGGGGACTGAGGCATCGTTGATCGCGCACTGGGTGCGCTCCTACACAGGTTCGCTACCTGTTTGGGACGAGCGGGGGGGCGGATGGCTGCCTCAAGTCGCAGGGCGTGCCATCGGCAACGTCACCACAAAACAATTGCCCGTCTCCCGTGTCGACACGCAACGGGCAGTGCCGCCATGGTGCTCTGCAATCTGGCGGACCAGCGACAAGCCCAAGCCGGCACCCACGCTGTAGCTGCTGCCAGGTCGTCGATAGAACGGCTCGAACAGCCGTTCGATGTCGGTGCCTTCGAGCAGCTCGCCCGCATCGCGAACAACGATGGTCGCCGTGTCGCCGTGATGGACGATCTCCAAGGCGATGGGCGGCTTGCCGTGGCGTTGCGCGTTTTCGAGCAAGTTGCGCACAAGACGGCGCAGCAGGCGCGAATTGCCTCGTACCGACACTGAGTCGCCGGAAAGTTGGACATCGTCAAAGCGGGCGCACTCTTCGGCGGCCAGTGCGAGCACGTCGATGTCTTCGGTGGCCTGGATATCGGCGATCGCGTCGAGGCGACTCGCCAGCAGGATCTCATCGATAAGCGTGTCGAGCTCGTCGATGTCCTGATCCAGTCCGGCGCGGCGTTGAGGGTCGATCGTTCCCTTCATCAGTTCGGCGGCGATGCGGATGCGCGCCAGCGGCGTGCGCAGTTCGTGCGACGCGTTGGCGAGTAGCGTCTTGTGTGCGCCCACCAGTTTCTCGATGCGCTCGCTGGCCTGATTGAAGCTGAGCGCGAGCCTGGCCACCTCATCCGCGCCTTCCACCGCTACGCGGACCGATAAATCACCCGCTCCGAGCGCTTCGACCCCGTGCTGTAGTCGTTCCAGTCGGCGCGACAAGCGCCGCACGATGGGAAAGGCGCCCGCGCCTATCGCGAGCGCTAGCATGAGGAAGACCAGCATGACCGCGAGCATCGAATGGCCCGCAGGCATGCGCATGCCTGCGGCGACACTGAGGTGCCACGCCGCGCCCGCAATCAGCGCGAAGGCGACCAGGCTGCCGAGCAGGGCGAGATAGAAGCGGATATACAGGCGCACGCCGTCAGTCCTGCGCCCGGGCAAAGACATAACCCGCGCCGCGCACGGTGATGATGCGTCGGGGCCGCTTGGGGTCGTCCTCGATCAGCGCGCGAATGCGCGAGATATGCACGTCGATGGAGCGGTCGAACGCTTCCATATGCTCGCCCTTCAGCAGGTCCATCAAGCTGTCGCGCGACAGCACGCGGCCACTGTGCGTGGCCAAAGCCACCAGTAGTGCGAACTGATAGGAGGTCAGGCTGCGCAGCTCGCCGTCCACATAGAGTGCGTGCGCGTCACGGTCGATTTCCAGGCGCCCGAAGCGCAGCAGCTGCTCCGGCGCGCCGCCGCCGCGCCGCCGCATGATCGAGCGGAGC
Source organism: uncultured Gammaproteobacteria bacterium (assembly GCA_963824525.1). Lineage (GTDB taxonomy): Bacteria > Pseudomonadota > Gammaproteobacteria > Xanthomonadales > Rhodanobacteraceae > Dyella. Next base: position 541,294 of record CAWGPI010000007.1, on the reverse strand, counting down.
CGGGCCAGCAGCTCCCTTGGCTCGAAAGGCTTGGGCAGGTAGTCGTCGGCCCCCAGTTCCAGTCCCACGATGCGGTCCATGGGTTCGCCGCGCGCGGTGAGCATCAACACTGGCAGGTCGGAACGGGTGCGCACGCGGCGGCATACGTCGAGCCCATCCATATCGGGCAACATCAGGTCGAGCACCATCGCATGGAAGTGTTGCGTGGCTAGCCGCTGCAGAGCATCGGCGCCACAGGCCGCCGCGGTCACGCGAAAGCCCGCCTGGCCCAGGTAGTCCTGGAGCATATCCGCCAGACGGGCGTCGTCTTCCACCAGCAGCAGGTGCTCAGCCATATGGCCAGGCACTGTAGGCGCTCTGCGAGGCGAACGCGAGATGGTTCACCGGCTCAATGCCCAGTCTGGTGTTGGGCCATCGCATCCCGGGCTTGCTTGCGCTGCGCGGGTGTCAGGGCATCCGCCACGTCGGCAAGATGGTCGACCAGTCGCTTGGAGGCCAGGTCCATCTCGCGCATCTTGGCGACGCGTAGTCGCTCCAGCGCGGCACGGTCAACCGTGTTCGCCGTCAGCAGCGACATGATTTCATCGTGTCCCGATGCCAGCTGAGCATGAAAATCACCGAAGTCGGTGGCGGTCTGCTTCATCAGCGGGTCGAGCTTGGCCTTTTGTGCGTCCGTGACGTTGAGCGTGCTGTAAAGGTGCTGGCTCATGGCGTCGGCGGAGTGGCCAGCCGCCATGTCGGCGTGATGATGAGCGGGTGGTGTCGTGCCAGGCGGCGACGTCTGGCCAAGGGCGCTGACACCCACGGCAAGTGCGCACGCCGCCAGCAGCGTCAGGGCCCATGATTTACGGGCAGCACCGTGGGAACGGCCTGCATCTTCCGGAATGAGCGTCTTCATAAGGGTTCTTCTTTCAGCGAAGCACGTGCTCCGGATGCGAATATGCTTCGCGCCTGTAACTGCCGTTTTTCGCGTATGTAAAGTTTTATGAAGAAGGGCGAGGTGCCGAATGCGCCTGGCATCGCGCGCCAAGCCTGTCGACAAAACAGTGAAGCCCGCCTTGGTCAAAAGCGGGCTTCGCCTGTCGATAGCCACAGCCCTGGAAGCAGCAGCCCTGACACGACGACCGGAAGGTCGGAAGCGTGGTGTAGCCCGGGCTTCGGGGAGCGTTGGAATTAATGCGTCAGGGCAATATCGACGATGATGCCGGTGGCGATCGCCGTCAGCATGAGCTGGCCATCATCGCTGCGAACCCAGCGATAGCCCGGATCCGGGCGGCGTACGTGATACCGCTCGTAGTCGGTGACGTAATACTCGTGCGAGTAATAACGATCCGGCATCCGTTCGCCACGTCGATACGCCTGCTTCTCCCAGCCCCGGTGTTCGCCGTTGTCGTGGTGCCCCTCGTCCCGGTAATCACGATCATGGCCATGATCGTCGCGATCGTGGTCACGGTCGTGATCGTGATCGTGGTGATCGCGGTCTTCATCGCGGTGCTGGTCGTGATAGCGACCATCGTCCTGGGGGGACGCATAGGTAGCCGCCGTTCCGGCGAGTAGGGCGGCCGTGACGACATAGATAAACAAGCGCTTCATCAATCCTCCAGGATCAAGATTACGAACGCGGATGACCTCATCCGCCGTTTCAAGAAAACAGTGCCACCCTGCAAGAACCGTGTGCGGAGCGAGAACGTGATGTCTGGCCAGCCACAGGTGTTGCGATAACGATGGCACAACGGGCGAGCGACAACAGCACCAACGCGGACTTGGCCCAAACATAGTAATGGACCCGTTCAGGATGCAGTTTCCGGCACCGGTTGGGCATGGGAGACGTGCGTAAATTTTGCGATGGCGCGCACAAATGGAGAGGCTCTCCAACGCCTATGGGTAGGATGCGTCCGCTCTTTGCACACCACGCCGAGCCTCAAGCTCATCTCGCCATCTAGCGCCGTATCGCCAGGACACCGTCCAATGCCAGCTGCGCCTTGAAACCCGCTTTTTCCAGGCGTTTCGCCACTTCGCGCGGGACGTCGCGGTCGCTGGTGAGCTTGTTCGGGCTGCCGGTGTAGTGGAACAGGCGCCCGCCGCGGCGGAGCACGCGCGCGAGCTGGTCGTAGAACATCTGCGAGTAGAGCTCGCCGGCGATGCCGAAGCGCGGCGGGTCGTGCAGCAGGGCGTCCACCGAGGCGTCGGCCACCTGCGCGATCGCCTGTGATACGTCGGCATGGGCGAGCTGCAGGCGCCCCCCATGAAGGGGCTCATCGGGATCGGGTGACCACGGATTGAGCGTGCGCAACCACAACACGTCCGGATTCTTCTCGAACGAGTGGATGCTCGCCACGTCAGCCTCCAGACAGCAAGCGGCGAAGTAGCCCAGGCCGCCGCAGGTATCGAGCAACACTTTGCCGCGCGGCTCGACCAGCGCCACCTTGCGGCGTGCGTCCTCAAACGGTGATTCCTTCGCCGTCGGCAGCATCTTGATGCCGTCGATCTCGAAGGTGGGTGCGCCCCATTCGGTGGGCACCAGCTTGATCAGCGAGCCGGAAAAGCGCGACACCGGCGCGAACTCGTCGCCGTCCCAGTAGTAGATCGTGCGGTCTTTCAGCTTGTGCGGATACCCGTAACGCTGGCCTTTCCACTCCCAGCTGTCCGTCTGCAATGGCGCGCTGCCTTTTGAGCGGCCCAGGTCCAGCGAGCCGATCCATTCGCCCGCGCCGGCATCGCGGGCGGCCAGCAGCGTTTCGGCGACGGGGCGCGTGAGCAGGGGGCCGGAATAGTGCGACAAGACGGGTCATCTCCTGGAATGGGCGTGCGCAGATGTTCTGGTAGCCGGGATGGGGACCGGGTCGGGGCGTTGCCCCTGGAATCCGCAGGCGCGCGGTGCGTGTCGGGTCGAAAGCGCACCGTCAAAGGATATCGGTGCGTCTTCAAAGGCGCAAAGCCTACATTCGACTCGCAGTACCTCGCCATCGAGGTGGCAGGGCCTGACGGCTCGACGCGGCGAGGTCAGGCCACCAGTCGTCTCCGCAGATTTTCCGCAAAACGTTCCGCCGCCTCGCGCCGGCCTTCGAAATGCAGGAAGGGTTCGATCATTTCCAGCTCCATCAGCAGGAAATGCCCCTGGGATATCACGCCATCCACCCGGGCATAGGCAACATCGGCATGGCCGATGGCCGCCGCCGCCACGAGGGCCCGTTTCGCGCTGCCAATCAGTGTTCCATCGGGCTCGATCGCTCGAGCCGTACCGCCGAATTCGCTTTGCACGCGGTAGTCGCCGGTCGCCGGCCGCTTGATTACCGCGTGGCTGTATTCGCCATCGAAAAACAGCAGGGACCACTCCCCGTCGCTCACGACTTCGGGCACGTAAGGCTGCACCAGGTAGTCGAACTCCAGCGGCAACCGGGCGACGGTCTGTTGGAACAGCGCGTCATCGCTGCTACCGCGTGCCGTGTGGCGGGCGGTGCCACTGACCGTCGGTTTCACCACGACTTGCTGCGCTGGCATCGCGGCCAGCGTTTGCAGCAGCTGCCCGACTGGCACAATCAGGGTAGGAATGATCTCGACCCCCTGCGCGGCCAGTTCGAGCAGGTAGCGTTTGTCGCTATTCCAGCGCAGCAGTGCCTTGTTGTTGATCGTTGGAACCGGCAGCCGATCCAACCATTGCCTGAAGGCTGGGTAGTGCTTGAAGTAGTCCCATGTCGAGCGCATGAGCACTGCGTCGTACTGTGACCAGTCCACCTCCGGGTCGTTCCAGACGCATGCGGTCGGTTCGATGCCGAGGCGTCGAAGCGAGGTCGCGAGATGGGCGTCGTCGGGATGAATGTCCGGAACGATCACGGACGTGGCGATGGCGAGACGATGGACGGGGGAATCAGACACGACAAGACCTCCTGCAATGGAGGGCGCCCTTTCCAGAGATCCCATCCGAGCGTGGCGGATATGCTCCGTCGCAGCACCCCTCGGCATGGGTTGCGCGATAACCGGCTTGCGCGCACATGGGAAGCATCAGGTAACGATGCGGCGTTAGTCTGTCCGACCCGACGGCCAACCGTCAATCTTCTCCAACCTGATGCATGCGCAGGGGCGTCTTGTCGAACCCGATTGCGCCGTCAACGACCGCTTTGAATTTCATCGTGGATGCGCGCGGGCGCGCGCCGTGGGCAAAGCCAGAGCTCCATCCGGAAGCGTCATGCGAGCGCGGCTGCGCGCGCCAGCAGGAATACACCTGCACCGACGACCATGGCTCCGATGATTCGGGCAGCACGCTCACCGTCCGGCGCCAAGCGTTCGGCGGTGATGGCCGCGGTCACTGCAGCCATCGCGCGCAGGTCCATGGCGCCGACGACGAGGAGGACTGTCGTCAGGCCGGCACAGCAAGTGCTGCAGTGCCAGCCAAGGTGCAGGCCGTGTCGCCAGGCCGTGGCGGCGTCCGCCGGCAACGGACGTCTGCACCTTGATGTCTGCCGGCAGCAACTCAGATGATACGTCTTCCATGCAGTGAACTGGAGTACGCCGGCCATCAGGACCACGACGCCGGCTGCGACCGGAACGGCGCGGGCGACGGCTGGTAACCGCATCTCGACGGCGGCCAGCGCGACGCCCAGTACAAAGGCGACCACGCCACACGCTATCCACACAAGGAAGTATCCAGTGCCCACCATCGCGGTCAGCCGGCCCAGATGCGTTCTGCCAAGCCTGCCGACCGCCTGGCGGTAATACCAAAGCACGGGCAACAGGGATGGCAGCATCATCGCCACCATCATCATGGCCCACATGCCGAGGAACGACGCGGCGACGCCAAACCACGTCTGCCCGGGCATCCGCATCCACGCCATCGACATCGTCCAGCCGCCGGGCATGGGCATCTCGCCCATCGCCGACATGGACCTGCAACGGACGATGGTCGCCAGCGTGCTGGCGGCAAAGAGCAGTGCGGAACCGCCGATGAACGTGCGCTGGGATGCTCGCGCGCAAGCCATGCCGCGCGAGGTCTCCCGTGCTCTGACTGTGCCGACGGCATTCATGGTGCGCCTCGATGTTCGCCGTACTCGTCGTGGCGACGCCACCAGACACCTTGCTCATTGCGCCCCATGGGCGCGCGGTCGAGCCACTGGTACATGCCCCACATGCCGTCCAGTCCGCGCGCATAGGTGGAATAGGTGTGGTAGACCACGCCATCTTCGAGCACGAAGGCGCTCACGCCCGGCCGGTCGCGCGTGTAGGTCGCCACGTCGGTGCCGGTCATGGCCGCGATCTGCGCGACGGGTCCCTCGCCACCGCGCAATTGCCACTCCTGTACGGTCTTTCCTGCGAGCGGCTCCTGTGCCGGCGCCGCCGCCTCGCGCCGGTAGTTGTACTCAATGCCTCCCTTGCGCTGTTGCTCCTCGGTAAAGCCGACGTTGAAATCGAAGTTGAAGTCACCGCCGCGAGAGGACGCCCACGGAAAGCCCCAGCCCATCCGCCGCTTGTATGCCTGGAGCTTCGCGAGCGATGCGCGCGACACCGCCGACAGCGTGACGTCGTGGTTCGCCAGGTGCACGGCAAAGCCGTCGAAGCCATCCGCAATCGACGAGCAGGAGGGGCATCCCGCGGTGTAGTCGGGCCCGAACATGAAGTGATAGACGAGAAGTTGCGAGCGTCCCTGGAACAAGTCGGCAAGCGAGGCGTTCCCTTCATCGGTATCGAACCGGTACGCCTTGTCGACCCGGACCCACGGCAGCTCCCGGCGCCGACGCGCCAGCTCGTCGCTGTGTCGCGTCAGCGCTTTCTCCGCATCCAGCAGTTCAAGTCGCGCCGCCAGCCATTCTTCCCGTGTCCCCGTCTTGTGCATCGTCATGGTCGTGCCCTCGGTGAGGTGTGCTTCGTCGTACATCAGCGTGTCGATACGACGTGCTGATGGGTGGTCGTGAGGTAGATTAGGCACGGGTATCGAAAGGTGGGAGTGACAAGTGTGGCGGGATTCCGATGGACTCTCTGATCACGGCCGCGGCGCGTTCGCTCGCGGCGGGTGACCCGCTCGGCGCACTGAACCTGGTCGCGTTGCGCGACGATGCGGCCGCGCTTGCGCTTCGAGGCATCGCGATGGCGCAGCTCGGCGACTTCGTGCGAGCCAAGGCGCTCGTGCGTCGTGCGGCGCGCGCCTTCGGTCCCAAAGAAGCCGTGGCCCGCGCGAGGTGTGTCGTCGCCGAAGCCGAGATCGCGCTCGTCTCGCGTGATCTCGGTTGGCCTGCAAAAGCGCTCGACGCGGCGTGGGTGACCCTGGAAGCCCACGGCGATCGGGTGAATGCGGCGTATGCGCGCTATCTCGACGTCAGACGCCTGCTGCTGATCGGGCGCCTCGACGAAGCCGAGCGTGCGCTCGCCGAGCTCGACCCGAGGCTGTTTCCGCCCGCATTGAGAGCCGCCCATGCGTTGGTGGTTGCGGGGATTGCGATGCGCCGCCTGCGCGCGAAGACGGCGCGCGCGGCCCTGGCTGCGGCCTCGCGCGCGGCGCGCATCGCAGGTATTCCTGCACTCGTGGCGGAGGTCGAAAGCACGGCCCTCGTATTGAAAACGCCAGCGGCGCGCCTGGTGGCGGGGGGCGCGGAGCGTGACCTTCTGCTCGACGAGGTCGAGGCACTGCACGCATCGAATACGCTCGTCGTGGATGCCTGCGGTTATGTCGTGCGTGGCGCAAGCACGGCGGTCCCGCTCGCCAGTCGCCTGGTCCTGTTCACGCTTGCACGCGCCCTGGCCGAGGCGTGGCCCGCCGACGTGCCGCGCGACGTGCTCATCGCGCGGGCGTTCAGGGCCAGGCGCCCCGACGAATCGCATCGTGCGCGGCTACGCGTTGAAATCGGGCGGCTTCGGACGCTGCTGCGGGCGCTGGCCGGCGTGAGCGCCACCAAGCGTGGTTTTGTGCTGGCCCCGCATCACGCTCGCGAGGTCGTCGTGCTGACGTGGCCCATCGAGCAGCCGCATGCGGAGGTGCTCGCGTTTCTCGCCGACGGCGAGTCGTGGTCCAGCTCCGCCCTGGGGCTTGCGCTGGGCACCAGCCAGCGTACGGTGCAGCGGATGCTCGATGCGCTTGCGGCGGCCGGCAAGGTGCAATCGTTTGGTCGTGGCCGAGCGCGGCGTTGGATGACCCCGCCTGTGCCAGGATTCACGACGATCTTGTTACTCCCCACGCCACCGCCCGGTGACTAGGATGGACGCATGAGCAAAGCCGCCGCCGAAATCATGCGTGAATATGGGCCCTTTCCGGGTGTCGATCACGTGCACGGGGTTTCGTTTGATGGCCAGCGCGTCTGGTTTGCGTCGGGTGACAAATTGAACGCCATCGATCCTGCGAGCGGGAGCGCGGTGCGCTCCATCGATGCCGCGGCACATGCCGGAACGGCCTTCGACGGCGAATACCTGTTCCAGCTCGCCGAGGATCGCATCCAGAAAATTGATCCGAACAGCGGTCAAGTGCTCGCGAGCATCCCGGCCCCCGGTGGCGGCGCTGACTCGGGGCTTGCCTGGGCCGAAGGATCGCTATGGGTGGGACAGTACCGGGCCCGCAAGATCCATCAAATCGATCCCGAAACCGGGGCAACGCTTCGCACGATCGAGTCCAACCGCTTCGTCACCGGCGTCACCTGGGTCGACGGCGAGCTCTGGCACGGCACCTGGGAAGGTGACGAGAGTGAACTGAGGCGAATCGAGCCTCGCACGGGAGAGGTCCTGGAAAGGCTTGCGATGCCTCCGGGCGTCGGCGTGTCAGGGCTCGAGTCCGACGGCGGCGATCAGTTCTTCTGCGGCGGGGGCGCGAGCGGGAAGCTGAGGGCCGTGCGCCGACCCAGGCGAGTGTCCGCTGCGGGATGCAAGTAATCCTGAAGCTCTACCTGGGCAGTGAGCCATGCGCCTCCGTTGCCGACGTCAATCGGCAGCGGCTTGCACTTCATCGAGCGCGGGTCTTGGAGGCGGCTTTTTCAACGGTATCATTCGAAAGCCGACATTTCGACGTCTTGCCGGCGCGAGGCACAAAAGTGCATCGCACGTGCCCGTCCCCGCGACCAAGGCTAGGTCCGCGTCTGATTCCTGATGGACACCTGGCGCGCTGTCCATGCGCTGTCCGGACAACCCGTGCTGTTGTCCGCGGACAGTCCGCTGCCGCGTTCATGTATGCGCGAAATGGCGTGTCTAGGCGGCTTTTCGGGGATGCCGGTGCTTGGCACGGGGCTTGCCATATACCTGGTGAAAGCTTCCTAACCCGATCACGGAGAACGGCCATGAAATTCGAGACCCTGATGCTGAAAAGTCTTTTTGCCGCCAGCCTGCTGGTTTGCGTATTGACGATAGGTGCCATGGTCACCTCGCCGGTGAATGCGCCGGGCGCCGTGGCCACCCAGGTTTCTGCTGCAGACGTGGCAAATGCGCAAGGTTGAGCTGTCGCCCGGGCAGGAGGTATGTTGAGGTTGCTGTTTGACCATCCAAACCGGGCCACCTTGCGATGGCGGCCCGGTCTGGATGGCCAGGTCGGAAGGCTGGACGCGCTGCAGAAAAAGCAGCGCCGGTCGTAGCTGGTTACCGTTCCCGCGTGAAGTCCATGATCCAGTTGACCTCCCACGTCTTGCCGTTGTCGGCGGAGTAGGCCTGCTCCCAGTGCGCCGTCGTGGCTGTGATCTTCGACCAGACAAAGCGGACGCGCACAGGTTTTCCACGAAGAGTGTCGGTGGAATAGAACGTCCCGATGCCGTTCTCGAAGTGTCCCTTCACTGGTGGGTCGAGTTCGCCGAATGGATCGCGTCCATCCAGCCACCAGATGGCCCATTGCCCGGTTTTTGTGTCGTACGAGCGAAGGCCAACGCCTCGGTAGGTCCCCTCGGGCGTGTTGAACACGTTGTCGTCGACATTCGCATAGCCGTCCATCAGCTCGCGCATGCTGAGCGTGCCGTCGAACTCTTCCCAGTCATGGCTGTTGGCCAGCTTTTCCTTGAGCTTGCGATGGTGGCCATGCCAGTTGCCGACAAGAAAGTCGAAGTCGTGCAGGCCGGAGAGATTGGACTTGCCGGGCGCGACTTTTGGCGTGTCCTGCGAAGCGTGCAGGGCAGTTCCCGATACGATGACGCTGGCCGCAAGCGCGGCCACAAACACAACGCGAAAGCCTTTCATGGGGTGGTCCTTCTGCGATGGCGTCCAACTATCCTCTCGCAGCCGGGCCTCCCGGCACCAGGGCCTTTCAGCCGGAGGCCTTGTTCGTCAGCTCAATGAAAGACGGACTTGTCATGATCGCAACGTTCCCAGGCTATCAAGAACGGCCCGGGTAGGTTTTGATCGTCATCAGCAGCAATGGTTATTGCCGTGTGAAAGGCACGTTTTCCACGCGATACGTTCACTGCCGAAAGCCACGCGCAAGCTTTGCGCGAACGAACCGCAGATGAGCAGACCATCGGTGTCCAGCGCGCTATGTGCGGCAGCCGATCTCCAAGTTACCAGTCGCCAATAGATCGATCGTGAAAATACCCATATTGATGTATCACAACATCGCCCAGGTGCCGGAAAGTGTGCGGGTATATCGCAGCCTATACGTGTCGCCCGCGTCGTTTGCGCGGCAAATGGGCATGCTGAAAGCGCTTGGTTACCGTGGACTGTCGATGTCCGATGCCATGCCCTACCTGCGTGGCGAACGGGAGGGCCGCGTCGTCGTCATCACGCTGGACGACGGTTATGTGGACAACCTCGAATCGGCCGTGCCGATCTTGCAGCGCTATGGCTTCACGGCAACCTGCTATGTCGTCAGTGGATTCCTCGGCCAGTACAACGCGTGGGATGCCGACAAGCTAGGCATTCGCAAGCCGATCATGTCGGCGGAGCAACTGCGGGCATGGCATGCCGCGGGTATGGACGTGGGCGCACACACGCGCACGCACGTACGGCTAAGCCAATGTAACGACCAGCAGCAACGCGACGAAATTGAGGGTTGCAAGGCGGAGCTTGAACAACAGCTCGGCGCGCCCGTCACGCAGTTTTGCTATCCCTACGGCGACTACGACGAACGCGCCGTCGCCATGGCCCGGCAGGCTGGATTCGCTGCCGCCACTACCACCGATCGCGGTCGCGCGAGCCCCGGTGGTGACCTCGATCTCTGGCGCCTGCCACGCATTCAGGTGGCTCGGCATCATCTGCTTCCCCAGGTGGCCGCCAGGATCTTGACCCGTTACGAAGACAAGCGCGCATGAAACTTCTTTTTGTCGGCACTAATCCGGAAAACACCGGTGCTGCCACTCATTTCGTCACGCTGGCCAAGGCCATGTCGGAGGCGGGGCACGCGGTTGAGGGGGTGGTGTCGCGGCGCGGCCTGATTGGCGAAGGCTTTGAGGCCGCGCGCATCCCCGCGTACTACAGCTCCTTCCGCAACGTCTACGATCTGCGCGGTTATACCGCCGTGCTCAAGCGCATAAGGGAGTTCTCCCCGGATTGGCTGGTCGGCAACTTCGGCAAGGAGTATTGGCCGCTGATTGCGTGTGGCCGCCTGACGCATACGCCGGTGGCCTTGTTCCGCCATCGCACGCCGCGCATGAGCAAGCTCTCCGAATATGGCGTGCCACGCATGGCGCAGCGCTTTATCGCCGTCTCCAACTACGCTCGTAACGCGTACCTCAAGTGGGGCGTGCCCCCCGATCTGGTATCCATCTCGTACAACCCGGTCGACACGGCGCAGTTTCGGCCGGATCCTCAGCTTCGCGCTGCCGTTCGTCAGCAACTGGGCATCGCCGATGATGCCATCGTGCTGGGTTACGTGGGGCGCATGCACGGCGGCAAAGGCGTGACCACGCTGATGCGCGCGGCCAACGAAGCCATGGCCAGCAACGAAAAGCTACATGTGCTTTGGGTCGGCAACGGCCCGGAAGAGCAAGTGCTGCACGAGATGGCGGCCAGCAGCAAAGCGTCGGCACGCCACCACTTCACCGGCTGGGTGGCGGATACCGAGCGCTACTGCAGCGCGATATCGTTCCTGGCGTTTCCATCGGTGGAACCCGAAACCTTCGGGCGTGTCGCCATCGAGGCCGAGGCATGTGGCGTGCCGGTGCTTGGCAGCCATATCGGTGGCGTTCCCGAAACCTTGCAGGACAAGGTCACCGGTTATCTGATCGAGCCCGGCAACGTCGCCGCGTGGCGTGATGCGATCATCAGCCTGTGCGACCCGGTGCGTCGTGACGCGATGGGCCAGGCCGCGCGCGCATTCGCCATCGAGCATTTCGGCAATGCGGCCGTGGCGAGGGATTTTGAAGCGCTTCTAAGCAGTGCGGACCACGCGCGTCCACACGGCGATCGCGCCCACGCCTAAGCCCTGGGTCGCACGCATGCTACGACGCGAACGATGCGGTGGCGCTGGGTCCTACTTCGCTCGCCGCCACCGCCAAACCCGACACCACGCCGAGCGACGGGTCGCCTTGGACCAGCGGAATCTCGGGGAAGCAGGCCTCCACGCGAGCCTTGATCTGCGGTGAGCGGGACGTGCCGCCGGTGAGGAAGACGCTGGCGGGCAGGGCGTCCAGATCGGTGCGTACGGTGGTCAGCGTGCGCTCCAGCTGGCTGAGGAACGTTTCGATGGCGGTGTTGAAATCCTCGCTGACCGCTTCCACCGCCAAGCCCGGCTCGATGAAGTCCAGCTCGGCACGGTAGTGTGGCGAGCCGCTCAGGGTGATCTTGGTGCGCTCGGCCACCTGATTGAGGCGGGTGGTAGCACCCAGCTCCTGCAAGGCGCGCAGGCGTGTGCCATAGGGGGCCGGCACCAGGCGATAGTTCTGTTTGCGGAACTCGCGCTGCTTGGGCAGGTTATGCACGCTGGCCGCTTCCACAAACTGGTGCTGCGGCACGCGGATGGTGTCCTTGCCCAACAGGGGCATGAAGCTGTGCAGGCTCACGCTCACGTCCAGGTCGGTACCGCCCTTGGGCAGGCCCCAGCTGCGCGCAATATTCGGTGCCACGCCACCGCCGAGTTCCGCATGTGCCACGTCCGTGGTGCCACCACCGATATCGACGATGAGCGCTTGCTGCCGCGCCTCCAGGCTCTTGTGGTAGTGCATCGCGGCAGCGGCGGGTTCTTCCAGAAAGATCACATGGTCGAAGCCGGCCACCGCGGCGGCCTCGCGCAGTATCTCTATCGCCTGTTCCGAACCCTGCGCACCCATGGAGCTGCGAAACTCCACCGGCCGGCCGATCACGGCGCCGCGCACAGGTACGCCAAACTGCTTGCTGGCGGTAAGGCGGATGTGTTCCAGAATGTGCGTGGCGATATGCACGATCACCTTGCGCACCTGCGGGTCCAGGCGATAGCCGAACATCGACTTGGGCGACTCGATAAGGTTGCCGCCACCGCTTTCCAGATAACCCTCCACAGCATCCTCGCCGAACAGCGCGTGCTGGAAGCTGGCGACCGAGGCAGTGGCCTCGCGCGTCTGGTCTTCCATCCACTGCCGGCGCACCACGCGCAGCGCCTCATGGCGCAGCTCGTCTTCGGTGCGCGGCACCGGCGCCTGCCCGCGCGCCGCCGCCGCGGCGGCCTGCTGGCGCTGCTGGGCACGAGCCAGCCGCAACTGGGCCTCAAGCTGGGCTTCCAGTTCGGGCGTCAGCGCAAACTCATTGGGGTCCGGCACCAATTCGGGAAAAAACACGGCCGTACGGAACTGCTCAGCCTCGCCAAAGCGGACCATGGACAGCTTGCCGTTGATGATGGCCGCGGCGGCCGAATAGCTGGTGCCGAAGTCGATACCGATATACATGAGATCACGTGGTTGCTGGGTGGCAACGTGACATTATGACGGGCGCGCAGGTGTTTGCTCAAACGGACCGGAAATCGGCCGTCTCCGCCTTTCGTTGGGAAGATGCGCGAAAGCCGGCCAAGGCAGTGGTGCTGCGTATCGCGGGGCAGTCCAGTGATGCCCACGCGAGAAGGCGTGGCATCGAAGCCCGGGTTTGGAAGCCCATCTGAAGCGATGGGCTGCCGCATCATTCAGGTTCATTGTCTGGCGCATCGACGCAAACACGTCTCAGATCTTCACGCGACTCTTCTGGCCGGCGAGGTAAAACTCTCGCACTCGATCGACGTCACAGTTGTAGCAATAGGCCAAGTTTTTCCGCGGATTTCGCGCCGCGACTATCCCGAGGGGACGGTGGCTTGTGAAGATCGGCAATCCACTCGCTTTGCTTGGTATCCGCCGCCTGAGGGCCATTCTTCGACGACATTCCGCGGTGAGCCGGGGCCTCGAGCGTGAGCCCGCCCTGCGTTCCGAGTTGTTCAGCGCCGACCAGATGGATCTGCATGGCGCGGTGCTGGCAAGCAGGCATCGTTCCAGCAAGCGCTCGGAAGCGAATACGCTACTCGTGCGCCTGGGGAGTAACCAAGCCGTTCTTGCACATTCGTGCGAAATGCTCACCCTGGCCATTCGTGCCGGTCAGCGCATCACGCCGGCGGCGGAATGGCTGCTCGATAATTACTACCTGATCGAAGAGCAGGTGCGCATCGCACAGAGGCATCTGCCCAAAGGCTACAGTCGCGAACTGCCGCGACTTCTCCATGGGCCATCAGCCGGCTTGCCGCGCGTCTACGACATCGCCCTCGAGACCATTTCGCATGGGGACGGCAGGGTGGACAACGAGGGTCTCAGGCGTTTCGTGGGCTCTTACCAGAGCATTACGCCGCTCACCCTTGGCGAGCTTTGGGCCATCCCGATCATGCTTCGGTTGGCACTGATCGAGAATCTGCGTCGGGTGGCCGCGCGAGTCATGAGCGAGTGGACCGATCGCAATCTTGCGGCGCATTGGGCGGGCCGCTTGACCGAAATTGCCGAAAGGGATCCAAAGAGTGTCGTGCTTGCCGTGGCCGACATGGCGCGATCGGATCCACCCATGGCCAGTTCGTTCATTGCGGAGCTAACCCGCCGATTGCAAGGGCGTGGGCCGGCCTTGGTGCTTCCCTTGAACTGGATCGAGCAGCGGCTCGCCGAATCCGGTCAGAGCATCGATCGACTTGTGCAGATAGAGGCCCAACAGCAAGCGGCCAACCAGGTTGCGATCGGCAACAGCATCGGCAGTCTTCGAATGCTTTCAGCCACGGATTGGCGCGAGTTCGTTGAAAGCACAAGCATCGTCGAGCGCGTCCTGCGCGAAGATCCTTCCGGGGTCTATCCAAGCATGGATTTCGCGACACGTGACACGTACCGCCATATCGTGGAGCGATTGGCCAGGCACAGCATGTTCTCTGAAGCGGACGTGGCCCATGCGGCGATCGAGTTGTCGCGCAAGGGCAGTCCACACGCTTCGGGCGTTGAAACGTCGGCACACGTCGGCTTCTATTTGGTCGACAGAGGACTGCCGGCACTGGAGCGGCGCATTGCGGCAAAGCCGTCCTTTGCGCGGTTGTGGGAGAAGCTGCTCAGGAGGGCACCCCTGAAAATCTATCTTGGCCTGATCGTGCTGGTCACTGCGGTACTCACCTGGCCGCTGCTGTCGACGCTTCTGGACAACCACGTCCGTCACTGGATAGCCGCACTGATGGCTGTTCCTGTTGTTCTGGTGGCTAGTCAACTGGCGATCAGTCTTGCGAATTGGCTCGAGACCATGCTGGTGGCGCCGACGATGCTTCCGCGAATGGACTATGCGGAGGGCCTGCCCGAGAACATGCGAACGTTGGTGGTTGTTCCCGCGCTGATTTCGAGCCCGCAGGACGTCGGAGATCTGGTCGAAGGCCTTGAAGTGCGGTTTCTGGCCAATCGCGACGCATTTCTGCACTTTGGCCTGCTGACCGATTTCACGGACGCCTCCGAAGAAGTGTTGGAGCAGGATGCGCCGTTGCTGTTGCTGGCACGGCAACGCATTGATGCGCTCAACGAGACCTACGCGAGCACGGGAGCCGACCGCTTCTTCCTGTTCCACCGGCCAAGGCGCTGGAATCCGGTTGACGGGATATGGATGGGATACGAGCGAAAGCGTGGGAAGCTGGCCGAGCTCAATGCGCTCCTGCGGGGCGCTGGTCGGGATCGATTCCTGATGATCGTTGGCCGCACCGATATCTTGAGCGAAGTCAGGTATGTGATCACCCTGGACACCGATACCCAGCTGCCGCGCGATTCGGCACGCCAGTTCATTGGCGCCATGGCGCATCCGCTCAATCGCGCTGTCTACAGCGCCACCAAGCGACGCGTGACGACCGGGCACGCCATCCTGCAACCGCGCGTGGGGATCAGCCTGCCAAGCGCGGCTCGCTCGCCGTATGCGCAGTTGTATGGCAGCGATGCGGGCATCGACCCATATACCAAAGCTGTTTCCGATGTCTATCAGGATTTGTTTCGTGAAGGCTCGTTCATCGGAAAGGGCATCTACGAAGTGGAGGCCTTCGAAAAGGCGATGGGTGATCAGTTCCCCGATAACGCCATCCTCAGTCACGACCTTCTCGAGGGGTGTTTTGGTCGGTCTGGGCTTATCACGGACACCCAGGTGTACGAGGAATATCCGTCCCGCTACAGCGTTGATGTGAAACGTCGTCATCGGTGGATTCGCGGCGACTGGCAACTTCTTCCCTGGTTGCTGCCAAGGATTCCAACCAAGAGCGGGATGAGGGTGCCCAACCCGCTGTCGGCGCTTTCGCGCTGGAAGATTCTCGACAATTTGCGTCGAAGCCTTGTGCCGCCGGCACTGATGTCGCTGCTTCTGTTCGGTTGGATGGCGATCCCGCAGGTAGCGTGGTGGACAGTCGCCGTGCTGGCGTTTGCGCTTTTTCCGCCGCTGCTTGCCTCACTGCATGAAATGCTACAGATGCCGCGTGACGTATTGCTTGGTCAGCATCTACGTTCGGTGTCGCGGTCGACCGGCCGGCATTTCCTGCGCGCATTGCTCTACCTGGCATGGCTTCCTCACGAAGCGCTATATAGCCTTGATGCCGTCATGCGCACATTATGGAGGATGCTGGTAAGCCACCGCCGATTGCTTCAGTGGAGTGTGTCGAGTGAGGTCGAGCGGACTGCCACCAACGATCTCGGCGGACTGTATCGCTCGATGTGGATCGCTCCGACGGTAGCCGTGATTGTCCTGGTGGTGCTCCTGTTCCGGAGCCCCCTGGGCTTATCTGAATCGGTTGTGTTTTTGCTGCTATGGCTCGCCTCGCCAGCGGCTGCGTGGTGGACAAGCAAGCCACCTTCACGTGCCGCCTTTGAACCGACCGGGGAGGAAAGGCAATTCTTGCAAAGACTGTCACGCAAGACATGGGCTTTCTTCGAGGCTCACGTCGGGCCGCAGGATAATTGGCTGCCGCCGGATAACATCCAGGAACAGCCTTCGTTTGTCATTGCCCACCGTACTTCGCCCACCAATATGGGTTTGGCGCTGCTGGCGAACCTGTCGGCCTACGATATTGGCTACCTGACCGTTGGACGACTGCTCGAGTTGACGAGTCACGCCTTGGAGACGATGCAGTCGCTGGAGCGATATCGTGGGCACTTCTACAATTGGTACGACACGCTGTCCCTGAAACCTTTGCCGCCGCATTACGTTTCATCCGTCGACAGCGGCAATCTTGCCGGCCATTTGCTGACTCTTCGGGCCGGCTTGCTGGCGCTGCCGGCTCATCGCCTGTTTGACGCCCGCTTTCTGGATGGCCTGGTCGACACCATCGACATCCTGCGCGACGCCGCCATCGCCACCCACAAGGACGTCACCCTGTTGGACGATCTGCGCGCGGACATGGAGGCCGTGCGTAAGGCACCGCCGAATTCACTGGCTGAAGCCGAAGTGGGCATGCGCAAGATACTGGATCGAAGCGGGGCTATTGGTAGAACACTAAAAGACGATCCTGGCAGTGACGTTGATTTTTGGACGCAAGCGCTCCTGGTGCAATGCCGCGACGTCTGTAATTACCTGAGTGGTTTTGTGCGTGCGGTGGGAGAAGACGGCGATAGCGGGGAGGACGGCATCCCAACGTTGCTTCAGTTGGCTCACGACGGCGTCGGCCTGGCCCCCGTGGATGCGCCTTCGAGGGTTGGCGATGCGCAACGCCACGCGGTGGAGCTCATCTCCGTCATCCATAGGCTCGCAAAGCAGGCTGGCGATCTGGCCGTCGTCGATTATGATTTTTTGTACGACGCGAGCCGGCATCTTCTGGCTGTCGGCTACAACGTGGAAGAGCGCAGGCGCGATGCGAGTTTCTACGACCTGCTGGCTTCGGAAGCAAGGCTCGCCAGTTTTGTGGGCATTGCGCAGGAGCAACTTCCCCAGGAGAGCTGGTTCACCTTGGGCAGACTGCTGACCACGGCGGAAGGCGGGCCCGTACTGTTGTCGTGGACAGGTTCGATGTTCGAGTACCTGATGCCGATGTTGGTGATGCCGAGCTACGAAGGGACGCTGCTGGACCAGACGTGCCGCGCGGCCGTGGACAGGCAGATCGAGTATGGGAACCAGCTGGGGCTGCCGTGGGGTGTATCCGAGTCTGGCTACAACGTGCGGGACACGCATTTCAATTATCAGTATCGGGCGTTTGGCGTTCCCGGACTCGGTCTCAAGCGTGGTCTGGGCGAGGAGATGGTCGTTGCGCCCTATGCGAGCGCATTGGCGTTGATGGTGGCGCCCCAGGCGGCTTGTACCAATCTTCAAAAGCTTGCCAGCCATGGGATGGAGGGTCGCTTTGGTCTGTACGAAGCGGTCGATTACACCCCGGCACGCCTGCCGCGAGGGCAAAACGCGGCGGTGATCCGCTCATTCATGGCGCACCATCAGGGCATGAGCCTTTTGGCGTTGAACTACCTTCTCCGGCACCGGCCGATGCAGGAGCGCTTCGAGGCCGATCCGAGCTTCCAGGCAACGCTACTCTTGCTGCAGGAGCGTGTCCCAAGAACCGCCGTGGAATACCTGCACACGACTGGATTCCCCTTGGTCGAGATGTTGCCCTCCGCGCCTGAGGCCACCTTGCGTGTCTTTACCAGGCCGGACCGAGCCCAGCCCGCCGTACAGCTCCTTTCCAACGGACGCTATCACGTCATGGTGAGCAGCGCAGGTGGAGGGTACAGCCGCCACCGTGATATGGCGGTCACTCGTTGGCGTGAAGACATCAGCTGCGACAACTGGGGGATGTTTCTCTATCTGCGTGATGTCGCCAGTGGCGCATTCTGGTCGGCCTCGCATCAGCCCACGCTGCGGAAACCGGAGCACTACGAGGCGATCTTTTCGGATGCCCGTGCGGAATTTCGAGTGCGCGAGCGGGATTTCGACGCGCACTCCGAAATCGTGGTGTCGCCAGAGGATGATATCGAGCTTCGCCGTACCCGCATCACCAATCACGGGCGCCTGCGTCGGACGATCGAGGTAACTACCTACGCCGAAGTAGTGCTGGCGACCGCTATATCCGATTCGCTGCACCCGGCCTTCAGCAACCTGTTCGTACAAACCGAGCTGATCCGTTCGTTGCAAGCGATCGTGTGTACACGGCGCCCACGCTCGGCCGGCGAGAAGGTGCCGTGGATGTGTCACCTGATGGCCGTACACGATGCCGATATAGATGAGATCTCCTATGAGACCGATCGGTCGCGCTTCATTGGCCGCGGCCGCAGCGTGGCGGATCCGATCGTGTTGGGCGACGCGACCGATAGTCACCCTCGACTCTCGGACAGTGACGGGTCGGTGCTTGACCCGGTCGTCGCGATCCGGGCCCGGATTACCCTTGAGCCCGGGCAGTCGACGGTGGTGGACATGGTCACTGGCGTTGCCGATTCGCGCGGTGGCTGTTTGCATCTCATTGAGAAGTACCGGGATCGACATTTGGCGGACCGAGTCTTCGACCTGGCCTGGACGCATAGTCAAGTCTTGCTGCGGCAGCTCAATGCAAGCCTTGCCGATGCGCAGCTGTACGAGCGCATGGCCACGTCCATCGTCTATGCGAACGCCTCCTTGCGCTCGGATGCCGGCATTCTCCGGGCCAACCGGCGCCCTCAATCCGGCCTGTGGGGACAGGCGATTTCCGGCGACCTTCCGATCGTCCTGTTGCATATTGCCGATCTGTCCAGTATCGAGCTGGTTCGCCAGCTCGTCCAGGCACATGCGTACTGGCGACTCAAGGGATTGTCGGTCGATCTGGTGATCTGGAACGAGGATCATGCGGGTTATCGCCAACAGTTGCAGGACCAGATCATGGGCTTGATCGCATCGGGCGCAGAGGCCAGTTTCATCGATCGCCCTGCCGGCATCTTTGTGCGGTCCGTCCAGCAGCTGTCGAACGAGGATCGCATGCTCGTACAGGCGGTTGCGCGCCTGGTCATCACGGATAGTCGTGGCAGTCTTGCCGAGCAGGTGGAGCGCCGGCAGGTCCAGGTGAAGCCGGCACGGTTACAGACGACCAAGGATCGCAACGTCGAATCTGGCGGTTCCCGGCCGTCCCTCGGCTTGAGGCCAGGCGATCTGCTGCTGGACAACCGCTTGGGCGGCTTCAGCGCGGACGGTACCGAATATGTCATTGCGCTCGCGCCCGGGCAGACAACCCCGGCACCCTGGGTCAATGTGCTCGCCAACCCGCAGTTCGGCACCGTGGTGTCCGAGAGTGGCGGTGCCTATACCTGGGCGGAGAACGCTCACGAATTCCGCCTGACGCCATGGCAGAACGATCCGGTCACGGATGCCAGCGGCGAGGCCATGTACCTGCGTGATGAGCAGACAGGCCGCTACTGGTCACCCACGCCATTACCCTGTCGTGGCGAGGGTGCATATCTGACCCGGCATGGGTTCGGCTACACGGTGTTCGAGCATGACGAAGATGGCATCTCCTCGGAGCTCTGGACGTACGTATCGCTGGATTCCCCGGTCAAGTTTCTCGTTCTGAAGGTTCGCAATGCCTCGGGTCGAACGCGGCGACTTTCGGCAACGGGTTATGTCGAGTGGGTGCTTGGCGATCTCCGCGCCAAATCGGCCATGCACGTGGTAACCGAGTCCGATCCCATGACGGGCGCGATCATCGCGCGCAATGCCTACAACATCGATTTCCCGGAACGGGTCGCCTTCCTGGATGTCGACAACCCCGCGCGCACTGTCACGGGCGACCGCAGCGAGTTTCTGGGGAGAAACGGTAGCCTTCGAGCACCGGCTGCCATGGAGAATGCTTACCTGTCGGGTCAGGTGGGTGCCGGGCTGGATCCCTGTGCGGCGATTCAGATCGCCTTTGATTTGGATGACGGCGACGAATACGAAGTCATCTTTCGGCTTGGTGTGGCCGGCGACGCAAAAGCGGCAAGCGGCCTCGTGCGGCAATTTCGAGGGCGCGGCATGGCGGCGTCAGCGCTCGAGGCCGTACGCACGCACTGGCGCTGGCTCCTGGGCAAGGTACAGGTCCAGACGCCGGATCCTGCCGTCAACGTGTTGGCCAACGGCTGGCTGATGTATCAGACCATTGCCTGCCGCTTTGTCGCGCGAAGTGGCTACTATCAATCGGGTGGAGCCTTCGGCTTCCGCGACCAGTTGCAGGATTCCATGGCGATGGTTCATGCGGCGCCCTATTACGTACGCCAACACCTTCTGTTGTGCGCCGAGCACCAGTTTGTCGAGGGGGATGTACAGCACTGGTGGCATCCGCCGGTGGATCGCGGCGTACGTACGCGCTGCTCCGACGATTACCTGTGGCTACCTCTTGCGACCAGTCGCTACGTGCATGTCACCGGCGACAGAGGCGTGCTCGACGAAAGTGCTGGCTATCTTGAGGGCCGCTTGGTCAATCCCGATGAGGAGTCGTATTACGACTTGCCAACGCGTTCGGAACTGCGCGAAACGCTTTATCAGCATTGTATTCGCGCGATCGAACACAGCATGCCGCGTGGGTTGCATGGCTTGCCATTGATCGGCTCCGGCGACTGGAATGACGGTATGAACCTGATCGGCGAGCACGGTCGCGGTGAAAGTGTGTGGCTTGGGTTCTTTCTCTACGACGTGCTTCTACGCTTTGCTCCCATTGCCCGCATGCACCAGGATGAAGCATTTGCAACGCGTTGCGAAAGCGAAGCAGAGAAACTGCGCGTCAGCATAGAGGAGCATGGATGGGATGGTGCGTGGTATCGGCGCGCGTATTTCGACGACGGCATGCCGTTGGGTTCAGCCAGCAATGCTGAATGCCAGATTGATTCGATCGCACAGAGTTGGTCGGTATTATCGGGCGCAGGCAGCGAGGCGCGCCGCCGGCAAGGCATGAATTCGCTGGATCAACGTCTGGTGCGCCGAGATGTCGGATTGGTTCAGCTCCTCGACCCGCCTTTTGACCGCTCCGATCTCGATCCCGGCTACATCAAAGGCTATGTGCCGGGTGTCCGCGAGAACGGCGGACAGTACACCCACGCGGCAATCTGGGCGGCGATGGCCTTTGCCGAGCTGGGTGACGGAGTTCGTGCGTGGGAATTGCTGCGCATGATCAACCCCGTAAACCATGGCCTGACTGCCGAGGCCATTCATACCTACAAGACGGAACCGTATGTGGTAACAGCCGACGTCTATGCCGTGCCCCCGCACGTTGGCCGGGGCGGCTGGAGCTGGTACACCGGATCAGCGGGCTGGATGTATCGACTGATCCTCGAATCACTGCTCGGCTTGCATCTGGAGGGCGACCGCCTGTGCATGAACCCCTTGCTCCCAGGCGATTGGCAGTCGTTCAAACTCGACTATCGCCATGGTGAGACGGACTATCACGTCAACGTGCTTCGGGCTTCCGATGGTGGTATCGGCAGCCAGCTCAGCCTGGATGGGAGGATTCAAGCCGACTCATGCATATCGCTGGTCGACGACGGAATGGATCACCACATCGAAGTTCGATGCCGGCCAACGGCTTAGAGCCTGTGCAAGATCTCTGCGTAGCCAAAAGCACCCCATCTCAAGCTCCCCCTGGGGTCGCGGGGGAGGGTCGGGGAGGTGCGCTCGTGGTCACACGAAGATTTTGAGCAGACTCTGAGATGGACCCTGCCAGGCAGCTCCTGGCGCTAACCCGGTGACGCCTGCGCAGAGTTGATCAGAGCATCCCTAGCTGTCAGGGCGCCTCAAGCGCGCTCTCACCCAGGTCGGGTTCGCCGCTGTGTTCGAGATAGATTGCGCGGGTTGCCGATGAGAGTCGAAGCGCCTCATGCCACGGGTCAGGCGTCTTGTGGGGGCGAAGCGGCGGCTCGATCCGCACAGAAATGGCGCCGGTGCGCGGTAGGCGATCATCGCCACGCAGGACGTCGCGTGTACCGCGTAACACCAGCGGTACGATCGGCATGCCGGCTTCGCTGGCCACGAGAAAGGCACCAAGTCGAAATGGCAGCAATCCGGGCATGCGCCGAAACGTTCCTTCCGGAAAGAACAGCAGATCGCGTCGCTTGGATTGCACTTCGCGAACGATACCGGTGGCCTTCTGGAAGTCTTCGCGATCGACAAACACGACATCCAGGCGTTGAAGCAGCCAGCGCATCAGCCA
This sequence comes from uncultured Gammaproteobacteria bacterium, assembly GCA_963824525.1. GTDB lineage: Bacteria > Pseudomonadota > Gammaproteobacteria > Xanthomonadales > Rhodanobacteraceae > Dyella. Next base: position 518,865 of record CAWGPI010000007.1, on the reverse strand, counting down.
CCAGTCGGACAGTTCCTGCTTTGCAACGATGCTCACCGGCCTTGGTAAAGCCCAGATGGCGGCCAGTGCATCCAAATTGCTGGAGTGGTTCGCGATGAAGATGCAGGTTTCCGGCGGGGGAGGCTCGCGCACGTCGCGATTGAGGCGCACGCGCGTCGCGAACGCCGTCGCGCCCAGGAGGCCTTGCACGAACCGCCACCGCGCCTTCAGCGTGGGCAGCATGGCGATGCCACATGCGGCAACGACAGCCATGATGGAAACCACGGACCAGGCGTAGGCGGCATAGAGCAGCGCGGCCATCCGCCGAAGCCGTTGCTTCAGTCGACTCCATAGCGAGCGGCAGACGACGGCAAGCATGCGCGTGCGGTCGGGTGCACCCAACTGGCCTGACTCGTAGGCGGCCCGACACGCTGCTCGCCGCAGTTTGCCACTGGACGTCTTCAATACCGTTCCCGGCGGTGCCAGCACAATCTCGTCGGCAGGTTCACCCACCTGTCGTTGCACGGCTCCGTCGATGGCTATACGCAATGCGTCGCGAGCCTTCCCGTCCCTGAGTCGCGTCTCTGCCACGATCACCAACTGCTCGGTACCCTGCGCCGTCGTGCCGAACGCCGCCACACGTCCCCGCCTGACGCCCGCGACATCGCCGACTTCCTGTTCGATGTTCTGTGGATGCAGGTGGCGGCCGGCGCGGATGATGATGTCCTTCGACCGCCCCGTGAGGTATAGCTCGCCGTCGTGAATGAAGCCGAGATCGCCTGTGTCGAGCCACCCGCCGCGGATGAGTGCCTGGGTGAGCTCGGGTTTCCGATAATAGCCGGATGTGGCGGAGGGCCCGCGGAACTCGAGTCGACCTTGCCTCCCGTCGGGCATTTCGCTCTCCGATTCGTCTACCACCCGCACTTCATGAGCTGGCAATGGCACGCCGCAGGAGACAAAGGACAGCGACGGCGTGGTTTTGTCATGGCAAGGCAGCGCTTCGCCCGTATGCAGGAACCGGTCCCTTTCGATGTCCAATACCTTGAGACCGCGTCCCGTCGGCGGAAACGTGACGGCGAGAGTGTTCTCGGCCAGGCCGTAGACGGGAAACAGTGCTTCTCGGTGAAAGCCCAGCCGTTCGAAGCGGTCGGCGAAGCGAGCCATCGTGTCGCGAGATACCGGTTCCGCGCCACAGAAGGCGAGGCGAAGGCGCGAGAGGTCCAGCCCTTCGATATCCGGGTCGGCGATGCGGTGGAGGCACAACTCATAGGCGAAGTTCGGTGCGGCGGACAGCGTGGCGCCATAACGATGGATGGCCCAGAGCCAACGTTCCGGCCTGATCAGGAACGCCTGCGGGGGCATCAGGATCAGCGGGATGCCGAAGTACAGGCAGCCCAACCATGCACCGATAAGCCCCATGTCGTGATAGAGCGGCAGCCAACTGACAAACACGTCGGTGGCGGCGATATGGACCGCCTGGCCCATCGCACGGATATTCGACAATAGATTGCCATGAGTGAGCATCACGCCCTTGGGATCAGCCGTGCTTCCCGAGGTGTACTGCAACAGTGCCAAGTCCCGGTTATCCAGGGCAACCGGCTCGGGCTGTCGTGCCAGACGCATCAGTTCGGAGGCCGTCGCCAGTTGTTCCACCGAGCCTGTCATCGCACCGAGAAGATGCCTGTGCTCGGCCATGGAGTCGCTTATCAGCATCATGCGGGCGCCACAGTTACGCAGGATGCCTGACTGGCGACGCCAGAACTCGGCCAGCTCATTAGGACGGGAGGGCGGATAGAGGGGCACTGGTACGCCACCGGCACGCATCACGCCAAAGAAGGACACCAGCAGGTCGGGATGGGTGGGATACATTAAGGCGACCGTGTCGCCCGAGCGCAGGCCGCGCTCCTGCAAGCCAGCAGCGAGCTGCCCTGATGCTTCCCACAAGCCGCCATAAGTCCATTCCCTGCCATCGGGGTCGCCATCGGCGAAGTGCACGTGCATCTGGGCACCATCATATTGCGCATGCCAGGCGAGCACCTCTGGCAATGTACGCGCGTCTGTCGGTAGCTCCAGGCGATCTTTCGGGCGAAATGCCATGTTTGATGCGACATCCAGCTTCGTCAGCCGTGGCTTCGCATCCATGAGGGCGGACATGAGCTCCCCGGGAGTCGTCGCCTCCACGCCTGCCTGCGTGGGGATGGACACATGGAAGCGTCCCTCCAGTCGCGCAAGCAATTCCATGCGCGAGAGGCTGTCCAAGCCCATTTCGCGATCGAGGCGCTTGTCCAGCCTGACCTCGGGAATATGAGGCGAATTTGGATGTAGCTCTCGCAGCAGCGCCTGGATTTCTTCGAGAAGAATCTCCTGCGTCACTTTCGGTGCGGTAGCTAAATGGTTCACACGGGCAACCCCGATCAACTAGTCGCAACGCCATCATCATGCGCCCGGTTCTGGACCGAAAATTGACCGCTGTCAGTATGCCTGGCAGCCGGCCCAGGCCTGCATGCGTCGAGGACAAGCTGCCAGCGAGTCTTTGATGATCCTCGTCAATATGCGAGGCGGGAGATTTCTTGACCCTGTAGCCATTCTTCGGGTGTCGCGCTTTGTGGCCGGCGGGAGGGTGCGACATGAAACGCATATCCGCGTGGCACCGAAGATGGTTATCCATCCTGCGCAGCGTTCTCGTGCTGACGCTATGGACAAGTTTGATAGCGGGCGTTGCAGTCTCACCGACGACCCGGGCGAAGGACTCGAAGGTGGTGATTCTCGTCTATCACCGCTTTGCCGACAGGGCGGCGGACTCCATGACAGTGCGTACGGAAAACTTCGAGGCGCACCTCAAATTTCTTCGCGATAACGCATACAAGTTCCGCACGCTGCGCGACGTCGTCCATTGGCTTCGCGATCCGGATTTTGTTCTTCCACCCAAAGTCGTCGTACTCACCGTGGATGACGGCCATCGTTCTGTCTATGAAGTGCTCATGCCCATTGCGAGGCGCGAGGGCATTCCCATCACGCTTTTTGTCTACCCATCTGCCATCGCCAATGCCACTTATGCGCTGACGTGGGAGCAATTGCGGGAACTGCGCGCAACCGGGCTGTTCGATATCCAATCGCACACGTGGTGGCACCCCAATTTCAATACCGAGCGGAAACGAATGGCTCCCGAGGAATTTCGAAGGTTTGCGCTCACGCAGTTCATTCATTCGCGGGAAAGCATCCAGCAAGAGACGGGTGGTCAGGTCGACTTGCTTGCCTGGCCCTATGGAATCTACGACGACCAGCTCATGGCTATGGCAGAAGAGGCCGGCTATATCGCGGCATTTACGCTGCAAGCTCGCGAGGTCCGGCGCGATGACCGGCTCCTTGCCTTGCCTCGCTTCCTGATCGTGGATGCGATCACTCCGGTCGTTCTGCGGCGTCTTCTTGGTGAAGGAAAGGCGCATGACGAAGCCGCCTCGAGCACACCATGAAGCCTTTACCTTGGTGGTTGGCCCTCGTCATGGCCTTGGTGATGGTCATGAGCAGCCTGCTACAGGCTGGTGAGGCTCCCCGGCCGCAGGTTTTGGTGATCGACCAGCTGACGCGGACGCCTGTTCCATTAGCCACTATCACCATCGACGGCGTTGCCCGGCTGGCCGATGAGCACGGCATGTTGACTATCGAAGACGCCTCCGGCGCCATCGCGGCTCGGGCCCCTGGCTACTTGCGCGCGCGGATCAACCCAGTATCGGGCGATGAATCGACACGCGTTATCGAGCTGACACCCTTCCGACCAAGGGCTGTTTATCTTTCTGCCTTCGGGATAACCAACAGCACCATTCGTAACGCCGCATTGCAGTTGCGGGAAACGAATCGCATCAATGCGCTTGTCATCGACATGAAGGACGATCGTGGCGTCACGCCTTACCGAAGTACGGTGCGAGAAGAGAATGGTGTGGTCGGCCATGCCATCAGGGCACCAAAGCTTCGCGATTTCCCTGGACTTCTCACGAGCCTGCGCGGCCAGGGTTTCTATCTTATCGCCCGTATTGTCGTGTTCAAGGATGATCCGTTAGCCAGGGCGCGTCCCGAATGGGCCGTGCGTGACGAAGGAGGCGCGCCCTGGCGGGATCGCGAGAAGCTGCAATGGATCGATCCGTTTTCACGTGACGCCTGGGGTCACAATCTGGCGTTGGCCGAGGAAGTCGCTCAACTTGGGTTTGATGAGATCCAGTTCGACTACGTTCGGTTTCCCGATGCGCCAAATCTGCGCTTCGCGCTTCCCAACACGCAAGCGAATCGTACGGAAGCTATCGTCGGCTTTCTGCGGGCCGCGCGAACTCGGCTGGCGCCCTACAAGGGACCCGCTCACGAAACGGAAAAAATCGTACGCTAAGTGTGCAACGGCACTAGCGGCTTGGCAGGCAGCAAATGATTGGCGATCTTGTCTCATCATCAACAGTGTCGAAGATGAGGATGGGCGGCGTGGGGCGACCAACGATCAAGCTCGAACTGACAGCCGACGAACGCGCGATCTTGCAGTCGTGGGTGCGCGCCCGAAAGACACCGGCGGCTGAGAAGCTCCGCGCCCAAATCATCCTGGGCTGCGCGAAGGGTGAGTCTGGCGAGCGCATCGGGGCACGCTTGTTGGTCAGCGCACAGACCGTGTCCAAGTGGCGCCGACGTTTCCAGTCGTATCGCATTGCCGGACTGAGCGATGCTCCCCGTCCCGGGCAACCGCGTCGCATTGATGATGCCAAGATCGAGGAGGTCATCCGCAAGACGCTGCACGAAAAGCCCGACGAGGCCACGCACTGGAGTACATCGTTGATGGCCAAAGCAGTGGGCCTGTATGCGATCGCCATCAGCCGCATTTGGCGTACCTTTGGCCTCAAGCCCCATCGCTACGATACGTTCAAGTTGTCGAGCGATCCGCATTTCGTCGCCAAGGTGCGTGATGTTGTCGGCTTGTATATGGATCCCCCGGATCGCGCCCTGGTGCTGTGCGTGGATGAGAAGAGCCAAATTCAGGCACTCAATCGTACCCAGCCGGGCCTGCCACTCAGCTTCGGTAAGACTGCAACGCGCACGCACGACTACCAGCGCCATGGGACCACATCGCTATTTGCAGCGCTGGATGTCGCCACCGGCAAGGTCATCGGGTGCTTGCAGCGGAGGCACCGTAGCGCGGAGTTCCTGCGCTTCCTCCATGTCATAGATGCCACCGTGCCTTCCGATCAGGAGGTGCACCTCATCATGGACAACTACGGCACGCACAAAACGGAAAAAGTGCGTGCCTGGTTGGCGATGCATCCCCGATACCATGTGCACTTCACGCCGACCTCGGCTTCGTGGCTCAACCTGGTCGAACGCTTTTTCGCCCTGATCAGCGAACGCCATATCAAGCGTGGCGCGCATACCAGCGTCAAAGATCTTGAAACGTCCATCGAGCAATATCTGGCGATCTATAACCGCGAGCCAAAGCCGTTTGTTTGGACAAAGCCCGCAGACGCCATCCTCGGCTCGATTCAGCGGCTTACCGAGCGCCTTATTACTTCAACGAATTAATGGCAAGGGACACTAGGTGTCTATGAAAGGCTGGTCGATTCAGCTTGCAGGTTTTTCACCTGGTCGTCGGAATGAGCTCGCAGGTGAGTCTAATCTGATTCCAAGCCATACAAGCATTGCCAGTGCATAGAAATTCACTCCTATCACCCCGAAATCACGCCAACCTGCGGCTAGGACAGCATGAAGGCCCAAGGTAAAAGAGAACTGCAATGTGGGAGTGACGATGTTGAGGACCTGAATGCCGAAGAATAGTAAGCCAAGGTAGGCGGCCCAACGCTTTGCACGAAAGCAATAAACGCCAGCCGCAATGCCTGCAACCGCGAGTGTTAGATTGGTCAGAAGAAAGAGGCTCGAATACCCCCTAGTTTCGGCGCTCGTGAGCGTCCAATACACCCCATATAGACCTTGAGCGGTCAAAGCCCCAGCAAGAACCTTATCCTGTGCGGCCATATTTACCCTTGCGCGCCGGAGATATGTGTCGTGATGTTGATACGGACAATCCTTCTTACGGTATTTAAGCCTCTTCAATGTCCGCTTTTGAGTCGAAATCAATGGGGCGTGCAAGGCATATTTGCGCGCTACCACAGGCGCGAGCGTGGCCTCTGCGCAGCGTCATCATGTTGGAAGGGGGAGACGTCTGGGTTTGCAGATGAGACTCCTTAGCTACATACGTTTCTAGCCCAAGCACTCGCTTGCATTGAAATCCTGAATACCTCCGGCACAGGACCAGAAAGAAAAACAATGGCGCCAAGGACGCCCTTTTTGCAGAACCACATAGCGTCACCTCCCCTAGGGTTCTGTGAGGAAGTACGCCAGCCTTTCGATAGAAATGCCTCTCTGTAGTGCCTTGCAATCTCGTCGCGGGTACTTGTGGAGACATATCTTTGGTCAAGCGTCACTACGGAAGTTCTATCCACCAGCTCGAGTTGAGCTGCAACCTGCGCATTGGCCTCCAACGTTAATTCTGCCAGCTCCCCTTGCAGGTCGGTCGTAGAAGGCATCGTGTAGTTGCGACGAGCCTCAGAGGCATCCCAGACCACATTAATGCACACGATCACTATCGTGACGACGACCATAAAGCTGATGATCGGGTTAACTTTGGAGTTCATTGAATCATGCTCCGGGGAGCTGGGTAGTTGCTATTTGCCGGTAAAAATATTGCCCTGGGGTTCGTTGTAGCTGGATCCATACGAGAACTGCCCAAACCCGACCCCAATGAAGAGGAAGCTGCCGCTGGAATTGTTGCTGAAACCACCGCCAAGACCATAGTAAAAGCTGGCACCGCCGGATGCGCCTCCGACAGCACTATTGATGGCATCCTGATTGTCATCGCAGGCCAAAAGATAGCCGATTGCATAGGCGACGCCGCCAGCCTGAGGTCTACCACCCTTAGCGATTGCTGTAGGATTAAGGCTATAGCCGACAAAGGTGTCACCGTATTTTGTATAGGTCGCGCTGGCTGAAATGGGGCCGTATCCGACATCTATGACGACTATATCGGGCGTCCTGACGGGCTCCGTATTGGGTACACCTCCGTCCCCTGTGAACACCGCATGGAAGGCCACCCCAGTCTCAAGACCAAGTCCATCGACGTTGCGCACGGGGCTGTTGACGACGTAGGCATAGGTATTTACACCCGCTGAGGCACCCAGAGGATCGCTCTCGAGATAGCGACCTAGGCTCGGGGAGTAATCGCGAAACCCGTTGTTCCAGTTTCCGGACTCTGCATCATAATACTGTCCAGGAAAGCCAAGATTAAGTGGCACGGCGTTAGCCACCGTCACTGTCCGGTCGAACGCAAAATTCCTAGCGCGCCACACAATCGCCTTCGTGGCTCCCGTCATGACTTCAGGTCGCCCCACCTGGTCGTCGTGAATCGCGAGCACTTGGCCACCATTGATTCGACCAATGAGATGGCCATTCAGCCACACGTAGTCGCTCCAGCCGCTCCCTTGGCTTTCGGCCATCAAAGGGCCCGAACTGTCAGGGGCAAACAACGTGGCAGTAGTTCCCACTGTCTTTCGTAGCCGCTGGCCTTCCGGGTTGACGTAATATGTCGCACCCGCCGCACCGCTCATGCGGTTGAACACGTCGTAGGTAAAGGTTGGCGTTCCCGACACGGTCGTCAAGTTGCCGCGGGGGTCGTAGCCATACGTCACGTTGCTCGCACCCGACAGACTCGTGATCTGATTATTGCTGGTGCTAGGCGCGACGTTTACAGACGAGCCATTCAGCACCTGAAGCGTTCGATTACCATTGGCGTCGTACTGGAGACTTTCGTTATCGGCACCTGAGTAGACCGATGTCAGCCGTGACATCGCGTCGTAACCGAACTGCTGTGTCATTGTGCTGTCGATGCCATTAGTGATGCCATTGACACGATTCGCAACGTCGTAGCTTAGCCCAAGGCTCTGAACGCCTGGCACGCTAATACCGGTTAGGCGGCCGTCCGTGTCATAGCTCAAGGTGTTCGTTAGGCCGTTGCCTGACGTCCATTGCGTCATAGCTAGATCGTTCGGCTGGTAGGTCACCCCGGAAGCCATAATGGGTTCCGTGCCGCCGATATTCAGCTGGACCAACGTGACGACGCCGTGGCTATAAGTATAGAGGGCCTGATTGTTGTCGGGATATACCACGCTGGTGACCTGACCCAACGCGTTGTAACCGTAACCCAACGCATAGCTCGTGCCGCCAACGGAAAAACCACGACCCGCCAACCAGCCTTCTGGGGTATAGGTATAGGACGTCGTCCCGGTGGCATCGCCAGCGGCGCAGAGTCGACCAACACCGTTAGTACAGGTATCGTAAGTGAATGTGTGTGTTAGCCCACCCGCACTCACGCTGGTCCTGCGACTGATCGCGTCGTACCCATAGCTCGTTTGTGTGCCGTCCGCCCGCGTCATACTCGCAAGGCGGCCATAGCCGTCGTAGCTAAAGCTCGTGGTGCCGGTGTCAGGGCTCACTTGCTTCCACTGCTGTCCCAATCCATCGTGGGCATACGTAGTAACGAGTCCGCGAGGATCGGTCTCCGTACTCACGTTGTCGCCTAGATCGTAACTGAAATGCGTAACGACCTGGCAGAGCGCCGACGAAGAATACATCGCAGTCATGCCTATCAGCACGAGCAACGGCACTTTGGCGATTATAGATCTTGCGCGACGAAGCGTGATTTTCATACAAGGCTCTCCATTGAGTACCGTGCACTTCAGTCAATCGAGCCCACATCTCGTTATGGAAAGAGATGTCGACGTGGTGCGCCCGTTCATTGGTTCGACGTCACTTCCCCGACCAGCTGGCAAGTGGACGACGATACGTTAAGGCCGCCGGCGTTAAAGAAGTCCACGCGCAAATTGTATTCGTGAGCGTGATCACCGTTTATGTTGAACGTCCCCGTGAGGTACATGGTCGACGGATTGCTACCCACGGATACCGGTGAGCTCGCCTGATTAGAAGTAATGCTTCCGCCGGCATCTGACATGCCCGCAGGCACGCCTGCGTCCGTCCAGGTGTACTGCACGGTCGCCGCGCCGTAAGGGAGTGGGCCACTAGCGAGAACGATATGCGCATTCCCGGGCTCGGTATGGAAAACTTCCCACGTATTGCCGCCGGCGATATCAAAGCCGATACCCTCGTTGCCCGAGACCGTCACAATGTTGACGCCGGTATACAAATGGCCGCCCATGGCGATGGGCGTCGGAATGGTCACGGTTACCGCTCCGCTGATTTGCCCGCTGCACCCGCTGATATCGCAAGCTGATACCAAGTACGAGTAGACACCGTCACCTTCACCGCTAACCGTCCAGCTGGTGGAAGCGGTGTTCTGCACGAGGGTATAGGCTCCCCCATTGACGGACTGGTACAGCGGATAGTTTGCGGCGTTTGCAACGCCACCCCAGCTCACGGTGTAGCCTCCGGTCAAGCTATAGGCAGGGATGCTCATGGCGCCGGGTGTCGCGGGTACGGGGGGCCACGTCACCATCATGGTGCCCGTGTTGCTCCACGGGCCGCAGCCAATGGCATTACAAGCTTGGACACGGTAACCGTAGGTCCCGTTGGTCTTGCCGGTGACGCTCCAGCTGAGCGATGTATTGTTCTGAAGAGCGGTCCAGGCGCCACCGTTCACTTGCTGTTGCAAGCTATAGGTGCTGGTGTTGGCCACGCTCGTCCAGCTCACGGTGTAATTGCCGTTCGCGCTGCTGGCGGGCACCGACAGGCTCGGCGCACTGGCTGGCGCTGCTGGAATGGCCACATTGATCGTTGCGGCGCTGCTCCACGGCCCGCAGCCCGTGGCGTTGCAGGCCTTTGCTTGGTAGCTATAGGTGTTGGTGGCTTTACCGGTGGGTGACCAACTGAGGGCGGAACTGCTCTGAACTTGACTCCAGGTACTACCTACCTTCTCTTGGAGAACGTAGTACGTGGCGCCGGTAATGCTGCTCCAGCTGACGGTGTAAGCGCCACTCGTACTGCTACTGGGTACGCTGATCGTGGGTGCCGTGGTTGGCGCCGTCGGACTGCCACCGCCCGATTCGCTCGACTGCGTGACACGATTCAAGGCATCGTACTGGTAGCTTACGGTATGACCCGTCGCATCAATCACGGAAAGCACGTTGCCGTTCCCATCATAGGCGTACGTCAACGACTGGCCGTTCTGACCGATCTTCTGATAGACCCGACCCAGCGCGTCGTAGTGGAACACTTCGTCGAGGCCTACCGTGCTACCGCGCACGATTTTGTGCTCCAACACGTCGCCGTTGGCGTCGTAAGTGAAGCTTTCGGTGGACGTCCCGTCCTTGTCGTTATGGGTGATGGTTTGCACGCGCATCGTCGCATCGCGATTCCACGTAGTCACCTGACCGTCGGGAGCCGTCAGCGTGTACAGCAGACCGAATCCATCGTAACCGTAGGCCCAGGTGGCATCCGTGCCATAGGGATAGGTGGTTTTTATCTTCACCCTTCCACGCCCATCGTAGACGTAGTCGGTGGCATCCCCGTTCGGCCCGACCACGTGGCCCACTTCACCGAGGCCGTTGTAGTTGCTATAGGTTGTCGCGTGACCCAGTCCATCGCTCAGTGACGTGAGGTTACCCAGCGTGTCATACGAATAAGTATCCGTATCACTTCCGCTGGGCGAGGGCCGGGTCACTGTCATGGTTTGCACCATGCCGTTGCCGTACAACACGTAGTTGTAGGTCGTAGTGAGTGTCTGATTGGCGCTACCGTTGGCGGATAGATTGGTTGCCACCACCGACGCCAAGCGATTCTGAGCGGTGTAGGTGTAGGACGTTTTCTTCCAGCCTGCAACTGTTTCGCTCAGAAGGCGATTGAGTTGCTGATTCGGGTCCCACACGTAACTCGTCGTGCGAGCTTCTGGCTTGCCATAACCCTCCGTCTCCGACTGCAACTGCCCGTTAGCCGCATAGGAATAGGTGTGGGTGTTACCGTTGTTGTCGATGGTCACGGCCAGGTGGCCGTTCACATCGTAGGACCGTCCCTGCGTTGTCGCGCCACACGTGATGACTGCGGGGTCACTGACTAACGACAAGTAGCCGTTGGAGGCTCCGCCGCTGCCATTGGTACCGTCATACGTTTGCGTCGACTGATGACCCAGTGGATTGGTGATCTGCGCCTGAACATTGCCGGCACCATCAGTCGAGTAACTGATGGAATACATCTCGGAGCTATCCGCCGCCAGGTGACTGCCATTGGCCCAGCCATAGCGGGGATCGGTCCCATTCGTGACGTATGACGTAATCGAATAGGGTGTTCCGTTGTAGTCCACCTGCGTCAGCCGGACCGGATAAGGCGACGCTGAGTAAGAAGTGAAGTGAAAAGTAATCGCGGTCGTCGGTGTACCAGGGTACGTCAACGTGGTGGTTGAGTTGCCACTAGCGTCCGTTCCGCCAGTAAGTGTGTACGCATTGCTGGCGGGATCGAGAATCCGCGTACCAGCCCCTCCCGAACCCGGTCCCAGCCTGAACGATTGCCCGTTAGTGTGGGTGACTACCGTGGACCAGTTGGTCCCTGATGTATAGCTAAACGTCCAACCCACCCCCGATGCATCGGCCATCGAGAGCAACCGACCGTTCACGTCAAAAGTCTTGGTCGTGGCTGTCTCGTCGCGCAACGCGTACGTTGCCGAGGAGGCGTTGTAGGTCAGAGTCGCTACGCCCCCGCCTCCGGATTCGGTATAGGGGCCGACACCGGGATTGCCGTTGAACAACACCGTCGATCCATCAGCGCGGTAGTACATGACGGCCCTGCAGGGGCCGGTGTTGTTCGGGTCGTATCCACAGGTTGTATCCAGCGCGTACGACAGATTGTCCGACCAATGCGTCCCCTTGATGGACGTGTTGTAGTACATCACGTAGGTAAGACCCATCTCGCCTGGTAACGCAAAGACGGGGAAGGTCTCAAGTTTCGTTCCCGTGCCGAATGCGATCGGGTCGGCTCCTTGGCCAGCACATCCGCTAGGGTTATCGTTAGCGTTGTTGGAAACGGTCCTGTAGTTCTTGATGTAGAGATATTGACGGTGGTCAGCCAGATACCTCGCCACACTGGGTTGTACGACTCCCAGTGGCTGTAGCTGGTCAGCCGAGGGCCCTGTGGCGGTTACCTGCGGAGGAACGATATAGCCCGGCACGAATACGGTTTGTAATATCGGCGCGTTGATGGGCGCCGGGTTCGGGGGATTAACCGCATGAGCGGCGGAGGCCACCAACAGCATCGTGGTGACCCCGCAGGCCATCCGGCCTCGATAAGCGACTGCACGCATATGGGCTTTACCCCCGAAGAAGATAGATGGTTGAGGCGCGTGAAGGGTCGAGAGAACAGTGCAGGAACGCGAACGTCCTGGCGACGCAGGAGCGCGGAGCACACTGGTCGTACGAGCGCAGTGCGAAAGCAACTACAAACTTGGAGTAAGCGAGACGAAGCCGCGATACGCGTAGCAGCAGTGGCTCCTGAGTCCCGGGAGTGCCGGCGCTTGCGCGCTGCTCACGTTCCCTGTGTCTACTCAACATCAGCAACCCCAATATGGTGCGATGTACAGCAGGTCCGTTACCCCCCACGAGCAACGTGAGAAGCGATTGCCGGAAAGTGATTTTCATGGCGCGCTCAGCGCTTGCGGTTAGGCGTGCCATGAGTTGGAGCGCCAACGTACTCCGCAATTCGGGCGGCTCAATACGACTGAATTAGTAGCCTTTTTGGTGTAGGCCCGCTCTAGACGATGGCGGCCTGTGGTCGGCCATTGTTCGCCACCATCGTTGCGGCCACTCGTTTCCGGAATTATGCGGTGGGTGTACGCCGGAACCGCGGAAAATTCTGCTGGAAACGGTGCAGTTGAGATTCCCGATCATTTCTGCGATCCGACAGTGTTTTTCGTGCATGTTTTCGGGTCTAGGAACGCCAGTTCCGGTCAATGGCCCCTGCTGACGGAAAACAACTGTTCGGCGACAACCCGCGTCAGAGCTGGCATTGCGAGGGTGACGGAAAAATCGGGGATTCCGGCTTACACCCCCAGGTCACGGCGGGAGTTCGCAGTGGCCGGAACTTGCCTGGCCCAACCAGCTTGTTTTCCCGCCAGATGTAATCGCCGGTCAGATTGATATGTTCCCAGCCCAGTGGCGAGAGGTGCGGCAGCAGACTCTCGTCTATTTCCAGACCAGAGTCGCGCAATGCCAGAATCGCCCGTTCCAAGTACACGGTGTTCCAAAGCACGATCGCGGCAACCACCAGGTTGAGACCGCTCGCCCGGTAGCGTTGGTTCTCGAAACTGCGATCGCGAATCTCACCTAGCCGGTTGAGAAACACCGCTCGGGCGAGAGCATTTTTGGCCTCACCCTTGTTCAAGCCGATCTGTACGCGGCGGCGCAGCTCGACGTGCTGGATCCAATCGAGCGCGAACAACGTGCGCTCGATGCGGCCGAGTTCACGCAGCGCGATGGCCAGGCCGTTCTGTCGCGGATAGCTGCCGAGCTTGCGTAGCATCAGTGACGCGGTGACGGTGCCCTGCTTGATCGAGGCCGCGAGGCGAAGGATGTCTTCCCAGTGCGCACGGATGTGCTTCACATTGACGTTGCCACCGATCAAGCCGGCGAGTGTCGGGTACGACTTGGCATCACCGTGGATGTATAGGCGTTTGTCGGCAAGGTCGCGGATGCGCGGGGCGAAGCGGAAACCTAGCACGTGCATCAGTGCGAACACGTGATCGGTGAAACCGGCCGTGTCGGTATAGTGTTCTTCGATGCGCAGGTCCGATTCGTGGTAAAGCAAGCCATCCAACACGTGGGTGGCATCCCGCACCGTGGCATTGATGACCTTGGTGTGGAACGGCGCGTATTGGTCGGAGATATGGGTGTAGAACTGCACGCCCGGTTCCTGACCATACTTCAGGTTCACCTGACCGGTGACGTGCCCACGGCCACCCGCCTTGAAGTTCTGGCCGTCCGATGACGACGTCGTGCCGTCGCCCCAGTGCGACGCGAACGGCTGGCGAAACTGAGCATTCACCAGTTCGGCTAATCCTGCCGAGTAGGTGTCGTCCCGAATGTGCCACGCCTGCAACCAGGTCAACTTGGCGTACGTCGTGCCCGGGCAAGATTCCGCCATCTTGGACAAGCCCAGGTTGATCGCGTCGGCCAGGATGGCGGTTAGGAGCAGATGCCGGTCTTCGGCTGCCGCGCCACTCTTCAGGTGCTTGAAGTGCCGGGTGAAGCCGGTCCAATTATCGACCTCCAACAGCAGCTCCGTAATTTTCAGGTGTGGCAGGCGGCCGTACACCTGCTGCATCAACGCTTCGGCCGCATCGGGCACGGCATTTTCCAGCGGCGATAGTTTGAGGCGGCCGGTAGGGGTGATCGCCGCGTCGGGCAGCTCGTTGGCGGCCGCGAGCTGTTCCACCGTCGCCAGCTCGCGCTCCAGTACAGCTAGGCGCGCGGCCAGGAATTGCTCACCGTCCGTCTCTATAGCCAGGCCAAGCTCCCGCTGGTCGCGCTGCGCCGCGAAGCGAGGCGGTGGCAACAGGTAGTCTTCGAAATCCTTGAACTGACGCGAGCCCTGCACCCAAATGTCGCCGGAGCGCAACGAGTTCTTCAGTTCGGCCAGCACGCATAGCTCGTAGAACGGCCGGTCCAGCCCTTCGGCCGTGCATACCAACGATTCCCAACGTTTGCGCACGAACGACGTGGGCGCATCGTCCGGCACCTTGCGTGCTTGACGGCGGTTCATGCCCTTCAGCACCTCAACCGCAGCGAGCAGGTCGCGTACCACCGGTGCAGCGCGCAAGGTCAATGCTTCCAACAGCGTCGGTGTGTAGCGCCGAAGTTGATGAAGGCTGTCACCCACCTGTGCGAGGAAATCGAAGTCAGCCGGTCGGGCCAGTTGTTCGGCTTCGACAATGCTTGCGCGGAACACCTCCCATGGGATGATCGCCTCGATGGCAGCGAACGGATCACCGCCTGATTGTTTGGCGTCGAGCAAGGCCCGGCCGATCCGCGAGTACAAACGCACCTTGTCGTTGATCGCCTTGCCCGATTCCTGGAAGCGATCGGCATGATGACGCTTGGCCCGGCTAAACAACGCGCCCATGAAGCGGTCGTGGAGGTCGATGATCTCGTCGATCAACGTGGCGCGGGTATCGAGAATCACAGCCACCAGCGTCGCGTAGCGACGACGAGGCTCCAAGTCGCGCAGATGCTGGGCGGTCATCTGGCCACCCTCGCGGGCAAGCTTCATCAGGCGGTTCTGATGAATCGCATGTTCCAACCCCTCCGGTAGCCACAGTTCGCGCAGGGTCTTCAACCGCGCCAGGTGCGCAAGGATGTGTTTGGGCTTCGGTGGTCCGGGTGGCTGTCGGAGCCAGATCAAACCACTACCCTTGCTGCCTTCGCGCATTGTCAGCAGACCATCCAGAGCGAGGTGGTGCTGATCCGTCAATGGCGACGTCAGCGCCTCATGCACGCGTCGCGTGCCGCGCGTTAGGGCTTCGCTACAAACCCGTTCAATGACATCGACCGTTGGCAGAATGATGCGCTGTTGCCGTAGCTGCTCAATCAGTGCCTCGACCAGCACGATGCCGCGGTCGGTTTGCTGCGCGAGTTCGCTGAGCTGTTGGACCGCACGGCGATAGTCGGTGGCCGAGAACGGTCTCAGGTTGAGCCATGTCTGCAGTTCGGCCAGATGCTCGCGCCGGGTTTCTGGCCGCTGTGAATACTGCGGCCACATCTCCGGCTCGATGCGCAACTGTCGGCCGACATGCGTCAGCAAGGACACTGGCGGCTCGCCATCGGGGGGCAACGCGAAGCCGGGGTGGCGCAGGTAGCACAGCTGCACGGCGAAACCGAGTCGGTTGTGTTGGCCACGTCGTTGTCGAATGGCCGACAAATCGGCGTCGTTGAAGGTGTATTGCTTGATCAGTGCATCTTCCGTGCCCGGTAACGCCAGTACGCTGTCGCGTTCGGCGCCGGACAAGATTGACCGACGGGGCATAACGAGGCTCCTCTTGAAAACGCAGGTTTGTGATAACCCAGGCGGGGATCGCGCCCGGTACCGTGGCTCAAGGCCTTGCGATTCTCAAAAACAGTTCTTGAAACCCAATTCTCGCACGACTACGCTAACCATGAGTTTCGATAAAGGAGAATGCCAGATGCGCCCGTCGATCGTGCTCGATCTCAAGCGAAGTGCCGTGCGCGAGGCAGCCAGCCGCTTTCGCACGGCGAACCCGCGCATCTTCGGTTCGGTGCTGCGCGGCACGGATCAGGAGGATAGCGATCTGGATTTGCTGGTCGACGCGCTGCCAGGCGCGACGCTGTTCGACCTGGGCGGATTGCAGGTCGAGTTGGAATCCTTGCTCGGCATCCCCGTTGATCTCCTGACGCCCAGTGATCTGCCGGCGTCTTTTCGTGCCCAGGTGCTCGCAGAAGCGCAGCCGGTATGAGTGACCACCGCCTGGATGACTACTTGGATCACATGCGACAGGCAGCGACCGATGCGTGCCGGTTTGTGGACGGCTTGGACAAGGACGACTTCCTTTCCGATAAGCGCACCCAACAGGCGGTGGTCATGAGCATCATCATCATCGGTGAGGCCGCCACCAAGGTGATGGATGGCTACGCTGTGTTCACCCAGGACCATCCCGACGTACCATGGCGGAGCATGCGCGGGATGCGTAATCGCATCGCCCACGGCTACTTCGACATCAACCTCGATGTGGTGTGGGAGACGGTACAAACCGCGTTGCCCGATCTGTTGCAGCGACTGCGTTCCGCCCATAGCACCGACGGTGCATCCAACCCATGAGTCGACCCATGCCCGCGTTGCCCGTGCTGACTGTTCACGGCGGGTGGATCCGCGAATTCGTCAACGCGCCCGGGCCGTGCGTTGCACTGGGGACGATCGAAGGGCACGGGCAGACTTATGCGTGCCTGGCATTGCGACCACCAGAGGAGATTCCACCCGGCGTCACCGAAGCGGGCTTCAGTTTCGGCCACGCCGTCCTCGGCACGGTTTCTTATGAAGTCATCCAGTTCTCGTTCCACTTTTATGGGTTCGCCACGTACCACGCTCTGGTCAATCCGAACAATCCGATCGTTCAAACCGTGCTGGCCAACATGACGGAAAGCGGCGACTACTTCTTCTTGGCCCTGGGTCCCACCGGTGGCGTCACTGCCTTCCGCTCCGACATCGAACGCGATCTCTTGATGGGATTGACTGACAACTACCTCCGCCTCCAAGGCTCCGCCACGACTGAAACGCAATATCGATCGGCGCTGGCCCAGTTTGTTCGGAATCCCAAACCATCCGGCGTCGTGCTCGACTGGGTCTGTCGGGACGACAGCTGTTACTTGGACTTGAGCCGGGACCGCCTCACGTTGAAGCCGACGTCATGATGTCGAGTGCGTCGCCATGTTGATCGGCTATGCCCGGGTTTCCACGCAGGACCAAAACCTGGATCTCCAGATCGAGGCCTTGCGCAAAGCCGGTTGCAAGAAAGTCTTCGAGGACAAGCTCAGCGGTAGCCGTGCGGATCGCCCAGGGCTGACCAAGGCGCTGGAGATGCTGCGCGAAGGCGACACGCTGGTGATATGGAAGCTGGATCGACTCGGCCGTAGCCTGAAGCATCTGGTCGATCTGGTTGGCGAGTTGCACGCACGCGACGTCCAATTCCGAAGCCTCACGGACGCCATCGACACCAGCACGCCGTCGGGGCGGTTTTTCTTTCATGTCATGGCCAGCCTTGCCGAAATGGAGCGGGAGCTGACCGTGGAACGCACGCGTGCGGGCTTGGAAGTCGCCCGGCGGATGGGTCGCAAGGGTGGTCGAAAGCGGCAGATGACCGACAGCAAGATTGCGTCCGCCAAGCGACTACTGGCCAGTGGCGTGCCCGCCAGGGACGTGGCGAAAGACCTTGGCGTCTCCGTTCCCACGCTCTACCGATGGGTACCAGCCTCAACGCAAACTAAAGGGACGTCGCCGTCGCGATGAAGTCGTTCTCCGATCCTTTGCCATCCAGCGACGCAGGTTTGCGCCGCGCCGTCCTCATCGTCGCGCTGGCCAACCTGGCGTATTTCTTTGTCGAGTTCGGTGTCGCGCAACGCATCGGCTCGGTATCTCTGTTCGCGGACAGCGTGGACTTCCTTGAAGACACCTCCGTCAATTTGCTGATTCTGGTCGCACTTGGCTGGTCGCCGAGAGCCCGCGCGCGTATTGGCATGTTGTTGGCGGGAATCCTCCTCTTTCCCGCCTTGGCGCTGCTGTGGACCGCTTGGCAGAAGTTCCAGTCACCAACCCCACCCGAACCCTGGTTGCTCTCGGCCACAGGGCTGGGAGCACTGGTGGTGAACCTCGGCTGCGCCTTTCTGTTGGCCAGATTTCGGCATCACCGCGGGAGCTTGACGAGGGCCGCGTTTCTGTCGGCGCGCAATGATGCGCTGGCGAACATCGCCATCATCGCCGCTGGCATCGTTACGATGCGGTGGGTTTCCGGCTGGCCGGACCTGATCGTGGGCCTCGGCATCGCCGTCATGAACGCCGATGCGGCGAAAGCCGTCTGGACGGCCGCTCGTGCCGAGCACAGCGCTGCGTCGGCTTAACGTACGATTCTGTCCGTTTCGTGAGCTGACCCCTACAATGTCTTCATCTCGGCGGACATCTTTGGCTACGTATGCTGGAACCGCGATGACACGTCCATTGGACAGAACATCGAATTGCTTGGTGGATCGCTCGATTACATCTCCCCGATGCTCTACCCATCGGGCTTCACCTGGGGCATACCTGGCTGCGCAAACCCGACCGCCGAACCTGGCCAGATCGTCCGGCGCTCGCTGGTACAGGCACAGGCGCGGACCGGGTTGCCCGCTATTCGGTTCAGGCCATGGTTGCAGGCGTTTCGCGACTACGCCTTCGACCGACGGGAGTTCGGAGTGCATGAGATTCAGATGCAGGTAGACGCTGCAGAAGCGGAAGGAACCGACGGCTGGATGCTATGGAACTCACGTAACCACTACGATCCGTCGCAGTTGCCGCATTGACGCATCGGTGTCCTTCGTCGGCGCACCACCCCTAGGGATGCTCTGATCAACGTTGCGCAGGCGTCACCGGTCCTGTCTGTTCGCAGCCCACAGGGGCGTCGGCGACGGCAGACTGGCCGTCTGTCGAGCCGGCGCACCGAAGGGATGCGGACAGACAGGACCGGCCCCAACGTGTTGAATTTAAAATGATGGGGTGATGTCCAGAAGGCCCGCAGGCGGTGCCGCGTGGCTTGGCAAGACGGCCAGTCTTCCCGGCGCCACGCAACACCGCCTGCGGGCCTTCTGGACATCATGACGCCTGCGCAGCGTTGATCAGAGCATCCCTAGGAAAGGGGCGAGCTGCGAATGTCGCCGAGGTGCGTTTCGGATGTGCTGTCACTGGTTCGCGCCGGTTGCGCCTTGCCCGAGCAGGATCATTTCGATTTCCTCGGTGATGGCTTCCTGGCGTGCGCGCCGGCGGCCGCGGTCCAGGACGTCTACTCGCTCGTGCAGCCGGTCGAGGGCGGCGCTCATTTGGGTGAGGCGGCGCCGGTTTTCCGCCAGAAGCGACGAGAGCAGGAGCGCGTATAGCGAGGCGAAAACATAGTGTTCGATGAGCATGCCGTGAAGCGTCCTGGGTGATAGCTGCAGCAATGGCTTAGCTGGCCAGCCATGGTTGGCCGGCACGGCGGGCACCGGCAGAATGCGCTCATGACGGACATCGCCGTGTTCGTCGTGATGGACCACCACGAGTCCCGTGCTGACGCCGTGGTCGTGTTGCGTGGATGCCTGTACCGAGGCCGCGATGTGGGACATCACACCTGGAATATCTTCATTGACGGCTGCACCGGCTATCGTTAGATGCGCGACGCCTTTCTCCTCCAGAAACTGGGAGAGCCGGTTGCCCACGATGATGCAGGCGTCCGACTCGATTCCGCCAATGGCATCCAACTGGGCAGCCATGCGTTCGTCGAAGTCGCCGCACAGACCGCGCTCCGATCCGATGAAGACGAACACGTCGCGCCTGGGCATGATGCGTGGTCGCACCCGCGGGTAATGCGCGACAAGATGGTCGATGGCCACGCGAATGGCGGCCACGGTGTCCTGCTGACGCTGCGCACCTTCGGCAATACGGTGTGCCTCGATGAAGGCCAGGCTGCGCATCGCGGACAGTATCGTGCCGATGTCGTCGAGCGCCTGGATGTGGCGGCCAAGTTCACGCCAGCGGGCCATGGTCCGTCTCCAGCCAGCGGCGCACGCGGTCGTGCCACCTGTCGGGTGGGTCGCCTACGGCAACTTGTTCATGCCGGCAGTGGTCGAGGATTCGCTGCATGGCTGCCACGATGTCTTGCGAGTCGATGCGTTCGAGCAGGCCTTCGTTATAGGCGACCAACCAGGCCATCTGCGCGGCGGCGGGCCAGGACTCCAGGCGCGGCTGTCTCAGGGCCATGCGCAAGCTGCGCCCGCGCCGGATGCGTTCCTCGACGCCAGCTTCGAGCTTGGCGCCGAAGCGCGTGAATACCTCCAGCTCCAGGAATTGCAGGTAGTCCAGCTTGATCCTTCCAGCCTGGTCGCGGATGTTCGGGTGCTGGGCCTTGCCACCGATGCGCGAGACCGAGCGAGCCACGTCGATGGCCGGCAACTGTCCCTGTGCGAACAAACGCTGATCGAGGAAGATCTGGCCGTCGGTGATGGAGATGAGATTGGTGGGAATGTAGTCGGCGATCTCGCCCTGTTCGGTTTCCACCAGGGGCAGGGCGGTCATGCTGCCGCCACCTTGCTCGGGGGACAGGGCGGTGGCGCGCTCCAGGAGTCGCGCATGCAGGTAGAAGATGTCACCCGGATAGGCCTCGCGACCGGGTGGCCGGCGCAGCAGAAGCGAAAGTTCGCGATAGGCTTTCGCGTGCGTGCTGAGGTCGTCGTAAACGACAAGGGTGTCGTGGCCTGCCGCCATCCAGGCCTCGGCGATGGCGCATCCGGCGAACGGCGCCAGGTACTTCATGCCCGGCAATGCGTTGGCCTCGGCGACCACCACCGTGCTGTACGCCATGGCGTCGCGTTCTTTCAGCAATTCGATGGTGCTGGCGACGTCGGAACGCTTCTGTCCGATCAGCACGTAAACGCAGCGCACGGACTCATCCTGCTGGCGCAGGATGGCGTCCAGCGCCAGCGCGCTCTTGCCGGTGCCGTTGTCGCCAATGATGAGCTGGCGCTGCCCGCGGCCGATGGGGATCAGCGTGTCGACGATCTTGTTGCCCGTGTATAGCGGCCGTTGCACGAAGGCGCGGTGCATGAGCGGTGGCGACACGTCGTCCAGCGCGCGCAGGGTTTCGGTTCGTGGCACGTCGCCACCGTCCAGCGGACGGCCAAGCGGGTCGACCACGCGGCCCAGGAGGGCATCGCCAACGCCCATCTGCAGTTGGCGGCCGCTCAGCCTGACGCGTGCGCCCGCGCGCAGCCAGGCGCTGGTGTCGAGCAGGATGACGCCAATCCTCTCCGGCCCGAGGTGGTATATCAGCGCCTCGCCGCCGCCCTCGATGGTCACGATGTCGTCCAGGGCGGCGGAGGGCAGACCGGCAATCCATGCCACGCCGTCGCCGATCGAGACGACCGTCCCGCTTTCGTGGACGCGCAGCCCGAACCCATAGCCTGCCAGCCAGTGTTCGCGCCGATCGAGCGCGCGCGATGACGAGAGGTCAGCCATGGCCGTCCGCTTCCGCGAAGGCGCGCAGTTCTCCGGCGATGCTGGCATCAAGCTCCCAGGCGCCGATGCGGATCCGCAACCCGCATACCAGGCTGGCATCTTCCATGTACTCGATGTCCGGCAGAGAAGTGGACCATGCGGCCAGAGTCGCTTCGAGGCGGGCGCGCTCGTCGCCAGACAAGGGTGGGTTGCTCTGGACGATGACGGCCTTGGCGACACCCAGCGCGGTGCGCAGCGCACCGATGCGATCGGGCGGCAATGCGGCGAGATCCTTGAGCGCCAAGTCGAAGATGCGCTGGGCCAGCGCCGGCGTGGCGAGGTCATGCAAAAGGCGCGAGGCGAACCGCGCGGCCTGGGCAGCGGCCCGGCCCTGCACGGCCCGCTCGTAAGTGTCCTGTACGTGCTTGCGTAGCGCTTCCTGGCGTTGCTGCTCGGCAGCCAGGTCCGTCTGCAGCGCAAGCAAGCGGCGTTGCCGCTCTGCCTCCAGTTCGTTACCCAGGGCCGCGCGGCGCTGTTCCAGTTCGGTTTGCCATTGGGTGTTGCGCGCCTGGTAGTCCGCCTGGAGTGCGCCGGCCTCGTCGCGCGCCTTCTGTGCATCGTCCAGCGTCTTTTGCACGGCGCGCTGGCGTTGCTCGATCATGGCAAGCACCGGCCGATAGAGAAAGTGCCGGAGCAGCCAGACCAGCACCAGAAAATTGATGATCTCCAGGACGAAAGTGGACCAGTCGAAGCCCATGGCCGAATGCCTACTTCAGCAGGTACGCCAGCAGTGGATTGCGGAATAGCACGATCAACACGATGACCAGCACATAGATGGCCAGTGACTCCACCATGGCCAAGCCGATGAACAGGGCGCGCAAGATCGACTTTTCCGCTTCGGGTTGACGGGCCAGGGCATCCAGCGCCCGGCTTATCGCGCGGCCCATGGCCAGGGCGGGGAACATCACGCCAAGGGCGATGGCCACCAGTGCGCCTACCGTCGAGAAGAGCGCGAACAAGCTCAGGTCTTTCATGATGCGGAGCCTCCATCGGAACGGGTTGTGGCGTGGGATTCCAGCCCGCCGGCGATGTAAACGAGGGCGAGCACGCCGAAGATGTACGCCTGCACCAGCGCCTCCACCACGTGCAGCATCAGCAGTGGCACCGGCACCAGCAGCCCGGCTACGAGCAGCACCAGCAGCGCTGCCATTTCCAGGCTCATGATGTTTCCGAACAGGCGAACGGCCAGCGCGAGCGTGCGCGAAAGCTCACCGATGACGTTGAACGGAAGCAGGATCGGGTTGGGCTGCACGTAATGGCGCAGGTACGGCAGCCATCCGGATGCGCGAATGCCGTACCAATGCGTGGCGACAAACACCAGGATGGCCAGGCCGCTGGTGACGGAGAGCTGGCCCGTGGGCGAATGCAGTCCCGGTACGAGTCCAACCAGGTTGGCGAACACCAGGTAAATCCACAGGCTGCCGACAAACGGGAGGAGGCGCTTCGATTGTCCGGGGGCAATGTCGTCGATCGCCCCCTGCATGATCAGTACGATGCTTTCCAGCACGCTTTGCCAGCGATCAGGCGAGAGCTTGAGACGGCGCGTCACCTGCCAGCAGATCAGCACCATCACGGCCATGATGCCCCACGTCGTAACCACCGTGTCCGTGAGCAACAAGGGCCCTAGGCGCAAGATGATGCCGTTCTCGTCCATTACTGGCGCTCCCTTATGATCAGGTAGACGTTCAACGCGCCTATCACGATGCCGGCGACGATGCCCGACAGCGTCCCTCGCACCGAATAGCCGGGCAGCTTTTCGTCGATCCACAATCCGAAATAGGCGGCGGCGACCACCGGCAGGACGAACACCAGGCCGAGCGTGCCGAGATACAGCGACTGCCCTATCAGTCCCTGACTATCACGCTGTGCACGGACCGTGCGGCGCACTTTCCGCAATATCGAACGGTGCCAAAGCTCGTCGGTCGGCATGGTCATCGGGCCGACTCCCGCTGCAGGCGCCACAGGCGGCGCAGCATCTCGCGCTCGAGCTGGCGCAGCTGCTCGTGGAGTTCGCCGAGTGATGCCTCTTCCCTGGCGAACCGTTCCTCGAGAGCGCGGCTCACGGCATGCAGGTCCTCGCTACGCAGGTAATCGCGCGCGGCGAGGGTCAGTACGTTGCCGGCGAAATACAGGACGCCTCCCGGCTGTGCGAGGTATTCGGTACGGCCATTGCCGTAGTGAAGCCGCGACAGGCCGGGAACCAGTGCCGTGATGAAGCATTCATGATGCGCGCGTATGGCGAACTGGCCGCTCGGATCCTCGCCCACGAAGGTAGCCACGCCGTCGATGTGCTCGTTGGCGCGAGGGCTCAGAAGGTGAAGGTCGAAGGTGCTCACGCGGCGACTCCCGGGAGCCGGCCGCACATGTAGCACTGAGCCTCGGGCGTGTCGTCGTATCGGCCCCCCAGCAGTGCCTCGCAGTCGGCCAGGGTGTCCTCCAGCGACACGCTCGCGCCTGCGATGCCGGTGGAGGCGGCGACGACCGCGAACGGTTGCGACATGTAGCGTTGCAATCGGCGCGCGCGCAGCACCAGCTTGCGGTCGATGGCCGACAGGGCCTCGATGCCCAGCATGGCGATGACGTCTTCCAGTTCCTTGTAGCGCGCGAGGTGTTCGCGCACCTGGGTGGCGACCCGATAGTGGCGCGCGCCGACGACGGAAGGTTCGAGCAAGCGGCTGCGCGAGGCCAGCGGATCCACCGCGGGATAGATGCCTTGCGTGGCCTGATCCCGCGAGAGGATCACGCTGGTGTCGAGGTGCGCGAGGATCGCGATGACCGCCGGATCGGTCATATCGTCCGCCGGCACGTACACGGCCTGCACCGAGGTGATGCTGCCATGCTGCGTGGAGCAGATCCGCTCCTCCAGTTCCGCGATCTCGGAGAGCAGGGTGGGCTGATAACCCACGGTGGCGGGCATACGGCCCAGCAAGCCGGATACCTCGCTGCCGGCCTGCGCAAAACGAAATGCGTTGTCCATCAGGAACAGCACATCGCCGCCCAGCGTATCGCGCAGGTACTCGGCGTAAGTCATGCCGGTAAGGCCGACGCGGAAGCGCACGCCGGGTACTTCGTCCATCTGTCCGAACACCATCAAGGTATGCGGCATCACGTTGGCGTCGCGCATGTCGTGCCACAGCTCATGGCCTTCGCGAATGCGCTCGCCCACGCCGCAGAAGACGTTTGTTCCGCGATGAAGGTGCACGATGGCATGCATGAACTCGGTGATCAGCACTGTTTTGCCGACCCCCGCTCCCCCGAACAACCCCGTCTTGCCGCCGCGCGCGAAGGGGCAGAGGAGGTCGATCACCTTGATGCCGGTCTGCAGGATGCCGCTGAGCGGTTTCGTCTCGCTGAGGGAAACGGGGCGGCCGGTGATTGGCAGGCGCTGTTCCGCGATGATCGGGTCGCCTCCGTCCAGCGGGGCGCCGAACACATCGAGCAGCCGCCCGAGCACCTGCGGCGAGGCCGGAACGGACACCGGCTCCTGCGTGCTGGCGACTGCCTGCCCCCGGCGCATGCCCGAGGTCCGGCCCAGGGCGAGTGTCCTGACGTGCCCGGGATCAAGCCCCTGCTGTACCTCGAGATAAACGGTCGAGGCATCGACGTTCGTGCGCAGTGCTTGTCGCAAGAGCGGCGGGCTGCTGCAGGCGACATCGACGACCGACCCCTGCACGGACTCAATGCGGCCGGCCCAGACGCTGGGGCCGCCGGCTACCATGACAACCCGCGCGACGAACGTGGGTGGAGGAGGCCTGACCACCGGTCGTGATGGCGAGCTGACGTGCACATGTGCACAGCTGACCACCCATCCCGCCAGGAAACTTGATATTGATCAACGAAAGCCGTGATAAGGCCCCAAACGGGTAGGCCCCCGAGGGGCCTACCCGTTAAGGATGCTCTGATCAACTCTGCGCAGGCGTCACCGCCCCTGTCTGCCCGCACCTCTTCGGTGCGTCGGCTCGACGGACAGCCAGGCTGCCGTCGCCGACGCCCCTGTGAGATGCGCGCAGACAGGGGCGGTGACGAGGGCGATACTTAATCAGCGTTGCCTTAATGCCGACGTCCAGGCGCCGGACCCGTCGCACGCGTCGCTCCGGGCGAGGCGACTGACCGCTGCCTCGGCGAAGGCCGGTCTTGCCCAAGTCGTGGGCATGACACCAAAGCCTGCGTAGGTTGGGAAATCCGCGAGCGGGGGAACTCATGCGCTTGGTTGCACCAGGCTGACGGGCATGAGCGAAGCGTGTGCTTCGCAGCAAAAGTCGGACACGGAGGTATTCCTCCCATTCCGATGCGCGACGACTCCGCTACACGATGACCAACAGTGACCAACGGAATGTGCAGTTGGCAAATGGTTGCGGAAAGGGGTCCTGTGTCTGCCACCGCCAGCAGGATCCTCATGGCTTCGAGTCGGTGCGTAGCCTCTCACCGGTGGAAGGGTGCCTACCGGATTTACCGGCTAGTGATCGGACCTGGAAGGGCCTAATTTCGTCCGCGTATCCGGCCCGGGACGAAATAGCGGTTCCAAGCGGCAGCGACTGGTACCTCTGTCCTTCAGGAGACATGCCATGTCCAAGTCCACCTATTCCGCACATCGTACGGCCTATTTTCTGGTCGCCCCGTACAACGACTTCCTGTCTGATGGCGGAAAGATTTATCCCTTCATCAAGCCAACTGCCGATGTGGTCGGCTTGCGCGGCAAAGTCATCGTCAGGATCAAGTGAGCCTGTTTTTCCCTACCCCTGGAGTTTCCCATGAAAATCGAGAACGCAACTGTCCTTGTTACCGGCGCCAATCGTGGGCTCGGTCTGGTATTCACGCGAGAGTTGCTCGCCCGCGGCGCCCGCAAGGTCTACGCCGGCGCACGCGACCCCGCAACCATCACGCAATCGGGTGTTCAGCCCCTGCGGCTCGACGTCACCAACGCAGACGAGGTGGCCGCAGCCGCGGCACTGGCGTCTGACGTGACGCTCGTGATCAACAATGCCGGCATCGCTCAGGCCGGTGGCTTTCTTGCACCGGACAGCGAAGATGTCACGCGACGCATCTTCGAAACAAACTTTTTCGGCATGCTGAGCATGAGCAAGGCCTTCGCGCCGATTCTCAAGGCCAACGGCGGTGGCGCGCTGCTCAATGTGTTGTCGGTCGTCTCGTGGGTGAGCGGCGCGATGGCCGCCTATTCGGCGAGCAAGTCCGCCGCGTGGTCGCTCACCAATGCCCTGCGCATCGAACTGGCGGCGCAGAAGACGCAGGTGCTGGCACTGCATATGGGCTTTGTCGATACCGACCTCGCTCGCGGGTTCGATGCCCCGAAGTCGAGCGCTGAAGAGATCGTCAAACGCGCGCTTGACGGACTCGAAGCGGGTCTGGAGGAGGTGCTGGCCGATGAACGCAGCCTGCAGGTGAAGCAAGGCCTGACGGCGGCCAGACCCATCTACCTGCCGCAGAACTCCTGAAGCCGGCATTCGATCGCCACGCACGCGCTCTGCCGGTAACACGTTTTCGAACGATCTGCACTTACCGAGGAACCGTTATGCTTTTCGAACCACTCACTGCCCGTTCGATTCGGCTCGCGAATCGCACGGTTATGGCGCCGATGACGCGCAGCCGCGCCGACGACACCAACACGCCTGGCGCATTGATGGCTGAATACTATGGTCAGCGTGCTTCGGCAGGCCTGATCATCGCCGAGGGCACCTCCCCGTCGCCCAACGGCCTGGGCTACGCGCGGATTCCCGGACTCTTCAATGATGCGCAGGTGCGTGGGTGGAAGAGCGTCACCGACGCAGTCCACGCTAAAGGTGGCAAGATCTTCGTGCAGCTCATGCACACAGGCCGTGTGTCACATGTGGCGAACCTGCCTGCCGGTGCGGAAGTGCTCGGTCCCATGGCCGATGCGTGCCCCGGCGAGATGTACACCGACTCGCAGGGTATGCAGCCGCGCAGCATACCGCGGGCGATGAGCGAGACCGACATTGCCCATGCCGTCGATGAATATGCGAAGTCAGCTCGACTCGCCATCGAGGCGGGATTCGATGGTGTCGAGTTGCATGCCGCGAACGGTTATCTGATCGAGCAATTCCTGAACGCCAATGTGAATCTGCGCACCGATGCCTACGGTGGCAGCATCGAGGGCCGTAATCGCTTCGCGCTCGAAGTCGCTCGCGCCACTGCCGCCGCCATGGGTGCCCACCGCGTCGGGATCCGGTTGTCGCCCTACGGCGTGTTCAATAGCACGGGCGCGTTCCCCGACGTCGAGGCTCAATACTTGGCGCTTACCCAGGAACTGTCGAGGCTGGGCTTGCTGTACCTCCATGTACTGGATCATTCGGCCATGGATACGTACATGGGCGCGCCGCCGGTGCCTGCCGAGTTCAAGTTGCAGCTACGCACTGCGTTCCAGGGCTTGTTTATCCTTGCAGGCGGCTTCGATCGCGCGAGCGCTGAACATGCGCTCAAGGCAGGCCGCGCGGACCTCATTGCTTTCGCTCGCCCGTTCCTAGCCAATCCCGACCTGGTGGAGCGCATGCGGACGAATGGAGCGCTGAATGACGTGGACATGACAACGTTGTACACCCCCGGCCCAAAGGGTTACACCGACTATCCGACTCGTGCGGCCTGACTTGCCGCTGCGGCGCATTGCGTACGTAACTTCCTTTCAATCTCGGGGAGACCTCGCGCCACGATCCTCACAAGGGCAGGTCCTTACCCGCCTGCTCGCGGATGAGGAACTCGGCGTACCAGTCAGGCCAATTCTCATCGCGTTGGCCGCCGGTCCGCTTCTCGTGCTCGCCGTGCGCGGTCTCCGCCCGCCGCAGCGCGGCCGCGAGGTCCGCCGACGAGGTGAATGTCGTGGCGTCGGTGTCCACGCGCCCGGGCAGTCGATGGGTGAGCTCCTGGAACAGCCAGCCATTGCCGTCCGGATCGCTGAAAGAGGCAAACGAGCGGTAGCTGCTACGCTCGGGATGCGCACCGCTGACCCGGACCCGCCCGAACAGGTAGGGCTCGTCGGGGCCGGCGTAAACACCAGCGGCGTCGTGGAACACTTCGCCGATCTCCACTCCGCGACTGAGCAGTTCTTGGCGGGCCGCCTCGACGTCGGAGACGATCAGGTACAGGCCCTGGGCGGAACCGGGGGTGGCGGCAGTGACGTTCTTGCCGAAGATGACCGAGCACCTGGAGCCGGGCGGCGTGAACTGGATGACGCGGTAGTAGCCGTCATCCGAGGCGTAATCGGCATCCAGCCTCCACGCCAAGCCGCCGTAAAAGTGCTTGGCGCGATCGACGTCCGAAACAGGGATGACGACGACCTCCAGCTTCATGTCCACGCCCCGCGCCTGCGGGGTTTCGACTGCAGCGCTGCTCATGGGAACCTCCGATGGCTGGGCCGCAACGCGGCCACTGAGATTAACGGCACAGGGCTTGGTGAACGGAACCGGGCAGTGGACGCCAAGGAGGCCAGCGTAGCGTGAGCTGGATGACGCGGCCGTCGTCATCGGGGGGATCAGCGATCTCTTGCGTTGTCGCGATACGACTGGCGTATCGCGGAACATTGACTTCACGCGCGGCGCGCATCTCCCTGTCATGTATATGCGTCGTCATGGCGCCGTCTCCGGTGCCCGTTCCCGTTGCGACCTGCTCAGTCCCTCTGCGGCCTACGAACGCCAAAGCTTGTTCCCCGGGCGTTCTCCAAAGTTCGCCGTTTGCCTGAAAATAGGCATGACACCAACGTGTGTGCAGGTTTGAAAACCAAGGTCTGTGTCGATAACGCGCGTCATGCACGTACTTTGCTTGGCACCAGAAGGCAAAGTATGCGCGCTGGTGCGTGGATCAAGCACTTAGCCAGATGGGCTATTCGGCGGTAGGCTCATATTGATAAGCACAGTGCGTACCGCAGCGGACGCGTGCCACCCTCTAAATTCGTCCCCCAGTGCAAATATCTGGCCGAATAGGCTCTTTCATAGTGATGAATGCGTCATCGAAGCATGGCTTTTGTTGAAGGTCGGTGGGCTCCAGTATTTGCAATGCACGCCGCAGCAGTGGTCCGACATCCGACACTGGCCCCTCGGCCATGACACAGCGATCGGGGCGCACGATGGCGACCCAGCCCACTGGCGCGAGCCGCGGCAGCACGCTCTCGTCGAGTGCCTCCAGGCGCCGGTCGGCCGGCGCCAGATGTTGTGCCTGGCCGCGGTGGCACCACTGCCACACCATGCCTCCAAGCTGGCTCCAGCGGGCGAGTAGTGCGGTGTCAAGGTGCTGTGCCGGGTCTACGCCGAAGCCAATCAAAGACCATTGCAACCCTAGGATATCGTCGCTGAGCTGGGGTATCGCGCCTTCGGCCACGCGCACCCAGCCTTGCGGCAGCATCGAGCCAGCAAGGAGCTTGTTCGTGCGCCGGTCGCGCCAGAAGAGGCCTTCGTCGAAGACCTGCGGTGGCTTGATCTTTAGATCGTCGAAGGCGGCGCGGCCTGCGGGTAGCAAGCGCATTGCGCGGATCAGCCCGTGGATGGCGAAGGCGGCAAGTCGGTTACTTGGCATCACCAGCTTGCCGAGGAAGCGCGCGAGATTGATGATTTTGCGCGCATGCGGGCGGCGCTCCTGGTCGTAGCTGTCGAGCACCTGCTCGTTTAGCTGACCCTGCACCACGCCTGCGAGCTTCCACGCCAGGTTCGCCGCATCGCGCAGTCCGGCGACGAGGCCCTGGCCGGCGAAGGGCGGCGTGACATGCGCCGCGTCGCCGACAAGGAAGCAGCGGCCCTTGGAGAAGCGGCGCGCCTCACGGGCGTGGAAGCGATAGACCGCAGTGCGCTCGATGCGGATCTCGTCCGTCTTGCACCAAGGCGCGAGCAGCGCGCGAACGCGATCAGGCTGTTCCATCTCGCTGGGCTGCTCGCCGGCACGAAGCATGAACTCCCAGCGCTGCCTGCCGCCGGGCGCCACCATGTGCGGCGTCGGCCGCCGTGGATCGCAGAGGAACTCCACATGGTCGATCGGCGTAGGCACGTCCCGTGCATCGACGATCAGCCAGTCCTGCGCGAACGTGCGACCCTCGAAGTCCAGGCCTAGCGTGCGCCGCACGAACGAGCTGGCGCCGTCCGCGCCGACCAGGTAGCGGGCGCGAACCTGGCGCGTGGCACCACCGTCATTGAGTGTGGCCTGCACGCAGCCACCTTCATCGACGAAACTCTCTAGCGCCACACCGAGCCGCATTTCCACGCTGGAGTACTCGGCGAGCCGACGGCGCAGCGCGGCTTCCAGTTCCGGTTGGCAGAATGTCACCAGCATCGGATGGCCGTCGATGATGCGAGCCGTGTTGATGCGCGCGAAGCAGCCGAACAGGGGCGAGTGGTATTTCACTTGCGGAATCGCCACTTTCGCGAAGTCATTTTCGCGCAGCCCGACCAGCTGTATGATGCGCAGTGCCTCGTTGTCGAGTGCTATGGCGCGCGGCTTGGCGAATACCTCGGTGGCGCGGTCGATCGCCAGAACTTTCATGCCGCGGCGGCCGAGTAGATTCGCCAGCGCAGCGCCCACTGGGCCCAGGCCGACGAGCAGCACGTCGACATCGGGGCTGACGTCTGGAGGCGTCGTGCGAGCATTCATGCGGCCTGCTCCCGCCACTGCGTCGACACCGGATAGCGGCCGGCAAGCGCAAGCGCTGCGGATCGCAGTGAGCTCGGTCCAGACAGGTCTATAGCGATGCCTCCATCGATGGCGAGTCGACTGCCGGCCTGAACCTCACCCAGCCCTTCAGCGTTCAGCGCCTCGCGCAGCACGCCATCGATCGCCTTCAGGCGCAGGTGCGGCTTGGATACTTTGCCCACGGTCGTGAGCGGCAGCGCCGGCAACACTTCGATGCGCACGGGCACCGCCGCGCGCTCGGGGATGGTGGCTCGTGCATGGTCCATCAACTCTTCCACGGTCGCCAACGATCCAGCGCGCAGCGACACATAGGCCACCGGTACTTCGCCGGCGTGCCGATCGGGCTGCCCTATGGCTGCCGCCATGGTCACGTCAGGATGCGCAACCAACGCGTCTTCAATCAGCTGCGGGTCGATGTTGTGGCCACCACGGATGATCAAATCCTTGGCGCGCCCGCACAGCATCAGGTAGCCCTCGTCGTCCCAGCGACCGAGGTCGCCGGTGTTGAACCAGCCACCCTCGATCCAGATGTGCCGATTGTCGCTCTCACGTAGATAGCCCTGAAACAGGTTGGGACCACGCAAACCGATCACCCCAGAGCTTCCATTCCTCACGGGTTGGTCGCTGGGCTTGCCGTCCGCGCCCAGCGCGAACAGTTGGATCTCCTGGTACGGAAGACGCAGGCCCACGGTACCGAGTTTGCGCTGTCCCTCCGGCGGGTTGACGGTAGAGACACAGCTACCTTCGGTCAGGCCATAGCCCTCGTGCAGGCGCGCACCCGTGAGTCGTTCGAACTCCACTGCCACCTGTCGAGGCAGCGGCGCGGCGCCGCACAGCACGTGGCGCAGTGTTGGTAGCCCACCTTCGGGCCAAGGCTTGTCCAGTAGACGGGCCAGCACGGTGGGCACGGCTGAGAAGGTAGTGGCGCCGAATCGGCGCGCGATCTTCCAGAAGTGGTCCAGCAGGCCTGGCGTGCGGTAGCCGCCGGGCGTCAACAACACCAACTCGGCGCCACGATGGAAAGCGCCAAGTCCAGTCACAAGCGCGCCATTCACGTGGAACAGTGGCAGGCCGGAGAGCATCACGTCCTCGCGATGGTCGATCCATTGCATCGCGCAGGCCATGAAGGCCTCGTTGATATGTCGATGCACGGCCACCTTGGGATATCCCGTGGTGCCGCCAGTGTGGAAGTAGGCGCAAGCGTCGCATTCGTCGATGGTGCGATCGAAAGCCAGTCGGTCCGCCCGGGCTACAGCGAGCGTCGCATGGAAGTCCAGAACCCGCACGCCGTCGCGCGCAGGCATGCGGCCGACAGGACCGTGGGCGACCGGCTGGCCTAATGCCGTGCCGAGATTCACCTGCAGAATGGTGTGTACCGTGTTCACCCGTTCGGCGACCTGTACCGCCTTGTCCCAGATGTCAGATCCGGGCGCCGGTCCCAAGGCGATGAGGACTTCTGCCTTTGTCTCCTCGCAGATCCCTGCGACGTAGCCGGCATCCAGCATCGGGTTCACAGGGCTGGCGATAGCGACGGCTTGGGCGCCCCATAGCGCCAGGTGGCTCTCGATAAGATTCGGCAGCAACAACGTCACGGCCGCTGTCGAGGACACGCCGCAGTTGTGCAACGCGTTCGCCGTCTGGTGCACGCCTGCGAGCAACGATCGGTAGGTGAGGTCGCGCGTGGATGCATCCGCATCGGCGGCCACCAACAAGCGCAGGGCAACTCGCTCGGCGTAGTTTTCGCAAGCCCTTTTTAGCAGCCCGTAAGTGGTGGTGGCCGGCAGGCGCTCCCGCCAGGGAAGGCGTTCGAAACGCTCGATGTCGGCGTGAGTCTTGATGACAGTTGGAGCCGTGGAGCTGCCTGCCACTGGTTCGTTGTGCATGGTGCGGGGTCCTTGCGTCAGGGCGCGACAATGGCGGTGGTCTGCTCGCCGAGGTCGATCGCACCATCGTCCGTGCGAATGGACGCCTGGATGCGGTCGCCTGGCTGGAGGTAAGCCGGGTTGCTCGCGCCCTTGCGCGTAAACAGCCGCCACTTGGTGGCATCGCTCATGAAGTGACGCATCACGAACATCACGGCCTTGCCCGGAGCGCGCGCGGCGCAGCCGGCGGGCGTGCCAGTGGCGATAAGGTCTCCGGCGCGCAGGTCCTGCAGGCTGCTGAGTTCGGTGAGGGTGGCGGCCGGCCAGTGGATCATGTCCGCGCAATAGGCCTCCTGGCGCAGCTGACCGTTCACGCTGAGCCGCATGTGCAGTTCGGGCCAGCGCTTCCATTCGTCGGCGGTGAGCAGCACCAGGCCCGGTCCCACGGGGCCGAAGCCACGATAGCTCTTGCCCTTGTAGAACTGGCCTTGCGGCAACTGCACGTCGCGAGCCGACAGGTCATTGACGATGGTGACGCCGGCCAACCAGCGATGCAGGTCATCCGGCCTCACCTTCGTGTGCGGAGGCAGGTCGTGCCGCAACACCAGCCCGAGTTCGATCTCGTAGTCGAGCAGTTGCACGTGAGATGGACGAGCGACCGGCGCGTCCGCTGCGGTAATGCAGGACGAGGCCTTGGTGAACAGCGTGTTGAAGGGAAAGTCTTCGACGCGGAGACCTGACTCGACGACATGGCTACGGTAATTCACGCCTTGGCAGAGGAACTGCTGATTTGGGGTCACCGGGGCTAGCAGCTGTACGGCCGCGCTGGTCAGTGTCGCGTCTGGTTCGCTGATGCTCCAGATCGCATCCCAGTGGTGCGCAAGCAGCTCACCGGTGGTTCTTGCTTGTACCTGCAGAGGCGCTATCCGAGAGCCGAACTGCACGCCCCATTGGGCGCTGGAAGAAGTATGGGTTTCAATAAAGTGGACGATGGTGCGGGGCATGTTCAAGCTCGTGTCAAAGCCAAGGACGGGCGGGCGCATCGAGTGCCGCGCCGAGAAGCTTTAGTCGCTGGGGGGTGAGGACGCGGCGGCGAAGCAATCGCAGCACGCGCAACAGCGTGGATAGATCTTTGCGAGGTTTCATCGAAGCCGGCGCGTCGGCGCCCCAGGCCCAGATGCCGCCGAAGGTGAGCGGCGAATACTCGGTTTCGTGATCGGCGGTGAAGAGGTCGCCGTCCGTATAGTGCTCGTGCTCGAAGCCGTCGGGGTCACACCAGTAGTCGAAGAGCTGGCTCCCCAACAAATGCCGACCGATGCCCCAGAGGTGTGAATAGCCGGCCGCGCGCAGCACCTGTTGTCCCTGGCCGAGGGCGTCGAGATCGATCACCTCATAGGCGCTGTGCTCGTACTTTTCCTCGAGGCCGCCTACGAGCACCAAGGTGTGGTGGTCAGCTGGTTCGCTGCCCAGGTCGAGGCGGCAGAATGCCAGGTTCGGGCTGCCGTCGGGCAGGTATTGCACGTCGGTCGGTATCAGGCCAAGCACCTGCAGATACCACTCAGCCATCTGCTGAAAGTTCACCGTCTGCAGCACCACGTGCCCAAGCTTGACCACTCGGGCCGGCTCGATCGGCGTGCGTATCGTTTGGTTGACGCGTGGCGCATGTTGGGCCGTATTGGTCAGTGCGGTCGTTGGCGCACGTAGCGGTAGTGGTTCGCTGCGCACTTGGCCCTGCAACAGCCAAACGCTACGGCCACAGGGGTCTTGAAGTGAGACACCCTTTCCCCCTCCCGGGATAGCCCCGAAGGGAAGCCACGTGGCGCCAAAAAGTTCGACGTATGACGCCAGATCGGTGTCGTCCGACATGCGGAACGCTGGACCCAAGAAGCGGTTCGTAGAGCCCTTCTCCGCGATCGCGATGCATGGCGCCGTGCCCGCACCGCGCGCAACCAGGAGTTGTGCGCTGGCGCGAACGATGTGGAAACCAAAGTCGCGCCAGAAGCGCTCGGTAGGCTCCAGTTCGCGCTTCTCCCACCGTAAGAACGCCAATTCAACCGCGCGCCCGGCTGCCGGCGGTCGCCGCAGCGGTTGCACGTCTGCCGGGCGCCGGCTCTCAGGATACGACTCAGGCTGTCGTAGCACTGCCTTACTTTTCATCATCGCGTGGTCCTTAGATGTCGTGCTGGTAGCTCACCATGAGCATCTGCACCTTGCTGGTGAGAGAAGTGCCGGTGCTCGCGCCGCTTCCTTCCAGCGTGGTCTTGGGGTTGAACTCGTAGCCGAGATTCACCGAGCTGCTTGGGTCGAGTCGCCGGGTCAGCCCGGCGGTGAACGCCCGGTCGTTGATCGACGGGACCAGAAGGTTTTCCACCGTGAGGTCGCTGGTGACTTGGCGTCGGCTATGGCTGTAGCCCGCTCTTAACGTCCATGCGTCGTCGAGTGCCCACGCGGCGCCGAGCCGCCAAACCGGCTGGTTGCGCCAACGGAAGCCGTTGGGGTCCTTCATCACTCCCAGATCGCCCCAATGGATCTGCAGCCAGTCCGCCGCCAGGGTGAGGGCGGATGTGGCCCGCCACGCGATGCCAACGCCGTACTGGCTGGGGATGTCGAGGTGGCCGCCGCTGTACGCCAACAAGTCCTTTTCGTAACCGGCAAGACGGCCCATGGAGGTGCGCGACTTGAGGTTGAGTCCAAGCGACAGGTTGGACGTTGGCTTCCACAAGACGCCCATGCGCATACCGACGCCATAGGCTTGTTGCTGGCCGTGTTTGGGCAGCGGAAGCAGGCCACCGGGCACTGGTGCGGGGACGATGACGCCTTGCGCCTCGAATCGCTCGTAAGCGAGGTTGGGCCCTACGCCGATGGCAAGGTTCTCGCACGGCCGCCAAGCGACCGTCGGGATGAACTCGACCACTTGGAGCGATGCCTTTGCGTTCGGTGCGCCCGGCACCGGCAGCGCGGGCTGCCCGTAGTCCGCCCCTGCGCCGCCGAAGTCGACGCTCAGGCCCATGGTCCAGGTGGGGGACACATGCCAGTTCACGCCGCCCTCGGGGCCGACCGTCGTGGCGCTGTTGTGCAGCTCGTTGCCGGGCAGCACGTACTGAGAGGAGGAATTCCCGTGGAACACCTGCAAGCCAAGGGCCATCGAAGACGGCACGAAGGCGAGGCCGGCCGGGTTGTTGGCCGCGGCTTCGGCATCCAGCGGCAAGGCGATGGATGCGCCGCCCATCGCGGCGTTGGCGGCGCCGTTTCCGCCTGGTTGAGCGCCATTGACCGCCCAAGCCGGTTCGGACAGCACAAGAACGAATGCGACGCAGACCGCCCGAGACAACACCATTTGCTTTGACTTCATATGCACTCCCCCCGAGGACATCAGACTTACATAATGACAGTTATGTCATCATGACAAAATAGTCATTTTTGTATAGAGTGGCGTGGTCGTGGTGCGGCTCCGGGGCAGAATTCTGGCGTCGCATCCGAAAGCGTGGGGCAAAGGAGGGCCTGAGCTGACGCCGGCCAGCGCGCTTATTGGTGTAAGCGCGAAATCACGGTTTCTGCGACTTGCCCAAGCTTGGGTTCGCGTCGAGCGCGATTGTGCTCAGTGCACACTTTCCGAAGCGGCGGGCGACTTGCCGCCTGGTCAGCTGCCCGAAGCCGCGACCGAATCCTTCCTCGCCTTTAGGCAGGCCGTGTGCGCCGTTCCGATGCGTGCTGGTTTGGAGGGTGGCCGAGGAAGCGCGCATGGGTCTGGTCGAGACCTTGGTCGCGACTGCAGCGCCGCATCGAGGGTGTTGAAGGAAGAGGGCAGGGTCTACCATGCGCCAAGCACGCCGTGCGCGAGGTGGCGCGCTGCGCCTCAAACCATCAGCCGCTTTGCCCTACCGGGCGCTGAGCAGCACAACCAAAGCACAATCGAATCCTATGGAAAGCCCAGACCATCGACCTCGCGTGGCCGCCCAGCGGCGCGAACGCATGCGATCGAAATTGTTGATCAGCACGCTTCAACTGGTCGCCGCTCACGGGGCGTCGTCGACCTCCATTGATGACGTCATTGCCGCCGCCGGTGTTTCTCGGGGCACGTTCTACAAATATTTCCCGTCGCCCCAGGCGCTGGTGCAAGAGCTGGCCCTTAGGGTGGCGAAAGATCTGGTCTGTCTGGCGGACCCGGTAGTTCGGCAGCGAGACGATCCGGCCGAGCGTGTCGCGTGCGGTATCCGCTTGGTCTGCCGCTTGGCTCTGCATCACCCTGTTGCAGCGGGTTTCCTGGTGCAACTGGGATGGCCTGACACGCAAGGGCCGAACCTCCTGCTCGACTTCGTGCGTCGCGATATCGAGGAAGGGATGAAGCGTGGCCGCCTTCGCGCGATGCCAATGCCGCTCGCACTGAACATGGTGGCTGGCGCCGTGCTCGGCGCGATTCATTGCATGCTGAAGCCGGCGTGCGAACCCGATTTCGCTGAAATGACGGCGGCGGCGACGCTGCGAGCCTTGGGCGTAGCGAGTAAGACCGCCGAAGCTCTCGCCTACA
This sequence comes from uncultured Gammaproteobacteria bacterium, assembly GCA_963824525.1. GTDB lineage: Bacteria > Pseudomonadota > Gammaproteobacteria > Xanthomonadales > Rhodanobacteraceae > Dyella. The sequence goes on along the minus strand of CAWGPI010000007.1, from coordinate 481,056 downwards.
AGCCCTTGGGGCCGATCGCGGCCTTCCCGGCGGGCGTTATGTCCGCGACATCACAGGCGTCCTCCGACGAGGCGCAAGAGAGAGTGGGCTCGTTGCGGACTCGTGGGCAACCTAAGCCCACGGGTGGCAGGCGTGCGCGACCGCGGTGACCTGCAGGAGCCATGCGTCGTGGCACGAAGTCGCCAGCGGAAGACTGGGCCTTAGTGAAACCCTATCAATGAATAGCCATGGCAGCCGATATGGCAGAGATTCCGCTGGCCATTGCATAAGGCCGCACAACAAGCCGTCGCCACCATGCCGCAAGAGTTCACCACCTATCTTCAATATAAGTGCCGGAGACTGCGCCCGGCCATTCGTATCCTGCTACTCGGTGGCACCGCGATGCTCATGTTCACCATGGTGCTGGGCGATAGGACAGATCCGCCCAGCATTCCGATGGGCATACGGCTTCTGCCACTGTTAGCCATGGGCATCCTCTCGGCAATCACTTGGCGCCCAATAAGTGATAATGCGCTTCAACTGGCGACGCTAGGCCACACGATAGCCATGTATGCTGGCTTGCTGATCGACGATGTATCGCGTCACAACGGCCTCCTCTTTGCGGCACCTACACTGATCGTTGCCGGTGTGGCGTCATCCATGATCTGGGTGAACGGTGCGCTACTGTTTACTGGGGAAGCGTTGACCGCATCCACCATGATCATCGTTCTTGTCAGGAGCGATATTCCGGCCTGGCTTCAGATTCACGCGGCCATTTTCATGGCGTTGTCCATTGCCGCGGGCTGCTTGCTTTACTTGGTGACCAGCCGGTTCATTTACGACAACTTCCGGCTTGAGGAGCAGCTCAGGCGGAGTGCCTTTACCGACGAGCTCACCGGCCTTGCCAATCGCCGGCGCATCATGCAGATGGCCAAGCGCTTATTCCGTCGATGCCAGACGGAGGGCCAGCCGCTCGGTGTGTTGTACGTTGACGCTGATCACTTCAAGAAGATCAATGACGACTTTGGCCATGAGAAAGGCGACAAAGTCTTATGTCATCCCGCGCACACGATCGAAGAGGTGATTCGTCCAACTGACCAGGCCGGTCGTATTGGTGGCGAAGAGTTCATCGTCCTGCTTCCGGGTGCAACACAGGATGATGCGATCGACATCGCCGAACGTATACGGAAGACGGTAGAGGCCTCGCGCATGGAGGATCTCGCCATCACGGTGAGCATCGGCGTGGCGACGGCCGTGGAAGGCTACGACTTTCGCATGGCCATGAACGCTGCCGACGCCAAGGTACTTATGGCTAAGCGCAATGGGCGAAATCGCGTTGAGGTGGCGCAACTGGTCTCCCTAGAGACTTCCGCAGATGATGCGGAAACGCGCCGCCACAGGGTTTTTTCGCCTAAAATCACTTCATCAGGGGTGTACGCGCTGGCTCATCAGTGACCAGGATAAAGCCGCTCAACAAGCGTTGGAGATTTCCCAGCGCATTGAGGTGATGTCCACGCGTAACGCCATGCAACGATTCAAGCATGCTCAGGCCAGCAATTCGTCCCGCGCGCGTGAGGGCCAAGAGGAACTGACGACGGTCCCGCGGACACCTGTCGCGGCGTACGAGGTCGCGCGCCACCAGTTGATCGAGCAATTTGGTCAGATAGGGGGCTGGAATGTCTGCGTGTGACCTGAGATTGACCTGTTTGCAGGTGGCGTCCTCCAACAGCCAAACCAGGACATACCAATGCATCAGCGTCAGGTCCTCAGACCCGGCGGCCAGATGAACGAGGCGTTCCATGTCCGAATTGATATGACGGAAGGAGCGATTGAGCCTCCCCATCGTGCATATCGTCTCAGCCGCACGCTTGGCGCTGAGGCGAATGCGGGAAGTTGGTTCCACAGGGCGAAGCGCTGGTTCGCCCTGGCTGTCAGTGTGTTTTCTTTTCATGACTGTGCTACTTGCGCGGCATTGAGCTTCGTCGCGCGGTTATCAATAGGCGAGGCGTGTGGGCGAAGCCTGCCGGGGACCCGTTGCGATCCGGCGGACACCTTCCGAGGTCGAGCCGCCCAATGAACGGGCGGCCAGTTCGGCGGCAACCATGGCGGACTCTTGGTTGCCTCCCAGGCCTCCACAGACGTGCGTGTCGGACGAGCAGTCCAGGATTTCCCACTCCCATTCGCTACCCTTCGGGTCCGGCCAAGCGGCAATCAAAAGAGGGGATTCGTTTGGCGTCTCCGCATGGAATGCGGCTAGCCATACGAAGCGGTTGTGATCAACGGCGACGTGCCAACGGAATTCACTATTCATATGCCACCTCATGAAAAATAGAGCGCTTAGCTGATTTTTGGGCGCGAGTGCCCGTTGGCCATGGGTGTCCCTTGATGGCCATTCGTGTGTTGTCCGAGCCACTGGAGGCGACGGAAGGTCTAGCCGCGCGCCGCTGCGACAAAATGTTGCGTTGGCGTTCGCCCTGTTACATCGGTTGTCTCGACGCTCTTGCCCGTACGTGGCGTCGAACGATTTCGTCTAGCGTCGCCTGGCCTTGCCAGGCATCTGTCATGCAGCTCGCTTGCCGAAAAACGTCGCGCTGAAAAAAGTGCTGAGCACGGCGTGAAGTGATTCGTCTGACATCTGGGCGGGCATGTTCATATTGAAGTAGAGAGACCCGTCAATCAGGGCCATCATGGCGAGTGCAAGAACATCGGGATCCATCGGCGGGCTGATGCCCATCCGCTTGCAGAACTCCTGGATGAAGTAGGCGATCACATCGCGCTTTTCCAAGGTCAGCGCATTAAGACGCTGACGAAACTTCGCGTCTCGCATCGCGTGCTGACGTGCCTCCATCCAAAGCAGAAAGCTGTTCTGGTCGTGATAGCACTGGCTATAGATCGACGTCAGGGATTTCTGCAGGTCTTCGATGGGAATGTCGGCATCCAGCAATTGCTCGAGGTCCGTCTGGATACCGACGTGATCCGTCTTGAGTAGCTCGATGAACACTTCGAGCTTGCTCTTGAAATTCGAGTAGAACGCGCCGCGCGTGTACCCGGCCTGCTCCGCGATGTCTTCCACGGTGGTCGCGGCAAACCCCCTTTTGGCAATCACCACGGCCCCTGCATCGAGCAGGGCCTGACGGGTTTGTTCACGGCTTTCTTCTCTGGTGAGTCTTTTACGAGGCATGGCGTAGGTCAGTCGGTTGGGTGGTTCGTATTGTAATACATGATGGACTGAGAATACGCAAGAGATTCCAAAAGCGCTATTGCGTTCAGATACACGAGAGTATTAGAGTATTCGTGTGTATCGGGAACCAAGCCGATCTCCCGCCCCTTGGATGCTCTCCAAACCCGTGAATCTTCATCCTGTGCAGCCAGTGAAAAACATTATGAATCCGATAGATAGTAAAAAGCGTGCTGTGCCGCTCGTAGGTCTGGCCCTCACCGTGGCCCTCCTGGCGGCGTGCAGTGGAACTGCCCCTCAAGCGCAGATGGCATCCCCCGTGGTCGCCCTGACGGTGCAGGCTGCGAACGCCGATGCCGCAGCGAGCTATCCCGGCGATGTACATGCGCGCTATGAGATGCCGTTGTCGTTCCGCGTCGGCGGACAACTGGTCGCGCGCAATGTGAACCTCGGCGACCAGGTGAAGAAAGGCCAGGCGCTGGCGCAGCTCGATGCCAAAGATGCCGAAGACAATGTGGCATCGGCTCGCGCCGCACTGGATGCAGCCGAACATCGCCTGGTCTTCGCCACGCAGCAGCGTGATCGCGACGAGGAGCAGTTCAAGCAGAACCTGATCAGCAAGGTTCAGATCGAACAGACGCGCGATGCCTTTGCGTCCGCGTTGGCGGGTCGCGACCAGGCCAAGCAGCAGTGGATGCTTGCGCAGAACCAGACGCAATACACGACGCTGTTCGCCGACCACGACGGCACCGTGACGAGCCAGCATGCCGATGTCGGCCAGGTGCTTGCTCCCGGTCAGGAAGTGTTTGGCTTTGCCTGGTCAGGCGAGCGGGATGTGCATATCGATGTTCCGGAAAGTCGCATCGATGCGCTTGCTATCGGGCAGCAGGCAGTCGTCAGCTTGCCGGCTTTGCCGGGCCACGTATTCAGCGCCAAAATCCGCGAGATTGCCTCGGCGGCTGACGCTCAGTCGCGCACGTATCGGGTCAAGTTGTCCTTCGACGAGGCCGATGGCTCGCTCGGACTCGGCATGACTGCCAAGGTGTCGCTCAAAACGAGCGCACGGCCTGGCGCCTATTCCCGCGTTCCGTCCACGGCACTGTTCCATGACGGCAATCGTCCTGCGGTGTGGGTGGTGCGTCGCGATTCCACGCTGGAGCTGCGGCCCGTGTCCGTTGCTCGCTATGAAGAGCAGGACGTTCTGCTCGACAGCGGTCTTAATTCAGGCGAGCGCATCGTGATGCAGGGTGTGCATACCGTGTCGGCCGGTGAAAAGGTCATGCCGATGGTGCCGCTGCATGCCGAGGGTGTGCAGCCATGAGCAACACCACGGAACGTTTCAACCTGTCCGCGTGGACGCTGCGCCATCAGTCGCTGGTCTTTTTCCTGATGGGCCTCATCGCATTCTTCGGGCTGATGTCGTACAAGAATCTCTCGCAGTCGGAGGATCCGCCGTTCACCTTCAAGGTGATGGTGATCCAGAGCTTCTGGCCGGGCGCTACCGCCAAGCAGGTGCAGGAGGAAGTCACCGACCGCATCTCGCGCAAGCTGCAGGAGACGCCGTCAATCGACTTCCTGCGCAGCTATTCCCGCCCCGGCGAGTCGCTGATTTTCTTCAATATCAAGGATTCGGCGCCCGCCTCAAGCGTGTCCGACACCTGGTACCAGGTGCGCAAGAAAGTGGGGGACATCCGCGCTCAGCTTCCGCAGGGCGTGCAGGGTCCGTTCTTCAACGATGAGTTCGGCGACGTCTACACCAACATTTATGCGCTGCAAGGCGACGGATTCACGCCGGCCCAGTTGCGCGACTACGCCGACCAGTTGCGCGTAGAGCTTTTGCGCGTGCCCGGCGTGGCCAAGGTCGATTACTTCGGAGATCAGAACCAGCACATCTATGTCGACATCCGCAACGAACAGCTTGCCAAGCTCGGCATCACGGCCCAGGAGATCGCGCAGGCCATCAATAAGCAGAACGCCGTGGATGACACCGGCGTACTGACCACGAGCAACGACCGCGTCTTCGTACGCCCCAGCGGCCAATACGACAACGTGCAGGCACTCGCCGATACGCTGATCAACATCCATGGCAAGGTCCTTCGCCTCAGCGACATTGGAACCGTCCGCCGCGGCTACGACGACCCGGCGAGCTCGCAGATGCGTTTCATGAGCAAGCAAGTGCTCGGTATCGGCATCACCATGCAGCCCGGCGGCGACGTGATCAAGCTTGGCAAAGCGCTGGATCAGACGACCCAGACGCTCGAACAGCGCCTGCCGAAGGGACTCAAGTTGGCGGAAGTCACCAGCATGCCCCATGCGGTGGCGCATTCGGTGGACGACTTCCAGGAGGCCGTGGCCGAGGCGGTGATCATCGTGCTGATCGTCAGCCTGCTGAGCCTTGGTTTTCGCACAGGTCTCGTCGTGGTGATCTCGATTCCGTTCGTGCTCGCGGTGACGGCGCTATGCATGTACCTGTTCGGCATTGGCCTGAATAAGGTATCGCTGGGCACGCTGGTACTGGCGCTTGGCTTGCTCGTGGATGACGCGATCATTGCGGTCGAGGCGATGTCAGTGAAACTGGAGCAAGGCTGGGATCGGCTGAGCGCCGCATCGTTTGCCTATACCAGCACGGCGTTCCCCATGCTCACCGGTACGCTGGTTACGGTATCGGGCTTCCTGCCCATCGCACTGGCGAAGTCCAGCACGGGCGAGTACACCCGCTCCATCTTTGAGGTGTCGGCAATCTCCCTGCTGGTGTCGTGGCTGGTGGCGGTCATCGTGATTCCGCTGCTGTGCTACTACTTGCTGCCCGAGCACCATGAGCGCCCCACGCCAGGCAGTGAATGGTGGGCCCGCCTGCTGCCGCGCCGCTGGAATGAAGCGCGTATCGCCAAGGCGAAGGCGGCCGTCGTGCATCACGAGGGTGACATCGAGATCTACGACACGGCGTTCTACCGTCGATTCCGTGGCTGGCTGGATTTCTGTCTCAAGCATCGCTTCATGGTATTGAGCATGACGGTGGTGTTGTTCGCGGTGGCCATGGGTGGTTCGGGCCTGTTGAAGAAGCAATTCTTCCCGAACTCCGATCGGCCGGAATTGCTGGTGGATCTGCGCCTGCCGGAAGGCGCCTCAATCGCGGCGTCCCAGCGTGAAACCGAGAAACTTGAGAAGGTCCTGAAGGGACGCCCGGAAATCCAGAGCTACGTGAGCTTCGTCGGTAGCGGCGCGCCGCGCTTCTATCTCTCGCTGGATCAGCAACTGACGCAACCGAACTTTTCCCAGTTCGTCATTACCGCCAAGGATGTCGAGCAGCGCGAGAAGCTCTCTGTCTATCTGAACGATGTGCTCAAGCGCGACTTCAGCGAGGCCCGCACCCGCGTGAGCCGCATGGAAAACGGTCCGCCGGTGGGCTTCCCGGTTCAGTTCCGCGTGACCGGCGATGACATCGGCACCGTACGGCATATCGCCGAACAGGTGGCGAACGTAGTGCGCGCCAATGCCGACACGACCAACGTCCAGTTCGACTGGGACGAACCTGCGGGACGCGCTGTGCGCTTCGACGTGGATCAGTACAAGGCTCGCCAACTGGGCGTCACCTCGCAGGACGTCTCGAACTTCCTCGGCATGACGCTTTCGGGCACCACGGTCACCCAGTATCGGGAGCGTGACAAGCTGATCGCGGTGGACTTGCGTAGTGTGCGAGACGATCGCATCCATCCCAACGAGATCGAACAGTTGGCGATGCCGATGCCCAATGGCGCCACCGTCCCCCTGAGCCAGTTGGGCCACGTCGCCTATGGCATGGAATACGGCGTGATCTGGGAGCGCAATCGACTGCCTTCGCTCACCGTGCAGGCCGATACGTTGCATGGCGCACAGGGCCTGGATGTCACCAATGCCATCGAAGCCAGGCTGGCCGACATCCGTAGTCATCTGCCGGTGGGCTATCGCATCGACGTCGGCGGCTCGGTCGAGGAGAACCAGAAGGCGCAAACCTCGATCAATGCGCAAATGCCCTTGATGGTGGTGGTGGTGCTCACGCTGCTGATGATCCAGCTGCAAAGCATGAGCCGCATGATCATGGTCGTGCTGACTGCCCCGCTGGGAATGATCGGCGTGATCAGTGCCTTGCTCCTATGCCATCAGCCATTCGGCTTCGTGGCCTTGCTTGGCACCATTGCGATGTTCGGCATCATCATGCGTAACTCGATCATCCTGGTCGACCAAATAGAACAGGACATCCGTGCAGGACATTCGCGCTGGGATGCCATCGTGGGTGCCACCGTTCGCCGCTTCCGTCCGATCACCTTGACCGCGGCCGCCGCGGTACTGGCCCTGATCCCGCTGTTGCGCAGCAACTTCTTTGGCCCGATGGCCACCGGATTGATGGGCGGCATCACCGTCGCCACCGTTCTTACCCTGTTTTACCTGCCGGCGCTCTACGCCACCTGGTTCCGTGTGCGTGCCGACGAGCCCGCGCAGCATGTGGAGGTCAAATCATGAAAACCGCTAACACTATCGTTGCAACGCGTACGCTTGCCCTCGGTGTCATGGTGGCACTTGCTGGCTGCGCATTTGCGCCACCGAAGCGTCCGCCCGCACCGCCGTCGCCCTCGCAATACACCGCGGAGTCGACCCCTTCGGATAGCGCCAAGGCTGGCGACGTCAGCCAGCACTTCAGTCTCGGTGCGCGCGCCGTGCCGGCATGGTGGCATCTTTACGGCAGTGACACGCTTAACGCGTGGGTGGAGGAGGGATTGAAGAACAATCCCTCGCTCGAAGCGAGCCAGCACACGTTGGAGGCCGCGCATCAACTGCTGCGAGCGCAGATGGGTTCGACCCTGCCAAGCCTCGACGCCGGTGCGCAGTCGAGCCGTCAGCGGGAGCCTGGTATTCCCAACCTGGCGCCGAAAACCAACCTCTATAACGTCTATGCTGGCCAGCTCACGCTGAGCTACAACTTCGACATCTTCGGCGCGGAAAGGCATGGCGTCGATCAGGCTGCCGCGCAAGTGGACGAGAAGTCATACGAGGTGGATGCATCCCGTCGTGCTTTGGCGGCCAATATCGTCGTCACGGCGATCAATGCCTCCTCTCTGGCTGAGCAGGTGAGTACCAGTGAACGGCTCGCTGCATTGGCGCACGAACAAGTGGATCTGACCGAGCGTGCCTATCAGCTTGGCGCGGCGTCGCACAGCGACCTGCTGTTGGCACAACAGACGGCGGCCGGTGTCGACGCTACGCTGCCACCTTTGCGCACGCAAGCCGAGCATGCGCGTCACGCACTGGCTGTGTTGTTGGGCCGTACGCCGGACCAGGCACCGACCAACATCGAGCTGTCGCAGCTGCAACTGCCCGCGGACGTACCGGTCAGCGTGCCCTCTGACCTACTGCAACAGCGACCGGACGTGCTGGCTGCGGAAGCGGCGGTACGTGCCGCTTCGGCCAAGGTCGGCGTAGCCACGGCCAATCTGTTTCCGCAGCTTTCGCTGTCCGCATCGCTGGGCACGGCAGGTTTTCATGCTGCGCAGCTATTCACGGGTGCCGGTTCGATCTGGGGGGCAGGCTTGTCGCTGGCGCAGCCGATCTTTCACGGTGGCGCGTTGAGGGCAGAACGCAAGGCCGCCATTGACGAATACGACGCGTCATTGGCCCAGTACCGTCAGACGGTGCTCAACGCGTTCCAAAACGTGGCCGATACGTTGACGGCGCTTGACCAGGACGCGTTGACGCAACAGGCGACGCAAACCGAGGCATCCACAGCGCAACAATCCTTCAACGAGGTCGATTCCCGCTATCGCCTTGGCGCGCAGTCCTACCCTGCAAAGGTAGCCAGCGAAGAGCGCTGGCAGAGTGCGAAGCTGGCGGAAATCCAGGCACGGGCGAGCCGCTTGGCTGATACCGCGGCGCTGTTCCAGGCAATGGGTACGCCCAATCCGCCCAAGCCCACCGTGATCGAGCATCCGCTCGGGTTGCCGGCCAGCCCTGCGGCCGTGGCGGGCCGTTGAAGAGCTTCCAATGAACGGGCACGTGGACGTTGCCCGTTCGCATTGAAAGTGAATTCCTTTTTTCCGTTTTTTGGCGGAGTGATCGAGACCGTGACATTGAACGAACTGCCGCATCGCGCGGCCAGGGCGGCGTTGGCTGCTGCAGCGCTGCCGCCCGCCAACAACCAACAGGGCGGCGTTGGCGCCGCCATTTCCGGCGCTCATTGCGCAAGGTCGGCCGGTTTGGTGGCGTGTGTCTCAACCGTTTGGCGCAAGACATGGGGAGTTAACCATGACGTTTGAAGAATTGACGGCACGATTGGATGCCGACACGGGTGAAAAGTACACGGGCGCAGGCGGATCGCCGGTCGACGTGGATGTACTGATTGTCGGCATGGGGCCGGTAGGCGCCATGATCGCCAACCTCCTTGGGCGTTATGGCGTGCGTACGCTGGCCATCGAGAAAGCCACGAAAGCGTTCCTGGCGCCCAGGGCCATCGCACTGGACAACGAAGCGCTGCGCATCCTGCAGCAGGCCGGCATCGGCGAGCGCGACTTCGAGCAGCTTGCCATTCCTTCTGTTCGGCTGCTGTCTCCGCAACTGGGCGAGTTCGCTGCCATCAACACACTTGGCAGCATTGACGGGCATCCAAAGTTGGTGACGTTCTACCAACCGGAGCTTGAGAACGTACTGCGTACGCGTCTGAGCCGCTACGACTGCGTCGATGTCCTGCTTGGCGCAAGTCTCATCGGTTTTTCAGAGCGGAAGGACCACGTCATCGCAAACATCCATATCGAGCGAGACACCGATCTGGTGGTGCGTGCGCGATACGTGATTGGCGCCGACGGCGCGTCCTCTCTGGTGCGCCGGCTGATTGGCCAAAAATTCGAAGGTAAGACTTATATCGAAGATTGGCTGATCGTCGACGCACGCAAGTGTCAGCGTCCGATCGACCACGTGGAATTCATTTGCGATCACCGGCGGCCGGGCCCACACATGCCTGCACCAGCCGGACGCGAGCGCTGGGAGTTCAAGCTTCACCCGGAGGAGACTCGGGAGGACATGGAGTCCGACGCTCGCATTCACGAGCTGCTTGCTCCATGGGGCAAGCCGCGGGACATGGACATCGAGCGCAGGGCCGTCTATCGGTTCCATGCACGCGTCGCGGACACTTTCAAAAAAGGGCGTGTGTTTCTTGCCGGTGACGCCGCGCACATCACGCCTCCATTTGTCGGGCAAGGTCTGGTTGCGGGCCTGCGCGATGCGGCTAACCTTTGCTGGAAGCTGGCGTGGGTCCTCAAAGGACACGCTGCGCCCGACATCCTGGACAGCTACGACCAGGAGCGGCGCCCTCACGCAAAGGCCATGATCGACCTGGCGAAACTGATGGGTAAGCTGGTGATGCCGCGTAGTGCCATCATGGGGCTACTGACGCATGGCCTCGTGTATCTGGCGCACTGGGTTCCGCCACTTCGCCGCCACGTTGAAGAGCTTGGCATCAAGCCCAAGAGCACCTTTGCAACCGGCTTGTTCGTCAAAGGGCGCTCTGCCGCCAAACTGGTTCGCGGATCCACGTTTCCGCAGGGCTATGTTCGTCGGCGTGATGGCGACATACGGCTCAGCGACGACGCCATCGATGCCAGGTTAACGCTGATTGGGTTCGGCGTGGACCCTTACCCTTTGCTCGATTCGCATCTGTTGCAGCAATTCCTGGCGGCGGGCGGGCAAGTCGTGCAGATCGCCCATCGTGGCCAGCGCCCCACCACGGGAACGCAACGGTGCTGGGAAGACCTGACCGGCACATTCCTGCCCGGTTTCGCGCGTGTTGGATGGGCCGCCGTGATCCGGCCGGACCGCACGATCCTGCATGACGGACACGTCACGGAAGTCAACCAATTGGTACGCGAAAGCCTCGATCTTCTTGGCGCACCGCAGCCGCAGATCGAATCGCTGGCTATTCCAGTCCACTAACTTGCCCGGGACTCCTTGCATGCAACTCACGACCCCACAACCGGCACGCCACCCCAACCCTACGACGAAGGCTACTGGGCTTGCCTATCTGATCTTCGAACGTCCCAGTCTCGATGAGGCAGCCAAGTTCCTGACCGACTTCGGCTTGCACTTCGTGTCACGCCACAAGAACGTCATGTTCTTCCGAGGAACCGAGGCCTCTCCTTTCTGTTACGTCGTTCGTCGAGGAGGCGCGCCACGCTTCGCCGGACTCGGACTGCGCGTGGATAGCGTCGCAGACTTGAATGCGCTGCAGGGCGTTGCTGGCGCCAGCAGAATCGAGCCCTGCTCGTGGCCCGGTGGCGGCTGGCGTGTCCACCTGACCGATCCCTCCGGCTTTAAGGTGGATGTGATCCAGGGCCAGAAAGCCGTCGATGAAATCGAGCATCGGTGCATCCTGCCCATCAACGCACCATCCGATGTGCATCGAGTCAACGAAACGCAGCGGCCTCCGCTCTGCGCCCCGGAGGTAGTCAAGCTCGGACACGTCGTACTCGAGTTGGCGGACTTCCAGGCCACATGCGCGTGGTACACGCAGCACTTCGGTTTCATTCCCAGCGACGTGCAGGTGCTTCCAGACGGCTCGCCCGCTGTGGTGTTCATGCGATTGGACCTGGGCGACAAGCCCGCGGACCATCACACGCTGGCTCTCGTCCAGGGCTTTGCGCCGGGTTATAGCCACAGCGCCTACGAATTGGTGGATGCGGATGCGGTCGGCATGGGCGAGCGCGTGCTCAGGGAGCATGGCTGGGAGCACGCGTGGGGCATTGGGCGGCACATCCTCGGAAGCCAGATTTTCGACTATTGGAAAGATGCTTGGGGTGACAAGCATGAACACTATTGCGACGGCGACCTCTTCACCGCCGATGTGCCGATGGGCGTCCACGACGTAAGTCGCGAGGCCATGTCGCAATGGGGGCAGGTCATGCCCGCGAGCTTCACCCGCCCCAAGCTCGGCCTCTCCACCGTGGCAGCGGTGATACGCGGCCTGCGCCGGAGCCCGGATCTAAGCGTCGCCAAGCTGCGCGCCCTGATCAAGGTTTTTGGTTGACGCCAACTCCCCTCGTGTTACGGAAACGCTTTTATGCCTCTGAACGTCATTCATTTTTCTCATCGTGGCCGCACTCAATGGGGTGTGGTGCGCGATGGACAGATCACTCCCGTGCCTGGGGAGTTCCCGACCACGGCGGATTTCATTAGCGCGAATCCCATCGATGTACTTCGCTTTCTTGACGACCCGCAGTTCCACGAACGCGATGTCGAGTTGCTGTCGCCGGTCACACGCAATCAGCAGTTCGTATGTCAGGGCGCGAACTATCGTCGGCATATGATCGAATCGGGCATGAACCCCGATACCAAGACGTTCAACATGATTTTCGACAAGGCATCCGGCTGCATCGTGCCTTCGAACTCGAATGTTGTGCGCCCGAAGCATGTTCAGTTCCTGGACTACGAAATCGAGCTTGGCCTGGTGCTGAAGCGCGACATTTGCGAGTCCGTGAGCATCAGCGACAAGAACCTGCACGAATACGTCGCAGCCGTTGTCATCGTCAACGACTACTCCGCGCGCGACGTGCAAATTCCGCAGATGCAGTTCTACAAAGGCAAGAGCTACCGGACTTTCGGCCCGGTCGGGCCTTACTTGTGCATGCTGGAGCCTGCCGATATCGGCAAGATCAGTCAGCTGCAGCTCACCCTCACCGTAAACGACCAGGTTCGCCAGCACGACACCACTCGAAACCTGGTCTACGGGCCCGCGGAAACGCTCACCGAGCTATCCGGCGTGCACGATCTTTACGTGGGCGATCTCCTGGCAACAGGAACTCCGGCCGGATGCGCGCTCTCGGTGCCGTCACCCGCCAGGCAGCGCGCCGTCGGCCTGCTGCCTGAAGAAACGAAATGGGCGCTGTTTTTGAAGATCCAGGCGAAGCGCTCCCAATATCTGAAGCCAGGTGATGTGGTCGAGTCCAACATTCGCAGCTTCGACGGCACGATCAATCTCGGCCAGCAGCGGAACCTGGTCGTGGAGGAGGGGTGACATGCGAGGCATCATCAATCAGGCACACGTCGACGCTATCGAGTCGCAAGGTTTCCCACCGGACCTTCCCGACAGCACATACGATATGCTGCGGCGAGCGGCTCAGCGACATCCGGAAGCGCCGGCTTTGTCGTTCTTCCTGCATGCGACCGATTACGCCTTTCCGGAAACATGGAGCCATCGCGAATTCTTTGAGGACATAACGCGCACGGCAAATCTGTTCCATGAGCTGGGCGCGGACAAGGACACGGTGATTGCCTACATCCTGCCCAATTTGCCAGAAACGCACTTTGTCATATGGGGAGGCCAGGCGGCGGGTATCGTGGCAGCGATCAACCCACTGCTGGAGCCTGAGGCCATCGTGCGGTTGCTCACGGCTCTGAACGCCCGCATCCTGGTTACGTTGGGATCCTTCGGTGATGCGGGCCTGTGGCGAAGGCTGTCGCCTGAGTTGGGTAGGGTGAAGGGCCTGGATCATGTGGTCCTGATCAATCTTGCTGAACGTGTGGTTGGGCACAAGCGTTGGCCGACCCGTCTACAGCAGTCGCGCGATGCGAAGCGGACCCGTCGAGAGGACGCATCGGAACAGCCGGTCCATCTTCAGTTCCACGATTTCAGCCGAACCATGCGCCGCCAGCCAAGTGATCATCTGCTGAGTGAACGCCGGTTCGATCCGGACGATTACTCGTCCTTCTTTTGTACAGGTGGTACGACGGGCTTTCCCAAGGTCGCCATGCGCCGTCACCGCAATGAAGTAGCCAACGTCTGGAGCGTGGCTCAGGTGCTCGGTGACGGCATTGGACCCGAGAAGAATGTGTTTTGTGGCTTGCCGCTTTTTCATGTGAACGGTGCGCTGGTGACCGGTCTGTTGCCATTTTCGAAGGGCGCGCATGTGGTCATGGGCACACCGCATGGCTATCGCGAAGAAGGCGTGCTTACCCAATTCTGGTCCATCGTCGAACACCACCAGATTCACTTCTTCAGTGCGGTTCCCACGATCTTTAGCGCGTTACTTCAGATACCTAGAAAGGGGCGTCGCCTTGAATCTCTCCAGTACGGCCTGTGTGGCGCCGCGCCCATGCCGCCGGAGTTGTTGCGCCGCTTCCAGGAGGAGACCGGCCTGAAAATCCTGGAAGGCTACGGACTAACCGAGGCCACGTGTGTCAGCAGCATCAACCCGCCGTTGGGTGAGCGCCGCGCAGGTTCGATCGGACTGCGCGTTCCCGGGCAAGCGATGAAGATTGTCATCCTGGATCCCCACGGTGCCTATGTGCGCGATGCCGCCGACGGCGAAGTGGGTGTGCTGGCGGTGAGTGGCCCTAATGTGTTCGCCGGCTATATGAACGAAGAACACAACCATGGCCTCTGGCTCGAACTTGCCGATGGCAAGCGATGGCTACACACCGGAGATCTGGCAAGCCAGGATGCGGATGGATACTTCTGGCTCGCTGGGCGCACCAGGGAACTGATCATACGGGGCGGGCACAACATCGACCCCGCGACCATCGAACAGCCGCTGTATGCACATCCGGCGGTTGCCTTGGCGGCGGCGGTGGGGCGGCCCGACAGTCATTCGGGTGAACTGCCTGTGGTGTACGTGCAGCTCAAACAAGGTACCGATGTCAGCGAGGCGGAATTGCTCAGCTACCTGGGTTCCAAAATCGGTGAGCGGGCGGCCATGCCCAAGGCCATCACTTTCGTCGAGACGATGCCCTTGACGGTGGTTGGCAAAATCTACAAGCCGGAGCTGAAGCGCGTAGAAACCGAGCGTGCGCTGACGAGTGCTCTTGCCAAGGCTGGGGTAGACGTCGTTTCGGTGGTCGTCGCGATGGACAACGAAAAGCAGGTACTGGGCGTCACGGTGCATTTGCCAGATGCAGGAGCCGTGAAGGAAGCGGCGGACGTCCTAGGCCTGTTTGCACTTCCTTCTCGCATCACAACGTCCCGATAGGGCCTACCCGAATGATGAAGCCATGTCCTGCTGTTGCGGGAGGCTGGAATCTGCACCGAGACCATGAAAGTGTTTCCAACTCTTATCGTGTGTGAACACTGCGACGCGGTATACCGTCGCCCAACGCTGACGCCAGGTGAAAGCGTGCGCTGTGAAGTGTGCGCGGCGCCGTTCTATCGCATGAGCAAGCTGGATGTCGATCACTGGCTGGCCCTGACGATCACGGCCATCGTGGTCTATGTCATGGCGAATGTCTGCCCGATTATAGGCATTAGCTTCCAAGGCCTGCACAACGAGGCTACGTTGTGGCAGTCCGCAGTTGCGCTGGCGCACGGACCCACCACGCTGATTGCCGTGCCAGCGGCCCTGACGGTGATTGCCATACCGCTGGTGCAACTGCTTCTGCTCGGGTGGGTGCTGATGTATGTGCGCCAGGGCCGGCGGGCGCCAGGGTTCCGTAGCGCGATGAGACTGCTCGTCGTGCTTCGACCCTGGAGCATGATTGAAGTGGCGTTGATCGGCATTCTGGTCTCGGTCATCAAGCTTGCCGGCTTTCTGCACGTGATCCCCGGTGTCGGTCTATGGGCCATGGGCTTGCTGACGGTGCTGTTCACGTTGATCGTGAGCCCCGATACGCGCCAGTTCTGGGAGCTCACGGAAGGCGAGGTGGGGCCATGAATACGCGGCCACGCGCGCTCGAACTCGGAGTGGTCGGGTGTCATACCTGTGGCCTGGTCTGTGACGCGCCACCTGATTCCCAACGGGCAGGGGGTTGCCCTCGTTGCGGCGCCGCTCTGCATGAGCGTCGTCCAGGCAGCCTTTCGCGCGCATGGGCGTGTCTATTGGCCGCGATGATCTTCTATATCCCGGCCAACACGCTGCCAGTGATGTACACCAGCATGCTGGGTCGAGGCAGCAACAGCACCATCGGCACCGGCATCGTTGAATTCTGGAAGTCCGGTTCCTATGGCATAGCACTGGTTATTTTCATTGCCAGTGTCGCGGTGCCATGCGCAAAGTTTCTGACACTCGGTTTGCTTCTTACGACAGCGAAGCGTCAAACGTCATGGGCGCGGCGCGAGCGAACGTTGCTCTATCGCCTGGTTGAACTGGTGGGCTACTGGTCGATGCTCGACGTGCTGGTGGTGGCGATTGTCGCCGGGCTCGTCAAGTTCAAGGCGATGGCGGACATCGAGCCGCGCCTGGGCATTCTTTTCTTCGGTGGCGTGGTGATCCTCACCATGCTTGCTGCCATGCAATTTGATCCCCGGTTGATCTGGGACGGTAACGAAAATGAGTGACGCACATAAGCACATAAAGCCTCCGGTGGATGCGGCCATCATTCGGCCTCGCCGGCGTATTTCCCTGGTCTGGATCGTGCCGGTGCTCGCCGCGCTGATCGGACTATCGATGCTGGTCCGCACCTGGCTTTCCGCCGGACCGCAAATAGCCATCGCCTTTCAGACCGCCGAAGGCCTTGAAGTAGACAAAACGCCGCTGAAGTACAAGGACGTCACGGTCGGCGTGGTGTCCGCCATTGCCTTGAGCGACGACGGATCTCATGTCACCGCGACGGTGGCGCTGGACAAGCGGGCGGAGAATCTGGCACGTGCCGATACCCGCTTCTGGGTCGTGCGCCCGCGCATTGGCCTGCAAGGGGTTTCAGGCATCGACACGCTGCTATCCGGTGCCTATATCGGCGTCGACAAGGGCTCCTCCTCCAGGCCATCGAGCCATTTCACCGGACTGGAAACGCCGCCCACCGTCGTTAATGGGACGCCGGGAAAAAGCTTCGTGCTGCATGCCGAGGACCTCGGTTCGCTCGACATCGGCTCGCCCATCTACTACCGCCGTATCCGGGTCGGTCGCGTTGCCTCCTATCGGCTTGATGCCGATGGACACGATGTCAGCTTGGAGGTATTCATCGATGCGCCATATGACCGGTTTGTCACCGCCAAAACGCGGTTTTGGCACGCCAGTGGCGTGGATATCACCTTGGGTGCGGACGGGCTGAAGCTGGATACGCAATCATTCGCCACGGTGCTTGCCGGCGGCGTCGCGTTTGCCAACACGGAAGATGGGGCAGCCATTCCTGCACCGGCTCAGTCGGTGTTCGACCTTGCCAAGGACCAGCGGACGGCAATGGCTCCGCCCGATGGCGTATCGCAATTTCTGCAATTGCGCTTCGAGGATTCGTTGCGCGGCCTGGTCGTCGGTGCGCCGGTGGAGTTCGCTGGCTTGAACATCGGCCGGGTCGTGTCGCTCGATCTTGACTATGACGCGGCCGCACGTCGCTTTCCGACCATGGTCGGCGTCGTTATCTATCCGGGCCGTCTTGGAGGCGTTCTGGCGCGATTGCCGAAGTACAGCGGCAACACGGATCAGCAGGCAGCCGCCTTCCTCGCCAACCTGATAGAGCACGGCCTTCGCGCCCAGGCACGCTCCGGCAACCTTCTCACCGGACAACTATACGTCTCGCTGGAATTCGTGCCCAACGCACCAAAGGTCAATTTCGACCCTGCGGCTCGGCCGATCGCGATACCCACTGTTCCAGGTAGTTTTGATCATATGCAAGAGCAGGTGGCCAGCATCGTGAGCAAAATCGAGAAGATGCCACTGGATGCCATTGGCCAGCATCTCGATGCCTCATTGGTGGATCTGGACAAGAGCCTCAAGCAGGTCAACGGGCAGGTGCTCCCCGCAACCACGCAAACACTGCAGCAGGCCGATCGTACGTTCCAGAGCGTGCAAGGCGCACTCGGTGACAACGCGCCCTTGCAGCAAAATCTGCAGCAAGCGCTACTGGAGGTTCAACGCACGGCGCAATCGGTGCGTACGCTCACCGACATGCTGGGACGCCACCCCGATGCACTTCTGAAAGGACTGCCAGACGACGCGACGATGGCAAATCCAATGCCCTCCACCATCACGCATTCGGAACACGAAAAATGAGATACGCACTCCGATTCACCACTATTGTTTTGGCTGTGGCAATGACAGCTTGCTCATCAACGCCTGTTCACTATCACACCGTGCTTCCGCCCCTGGCGCACGATACCGTTGGCCAGGCGCCGGCATCCTTCCTTGTCAACGTGCTGCCGGTCGGCATTCCCGCGGAGCTGGATCAGCCACAGATGGTCGTCCGGGAGGGTGGCAGCGGTATGGCCGTGCTAGAGACGGAGCGCTGGGGCAGCCCTCTGGGCGATGAAGTACGTGGCGCGCTTGCGTCGCACCTGGCGACCCTGCTCAACACGCAAGACGTCGCGGGGTTGTCCATGAAATCCGATAAACCGGTCGTGATGGTAAAGGTGCAGGTGCGCCGTTTCGATGCATGGCCGGGACAGCGCGTCCAACTTGTCGCCGATTGGGAGCTGGCCCTTTCAGACGATCCTGGGCGCGTGCGTGTGAGCGGAAATGGCCGGTTTGATGAAGCGGCCGTTGGGGGTTACCCGGAATTGACCGGCGCCTATCAGCAAGCGGTACAAGCAATGGCAGAGCGCATTGCGGTGGACGCCAAGTCGGCAGCGAATTCTCGCTAGTTGGCATGTGGATCTATGCAGATTTTTGAGACCATTCTTGTTCTCTTGCTGGGCGCGGCACTAGTGTCGTCGCTTGCAAAGCGACTCGAGCTTCCATACCCAACGATCCTCGCGGTTGGAGGGGCGCTGGTGGCACTGCTGCCTCACGCACCAAGGCTGGACTTTCCGCCCGACCTCATTCTTGCCATCTTTGTCGCGCCGGTGCTGATGGACGCGGCGTTTCGCACGTCTCTTCGGGACCTTTGGGATAACTGGGACCATGTGATGGCGCTGGTCCTGGTCGCTGTGGCTCTAACAACCGCCGCGGTAGCAGCGATCGCGCGCCACCTTCTTCCCGGCATGCCATGGTCGGTAGCTGTCACCTTGGGGGCACTTTTGGCGCCGCCGGATGCCGTGGCGGCAACGACCGTATTGCACAAAATGCCCTTGCCACTTCGCATTCGTATGGTGCTGGAAGGCGAGAGCATGCTCAACGATGCATCGGCGTTGCTCATCTACAAGGTCGCTGTTTCCGCCGCGGTCGTCGGCAATTTCTCCGCGGGCCAGGCGATTCCCATGTTCATGCTTGTCGTCGTTGCTGGCGCTGCCGCAGGGATCATGCTGGCATGGCCAGCCAGTTGGCTTATGTCCCGGTTCGAGGATGTGCCAAACGCGGTGATCTTCCAGTTTGGAACTACGTTTGGAATTTGGCTGGCGAGTGAGCGACTCGGGTTTTCCCCTATCGTCACCGTGGTCGCTTTTGCGATCACATTTGCCCGGAAGAACTCGTTCACAGCGCCTGCGCACGTCAGGCTGGCGTCGTTTGCCATTTGGGATTCGGCCACAGTCGTACTGAATGCGCTTGCATTCACCCTTATCGGGTTACAGCTTCGCCCTGTGATCGAGGCGCTTTCACCGCAAGAGCGCATTCATTCGGTCCTGATGGCTCTAATCATCCTCGCTGTAGTAATAGCGGTTCGCCTGGTGCTGGTGCTCGTTCACTACAGTTTTGCTCGGCTGATGCGCAAGCCGGCTGATTCGACCTCAGCGTATGTGCCAAGCGTGGGCGGTGCGCTTTTGGTCGGGTGGTCGGGCATGCGAGGCATTGTGACGCTCGCGGCGGCCATGGCGTTGCCAGCCGGCTTTCCATACCGCGACTTCATCCAGCTCACGGCATTCGTGGTCGTATTGGGGACGCTTGCGATCCAGGGGCTGACATTAGGCCCACTCCTGGGGCTCATTCGTCTGCCTCCAGACTACACAGTGCAGAAGGAGCTTACATTGGCGCGGGAAACTGCACTGAGAACCGCGCTGGCTGAGCTGGAGCACGAGCATATACCCGCAGCCGATCGGTTAAGGCAGGAGATCACCGAGGCTTTAAGTGGTACGCTGCCGGGTCTCAGCCCCGGCAATAGCTTGGGAAACATGTTGCGACGTCATCTGGTTAGCGTCGCGCGACATGCGCTTGAAGACCTGCGGCATACAGGCGCGATTGGCGACGATGCTTATCGCCAGGTCGAGGCAGAGCTCGATTGGGTGGAGCTGAGTGCGGGTGCTCCCAGTGTCGGGGATGACTCGATCCCCGAGCCAGGTCCCATGGTCTAGCTTGCCCTTTCTGATAGGCGCCTGCGTATGGTGAGGAGGTGGCCGCGACGCTGTTGAACCTGCGCGAATAGCCGTCGCCACGCCACCCCGATTTTGCCGCGGTCACTGCGTACTCCAAAGTCCGTACCATCTGGCGCTTTATGGTTTGTGTTGTTGGCAAACGTAGTCGCCGGTTGCTCCAAGAAGATGAGTTACCGGAGGTTGAGAACTACCTTGCCCTTCGAGTGTCCCGCTTCGACATAGGCGAGCGCTTCATTCGCTAACTCGAAGGGAAAGACTCGATCAACCACGGGGCGAATGGCGCCGGCCTCGATGAGTCGGGTGATTTCCCGTAGCTGCTGCCCACTGGAGCGCATGAAGAGAAACGAGTACTTCAGATTTCGGCGGATCGCCTCTTTCCGTACTTTTGAACTCAACAGGCCGATGATGAGGCCAACGAACCAGGGTGCTCCGATGCCTTTTGCGAACGCGGGGTCGGGGGGGCCGGAAATCGATATAAGGATTCCTCCCGGTTTCAGCACACGAAGGGATTTCCCCAGCGCCGTTGCATCCTGGCTGTGCATAACAACGTCGTAGTCCTTCAGTACCTTTTCGACATCGTCTTTCTTGTAGTCGACGACGAGGTCTGCCCCGAGGCGCTTCACCCAGTCGATGTTGGCACTGCTCGTGGTCGTGGCTACGGTAGCTCCGATGTGCTTGGCCAGCTGAATGGCGAAACTGCCAACGCCGCCGGATCCCGCCTGGATAAAAACCTTCTGCGTCTTCTTGAGGTGAGCTCGTTCCACCAAGGCTTGCCAGGTCGTCAAGCCGACCAAGGGAATCGACGCCGCCTCGGCCATCGTGATGTTGGTGGGTTTGGGTGCTACGTCGTTCTCATTCACTGCGATGAACTGGGCAAACGCGCCAATGCGATGATCAGGTGGCCGCGCATAGACTTCGTCGCCTACCTTGAATTGCCGAACACGCGATCCCACGCGAATCACGACGCCAGCTACATCATGACCGAGCACCAGCGGTAGCTTGTAGGGCAGGATCAGTTTGAACTCGCCGCTTTTGATTTTGGAGTCAAGCAGATTCACGCTTGCGGCGTGAACCTCGATGAGCACGTCTTCGTCTCGGAGCTCTGGCTCCTGCACTTCGACAAGCCGCATCGGATCCTTCTTGCTGTACCGATCAATGACAAATGCCTTCATGATCATTCTTTCTCTCGTAGATGTATCGATCGACGGCGCTTGCTCATGCCTAAAGCTGCAGCTCTTTCCGTACTCCCGCATCCAGCACGCTAGCTGGCGCGAATCGCCGGAGGAATCGCATGCGACGGGCCAGTCCCGGTGCATAGCGCACTTTCGGATGGCGTGACATCGCCACGCTCGTCACCATCTTGGCTACGACATCAGGGCCGTCCGCGCCGGTGAGCACTTCTTTCACTCGCTTCTCCACGCTCGAGCGAATCTCGCCGTACACGTCAAGGGGCGCGTCGGGTTTGATCAAATTCGCATCGAACGATGTGTTGATGTAGGCCGGTTCGACCACGGAGACTCGAATGCCCATGGTGCGCAATTCATGGTCGAGCGCTTCCGAATAGCCCGCAACGGCGTGCTTCGTGGCCGAATACAACGCCATGTAGGGCATCGGCAGAAATCCGAGCACGGAACCGATGTTGATGATTCGACCGCTGCCCTGCTGCCGCATGTAGGGAACGACGGCACGCATCATTCGAACGATGCCCATGAAGTTGGTATCGAAGATTGATTGCGCCTGCTTGATGGAACTTTCTTCCGCGCCGGCTGGGGCAACTCCGAAGCCGGCATTATTGACGAGCACATCGATGCGGCCGGCGCGTTGAATGACTTCCTTGACCAGGGCTTCGACGGATGTGTCGAGCGTGACATCAAGGGGCAGCATGTCGAACAGGCGATTCGCCATTGACGCCGGTCGTCTGCTGGTACCGAAGACCGTGTAGCCCGCCCTGGCGAGCTGGTCGGCCGTGGCTTCGCCGATACCTGAAGATGCCCCGGTGACCAAGGCAACACCCATACCGCTCTTGCTCATGATTCAAGGCTCCGCCGGGAAAGGTTCACTCATCTATAGTCACTACGGATTGCGTATCTACTATACTATCGACTCCGAAGTAAGTCACTATCAATTTGATATGAACGACGAAAATCTTTGCAATGAGCCTTGCCCGATTGCGCGCAGCCTGGCTTTTGCGGGGGACCGGTGGAGTATCTTGATCCTGCGAGACGCCCATGCCGGTCTCACGCGCTTTGACCAGTTCCGTAAGAGTCTGGGCATCGCACCGACGATGCTGACCCAGCGATTAGGCACGCTGACCGACGAGGGCTTGCTGGAGAAGCGCCGCTATTCGGAGCATCCCCCGCGCGAGGAATATGTGCTGACGGCCGCCGGCCGCGATTTCCTGCCTGTGCTCTTCATGATTGGCGCGTGGGGACAGCAATACCGCAGTGGAGGCAAGCTGACGCGCTTTCTCGACGCAGAGATGGGGACGGAGATCAAAGCCGTGGCTGTCGACGAGGCCACCGGCGCAAAGATCGGAACTCGCCCCATACGCGTTGTTACACCGGATTAAAGTTGACCATGCGCCGGTTTGCGCGCCCGCAGCAGAATCGGGGAAGAGTGTCCGTATATGGACTCCTCCCCTTTGCAAAGCCCTCCGTGCTCTAGCGTCCGTGTCGACTGCACACGTATATCCGGCCTCTGACTGCCACACCGCTTTGCGGTGCTGGGCCATGGTGGGCTAGTCGCGCGCCGGCTCCCAATCGCTTTCTCGCGCTTTTCGCACTTGGATATTTCAGGGTTTTGCCCGTGCTGGTTCGACCGGTTTGCCCTCGTGCGGGTTGCTTAGCAAACCGTGGATAAGGGTTCTTTCGGACGTCGTCTCGCTCAGGCGGCCGCCAGCGCCGGTTGATCGTCGGTGCCGTGACGCAACAAGGCCCAAGCCAAGCGCGCCGTCTTGTTGGCCAGTGCCACGCAGGCCACGTTGGGCTGAGCCCGTTGGGCCAATCGCGTGGCCCATTGGCCTAGTCGGTCGTCTTTGGTGGGTGCGGTTCGCAGTCCGCAACTGGATAGAACTCCATAGTACGTACATAGGCTGGAAGTGCCGTAGTCCCAGGGGCAGTCCACTTTGACAAGCAAAGTATGTACTGAAGCGGGGGCGTACCAGTCTGCTTGGTAGAACAACGGAGTCATGTTGGTTAATGGGCGGCGCATAGATGGCTGTTCTCTCTACAACAGCACTTGCCGCGTGCGCGCGTGGAACCGATGGACCTCGTCCTCGACCTTCGTGTCGATCATATACACCGGCCGCTTGCCGTTCGGGCAAAGCAATCGTGGTGTCGTTCCGAACAAGCGACAGATGAGCGGACGTTCGTCGTAAACTTCGCAGCCGTGCTTGCCCAGATACGGGCAACTCAGCTCGGCCAAGGCGGCGGCATGCTCGGCCTCGGTCTTGATCGGTAGCCGCGCCACTTCTTCCGCGGATGCTGTTACCGGCCCGCAACAGTCGTGGCAACCGACGATGCAAGTGAACGACGGGATACGCTGGCGTAGCGCTTCAATCTTTCGGCTATTTGGAGTCATTACGAATCGCTTTTTGTCCAACGTTGTTTCCCGGCGTCGGCCATGGAGCATGTGCACGCGGCGGGAACATGAAGATAGAGGCCTCGGGAAAATACTGGGTCGCGCACGTTGCGTCATAAATGCGGCGACTACTCTCGAGCACATAGTTGCTTCGACAGGGCCAAGGCCGCCTCATAGTGATCGACGAAGTACAACTCGCCCTCGCGCGGATGCAGTGCCATCTGCCCGAGCACCCGTTGCGGTTGTGGCTGCAGACCAGAGATAACGAGCGCAATACCACGTCGCCGACATCGCTCCAGCAATGTCTTGAGCGCATGGACGCCACTGGCGTCAATGATGGGTACCAGCCGCATGCGCAGAATGAAGACGCTGGGTAGCTTTTGAAACTGGTCGAGCAGGTCATCCAGCCGGTTGGCCGCACCGAAAAACAGAGGGCCGCTGATCTGAAAAACCTCCACGCCTGGAGGCAGCCGGGCGCGTTACGAGGCATCGTCGCTTGTGGCGCGGTCGTCGCCGTTTTCGTCCAGCAGCTTGATGCCCGCGCTGACCTCAACAGCTTCCGCCATGCGGAACATGAAGACGAAGGCCGACACCACGAGGCCCGCCTCGATCGCGACGGTGAGATCAAAAAAAACCGTCAGGCCGAAGGTCAGCAGCAGTACTAACCCGTCACCCTTCGGGGCCGACAAGGTGTGGCGGAAATGCTCGATCTCGCTCATGTTCCAGGCCACGACCAGCAGCACGGCCGCGAGGGCTGCGAGCGGCACGAATTTCATCAGTGGTGCCAGGGCCAGCATGAAAACCAGCAGCAAGGCGGCGTGAATCAGGCCCGCCACCGGGGTCCGGCCGCCGGCGCGGATGTTGGTCGCCGTGCGCGCAATGGCGCCGGTGGCGGGGAGGCCACCAAACAGGGCGGAGCCGACGTTGGCGATGCCCTGCGCTACCAATTCACCGTTGGACCGGTGCCGGCTGCCGATCATGCCATCCGCCACCACGGCGGACAGTAGCGATTCCACGCCGGCGAGAAAGGCGATGGTGAACGAACTGGGCAGCAGCTCGCGGGTGCGCTCGAATGGAATATGTGGCACATCGAACATCGGCAGGCGCGAAGGCAATCCGCCGAATCGGCTGCCAATCGTCTCCGCCGGCAAGGCGAAGCCCACACAGAGTGCCGTGCATACCAGTAAAGCGATCAGGAAGCTGGGCCAGACCGGACGCCACCGACGTATCGCCACGATCACGGCCAGGCTCACCAGCGTGAGCGCCAGCGCCGCCGGTTGCGTCGTCGACAGGTGACGCGCGTAACCCACCCAGCGCCCAACAAAATCGGCGGGCACGGTCGCCATGGTGAGCCCGAGCGCGTCCTTGACCTGACTGGAAAAGATGCTGACCGCGATGCCTGCGGTGAAGCCTGTGATCACCGGCTGTGGCATGTACTTCATCAGCGTGCCCAGCCGCAAAAGGCCCCCACCGATCAACATCAGGCCGGCCAATAGCGTGCACAGGATCAGTCCACCGAAACCGAACTTCTGGATGACGACGAACACCACGGGAATGAATGCCGCCGTCGGCCCGCCGATCTGCACACGCGAGCCGCCCAGTGCCGAGATCAAAAAGCCCGCGATGATCGCGGTGTAAAGCCCTTTCTCGGGCGTGGTGCCACTGGCGATTGCTAGCGCCATGGTGAGCGGCAACGCCACGATGGCGACCGTCAGCCCCGCGATCGCGTCGCTGCGCAGGTCCCGCCAGCCGTAGCCCTCGCGTAGCACCGTGACCAGCTTCGGCATGTACAGCCGCAGGTACTTGCGGGCATTGGCCGCGTCCATCGTTCCCCCAGCGAAGCGAATTAGATGATCATGGTATTATCATGCAATACGTATTACATGTAACGCCGGATATCATTAGTATGCCCATCGAGAACCGCACGGCCCGTTTGACCATCCTGATCGACCCGCGCAAGAAGGCGGTCTTTGAACGCCTGTGTGCCAATGAAGACGCGACGCCATCGCAGGTGGTGCGCCGACTCATTCGCGAGTACATCGAGCGCACCTCAGGGCAGCCGTGGCACGCGGAGGACGAACCGTCGTCAGATGTGGTGTCGACCGAAGAAGGGGACCGCCGTGTCAGCGGCCGCTAAGTCCGCCGCCGTATCGCCGCGATCGGCCGCCGCCCCGGGGAACAGCATCCCGCAGGCGATGGCCGGACTACGCCCGGAGCAGATAGCGTTTCTTGGCGAATACCGGGCGGCCACCAAGGACAAGCAGGTGTTCGTGCAGATCCTGTGCTGGCCCACCGTCCCAGCGGCGTGGACCATGTTGACCCAGACCGCCACGGCGTTGCGTGAGCAACGCGGCGATACGATGGCCATCACCACTCTCCCCAAGGGCGGCGCTTCCTGGATCCACGGCGTGGCACCGCAGCTGGGCCTTCCGCTCGAGCGCGATCTCGGCGCTGCGGAAAGCACCCTGGCCACCTTGATTCGACGTCTCCCGGTCCGGTTCTCGGTCGCCGTGGTCGAGCATGAGGTCGGCCAGAATCAAGGGTCGGATGCGTTGCGCCATCGTTCGCTGCATTCCGGGTGCCTGACCACTTATAGCGCCTACCTCAAGAGTACGCGGCAGGCCGCTTGCCGCCTGGTGATCGCGCCGAACCACGAGCCGTCAGAAAATGATG
Organism: uncultured Gammaproteobacteria bacterium; assembly: GCA_963824525.1. GTDB lineage: Bacteria > Pseudomonadota > Gammaproteobacteria > Xanthomonadales > Rhodanobacteraceae > Dyella. Next base: position 454,519 of record CAWGPI010000007.1, on the reverse strand, counting down.
CGCAAAAGCTGGCCTACGACGAGGTGCTAGCGCATCTGGATAGCACTTCCCGACTTGGCGCGCTCGCATTGGCGTTTTGGCCTGAGGCGACGGTGCCAGTGCCGCTGGAAATGGCACAACTGGTCGCGGCTGCCGTGGGGCGCCATGTCCAGCAGCCGGCGCAGGCGAGTCCGATCTTCGAAACGGTGCGCGCCCATCTGGCGCCTCCCTCGCGCTTTCACGCCCTGAGCCGCACCGCGCGTCGCAAGTGAATGTGCTGAGCGATAGACAAGAGTCGCCGGTCGGGTCCCGATCGCGGCGTCCTGACTGAGGGATGTGAGGGTGATGGCATGACGATATTGATCGTCGACGACGACGCGGGATTCCGTGAAGCACTGAAGCACGATTTGCGATGTATGGGATATACCGTGCATGCCGCCATGGGCCTGGAGTCCATGCTCGATGCGCTATTGCATGCGACTTACCATGTTGCTCTGGTCGACGCCGATCTTCCTTATGGCGAAACTCGGCGGATGTGCACTGCGCTACGTCACTGCGCCATCCCAGTGGCACTTCTGGTCGAACGCGACGCAGCGTCAGGTGCGCCGCGTGCCGCCGATGTGGTGTGCGACCACGTCTTGGTCAAGCCGGTCGGCCTGGTCGAGCTTCAGCGTTGTGTGGCGCAGCTCTTGGCGCGAACGTCGACGTAACGCGTCGCCTGGGCCCTCGTGCGAATAAGTTCGCCGACGACGCCCAACGGCGTCCAGGGACGTTCCGCCTTCTTTCATGCGCTTCAAAGGTGGGGACACGTTTGTGTTGATCGTCGAGACGATATGGGCTTTCGAGCAAGCGCACGCTTTACCGCAGACCAGGTCAACAGAGTCGTATCCGATGCCTAAGTCGAACTTTATCGCTGTAGTTGAAGGCTTCACTGATTGGTCAACACCTTGGCGCTTTTTAGAAGCGGTTTTGACCCATGGAAGCCTAACGGAGGCGGACCGCGTCTTGATCCGAAGTATCTGGGCGGACGTATGCAGTGCGACACATTGGGAGGAGGGGGATCTATCCGTTGGGAGTGATGCTGCGGATCAGGCACTCCATGGCTCGTTCCCTTGGCTCAGCAGTATTGCTCGCACGCACTTCGTTCGGGCGGCCGCCTACGAGTGGAAATGATGCTTCGCTAGAGAGCTTTTGTCTTGTTCCGTCGGCGCTGCGCCGCATCAATCATGGTGGCGGCGAACCTGCGTATTTGATTTCTTGATTTGAGAGGAGACATTCCTATGAACGCGTCCGATATCCCAGCTTGTCCGCTTTGCGGCATGGAAAACACTTACCCCGACGGAGACATGTACATCTGTCCCGATTGTGGGAACGAATGGCCCCAGCGGACGACGAATGTCGAGGAAGCCGCCACCGTCGTGCGCGACGTCCATGGCAATGTGCTCGATAACGGCGACTCCGTCGTGGTGATCAAAGACCTGAAAGTGAAAGGCTCGTCCATTCCGCTCAAGCAGGGGACGATCATTCGGAATATCCGCCTGGTGGAAGGCGATGCCGAGCACATCGAAGGGAGCTCGGACAAGATCAAGGGTCTGGTGCTCAAAGTGTGCTTCCTGAAAAAGACCTGAGCGTTCGCTAGTCGCCAGGGACGTAGTGCAAGGCTGGCGACAAGGTGTATTCACGTTGCAGCCCTTGGGCAAGTGGCCCCGAACTCTAATTCGCTCCGCTACTGAAAGCGGGGAGACGTCGTCCCACCAAACACCAATGTTTGTACAACCGGTACATACATTGGTGTCATGCCCAGGAGTTCTGTCCACCAGGCCATGACTTCAGGCCCATGCACTAGTATTAAGTCAATACTATGGTTGACTCCAAGGTAAGTAGCAGTGCGGGTGGGTTGTGGAAGATACCGTCAGCCATCTGAAGAAATTCCAGAAGGAGCTCTCGGCCGGCACCGTGTCCCTGGTGTTGCTGGCCGTGCTGGGGCAGTCGCGTCAGCCGATGTATGGCTACCAGATCGCCAAGCGCCTTGAGGATGTGGGGGAAGGGGTGTTGGCGGGCAAGCAGAGCGCGCTGTATCCGGTGCTACGCAACCTGGAAGGTGCGGGCTTGCTTGCCAGCGAGGTCGAGCCGTCGATCAGTGGGCCGCCCCGTCGCTATTACCGCATGACGAAATTGGGTCGCGACGTGCTGCGTGACTGGGTGGATGCCTGGAGTGCCACGCGCGATTCTGTCGATGCCGTTTTGCAAGGAGGGGTGTAATGAACGCACCACGTACTATCGCCGAGTATCTGAAGCAACTACGCGACGCCCTGCGTGGCGCGGATCCTGCTTTGATCCAGGACGCGCTGTACGACGCGGAGGAACATCTGCGCGCCGAGCTGGCGGAAAATCCCCAGCGCAGTGAAGCCGAAATGCTGGCGCATGTGGCGGGTACCTATGGCGCGCCGGATGAAGTGGCCGATCTTTACCGGGATCAAGAGATAAAGATCCAGCGCGCATTGCGTCCGCCGCCGGTGCCCAGGCGTCGCTCTGCCATGGGGCGCTTCTTTGGCGTCGCTGCCGATTCGCATACCTGGGGCGCCATGTTCTACATGGTGCTGGCGCTGGCCAGCGGCATCTTCTATTTCACCTGGGCAGTGACCGGCATTTCGCTTTCACTGGGCCTGTTGGTGCTGATCATCGGCATCCCGTTCCTGGTGCTTTTTCTCAGTACCGTGCGTGCGCTGTCGCTGCTGGAAGGGCGCATCGTGGAGACGATGTTGGGCGTACGCATGCCACGCCGTCCACCGTATCCAGCGCTTGCGGGCATGTCGCTGTGGCAGCGCGTGGGGGCCGTCTTCACGGATGGACGTACGTGGACCATGTTGTTCTACATGATCCTGATGTTGCCGCTGGGCATCCTCTATTTCGTCTTCACCGTCGTGCCCATGGTCGTTTCGCTGGCCTTCATCGCTTCGCCGATCGGGTTGGCTTTCAACAACGACAATGTGCTGATCAATTGGGGCCTGGGGTCGCATGAGCCGGGCTGGAGCGATGCGATCGTTCTTTGCATCATCGGTGTCTTCCTGCTGTTTGCCACGCTGCACCTGGTGCGTGCGCTGGGAAAAATGCACGGTGCCATTGCGAAGGGCTTGCTGGTTCGCTCGGACGAGCAAAGGGCTTGAGCAAATGACGATGTTCGCGCTTGCCGCACGGTTCGGTGATTGGATCCCGTGTGCCTACACGAGTTGAAGGTCCTTGGGTTTGGCACCCGGGAATACGTGTTGCAGCTGACTGCCGGATAGGCCCCAGGTCTTTCCGAACAGGCCGCCGAGCAAATCGCGGTAGTTGGTGAGCACGGGGTAGTCGCGGTTCTGCAGCAGGCTTTGGGCGTTCACGGCCACTTGCGGCCCCGCGATGCGGCCACCGTTGACCTTGCCGCCGAGCACCCAATGCACGGTGCCGTGGCCGTGGTCGGTGCCCTTGTTGCCGTTCTCGCGGAACGTGCGCCCGAATTCCGAGATCACCACCACGACGGTGTTGTTCCACTCGTCGCCGAGCGCATCGGCATAAGCGGCCAGGCCCTTGCCGAGGTTGGACAGGTTGCTGGCCAGTTGACCGGTGGTACTGCCCTGGTTGACGTGCGTGTCCCAGCCGCCGATGTCGACGAAGCCCAGCCGGTACTGGTCGCGCATCATGGTGGCGATGCGGTGGGTTTCGTCGGCGAAGTTCTTGGCATTGGCGGCGCCACGATTGGCCTTCACCATTTCGTCCTGCCATTGCTTTGAAACGGTCTGGCGCAGTTCCAGGCCGTCGGTGGCGGCTGAGGCGAGCGAGGTGTTGCGATACATGCCGGCCAGGATGCTGGCTTGTCGATCGTCGAACACGGGCTTGGTATTGCCGCGCAACGAGATATTGGGGATATCGTGATCAGCGCCCTGGAAGCTGAGCGGCAACGCATCCGTAAATGCGATCGAGGGTAGTTTGGCCATCTGCCCCGACAGGCGCGCCATGAAGCCGGAGCGGAAGTCGTTGCGCTGGTTGCTGGGCTCGCCGGATTCGATGTTGTCCTGTGTTTCGAAATGGCTGCGCGACATATCGTCGGTACCGGCAAACGGCACGAAGGCGAGCTGGCGTTTCTGCCATAGCGGAAAGAGCGTGTCGCGGAGTGCAGGATTAAGTCCCCACTCGCTGTCGAGCCCTATCGCGCTGTTCTGGTTGTATGGGTCTGGCTTGGCAATCGATAGCGTGGGGCGCGACTCGTAATAAAAATCGCTGTTATAGGGAATGAGCAGGTTGTTGCAGTCGTAACCACCGCGCAGGAACACCAGCAGGAAGCGCGGTGCGCTGGCCGGGGCGGCAAACAGTTTGCCGGAGAAGGACAGGGCAGGGGCGGCGACAGCGGCAGTGGCAGCGGCGAGCAGGAATTCTCGGCGATTCATGGCGGTCGGCCTCAGCGGTAGTTGAAGTCGGGAGACGAGAGCAGGAAGGTGTTCCACTCCTGCTGCGTGGTAGCTTTGGCCAGCGCATCGCGTGTTTGAGGGCTCAGCCGCGGATCGAACGTGTCGTAATAGAGCCGTGTGGTCAGCATGGGGAAATCGCCACCCACCTTGACCGTGCCTTCCGGTGTCAGCAGGCGGTTGTTGCCTGTGCCGATGGCGCCGGCGATCTCAAAGCGTTTGGCCATCTGTCCCGAGCTGGACCAGCCGCTGCCCTCAAGCGGCCAGCCATCCGGCGTGAGGCGGCCGAAGACGGGCTCGCCCAGTTGGTTGAGCCAGTTGAGCAGGGGCTTGGCGTTGGCGATAGGCTTGCCGTCGTAGGCCATGCGCACGGAGGACACCACGAATTGCATCGGGTCCTTGAACTTCTTGCCGTAGCTGCCCGCAAGTTCCTTTGACTCCAGCATGGTGCGCAGTACGGCTGCGATGTCGCCGTCCGTACGCTGGAATGTGTTGGCCATCCTTGCGACCAGTGCCGGCGGCGGCTCGTCGGCGACGAAGTATTCAGCGAGCTTCTTCGAAATGAACTGCGCACAGGCCGGCTGGCGGGTGATCAGGTTGACCGCCTCGGTCACTTCAGCGAAGCCGCTGCCCTTGATCTTCTGTCCCAGCAATATTTTGTCGCTGTAGTCGTGGCGTCTCGGATTGAATTCGAACAAGCCGTTATGCACGAACATGGCGGCAAATCGCGGATGCTCTCGCAGCGCGGGGCGATCGCGCAGCGGCGCGACGCCTGAGCCCGTAAGGATCAGGGCAAGTTGCTGCACGTCCTGCTGGGTGTAGCCGGAACCGACGCCCAGCGTATGCAGTTCCATGAGTTCACGTGCGTAGTTCTCGTTGACGTGGTCCTTGGCATTCTGGGCGTTGTCGAGGAATTCCATCATGGCCGGACTTTCCAGTGTCGCCATCACCAGGTCACGGAACTTGCCCATGGCGTGTGGGCGGATGGAGTTCTCGACATAGTCGTTGGCCACCCAGCGCACGCGCCCCTTGGCGGCATAGACGCTGAAGTGGTTGAGCCAGAACCACACCATCTGTTCTTTCAGCTGATTCTCGCCGTAAATGGCATGCAGCATTTCGATCTGCTGCGCCTGCTGCCCCAGATCGTTGGCGTGCTGTTGCAGGGCTTTCTTGGCGGCGGTCTTGTCGTCGCCGTCGGGCATGTTCTTGATCTTCTCCTGCTCGTCGCGCAGGTTGGTGAGCAAATGCGCGACCGGCGTGTTCGCGACTTCGTAGCTTTGGATCAGGCTGGCGATGGGGGGGGGCAAGCGGTCGTCGCCACGGTCGTCGAGCTGCTGATCCAGGAAGCGCGAACGGCCCAGTTCGCGATACTTGGTCACGGTCGTGTTATCCAGCTCGAAGCCATCCCGGCGCAGCCAGGCGATGTCGTCGTCGCTGAGCGCGCGTGGATCGCGTGCCATGGCCCCGGCGGGGCCCAACACCAGGAGCAGGCCAAGCAAGGCAAGCCAGGGGCGGGCGCTGCGGTCCGGGGCTTTCGAGGTAGGGCGCATTCGTCGGGAGTCCTGGTAAGAGTGAACGACGGCGGTTGCTGACCAGTGTCAACGCGGCAGTTGTCGTCCCGCTTACCGGGTATCCCGTGGGAATGTGATCCATTGGGCACGGATTCATGCGGGAACGAGCCGTGGGCTCTCCTTTGGGGCCCGCGCCGGCTGGCGGCGGGCCCTGCGTGACTGTTCAGAGCCCCCGCGACGGATGGGTGTTCGCGATTCCCTTCACTTCCTGTCACACCTGTGACGAGGCCGAAAGGCTAAACATGAGCCGGCATGATTTCCGCTCGTCCCAATGTAGGAGCGCACCCTGTGCGCGATGGGCTACGCCTCAGTTCCCATAGCCATCGCCAGCGCACCGCGACAATGGGACGCTAGCGACAGTCATGGGAACAGAGGCGAGCGCCGGTCGCGCACAGGGTGCGCTCCTACACGGGGCATGCTTTCGCTGAGATTCAAGTTAAATCGGGCCTGACGGGGAGAGGGAGCGACAGGAGGGTCAGAACTCGTCGACGAACTCCACCACGACACCGAGCTGGCTGGCTTCGACTTCGGCCACGGCGTGTACGGCATCGGCGTGGAGATGGTCGGCAGCTTGTACTTCGATCAGGAACAGTTCGCCGCTGCTGTCATCGGTCAGGTCGCTGTAGTCGAACTCGTCGCGCATGTTGAGTGCAGGATCGTCGATCTCCTCCACGTGCTCGATGCCATCGATGCCATGCAGGATGGTAAGCAGCGTGTTCGCGTCATCGCGACTGCCGGTCATGCGGATGCGGATCGTGGGCATGGTGTTCTGCTCTCGTTTCCACTGTCCTTATGCTGACGCCAAGCATGTTCACGGCAGGTGATCGTCGAAGGGCCAGCTGCTGTTCGCGACCCACCGCTTGATTAGGGTGAATACGCTCTAAAATAGGCTGTTTGCCGGAGAAGCCTTGTGCCCAAGATTTACGACCGCGCCTATTTCGACAAATGGTATCGCCACCCTGACCACGCCGTCGGCTCGCCAGCGGAGCTGCGGCGCAAGGTGGCGATGGCGGTGGGGCAGGCCGAGTACTACCTCGGGCGAGCCGTGCGCAGCGTGCTGGATGTCGGCTGTGGCGAGGGCACCTGGCGGGCGCCGCTGCGCGCCTTGCGACCGGGCCTGCATTACCAGGGCTTGGATGCGAGCGAATATGCGGTGATGCGCTATGGCGCCCGCCGGAATATCGGCCTGGCGCGCTTCGGGCAACTGGAACAGCTGCGCTTCGATCACCGTTTCGATCTGATCGTCTGCACCGATGTCCTGCATTACCTCAAGCCTGCCGAGATACGCGCCGGCCTGGTGGGCATCAGCGACATGCTCGAAGGCGTGGCCTTCCTCGAGGTATTTACCAGCCGCGACGGTGTGGACGGCGATATGGATGGCTTCCATTCGCGCGCGCCGTCCTGGTATCTGCGTGAGTTTGGCCAGGTGGGGCTGCTGCCGTGTGGCTCGCATTGCTATCTCGGGCCGCGCCTGGATCGCCGTATCGCCGCGCTGGAGCGGGCACAGTTGCCAGGCTGATCAGAACTCCAGGTGGGCCCTCAAGCCCACGAAGCGGGCGGGGCCGCGATCGCGGTTGTAACCGGGGTTATGGATCAGCTGCAGATCAGGGCCGAGGGTCAGATGCGCGATAGGCGCAAAGCTGTAGTACGCCTCGAGAATCTGTTCGCGACCGTAGTTGAGCGCACCGTCGCCCAGGACAAAACCTTCGCCGCCGAGGGCCAGATAGTCGCTGTGAACCGACGATAGTCCATTGATGGTCACGGCCATCGAGAAGTGGTCCGTGGGGCGCCCCCAATGCGTGCCGGACAGCTGGAGGCCGCCGCTGAGCGTGCGGTCGACCTCGGTGAACACGAACGATTCGGTACGCCCGTCGTTCCAGCCCGCCCGCATGAACAAGCCGGTTTCACCGTCGTCCGCCAGTGGCAGTTCGCCATTCAGGCCGAAACCGTATTTGTGCCGTCCCCGTTGATCATCGGCCCGGATATCCGGCAACTGGCCGGTGGCCTGCGCGATGGCGATGGCATCCTGGTAAATGCCCATGCGGGCCTTGTTGCGAAATGCCAGCAGACGCAGCGCCCAGCCATCGGCCCGCGGCTGCAGCGTCAGCTCGATCTGCTGTCCGTTCGAATCGGGTAGGGAGTAGACGAGCCGTTGCCCATTCGCTTCGTAGGGCATCAGATAGATGCCGTAGCGCAGGCTCCAGGTCGGATTGATCCACGCGACCATGAGTCCGTCGGTGTAGCCGCGTGTATCGGCGGCGAAATCCCAGGCGGTATTGTTGAATAGCGACCAGTTCATGAACTGGGTACGGGTGCTGCCCGCATAGCGGTTCTTGTCGAAATCATCGTTGACCGACATCTTGCCCAGCTTCACCTCGACGCGTTGCGCCGCTTCCCTGCCTGGCAGTTGGCCCTGGCTGCGTTCGACATCGGCGGTATCGTCGCTGAGGGGCAGCGCCCAGCGCAGGTAGGCGCGGGCGAGATAGGGTTCCTTGCCGAGTCCGGCTGTGCCCGAGCGGATGACATCGCCATTGGTGAGGCCGCCAAGGCCGGTGGCACCTGAAACGCCTTCGCCCTTGAACATCTCCATGTCCAGATAGAACTGCAGGTGCACGGGCAGGGCGATGCCGAAATAGGCGCCAAAGGTGTGGGAGCGCGCGGTGTCACCCTCCGGATGCAGGCTGAGGTTGCCGGCGTAAGGCGAGTGAAGCGAATCCTGATGCTGGTCGACGAAGGTGTATTGCGCGCCGAGCCATTGCGGCACCCACAGGCTCGCTTCATCGGCATGAAGCGGTAGTGTGGCGAGCATCAGGCACGCCGCGGCTTGGACTCGTGCAAATCGCATAGTTCAGAGGAGAGTGTTGAGGGGCGATCGGAAGGGCGGACTGTAGCGCGTGATGATGACACGGCCAAAGCAAAAGGCCGCCTTGCGGCGGCCTTTTGTCAGGGGTCTTGCGCAGACTGATCAGCCGCCGCGCGACGCCTTCTTGCGATCGTTCTCGGTCAGGTGCTTCTTGCGCATGCGGATTTCCTTCGGGGTGACTTCGACCAGTTCGTCGTCGTCGATGAAGTCCAGCGCCTGCTCCAGCGAGAACTTGGTCGCCGGGGTGAGCTGGATCGCATCGTCCTTGCCGGAAGCGCGCATATTGGTCAGCGGCTTCGGCTTGATGGCATTGACCGTGAGGTCGTTGTCCTTGGCGTGAATGCCGATCAGCTGGCCTTCGTACACCGAGTCACCCTCGGCAGCGAACAGCTTGCCGCGGTCCTGCAGCGGCCCAAGCGAGTAGGCCGGGGTGGTGCCGCCCGCATTGGCGATCATGACGCCATTGAGGCGCTTGGCGATCGCGCCGACTTCCATCGGGCCGTAATGGTCGAACACGTGGAACAGCAGGCCCGAGCCCTGGGTCAGGGTCTTGAACTGGTTCTGGAAGCCGATCAGGCCACGCGCCGGAATCATGTACTCAAGGCGCACGCGGCCCTTGCCGTCCGGTTCCATGTTCTTGAGCTGGCCCTTGCGGATGCCCAGGCGCTCCATCACCGGACCCTGGTGGATCTCTTCGAGGTCGACCACCAGCTGTTCGATCGGCTCCATCTTCTGGCCGTCGATTTCCTTGATGATGACTTCCGGGCGCGACACGGCCAGCTCGTAGCCTTCGCGACGCATGTTTTCGATCAGTACCGACAGATGCAGTTCGCCACGGCCCGACACCAGGAACTTGTCGGCGTCGGAGCCGTCTTCCACGCGCAGGGCAACGTTGTGCACCGTCTCGCGCTCGAGGCGCTCGCGCAGCTGGCGGCTGGTCAGGAACTTGCCACCGGACAGGTCCTTGTTGCCGACGAACGGCGAGTTGTTGACCTGGAAGGTCATGCTGATCATCGGCTCGTCGACGGTCAGCGGCGGCAGCGCTTCGGGCGTGTCCAGCGAAGTGACGGTGTCCGAAATGGTCAGCTCGGGGATGCCCGAGATCGCGATGATGTCGCCGGCTTCGGCGGTTTCCTGCTCGATGCGCTCGAGGCCGAGGAAGCCGAGCACCTGCGCGACCTTGCCCTGGCGCTTCTTGCCATGGCGGTCGATCACGGCCACCGGCATGTTCTTCTTCAGTGTGCCGCGCTGGATGCGGCCGATGCCGATGATGCCGACGAAGTTGTTGTAGTCGAGCTGGCTGATGCGCATCTGGAACGCGCCTTCCGGATCGACATCGGGCTTGGGCGCGTGCTGCATGATCGCTTCGTACAGCGGGGTCATGTCGCCTTCGCGGACGTTCTCGTCGAGCGAGGCGTAGCCGTTCAGTGCCGAGGCGTAGACGATCGGGAAGTCCATCTGCTCATCGGTGGCGCCCAGGCGCTCGAACAGATCCCACACCTGCTCGACGACCCACTCCGGGCGGGCGCCCGGGCGGTCGACCTTGTTGACCACGACGACCGGCTTGAAGCCCATCGCGAACGCCTTCTGGGTCACGAAACGGGTCTGCGGCATCGGGCCGTCCATCGCGTCGACCAGGATCAGCACGGTGTCGACCATCGACAGCACGCGCTCCACCTCGCCGCCGAAGTCGGCATGGCCTGGGGTGTCGACGATGTTGATGCGGTTCTTGGTGCCGGTCTTCTTGTCTTCCCAGGTGATGGCCGTGTTCTTGGCCAGGATCGTGATGCCACGCTCCTTTTCCTGGTCGTTGCTGTCCATCACGCGCTCGGCCAGCACGGTGCGCTCGTTGAGCGTGCCGGACTGTTTCAGCAGCTGATCGACGAGCGTGGTTTTGCCGTGGTCGACGTGGGCGACGATGGCGATATTGCGCAGATTTTCGATGGACATGAGGTCGGCTCGGGCGGCGCTGGGGCCGTCACGTGAGGTTTCTGAAGGGCGAATCGGACGATTATACGGACTTATGTGACAACTTGCCTCAAATCCGCTTGCAACCTGTTCAGGCAAAGAAAGAGGCCCGCGCTGGGAAGGCTGGCGGGCCGAGGGGGAGTTCCGGGTAGGGGCGGGGCGAAAAGTCGGTCAGACCAGCCCAGTCAGCATGTAGGCCGCGATCACCACGAAGACCGCCAGGGTCTTGATAACGGTGATGGCGAAGATGTCCCGGTAGGACTGGCGGTGGGTCAGGCCGGTGACGGCCAGCAGGGTGATCACGGCACCGTTGTGGGGCAGGGTATCCATGCCGCCGGAGGCCATGGCGGCCACCCGATGCAGCACGTCCATGGGAATGCCGGCGGCCTGGGCGTTATGGATGAAGGTATCGGCCATGGCGGCCAGGGCGATGCTCATGCCGCCCGAGGCCGAGCCGGTAATGCCGGCCAGCGCCGTCACGGTGACGGCCTCGTTGATCAGGGGTTGGGGGATGGCGTAGAGCGCATGGGCGATGACCTTGAAACCCGGCAGCGCCGCGATGACGGCCCCGAAGCCGTATTCCGAGGCCGTATTCATGGAGGCCAGCAGGGCGCCACCCACCGCGGCCTTGCTGCCCTCGGCAAAGCGATGCGTCACCGGTCGCCAGGCAAACACCAGCACGCAGACGATGCCGAGCAGCAGCGCACCTTGCACGGCCCAGATGGCGGCGATCTTGGAAATGTCCTGCACCACTGGTTTGGCTTCGCCGATCACGGCAGGAATAAAGGAATGGCTGGCGCCATAGAGCTTCGGTATCGCGTCCCCCAATAGCTTGTTCGCCACACCCACCAGCACCAGCGGCAGCAGCGCGATCAACGGATGGGCCAGCTTGCCGCCTTCGAACGGGGCGGGTTCGTTCACCAGCGCCGTGCCGTAACCCTCGCCCGCGGCAGCAGCCTTGCGTCGGCGCGATTCCAGATAGAGCAGGCCAACGATCAGGATGAATACCGCACCCAGGGTGCCCAACCACGGCGCGGCCCACGCGGTGGTGCCGAAAAACGACGTGGGAATGATGTTCTGGATCTGCGGCGTGCCCGGCAGCGAATCCATGGTGAAGGTGAACGCGCCCAGCGCGATGGTGCCGGGGATCAGGCGCTTGGGAATGTCCGCCTGGCGGAACAACTCGGCCGCGAACGGATACACCGCGAACACCACCACGAACAGCGACACGCCGCCATAGGTGAGTAGCGCACACACCAGCACGATGGAAAGCATCGCCCGGCTGCGTCCCACCAGGCCGATGGTTGCCGCGACGATGGCTTTGGAGAAACCCGACAGCTCGATCAGCTTGCCAAACAACGCGCCGAGCATGAAGACGGGAAAGTACAGCTTGAGAAAGCCGGCCATCTTGTCCATGAACAGGCCGGTGAATATCGGTGCGACCAGTGACGGATCGGTCAGCAGCACCGCGCCGAGCGCGGCGATGGGCGCAAACAGGATCACGCTGTAGCCGCGATAAGCCGCCAACATCAAGAAACACAGCGCGGCCAGCACGATCAGGAATGCCATCGTTGAATCTCGATACGCCCCTCATGGGCGTCGCTGGACGGCGAGTATCGGGATGCGCGGCGGTCGGCGGCACTGTACGAAGGTACAAGTGTGGTGTTCCGGTGCGCTACCTAAGCTGCGTGGCATTCGGCATCCTGGGTCGCAGGATGCGTCAAAGCGAGGGGAGCTATGAAACGCACGCATCTGAGTCTGGCGATCGGTCTGGTCGTAGGTCTGTCCCGCATGGCATCCGCGCTTGCGGACGATGCTGCGCAGAACACCAACCCAACGACGACGGCGAAAACGTCGGAGGCCAAGCAGCTCGAGGGCATCAAGGTCACCGCCCGCAAGCGCGAAGAGACGCTGCAGGACGTGCCCATCGCGGTAAGTGCCTTCACCGCGCAGACGCTGTTCAACCAGAACGTGCAGAACCTCGGCGACCTGCAAGGTAAGGTGCCCTCGCTGCAGGTATATGCGGCACGCGGCTCCAACACCACGCTGACCGCGTATATCCGTGGTATCGGCCAGGCCGACCCGACCTGGGGTTTCGACCCGGCGGTGGGCATCTATCTCGACGACGTTTATCTGGCTCGCCCGCAAGGCACGCTATTGGACGTGTTCGACGTGAATCGCATTGAAGTGCTGCGCGGTCCGCAGGGTAGCCTCTACGGCAAGAACACCATCGGCGGCGCGATCAAGTACGTGTCGAACCCGTTGCCTACTCAGACCCAGGGCGCGGTCGAGGCCACGGTGGGCACGCATGGCGAGAAGGACATCAAGGCCCACATCGCCGGCGCCAGTTCCGATGGCGTGTGGCGCGGGCGCATCGCCTACGCCAGCGAGCATAACGACGGCTTCGGCACCAACCTGGAAAACGGCAGTCGCAACGGCAACAAGAACAGCAATGCAGCCCGCGCCACGCTTGGCTTCTTTCCGTCCTCCGACTTCAATGCGCAATTGACGGTCGACGGGTTGCGCGACAACTCCAATCCGCGCGGCGCGAAGATGCTCGTTGCCAACAAGTTCTATCCGACCTTTGAGCCGCTATCGAGCGATTTCAACACGCGCAGCGGCATGCCGCAGTTGAACAACACCACGCTGTGGGGAACGGCGCTCACGCTCAACTGGATCGTCAGCCAGGATTGGACGCTGAAGTCGATCAGTTCGTACCGCGGTTCGCGAACCAATACCAATATCGACTTCGACACCCTGCCCGTGCAGGTCGCCGACGTATCGGCGGTCTACAAGGATCACCAGTTCACGCAGGAACTTCAGGCCAACTACGACAACGGCGGCAACATCCACGGTGTCTTTGGACTTTATTACTTCGACGGCACTGCCGAAGGCGCGATCCACAACATCTTCCTCGGCTCGCCGCCGTACAGCACGCTGGGTTTCTCCCAGTACGGCAGCACGAGTGGCAGCATCGGCACCAAGAGCTACGCCGGCTACGGTGATTTTACCTGGGACATCAGCCCGGTCTGGAGTCTGGACGTCGGCCTGCGGCTGACCGACGAGAAGAAGTCCGCGGTCATCCAGAACTACGGTTTTGCGAATGCAAGCTTCAGTATGCCAACGTCGGTCCTGGCGGACTTCTCCGGTTCGCACACCTCGCGCAATGCATCGCCCAAGGTATCGCTGGACTACGCCGCCACCGACCAGATCAAGCTCTACGGCAGCTATAGCGAAGGCTTCCATTCGGGTGGCTACAATATCCGCGCGAACTGCGCGGCGATTCCGGAATCATGCCGCCCGATCGAAGACGAGAAGGTTCAGTCGTACGAACTGGGTAGCAAGATGTCGTTCTTCGACGACAGCCTGATGATGAACACGGCGTTGTTCCATAACGTCTACTCCAATATCCAATTGTCGGTATTCACCTCGTACACCTTGCCCAACGGTGCGCAGGGCTTCTTCGGCGACTTCACCAATGCGGGCAAGGGCCATATCGATGGACTGGAAGAAGAGTTCGCATGGAAGCCGGCGGAATACTGGACCTTCAGCGGCAACTTCGCCTACCTGCATACCAAGTACACGCAGTTCGAAAGCGCCGGCGTCAACATTGCCGACACGCAGCGCTTCACCAATGCGCCGAAGTGGTCGGGTGGCCTGAACCTGGAGCACACGATTCCGCTGGCTGATGGCGGCAGCGTGAGCGGTCGCATCAACTACACCTACCAGACCAGCGTGTATCCGGAGACCACGCTGTCGCCACTGATCATGCAGCCAGCCTACGGCTTATGGAACGCCGGCTTGATCTGGCAGATCAACCAGCCATGGACGTTGAGCCTGCAAGGCACCAACCTGGCCAACAAGTCGTATCGGACCACCGGGTATAACATCGCCGCGCTGGGCATCGTCACCGGCTACTACGGCGCACCGCGCATGGTCACGCTGACCGCACGCTATTCGTTCTGATCCATCCACAGGGAGATGCTCATGCGCGGTTTCGCTGGCCTGGTCTTCGGCTTGACCCTCATCAGTGGCGCCGCGTATGCCGACGAAGTGGCCGCTCCCTTGCCCAGGCTCACGCTGGAGCCGGCGAGGGTGGCGGTGGTGGGTTTGTCCTCGGGTGCCTATATGGCCACCCAGGTGCAGTTGGCTTATCCGGAGCTGTTCCCGGCGGCGGCGCTTGTCGCCGGGGGGCCTTTTGGCTGCGCTGCGGGCCGGCTGGATCTCGCCCTGAGCACCTGCATGAAGGGCGTGCCGGAGCCCGACGCGGCGACCTTGGCGGCTCGCGCCCGGCAACGATCGAGCGCGGGCGAGCTTGGTCCGTTGAAGTATCTGGCTCATGGCCGCGTCTATCTCTTGCATGGCAAGGACGATGCGGTGGTGGCGCCGGTAGTCGCCAAAGCGGCTGCGCATTTCTACGAGCAGCTGCGCGACAACGAGCCCGGATTGAAAGCGCTGCAGATACATGAAGATGGCGAGCGTGCGTTTGCCCACAACCTGCCCATAGCCACCGTCGGCGACAACTGCGACATGTCGGTGTCGCCGTTCCTAGGTCATTGCGGTTTCGACGCGGCGGGCGAGATTTTCAAGCAGCTCTATGGCAAGCCAGGGCATGCAGCCACCACGGCCAAGGGCGAGTTGCGCAAGTTCGACCAGGATGCGTATCGCCCGGAAGGCCTTGATCCCCTGCTGGCAAAGGACGGCTATATCTATTTGCCGCCCGACTGTCTCGCCGGCAAATCCTGCGGCCTGCTGGTGGCCTTCCATGGTTGCAAGCAGAATGCGGATGCGGTCGGCGAGGCCTTCGTGAACGATGCCGGATTCAACCGCTGGGCCGACGTTTACGACGTGGCCGTCCTGTATCCTCAAACCCGCGCAAGTACGGCGCCTTTGAATCCGCAGGCATGCTGGGACTGGTGGGGATATTCCGGAGCCGACTACGACAGCCGCCACGGCGTGCAGCTGCGTTGGCTGGTGGGCGCGGTAAAGGCGCTGGGCTTGCCCTCCCGCTAACTCTCGATCGCCCCGCCCTGACTCCCCCTCCCCTGAGGGCCTGTTTTGCGTCGAATCTCAGCCATGCGACTTCCCGCTCGTCCCGACAAGGTAGCTATCGTGTAGGAGCGCACCCTGTGCGCGATGGGCTACGCCTCAGTTCCCATAGCCATCGCCACGGTACCGCGTCGATGGCACGCTGGCGGCAGCGATGGGAGCGGGGGCCACCGCCTTTCGCGCACAGGGTGCGCTCCTACACCAGGCACGCTCCAGCTGAGAATCGACGCTAATCAGGCCCAGAGGGGAGAGGGAGCAAAGCATGCTGACCGCCGGCACCATCACCACGGCTGCGCTTGTATGGCTGGGCCTGCTCTTCGGCGTAGCTCTGATCGGCGAGCGTCGACCCCATCTGTTCGAGCGCCGCTGGTCAATCGTCTACGCCTTGTCGCTGGCGATCCACTGCACCTCGTGGACTTTCTACGGCACAGTGACCCAGGCCAGCCGCTCAGGCTGGTGGCTGCCACCGACCTTTGTCGGTGCAATCCTGATGTATCTGTTCGCCGTCGCGGTATTGCGGCGGCTGGTGCAGCTCGCCCGCGACTACAACGCCGGTTCGCTGGCGGATCTGATTGCGGTGCGACTGGGGCGGCATACCGGGCTTGCGGCACTGGTCACCGTGGTGGCGTTGATCGGTATCGTGCCGTACATCGCCTTGCAGCTGAAGGCCGTGGCGATGAGCTACGGCATGCTTAGCCATGGCCAACTGTCGGAAGTGGACCCTTGGCAGGACAGTGCGCTTTATGTTGCATTGCTGATGGCGTTGTTCGCGATGTTGTTCGGCACACGACGCGCTTCGGCCATGGCGCACAACCGGGGCCTCGTGCTGGCGATGGCGTTCGAGTCGCTGTTCAAGCTGGGCGCCATGCTGGCTCTGGGCAGCCTGGTGCTGTCCCCGACGAGCAGGCAGCTGATCGCCAGCGCGCCCATCCAGCACGACAGCAGTGGTTTCCCCGCGCTGATCCTGCTCGGCGCCCTCGCCATGTTTACCTTGCCGCATCAGTTCCACGCGGGCGTGGTGGAGTGCCGCGACGGCTCGCACCTGCGCACGGCGCGCTGGCTGTTCCCCTTGTACATGCTGCTCATCTCGCTGCCGGTTCTTCCGTTGGCACGCCTGGGTGACGCGTGGCTGGGGCCGGGCGGCGTACCATCCGACCTCTATGTATTGGCCTTGCCGCTGGCGCGCGGCCAGCACGGTTTGGCCCTGGTAGCCTTTCTTGGTGGCCTGAGTGCGGCGACCAGCATGGTGGTGGTGGCGACGCTGGCGTTGAGCCTGATGATCGTCAACCATTTCATTGCGCCATTGCGCGTACGTGCAGGCTGGGGCCGCGACGAGCGGGGTGATCTCCGCGGCGAAGTGCTCAATCAGCGCCGCGTGGCCATTCTGGCGGTGATCCTGCTGGCCTGGGCGTATAGCCGCGTGTTGGCTCGCAACGATGCGCTGGCCGATATCGGCGCGATTTCATTCTCGGCGCTGGCGGGCCTGGCACCGGCGTTGCTGGCGGCGGTGTACCGGCCGCAGCTCGGTCCGCGTGCCGTGACCTGCGGGCTGGCGGTGGGCACGCTGGTGTGGTTGTACGTCCTGCTCCCCACCATGCATCCGCAAGGTGGGGCATGGCTGCATGATGGTCCATGGGGCCTTACCTGGCTGGGGCCGGACGGCCTGTTTGGCCTGGATGACTGGAGCCGCGTAGGCCGCGCGGTCGTGCTCAGCCTGCTCGCCAACGTGGCGGCCATGAGTGCGGTGACGGGTTCGCGCTTTGGCCGTTCGCCCCGAGCCGTAAGTGTGGGCGATATCGGCGTGGTGGAACTGCGCGCGCTGGCCGCGCGCTTCCTGCCGGCGGATCGCGTTGCGCATCTATTTGACGATGCCCCGACGACCGGCGTCGCCGGTGGCGCACGCATGGCGGCAGTGGAACATGAGCTGGCCGCAGTGATCGGCGCGTCATCGGCGCGCCTGTTGCTCGAGGTGGTTCGCCAACACCGCCGCGACGAGCTCGATACCGTGGCCGCCATCGTGGGCGAGGCCGCGCAGGATCTTCGCTTCAATCAGCGTGTGCTGGAAGCAGCGCTGGAGAACATGAGCCAGGGTATCTGCGTGGTGGATGCGGAGCTGCGGCTGGTGGCATGGAACCGTCGCTACGCCAGCCTGTTCGGCTATCCACGCGAATTGTTGCAGGTGGGGCGCCCGGTGGCCGACCTCACGCGCTACAACATCGACCGCGGCATGATCGGTCCCGGCGAAGCCGAAGCACGCGTGCAACGCCGGCTCACGCATATGCGCGCCGGGACACAGCATTTGTCCGAACGTCGCTTTCCCGACGGCACGGTGGTCGAAATTCGCGGTAATCCGATGCCGGGTGGCGGTTTCGTGGCGACCTTCACCGACGTCACCGCGTTTCGTCAGGCTGAGGCGGCGTTGAAGCGCGCGAACGAAACGCTGGAGTTGCGCGTGGAAAAGCGCACACGCGCGCTCGCTGCAGCCAGCGTCGAAGCACAACGTGCCAACGAGGCCAAGAGCCGCTTTCTTGCGGCGGTAAGCCATGACCTGATGCAGCCGCTGCATGCGGCGCAGCTCTTCGCGCATACATTGGCCGAGCGTGGCAGCGATGTGGCCACGACGCGCCACTTGCATGGCGCGCTCGCGGCGACGGAGGGGTTGCTCGCCGGACTGCTCGATATGGCGCGATTGGATGCCGGACGACTCCAGCCACAGCCGCGGGATTTTCCCTTGTCCGACGTACTCGATCCGCTGGCGGCGGAGTTTCGGGCCATGGCGATCGACCGCGGCATCCGCTTCGACGTGGTGGATAGCCGGCAATGGGTGCATTCCGATCCGCAGCTGTTGCGGCGCGTGCTGCAAAACTTTCTGTCCAACGCGCTGCGTTATGCGGAGCGTGGGCGCGTGCTGCTTGGCGTGCGTCGTCACGGCGCGCAGGTCCAGCTACAGGTCTGGGACAACGGTCCGGGCATTGCGGCGGGTGAGCAGCAATGGGTCTTCGAGGAGTTTCGCCGCGGCAGCGCCGCGGGCGGGCAGGGACTGGGATTGGGGCTCTCGATTGCACAGCGCATGGCGGCGCTGCTCGATCATCCGATCGAGCTGCGATCGTGGTCCGGGCAGGGCAGCGTGTTCGAGCTGGCGGTACCTCGTGCTCAACCCGCAAGGCAGCCCGCTGCGGCGTCGGTTGAACCTCACCCGCTGCCTGCGGGGCGCGCTCTGGTGCTGGACAATGAGCCAGCGGCGCTATCCGCCTTGAGCGTGTTGCTTGCCAGCTGGGGCTGGCAGGTGCATGCGGCGCGCACCGTGGAGCAGGCACAAGCTGCCCCCTGGCGCCCGGACCTGCACATTTTCGATTACCACCTGGACGCGGGACGAACCGGTCTTGATGTGCTGCACGAACTCGGCGCTACCGCGAGCAAGGTGCCGACCGTGATCCTCACCGCCGATCGAGATGGCGAACTGAGGCAGCGATTGCTCGATCGTGGGCTGGGCGTGCTCTATAAGCCGCTCAGGCCGCTGGCGCTGCGCCAGGTGTTGCAGCGCGTGGCGGTAGCGCGGGAGTAAGGTTTTGGGTTGGCCCCTCCAAAGGAGCCATGGTCAACCATCGCTTGAAGTCGCTCATGGAATTCCAAGCGCATCATCGCAACGAAAGCTGGGATGACGAGCTTGGCTTTACGCGCGCGTCGCTTCGCTCAAATCCAACGAGCGCAGCAATACTCCCGCCTGCGTGCGATTGCGCACACCGAGTTTTTCGAAGATCGCCGTGACATGCGCCTTGACGGTGCGCTCCTGGATCGTCAGGCGGTCGGCGATCTGTTTGTTGAGCAAGCCCTCGCCAAGCAGGGCGAGCACGCGGTATTGCTGTTCGGTAAGCCGGGCCAGGCGGGCTGCCAGGTCGATATCCGTGGGATCCACCGGTAGCGACCTGACGGTTTGCGCAAGGTCGGGTGGCAGCCAGCTACCGCAGTCGAGCACGTTGCGAATGGCCTCGGCGATCTGGCCGGGGCTGGCGCTCTTGGGGATGAAGCCCGACGCGCCGTGGTCGAGCGCGCGGCGGACCGTACGCGGTTCGTCATGCGCAGAGACGACCAGCACGGCCACGCTGGGATGCTGGCCGCGCAACGCGGCCAAACCGGAAAGGCCCTGGCTGCCGGGCATGTGAAGGTCCAGCAATACGAGGTCGATATCGGGATCGCCGGCGAGGACCTTGAGCACCCCAGCCAGGTCGGCCGCCTCGATGACCACGCAATCGGCCACGCTTTCGTTGGCGGCCTGGCGCAGCGCGGCGCGGAATAAGGGATGGTCGTCGGCGATCAGCAGGCGGGTCATTGTGCTGACGTTAACGGGGGCGGCGGCCGACGTCGAGACCGGAAAGTCACTGCGTCACGCGGAGGCGACCGTCTCTGTGCTGGACTTTCGTACGATGGTGAGTGCGCTCCCACTTGTTATGGTGGACGGCATGAACAATCGCTTCCCCCGATGGATCCTGCTGCTCGCGCCCCTGCTGGCGTCGTGCGCTACCACGCCCGCGCCCAAGGAGTCCGGCATGCAACACCCTGATTTCGTGCGTGGCGAAGTGCGTGTCACCGAGCATCGCGCGGGCGACGATCTGCTTAGCGCGGGTCTGGGCCTGACTGGCCTGGCTGGCGCGCCATCGCCGATCGCGCATCCATCGCGGCCGACCCCGGAGGAGTTGCGGCGACGTGCGATCCAGACCAGTTGGAAGGGCATTGCCGATCTTGGCCCGTTTGGCGGTTTCGGCAGCGCTTACGGGGCTGTGCCTAACGTGCCCGGTCGCGAGTACCAGGCATTCGCATGGATTCCAGGCGCGCACTCGCCACATCGTGTCCTGCTGCAGGTGCCCGATCAGTTCGACGGCACGAAGCGCTGCCTGGTCGTGACGGCCTCCTCCGGTTCGCGTGGTATCTACGGGGCCATTGCGCTGGCCGGTGCGTGGGGGCTGCCGCGCGGCTGTGCGGTGGCCTATACGGACAAGGGCGCTGGTGCCGGGTATTTCGATCTTGCCGACGATAGCGGCGTGGGGCTCGATGGCACGCGGGCCAGACGCGGCACGGCGACTCTGGAATTCGAGCCCGTGGCCACCCGTTCGCATACGGGTATCGCCGTCAAACATGCGCATTCGGGCGACAACCCCGAGGCCGACTGGGGCCGTCACGTGCTGCAGGCTGCGCAGTTTGGCCTGGCCATGCTCGATCGCGCGTTTCCCGACCAGGCGCCGTTTACGGCGCAGAACACCCGCATCATCGCCACGGGTATTTCCAATGGCGGCGGCGCGGTGCTACAGGCGGCGGGGCTGGATGACGAACACCTGCTAGCGGGCGTGGTGGCGTTGGAACCGAATGTGCGCGTGCCGGAGCAAGGACGCGCACTGTTCGACTATGCAAGCGAGGCTTCGATATGGATGCCTTGCGCGCTGCTCGATGCACGCTTCGATGCCACGCCGTTGGCGCGCACGGCCAAGGGCGAGGCACTGCCCGCATGGGCGCAGCGTTGTCATCAATTGCACGAGCACGGGTTGGTCGGTGGAACGGTGGTCAGTGCCCAGGCAGCGCAGGCGCATGAGCATCTTCGCGCCATGCGGCTGGACCGACGAGGCGATGGCGTCGGCAGCCAGCAGCACGGCGTTCGATCTGTGGCGTGCCGTGACGGCCGGCTTATGCCTCCGCGTATATGCGGCGTGGCCCGGCGGACATGCCGTGCGGTTTCCACTATGCCGCCGTGGGCGCAAACGGTGCGCCCGACACGGTGGATCCGGCGGTACGTGCCGCCTGGTGGGCCGACGCGTCGGGCATCCCGCCCGGGAATGGCGTGGGCCTTCTCGGAGGCGTGGATCACTCGCTCGATCCGACGCTGCCGGGCGCGTTGTGCCTGCGATCGCTGTGGGAGGACACCGCCGCCAGCACGCAGACGTTGCGCGATGG
Organism: uncultured Gammaproteobacteria bacterium; assembly: GCA_963824525.1. Taxonomy (GTDB): domain Bacteria; phylum Pseudomonadota; class Gammaproteobacteria; order Xanthomonadales; family Rhodanobacteraceae; genus Dyella. The sequence continues at coordinate 432,704 of CAWGPI010000007.1, read as the reverse complement.
GGTGGCGGCCACCACGGTGAAGCTGCCGCGTGCCAGCCTGCCGCTGTGGGTCGTGCATGGTGCCGCCGACGGGTTGCTGCCCACCGCCTTCACCTCGGAACCTTATATAGCGTGGCTGCGCGGCAAGGGCGGGCATCCGTTGTATTGGAAGGTGCCGTACGCACAGCATTTCGATGCCTTCCTCGCACTGCCAGGGTTTGGCGACAAGCACGTGCCACTGCTGCCCTACGGCTACGCCGCGCTCGATCGGTTATGGGCGCATCTCTACCAGGGAGCGCCGTGGCCGGCCGTCGTGCCGACGCCTGCTCCCCAACCGCGTGGCGCGGGGACGCTTTCGCCGGCGGCGCTGGACTTGCCGGCAGCCTGGTCGCCCGGGCCGGGTTGACACGGTTTTTGCCAGTCGCACGCCTTGTGAGCCGCGGCACGCGACCCCAGCTACGGTATCCTTGCCGCCCCGCAGGGCGCCCCTGGCTGCGCGCTGCCTCGAAACTTAAGGATTTCCGATGACCATCAACGTCACCTTCAACACCAACCGCGGTCCGATCCATCTGCGCCTGCATGACGACAAGACCCCGGTGACCGTGGCCAGCTTCGTCAACCTGGTCCGCCGTGGCTACTACGATGGCCTGTCGTTCCATCGTGTGATCGCCGATTTCATGATCCAGGGCGGCTGCCCGGAAGGCAGCGGCCGCGGTGGCCCGGGCTACAGTTTCGAGGACGAGTTCGACGCCTCGCTGCGGCATGACAAGCCGGGCGTGCTGTCGATGGCCAATGCCGGTCCGCGCACCAATGGCAGCCAGTTCTTCATCACCCATGGCGCCACGCCGTGGCTGGACGGCAAGCACAGTGTGTTCGGCGAAGTGGTCGGCCCGGAAGATCAGGCCGTGGTCGACGCCATCCGCCAAGGCGACGTCATCGAGAAGGTGATTCTTGAAGGCGACGTCGACGCGCTGCTGGCCGCGCAGGCCGAGCGCGTGAAGGAATGGAACGACGTGCTCGACCAGCGTGGCTAAGCGCGCTTTGTCGTGCTGATGTGAAGAAGCCGCCGTTCCCAGAACGGCGGCTTTTTTCATGGCTCACGCCGTCATGGCAGCGCACCTATATGAAGTCTAGAATCGATGGGCTCCACGCGATCTGCGTCATCCCATACTCAAGGAGATGTAGCCATGTCATTTTTGAATGATCTGCTCGGCGGCGGTCAGGGCAATCAGGCCGGCGGCGCTTCATTGATTTCGATAGCCGGTGCGCTGATTGAAAAAGCGGGGGGAGTGCAGGGACTGGTGGTCATGCTGCAGCAGCATGGCCTGGGCGAGGCTGCACAATCCTGGGTTGGAACGGGTTCCAACCAGGCCGTGTCAGGCGAACAGCTGGGCCAGGCCTTGCAGAACGGCGGCCTGGGTTCGGTCGTACAGGAAGCCGCGGGCAAACTGGGCGTCGATCCGGGCCAGTTGCTGGGCCAGCTTTCGCAGGTGCTGCCGCATGCGGTCGATCACCTCACTCCCAACGGTGAGGCCGCCGCTACGGGACAGGGCGGTCTGGACCTGAGTTCGCTCGCCTCGCTGGCGGGCAAGCTCTTTGGCAACAACGCGGCCTGAGCCCGTGGTCGCGTGTTGAGTATCGGCGGTGCGCCAGGCACCGCCGATATCGAGGCGCCTCACGTCGAGGCGTTGCGCCTGAACAGGAAGTGGTAGATCGCCAGCAGAATGACGGCGCCGCCGATCGATCCCAGGAAATGCACCAAACCCGTTTCTCCCCATAGCCCGAGCTTCTCCCCGATATAGGTGGAGAGAAACGAACCGGCGATACCCAGGATAGCGGTGATGATGAACCCCATCGCTTCTTTACCCGGCGTCAGCGCCTTGGCGATGATCCCTACAACCAGACCGACAATGAATACCCATAGCCAATGCATAGTCGTGTGTCCTTGGTGATTGCTCGGAAGACCCCCTGAACCCTGCTGCCACGCCGCCACCGGCAAGCCCCGTTGCGCCGTCTCATCCGCTTTGAATCGGGCGGTAGCGGCTTGCGCATCATGCAACGTCACGCGGTGGCGCGCACAGGGGTGTTCGCAGGCCACGGTGACGTGGACGGGCCGATGACGCGTCGCCACATGCTAAAATCACAGGGTTTGCTGCCTTCGTTCCCCCATACACGAGGAAGTCATGCCCCAGCTCGCCCAGCGTGTCGGTCGCGCCAAACCCAGCGCGATCATGGTCATCGCCGAAAAGGCCAAGCAGCTCAAGGCTGCCGGCCGCGACATCATCAGCTTCTCCATCGGCGTACCGAATTTTCTTCCTGGCGAGCATGTCTATGCTGCCGCGCGCGAATCGCTTCAACACGATTCCGGCCAATACGGCAGCAACCGTGGGGCCGACGCCTTGCTGGATGCGTTCCTGGCGCATATCGAAAAACTGGGCTTCAGCGGCTACGGCCGCAGCAACCTCTCCATCGGTATCGGCGCCAAGCAGGTGCTGTACAACCTGGCCGAGGCGCTTGTTGAACGAAGGCGACGAGATCACCTTCGCGGCGCCGTACTGGACCACCTACCGCGATATCGCCGACATCGTCGGCGCCAAGGTCAACGTGTTGCCGTGCCCGCCGGAGCAGAACTACAAGCTCACGCCTGCGCAGCTCGATGCCGCGCTGGCGCGCAAGCCCAAGGTGTTCCTGTTCAACAATCCGTCCAATCCCACCGGCATGGTCTATACGCGCGACGAAATCGCCGCGCTGGCCGAGGTGCTGGCGAAGTATCCGGACACCTGGATCATCACCGACGACATCTACAACTCGATGGTGTTCGACGGCATCGGCTATCACAACTTCGTGTTCGCGCAAGCCGGAGCTGCAGGAGCGCCTGATCTTCGTCGATTCGGTGTCCAAGACCTACGGCATGCCGGGCTGGCGCGTGGGCCTGATCGCGGGTCCGGAAGTGGTGGCCAAGGCCATCACCACGCTCAATTCCAACCACATCACCAGCCTGCCGGAAGTGATCACGGCCGCCGCCGTTGCTGCATTCGCCGGTCCGCAGGACGTACCGCAGGCCAAGTGCGCGGAATTCGCCGGCAAGCGCGACATCGTGGTGGCTGCGCTGCGCGCGATTCCCGGTGTGGTCTGCCCGCGTCCGCAGGGCGCGTTCTACGCGTTTCCGGATATTTCCGTGGCGTTCGGCAAGAGCCACAACGGCGTGCGCATCGACAACGACGTCGACTTCTGCGCCGCGCTGCTCGAAGCCAAGGGCGTGGCCTGCGTGCCGGGCTCGGCCTTTGGCGAGCCGCGCGCGCTGCGCATTTCCTACACCTGTCCCACGGCACAGTTGCAGCCTGGGTCTGGAGCGCATCGCAGGAGTTCTTTGCCGAATTGACCTGATCAGTACCCGTAGGAGCGCATGCTGCAAGGCGATGGGCTCTTCCGTCTTAGTGTCGCAGCCAAGGTACGTTCTGCTGAATGAATACCCAAGTTGAAGGAGTTTCGCCTGATGAAAGCCCCCGTTCGAGTTGCCGTTACCGGCGCCGCCGGCCAGATCGGCTACGCCTTGCTGTTCCGCATTGCCGCGGGCGACATGCTGGGTCCGGACCAGCCGGTGATCCTGCACCTGCTGGAAATCACGCCGGCGCTGCCGGCCCTGCAGGGCGTGGTGATGGAGCTCAACGACTGCGCGTTCCCGACGCTGGCCGGCGTGGTCGCCACCGATGACGCTCAACGTCGCGTTCAAGGATGTCGATTACGCCCTGCTGGTCGGCGCGCGGCCGCGCGGCCCGGGCATGGAGCGCAAGGATCTGCTGGAAGCCAACGGCGCCATCTTCGGCCCGCAGGGCAAGGCGCTGAACGATCACGCCAAGCGTGACGTGAAGCGTGCTGGTGGTCGGCAACCCGGCCAACACCAATGCGCTGATCGCGCAGCAGAACGCCCCGGATCTCGACCCGAAGTGCTTCACCGCGATGGTCCGCCTCGACCACAACCGCGCGCTGTCGCAGCTGGCCGAGAAGACCGGCACGCACACCACCGACATCAAGAAGATGACGATCTGGGGCAACCATAGCTCCACCCAGTACCCGGACCTGCACCACGCCACCGTCAACGGCAAGGCGGCGATGTCGCTGGTCGACCAGGCCTGGTACGAGAGCGACTTCATCCCCACCGTGCAGCAGCGCGGCGCGGCGATCATCAAGGCGCGCGGCGCTTCGTCGGCTGCCTCGGCCGCTTCGGCTGCCATCGATCACATGCGCACCTGGGCGCTCGGCACGGCCGAGGGTGACTGGGTTTCGATGGGCATCCCGTCGGATGGTTCGTACGGCATCGCGCCGGGCGTGATCTACGGCTATCCGGTGACGGTGAAGAACGGCAAGTACGACATCGTGCAGGGTCTGGCGATCAACGACTTCTCGCGTGCCCGCATGGACGCCACCGAGAAGGAATTGCGCGAAGAGCGCGCCGGCGTCGAGCACCTGTTCGCCAAGAAGTAAGCATCGGGCCGCATGCATGATGCGTGCGATTTGACGGAATGGGCGGCTTCGGCCGCCCATTTTTTTGTTCCATCGCCAAGCGCCGCTGAATCTCTCACACGAGAACGCTGGCGACGCGGACGCGGATAGGTAGAATCCGCTGAACGCCAACCGGAAACTGGACATGAAACAACTTCTTGCGATCGCTGCCTTTAGTGTTTTGCTGACTGCCTGTGGCGGTGCCCATGGTTTGCGCGACAGCACGCCGAAGATGAGCAGCCGCACCACCAAGGACGTGGCGACCTACCTTGAGTGCGTACGCGCGAAGTGGGCCCAGACCGCGGAAGTGAGCCTGTCGAACAAGAAGGAAGAGGGCACGCTGTCGGCCAACGACAAGGCCGGGGCGCACATGCTTCTCAACGTAACGGCTGACGGCACTGGCGCCTTGGTGACCATGTACGAGCGCCAGAACGGGAAAAAGGACTACAACTCGAGCTATCGCGACGCGGCGGTCGCCTGCCTATAAGCCCTGTGGCGGCGTAACGATCGCAGCGATCGACCCGCCGCCCCACCTCGACCAAGGTCGCAAGGCCCGCTTCGCGCTGCTGATCTAGGCTGGCCAGGATCACGGCTTGAGCGAGCAGGGTGGAGCGATGCGCTACGAGGAGTTTTATCGGCAATCGGTGGAGCAGCCCGAGCTGTTCTGGGCGGAACAGGCGCGCCGAATTCATTGGCATACGCCGCCGCGACAGATTCTCGACGCCTCCCATCCACCGTTCCGCCGCTGGTTTGTCGGCGGCACCACCAATCTCTGCTACAACGCCGTCGACCGTCACCTGGCCGAGCGTGGCGGGCAGCTCGCCCTCGTCGCCATCTCCGCGGAAACCGGCATCACGCGCGAGCTCACCTATCGCGATCTTTATCGCGAGGTGAACACCTTCGCCGCGATGCTTTCCTCACTCGGCGTGGGGCAAGGCGATCGTGTCGTCATCTACATGCCGAACATCGCCGAAGCCGTATTCGCGATGCTGGCCTGCGCGCGCATCGGTGCCATTCATTCCGTCGTATTCGGCGGATTCGCAGCGCATAACCTCGCGCTGCGCATCGATGACGCACAGCCGACATTGGTCATTGCGACAGACGCCGGCATGCGCGGCGGCAAGATCTTTCCCTACAAGCCGCTGGTCGACGCGGCACTCGAAGAGGCGCGGCATCAGCCGGCCCACGTACTGATGGTCGATCGCGGACTCGATCCGCAAATGACGCGCGTCGCCGGGCGCGATCTTGACTACGCCAGTTTGCGTGCCTCGTATGAAGGCATGGAAGTGCCCGTCACCTGGCTGGAATCAAACGAGCCCAGCTACCTGCTCTATACCTCGGGCACCACCGGGAAGCCCAAGGGCATCCAGCGTGATGTCGGCGGTTATGCGGTAGCGATGGCGATGTCGATCACCACGATCTTCGACGTGGCGCCGGGCCAGGTGATGTTCTCCACCTCCGATGTGGGTTGGGCGGTGGGGCATTCCTACAACGTGTACGCGCCCGCTGATCGGCGGCGCGACCTCGCTGCTTTACGAAGGTCTGCCCGCGCATCCCGATCCCGGCATCTGGTGGCAGCTGTGCGAGCGCTACAGCGTGCGGTCCATGTTTTCGTCCCCCACGGCCATTCGCGTGCTGAAGAAGCAGGACGCCAGCTGGCTGAAGAAGTACGACCTGTCCCGGCTCAAGTGGTTGTTCGTTGCCGGCGAGCCGTTGGACGAGCCCACGGCGCATTGGATTACCGAAGGCCTCGGCGTGCCGGTGATCGACAACTATTGGCAGACGGAGACCGGCTGGCCCGCCATCACCCTGATGCCAGGGCTGGATCTCAAGCCGGTAAAGTTCGGCTCGCCAGGCCTGCCCAGCCCCGGCTATCGCATGAAGGTGATCGACGAAGGCACGGGTGAGGAACTGCCGCCGAATCAGAAGGGTGTACTGGTGTTCGTACCGCCCCTGCCGCCGGGTTGCCTGAGCACCGTGTGGGGGGATGACGACCGCTACGTGCAGCAGCTATTTCAGCCACTTCAATGAATTGCTCTATAGCTCGCTGGACTGGGCGATACGCGACGAGAACGGCTATACGACCATTCTCGGCCGCACCGACGACGTCATCAATGTCGCCGGCCATCGCCTGGGCACCCGTGAAATCGAGGAGTCGGTGTCCACCCATCCAGCCTGCGCGGAAGCCGCCGTCGTCGGCGTCCACGACGATTTGAAGGGGCAGGTGCCGGTGGTATTCGCCACGCTCAAGCAAGGTGTCACGGAAGAGCTGCGCGTCGTGGCGAAAGCGATGCAACAGCGTGTGGTCGAGCAACTCGGCGGCGTGGCCAAGCCGGCGCGGGTCTATGTGGTGAACGCGCTGCCCAAGACGCGCTCGGGCAAGCTGCTGCGACGTTCATTGCAGGCGCTGGTGCAGCACACCGATCCGGGCGATCTCTCGACACTGGACGACCCAGGCGCGCTGGACGAGGTTCGACGCGCACTCGAGCGCGGCCCGGAGCAAGGTGGCTGAGCTGTTGCATGCTTTTCCCTCTCCTTTTTTGGGGGGGCGAAGAGCCGGGGCAGGGGCCAATCTGGCGATCGCGACGGTTCGAAGCTGGCTTCGTTTTGCTTTCAGCTCCGCCGCGAGCACCCACCCTTCATCCCAATCTCTGCTCTCCGATGGGACGGCCTTCCGGTCTCCCTGAAGGGAGCGGAGGTGAGCGCCACCAGCCACGTTCAGCGTATGCAGCGTTCGAAACTTTTCATGCTGCCGCGCAACAGGGTTTGCACACGTGGTGCGCTAAAATCGATGCTTTAACGCGGAGGTTCCATGGCCCAGCTCGCATCCCCCGGCGCGAAGTTTCGCGCTGCTCTCGCGGCCGAACACCCCTTGCAGGTGATCGGCGCCATCAACGCGAACCATGCCTTGCTCGCCAAGCGTGCAGGCTATCGTGCCATTTACCTGTCGGGCGGCGGTGTGGCGGCCGGTTCGCTGGGCCTGCCCGACCTCGGCATCAACACGCTGGACGACGTGCTCACCGACGTGCGTCGCATCACCGACGTATGCGATCTGCCCTTGATGGTGGATATCGACACCGGTTTCGGTCCAAGCGCCTTCAATATCGCACGCACGGTCAAGAGCCTGATCAAGTTCGGCGCGGCCGCGTGCCATATCGAAGATCAGGTCGGCGCGAAGCGTTGTGGTCATCGTCCGGGCAAGGAGATCGTGCCCGTCAGTGAAATGGCAGACCGCGTCAAGGCAGCAGCGGATGCCAAGACTGATGCGGATTTCTTCCTGATTGCCCGCACAGACGCCATCGCCGTGGACGGCGTGGATGCCGCGATCGAGCGCGCCATCGCCTGTGTCGAAGCCGGCGCCGATGGCATCTTCGCCGAGGCAGCCTATGACCTGCCGACCTACCGTCGCTTCGTGGATGCGGTGAAGGTACCGGTACTGGCCAATATCACTGAATTCGGCCAGACGCCGCTGTTCAGCGTCGAAGAGCTTGGCTCGGCGGGCGTCGGCATTGTGCTGTATCCGCTTTCGGCATTCCGGGCCATGAACAAGGCGGCGGAGAATGTCTACACCGCAATTCGCCGTGACGGTCATCAGCGCAATGTCATTGACACGATGCAGACGCGCGAGGAGCTTTACGACCGCATCGGCTATCACGAATTCGAGCGCCGCCTGGACGACCTCTTCGCCAAGAAGGGCTGATCGACTGTCCCATGATCCACGCGGCAGTATGTAGCCGCCCATGTTTGATGTTGCATGTGTCTTCAGGAGATGTACCGAATGACTGAGCAAACCCTTCCCAAGCCGAAGAAATCCGTCGCCCTCTCCGGCGTGGCTGCCGGCAACACCGCGCTTTGCACGGTGGGCCGCAGCGGTAACGATCTGCACTATCGCGGTTACGACATCCACGACCTGGCGGCCAAGGGGTGCTTCGAGGAAGTGGCTTACCTGCTGGTCCACGGCGTGCTGCCGAACTGGGCGGAGCTGAATGCCTACCGCGCCAAGCTCAAGCGCCTGCGCGGCCTGCCGGCGCCGGTGAAGAGCGCGCTGGAGCTGCTTCCGGCGGCTACCCATCCGATGGACGTGATGCGCACGGGTTGCTCGGTGCTCGGCACCGTGCTGCCGGAGAAGGACGACCACAACGTCACCGGCGCACGCGATATTGCCGATCGCCTGATGGCGAGCTTCGGCTCGATCCTGCTCTACTGGTTCCATTACAGCCACAACGGCAAGCGCATCGAGACGGAAACCGAGGACGAATCGATCGCCGCGCACTTCCTGCACCTGTTGCATGGCAAGAAGCCGAGCGAGCTGCATGCGCATTCACTGGACAAGTCGCTGGTCCTGTACGCCGAGCACGAGTTCAACGCGTCCACCTTCACTGCACGTGTCATTGCCGGCACGGGTTCCGATATGTATTCGGCCATCACAGGCGCCATAGGCGCGCTGCGTGGCCCGAAGCACGGTGGTGCCAATGAAGTGGCGATGGAGATCATTGCGCGCTACCGCAATGCAGCAGAGGCGGAAGCCGACATCCGCGCCCGCGTGGAGCGCAAGGAAATCATCATCGGCTTCGGTCATCCGGTTTACACCGTGTCCGATCCGCGTAACGAGATCATCAAGGAAGTTTCACGCAAGCTCTGCACGGATGGTGGCAATCCGACGCTTTTCGATGTGTCCGAGAAGATTGAAAAGCTGATGTGGGAACAAAAGAAAATGTTCCCCAATCTCGATTGGTTCTCGGCCAGCGCCTATCACATGATGGGCGTGCCAACGGCCATGTTCACGCCGTTGTTCGTCATCGCGCGCACGTCAGGCTGGAGCGCCCACGTGATCGAGCAGCGCGAAGACGGCAAGATCATCCGCCCCAGCGCGAACTACATCGGCCCGGAAGACCAGGTCTACGTGCCGATCGAAAAGCGCTGAAATCACGCCGATTTCATGTCATGAAAAAAAGGAGCCGCTGGCTCCTTTTTTTTTCGTCTTTTGTTTAGGTTCAGGACCCTGTACGACATTGCTATCGTTTTGTGTGCATGGGTGTAACGCAACTGATACACCCGGCGACACGCCAGCAAAGTTATCTGCAATGTATCGCAATGCATTGTTTTGCCGACTACTGTCGTCGAGCTCGACGAGCCGGATTCGCAATGGGCGGATCTAGGGCGTAACAGGCATGAATCAGTTTCATTCCGTCGCAGCCTGACCATAGCCAGAATCAGTGGCCAAAAGTTTCGCCAAGCAACTGATTTCTATTACATCGCAGAGGTGAACATGGTCGTCCACCCGGTGGCACGCATGTTGCGATAACGATGTGCTGGGTCGGCAACTCCAGCAACACAGGGGGTCACCGCATCGTTCCAGGAGTAATGACTATGCGCAAGACTCTAATAGCAACTGCGATAGTGCTGGGATTGGGATTAGCGCTACCCGCATTCGCGGGCAACAACACCAATACCTCAGGCGATTTCAGCAGTATTACCAACAGCAATACCGAGGCGAACCCGATCACCACCACCACCACTGACTCGTTCAATACCAGCAGTGTCGAGTCCAACAGCACCTTGTCCGGCACGGTGAGCGATCTGAGCGTATCCAACATTGGCAACTACGTCAGCAATAATGGCGACGCCAACGGCGGTCGTGGCGGCAGCGGTGGCAGCGGCCGTGGTGGCAGTGGCGATGGCGGCCGTGGCGGCAGTGGCGGTGACGGCGGCAACGCTCATGCCCGTAGCGGCCATGCTGGCGGTAGTGGCGCCGACAGCGGCGGACAAGGGTCGTGGTCCGGCGCGGCTGGTGGCAGTTCCGACGGCGACAACTACGCCAGCGCACATGCGCGTGCACGTGGTGGCGGCACCAATACCAGTACGTCCACGGGCGGATCAGGCAGTTGGACGGCTGGAGCCGGGACGGCCGGAGCCGCTACGTCAACCAGCGGCGCAGCAACTTCCACGGGCGGAACCAGCGGCGCAGCGGACGCCACCGCCGGTGCAGGCGCAGCGGGTGGTGCCGGCGGTAGCGGTACCGGCGGTGCTGGCACGGGTGGCGCGGGCGCTGCCGGTGGTGCTGGCGGCTCAACCTCCGCCAACGGCGGTGCCTTCGACATGTCAAACAACATGGGCGGCGCAGCTGCGGCGGCGGCCGGCATTTCGATCCTGGCGCAGAACAGCGGTGCGGCAGCACTGGTGCAACAGGGTGTGAGTGTTCAGGCCAACCTGACCGTGCACTGAGTAGAAGGAACACGGCACGGGGGGTGTACCCCTCCGTGCCGGTTTGTCGCAGGTGATTGGGAGTGGACGAGCGCGAAGATGCGTCCTCGCGATCGATGTGGTGGTTTGCATTTTGGGAGGCGTTACCGTGCGTATCTTCCGTCAGATGCTTGCTTGTGCCGCGCTGGGCGCGGTTGTGATGCCCGCCGTGGTCCTGGCCGACGATGACGGCATCCCGCCCGCCTACCTGATCACAGGTGATGATTCACCCGTGGCCGTCTATGTGGCCGCCGTGCGATGCGATTGCAACAATGAGGCGGAGGACCTTGGACAAGCGGTCGACGGCACCACGCTGTCGAACTCAAGCGGTGGCGCGTCGGTGGCACAGAACACGACGCTGACAGGCACGCTGTCCAACGATTCCGCCGACCATATCGCCTCGGGAGACAACCTCATTACGGGTAACTCATTTGCTGGTGAGGCTGGCATCCCCGTGGTGATTCAGAACTCTGGCAGCAACGTGTTGATCCAGAACGCGACCGTCTTGAACGTAGAGTTCAAACCATGAATCGATTCGCGGCGCTGCTGGTGGCATTGGCGGCGCTGTCGCCCGGAGTCCATGCCAGTACGCCGGTAGGCGTGTTGGGCGGACAGGGCAACACCTATACCGTGCACCTCACGAGCCTGAAGGAGGCCCGTTACAAGAGCACGTTGCACCAAAAATATGATTTCAGCTGCGGCTCGGCCGCGGTGGCCACGTTGTTGACCTACCAGTATGGCTATCCGGTGAACGAGCAAGTCGCGTTCGAGCAGATGTATACGCATGGCGACCGCGCGAAGATCAACAAGGAAGGCTTTTCGCTTCTCGATATCAAGCGCTTTCTCGGCGCCAATGGATTCGAAGCCGATGGTTTCAAGGTGCCGCTTGATCGGTTGGAGAAGGAAAGGCTCCCCGCCATTGTGCTGATCGACGAAAAGGGCTATCACCATTTCGTGGTGATCAAGGGCATGCGCAATGATCGTGTGCTCGTTGGCGATCCTGCACGCGGCACGCGCATCATACCGCTCGATCACTTCATGACGCTGTGGAAGAACGGGCTGCTGTTCGTAATCCACAATCGCCGCAACCTGGCTGTTTTCAACAGCCCCAATGACTGGAAGGTCGCTCCGTTGGCGCCGTTGAACACCGGCATCGACCGCAATGGTCTCTTCAACATAGTGATGCCCAAGCGCGGGGCGGACGACCTCTGAGGGCATGGCGATGAAGCCGATCATCCGCGTCACTTGCTTGATCACGGTTTTCCTGGCCGGTGGTCCCGGCGTTTACACCGCACTGGCGCAAGAGTCCGCACCGTTGTCGCAGGCACCTCCGACGACCCCGTCGCCACAGCCGCCTTCGATGGTTGCGGGATCGACCACGGGCGATACCGGCAGCAACAACGAAATGGCTGACTGGACTCCCGTCAGCGAGGACGCTCTGGACGACATGCGCGGCGGATTCGACCTGGGCAACGGGCTGGTGGCGTCCTTCGGCATCGATCGCGCCGTGTACGTGAACGGCAACCTGATGACGTCGACCAGCTTCAATGTTCCCGATATCGCCCACATCACCACGACGCAGGCTGCCGCGATGAATTCAGCGCTCAATTCGGTCTCGCTGACCCAGGTCGGTCCAAACAATACGTTCAATCCCGGGACGCTTGGCCAAACCACGGCGGGGACGGTGATTCAGAACACGCTGAACAATCAGAACATCCAAAGCATCACCACCCTCAACACTTCAGTCAATTCGCTAAACGCATTCCGGCAGGCGAATTTCCAGAGTGCGTTGCAGCAGGCCGAGTTGCAATCTTTGGGACACTGATCGCCATGGAATGCACGCCGCCTGAAATCGCCGCCTTTCAATTTAACGCCGCAGCCAATGGTTGCGGCGCGCTCGTACACCATCGACCTTAATCACAGAATCATAAGGAAGCATGATGCGATACGCGGCGTGGCGATACCTATGGTCGGCGGGGTGCATGGGGATGGCGGCGCTCGGGGGCCCCGTCGCGGCTCAGCAGGGGGCTTCGACGCCAGCGGGCCTGTCGCTCCCATCGGTTCCGGCAACGCAAGTGGCCCTGGCAACGCAAACGGACGGAACGGCGGCAGCTCCATCGCCTCCGCCCTCAACGGGCGGTGTCGCGGCGGATGACGTTCGCAAGAAAGTCGCGGAGCAGGGGGAGCGCATCGATGCCATGCGCAGCCAGATCAGCGCGCAGATCGAGCAACTCGATGCGATGAAACGCGCCCTGGCGGCGCAGGAAGCCGACTATCAGGCGCTGCGGCGCGCCGTCGGCTTGGACGAGTTGGACAAGCAGCGCGCAGGCAGCATCGCCGCCGGTGGGCCCGGTGCGTCCGCGCTGCCGATGCCAGCGGGCCAGGCCCTGGCATCCAACGCACCTTCGGCCAGTCCACAGTCCTCCAGCGGGTCGGGTCAGCAGCCGGTTGGCGAGGCGCCCAAGGCCGATACGCGTCCGCCCGAGGTGGCGCCGATCTTCCAGCAGCCTGGCGTGCTGACGCCAAAAGGCAAGTTCGTCATCGAACCGGCCTACCAGTACGAATACTCATCCGCCAATCGCGTGGCGCTGGTCGGCTACACGGTGATTCCGGCCATCCTCATCGGTCTCATCGATGCGCGCCAGGTCAGGACCACCACCCAGATCGGCTGGCTCACTACGCGCTACGGCGTCACCAACCGGCTGGAAGTCGAAGTGCGCGTGCCGTATGTCTACCAGCATGTCGACACGGTGAGTCGCGAGATTTTCACGGGCTCGGCGACCGACGTCGCCTTCGGGTCCAGTGGCAACGGACTCGGCGATGTCGAGGCGACGGCGCGCTACCAGATCAACGTAGGCGGCCCGGACAAGGCATTTTATGTGGGCTGGCTGCGCTTCAAATCCCGCACCGGCAGGGATCCGTTCGACGTCACCACCGATTGCATACAACGCTGCGTGGAGAGCGTGATCAACGGGGAGAATCAGGCGAACCTCCAGGTGACAGGCACCGGCCTGCCGTTGCAGCAACCGCAAGGCACGGGCTTCTATGCGTTGCAGCCGGGCGTGACCTGGCTGTATCCGTCCGATCCGGTGGTGTTCTTCGGCAACCTGAGCTACTTGCACAACTTCCCGCGCAACAACGTCAGCCGAAACATCCTGCTGGGCGGCACGGAGAATCTGGGCAAGGTTTCGGAAGGCGACATCGCCGACGTCAGTATCGGCATGGGCTTGTCGCTCAATGAGAGGGCTTCGCTGAGCATCGGCTATGAGCAGAGCTTCGTCGGTGTGACCAAGCAGAACAACAAGACCGTGCCTGGCTCCGTCAAGACCGTGCTCGGCACCCTGCTGATCGGTGGCTCATGGCGCATGACGGACAAGCGCACGCTCAACTTCACCCTGGGCGTGGGCGTGACCCGGGATACGCCGGATGCGACCGTCACCGTGCGCGTGCCGATGATGTACTAGCACGTACTCTCTGCTCCAGAGAGCGAAGCCGTTGAGTGTGGCTTGTGCGGTCACGTCATCTCAAGCCTCGTCGTAGCGGCCTGAGCGCCAACGCTGGGTTAGCCACCCGCCGGTGCAGACGCCGACGACCAGGACCGCATCGAGCGTCCAGCCGGCCCAGGCGTTCGCGTCGAACCACGACGACACCCACAGGTCGTGAGTGACCATGCGTGCGGACGTCCATGCTATGGCCGCGGCGCCGATGTAGACGATGATCGGAAAGCGCTCGATCAGGCGCAAGATCAGCGACGAACCCCACACCACCAGCGGCACGCTGATCGCCAAGCCGACGACGACGAGCAGCATTTGTCCCTTCGCGGCGCCGGCGATGGCAAGTACGTTATCCAGCCCCATGAGCGCATCAGCAATGACGATGGTGCGCATCGCCGTCCAGAAACTGTTCGCGGGATCGACCGCATGCGCGGGCTTCGCCTCCGATTGCAGCAGCTTCCAGGCAATCGGCAGCAACAGCAGGCCGCCGGCCAGCATCAGGCCAGGCAGCGCCAGCAGGTAGACGACGACGCCGGTGAGCGCCAGTCGCACTGCGACGGCGCCGACGGTACCCCAAAGGACCGCCTTTTTTTGAATCTGTCGCGGCAGGTTGCGCGCAGCCAGCGCGATGACGATGGCGTTATCGCCGGCGAGCACAAGATCAAGCAGAACGATGGCGAGCAGGCCAGAGAGAAAACCGGTGTCGATGAATTGCATGGAGGGGTCTCTGCGCGTGGACAGTGCAACCACGACGGACACGCGCGTCCCGTCATGATTGCAAAAGTCTCGTTCGCGGCAGAGCCGCCGCAGTGACCGGAGCGATGCATCGCCCGTGGTGACGACCACTGCAAGGACACCTGATGAAACGGCGCCCGGAACTACTCCCTTTTGGGATCAGTATGTAGTCATTGTCGACGCCGGGATGCATACCAGTCAAGCCAAAGCCCTTAAGGAAAAGGCTTTCTCCCGCTACAATGCGTCGGGAATACATAACCCTTCGCTTTCCCCAGCTGCCGGTTTTTCAGCGAATTGAGCCGTTGCTGGGGCGAACATGGGCCGGGCGCTTATCTCCAGGGTTCTTGATATTTATGAATACGGTCTACCGCCAATCCCTCCCCGGCACGCCGCTGGATTACTTCGATGCGCGTGCCGCCGTGGATGCGATCCAGCCGGGCGCCTATGACGCGCTGCCGTATACCTCGCGCGTGCTCGCCGAGAACCTGGTGCGCCGATGCGATCCGGCGATCCTCACCGAGTCGCTCAAGCAGATCATCGAACGCAAGCGCGAGCGCGATTTTCCGTGGTTCCCGGCGCGCGTGGTATGCCACGACATCCTCGGCCAGACGGCCTTGGTGGACCTGGCCGGCCTGCGCGACGCGATCGCCGAGCGCGGTGGCGACCCGGCCAAGGTAAACCCGGTGGTGCCGGTGCAGCTCATCGTGGACCACTCGCTCGCGGTGGAGTGCGGTGGCTTCGACCCGAACGCGTTCACGAAGAATCGCGCCATCGAGGATCGCCGCAACGAGGACCGCTTCCACTTCATCAACTGGACCAAGAAGGCGTTCGAGAACGTCGACGTGATCCCGCCGGGCAACGGCATCATGCACCAGATCAACCTGGAAAAGATGTCGCCGGTGATCCAGGTGGGCCACGATGAGAGCGGCAAGGGCGTGGCCTATCCCGATACCTGCGTGGGCACCGACAGCCATACGCCGCACGTGGATGCGCTCGGCGTCATCGCCATCGGCGTGGGCGGCCTGGAGGCCGAGAACGTGATGCTCGGCCGTGCCTCGTGGATGCGCCTGCCCGACATCATTGGCGTCGAGCTCACCGGCAAGCGCCAGCCCGGCATCACCGCCACCGATATCGTGCTTGAGCTCACCGAGTTCCTGCGCAAGCAGAAGGTGGTCGGCGCCTATCTGGAGTTCCGCGGCGAAGGCGCGGCGAGCCTCACCCTGGGCGATCGCGCCACCATCTCCAACATGGCGCCCGAATACGGTGCCACCGCCGCGATGTTCTTCATCGACGGCCAGACCATCGATTACCTGCGCCTCACCGGCCGTAGCGACGAGCAGGTCAAGCTCGTTGAAACGTACGCCAAGGCCGCGGGCCTGTGGGCCGACACGTTGGCGCACGCGCAGTACGAGCGCACGCTGGCGTTCGACCTGTCCTCGGTGGTGCGCAACATGGCTGGCCCGTCCAACCCGCACAAGCGCCTGCCCACCGCCGATCTCGCCGCGCGCGGCATCGCCGGCCAGTGGGAAGAGCAGCCGGGCCAGATGCCCGATGGCGCGGTGATCATCGCCGCCATCACCAGCTGCACCAACACCAGCAACCCGCGCAACGTGATCGCCGCGGCGCTGCTGGCACGCAACGCGAACGCGCGCGGCCTCACGCGCAAGCCGTGGGTGAAGAGCTCGCTCGCGCCCGGGTCCAAGGCGGTGGAGCTGTACCTGAAGGAGGCGAACCTGCTGCCGGAACTGGAGCAGCTCGGCTTCGGCATCGTCGCGTTCGCGTGCACCACCTGCAATGGCATGTCCGGCGCGCTCGATCCGGCGATCCAGCAGGAAATCATCGATCGCGACCTCTACGCCACCGCCGTGCTGTCCGGCAACCGCAACTTCGACGGTCGCATCCACCCGTATGCCAAGCAGGCCTTCCTGGCCTCGCCGCCGCTGGTAGTGGCCTACGCCATCGCCGGCACCATCCGCTTCGATATCGAGAAGGACGTGCTTGGCGTCGACGCCAACGGCCAACCGGTGACACTCAAGGACATCTGGCCCACCGACGAGGAGATCGACGCGATCGTGTCCTCCAGCGTGAAGCCCGAGCAGTTCCGCAAGGTCTACGAGCCGATGTTCGCGCGCGCCGGCCACGCCGGCACGAGCGCCGCGCCGCTGTACGACTGGCGCCCGCAGAGCACCTATATCCGCCGTCCGCCGTACTGGGAAGGCGCCCTCGCGGGCGAGCGCACGCTCCAGGGCATGCGTCCGCTGGCGGTGCTCGGCGACAACATCACCACCGATCATCTGTCGCCGTCCAACGCGATCATGCTCGACAGCGCGGCGGGCGAATACCTCGCCAAGATGGGCCTGCCGGAAGAGGACTTCAATTCGTACGCGACCCATCGCGGCGATCACCTGACCGCGCAGCGCGCCACCTTCGCCAATCCGACCCTGTTCAACGAGATGGCCGTGGTCGATGGCGAAGTGAAGAAGGGCTCGCTTGCCCGCGTGGAGCCGGAAGGCCAGGTCATGCGCATGTGGGAAGCGATCGAGACCTATATGGACCGCAAGCAGCCGCTGATCGTGATTGCCGGTGCCGACTACGGCCAGGGATCGTCGCGCGACTGGGCCGCGAAGGGCGTGCGCCTGGCCGGTGTGGAAGCGATCGCGGCCGAAGGCTTCGAGCGCATCCATCGCACCAACCTGATCGGCATGGGCGTGCTGCCGCTGGAGTTCAAGCCCGGCACCAACCGCAAGACGCTGGGCATTGACGGCACCGAAACCTTCGACGTGATGGGCGCGCGCATGCCGCGCGCGGACCTCACGCTGGTCATCCAGCGCAAAAACGGCGAGCGCGTCGAGGTGCCGGTGACCTGCCGCCTGGACACCGCCGAGGAAGTGTCGATCTACGAGGCGGGCGGCGTGCTGCAGCGCTTCGCGCAGGACTTCCTCGAGGCTTCGCAGGCGGCGTGATCGCTGATCACCGGGAGTCTGCTACACGGGCCTTCTCAATCTTGCTCGTCATTCCCGCGGCTCTCAACAGCCGAAGGGCTGGTCAAGCGGGAATCCAGCGACTTTCGCGACATCCGAAAGCAGAGGCACTGGATTCCCGCCTTCGCGGGAATGACGGGTTCTTTGCGGGGATGACGAGTTATTTGAGGTGCCCGAGTAGCATCATCTCGCGTTAGTGACTCTGCTCGCGCATTGCGCGCTGGCCTGGTCCAGTCATCACAGGACAACCCACATGGCATCGCTACCCCAGCTCCGCATCCCCGCCACCTACCTGCGCGGCGGCACCAGCAAGGGCGTGTTCTTCCGCCTGCAGGATCTGCCCGAGGCGGCGCAGGTGCCGGGCGCCGCGCGCGATGCGCTGCTGCTGCGCGTGATCGGCAGCCCCGATCCCTACGGCAAGCAGATCGACGGCATGGGCGGCGCCACGTCCAGCACCAGCAAGACGGTGATCGTGTCCAAAAGCAGCCGGCCGGACCATGACGTGGATTACCTGTTCGGCCAGGTCGCGATCGACAAGGCGTTCGTCGACTGGAGCGGCAACTGCGGCAATCTGTCGGCGGCAGTCGGTCCATTCGCCATCGCAGGTGGCCTGGTCGACCCGGCGCGCGTGCCGCGCGATGGCGTCGCCAACGTGCGCATCTGGCAGGCGAACATCGGCAAGACCATCATTGCGCATGTGCCGATGACGCAACGGCGCGGTGCAGGAAACCGGCGATTTCGAGCTGGATGGCGTGACCTTCCCGGCGGCCGAAGTGCAGCTGGAGTTCATGGATCCGGCCGCCGAGGAAGAGGGCGCGGGCGGGGCCATGTTCCCCACCGGGCAACCTCGTCGACGACCTGGAGGTGCCGGGCGTCGGCACGCTCAAGGCGACCATGATCAACGCCGGCATTCCCGACGATCTTCGTCGAGGCCGCCGCGATCGGCTACACCGGCACCGAGCTGCAGGACGCGATCAACAGCGATGCCAAGGCGCTGGCGATGTTCGAGACCATTCGCGCGCACGGCGCGCTGCGCATGGGCCTGATCGGCTCGCTCGAAGACATCGCCACGCGCCAGCACACGCCCAAGGTGGCCTTCGTCGCCAAGCCGGCCGATTACGTCGCGTCGAGCGGCAAGCTCGTGAAAGCAGGCGATGTCGACCTGCTCGTGCGCGCGATGTCGATGGGCAAGCTGCATCACGCCATGATGGGTACGGCGGCGGTGGCCATCGGCACCGCGGCGGCCATTCCAGGCACGCTGGTGAATCTGGCCGCAGGCGGTGGTGAGCGGCAGGCGGTGCGCTTTGGCCATCCGTCGGGGACGTTGCGGGTGGGCGCCGAGGCGGCGCTGGTTGACGGTACGTGGACCGTCACCAAGGCGATCATGAGCCGAAGCGCGCGTGTGCTGATGGAAGGCTGGGTGCGCGTGCCTGCGGCGTGAGCCCGCCAGGGTGTGCGCTTGCTGTCTGCTGTCTCGGCGACCTGCCTAGTCGGCCTCGACAGGGTTTGCGTCAAACGAACGAGTAAGGCCATCGCGGCACAATGGCGGTTTCCCTGTTGCCAGGAGAAGAGCCTCATGAGTGTGCATGACATCCGCTCCGCCAAGCGTCCCGATCCCGACCAGCCGATGGTCGACGTCGCCAACTACGTGATCGATTACAAGATCGATTCGGCCGAGGCATACGACACCGCGCGCTACATGCTGCTCGATTCGCTGGGCACGGCCATGCTCGCGATGAAGTTCCCCGAGTGCGTCAAGCATATGGGTCCGGTTGTGCCCGGCGCGACGCTGCCGGGCGGTGCCCGCGTTCCGGGCACCAGCCATGAGCTGGACCCGGTACAGGCCGCATTCGCCATCGGTACGCAGATCCGCTGGCTGGATTTCAACGACACCTGGCTGGCCGCCGAGTGGGGCCATCCCTCGGACAACCTGGGCAGCATCCTGGCCGTGGCCGACTACCTCGGCCGCAAGGCCGAGCGCGAAGGCGGCCAGCCGTTGACCGTGCGTGACGTGCTGACCCATGCCATCAAGGCGCATGAAATCCAGGGCTGCTACGCGCTGAGGAACAGCTTCAATCGCGTCGGCCAGGACCACGTGGTCCTGGTGCGCCTGGCGTCCACGGCGGTCGCCACGGCGATGCTGGGTGGCACCAAGGAGCAGATTGTCACCGCCGTGTCGCATAGCTGGATCGACAACGGTGTGCTGCGCGCCTATCGCCACGCCCCCAATGCCGGCCCGCGCAAGAGCTGGGCTGCGGGTGATGCCTGCCGCCGCGCCGTGATCCATGCCATCAATGCGGTTTACCGCGGCGTGGTGGATTGCCCTTCGGCCCTGAGCGCCAAGACCTGGGGCTATTATGACGTGGCCTTCAAGGGCAATGCGTTCGAGTTCGAGCGTTCGTTCGGCAGCTACGTGATGGAAAACGTGCTGTTCAAGATCAGCTACCCGGCCGAATTTCACGCGCAGACCGCCGTGGAGTGCGCCATGAAGCTGCACGGCGCCGTCGCCGACAAGATCGACCAGATCGAGAAGGTGGTGATCGAGACCCAGGAAGCCGGCGCCCGCATCATCGACAAGACCGGCCCGTTGGCCAACTATGCCGATCGCGACCACTGCATCCAGTACATGGTGGCCGTGCCGCTCATCTTTGGCCGTCTCAGCGCCGACGACTATGACGACGATGTGGCCGCCGATCCGCGTATCGACGCCCTCCGCGACAAGATGGTGGTCGGCGAGAACCCGCAGTTCACCAAGGACTATTTCGACCCGGACAAGCGTTATATCGGCAACTCGGTCCAGGTGTTCTTCAAGGACGGCACCCGCACGGAAAAGGTGTCCATCGACTTCCCGATCGGCCACCGCAAGCGCCGTGCCGAGGGTATTCCGGTCCTGCTGAAGAAGTTCGAGGCGGCCCTGCGCGGCCACTTGCCGGCCCACCGGGTCAAGGCCATTCTCGAGGCCACGGCAGACCCGGGGAGGCTGGATGCCATGCCCATTCAGGAGTTCCTGGGCTTCTTCACGTTGTAAAGACGGCGTGAGCTGAAAATGAACGAGCGTTTGGGGTCGATTCGCAATTGTTTAATTTTTGCTAAACTACTCCGCGCCCGTTTCGGGTAACTGAGCTTCATAGGTTCTAAAGTCAAGTCCGGGGATTCGAGAGGAGTTGGTTTCCACGGCTGATGTAATTCCCGTCTGGGGTGAACGGACGCGCACACCAATAAACGAGGAGACACCTGATGAAACGTAAGGGCCTATACATTTTTATTGCCCTCGTCCTGGGCGGCGTCGGTGCCGTTCATGCACAGGACAACACTTCCAGCTCGACGTCGACGACACCGTCGACCCCGGTCGGGGGCTATGACGGTCGCTGGTACATCGCACCGACTGTCGGTGGCTACTACAACGACACCAAGCGCAATACCAATAGCACCCAGTTCTACTACGGTCTGGGCGTTGGTCGGTTCTTCGGTCCGAACTGGTCGCTCGATTTCTTTGCTGACCGCACCAAGCGCACCATCGACGACAGCCTCGGCGGCGGTCGTTGGTCGAACAACAACTACGGCGTGACGGCCCGCTACTACTTCCTGGATTGGAACGCATGGCGTCCGTATCTGTTGGGCGGCGTGATGGGCAGCCAGCACATCACCCAGATCAGCAACGGTTGGTCACCGGCGGCTGAAGGTGGCGTGGGTCTGTCCAAGACGATCACCGACAGCTCCGATTTCCGCGTCGAAGGCGGCTACCGCTACGACTGGGACAACACGACCCTGCGTAACCGCAACGGCTACGGCGACTGGTTCTTCGGCGTCAGCATCGTGTCTCGCTTCGGCGAGCCGGCCGCTGCACCGGTGGTCGCACCGCCGCCGCCGCCGCCGGATTGCTCCAAGCAGTTCCGCAACGGCGTGAACCTGTGCGACAACAAGTGCCCGGATCTGCCGGAAGGCACGATCGTCGGTCCGGATGGTTGCCCGCAGAAGGTCGTGATCGATCTGCGCGGCGTGAACTTCAAGTTCGATCGTCCGAAGAAGGGCGAGAAGGACATCGGGCCGTCGCTGGCCGAGCCGACCAAGGACTCGCTGGCTATCCTCGATCAGACGGTCGATACCTTGAAGCGTTACCCGCAGGTTCGCGTCCTGGTGGCTGGTCACACCGACAACGTCGGCACGGCCGCGTACAACCAGAGCCTGTCGGAACGTCGTGCGAAGATCGTGTACGACTACCTGATCGCTCACGGCATCGATCAGAGCCGCCTCGATCCTCCGGTGGGTTATGGCTTGACCAAGCCGATCGACACCAACGACACGGCCGAAGGTCGTGCTCGCAACCGTCGTACGGAACTGGACGTTCAGCAGTAATCGCAGCAACCGTAAGTTGGAATAAAGAGCCCGGCACCGCCGGGCTCTTTTTTTGTGCCTTGCCGCGCATGACCCGCGACATCGCTTTGAGCGCTTGCATGTACGGCAATGCCTAAATCCTTGCCGCGTTTCATGCGCATATCTTTGTGCTCTTCATGCGCTCCGTCAGCGACGTTTTATCTGTCGACATGGCGAGCGTGCGCTTGCAAAGCACGCTCGATGGTCGACATCGCGCACCTCGGCGAGCGACGACATGTTTGCTGATGGCATGCGCATCGGGAATGAATTCTCTTGGTCGACATGGCTCGCATGCGCAGGCAAATCATGGCTTTCTGTTGACGCTGTGGGTGACGAGTTGCACTTGCTGGTCGACGTCGCGAGCATGAAATGCGATAGGTCAGCGACACTTTGTCGCACGCATCGACATGATCGATGCATGCGCATTCCGCACTTGTCTGAACCACAGTTCACCAACGTCGTCTCGTATGGCGTGCGATGCGCTTAACGATTTTGCTACACTCCGCCGCGCTTACGATCTTGTGAAATTTTTTTGATCACGACGTAAAGCAAAGGGAAGACACAAATCCCTGGATGTAGAAGTTTGTTTTAGACGCGCGATTTCCGTCTGGGGTGGAATGGACGCGAATACCAATAACTAGGAGACACCAGATGATGAATCGTAAGGGCTTGTACTTCATGATTGCCCTGGCCCTGGGCGGCGTAGGTGCCGTTCACGCGCAAGACAACACCGCCGGCGCTGCCACCACGACCACGCCTAGCTACGATGGTCGCTGGTATATCGCTCCGACCGTCGGCGGCTACTACAACGACACCGATCGCAACACCAATAGCCGCCAGTTTTACTATGGCCTGGGCGTTGGTCGCTTCATTGCTCCGAACGTCTCGATCGATCTGTTCGTCGATCGCACCAAGCGTACCGTCGACGGTAACGCTGCGCTCCAGAATCGCTGGGCGAACAACAACTACGGCGTTACCGCTCGCTTCTACTACGGTGAATGGACCGCATGGCGTCCGTACCTGCTCGCCGGCGTGATGGGCAGCCAGCACCAGAACGCTGTCGACAACAGCTGGGCACCGGCTGCTGAGCTGGGCGTGGGCGTGTCGAAGACCATTACCGACAGCACCGACCTCCGCGTCGAAACCGGTTACCGCTACGACTGGGACGACAAGACCCAGCCGAGCAAGAATGGCTACGGCGACTGGTTCCTGGGCCTCAGCATCGTGTCTCGCTTTGGTGAGCCGGCTGCTGCCGCTCCGGTGGCTGCTCCCGCGCCGGCACCGGCTGCGCCGGACTGCTCCAAGCAGTTCCGCAACGGCGTGAACCTGTGCGACAACAAGTGCCCGGATCTGCCGGAAGGCACGATCGTCGGTCCGGATGGCTGCCCGCAGAAGGTCGTCATCGACCTGCGCGGTGTGAACTTCAAGTTCGATCGCCCGAAGAAGGGCGAGACGGACATCCGTAAGTCGCTGGCCGAGCCGACCGCTGACTCGCTCGCGATCCTGGACCAGGCAGTCGACACCCTGCAGCGTTACCCGCAGGTGCACGTGACCGTTGCCGGCCACACCGACAACGTCGGCACCGCCGAGTACAACCAGGCGCTGTCCGAGCGTCGCGCGAAGATCGTGTTCGACTACCTGACCGCGCACGGCATCGCTGCCAACCGCCTGGAAGGTCCGATCGGTTTCGGCAAGAACAACCCGATCGACACCAACGACACGGATACCGGCCGCGCCCGTAACCGTCGTACGGAGCTGCAGGTCAAGCAGTAATCGACTTGTAAGGCAGTACCGAAAAGCCCGGCTTTTGCCGGGCTTTTCTTTTGGTGTCCAGGCATCGGCTTGACGGATCTCGCGATCACGTATGCCCATCACCGAGCTCAACGACGCACTCAATCGTCCAATCACCTACCATGTGGCACGGCGGCCTTCGTCGAGACCCAATCGTTCGACCACCCATGCGTACTCCCCGATCAGGCACATCGACACGCGCGACGGCTGCACCACGTCATGGCTTGGCGCGAGTGCTCAGCAAGCTGGGCGTGTGCTCGCGTAGCCAGGCCGAAAAGGCCGTGCGCGAGGGCAGGGTAAGCGTGGATGGCAAGGTCGTGCTCGATCCCGAGCGTCCAACCGATGCGCAACGCCAGCAGATCAGGTTGGACAACGAGCCCGTCGTGGCCACGACGCGTGTCTACCTCGCGCTCAACAAGCCGCGTGGCATTGTGGTCAGTGCGGCAGACGAGCGTGGCCGCGACACCGTGTACGACTTGCTGAAGGATGCCGGGTTACCGTGGCTGGGCCCGGTTGGACGCTTGGACAAGGCCAGCGAGGGTTTGCTGCTGTTGAGTAACGACAGCGTCTGGGCAGCGCAGCTTCACCGAGCCCAGGCATCACGTGGACAAAACCTATCACGTGCAGATCGACCGTATTCCGGATCAGGCTCTACTGGATCGGTTGATCACGGGCGTCGTCGAGCAGGGCGAACGCCTGATGGCCAAGCGTGTCGTGCTGCTACGCACGGGCGAAAGGAACGCATGGCTGGAGATCGTGTTGGATGAAGGACGCAACCGGCATATCCGACGCTTGCTGGCGGCGCATGACATCAACGTGCTGCGTCTGATTCGCGTAGCCATCGGGCCGTTGGTGCTGGGTGAGCTGGCAAAGGGGCAGTGGCGACATTTGAGCGCAGATGAAGTGCGCGCGTTGGCGACGCCTTAGTCTTTCTTCCTCTCCCCTTTGGGGAGAGGACCGAGGTGAGGGGCGGGTGCTCGCGAAAGCGACGCATTGTTGCCGGCTTTGCACAGACGTAGTCGCGAGATTGGCCCCTCACCCCAACCCTCTCCCCGCAGGGGAGAGGGAGTCCAGCGGTCAGATCACGCCCAGTTTCTTGCCGACCTTGGTGAACGCCGCAATCGCCTGATCGAGGTGCTCGCGCGTATGCGCCGCGCTCATCTGGGTGCGGATGCGCGCCTGACCCTGCGGTACCACGGGGTAGAAGAAGCCGGTGACGTAGATGCCTTCGTCGAGCAGCTCGGTTGCCATCGCCTGGGCCTTCTTGGCGTCGTAGATCATCACCGGCACAATGGGATGCACGCCGGGCTTGATGTCGAAGCCCGCCTTGGTCATCTGTTCGCGGAAGTAGCGCGTGTTTTCCTTGACCTGATCACGCAAGTCACCGGCGGCGGCGAGCATCTCGAACACCTTGATGCCAGCAGCGACCACGTGCGGCGGCAACGAGTTGGAGAACAGGTACGGGCGCGAGCGCTGGCGCAGCATCTCGATGATTTCACGGGGACCGGTCGTGAAGCCGCCCAGGGCACCGCCGAGCGCCTTGCCCAGCGTGCCGGTGATGATGTCGATCTTGTCCAGTACGCCATTGACCTCGGCCGAGCCGCGGCCCGTGTCGCCGAGGAAGCCGGTGCAATGGCACTCGTCGATATGCACGAGCGCGCCGTACTTCTTCGCCAGGGCGGTGATCTGGTCGAGCGGGGCGATGAAGCCGTCCATCGAGAACGCGCCGTCGGTGGTGATCAGTTTGGTGCGTGCGCCCGCCGCGTCGGCGGCTTGCAGCTGCTTCTCCAGGTCGGCCATGTCGCAGTTGCCGTAGCGAAAGCGCTTGGCCTTGCACAGGCGGATGCCGTCAATAATAGAGGCATGGTTGAGCGCATCGGAGATGATCGCGTCTTCCTCACCCAGCAGCGGCTCGAACAAACCGCCATTGGCGTCGAAGCATGCTGCGTAGAGGATGCTGTCCTCGGTACCGAAGAACTCGGCGATCTTCTTTTCCAGCTGCTTGTGCAAGTCCTGCGTGCCGCAGATGAAGCGAACGGATGCCATGCCGAAGCCGTGGGTATCCAGCGCGTCCTTCGCGGCCTGGATCACTTCGGGGTGATCGGCCAGTCCGAGGTAGTTGTTGGCGCAAAAATTGAGTACTTCCTTACCGCTGTCCAGGCGGATCTTCGCCGACTGCGGCGAGATGATGATGCGCTCGGCCTTGAACAGACCTTGCTCACGGATCGATTCGAGTTCGCTGGCGAAGCGCGACTGGCCGGGGTAGTTCATGGGGGATATTCCAGCTGGGGGCAAAGGCATATTTTGAGCCCTTGTGGCGGTGCTGTGAAGGAAGGGGGGTGGGGGTGGGTAGTGGGGGCGCATGGATGATATGCCCCGCCACGGCGATGAAGCGCTCTATGAAGCGCAATGCGCCCCGACGCCCGCTTTTTGCGCCCCCGCTACCCACCCCCAAACCCCAACCCCCGCCTCACCCCTGATGCAATCCAAACTCCGCCCGCGTCGTCTTACCCTTGTCGTCGATGCCTTCGGCGGTGAGCTTGGGGTCCTTCAGCGACATGCGCTTGTCGTCGAGCTTGCCGTGCAGCCACGTCTGCACGGCGGCGGCGCGCCGTTCGGCCAGGTCGTGCATGGCCTTGGCGTCGACCGCGACATTGGTTTCCATCAGGCTGCGCATCTCGTCGGGTTCAAGCGATTTCTTCAGGCCGATGAGGTTTTTCGGCTTGCCCTTGAAGTCGTCGTCCTTGTACGCGCGTTTGAGGTAGCGCTCGTACTCGTCCGGGGTCACCGACACCGCGGCGAGGGCGGCATCGGAGGTGTCGGCGTTCTTGCCCGATTGGTCCAGAACCTTTTCGCGGCGAACCATGTTGTCGACGGTCACTTTGCGCAGGCCATCTTGGTCCTTGGACGGATCGACTCGCCCGATGATGTCAAGGTTGAGTGAGGTTTTCTGGTTGAGCAGGGCGAGGATTTTCCCGAGCCGCTCCTGTGCCTGGGCATCCAGCACCGCCGAGCCCGGGTCAAACTCCACGTAGCCAAGATCCTCGTGGTTGCCGCCACTGAAGGCGGCGCCGAGCAGGCGGAACGGTGCCGTGGCTGCCTTGGCGATCAGGTTGCCGATGGCGCGCCAGATCAGGCCACCCATGCTGAATTGCGGATCATCCAGTGAGCCTGAAACAGGCACGTTGACGTCGATGTTGCCCTGCGTGTCCTTGAGCAGCGCCACCGCCAGTTTCACGGGCAGATGGGCAATGCCAGGGCTTTCGTCACGATCACCGAAGGTGAGCTGGGTGATGAAGATATGGTTGTCCGCGTTGAGCTTGCGCTGGTCAAGCATGTAGTGGACATCCATCGTGAGCTTGCCCCGGGTAATGGGGTAGCCCGTATACCTGGTGGAATAAGCGCTGAGGCGGGTCAACTCCACGTCGTTGGCCTTGCCCTTGATGTCCAGAAAGGCCACTGGCTGCAGCGGGTTGATGCTGCCGTCGATATCCACGGGCGAGTTGTCGTCCAGTGCGGCCTGCACCGAAAGATCAGCCGGCGGATCGCCAGGTGTGGTGCCGAAGGCGCCGATCTTGCCCGTCAACTTGGTGAGATTGGCGGTGTAGTTCGGCTTGATGAAATTGTCGCTGTAGTTGAGCTGGCCGTTGAGTAGCGTGATGCCGCCGATACGGATATCCGCCGCGGGCACTGTTGGCGCCTGGGGGGCGAGCGGGGTGGCAGGTGCCTGCGGTTTCGGTGCGGCGGGTGCCGCGGGCGAGTTGTTCTCGGCGCGCGTTACCGACACGGGAGCAGCTTCGTTGTTGCCCACGACGTCCGACAAGTTCAGCCTGCCGTTCGCGTTGACGATCATGCGCGCATAGAACGAGCCGAGTGCCAGGCCATCGACGTGCATGCGCGGCGTGCCGCTGCCGTAGGTGAGGTCGAGGCCGGACGCGCTGAGTGTTCGCCAGCGCAGGAAGTCGTCGCCGGTGAGCTTGTCCTGCACGCGCACCTGCTCCAGCGCCGCGGCGCCCCGATAGATGAATGCGGGTTCTGCGCTGCGACCGTCGTAATGCAACTTGCCGTTGCTGCTGATACGGGCGCTGGAGATGGTGACGTTCAGCGGCACGCTGATGTACGGCTCGAACGTGGTGATATCCAGCCGCTTGGTGGTGAGCTGGATGTCGGCGACCGTGGGCAACGGCTGCAGCTTGCCCGTGGCGGTAAAGCTGCCCTTGCCCACGCTGCCCTGAAGCTTGAGATCGCGTGGCTCGTCGAGCTTGTCGCTGAGACGGTCCAGACCACCCGTTAGCGACTGGATGTTGATCGTCACCGGCTTGTCGCCTGCCGCCAAATCGGTGAACGCGACCGACGCGTTCTCGAAGCCGAGGTGGGCGATGCTCCAGTGCCATGCCGGCCCGTTGTCCGGCGCTTCGTGGCGTCTTGCATTCTTGACCGCGAACAGGTCGACCAGGCTGATGTACTTCTTGCTGTTGCGCTGTACATCGAGGCTCAGGTTGCTCGCGGTCACCGTGCCAAGCTGGATCTGGCGGCTGGCCAGATCGATCAGCGTGAGCTCGGCTTCCAGCTTGCCCCAGGCGACCGGTGGGCCATGTCCGGAGAATTGCGGTTCCAGGGCGAAGTCGGTGATCGTGGCATGTGCATCAGCGAGGCGCACGTTCACCGTCTTGCCCCAGTCGAGCTGCACTTGGCCACTGGCGTCGAGCTTGCCCTTGGTCATGCGTGCGCCCACGCTCGGAGCGGCGATGGCCTGCAGCGGCACCATGCCCACCTGCTTCAGGCCAAGCGTCGCCACGAGCCTGGATGCCGGCAGGTCGAGCGCGCCCTTGGCGGTGACGTCGCCCTCAAAGAGCTTGCCCGCCAGATCGAGCTTCGCGGGTGGCGCGGCGAGCATGCTCAAGCCTTGCAGGTTGCCGTGCAGGTTGAGCACGTCGAGTTTGTTCTGCGTCGCGTCGGTGTAGTGGACGGCACTGTCATTGAGAGCCAGTGAGGCGATGCGCAGGTCCGTAGGTGTCGCTGGCTTGCTGGTGTCGGGCGGTGCGGAAGAGGCGGTGAGCGCGTCAAAGTTGCTGTGCCCGTCGGCACCCTGCGCGTAGTAGAGCTGTGCCCGATCCAGCTTCAGCGCGCCGAGGTGATAGCGCGATACCAATGGCTGCACGTCGACCAGTTCGACGCTGGCATGTCCCAGCTGGGTAAGCGGCGCGCCACTGCTGCTGTCGAGGGTGAAATCATCCAGCTGCAAGTTGCCGGTGAGCTGCAGCTCGGGTGTGGCCTTGGACTGGACGAAGTGCAGGTCCAGCGTGCCGCTGAGCAAGCCTTTGGGTATGGCAACCGGTAGTGGCGTCGGTACGTAGCCAAGGTATCGCGAGAGATCCAGTCGATCGAGCTGGAAGTTGATGGTTGATTCGCGACTGTCGGCGAAGGGTTTGGTGTGGCCGTCGATACGCAGCGGGCTGCCGTCCACGCGCATCGCCAGCAGCGGCTGCACGAACACGTCGGTGTCGCTGGGCAGGTTGGCGATGAAGGGGATGCCCAGTTCCAGCTGTTCGACGTGATGATTCGCCTTCATCAGCTGGTCGTCGAACTGGATGTCACCGTTGTGCACGCTGATATTGGAGAGTGCGAAGCGCGCGGGTGGCGTCTTTGGGTCCGTCGGCTTGGCTGCGAAGCGATCGATCAGGTCGCTGAAGTTGAAGCGCTGGTCCACCGTGCGCACGATGCGGATGCGGGGATGCTGCAGGGCGAGTTCGTCCAGCACCGGTGCCATGCGGAATACCGATGACCAGGACGCATTGATGACCGCCTGGTCGATATCCACGAAGGCCGACTTGCCGTCGCGGTCAGCGATATGAAGTTGGTCGAGCTGCAGCCGTAACGTGTACGGGTTCAGGTGCACGCCGGCCAGGGTTACCGGTCGCTGCAGTGCTGCGCTGGCGCGTGTTTCGATCTGCGAGCGAATGATCGAGGGCGCGGCAAGGAAGCCAAGCAGTCCGAAGATCACCAGCACGATGGCCAGGATCAGCAGCGTCTTGCGCACGCGGTGGGACCGATAGACGGTGAGGGCGCGGTCGCGTCCCTTGGCCATGAAAGGGTTGCTGAACAGATCAGCCATGCGGACGATGCTCCCGTATCATCGCGCGCCGACCGTGTGCAGCCCTCTGGCCGTACACCTTCACAATCCTGGCGATTCTGTCGGCCGCCTTTGTGGCAGTGTACTAGGGCGATCCTTACCGCAGAACGTCTTCCCCACCGGTTGGCCGATGGGGAAGCGCGTTATGTGATGGCCTTATGGAAACTCAGTTCCAGGAGCAGACGACCTTGCCACACTTGCCGGCGTCCATCAGATCGAAGCCTTTCTGGAAATCGTCGATGGCGATCTGGTGCGTGAGCACCTTCTGCAACGGGAAACCGGTAAGCACCATCTGGGTCATCTTGTACCAGGTCTCGTACATGCGGCGGCCATAGATGCCCTGCATGGTGAGACCCTTGAAGATCACCTTGTCCCAGTCGATGCCGGCGCCCTTGGGCAGGATGCCGAGCAGGGCGATCTTGCCGCCGTGGTACATGCAGTCGAGCATGTCGTTGAAGGCGCGCGGATTGCCGCTCATTTCCAGGCCCACGTCGAAGCCTTCCATGTGCAGGTCCTTCATCACGTCCTTCAACGACTGGTTGGCCACGTTCACCACGCGAGTGGCGCCCATGTCGGCCGCCAGCTTCAGGCGGTAGTCGTTGACGTCGGTGACGACCACGTTGCGCGCACCCACGTGCTTGGCGATACCGGCGGCAATGATGCCGATCGGGCCCGCGCCGGTGATCAGCACGTCCTCGCCGATCATGTCGAACTCCAGCGCGCAATGCGCGGCGTTGCCATAAGGATCGAAGAATGCGGCCAGCTCGGACGGGATCTGGTCCGGAATCGGCCACAGGTTCGACGCCGGCATGGTCATGTACTCGGCAAACGCGCCGTTGCGGTTCACACCAATGCCGACGGTGTTCGGGCACAGGTGCTGGCGGCCAGCGCGGCAATTGCGGCAGTGGCCGCACACGATGTGGCCTTCGGCCGAGACGCGGTCGCCGATCTTGTAGCCCGTGACGCCGGGGCCGATTTCCACGATGCGGCCGACGAACTCATGGCCGATGGTCAGGCCGGGCTTGATGGTGCGCTGCGACCAGTCGTCCCACTTATAGATGTGCAGATCGGTACCGCAGATCGCGGTCTTCTCCATCTTGATCAGCACCTCGTTGGGGCCGACCTCGGGAACGGGCACTTCTTCCATCCAGATGCCCTGCTCGGGCTTGCGCTTTACCAGGGCTTTCATCATCTGCGGCATGGGATTTCCGTGGGGAGGGCGGGAAAACGCTAATTATAGGAGGCGGGATGCCACATCGCTTGCTTGCACTGCAGCGTTGCCGAGGGAGCCGTTCGCAACTGTCGTCGCAAGTTTGTGCGATTGCTTGCGGGGAACCGTCTAGATGCGACCGAAAAACACGCTCTGATCCGCCGCGGCGCAAGCCGACGAAGGCCTGTGGATGCCTTCGCGGCTGCCCACCATCGGCAATCAGCTGCGCGCGACGGGCTTCCAGGGCAATTTCGCCGATCTGGCGGGCCTGACCAAGGCGCCGCTCGATGCGGTGGTAAAGGTGGGGGCAACGGGGTCCTTTGTCAGCAACGATGGCCTGGTGCTGACCAACCGCCATGTGGCGTTTGGGGTCATCCCATACAACAGCAATGCGAAGCGCGACCTGATCCAGGATGGCTTCGTGGCTCAGGA
This sequence comes from uncultured Gammaproteobacteria bacterium, assembly GCA_963824525.1. Classification (GTDB taxonomy): domain Bacteria; phylum Pseudomonadota; class Gammaproteobacteria; order Xanthomonadales; family Rhodanobacteraceae; genus Dyella. The sequence continues at coordinate 400,829 of CAWGPI010000007.1, read as the reverse complement.
CCGTGCCCACGAGCTGCCCGCCAATCCGGATTTCCGGCTGCGTGTCACCGCGGGTTTCGACAACGTCACCGAAAAGGTGTTGGCCGGAGCCAAGGGCAAGACGGGTCGTGCCCATTTCGATGCGATCGACGCGGGCAGCAAGGCGCCGGTTGCCGAATGCGAGCGAGAGCCGGGCATGCGCTGCAGCGTGGTCAACATGTTCTACGGCCGCGACCTCTATCTGGTGAAGCAACTGGAACTGCGCGACGTGCGTCGGGTCTATGCGCCACCTCACGCCATCGGCAATGACGGCGACGAAGTGGACAACTTCGTGTGGCCGCTACACGCCGGAGACTTCACCATGTTGCGGGCCTACGTTGATTCACCCCATGGCGATTTGATCCCAGTGGCCGTCGGTCCGCGTGGGATCACGATGCATGGCGGGGAGAATTCACACGGGTTTCATTGCGCGGAGCATGTAGTACGCCGGCCTTACGCCACCATCCTTAGGGGACCGTCATGGAAAAGCATTCGAACGAGTGCTGCGGGCAAGTTGAAACCGACGGTCAGCGGCGAACGCTACTCAAGTCCGCGCTTGGATTCGCCGCAGTAGGTGCGCTGGGCGGCCTCCAGTGGGTGATGCCGGGCTTGGCTGAGGCGGCGGCGCTCACCAAGGAACTACGTGACGCGATGACGCCGGACCAGGTTATCGCAGCGATGAAAGAGGGCAACCAACGCTTCCGCTCCGGGAAAGGGTTGGCGCACGACTATCTTGCGCAGAAGCGCGCCACCGCGGAGGGTCAGTTTCCTGCGGCGGTGATCCTCAGCTGTATCGATTCGCGCGCGCCGGCCGAGATCATTCTCGACATGGGTATCGGTGAAACTTTTAATGGCCGTGTGGCGGGCAATATCGCCAACGACGATCTGCTCGGCAGCATGGAGTTCGCATGTGCCGTGGCGGGTGCCAAGCTGGTGCTGGTGATGGGCCACACGGCTTGCGGTGCGGTCAAGGGCGCTATCGACGGTGCCAAGCTGGGGAACCTGACGGGGTTGCTCGCCAAGATCAAGCCCGCGGTCGATGCCACGACTTTCAGTGGGGACCGCAGCAGCAAAAACGATGCGTTCGTCGATGCGGTAGCCGCCACCAATGTTCGCCTGACCATCGATGATATTCGCCGCCACAGTCCGGTACTGGCCGGACTCGAGAAGGAGGGCAAGATCAAGATCGTCGGCTCGATGTATCAGCTGGTTGGCGGCAAGGTCGATTTCTTGAGCTGACTATCCCGGCGTAGCGATGCGCGCAGCGTCGGACCGTGGCCGTCGGGGGAGTGCGTTACGCCGGTTAGACTTGCGGCATGCCTGCTTCTGCCACTTCCTTTGAGCACCGCCCACCGGCGATCTTCCTGATGGGGCCCACCGCCTCCGGGAAGACTTCGCTTGCCTGCGCGCTCAGTGAGCGCTTTCCGGTCGACTTGATCAGCGTCGATTCGGCCCTGGTTTATCGCGGCATGGATATCGGCACGGCCAAACCCGACCAGGCCACGCTGGCCCGTCATCCGCATGAGCTGATCGATGTTCGCGATCCGGCCGAACCTTACTCGGCGGCGGATTTTCGTGCCGATGCCATGGCGGCGATGCAGAAAATCACGGCGCGGGGGAGGGTGCCGCTGCTGGTGGGCGGCACAGGGCTGTATTTCCGTGCGCTGCAGCAAGGCTTGTCGCAACTACCCGAAGCCGACCCAGCGATCCGCGAACGGCTAAGCGCCGAGGCGGCAACGCTCGGCTGGCCGGCCATGCATGAGCGCCTCGCCCAGCTTGATCCGGCCGCAGCTGCACGCATTGGCCCAAACGATGCGCAGCGCGTGCAGCGCGCACTCGAGGTGATCCAGTTGACCGGGCGGCCGCTTTCCGAGCAGCAGCGGGGCGGTAGCGGTGAGCGCTTTCCCTGGCGCGTGCTCAAGCTGGCCCTCCTGCCGACCGACCGCGCGCCGTTGCACGAACGGATTGCCCAGCGTTTCGACGCCATGCTCGCCGACGGATTTCTCGATGAGGTGCGTGCGCTGCGCGCGCGCGGCGACCTGCATGCGGATCTGCCGGCGATCCGGGCCGTGGGCTATCGCCAGGCCTGGGAGCATCTGGACGGCCAGACGGACGCCGCCGAGTTTCGTGATCGGGGCATTTTTGCCACGCGGCAACTGGCCAAGCGGCAGATCACCTGGCTGCGCAGTGAGCTCGATGCCCGTGTATTCGACCCGGAACGGCCCGGCTTGCTGCAACGCGCCGAACAGGCACTGGCGCTGTTTCTAGGGAATCCCGTCTAAGGCCTGGGGATGGCTTCGGCGAGGCGGCTTCTAAACGCCTTCTTCACACCTGCCCAAAAGCTGCATTTTCTCTTTCATCAACGATTTAAAAGTGGTTAATATTCCAAGTATTGGGTCGGGGCGCCGCGTGCGTCTTTTCTCCGGCCTGTCCGTGGCGAGGGGAGAACAAAAAATGTCCAAAGGGCAATCATTGCAAGATCCATTTTTGAATGCATTGCGCCGTGAGCGCGTTCCGGTCGCCATCTACCTGGTCAACGGCATCAAGCTGCAGGGCACGATCGAGTCCTTCGATCAGTTCGTGGTGCTGCTGCGCAACCAGGTGAGCCAGATGGTCTACAAGCACGCCATTTCCACCGTGGTGCCGAGCCGCAACGTGCGCATGGGCAATGGCCACGACGGGCACGACGGGCACGGTGACGCGCCGGCCGGGGCCGCCGACGCGGAAGGTTGATTCAACCGGCCCGACAACCCATATGGATAGGGCGCCGAGTCGCTTAGACGCGGCGCGGTGTCACTCATTGGTCGTGTATCGACCTGCACTTCACGATTCCGGCGTGGCTCCGCGGGCCGGCGGCTCGCGGAGCGGCCCGTCCATATCCATATAGGTCATCCCACCCTCGTGTTTGATCGTCAAAAGAAAGGCGACCGTGCCGTACTCGTTCTCCCGCATTCGCGCGGCGAGGGCGATGCGGGGCAGCGCGCCGAAGAATTCGCCGAGCTGGTGAAGTCGGCTGGTGCCGAGATCCTGGCCAGCATCGCGGCCCGCGTCGAGGATGCCCAATCCCCGCTATTACATCGGCACCGGCAAGGCCGACGAGGTTGCCGAAGCCGTGCGCGCGCTTGACGCGGATGTGGTGCTGGTCGACCACATCCTGTCGCCGGTGCAGGAGCGCAACCTCGAGAAGCTGCTCAATATCCGCGTGGTCGATCGTGCGGGCCTGATCCTGGACATCTTCGCCCAGCGTGCGCGTTCGCACGAAGGCAAGCTCGAAGTGGAACTGGCCCAGCTCAAGCATCTGGCCACCCGCCTGGTGCGTGGCTGGACCCATCTGGACACCCAGCGCGGCGGCGCCATCGGCAACCGCGGCCCCGGCGAAACCCAGCTGGAAACCGACCGACGGCTGCTGGCCGAGCGCGTGAAAATGCTCACCAAGCGGCTGGAGAAAGTGCAGACGCAGCGCGGCCAGCAGCGCCGCGCGCGCTTGCGCAATACGGTGCCGCGGGTGGCTCTGGTGGGCTACACCAATGCCGGAAAGTCGACCCTGTTCAATGTGTTGACCGACAGGCGAGGTGTTACGCCGCCAACTTGCTGTTCGCCACGCTTGACCCGACCGTGCGCAAGCTCGATGGCTTGTCCTGCGGACCAGCCGTGCTGGCCGATACCGTGGGCTTTATTCGTGAGCTGCCGCACGACCTGGTGGCCGCTTTCCGCGGCACCCTGGCCGAGGCGCGTGATGCCGACCTGCTGCTGCACGTCAGCGATGCCGCCGACGAGGAACGCGAGCGCCTGTCGCGCGTGGTGGACCGCGTGCTCGAGGAAATCGATGCGGGTGACCTGCCGCAATTGCGGGTGATGAACAAGATCGACCTGGCCGGCGTCGAGCCGCGTATCGACCGCGATGGCGAGGGGCGGCCGCAGGCGGTCTGGCTTTCCGCCGCCACGGGCGCCGGGCTGGATCTGCTGCGCCAGGCGCTGGGCGAACTCCTGGGCGGCGAGCGCGTGCAGTCGGAGCTGCGTCTGCCGTTGTCCGCCGGTCGCCTGCATGCCCGCCTCAAGGCGGCGGGCGCGATTGCTGGCGAAGTGGTGGACGAAGACGGCTGGCGCCTGGCCATCGACGCGCCGCGTAGCGTGATTGCGCCGCTGAGCGGTGGCAGTGCTGCCGAGGCAGCCTTGCTGCAGAATTTGCTGGGGAACGTCGAGGAACCCCTGTAGGAACGCGCCCCTGGGAGAACCGCGGCGCGCCACGCCTGGATGGGGCGCAAAGAGTGCGCTCCGGCACAGGATCGGGGGCATGCTCAGCCGGGGGAGGAATCCCCGTCTGGCTCTGTTAGAATGGCCAACGTTTGTGCGGCCTTTCCGTGCCTCGGCGGCACACTTGCCACGACGCGCCCTCGCCACCATGTCAAAACCCGTTCAACGTGCTTTCCGGCCAAAGTTGCCGGCCTCCCAGCGGCCTCAAGGAGACTGACCATGGCCTGGAACGAACCCGGTAACGGGCAGCGTGATCCCTGGGGCAAGAACCGCCAGTCCGGCAACAAGCCGGGCCTGGAGGACATGCTCAAGCAACTTCGCAACCGTCTTGGCAATTTGGGTGGTGGCGCCGGCGGCATCTTCACGATCCTGTTGGCGCTGGTGCTGGCGTGGTTGCTGATCAGCAGCTACACCATCGTCGATGCGCGCCAGGCTGGCGTGGTGCTGCGTTTTGGCCAGTACTCGCGCACACTGCCGCCGGGTTTCCATCTCAAGCTTCCGGCGCCGATCGAGTCGGTCACCAAGGTCGGCACCACGCGAGATCCGTTCGGTATCGGACAAGGTGCGCATGCTGACCAGCGACGAGAACATCATCTCGGTCGACTTTAACGTGCAGTACCAGGTCTCCGATGCACGCAAATACCTGTTCTCGTTGAGCGGCCCGCCGGAAGATACCTTGCGCCAGGCGGCCGAGGCGGCCGTGCGCACCGTGGTCGGCGCCAATGTGATGGATAACATCCTCACCAGCCAGGGCACCGAGCCGACCGTTCCGCCCGCTTCGGCGCCGGCAAGCAGCACGGCCGCAGCCAGCGCTTCGACCGTGGCCGCGGCACCGGTAACGCCGGCGGCGCCGGCTGTGGCGCAGACCCGCGACACCTTGCAGCAGCAGACGCGCGAAATCCTGCAGGCCACGCTGAACGAATATGACGCCGGCCTGCTGGTCACCGATGTCAGCTTCCAGAACGTGGCGCCGCCGCAGGAAGTGAAGGATGCTTTCGACGACGTCAATGCCGCGCGCGAAGACAAGCAAGGTACCGAGAACAACGCCCGCGCCTACGCCAGCCAGGTGGTGCCGGTGGCGCGCGGCGATGCCGCGCGCATCTCCGCCGAGGCCCAGGGCTACTCTGCCCAGCGCGTGGCCATCGCCACCGGTGACGCGGCGCGCTTCAACCTGATCCTCAAGGAATACAAGGCCGCCTCGGAGGTGACCCGCAGGCGCTTGTGGCTGGAGACGGTCGAGGACGTCATGTCGAAGAACCCGAAGGTGATGGACGGTTCCGGCGGTCGCAACATGATCTACCTGCCGCTCGATCGCGTGACGGGCAAGGAAGTGCCGGGCGTGGGCGCGGTAATGCAGTCCGCGGGCAACGAAGCCCTGGTCGGCAAGGAGAAGCAGCCATGAAGTTCATCTCCGGCATCATCGCCGTGCTGATCGTGCTGATCGGTTTCAATAGCCTGTTCGTTGTGCATGAAGGCGAAACGGCCTTGGTGCTGCAGTTCGGTCGCATCGTGCGTACCGGCGATCAGCCCGGCCTGCACTTCAAGCTGCCGTTCGTGCAGCAGGTGATGCACGTTCGACAACCGCATCCTCACGCTGGATGCGCCGCCTGAGCGCTATTTCACGTCGGAGAAGAAGAGCGTCAATGTCGACTTCTTCGTGAAGTGGCGCATTGCCGACAACGCGGCCTTCTACCGCGCCACCGCCGGCGACGAGCTGCAGGCGGCCAATCGCCTGACACCCGATCGTCAAGGACGCGCTGCGCTTCGAGTTCAATGCGCGCACCCTGCAGGAGCTGGTGGCCGGCGGGTCGCAAGGACATTACCGAGCGCGTGCGCCGGCAGACCGATGCATCGGCGGGCAAGAACCTCGGTATCACCGTGGTCGACGTGCGCATCAAGCGCATCGACCTGCCGGACGAAGTGAGCGAGTCGGTCTACAAGCGCATGCGCGCCGAACGCACCCAGCTGGCCAACGAGCTGCGCTTCACCGGACAGCAGGCGGCCGAGACGATCAAGGCCGATGCCGACCGCCAGGCCCAGGTCATCAAGGCCGAGGCCGAGCGTGACGCGGCCAAGGTGCGCGGCGAGGGCGATGCCCAGGCGGCGGCGATCTACGCGCAGGCTTACGGCCAGGACCCGGAATTCTTCGCGTTTTATCGAAGCCTGGCGGCGTACCGTAAGTCGTTCGAGGACGGCAAGGGCGTGCTGGTGCTGAAGCCGGATTCGGAGTTCCTGAAGTATTTCAACGACGGCACATCGTCCAGGCACTGAGTGGTAAAGGTCGATGTCGCGGGAGCTGTTGGTTGCGTTGTGCCTGATGCTGGTGATTGAGGGTCTGGTGCTGTTCGCCGCGCCGCGTGGTTGGCAAGCCACCATGCGCGAGGCGGTCAAGCTGAATCCTCGTACGTTACGCCTGTTCGGCGCAGCGGCCATCGGTGTCGGTCTGGTAGCGCTGCAGCTGATGCACTGAGTTAATGCGGTAGATGGGCCGTTCAATCCATCGCGATGACTGAGCGAAGCTTCACCGTCATCCCAGCGGCCCCCGCAGAGGGGGCAAGCGCTGGGATCAAGTGACTTGTTCAGGCGCTGGATGCCAGCCTGCGCTGGCATGACGAGCGAGAATCTCCAACCGATATCGCCCCGCCCGGGGCATCCGATTTTCAAATTAGCGAGAGCAACATCATGGGCAAGTCAGTAGTCATTCTTGGTGCGCAGTGGGGCGACGAAGGCAAGGGCAAGATCGTCGACCTGCTGACCGAGCGCGTCGGCGCCGTGGCGCGTTTCCAGGGCGGCCACAACGCCGGCCACACGCTGGTGATCAAGGGCAAGAAGACCGTGCTGCACCTGATTCCCTCGGGCATCCTGCGCGACGATGCGCTGTGCCTGATCGGCAACGGCGTGGTGTTGTCGCCCGCCGCGCTGAAGCAGGAAATCGAGGAGCTGGAAGCACAGGGCGTGGAGGTGCGTTCGCGCCTGAAGATCAGCCCGGCTACGCCGCTGATCATGCCGTACCACATTGCCGTGGATAAGGCGCGCGAGATCGCCGCCGGCGGCAAGGCCATCGGCACCACCGGCCGCGGCATCGGCCCGGCCTATGAAGACAAGGTGGCCCGCCGCAGCGTGCGCGTGGCCGACCTGATGTATCCGCACGAGCTGCCCGAGAAGATCAAGTGCCGCCGTCGAGTACCACAACTTCATCCTCACCCAGTGGCTGAAGGCCGAGCCGGTCGACTTACCAGACCGTGCTGGATGACGCGCTGGCCTATGGCGAATTCATCCGCCCGATGGTCGACGACGTCGCCACCATCCTGCACGACGTGCGCAAGGAAGGCGGCAACATCCTGTACGAAGGTGCGCAGGGCGCGCTGCTCGACATCGACCACGGCACCTATCCGTACGTCACCTCGTCCAACACCACCGTCGGCGGCGCACTCGCCGGTACCGGCGTGGGCGCGGGCGACATCGACTACGTGCTGGGCATCTGCAAGGCCTACGCCACGCGCGTCGGCGGCGGTCCGTTCCCGACCGAGCTCAACGACGAGATGGGCGAGCGCCTGCGCAAGGTCGGCAACGAGTTCGGCGCCAGCACCGGCCGTCCGCGCCGCTGCGGCTGGATCGACCTCGTCGCGCTCAAGCGCGCCGTGCAGATCAACGGCATCAACGGCCTGGCCATCACCAAGCTCGACGTGCTCGACGGCCTGCCGACCATCAAGGTCTGCATCGCCTACGAATACCGCGGCAAGCGCCGCGAACTGGCCCCGCTCGACGCGGACGGCTGGGACGAGTGCAAGCCGGTCTACCTGGAATTCCCGGGCTGGGAAGAATCCACCGCCGGCATCCGCGACTGGAACAAGCTGCCGGCTGCAGCCCGCGCCTACCTGCGCGCGGTCGAAGAACTCTCCGGCTGCCGCCTGGCCCTCGTGGCCACCGGCGCGGACCGCGACGACACCATCGTGCTGGACGATCCGTTCGCTTGATCGTCAGCAACGTTGGTTATTGAACGAGCAAAGGCCCCGCATGCGGGGCCTTCGCTTTCGTGCATCCGGATGGTGGTTGGCCAACCGTCCAACGTGGACGCTTAACGCCCAAGATCACTCAAGATCCGCTTGGTGTACTGCAGCGGCGTGCTGGTGCTGACCGAGTTGCACGTCGGCGAGGCGGTGCTCTGGTTGCATGGTGTGTCGCGGTCGAGCGACCAGAAGTGCACGCCGGCGAGGCCGTTGGCGACGGCGTAGTTCACCACGGTGTCGGCGTTGGCTACGCTGAAGTTCTCGCTGGACACATCGTTGACGCCGATCATCGGGGTCAGCTCGATCTTGCTGGCCGGCGTGCCATAAGTGTGTTCCAGGTTCAGCGCCGCCTGGATCGCGGATTGGCCCATGTCGCACACGCTGCCGGAGACCACGCAGACGGCGCTGCTCGGTCCACCGAAGTCCATCGTCATCAGGTTGATGGTGTAGTTGGTGAGTGTGGACGCCTGGATGGCTTTCACCACTTCATCGCCCAGGCTGTTGAGGCCGCCGTAGCTGCCGTCCGATGCGCCCAGCGTGGCCAGCGTGAACGAGAAGCGCAGGTTGGGATACAGGCTCTGGCCGTAGACGGCTGCGGCGACGAGGGCGTTGATCTGCGCCTGGCTCTGGCCGCCTTCGATATCGAAGTCCACGCCCACCATCTGCGGCGACATATACGTGGAGAGGAACTGCGCGAAGCCTGCCGTGCTGCCACAGGTAAACGTGCCTGCCTCACCGCCGGTGGAAACCACGTAGGGCAGACCTGCGCTGGAGAGTGCGGAGATATTCGCGCTGGCGAAAGTCGCGCCCGGTACGCCGCCCCAGTTTTCGCTGCCGCATTCGCCGGTGGCGAAGGCGAGGGTAATCGCGCTCAGGTCGGTGACATAGCTGGACTTGAGACTGCCGCTGCCGACGACGGGAATCGCCGAACCCGTGGCGGCCGCCGTCTGCATGACATTGGTGTTCCAGTTGAGGTTGACGGTCACGTCCTTGTACGGACTGAACAACAGGCTGGCGCCCGTACCTGGCGGAGTCGCCGTGCCGCCGCCACCGGAGCCGCCACCGCCCGAACTGCCGCCACCGGAACTACCGCCGCCCGAACCGCCACCACTGCTGCCGGTGCAGGCGCCTTGCGAAGTCCACGGTTGGGCCGAGCCGGTGGGGCCATTGTTGGTGGCAGGGTCATTGCCCTGCGTCCACCAGTTGGCGACATAGTTGACGTTGTTTTCGCTGGCGACGTTACCGCCGGTATACACCTGCGTTGCGCTCCACGCTGCCGCGCAGGTGCCGGACGTCGTGCCGCCGCCACTTCCACTGCCGCCACTCCCACTGCTTCCGCCACAAGCGCCTAGAGATGTCCACGGCTGCCCAGAACCGCTGGCGCCGCTGCTGGTGGCGGGGTCGTTACCCTGGGTCCACCAGTTCGCCTGGTAGTTCACGCCGTTCTCACTGACGGTGTTGCCGCCGGTGTAGGCAGTCGTCGAACTCCAGGGCGCGGCGCAGGCTTGCACGCTTTGCGCTTGCACCGTTTGCACGGGCGCCATCGTCATCAAGCTCATGGCCATGGCGCCACCTGCAGTGGTGCCGAGGGCTTGAAGTGCTGTACGTAACCACACGACCGATTGCTTTACACGCATGAGTTATCTCCTGGTGATATTGCATCGCTACGGCGGAATATTGCTGGGCGACTGGCCGTGTTCCGGTCGGCCATCTGGGCTGGTCGCATCGAAGCGTCCCTGCGCACGCCACGGCGTGCCGTGGTCGGAGCGATGTCGTCATGAGTCCCCAATGACAACGTTGTCCTCAACGTCGCCGCCAAACTGTGACGGCCGCCGTGAAATTGCAAAGACGTGACAGGTGCATATGGCGAGACGGTTATCTCCCGCAATGCAGCAGATTTATGCCGCATCGCGACGTGGGCACGAGCTATTCGAGATGGCCAATGACCTTGATGGGTGATGCGTCGCGAAAGTTTCGATATCGACCCTGCGGGCGCTTGTTGTCTTCATGCCGGTGCTGGCTGACAACGTTGTCTGGGGAGTGTGCTGGCGATCGGGCTGCTGCCGTTGATGCCACAAGACGCGTTCTTGAACTTGATCCAGCACGGCACGACAAAGAAAAAGGGCTCCGCATACGGAGCCCTTCTTGTTGTCGGCAAGCCTTTGTAGCGTTATGCCACATTCGGTTCGCTGAAGGCTTCGATCTCGCCCTTGAACGCTTCCACCGGCACGCAGCTGCAGAACACGTTCTTGTCGCCGTAGACATTGTCCACGCGGGCCACCGGCGACCAGTACTTCTGCAGCTTCAGGCTGGGCAGCGGGAAGGCGGCCAGTTCGCGCGGATAGGCGTGGGTCCACTCGGTGCCGCAGACACCATGGCGGCGGTATGCGGGGCGTGCTTGAGCGGGTTGTCCTCGCGGTCGAGCTTGCCTTCTTCGACGGCGCGGATCTCGTCGCGGATCTGGATCATCGCGTCGATGAAGCGATCCAGTTCGTGCTGCGATCTCGCTCTCGGTCGGCTCGACCATCAGCGTGCCGGCCACCGGGAAGCTCAGCGTCGGCGCGTGGAAGCCGAAGTCGATCAGCCGCTTGGCCACGTCCTCGGCGCCGATGCCGGTGGCGTCCTTGAGCGGACGCAGGTCGAGAATGCACTCGTGCGCCACCAGGCCGTTGCGGCCGGTGTACAGCGTCGGGTAGTGCGGCGCCAGGCGCTTGGCGATGTAGTTGGCGTTGAGCAGGGCCACCTGGGTGGCGCTTGCGCAGGCCCTTGCGACCCATCATGGTGATGTACATCCAGCTGATCGGCAGGATCGAGGCCGAGCCGAAGCTCGCCGCGCTGACCATGCCCGACTGCGCCTTCACCACCAAACGTGCGCGGCAGGAATGGCGCGAGGTGCGACTTCACCGCGCATGGGCCGACGCCCGGGCCACCGCCGCCATGCGGAATGCAGAAGGTCTTGTGCAGGTTGAGGTGCGAGACGTCCGAGCCCCACTTGCCGGGCTTGGCCACGCCGACCAGCGCATTCATGTTGGCGCCGTCGGTGTACACCTGGCCGCCGTGCTCGTGCACGATCTCGCAGATCGTGACGATGTCTTCCTCGAACACGCCGTGCGTGGACGGGTAGGTGATCATCAACGCGGCGAGGCGGCTGCTGAACTTCTCGGCGGCGCGCTTGATGTCGTCGACATCGACGTTGCCGTTGGCGTCGCACTTGGTCACCACCACCTGCATGCCGCACATCTGCGCGGAAGCCGGGTTGGTGCCATGGGCCGATTCCGGGATCAGGCAGATGTCGCGATGCGCTTCGCCGCGCGAGCGGTGATAGGCGCGGATCGCCAGCAGGCCGGCGTATTCGCCCTGCGCGCCGGAGTTCGGCTGCAGGCTCACCGCGTCATAGCCGGTGCACTCCACCAGCATCGCTTCCAGCTCGTCGATCAGCTGCTTGTAGCCGGTGGCCTGGTCGGCCGGGGCCAGCGGGTGGATGTTGGCGAATTCCGGCCAGGTCACCGGGATCATCTCGGCGGTGGCGTTGAGCTTCATGGTGCACGAGCCCAGCGGGATCATGGTGCGATCCATCGCCAGATCCTTGTCGGCCAGCGAGCGCATGTAGCGCAGCAGCTCGTGCTCGCTGTGATGCGTGTTGAAGACCGGGTGGGTGAGGAACTTGCGTCGTGCGCTGCAGGTTCGGCAGGCAGTGCGTCGCTGGTGCTCGGCGTCGAGCGCATCGATGTCGGCCATAGCCGCGCCGAACAATGCGGCCAGCGGCGACCACGTCGGCGCGCGTGGTGGTTTCGTCGAGGCTGATGCTCAGGCTGCTGCCGTCGATCTGGCGCAGGTTGATGCCCGCGGCGCGCGCCTTGGCATGGACCGCGGCGGCATCGACATTCAGCGACGTGCAGCGTGTCGAAGAAATCGGTGCCCACGTTGACTCCGGCCGTGCGCAGCGCGCCGGCCAGAATGGCGGCGAGGCGATGCACGCGGCGGGCAATGCGGACAAGGCCTTCCGGGCCGTGGTACACGGCATACATGCTGGCCATCACCGCCAGCAGCACCTGCGCGGTGCAGATGTTGGAGGTGGCCTTCTCGCGGCGGATGTGCTGCTCGCGCGTCTGCAGCGTGAGGCGATAGGCCGGCTTGCCTTCGGCATCGATGGAGACGCCGATCAGGCGGCCCGGCATCGAGCGCTTGTAGGCGTCGCGGCAGGCCATGAACGCGGCATGCGGGCCGCCGAAGCCGAACGGCACGCCGAAGCGCTGGGTGTTGCCGACCACGATGTCCGCGCCCCATTCGCCCGGCGAGGCGATCAGGGTCAGCGCGAGCAGGTCGGTGGCGACGGCAGACCACGCCGCCGCGTGCATGCACGTGCGTCGCGCCAGCGCCTTGTAGTCGCCGATCTGGCCGAACGTGTTGGGGTATTGCAGCAGCACGCCGAAGCACTCGACGTGGGTCGCTTCGCTGTCGACGCCGATATGCAGCTCGATGCCCAGCGCTTCGGCGCGGGTCTTGCACCACTTCCAGCGTCTGCGGATGCACGGCGCTGGAGACGAAGAACACGTTCGACTTCGACTTGGCCGAGCGCTTGGCCAGGGTCATCGCCTCGGCGGCGGCGGTGGCCTTCGTCCAGCAGCGACGCGTTGGCGATCTCCATGCCGGTGAGGTCGGCGCACATGGTCTGGAAGTTGATCAGAGCTTCCATGCGGCCCTGCGAGATCTCGGCCTGGTACGGCGTGTAGGCCGTGTACCACGCCGGGTTCTCCAGGATGTTGCGCAGGATGACGTTCGGCGTGAGGGTGCCGTAGTAACCCTGGCCGATGAAGCTGCGGAACACCTGGTTCTTGTCGGCGATGGCGCGGATCTTGGCCAGGGCTTCGACTTCGGTGATCGGCGAGCGGCAGGGCCAGCGGGGCCGGCGACTTGATCTTGCCCGGCACGATGGCGTCGGTCATCGCTTCCAGCGAGTCGTAACCGAGCAGGCGCAGCATCGTGCGCGATTTCGGCGTCGTTGGGGCCGATGTGACGCTCGATGAAAGCGTCGTGGTGCTCGAGGTCGCGCAGGGAGGGGGTAGCGTTCTGGCTCATCACAGGGGCGTCCGGAAGTGGCCGATGAAGGCCGGACGTGCAAGCCGCACGTGGAGCGCCCCTCTGTCCTTTTGCCTGAGAGTTTGGAAGCTTGCGCTTCGTGCCCCTTCGGCGCCGGATTCAACCGGTCTCTCCAGAGTGTTGTTGCGGGTGATGGTATGGAGCCTGAGCGATTACGGGCGTTGCGCCTTCGGCAGTGGCTCTCGCCACTTCTCCCACCACACGCTAGCTGTAAATTATAGAACGCGGCGGAGCAGTTTGCCTCCCTGTCGCGAGGAATCTTCGGCCGCGGTGTTCACTGGGCGCTGAGCCGATGTGGCACGGCGTCTCAGGTGGCTTAAGATGAAAGGCCCGCCCCTCGGAGCCCTCCATGAAACAGCCTCCGTTCCAACTGGCCCAGATTGATCACGTGGTGCTGCGCGTGCGCGATATGGTCGCCATGGAGCGCTTCTATTGCGACGTGCTGGGTTGCCGGGAAGAGCGTCGGCAGGACGACATCGGCCTGGTGCAATTGCGCGCCGGTGATTCGCTGATCGACTTGATATCGCTCGACGGCAAGCTGGGACGGCTGGGCGGCGCGGCGCCCGGCGCGGAAGGGCACAACATGGATCACCTGTGCCTGCGGGTGGAGAACTATGACGAAGCCGCCATCGTCGCCCATTTGAAAGCCCATGCTGCGCGCGTCGGCGAGATCGGCTCGCGCTATGGCGCCAAGGGCGAAGGTCCGTCGATCTATCTATACGACCCGCAGGGCAACATGGTGGAGCTGAAAGGTCCGCCGGCAGCTTGAGCGGTAGCGCCTGATCACTTGGCGGATCTTCACCTGGCGCACCCGCCCGCCGGGCTACAGTCCTGCGGATGCTCCGCCGGATCGCGGGCGTTGCGATGTCTCGCCTTGCTCCGCTGCGCAACCCAAAGCCTCCGGCTGACGCCACGGGACCGGCGCCGGCTCAGGTGCCGCCCTACCGGTCCCATCCCGATAGTCGATCTTGTTGAGGAGTACGAACATGGCGACCTATGTCTCCCTTACGCACTTCACGGACCAGGGCATACGGACGGTCAAGGACACGCTCAAGCGGGCCGAGGCCGTCAAGTCGGCGGCAGGAAAATATGGCGCGAGGATCAAGGATATCTACTGGACGCTCGGGCAATACGACATGGTCGTCGTGATCGAGGCTTCCGACGAACTGGCGGCCACCGCCTTCGCACTGACCATCGGCGCCGCCGGCAATACGCGCTCGCAAACCTTGCGTGCTTTCCCGCCGGAAGAGATGCAGGCCATTCTGAGCAAGGTCGGATAGTGCGGACCGCGTTCGATTCCGAGTGTTACCCGGAAACGAAGAAGCCCGCCTTGCGGCGGGCTTCGTCTACAATTGGTGCCCAGGAGAGGACTCGAACCTCCACGGTTTTACCCGCTAGTACCTGAAACTAGTGCGTCTACCAATTCCGCCACCTGGGCAGGTGTCGCGCTGCTTTATGGGCTGCGTGAGCCGCGTAGATTAGGCATGTGACGGTAGGTTGTCAACTATTCTTTCACTGATTTTTCATCGGGCCGCGGCGTTCGCGGTCCGACACCCCAGACAAAGGCAAGGATGTGACCAGAAAAAAGGAAACGCGCAGCAGCAAGCAGGGAACGAAGCAGGGCCCCGCTGCGCCGAAGAAAGTTGCGCCTCGCGCCAAGCGCTCGGCGGTCGATCCGACCTCGCGCAAGCGCGTGGGCGAAGTGACTGACCCGCATGCGGAGCGCGAGGCGCAGCGCTATGAACGTCCCATTCCCAGTCGTGAGGCGATCCTCGCCCTGCTGACGGAGCGGGGCGAGTTGTTGACCGAGGCGCGCATTGCCGAAACCCTGTCGCTGCACGATGAATACGACATCAATGCCTTGCGCAAGCGCCTCGGCGCCATGGTGCGCGATGGCCAGTTGCTGCTCGGCCGCCGCGGCGGCTATGCGCCGACCAACAAGCTCGACCTGATTCCCGGCGTCGTGCTGGCCAATGCCGAAGGCTACGGCTTCCTCAGGCCGGATGATGGTGGCGATGACCTTTATCTCTCGCCGCAGCAGATGCGCATCGTGCTGCATGGCGATCGCGTGCTGGCCAGCGTGGTGGGCATCGATCGCCGCGGCCGCAAGCAGGGCGCGATCGTCGAGGTGCTGCAGCGTCGCTCGCCGCGACTGGTCGGTCGCGTGGTGATCGAAAACGGCGTGATGCTGGTGGCGCCCGACGATCGGCGCCTGCACCAGGACATCATGATCGTGCCCGGGCAGGACATGGGTGCACGATCCGGCCAGATCGTGGTGGCCGAGATCACCGAGCCGCCGACGCCGCATCGTGGTCCGCTCGGCGCGATCCGCACGGTGCTGGGCGAACGGCTGCAGCCGTCGCTGCTGGTGGAGATGGCGATAGCCAGCCACGACTTGCCGCACGAATGGCCGGACCCGGTCATGCGCGAGGCGGCGCAGGTCGAGCCCGAGGTGGGCGCGGCGGAGCGCGAGGGCAGGATGGATCTGCGTGCGCTGCCGCTGGTCACCATCGACGGCGCCGACGCGCGTGACTTCGACGACGCCGTGTTCGCCGAGCCGCGTCGTGGTGGCGGTTACCGACTGGTCGTGGCTATCGCCGACGTATCGCACTATGTGCAGGTCAATGCCGCGCTGGACCGTGAAGCCTATGAGCGCAGCACGTCGACCTATTTCCCGGGTTTCGTGGTTCCGATGCTGCCGGAGACGCTCTCCAACGGCATCTGCTCCCTCAACCCCAAGGTCGAGCGCCTGTGCATGGTCTGCGACATGCAGGTCGATGCGGAAGGCGTGGTGATCCGTTCGAAGTTCTACGACGCGGTGATGCGTTCGCACGCGCGCCTGACTTACGACCGCGTGTGGCAGGCCCTAGGCCTCAATGATGCGGATGCGCGTCACGAGCTGGCCAATGTGATGCCGCAGCTGGAGCACCTGCATGGCCTCTACAAGCTGATGGCCGCGCAGCGCAAGCGTCGCGGTGCCATCGATTTCGAGACGCCCGAAGTGAAGTTCCGCCTCGACCAGACCGGTGAAGTGGCCGCCATGGGCGCCACTGAGCGCAATGATGCGCATAAGCTGATCGAGGAATGCATGATCGCCGCCAACGTGCAGGCGGCACTGTTCCTCGAGAAGAAGAAAATTCCCGCACTGTTCCGCGCGCACGAACCGCCGCCGGCGGAAAAGTACGAGGATCTGCAGCAGTTCCTGCGCGAGTTCAAGTTGCGCATGCCGCCCGTCGAGGAAGTGACACCGGCCGATTTCGCCGATGTGCTGCGGCTGGTGCAGGATCGCCCGGAGCGCGAGCTGATCCAGTCGGTGCTGTTGCGCGCGCAGAGCATGGCTGCCTACCAGCCGGACAATCGTGGGCATTTCGGCCTCGCGCTGGAGGCGTATGCGCACTTCACGTCGCCTATCCGCCGCTATCCCGACCTGTTGGTGCATCGCGCGATCCGCTACGCGCATCACCAGCGGCAAGCCGTCGGGATATAGCTATACGCCGACCGAGATGGCGAACGATGGCCGTGCACTGCTCGCAGCGCGAGCGACGCGCCGAAGAGGCCGAGCGCGATGTCGACGAGCGCTTCAAGTGCGCCTGGATGTCCAAGCACGTGGGCAGCGAATTCGAGGGCATCGTCACCGGTGTCACCTCATTCGGCCTGTTCGTGGAGCTGGACGAGTCGAAGGTGTCGGGGTTGGTGCATATCAGCCAGCTTTCCAACGATTACTACCACTTTGACCCGGTTCGCCATCTGTTGAAGGGTGAGCGCACCGGCGCGCAACATCGCCTGGGTGATCACGTGCGCATCCAGGTGCTGCGTGCCAGCCTGGAGGATCGCAAGATCGACTTCCGCCTGGTGTCGCCGCGCGCCGAAGCGAAGCCGACCGGCAGCGAACGACGCTATGACTATGCCGCTGCCGGCGAGCGCTACTCGCTGCCCGCGGGACGCAAGGCGACGGCACGGCCGGGCTCGCGCGATAATGCGGGCACTGTTGCGCCGCGAGCGGCGGCAACGACCAGGAAGGACGCACCGGCAGCCGACAGGCATCCGCCGGCTGGCAAGAGCCCGGCCGCTGGGCAGAGCATGTTCTCCAAGGTCAAGTCAGCGGCCCAGGGCAAGTTCAAGGCGGTCAAGGCTGCTGCGTCCAAGGCAACCTCCAGAGCCCGCAAGGGCAGCAAGAAGAAAGGCTAAGCATGAGTGACAGTTGGATCGTCGGGATCAACCCAGTCGAAGGTGCGTTGAGCAACGACGCCGCGCGCGTGCGCGAACTGCTGGTGGAGCAGGGGCAGCGCAATGCGCGCGTGCAGGAACTGGCCACGCGAGCCAAGGCGCTGAACATTCCCGTGCACCACCGGCCGCGCGAGCAGTTGGACAAGATCGCCGGTGAGGCGCGACATCAGGGCGTGGTGGCGCTTTATGAGGCGCCACCGATGGGCAACGAAAACGATATCCCCGCGTTGCTGGAGCAGGCGGGGCAGGACGCGCTCGTACTGGTGCTGGACGGGGTTACCGATCCGCACAATCTTGGCGCCTGCCTGCGTAGCGCCGCGGCGGCGCGCGTGACGGCGGTGATCGTGCCGAAGGATCGCGCCGTGGGCCTGACACCGGTCGTGCGTCGTGCATCGGCGGGTGGCGCCGACCGCGTGCCCTTGATCGCCGCGACCAACCTCGCCCGGGCGCTGCGCACCCTGAAGGACGCCGGCGTGTGGATCACCGGCCTCGCCGGCGACACCGACACCACCATCTACGGTATCGACATGAAGGGTCCGGTGGCGCTCGTGCTGGGCAGCGAGGGTGAGGGCATGCGCAGGCTCACGCGCGAGACCTGCGATTTCGTGGCGAAGATTCCCATGCCCGGTTCGATGGAGAGCCTCAATGTCTCCGTGGCAACCGGCGTCGTTCTGTTCGAGGCATTGCGGCAAAGGAGTGAAAAGCGATGACGTTCTTCTGGCACGACTGGGCTGGCTATATCGGCGTCTTGCTGGTGCTGTGCGCTTTCCTGTTGCTGCAGCTGCGCAAGCTGCACGGCAACGGCATGATCTACCAGTTGATGAACGTGCTGGGCGCCGTCGGCGTGGTGCTTTCCTTGATCTTCGGCGCGGCATCCATGAACTGGCCGGCCTTCCTGATGCAGGTCGCGTGGATCGCCATTGGCATCTACGGCATCGTGCACTCCGCGCGCCTGAACCGCCGCCTGCGCTGACGTTGTGTTGTGTAGGAGCGCACCCTGTGCGCGATTGCCTCGCGAAAAGGGCAATCGCGCACAGGGTGCGCTCCTACACAGGACGGACCCGCCGAGGGTCAGTCCTTCTTCTCGCCGAGCCTGGTGAACTCCGGACTGGAGGTGAAGTCGCGCTTTGCGCGCTGCGCCGTCAGCGGTTCGCCATTCACCTGGAACCAGATGTTCTCGGCGATGTTGGTGGCGTGGTCGCCGATGCGCTCGATGTTCTTGGCCATGAACAGCAGGTGCGTGCACGGCGTGATGTTGCGCGGGTCTTCCATCATGTAGGTGAGCAGCTGGCGGAAGTAGCCGGTATAGGCCTCATCCAGTTCGGCGTCGTCCTTCCACACCTGATAGGCGCGTTCGGCATCGCGGTCGCGGTAGGCCACCAGCACCTCGCGCACTTCGGCTGCCGCAAGCTCGGCCAGGTAACCCAGGCCGCTGGTGGGCGCGACCGGAGCGACCATCGACAGCGGGATGGAGCGCTTGGCCACGTTGGCGGCGTAGTCGCCGATGCGTTCGATGTCGGCGGCGATGCGCAGCGCCGCGAACACATTGCGCAGGTCGCCTGCGATCGGCGCGCGCAGCGCCAGCAGGCGCACCACGTCATGGCTGATTTCCTGCTCGAGCAGGTCGATGGCGTCATCGTTGCCGACCACGTGCTGGGCGGCGCGTTCGTCGCGGCGCTCGATCACGTCGATGGCCGATTCAAGCTGGCCCACCGCCAGCTCGCCCATGCGGACGATTTCGCCGGTGAGTCGGGTCAGCTCGTCGTCGTAGCTCTTGATGATGTGTTCTTTGCTGCTGCCGCTCATGTGGATTCTCGTGTGCGTTCAGTAAGGAAGGGTGAGGCGGCGTGACCCCTCACCCTAGCCCTCTCCCCGGAGGGGAGAGGGGATACCGCCATGCTTAGCCAAAACGGCCGGTGATGTAGTCCTCGGTCTGCTTCTTGGTCGGCTTGGTGAAGATCTGCTCGGTGCGGTCGAACTCGATCAGCTCGCCCAGGTACATGAAGGCGGTGAGATCCGAGCAGCGCGCCGCCTGCTGCATGTTGTGGGTAACGATGACGATGGTGTACTCGCTCTTGAGCTCTTCCACCAGCTGTTCGATGCGGCCGGTGGCGATCGGATCGAGGGCGGAGGTCGGCTCGTCGAGCAGCAGCACTTCCGGCTTCAGCGCAATGCCACGCGCGATGCACAGGCGCTGCTGCTGGCCGCCGGAGAGGCCCAGCGCGCTCTGCTTGAGCTTGTCCTTCACTTCGTCCCACAGCGCGGCGCTGCGCAGGGCCTGCTCCACGCGGATGTCCATGTCGGCGCGCGAAAGCTTCTCGTGATGGCGGATGCCATAGGCGACGTTCTCGAAGATGGTCATCGGGAACGGCACCGGCTTCTGGAACACCATGCCGACCTTGCTGCGCAGGCGGTTCATCGAATAGCCCGAATCGAGGATGTTCTCGTCATCCAGCACGATCTCGCCCTTGGCCTCGAGCTTCGGATAGATTGCGTAGATGCGGTTGAAGATGCGCAGCAGGGTGGACTTGCCGCAGCCCGAGGGACCGATGATGGCGGTGACCTTCTTCTCCGGAATGTCCATGTTGATGCCTTTCAGCGCATGGAAGCCGTTGTAGTAGAAGTGCACGTCGCGCACCTTCGAACTTGGTCGGCGCGATCGGGGCTGGCGAAGCCGCGGACTGCGGGTGGATGCCGGCGGCGGCGGACTCAGTCATGGGACACCTTGTTGCGTGAAAGGACCAGACGCGGAGGCAAGGCTCAGCAGCAGCACGAACATGGTGATCACGAACGCGCCAGCCCAGGCGATGGCATGCAAGCCCTCGCCCGGATCGTTGGCGTATTGGTAGATCATCTGCGGCAGGCTGGACATCTTGTCCATCGGGTTGAAGGTCATGTAGTTGTTGCCGAAGGCGGTGAACAGCAGCGGGGCCGTCTCGCCGCTGATGCGGGCCAGTGCCAGCAGCACGCCCGTGATGATGCCCGAGCGCGCTGCGCGCATCAGGATCTGCATGGTCAGCTTCCATTGCGGAATGCCCAGCGACAGCGAGGCTTCGCGCAGCGTGGAGGGCACCAGGCGCAGCATCTCGTCGGTGGTGCGCACGATCACCGGCAGCGCGATCAAGCGCCAGCGCCACGCCGCCGGCAAAGCCGGAGAAGGTGGTGTTGCCGCTGGTCAGCGCCGTGCTCGGCAGCACGATGATCGTGTAGACGAACAGGCCCAGCACGATGGACGGCGCGGACAACAGGATGTCGTTGAGGAAGCGGATCGACTCGCCCAGGCGGGTGCGGTTGGCGTATTCGGCCAGCCACGCGCCTGCCAGCACGCCGATCGGCGTGGCCAGATAGCAATGCCGATGAAATTGATGATCAGGCTGCCGACGATGGCATTGAGCAGGCCACCATCCTCGCCGTAGGCGGTGATCTTGGTGAACAGCTTCAGATTGAGCGCGCCGATGCCCTGACGCAGGGTTTCCCACAGGATCCAGGCCAGGAAGATCAGGCCGATCACGGTGGCGAGCATGCCGCAGCGTCAGTGCCAGCGCATTGGTGATGCGACGACGGGTATAGAGGAACGAACTGCTCATCAGCGACCCTCCCGCTTGGGCCAGCTGTCGCAGCATCAAGCGCGCGATCAGCAGCACGATGAAGGTCACCACGAACAGCAGGAAGCCCAGCGCCATCAGCGCGGATCGCTGCAGGCCGGCGGCCTCGCTGAATTCGTTGGCGATGGTGGAGGCGATCGAGGTGCCCGGCATCGCAGGACGGATGGCGACAGTTGTCAGCGCATTGCCCAGCACGAAGGTCACCGCCATGGTCTCGCCGAGCGCGCGGCCCAGACCCAGGAAGATGCCGCCGATCACCGCCGAGCGGGTGTAGGGCAGCACGATGTCCCACGAGACCTCCCACGTGCGTCGAACCCAGCGCATAGGCCGATTCCTTCAGGCGCGTCGGAACGGTCTGGAACACCTCGCGCATCACCGAGGAGATGAACGGGATGATCATCACCGCCAGCACGATGCCGGCCGTCAGCACGCTGGCGCCGAACGGATAGTCGCTGCCGAACAGGCTACCCACGAAAGGCACATGCTGGGCCACCCACGACAGCTTGCCGTCGTCGGGCTTGCTGCCCAGGTGTCGGTCAGCCAGGGCTTGATGTGATCGGCGATGAAGGGCGCAAAGATAAACAGGCCCCACATGCCGTAGATGATCGAAGGGATGCCGGCCAGCAGCTCGATCGCCGAAGCGACCGGGGTGCGCAGCCACGCCGGCGCGACTTCGGAGAGATAGAGCGCGATGCCGAAGCTTACCGGCACGGCGATGAGCAGGGCGATCAGCGAGGTGACGATGGTGCCGTACATCGGGCACCAGCGCGCCGAACGTATCGCTGCTCGGGTCCCAGGCATCGCTGACCAGGAAGTGCCAGCCGAACGAGGCGAAGGCGTGACGGCCGCCCCACAGGGTGGCGCCCGCGGCGCCAAGCAGGCAGGCCAGGACCAGCAGGGCGCAGGCTTCGAGCAACCCGCCGAACAGGCGATCGTGCCGCGCGTCGCGATGGGAGCGCGCTTCCTGTGCCATGGCCGTGGAGACGGCGCCTACGTTCGCTTGCATGTAATGTCGATCCCTCAGGATTCTCGAGGTCCGGCTGGCACGAGGGCCCGCCCGGTCGGTAAGCGTGCGCCAAAGCTAGGGTGTCTTTCCAGCAGCAAGCCGCCCGACGTTGGTCGGGCGGCTCGCGCTGTGCGATCAAGCAGCGTTGACGTTAGATCGTGCCGGTTGCCGTAGCATGACCGGCACGAGTGGATCTCAGTGCTTGAAATCGCTCGCCCAGTAAGCCTCGATCTTCTTGACCAGGGTATCCGGCAGCAGCGACATAGTCGAGTGAAGCGGCGTCTCTTCTGGCCGTTCTCGCAGCGCCCACTTGAAGAAGTCGAACGCGACCTTGGTGTGCTCGGCGTTCTTCGGCTTCTTGTACATCACCGCCCAGGTGGTTGCCGTGATCGGCCAGGCCTCTGCGCCCGGGGCGTTGGTCATGATCAGGTTGAAGTCCTTGGCGCTGGCCCAGTCGGCGGTGGCGGCGGCGGCGGCAAAGCCCGCGGCGCTCGGCGCCACGACCTTGCCGGCGGCGTTCTTCAGGTCGATCGCAGCTGATCTTGTTCTTGCAGCGCATAGGCGTATTCGACATAGCCGATCGAGTCCCTTGATCTGCTTGACGTACTGCCGACACGCCTTCGTTGCCCTTGCCGCCCACGCCGGTCGGCCACTCGACGGCCGTACCGTACCTGACCTTGCTCGCCCAATCCGGGCTGACCTTGGACAGGTAGTTGGTGAAGTTGAAGGTGGTGCCCGAACCGTCCGAGCGATGCACGACGGTGATCTTGGCGGTCGGCAGGTTCAGGCCGGCGTTCAGCGCGGCGATGCGCGGGATCGTTCCAGTTGGTGATCTTGCCGAGGAAGATGTCGGCCAGGGTGGTGCCGTCCAGCTTGATCTGGCCGGCTTCGATGCCGGCGATGTTGACGACCGGCACGATGCCGCCGACCACGACCGGGAACTGGCCCAGGCCGAACTGGGCGAGGTCTTCAGCCTTGAGCGGTGCATCGGACGCGCCGAAGTCGATGGTGCCTTCCTTGATCTGCGCGATGCCGGCGCCCGAACCCACCGACTGATAGTTGAGCTTGTTACCGGTCTTCTCGGCGTAGCCGGCGGACCACTTCGAGAGCACCGGGTAGACGAAGCTCGAACCGGCGCCGGTAATGTCGGTAGCCTGGGCGGCCATGCCGAACAGCGAGGCGGCAGCAAAAACGGCGGTCACGCCGATGCGAGATAGGGACTTGGTTGGGTTCAACACGGTGGCTCCTTGGTGAAGGGTTACGGGGATTCCCGCCCGCCCCAATTTCATGCGCTACGTGTTGCAATGAGATGAGCTGAATGTTTCAGCAAGATGACAATACGTTGTCGACTGTCATGGATGAGTGCAAGCCGGGGTTTGTCGATACGGGCACAGGCCGCGGTGCGGCCGTGCTCAGTCGGATCTGGCGGTGCGCCATCGGCCACATCCCAGTCGATGAGTCATGCCAGCATGACCAGTCTTTCGGCTGTTGAACGCCGCTGGGATGACCAGCGAGTAGCGCAGCCGCAAGCGCCAGCGTCTCGCCAAGACTTCAGGAGAAACAGTCTCTTATGGCGTATCGGCGCCCGCGAACTCGCGTTCGATCGTCTCCAGCCTGCGCCAGCGATTGATGATGGTGCAGAACAGTTCCGCCGTGCGCTCGGCGTCGTAGATGGCCGAATGGGCCTCTCGCGTGTCAAAAGGAATGCCAGCGGCCTGCACGGCCTTGCTCAATACGGTCTGCCCGAAGGCCAGTCCGCTTAACGTCGCCGTATCAAAGCAGCTGAACGGATGGAACGGGTTGCGCTTGTGCGCGCAACGGCGCACGGCGGCATTGAGAAAGCCCAGGTCGAATGCCGCGTTGTGTCCGACCAGAACCGCGCGCTGGCAATCGGCGTCGCGCATGGCATCGCGGATCGGCTTGAACACGTGGTCAAGCGCCAGCCGCTCGTCGAGCGCGCCGCGCAGCGGATTTTCAGGATCGATGCCGGTGATCTCCAGTGCGCGGGGATCGATATTGGCGCCGGGGAAGGGATCGCACGTGCGCCGACACCGCCGGCAGGGGCTGCAGGTAACCCTCGGGTGTCATGCGCAGGACCACGGCGGCGATTTCCAGCAGTGCGTCGCGCTCGGCATCGAAGCCGCCGGTTTCCACGTCCACGATCACCGGCAGGAAGCCGCGGAATCGCTCGGCCATGCGGCCGGCCATGCTGTTGCTGAGTATCTCCATCCGACAAGCATATCAGCCGCCACCCAGGTGTCGTCTCCGCGAGCCGCCTGCGTTCGCCTGGGTACGTGTCTTTGTTTTGTCACAAAAGATGCACGAGACGGTAAAGCGGGAACCTCATCCTCCCTAACCGAACCTTAACTGACCGGCCATGTGATCGAGGGGGGCGGTCGAGGTGTTTCTTACCAACATGCGGAGATATTCCATGCGTTCCAAGTTGCTCGCGGTAGCGATTGCTGCCGGTTTGGGCGTTACCAGTTTCTACGCCAGTGCCGATCCGGCGCCGGCTAGCCAGTCTTCCAGGACCAGCCAGGGTTCTGCCCAGAATGCCGAAATCGAGGCGCTGAAGGCCCAGTTGCAGGCGCTTCAGGCCAAGGTGGTCGAGCTGGAACAGCGCACGGACGCTCAGTCCGACATCAACGTCTCCACCGGCCAGGCCGTGGAGCAGGTGCAGAAGACCCAGGCTGCCACGACCGCGCAGATCAAGAAGTCGGCCGACAAGATTGCCTACAAGGGCGTGAACATCACGCTGGGCGGCTTCCTCGCGGCGGAATCGATCTACCGTTCGGCAAACCAGGGTGCGGATATCGCGTCCAACTTCAACACGATTCCGTTCAATAACGTGCCGACCGCGCATACCAACGAATTGCGCCTCACCGCACGCCAGAGCCGCATCTCGGCCTTGGCACAGGGTGACGTGGATCCGCAGACCCATCTGGCCGGCTATATCGAACTCGACTTCCTGGGCGCTGCGCAGACCGCGAACTCGAACGAGAGCAACTCGTACAATCCGCGTATTCGTAACGTCTACATGACGTCGGATTGGGACAATGGCGGTTGGCATCTGCTGGCTGGCCAGAACTGGTCGCTGATCACGCTCAACAGCAAGGGCATTACGCCGCGTACCGAGCTGACCCCGCCGCAGATCGATGCCCAGTACCTACCGGGCTTCACGTGGGCGCGTCAGCCGCAGATTCGCTTGGTCAAGGATTGGAACAAGACCTGGTGGCTGGGTGTCTCGCTCGAGAACCCGCAGACCACGTTCTACACCGGCCCGAACCAGGCCAAGGCGCCGGTGCAGTCGGTCTACAACATTGCGGCCGGCTCGAACTTCAATTCGGCCAACACGTTGTCGCTTAACCACATCCCCGATGTGGTCGTGAAGCTGGCCGTGGATCCGGGCTTCGGTCATTACGAACTGTTCGGCCTCGGCCGCGCGTTCTATAACCGCTACAACGGTTCGAACCAAGACACGTACGGTGGCGGCGTTGGTATCGGCGTGGTCCTGCCGCTGATCGACAAGCAGCTCGACTGGCAGTTCTCGGGCATGACCGGCAAGGGCATTGGCCGTTACGGCAGCGCTGGCATGCCGGACGTGACCTTCAGCCCGAACGGCAACCTCGCTCCGATCCGCGAGAACATGCTGTTGACCGGTCTGACCTGGCACGCCAATTCCGACATCGACGTCTATGCGTTCGGCGGCCGCGAAGAGCAGGACAAGAAGGACTTCCTGTACAAGGGCACTGCGCTGGGCCTGGGCAACCCCGCTTACAACAACAGCGGTTGCAACATCGAAGGCGCGGCTGCGGCTACCTGCGTAGGCAACAGCAAGAACGTCTGGCAGGGCACGCTGGGCTTCTGGTGGAAGTTCTACCAGGGCAAGTTCGGCAAGATGCAGTTCGGCGCGCAGTACTCGCACACCGAGCGCGAGGCCTTCGCGGGTCAGGGCTACGTCAACGGCATGCTGGTCAACGGCGCAGCGTCGCCGACGGCCAAGGAAAACATGTTCTTCACCAGCTTCCGCTACTACCCGTTCTAAGCGGTACGGCTATCGCAAGGGAGTTCGACCCAGGGATGGAGAAACGGCGGGCAAGATGCCCGCCGTTTCTGTTTTTGCCGCCAGATGCGCGCGCGACGCTACCGTCAACGGGACCGGGGAGCGCTTGTCGTCACCTGATTAGCGTCGAATCTCAGCTGGAACGTGCCTGGTGTAGGAGCGCACCCTGTGCGCGACCGGCCTGGCCCCTGTTCCCAGCGCTGCCGCTAGCGGGCCATCTAGGCGGTACGCTGGCGATGGCTATGGGAACTGAGGCGTAGCCCATCGCGCACAGGGTGCGCTCCTACATTTTCGGACGAGTGGGAAGTCGCCTGGCTGAGAGTCGACGCTAATCAGGTGTCGTCATGGCGGTATCGCTGTTGGGGAGCTCGCTGCTATCCCAGCCACCGCCAAGCGCACGGATCAGATCCACGCTGGCCTGCAGCCGGCGCGTGCGTACCTGCTCGGCGCTGCGTTCGGCCTGCAAGGTCGCGGTCTGCGCGCTCACCACATCGAGATAGTTCACCGCACCTTCGCGATAGCGGTTGGTGGCTATCGTCTGCGAATCATGGGCGGAGCTGGCGGCGTCGTCCTGTTCCTGCGCTTCCTTGCCCAGTTGTTGCAGCAAGGTGAGGTTGTCCTCCACCTGCTGGAACGCACCCAGCACGGTTTCCCGATACTGCCCCGCCGCCGCGTCGAGATTGGCCTGGGCGGCCTGCACCTGTGCGTGACGCAAACCACCGTCGAACAGACTCATGGCCAGTTCCGGGCCAAGCGCCCAGTAACGGTTGCCTGCGCTGAGCAGGCTGCCCATGCCGGTGTTCTGCCAACCCAGGACGGCGGATAGACTCAGTCGGGGAAAGAACGCCGCGCGCGCTACGCCGATCTGCGCGTTGGCGGCAAAAACGCGCCGCTCGGACGCGGCGATATCGGGTCGACGTTGCAGCAACAGCGAGGGCACGCCCAACGGTATGGCTGGCACCGCCATCGGTGTTTCGGACGGAGGCAGCGAGAAGCTCGAAGCGGGTTCGCCGACCAGGCTCGCAATCGCGTGTTCGGTGAGCGCGCGCTGCGCATCGACTTCGGAGACCTGCGCCATGGCGTCGGACAATTGGGTCTTGGCGCGACTGACGTCGAGGCCGGAAGCTACGCCGCCTTCGAAGCGACGCTGGGTGAGATCAAGGCCCTGACGATAGGCTTCCAGCGTGTCCTTGAGGATGCGTGCCTGCACGTCGTAGCCACGCAGACGCACATACTGGTCGGCCAGCTGTGCCTCCAGGCTCAACCTGACGGAGGCCAGATCTCCAGCCGTCGCGGCCTCATTGGCTTTGCCGGCAGCGACTTCATTGCGCACGCGTCCCCACAAGTCCAGCTCATAGGAGGCGCCAAGGCCAAGCGTATTGGCGCTGTACTCATTGGGCTGGTTGCTGCCACGCAGTGGACGATTGTCGGATTGGCGGTTGCGTAGCGTGCTGGCCCCTACACCCAGGTGTGGATACAGGTCCGAGCGCACTTCGCCCACCAGCGCACGTGCGGCGTCATAGCGAGCCAGCGCCACCGACAAACTGGGATTGGCCGCATCGAGCTGCTTTTCCAGTCGGTCCAGTTCGGCATTCTCATACACTGACCACCACGGGCCGCGCGATGCGGTATCAGCCGGATGCGCCGGCGACCACAGGCCATCCGGAGTCTGGCCCGCGTACGTGGGGGGCAAGCGGCCGAGGTCCGGTTTCTGGTAGGTCGGCGCCAGCGAGCACGCAGGCAGTGCGGCGATGAGAGCGAGCGGCAGCAAGCGCCGGAGTGGCAGGGCGAGCGTTGAGCACGAAAGGGCCATGGCCTTACTCCGCCTTTGCCTTGCCGTCGGTCGTGCCGGTGGCGCGAGCCACCTGCACACGGTCACCTTGCATCAGCGAGTCCGATGGATGGTCGATGATGCGGTCGCCCGGGTGTAGCCCGTGGTCGATCTGCAGGCGATCACCCATATCCATGGCGATATGCACATCGCGCAGCTGTGCCTTGCCGTCCGGCCCGAGCACGGCGACTTGCGGCCCTTGCGCGCGGAAGATCAGCACCGTGGCCGGCACCGTCATGGTGTGGCTCTTGTTGTTCAAAGGCAGGTGCACTTCGGCATAGGCTCCGGGCAGCAATCCGCCCTTGCTGTTATCCACTTCGAATTGAGCGAGCAAGGTGCCCGAGGCCTTATTGACCGCACCCGAGTTGCCGATCAGCTGGCCGCTGAACCGTTCGCCCGGGTGATCGGGAACGTCCAGCTGCACGCTCATGCCGGGCTTGATCGAATCGGCGTAACCCTGTGGCACTTCCACATACAGGCGCATGCGGCGAGTGTCGGAGACGGTGAACAAGGGCGCGCTGTTGTCGCTGTTGGCACCGATCAGGTCGCCGATATCCGTGTTGCGCGCGGTCACGGTGCCGGCAAATGGCGCGGTGATGTGCTTGAACGCCTCCAGTGCCGCGATGCGATCCACGTCGGCCTGCGCCGCCAGCACGTTGGCCTGGGCGGCTTCGGCTTCGCCGGCCTTCTCGTCGGCCTCCTGCTTGGAAACGGAGTTGGAGGTGAGCAGATTCTTCCAGCGCTTGTCGGTCAAGGCGGCGAGGCGTGCATTCGCCTTGGCGCGCGCTAGACCGGCCTTGGCCTGTTCGAACTGCTGGTCGAGTTCGGGCGTGTCGATTTCGGCGAGGGTTTCGCCGGCGGTGACCTGGCTGCCGATGTCGCGACTCCAGCTCTTCAAATAGCCGCCTACGCGCGCGTGGATCGGTGCGCTGATCCACGCATCAAGATGACCAGGCAAGGTCGTGGCCTGGTCGCCGGTGCCGATATCGGGCTCGATCACCTGCACGCTGGGTATGACTTGGGCATCGGTCCACTTGACGACGCGCTGGTAGTCATACGCGCGCACCGAAATGCCGGCAATGGTGGCGACGATGGCCACGCCCAGACCGATGCGCACGGCAAGGCCCAACTTCGGTGGTCGCGGTGGTATGGCAACGCGGGCGTCATGCGACATGGGAGGGTTCTCCAAGCAGGGGATCGGTGGACGCCTGGGTCTGCTCGCGGCCGTGCACGATGCTGAAGATCACCGGCACGAACAGCAGGGTGGCGAAAGTGGCGAACAGCAGGCCGCCGATCACGGCACGGCCCAGCGGCGAGTTTTGTTCCTGGCTCAGCGCCATCGGCAACATGCCGATGATCATCGCCAGCGCGGTCATGCAGACCGGACGGAAACGGGTGAAGCCAGCCTCGAGCGCGGCCTTCATGGCGTCGCCGTGTTCGGCGAGGCGTTCGCGGCAGAAGCTGACCACGAGGATCGAGTTGGCCGTGGCCACGCCCATGCACATGATGGCGCCAGTCAGCGCAGGCACCGACAGCGTCGTGTGACTGAGGAACAGCATCCACACGATGCCGGCAAGTGCGGCAGGCAAGGCAGTGATGATCACGAACGGATCGAGCCAGGACTGGAAGTTCACCACGATCAGCAGATAGATCATCACGATCGCGCCGACCAGGCCGAAGATCAGGCCGCTGAAAGCTTCGTTCATGGTGCCGACTTGTCCATGCAGGCTCACCACGGTGCCCTTGGGGCGGCTGGCCGCGAACTGGTTGAGCACCTTCTGCACATCGCTGGCCACGGCACCGAGGTCGCGATCCTGCACGGAGGCGTAGATGTCATAGGCCGGCATGATGTTGTAGTGCGACACCACGGCGGCACTGGGCTCGCGCGTGAAGGTGGCAAGGCCGCCGAGAATCTGGCTTGCGCCCTTGCTGGCGGGCGTGACCGGCAGGCTGGCGATATCGGCCATGTTCTCCATGCGGTACTGCGGCGTGGCGGCCACGATGGCGTACGACACGCCGCTCTTCGGGTTGAGCCAGAACGCCGGAGCCACCTGCGAACTGCCGGCAAGCGATGCCACCATGCTGTTGGTAACGTCGCGTTCGGTGATGCCCAGTTCGTCGGCCCGGGTGCGGTTCACCTTCACATTGAGCTGCGGATAGCTCGAACTCTGCTGCAGGCGCACGTCGACTATGCCGGGCACCTTGCGCAGTTCCTTCATGATGTTCATGGCGTAGGTTTCGTTCGCCCCGCGGTTGCGACCGGCAACGGAGATATCCAGCGGCGCCGGCGCGCCGAAGTTGAGTATCTGGCTGCTCATGTCCGCCGGCAGAAAGGCGAATTGGCTACCGGGGAATTCACGCGGCAGGCGCTCGCGCAGTTCGCGCACGAAATCGGCGGTGGGGCCGTGGCCGTCCTTCAGCACGATCTGCATGTCGCCGTCTTGAGGGCCGATGGTGCCGCTGCTGTTGTAGACGAGATTGACGCCGCTGAGCGGCAGGCCGATGTTGTCAATTATTGTTTCAAGCTGGTCGGGCGGTATCACCTTGCGGACGGCTCTCTCGATATGGTCGAACTCCGCGGCGGTTTCCTCCACGCGCGTACCCATGGGTGCACGCACATGCATGGAAATGGAGCCAGCATCCACGTCAGGGAAGAAATCGCGTCCCAGCATGGGCACCAACGCGAACGAAGCGAGCACGAAACCTAGGAAGCCGATCACGAAGCGGCGGCGGTTCGCCAGGGCGATGCTCAGCGTGGCGTAGTACACATCGCGTATCCGCGTGAAGTGATGCTCGAAGCCTTGCTGTAGCGAAACCAGCCGGGCCATCACGGCACTGCGGCGGTGCGCGACCGGTTGGTCGCCTTCGTGGTGGTTGATGTAGTCGTCCTCCGGGTGATCGCCCTTGCCCTGCTCGACGTGGTGCGGCTTGAGCAGGTACATCGCCAGGGTTGGCACCAGGGTGCGCGACAACAGGAACGACGACGCCATGGCGAAGATCACCGCCAACGCCATCGGACGGAACAGAAAGCCCGCAATGCCATTGAGCATGAACATCGGCACGAACACGATGCAGATGCATAGCAGCGAAACAAACGCTGGCGTCACGATCTGCTTCGCGCCATCCATGATGGCGGTATGTACGTCCTTACCCTGTTCCAGGTGCCAGTTGATGTTCTCGATGGTCACGGTGGCATCGTCGACCAGAATGCCCACTGCCAGCGCCAGGCCGCCCAGCGTCATGACGTTCAGCGTTTGCCCAAACACCGCCAGCAGCGTGATGGCGGAGAGAATCGACAACGGAATCGACACGGCGATGATGACGGTCGAGCGCCAGCTGCCGAGGAACACCAGAATCATCACCGAAGTCAGCAACGCAGCGATGATGCCTTCGCGCGCCACCGACGAGATGGCGGCCTTGACGAAGATGGATTGGTCGCTGAGCAGGGAAATCTTCAGCGACGATGGTTGCGTTTCCTTGATCAGTGGCAGCAGCTTCTTGATGCCGGCCACCACCGCCAGCGTGGAGGCATTGCCGTTCTTGAGCGCGGGCATGAGCACGGCGCGCTTGCCATCCACGCGCACGACGTTGTTCTGCGGAGGCGAGCCGTCGCGCACGTGCGCGACGTCGCCCATCGTGATGGTGGCGCCATTGACGGTTTTCACCGGCAAGTTGTTGATCTCATCGATGGCGGTGGGACTATTGTTGAGTTGGACGTGGTACTCGTACGTGCCGATCTTGGCGGTGCCCACCGGGATGATCTGGTTCTGCGCGGCCAGTGCATTGCCCACGTCCTGGGCCGAAAGGCCTTTGGCGGCGAGCGCCTGCGGATCGAGATCGAGCGTGACCTGGCGCTGCTTGCCGCCATAGGGCGTTGGAATGGCCACGCCGGGCACCGAGATCAGCGTGGGGCGCATGAAGTTCTGGCCGATGTCGCGGATCTTCGATTCCGACAGCTCTTTGCTCGACAGCGCCATCTGCAATACCGGCACGGTCGAGGCGTTGTAGTTGAGGATCAGCGGCGGCGTGATGCCAGGCGGCATCTGCTTGACCACGGTTTGCGAAATCGAAGTGACCTGTGCCGTCGCCGTACGGATGTCCACGCCGGGCTGGAAGAAGATCTTCACGATGCCGACGCCGGGCAGCGACTGCGACTCCATGTGCTCGATGTCGTTGACCGATGTGGTCAGTTGGCGCTCGTAGTAATAAATCACGCGGCCGGACATCTGGTCGGGCGGCAGGCCGTTATACGTCCAGACTACGCTGATGACGGGGATGCCGATATTCGGAAAGATATCCGTCGGCGTACGCACGGCGGCAAGCGGGCCGGCGATGAGAATGACCAGCGCGAGCACGATGAACGTGAGCGGCCGTGAGAGGGCGATTCGGACAAGACCAAGCATGGAGCGTTTCCGTGACTGCGTTGACGCAAGCGCGACGCCGTGCGGCGGTGGCACCGTCGGTTCATGGGGAATAGTGCGGCGGCACGGACGTCAGTAAGGCGGTCCGGCACGGGTGGCACGGCAGCGGCAAATGGTCATGGCTAGGCTCGATGCAGGGCCTGGGGCCCGATGTCCACTATCATCGCAAGGCAGTCTTGTGAGAACCTTTTGCGTGGCTGAAGGAGGGGCGCTCGGTAAATGGAGCGATGCCTCCCTCAAGCCTTGCTGTCTCCCGGCGAAAACCGGGGTGCGTGGCGACGGCGGGGTGGGCTATCAGGTGCTTCTGGCGTGGAATCAAGGCGTTGGATTTCAGCTTGAGCCGCCCCCGGGCAGTTGAGCGCCGCTGTAACGACGTTTTTGCGTTAAGGGCTCAGCGGGGCTCCGCCGCCATCCGGATGCGCACCAGCAGACCGCGCCCCAGCGGCGACTCGGACAGCTCGATCGAGGCGTCGTGCAGTTCAATCGCCCGTTGCACGATGCTCAAGCCCAACCCGAAGCCGCGGGTGGCACTTTCCACTTCGCGATGGAAACGCCGGAATACGGCCTGCCGGCGGTCTTCCGGGATGCCTGGGCCGTTGTCGCAGATATCGATCACCGCCTGTTGCCCCTCGCGGCGGATCGCCACTTCGACCTGGCCCTCGGCCTCGGTGTAGCGCAGCGCGTTCTCGATCAGGTTGCGCAGCATCGCCGTCAAGGCCACCTCATGCCCCATGACCATGAGCGGCGTATCGTCGTGATTGAGGCTGAGCGCGATGTCCTTTTCCGCGATCAGCGGGGCTAGCTCTTCGATCACTTCGATGGCGATGCGGGGCAGATCCAATCGCGTCCGCTGCTGGGAGGCTGCGCCCGCTTCGAGCCGGGCCATCGCCAGGATCTGTTCGATGCGTCTTCCCAGGCGCGCCATGCTCTGCTGCGCGTGGCGCACGGTGAACTCGATTTCGGCTGGATCGTCGGCGATCATCGCGCTTTCCAGGTGAATCATCGTCGCGGCCAGCGGCGTGCGCAGCTCGTGGGCCACGTCGGTGGCGAAACGGTGCTCGCGTTCCAGCGCATCCTCCAGCCGTTCCAGTTGCTGGTTCAACGCGGCGATCAGGGGCTTGATCTCCTGCGGCGCATAGCTCAGCGGCATCGGCTTGCGGCTGCCTGGCGTGCGTCGGTCCAGTAATTGGGTCAGCAGGGCGACCGGGCGTAGTCCGCGCTTGACCGCGAAACTTACCAGCAATGCCAGCAAAGGCAGGCCGATCAGCAAGGGCAGGGCGTGCTCGATGACCAGTCCACGACCGATGTCACGGCGATTGTCGTAGCGCTCGCCGATGCGGATCACCAGGTTGGCGCGATTTTGCAGGGTAAACGTGCGCCATGGGCGACCATCGTGCTCTATTTCGCGGAAGCCGCGCTCATTCTTGCCCGGCGGCGGCAGGTCGGCCAGATTCTCGGTGGCGGCGATCAGTTCGCCCTGCGGGTCGTACGCCTGGAAACCAACTTCAGGCTCGTAGTTGTGCGGATGCACGGAGACGACGACGCCGTGATGGTGGCTATCGCCGCTTCGCGGAATGACGGGCAGGTCGGCGTCGTGCGGCAGCTGGCCATGCGCGATCAAGGTGCCCAGGGTGCGCCCGGCCTGGGCCAGGCGCCCGTCCAGCAACTCGTTCATCTCGCGCAGTTCGCGGCGATAGCTGATCCAGCCAAGCGGGATCAGCACGACCACCATCACGGCGATGATCAGCAAGGTCAGGCGCGTGCGAAGGCTGGCGGTGTGCGGCGTCATTTGGGTTCGCGGGGAATCATGTAGCCGATGCCGCGCACGGTATGGATCACGTCGGTGCTCAGTTTGCGCCTCAGCCAGTGCACCTGGACCTCGATGGCATTGCGCTCGACGACGGTGTCCAGGCCATAGACCGAGTTTTCCAGCGTCTCCCGGCGCACGATACGTCCCGCGCGCTCCATCAGCACGCGCAGCACGCCGAATTCACGGCGCGTCAGGCTGACACGTTCGCCGCGAAATTCCACTTCGGCGGTGGCCAGATTAAGGCACAGGCCGCCCACTTCGACCAGGTTGTCGGCCAGTCCCTGGGTGCGGCGGGTGAGTGAGCGGATCCGCGCAGCCAATTCACCGAGATGAAACGGCTTCACCAGGTAATCGTCGGCACCCAGGTCCAGTCCGCGTATGCGCATTTCAAGGGCGTCGCGTGCCGTCATGACCAGTACCGGTGTTTTCACGCCAGAGCGGCGAGCCTCGGCGAGTACTTCCAGGCCATCCTTGCCGGGCAGGCCCAGGTCCAGCAGAACCAAGTCGACCGGGTCGCCACGCAAGGCCTCCGTGGCCTCGCGCCCGTCGCGCAGCCAGGTCACCGCGTAGGACTGATGCTCCAGCGCATGCTTGATGGCCGCACCCAGCTCGGCATCGTCTTCTACCAGCAGAATATGCATGCCATTACACCTGTCTCGGCCCGGGGAGAGCGCGGCGCAAGCCGGCTCCTGCCGCCATCATCCGCAACCATTCTTTTGTGGATCTTTTGCCGACGTTGCGGGTGTCGGGCGCCATCACGTTGGCGCGTGAGACGCGTCCCGTCAATCGTAGCTGTGGCGAATGGGTTCCCCAAAAAGAAAGACGGCGGGCTGCTGCCCGCCGTCTTTCGCCCTGTCATGGCGCCTAAGGAGGGCGCCGCTGGAAACGCTATGCTGCCGCGAGTAGCTCTCAGAATGGCTTAGTTTGCGCGGCAGCGACGATGGCGTTGCGAAGGTCAGCCGGGTTCAATGCGACGCCCTGTGACTGATCGATGGCCACGGCCTTCATCGACTGCGGCTTCAACATGAGATGGCGCTGTGTCTCCCAGCCCTTGGCCTGCTGTTGGGCCAGCGCGAAATCTGCAGGGGTGGTGCCAACGAATCCGACCACGGCGTAACCGCCGGGCATGTCGACGGTGTAGGTGTCGACGGCGGCGTGTGCCTGACCGATGCAGGCAACACCGAATGCAATGACAGTGGGGATGATCAAGCGTTTCATGGTGTTCACCTCTCTGACGGGGAGCTTCCGGGGGAGGCTTCACCTTAGGCTTGTGCACCCTTTCAAGCTTGAGGAAGCTGCGTGAAAATTTGAGGGATTCGTGAGGTTTGGCGGCCTGCAGAGCGTGACCCGTGCCACTAGTCATGCATTTTCAAGCGGCAGTTGTCTTGTCTCTGTAACGGCACAGATCACGGATGACGCATTGAGGACAATCGGGCTTGCGCGCCTTGCAGACGTAACGACCGTGCAGGATCAACCAGTGATGCGCGTCCTGCTTGAATTCGGCGGGAATCACGTTCTCGAGCTTGTCTTCCACGGCGCGTACATCCTTGCCTGGCGCAAGCCCGGTGCGATTGGCCACGCGAAAGATATGCGTGTCGACCGCGATGGTCGGATGGCCAAATGCCGTGTTGAGCACGACGTTGGCGGTCTTGCGTCCAACGCCGGGCAGCGCTTCCAGTGCTTCCCGCGTATCGGGTACGTCGCTGTCGTACTGATCGACGAGAATGCGACATAGCGCGATCACATTCTTGGCCTTGCTGTTGAACAGGCCGATCGTGCTGATATAGCGCTTGAGCTCATCCTCGCCGAGATCGAGGATCGCTTGCGGTGTGTTAGCAACGGGATAAAGCTTTTTTGTCGCCTTGTTCACGCCGACATCGGTGGCTTGCGCGGACAGCACGACGGCGATCAGCAGCTCGAAAGCTGTGGTGTAGACCAGCTCGGTCGTAGGGTGTGGATCGATTTCGCGCAAACGGGTGAACAGCTCGACGATATCGGCACGTTTCACGAAGGTTTTCCTTGCTGTTTGGCGCGCGCTCGCGCAAGTGCAGCCAGTACCGGGTTGCTCTGGGTGGCCGCGGCATCCGCGGCCGCCTTGCGCGCCGCCAGTTCGGCGTCTCGCTGTGCCTGCGCGCGCGCCAGTCGCGCTTCCCGCTGTTGAAAGTGCATGCGCGCAGCATCCGCATGCGCCGGGTCGTTCACCCGCGCGAGCGGCATGGGTTCGAGCACGATGCAGTCGACGGGGCAGGCCGGTACACAAAGCTCGCAGCCGGTGCAGTCGTCGGCGATGACCGTATGCATCAGCTTGGCCGAACCCACGATGGCATCGACCGGGCACGCCTGAATGCATTTGGTGCAGCCAATGCAATCGGCCTCGACGATGCGGGCCAGGGTGCGTGGCTTTTCCACCCCATGCCCGGGGTCGAGCGGCAGCACGGGCACGTCCAGCAACGCCGCGAGCCGGGCGATGCCAGCGGCGCCGCCCGGCGGGCACTGATTGATCGTCGCTGCGCCGCGCGCGATCGCTTCCGCGTAGGGGCGGCAACCGTGATAGCCGCATTGCTCGCACTGGGTCTGCGGCAGCAGCGCGTCGATGCGATCGGCTAGCGACATGTTCGTTGCGGGATCAGCGGACGGAGGCGCCCGGCTTGGCGCCCTGGTCCGCGTCGAGCAGGAACAGGTCGCCGCCGCCGTCGCCGGCCGACAGGATCATGCCTTCGGACAGGCCGAAGCGCATCTTGCGCGGGGCCAGGTTGGCGATGAACACCACGTTGCGGCCGACCAGCTTCTCCGGCTCGCCATAGGCGGCGCGGATGCCGGAGAAGATCTGGCGCGTGCCCAGCGGGCCGGCATCCAGTTCGAAGCGCAGCAGCTTGTCCGAGCCTTCGACGAATTCGCAGGCGATGACCTTGCCGATGCGCAGGTCGAGCTTGGCGAAGTCGTCGATGCCGATGATGGCCGTGCCGTCGACGGCGGGTGCTGCGGGATTGGCGGCTGCTGGCTTCGCTCATGGTCTTGCTGGATTCCTTGAATTTCTTGGCGGGGGCGGCGCTTGGTGTCGGTCGCGCCGAGTGATTCCTTGGATGCTTCGACCATCGCCTCGATGTGCTTGGGGTCGATGCGCGCCGAGCAGCGGCTCGAACGCATTGACGGTGTGGCCGTGCAGTTCGCGCGCGGGCGTCGTCGAAGCCGGCTGATCGGCGCGGCGAGGAATTGCTCGGCCGCTGCGACCGTCGCCGGCAGCACCGGCTTGAGCAGGCCCGACAGCAGGCGGAACGCATGCAATGCCAACGTGCAGACCTGGTGCAGTTCGTCGCGGCGCGATTTCGTCCTTGGCGATCACCCACGGCGCCTTGGCGGCGATGTAGCCATTGACCAGGTCGGCCATGGTCACGAAGCGGCGCGTGACTTCGGCGAATTCGCCGCTGTCATAGAGCGCTCGGACGCCGTCGTAGTGCGACAGCAGGCTCTGCCACAACTCGCTGCTCCTCGTGCCTCGAAGGCGATCGTGCCAGGCTTGCCGTCGAAGTACTTCTGCACGAAGCCGGCGGTGCGGCTGGCGATGTTCACCCACTTGCCCACCAGGTGCGAGTTGACGCGCTCCTCGAACGTCTTCAGGTCCAGGTCCACGTCCACCGGCGCATCGCTGAGCATGGTGGCGAAGTAATAGCGCAGGAACTCCGGATCGAGTGCCCGCGTCCAGATAAGTGCGCGCCTTGATGAAGGTGCCGCGCGACTTGGACATCTTCGCGCCGTTCACCGTGAGGTAGCCGTTGACGTGCAGCGCCGTGGGCGTGCGGAAGCCCGCGCCGTGCAGCATCGCCGGCCAGAACAGGCCGTGGAAATTGATGATGTCCTTGCCGATGAAGTGGTGCATCTCGGCGCGTGCTGTCCCGGCGCCAGGAAGTCGTCGAACTTCAGGTCCGGTGCTGGTCGCACAGCGCCTTGAAGCTGGCCAGGTAACCGACCGGCGCATCCAGCCACACGTAGAAGTACTTGCCCGGCGCGTCGGGGATCGGGAAGCCGAAGTAGGGCGCGTCGCGCGAGATGTCCCAGTCCTTCAGGCCGCCGTCGAGCCATTCGCGCAGCTTGGCCGCCACGCCGCTGTTGGCGACCGGCTCGCCGCCGGTGAGCTTGCCGCGCGAACCAGTCGCGCAGCAGCGGCTCGAACTTGCCCAGCTCGAAGAAGTAGTGCTCCGAAGTCGCGCAGCACCGGCGTGGCGCCGGACATCACCGAGTACGGATTGATCAGGTCGGTGGGCGCGTAGGTGGCGCCGCAGTTCTCGCAGTTGTCGCCGTACTGGTCCGGCGTGCCGCAGTTCGGGCAGTTGCCCTTGATGTAGCGATCCGGCAGGAACATCTGCTTTTCCGGATCGAACAACTGCTGGATGATGCGCCGGGCGATATAGCCGCCATCGCGCAGGCGTGTATAGATCAGCGAGGCCAGCTCGCGGTTCTCGTCCGAATGGGTGGTGTGGTAGTGGTCGAACGCCGACACCGAAGCCGCGAAGTCCGCCTCGTGACCGACGCGGATGCCGGCGATGAAGGCTTCCGGCGTGATGCCGGCTTTCTCGGCCGCCAGCATGATCGGCGTGCCATGGGCATCGTCGGCGCAGACGTAGATGCACCTCGTTGCCCTGCATCCGCTGCGCGCGCACCCAGATGTCGGTCTGGATGTAGCCCAGCATATGACCCAGGTGCAGGGGGCCATTGGCATAGGGCAGGGCGTTGGTGACGAGTAGGCGACGGCTCATGGGCGGCGACGGCTGCAGGGGGCCGGACATTATGGCATGTGGACTGTGGATGCACGCCCCGGTGTGTGCGCGAATGGCAGGGGATCTGCTGGGAGCCAAGGATGGCCGCCGGTGTTGCCGTTTGCATGTTTATGCGTGATTGATTACATTTATTCACGTTATTCCGATCCCGGTGCCCAGCTGAAAACTGTTCTCGCCACCGCCCTGCTCGGCGGGCCGGCGCTGATCGGTTTCGTTGCGCAGGCCAACAGTCTGCCGGCGACGTTCGCCGCGGCGGTGGACCTGCTGGTGCGGATCGGGCTATTCGCGAGGATCGTGCAACGATGATTGCAGCTGTCGACACCGTGATATTCGACCTGGGCAATGTCCTGATCGGCTGGGATCCGCGCCGGCTCTATCGTCAGCTGTTCGACGATGAAGCGCAGATGGAATGGTTCCTGCGCGAAGTGTGCAATAGCGCCTGGAACGAGCAGCAGGATGCCGGTCGCCCGTGGAGGGAAGCCACCACCTTGCTGCGCGGCGAGTTTCCCCAGCATGCCGATTTGATCGATGCCTACCATGAGCGATGGGAAGAGACGCTGGTCGGTGCCATGGAGGAGAGCGTGGCGATCCTGGCCTCGCTCAAGGCGCGCGGCGTGCGTTTGCTGGCATTGACCAATTGGTCGCAGGAGACGTTTCCGATCGCGCGGGAGCGTTTCGACTTCCTGCGGTGGTTCGAGGGCATCGTGGTTTCCGGCGAGGAATGCTTGATCAAGCCCGATCCGCGCATTTACCAGTGCCTGCTGGAGCGCTATGCCGTCGATCCGGCCCGCGCCCTATACATCGACGATTCGGCGCGCAATGTGGCGGCAGCGGAAGCGCTGGGCATGCGAGGCTGGTGGTTCCGCGATGCCGGCGGGTTGCACCAGCGATTGGTGGAGCTTGGATTGCTCGACTGCGCGGTCAGCGATCGTCGCCATGGCTAAGTCGCCTATCGTCGTGCCCGACAGCAGCGTGCTCCCGCAGGAGCGCCAGCAACGCATCCTCGCGAAGTTGCGCCATGACGGCAGGATCGTGGCCATCGAGCTGGCGGCGGCGTTCGAGGTATCCGAGGACTCGATTCGCCGCGACCTGCGCGAGCTGGCGGCGCAAGGACTTTGCAAGCGCGTCTATGGCGGCGCCTTGCTTCCTGCGGCGACACCGACGCCATTGAAGCAGCGCCGAGGCGAGCATTCGGCGCGCAAGCTGGTGCTCGCGCGCAAGGCCGCGAGTCTGGTACGCGCGGGCCAGACCCTGTTGATCGACGCGGGCACCACCAATGCAGCGATTGTCACGGTACTGCCTGCCGATGCCAGGCTTACGGTGATTACCAACGCTCCGCATATCGCCCAGCTGCTATTGGATCGCGAAGGGTTTGAAGTGCTGCTGATCGGCGGTCGTATCGACGCCGCCATCGGTGGCACGGTAGGGGCGCAAGCGGTGGAGCAGGTACGTCGAATCCGAGCCGATCTGTGTTTCCCCGGTGCGTGCGCCATCGATGCGGCTCACGGTCTGTGGGGATTCGATAGTGAGGAGGCGTTGTTCAAGCGCGCGATGATCGA
Organism: uncultured Gammaproteobacteria bacterium; assembly: GCA_963824525.1. Lineage (GTDB taxonomy): Bacteria > Pseudomonadota > Gammaproteobacteria > Xanthomonadales > Rhodanobacteraceae > Dyella. The sequence continues at coordinate 360,150 of CAWGPI010000007.1, read as the reverse complement.
AGCGAGTGACGAGTCGGTGGTGGTCGTCACGGACGACAAGCTGGGCGCCGTCGCCACGCATCAGGTAGCCGAGTTGTCGCGCGTGCAGCATCTGGTCGTGGAGCACTCGGCGGATCGCGCCGCGCGTTCTGCGTTCAGCGCGCGCGGGGTAGCCGTGCATCGGGCCGAGGCGGCACCGGGCTAGGTGTTACTGCACTCTCTTCCTGCGATGGAAACGGTCGAGGTCACAGGCGAAGCAAGATTGTCCCGTAAGCCCAATCCTCTCTCCGACACGGACAGCCTTCGGGTCGCCCGGAGGAGAGAGGTTGTTGGCGCGTATTACTGCTGGCGTTCCCATACCTGGCTGCGGCCAAGCAGCGAGAAGCCGATGTAGCCGCGCACGGTGAGCTTGGCGCCATCGTCCTCGGTCTGCAGCTTGACCTTGTAGACCTTGCCGGTCTTCGGATCGAGGATCTTGCCGCCGTCCCAGACATCGCCGTCCTTGCTCACGCCCCACATGATGTTCATGCCTTCGACGGGCTGGTTCTTGCGCTCGCCGTCGCAAGCCTTGCAGAGCGGGTGCGGGCCTTCGTCGGACTGCAGCACCTGCAGCACGGTGGCCTTGAGTTCACCATGGTCGTCGGTGATCTGCACGATGGACTTGGGCTTGCCGGTGACGTCATCAATCGTTTTCCAGGTACCTACCGGCGTGTTTTCGCTGCAAACAGTGCGCCGGCGCCCAACAAGAGACTCGTAGCAACAGCAAGGCGGAGCAGTGACTTCATGAGCGATCTCCCGTACGAAAGAGTATGGACCGGAGCCTGACCGACGCCGCGCGAAGCCGTCAAGCTGCATTGCGCAAGGCTGACATGAGGCATGCCGGTTGGCGCGGCGTGGACTGGCATAATGGAGCCCCCCCATGACGGCCCACATTCTTTATGACGCAGGCGAGCGAAGCCCTGGTCCGCCACATTCTCGGCGCTCTCGACGATCCCCATACCGGCGCTCCGCTGGTCGACGCCGTGCGCGCGATTGGCGTGGATGGCGAGCGCGTTTCGGTGGACATCCAGCTGGGTTATCCCGCCGCTGGCGCCATCGATGCCATTACCACGCGCGTCAAGCAGGCGCTCGAGGCCGACCCGGCCATCGCGTCGGCGTCGGTGTCGATCGCCAGCCGCGTGCATGCCCATAAGGTGCAGGGCACGCTGGCGCCGCTGCCCGAGCGTGAAGAACATCATTGTGGTCGCCTCAGGCAAGGGCGGCGTGGGCAAGTCCACCGTCTCGGCCAACCTGGCGCTGGCGCTGAGCGCGGAGGGCGCCAAGGTGGGCGTGCTCGACGCGGACATCTACGGTCCCAGCCAGCCACGCATGCTCGGCATCAGCGGCAAGCCGCAATCGCCGGACGGCAAGACCATCATCCCGATGCAGGCGCACGGCCTGCAGGCCATGTCGATCGGTTTCCTGGTCGACGAAGAGACGCCGATGATCTGGCGTGGCCCGATGGTCACCCAGGCCATGATGCAGCTGCTCACCGACAGCGCTGGGAGCAACTGGACTACCTGATCGTCGACCTGCCCCCGGGCACCGGCGACATCCAGCTCACCCTGTCGCAGAAGGTGCCGGTGGCCGGCGCGATCATCGTCACCACGCCGCAGGACATCGCCTTGCTGGATGCGCGCAAGGCGCTGAAGATGTTCGAGAAGGTCGAGGTGCCGGTGCTGGGCGTGGTCGAGAACATGGCCACCCATGTGTGCTCGAACTGCGGCCACGAGGAACACATCTTCGGCGAAGGCGGTGGCGCGCGCATGGCCGAGCAATACCATGTGGCCTACCTGGGCTCCTTGCCGTTGGACATCCGCATCCGTGAACAAGCCGATGGTGGTACGCCCACCGTAGTGGCCATGCCGGATTCCGATCTGGCCGCCCGCTACCGTGAAATCGCCCGCAACGCGGCGGGGCGGTTGTCGCGCCAGCCGCGTAACAAGTCGCTGGGGCTGGGCAAGATCTGGTGCAGGGCGCGCCGTAGGGGCTGGTGATCCCAGCGGTTGATGGTCGCGCAGCCCACGCGCACCCTCACCGTCATCCCCGCGGCTCTCAACAGCCGAAGGGCTGGTCACGCGGGAGGCGCCTTACAACAGCGAAGCTGGTCATCCCGCGCCTTTCGCTCTTGGCTTGTATGTCCCGCGACCGGGCTCGCCTGCGACCGGAGGGAGTCCCCGTGGGGCCGCGGGCTTGCGTCCTGCTGCCGGAGGCCGGGTTACTTTCTCTGCTTGCCCAGAGAAAGTAACCAAAGAGAAGGGCACCCCGCTTGCGCGCTTGCCGAGCTTTCAGCTCGTCAAGTCCGTGAGCGTCGGCCGGGCTTTTCGACAGGGCTCCTGCCCTGACGAAAAGGCATCGGCATCCTTGCCGATGCCCCCTTCGGGGCTGATCGTCCGCCCCTCACCGCCGCACAGGGGCCCGATACGGTCAAAATCAACGCCGCCCATATAGGAGCGCACCCTGTGCGCGATCACGGCCTTACCGCTGCGTAGGTTTATCGCGCACAGCGGTGCGCTCGCTACATGGGAAACCAGGCGCCACGTGGTCGTCCTGCGGCTCTGCCCTGCTGCTCTGCGGGTCCCCCATGGCGTGGCGCGTGGGGGAGGAACAGGCAGCAGGGCAGCGACTCGGAAGCGCGCGGAAGGCGAGCCCGGTCGCGGGATACAAGCCGAAGAGCGAAAGGCGCGGGATGACCAGCTTTGCTGTTGCAAAGCGCTTCCCGCGTGACCAGCCCTTCGGCTGTTGAGAGCCACGGGGATGACGGCGGAGGGAGACCGTGTCGTCAGGATGACGGTGAGGAAGCTGGCGGGAGCCGAAGTCCGACATGGCCCATACCCCAGTCTCAGCTCCAACGACTGGCGGGCCGACCGCCATTTCCGCTATTTTCCGAGTCTTTATGCCGGCCGTCGCGGCGGCCACCCCTCCGGGAGTTCGAGTGAGCATCAAATCCGACAAGTGGATCCGCCGCATGGCGGAGCAGCAAGGCATGATCGAGCCGTTCGAGCCCGGACAGATCAAGGTGCGCGACAGCACCAAGCTGGTGTCCTACGGCACGTCCAGCTACGGCTACGACGTGCGTTGCGCGCGTGAATTCAAGATCTTCACCAATATCAACTCCACCATCGTCGACCCGAAGGCGTTCGATCCTTCCAGTTTCGTCGACGTCGAGGCGGACGTGTGCATCATCCCGCCCAATTCGTTCGCGCTGGCGCGCACCGTCGAGTATTTCCGCATCCCGCGCAACGTGCTGACCATCTGCCTGGGCAAGAGCACCTATGCGCGCTGCGGCATCATCGTCAACGTGACGCCGCTGGAACCGGAGTGGGAAGGCCATGTGACGCTGGAGTTCTCCAACACCACGCCGCTGCCGGCAAAAATCTACGCCAACGAAGGCGTGGCGCAGATGCTGTTCCTCGAATCCGATGAGGAATGCGAGACCAGTTACAAGGACCGCGGCGGCAAGTACCAGGGCCAGCAGGGCGTGACCTTGCCACGTACCTGATCTTGCGCCGTGGCGGCTTGCATCCGCACTTCAATTCGTCACACACCTGAATGGATGCCGTCTAGATGCGATGCGATGAGCCGTCCGGGCGTTACACTCCCATTGTTCACCACGATTCTTTGCAGGAGATCCGCATGATCCGTTTTTCCACGCTGCTGACCCGCGCGGCTGCAGCCATCCTGCTGGGCAGCATGCTGGTGCTGGCCGGTTGCCACAGCGGCAGCACCAAGGACAAAGTGCGCACGGCTGATATGAAGAGCCAGTTCGACACGGTGATCCAGGCCTACAAGAGCGGCCAGTTCGTGGTCGATGGTGCCGTGCTGTCGGCACTCGACACCGGTAGCCATTTCGCCTACCTGAAAGACCAGGGCAAGCTGCCCAAGACCGTCCTGCTCGAGCCCAGCGACGATTCGAAGATCCGCAAGCAGCACCTGCAGTACATGGCGCGCCTGCAGCTAGATTATGGCTTCACCGTGTACTACGACGATGGTGGCGAGCTGAAGAAGATCAGCGTCGTCGACACCAAGGCGCGTGAGCTCGAAGACTACAAGGCACCGGTCAAGGCTGCCGCCGCGCCGCCGCCGCAGCAACACTATTGATGCCTCCATGCGTAATGAAAAGCCCGCGGAGCGATCTGCGGGCTTTTTTGCTGGTTGGGGTTTGGCGAGGTGGGATCGCGCACAGGGTGCGCACCTACATAAGAAGACGCACCCTGTTAGTAGGAGCGCACCCTGTGCGCGATAAGCGTCTCAACGCTGCAGTTCGCCCTGCAATCGCAGCTTCAACGTTCCAAGTGAATCCTCGTCATAAGGCAGGGCAGGGCCACTACCCCAGACGGGTCCTGGCCAGGCCGCATCGCCTTCGCGGCGGCCGACCACATGTACGTGCAGCTGACGCACGATATTGCCGAGCGCGCCAAGATTAAGCTTGTCGAACGGAGCGACCGCGCGAAGCGCCTGCGCGGCGTGATTCGCTTCCTGCCATAGCGTGGCCTGCTCGGTGGCGGCCAGGTCGCAGATCTCGACCATGCCAGGTCGACGCGGCACCAGCACCAGCCAGGGAAAGCGTGCATCGTTCATCAGCAGCACGTCGCAGAGCTCGAGCGAGGCCACATGACGCGTATCCGCGCGCAAGCGGGCGTCGACGACGAAGTCGGGCTCGCTCATGCGCCGTGCGCCAGATGCTTGTCGAAGAACGCCAGCGTGCGCTGATACGCCAGTTTCGCACTGGCTTCGTCGTAGTGATCGCCCACGTCGCGGTTGAAGGCATGGTCGGCTGGATAGGTGAACAGTTCCATCTGCGGCAACATCTCGCGGTGCTTCTGCACCATCTCGGGCGGAATGGACCTGTCGAGTTCGCCGAAGTGGAACATCACCGGTGCCTGCGGCTTCTCACCCAGGAACGGCACATTGCGCGCACCGTAGTAACTCACCGAGGGCAGGCCCAGGCGGATCGCCGCAAGCAGGGCCACGGTGCCGCCCCAGCAATAGCCCACCGTGCCGACGCGGCCTGCGGACGCGATGGCTTCCGCCGCGCTGGCGACATCTTCCACGGCCCGCTCCAGGCCCAGCTCCACCACGAGCGCCTTCCCGCGGGTGTAGCCGGCCTCGTCGTAGCCCAGTTCGACGCCCGTCTCAAGATGGTCGAAGAAGCAGGGGGCGATGGCCGTATATCCGGCCCCTGCGTAGCGGTCGGCGACGCTGCGTACATGCGCATTCACGCCGAAAATCTCCTGGATGACCACGATGCCACCCTTCGGTTTGCCGGCTGGTTGGGCCAGATAGGCGCCGATGCACTGCATGCGCGTGGTGTTGAGATGGATGCTCTGGCCCATGGCGGTTCTTCCCGTATTGGCGATGGGCAATTCTAGCCATTCAGAGAAAACCCCTGGCCTCACGTATAATGGTCCGTTTTCCGCATAGTTACGGTCACTCGGCATGTCACAAGCTTCGCCCAAAGTGGGATTCGTCAGCCTGGGTTGACCCTAGAGCAACGATCCTATACGCGGCACCAGCAAGACACTGACTCAAAGAAAAAGGCCGCGTTATGCGGCCTTTCTGCAATTCCGGGTTTCGATCTTGGTTCAGGCCCCGACGTCCAAGCCATCGTCCGCTGGACCGGTGAGCACCCGCATGTGCCCTTGGCCGAGGAATAGCGCTTACAGGCCACGACGGAGGCAGCCCATGGTACATAGCCCTCTAATAATGAAGTGGGAGGTAAGGTCTGCTTCCGACCGAGGCTGTGTGAAAACGCGAAGTGGATGGTGAAGACAGCCTGGTTGTTTCGCTTGCTCATCCATCGGATGGCGATGAGTTGAAGCGAAGCCATCAGGCCATGATGGCCTGCATCAGTGGCCTCACGCCAAGGATCTTCATCACCCGCTTCATGTTGTAGGCCAGCACCTGCAAACTCATTTCTGTTGCCACGCGTGGCAACGTTCGCGTGAGGAAGTGGGTGTAGCCCATCCACGCCTTGAGGGTGCCGAAGGTGTGCTCGACGGTCTGTCGTCGCACGCGCATCGCGTTGGGGTGTTCATCCAGGCGCGTCTGCATGGCGTCCAGCACCGCCTCGTGCTCCCAGCGTCGCAGGCGACGGTAACGGCTGGTGGTGCAGTTTGCACGCAGCGGGCAGGTCGGACACGCCGATGACCAGTAGACGTGGATCGTCTTGCCGTTCTCGTCTGTGCTCATGCGCCGCGAGGCCACGTTGCCGGCGGGACACCGGTAGCTATCGGTGTCGGCGTCGTAATGGAAGTCTTGCTTGGTGAAGCGTCCTGCCGCGGCGCTGGAGGAGGTCTGCGTCTTGGACACGAGCGGCGTGATGCCCGCCTGTTCACAGGCGAGGATTTCCTCGCCCTTGTAGTAGCCCCGATCGGCCAGCGCGGTGAGTGCTTCGTGTCCCATCGCTTCGCGCGCCTGCCCAGCCATGGTGGCAAGCTGATGGCGGTCGTGACCGTCGTTGGTGACCGCATGCGCCACGATCAGGTGGTGTTGCGCATCGACGGCGGCCTGTACGTTGTAGCCAACGACGCCCGAGCCGCGACCGTGCGTGGCCATGGATCGCGCATCGGGATCGGTCAGCGAGAGCTGTTGGTCCGGTGTGCTTCGCATGCGCTCGCCCAATCCTTCCAGCTGCTGCATTTGCTCGCGTACCGTGGCGAGTTTTTGCCTCAAGTGCGCCACGCGCTTCCGGTAGCCGGCCGGGTTCGCGATCGGCCTGATCCAGTTCCGCCAGGTAGCGCGCCACGCTGTTGTCGAGCTGCGCCTGGCGTGCCTTGAGCTTGGCCTCGGAAAGTTGGCGATCACGTCCATTCACCGCCTTGAACTTGCTGCCGTCGATCGCGACCACGGCCTCGGTGAACAACTTCATCCGGCGACACAACAGCACGAACTGGCTGCACACGCGGCGGATGGCCTGACCGTTGTCCTTGCGGAAGTCGGCGATGGTCTTGAAGTCGGGCGCACAGCGTCCGGTCAGCCAGATCAGTTCCAGGTTGCGCTGCGCCTCGCGCTCCAGTCGGCGGCTGGAAGGAACCCGGTTGAGATAGCCGTAGATATAGATCTTGAGCAACGTCGCCGGGTGATAACCGGGGCGGCCCGTGACGGCCGGCGTGACTCCATCGAAGCCCAGTTCGCCCAGGTCCAAGGCATCGACAAAGACATCGACGACGCGAACGGGATTGTCCTCGTCGATGTACTCGTCCAGCCGTTCGGGGAACAGCACGCTCTGCGACCGATCCAACCCCTCCACAAATCGCTTCATGCGACACTCCGGCTTGGTATGACGCTGGGATCGGCGGGCTGGCTTACGGTGTGTTTTCACACAGGCTGGACCCATAGCGGACCGAATCGAATTGACCCAAAGGGAGCGAAAGCGTGGGTGCGAGATCGCCAGAAGAGATGCTGGAAGCCGTTAGTGGCAAGGAGACATTCCTGACCTTTGTAGGGGCTCCTGTCGAGGATAAGCGCGAGGCCGATGCCATAGTGGCAAGCGATCCTCAGCGATATTGATCGAGTGGGGCCAACAGCTGGCAGAACGGAGCCATCTCCACCTTCTTGGATGGTGTGCTCGCTTTGGATGCAACGTTTTTCGGCACCCAGCCCATACTGCGAACTACCGCCCTCATTGTTCTGGTTTAATAAATCATGGACACGATCGACGCGCTGCGAATCTTTGTCAGTATCGATGAAACTGGCAGCCTGAGTGCGGCTGCACGCCAACATTCGCTGGCAACCTCGACCGCGAGTGCCGCCTTGCAGCAGCTGGAACAAGGCGCCGGAGTCCGCCTAATCACTCGGTCTACTCGACGAATCAGCTTTACTCACGAAGGCCGACAGTTCTTGGCAGAAGCCAGAAAGATACTCGCGACATGGGATGCCTCGCTGGAAGGGGTCAAAGAGGGACCATTGACGGGTCCTATCCGCTTCACTGCTACCCGGGATTTTGGCGCTGAAGTGATTGCGCCCTTGATCGATCGGTTTTTGCAGGTGCATCCCGGTGTTCATTTCGAACTGCTGTTAGCCGAAGGCGTGCTTGACCTGGTCCAGTACGACCTGGACTTTGCGCTGCGTAATGGCCCGCTGTCCGACTCCGCTCTGAAGGCTCGGCTGCTGGTGTCAGGGCATCGCGTAGTGTGTGCTGCTCCGGCCTATTGGACATCCCACGGCAAACCAACCGCCCCGCAGGACTTGGCCCATCACAATTGTCTGGTGATGTCGCGGCCCGATCGGTCGTTTTCAATCTGGTCATTTACCGAGGGCGGTCAACGGATCGGGGTGAAAGTGTCGGGCAATCGCATGGCAAATGATGGCGGAGTACTGCGACAGTGGGCCATCAAAGGCTTCGGCGTGTTTATTAGCCCGTCATGGAATATTCGCAGCGAACTGCAAGCGGGAATGCTGGCGACCGCGCTGGAAGAATTTCTTCCAGAAGAAGCCAATCTGTACGCCGTTACCGCTCAAGGTGTGGCGAGTCGTCGAGTTCGAGCTTTCCTCGACTTTCTCGCGCAGGAGTTGGCGGGATTCAAATAGCCCGGGTGGTTGTATTTCTCGCCAACCGCGAAAGGTGATATCGCCGTTTACAGGCTTATCGTTCCCGCAAAAAGATCTGAAACTCCGCCTCTTGAAGACGGGCTAACTCGTCACCCTCGAGAGACGCTTATGAACACCGAACTGAACCGACTGCTGTCGCTGGAAGCCATCAGAAATCTGCGGGTCCTCTACTGTCACCATTTGGACAGTGGCCGTATTGAGTCGCTCACCCAGCTGTTTACCGAAGACGCCGTTCTCCAAGTAGATCGCGGCTGCTGGAGAGGTCGCGCTGAAATTCATGCTGGCCTGTCTGCTGCCTTCGCCGAGTACGACGCTAAACAGCGCGGTGCCTACCCATTCGTTCACCTGGTTTCCAACCAGTGGGTAGAGCTGTTGGACGAGAACCGCGCCGAGGGACGCTGCCATATGCAGTTCCTCTTGACCGAGCGCACCGTCGAGGAAAAAACCCTGGTTCTCATGGGCGTCTATGCCGATGAGTACGCCCGGGTTGACGGCCAATGGCTGATCAGCCGCACCCGCCTCGACGTCATCTGGCCAACGCCTGACGTCGCTGGCGGCGAGCCAGGCAACGGCCTTGTGCTGCCGTCATGATCCCCGCGCGTTCTGATCTTCCGCTGATTCTCTTATTTATCGAACTCTCTTACTGTCGGAGTAAAGCATGAGTACATCACAGAAAGTGGTCGTCGTTACCGGCGCATCACAAGGCATTGGCGCCGAAGTTGTAAAGACATTTCGCAAACTCGACTACCGCATCGTCGCAACGTCGCGTTCGATCAAGCCATCGGACGATGCGAATATTTTGACCGTAGCGGGTGACATTGGTGATCCGGCGGTCGCCCGGCGCGTCATTTCCGAGGCAGTCGCCCGATTTGGACGGATCGACACACTGGTGAACAACGCCGGCATTTACATCGGCAAGCCTTTCACTGAGCACACCGTGGAAGACTATTCTGCTGTGATAAACGTGAATATGGCGGGCTTCTTTTACGTCACGCAACTCGCCATCGCCCAAATGGAAAAGCAGTCGAGCGGCCACGTGATTAACGTGACCGCCAGCATCGACTCTGCGGTCACTGGCATCTATTCGGTACTGGCCGCCATGACGAAGGGCGGCCTGAACGCCGCTACCAAGTCGCTGGCGATTGAGTTTGCGAAGAAGGGGATCCGCGTGAATGCCGTCGCGCCAGGTGTCATCAAGACGCCGATGCACGCGCCGGAAACCCACGAATTTCTGGATTCCCTCCATCCGCTCGGGCGCATGGGCGAGGTGAGCGATATCGCCAACGCGATCCTGTTCCTCGATTCGGCAGCGTTCGTCACAGGAGAAATCCTGCACGTCGACGGCGGCCAGAGTGCGGGCCACTGAGCGCCACCGAAGCTGAGCCCGCGATCCGGCGTGAGTTGCGGTAAGGTCCGCTCCCGACCGAGGCTGTGTAAAAACGCAAAGTGGTCAGCGTAGATATGCCTCCCACGCGAAATCTGACCGCCGTGCAAATCGAGAGTGGGCCAGAATCGCATCCACGCTGACAATTTTGATCAGAAATTGCCCAGTGGAAAGTTCCGCTTTGCGTTTTTACACAGCCTCGACCCAGAGCGGACCTTCCAATAGGGCCGTCTCAGTCCCGCCTGTGACAGGCGCTCCGAACGATGGACCACTCGGCAAGGTAGAATTAGCGATTTCGTCAGCCAGGGTACCCAGTTCCCTGCGAGAATCGGTGATCCAGTGAATAATTTTTCAGAATCAAAGACTAATAACGATACAAATCCTAAAGTGGGATTCGTTTCACTGGGTTGCCCCAAGGCCCTGGTCGATTCCGAGCGCATCCTTACCCAGCTGAAGGTCGAGGGCTACGAGATCGTGCCCAGCTACGGCGCTGCGGATGCCGTGGTGGTCAATACCTGCGGTTTCATCGATGCGGCCGTGCAGGAATCGCTCGACGCCATTGGTGAAGCCCTGCATGAGAACGGCAAGGTGATCGTCACCGGTTGCCTTGGCAAGCGTTCCGAGCTGATCCGCGAGGCTTACCCGGATGTGCTCGCCGATCACGGGTCCGCAGGACTATGCCAGCGTGATGCAGCGCTGTGCATTCGGCCTTGCCGCCGAAGCGCAATCCCTTGCTCGACATTGTCCCGGACACGGGCATCAAGCTCACGCCGAAGCACTACGCCTATCTGAAGATTTCCGAGGGCTGCAATCACCGCTGCAGCTTCTGCATCATTCCGTCGATGCGCGGCGACCTGGTGTCGCGCCCGGTGGACGAGGTGCTGCTGGAAGCCGAGCGCCTGGTGAAGGGCGGCGTGAAGGAACTGCTGGTGATCTCGCAGGACACCAGCGCCTATGGCGTGGACGTGAAATACGCCGAGCGCCAGTGGCGCGACAAGGCTACCGCACGCGCATGACCGAGTTGTGCGAGGGCCTGTCGGAGCTGGGCGTATGGACGCGCCTGCACTACGTCTACCCGTACCCGCACGTGGACGAAGTGATGCCGCTGATGGCCGAGGGCAAGATCCTGCTCCGTATCTCGACATCCCGTTCCAGCACGCCAGCCCGCGCATCCTCAAGCTGATGAAGCGCCCCGGCAATATCGACAAGACGCTCGAGCGCATTCGCAACTGGCGCAAGGTGGTGCCGGATCTGACCATTCGCAGCACCTTCATCGTCGGTTTCCCCGGCGAGACCGATGCGGAGTTCGAAGAGCTGCTCGACTTCCTGCGCGAGGCCGAGCTGGACCGCGTCGGTGCGTTCGCCTATTCGCCGGTGGATGGCGCCAAGGCCAATGAGCTGCCCAACCCGGTATCCGAGGAGCTGAAGGAAGATCGCCTCGAGCAGTTCATGGCGGTGCAGGCGGAAATCTCCGCCGCCAAGCTGCAGCGCAAGATCGGCCGCACCATCAAGGTGCTGGTGGATGAGGCAGGCGCCGAGGGTGCGGTAGCGCGTTCGGCCGCCGATGCGCCGGAAATCGACGGCGTTGTGCATATCGCCGGTGGCCAGTCGCTCAAGCCGGGCCAGTTCGTCGACGTCGTAGTGGAAGACGCCGACGAGCATGATCTGCACGCGCGCCTGGTCGACTAAGCCTGATGCGATGAGGGCGTGATGCGATACGTCGCGCCCGCACGCGGAACCATCGATCCCACGGCCTTCACGCGCCTGCCGTTGGCGGATTGGCAGGCGCCCGCCGAATGGCTGCTGGGTGAGCACTGGCCGTCCATCGACAAGCTCAACGCCGCCCGCTCCGTCGCGATGCCAGAGCGCTTCGTGGCGCAGACACCGAGCTTGCTCAATGATGGCCAGCACTACGAGCAACGCATTGCCACGCACGGCGAGATCGCCACGCGCGAGTCCAACTGGCATGACCTGTTCAACGCCGTCATCTGGTTGCGTCACACGGCCCTGAAGCGGGCGCTCAACGCCCAGCAGGTCGCCGAGATCGCCGACATGGGGACCAAGCGGCGTTCGCGGCCGCAATACGCCATGACGCATTTCGATGAGGCCGGCGTCATCGTGGTCCTGCGTGATCGAAGCTTGCTCGACCTGTGGGATGCCCACGACTGGCACGGGTTGTGCTGGCGCGAACGTTCGGCGTGGCTTGATGGTCGCGCCTCGGTCGAGGTTTTTGGCCACGCCCTGCTGGAGCATGCGCTGACCCCGGACAAGCTGCTGGTGGGCAAGGCCCTGGTATTCCTCGCGGGAGCCGGCGGTGGCAACGCAGCTGCTGTTTGTGCCGACGCGATTGCCGCCGGGAAACTGCTGCGCGATCCGCTGGAATTGCGGCCGTTGCCGCTTTCAGGCCTTCCGGGCTGGCATCCGGACAATGGCAACGAGGCGTTTCACCTGTGTGCCGCCTGCTACCAACCGCGTCGCGAGGGACGCGAATACCCGCAGCCAGGCTCGCTTTAGCTCAAGAACTTGCGACATTATAAAATTGCGGTGGCGCGGCGAACGCGCTACAACGCCATGAGCGGCGAACCGCTCGGGAGCAGGCAATGGACATGGCTTGTCGGGGGCGCTTGGGGAAAGGATGGGGTAGCTCGTGCTGGGGCGGTTTTCTGGTAGCTCTGCTGGCGCTCGGCTTGCCGCTGCATGCCGAACAAGCGGCCGCGACCAAGGCGTCGGACACCCTCCGTTTCGGCATCCTGCCGGTCGGTAGCGCGGCCGAATCACGCGACCAATGGCAGCCGCTGCTGAAGGATCTCGAAAAGAAGCTCGGGCGCCCGGTCCATATCGTGTCGGTCAGCAGCTATGCGGGACTGTTCGGCGCAATCAAGGATCAACGCGTGGATGCCGCGATTCTGTCGGGGCGCTTGGCCACGGAGGCCGTCGAGCACCAACACGTGAGCGTGATCGCCCAGTTCGTGCGCGGCAATGGCGGCAAAGGCAATGTCGCCATGCTGCTGGTGCGTGCGGATGGCGCCATCCACCAGCTCGAGGATATGTTCGCCAAGCCGGGACATTGGCGTTACGCGCGGAGCGAGATGCTTTCCGTGGGGGGCTATATCGCGCCCGAGGCTGAGGTCTTCGCTACGCGAGGCCTCAACTCGGATACCTTCTTTGCCGGCGTGCGTGTGGGTAACCAGCAGAACAATGCCTTGGCCCTGGTCAATGGCGAAGTCGATGTCGTGGCTAACGATGGCCCCGACCTCTACCTGTTCCGTCAGGATTTCCCGGGCGAGGCTTCGCAGTTGAGGGTCATCTGGCAATCGGCCCCGCTCCCTCCGGAGGTTTTGGTCGTGCGTGAATCCATGCCCGCGGCCATGCGCAACGAGCTGACGGCGTTCCTGCACGGCTACGGGCATTCCCCTGGTGCCGTTGGCGAGCGTGAACGTGGCAATCTCAGCCGCATCCCGGATTTGACCGGCTTCGCGCCGGCCGATAACCGGGTACTGCAACCTTTTGTCGATATGGAGTTCCTACTGATACGGGAACAGGCCCGGCACGGCCAATGGGTCAACGCGCAGGCGCGGGAAGCGCGCTTGAGCCAGATCGATGCGGACTACCAGCGCGCCCTGCGCGCGTTGCTGCAGCACTGATACCGTACTCGCTGACCCACGCCCGGGCGTCGTCCGCCCGGTGCAACGAGGCTGTCGCACGTCCGGGTGCGGCAGGCCGATTTCAATCTGATGGAGATATCGATGTCCGCTTTTTATCGTGTGTTGCGCGTGGGGTGCCTGGGTTTGCTGGCGTTCGTACTCGGCCTTGCTTCGTTGGCCCATGCCCAGATGGCGCCCTCGGGTCTGCCCGATGCCGACAAGCAGCAAATCAAGAATTACACGTTGAACGAAGACATCTTCAACCGCCTGGTCGCCGCGACGAAAGAAGCTCGTGCCGAAGGTATTAGACCCCAGGGCGCACCCGATCCGGGCAAGGTGCACAGCCTGGACGATCTTGCCGCGCAGGCGATGGCGGGTGACCAGCGCATTCCGGCGCTGGTGAAGAAATACGGCTTTACGCCACGCGAGTTCATGCTCGCCAACATTGCGCTGACGAATGCGATCCTCGCCGTCCAGGCGCGCAACGATCCCGCGCTGGCGAACAACCTCAACCAGGTCTGGGTCAACGCGGGCAACATCCGTTTCATCGACTCACATCAGGCCGAAGTCGCGGCGCTAATGCAGGGTGGTGCTGACCACCCGACAGGTGGCCAGGCTCAATAGTCCACCGCCACGATGATGAAGCGGGTCGGCCCGCCGGGCAGTTCCGCTTCGAATTCGTCGTCGAGCCTTTTTTTCAGCGCGGCGCGCGCGAGCGGCGAATCGATGCTGATCCAGCCCAGCTTGGCGTCGGTCTCGTCCGGGCCTACGATGCGATAGCGCAGGCTCTCGCCGGACGCGGCGTTTTCCAGTTCGATGCTGGCGCCGAAGAACACCACCTCACGATCGGCCGGCGTACCCTCGGCGACCTTGAGCGACGGAATGCGCTTGCTCAGGTAGCGCACGCGCCGATCGATCTCGCCGAGCTGCTTCTTGCGGTAGGTGTACTCCGCATTCTCCGAGCGGTCGCCCTCGGCGGCGGCAGCGGCCAGCGCCTTCACCACTTCCGGGCGCAACGTATGCCACAGATGATCGAGCTCGGCCTTGAGCCTTTCGAAGCCTTCCCGCGTGATGATGGCGGTGGAGGTGGGCGAGGGTGGGCGCCATCGGCTCATGCGGATTTGGTGTGCTCATGCAGTTGGTGCGACAGCGCGTCAAACTCGCCGCGCAAGGGATGATCAGGCCAGGCGGCTACCAGTTTACCAAGCAGCACGGCAGCTTCGGCCTGCCGGTCCGCCATGGCGGCCAACAGGCGCGCCGCCAGCAATCCGTAGTGCGGGGCCTTGGGCGAACGGGGCCACTGCGCAAGAAAACCGCGACACAGCCGGAGCGCAAGGCGGTTCATGCCGGAGCGCGCCGCGAGTTCCGCCAGTGGTCCTGCGGTGGTGGGATCATCCGGTACGAAGTGGGTATCGAGCTCCATGCATTCCTGCGCGATACCCAGTGCGCGGCGTGTTTCGCCATTCGCCATCAAGGCGGCGATCCAGATCTGGCCGTGCACCAGCAGGGCATCGCGCAAGCCTTCCTGGCGTAGCAGATCGCGATAGGCCTGGTGCACCGACGAAGGAGCTCCGCGATGCTGCAGGCGTGCGGCGAGCATGCCGAGCGCGGCGCGACGGTCGGTGGATGCGATGGCCTGAACCTCATGTAGTAATTGCGAGTCCTCGTCCTGGCCGTTTTCCGCGGCGAGCGCTTCCGCTTCTGGCGTCAGGCCGAAGCGTTCGTGGCGCTGATGGATCATCGCGCCCATCAGGTGCAAGTTCAGGATGATCAGGTAGGTATAGGCGAACGCGAACAGCGGCAGCGACAACAGTCGCGGCAGCAGGCTCGTGGCAGCCGATGCGCCCACGATCAAGGCGCCGGTCGCAAGATTTAGCCCCACGGGAATCAGATAGGCCGAGCCGAATCGGCGCATCACCTCCCACCAGGTCACTGGGCTCAACGCCAGTTCGATGCTGCCATCGAACGCCAGCGACATGTCGATGGCGGGCAGGGTGATGGCGAACAGCAGCATCAATGGCCACAACGCAGGCGGATAGAACACGCCGCTGAGAATGCATAGCGCCACGGCGAACAGATGGACTGCCGTCAGGCCGCGTCCGGCTGCGGGATTCTCGTCGACACCGATATTCGGCGGATCTGCATAACCGTTGGCCGTATGCAGCATGCAGGTGGCCGCATAGCGCCAGGTGGCTGTCCACAAAGCAAACGTGGCGATCACGCCGATAAATGCCGGCAGGATCACGGCGTAGTGCGCCAAAGCCAAAGCGGTGCAAGTGGCGAGGCCTGCTCCGCGCAGTGGATAGCCGAAGCCCGCGATCAGGCGTTCGAGAAAAGGTGCGTCGGGCGAGATCGTGGCGACGCGGGTCATGGATGGCGGTCGCTCAACGCGCGCCATCGCTGATGCCGCCCGGCACGAGGGGCACGAGGCAGCCGCTGACGTTTTCGTAGTGGCCGATCAGGGTGTCATGCATGGCGTTCCGTCCGATGGTTGCGCGGTGATTGTAGCCAAGTGGACGCCGGGGCTCGGCAGCCTTCACACTTTCGTCGCGGCCTTGGCTGTCGCAGCGAATGGCGTTTGCGAGTTGAGTCATCGACCCCGTGCGCAGTAATGTCGGCCCTTCGCTCCGACAGTGAAGTCGTCCATGTTTCCCCGTGCCCTCCCCTTTACCCTGCGCCTGGCTCCCCTGGCCGGCGCCGTCTTGTTGCTTGGTGCGTGCGCCTCAACTGGCAAAAGTCCCACGCCGCAAGCCAATCAGCTCTACGCGCAGCTCGACCAGGCCAGCAAGGGTTATGAAACCGCCCTGGCGCAGGCGCGACAGGGCAACGCGTCCGCATCGCAGCAGACCCTGGATGCATCGCTCGATCAGCTGAGGACCGCCGCAGCGCATTGCGACAAGACGCCTGGCTGCGATCCGCAGCGTTTCTTTTCGGCGTTCGATCGCCTGCTGCGCTTGAAGGACGGCAATTTCTCCGTGGGCGACGACATGGATGGCATGAATGACGAAGCGCCGGAGGGAAGTGTCGCTGGCAGGACGGGCGCAGCCAGCCTGCCCGAGGCGCAGCGCAGCGTCACCTTGCTGCGCGGACAGCCGCTTTCCCAGTTGATCGCGATGAACGGCCCAGTGAAAGCGGCACTGGAAATGTGGCTGACCCAATGGCGTCCGAACTTGATGGACGCCTACGTCAACTACCAGTTCCTGCGTCAGCAGATGTGGCCGCCCTACCAGCGGGCGGATCTGCCGGAGGCGCTGCTGTTCGGCATTCTCGCCAAGGAGTCGGGCGGCAAGGTGCATGCCGTGTCGCGCTCCGGTGCGGCGGGGCCGTTGCAGTTCATGTATGCGACGGGCATGCGTTTTGGCCTGGGTATGGAAGACGGATTCGACACTCGCTTCGACCCCGCCGAAGCGGCCCGCGCCAATGCCGACTACCTGAATGAGCAGCTCGGCGTGTTCAACAACAATCTTGAGCTGACCATCGCCGCGTACAACGGCGGCGAAGGTCGCATGAAGCGCCTGGTCGGTGACGACACCTCGGTGAGCCTGTACGACCCGCGCATCTACAACCAGCTTTCGCAGGAGACGCGCGATTACGTGCCCTCCGTGCTCGCCGCGGCGTGGCTGTTCCTGCATCCGGAAAGCTACAACTTGCGCTTCCCTCGCGTGGACGGTGTTCCCGGCAGCGTCACGCTCAAGCGGCCGGCGTCGCTGACCGAGTTGACGGTTTGCCTGGGCTCGGCCGGCGGCATGAGCGAAGGGTGGTTCCGCACCTTGCGTAACCTCAATCCGCGCCTGGATCCACAGGTGGCGCAGCCCGCGGGCACGCGCATCGTGGTACCCAGGGTTCTGGAAAAGCCTTTCGAAGCACGTTGCACGGATGGCCCCTGGCCGATCCTGGCCAATGACCTGCATACGGCCGTGCTCCCCGTCGTGCCGTCCACGCCGCCGTCCCCGGTGCCGGTGGCGCGATCGTCGAGCCCCGCCAGGACGCGCGGCTACGTGGTCAGGCGGGGCGATACCCTGACCAGCATCGTGAACAAGCTGGGTTGCTCCTCGATTGAGGAGGTGACCGACATCAACGACCTCAAGCATCACCAGCTCAAGCCGGGGCAGACCCTGAGGCTGCCGTCGTGCCGATGAGCACGCTTCGGCAGTCGTGATGAGGCTGTTTGGGTAAAGAAAAACGCCGCCCCTGAGGGCGGCGTTTTTCGTTCCACGGGCAATGCTGGTCAGGCGGCGGCAGGCGCCTGCATCCACTTCTCGACGGTGTCGGTGCGGTGGTCTTCCTTCAACTCACGCAGCACGCGCATCAGCTGGCGGTGATGCGGCTGCAGGTTGGGGTACGGCGTGTCCTTGGTCTCGTGATAGGCCGCGGCAAGCCACAGGGCGATGCCGCGCATGGCCACTTCCGGATTGTCAGAGCGGGCCCGGGCAAAGCCGATATCGGTGCCTTGGCCCCAGGGCAGGTAGCGTTCTCCTGGGGGCGTCCCGTAGAGGTGCGGGAAATCGCTGCGCGCTGCTTGCCCAATCTCACGCAGCGCCATCGTGCCGAGTCGAGAGCGGCTGCGCTTGGGTAGTTCGTTGATGCTGTGCTCAATCTCGCGAAATTGCCGGCCCAGCTGCCGGCCGCGGTTCATCGCAATAAGTCGGGTCACGATGCGCACGGGCTGTCCTCGGTCTGACCAGGGGTGGTGCGCACACGGCGCTGCCGAGCCGGGATCTTAATCGCGCTCAATATGACATTGCGCCAAAAAGGTCACAAAACGACGCAGTGCGTCACCGTTGCGTCAAGATTTTGACGCGACGATCGGTCAGCCCTGGAGCTGGACGCCTAGCCGTTGGCCCACCTTCACCGGTTCTTGCGACGCGAGTCCGTCGAGTTCCGCCATGCCTTCCGGGAACAGCAGGATCACCGTGGAGCCCATGTTGAAGCGGGCCATTTCGGCGAAGCGTTCCAGCGTAATGTTCTGGCCAGTGAATGACTTGCGTCGAATCGAGGAGGCATAGGGCGGGATCACCAGGCCGTCCCACACGGTGGCCACGCTGGACACCAGGATAGCCCCCACCATCACTACCACGAAGGGGCCATGCTCGCCCTCGAAGTGACAGACCAGTCGTTCGTTGCGGGCGAACAGGCGCGGAATCGCCTCCACCGCGAACGGTGCCACGCTGAAGATACGGCCGGGCACGTGCACGGTTTCCTTCAGCGTGCCGGCAAGCGGCATGTGCACACGGTGGTAGTCGCGCGGTGACAGGTAGATGGTGGCAAAGCGACCGTTTCGATACGGCGCGGCGCTGGCCTCGTCGCCCAGCAGTTCCGCCGCCGTGTACTCCTGCCCCTTGGCCTGGAAGATACGGCCGTCGACGATCTTGCCCAGTTGGCTGATCTTGCCGTCGGCGGGCGAGAGCAGGGCAGCCGGGTTGGCGTCTGCACGACGCGCATCGGGCCGCAGCTTGCGCGTAAAGAACGCATTGAAGTGCTGGTAGGCCAGCGCATCCGGCTGCGCTGCTTCGGCCATATTGACCTGGTAATTGCGCACGATGGTGCTGATCAGGAAGTTCTTCCACGGCTTGAACGTCCAGCGCGTGGCCCAGTAGACCACCCGCGACAGGGCGCGATGGGGAAGGATGTATTGCAGGAGTACGTTGAAAGTCATCCCACAAGTATGAACGATGCGGCCGGCGATTGCGCCGGGCGCATCGGTTGCCGATGCCCTTAGTCGAGACTGCAGGCGGCGTTGGTCAGTTGCGCGCGCCTATCAGCGTCCAGCCGTTCCGGTAGGAGGCCATCTTGGCAAAATTCCATCCCCCCATAGGCGTAGACGTAAACGTGCTCGTGTACCAGGACAGGCTGCCAGGTGTCGTGGGCGTCGTTCCGGCGTTGGCTGTGTCGTTGGCCCATACCAGCACGGCTTCGTTGCCGTAGTCGAAATTGCCCGTGGCGCCCAGGTAATCGCCGGGGTTAAGCGGGAAGGTCCGCATGGCATTGAAGGTGGTCTCCCCCACTTGACCCTGGGAGTCGTAGTAGCGAATCCATTCGTACTGAGTGAACTGTTGGGCGGCGTCGTTCTGCACATAGACGTTGATGCCGCCGAAGTCGCCAGCGATGGCTGCGCCGATGATTCGGCCCTGCGGGTCATAGCTGCCCAGCAGGGTCGAGGTAAAGCCCGTGTCGGAGCCGGCCCACAAATAGACGTCATGGGCGTCGCTGGTCCACAGCAGGTCGAGGTGTGTCGTCTGCATGAAGTGACCGATGGCGGCGACGTGATATCCGCAGGTGGCCTTGACGGTGGTCTTATGGGCAACGGTGGCGCCGTGCATGATCCAGTAGCCGAACTCGCACTTTGCCTCGTTCCACCACAGCAGGTCCGCGTCGCCGTCGCCGTCGACATCGCCCGCGCCCAGCAGCTGCCAGCCTTCGGGGTAGCGTCCGATGGGTGTCGAGTCGAACGAGACGCCGTTCGACGACCACAGGTAGAGGTCGCGCTTTGCACTGGTCAGGATGAGGTCGGTCTTGAAGTCACCATTGAAGTCGCCGACCGCGCCCACGTAGTAGCCACGTTTGACGCCGAACGTCTTCGTGGGTCCGCGCACGTAGGCACTGGCCGAGCTGGCCTCGCTGGAGAGCCAATAACCGATCTTGCTTTTCTCAGCGTTGAACCAGAGCAGGTCGCTCAGGCCGTCGCCGTCGATGTCGTCGGGCGCTTCGTAGAAGTAGTTGGGTGGGTAGAAGACTTCGTTCGCTTCCTGCAGGAACTGCGGCTTGGCCGGTGCGTCCGCCCGGCCGTCGTCATCGGTCTGGCCAAACGCAGACATGGAAAACAGCGCAGCGATAGCCGCCGCGCAAACCAGCTTCCCTGATTTCATGTATTCCCCTCGAATCCTTGGTTGATGTGAGTGCGCCCGTGTCGTGGTCCCCTTGGTCATCGGGCGCGAGGGGATTCTGAACAAGTGTTCATCGGCGGACAAATGCCCTGGGTGACTCGCCCGCTGGGCAAGTGGCGAGCGGGCAACACCGCGCGGCTGTAGCGCTGTCGCGAGCACCCACCCCTCATCCCAACCTTCTCCCCGAGGGGGAGAAGGGGCAGAAGCGAGCGATTCGGCAATCGAGCAGGCTGTTGGAATGCCGGTGTTGCGATAGCGGTAACCTGGCCATGATTCGACAACCAGGCACCAGGCTAGGCCTACACCGGGCCACAGCGGCCCCCAGCCCTACACCGGCTATACTTTGCGACCCCTAAAGACCAGTTGCCCGCCGTGACCCACGAACTCGCCTCCATCATCGACTTCATCCGTTACGGCGCCAGCCGCTTCTCGGCGGCCGGGCTCACCTTCGGCCATAGCCACGACAATCCCATCGACGAGGCCACGCATCTGGTGCTCGCCAGCTTGCACTTGCCGCCGGACATTCCGCCGGCCTATGGCGCCGGCAGGCTGACCAACGAAGAGCGTGCGCGCGTGCTGGCCTTGATCGAGCGGCGCGTGAGCGAGCGTCTGCCAGTGGCTTACCTGGTGGGGGAAACCTGGTTTGCCGGATTGAAGTTCAAGAGTGATCGCCGCGCCCTGGTGCCGCGCTCGCCGATCGCCGAGTTGATCGAGTCGGGTTTCACGCCGTGGCTGGATCACCGCCATGTCGAGCGGGCGCTGGATCTGTGCACCGGCTCGGGCTGCATCGGCATTGCGATGGCCGAGTACAACCCGGAGTGGCAGGTCGATATCGTCGATATCAGTGACGACGCGCTGTCGCTGGCACGCGAGAACATCGTGTTTCAGCACGTCGAAGGTCGTGTCGAGGCGGTCAAGTCCGACCTGTTCAACGGGCTTAAGGGGCGCCGTTACGACCTCATCGTTTCCAATCCTCCTTATGTCACCGAAGACGAATACGCGGCGTTGCCGGGCGAGTACAGCCATGAGCCCAAGCTCGGTCTGACCTCGGGCGAGGATGGCCTGGATATCTGCGTGCGCATGCTCAACGAGGCGGCTGATTACCTCACTGAGGAAGGCCTGCTGATCGTCGAAGTGGGCGAAAGCGAACACGCGCTGGCGGCCCTGCTGCCGGAAGTCCCGTTCGTGTGGATCGAATTCAAGGTGGGGGCCATGGGCGTGTTTGCGCTGGAGCGGCGCGACCTCATCGAGCATGCCGGGGCGATCCGCTCGGCGGCCGAGGCACGCCGATAAACCGGGGCGTTCGCGGCCCGCGCAAGCACCTCCGCCACGTTTTGGTTGCAAGTAAAACCATCGGCAACACGGGGTAAGCCCACCGCTGGCGCGCGACAGGGGGTAAGCTGTGACGCTTTCCCGGCTGTTAGTGCGCCCGTGTCCAGCAACTCCTTCGGCAAACTCTTTACCGTCACCACCTTCGGCGAGAGCCACGGACCGGCCATTGGCTGCGTGATCGATGGTTGCCCGCCGGGCCTGGCCATCGCGCCTGAGGAATTCCGCGTTGATCTCGATCGTCGCGCTACCGGCAAGAGTCGGCATACCTCGCAGCGGCGCGAGGCCGACGAGGTGGAAATCCTCTCCGGCGTGTTCGAGGGCCGCACCACCGGCACGCCGATCGCGCTGCTGATCCGCAACACCGATCAGCGCAGCAAGGATTACGGCGATATCGCCCAGACCTTCCGCCCCGGTCACGCCGACTACACCTATTGGCAGAAATACGGCATCCGCGATCCGCGCGGTGGCGGGCGTTCGTCCGCGCGCGAGACCACCATGCGTGTGGCCGCGGGCGTGATCGCGAAGAAATGGCTGGTCGAACGCCATGGCGTGCGTGTGCGCGGCTACCTGGCGCAAATCGGCGAGATCACCCCGGGCACCTTCGACTGGGATGTGGTCGAGCAGAATGCCGTTCTTCTGGCCTGATGCCCATGAGGTAGCGGCGCTGGAATCGTATATGGATGCCTTGCGCAAGTCCGGCGATTCCGTGGGCGCCCGCGTCAACGTGGTGGCCGACGGCGTGCCGCCGGGCTGGGGCGAGCCGATCTACGGCAAGCTGGATGGCGACCTGGCCGCCGCGCTGATGTCGATCAACGCGGTGAAGGGCGTGGAGATCGGCGATGGCTTCGCGGTGGTCACGCAGCACGGTAGCCAGCATCGTGACGAAATGACCTTGGACGGCTTTACGTCCAATCATGCCGGCGGCATTCTGGGTGGCATCAGCACCGGCCAGGCGGTGATCGCCTCCATGGCACTCAAGCCGACCTCCAGCATTCTTATTCCTGGGCGTAGCGTGAACCTGGCTGGCGAGCCGGTCGAGGTGGTCACCAAGGGTCGTCATGACCCTTGCGTCGGCATCCGCGCCACGCCGATCGCGGAAGCGATGGTGGCGCTGGTGCTGATGGATCACGCGCTGCGGCATCGCGCGCAGTGTGGGGATGTGGGCGAGGTTAGCCCTCGTATCCCGTAGGTTTCATGGGCGAACGGTCTTGGTGCCGCGCCCTGGGTAGAGAGTTGAAGTAACGCTGATGATCGCCAAACCGAAAGTCTGGGTCGCGCGCCCCCTGTTTCCCGACGTGCTGGCGCGACTGGCCGAGTATGTGGACGTGCAGGCCGAGGCCGTGGAGCGAAAGCATAGCGCGGCAGAACTGCGGGAAAAGCTGGCCCATGTCGATGGCGCCTTGATTGGGCTGTCGGACCGGATCGACGCCGCGGTGCTTGAGGGCAACCATCGGCTCAAGGTGGTGGCCAATCTTGGCGTTGGCTACAACAATCTCGATCTGGATGCGATGTCCAAGGCCGGCGTGCTCGGTTGCAACACGCCCGACGTGCTTAACGAGAGCGTGGCCGACTACGCCTGGGCTCTGATGCTGGCGGCGGCCCGTCGCGTGGGTGCGGCGGAACGCTGGCTGCGGGCCGGGCAGTGGGCGGGCAGTCATATGCGCTTCGATGATTGGCTGGGCGTCGATGTGCACGGGCGGACACTGGGCATTCTCGGCATGGGACGCATCGGTCGGGCCATTGCACGCCGGGCCGGCGGTTTCGACATGCGGGTGATCTACCACAACCGTTCGCGCCTGCCCGAGATGGTCGAGCGCGAATGTCGTGCCAGCCTGGTCGCCAAGCCCGATTTGCTGCGTCAGGCGGATCATCTCGTGCTGGTGCTGCCTTTCACGGCCGCGAACCGGCACGCGATCGGCGCTGAAGAGCTGGCCCAGATGAAGCCCTCGGCGGTGCTGGTCAATATCGCGCGGGGCGGCATCGTGGATGATGTGGCGCTGGCGGCCGCCTTACGTGATGGCAAGCTGGCGGCGGCCGGCCTGGATGTCTTCGAGGGCGAGCCGGCCGTGCATCCGGACCTGCTGGCGTTGGACAATGTGGTACTGAGCCCGCATATCGCCAGCGCAAGCGAAGATACGCGCCGCTCCATGGCCCGGGTGGCGGCCGATAATGTGATCGCTGCCCTGGGTTACGGTGAAGCGGCCGGAAAGCCGCCGACGCCGCTCAATCCGGTGGTGATGAGTCACTGGGCAACACGCAAAGCGTGACGACATTCACGCTCGGGCGTGTCGCAGGTTGTTTTGCGCGCCGTCCCGGCTAGATTTCCGTTAATGCGGAGATCGGCGGACGGTTTTCCGATTACTCCTACCTGATTCCGGAATATGAGCAAGAAGAGCAGTTACAAGGTGGCAATGGTTGGCGCGACAGGCGCCGTGGGCGAAACCTTGCTGGCGATCCTGGCCGAGCGCGAATTTCCGATCAGCGAGCTGGTGCCGCTGGCCAGCGAGCGCTCGGCAGGCGAGAAAATCACGTTCGACGGCAAACAGGTCATCGTGCGCAATCTTGCCGACTACGATTTCGACGGTGTCGATATCGCGTTCTTCTCGGCGGGCGGCTCGGTGAGCCGGGAGCATGCACACCGCGCGGCGGCAGCTGGTGCCGTGGTCATCGATAACACCTCCGAATTCCGCTATCAGGACGACATTCCGCTGGTGGTGAGCGAGGTCAATCCGCACGCCATCGCCGAATACACCAGTCGCGGCATCATCGCCAACCCGAACTGCTCGACCATGCAGATGCTGGTCGCACTGGCGCCGATCCATCGCGCCGTCGGCATCGAGCGTATCAACGTGGCGACCTACCAGTCGGTGTCCGGCGCCGGTCGCAGCGGCATGGAAGAACTCGGCCAGCAGACCGCAGCGATGCTCAGCTTCAAGGATGTCGAGCCGAAGAAGTTCTCCAAGCAGATCGCCTTCAACGTCATTCCGCACATCGACGACTTCCAGCCCAACGGCTACACCAAGGAAGAAATGAAGATGGTGTGGGAGACACGCAAGATTCTCGAGGACGACACCATCCAGGTGAATCCGACGGCGGTGCGCGTGCCGGTGTTCTACGGCCATGCCGAAGCGGTGCACATCGAGACGCGCGACAAGATCAGCGCGGAACAAGCGCGTGCATTGCTGGAACAAGCCGAAGGCGTGGTCGTGATGGACGAGCGCAAGGCCGGTGGTTATCCCACCCCGGTAAGCGACGCTGCGGGCAAAGATCCGGTCTTCGTCGGGCGCATTCGCGAAGATATATCGCACGAGCGCGGCCTGGACTTGTGGATTGTCGCGGACAATATCCGCAAGGGCGCGGCGCTCAACGCCGTGCAGATTGCCGAATTGCTGATCGCGGAATATCTGTAATGAAAGGCATGCTGCGCGGGTTGGTGTGGTGTGTGCTGGCGCTGGCTGCGCCAGTCCGGGCAGCAAATGTCCAGGCGGTAGGCCCGGCCAAGGACCCGAAGCAGCTGGATCGTGAGATCGTCACCCAGACGGCCAAGGTCAAAGAGCTGCAAAATGGCGTCGAGCAGGAGGAATCCCGCACGCATCAGAACGATGCGAAACTGAAGCAGCAGGACCAGGCCATCGCCGACTTGCAACAACAACTCAAGGCACTCAAGGGCGCGCCACAGGGGGGCGGTCATCCTTAAGGCAACGCTGATTAAGTATCGCCATCGTCACCGCCCCTGTCTGCGCGCATCTCACAGGGGCGTCGGCGACGGCAGCCTGGCTGGCTGTCGAGCCGACGCACCGAAGAGGTGCGGGCAGACAGGGGCGGCCCCAACCCATTGCATTCAAGGGACGGGGTGATGCCTGGAAGGCCCGCAGGCTGCACCGCACGGCTTGGCAAGACGGCCAGTCTTCCCGGCGCCATGCGGTGCAGCCTGCGGGCCTTCCAGGCATCATGACGATGGCGATACTTAATCAGCGTTGCCTTAAGTAAGCGAGGCGCATCCGGGGCGCCTTTCCAAGCAAGAACAAACCGTAGCAAGATGTCGTAAGCATTGGCCAGCGCTATTGTTGATTGGCCTGTACCTAACTAAAGTGACGCCTCGTTCCGGGTGCTACCGCCAAGCGGTAAGCCGATAAGAAACGTCACGGGGTCGTTCGGGGGAATACGCGATGAATCGTTCGTTGAAGCTGTCGATGCTAATGGCGCTTGCCTTGGGCAGCAGCCAGGCAATGGCACTGGAACTGGGCCAGATCCAGGTGAAGTCGGCCCTGGGGCAGCCGCTGGTGGCCGAAATACCGGTCAACCCCGATAGTCCGGCTGAGCTACAGAATCTCACCGCGCGGCTCGCTTCCGCCCAGGATGCAGCCACGGCCGGCGTTGCCGCGGGCCCGACCGTTCCGCTGCAATTTGCCGTGGTGGAGGGTGCCAACGGCAAGAAAGTCATCCGTATCACCAGCAGTGCGCCGGTCAATGACCCCTATCTCGACCTGCTGGTCGAGGTGAACAACGGCGCCGGCAAGAGCCTGCGCGAATTCACCATACTGCTCGATCCGCCGAATTCGGCCGCCAGCGTGCCTGCCACGCGCGCACCCGAGCAGGCTCCCGCCAAGCCCTCACGCCACGCGGCGACGCCGGCCGCCGCGGTCGCTAGCCAGAACACGGCCGCCGCACCGGCTCGTGCACCCGAGGCGAAGCCCGCCAAGCCAGCGCCTGCGCCCCGTGCAGCCGCTGGCGGCAGCTTCGGCCCGGTCGAGCGCGGCGAGACGCTCACCGCGATTGCGCATGAAACGGCACCGGATGGCGTTGACGTCAACCAGATGATGTTGGCGCTCAAACAGGCCAACCCGGATGCCTTCTACCGCGACAATATCAATGCCCTGAAGACCGGCGCCGTGCTACGCGTGCCGTCTCGCGAGGATGCACAAGCCACCGCCTTGGCCGCCGCCATGGCCGAGGTTCGCCGCCAAAACGGCGACTGGCGCTCGGGCGCAGCAAACACGCCGACCACGGTGGCGGATGCCGCCACGCGCGCCAATGCGTCGTCGGCTCCCACGGCCACGGCACCTGCGGGTGATCACCTGGCTTTGGTCCCGGCCAAGGAGGGTGCCGATAGCGCCGCGGGTCGTGGTGGCAAGGGTGACAAGGCCGAGAAGGGCATGGCAGCCCTGCATCAGGATCTGCTGCGCAGCCAGGAGTCGCTCACCACGCTGACCAAGCAGGGCGACGAGCTGAAGGCGCGCCTGAAAGACCTTGAAGACATCAACAGCAAGAACGAGCGCCTGCTCTCGCTTAAGGACAATGAGATCGCCGAGCTGCAGCACAAGCTGGCTGATGCCCGCAAGGCCGCGGGCGCACCTGCCGAAGCCATGGCGGCCAAGCCGGCTGCTGCGGCGACGACGGCGGCCGGCGCGCCGGTCAGCGTGCCCGCCAAGGCGGTTGCTCCGGAGACGGTGGTGAAGGCCGACGCCTCCACCGCCAAGCCCGCAGCGGCCGCCACGACGCCCACTGCCGCCACACCGGCCGCAAGCGCCAGCGCACCGCAGGCCAGCACGGCAGCGGTGGTCGCGAAGCCGGCGCCGGCCAAGCCGGTCGTCAAGCCGGCGGTCAAGCCGGCTCCAGTCGCCGAGCAGGATCCCTGGTACATGCAGACCTGGGCCTGGGGCGCCGGCGCGGTTGCGGTGGTTGGGCTCCTCCTCCTCGCCATGCGCGGGCGTAGCCGCAAGCCGGTCGCGGCGGGAGCAACTGGCGCTTCGTCGCTGGCCGATCACTTCGGCACCACGCCGCCATCAGGTCACGATGGTATCGATCTGGATCAGGACGAACTGCTTGACCAGCTGGCCGAGCATCCGGACGACGTCGGCCTGCACCTGGAGCTGGTGAGCCTTTATTACTCCGTCGCGATGTCGAACACTTCGAGGCTGCGGCTGAGGCCATGCATGCCCATATCGCCGATCCGCACCAACCGGAGTGGCAGGACGTCGTGCACATGGGCGAGGACCTCGTGCCGGAGCACCCGTTGTTCGCCGCCGCTGCGCCCATGCCCCCGCGCGGTGACGAGCGCGATGCTCTGCATCATTTCGACCTGGACAGCTACGTCAACGAGCGTAAGGCCGACGAGCCGCCGCCGGTCCCGCAGCATGCGGCAAACCACAAGGTCAGCGAGTATCACTTCGACTTTGACCTGACCCCACGCCCGGCCCATGGCACCGCGAAGGCTCCGGCGCATGAGTCGGAAGCCGTGATGGCAGGAAAGGATGACGAGGAAGAGCTCGAGACACACCATGCCTCGACCTGGGAGTTCACCGAGCCGGCGGAAGACGCGCTGGCCGAGGAGTCGGACCATGAACTGGGGCCGCTCAGCGACGACCCGGTCGACACCAAGCTCGACCTTGCCCGCGCCTATGTGGACATGGGTGACCCCGATGGTGCACAGGCCATGCTCGAGGAAGTGATGCACGAAGGCACGCAGATGCAGAAGGACGTGGCCAAGCGCCTGCTCGACAGCCTGCACTGAAGTCGGCGTCTGCGCTGAAGTGACTCCCACTCGGGCCGGCCTTGCCGGCCCGAGTTCGCTTAGGCCCTGCTAACCTGTGCGCTTCCGTTTTTGCGTGTCTGTTTCTTCATGCGACTTGCCCTGGGTATCGAATATGACGGCACCGACTTCTCCGGCTGGCAGCGGCTGAGCCACGGTGAAACCGTGCAGGGCGCGCTGGAGCGGGCGCTGTCGTTCGTCGCCGCCCATCCGGTCGAGGTGACCTGTGCGGGACGCACCGACGCCGGCGTGCATGGCCGTTGCCAGGTCGTGCATTTCGACACCGAAGTCCACCGCGATCCCCGCAGCTGGGTGCTCGGTGGTTGCTCCAACCTGCCATCCAGTGTGGCCGTCCTGTGGGCCCAGCCGGTGGATCAGGCGTTCCATGCACGTTTTTCCGCGCGCAGCCGCCGTTATCGCTACCGCATTCTCAATCGCCAGGTACGCGCCGCGCTGGAGGCGCGCTACGTGACCTGGGAGCGCCTGCCCCTGGATGCTGCGCGCATGCATGACGCCGCGCAGGCATTGCTCGGCGAGCATGATTTCAGTGCGTTTCGCGCCATTTCCTGCCAGGCCGCGCATGCGCGGCGCGAGGTGCTGGCGGTGAGCGTGCGACGCGAGGACGAGCAAGTCATTATCGACATCGAGGCGAACGCGTTCCTCCACCATATGGTTCGCAACATCGTCGGCTCGCTGTTGCCGATCGGGCGTGGCGAGCAGCCGACGTCGTGGATCGGCGAACTGTTGACGGGGCGCAAGCGCGAGGTCGCGGGCCCCACCGCGCTGGCCTCGGGTCTGACCTTTCTCGGTCCGCGCTACGAAGCCCATTGGGACCTGCCAGCGGAGGTCAGCCAATGACGCGCATCAAGTGCTGCGGCATGACCCGAGTCGAGGATGCGCTGCTGGCGGCGCAGCTGGGGGCGGACGCCATCGGCCTGGTGTTTACCGCGCGCAGCCGGCGCCAGGTGTCGCTCGATCAGGCGAGGGCGATTCGTCGCGCGTTGCCGCCCTTTGTTGCGGCCGTGGCACTGTTCATGGACGACGATGCGGGATGGGTCCAGGAGGCTATCGACGCCGTGCAGCCGGACCTGCTGCAGTTCCACGGCGATGAGCGCGACGACTGGTGTGCGCAGTTCGGTCGACGCTATCTGAAGGCGATTGCGATGGGTCAGGGTTTCGCTGCATTACAACGACTGCGGGCCTATCCCGGTGCGAGTGGCCTGTTGCTGGACGGTCACGGATTCGGCGAAGCCGGCGGCAGCGGGAAGGCGTTCGACTGGTCGTTGATGCCCAAGGATCTACCCCAGCCGCTGATTCTCGCTGGTGGGCTCACGTCCGCAAACGTCATGGAAGCCATCAGTATTGCCCAACCCTGGGCGGTGGACGTGGCCAGCGGCATCGAATCGGCGCCTGGGATCAAGGATGCACAGAAGATGGCGGACTTCATTCACGCCGTGCGCCGGGCCGACGCGAACTGAGCGAGCGTTTCCGTCGTGGCTGATCGTCCCGTTTGGCGAGCCAAGGGCGTGCCGATGACGGCCGGTGGACGGCACGCTAGCATCGGCGTTGATCGTTCCTTCTGCCTTGAGCCCCCCATGCCCGCACCGATTGACGAGTTTCGCTACGACGGCCAGGCCCATGCGCTGGACGAAATTGTTGGCCAGGAACGTCCTCTCGTCATCCGGGGTTTGGTGAAGCATTGGCCCATCGTTGCGCTTGCGCGCGAGTCGGGCCAGGCGTTCGCGTCACGGCTTGCCGCCTTGGACACCGGTACGCTCGTCGATGCCTTGTTGATGGCGCCGGAGGAAGAGGGCGTGGTCGGTTATCGCGCCGATGGCGAGGCGTTCAATTTCAGCCATCACCGCGTTTCCGTCACCCAGGGGCTGCAGCGTTTGCTGCAATTCGCCGAACAGGACGACGCACCCAGCCTGGCCATGCAGAGCGCACCGGTGGCGGCCTGTTTGCCAGGCCTGCTGGAGGATCATGCGGTTCCGTTTCTCGATGCGTCGATCAAGCCGCGGGTCTGGATCGGCAATCAGGTGACCACGCCAGCCCACTTCGATGAATTCCATAACATCGCCTGCGTGGCGTGTGGTGGCCGGCGATTTACGCTGTTTCCGCCCGAGCAGGTGGGCAATCTGTATGTCGGGCCGTTGGATTTCGCGCCCACCGGTGCCGCCATCGGCATGGCTCGGCTGGACCGGCCCGATGACCCCCGCTTCCCACGCCTCAAGCTGGCACTGGCCGAAGCGCAGGTGGCCGACCTGGCGCCCGGTGATGCCATCTACATCCCGCCCATGTGGTGGCATCACGTGACCTCGCTGGGAAAGCTCAATGCGCTGGTGAATTACTGGTGGAGGCACGAGCAGGGCGCAGGTCTGGTGCCGCAGACACGCCTGGGCGGGTTGCTGCATTGCATCCTGCTGTTCAAATCGCTGCCGGCCGCCGAGCGCGCCGCATGGCGCGAGTTGCTCGATCACTATGTATTCGGCGATGAGGACCCCGCCGCGCATATTCCGGAGGCACGGCGCGGCTGGCTGGGCGAACTGGACGCGGAGCAGTCGGGCAAACTGCTGGAAAGAATTCGGCGCTACCTCTGAACTTCTTGCCTCCTCCTGCCGGGGAGTACTCGGCTAGGTGAAGTGGCCGACGCAGAAGTTCAGCGCAAGCCACCTTGATTCGACTCATCGAGTGGCTAGCCTCTTACCCGGTGCCCTCAGTAAGGGGAAGGCGCTTCAAACTCGGTTTTCAGCCAAGTGGCCAAGGACGACGCGCGGCTACCCGACGCCCTGGCCGGCGTGGCCAGCACCCACTGCGCGGCCGTTTCCTGAAATCCCCATGGCGCGATCAGGCGTCCGTTCGCCAGATCGTCCGCCACCAGCGGCGCGGGGGCAATGGCGACGCCACGGCCGCCTACGGCGGCTTCGATCAAGTGATAGAGGTGCGGATAGCCTTGGCCCAGGTGGAATTTCTCTTTCGATAGCCCAGTGCTTTGCGCCCAGTTCGACCACGCATGAGGGCGCGATAGCGTGTGCAGCAGCGGTAGCTGCAGCAGTGCCTCGGGCTCGCCGGAGGCAAGACCATGCTTCTTTGCGTACTTTGGGCTCACTACGGGCCCGATGCATTCGCGTGACAACGGTTGCACCTGCCAAGAGGGCGGCCATGGCGGCTCGCCGGCCAGCAGGGCGGCATCGAGTCCGCCCAGCGTTACGTCGAAGGACGTCTCCTGTGGGCGTAGATGGAGTGCCAGGTCAGGCAGGTCGGCCATGAGACGTTCGAGTCGCGGAATCATCCAGCGCGCCAGCAGGCTGACCGGGCAGCCGAGTACGAACGGCACCTGCGCGGCGTCCTGCCGCAAGCCGTCACAGGCCTCGCGCAGCTGGGCAAACACGGCGGTGCTGGTGTCGCGCAGACGTTGCCCTTGCGGCGTTAGTGCCAGCCCCCGTCCCTGGCGCTGGAACAGGGCAACACCAAGCTCACCCTCCAGTGCGCGAATGTGTCGGCTGACGGCGCCGTGGGTGACATGCAGCTCGGTCGCCGCGCGGCTGACACTCCCCAGTCGCGCCACCGCTTCAAAGGCGTGCAGAGCATTCAGGGAGGGCAGTGGGCGCGGCATTGGATTTGTGAGTTTTCCTGACGTATCACGGCCATCATATCGCTTTTGGCCGCAGCGCCTTTGGGATACCGTGGCAAGCGCAGGGCGGAAGCATTCCGCCGCCGTTTCACGAGTGGATTCATGAGCAAGATCACCGATTTCAGCGTCTATCCCGACGCGCACGGCCGCTTCGGCAACTACGGCGGCAGTTATGTCGCCGAAACCCTGATGGCGCCGCTGGCCGAACTGACCGAGGCCTA
The DNA here is from genome assembly GCA_963824525.1 of uncultured Gammaproteobacteria bacterium. Lineage (GTDB taxonomy): Bacteria > Pseudomonadota > Gammaproteobacteria > Xanthomonadales > Rhodanobacteraceae > Dyella. Next base: position 327,948 of record CAWGPI010000007.1, on the reverse strand, counting down.
TCTGCGCCTGCGCCAGGACCCCGAATTCCTCGCCGAACTGGATCGCGACCTCAAGCACTACGTCGGCCGGCCCAGCCCGATCTACCACGCGCGAGCGGCTGTCGCAGCATGTCGGCGGCGCACGCATCCTGCTCAAGCGCGAAGACCTCAACCACACCGGCGCGCACAAGATCAACAACACCATCGGCCAGGCGCTGGTCGCCAGGCGCATGGGCAAGCCGCGCATCATCGCCGAGACCGGCGCCGGCCAGCACGGCGTGGCCACCGCCACCGTGGCGGCGCGCTTCGGCCTGAAGTGCGTGGTCTACATGGGCGCGGTGGACATCGAGCGCCAGAAGATCAACGTCTACCGCATGAAGCTGCTCGGCGCCGAGGTGGTGCCGGTCACTTCCGGCTCGAAGACGCTCAAGGACGCGCTCAACGAGGCGATGCGCGACTGGGTCACCAACGTCGCCGACACGTTCTACATCATCGGCACCGTGGCCGGCCCGCATCCGTATCCGATGATGGTGCGCGACTTCAACGCCATCGTCGGCCGCGAAGCGCGCGAGCAGATGCTGGAGCAATACGGTCGCCTGCCGGATGTGCTGACCGCCTGCGTCGGTGGCGGCTCGAACGCGATCGGCCTGTTCCATGCGTTCCTCAACGATGCCGATGTACGCATCGTCGGCGCGGAGGCGGCGGGCGAGGGCATCGCCACGGGCCGCCACGCAGCGTCGCTGGCGGCCGGTCGTCCAGGCGTGCTGCACGGCAACCGCACCTATGTGCTGTGCGACGACAACGGCCAGATCACCGAGACGCATTCGGTGTCGGCGGGCCTCGATTATCCCGGCGTCGGTCCCGAGCATGCCTTCCTGAAGGATGTCGGCCGCGCGGAATATGTCGGCGTCACCGATGACGAGGCGCTGGAGGCTTTCCATCTGCTGGCGCGTACCGAAGGCATCCTCGCTGCGCTGGAATCCAGCCACGCCGTGGCGCAGGCGATCAAGCTGGCGCGCGAGTATGCCGAAGGACGGGCTCGTGCTGTGCAACCTCTCCGGTCGCGGCGACAAGGACGTGCACACGATTGCCGCGCGCGAAGGGGTGCAGGTATGAGCCGCATCGACCGCCGTTTCGCCCGGCTGAAAGCGGCAGGCCGCACCGGCCTGATTCCCTTTGTCACGGCGGGCGATCCCGTCGCCGCAACATGCGGTCGCGCTGATGCATGCGCTGGTCGAGGCGGGCGCCGACGTGATCGAGCTTGGCGTGCCGTTTTCCGATCCGATGGCCGATGGCCCGGTGATCCAGCATGCCAGCGAGCGTGCCATCGCGAAAGGCGTCGGCCTGGTCGATGTGCTGGGCTGGGTGGCTGAGTTCCGCCAGCGCGATGCGGACACGCCGGTCGTGCTGATGGGCTATCTGAATCCGATCGAGATCCACGGCTATGCGCGCTTCGCCGCCGAGGCCGTGCAGGCCGGCGTGGATGGCGTGTTGCTGGTCGATTGCCCGCTGGAGGAGTCGGCGGTACTGCAGCCGCTGCGCGACGCCGGCCTGCAGCAGATCCTGCTGGCCGCGCCCACCACCGCACCCGGGCGTATGGCGCAGTTGTGCGGGTCGGCCGAGGGTTTCCTGTACTATGTCTCGTTCGCCGGCATCACAGGCGCAGCGCGATTGAGCACCAGCGACATCGCCGTGCGCGTTGCCGATATCCGGGCGAAGTCCAAGGCTCCGGTGGCTGTCGGCTTCGGCGTGCGCGATGCGCAGACGGCCAAGGCGATCGCCGGATTCGCGGATGCGGTGGTGATCGGCAGTGCGCTGGTGGAATGCCTGGCGGGTGCGGAAGATGTCGAAGACGTCACCGCGCGGGCAGGCGCTTTCCTCGCACCGATCCGCGCCGCGCTGGATGCGCATTGAGCACACGCTGCGTCTGACGCGGCGTCGCGTCATGAACGTTTGAGGTGTTGCGATGAACTGGCTGCAGAAAATCATGACCCCGCGTGCCCGCACGCAGGCTTCTCGCACCGCCGGCAAGGGCAAGGTGCCCGAAGGTGTGTGGGAGAAGTGCGGCGGTTGCGGCACCGTGCTGTATCGCGCCGGAGCTGGAGCGCAACCTGATGGTCTGCCCCAAGTGCGGCCATCACCACTAGCATCGATGCGCGTGCGCGTCTCGATGCCTTCCTTGATGCAGGATCGACGCAGGAACTGGTGGGCCAGCATGGAACCCACCGACCCGCTGAAATTCCGCGACTCCAAGAAGTATCGCGACCGCATCATCGCGGCGCAGAAGTCGACCGGCGAGAAAGACGCGCTGCTGGCCATGAGCGGCAAGCCTCAAGGGCCGTCCGCTGATGGCGGTGGCGTTCGAGTTCTGCCTATATGGGCGGTTCGATGGGCTCGGTGGTGGGCGAGAAGTTCACCCGCGCCGCCGAACGCGCGCTGGCCGATCGCAGTGCCCTGGTGTGCTTCTCCGCCACCGGCGGCGCGCGCATGCAGGAGGCGCTGTTCTCGCTGATGCAGATGGCCAAGACCTCGGCGGCGCTCGCGCGCATGCGCGATGCCGGCGTGCCGTACATCAGCGTGCTGACGCATCCCACCACCGGCGGCGTATCGGCCAGCCTGGGCATGCTCGGCGACATCAATGTCGCCGAGCCGAAGGCGCTGATCGGCTTTGCCGGCCCGCGCGTGATCGAGCAGACCGTGCGCGAGACCTTGCCCGAAGGCTTCCAGCGTTCGGAGTTCCTGGTCGACCATGGAGCCATCGACCTGATCGTCGATCGCCGCGAGATGCGCGACAAGCTCGCGGACTTGCTCGGCGTGCTGATGAAGGCGCCGCGCGTCGCCTGATCGCGGCACAACGAGGCTTTCCAAAAGCAGCGTCTCGCCATGCGAGGCGCTGTTTTTGTTTGTGCCTACGGAAGTTCTCCACAGCCCGTGTGGATGCAGGCCGGGTAAGCCTGTGGAAAAGCCAGGTTAGGGCCTTTGACGACAAGCACTTGCTACACCGTGATGAAGTTATGACCAGAACGCGTGCAGGCGCGATGCACTTTTCCACAGGCACTGTGGACGCGCTCGGGGTAAGCCTGTGGAAAAGTGATGTTGCATGCTTTGCCGTCAGACACTTGCTACGTCGTGACTACTATTTGCGCAGGTGCTGACAGCAGCTGCTGCGGAGTTTTCCACAGCGATTGTGGATGGTGTTTGCGTAAGCCTGTGGACAAGCGTGAATCTGGCCTTTGAGAACAGGCACTTGTTACGCCGTGACGATGTCTTGATCAGCATGCGCGCGAGTCGGTGACGAGTGTGCCGTGTGTTTTCCACAGCGGATGTGGATGCGCGACGGTAAAGCCTGTGGATAGGTGTGCTATCCACTTGAGTTCAAAGCAACTGCGACGCACTGGCCACGAAATGCGCAGCGCGGTGGATCACAGCATCAGCGAGTGCAACGGCAGCAACCATAGCGAGAGCGCACCCAGCGCGCTGCCAATGAGCGTCGCAGCGAACACATCGCTGGGATAGTGCAATCCAAGAATCACGCGCGAGGCGCCCACCAGCGTGGTGAAAGTCAACAGCAACGGGGCCAGCACCGGATACCAGGCGAGCGCCACCACCGTGAAGCTCACCGCCTGCAAGGTATGGCCGGAAGGAAAACTGAATTCGTCCAGTGGTGGTACGTGGGCGATGACGCCGGGGCAGGCGCGGAACGGACGTGGCCGGCGCGTGTAGCGTTTAAGCAGGCGATAGAGCAGCAAGGCAGCGAGCCCCGTCATCGCCATCTGCGCGGCCGCCAGCAAGCCGTGACGACCACCGACGAGGGCGAGCACCAGCATCAGCGCATACCAGAACACGCCATCACCGAGTCGGCTGATGATGCCGAAGAACACGCCAACCGCGCGGCGCGTGCCCCAGCGATTGGCCGCCACGCACATGCGGCGATCGATGGCCAGCCTGGGACCGGCTGGCAACTCAGGCGTGTGCAACGGCGGCATGGCGTTCATGAGTGCGCTCCTGGGCCAGTTCACGCAACAGGTTTTCAAACTCGCCGATAACCGCAACCGGCGAAAGATTGGCGATGCTGGCGTGCGCAGCGCGCCCCATGTGGCGAATCAGGCTCGCATTGCTGGCCAGGGTCGTGGCCGATTGGATAAAGGCTTTCTCGTTACCGACGTCGATGCGATAGCCGTTGTGGCCGCTGTGCAGATGTTCGCGTGCAGCGCCTTCTTCGTAGGCCACCACGGGCAGGCCGGAAGCGAGCGCTTCGAGGATCACATTGCCAAACGTTTCGCTGAGGCTGGGAAAGGGAAACAGATCCGCACTGGCGTAATGACGCGCGAGCATTTCACCGCGTTGCATGCCGGCAAAGATGAAATCCGGATGGGCCGCCTGCAGCGCGGCGCGCGCGGGACCGTCGCCAACCCACACATAACGTGCGTTGGGCACTTGTTGCTGGATGGCGCGGAACGTACGCACGGCGAGGTCGAGATTCTTCTCCGGCGCGATGCGTCCCACGTACAACACGACGGGCGTGTTGCCATCCACGCCCCAGCCGCGGCGCAGTTCGACATCGCGGTAACGCGGATGAAAAAGCTGGGTGTCGACCGCGCGGCGAAGCAGCCGGGCCGTGTCGACGCCAAGTGCAGTCAATTCCTTGGCCAACGCCTCCGTCGGTACCAGTGTCGCGGCGGCGCGGCGATGGAAGCGGCGCAGATAATTCCTCACGACGGGGGTAAGGAAGCCGACACCGTAATGGTCGGCGTAGGTGTCGAAGCGGGTGTGGAAGCCGGTGGCCGTGGGAATGCCGAGCCGCTTGGCGGTACGCACGGCAGACCAGCCCAGCGGGCCTTCCGTGGCAACGTAGATCGCGTCGGGACGCAGGCGGGTCCAGCGCTCCCGCAGCGCGCTGCCGGCGGGAAGGCCAAAGCGCAGGCCTGGATAGCGGGGCAGGGAGGCGCCACGCACTTCGAGCGTCGCGATGCCCGGTTCGTCGGCGAAGGTTTGCTGTTGGCGGGGGCGGATCAGGTCGACCGTGTGGCCTTGCGCCGCCAGTCCGGCGGCGAGGCTGTGTACGGTCAGTGCCACGCCGTTGATTTCGGGTGGATAAGTCTCGCTGACAATGCCGATGCGCACTGGTACCTACCGTCTGCTGGCCCGGAGCAGATTCCACCCGTGGCGTTGCGGGGGCGTGGCGTAGGTATGACGACCGCGTGACGGCTGCTCCGGACCGTCGCTGCGGGCGCAGAGGTTGCCTATGGGCGAGTACACTCCCCGCACCAGTCACCGTGGAGACACGTCGATGAAACGCATCTTGCTCGCTCTGGCCCTGGCCACCCTGACTTGCAGTGCCTTCGCCGCCGATGCACCGGGGCTGCCGGTGACGAAGGCGCCCGCCGGTGCCCAGGTCTACATCGTCTCGCCAAAGGACGGCGCGACCGTAGGCCAGGAATTCACCGTGGTATTCGGCCTCAAGGGCATGGGTGTCGCGCCTGCTGGCGTGAAGAAGGAAGGCACCGGCCACCACCACCTGCTGGTCGATGTGACGGACATGCCGGCCGCCGGCCAGCCGATTCCGAAGGACGAGCACCACATGCACTTCGGCAACGGCCAGACCGAAACCACCCTCAAGCTCGCTCCCGGCAAGCACACGCTGCAACTGGAACTGGCGGACGAGAATCACATTCCGTTCGACCCGCCGCTGGTATCGCAGAAGATCACCGTGCATGTGAAGTAAGGCGTTGCGCGGGCGGCTTCGTCGAGGCGAAGCCGCTCCCCGCCTTGCCCGCTGACGTGGTCGTCAGTGACCGAAGTACATCGCCACGCCTAGCCCCGCTTCCCATTCGGCGGCGCGACCTCCCAGGCGGTGGCGGAACCAGCTGTCGAACTGCAATCGCGGCAAGGGCGTGAAGGTGACGCCGCTACCGGCCTGGCTGCCGTAGCGATGGCTCGTGTCGCGCAACATCGCCGCTTCGACATAGACACCGAACAGGTCGTTGACCTGGTAGTTGTAATCGGGGGCGACCAGGTAATTGTCCCTGCCTGCGCTACGTTGCCACTGCGCGAAGTAACTCAGGTCGGCCTGCTCGCTCAGCTTCTGGTCCACGACCAGGCCCAGGGTGTAGACGCGTCGTTCGCTGCGAAAGTCGGGGGAGCCGTCGTTGAACTCCACCGTGCCCAGCAGTCCCCAGTCCCACACGTCGCTGGAGGTGGGCGGTGCCCATTTCAGTCCCAGGCTGCTATCCCCGTGGCCTCGACTGGTTTGGGCAGGGCCAGCGCCGGTCTGTCGCAGGCTGTTATAGGGCGATCCCCCAAGCTGCAGCTCCAGACCCCATCCGACGCCCAGCCGGAGAAGACTATCGAACGTGCTCAGGCGGCTGGTCATGCCTGCATCCTTGTTGAGGCTCCAGTCGGGCAGTCCCTGTTCATAGCCAAACTGGCCGGCGTTCATCGGATTGGTGGAAAAGCCTAGCCCGGGACGATCGAAACCGGGTTCATCCTGCGCGAGCACGGGTGTCGCACAGGCGAGGCCTAGCGCCACCAAGGCAAGAGTGCGGTGCCATCGGCCAGATCGGCTAAAATCCATCGCTTCGCTCCGCAAATTCCAAGAAAACCCGATGACCGTTCGCACCCGCTTTGCCCCCAGTCCCACCGGTTTCCTGCATATCGGCGGTGCACGCACCGCGCTGTATTGCTGGCTGGAGGCGCGCCGTCGCGGCGGCGAATTCGTGCTGCGCATCGAGGATACCGATCGTGAGCGTTCCACGCAGGAGGCCGTACAGGCCATTCTCGATGGCATGCAGCTGGCTGGGCCTGAATCACGACGAGGGTCCGTTCTACCAGACCGACGCGTCTCGAGCGCTACAAGCAGGTCGCCGACGAACTGCTGCGCGCCGGCAAGGCCTACTACGCCTACGAGAGCAAGGATGAGATCGAGGCGATGCGCAACGACGGCCATGGCCAAAGGCGAGAAGCCCCGCTACAACGGTTATTACCGCGACCGCAACGAGCCGTATCGCGATGATCCGAACCGCGTGATCCGCTTCAAGAACCCCACCGAAGGCTCGGTGGTGTTCGACGACAAGGTGAAGGGCCGGGTGGAGTGGAGCAACGAGCGAGCTGGACGATCTGGTGATCTTCCGTTCCGACGGTTGGCCCGACCTACAACTTCGCCGTGGTGGTCGACGATATCGACATGGGTATCACCGAGGTGATCCGTGGCGACGACCATGTCAACAACACGCCGCGCCAGATCAACATCTACCACGCGCTCGGCGCGCCGGTGCCGGAGTTCGCCCATCTGCCGATGATCCTCGGGCCGGACGGCCAGAAGCTCGTCCAAGCGCCACGGCGCGGTCAAGCGTGATGCAGTACCGCGACGATGGCTTCCTGCCGCACGCGCTGCTCAACTACCTGGTGCGCCTGGGCTGGTCGCACGGCGACCAGGAAATCTTCTCGCGCGAGGAGATGATCGCGCTGTTCGACGTCGCCGACGTCAACAAGGCAGCCTCGCGTTTCGACCTGACCAAGCTGTCCTGGCTGAACCAGCATTACCTGAAGTCCGGCGACCCGGCCGCGATTGCGCCGGAATTCGAGTGGCACCTGACGCCAGCGCAGGCATCGACTTCAGCAAGCGGGCCGGAGCCGGCCGACGTGATCGTGGCGCTGCGCGACCGCGTGCAGACGCTGAAGGAAATGGCCGAGCGCGCGAAGATCTGGTACGGCCCGATCCTGGAATGGGACGACAAGGCCGTCGCCAAGCACCTGAAAACGATCCAGCGCCGTGCCGGTGCTGGAGGCCGCGCAAGGCCTTGCTGGCGGTCTGCGAGTGGACGCCGGAGGCGATCCATCAAGTGATCGAGCAGGTGGCCGCGAAGCTCGAGCTTGGCATGGGCAAGATCGCCCAGCCGCTGCGCGTGGCGATGACCGGTACGCAGGTGTCGCCGTCGATCGAGCACACCGTGTATCTGGCCGGGCGCGAGGAAGCGCTCAAGCGTATCGATGATGCGATGGCGAAGGCGAAGGGCTGACCTGGCTTTTCACTCGTCATTGCCCTCAATGTAACGTCACCCCCAGCTTGACCCGCCCTTAGGCTGTTGAGAGCCGCCGGGGGTTACGAGCTGAAGCGTTTTCGCAACTCGAGCCGCCAGCCGCGCGCGGATACCCAAGGCGACTGACCCGTCCGCACCCTGGGCGTCGTCAGTGCGGCGAGTGCAAGCCGGGCGCCGACGCTTCATGATCACTACCATCGTGGTGATTCGACGGGGTCGACGTGGAGCACTGGCTGGAAAAGGCGACGCAGGGCGTGGATCCGGACAGTCCCGACGCCTTCGTGCACATCTTCCTGAACCTGATGGCCATGCTGCCCTGGGCGGCGCTGTTCTGGTGGAGCGTGATCTTTGTGGTGGTGGGCGCGCTGCTGGGCTGGTGGCGTGGACGCGTGGTGGAAGGCATCGTCTGGGCCGTGGTGCTGGGGCCGATCGGCTGGATCGTGCTGCTCGGGCGTCCCCGCCCCAAGCCGCGTCCCGAGCCCCCGCCGCTGCCACGCGGGCGCTAAGAGCCTCTTGCGCGGGAGTGTATGATCGGCTTCCGAGGTGAATTCTTTGAGTCATGATCGCTTCCGACAAGCTGCACACGTACCATCACCACGATCACGACGACGCCCAGAGCTTCGTGCGTGCGGTGGAGCATGCCAGCGAGGAGCGTGGCCTGCGCCTCACGCCGTTGCGCAAGGAAGTGCTGGAACTGGTGGCCGCTGCCGGCAAGCCGGTGAAGGCTTACGACCTGCTCGATCAGTTGCGTGAGCAGCATGGCAATGCGGCACCGCCCACGGTGTACCGCGCGCTCGACTTCCTGCTCGAACACGGCTTCATCCACAAGCTGGAATCGATCAACGCGTTCGTCTCCTGCCATCACCCGGCGGAGGCGCATCAGGTGCCCTTCCTGATCTGCGACAACTGCTCCAGTGCCCAGGAAGTCTGCGACGAGCGCGTGGCCGAGTTGATCGAAGCACAGGCCAAGGCGTTCGGCTTCCGGCCGCAGGCGCAGACGCTGGAAGTGCACGGCCTCTGCAAGAACTGCCGCAAGGGTTGAACCCCGCTATTCGTGGGCCTTCCACGTCCGATCGGGTAGGTGGCTTGCGTTCGCTACGTTATAATGTAACATGTGCCGCCTGGGGTGGCCCAGGTCGACTCGCGGTGCGCTTCGGTCCTATCCGATGGATACCAGGCAAGAAAAAAAATCCCGCTGGTGGTTCATGGCCGACCGGATCGGTGCAACGGCATCCTTCCTATGCGCCATCCACTGTGCAGCCTTACCGTTCGTCCTGGCGGTGCTGCCCCTGCTCGGGTTGAGCTTTCTTGCCGATCACCGTTTCGAGCGTGGCTTCGTCATGTTCGCCTGCCTGCTCGCGCTGGTCAGCCTGATCAGCGGCTATCGGCGCCATCATCGTCAACGACCGCTGCTGCTGGCGTTGCCCGGCCTGGCCTTGCTGCATTGCCGGCGTCACGGTTGCCGAGGGCTATTCGGTCGCGCTGCATAGCGTGCTGGTAACTTGCGGCGGCCTGCTGGTGGCTTCCGCACACTTCATCAATCTGCGTACGCATCGCGCCACGCACGTGCATGGCCCGCAGTGTGCGCATTGATTGCGCCGGCAAAAGCCGCCGTGATTGTGTAACGGGGCCCGCGGTTTCTAGCATTCGCGCATGAATACGGCTCGCGTGCGGACGCACGATCATCACCAACACGATCATGGCCATGGCCATCACGGTCACGCACACGGCGTGACGCATGATCACGGCGGCGTAAGCGGACGCGAGCGCAAGCTGATCCTGGCTTTTGTCCTCACCACGGCGATGATGGTGATCGAGGTGGTGGGAGGCTTCTGGTCCGGCTCGCTCGCCTTGTTGGCCGATGCAGGCCATATGTTGATCGACTCGTTGGCGTTGCTGCTGGCCGTGATGGGGGCGTGGTTTGCCCGGCGGCCAGCCGATGCGCACCGCACCTACGGCTATGGGCGCATGGAGGTGCTCGCGGGATTCGTCAACGCGCTTACGCAGTTCTGCCTTGGTCGCTTTCATCGCCTACGAGGCGATCGGGCGATTATTCCACCCGACGGAAATCCTCTCCGGCATGATGCTGGCAGTGGCAGTCGTGGGCCTGGTTGTGAACCTGCTGGTGTTGCGCACGCTGCACGGCCATGCGCATGACGACGTCAACCTGGCAGGCGCCACACTGCATGTGCTGGGCGATCTGCTCGGTTCGGTGGCTGCGGTCGTCGCGGCGTTGCTGGTGCGCTGGATGGCGTGGAACTGGGCGGATCCGGTGCTTTCGCTGCTGGTGTCGATGTTGATCCTCAACAGCGCGTGGCGGTTGCTGCGCCGATCCGCGCACATCCTGCTCGAAGGCGTGCCCGAAGGCATGAATACCGGCGATGTGGCCGATGCCCTGCGTGTCGCGGATGCCTCGATCCGTGACATTCACCATCTGCATGTCTGGCAGCTGGCGACCGGCTCGCGCATGGCCACCCTGCATGCGGAGTTGCATGAAAGTGGCAGCAGCACAGCCGCGATCAGTGCGATCAACCAGGTATTGGCCGAGCGTTTCGGCATTCAGCACGTCACCGTGCAGATCGACTCGGAGCCATGTCCTGAACACCAGCGCGACTGCGCGGGTCGCGGCACGCGCTGACTATTGCGATTTGAGCGGTCGCTGATAGGATGGATGACTGTTCACCCTCATGAATCAAGGAGTTCCCTTATGGGCAAGGGCGATCGCAAGACCCGTCGTGGCAAGACCTACCGTGGCAGCTATGGCAACTCCCGCGCGCATTCGCTGCAGCCGGCCGTTGCAGGCGCCAAGGCGACCGTGACCAAGCCGGCCGCCGCCAAGAAGGCTGCTCCCAAGAAGAAGTCGGCGTAAGCCGTACTCGCTTCGATAGAACCCCCGCACTGGCGGGGGTTTTTTTTTGCCGATCTTCCAGGCGACATCACTGGCTCACGGCTCGGGCGACAGCAATTCTCCGCCAAGGAAGATTTCGCGCAGCACGTTGCTGCCGCCGATCCAGTAGCAGAGCTCAGCCGGCGCGCGCACGTTCCACAGCACGAGATCGGCGCGCTGGCCCACGGCCAGGGTGCCGCGATCGGAAAGACCAAGCGCGCTTGGCGGCATTCACGGTGACGCCACGCAAGGCTTCTTCCGGGGTCAGACGGAACAGCGTGCAGGCCATGCCGGCGGCAAGACGCAACGAAAGCAGGGGCGAGGTGCCGGGATTGCAATCGGTGGCGACCGCCATCGGCACGCCGTGTTCGCGCAGGCTGGCAACGGGCGGCAGCTTCGTTTCGCGCAGGGCGTAGAACGCGCCGGGCAGCAGCACGGCGACGGTGCCGGCATGGGCCATCGCGCGGATGCCGTGCTCGCTGAGATGTTCCAGGTGATCGGCGGAAAGTCCGTTGAAGGCAGCAACCAGCGCCGCGCCCATCGAGATCGGACAACTGCTCGGCGTGCAGCTTCACCGGCAGGCCCAGTTGCGCGGCGCGCTCGAACACGCGCTGCGTTTCCGCGGGCGTGAAGCCGATGGTTTCGCAGAACGCGTCGACCGCATCGACCAGCCCTTCGCGAGCAAGCGTGGGCAACATCTCATCGCAGACCAGCGTCGACGTAGGTCATCGCGATCGATCGCGGAATTCCGGCGGCAGCGCATGCAGGCCGAGAAAGGTCGTGCGCACGGTGATGCCCAGCGCTTTGCCGAGGCGGCGCGCCACCCGCAGCATGCGCCGTTCGGTGTCCAGATCCAGACCGTAGCCGGATTTGATCTCGATCGTGGTCACGCCGTCGGCGAGCAGGGCATGCGCGCGCGGCAGCGCCTGCGCGAACAGTGCATCTTCGCTGGCGGCGCGGGTGGCCTTGACGGTGGAGACGATGCCGCCGCCGGCGCGTGCGATCTCCTCGTAGCTGGCGCCATTGAGGCGCAGATCGAATTCATGCGCGCGGTTGCCGCCGAACACGAGGTGGGTGTGGCAGTCGATCAGTCCAGGCGTGACCAGTGCACCGTCGAGGTAATCCACGCGCGCGGCCTGCTGCTTCGGCATCGCCGGGCAACTCATTCCGTGGCCCGACCCAGGCGATGCGCCCTTGATGCAGTGCAATGGCGCCGTGCTCGATCAAGCCATAGGGCGCCTCGCCGGCGAACGTCGCCAGCGTGGCATTCGAGCAGTAGGCGCTCCCAGCGTTTAGTCATGTGAGTCAGTGCTGCCGTGGGGACGAAAAGCCGTCATCCGGGTGATCGTCGGAAGGCGGAATCGGCGTAGCCGGGTCTTCGACCATGGGCTCGCTGGCGCGTTCTTCCATCGCACTATCGCCGGCGGAAAGACCGCCTTCGGCCACGGCATCGCGCTGCGTTTCGAGATTTCGCCGCGCAAGCTCATGCTCGATAGCCCTCGATCAGCTTGTCGGCCAATCCTCGATACACCGGTTTGCGCGAAAGGATGGAGGAGGCCGCCCGCGCAATCAGGCAGGTCGCCATGATCGGCAACACCATCTGCTGGTTGTCGGTAAGTTCCATGGCGATCACGGTGGCCGTCAGCGGTGCCCGGGTGACGCCGGAGAGATAGGCCGCCATGCCGAGCAAGACCATCGCCGAGCCATCGACGCCGGGCAGGATGGTGCGCAGGTTCTGGCCCAGGCCCGCGCCCACCGCCAGGGCCGGCGAGAAGATGCCACCGGGAATGCCTGCCCAGTACGAAGCGATATTGCCGAGCAACTTCAGCGACGCCGAAGCTCGTCACCGTCTCGGCATGACCCTCCAGAATGTCCTTGGCCTGGGCGTAACCGGTGCCATAGAGGCCGGTATGCGATGAGCTGGCCGAGCAGGACCAGGGCGAGGCCGCATGCCGGCAGCAAACACCACCGGCTGGCGGGCGCGCAGGCGGCCCACCACGCCACGGAAGCCGTGGTCGCTAAGCTGGATCAGTCGGGCGAACAGACCGCCCGCCAGGCCGCAGACGATGCCGGCAGCAGCACCGCCCAGCCACGCATGGCCCAGTGGCAGGCTGGCACTGTCGACATGGCCGAAGTAGGAGTAGTTGCCCATGCACGCCCAGCGACACCACGCCGCGAGACGATGACCGCGGTAAGCAACGTGCCGCTGAAACGGTGCTCGAACGTGCCGGCCAGTCTCCTCGATCGCGAACACCACGCCGGCCAGCGGTGTATTGAACGCCGCGGCGAGGCCGCGGCGCAGCCGGCCAGGATGAAGCGCGATGCCGCCTTCGGGCTCATGAAGCCGAAGCGGCGGCCCAGCGAATAGAGCAGGCCCGCGCCGACGTGCACGGTAGGGCCTTCGCGTCCCGACCGATGCGCCAGCCGCCAGTGCCATCAGGGTCAGCACCATCTTGCCGATCGCCATCGGCAGCGACAGCATGCTCTGACGAAAGCCTTCGTCCTCGACCTTGAGCGCGGCGATGGCCTGGGGAATGCCGCTAGCCGCGCGTGGCGTTTCAACGCGCCCTGGGTGAGCCAGGCGAGCAGGGCGAACGTGGCCGGCGTGATCAGGAATGCCCAGAAGCGGTTGTGCGTCACCACGCCACTGGAACAGGCCGTAGGCATAGTCGGCCGCCTTGGCAAACCCACCGCCGCCAGGCCCACCAGTATCGGCGCCGCTCCAGAACAGGACGCGGCGACGCCATTGCACGGGCGAGAACAGCTCCGAATCGGTCAGGCGCTTGAGTCGCGCCGTGGCGGCGGCTTGCGCTGGTGCGTTGGATGCCGCCGTCTTCGGTGCCGCTCACTTCTTCACCTCGGACTTGCGCGTCCAACGCGTTTCGTAAAGATCGAAACGACGGTCCTTGAGATTCTGTACGGCGCCTGCGTTGCGGGCGCGGGCAAGACTTCCAGATGCAGATCAGCGAATAGCACGGTTTCGATATTCGGGGTGGAGTCGGCGGCGATGCCATCGCGCGCGAATGGAAAATCACTTGGCGTCAGGATGCAGCTCTGGCCGTACTGGATGTCGAAATTGTTCACCCCGGGCAGGTTGCCTACATTACCCGAAAGCACCACGTAGCACTGGTTTTCGATCGCGCGCGCCTGCGAGCAGTAGCGCACGCGCAGATAACCTTCGCGCACATCCGTGCAGAACGGCACGAACAGGATCAGCGCGCCCTGGTCGACCAGGTGGCGCGCGACTTCGGGGAATTCCGCGTCGTAGCAGATCATCACGCCGATCGGGCCGCAGTCGGTCGGGATGGTCGCCGCGCTGTCGCCGCCGGTGATATTCCACACGGTGCGTTCGCTCGGCGTCGGATGGATCTTTTCGCTGCTCATGGATCGAGCCGTCGCGCAGGCACACGTAGCAGACATTGTGGATGTCGCCGTTGGCCTGCTCGGTCGGGTGCGAGCCGGCGATGATGTTGATATTGTAATGCACCGCCAGATGGCTGAAGAGCTCCTTCACCTGCGGCGTATACTGGCTGAGCTTGCGGATCGACTCGACCGGCGACAGTTCCTCGTTCTCGATCGACAGCAGCTGCAGCGTGATCAATTCGGGGAAGGTGACGAAATCCGCGTTGTAGTCGGCCGCGATATCGGTGAAGTACTCCACCTGGGTCGCGAATTCCTCGAACGAACGGATGCGCCGCTGCAGGTACTGCACCGAAGCGACGCGCACCGAGTCAGGCAGTCGCTGGGTCGACGGAATCGACGGAATATCCGGCTGGTTGAGCAGCTCGCGGATTGCGCCAGACCAGATGGGCGGCGTAGCCCAGCGAATCGTAGTCGGACGGCACATAGCCGCGCAGCAGGCCGATCACCTCGAAGTCGTTGCTCAGCTGGAAGCTCAGCGTGAGGTCGCGGCGCTTGCCTTCCACCACGGCCTGCACGTAGGCGTCGGCACTGCCGTATCGGTGCAGGTTGCTTCGCGAGGCCCGGGATACGTCCGCCGAAAACGATGCCGCGCAGCTTCAAATCGGTGCATAGCCGCTTGCGCGCCTGATACAGGCGCTGGCCGATGCGCATGTTGCGGTAGTCGGGATGCACCACCACTTCCATCCCGTACAGCCAGTTGCCGTCGGCCTTGTGGCGCGAGCCCATGCCGCCACCGGTGATCTGCATCCAGGTATGCGGCGCGAGCGCGGTGGCTTCGTCGATGCGGAACGTGGCGCAATAGCCGACGATCTTCCCTTCGTACTCGACCACGAACTGGCCTTCGGGGAAATGCGTCTGCTGGGATCGCAACATTTCCGCCGAATGCCCCCACTCGGCCGTGTAGACACGTGCGGTGAGGTCGACTAGTCCGGGTACATCGGCAGGCCTGGCCTGGCGTACCAGCAGCTTCGGTGCATCTTCTCGGATCTTCTTGGCCATTGGCGCATTATGCCGCAGCGGGCTGAACGACGCGGCCGGGCGCGGCGGTTAAACTTGAGGGGATATCCCAAGGAGCAGGCAAATGGGCGCTACCATTCCGACCAACTACGTCGCAGATCGACTATGGACTGCTCAAGGCTGGACCCTCGATGCCGGGCTCGCGGTCGATGATCGCGGTTACCTGGTCAGCGCCAGTGCCGGTGCGGCAGAACGCCTGGGACACTGGGTGCTGCCGGGCATGCCCAACCTGCATTCGCACGCATTCCAACGGGCCATGGCCGGACTGGCCGAACGCAAGGGTAAGAGTGACGATAGTTTCTGGACGCTGGCGCGAGACCATGTACGCGTTCGCCGCGGCGCATTGGCCCGGACGAGCTCAAGGCCATCGCCGCGCAGCTCTACGTGGAAATGCTCAAGAGCCGGCTACACGCAGGTTTGCGAATTCCACTACCTGCATCACCAGCCGGACGGGACGCCCTATGCGCAACCCGAGGCGATGTCGCTGGCGTTGATCGAGGCGGCGCGTGAAGCGGGCATCGCGCTGACCTTGCTGCCGGTGCTGTACATGAGCGGCGGCTTCGATGGCCGTCCGTTGACGTCGCGTCAGCGCCGTTTTGGTCATGACGTGACCGTCCTATTTGCGCCTGCTGGAAGCATTGCGAGCCCATGAGAACGAGAAGCTGCGGGTAGGCATTGCGCTGCACTCGTTGCGCGCCGTGCCCGAGGATGCGATGCGCAACGTGCTCGCCAGCGATGCCGCGCGCGATTGTCCCATTCACATCCATATCGCCGAGCAGATCGGCGAGGTGCAGGATTGCCTCGCTACACGCGGCGCGCGCCCGGTGGAGTGGTTGCTGGACCATGCTGATGTCGATGCGCGTTGGACCTTGGTGCATGCCACGCATCTGAGCGCGCAGGAGACGTCGCGGCTGGCGCGCAGCGGAGCGGTGGCGGGCTTGTGTCCCACCACCGAGGCCAATTTGGGGGATGGTCTGTTCCCGCTCGCCGACATACCTGGATGCACAGGGCACGCTCGGCATCGGTTCGGATTCGCATATCTCCGTGTCGCCGGTGGAAGAATTGCGCTGGCTCGAATACGGCCAACGCCTGTCGACGCGCCATCGCAATATCGCCGCGCGCCATCAGGGCGATAGCGTGGGCGAAACCGTGTGGCGCGCCGCGCTTCGTGGCGGCGCGCTGGCATCAGGCCTGCCGATTGGCGAACTGCGTGAGGGCGCGCGAGCCGATCTATTCGTGCTCGATGATCGCGCGCCATTGCTGGCAGCGCGCGACGAGCGCTCCGTCATCGATAGCTTCCTGTTTGCGGGCAACGTACCGCTGGTGCGTGACGTGATGGTGGGGGGCGAGTGGGTCGTGCGCCATTTCATGCACTCGCGACGAGGAGCGCATCGCCGCGCGTTATCGCTCCGCCATGGAGCGCTTGGCGCAGCACTGACGCGTAAGCTTTCCGTCAGGCTGAATGGTGGCTGCGAAATGCATGAACCGCAGCCATCGTGTTCGCATGATTTCGTCATCGGCTCCTTAAGGCTGGCGTTCTCCGTGGCTAACACCCACCAAGGAGAACACCCATGCGTCGACTCATGCTGATCAGTCTTGGCCTCGCCGTCATGTTCAGCGCGAGCCTTTCACTCACTGGCTGCGTGGTGGTGGCGCCAAGGCGGCACTACGCGGCGCGCGTATGGGTGCCGGCTAACGTTTATGTTGCCGGTCACTGGCGCGAATAAAGTCGGCGCTACACCCGCTTACGGCGTCCTTGCGAGGTGCGTGCGCAGATGTTCGATGAATACGCGCAACTTGGGCGGCACCTGCAGGCGACTGGGGTAATACAGATAGAAACCATCGAAGGGTGGTAGCCAGTCATCGAGCACGGTTTCCAGTTGACCGGAGGCGATGGCCGCGCGTACCGAGGGCTCGACCATATGTGTCAACGCCAGCCCGTCGATGGCGGCACGTATCGCCATGGCGGGCTCGTTGGTGGTCAGCGGACCGTCCACGTCGAGCTCGAACCACTGACCCCGGGATGAGCCCGTGGGGTAGGCGAACTCCCAGCGGTAGATCGCGCCACTGCTGAAGCGGAAGCGGATGCAGTGGTGCGCGGCCAGATCGCGTGGATGCAAAGGCTTGCCATGTTCGCGGAAGTAGGCCGGCGCACCTGCCACCACGGCCCGCTGCGGTCCGCCCAGCGGCACCGCCACCACGTCGCGCGCCAGCCGTTCGCCGAGCCGGATCCCGGCATCGAAGCCGTCGGCGATCAGATCGGTCAGCCGGTTCTCCATATGGATATCGAGTTTCAATTCCGGCCAGGCACGCATGAAGTCCGCCAAGATCGGCGCGATCAGGTGATCGAGCACCATTTGCGGCACCGCGATGCGCAGGGTGCCGGCGGGCCGGTCGCCGTGCTGGCGCAGCGCCTCGACGGCGGCATCGATGTCACCCAGGGCCGGGGAGATGCGCTCCAGGAAGGCACTGCCAGCCTCGGTGAGGCCCACTCGGCGTGTGGTCCGATGCAGCAGGCGCACGCCCAGGTGCGTTTCGAGCTGGCGCAGGGTCTGGCTGAGCGCGGACGCCGTGACTTCCATCTCGGCGGCGGCGCGGGTGAAGCTGCCGTGGCGGGCGATGAGCCGGAAGGCGCGCAGGCCATGGGTGTCGTCGATCTTCATTAATTAGCCAAGCTAAATAAAGCATTCACAAGATCCGGATTTTTCTTCGCAATGGCAAGGAGCAGACTGCCTCCCGTCCACCAAACCCATCGGGAGTTCCTCATGTCGCTCGATTCGTACTACACCCTGGGTCGCTCCGGCCTGCGCGTCAGCCGACTTGCGCTCGGTACCATGACGTTTGGCGACAATTGGGGCTGGGGCGCAGCGGAAGACACGGCCCGCGCGATGTTCGACCGCTACCTGGACGCCGGCGGCAATTTTTTCGACACCGCTGATCTTTACACCGACGGCGCCAGCGAGGAGCTGCTCGGCCGTTTCGTGGCCGAGGCTGGTGTGCGCGATCGCGTCGTGCTGTCCACCAAGTTCAGCTACAACGCTCAGCCTGGCAATCCGAATGCAGGTGGCAATGGCCGCAAGAACATCCTGCGTGCCATTGAAGGCTCGCTGCGCCGTTTGCGCACCGATTACATCGACGTGTACCTGCTGCATACCTGGGACCGCATCACGCCCGCCGAGGAAGTGGTGCGCACGCTGGACGACCTGGTGCGGGCAGGCAAGATCCGTTACGTGGGCTTATCCGATGTACCGGCATGGTACGCCTCGAGGGCGCAGACCTATGCGGAAGCCCATGCATTGGCACCCTTGGTCAACCTGCAGTTGGAGTACTCACTGATCGAGCGTCACATCGAGCACGAATTCGTGCCGATGGCGATCGAACTGGGCATGGGTATCACGGCATGGAGCCCGCTTGGCATGGGCTTGCTGTCCGGCAAGTACAAACCCAGCGAGGCCGGTGGCGCAGGGGAAGGGCGCCTCGTCAAGGTGTCGGGCCTACCGGGTTTCGATCGCTTCAATGAGCGTAACTGGGCGATTGTCGGCGTGCTCGAGGACGCGGCCAAAGTCATGGACAAGCCGATGGCCCAGGTGGCCTTGAACTGGGTGGCGACCCAGCCGGGCGTGGCGTCGGTCATCGTGGGTGCGACCAAGCTGGCCCAGCTTGATGACAACCTGGCGGCGCTGTCCTTTGAGATTCCCGCCGATCTGCGCGCCCGTCTCGACGCGGCCAGCGCGCTGGATGCGCCGTTCCCGTACTGGTTCTTCGGAGATGCGCAGCAGACGCGCCTGCACGGTGGCGTCAGCGTGGGTAGCAAGCCGGCCGGCTATGCGCCACCGCTCTATGTGAGGGCGCAAGCCCAAGGCGATTTCAAGGCGGATTGAGATCCCTCGGCATGCGAAAAGAGAACGGCGCCAGCATGCAGGCCGGCGCCGACTTTTCTTGTTCGACCTGAAGGATCAGGTCATGCCCTGTTCTTGTTGCGGGTCAACTGAAGTCACTGGGCCGTGGATGAGCCCGACACCGGGTGCTGGGCCTTGAACTGCTGCCACTGCTGGCGGCGAGCTAGCTTCTGCGCCTTGATCGAAGCGAGCTGGCTCTGCTGTGCCGGCGTCAGGATGGAATAGATCTGGGCGCGGATCGCGGCGCGTTGCTGCACGCGAGCCTGCATCGCAGCGCCTTCGGCCTGGGCGAGGCTGGCGGCGGCGGCCTGATAGCCAGACGCGTTCGGCGCCATCGCTTCAAATGCCTCACGCTGCTGGCGCAGGGCCTGGCGCTGCGGCTTGCTCTGGGCGAATGCGTTCTGCATGACCTGCTTGATGCTGGCCTTCTGCGCGTCGGTCAGGTTGAGCTTGCTGTAAGCCTCGAAGCCGCCATGATGGCTGTGACCGCCGTGGAAACCGCCATCCTGAGCGGCAGCAATGGCGAACGGGGCGAGGGCCATGGCCGATGCCAGTACCAGGGCGACAGTAACGTTCTTGCGCATGGGGAATTCCTTGGTCGTTGGGGTGGACTTGCTGGTGTCCATTTGACGACAGCGCTATGTGTATGTTCTTTGCCGAAAGGTAAAGAAGCGTAAAGCCGGTAGTGTTGGCGCCATGGCGCGGTTTGAATGGCGCCGGAGCTAAGAACCTGTTCTCGATCTCCACGCGGAGATCGAGAACAGGTTCTAAGGAACGCCATGTCCAGAATCCTCATTGTTGACGACGATCGCGCCCTTTGCAGCCTGCTGGCCGAGTACCTGCAGCGCGAAGGTTTTGTCGTGGACGTCGCCCATGACAGCGAGTCTGGCCTGGCGCAGCTGCACAACCAATCCACCCGGCCTGATCTGCTGATCCTCGATGTGATGATGCCCGGCCGCGACGGGCTGGATACGCTGCGCGAGCTGCGTCTGCAACATCGCTTGCCGGTGATCATGCTTTCCGCGCGCGGCGAGCCGGTGGATCGCGTGATCGGCCTGGAACTGGGCGCGGACGATTACCTGGCCAAGCCCTGCCTGCCGCGCGAGTTGCTCGCTCGCGTGCGTGCGCAGCTACGACGCCATACGCCGGCGGCGGCCGGCACGCTGCAGATCGGCGCGCTGCGACTGGAACCGGGCGAGCGCCGCGCCTATGTGGGGGAGCAGGAACTGTCGCTGACCGGCGCGGAATTCCTGCTGCTGCTGGCGCTGGCTCAGCGCGCCGGCGAGCTGGTCGACAAGGCCACGCTGACCGCGTATGGCGCTGGGGCGCGAACTGGAGCGTTTCGATCGCAGTATCGACGTGCATGTGAGCCGTCTGCGCCACAAGCTTGCCGAGGCTTCCGCCCAGTCGCCGCGCATCGAATCGGTACGCGGCGCTGGCTACGTGCTGGTCGTGGGGGCGCGCGTGAGTCCGTTCAAGAGTTCGCTGTACTGGCGCCTGCTGATCAGCTTCTGTGCCGCCAATCTGCTGGCGCTTGGGCATTGGTGGATTCCTCACCACGCGTTTCATCGCGTACACCACGGCGGTGGAGATCAACTGGGCCGCGCTGGGGCAGGAGTGCCGACCAGGCTTATGAGGGCGGCGGTGCCGCGGCGCTGGCCGAGTGGTCGGCGCAACAGCGCCGCGAAGGCATCGATGCCACGTTGTTCGAGCAGGGGAAAGCGCTGGTGCCGATGCGCCTGCCGTCATCGATAAAGGGGGCGCTGCCGACCTGGCTCGACGAAAAGCGGGATATCGTGCTGCAGCCCTGGCCGAATCTTTATGTCGCCGTGCAGCAGGTGCAAGGTGCGGATGGTCAGACGCGGCAATTGGTAGCGCTTGAGCCGGGCGCATTCAAGGCTGCGGCCGCAGACGCGCCAGACCATTTTCCTCGCCATCCAGGGCGTACTGTCCTTGCTGTTCATCGGCATGGTGGGTTGGTGGGTGGCGCGCAACGTGGCGCGACCGGTGGAGGCGATTCGCCAAGCGACGCGGCGCATGGCGTCCGGTGAACTGTCGGCGCGTGTGGGGCGCGACCAGGGCCATGCGCATGATGAACTCGCCCAGCTGGCGCGCGATTTCGACGCCATGGCCGAACGCATCGAGGCCCTGGTGGCGCATGACCGAAGCGTGTTGCAGGACTTGTCGCACGAACTGCGCTCGCCCTTGGCGCGACTGCACCTGATCCTTGACCTGGCCCGCCGCAGTGCGGATGCCAGTGAAGCGGCGCGGTATTTCCAGCAGGCGGAACAGGAGATCAGCCGGTTGGACAGCATGACCGGGGAAATGCTTGCGCTTTCCCGCCTTGAGGGGGGCATTCCCGGCGTCAATCGCGAACCGGTCGAACTGGTGGATTTGCTGAGTGAATGCATCCAACGCGCCGAACTGGAGGCGCAGGCTCGCGCTATCAGCATGACCTTGCAACCGGCCGATGCGGTGGTCGTATCCGGCAGCGAACTGCTGCTGGAGCGCGCGTTGGACAACCTGATCGCCAATGCCATCAAGTTCAGCCCGCTCGGTGGTCGGGTCGAGCTGTCCATCCATGCGGGCAAGGACAAGGTTGAGCTGTCCATTCGCGATCATGGTCCTGGCGTGCCCCCGGCCGAACTGGACTCCCTGTTCCGCCCCCTGTTTCGCGGTAGCAACGCGGTGCGCGCGGATGGGCACGGGCTCGGGCTCGCCATTGTCCAGCGCGTGGTACGGGCGCACGGCGGCGATATTCACGCCAGCAATGCCGAGGGCGGTGGGCTGATCGTGCAGATGGACCTGCCCTTGGCCACGCAGCAAGCGGTGGCCTGAATCAGGCCGTCATTCCGGCTTCATCGGCCACAAGCACCCCCTCCCGGCCTCCCCCTGCAAGCAGGGGGAGGGGTCAAAAGCATGCCCGCACTTACTCCCTCCCCTGCTTGTCCCGAAAAGGGACTCCCTGCGGTCGCAGGGAGGGTTGGGGAGGGGCGCTTGTGACCACACAGAGACTTTGAACAGGTTCCAAGGTCGAACCGTCAGGTCCTGCTACGAAAGACGCTCGGCATTTGCCACACTCGGCGTTTTCGCCATGGGATGCCGATGCGCTCGAATGTTCTTGCCGCAGTGGGCCTGGCGCTGTGCGCGGCGCTGTTCTTCACCATGACCTATGTGCTCAACCGCAGTCTGGTCGCTGGCGGTGGTCATTGGGCGTGGGCGGTGATCCTGCGTTATCTCATCACCTTGCCCTTGCTGGCCTTGATCCTGCCCTGGCAAGGTGGTCTGGGGGCATTGCCCAGCGAACTGCGGCGGTATCCACGTACCTGGTTGTTGTGGAGTGCCGTCGGCTTTGTATTGTTCGGCCTGCCGCTCACCTGGGCGGCCAATAGCGGACCTTCGTGGCTGATCGCAGGCAGTTTCCAGACCACGGTGCTGGCGGGACCGTTGCTGTCGCCTTTTATCTATCGGGATGAGCGGCGACGGTTGCCGTGGCGCAGCGTCGCCATCGGCGTGCTTATCGTGACCGGCGTATTTGCGCTTCAGTGGGGGCACGCACAGGGGCGCTTGCAGCCGGGCGACTGGCTGGCGATGGCCGCCGTGGTGTTCTCCGCCTTCGCCTATCCGCTGGGCAACCGCATGCTGTTGTTGCATCTGGAGCAGAGCGGGAAACGTATCGGCGCGACGCAACGCGTGTTCGGCATGACCTTGTGCAGCTGGCCGCTGTGGTGGTTGCTGGCGCTGGTGGCGTGGTTGACGATCGGGCCGCCCAGCTTGCGTGAAGCCTGCCTGGCGGGTGGCGTGGCGCTTTCTTCCGGCGTGATCGCCACCGTGCTGTTTTTCCGCGCCACCGACATGGTGCGCAGCGAACCGACCTCGCTTGCCGCGGTGGAGGCGATGCAAGCGGCCGAGTTGCTGTTCGCCACGGTGATTGGCGCAAGTTTTCTTGGCGAGGCCTGGCCGCACGGTTTTTCCGCGGCCGGCGCACTGATGATCATCGTCGGCATCGGCCTGTTTGGCTGGGTCAGCGGGCGCTCGGCGGCGGGGCATGATGAGGTCGTGCGCACGCTACGCACCGATCGTGGCGCCTGACCCGGACGTTTGGACCTTGCCTCGACCGGCAGGCTCGGGTTACACCCTCCGTTCCGGTGGCAGTGCGTGCATCCCATGCCAGGGCACGTCGCCGGCTTCCTTTCGCAATCTGGGGCGGTGATGGGTTATCGGCGTAGTGCATGGATCATGGCGGGCGTGTTGCTGGGTGCAACGTCCTGGGTGAACGCGACAGTGCCTGTGATGCCGCCATCGTTGCGTTGGGACGCATCAACGCTGGGCAATCATCGGTACCTGGTGCAAGTGGACGCGCCGGCTGCGGCGGTGCACGTGGTGATCCCCTGGCGTCGCCGCGACGCGCACCCCGAGCAGGTAGCCGTCATCGTCACCGATCCGAGCGGCAAGCAGGTAAGCAATGTGCTGCGCGGAAGCATCGACCGCGCCAGCGGCGAGCTGGTGTTTCAGGCGGCGCAGGCCGGCGTGTACGCGATCTATTACCAGCCCTACATCAGCCAGGGCCGAAGCAACTATCCCACGGTGACCTATGCGACGCCGAAGGATGGCGCCGAGGCCGCCTGGTCACGCGACGTCGGTACCGGCGCGCAGGCCTGGGGCAAGCTCCCGCAGGCACATGTACTGCGCTACGAAGCCGTTGATGATTTCGACGCCTATACCGGGATGGAGCGGGCGGCCACGCCGGCGGAACGGCAGGCGCTGCTGACGGCGCATCCGTCCGAGCCTTTGCTGCTGTTCCCGGAAACGCGGGCCAATCCGGTGCGCATGTTCGACGCCATTCCAGAAAGCTGGGCGCAGCGAGGACCGGGCGGCACGTTGAGCGAGCAGGTGCTGCGCGGTGAATACCTGAGCTTCCAGATTGGCGCATGGGCTCCGCACGACAGCGTCGGCAACCTGCGCGTCGAGTTCAGTGACCTGACCGGCACGGATGGTGCGCGCATCCCCGCCAGTGCATTCACCAGTTTCAACCTCGGCGGTGTCGATTTCACCGGCAAGCCGTTCTCGTTGCACGTCGACGTGCCGCAGGGACGCGTGCAGCCCTTGTGGATGGGGCTCGATGTGCCAGCGTCTGCCAAGCCGGGCCTGTACCGTGGCGAAGTAACCATCGCTGCCGACGGCGTACCGGCGCAGAAGCTGCCGCTGGTCATCACGGTGGGCGAGGGGCAGGCGGTGGCGCATGGTGATGACGATCCGTTCAAGCTCACCCGCCTGCGCTGGCTCAATTCCACGCTGGCGCAGGACGATTCGCTGGTCAAGCCGTTCACGGCGGTCAGCGTGAAGGGGGCGACGCTGGGCATACTTGGGCGCCAGGTGATGCTGGCGGCAAGTGGCCTGCCGGGACAGATCACGAGCGACTTCGACGAGCGCATGACCGGCTTCGCCAAACGACCGACGGCGCTGCTGGCGGCGCCGATGCGCCTGGTGGTGCAGGACGGCACGGGCGACTATGCGCTGGACGCATCCGGGGTTCCCAGGGTGCAGCGCGAGGGCCCCGGCAAGGTGCACTGGCAGGTGGTTGGGAATGCGGGGCCGTTGCAGGGCGACGTCAAGGCCAGCCTTGAGGCGGATGGCACGCTGATCTATGCGATTGCCCTGACCGCGAGACAGGCCACCTCGCTGCGTGATATCCGGCTGGAGATTCCGCTGAACCACGACGTCGCCAAGTATCAGTTGGGCCTTGGCCGCCAGGGCGATCGCGCGCCTGCCGATTTCGACTGGAAATGGAACGTACAGAACAACCAGGATGGCGCCTGGATCGGCACGGTGAATGCCGGACTAGCTTTCCATCTGCGCGACGAACACTACCTGCGCCCGCTCAATACCAATTTCTACCACCAGCAGCCGTTGCGCATGCCCGTGTCGTGGGACAACCGCGGACAAGGCGGCATCCGTTTGCGCAGCCAGCCGAGCGCGTACCTGGCCGAGGCGTTCAGTGGTCCGCGCACGATGCAGGCGGGTGAGACCTTGCGCTACGACATCGTGATGCGCGTGACGCCGTTCAAGAAGATCAACCCGGCCGAGCATTTCTCCGATCGCTACTTCCACAAGTACGGCGATCTCGATGCGATCAGGGCCGATGGTGCGAACGTGGTGAATATCCATCACGCCACGCCGATCAATCCCTGGATCAACTACCCGTTCCTCGAAGCCGGGACGATGCGCGCGTATGTCGATGCGGCGCACCAGCGTGGCATGCGCGTGAAGATCTATGACACGGTGCGCGAGCTCTCCGACCGCGCGCCCGAGCTGCCGATGCTGGAAAGCCTGGGCCATGAAGTGATCAGCGCGGGCAAGGGAGGCGGCTTCTCGTGGCTGCAGGAGCATCTGGATGGCGACTACATCGCGGCGTGGCACGTGCCGGAGAATCGTGATGCGGCGGTGATCAATGCTGGCCAGAGCCGCTGGCACAACTACTACATCGAGGGGCTGGACTGGCTTGCCCGCAATGTCGGCATCGATGGCCTGTATCTCGACGATGTGGCGTACGACCGCACGACCATGAAGCGCGTGCGCAAGGTGCTGCAGGCGCGGCGCCCGCATCCGCTGATCGACCTGCATTCCGCGAGCCAGTTCAACCCGCGCGACGGCTATATCAACAGCGCGCTGCTCTACATGGAACTGTTCCCGTACATCGACCGGCTGTGGTTCGGCGAGGAGTTCGATTACGAGAAGACCTCGCCTGCGTATTGGCTCACCGAGATCTCCGGTATTCCGTATGGCCTGATGGGCGAGATGCTGCAGAACGACGGCAACCCGTGGCGCGGCATGCTGTTCGGCATGACGAACCGGCTGGGCTGGTCGCCGGGCAGCGATCCCGCGCGGGCTGTGGAAGCTGTGGGACGACGTTCGGCATCGCCCAGGCGGACATGATCGGCTGGTGGGTACACGACACGCCGGTGAAGACAGATCGCGACGACGTATTGGCGACCAGCTATGTTCGCAAGGGCGAGAAGACGCTGATCGCGCTTGCATCGTGGGCGCCGGAGAAGACCGAGGTGAAGCTCAGCATCGACTGGCGCGCGCTCGGACTTTCGGCAGACAAGGTCACGCTAGTGGCGCCAGCCGTCGACGGCTTCCAGCCGCAAGCGACGTTCAAGCCGGGCGATGCGATTCCCGTCGAGCCCGGCAAGGGCTGGTTGCTGGTCGTCGAATGATGCGCATACGAGGGTAAACGGATGGGGTATGCGCGTTCGCTCAGGTGGGTGGTTCGCTCGTGCTGTTCTGTGCCGTGGCTGCGAATGCTGACCTTGCCAACGCATCACCGGCATTCGCCAAGTCGGCGCCGCCCGTCACCCGACTCGTGTTGGATGCGCCGGCGTTCGCGCCAGAGACGATCAAGGTGTCCGTCTATCTGCCGCCGGGCTATGACGAGGCGTCGTCGGCGAGCATCCACTACCCGGTGCTGTACGCGAACGATGGCCAGGATATGGCGGCCGTCGGTTTGCAGGAGACGTTGAACAGGCTTTATGCCGAGCATGCGATGCGCCCCGTCATCGTGATTGCCATCGACATGCTCTCCGACCGTGCATCCGGTTATGGTCTGTCCGATCGCAAGGCGAAGCGCAGCCTGGTCGGCGACTCGCGCATCGGGCCGATCGGCCGTCGCGCCTACGAGTACTCCGACTGGGTGGCTACGCGGCTGGTGCCCTATGTCGATGCACATTACCGCACGCAGCGAGCGGTACGCGGGCGAACCATACTGGGCTGGTCGCTGGGCGGCCTCAATGCGTTCAACCTGGGCTGGCAGTATCCCGAGGTGTTCGGGCGTGTCGCTGCGTTCTCGCCATCGTTCTGGCTGGCGGGGGATCGCAGCAGCGCGCCGGCGATCGAATCATCGCGCCTGGCGCAAGCCATGGTGAACGACTCAAAGCAGCACAAAGACCTGCGGTTCTGGTTCTCGGTGGGCGCACGCGAGGAAACCAATGACCGCAATGGCAACGGTGTCATCGATGCGGTCGAGGATATACAGGATCTTGTCGGCGGCTACCGCGCACCCGACGGGTCGCAGCTGCGCGGACTGCGCGATCTTGGCTATGCGGTTGACATGGATTATGCCCACCACCCAACGCGTGGTGCCGGCGTTGCGTTCTATCTGCTCCCCGACGGCGAACACAACCAGGCCACCTGGAAGCGTGTGCTGCCGGTATTCCTGACGTGGGCCTATGGCACCGGGCGGCCTTGATTGAACCGGTGATGGCGAGTGGCTCAGGTGCCTGTGGCGGCATGCGGTGAATGCGCCACGATGCGATTGCGCCCATCGCTCTTGGCGCGATACAGCGCTGCATCGGCGCGCGCAAGCAGTTCGTCGGCGGTATCGGTGGGGCCATCCAGACTGGCCGCGCCGAGGCTCACCGTGGTCTGCAGCGTGCTGCCGCGGGAATGGACGTGCAGTGCCTCGATACTCTTGCGGATGCGCTCGCCGATGGCCATGGCGTTGTCGCGGTTGGCACCGGGCAAGCCGACGATGAACTCCTCGCCACCGTAGCGGCCGAGCCAGTCCGCGGGACGGAGCTCTTCCGCGATCGCCACGGCCACGGCGCGCAGGCAGGCATCGCCTACCGGGTGTCCGTAACGGTCGTTGATCGACTTGAAGTGGTCCATGTCCAGGAACAACAGTGCAAACGGTTCCTTCTGCAGGCGCGCCTCATGGATCGAGGCATGCAGGCGTCTGACCAGGGCGCGGCGATTGAGTACACCGGTGAGCGCATCGTGGTCCGCGAGGTGATGCGCCATGTCGCGCTCGCGCCGCGCGCGCAGCGAAGCGTCCGCCAAACCGATCGTGACCACGATGCTGGCGAACGCCATGGTGAACGGGTAGCCGTATTCGAGCCAGCGTGGCTGATCGAGGTTGAGCAGGATCTGGCTCAGGCGCAGCAAGGTGAACATCACCTGGGGCATCCAGGCGATCAGGAAGAAGCGGGCCTGGCGGCCATGACGCGACACCGCGAGCACGACCGTGCTCAAGGTCCACAGCTCGGTGAGCATGAACCATATGTTGAAGCTGCTGGCCAGCACGTGCGTGCGTACGGCAAACGGCAGGCACAACAGGAGCGCGGCGAGCAGGAACGGCCAGCGCATCCAGCCCAGGATCTTCGCGGCCGTGGGTGTGATCTGGCGCAGGTCGCAGAATTCCAGGATGAACGAGACCAACAGCGGCGTGCTCAGCGCCGCGAACAGCCACGGCGCGTGCGTACCCAGCGGCACCAGCAGCTTGCCGCCCGGCAGCTCGTAGAGCTCGCCGCTGGTGAGCATCTGGAACATCAGCTGGAACGTGATGTAGCCGATGAAATACACCAGCACGCGGTCACGCAGCACCATCCACAGGCACAGCGCGGCCAGGATCATGGTGACCTGCACGCTGGCAAACATCGTGGTCAGGCGGACGTGGTTGAGATCCTCGGACTGGTAGCTGGCCAAGTCCGTCAGTGCGGGCTTGATCTGACGCGTGAAGCTGTCCGCTGCGATCTGCACGTAGATCGGCTGCCCTGCACGCAGGTCGTGCGGCAATTCGATCGCAAGGCGATGACGTGAGAAGCGGGGCGTGTCCTCGGTCTGCGCAAACCAGAGTTCGTGCGGCTGGTAGTCAGGAGGTGCGTAAACCGTAATAGGTATATACGTCGCTCCCGTGAAACTCAGCACCGGCGACGTGGCGCCTTTCCAATCCGCGATCGTGTCCAGTCGATACCAGCGTTCGGTTTCGACGGCATTGGGGGTGTAGGCCGAGTGGGTCGGAACGAACAAGGTATCCATCGCGCCCCGCACCACCTGCGCGGGTTCGACCACGCGCACCGTCGCCGGCAACGCCGATATCTGTAGTGCGGATGTGGGTTCCGCCGCAGGCGCCGCATGTGCCACCAGCACATAGAGCGCGGCGAACAGGCATGCAACGAAAACCACGATGGGTCCGCGATACATAAATCCCCCCATTGTCCGGCCCCCCTTGCCGGCACCCCGGGTACAACCGGGCAGGCGGCTGATACCTCGTCGTGCACTATGTATCACGTTCCCCGGGCCGCTTGGATGCCACGGGCGAAAAAGTTGACGCGTAGGAATATGTAAGGCGAACAGACGTTTGAGCGACCCTCGATCACGGACCCGGCAGGATCTATGCTAGCCGCTTCAAGAAGTAGGCAAGGCGGTTGCAGCATGGCAAGTCAGGGCGAAGTGGAAACGGTGTCCCACTCAGGACATCGGCCGGCGGTGCGGGAGCTTGAGCCGGCACCGTTCATTCGCCACGGCACACCCATCTTCAGGCAGACGAACCTGGCCTTGTTCGCCGCGGGCCTGGCGACGTTCGGGCTGCTGTACTGCACGCAGCCCCTGATGCCCCAATTCAGCAAGGACTACGGCGTGAGTGCCGCCACGGCATCGCTGTCCCTGTCGCTCACCACCGGCGTGCTGGCGTTTGCCATGCTGTTTGCCGGCGGCGTGTCCGATACCTGGGGGCGCAAGTCGGTGATGGCGGCATCGCTGCTGTCATCGGCCGTGCTGGTGCTGCTGACCGCCTTGGTGCCGGATTGGCACATGCTACTGATCCTGCGCACGCTGCTTGGCCTGACCCTGAGCGGCTTGCCCGCGGTGGCGATGACCTATCTCAGCGAGGAGATGCACCCGGATTCGATCGGCCTGGGCATGGGCCTGTACATCAGCGGCAATGCCATCGGTGGCATGGGGGGGCGTCTGGTCGCCGGGGTGATGGCCGATTTCTTCAGTTGGCGCGTCGGCGTCGCTACCGTGGGCACGATCGGATTGATCGCTGGCCTGGTGTTCTGGCTTAGCCTGCCGCCGTCACGGCACCATGTGCGACAGCCAATGCACCTGGGTGCGCTGTTTGGACGCTTCGCGCTGGCGTTTCGGGATCGCGGGATTGCCGTGGCTGTTTGCCGAGGGTTTCCTGCTGCTGGGCGCCTTCGTCACGATCTACAACTACATCGGCTATCGCCTGCTGGCAGCCACCCTACGGCCTGAGCCAGGCCGTGGTGGGAACGATCTTCAGCGTCTATCTCATAGGCACGTTCAGCTCGGCGTGGATGGGCCATCTGGCCGGGCGGCTGGGGCGACGCAAGGTGTTGTGGACGGCGTTTGCGCTGATGCTGCTGGGCGTGGGCCTGACCATGATGCGTCCGCTGATTTTCGTCGTGCTGGGCATCGTGGCGGTGACGTTCGGCTTCTTCGGTGGGCACTCCATCGCGAGCAGCTGGGTGGGGCGTCGCGCCGGCAACGCCAAGGCCCAGGCATCGTCGATGTACCTATTCTCGTACTACATGGGCTCCAGCCTGGCGGGAGCGAGTGGCGGCCTGTTCTATGCGTCGCACGGCTGGAACGGCGTGGCGCTGTTCGTGGCGGCATTGGTGATGGCGGGGTTGCTGATTGCCTGGCGCCTGTATTACCTGCCGCCGTTGCCCGGCCCACCGTCCCCCGGCACGGAGCCGCCGCTGCCGCAATAAGATACGGCACGAAGATCGAAACCTGTTGTAGGAGCGCACCCTGTGCGCGAAAAGCCAACGAAGCCGTGACGCCACGCCGCTGATCGCGCAAGAGGTGCGCTCCTGTATGACGTCCTGTTCATTGTGCTTCAGGCGTCAGCATGTTCTTCACCGCCTGGTAGTCGCCATCATTCGCCGCGGCGGGCAGGCCGAGCAGGTGTGTCATCAGCGGATAGACGTCCACGTTCGGGAACGTGGCGACGGTCGCGCCTTCGCGGAACGCCGGGCCATGCGCGACAAACAGCGCCTGCATCAGCGGCGATGCGTTGTCGTAGCCATGCTCGCCAAGGCTGAGCTTGCCCTTCTTCCTGGCGATGAAATCCGTGGTGGTGATGCGCCAGCCGACATCGGCCAGGCACAGCAGCTGGGGCACGCGCGGGTTGCTGCCATAGGCGAGGCGCGCGGGCACGCTTGACTTGTCCCAGCACGTCATGTGCCTCTGCGGCTTCTCCAGCTGCGCTTCGATCTTCGCAAAATCATGGCCTGGCGTGGGATTGAGGCCTGCCAGCACGCCAAGGCTGACGACTTCCACGCGCGTGAGCGGAATGACCTTGTCGAGCAGGATGCTGTTCTGCGCGGGCACGGAAGCCATGCCATGGTCGGCCAGCACGATCATGTTCATGCGGTCGAGCAGGCCACGCTGCTTCAGGCCCTGCACGAGGCGGGCAAGGGCGGCATCGGTTTCGCGAAGCGCCTGGTCCACCTGCGGTGTGTCCGGGCCGTAGGTATGGCCGGCATGATCGACCTCATCGAAGTACAGCGTCAGAAACGTGGGGCGCTGATCGGCGGGCAGATCGAGCCATGCCAGCACCTGGTCGACGCGCTGGTCGGGCGTGACATCGCCATCATAGGGCTTCCAGAAGTCCGGGTGCTTGCCATGGATATTCGCTTCAGAGCCGGGCCAGAACATGGTGGCGCTCTTCAGGCCATGCCGGCTCGCGGTTTCCCACAGCGGCATGCCCTGTTCCCACCAGCGGCCATTGCTTACGGCATCGCGATCACTCAGTGAGAACTTGCCGAGCACCGGATCGACCATCGTGTTGTTCACGATGCCGTGGTGATCGGGCCGCAGGCCGGTCACGATCGTGTAGTGATTCGGGAACGTCAGTGAGGGAAACGAGGGCTGCATGCCGACGGCGCGCACACCGCCGTTCGCAAGCTCCTTCAGCACGGGGCTGAGACCGCGCTCGACGTAATCGGCGCGATAGCCATCAATGGAGATCAGCAGCAACGGCGTGACCGCCGGTTTCGTCGTGCTGGCGGTGGGCGCTGGGCGCGCGGGCGTCGGTTGAT
The DNA here is from genome assembly GCA_963824525.1 of uncultured Gammaproteobacteria bacterium. GTDB lineage: Bacteria > Pseudomonadota > Gammaproteobacteria > Xanthomonadales > Rhodanobacteraceae > Dyella. Next base: position 295,859 of record CAWGPI010000007.1, on the reverse strand, counting down.
TGGCGCAACCCGCACTGAACGCGATCAGCGAGCAGAGCAGCAGGCGAAACAGGATTTTCATGCGATGGTCCGTACGATGCAATCTAGCCGCGCATGATCGCTTAGTCATATGACCAATACACGATCTTTTTACCGTTTCGCCACGTTTCTCCTGCTCGGTGCACTCGCTTGGGCCGGCCTGGCTGCTGCGCAACAGGCGTCCTCAGGCGAGGCGGATGCGCCGTCACCTCACCGTGCCCTAAACGCGGGCCACCACCGGCCACCGGCGAAATCGGCCAGGCCGCAAAGCCCTGGCGCGTCGGTGATGACGACGCGACCGGAAAACCGGGCGACAGGCGAGTGGGACAAGCAGGGCAAGAAAGACCGTGACCATCACTATCAGCAGTCCCAGCGCAACCTGATCGGGCAATATCAGAATGCCGTGACGCCGCCAGTGGATGAGGGCCACTAGTCCTTATGCGCGTATGTCGACTCAGCGTGCCCGCAGCGCAGAACCAAACAAATCGCCGTGCGCGACACCGCTCTTCCAGCGCCAATAAATAGCGCTTCGTCGGCAAGCCTCCACCGAACCCGGTAAGGCTGCCGTCGCTACCGATCACGCGATGACAGGGCAGCACGATCGGCAGCGGGTTGCGGCCGTTCGCGGCGCCGACGGCGCGCACGGCCAGCGGTTGCTCGATGCGCTGCGCCAGCTCACCGTAGCTGATCGTGGCGCCATAGGGGATGCGAGCCAGTTCCGACCACACCTTCAGCTGGAACGACGTACCTCGCGGATGCAGCGGCAGGTCGAACTGCTGGCGGTCGCCGGCGAAATATTCCTCCAGTTGTCGCGCGAACCCGTGCGAAGGGTTCGGCCGCGCGCCGCCAGTGCGGTTGCGGCGCTTTCTGGTGACGGCCGCTTTCGAACCAGATCTCGCGCAGGCCGCGCTCGTCGGCGACGAGCCGCAGCGATGCCGACCGGGCTGGGAATTCGTCGTACCAGATGGGCTCGTTCGGTGGCATCAGCGCGCTCGCTTTGTTGTGGCACGGCGTTCGCCGCATCGCTTGCGCTACGCCACAGATGCATCACCGCATAAGCACGCCATGGACGCCACGCCTCGGCCAGTGCGGTGAGTGCCTTCGTACTGAGTTCCGGAGCGTCGCCGGCGGCGGCCCGGCGAAGGATCAGGTCCGCGGCGGGAAACGCGTCGGGATGGCTCAGCGCACGCATCGCCATGTAATGCGCCGTCCACTCGCCGATGCCCGGCAACGCCACCCAGCGCTCGACGAACGTCATCGAGTGGCTGTTCGCTGCGAAAATCGATGCGGCCATCCAGCAGCGCCTGGGCGACGCCGCGGATCGTTGCCGCGCGCGCCGTGGTCAGGCCGATCTCGCGCAGATCGGCATCGGCCAGCGCTTCCGGGCTGGGAAACAGTCGTTCCAGTCCGGGCATCGGCGATGTCGCGAGCGGCTTGCCGTAGCGCTGCACGATACGCGTAGCGAGCGTGCGCGCGGCAGCCACACTGACCTGTTGGCCAAGAATCGCACGCACGGCGATTTCGAAGCCGTCCCAGCCGCCCGGCAGGCGCAGGCCGGGACGCTTGCGCAGCAATGGCTGCGAGCACGGCACTTTGTTTCAGCGTGTCGCATTATCGATGCGGATTCGCATCCAGATCGAACATGCGCCGCAGCTTCGTCACCACGCCGCAGCATCTGCGCCGGCTGCGGGCAATGCAGCTCCAGCTTGCAGCGCATGCTCGCCGCCGGGCCACGCGCTCAGGCGCAACCATCCCGGCGCATCGGCCGGGCCGAACACGCGCGCGTAACTGTGCTCGTCCACCCGCTCCACGCCCGGCAACGCGCGCCCGCGCAGGAACGCGAGCATCGCCTCGAAATCGTACGGCGGGCGATAGCCGAGTCGTAGCGTGATCGGTCGCCACTCGCCGCACGCTGGGTGGCGCCGCAGTTCGCGTGGCGGCACGCGGTTCGCCTGCAGGAACGCAGCGTTGAAACGACGCAGGCTGCGAAAGCCGGACGCGAGCGCGACCTCGGTGACAGGCAATGCTGTTTCCGTGAGCAGCTGTTTTGCGAACAGCAGGCGACGCGTGGTGTGCACGCTGATCGGCGGCGCGCCGAGGCGATCCACGAACAGGCGGCGCAATTGCCGCGAGCCGACGCCGACGCGCGCGGCCAGTTGCTTCCATCGACATGTATTCGGCAGCGCCGTCCTCCATCAGCTTCAGCGTTCGCGCGATGACATGGTCGCCGCGTTGCCACGCGTCATTGCCGGGCGCAAGTTCCGGCCGGCAACGCAGGCACGGACGAAAACCGGCCGCCTCGGCCGCTGCGGCGCTGCGCGTAATAGCGCACGTTCTGCGGCTTTCGGCGATGGAGCAGGGCATACCGGGCGGCAATAGATGCGCGTGCTGGTGACGGCCGTGAAAAACAGGCCGTCGAAGCGCGCATCGCGGCTCAGGCGAGCCTGTTCGCAGGCTCGCTCATCGGGAAGTTGCGGGTCATGGATTCAGCGACATGCATGCAGGCTAGCACCGATCGGGCGGCCCGACTCGCCGTTTTCGGACATCAATGGTCGCGTCGTTTTCGGCCCGTCATTTGATCGGCGCCATCAGGTGCTGATAGGGCGTGCCAGCCCACATGACATACGGCGCGCTGGTATCCGGGTCCGCGCTTTTCGGGTAGTTGTCGTAGAACGATGGCTCCGCGCCTACGATCATGACGTGCGCCCCCGTCTTGATCCAATGATTGCCAGTCGTGGGTTTCGTCGCGTACGGATCCGTGTTGCTTGCATCCGTGCCGCCTTCCAGCATGTACATGAAGCCGACCTTGCCGCTCGGCGGGGGCTTGTGCGCCATCCAGGCATTTGCCCAATCCAGCGCGTTTTTATCCATGCACATCGGGTCGGGCCCTGGCGTAGCAGGGTTGTCCGGCATGCACGTGAAGCCGTTCGTGCCCTTGCGCAGCGTGCGCATGTTGCCTTTCTCGTCCGGCACCACGATCGTCGCGTTTTTCGCGACGCCCGGTGGTGCCGCGCGCATCGCACTCGCGATCAACGCCTCGTCGGTCGGGATCGCCTTGTCCTTCGCCCATGCGCCAGCGCTGACACCCAGCATGGCCGTGGCGACGATGACAGGTCCGATCAGGTATTTCGCGCTCATGGACGTGTTCTCCCATACGGATACGCGACGGTGCAGCCTGGATACCCCTTGCGCAGCCTGGGCGCGGGGAAAACGCGAATCAATCAGCCAGATGGCAGAGCGCCGTAGGACAGCTCGCGACAGCGCAGGGGCCATGCGTGATGGGCGATGATTCGGGCCGTCCTGGGCGCGCTTTTGCCGCAGTGCGGTTTGCGGGCGGCGCCCGGCCTCGCCACAATCGGGTTTTCCCACCGATCGTGACCTCCGTCCATGAACGCCCCCACCCGCATCGACACCACCCGTACCATCCGCGCGCCGCGCGGCACCGAGCTGAGCTGCAAGAGCTGGCTCACCGAAGCGCCGTTCCGCATGATGCAGAACAACCTCGATCCCGAGGTGGCGGAGAACCCGGCGGAGCTGGTGGTCTACGGCGGCATCGGCCGCGCCGCGCGCAACTGGGAATGCTTCGACGCGATCCTGCGCGCGCTGCGTGAATTGCAGCGACGACGAGACGCTGCTGATCCAGTCCGGCAAGCCGGTCGGCGTGTTCCCGACGCACGCCGACGCGCCGCGCGTGCTGATCGCCAATTCCAACCTGGTGCCGGACTGGGCGAACTGGGAGCACTTCAACGAGCTCGATAAGAAGGGCCTGATGATGTACGGCCAGATGACGGCCGGCTCGTGGATCTACATCGGCTCGCAGGGCATCGTGCAGGGCACGTACGAGACCTTCGTCGAGATGGGCCGCCAGCATTACGGCGGCAGCCTGCAAGGGCAAGTGGATTCTCACTGCCGGCCTGGGCGGCATGGGCGGCGCGCAGCCGCTGGCCGCGACGCTCGCGGGCGCGTGCTCGCTGAATATCGAATGCCAGCAGAGCCGCATCGACTTCCGCCTGAAGACGCGCTACGTCGACGAGCAGGCGACCGATCTGGACGACGCGCTGGCGCGCATCGCGAAGTACACCGCGGCCGGCGAAGCGAAATCGATCGCGCTGCTCGGCAACGCGGCGGACATGCTGCCCGAGCTGGTGCGCCGCGGCGTGCGTCCGGATGCCGTGACCGACCAGACCAGCGCGCACGATCCGGTCAACGGCTATCTGCCGAGTGGCTGGACGGTGGAGCAGTGGTTCGAGCGCCGCAAGAGCGATCCGGCCGGCACTGCGCAAGGCGGCCAAGCAGTCCATGCGCAAGCACGTGGAGGCGATGCTCGCGTTCCACGCGCAGGGCATCCCGACGTTCGACTACGGCAACAACATCCGCCAGATGGCGAAGGACGAAGGGCTGACGCAACGCGTTCGCGTTCCCCGGCTTCGTGCCGGCCTTCGTGCGCCCGCTGTTCTGCCGCGGCGTCGGCCCGTTCCGCTGGGTGGCGCTGTCGCGGCGATCCGGAAGACATCTACAAGACCGACGCCAAGGTCAAGGAGCTGATCCCCGACGACCCGCACCTGCACACTGGCTGGACATGGCGAAGGAGCGCATCAGCTTCCAGGGCCTGCCGGCGCGCATCTGCTGGGTCGGGCTGGGCCTGCGCCACAAGCTCGGCCTGGCGTTCAACGAGATGGTGCGCAACGGCGAGTTGAAGGCGCCGGTGGTGATCGGCCGCGACCATCTCGACTCCGGCTCGGTCGCTCAGCCGAACCGCGAAACCGAAGCGATGAAGGATGGCAGCGACGCGGTCTGCGACTGGCCGCTGCTGAACGCGCTGCTGAACACGGCCGGCGGCGCGACCTGGGTGTCGCTGCATCACGGCGGTGGCGTAGGCATGGGCTATTCGCAGCATTCCGGCGTGGTGATCGTGTGCGACGGCAGCGACGCCGCGGACAAGCGCATTGCGCGCGTGCTGTGGAACGATCCGGGTACCGGCGTGATGCGGCATGCGGATGCGGGCTATGAGATCGCGATCGAGTGTGCGAAGGAGCAGGGGTTGAAGTTGCCGATGCTCTGAGCTTTGTCGCGTACCGCGCCACACGGCGCGGTACGCGACTGTTTCACCTCGATCCGTCCGGCCAGCTACCGAAAAGCGTCTTGGCGCTGTCCATCCAGGGGCGCATGATGCCGCCACATCCAATGGGGGGAGTGGCGACATGCCGGTCGAACTGAAGATGCTTGGGTGGTCGATCCTGCTTGGGGTGATGTATGTCCTGGTCGCGACGACGCTCGGTATACCGCAGCGTGGCATGGCCTGGCTTGCGAGTAACCGGGAAGGCGCGTCGACGTCGCTGACGGGAGCTGCCGGTCGCTGTGATCGGGCGAGCAGGAATTTCCTGGAAACGTTTGTGTTTTTTGCGGCGGCTGTCTTGGCCGTCGTTGCGGCGCAACGCACGAGTGCGTCGACCGCGCTGGGTGCGCAATTGTTCTTTTGGGCCCGTGTGGTGTATCTGCCGGTTTATCTGATCGGCATTCCGTATTTGCGCACCCTGGTATGGGCCACCTCGCTGGCCGGCCTGTTGATGGTGGTCTTCGCGTTGTTCTGATTCGGCGCCCCGCGGCGACGTTGCCGCGTTGGTGTGGCGACGCCGCCAGCCACAACATCCCATCCGGGCCTGCGTAGGCCTTGGAGTCGCGTGCCGTCATTCATTTGACGGCCGTCGATTTCTTGACGCCAGCAGCTCGCCATCTCCGCGGCGTGGATTTTCGCAGTCGCGCCTTCTTGTGATTAATTACTAAATATTATCAATTAGTTAGGATTATTTCATGCCATTCAACATTAAGTAGGGTGTTCGCAAGAGCACAAGAGCATGACCACTATGCGGCTCCGACGCCTACTCGCGTCGGGCCGCCGGCAAGGGGTCGGCGGTTTTCCCTACTGATGATTGGAGAACTGCATGAAAGCTCAATTTGAACGCACCGGCCCGCTGACCGAACTCGCCAGCTACCCGCAGTGGGCGCAAGACATGATCGCCGCCTGCGAACCCGCCCGCCGGAGCGTCCGTAATCACCAGATGTGGGACTTGATGGGCGAGGGGCGCATCGATCATCAGACCATGCGCAATTTCATGGTCGGTACCTGGTCGCTGATCGAGCGCTTTCCCTCGTTCATGGCGCAGAACCTGCTGAAGACCCAGTACGGCCGCAGCCCGGGCGACAACCTTGCCCGCCGCTGGCTGGTGCGCAACATCCGGGTCGAGCAGAACCATGCCGAGTACTGGCTGGATTGGGCCGAAGGCTCTGGCGTGGCGCGCGACGAGGTGCTGGGTGCCCGCCCGCCCAGGGGAACCCAGACGGCTGGCCGACTGGTGCCATGAGGTGTGCGGTCGCGACACCTTGGCTGCGGGCATTGCCGCAACCAATTACGCTATCGAGGGGGTGACCGGCGAATGGTCGCAAAAAGTCTACGACAGCGTAGCCTACGCGCAGAGTCTGCCGGAGGCGGGTCGCAAGGCGACGTTGCGCTGGCTTCAGTTGCACGCGGCCTATGACGATACCCATCCGTGGGAGGCGTTGGAAATCGTGTGCACGCTGATGGGCGCACGGCCGGCGCCTGAGCAGGTCGAGCATGTGCGTGAGTGCATCGTGCGCAGCTATACCAGCCTCCATTACGGACTGGAGCGTTGCATGGTGCCGCAGCTGGCCGAAGAGATGGGGGAGCGCGCTGCCTAAGTTTCAGACGGCGTCGTCGACAGTGTGATCAGCGAGATATAGGTTTCCGAAGTGGTCGTGTAAAAGGTACGCCATGGATTCGATCCGTAGCACCTCTCAAAGACCTCTGTCGCGGCGCTTGAGGCCACTGGCCTACGGGCTGGTGGCCGTCATTGGTCTGATTCTCCTATTGACCTGGGGCGCGCTCCAGGTCCAGGTCACTCTCGCCGGTTTTCTCAACGGCGAGAGTGTCTGGAGCAAGGCCGAGAAGCAGACGGTCATCGATCTGCTGAGCTTCGCCGAGACTGGCGATGCGGCTCGGCTGGCCAGCTTCAAGGACAATTATGGGCTGCTGATCTCCGATGGCCGGGCGCGCGACGCGATTGCGTCCGGCGTGTTCGATCGCGCGGCCGTGCATACGGCGTTTGCCCGCGGCAAGATCCTGCCCGCGGCCGAACCCGGGATGATTTTCATGCTCCGCTATTACACCGGGGCACGGCACATGCACGAGGCGGTCGAGGCGTGGCGTGCCGCCGACCGCCCCATCGCGCAACTCGGGGGCATTGCCGAGGAATTGCAGCGCGCCTATGCGCAGGGTCGGCCCGACGATGCGCTGATTGCCGCACAGCGGGCGCGGATCAATGCGCTCAATGACGAGTTGGAGCCGCTGACCAAGCGCTTCTCGCTGGAGGTTGCGCAAGGTGCGATCTGGCTCGGGCGCGTGTTGTTCGTGGGCGTGTTCTTCGCCGCATGCCTGGCCTCCTTGCTGTGGCTGCGCATGGCGCAGCGGGCGCTGTCGCGCATTCGCGGTACGGAAGAGCGCTATAGCCTGCTGTTCGATAGCGCCGCGGATGCCATCGTGATGGTGGACGAGGCGAGCGGTCGCGTGCTTGGCGCGAATCGCACGGCGCGCGAGTGGACCGGGCTCGATACGGAGGCGCTGATCGGCACCGAGCTGTCCCGCCTGTTCGTCCCCTTGCTGCACCGCGCCGACGGCGCCGTGACGGGTGAGCTGCGCGGTCCCGGCGGACAGATGCGCCCGGTGGAAATGCGCAGCAGCGTGGCCCAGTGGGGTGAGCAGAGCGTGCGTCAGTCGATCATGCGCGACATCACCGAGCGAGTGAACCTGGAGCAGCAGCGCCGTATCGCCTCCGAGGCGCTGGCGGGCATTGCCGAGGGAGTGATCATTGCGGATGCCGCGCGCCGGGTGACGCGGGTGAACGCGGCGCATATCCGCATGACCGGTTTCACGGCGCAGGCGCTGCAGGGCGCGCGCTTCGATGACTTGCGCAGCCTGCCCGATGGTTCTCCGCTACCCGATTCGGTGTGGGCAACGATCGATATCGACGGCAACTGGGTGGGCGAGGTGCGCAGCCGGCGACTCGATGGCTCGACCTATCCCGAGCTGCTGAGCATCAGCGCGATTCGTGATGCCGCCGGGTGCGTGCAGCACTATGTGGCGGTCATCAACAACGTCAGTGCGGCGAAGGCGAACGAGAAACGCCTGCAATACATGGCTGCGCACGATCCGCTGACCGGCTTGGTCAATCGCGCCGAGTTCGAGCGCCGTTGCGTGCAGGCCATCGCCCAGGCGGAACGCGATCGGGGCATGATTGCGGTGCTGTTCATCGACCTGGATGCGTTCAAGGCGGTCAATGACAGCTATACCCATGCCATCGGCGATCACCTGCTGGTGAAGGTGGCTGAACGCATCGCGTATGAATTGGGCGAGCGCGGCCTGGCGGGTCGTATTGGTGGTGACGAGTTCACCGTCCTGCTCGGCGACCTGTATTCGCGCGAGCAGGCCAGCGCCTTGGCCGGGCGTCTGCTCACCACGCTGGCCGCACCGGTGGTGGTGGGCGAATACGAGGTCGCGCTGAGCGCCAGCATCGGCATTGCCTGCTATCCGCTGGATGGCATGGACGTGCCGACGCTCGTCACCAATGCCGACGCCGCGATGTATGCGGCGAAGACCGAGGAGCGCAACGCGTTTCGTTTTTATTCGCCGCGCATGCATGCCGATGTGCTCCGACGGATTGCACTGGCCTCCGAGTTGCGCAAGGCGCTCGCGGAGCAGGAGTTCCGCCTGGTCTATCAGCCCACGGTGGATATGCGCAGTGGCCGCATCGTGGCGGTGGAGGCGCTGTTGCGCTGGCATCATCCCGAGCGTGGCGCGATATCGCCGGGCGAATTCATCCCCATGGCGGAGAAGCTGGGCCTGATCCGCCGTATCGATCAATGGGTGCTGCAGGCGGCCTGCACGCAAATGCATCTATGGGACCTGGCTGGCGTGCCACCGCTGCGCATGGCGATCAATGTCTCCGCGCACTGGTTCGGCCAGGCGAATTTCGTCGATGACATCCGCTCCCTGCTCGAATCGCGCCGGCTGGCACCGGAGCGCCTGATGCTGGAGATCACCGAGGGCGCGATCCTGCGCCTGGGTGAGGAGACGGAGCGGACCCTGCATAGCTTGCATGCACTGGGCGTGGGCGTTGCCATCGATGACTTCGGCACCGGCTACTCGTCGATGCGCTATCTGAAGCTGCGCGCCATCGCTTACCTGAAGATCGACCAGAGCTTCGTCTTTGGCTTGCCGGATGACAGCAGTGACGCGGCCATCGTTGAAGCCATGCTCACGCTATGCCGCAACCTTGGCATCAGCCCCATCGCGGAAGGCATCGAGACCGAAGAGCAACACCGTTTCCTGCTGCGCGCCGGGTGTGTGGAAGGGCAGGGCTTCCTCTATTCCAGGCCGGTCGAGCCAGAGGAGATCGTGCAGCTATTGAGCCCTGGTCGACGCCAGGGTGGTCCGCATCTTCGGCTGGTACCGCCAGAATCGATCTGATCCCGGCGGGCCTTCTGGACATCATGGCGTCTATGCTGACTTGATTAGAGCATCCCTAGTGGAGTTGCACGTCCACCACCATCTGCTCCGGCTGATACAGGGTGGGGAACAGCTGCTTCAGATGCGTTACCTTCGGCGCATCGTTGAAAACGATGTACGGATCATTCGGATGCCGTTGCGCGTACTCCTGGTGATAGGACTCGGCCACGTAGAACGCCTGCAATGGCACCACCTGGGTCACGATCGGGCCGGGGAACGACCTGGCCGCCGTCAGCTGCGCGATATAGGCGGTGGCGACGCGCTTCTGCTCGTCGTTGCCGTAGAAGATCACCGAGCGGTACTGGGTGCCCACGTCAGGCCCCTGGCGGTTCAGTTGCGTGGGATCGGTGGCGACGGAGAAGTACACCTTGAGCAACTGGCCGTAGCTGACCTTGGCCGGGTCGTAGAGAATCTTCACGGATTCGGCATGACCGGTGTCGCCATCGCTGACGCGTTCGTATTCGGCCGTGCTGGCGGCGCCCCCCGAATACCCGGCCCAGACTTTCTTGACGCCTTTCACATGCTCAAACACCGACTGCAGGCCCCAGAAGCAGCCGCCAGCCAGCACGGCAACCTGGTTACCCTGGCCCGGGCTGGCATCGACCGCGGGGTCCGGCAGGCTGACGGCATCGCTGCCTATGGCGGGCAGGCTGCAGGCGCCCAGGCCGGCCATGAGGAACAGGCTGGCGAGGCTGGGCAGCAGCTTGAATCGGCGGATACTCATAACGGAACGCTCCATCGACAGATGAGACGGTATGCCCCGGCCCATGCATGGGTCGCCGGCACGATGGCCCGTTGGCTACACGGCGGGCCGCCATACCTGTATTCGCCGTAAAGCCAGGCCTGGTTACCTTGATCCTCGCGCTCCGCGCCGGCTCGCGTGCAAAGCCGGCGGCAATGCGGTGCTATCTTGCGCGTCCCGCTCCCTTGCAGGCTTATCCATGTCCCATGCGATCGACCTGAACGCCTACTTGCGCCGGATCGGCTACGGCGGCCCGGTGGAGGCGGACATCGCCACGCTGCGGGCACTGGCCACTGCGCACGTTGCCGCGATCCCTTTCGAGAATCTGGACCCGCTGCTGCGTGTGCCGGTGTCGCTCGAGCGGGACGCGGTCGAGCGGAAACTCGTGCATGAAGGGCGAGGTGGCTACTGCTTCGAACAGAACCGGTTGTTCCTCGACGTGCTCAAGGCCATCGGGTTCGAGGTTTCAGGCCTGATCGCGCGCGTGTTGTGGATGCTGCCGGAAGACGCGGAAACGGCACAGACGCACATGTTGTTGCGTATCGAGCTGGATGGCGCAGACTGGCTGGCGGATGTGGGCTTCGGCAGCATGGCGCTCAGCGGCGCATTGCGCTTGCAACCGGATACGCAGCAGCCCACCGGAAACGAGCCATTTCGCCTGCTCAATCGAGGGGGCGATTGGCGCATGCAGTCGCTGGTTCGCGGCGAATGGAAATCGCTATACCGTTTCGACCTGCAGCCACGCCGGGATATCGACTATGTGGTGGCCAATCACTACACGTCGACTTATCCGGGCTCCCACTTCCTGCACGGGCTGATTGCCGCGCGCACGCTTGCGGACCGACGCATCGGTCTGCGCAATCGCGAATTCGTCGTGCATCCGATGGGCGGTGAGTCCGTGCGGCGCACGCTGCATGGCGCCGCGGAGATCAAGCAGGTATTGCGGGAGCAGTTCGGAATTCGACTGCCTGTCCACGCGGACCTGGATCGCCGGCTGGAAGCACTGCCGGCACCCGCATAAGCCACGCCTGTCGGAACGGCGTGGCAGCCTTGCTCACGCTGCCGCGTGCACGTGGATCACAATGTCTTCAATCTGCACGACCTGGCCCGCGTGGATCTTGCGGGTCTTGCGCAGCTCTTGCTCGCCGTCCACCGACACCGCGCCGCTGGCCACGATGGCCTTGCCGGCGCCGCCGCTGTCGCATAACCCCACCAGCTTCAGCAGCTGGTTGAGTTCGATGAAGTCGCGATCCAGTTCAAAATCGAGTTCGTGCATGGTGGCTCAGGTATCGGTTTCGTCAAAGGCGCTTTCGGGTAGCGCGAAAAAAACAAAGAACGGCGAACCCGCGTCCTGCCAGAAGTCCACCGCCTCCTCGAGAATATCGAGCAGGGCATCGAAATCCTCCTCGTTCGCATCGCGCATGCTTTCCGCGCAATCGAATAGCAGGATGTAGCCCGGCGCTTTCAGCCAGGAGAGGTCACGCAGGCTATCGGCCAGTGCGTCCCAGTTGCGGCCGAAGTCGGCGGGCAAGCGAAGCGCGGCGGTCAGCTGATCGAACAGCGCCTCGCGGTCACGGTATTCGGCCAGGTTGATCCGGCAAACGCGCAAGCCCTGCATGCCTGCAGCATCCGCCAACGGATCGAGGTCGTCCGAGGTGACGAAGAAAATCCCGCCGTGCGAGGCATCGCCAAAGTCGAGATCGAATTGCGCATTCATCGGGCTACCTCAAAGGGGCGGAAACTGCGGTAGTGATCGTCGGTGTAGTAGTAGACCTGCGGCGGCGTGCCGCCGGTGATGATGCGGCGAGCGCCCCGATAGCCGAGATTCGGCGTTTCCACCGTGTACTCGTGGTAATAGCCTTCGGGCATCGGCGGCAGGTGGCCTTCGCGGTTGTTGAACACCACGCCATCCTGGCGGTGATCGAACGGCCCGCGGTGGGCAATGCGCGCCAGCGTGTCGGCAACCTCTGGCGGCAGGAAGCTCGGCAGGGCGCTGCGGGCGGGCGTCGTAACGGCGGGTGATGTCAGCGGGCTGGCAGCACCCGTTGGGGTCGGCTCCGGTGTGTGCCGCACCCACAGCAACGCGGCGATCGCCAGCACCACCAGTAAGATCGAAGGTTTGAGTGCGCGCATGCCACGGGCCTGGACGGAGTGGCGCGAGTGTAGAGCTTCCGCCCCGCCCAGGCACGCCTTGCCGTGCCTCAGGCGCGGGTGTCGACGCGCCGTTGCAAGGCCATGGCGGCGGCCGGGTTGCGCTCCTTCGCGCTGCTGATGAAGTAGATGTACACGTCACGCGGCGCCTGCTTCGTGACGGGAGCGGTGAGGTGGGGCAGCTCGGCCGGATCGCCGCCTTGCGCCCAGGCGTGGGCACGCGTTGCCCAGGCGTCGAGATCGCCGGCGGCATAGCCGCAGTCGATCTGCGATTCGCTGCGCATCAGCCGCGCATAGGCGAAATCGCCGGTGAGGTCGGCCAACGAGGGGTATTGCGGCGAATCGGTGAAGACCGTGGGAATGCGATGTTCGCGCGTCAGCGCGACGTAGCGCTCATCCAGAAAGCTTTGGTGGCGCACTTCCAGCACATGCCGCATCGGCCGGCCGGCAAGCTCACGTGGCAGATGGTCGAGGAAGGCGGCCACGTCGCCCGCATCGAACGCGCGCGATGGCGGCAGCTGCCAAAGCACGGGGCCGAGGCGATCTCCAAATGCTTCCAGTCCGCCAAAAACAAAGCCTTCGATGCCACGCGCAGCATCGGCCAATCGCTTACCTTCGGTGATATAGCGCGGTGCCTTCAGCGAAAACACGAAGCCTTCCGGTGTTTCGGCCGCCCATTTCGCATAGGTCGCGGGCTTCTGCGCTCCGTAGTACGTGCCGTTGATCTCGATGGCCCGCAGCTGTCGACTCGCAAATTCCAGCTCGCGACGTTGCACCAAGCCTGCCGGATAGAAGTTGTTCCGCCACGGCGCGAAATTCCACCCACCGATGCCGACGCGGATGGGCGCAGCGGTGCGGTGGTTCGGTGCGTTGGAGAAGAGATCGGCGGGTGGGGAGGATTTGGGCATCGGGCGGCTCCCTTGGGAGCGGGCATGATGCCACGGAGGGGAGGCGGGGTTTCAAGGATTTGTCGACAGCGCCGTCCGCCCCGACGGCGCGCCGTTTCTCTCTGTAGGGGCGCACCCTGTGCGCGATGCCAGCGTCGCCGCTACGTAGGTATTTCGCGCACGGGGTGCGCTCCTACAGAGCTCCGGATCGGCTGGCTTTGCTCCGACGACAAGCAACGTCCTTGACTCGCCAGTCATCAAAACTTCCCGTCAGCTACCCTGGTCTTCCTCCACGACCTGCGACCATACCCGTGGTGCAGGCGTCTCCAGGGGCTCTTCCAGGCGTGCCCGATTGCGCCCAGCGAGCTTGGCCCGGTACATGGCGTGGTCGGCGCGCTCGACCAGCGACTCCACGGTGTCGTCGGGTGCGCGCATGGCAATACCGATGCTTGCGCTGAGCACGAGCCCGTCGGTGGTCACGGGAATATCCAGACGATGCACGCGGCGACACAGGCGGGTAGCCACTTGCATCGCCAGGTCTTGCTCGACGCCGTAGAGCATGGCGACAAACTCCTCACCGCCGTAGCGGCCGAGCAGGTCGTGAGGGCGTAGCTCGTGCCGCAATGCATCGGCGACGGCGATCAATGCACGATCACCGGCGGCATGGCCCTGGCGATCATTGAGCAGCTTGAAGTGGTCGAGATCGAGGAACAGCAAAGCCACCGGCTGCTCGGTCCCGCTGGTCAGTACCTTGCAGACGCCAGCGGTCCAGGCGCGGCGATTGAGCACATTGGTCAAGGCATCGTTGTCGGCAAGCTCCTGCACCATCTCATGGTCGTGACGCATGATGAGCGCGCGATCGGCCAGGCCCAGCGACAGCACGATGGCCTCGAAGGCACCCGCGGCCAGGGCGGCGTCGCTAAGCCAGATGACGTCCGCCAGCATGCCGTTCACCTGGCTGCTCGACAGTGCGGTGAGGGCCAGCAGGGGCGTCCAGCCGACCAGGAAGAACCATGCTGGCCGGGCGCCGCGCACGGCGGCGACGATGGCGGCCAGCAGCAGCAACAGCGTGCCGATCATCAGCAGCGGGTCGATGAGGACCTGCGCGGTCTGTTGCAGCAGGGGAATCTGGCAACTGCGCAGCAATACGACCAGGGGCATGCCGACCGCCAGCGCAAGCGTCGGGGTATGCAGCAAGGGCGCGTAGCGTGGCAGTTCGCAAAAGCGCGCCATGAACATCGCGGCAAACGCCAGCGACAAAGCCACCGCCGATGAACCGAGCAGCGGTGCGTTGCCGGCCAGCCAGGTCAGGCCGAGCGGATGATAAAGGTAGCCGGTCTGAATACCCTGGATGAGCGCGTAGCAGAGGATGTAGCCGGCGTACCAGCCGTAGGTGGAGTCGCGCAGCATGATGGCCAGGCACAGGGCCATCAGCGCCATGGCCAGCATCACCGCAAAGCATGCACTGGCGAAGACCAGCCATTCGGTGTCCCGCTCGAGATACTCGCTCCAGGTCTGCAACTGGAAGCTCACTGGAAAGTCGCGCGCCGACGCGGGTTCGAACTTCAGAAGAATGGGGTCAAACGCCGGCATGTCTTCGGTGAGGCGATAGGCCAGACGCCCGTTGCCGTGCGCGATGGCGGTGAAATCATCCAGCGATAGCGTGAGCGGCGCCCCGTGTGCGCTGTACATGGTCACCGGGGTCAGCGGTGGCGGGTAGATCGACAGCACGCGCTCCTCGCGTACGAGCGGAGGCTGCGGCTGCAGGACCACCCAGGTGCCTAGCCCCTCCTGCGAGAAGCGCTGCAGTCTCTGCGGATCGAAACCATTGAGGCCGCCGTGACGGTAATCCTCGAGGACACTCGCCGGCGTATCGCCAGCACGAACTTCCCGCGACAAGCCGGCCAGCGGGATGCCTGCATGGGCTGCCGCCACAAGCAGACTGGTGGCGAGGATGCATAGCATCCGCCAGCGGTGACGTCTCGCTTGTGGCACGACCTGACTGCCCATCTGCCGTTCCCCTGTAACCGGCAAACTTGCCCACTCGAGAAAGTGCGTGCTGTTCTGGCTCCCGGGTTGCCCCTGGTCGAATCTCCCCGTGCGTACCAGAAGCGGCCGAGGTGGCCTTGCGCAGAGCATGCCACAAGACGCGTGTCACAGCAGGCGGGGGCGATCACGGTGGGTTAACTGCCTGCGCTGGCATGCTTGGCGCCCTCGCTATCCCATGGCGTCCCCCATCCGAAGGAGTAGAAGGGCATGAGCAAGATCCGCGTGGCCGTGCTGATCGGCAGCCTCCGCCAGGGTTCGTTCAATCGGCATCTGGCCTTGGCCGTGGGTCGGTTGGCGCCGCCCGAATTCACGTTCGAGCACCTCCGCATCGACCACCTGCCGCTGTACAACCAGGACTTCGACGGCGCCTACCCCGATGAGTGCAAACGCCTGAAGCAGGAGGTGGAGGCCGCTGATGCCTTGCTGTTTGTGACACCCGAATACAATCGCTCGATCCCCGGCGTCCTGAAGAACGCGATCGACATTGCGTCTCGGCCGTGGGGCGCCAACTCGTTTGCAGGCAAACCCGCGGCGGTCATCGGTATCTCCATAGGTGCCACCGGCACGGCGCTCGCCCAGCAGCATTTGCGCGGCGTGCTGGCCTATCTGGACGTGCCGACCCTGGGGCAGCCGGAGGTATTCATCCACAACAAGGATGGTTTGATGGATGCCGAGGGCAAGATCAGCAGCGAGGGAACGCAGAAGTTCTTGCAGGGGTTTGTGGATCGCTATGTGGCGTGGGTGAGGTTGATCGCCAGGAAGTGAGCGGACCCACTTCTTATCCCGGGAGAGGGTGCTTTTCCACAGCGAAACGGCTGAAGCTGTAGCTCAGTCCCTTGCGCCCGTCATCCTGGCTTGACCAGCCCTTCGGCTGTTGAGAGCCGCTGGGATGACGGGTAAATCCAAGAGGCGTCATGGCGGGCGGATCCGATCGCGGCGGAAGTGGATCAGAAGAGCCTACGCCTCAGTCGACGCCCCCGACCCGCACAATTTCTCCAACAACTGCACCTGCACATTGCGCTTCGCCTGGCTCGAGCCAGGCCGCTCCCTTGCATAGCGTCCGTCCGGCTGCAGCAGCCACGCGCTGGCGTTGTCGGCGAGGTACAGCTCCAGCTCCTTCTTCAGGCGACCTTGCAGCTTCTTGCCCTCGATCGGGAAACCGGTCTCGACGCGGCGGTCGAGGTTGCGCTCCATCAAGTCGGCACTGGCGAGGTAGAACTGATCCTCGCCGTCATTGGCGAACCAGTACACGCGGCTGTGCTCGAGGAAGCGGCCGACGATGGAGCGAACGCGAATGTTGTGCGACACGCCGGGCACGCCCGGACGCAGGCAGCACATGCCACGGACGATCAGGTCGATCTTCACGCCGGCAATGCTCGCCTTGTACAGCGCGCGGATCATCTTCGGGTCGGTGATGGCGTTGATCTTGAAGACGATGCGGGCTTCGCGGCCGGCGACGGCGTGCGCCGTTTCGCGGGCGATCAGGTCGAGCAGGGTCTTCTTCAACGTAAACGGTGCGTGCAGCAGCTTCTTCATCTGCAGCAGCTTGCCCATGCCGGTGAGCTGGCTGAAGAGTTTGTGCACGTCTTCGCACAGCGCCTGGTCGGAGGTGAGCAGGCTGTAGTCGGTGTATAGGCGCGCGTTGCCGGTGTGGTAGTTGCCCGTACCCAGATGCGCATAGCGCACGAGTTCGGCACCTTCGCGGCGCTGGATGAGCATGAGCTTGGCATGCGTCTTCACCCCCACCACGCCGTAGATCACCATCGCACCGGCTTGTTGCAGGCGGGAGGCCAGCGTCAGGTTGGATTCTTCATCGAAGCGTGCGCGCAGCTCGATCACCACGGTCACTTCCTTGCCCGCGCGCGCCGCATCCACCAGCGCATCGACGATCTCGGAATTGGCGCCGCTGCGATACAGCGTCTGCTTGATGGCGAGCACGGCCGGATCTTTCGCCGCCTGACGCAGCAGATCCACCACGGGCGCGAACGACTCGTAAGGATGCAGCAGCAGCACGTCCTGGCGGCCGATGACCTGGAACAAGTCCTCGGCCTTCTTCAGCGCCTTCGGAATCGATGGCGTGAATTTCGGATATTCCAGTTCCGGACGCTGCGTCTTGCTGGCGAGCCCAAACAGGCGCGCCAGGTTGACCGGACCGTTCACCTCGTACATCTCGGCGGCCGCCAGGCCGTACTGGCGCAGCAGGTAGTCGGTCAATTCGGGCGGGCAGTTGTCCGCCACTTCCAGGCGCACCGCGTCACCAAAGCGGCGCGAATACAGTTCGCCGCGCAGGGCGCGTGCAAGATCCTCGACGTCTTCCGGATCGATCGTGAGATCGGCGTTGCGGGTCAGGCGGAACTGATAGCAACCATGCACCGACATGCCGGGAAACAGCTCTTCGGCATGCGCATGGATGATCGAAGACAGCAGTACGAAACTTTCGCTGCCTTCGCTGACGTCCTCAGGCAGGCGAATGAGGCGCGGCAGCACGCGTGGCGCCGGCACGATGGCCAGGCCCGAATCGCGGCCGAACGCATCGGTGCCTGCCAGCTGTACGATGAAGTTGAGGCTCTTGTTGACCAACAGCGGAAACGGATGCGTGGGATCCAGTCCGATCGGCGTCACCAGCGGTGCCACTTCGTGGCGGAAATAGCGCCGCACCCACATCTTTTGTTTGTTCGACCACTCGTTGCGCCGGACGATGCGGATGCCGTGGCGTGCCAGCTCGGGCAGGATGCGGTCGTTGAGGATCGCGTACTGCCGCTCGATCTGCTTGTGGGTGATCTCGCTGATCTCGGCCAATGCGCGTCGGGGCGCGATGCCATCGAGGCCGACGATTTCATGGTCGAACGCGATCTGGCTCTTGAGGCCCGCCACGCGGATCTCGAAGAACTCATCCATGTTGCTCGAGAAGATGAGCAGGAACTTCAGCCGCTCGAGCATCGGCTTGCTCTCGTCCAGCGCCTGCTCCAGCACGCGGATGTTGAATTGCAGCTGCGAAAGCTCGCGATTGATATAGAGGCTGGGGTCGTTCAGGTCCGGCGGTGTGGGGCTGACCGTTGCCACGGCGTCGGCAGGCGTAACGCGCGAGATTTCGGTCGATTCGCTGTCGCGAGCGGAGCTGGGACGAACGACATCGGTACTCATCGGTTCACCGTTCAATAGGCGGGTGCGCGGCTGCCGCGCGATCCGCAAGAGGCCATAGTACGGCGTCGATGACGCCGGGGCCATGGCAGCGCAGGACGCATGCGATGCTGTCACGTAGCGTACAGATTGCGCATGGCGTTTGACGTGAACATGACAATGGCTCTGTCATGGCATAGTGAGGCGAAAACTTACGTGGAGGGCGTGACGAGGTAGCGACTTGGCGCCGCGCCCAGCACGCGCCGGAACGCGGCGGTAAAGGCGCTGGGGTTGCCGTAGCCGAGATCCACCGCCACGTGGGTAACGGACTCGCCATTGCCCAGTCGGGTCAGCGCCGCCAGCAGGCAGGCCTGTTGGCGCCACGCCGTGAAACTCATCCCGGTCTCCTCGCGGAACGTGCGCGTGAAGTGACGACGGCTCATGCCGGCGAGTCGGGCCATATCGTCGATCTTCATTTCGAGCGAGGGTTGTTCGAGCAGCTCGCGGCAAAGTGCTGCCAACCGCTTTTCGTGAGGCAGCGGGGCGCTGAGCGGGAGTACCGGCATGCGGCGAATCTCGTCGAGCAGCAAGGCCATCACCCGGCCGTCGCGGCCGTCGAGATCGTATTCCGCAGGAAGGTCCACCGCCTCCTGCAGCAACTCGTGCAGCAACGGCGACACCGATACCACCTGGCAATGCGCCGGCAGTCCGGCCGCCTGCGCCGCCGCGGGTGTTACATAGGCGCTGCGGGTCGATACCGGGCCGCCCATATGCACTTCGTGCCTGACGCCGGGAGGAATCCATAGCGCCCGGCGCGGCGGCACCACCCAGCTGCCTTCGCTGGTGATCGTCGTCAGCACGCCGGTCGAGGCATACAGCAACTGGCCGCGGCGATGGGAATGGGCGGGCAGCACGTAATGCGACGGATACTCGTTGCCGGTGGCAACGACATCGCGTGGCGTGTTCTCGTAGGCATCGGCGCGGGTATTGCGCACTGTTTGGCCCAAATTCAACAAATATTGACCCACTGACGTGTGCGGGCCGGCTGCACTCACTTTAAGGTGGCGACCCTGGTGACGCAACCGCGCCACCCATCCCCAGCCCGCCCGTCACCGAGATCACATGCAGACCCGCGTCGAAGACGTTCCGCTGTCAGCAGCCCCCACCGTTCGTACCGAATCGGAGACGAATTTCCGCATCCTCGGGGCGATCAGCTTTTCGCACTTGCTCAACGACATGATCCAGTCGTTGATCCTGGCGATCTATCCGATCCTCAAGAGCGGCTTCCATCTCAGCTTTGCGCAGATCGGCCTGATCACGCTTGACCTATCAGCTCACCGCTTCGCTATTGCAGCCGGCTGTGGGCATGATCACCGACCGCAAGCCGATGCCATATTCGCTGCCCGTAGGCATGGGTTTCACGCTGTGCGGCCTGCTGCTGCTCGCCATCGCGCCGAACTTTGCCGTGTTGCTGATCGCGGCAGCGCTGGTCGGTACCGGCTCGTCGGTGTTTCATCCGGAATCTTCGCGCGTGGCGCGCATGGCGTCGGGCGGCCAACACGGCCTGGCGCAGTCGCTGTTCCAGGTGGGCGGCAACACCGGCGCGTCGCTGGGACCGCTGCTTGCCGCGTGGATCATCGTGCCGCATGGGCGTGGCAGCGTGGCGTGGTTTTCGCTGGCGGCGCTTGCTGGCCATGGTCGTGTTGCTGCAGGTAAGCCGCTGGTATCGCGATCACCCCACGGTGCGCGGCAAGGCCAAGGCGCGGCATGCATCGCTGGTATCGTTGACGCGCTGCGCAAGTGAGCTGGTCGCTATTGATCCTCGGACTGCTGATTTTCTCCAAGTACTTCTATCTGGCGAGCATCAGCAGCTACTACACGTTCTATCTGATGCACAAGTTCGGCGTGTCGGTGCAGAACGCGCAGGCCCATCTGTTCGTGTTCCTGTTTTCCGTGGCGGCGGGTTCGCTGATCGGCGGTCCGATCGGCGACCGCATCGGCCGCAAGTGGGTGATCTGGGCATCGATCCTCGGCGTTGCCCCGTTCACGCTGCTGCTGCCGCATGCGGACCTGTTCTGGACGGGCGTGCTGACCGTGGTGATCGGCCTGATCCTGTCGTCGGCGTTCTCGGCCATCCTGGTCTACGCGCAGGAACTGATTCCTGGCCGCGTAGGCATGATCTCGGGTTTGTTCTTCGGCTTCGCGTTTGGCATGGGCGGTATCGGTGCCGCGGTGCTCGGGCATGTCGCGGATGCGCGTGGCATCGAGTATGTTTACGCCGTGTGCGCGTACTTGCCGTTGATCGGCATCATCACGGTGTTCTTGCCGAATCTGGAGCGGGCGAGGGCGGGTTGATCCGCTGTGCGCGCGCCTGTTTGAGCGCCGAGCTTCTCACTCTTGCTCCTTCTCCCCTCCGGTGAGAAGGTTGGGATGAGGGGTGGGTGCTTGCGATGGCGCGACAACTCGGCGTTGCCGCCAGCTTGCCGCTTACGCAGCGGGCGTTCCGAACCGCTGCCGCGGTCCGGGTCACTTTTCTTTTGCTGGCCCACGCGCGCGCAGGAGCGCGTGCGAACGGCGAAGCCGGCCCGAAGGGCGTAGGGCAGGATGGCCGGAGTCAAAGAAAAGTAACCCAAAGAAAATGGCCTGAAGAGCTCATAGCATGGCGCGGGATACGAGCCTGACGGGCGTCGCCAGACAGATAGGTTGCGGCCCATGGCGAGACACCGGGGCTACACCGCAACGCGCCGGAGCGCAGAGGGCTTAAGGCGTGGGTGGCGTGATGGCCATCGGAGCATCAAGATACCGCAAGCGTTTCGACCGAACCATGCGCCATTCCCCCGAGGATCAGCCTCAGCCACCCACCACGACCGGCTCCGGCTCCAGGCGCACGCCAAACTTCACCTGCACCCCTGCAATCACCCGCTGCGCAAGCGCCCACAATTGCGGCCCCGTTGCGCGACCGTGGTTGACCAGCACCAGCGCATGCCGGTTGGAAATGCCGGCATCGCCTTCGCGCACGCCCTTGAAGCCGCTGGTTTCGATCAGCCAGGCGGCGGAAAGCTTCCAGCGACCGTCGCTGCCGACCCAGGCAACGAGTTCCGGATGGTCGCGCTTGAGCGCTTCGCCCAGCGACGCATCGACGATGGGGTTCTTGAAGAAGCTGCCTGCGTTGCCAATGACGGCCGGATCGGGCAGCTTCCTGGTGCGTAGATGCACCACCGCTTCGGCGACGTGGAACGGTGCGGGCTTGTCGATGCCCATCCGGGCCAGTTCCTCGCGAATGCCCGCATAGTCCAGGCGCAGTTCGCGCGAGCGGGGCAGGGCGAAGCGCACGGCGGTGACGATGTAGCGGCCGGGTTGATGCTTGAACACGGAGTCGCGATAGGCAAACGCGCAGGCCGCGCGGTCGAGAACCGCCACGCGATGCTCCTGCGTGTCCCACGCCTCGACACTTTCGATGAACTCGGCCACTTCGGTGCCATAGGCGCCGATGTTCTGGATGGGCGCGGCGCCGACGGTGCCGGGAATCAGAATGAGGTTTTCCAGGCCGGCATAGCCTTGGCCCAGTGTCCAGCGGACGAAGTCGTCCCAGCGTTCGCCGGCGGCCACGGCAATGCGGGCCACCTCGCCATCCAGTTCCACCTGCACGCCGCTGGTGGCCATGGCCAGCACGGTGCCGTGGAAGTCGCCGGTGAACAGCAGGTTGCTGCCTTCGCCCAGTACCAGCAGCCGGCCGCCACGTACGACCGGAAAATCCAGCAACTCGGGCAGCCTCGATGCGTCACGCACCTCGGCCAGCAGGGTGGCGCGCGCATCGACGCGCAAGGTATTGCGTGTGGCCAGCGAAGCATTCTCGATCAACGTATAGCCACCCATGTCGACGCGCTCAGCCACCATGGGTGTCCTCGCGCTGGCGGCGGATTTCTTCGACGCATTCGGCAATCAGTTTCGGGCCTCGATAGACCATGCCCGAATAGATCTGCACCAGTGACGCACCGGCATCGATCTTTTCCGCGGCATCGCCACCATCGAGGATGCCACCGACGCCGATGAGGCCGATGCGATCACCCACCCGCTTGCGCATGCCACGCAAGACGGCGGTGGAGCGGGCGAACAGCGGCTTGCCGGAAAGTCCGCCGGTTTCATTTCCCTGCGGATCACTGGCGACCGCCGAATGATCGATGGTGGTGTTGGTGCAGATCACGCCGTCCACGTTCGCGGCCAGCAGCACGTCGGCAATGCCGTCGAGTTCGGTCTCGCTCAGGTCCGGCGCGATCTTCAACAGCATGGGCTTGCGCGCACCACTCTGCGAGCCGAGGCGTTCCTGCGCTTCGCGCAGTGTTTCGATGAATCGACGCAGCGTGGCCTCTTCCTGCAGGTCGCGCAAGCCCTGGGTGTTCGGCGAGGAAATGTTCACCGTCACGTAGCTGGCATGCGCGTAGACACGCTCCAGGCAGAACAGGTAGTCGTCCACCGCCTTGTCGTTGGGCGTGTCCTTGTTCTTGCCGATATTGATGCCGAGCACGCCGCGATAGTTCGACTGCTGCACGTTTCTCACCAGCGCATCGACGCCTGCATTGTTGAAGCCGAGGCGATTGATCACCGCTTCATGATGAGGCAGACGGAACATGCGTGGCTTGTCGTTGCCAGGCTGTGGACGTGGAGTCGTGGTGCCCACTTCGACGAAGCCGAAACCGAGCGCGCCAAGCGCATCGAGGTGGTCGGCATTCTTGTCCAGGCCGGCGGCCAGGCCGACCGGATTCGGGAAGCGGATGCCGAAGGCCGTGGTCGGCAGGTCGGCAGGTGGCTGCACGATCCGATGGAGGAAGTTACTGCGTTGGGCCACATCGAGCGCGTAGAGCGTCACGCCGTGCGCGGTTTCCGCGTCGAGTGCGAACAGCAAGGGGCGAATCAGGTCATACATAGTCAGGGCACCTTGCCCACGTAGATAACAGTGTCGTAGTCGAAGCTGACGTGGCCGTCGTGCGAGCAGCTATCGAACAGCTCTCGCAAGGCATGCATCATCGGCTCATGGGTGGGAAGGCCGATGCGCGGCGCGTACGACGATGACATCAGCCGTCCGCGCAGTGCATCGAAGTCGAGCCACTGGCCGTGGTCGAAACGACCCATGCCGAGATAACCCGCGCCGAACCATGCACGCATTTGCGGCTCGTCGCCGTAGCGCTCGGCGACGCTGGTGTAGTCGGTGCCGTATTCCTTCAGCAGCGCCTCGTAGCCCTCAAGGAACGGTGTGCCGATGAGGCGGCGGGAATTCCAGATGATCGCGACCAGGCCGCCGGGTTTGAGGATGCGCTGAAATTCGCTGCGCGCCGCATCCTGGTCGAACCAGTGGAAGGCCTGCGCCACGATCACCAGATCGACGCTGGCATCTTCCAGGCCCGTTGCGGTCGCATGACCATCGACGGCGCGAAAGCGCGCATTGTCGCCTAACCACTGCTCAGCGGCCGTACGCATGGCCTCGTTTGGTTCCACCGCGATGACACGATAACCACCGTCAAGAAAGAGCTTGCTGGAAATGCCGGTCCCGGCGCCCACGTCAGCCGCCAGCCAGTGCGGATTGACGCCGTACTCGCGCTGCAGCCATTCCAGCATCGCGACGGGATAATCCGGACGGTAGCGCACGTAGTCGGCGACCCGGTCGCTGAAGCGTTCGGTGGGTTTGAGGTCGCTCATGATGATCATCCCGACAGCAGCTGGCCGCCATCCACGCATAGCGTCTGGCCGGTGATCCAACTGGCAAATGGCGAAGCGAGGAACAGGGCAGCGTGGGCGACTTCCTCCGGCTTGCCATAGCGACCGAAAGGAATCTTGGCCAGCGTCTGCTGGTAAAGCTCCGGTGCATCGGCCTTGCGACGATCCCACAAGCCGTCAGGAAACTCGATCGAGCCCGGCGCGATGGCGTTGACCCGGATGCGGTGCTTCGCCAGGGAAAGCGCCTGCGATGTCGTGTACTGGCTCAAGGCTGCTTTGATCGCCGCATACGGCGCGCCACGCACGGTCGGATGGAAGGCGGCAATCGACGAGGTGTGGAGAATGCTGGCGTGAGCCGACGTCTTCAGCAACGGCAAGGCCGCGTGTGAGGCGCGTACGGCTGCCATCAGGTCGACCTGGAAGCCGGCCAGCCAGCCGTGGTCGTCGTCGGTGAAGCCGTAGCCGCTGGCATTGTTCACCAGGACGTCGATGCCGCCGAGCACTTGCGCGGCTTCCTCGATATACGACGTGACGGCGGTGGCATCCGCTAGATCGCAGCTTCGCGTATGTGCGGTGACCCCGTGAGCCGCGATGGCATGGCGCACTTCATCGAGTGCCGCTTCGCCGCGTGCGCAGACCGATACCGCAGCGCCAGCCTCGGCGAATGCGAGCGCCATGCTGCGGCCGATGCCCTTGCTGCCTCCGGCGACGACAACGCGGTAACCGTGGAAATCGAAGCTGGGACGCAGGGGGAGAGTCATCGTGGCAGGGTAGGCTGAGCCGGCTAGTGCGTGCGAAGGAAGACTTGTAGCGTGGTGAACGAGAGCAGCAGGAACACCACGCCGTATAGCGTATAGGCCAGCGCCTGGGCCGCCTTGGCCAGGCCGGCACCGTGCAGTGCTCCCCCGGAGGCACGAATCTTCTTGAGCGCCATGCGACCACAGACGGAGGCGATCACCGCACCGGCCAGCGGGAATGCCATGAAGTTCATCACGTTCAGTGACGCCAGCGCCAAGCCCATCAGAGGCAAAAGCGTCCATGCCAGCATGCCGAAGATCAGGCTGACGATGGCCAGCATGCTGATGGTGGATGCCTCTTCAACCCGTCGAGCCTCTTCCATCGTTACAACTCCTGTCGTCGATGAGGGTGCGCCTGCGGAAGTTTCTTGAGACGGGCGCACCCCGGAACCTACCGGGATGCGCCGTGCCGTGCATTACAGATCGAACTTGATGCCCTGCGCCAGCGGCAGCGAGTTGGAGTAGTTGATGGTGTTGGTTTGGCGGCGCATATAGACCTTCCAGGCGTCCGAGCCCGACTCGCGGCCACCGCCGGTTTCCTTCTCGCCGCCGAATGCGCCGCCGATTTCCGCACCGGACGTGCCGATGTTGACGTTGGCGATGCCGCAGTCCGAGCCGGCAGCCGACAAATACTGCTCGGCGGACTTCAGGTTCTGCGTGAAGATGGCCGAAGACAGGCCCTGCGGCACGCTGTTCTGCAGCTCGATCGCTTCGTCGAGCGTCTTGAATGGCATCACATAGAGAATCGGCGCAAACGTCTCCGTCTGCACGACCTCGTCGCTGTTCTTCAAGCCGGTGACGATGGTCGGCAACACGAAGTTGCCCGGTCGATCGCTGAGTGCGGCACCACCGCTGCGCACTGTGCCGCCCGAGGCCTTGGCCTTTTCGACGGCGCCGAGGAAGGCCTGCACGGCGTCCTTGCTGTTGAGCGGCCCCATCAGGGTGGTGGCCAGGGTCGGGTCGCCGATCTTGCCTTCGACCTGCTTGTAGGCAGTGACCAGCTTGTCGGTCACGTCGCCGATGATCGACTCGTGCACGAACAGGCGGCGCGTGCTCGTGCAACGCTGGCCGGCCGTACCGACGGCGCCGAACACGATGGCCGGAATGGCCAGCTTCAGGTCCGCGCTTTCGTCCAGGATGATGGCGTTGTTGCCGCCCAGTTCCAGCAGCGAGCGGCCCATGCGCTTGGCGACGCGCTCGCCGACGTGACGGCCCACCTTGGTCGAGCCGGTGAAGCTGATCAACGGAATGCGGTGATCGTCCACGAAGTGCTGCGACAGCTCGGTGCCGGCGTCATTGAACAGGAAGAAGATGTCCGGGAAGCCGGCAGCGTTCAGCGCCTCATTGCAGATCTTCATGGAGGCGATGGCCGAGAGCGGCGTCTTCGGCGACGGCTTCCAGATGCAGATGTCGCCGCAGATGGCCGCCAGGAATGCGTTCCATGCCCACACTGCCACCGGGAAGTTGAACGCGCTAATGATGCCGACCAGGCCCAACGGCTGGTACTGCTCGTACATGCGGTGGCCCGGGCGCTCCGAATGCATGGTGTAGCCGTAGAGCATGCGGCTCTGGCCGACGGCGAAATCCGCGATGTCGATCATCTCCTGCACTTCGCCGTCGCCTTCGGGCTTGATCTTGCCCATTTCGAGCGCGACCAGCGAACCCAGGGCGTGCTTGTGCTTGCGCAGCGCTTCGCCGCACAGGCGCACGGCTTCGCCTCGACGCGGTGCCGGGGTCGTGCGCCAGGTCTTGAACGCTTCCTGGGCGCGCTTGACGATGATTTCGTAGTCCGCTGCACTGGAGGCATACACCGAGGCGATGACTTCGCCCGTGGCCGGATTCACCGGCTGCAAGGTGCCGGCGTCGGTGGTCTTGGACCATTCGCCCTGGCCGAGGTACGTACCCGATTGCGCGTTGCCGAGACCGAGTGCGGTGAGGATTTCGTGGGACATGCTTGGCTCCAGACCTGGGCGCTGGGGTAGGGCGCCGGGAATAAAACAGTCATTCTAGCAGGCGGGTCCGCGGGGCGGATCGCAGTGGCCGCTGATCCGGCAGGAGCGCCGATCGGCCTGAGAGCCTATTCAGCGTCTCCGTGTGGCTCCCGGCCCCCTCCCCAGCCCTCCCCTGTGCAAACAAGGGGAGGGAGTAAGTGCTGGCGTGCTCATGGCTCCTCCCCCTGCTTTGCAGGGGGAGGGTGGGAGGGGCTTATGCCTACCTGATTAGCATCGAATCTCAGCTGGAGCGTGCTTGGTGTGTAGGAGCGCACCCTGTGCGCGACCGGCACTGGCCGCTGTCCCCAACGCTGCCTCCAGCGTGCCATCTACGCGGTACGCTGGCGATGGCTATGGGAACTGAGGCGCAGCCCATCGCGCTCCCATATTTTAGGACGAGCGGGAAGTCGCATGGCCGAGATTCGACGCTAATCAGGTGAAGTTACCTGATTAGCGTCGAATCTCAGCTGGAGCGTGCTTGGCGTAGGAGCGCACCCTGTGCGCGACCGGCGCTGGCTGCTGTTCCCATCACTGCCGCCAGCGTGCCATCGACGCGGTACGCTGGCGATGGCTATGGGAACTGAGGCATAGCCCATCGCACACAGGGTGCGCTCCTCCAGGATCGCTACCATTTTGAAAGAAGCGAGCGCCGGAGCAGGGTGGCTTGGTCGGTCGTCCATGATGCAGTGGGGCCCCACGACGGCACTTGACTTCCCGGCCGGCGGAGCATGCCAATGGCCACCGCGAATACCAACCCTCGCAGCTCGCCGGAGTGGTTTTCCCTATCTCCGTGGCGGCTCGGATACCTGCGACGGGGTGGTACCAGGTGTTACTGTGCGCTGCATCACATTATTCGGGCCGCAATTCATTGCACCGGCCTGCTCGATGCAGATGGGCTACGATAATGTAGCTTAAGAGGACGGCCGGCACATTCACAGGGGACGTCGCCGGCCCGACGAAGCAACGCGTGCACGCTGGCGTCGGTAAGCGAGTCCATCACGGGGTGGGGCATGGGGAACCGGGTAGGGTCGAACATGTGGCTGCGCTATGTCGCGGTATCGCTGGCATTCGGCCTCGGTGGCGTGCTGTTCCGTTACCTGTCGGTTCGGCACTGGATCATTCTCAGTGGCTTCCATGTCAGCGTGTTGCTGCTCACCCGCTATCGCTATTGGCCGGCGCTGCTGGCAGGCGAGGTGGCCCGCCTGGCCTACATCAGCTGGACGTGCGTCGATCAGTTCGGATTGACCTGGTCCTTGTTGAATCTGCTGCCTTCGATCGCCTTCATCATGCCGGTGGTGTTCGTATGCCGTGAACGATGGCACCTGTTTCCGACACGCACGACGGTGCACATCGGTGTGCTGCTTTCGACGGCATTGCTGGCGGCCGGAATCATCACGCTCAATACCCTCGGGATGATCGCGGTCACGCCTTTCCCACCGGGCTATGTGGTCCATCCGGGCGAAGTTGCCGCCCAGGTCGTGCTTGGCAATTACCTCGGCATCCTGACCATCGCGCCGCTTGCTCTATTGCTCCATCAGAAGCTGGCAGATGGATCCTGGCGTCGCCTCTGGCATAGGGTCGGAGAGAGTCGCCTGGTGTTTGAAAGCGCGTTTTTGGCGATGCCCGTGCTGTCGCTTCTCGTGTGGGTCGGGCTCGATCAGCCCGCTACGCGTCAGTTCACCCAAGTGGCGATGTTTTTGCCCGTGGTGGCCTTGGCACTTCGGCATGGTTGGGCGGGCGCGGCGGTTGGTGGCAGTCTGGCCAGCGTGGCCCTCATGGTGCTGATGCCGCAGCGTAACGATCCCAGCACCCTCCAGGCTGAGGTGGTCATTGCGTTTGCCATTTCCACCATGTTGCTGGTGGGGGCGCGTATTGCCGTGCTCGATCGGCGCGCGAGCAAGGAGCGCGTCGATGTGCGCCAGGCGCTAGCGCTGGCGCAGCGAAACGTGCAAGCCGGCGAACTGCAATTGCTCATGACCTCGCAGGTGCTGGAGCAAATCCGCGAGACCGTGCATGCCACCTGCGCCATGATGCTGGCGAGCATGCGGCATTTGGCACCGGCCTTCGATGAGCGTCACTATCGTCGCCAGGCACTGATTGCGCAGGATCAGCTCTATCGGTTGGCCGATAGCCTCTATCCGGTTGCCTGGAGGGACCGTGGCTTGCCGGCCGCCCTGCGTGAAGGGACGATTCCTCGTGTCCTGGGCGAGGTCGGCATTGGGTACTGGTGCGAATTGCGGGGGCCGCTCCATCTGCTGCCGCCAGCGATCCACATGGCGATCTACCGCATCACCTGCGAAGCCGTTTCGGAGGCTTGTGCGCAGAAAAACATCAGCGAAATCGACTTGCGCTTGCGTTGTGGAGAGCGTCAGGGGCGCTGCTGGATCGTGCTCCGTATCGGTTTCCGTGCGGACGCCGAGCACGTTGCGCGAATCCGTTGGGAGGAACTGTTGCCACGCGTCGTGCTGCGCACGACCAGCGGACTGGGGCGCCAGGCCATCGAGGATCGGGCGGCAACGTTCGAAGGGTTGGTGCGCGAGCGGGCGTTCGGCGATAGTCGGCGGATCAGCGTGATCCTCTACGCTCCGTCAACCGCTGGCGGCGTGTGACGCGGCCAGCGGTTGTGCTTCGTACTACTGATTGCGGATATTGCAATCGATGGGGTCGCAGCCGTTGGCGACAGCGGCGCTGAGTTGTACCGTGCCATCGGTCTGCGGGGTGGCCGTGATTTGCACTGCGCTGTCCTGATACACCGTTGACGGCTGCGCAGCAGGCGTTGCCCCGGTGGAGACGGCTGCCGGCTGCTGCGGCGTGGACACGAGCTGTGCGAACGCGCCGATCGGCAAGGTGATGAACTGGCCATTCGCCGTTCCCACCGCGCCCAACACATTGCCGTTGAGATCGTTGATCTGGACGAATTTGATGCCTCCCAGCACAAACACATAGGCGTGCCAATTGGGGCTGGCACTCACGTCGGTGGCGTTCGGCCAAGACTGCCCGAGTCCGGTGGCAGGGGGTTGGGCAAGAGCCGCTCCCACGAGTCCGAACGACAGCAACGCTGCGAGTGCGCCGCGGCGCAAACCAACCTTAGTCATGCTAATTCCCCTCTTAAAGTGGCGGGCGCCCCCTTTGGCGCCGTAGAAATGTAGCACCCCGCATCGACCCAGATCGTGCAAAGTCCGTGATTCCCTTGAGCCGATGCAGAATAGCGCGTGCTCAGCCGCCAATGCACATCAGGCACGACATCGCGCGGTTTCGCTTTCGCCATCTCCCCGTTATCCTTCTTGGGTTGGCCCCGTAGCTCAGCTGGATAGAGCGACGCCCTCCTAAGGCGTAGGTCGCCCGTTCGAATCGGGCCGGGGTCACCATTCCCAAGCCTGGCGCAAGCCGGGTTCTATTTTTGGCTCCATTTTTTTCGGGCTACCCGCCGTGTCGGGTGCTGTCCAGATGGCTGCCATGGTTCGCCGGCGGCACTCCGGCTTTCAAGTGGTCACCGGCGTCGACGCGACAGGGGCGGATGCCGCGCCAGGTTTCCCGCCGCCGAGGTCGCATCCATCAAGAGAGGCCTTGATCCCGCATCTTCACGCGAAACCACATGGCTGCGGTGTTTCAGTGACAACGGGGTAGCGGTGCTGAATTGGCCGTAGTCGTCAGGGAACCAATCCGTGTTCGCGCGCGTAGGTGTAGATATCGAGATCGCTTCTCAGCCCAAGTTTGCTCATGGCATCGGTCTTTTGCCGGCTGATTGTTTTCACGCTGCGGTTGAGCTGGGTGGCGATATCCGACACGGTGATGCCCGAAGCAAACAAGCGCAGTACTTCCGTCTCCCGCTTGGAAAGCATGGGACGCGCCGCGGCGGCGGCTCCTGAGCTCGTGGTGTCGAGTGCCCTCTGGATACTCGTGCTGACGTAATAACGATCGTGCGAGACAGCCTGGACAGCAAGCGCCAGTTCGGTAAGGGCGTCTGATTTGTTGAGCAAGCCACGTACGCCCGTCGCGAGGATGGAGCTCAGCACGCCCGCGTTGCTGACCATGGTAAGGACGATGATAGGAAGCGTTGGCCATCGACGCTCGATCAATCCAAGCATATTCAAGCCATCGGCAACCTGGCCGCCGGGCATGCTGAAATCGGTAAGCACCAAGTCACAGGACTGCCGTTCCAGGGCGCGGATCAACTCGTCAGGTGAGCCTACATCGGCGATCACGGCGACGTTCGAGCTACTCTCAAGCAGCATGCGTACCCGCTTCGCACGATAGGGTGATCGTCGGCCAGAATGATGCGTAAGGTCACGATTCCCCCTTGTTGACGCCGGCTCGACCACAAGATTAACAGATTGTGCGGTGCAACAAATTAGTGAATTGCCTACGTAAGCTTAGGTCATCTTCAGACAATTCTGATGGAGGGTGCGACGGCCCCCCAAGTAAGCTCAGAACTTCGCGAGCACGTTCGACTCTTGAGCGCATCCATGAACGCAAATGTCGGCTCTTGCGGTAGCAAGCAAATCAACGCCCTACTGCTCCCGCGAGGAGCAAAGAGAAAGTTTTGGGAAAGCTGGCTGAGCTGCCTGATTCTGTTGTGGTCGCTCGGAGTGTGGGCGACAGCTCTCGCAGGTCAGAGCGAAGTTGCACAAAGCAGCACGGTATTCCCTGATAAGGAAGCAGCTGGTACTCCGATCCGACTTACGTCGGAGGAAGAGGCTTGGCGGGACAGTCATGCTGTCATTCCGGTGGGGGTCCTGGCCGGTGACCATTTGCCCCTGGAGACCTGGGTGGCCGGCCGGCCAGCAGGTTTCGGTGTGGACTATGCGCGACTACTGGCCGGGCGATTGGGGATGCGCCTGGAGTTTCATCCGTTTACCGACCTTGAGGCTGTTGCCTTTGGCAAGCTGTCGGACCTACCGCCTTACGATCTGCTGCTAGGTCTGGTGAAGAGCGAGGTGGGGGAGGGACGTTTCGATTTTTTGATGCCTTATGAGACAGGACCGCTGATCCTGGTCACTCGTAAGGGCGATGAACAGATTCGCGACGAACAAGACCTCAAACACACGCGCATCGTCATCGAGCGACCGTATCGCAACCTGGCCGCCCAGTTGGCAGGGCGCTTCCCACAGGCAAACCTGGTATTCGCGAGCGATGGCCGCCAAGCCATGGACATGCTGGTTGCGGGCCAAGCCGATGCGTATCTCGGCGCCCCGCTGGCGCGGGTGCGAACGCTGCTGAACGAGCGCGCCAGTAATGATCTCTCGCTCATTAATCCGGTTGATCTTCCGCCGATATCCGTCGCCCTGGCGATACCGCATGGGCGTCCGATGCTGGTGCAGCTCCTGCGCAAGGCGGAGGCCAGCGTCTCTGCCGCGGAGCTGAACAGCCTGCGCGAGCGCTGGGGTCTACGAGGCGATGCCAACGACCTGGTTCCGATGGCCCGTGGTCTGAGCGCGGGCGACGTGGCCTTGTTGCAGACGTTGCCGTCGCTGCGCGTCGGTTTCGAGAGCGATCGCAACCCTTATACGTTTCTAAATAGTCAGGGGCGCTTCGATGGCCTGGCCGCAGACTATGTGCAGATTCTGCAGCACGAACTGGGCCTCCGAATCCAGCCGGTTCCCGCGGATGATTCGGCTGCGTTGCAACGCATGGTTCGGGCCAACGAAGTGGACATGGTGGCGGCTGCCATGCCGGAAGATTTCCGCGTCGAAGATATGGTGTTCAGCCGCTCCTTCGAGCATTTTCCCGAAGTCATCGTGGCCAACGCGAACAACCGCAGCATCGCCGGTCCCGAGGATCTCGCCGGCCACATCGTCGCGGTGCGCGAGGAGGCCGCGACACGCCTACAGCTGCTCATGCCGCGTAGTCATTTGCTGCCGGTAGGCAGCAATGAGGCTGGTTTGGCGTCCGTGGTGTCGGGCAAGGCCGACGCCTTCATCGGGACGCTCCCCGCCATCGACATCTTGATCCGCAATCGCTACAGCACATTGCGGGTTATTGGTCCGTCTGGCGACGACCAGGATTTCGCCGTGGGGCTCAACAAGCGTTACGGCCAGTTGATGCCGCTGATCAATCGCGTGTTGGCGGGGGTGAAGGACCAGCAGCGGATGGCTATCCGCAGTCGTTGGCTGACCACGGAATACCACTATGGCGTGCCCTGGAAATGGGTGCTTTTCGGCATTCTCGTCGCCGTCGCGGTGCTGGCGATCATCGGCTATGCGTATACCCGTCTGCGCCGCCTCATGCGCGCACGACAGCTGGCGGAACAGGAGCTTGCGATCCAACTGGCGTTCCAGCAGGCCCTGTTGGAATCCATTCCGTACCCGGTGTTCGTCAAGGACGCAGAGGCTCGCTACATAGCTATCAATCGGGCCTACGAGAAGATGTTCGACTGTTCGCGCGCCGACTTGCTCGGCCGAACGCTGATCGAAACGCGACATGGCAATGGCATGGACGCGGAGGCTCTACATCGCGCTGACATGGAAGTGTTGAGCCAGGGTGTCGAAGTTCGCCGAGAGCTTCACCTGAGCACCATCGGTGAAGCTGATACCACACGCGACGTACTTCTGTGGCTGCACACCTTCCTGCGCGGATCGGATCAAGGCGTCGGCCTACTCGGAACCCTGGTCGATGTGAGCGACCTTCGTAAAGCGGAGGCTCGTGCAACCGCGTCCGAGCAGCGCCTGCTCGATACCAACGACAGCTTGCCAGGCGTGGTCTTGCGGGCCCGCTACAGCGCGGACGGAACTGCCGCGTATGAGTACGTCAGTGGACCGATAGAAACGCTGCTCGGGCTCACCAACGAGGAGATGATGCAAGGCCACCGACGCCCCTTCGACGTTATGCCTCTCGAGGACCGGGCGGTTGTGCAAGAAACGATAGAACACTTGCTGGAAGGTCGTGGCCCAGAAATCGTGGAATTTCGCGTCAACACGCCCGTGGGCGTTCGCTGGGTCCGGGCCTCGGCGGGCATGCCCCGGGCGGAGGCGCCTGGCACTGTATCCTGCAGCATCTTCTGCACCGACATAACCCAGGAAAAGGAACAGGCGCAGGCGCTGGTCGAGGCCAAGGCCGTTGCGGAAGCGGCGGTTGCCGCCAAAGGCGCGTTCTTGGCCATGATGAGTCACGAGATCCGCACGCCGATGGCCGGTGTGCTCGGCTTGATCGAATTGCTCGACAAGACACCGCTGGATCGCGAACAACTGCACATGGTCGACATGGTGCATGACTCGGCCGGCGTGCTGCTGCAGATCTTGGACGACATCCTCGATTTTTCACGTATCGAGGCGGGTCGATTGATGTTGGACATCCATCCTTTCGATCTGCGCGCCCTGGCCGACGGCGTGCTCGGCTTGTTTGCTGCGCGTGCGCAGGAGAGAGGTGTTCGTTTGTACGCCGTGCTCGATTGGCGGCTTGCAGCGGAATATCAGGGTGATATGACCCGAGTGCGGCAGATCATCACGAACCTGCTCAGCAACGCGCTCAAGTTCACGGAGAAGGGGCATGTCGAGCTACGCATTGAGCTGCTCGGCGAATCTGCGGAGGGTCATCGCCTGAGCATTGCCGTGATGGATACCGGTATCGGCATTTCCGAAGAGCAGCTTGGGCGACTGTTCAGTCCCTTCGTTCAAGCCGAGATATCCACGACAAGGCGCTACGGTGGTACCGGCCTTGGGCTCAGCATAAGCAATCAACTTGCCCATCTCATGGGTGGCGAAGTCCGGCTGACCAGCGCCGTCGGTATGGGCACACAGGCCATTTTCGAAGTCCTCCTACCCGTGCAGCGTTCGCTCCAGCCGCAACCAGCGATGGCCGGGAAAGTCGTGCTGCTCTGTACGCGCGATATCATGCTTGAACGAGAACTTTCCAATGCGCTCTCGGCCATGGGCATGAGCGTCGTGGGTGCCGACGCGAACGACCTGGGTGGTTTTTCGGCCAATCATGTGGACCTCTTTGCCGTCGACGCGGTTCTGGCACGAAGTGGAGTACTTCCGCATAGCGCTTGTGTGATCCAGTTGGTGGACTCGTCCGATCCGCGTGGTTTTTACCTGGACGATGGCCAGGTGATGCTTAGTGGGCATCCGTTGCTGTGGCGTTCCGCTGTGGAGGCATGTCACGCCGCACTTGGACTGGCCATGCCTCAACGCACGCCTGCGCCGGCGGCTGTTACCGACGCACGTTCGGCCCACATTCTTGTCGCGGAAGACCATCCGACCAATCGCGCAGTCATCGGTCGGCAGCTGGAACGTCTGGGCTACGCGCATACGATGGTCGAAAACGGGCTGCAAGCGCTCGAGGCGTTAGCCGGCGGGCACTACGATCTGCTCATTACCGATTGCCATATGCCCGTGCTCGATGGGTTTGCCTTGGCGCGACGTATCCGCGAACGCGAGGAAGGTGGCGCCAGTCGACTGCCGATCGTGGCGCTGTCGGCCAGTGCCTTGCCCGAAGAAGTCACTCGTTGCCGCGAAGCCGGCATGGACGAGTTTCTCGCCAAACCCGTCAAGCTGGACGACCTGGGCGCCATGTTGTCTGCGTGTCTGGCGCATATGCCATCCGGGAATCCGGTCGTAGAGGTCAGCAGCGCAGCTACGGCCAACCATCGTATTCGCACGCTTATGGAAGTATTCGGCTCCAGGCGGCAGGTGAAGCATGTGCTGCGTGGGCTTCTCGACGCGAGTCGCGGCGACCTCATTGTGTTCGATCAAGCCGTGCAGCGTGATGATCGTGAAGCGCAGCGCGACATCCTGCATCGCATTCATGGCGCGCTTCGCCTGCTCGGCGACAACGCCGATGAAACCGCCGGCGATGGCCCAACGCAGCGCCAGCAACTGGTCCGTCGTCTTGATGCGCTGGAAGCGCTGTTGGGAGAACTCGACCGCCACGATCCAGACAACGACGCCAAGACAAGCTAGTCGGCACGTTTCACGTACCGAAATTGTCACTTCGCCGCCTATCCAGACCGCTTTAGTCCTGGTCGCTGTGATCGTGGCTCACCTCCTGCGCTTGATATCCCACCGCCGCAAACCGTGGTCCATGACCTTTGTCACGTTTGCCGAGCCGTCAGTCAGACGTAAGCTTCATGTATTGGTGATTCCCCGCACCAGCTGAGACGACACACGCCGATTGACGAAGCCGATGCTTTCGTTTCGTACGCGTGCCTGTCCCGACAAGGAGTTCTTGCATGGCCGTACTCATTGGCATCTATCTGGTGCAGTGCGTTTCCATCGAAGTTGAGCTTGCCGGCGAGACTGCGTGGATCGGCGCATGGACCGTATCCCGCTCGCCTTCCGGCAATCGCCATGACTGGGAGGCGCTGACCGACGCAACGACATCGCAAGGTTTTTCGAGTGCCGAGAGTGCGCGTCGTGCAGGTGAGGAGGAAGGAGTGGCTTTTGCTCGTCTGCTCCATGGGGACGACTGCCTCGAGCCGCTGCCGTGGTGCGCGGAAATCTCCCGGCAAGTGACCGATGATGTCTCTCCAATGAGCGCACTGCGCGCATCGCGAAGCTGCGGAACTCTCGAAGCGAAGGCTGCAACAGCTCGCTCGCGCTGCTATCTGCACTAGCTCGCTCGATCGATGGTTGGCTTCGAGCTTTCGGTTCACGCCTGACATTCAGGATGCAGGGATCTCCTTGTCCGCGAAGTTGGCGCGCACTTCATAAAACCAGCCTGGATGCATTTTCGACAGCGCCCTCAAAGCAGGTCGACACATGCCTGCAGGTGACGTCGAGCGGGTGCGCAGCCAGGTATCAGCGAAGCTCAACGGTCACCCTGCCGACGCGTGTGCGCGGGCGTGAATTTCTCGTGACCAGAGCAGGCCTGCTCCTTGGTCACCAAACGTTCGCGCAGCATCGGGTAAAGAGTTCATCGTCACGGACGATGCCGGTCAAACCGGCCGCATAAATCTCCCACTTCTGGTTGCGAGGTATTTCCATGCGAAGCACAGCCACGTCGCTACTCATTTCTGGACTGCTGATATCCGGTGCCGCTCTTGCTCAGAGTGCCAGCCAAGCTCCGATGGGCCCTGGCAGTAGCGCAGCGAGTGTTGGACTCTCGACGACCTG
This sequence comes from uncultured Gammaproteobacteria bacterium, assembly GCA_963824525.1. Lineage (GTDB taxonomy): Bacteria > Pseudomonadota > Gammaproteobacteria > Xanthomonadales > Rhodanobacteraceae > Dyella. Next base: position 258,763 of record CAWGPI010000007.1, on the reverse strand, counting down.
TCAGTTCACGAAGGGGCCAAAGGCAGGTCAAGTGCAACATCAGCCACCGGGTAGTCCCGGCGTGACGCCTACGGCGATCGGTCAGGGCTGTACGGATGGGAAGAAAAGCTATGGCGTTGCGATAGCCGACGCCCCCACGAGGTCTTCAGGCGGTCACTTCATCGAGGGCGGGAGCGGGACGATCGAGCCCAATGACGGTTTCTCCAGCACCTGTCAGTTCGACAGCGGCCCAAGGGCGGGTCAGGTACAACATTGGCTGCGGGGCACGCCCGGCTTGGCGTTGGTGGCGATTGGCCAAGGCTGTACGGATGGCCAGGATAGCCACGGTATCGCGATCCCCGACCCCGAGGGCTGAGGGCAGGGGCGGTTAGCGGCCTCTCACCGGCGTTCATTGCCGTCGGGACCGCGTAAAGCAGGAACGGTGAAACGCAAACCGGTGGCCTCGCGCCTCGAAAGCGGTACTTGGTTGGCCTATTTGTAGGCCGGCCAAGTACCCTCTTAAGGGGATCTCGAAAAACCGTCCTTTTCCCGTCATTCCCGCGAAAGCGGGAGGCGCTTTACAACAGCGAAGCTGGTCATCCAGCGCCTTTGTGTTCCGTGATATCACCACAGGTGGTTGAAGCGGCTGCGACCCGCTTTCAGTGTCACGCGAACGGATATGTCGCAACGGCAATCCCTGACAGGCGACGATCCTTGCGTTTGCTACTTTCGGCGCGTCACTCGCGGCGTTCTTTGGTTTGGGCTACGCGAGTGACCATGGCAGCAATGTCATGAGGCGCGGGCCGCAGGTGTTCGAGCACCCACGACCCGCTAACCATCACCAACTGACTGAGAGTTGATCATGGCTGTCCACGATCATACGGCACCCGCACGCCTGTCGTTTCCCTCCTTGGGTGACCCGTTCGCCGCCTCGCCCGCCGCCGGTCCATTGGCGCACGGCCCGCAGGCACACTCGCCACGCGGCACGACCTTCGACGACGTTGCGCTAGCGCATTACGCGCTTTCGCGACTGTGGTTTGAGGACGAGCAGTATCGAAGGGCCAAGGCAGTACACCCCACCGCCGAACCCCTGACATGGCCACTCCCAACGTTTTTCAAGGACGGGGTAGCCGTGGCGATCCAGTGCCTGGAGCACTACGCCAGGCAGCTCAGCGACGAGCGAGCGATGAACGGGTAAGCGCGTCCTTGTGATCGTCCCCGCGGTGCATCGGCTGGTTCGGCGATGCACCGCACCTTGGTGACGACCTACTCCTGCATCTAGTTTTGCCTTACACAGATCGCCGCCGGCGCTTATCTGTCGTTCCGCCGTGCCTTACGCAGATATTCCTGCATGAACCGCGCATGCGTCGCGCAGAGAAAACAGGGGGCCGACCGCATGAGCAGCAACGCATGCGGCCCGCTGACCACGACCCACGAAGGACGAGTCCATCATGGCCAAGACCGATCACACATGGGGCACTCGCGATTTCGCGCCTATCGGTGACACGCACCTCAATCCACTAGGCCGCATTCACTGGGTGCTTTCCGAATGCCACGGCGCCAGGCAGCGTGCCGAAGCCATGCTCGCGATGCACTGCACCGGCATACACGCCTTGGTGCGTCTCCTTGGCAACAGCGAAGCCTTTCGCGACATGCAGGCCAACTGCCAAAGCGTGGAGCCCGGACATTGGCCGCTGAACGGCCATATCACCGAGGGCCTGTTTACCGCCTTGCTGATGCTGAGTGAACGAGCCGAAGCGCTGAGCCAGTCATTGCCGGATAAATCAGACGCTGAGTGACGGTGACCCCAGGCGGACGTCCATCTGCCGCTGACCAAGTCGCGCGCCCATCCGCAGGCCCTGCTCAACGCCCTGGAAACTGACCTGCCGGGCATGCTTCAAGAGAGCGCCAATCCCGTCGGCTTTTGGTCCGCTATCGCCAGTCGGGCGAATGAGATCGTGGACGGAATCGGGCCCGGTGACTACGACCGCGCAGCAGGCAAGCTCGACGAGCTGCTGGCGTTCCATGGGCTCGCCAGGCCGAGCATCGTGGCCCGATTTGGCGCACTTCAATCACAGCAGCCGCGAGAACCCGCCCGAGGCCTCCAAACCCATTAGCGCAGCTACTGGCCACGGCCGCTGCATCACCTCCGGTGGGTTTGTTCGCTGAGAGGTAGTAGGGGTGCTGAGGGCGTGGTGTCGCCTTGACCGTTCATTCTGCGGCACTTTTACAATAACGGCCTTCATGTTTACAGTCTAGCCACTGATGTTTACAATCCGGGCATGCGTCCTATTGCCCCCGATATCATCGACGCCGCGTTGCTTGCTGCGGTTGACGACTACCCGAGTGGATTGGTGCCAGCCGTGGCCCGGCAGCTTGAGATCAGCAAGCCTCCGGTTATCAAACGGGTCCGGGCGCTGGTGGACGATGGCTATCTGGTACGGAAGGGAGGCACCACCCGGCCGGTGTACACGAAGGGGCCGTCGCGCCGCGAACTGTTCACCTACTCTTTAGCTGGACTGGCCGAAGACCGAGTGTGGTTCCAGGATGTGGGACCCATGCTGAAAGATCTTCCAGGCAACATAGTGGATATCGCCCATCACGGGCTGACAGAGATGGTCAACAACGCGATCGATCATTCGAGCGGAACCAAGGTATGGGTTTACGTCGACCGTGATCGCAGCAAGGTTTCTATGCGAGTCCGGGATGACGGCGTAGGCATCTTCAAGAAGATCACCCATGCGCTTGGTTTGCCCGACGAGCGACTGGCGCTTCTGGAACTTTCGAAAGGTAAGCTCACCACCGATCCTCAGCGTCACTCCGGCGAGGGCATTTTCTTCACTTCAAGGATGTTCGACGAATTTCGAATTAGCTCAGCGGGGCTGATCTTTAGCCATGATGACGAGTTCGAGCGTGATTATCTGTTCGAGCATGGCGTGGCGAAAGAGGGAACGGCAGTCGATATGGTCATTCGCGCCGATTCGACGCGGGACATTTCGGCGGTGTTCAATGCGTACTCAAGCGGACCGGACGACTACTCGTTCGCCAAAACCGTTGTGCCAGTCAAGCTCGCAAGCATCGGAGGGGAGAACCTGGTCTCGCGCTCACAGGCTAAACGATTGATGCAGCGTGTGGATCGCTTCAAAACGGTGATGCTTGATTTCGAAGGCATTGAGCGGATTGGCCAGGCTTTTGCTGATGAGATCTTTCGGGTTTTCGCGAATGCCCATCCAGATCTAGAGTTGATCCCATGTAGGGCCGCCACGGAGGTCCAGCAAATGATTCGGCGGGCCGAAGCGCTGCGGGATGAGGGCGCTCAAGGCAAGGGCGGCGCGTGATCAGGGCGCTCTATGCCATCCTTAAGTGGCCGCGCGCGGCCCTAATACGAGCACCAGTTGGCGGCCTGACGGGCATGAAAAAGCCGCCTCTCGGCGGCCTTCATTTACGTCTGGATCTACGGGAATTGCGGACCAAATCTTGTTTTGCGGACCAGATTTGAACCTTCAAAAGCCTCGTAAACCCTTGGTACCGGTGATAGGACTCGAACCTACACGACATCGCTGCCAGTGGATTTTGAGTCCACCGCGTCTACCATTCCGCCACACCGGCACAACGAACGCTAATTATGCCGAGTTCAATGGACCGGGTCGAGCCCCAATTTGCGGTCGGTGCGCTGGTAGTGCTGCTTGTCGTCCAGCGGCTGGAAGACCGCGCAGTGGGTCATCTGGCCCGAATAGATGTGCAGGCTGACGGCGACGGCGTCGTCGCTGGCGTTGCGGATGGTGTGGTACTCGTGCGGCGGGATCAGGCTGCCGGCGGAGCCGGGGCCGGCCTGGATCGAGCCGACCGGCTGGAAGCGATAGAGGCCATCTTCGTTTTCCAGTCGCTCGTACTGCACCACTTCCAGCGCGCCGCTCCAGACGCCTTCCACGCACCACATGCCGCAGTGGTCGTGGATGGGCGTGCCCTGGCCCGGGCCCCAGGTCATGGCGACCACGCAGTAGCCATGGTCTTCGCTGCGGTACAGCTCGCGGCGCGCGTAGCGGCCTTCGGCGGTTTCGAACACGCAGTCGGGCAGCTGCACTTCCTGGCCGCGGATGAGCTTGCACAGGCTGTTGCGCAGGCTGTCGGTGACGTCGCGGGTGCTGTCGTGAGCGACAGCGGCGTCGATGGCATCGATCAGCTTGCGGGAGCCGGGGAAATCGAGGGTAAGCATGATGTTCTCGGGTTGCGGTGCTACCCGGCCATCTTAGCAGCGCGGGGCGGCGACGGCTTTGGGGCGTTCAGAGTCTGGCGAGAAAACCGCCAATGGCGCGGCTGTAGTTGGGGATGTCGACGAGGAAGGCGTCGTGGCCTTGCGGCGAATTCAGCGCCACGAATTCCACGGCAGCTCCCGCCGCGCGCAGGCCCTCGGCGATCTGTTCCTGCTGTTCCAGCGGAAACAGGATGTCGGTGCTGACGCCGATCACCATGGCCTGTTCGATGCGGATGCGCTTGAGGCCTTCCATCACGCTGCCGTCACCGTATTCGGCGATGTCGAACCAGTCGCTGGCGCGCGAGAGGTAGAGGTAGCTAGTTCGGGTCGAACGTGCGCACGAAACGTTGCGCGTGTCCTTCGAGATACGACTCCACCTCGAATTCCAGGCCGAACGGATTGTCGTCGCGTTGTTCCGCATCGAGGCGGATGCGTGCGAAGCGGCCGTTCCATTCCATCGCCGAGCGATAGGTGATGACGCCGAGTTTGCGCGCGATGCTCATGCCGTCTTCGGGATAGCTATCGGCGCCGTAGTGACCGCGGTTCCAGTTGCGGATCGAGCCGGATCGCCTCGCGTTGCAGCGATCGGATGGCGATGGCGAATGGCTGCGCCTGCGGCGCGGTATCCACGCTGATATGGGCGCGCACGCTGCCCGGGTGCAGCACCATGTAAGCCAGCGCGCTCATGCCGCCCATCGAGCAACCGATCAGGCAGGCCAGTTGCTCGATGCCAAGGCCGCTGACGGCCGCGTGCGCGGCGTTGGCGACGTCTTCCAGCGACAGTTCCGGAAAGTCGAGGCGATAGGGTTCGCCCGTGGCCGGGTTGATCGATGCGGCACAGGTGGAGCCCTTGTCGCTGCCCAGCGAGTTCACGCAGATCACGAACCAGCGCGAGGTGTCGATGGCCTTGCCGGGGCCGATCATCGCCTCCCACCAACCGGCCGAGGGATCGTCGGCGTTGGAAGCCGCGTGCGCACTGGGCGACAGGCCGGTGAGGATCAGCACGGCGTTGTCGCGCGCGGGATTCAACTCACCCCAGGTTTCGTAGGCAACGCGGGCGCCGTGGAGTTCGCCGCCTCGCTTCATCGCAAATGGCGAGGGCAGGGCGCAGTACCGGCGGGCGTCGCGATTCACTTATGAACCTCGTCGATGCTGATCTTGATGGGGGTCTGGGTGTTGACGTCGACGACGCCGGCATCGCCTTCCAGGTCGCCCGCCTGGGCAATGGCCTGGCCGCTTCTGCTGATGCGTGCGCCGACGAATACGCGCGGCACGGAGGATAGTTTGAGTTGGGGTGTCATGCCCATGGCGTCGGTCAGCGTGACGGTGGCGGGCAGGGCGGCGGCGTCGAGTCGCGCCACGGCCAACGGCATCGGCGGGCCTTGTTCGGCACGTGCGTAGACGAACAGCGTGTCGCCGGGTGCCAGCTTGTGCTTGAGCGCGGGGGAGAGGGCAATTTGCACTTGCAATGCGGGGCCCTGCGCTTCGTGCCCGGTGGCGGGTGTGGATGCTTCAGGAGCGACCTTCCCACCGTCGTGCACACGTGCATCCGCCACCGCGATCTGTTCGGCGACGGCCTTGGCGACGGTGGAGTCGGGATCCAGCAGTGGCTGCAACTGGCGCCAGGTGGCGGCGGCCTCGCTGTAGTGGTCATGTTGGAACTGGCTGATGCCGAGCAGCCACAGGCCACGCTGGCTTTGGGGATCGAGCTTGACCGCGCGCTCCAGCAGCTCGAGCGAACGGCCGTCGATGCGATGGTCCCGGCGTGACAGCGAATCGGACTCGGACCAGCCCACCATCGCCACGCTGTTGTTGGGGTCCAGGCGCAGCGCCTGATCATAGGCGTCGCGCGCGTCGGACGGGCGACGCATGGCGCCATAGGTCTGCGCAAGCAGCATCCAGCCCTGCTGGTCATCGGGCTGCTGTGCGAGGTGCGCCTTCAGCTCGCTGACAGCCTGGTCGATGCTCATGGCGGCATCGGGACGTTGCACGCCATCCAGCGCCATCGGCGTGCCGACCAGGCGGTAGAGCCCGACGGCGGCCAGCGGCAAGGCGAGCGCCACCGCCAGGGCGAGCACAAAGATGCTGCGGGGACGACCTTGCTGGCGGCCATGGCGTATCAGCGGCAGCAGCAACAAGGCCAGCGCCACGGCGATCATCACCGTAGCGATAAGAAAGAAAGCGAGTTTCACCAGTCGTCCCCTTCGTCGGTCGAGGTGTCATCCACGGCAGCGACCGGCGCCACGCGACTGCGACGGCGCACCGTCACCACGACCACCACAGCGCCGGCCAGCAGGATCGCCAGCGGACCGAACCACAACAGCAAGGTGTTGGACTTGACCGGCGGGTCGTACAGCACGAAATCCGAATAGCGATCGACCAGGTATTGCTTGATCTCGTCGTCGCTCTTGCCCGACTGCATCAGGTCGAACACCTCATGACGCAGGTCGCGGGCGAGGTCGGCGTTGGAGTCGGCGAGATTCTCGTTCTGGCAGACCAGGCAACGCAGTTCGCGCGTGAGGTTCTGGAAGCGCACTTCTTCGGCGTGATTCTTGAACGGCAGCGGGTCGATGGCCTGGGCCCATACGATACCCGTGAAAAACATCAGCACGAGTAGGAGCGCACCCTGTGCGCGATTTCCACGTCGCCGCTGCGTAGGCTTCTCACTCGGGCCATCCGTGGCCCTCGGCCCTTGGGCAGCTGGCGCTGTGCAAACCGGCAATCCTGCCGGTTGGTCGCCCACAGGGTGGGCTCCTACAGGCAGCGTGCTCATGGCGAGGTTTCCTTCGCCAGCGCGGCGATGGCCGGCTTGAGTTCCTTCTCGATCACTTCTGGCGTCAGCGGCCCGATGTGCTTGTAGCGGATGATGCCCTTGCCGTCGACCAGGAAACTTTCCGGCGCGCCATACACGCCGAAGTCGATGGCCGTGCGGCCTTCCTGATCGACGATGACCATGTCGTACGGGTTGCCGTGTTCGGCCAGCCAGGCCTTGGCGTCGTTCGCGCGCGTCCTTGTAGTTGTAGCCGACCAGCGGTACGCCGATGGACTTGCCGTCCGTCATCAGCACCGGATGTTCCTCACCACAGGCGATACACCAGCTGGCGAAGACGTTGATGAGATAGGGCTTGCCCAGCAGCGAATCGCGGCTGACCGTCTGCGCGGGGTCATCGAGCTTCGGCAGGACGAAGGCAGGCGCAGGCTTGTTGATCAGCGGTGACGGCACTTCACGCTGATCGTGCTGCGTGTTCCACCAGATGCCGAAGCCGAACAGCACCACCAGCAGCACAAAGCCGAAGAAGGGCAGCAGGCGACTCATGCGCGCGACTCCTGCAGTGCCACTGCCGGCACCTCGGACGTTTCGGCTACGCGCTTGGCACGGAAGCGGCGATCGGCGGCGGCGAAGAACCCGCCCAGCATCATGAGCAGGCCACCGGCCCAGATCCAGCGCACGAACGGCTTGTCGTAAAGGCGCAATGCCCATGCGCCTCCCGGTTGGCTGCGATCCATCGGTTCGCCGAGGGCCACGTACAGATCGCGTGTCACGCCCGGATCGATCGCCGACTCGGTCTGCACCTGGCCGCGCGTATACGTGCGCTTCTGCGGATGCATCACGGCGATTTCCTTGCCTTTGCGCATTACCGTGACCGTGCCCTGGTCGCCTTGCCAGTTCGGGCCGCTGGTTTCCTGCACGCCGTCAAAGCGGAAGTCGTAGCCGCCGATGGATTCGGTCTGCCCCGGTGACAGGCGCACGTCGCGCTCGACGCTCAGCGCATTGGTGAGCAAGACGCCGGCCAGAAAAACGCCGACGCCAAAGTGCGCCAGCAGCATGCCCGCCATCTCGGCGGGATAGCGGCGGCCCGCGCGGCATCTCGCGCCAGCGCTTGATCACATAGAGCAAGGTGCCGAAGCCGCACCACACGGCGGCCGCGGTGCCCGCGATCACCTTGCTGGTGCCATCGGTCAACAGGCCCGCAACGATGGCGCAGGCCACGGCGGCCAGTCCGGCACGCAGCATGACGCCCTTGAGCAGCGAGGTATCGCCCTTGCCCCAGCGCAGATACGGACCGAACGGCAGCAGCGCCACGATCGGCAACATCAGCAGCGTGAACAGGAAGCCGAAGTACGGCGGACCCACCGAAATCTTGCCCAGGTTCAGCGCGTCGCCAATCAACGGGAACAGCGTGCCCAGCAGCACCATGGCCGCGGCCACGGTGAGCATCAGGTTGCCGATCAGGATCGCGGTTTCGCGCGAGACCACGCTGAACGGTTTGCCGCCCGCCACCTTGGGCGCGCGCAACGCATACAGCAGCAGGGAGCCGCCGACCACGATGGCGAGGAAGCACAGGATGAAGAGGCCGCGCTTCGGATCGGACGCGAACGCATGCACCGAGGTGAGCACGCCCGAGCGCACCAGAAAGGTGCCCAGCAGGGACAAGCGAGAACGCGAAGATCGACAGCAGGATGGTCCATGCGCGCAAGCCGCCGCGCTTCTCCGTCACCGCCTGTGCGTGGATCAGCGCCGCACCCACCAGCCACGGCATGAAGCTGGCGTTCTCGACCGGATCCCAGAACCACCAGCCGCCCCAGCCCAGCTCGGCATACGCCCACCAACTGCCCGCCACGATGCCGGCCGACAGGAAGGCCCAGGCGACATTGGTCCACGGGCGCGCCCAGCGCACCCAGGCCTGCTCCAGTTCACCGCCGAGCAAGGCCGCGATGGAGAACGCGAACGCCACCGAGAAGCCGACATAGCCCATGTACAGCACGGGCGGATGGAAGGTCATGCCCGGGTCCTGCAGCACTGGATTCAGATCGCCGCCATCGGCGCGGCATCGGCAGCAGGCGTTCGAACGGGTTGGACGTGAAGACGATGAAGGCGAGAAAACCGACCGCCACGAGACCGAGCACGCCGAGCACGCGCGCCACGAACACCTCGGGCAGGCGGCGGCTCAGCGCGGCGAGCGCCAAGGTCCACACGTTGAGGATAAAGATCCACAACAGCAGCGAACCTTCGTGCGCGCCCCACACGGCCGCGACGCGGTAGTACCAGGGCAGGGCGAGGTTGGAGTTGTCGGCGACGTAACGCACCGAGAAATCGAATTGCAGGAAAGCCCATACCAGCAGGCCGAACGCCAGCGCCACGAACACCGCCTGACCGGCAGCGGCAGGTCGGGCGACAGCCATCAGCGCACGGTTGTTGCGCCAGGCGCCGATCAGTGGCAAGACGCCCTGGGCGACGGCCAGCAGCAGGGCCAGGATCAGCGCGAGTTGACCGAGTTCCGGCGTCATTGCGGCTTGTCCTGCCCGGCGGCTTCATTCACTTGCTTGCCCTCGTGCGCCTTGGCCATGGCGTCCTTCAGCTCTTTCGGCATATAGGTCTCGTCGTGCTTGGCGAGCACTTCGGTGGCGATGAAACGCGCGTTGTCCATATGGCCGGTGGCGATGACCGACTGATTGTCGCGGAACAGGTCCGGCAGGATGCCGGTGTATTCCACCGGCATCGAACCGCTGGCGTCGATCACGGTGAAGGTGACTTTCAACGAATCGTTGCTGCGCTGGATCGAGCCTGCCTTGACCATGCCACCAAGACGGAAGTTCTTGTAGCTGGCGGCCTGGCCGGTCTGCACCTGGCTCGGCGTGAACAGGTAGTTCATGTTTTGCTGCAGGGCGAACACGATCAGCCCGATCGCCACGGCGGCTGCCGCGATAACCGAAAGGACAAGGGTGAGCCGGCGCTTGCGAGTGGGATTCATGAATAGCTCTTGCGATGATCGCTCAGGGCGACGACGGGTGACGTTGCTGGCGCGCGCTCTGGCGCGCCATGCGGGCGCGCAGCTCGCGCAGGTCGCGGCGCCGGCGCAGGACGGGGCTGGCGTAGTCGGCGATCAGCACGATGAAGAACACCGCATAGGCCGGCCACACATAGGCGGCATAACCACCCATGGCGATAAAGCTGTCCCAGGAAAAGGCGCTCATCGCTGGCTCTCCTGCTCTGCCGCTCCTGCGCGTCCTGCGCTCGCGGCACTCGCACCTCCTTGTGCTTCGGCGATCTGGCGCACCCAGTCCTTGCCGCTTTCCAACGACAGCAGGTCGGTACGCACGCGGCCGAACAGGCTCGCGATGTAGTAGCACTTGGTCGCGACCATCATGGTCAGCAGCGGCCACAACATCTCGCTGCTCATCTTGGACGGACCCAGGATGCGCACGGTGGAACCCTGGTGCAGCGTGTTCCACCAGTTCACCGAGAAATGCACGATCGGCACATTGATGATGCCGATGATGGCGAGGAAGGCGGCGGCGCGTGCGCCCTGGCGACGATCCTCGAACGAGTGGTACAGGCCAATCACGCCCAGGTACAGGAACAGCAGCACCAGCTCGGAGGTGAGCCGTGCGTCCCACGTCCACCAGGTGCCCCACATCGGCTTGCCCCACAGCGAACCGGTGACCAGGGTGATGAAGGTGAACGCCGCGCCGATCGGCGCCGATTCCATCGCCACCACTTCGGCCAGCTTGATGCGCCAGACCAGGGAGATGAACGAGGCCACCGCCATCACGGCGTAGATGAATAGGCCCATCCAGGCGCAGGGCACATGGATGAAGATGATGCGGTAGGCGTCGCCCTGCTGGTAATCGGCCGGCGCCAGCACCAGGCCGCCATACAGCGCCACGGCACCCAGCAGCAGCGCCAGCACCAGGGCCCAGGGGCGCAGCGTGCCGGCGAAGCGGTAGAAGTTGGGGGGCGAGCTGAGCTTGTGTACCCAGAGCGGGATCCAGTTGGCCATAGCGTCTCAGGCGTCCAGGGCAATTCGTAGGGCGGTGGCGCAGGCCAGCGGCGCCAGCACCAGGGCCATGGCCAGTGCGGCCCCCAGCCAGGCGATGGGCGCGAGCCACGGCAGACCCTGTTGTGCCGCGGCCACGGCGCCCGCCGCAAAGATCACCACTGGCACGCAAAGCGGCAGCAGCATCAAGGCCAGCAGCATACCAGAGCGACGGGTCCCGGCCGTCAGCGCCACCAGCACGGCGCCCAGCAGGCTGAGCAGCGGCGTAGCGAGCAGTAGCGCGTAGATCAGCACCGGCATCACCTTGGCCGGCAGATGCAGCATGCCGGCGAGCAGCGGCGCGATGATGATCAGCGGCAACGCGGTGGTGATCCAGTGCGCGAGGATCTTCATGCCCATCATCAGCGCCAGCGGCTGCGGCGACAGCATCAACTGCTCCAGCGAACCGTCCTCGATATCGCTGCGAAACATCGCGTCCAGCGCCAGCAACATGGCCAGCAACATGGTCACCAGCACGGCGCCGCCCGCAATGCGTTGCAGCAGGGCGTCTTCCGGACCCAGCGCGAATGGGAACAGGGTGGTGACGATCAAGGCGTAAAGCACCGGCATGACGATGTCGCCACGGCGGCGCCAGGCCAGGGTGAGGTCGCGACGCAGCACGGCGGCGCAGGCGGGGGCAAGCGGAGCGTGACTCATGCGTGCATGCGCACCCGTTTCGGTTCCCCATGGAGAAAGCTCACCGCGCCGTGGCTGGTGACCAGTACCGCGCCGCCGCTCGACGAGTGTTCGGCGAGCAGGCGATTGACCAGGTCGATGCCGGTGCGGTCCAGGTTGGCATAGGGCTCATCCAGCAGCCACAGCGTGGCGGGCAGCAGCAACAGGCGGGCGAGTGCCGCACGTTTCTTTTGGCCGGCGGAGAGGCGGCGGACCGGTTCGTCTTCGTAGCCGGCCAGGCCGACGTCCGCCAAGGCGCCGCCGAACATGGCGGCCGCAGCGCGTGCCGTAAAGACCCGCGGCCACGTGGAGGTTCTCGCGCGCACTGAGATCGGATTTCAGTCCCAGGTGATGCCCCAGGAACAGGGTGTCGCCCAGGTGTTCTTCGCGCCGCCAGGGGCGTCCACGCCAGTGCAGTTCGCCTTCGTCGACATGCAGCAGGCCAGCCAGGATGCGCAACAAAGTGGTCTTGCCGCTGCCGTTGTCACCCTCGATCAACGCGACTTCACCCGCCCGCAAGCTGAAATCCAGCGGGCCGAACACCGGTTCGTCCTGGCGATAGAAGGAGAGCGCCCGTGCTTCCAGCAGGATAGGGGCGTCGGTGGACGAGGCAGTCATTACGCGATTGTCCGCAATGGCCGGCAAGCTTGTCCATGTGGCGCAGTGCCGCCAGCCAAATTCGCGTTCGCCACCAGCGGTTCAAGCCGGCTGAAAAGGCCGCCGATAGTGGCCGGCTCAAGGTTCGCTGGGCTGCGGCAACAGGCGCAGTTGAGCCACTGCGCGGCCCCGGCCGTAGACGTAAGCGTTTTGTCCGAAGCGTTGGGCCAGGTGATCGAGCAGATCGGGGGCAGGCCCGATAACGAACAGGCTGGGCTCCTTCCAGCCAGCGCCACCGACGCCGATGGCGGCATGCACGGCGATCGTCTCGGGCTGTTCGCGCAAGGCGCCCAGCAACTGTCGTTGTGCACGACGGTTGGCCGCGCGTGCCCGCGGCTGCGAACGAGGATTCCACGCGGTGATAAAGCCCCAGCAGTGGTCGCCCACCCAATCCAGCAGTGGATTGGGCAGGGGATGATCGATCTGGATGTTGGCCCGGCCGCCGCAGGGAAGGCGCACGCGATACTTTGTGGCCAGGTAAGCGGCGAGCAGGGACTCATGCATGCCGCAGATCGGGCAGCGGCGGGAGGGTGGCCCGCAGCGCGGCGACGGCGGCGTCCAGGTCGACCGAGCTCGCCTGGGTCGAGCCGCGCAGCAATTGCTCCAGCAGCTGATCCTGGGCGCGGCCACGCTCGAACGCGTAGGCGTAGGGCAAGTGGGTGAACGTCACCATGCGATAGCGCGCCATGAAATGCTGCGGCGCGCGTGCGGCCAGCAGTGCGCCCAGTTCGCGCTTGGCGAGGTAGTGCGGATCGGCGACCGAGTCGCGCATCTCCACGTAGTTTTCCAGCGCCATCGCAGCGATGGCGTCGGCGTTGGGCTGGCGGATGCGCTGGAATTCCGCGAACGCGTCGGCGGTGTCGTTGGGCGCCTCGGCCAACAGCGAGGCCAGCACCACGGTGTCTTCGAAGCCGCAGTTCATGCCTTGGCCGTGGAACGGCACGATGGCATGCGCGGCGTCGCCGACCAGCAGCGCGCGCCCATCCAGATGCCAGCGCTGCAGATACAGCGTGGACAGCGTGCCGACCGGATGGCCCTCGTAGTCCGCTGCGAAATCGGGAATCAGCGGCAGCAGGTCCGGGAAGTCTTCCTGGAAGAACGCATGGGCTGCCTGTGCATCCGGCAACGTCGCGAAACTCGGGTGTGCACCCTGGGCCGGCAGGAACAGGGTGACCGTGAAGCTGCCTTCGGTGTTGGGCAAGGCGATGCACATATAACCACCGCGCGGCCAGATATGCAGTGCATGGGGTTCCAGTGCGAATTGATCATGGCCGCCGCTGCGACCGACCAGGTCCGCCGCCAGCCCGCCAGCGGAGGGGATCTCCAGCTCCTTGTAGGCATGGCCTAGCGCATCCACTCGCTCGCCTAGGGGCGTGTGGGCATTCATCGCCGCGCGCAGCGCCGAGCCGGCGCCGTCGGCGCCGATGATCACAGGAGCATCGAGGTCCCGCTCCACCCCTTGCCCGTCGGCCAGCCGGATGCGGCGCGCATCGAAATCGGCGTTCACCAGCGACTGGCCAAAATGGAAGCGCACGCCCCCTGCTTCCGCGGCATCCAGCAGCAGCATGTTCAACGCGCCGCGAGAGACCGACCAGATGACCTCGCTATCGTCCACCCCATAGCGCTGCAGTCCGGAACGGCCATCGCGGGTATGCACCATGCGACCGCGCATCATCACGGCTCGTTGCAGCACGTCTTCCGCCAGTCCCGCTTCGCGGAGTGCCTGCAAGCCGCGTTCGGCCAGGGCCAGGTTGATCGAACGGCCGCCGACGAAGCCGGCTATCCGGGGATCGGGGCGTTTTTCGAACACCTCCACCGCAAACCCTCGTCCGGCCAATTGCTGGGCCAGCAAGGCGCCAACCAGGCCGCCGCCAATGAGGGTGATCGTTTGCTGCTGCGCCATGCTGCGTTCCGTCGGGGCAATCGCGGCACTGTTCCCCAAGCCGCTGCGGACTGCAAGGTTTGGGAGTGGGGGAGGGGATTGGGGGCGGGTGGCGGGTGGCGGGGGCGCATAGTCCGGGCGCTGTCGAAACCCTGTCAAGCGGGGATCGGCACCGAGTCGGGTGGCGCAGCGCAGGGATTTCGCGCCCCCGCTACCCGCCCCCCATTCCCGCTATTAAGGAGCTCATGAAATAGCCGCCACGCACCGGCAGATTCGCTCTGGTGATCGAACCAGCGTCGTCCGGACCGGGACTCGGACGCAGTCATGCCGCAGGGCAGCACGTGTTGTGCTGCAGCGGGCGCCAAGGGCAGGAGATGGTCGGCGTGAGTGCACGCCGACCGGAATCGATCAGCCGGGCTTCTTGCCGCCGCGCGGCGGTTGCGCCTGGGTGGCGGCATCGAGCAGGCCACGCTGCATGTTGCGCCAGGCATCCATATTGCGTTCGGTCAGCTCGTTCAGCATGGACCACGGCGTCTGGCCGAGCAGACTGTTGAGCTGGGTACGGAACTGCTGCTGCTGGTCCAGGAACACCTGGAGGCTGCGCTCCAGATACGGTCCCATGAAGCCCTGCAGCGAGTCGCCGTAGAAGCGGATGATCTGGCTGAGCAGTTGGGGCGACAGCATCGGCTGCCCCTTTTCCTCGTGCTCAGAGATGATCTGCAGCAACACGGAGCGGGTCAGATCCTCCCCGCTCTTGGCGTCGCGGACTTCGAAGGTCTCACAGTCCAGCACCAGCTGACGGACCTCTTCCAGCGTGATGTAGCTGGAGATCTCCGTGTCGTAGAGCCGGCGGTTCGGGTACTTCTTGATGATGCGGATCGTTTGTGCCATGCGGCACAAACTAGCAGAAGGTATTGCGGCGCACCAGTCGCTCGTGACTTAGGTCATGTTGCAACCAGTTGTGCAGCAATCCTTATGGATCAGTGGCCTGCTGCTGGACCACCGGCGCTGCCGAACGGCGGCCTGGCGAACCATAGCACCGGGATCAGCATGACGAACAGGATGGCGCACAGCCAGAAGATGTCGTTCACCGCCAGGGTCAGGGCCTCCTTGTTGACCAGTTGATCGGTGATGCCCAGCGCCTGGGTCTGGCTGAATCCACCGCGGGTCAACTGCTGCAGCACCTGGCCTGCCGGCTGGCTGGCGGGGGTCACGTTCTCGGTGAGTGTGGCGTGGTGCCAGATGCCCCGGTGCTGCCACAGGGTGACCGAGACGGCCGTGGAAACGCTGGATCCCAGCGTGCGGAAGAAATTGGCCAGGCCAGTGGCGCTGGCGATTTCCTCGGCCGGCAGTCCCGCCAGATAGATTTGATTGAGCGGAATGAAGAAGCAGGGGATGGCGATGCCCATCACGAAGCGCGGCAGGATCAGCGAGTTGAACGATGCCGAGCTATCGAAGGTGGAGAACCAATAGGACGTGCCCGCGAACACGATGAAGGCGAACGTCACGACCGCGCGCAGTTCCAGTCGGTGCAGGTTGCGTCCCAGGAGCGGCGCGATCAGGAAGGCCAGGATGCCCACCGGCGCCGTGGCCAGGCCCGCCCATGTGGCCGTGTAGCCCAGCGTGGTCTGCAGCCATAGCGGGAACACCACGTTGATGCCGAAGAACGCGAACATGCCCAGTGATTGCGCGGAGACACCGACGGTGAAGTTGCGCCGTCGGAACAAGCTCAGGTCGACCACCGGATGCTTGGCGTTCAACTCCCACGCGACCAGGAAGGTCAGGCACACCAGCGCGATGAGGCCAAGCGTGGTGATCATCGGCGAGGAGAACCAGTCATGGTCGTTACCGTTGTCCAGCATGAACTGCAGGCAGCCCACGCCTGCCACCAGCAGCACCAGACCGATCACGTCGATCGGCGTCTGGAACACCTTGGTCTCGCGTTTGCGCAGCAGCGACCAGGTGATCGCGGCGGCCAGCAGGCCTACCGGTACGTTGATGTAGAAAATCCACGGCCACGAGAAGTTGTCCGTCAGCCAGCCGCCGAGGATGGGGCCGAAGATCGGCGCCACCACCACGGTCATCGCCCACAAGGCCAGCGCGATACCTTGTTTCGCCTTGGGGTAGCTCGACAGCAGCAGGGTCAGCGACAGCGCCACCATCGGACCGGAGCCCGCGCCTTGCATCAGGCGACCGATCACCAGCATCGGCATCGAGGTAGCCAGGCCGCACAGCATCGAGAACACCACGAACAGCATCACCGAGAACACGAACGTCTTCACTTCGCCGAAGCGCCGCGCGATCCAACCGGTAAGCGGCTGCATGATGGCGCTGGCGAGCGAATAGGAGCTGATCGTCCAGGTGCCTTCGCTCGAACTCACGCCAAGACTGCCGGCGATATGAGGCACCGCGACATTGACGATGGTCATGTCCAGCACCTCCATGAAGGTGCTGAACGCGACCGCGATGGTCAGCAGGACAAGCGCACTGCCATGCAGCGGCGGCAGTGGCTGCGCATCGTTGGGTGTGGAGGCCATGGCGGGGTCAGTCCGCGCTGCGCTGGCTCAGGTTGGCCTTGATGATCTTCTCGGCCTCCGCATCGGCCTTGCTGGCCATCTGCTCGTATACGTCGGTCTGCGCGACGGGCTGGCCGTTGTTGACGGGCGCCATCACCTGACCGGAGTCATCGGTAATGTCGACCGTGACTTCGGTGGACAGACCCACGCGCAGCGGATGCTTGTCGAGCTCCTTGTCGTCGAGCGCAATGCGCACCGGCACGCGCTGTACCACCTTGATCCAGTTGCCGGTGGCGTTCTGCGCCGGCAACAGCGAGAACACGCTGCCGGTGCCTGCACCCAGGCCGATCACTTTGCCGTGGTAGGTGACGCCGCTACCGTACAGATCGGACACGATCGTGGTCGGCTGGCCGACGCGGATGTGACGCAGCTGGTTTTCCTTGAAGTTCGCATCCACCCATAGGTCGTGCAGCGGCAACACCGTCATCAACTGCTGGCCGGGCTGCACGCTGTGGCCGAGCTGGACGCTGCGCTGAGCGACATAGCCGGTCACCGGCGCCAGGATGGCATTGCGCTGCGCGGCCACCCAGGCCGCGCGGAAGTTCGCGCGTGCCTGCTCCACCGCCGGGTTGTTGGTGATTTCGGTGCCCTCGATGGATGCATGGGCCGCCGCCGACTGTGCCTCGGCGGCGTTCAGTGCAGCCTGGGCCTGGTCGACCGCGTCACGCAGATGCTGCACCGTCTCCGGCGCTTCCGCCTGCTCGGCAATCAGCGGCAGGCGGCGCTTGAGATCGGCCTGGGCCTTCTTCAAATCGACGCGAGCGCTAGCCACTTGCGCATCGGCACTGGAGGCGGACTCGGTCTGCTGGCGCACCTGACGCACGGCCAGCGCGAGCGCGCTGCTGACCTGGTGCAGGCGTACGTCGGCATCCGTGCTATCGAGCCTGACCAGCACCTGGCCGGCTTCAACACGTTGCGTGTCGTCAGCGAGGATGGCGACGACCGTGCCGGAAACCTGGGCGGAAATCGCGACCTGGTTGCCGCCGACATAGGCGTTGTCGGTCGTTTCCCGCCTGGAGAACACGAACACCCACAACAGGATCCAGGCCGCTCCCGCCGCAATGAAAATGGATGCGACGATCAGCAGCGTACGCCGGCGCTTGGCCGGATCCTTCGCGGCCATGCCGCTGTCGTTATCCTGCTGATGGGCGGCGGAATCAGTGGCGCTCATGCGAGGCGTCTCCGGCAAAGTTCGAGGTGGAGTCAGAAGGGGAGGATGTGGTGGAGGCCTGGTTTGGCGACTCCGCGCGATAGCCGCCACCGAGCGCCTTGATCAGCGCGAGATCGGTGGATAGCGCCTGTGCGTGCAAGTTGACGGCGTTGTCGCGCTGTTGCAGCAGTTGTGCTTCGGCGCCCAGGGACTCGCGGATATCGCGCACCCCTTGGCGAGCGCGTGCCTGCGCACTGGCCAGCAGTCGTTCGTTGGCGTCCACCTCGGCTTGCTGTTCGTGACGACGCCCAGCCAGCTGCTTGGCCGTGAGGCTTTGCGTCGAGACATCGCGTGCGGCAGTCAAGACGGTGCTGTTGTATTGCGCGACGGCCGCGTCGAGTTGCGCCTTGCTCACGCCGTAATTGGCCTTGATCAGTCCGCCGGTGAAGATCGGCAGATGCACGGCGGGCGTCAGCCCGAAAACACGGCTTCCGGAGCTGAAGAACTTGTCCATGTCGATACTGGAAAGTCCTGCCATCGCACTGATGCTGATGTCGGGGAAGAACTCGGCGCGCGCGACGTCGGTCTGGCGCAGCGCGGACTCCACCTGCCAGCGGCTGGCGGCAATATCCGGACGGCGGGCGATGAGATCCACGCCCACGTTATCGGGCAGGCCGCTGTCCATGCTGGGGAGCGGTCTCGGCTGCAGCGGCGGCAGATCGGCCGGAGCGACGCCAAGCAGGCTGGCCAGCGCGGCCTGGCGGATCTTGGCCGAGCTTTCGAGAGTCACCAGCATCTCGCGCGCCGAGGCGAGCTGGGCCTTTGCCGATTGCGCGGTATCGGGCAGGTCGACGCCCTGGCGTACCCGCAGTTCGGCGAGGTGGGTCAGCTGTTCCTGGGTACGCACGGCCTGGCGTGCGATATCGATGCGCGCCTCGTCCGCCAGCCAGCCAAAATAGGTGTCGGCCACCAGATTCTGGATGGTGAGCGCGGCCGCGCTGTGCTGTGCCTCCGCGGCATGCGCCAGATCCGTGGCGGCCTCGATGGCGGCGCGCTTCTTGCCCCACCAGTCGAAGTCGTATTGCGCCTGCACGCCGAGGTCGGCCTGGTTGTACCAGGTGAAGCCGAGGAACTTGGGCGGGATCAGGCCGGTTTCGCTCAGGCGCTGGCGTTCGAACTGGCCGCTGCCGCTCACACTAAGGCCGGCTTGCGCCGCCGTTGCGCGAGTCGACTGCTGGGCCGAGTCAACCCGCGAGCGCGCCTGGGCAAGGTCAGGTGAGCCTTTCATGGCCATGGCGATCAGCGTGTCGAGCTGTGGGTCGTTGTACTGGCGCCACCATTCCGCGTCGGGCCAGCCGGCGCGTGTCGCGACATCGAGACCCGCGAGCGGTACGTCATCGCGAATCGCCGGATGGCTCAATTTGGAGGGGATCGAACAGCCCGCCACGGCGAGGGCAATGGCACAAGCGAGTGCCGCCCGATAGCCGATTCCGTGGCAAATCGCGGAGTGTGCAGTCATGGACGAGGGTCCGGTTGGGTAAGCGAATCGATGTTGAGGGCGACCTGACGCAGCAGGCGATCAAGCGTGCGTTTGTCACTCGCGCTCAGCGAGGCGAATGCGCCGAGTACCTTGGGAAAAAGGGGAGGGACGATCTTGCGCACCAGGCGCTTTCCCGCAGGCGTGATGCTCAGTACGACACGACGGCGGTCCTCGGCACTGGATGTGCGGGTCACCAGGCCGGCCTTGACCAGCACATTCGCGATGCGCGTCATGTTGGTGGCGCCCTGTTGCGCGTACTCGCACAGCTCGCTCGGGCTCGCACTGCCGGAAGGGCTGCTGTGGATCATCATCAGCGTACGGAAGTCGCTGTCGTTCAATCCATATGGCTTCAGGTTGCGTTCCAGCTCTTCCAGCAAGTTGCCACCCACGAGCAGCAGCAGGCGGGTGAGCTTCACCTCCTGCAACGGTATGTCCGGAAGGATTTCGCCCATGCGGGCGATTCCGGCGTCCATGTGCTCGAGGCACTCATCCATCCGTTTCATTTCATCAAAGGATATTTCGCTGGTGAACTATTAGGCTAGCACTCACTCAGCTGGCTCGACAAGCCTCAGTCGAACTTGAAGAGGTGTCGCGCGTTGGCGGTCGTGGCCGCGGCGACGACCGCCTCGCTTTCGCCGCGAAGCAGCGCTACGACGCGCAGTATTTCGGCAAGTCTCATCGGCTCATTGCGCTGGCCCCGATGCATGGCATCCGGCTGATCGGGTGCATCGGTCTCGAGCAGCAATCGTTCGATCGGCATCGTGCCGACTATGTGGCGAAGTCGTTGTGCCCGTTCATAGGTGACGGGACCGCCGATGCCAATGTGAAAGCCCAGCTCCCACAGTCGCTCGGCCTGCTGCACGCTGCCTGAGAAGCTGTGCACGACGCCACGCAAGCCTCCCATGCGCTTGATGGTTGAGGTGACTTCGTCCATGGCGCGGCGTGCGTGGACAATGACAGGCAGATCGAATTCGCGAGCGATGCGAAGTTGCCGGAGGAAATACTCGCGCTGCCGCGCGGGATCGAGATCGGACAGGAAAAAATCCAGGCCGATCTCGCCCACGGCGATGGCCGGATGCGTGTGCAGCTGGACGACGAGATCGTCGAGATGCTCGGGTCGATGCTGATCCAGGAAGATGGGGTGCAGGCCGTAGGCAGGGTGTGCCTGGGGGTGCCTGGCGCAGATCGACGCAATGCGTGGCCAGGAGGCCCGGTCGATCGCGGGTACGACGATATGCCGGATGCCGGCCTCGTGGGCCCGCGCGAACATCGCGTCGCGGTCGGCACCGAAACTCCGGTCGTCGATATGAGCGTGGCTGTCAGTGAGTTCGAGCACAGATTGCAAGGTCCCGTCTCAGGAAAATGGCGAATTTCGATCTAAGCGAATATTCAGTGAATTAAGGGTTCAATGGGTGCACGTTCGGATCGAATCTGGCGGATGCGGGGTGCTCCGCCGATCCAGACAGGAGAACATTATGAACAGGTTGGTCGTTTCAGCGTTGAATCTCGGCATCAGCGCCGTACTGGTTTTTGGTCTATCGGCATGCAATCGCGACGCAAATGCCGATGGTGGCGTGGATGCTACGACGCAGCAGGCGCCGGCTCAGGATGCCCCTGCGTACGCCCGCGTCGTAAGCGTGACGCCGGTCCATCAGGCAGCAAGTGCCCCGCGACAGGAGTGTCATGACGAAGTCGTCACGCAGCGCGCGCCCGTAAAGGACACTCATCAGATTGCCGGTACCGCCATTGGCGCCGTCGTGGGTGGCCTGCTCGGTAATCAGGTGGGCGGTGGCAAGGGGCGTACGCTTGCGACGGTGGCAGGCGCGGCTGGCGGCGGTTACGCCGGTCACGAAATCCAGAAGAATCACCAGGAGAACAACACCGTCTCCAGCACGCAAAGGCACTGCACCACGGTGAACGACAACACGGGCGACCGCGTGGTGGCGTACGACGTCAGTTACGAGTACAAGGGCGTGACTCGCACGGTGCGGATGGATCACGACCCGGGCGACAAGCTGCAGGTACAGGAAGGGGTGGTAGCCGTTTCCGACGCTCACTAAGGATTCACGCCATGCAGACACGTCGTGGACAATTTGCAGTGGCTGGGCTCGTTTCTATCGCTGCCATGGCTTCCGGGTGCACGCCGCCACCACAGCGTCCGCCCGTGGTCTTCGATAGCTACGCCTCCCCCAGCGAGCACTGCGAATTGTGCGGCGTGGTGAATGACGTGCGGCAAGTGGCCGTGCCTAAGGGAGTATCGCCTGGCGGCATGGTGATCGGTGCCATTGCCGGCGGCCTGCTCGGCAGCACCATCGGCGGTGGCAGCGGCCGTACTGCCGCCACGGTGGTTGGTGCGGTCGCCGGTGGGGCTGTCGGCAACGAAGTTGGCAGGAATACCGGAAGTCCCGACATGCAATGGCAAGTCACGATACGTCTCGACGATGGCCGTGACGCGACGGTGACGCAGGCAGGCGATCCGCAGGTCAGGCCTGGCGATTACGTGCAGATTCGCAATAACCAGGTTTTCAGGTTGTGACGTTATAGGCGTCTAGACGTCCATAAGAAAAAAGGCCCTCTTTCGAGGGCCTTTTTTTAGTTTGCCGAGTTTAGTTGACGGCGTAGAAGGCGTGTTCGCCAATCGTCTTTACGATGCGTCGCGTCGACCATGATGGAGCGACTGCGAGTGTGGCGAAATGGTCGGCCTGCGGCACATACACTGTGCGCTCACCCTTCGGCAGGTTCCAGTTGCTGATCGAGTCGCCGGCAATCTTCCACGCCTTGGTCCACGAGTTCAGGTCAGTGACTTCGAAAGTGCGCGCGGTGGTGGTTAGGGCGAATTGACGCGGCGAGTTCACGACTTCGCAGACGCTGTCGCCCCACGTGCCGCGATCTTTACGGCGAAGCGCAACTTCCGCCACTGCGTATTGGCCTATGGTCGACTCACTGCGTGCCTCGAGATACACCGTCGTGGCCAGGCAGGTCTGGTCCGCAAGGGGTTGGGGTAGCACGGACGCTAGCCACAACAACATGGAAAGTTTCATTAGATCTGCCTCCAACGTGCTGTACGCGTGAGATCGATGCTGCTGAGCTCATGCGCCGTTGCGGTGGACGGGCGGGCAGGCCGTTCCACCTGGATTAAACGCACCGAACCGAAACTTGTGGTCGGGCGGTTTGCCACGGGATTGTGGCCAGTCGAGCGGCTGATCCGGTGCCACTCTCAACATGTTGTGCTGCAAAGGCATTGCTCGGGTACTAACGACCTCGTTGCCTGCAACTTCGTCCGCGCTTAGGGCGGCATGTACTCCGACATCGCTGTCGGGTCGCGCTGATCCGGACCCTTCCGGTTCGTCGCGTATATCGACACCCATGGGCTGGGGGCGTCGTTCAATTGGTCGGCGGAGACTAGTAGCGCATTACGAGTATGGCAAGTGCCTGGCCGTTCAGATTCACGTCGCGCTCACATTGGTGTGATGCCGTCGTGAGTCCTTGCGCAATGCTCATCGTTACGCGGGCCAGCTGTCTGTAACTCGCATCGACACGTCTCCGTCTACGCGGTGCAGGGCACCGTTGTCGAACTGTGAAACGACGTCATCGCCGATGACGGCAAGTGCTTCGATGCTTTGCGCGCCGCCTGCAACATCGAGTAGTTGGGCAACCTCCTTGCCCTCATGGCGCAGCACGGTGCCCGCATGCAAGGGTTGCGACAATACGACGCAATGCATATGCCGCTTATGACCTCCGCGATAATGCAGTCGCGCCACGATCTCCTGACCCGGATAGCAACCCTTGTCGAATGCGACTGCCTGCAGTCGCTCAAGCGATAGCGCCGGTGCCAGGCATTGGTCGAGTGCGTTGCCTGGCAACCATGGCCAGCCCGCACGAATCTGTGGAAGCCGCCATGCATCGTCTTCACTCGCGCCCACCACCAGGCTGTGCTCGCCGCAACCGAAAATGGTCGCGTCGCCTTCACGACCCAGGGCGTAAGTGTCAAGTGCTGGGCCCGTGCCGAGTGTGCACGGCTCGTGAGCGGTCAGCTTGAGTTTGGAGCGGAACACGAAACGCTGGAGCGACTGCGCCATCGGCGCAGCTTCGCCGCCGCGCAATAGCAGGAGCAAGGTATCGTCGGCAAGCCTGGCCAGATGGAACAGCGCACGAACGCGTCCTTGCGCATCCAGCCATGCACTGAATTGCCATTGCCCGATGGCGAGCGACTGGACGTCGCTACTGAATTGGGCCTGGGCGAACGCCCTGGCATCAGGCCCTTCGATCAGAAGGGTTTGTGCGGAGTAGTGTGTGGGCATATGGCAGCCGAGGTGAGGGCGGACCAGGCGTGACACAAGTGCGACCGGCTTACTGTCAGACGATCGCCCGGCCGTCAAGGTTGTGCTGAATTTACGCAAGTATTACGCTTTCACGGCTTTCACATACCATGTCCGATACGTCCTCCCAACCAGAGTCCAAGCCCGCTTCCGTTCCCTCGGAGCATGCAACCGTGCCTACTGTTCCGGTAACGGACCGGATGCCGGCGGAACGACCTGCTCCGGATCCCACACGCTACGGCGATTGGGAAAAGAACGGGCGCTGTATCGACTTCTGATCTGTCGGGCCGGCTCATGCGCTGGCATCGATGGAAACGGGGAAGGGCGCTAAAGGGCATCAGCGATTCCACTCAGGATAGCCGCCATGGCAGACACGCAACGACCGCTCTCTCCTCACCTAGGCATATATAAGTGGCAAGTGCAGATGGCGACATCCATCCTGCATCGCGGCACCGGTATTGCCCTGGCCGTCGGCACCTTGCTGGTGCTTTGGGGGGTGTTCTCCCTTGCGCAGGGCGAAGGCAGCTACGACCAGTTCAAGATCTGCATCGGCAGCCCCATGGGTCTCGTGCTGATGTTCGGTTGGACCTGGGCGCTGTTCTATCACCTGTGCAACGGCATTCGTCATCTGGTCCAGGACGGCGGTGCTGGTTATGCGATTCCCCAGTTCGTCCGCTCCAGCTGGCTGTCGATCATCGTGCAGCATCCTGCTCACCATCATCGTGTGGGCCTATGTGCTGACCGCCGGAGGTGCCGCATGAGCACGATGCGAAGGATTTCCGTCATCCGCTGAAGCGTGCCCGCGGCCTGGGCTCGGCGCAGTCGGGCGTAGGCCACTGGTGGACGCAGCGCGTCACGGCGGCGGCCCTGGTGTTCCTGAGCGTCTGGTTCGTCGTGACCGTGCTGAGTCTGCTGCACGCGGACTACGCCAGCGCTCGCGCCATGGTGGCCAAGCCATGGAATGCCTTGCTGCTGGTGGCCTTCGTGCTCACCGTGTGCTGGCACGCCGTGCTCGGCCTGCAGATCGTGATTGAAGATTACGTGCATACCCGCTGGAAGGAAGTTGCCCTCCTGGTGCTGATCAAGTTCATTGCCATATTGGGCGCGTTGGCGACGCTGATGGCCGTGCTGCGCATGGCGCTGGGAGCCTGAGTTCGATGGAAAGCTACAAGATCCAACAGCATAAGTATGACGTGATCGTGGTCGGCGCCGGTGGCGCGGGCCTGCGCGCCACCTTTGGCCTGGCCGAGAAAGGCCTGAAGGCCGCCTGCATCACCAAGGTGTTCCCGACGCGTTCGCACACGGTGGCGGCGCAGGGTGGCATCTCGGCAGCGCTCGGCAACATGGGCGAAGACGATTGGCGCTTCCACTTCTATGACACGATCAAGGGTTCGGACTGGTTGGGTGACCAGGACGCGATCGAGTACATGTGCCGCGAGGCGATTCCGGCCGATCATCGAGCTGGAACACTACGGCGTGCCGTTCTCGCGTACCGAGGAAGGCAAGATCTATCAGCGCCCGTTCGGCGGCATGACCACGCATTACGGCAAGGGCACGGCGCAGCGCACCTGCGCCGCAGCCGACCGTACCGGCCACGCCATCCTGCACACGCTGTACCAGCAGGCGCTGGCGCATGACGCCACGTTCTTCATCGAATACTTCGCGATCGACCTGATCTTCGACGAAGAGGGTGTGTGCCGCGGCGTGCTCGCGCTGGACATGAACGAAGGCACCTTGCACTTCTTCCGCGGCCACGCGGTGGTGTTGGCGACCGGCGGTTACGGCCGCGCCTACTTCAGCGCCACCTCGGCGCATACCTGCACCGGCGACGGTGGCGGCATGGTGTTGCGCGCCGGCCTGGCGCTTGCAGGACATGGAGTTCGTGCAGTTCCATCCGACCGGCATCTACGGTGTCGGGCTGCCTGATCACCGAAGGCGTGCGCGGCGAAGGTGGTTATCTCACCAACTCCGATGGCGAGCGCTTCATGGAGCGTTATGCGCCGAACGCGAAGGATCTGGCCTCGCGTGACGTGGTCAGCCGCGCGATGACGATCGAGATCCGCGAAGGTCGTGGCGTGGGCGAGCATAAGGACCACATCTTCATCAACCTGATGCACCTGGGCGCGAACGTGATCCACGAGCGCCTGCCGGGCATTGCCGAGTCGGCACGCATCTTTGCCGGCGTGGATGTGACCAAGGAGCCGATCCCGGTCATCCCGACCGTGCACTACAACATGGGCGGCATCCCCACCAACTATCACGGCGAGGTGGTGCAGAAGAAGGGCGACGACGTCGATGCCATCGTGCCGGGCCTGTTCGCCATCGGCGAAGCGGCCTGCGTGTCGGTGCATGGCGCCAACCGCCTGGGTTCCAATTCGCTGCTCGACCTGGTGGTGTTCGGCCGTGCCGTGTCGCATCGCTGCGCCGAGCTGATCAAGCCCGATACGGCGCACAAGGATCTGCCCGGCCAACGTGCTGGACAAGGCGCTGGCCCGCTTCGACAGCCTGCGCAATGCCAAGGGCAGCACTGCCGACCGCGAAGATCCGCGCGGAAATGCAGCGCACCATGCAGTCCGACGCGGCGGTGTTCCGTACCGGCGAGATCGCTGAAGGAAGGCTGCGAGAAGATCTCCGAGGTGCGCGATTCGTTCAAGGACGTGGGCGTCAGCGACCGTTCGCATGGTGTGGAACTCCGACCTGATCGAGACGCTGGAACTGGCCAACCTGCTGGATCAGGCCGTGGCCACCATGTACTCGGCCGAGCAGCGGCATGAGAGCCGCGGTGCGCATGCGCGCGAGGACTTCCCCGATCGCGACGATGTGAACTGGATGAAGCACACGCTGGTGGCGGTCGACGAAGCCGGCAAGGCCAGCTTCGATTTCCGCCCGGTGCACATGTACACCGATGACCGATGAGGTCGAGGCGGTGCCGCCGAAGAAGCGCGTTTACTGACCGAGCCCGGCCTCCGTCAGGAGTTCGGCTCGAGGTTCATTCATCGTTGTACGGGCGCTGCGCAAGACGAGCTGTTACGGCAAGCACGAGATTAGTGAGGCAAACGTGGCAGAGTTTTCGCTACCCAAGAATTCCAAGGTCCAGCCGGGCAAGCATTACCCGGCCAAGGACGCGAAGAAGCCGCGTACGTTCCGCATCTATCGCTGGACGCCGGACGACGGCCAGAACCCGCGCATCGACACCTATGAGGTCGATCTGGCCGCGTGCGGCCCGATGGTTCTGGACGCGCTGCTGAAGATCAAGAACGAGATCGACCCGACGCTGACGCTTGCGTCGTTCCTGCCGCGAAGGCATCTGCGGTTCGTGCGCGATGAACATCGACGGCACCAATACGCTGGCCTGCACCAAGGCCATCGAGGAGTGCGCATCCGGCGACGTCAAGATCTATCCGCTGCCGCACATGCCGGTGGTGAAGGACCTGGTGCCGGACCTGACGCACTTCTACGCCCAGTTCGCCTCGATCAAGCCGTGGCTGCGCACGCAGAGTCCGGCGCCGGCCGACAAGGAGCGCCTGCAGTCGCCGGAAGACCGCAAGAAGCTCGACGGCCTGTACGAGTGCATCCTGTGCGCCTGCTGCTCGACCAGCTGCCCCAGCTACTGGTGGAACGGCGACCGTTACCTCGGCCCGGCGATCCTGCTGCAGGCCTATCGCTGGATCGTCGACAGCCGCGACGAAGACACCGGCGCGCGCCTGGACGATCTGGAAGATCCGTTCAAGCTGTATCGCTGCCACACCATCATGAACTGCGCGCGCACCTGCCCGAAGGGTCTGAACCCGGCGAAGGCGATCGCGGAGATCAAGAAGCTGATCGTCGAGCGTCGGACCTGACGTTCTATTCCCTCTCCCCATCGGGGAGAGGGTAGGGTGAGGGGCGGGTGCTCGCGGAAGAGTTTCGACTTGCTTTAGATAAACTGAGGCAAGATTGGCCCCTCACCTCGATCCGCTCTCCCACGGGACTACCTTCGGGTCGCCCGGAGGGGAGAGGAAGCAGCTAAGGAGGCGCTTCGCGCATTTTCTTTATGGAAGAAGCCCGCCTCAAACGCCTGCGCTGGCGCACCCGGCGCGGCACCCGCGAGCTGGATGCGCTTGTTCGGCGGCTGGCTGGACGAGCGTTTTGCCGGTGCCGACGAAGCGCAGCACCAGGCTTTCGACGAACTGCTCGACGTGCAGGACCCGGACCTGTGGGACTGGGTGATGGGCCACGCCAGGCCCCAGCGCGCGGACTGGCAGGCGATCATCGATGACATCCGCGCCCGCCATCGGCTTTGAGTATTCGCCGTCGCGCTGGCTGCCGCGCGCCGTGCTGCTTGGCGTGTCGTGCTGGCTGTGCTGGCGGTGCTGCTGTGCGCGCCTGCCGCTCTGGTTGAAGTATGCTGTTGGTCGGTCACGCTCGCTTCTGGCGGGCCGTCATGCCGCGCTGCGCTTCGAGCGCTCGCCAGTGCGTGGCGGCCGGCTGGGGTGCGCGACGGTAGCTGGACCTTGCGATGCGCCGCCGACGATGACGTGCCGGCCTCGCTGGCTCTCATTCCGCGTGCTCGGCGCTTCGTGCTGCTGCGCCTGCGCCGGCAGGATCGCGCGTGCAGCGTCGTCTGCTGCTGGCACCCGACAACAGCGATGCCGACATCCGGCGCCGCCTGCGCATGCGCCTGGCCACGTGCCGCCGGACGAGAGTCGTGCCGCGGCTGTGAGCGCCCGGGCACTCTGTCGCCTGAACGCGGTCCTGCGGTCTGCACCGAATATCGGCGATAATCGGCGCACTCGGGCGGCCCGCCCTGCGAATCCCACAAGCGACCCGCCCATGTTCCGACCGCTCGAACTTTTCATCGGCCTGCGCTATACCCGCGCCAAGCGTCGCAATCAGTTCATCTCGTTCATCTCCACGGTCTCGATCGTCTGCATCGCGATCAGCGTGATCGCGCTGATCACGGTGATGTCGGTGATGAACGGCTTCGACTACCAGATGCGCACGCGCATCCTCGGTGCCATCTCCCATGCCACGGTCATCAGGTCGTCGGCGAGAGCGTGCAGGACTGGCCGCAGTGCGCTGCAGATCGCCGAGGCCAACCCGCACGTGCTGGGCGCGGCGCCCTATGTCGAGACGCAGGCCTTCCTGCAGGCGCGCCGGTCCGAGTGGTGCGCTGGTGCGCGGCATCGAGCCGTCGGACGAGCCGAAAGTCGTCGGACATCGGCACAGCACATGGTCGAGGGCAAGCTGGCGAACTGACGCCGGATAGCTGGAACATCGTGCTGGGCCGTGAGCTGGCGATGCGCTCGGCGTCGGCAGTGGGCGACCAGGTCACCATGGCCGTGCAGCGAATTGCGCGCCACGCCGATGGGTAGCGTGCCGCGCATGCGTAGCTTCCATGTGGTCGGCATGTTCGAGCTCGGCATGGAGCAGTTCGACTCCGGCCTCGCCCTGGTCAACATGCAGCGATGCCGAGAAGCTCAACGACCTGAGCGGCCCGACCGGCATCCGCCTGCGCCTGGACGACCTGTTCAACGCCGGCCCGGTGGCGCACGAGCTGGCCGACCAGCTGGGCCAGGTCTATCGGCGTGCGACACCTGGATGGACAGCCAACGCCAACCTGTTCTCACGCGCTGTCGATGGAGAAGATGGTGATGTTCATCATCCTGTCGCTGATCATCCTGGTGGCGGTGATCAACCTGATCTCGATGCTGATGATGCTGGTCACCGACAAGCAGGCCGATATCGCGATCCTGCGCACGCTCGGCGCCACGCCGCGCAGCATCATGGGCATGTTCATGGTGCAGGGCGTGCTGGTGGGCTTCGTCGGCATCGGCTTCGGCGTGGGTCTCGGCTCGCTGCTGTCGTGGAAGCTGCCGGTGCATCGTGAAGTGGATCGAGCACACCTTCACTGACGTCACCTTCCTGTCGCCGGACGTCTATTACATCAGCGAGTTGCCCAGCCAGCTGCATCTGCCACGACGTCGGTTGGGTGGCCTTGCTGACCTTCGCTGTTCTCGCTGCTGGCCACCCTCTATCCCGCGTGGCGCGCCTCGCGCACGCAGCCGGCGCAGGCGCTGCGCTATGAATGAGAGCCTATGCACATCGTCAACGAGACATCGTGCTGCGCGCCAGCAACGTCGCCAAGACCTACGACGAAGGCGGACCTGCGCACCGACGTGCTCGCCGATGTCAGCTTCACGCTGAAGCGCGGCGAGACGCATGGCCATCGTCGGCGCATCCGGCTCGGGCAAGAGCACGCTGCTGCATATCATCGGCGGCCTGGACACGCTCGACGCGCGGCGAGGTGGAGGTGGAAGGGCGAGTGCTTTCGACGTCTTTCCGATGCCGAGCGCGGCCGCGTGCGCAATCGCTCGCTGGGCTTCATCTACCAGTTCCATCACCTGCTGCCCGAGTTCACCGCGCTGGAGAACGTGTGCATGCCGCTGCTGATCCGCGGCACGGCCATTGCCGAGGCGCAGCGGCAGGCCACGGCCTTGCTCGGAGCGCGTGGGCCTGGGCACGCGCATGCAGCACAAGCCGGCGCGAACTGTCCGGCGGCGAACGCCAGCGCTGTGCGGTGGCGCGCGCACTGGTGACCCGGCCGGCCTGCGTGCTGGGCGACGAGCCCACCGGCAATCTCGACGAAGGCAACGCGGCGCAGGTCTACGACCTGATGCTGGAGCTCAATCGCGAGATCGGCACCAGCTTCATCCTGGTGACCCACGACACTCGCTCTGGCGGCGCGGATGGATCGCACGCTGGTGCTGCACAACGGCGTGCTGAAGGAGAAGATGCGGGCTTGATCGTCTGTATTCTTGGAGCCTGTTCAAAGTCACTGAGTGGTCACAAGCACCCTTCCCCAACCCTCCCCTGCGAGCAGGGGAGGGAGTAAGTGCGGGCATGCTCTTGGCGCCTCCCCCCTGCGAGGGGGAGGCTGGGAGGGGGGGCTTTTGGCCACCGCGAAGACTCTGAACGGGCTCGCAGGCTATGCGGTTGAGCCGCCACCTACATGGATTTCCGCCGCTGCGCGGATAGCCCCGCACTAACCTGTCCGCTTCCACAGGGATGGAGGGGGCATCATGCAGCGCAGGGGCGGTGCGATCGTGCCGGGCCTGATGTTGTTGGCCGGCGTGCTTGCCGTGCAATGGCTGCCGGCGCTGCCCCCGCGCATGGTGTGCCTGGCTCTGGCGATCATCGCGCTTGGCCTGGCCTGGCGTGCTCCGCGTCTGCGCTGGCTCGCCTGGGGGCTGTTCGGCGTCGCCTGGGCTTGCTGGCGTGGTGGATGGGCGATGGAATGCGCGACTTCCTCGCGATTGGGAAGGTCGCGACCTGCAGGTCGTCGGCACCATCAGCGATCTGCCCATGCGTCGCGACGACGCCACCGGTTTTGTCCTTTCCGTCGCTCGTGCCGAATTGGATGGCGCGCCGGTCACATGGCGTGGGCGCGTTCGGGTGAACTGGTACAACAGTGCGCCGCCGATCGAGCCTTGCAGCCGTTGGCGGCTGATGCTGCGCTTGAAGCGGCCGCGTGGCCTGATCAATCCAGGTGGCAGCGATAGTGAGCGCACCGCGCTGGAACGGGGCATCGTAGCCACCGGTTATGTGCGCGACGATCCGTCCAATATTCCGCTAGATGCGGCAGGTTTTTGTCTCGACGGCGTGCGGGATGCGATCGTCGCGGCATTGCCGCGCGCGTCGCCGATACGCACGATGCCTCGCTGTTGCAGGTGTTCGCCGTGGGCGATACCCGCGGCCTGAATCAACGAGACTGGGAGGTCGCACGGGCCAATGGCATTCCGCACCTCATTTCGATCTCCGGTTTCCATGTGGGCGTGGCGGCGCTATTCGGGATCTGGCTGGCGCGGCTGCTCTACTGGGTGTTGCCGGCATGGGGCTTGCGCGTGCCGCGACCTCAGGCCCATGCGGTATTTGCATTGCTGGCCGCTGGCGTTTACAGCGCGCTGGCCGGCTTTGGTCTGCCGACCGTGCGAACCCTGTTGA
Organism: uncultured Gammaproteobacteria bacterium; assembly: GCA_963824525.1. Lineage (GTDB taxonomy): Bacteria > Pseudomonadota > Gammaproteobacteria > Xanthomonadales > Rhodanobacteraceae > Dyella. The sequence goes on along the minus strand of CAWGPI010000007.1, from coordinate 226,929 downwards.
TGATCGCGTGTCGTGGCGCTCGCCCGTTGCTTGCGTCGCGCAACCAAGCGGACTGCAATCGCTGGCCATGGCTCTGGTTGTCGTCTTGCTGTTCGATCCGCTGAGCGTGTTGGCCGCGGGGTTCTGGCTCTCTTTTGTCGGCGTGGCGATTCTCATGCTCTGCCTCACGACGCGTGGCCGTGGCTTGCGTGGCTTCCTGCACGAGTTGTCGGCGGGGCAGATGGTCATGACGCTATCGCTGCTGCCGCTCACGATGTGGTTCTTCGGCGAGGCCTCGCTGGTCGGTGCCCTGTCCAATCTGATCGCGGTGCCGTTCGTCAGTTTTGTGATCGTGCCTTGCGCCTTGCTTGGCATGGTGCTGCTCGGGCTGTGTCCGCCGCTTGCCGCCCCGATGCTGTGGTTGGCCGGCAAGTTATCGCATGCCCAATGGTGGTTGCTGGAACAGATGGCCACCTGGCCGGGCGCCCATTGGTATCTGCCCGAGGTCCGATCGTGGGCGTTGCTGCTGGCGACGGTGGGGGCGTTATGGTTGTTCGCGCCGCGCGGTGTGCCAATGCGCTGGCTGGGTGCGTTGTTGTTTCTGCCTTTGCTGTTGCCGCCGCGCCCCTCGATGGGAGAGGGAGCGTTCCAGCTGTGGGTATTGGATGTGGGGCAGGGATTGGCGGTGTTGCTGCGCACCCAGCATCATGCCCTGGTATATGACGCCGGCGCGCGCTACCCATCGGATTTCGATCTCGGCGAGGCGGTCGTGCTGCGCTCCATGCGCGCCCTGGGCATCGCCGGACTGGATCTGTTGGTGGTCGAGCCATGCCGACAATGATCATGCGGGTGGGGTGCCCGCCGTGGCGAGGGCGTTTCCGCTGCCGAGCGGCATTCCGGTGAGCCCGAACGCTTGTCCTTGCCGATGGCGCCCTGTGTGGCCGGACAGTCCTGGAATTGGGACGGCGTGATCCTGCGCGTGCTTCCATCAGGGGCAGCATCGGGGGTGAGCAACGACCGTTCCTGCGTGTTGCTGATCGAGGGGCGTGCTGGCCGGGCCTTGCTCACCGGCGACATATCCTCGCGCATCGAGCCGGCGGTGGCAGGCGACTTGCCGCCCGGTCCGCCGCTGGTCTTGTGCGTGCCGCATCACGGCAGCCGCAGTTCGTCCAGTGCTTCCTTCATCCAGGCGACCCAGCCGATGCTGGCGCTGATTTCCTCCGGCTGGCGTCAACCGTTTCCGCCACCCGCATCCGCTCGTCATCCAGCGCTACGAAGACGCGGACGTGCCCTGGCTGAACACGGCCACCTCAGGCGCCATCCAGGTCGATTTTCCACCCGATGCGCCCCCGCGACTGACATTCCAGTGGCGCCGGTACCAGCCGCGCTACTGGCGCGAATAGGCCTCGATGGGCCACCCGGCGGTGAACATGAACGGCTGGTCAGGCCCGCTATTCAGCACCCAGATCCAGCTTTTTGCACAACTGCCACCGGTGCCGCGGAACGGCTGGATGGGGCTGTTATGATGCGCCCTTCCTAACGATCGAGTGGCGCGGAGTCGTTGTGCTGGAAATCCTGATGGCTGGTGGCTGGGCGATGTTGCCCATCCTGATCTGTTCGGCGGTCGCCCTGGCGATCGTGCTGGAGCGTTGCTGGACGCTGCGTCGTCGCTCGGTGCTGCCGCCCGGTTTGGGCGAAGAGGTGCGCAACTGGGCTCGCTCGGGCCAGCTGGACCCGAATCACCTGACCGCGCTGGCCCATGGGTCGCCGCTGGGTGAGCTGCTGGCCTCGGCCTTGGCCGTGCGCAATCGCCCGCGCGAGCTGATCAAGGAGCGCATCGAGGATACGGGTCGCCATGTGGTGCATCGCATGGAGCGCTATCTCAATACGCTCGGCACCATTGCCCTGATCGGCCCGCTGCTCGGCCTGCTCGGCACGGTGATCGGCCTGATCCGCATGTTCATGGACGTGATGAAGGGCGGCGTGGGCGATCCCATGAAGATGGCCGGCGGCATCGGTGAGGCGCTGATCTGCACGGCCTCGGGCCTGATCGTGGCCATTCCCGCTTACGTGCTGCATCGCTATTTCCGTTCCAAGGTGGCCGGCTACTGCGTGGAGATGGAGCGGCAGGCCACCGAGCTGCTCGATGAGTTGACGATAGTCCAGCAGCCAGCTCCGCGTACGCGCGCTGCAGCTCGTGCCACGACCGAGTCGAGCGCGGGCTGACGCATGCGTATTGGCAATGACCGTCGGCAAGACGATTTCGAGATCAACGTGATCTCGCTGATCGACGTGCTGCTAACCCTGCTGATGTTTTTCGTGCTGACCACCACCTTCATCCAGCACTCGCGGATGCAGGTGACGCTACCCAAGGCCAGTGCCGAGGAGCGCGACATGCAGGCCCCCGCGCTGACCGTCGTCGTCGACCGCGATGGCCATTTCTATGTGGGCAGCGATGAAGTGCTGGGCGAGGGCGTCGAGCCGCTCAAACAGGCCATCGCCAATGTCGCCGGGGACGATCGCGAGCGTCAGGTGACGATCCGCGCCGATGCGATGACGCCGCATCAGAACGTCGTCACGGCCATGGATGCTCTGGGCCAGCTGGGGTTTTCCAAGCTATCCATTGCCACGACGCCGACGCAGTCGGACAAGGGCCAATGAACGGCAAGAAAGTTGCGATCTGGGACGAGCACACGCGCCAGATCTACAAGCGCCTGCTGGGCTACACCAGGCGTTTCTGGGTGGTGGGCGCCATCGCCGTGCTCGGCATGCTGATCGATGGCGGCGGCCTGGCCGTTTTCACCAAGCTGCTTGTCCCGATGATCGACAAGTTGTTCGTCGAGAAGGATGCGTTCCTGATCTTCTGGATGCCGATCTGGATCATCCTGATCTTCTTCGTGCGTGGCCTTGGAACCTTTGCGAGCAGCTACGGCATCTCGTATATGGGCCGCAATATCGTGCAGTCGATCCAACGCGATGTGTTTGCCGCCTACCTGCGCCTGCCGGCGACGTTCTTCGGCGAGGAGCATTCCGGCCACCAGGTGTCGCGGATCACCTACACCAGCGAGCAGGTCGCTTCCGCGACCACCGATGCCGTGAAAGTCATGGTGACGGAAGGCATCACCGTGATCGGCATGTTCTACGTCATGATCAGTACCAGCCCGTACCTGACGCTGGTGGTGCTCATCATGGTGCCCTTGATCTCGATGATCGCGACCGTGGTGAGCCGTCGCTATCGCACCGATCAGTCGGCGTATCCAGAGCACGATGGGTTCGGTCACCGGCACCGTGGAAGAGTCGGTCGCGGCGAATCGGGAAATACGCATTTATGCTGGCCAGCAGCATGCCTCGTCGCGCTTCGATGATGTAACGAATTACACGCGACGCCTCAATCTGAAAGTCGCGGCGACGAACGCCACGGCGAGTTCAGCCATCCAGACCGTCGCGGCGGTTGCGCTTGCCGTCATGGTGTTCCTGGCGACCCGGCCTGGCGAGATCGAGAAGATTTCGGCCGGTGTGTTCATCGCCGTGCTGACGGCAATGGGCGGGATGATGCCGTCGCTCAAGCGCCTGGCGAACATCCAGTCGAATGTGCAGAGCGGCATCTCCGCGGCCGAGAATCTATTCGAGATCATGGATCGCCCGCCCGAAACCGACACCGGAACACGGGTGCTGGAGCGCGCGCAAGGCGATCTGCGCTTCCAGGACGTGCATCTGGTCTATCCACGCAATGCGTACGAGGCATTGCGCGGCATCGACTTGCATTGCGCTCCGGGCACGGTGACGGCGCTGGTGGGGCGCTCCGGCAGCGGCAAGAGCAGCCTGGTCAGCCTGCTGCCGCGCTTCAATGCGCCAACCACGGGCCGCATTCTGGTGGATGGCCTGGACTACGAGGCATTCACGCTGCCTTCCCTACGCCGGCAAATTGCCTGGGTGGGGCAGAGTGTGGTGTTGTTCGACGGCACCGTGGCGCAGAACATCGCCTATGGCGAACTCGCCGATGCCAGTGAGGCGGACATCAAGGCGGCAGCCGAAGCAGCCAATGCCTGGGAGTTCATCCGGAATATGCCCAAGGGCCTGCAGAGCGAGATCGGGCAGGGCGGCAACTTGCTGTCCGGTGGCCAGCGCCAACGTATCGCCATTGCGCGCGCCCTGCTCAAGAACGCACCCATCCTGGTGCTGGACGAGGCGACCAGCGCACTGGATACGGAATCCGAGCGGCTGATCCAGCAGGCACTGCAGCGACTGATGAAAGACCGTACGACGCTGGTGATCGCGCATCGTCTTTCCACCATCGAGCATGCGGACCAGATCGCCGTGATGGACCAGGGCCGGATCGTCGAGCGCGGCACCCATGCCGAGCTTTTGGCATTGGGCGGGCATTACGCCGCGCTCCATCAAATGCAGTTCCACCATCCGGGCAGTGACTGAGGCGCAGCCATGACACTGGCCGCACGCCTTGAATCGGCTTGGTATGGCGCTGGGCGAGCACCGTGGTGGGCGGCACCGCTTGCCGTGCTCTACGGCGCGGCGATTCGTTGGCGGCGCGCCTTGTATCGGCTTGGCCTGCTGAAGCAAGTGCGCTTGCCGGTGCCCGTCGTGGTCATCGGTAACCTCAGCGTCGGCGGCACCGGCAAGACGCCGGTGACGATTGCCGTGGCTGACGCCTTGCGCCGACGCGGCTATACACCCGGTGTCGTCAGTCGCGGTTATGGCGGCTCGCAAGTCGGGCCCATGCTGCTCGATGCTGCGCCTGATCCCGCCAGGGTGGGCGACGAGCCCTGCCTGATCCGCGCCAGCGGGGTGGCGGTGGCGGTGGGGCGCGATCGGCCCGCCGCCGCCAGGCTATTGATCGACGCGGGCTGTGATGTCGTGATCGCCGACGATGGTCTGCAGCACTACGCGCTGGCGCGGGATGTGGAGATCTGCGTGATCGACGGCGTGCGCCGCTTCGGCAATGGGCGGCTGCTACCCGCGGGCCCGCTGCGTGAACCGCTGTCGCGCCTGAAGCAAGTGGACTTCCGCATCTGCAACGGTGGTGTCGTGGCAGCCGATGATGTGCCCATGCAACTGCAAGGTGGCGTGGCGCGAGCGTTGGCTGACGATCACGTCAAGCCGCTGTCCGACTTCGCCGGGCAGGCCGTGCACGCTGTCGCGGCCATCGGCCACCCGCAACGCTTCTTTGCCAGCCTGCGTACGCAAGGCATCACCGTCGTGGAGCATGCGTTTCCCGATCACCACGCCTTTGTGGCGGCCGATCTGGCGTTCCCCGACGGTCGGGCGGTACTGATGACCGAGAAGGATGCGGTGAAGTGCCGAGCCTTTGCCCAGGCGCACTGGTGGGCGGTGCCGGTGCGGGCCGCCTTGCCGCCGGTCTTCTACGATGATCTGGTGGCTCGACTGGCGGCTGCGCGCCCACATTGAATGCCGCGTTTCGGGCGAGAAAAAAGCCGACCCTGGGGTCGGCTTTTTAATTCCTGAGCCGGCTGCGCTTACTGGATGCGAGAGATGCTGCCGTTCGGGTCGATCTGCACGATATCGCCCGGACGGATGGCGCTGGCATCCGGCACGGTGACATTGGCCATGCTGCCGTTGCCCATGCGGACGTGCACCGTGAAGCTCTGGTGGCCACCACCGCTATTGGCGCCGATGCGGTTGCCGGCATAGCCGCCGCCGACCGCGCCGGCCACCGTCGCCAGGGTGTTGCCCTTGCCCTTGCCGACCTGGTTGCCCAGCACGCCGCCGGCGATGCCGCCGATGATGGTGCCGGCCATGCTGTGGTCACTGCCTTGGCTGACGTTCTGGTCGATCGAGTCGACCGTGCCGCACTGGTCGCAACGCACGTAGATGCCGTCGTTGCGGACCAGGACGTTGCCGCGGGACTGCTGTGCACCGGCGGCAAGCGGGCTGAGGGCAAGCAGGGCGGCCAGGGGCAGCATGAAAAAGCGTTGCGTAAGCATGGGACCTCTCGGGTTGGGATCGGGTACCGCACCAGTCTAATGCGACAGGCTGAACCATAGGACAAGACACCGCTTATGATGTGCGCTCTGTCAGCCAGGCAACGTGATTGATTTGTCACGGGGCCTTGCCCATACCCGTCGGAGTTCTTCCATGAGCCTTATCCAAGTCCCCGTTTCCTATGGCGAGCTGATCGACAAGATCACGATCCTGGAAATCAAGTCGCAGCAGATCAAGGATGCCGCCAAGCTGGCCAATGTTCGCAACGAGCTTGACCTGCTCAACGCGACCTGGGCGGGCGCCACCGCTTCCCAGACGGACATCGCCGACGAGCGCGCGCGGCTGCTGGCGGTCAACGAGCTGTTGTGGGACATCGAGGACCGCATCCGACTCAAGGAAAAGGCCCAGGCGTTCGATGCCGAATTCATCGAACTGGCGCGTGCGGTCTATTTCCGCAACGACGAGCGCGCAGCCGTGAAGCGCGAGATCAACCTCAAGCTGGGTTCCCAACTGGTGGAAGAAAAGTCGTACCAGGATTACCGGGCGCCATAAGCGCGGTTACCTCACGTGGTAAACGACTGCCGCGTGGCGCTTAGATCAACCCGAGGTGATGCGCGCAGGCCTCGAAGCGATCGATGGCGTCATCCACGGTGATCAGGTCCATAACGCCAGGCTTTTCGATCTTGCTGCCCCAGGGAATCTCGCTGGCCGCCTTGCCGAAGTATTTGCGCGAGGCTTCGTCGTACTTGTTCACGCACCAGCGGCGGTCGGAGTAGGGGCCGGAGCGATCGGGATTGCTGGCCGCGTGCAAGCCCAGCACTTTGCAGCCGACGGCGTTGGCCATATGCATCGGCCCCGAATCCGGTGTCAGCAGCATTGGGGCGCGGACCAGCATCGCCATCAGCTGCTTGAGCGTGTCCTTGCCGGTGAGGTCGAGCGGTGCGTGGCGGCAGGAGGCGAGTACGGCATCGGCCATGCGGCGTTCGAGCGGCGAGGGACCGCCGACCAGCACCACGCGCCAGCCTCGCGCGCTGGCGTGATCCATCACGGCGGCATAGCGCTCCGGCTGCCAATTGCGTAGCACGTGGCTGGAGGTGGGGCTGACCAGCAGGGTCGGCGTGTCGCCGGGTAGCTGTTCGGCCGCCCAGGCGTGCGCCTGCTCGGGTATGGGAATGTCCCACTGCACGTCGGTCTGTCTGAGGCCGAGCGGTTCGCAGAAACTGCCGATGGCGTCGAGCACATGCTCGCCCGTGCGCGCCGGGATGCGCTGATTGATGACCAGTCCATGGCCATCCTTGGCGCGCGCCCTGTCATAGCCAACGCGCTGGCGTGCCTTGATCAACAGGCTGAGCAGGTTGGAGCGCAGCGCGACTTGCATTTGCAGTAGTGCATCGAAGCGCTGGCCACGCAGCGCCGCGCCCACGGCGCGCATGCCGGCGAGGCCGGCGCTCTTGTCGAAAGTCACGAAGGTCACGCCGGGAAGGTCGCCCACCAGGCGACGCTCCAGCTTGCCGATGATCCAGGTCAGCTCCGTTCGTGGCCATGCCTTTTGCAGGGTCCGCACCAGTGGCACCACATGGGTGACATCGCCAATGGCGGAAGTGCGCAGCAGGCAGATCGAGGAGGGTGCGGGCATGGGCTAGAATCGCTGGACTCGGTACGGGGTAAGCGTCGATAACGCAGGGGGGGCGATGCAGGAACGAATCCGCGAGGACTCCACCGGAGCGATTCTGTTCGACGCGGCGGTGTCGCCACAAGTCGACGCTGACTGGTTCATGCCCGAAGCCTGGCGTGAACGCGGCGCGCTGCGCCAGCAGGCGGGTGGTCGCGGTGGCGTTGCCATCATCGATACTCCGGCGGGCGAATGCGTCTTGCGGCACTACCGGCGCGGCGGCCTGGTGGCCGCCTGGATGGGGGACCGCTACCTGTGGACCGGCGCCGATCGCACGCGCAGTTTCCGCGAATTCCGCTTGCTTGGCGTCATTGCGTCGCTCGGCCTGCCGGGGCCGCAAGCCGTCGCCTGCCGCTATCAGCGGAGCGGGCTCTTTTATACGGCTGACCTGATTACCCGCCGCATTGCCCATTCCACAACGCTGGCGGGGTGTTTGGCAGCGGGTCTGCTCGACAGCGAGTTGGCCGAACTGGTCGGCGCGCTGGTGGCGCGCTTTCATCGGGCCGGCATCTGGCATGCCGACCTGAACGCGCACAACGTGCTGGTGACGTCGGACGAGCTTTACCTCATCGATTTCGATCGCGGATGCCAGCGCCCGCCTTCAGATGCGTGGCAGCAGGCCAACCTGCTGCGTCTGCGACGCTCGCTGGTGAAGCTGGGGGCGGCCGCGCAAGACCAGGCCGCCTTCGAGGAGCAACTGTGGAAACCCCTGGTCTACCGCTACGAGCGTACCCTGCGCGCATGAACTGGAATCTGCATTTTCTTGGTGTTGGCGCCGCGCATGCCGTGGAGCTGGGCTCGTCGGCGGTCGTGCTGGAGCGTGATGGCGAGCCTATGCTGCTGGTCGACTGCGGCCCCGATACGCTGGATCGATACCAGGCCGCCTATGGCGAGCCGCCGCGTGCGGTCTTCATCACGCATACCCATATGGATCACGTCGGTGGCATGGAGCGGTTGTTTTTCCGCCTGTGGTTTGACGAGCAGTGGCGTGGCCGCAGCAAGCTGTTCGTGCATGCGGGTCTGATGAGCTGGCTGCAGGCGCGGGTGGCGGATTACCCGAATGTGCTGGCCGAGGGCGGGGTGAATTTCTGGGAAGCGTTCCGGCTGGTGCCGTGCACGCGCGGCTTCTGGCTCGATGGCCAGTGGTTCGATGTGTTTGCCACGCGCCACCATATGGCGGGTACGTCCTATGGCCTCGCATTGGCAGGCAGCTTTGCCTATACCGGCGATACGCGTCCGATTCCCGAGGTGCTGGCGCGGGTGGCCGCGGGTACCGAGGTGATCGCGCACGACTGCGGCCTGGTGGGCAACCCGTCGCATACCGGCATCGACGATATCGAGCGCGAATACGATGCGGCACAGCGCCAGCGGATGCGGCTTTATCACTACGGCAGCGAGGCCGATGGGGCGGCGCTGCTGGCTCGCGGCTATGCGATTGCGCGGGCGGGTGAGCGCATCGCACTGCCGCAACCGGCTCCCATCAGGCCGGATGCTGGCTAAGGCGCCGCGAACGACATCCGAGATGACGGGCAAGATCCCTAACCAAGATGATGCTGAGGGGGTACCCACGGTCATGACGGCTCGCTATCTGGAAAAATTGCTGCGCTACCGCGCCTGGGCCGACCAGCTGATCTACGGCGCCGTGGCCGCGCTGCCGGAAGGTGCCGCGGAGGCCCCCCGCGCCACCATCTTCGGCAATATGTTGCGCACGTTAAGCCACACCTACGTGGTCGACGATATTTTCCAGGCGCACCTGCAGGGCCGCGCACACGGCTATACCAGTCGCAACACGGACGAGCCGCTGGCGCTGGTCGAGCTGTGGCGGCGCCAGCAGGCAATGAATGACTGGTACCTCGCTTACGCCGCGGCGCTTTCGCCCGGCCAGGTGGTCGAGCAGGTGTCATTCCAGTTCATTGGTGGCGGGGAAGGCCGCATGAGCCGCGAGGAGATGATCTTGCACGTGGTCAACCACGCCACTTATCACCGTGGCTTCGTCGCCGACATGTTCTATCAGGTGCCGGCCAAGCCGCCGGCGACCGACTTGCCGGTCTTCCTGCGCGACGTTCCCCAGTCCTAGGGATGCTCTGATCAACTCTGCGCAGGCGTCATGATGTCCAGAAGGCCCGCAGGCGGTGTTGCGTGGCGCCGGGAAGACTGGCCGTCTTGCCAAGCCACGTGGCACCGCCTGCGGGCCTTCTGGACATCACCCCATCACTTTGAATTCAACACGTTGGGGCCGGTCCTGTCTGTCTGCATCCCTTCGGTGCGCCGGCTCGACAGACGGCCAGTCTGCCCTCGCCGACGCCCCTATGGTCTGCGAACAGACAGGACCGGTGACGCCTACGCAGAGTTGATCAGAGCATCCCTAGACCGGCCGGGGCTCTCTTGTACGAACGGTCCGCTGCCGTTATCCTTTCGCCTCTTTGCCGGGGCTGTTGCTCGGTAAGGGAGATTTCAGCCTGGCAGGCTCAACTCGTTCGCCAAGAACGACAAGGACAGCCGCAGGCTGGCCCCTCGCGTAAGCGAGGGGTGAGGCCCAGGACGGGCCGAACCATCCCGCCCGGCGTGGATGGGTGCTGTACGAGTTTTGCGTGCGGAGAGGTGTCCGAGTGGTTGAAGGAGCACGCCTGGAAAGTGTGTATACGGCTTATCCCCGTATCGCGGGTTCGAATCCCGCCCTCTCCGCCAGTTCGAACGCGACGGTCTAACCACTGGCGCGAAAAATGGACGGTAGGCTCTGTGCCTTCGTCAAAGTCTATGGTGGCCCTGTCGGTCCCCCCGCGACGATAGTTCGTAAATTCCGCCAGGCCCGGAAGGGAGCAACGGTAGCGAATGATTCGGGTGCCGGGGTGTGGCTGGCAGGGCCGCCGCCTTTCTGGGCCCCTGGCAGCCGTCGCGACGGATGTTACTGACTTGCCGCGAGCGACTTGGCACAATCGACGCTCGCCCCAAGGTAGTAACGCATGTCCTATCAGGTACTCGCGCGCAAATGGCGCCCCCGCAAGTTCGCCGAACTCGTCGGGCAGGAGCATGTCGTGCGCGCGCTCACCAATGCGCTCGACACCGGCCGCATGCACCATGCCTATCTGTTCACCGGCACCCGCGGCGTGGGCAAGACCACGATTGCGCGCATCTTCGCGAAATCGCTGAATTGCGAGCGCGGCGAATCGGCTGATCCCTGTGGCGAATGCGCGGTGTGCACGGCGGTCGATGCCGGCCGTTTCGTGGACCTGCTGGAAATCGACGCTGCCAGCAACACCGGCGTGGACGATGTGCGCGAGGTGATCGAGAACGCGCAGTACGCACCGGCACGGGGGCGCTTCAAGGTGTACCTGGTCGACGAGGTGCACATGCTCTCCAAGACCGGCCTTCAATGCGTTGCTGAAGACGCTGGAAGAGCCGCCGCCGCATGTGAAGTTCCTGCTGGCGACCACCGATCCCCAGAAGCTGCCGGTGACGGTGCTGTCGCGCTGCCTGAAGTTCAACCTCAAGCGGCTGCTGCCGGAGCAGATCTCGGGGCAGATGCGCCACATCCTGGGCGCTGAAAACATTCCCTACGAAGACGCCGCCATCGCCGAGCTGGCGCGTGGCGCCGATGGTTCCCTGCGCGACGGCCTGTCGCTGTTGGACCAGGCGATCGCCTATGGCGGCGGCTCGTTGCGCGTGGACGATGTGCGGGCGATGCTCGGCAGCGTGGCGCGCGGCCAGGTGCTTGGGCTGCTCGACGCGCTGGCGGCCGGCAACGGTGAGGCCTTGCTGGCCGAGTGCACGCGCATTGCCTCGTATTCGCCCGACTTCGGCGGCGTGCTGGACGACCTGGCCAGCGTGCTGCATCGCATCCAGCTGATCCAACTGGTACCCGGTTATCGACCGGATGAAGACGGCAGCGATGACAGCGCCCTGGTGACGCTGGCGCAGCAGCTGGCGCCCGAAGACGTGCAGCTTTACTACCAGATCGCCACGGCTGGCCGCCGTGACCTTGCCTTGGCTCCGGATGCGCGCACCGGCTTTGAAATGGCGATGCTGCGCATGTTGGCGTTCCGGCCCGGCGATGGCGGCGGCGCCAACGTTGCCGAACGTCCGTCGGCGCCTGCATCGCGCGCGTCGGCACCGCCGCCGCGTGCAGCATCGCCTGTCGTCAACGAGCGGATGCACGTCGCCAGCGTGACCGGGGCGACACCACCCCAGGCTGTGCCACCGCCCGCCGCACCGCCGGCACCGGTGGCGGCGCCACGGGAACCGTTGGCTCTCGACGCGAACGGCCTTCCTCACTGGGATGTGCTGATCGAACGCGCGAATCTCCGCGGCCCGCTGGGGCAGCTTGCGCAGAATGCGGCCTTGCGTGGACGCGATGGCAGCACGCTGTTGTTGGCCTTGCAGCCGGCGCATATGCATCTTGCCGTCGAGCCGATGGTGGGGCAGATGGAGGAGCGCATCAGCCAGACGCTGGGCGAACGTATCCGCCTGCGCTTTACGGAGGAACGCGGCGTTAGCACCGAAACGCCGGCGGCCCGTGCCGCGCAGTGCGCGCGACGCCGCGCAGTCGGCGGCCGAGCAGGCCATCGAAGAAGATCCCCTGGTACAGTCGCTCAAGCGCGAGTTCGGTGCGCGAGTGGTGCCCCAGTCGATCAAGCCTTTTGAGAACTGACAGAGATAAGCGGAGTACGTCATGAGAGGACAGATCGGCCAGCTAATGCAGCAGGCCCAGCGCATGCAGGACGAAATGAAGCGCGCGCAGGAAGAAATCGCCAAGCTGGAAGTCACCGGTAGCGCAGGCGGCGGCCTGGTGAGCGTGCTTATGACCGGCGCACACGAAGTGCGTCGCGTGCAGATCGACCGCAAGTTGTTCGCCGATGATCCGGAGATGGCTGAAGATCTCGTCGCCGCCGCGGTCAACGACGCGGTGAACAAGGTTGCCGAAGTCAGCAAGAACAAGCTCGGTGGCGTTACCTCGGGCCTGAACCTGCCGCCCGGCTTCAAGATGCCGTTCTGAGCCTCGTTGTTGTTGTAGGAGCGCACCCTGTGCGCGAACAGCCTACGTAGCGGTAACTCCGTGATCGCGCACTGGGTGCGCTCCTACAATCAGCGCCAATCCATGAGCAAGCTCCTCACCGACCTGATCGAAGCACTTCGCTGCCTGCCCGGCGTGGGTGGCAAGAGCGCACAACGGATGGCCTTCCATCTGCTGGAGCGCGACCGCGAGCGTGGCTTGCGCCTGGCCCAGGCGTTGGAGCAGGCGATGCGCCAGATCGGCAACTGTTCGCGCTGCCGCAACTTCAGTGAAACGCCGATCTGTTCGCTGTGCGCCAGCACGAGTCGCGACCGCCAGGTACTGTGCGTGGTGGAATCGCCGACCGAACTGGCGGCGATCGAGCAGGCGACGGGCTATCGAGGGCAGTACTTCGTGCTGCTCGGCAGGTTGTCGCCGCTCGATGGCCTCGGCCCGGAAGAGCTGGGGCTGGACCTTCTCTCGGAGCGGCTGGGAGAGGGTGAGATCGAGGAGCTGATCATCGCCACCAATCCCACCGTGGAAGGCGAGGCGACGGCGCATTACCTCGCGCAACTGGCGCGTGCTGCCAACGTGCGGCCTTCGCGCTTGGCTCACGGCGTGCCACTGGGCGGCGAGCTGGAGTACGTCGATCGCGGCACCCTGGCGCATGCGTTCGGCAGCCGGCAATCGCTGGATTGAAGGCCATGACGTCGGCGCCGCGACTCTCGCTTGAGATCCCTCGCGCCGATGAATACTGCGCCCTGCGAAGTGCCGCGGGCTTGAGCGCCATGACGCCTGAAGCGGCTGCCGTGGGGCTGCCGGCGAGCTGGTGCTCGGTTTGTGTGCGTCACCAACGCGAACTTATCGGCATGGGCCGCGTCGTCGGTGACGGTGGGTTATTCCTGTTCGTGGTCGACATCGCCGTGGCGCCGGCCTGGCAGGGGCAGGGCTGGGGCCGGCGCATCATGCAGACCTTGATGGAGCAGGTGCATGCGCGCGCGCCGGCTCGCGCCATGATCGGGCTCATCGCCGATGGCACGGCGTCAAGGCTGTACGAGCAATTCGGATTCAAGCTCGTGGCACCGGCGGCGCACGGTATGCTGCTGCGTCTGTAAACGGAAGGAGTCTGCTGTGGGCGATACCATTTTCGGCAAGATCATCCGGCGCGAGATACCCGCCGATATCGTCTACGAGGACGATGACGTACTGGCGTTCCGCGACCTCAATCCGCAGGCCCCGGTGCACGTGCTGTTTGTCCCGAAGAAGGCGATCGCCACGCTCGACGCGGCAACGCAAAACGACGCGGAGCTGCTGGGTAAGCTCCTGTTGGCCGCAGCCGGTTATGCCCGAAGCGAGGGCTTGGCGGACAAGGGCTACCGCACGGTCGTCAACTGCAATGAGCACGGCGGGCAGACCGTCTTCCATCTGCACGTGCATCTGCTCGGAGGGCGTCCCATGCATTGGCCGCCTGGTTGAGACTGGGTCACCGTCCTCGGCTTAGGAAAACGCCGGCACGTGGCCGGCGTTTTCATGGATGACGATCACCTATGCGCCGGAGGCCCGCGGCGCGGCGCGACGATCACGCGGGTTGGATAGTAGTACCCGCCCCAGCCCCACGGGCCACCCCAGTACGGCCCCCAGCCCGGGCCCCAGTAAGGACCCCAGAACGGGTCGTAGTAACCCGCCGGATACGAGTAGATCACGCGCTTGGGCCATAGGTAGACCACATTGGCTTCGACGCGCGGATAGGGGTAGCCGTATTCGCCCACCTTCTCCGAAACCGTGCCATGCAAGGTGCCGGTGACGGTGATATCGCGGCCTTCGGTAAACACTTCCGGATCGTAGAAGCCGGCGCGGCACGCGACGAAGCGTCCCTGGGTTTCGCTGTTGCTGGCTTCGTCGTGTGGGCGCGCTTCGCTATCCAACGGGCGCGAGAGAATATAGAAGCACGTTTCCTGCGGACCCGGTTCGGTCTTGATGATCTGGCCACCCCAGCGTACCTGGGCGCCGGCGGCGGCGCCTTGCTGGACAGCCACCGAGGTCACTTCGGTAAACGAGCCTTGCAGCGGTTGTGGCACCGTTGCGCAGGCGGCCAATGTCGCTACTGCGGTCGCGAGAATCAACGGCTTGTACATGGACATGACGCTATCTCCATCGTGTAGTGGACGCGATGGCATCCACGGCTCAATATCATTTGACCATGCGACGCGGCCGAAAGTGCTGCACGGCCCGTCGAAAGTTCTTTACGAGGTTCGCTGGCGGTTCGTCGTAGGCGTAGCGCAGTTCCAGATACGTCCTCATCAGTCGGTCCAGTTCCACGCGCTCGGCAGGCAGGGCCCGCGCGGCGCGACTGAAAAAATGCTGTGGTCCCTCACTATGGCGACGCGCAACGTCGACGGCGGCCAGCCTCCGTTCCAGCGACTGCATCGCTGCACGCAGCGGATCGGCCGGTGGGCGCGTCGACAGTGCCCACGCCAGCCCTATCGCTGCGAACAACGTGCCGCCGATGCCCAGCAGCAGGCCCAGCATGCCTGGATCGGTGTCGCGTAGACCGAATGGGGTCAGCAGCCCGTGTTGCCTGAGCGCGTCAAAGCCGATAACGCCCTGGTTCCACCAGCGGTTGACGATGTCCCAGTGATTGCGCAGATCAAGCCACCAGCCGTTCGGCGACCAGGCAGATGTGGCGCCTGAGGCGCCGGCCGCACCCAGGTTCACGCGTTCGGGACGCACGGCGGCGGTCGGGTCTACACGCGTCCAGCCGCGCTCCGGTAGCCATACTTCGCTCCAGGCATGGGCATCTGATTGGCGCACGAGCAGATAATTGCCCATCGCGTTCCAATAGCCCCCCTGATAGCCCGTGACTACGCGCGCAGGAATGCCGGCTGCACGCATCAGCACGGTGAAAGCCGACGCGTAGTGCTGGCAGAAGCCTTCATGCGTAGCGAAAAGGAAGTCGTCCACCGAATCGCGGCCAAGGGGCGCTGGGGAAAGCGTGTAACTGAACCCGCCGTCGTGGAACAGACTCAATGCAGCCTTTATGACAGCCGCGTCATTGGCACCGTATTGCTCCCGCCAGTGGGCGGCCAGGGCGAGTGCCCGTGGATTGAATCCTGAGGGCAGCTGCAAACCGAGGCGACGTGCGGGTCCGCTGAGTCGTGGTTGCAGCCGATAACTGAGCGCGGAGCGTACCGAGTAGGTGAGCGCATCGTTGATCGGCTGGTCGGCCAGCAACTCTCGATGGGGGCCGAGCAGGGCATGCGCAGGTGCCTCGATCGGAACATCCAGGGCGGGTAACGCGCGCTGTCCGCTGGGTTCAAGGCTGACCGTGTAGGCGATCGTGTCGCCGTGTTCGATCTCGGGAGGCTGCTGGTCGAGCCCGTCGAGATGGCTCCATCGGCGCCCGTCATAGCTCGACATGACATAGGCGCGGAAATAGCGCCCGCTGGTTGCCGGCGGTGCCCCGGTGAAACTGACACGCATGGCCGGTCGATCGTCGGTCAGCAGGTCAAAAAAATCACCGGGCGCCATGTCGTCGCTGAGCCCGGTTCGCGCCTGTGGCGGATTCGGCGCGCCCCATAAGGGCGAACTGAGTCGGGGCAGCAGGAGGAAGGCCAGCAGCGCCAGCGGCAGCGATACACCGAGCAAACCCAGTGCCGGCAGCAGTTCGCGCGGCAGCGAGGCCGTGCCATGGGCGGGTTCGAGCGCGCGCAGCGTGGCCAGGGCCGGCAACAAACCCAGCGCAACCAGCAGGGTCGCCAGCATGCCTTGATCGAACAGCAGGGCGGTCATCAGGGCAAAGCAGGCAAACGCCGCGCCGACGCGCGCGTCGCGTGTCGCTTCGGTTTCCAGCAACTTGAGCACCAGCAGGCCCACGGCCAACGCCGCGCCGGGCTCGCGTCCGAACAAGGTGCCGTAGTGGAAGATGACCGCCGCGGAAAGCAGCGCAATCAAGGGCAGCTTGAGATACCACGGCGCGCGGCCTCCACGTTGGCGACGCTGCCACCAGCGCAGCCCAAGCACGGGGACGAGAGCCCCGCTGAACCACACCGGCAAATGCGGCGTGTGCGCAGCGAGCACGACGAGGACGGTGAGGCAAAGCAGGTCGAAGGCGCGCGCGCCAAGCGGCAGGCGTGGTTTGCGCTGGAATAGCGATAACTTGATCACGGCATGCGCGCCAGCGCGTTCATGCAGCGCGCGTAGTGATTGTGGCCGCTGGCCCAAGGGAATTTCCTCGTCGGGCAGCCACAGGCTGCTGGTACGTCCGAGTGCGTCTGCTTCACCGAGCCAGCGCGCGAGTCGCGAGATGCGCGCCTCGGGGTAAAGCTGCGGAAGGTGACGCCAATCCAGTCGCCATTCCTGCCGCGATTCGGGTTGCTCGAAATCCTTCACCAGCAGATTCGAGTGTCGGGCGCTGACTTTCCACGCTATGTGCCGTTGCGGGTCGCCTGCGCGGTAGTCGCGCAATGCGGCGACGTCTTCACCATGGTGCAGGCGTTGGCGTTGCCCGTCTTCGCCTGGCAGTACCGGTGGTGGGCCGCCGGTTTCCGGTTGCGGCCACACCAGCACGGCCTGTTGCGGGTGAATCCAGCTCCAGGCGTGGAACAGCCCGAGCGGCCAGTTGCTCCAGAGCTTGATGCGCGGCAGAGGCTGCCAGCCGCGTCGCGAG
The DNA here is from genome assembly GCA_963824525.1 of uncultured Gammaproteobacteria bacterium. Classification (GTDB taxonomy): domain Bacteria; phylum Pseudomonadota; class Gammaproteobacteria; order Xanthomonadales; family Rhodanobacteraceae; genus Dyella. The sequence continues at coordinate 209,664 of CAWGPI010000007.1, read as the reverse complement.
GTGGGCACATCGAGCGTCACCAGCGTTTGTTCGCGAGGGGCCAGCGCGAACGCTTCCGTATGGCCGTCCAGATCCGCGTGTACCGAAGCGTGCGCGCGTTCTGCCCCCTCGAAGACGAGTTGCAGCGCAAGCGCTTCGCCGGCTATCGCGTGTCCCTGCTGGATGCCGATGAGGCGCAGTCCGTTGAGGCTTCGGAACGCCACCAGCATGCTGGCAGAACTGGCGGAACCCAGCAGGCAGGTAAGCAACAGCGCGGCATTATTGGCGTAGTTGAGTGCGCCGATAAGCATGATGAAAAGCAGGGCGGTGAAGCCCGCGCCGAATGCCGTGGGAACGATGTAGATACGCCGGCGATGCAGCGTGATAGGAAGGTTTTCAGGTCGCTTGTAGCGCGTCAGTGCGGGCAGTCGTCGCTCCGCCCATGCCTGAAAGCGACGGAGTGCCGCGAGCATTAGTCCACCGCGACGTTGGCGAGCAGATCGCGAGCCAGGTGTTCGCCGCTGGCACCGCGAGCGGCAACCATGCGATGCGCAGTCAGAGGTACGAATAGCGCTTGTATGTCCTCGGGCAACACATGCGTGCGATCACTGAGCATGGCCCATGTCCGCGCGGCACGGAGCAGGGCCAGGCCAGCACGCGGCGAGAGACCCACGCGGATGTCCGCGTGGCGGCGACTTGCCGCGAGCAAGGCCTGCAGATAGTCCAGCAAGGCGCTGCTGGCAGTGACGGCACTGGCCCGGCGAGACAGCTCGACCAAGCCTGCGCCGTCGAGCTGGGGGGCGAGCTGGGCGAGCAGGTCGCGGCGATCGCTGCCGGTCAGCAGGGCGCGTTCGGCGGTGGCGTCGGGATAGTCCAGCGACACGCGCAGCATGAAGCGGTCCAGTTGCGAGTCGGGCAGGGGGAAGGTGCCCGCCAGGTCCATGCGGATTTTGCGTAGCCACGACGAAGAACGGCTGCGGCAACGCATGGGTTTGGCCGTCCACGGTGACCTGGCCTTCAGCCATGGCTTCCAGCAGGGCGCTTTGTGTTTTGGGGGTGGCGCGATTGATTTCGTCGGCCAGCAAGCAGGCCGGTGAAGATCGGTCCTGGGTGAAAACGGAAATGGCCGGTCTCGCGCTCGTATACGCTGACCCCGATGATGTCCGAGGGGAGCAGGTCGCTGGTGAACTGCACGCGCTGGAAATCGAGCGCGAAGCTGGCCGCCAGCGCGTGCGCCAGCGTGGTCTTGCCTACGCCGGGTACGTCTTCCAGCAGCAGGTGGCCGCCAGCGATCAGGCAGGTGAAGGCGAGCTTTACCTGGCGCGGCTTGCCCAGCAGTACGCGGTTGACCTGGGCCATCGCTGCATCCAGGCGTGTACGCAATGTCTCATCGTGCAGGGGAGTGATGGCGGACATGGGCTTCCGGCAGCTAAAGAGAATGGCGCAGGGCAGGACCCATACGTGACGGAAGCAGTGTAGCCGCCGACCTCGCGCGCTGGCGAGGCGCCGTCGTCATGGATTGCGGGCGCTGTCCCTCATCAAGCGCATGCTTGCCGCGACCTTGTCGCCATTTGGTGACGAAGCGTTCTGCTGGCAGGAAGGCCGTCACTTCGCCTGGGGCTATGGCGACCTGCCGCCACTCACGGCCCGGCTGATCCCGCTCAGGGCAGGGCGATGCCTGCCTCGCGCAGCAAGCGCGCCAGTGCGATCAAGGGCAGGCCGATCAGTGCGCTGGGATCTTCATTGTCGATCCGCTCGAACAGGCTGATGCCCAGGCCTTCGCATTTGAAGCTGCCGGCACAGTCGAGTGGTTGCTCGCGTTCGACGTAGCGCGCGATTTCCGTCGCATCGAGGCTGCGAAAGCAAACGAGGGTGTGGTCGACGTGGATGCGGTCTTGTCCGCTGCGGGTGTCGAGCAGACACAGGGCGGTATGGAAATGCACTTTGCGACCTGAGCAGGCAGCGAGCTGCGCGCGAGCGCGCTCGACGGTGCCTGGCTTGTCCAGTATCAGGCCATCGCGTTCGGCGACCTGATCCGAGCCGATCACCAGGGCGTCATCAAGCTCCGCGGCGGCTGAGTGCGGCCTTGGCGACAGCGAGGCGCAGGGCGCGCTCGCGCGGTGTTTCGCCCGCCAGCGGACGTTCGTCGGTGTCCGGGCGCACGCTGGTCGAAATCCGGCATAGATCCGCCGCAACAGTTCGGCGCGATAACGCGAGGTCGAGGCCAGCACGATCGAGGCGCGGCAGGCTCATGCGTCGTGCTCCGCGGCGGATGTGTTCGCGCATGGCGCTGTCCAGGTCGTGCTGGGCGCGGTCCAGCGCCTCGCAGCAGGGGGCTGCAGCCGGTCGCGCGTCTGATTGCATCGACGTGACGGCCTCGTCCAGCTGTGCTGGCTGGCGCGGGGCGCTTTGTCGCGAATCCAGATGCGCTGCTGCAGCAGTGCGCGCAGACCGGCGTCGATCGCCTGGCGCGCTTCCTGTTCGCTGGCGGCTGGCAGGTCGGGATTGAGCGACATCACCGCGTGGGCCTGCTGCAGGCCGGTGCGGCAGGTCTTGAGATCCACCTCGAGGCGATCGGCCAGTTCCAGCAGCCGGCGCAAGCTGCCGCTGCGCCGGTCGGTGCGATGCCGGCAGAATAGGGCGCAGGCCAATCGCGACTGCCGCAAGCGCCACCAGGGCAGCCAGGCCGAGCGTCAGATAGGAATTCAAGGGGACGGCTCGGCTCGCTTAAAGAAGTAGTTGCAGTCTGCCGCACCAGGGCCGCATTCAGGCAAAATAGCCGTGGATAGGGCGTTTTTAAGTGCCGTACCCGTTGACTTCAAGCTGGTTGTAATCCTAACATTTCACGATTATGTCCGTGACACTGCCAGAGTCCGTGGACGCTTGGCGCATGGTCTCGGCGCGGCGTTCCTTCGAGGGAACGCTACCCGTAGCCGCCTTCAAGCGGTTGGGGGAGGTCTTGGCCGGTACGGAAGGAACACTGCAATTCGAGCTGGATTTTGGGCGGGACGAGTTTGGTACGGCGTACCTCGATGTCCGCGTTCAAGCCCCGCTCACGCTGACCTGCCAGCGCACGCTTGGAGCCTTTCGTGCTGCCGGTGCCGGTAGACAGCCGGCTCGGCCTGATCCGTACCGAGCGCGAGGAATCGGCCTTGCCGCCAGATTGCGAGCCGCTTGCTCGTGGCCGATGATGGCCGGTTGAATCCTGGCGGATGTGATCGAAGACGAATTGTTGTTGGCACTGCCGCTGGTTCCGGTCAACCCGGACAGCAGCTGCCCGAAGCAGTGACAGGCCACGAGCCAGAGGGAGATTCCTCCGGTGAAGGGCGTTCCGATAACCCGTTCGCGGTTTTGCGCGAACTGAAGAATAACCACCGACCCGGATCAACGTCATCCGATTCAGCGTTTCAGCTGGAGACTAGCCATGGCCGTTGCCAAGAGCCGCAGACCCCGTCCACCCGCGGCATGCGTCGTTCGCACGACGCGCTGAAAACCGTGCAGCTGGCCACCGATCCGACCAGTGGTGAGGTGCATCTGCGCCATCACGTCACCAAGGACGGCTACTATCGCGGCAAGAAAGTCATCGAGACCAACAGCTGCGGTGTCGGAGAGGATTGATCGTCTCCCGCAAGGGATACCGGTTATCATGCGGAGCGGCGCGGTGACGCGCCGTTTTGCGTTTGAGCGATCACCAACGTAATTTTGGCGGCTTGGGGGCGGGTGCCTGCGCGCAAGCGCGAGATGGCGGCCCGCTTCGGCCGACTCCGCACCTGGAAAGTTGAATGTCCCAGATCTACGCCCGCATCACTGCCACCGGCAGCGCGCTGCCCGAGCGTGTCGTTACCAACGCCGATCTCGAGAAGATCGTCGAAACCAGTGACGAATGGATTCGCACCCGCACCGGCATCCAGCCAGCGGCATATCGCCGCTGAGGGCGAAACCACGGGCGATCTGGCCACCCTGGCCGCTCAGCGTGCGCTCGAAGCGGCTGGCGTCAAGGCGTCCGAACTGGACCTGATCGTGCTGGGCACGACCACGCCCGATATCATTTTCCCGTCCACCGCCTGCCTGGTGCAGCATCGCCTTGGCGCGAACGGCTGCGCTGCATTCGACGTCAACGCGGCCTGCTCGGGCTTTGTCTACGCCCTGGGCATAGCCGACAAATTCATCCGCAGCGGCCAGTCGAAGAAAGTGCTGGTGATCGGCGCGGAAACGCTGACCCGCATGATCGACTGGAACGAACGCGAGACCTGCGTGCTGTTCGGCGACGGTGCGGGCGCCGTGGTGCTCGAGGCATCCGAGCGAGCCGGGCATCTATGCGACCTGCCTGCATGCCGATGGTGGCTACAAGCATCTGCTGTACAACCCGGTAGGCGTTTCCGTCGGCTTCAAGGACGAGCCGAACCACGGCGTGCGCATCAACATGGCAGGCCGCGAAGTGTTCAAGGTCGCGGTGAAAACGCTCGATGCGCTGGTCGATGAAACCCTGCAGGCGGCCGGCATGGAGGAGTCGCAGATCGACTGGCTGATTCCGCACCAGGCCAACCTGCGCATCATCGAGGCCACCGCCAAGCGGCTGAACATGTCGATGGAGCGGGTGATCGTGACGGTCGACCAGCATGCCAATACCTCGTCCGGCTCGGTGCCGCTGGCGCTCGACTATGCCGTGCGTTCGGGCAAGGTGCAGCGCGGGCAGAACCTGCTGCTGGAAGCATTCGGCGGCGGTTTCACCTGGGCGTCGGCGCTGCTGCGCTACTGATCGATCGGCGCGTCGGGCGTCCGGACGATGCCGCCCCGAGGGCGGCATCGCGCATCTCGCGCCGTGCGGAAGATCGGATACAGCTGCGTATGGCGGCCAATGCTGGCACCATTCCGGTTTTCGCTTCGGAACATCCGCGCTCCATGACTCAAACTGCCGCTACGCTCGCTTTCGTCTTCCCTGGCCAGGGTTCGCAATCCGTCGGCATGCTGGCCGAACTGGCCGCTGCCCATCCGGAAGTGAAGGCCACTTTCGACGAAGCCTCGCAGGGGGCGGGCGTGGACCTGTGGGCATTGAGCCAGCGAGGCCCGGAAGACGATCTCAATCGCACCGAAAACACGCAGCCGGCGCTGCTGGCCGCGAGCGTGGCGGTGTGGCGCGTATGGCAGAAGCTGGGCGGTGTGCAGCCGGCGCAGTTGTCGGGCCATAGCCTGGGTGAGTACAGCGCGCTGGTTTGTGCGGGCGCGCTCTCGCTGCACGACGCGGCGGCGCTGGTGGCGGAGCGTGGTCGCCTGATGCAGGCAGCCGTGCCGCCGGGCGTTGGCGCGATGGCGGCGATCCTTGGTGGTGACGATGCGCAGATCGCCGCCGTGTGCGAGGAAGTGGCGCAGGGGCAGGTGGTCTCACCGGCCAACTTCAATTCGCCTGGCCAGCTGGTGATTGCCGGTAATGCCGAGGCGGTGGATCGCGCGCTGGCGAAGCTGGCCGAGTTGGGTGTGAAGAAGGCGATCAAGCTGGCGGTGTCGGTGCCGTCGCATTGCGCGTTGATGCGCGATGCGGCCGACCGGCTGGGCGAGCGTATGGCGACGCTGAATTGGCGGTTGCCGGCGATTCCGGTGGTTCAGAATGCCGAAGCGCGCAGCTACGCCACGGTGGAGGAGATCCGCGGCGCGCTGCAGCGTCAGCTCTATCTGCCCGTGCGCTGGACCGAATGCGTGCAGGCGCTGGCTGGCGGGCGGCGCCACGCGCATGGCCGAGTGCCGGTCCCGGCAAGGTACTGGCCGGCCTGATCAAGCGCATCGACAAGAGCGTGGAAGCGCGCGCCATTGGCACGCCGGCCGAGACTCGACGCCGCCCGTACCGAGTGGGCTTGAGTCGATCGCAGCAACTCAGGTGGCGAGGCACGCCGTGTCTCGCATGATTGATACGGCCGCTCTCGCTTCGACGCATGGGCGTTCGGCCATCCAAAAGGAACTGACAGATGAGCAAGACACTGCAAGGTGAAATCGCGCTGGTCACCGGCGCCAGCCGCGGCATTGGCGCGGCGATCGCCGACGAACTGGCGACGCATGGGCGCCACCGTGATCGGCACCGCCACCAGCGAGAGCGGTGCGGCCGCGATCGGCGAACGGCTGGCAGCGCACGGCGGCCATGGTCGCGTGCTGAACGTGACCGACGGTCGCGTCGGTCGACGCGTTGATCGACGGCATCAGCAAGGAATTCGGCGCGGTGTCGATCCTGGTCAACAACGCCGGCATCACCCGCGACCAGCTGCTGATGCGCATGAGCGAGGAGGACTGGCAGGCCATCCTCGATACCAACCTCACGCTCGGTCTACCGCACCTCCAAGGCGGTGATGCGCGGCATGATGAAGGCGCGCAAGGGCCGCATCATCTCCATCGCCTCGGTGATCGGTCTTACCGGCAACCCTGGCCAGTCCAACTATGCGGCGGCGAAGGCCGGCATCATCGCGTTCTCCAAGTCGCTGGCGCGCGAGATCGGTTCGCGCGGCATCACCGTCAACGTCGTGGCACCGGGCTTCATCGACACCGACATGACCCGTGCGCTGCCGGAGGAGTCGAAGCAGGCGCTGCTGGGACAGATCGCGCTGGGCCGTCTGGGCGAGGTCCAGCGATATCGCCAAGGCGGTGGGGTTCCTGGCGTCACCGGCGGCGGCCTACATCACCGGCGAAACCCTGCACGTCAATGGCGGCATGTACATGCCGTAAGTCGGCTGCGGCGGCGCTGGTTTCTTGCACGGTGCAGGCATACGGCAACGTTGCCGGAAGAGTCGCGCATCGCCGCGGCCTCGTTTTAGGCGACAATTACCCTTTCGCGCCGGTCGCCGTGGCCTGCGTCCAACCATTGCCGGCGGATCATGGCGGCCCGCTGTGCTTAGCCACTACAATCCGCCGGCCTTTTGTCGGCCCATTGGCCGGCACTGATAAACAATTACTCCTTGGGAGGTATTGGCAACATGAGCACCATCGAAGAGCGCGTCAAGAAAATCGTCATCGAGCAGCTGGGCGTGAAGGAAGATGAAGTCACGGCGAACGCTTCGTTCGTGGACGATCTGGGCGCTGATTCGCTGGACACCGTCGAGCTGGTCATGGCCCTCGAAGAAGAGTTCGAGACCGAGATCCCGACGAAGAAGCCGAGAAGATCACCACCGTGCAGCAGGCCGTCGACTACATCAAGGCCCACACCAAGGAGTGATCGCTCCGTGACGGCACGGCGTCGTGCGCAACATGCGGTCCGTCCACGTAGCGATACCGGAAGCTGCGCCACATTGGCGCAGTTTTCGTTTCTGCATTTTGCAACGTCCGATCCCGTATGGTGCGCGGACGCGCGCCGCACGGCACGGATGACGTGGCCGCGATAGCGCGAAAGGCTGCCGGCAGCGGCAGCTTCACGGAATCACGAAGAGGAAAGATCAGCATGAGCAAGCGACGTGTGGTTGTGACCGGCATGGGCATCATTTCGCCGGTCGGCAACGATATCGCCACCGCCTGGGACAATATCCTCAAGGGCGTCAGCGGCATCGGTCAGGTTACCCATTTCGATGCCACGGCCTATGCCACGCGCATCGCCGGTCAGGTGCAGCGGTTTCGATCCGGCGGAGTGGATGCGCTGCGAAAGACATCAAGAAGATGGATCCGTTCATCCACTACGGCATCGCGGCGGGCACCCAGGCCCTGCACGACTCCGGCCTGGAAGTGACCGAGGCCAACGCGCCGCGCATCGGCGTGGCGGTCGGCGCCGGCATCGGCGGTCTGCACACCATCGAAGCACACCTCGATCGAGCTGCACGACAAGGGGCCGCGTCGCGTGTCGCCGTTCTTCGTGCCCAGCTCGATCATCAACATGGTCTCGGGCCATCTGTCGATCATGTACGGCCTGAAGGGCCCGAACATCGCCTGCGTCACCGCCTGCACCACCGGCACGCACAACATCGGCCTGGCCGCGCGCATGATCCAGTACGGCGATGCCGACGTGATGATCGCCGGCGGCGCCGAATTCGCGACGACGCGGCACGGCGATGGCGGGCTTCTGCTCGGCCAAGGCGCATGTCCACCCGCAACGACGAGCCGACCAAGGCCAGCCGTCCGTGGGACAAGGATCGCGACGGTTTCGTGCTGGCCGAAGGCGCCGGCGTGCTGGTGCTGGAAGAATACGAACACGCCAAGGCGCGCGGCGCGAAGATCTACGCCGAGCTGGTCGGTTTCGGCATGAGCGGCGACGCGTACCACATGACCGCGCCGAGCGAAGGTGGCGAGGGTGCGGCGCGCTGCATGGACAACGCGCTGAAGGATGCCGGCATCAACCCGGCCGAGGTGCAGTACATCAATGCGCACGGCACCTCGACGCCGCTGGGCGACCTGGGCGAGGTGATGGCGGCGAAGAAGGTCTTCGGCGACCACGCCTACAAGCTGGCGATGAGCTCGACCAAGTCGATGACCGGCCATCTGCTCGGTGCGGCCGGCGGCGTGGAGGCGATCTTCACCATCCTGGCGTTGCGCGATCAGGTGCTGCCGCCGACCATCAACCTGGACGAGCCGAGCGAAGGCTGCGACCTGGACTTCGTGCCGAACACGGCACGCGAGGCGAAGATCGACGTGGCGATCTCCAACTCGTTCGGCTTCGGCGGCACCAACGGCACGCTGGCATTCCGCCGCGTTTGAGCGGCACCTTGAACGTGCATCGTCGCACGCTGCACGGCCGGCGCGATCTGCTCGCGCCGGCCGCTGCATTTCCGCAGCGCTATCCCGTGCCTGCTGCAGAGCGTGACGCGCGGTACGCCGCAGTCCCGCTATGACATTCTGTTCGCGTATCCGCAGGAAAGCCTGACCCTGCATGCGGATGGACGTCTGCTCGATGCGCAAGGCGTGGCGCGTGACGGGCGCTTTCTCGACGCGCTGGACGCAGCCTGGCGGCAGGTCCGCGTGCCGCGTGACGAAGCTGACGAGCTGCCATTCCATGGTGGCTGGCTGCTGCTGCTCGCGTATGAGCTGGTCGGTGAGATCGAGCCGACGCCTGCGGCTGCCGTTCGCCCGAGCCGCTGCCCACCGCGCTGGCGCTGCGTTGCCCCGCCGCCGTGATCGTCGATCATGAAGCCGATTGCACGATCCTGATTGCCGAGGCGGGCCACGAGCCACTGCTCGATGCCATGGCGGCGGATCTCGCTGCGATACCTGATATCGCAGCGCTAGCCGCTCCTGCCAGCTGCGACGAGGATGATCCGAAGCTGTTCCTCGATGGCGTGGCGCGCATCCACGAACATCTCCACGCCGGCGATATCTTTCAGGTCAATCTTTCGCGCGCATGGCATGCGCACTATGCGCGTGCCACCGAAGCCCGTCGAGCTGTATCAGGCACTGCGGCAGGCCAATCCCGCACCGTTCGCTGGCTTGTTGCAGCAACCAGGCTGGGCGGTCGTTAGTTCTTCGCCGGAACGTCTGGTGGAAGTGCGTGATGGACTGGCGCAGACGCGTCCGATTGCGGGCACGCGGCCGCGCACCGCCAGGCGATGATGACCTGGCCCGTATCCGCGAACTCAGCACGCATCCGAAGGAGCGTGCCGAGCATGTGATGCTGATCGATCTCGAGCGCAACGACCTGGGTCGCGTCTGCGTGCCGGGTACGGTCGAGGTCGACGAGTTGATGGTGGTGGAAAGCTACGCCCACGTTCATCACATCGTGTCCAATGTGCGCGGGCGACTGCGCGGGGACGTGACGCCCGGCGAGGTGATCGCGGCCACCTTTCCAGGCGGCACCATCACTGGTTGTCCCAAGGTACGCTGCATGGAAATCATCGCAGCGTTGGAGAACGCCCCGCGGGGCGCCTATACCGGTGCGCTGGGCTATCTCGACCGCAACGGCGACCTCGATCTGAACATCCTGATCCGCACTTTTACGCTGGCCGACGCGCAGGTGACCTTGCGCGCCGGCGCCGGCATCGTGGCCGACTCGGTGGCGGACAGGGAGCTGGACGAAACGCGCGCCAAGGCGCGGGGACTATTGCGCGCGCTGGGAGTGCCGGGTTGATGTCCGCGTTTGCCCGGGTGTTGGTCGATGGCATATCCGCCCAGACGGTATCTGTTTTCGATCGCGGGCTGTCCTATGGCGACGGCTTGTTCGAAACCATTCGATTCGTGAACGGCGTGGCACCTTTGTGGTCGCGGCATATGCAGCGACTGCGTGAAAGCGGGGAGCGACTGCGACTGCCGATACCCGAAGCGGCGCTGTTGTTACGCGAGGCATTGATCGTCGCCAATGGCCTGGATCAAGCGGTCGTCCGTATCACCGTGACGCGTGGGCCAGGGGAGCGCGGTTATGCGCCGCCGCCGTCGCCGCATCCCACGCGCATCGCCGCCGCCTTTGCCGCACCCGCCATGGCGGGTGACGCCTACGTTCACGGCATTCGCCTGCGTTGGTGCGAGACGCGCCTGGCCCGGCAGCCGCTACTGGCGGGCATGAAACATCTCAATCGGCTGGAACAGGTGCTGGCGCGAGCCGAATGGAGCGATGCTTCCTTCGCCGACGGCCTGTTGTGCGATACCGACGGCAACGTCATCTCGGCCACCATGGCCAACCTGTTCGCGGTCATCGACGGCGCGCTCGTCACGCCTTCGGTGGAACATGCCGGTGTGGCGGGCGTGGCGCGCGCCGAGATCCTGGCGAGCCAGGCCGCCGCCCATGTCGGTCATATTTCTCGGGAAGATCTATGGCGAGCTGAGGAGGTCTTCCTCAGTTCGAGCGTACGCGGCATCCTGCCGGTTCAGGCCGTGGGCGATACCGTGTATGTTCCCGGCCCGGTGTCCCGCGCCTTGCAGCGTCATTGGCGCGGTCTGGGTTTTCCGATGGAGCAGGCATGAGTCGAGACAAGCTGCAGGGGCGCGTGCGTTGGCGCGCACTGGTCGTACTGGTATTGCTGGCCGTGGCGGGCGCCCTGGTCTATGGATGGCTGGATTTCCAGCGCTTTGCCCGCACGCCAATGACGGTGACCGCGCAGACCCCGACAGCATCGACGTGGGCCGCGGCAGCAGTCTTCGCGGCGTGGTGGTTCAGCTACGGCGAAGAACACGTCACCACGGACGGGCCGCTTTATTGGCGTCTGCTTGCCGAGCAGATGCGCGTGGCGGGCCACCTGCACGCGGGCGAATACGCGCTCACGGTCGGCATGACCCCGCGCGAGCTGCTGCTCAATATGGCCGCCGGCAAGGTGCTGCAGCGCAACTTCACCATCGTCGATGGCTGGAATTTCCGCGACCTACGCCAGGCGCTGGCCAAGGCCGAACGGCTGCGCCAGGACGGTGCCGGACTGGACGACGCGGCGTTGATGGCCAAGATCGGTGCCGAAGGCGAGATGCCGGAAGGCCGCTTTCTTCCAGAGACCTATGCCTATGTGAAAGGCGACAGTGATCTGGACATCCTGCGCCGCGCGCATGTCGCGATGAGCAAGATGCTCGATACGCTGTGGGCCCAGCGCGACAAGAACGTGCCGCTGGCCACGCCATATGACGCCTTGATCCTGGCCTCCATCGTGGAAAAGGAGACCGGTCGTGCGGACGAGCGTCCACGCATCGCCGGCGTGTTCGTGCGCCGTCTCCAGGATCACATGCTGCTGCAGACCGATCCCACGGTGATCTACGGCATGGGCGAGTCGTATGCGGGGAATATCCACAAGGTGGATCTCACTACCGACACGCCGTACAACACCTATACCCGTCCCGGCCTGCCGCCAACGCCGATCGCGATGCCGGGCAAGCCCGCCATCGAAGCCGCGCTGCATCCGGCTGACGGCACCGAGCTGTATTTCGTCGCCCGTGGCGACGGCAGCCATGCGTTCTCCAGTACGCTGGACGAACACAATCGCAACGTCGCCTGCTACCAACTGAAGCGCTGCCCATGACTCCAAGCGGAATGACCCCAGGCGGTATGAGCCCGCGCGGCAAATTCATCTCGCTCGAAGGTGGCGAGGGCGCCGGCAAGAGCACCTTGCTCGCCGGGCTGCACAAACACCTGCTGGGACAGGGCGTGGACCTGGTGCAGACGCGCGAGCCCGGCGGGACCTCGCTGGGCGAGGCGGTGCGCGGCATCGTGCTGGATCCGGCGCGCGGTGACATGAGTGCGGAGTCGGAGCTGTTGCTGATGTTCGCTTCGCGCGCGCAACTGGTGCGCGAATGCATCGAGCCGGCGCTGGCCGCCGGTCGGTGGGTATTGTGCGACCGTTTCACCGATGCGAGCTTTGCCTATCAGGGCGGCGGGCGCGGCATGCCGATGGAGCGCATCGCCGAGCTGGAACGCTGGGCGACCAACGGACTCAAGCCGGACCTCACCTTGCTGCTCGATCTTCCCGTGGCCGACGGGCGCGCGCGTGCCGCGGGCCGTGGCGCGGCAGATCGCATCGAAGTCGAAGCCGACGCCTTCTTCGAGCGCGTGCGCGCTGTTTATCGCGCGCGCGCCGCCGCCGAGCCTGCTCGTTTTCGCGTGATCGACGCCAGCCTTTCGCAGGCGCAGGTGCTGCAGGCAGCCGTGGACGCCACGGCCCACCTGTTTGGAGCGGTGGCATGAGCGTGATGCCCTGGCACGCCGAGCACTGGTCGCGCTTGCAGTCGCGCCGTGCGCGCGATGCCATGCCGCATGCCTTGTTGCTGTGCGGGCCGGAAGGCCTGGGCAAGCGCGAGTTCATGCGTCGTTTTGCGCAGGGCTTGCTGTGCTCGCAGCCACGGGACGGTGAAGCCTGTGGACACTGCCGCAGTTGCCAGTTGTTCGTCGCCGGCACGCACCCGGATTTTGCCGTGCTGAGTTTTGGTTTGCGCAAGGATGGCGTGCAGCGCAGCGAGATCGTGGTCGATCAAATTCGTGAGCTGTCGGCGCGCCTGTCCATGTCCAGCCAGTTCGGCGGGTGGCAGATCGTCTGCATCGATCCGGCCGATGCCATGAATGCGGCCGCGGCCAACGCTTTGCTCAAGACGCTGGAAGAACCCTCGCAACAGACCTTGCTGATGCTGGTGGCCGACGCGCCCTGGCGGTTGCCGCAGACCATTCGCAGCCGCTGCCAGCGCATCGAGTTCCATTTGCCCTCGCGAGAGGACGCACTCAGCTGGTTGCAACAGGCTGGTGTCAGCGATGCCGCGGCTGCGCTCGATGCGGCTGGGGGCAATCCCGGACGCGCGCGCGCATGGGTTGATGCGGGCGCGCTGGCCCGAAGGCAGGAGGTGCGCAAGGACTTGTCCGCCCTTGCGGCGGGGCGCGGCGAGGCGATGGAAGTGGCGCGCCGCTGGCTGGACAGCGAGCCTGAGCAGCGCCTGTGGTTCGCCGCCCAGGCCGTAGCCGACGAAGTGAAGTCGCGTGCCGGCTCCGCCGTCGGTCCGCTGTCGAGCAGTCTGGATGCCGAGGCGCTGGATCAGTGGTACATGTCGGCCAATCGCACGCGTGAATCCCTGCGCGGCCCGTTGCGCGGGGACCTCCTGCTGCTGGAATTGCTTGCTCGCTGGCGCTGATGGCGGCCATTGAGGCGCGTGAGCGTCGCGCCTGATGCCCGGGAAAGCTGGCAGACAGGACGTCTGCCTAGGCTTGCGGGATGAAGTCCCCGCTGCCGCAACGTGTCGCTGTTTGGCCCTGGCTATCCCTGCTGCTCCTGCTGGTGCTCCGGCTCGTGTGGTTGAACGCGTACACGCTCAATTCCGATGAAGCGCAGCATGCCCACGTGGCATGGGCGTGGACGCAGGGGCTGTTGCCGTATCGGGACGTTTTCGATAACCACGGTCCTTTGTTCGGTTGGTTGCACTCGCCGCTGTTGGCGTTGCTCGATGGGCGAGCCGATGTGCTGACCTGGCTGCGTCTGGCCATGCAGGTCTGGTATGTCGTGGCGATCGGAGCCGTGGGCTGGATGGGACTGCGTCTGTATGGTTGGCGGGTAGCCGTGGTCGCCATGCTCGTCGCCGGATTGTTTCCCCGTTTCTTCATCGTGAGCGGGCAGTTTCGTACGGACGACCTCTGGACAGCTCTGTGGCTTGCTGGCCTCGCCTGCGTGGTCGGCGCACGTGCACGCACCTGGCGCTATTTTGTGGCCGGTTTGCTGGTCGGCTGCGCGCTCTCCGTGTCGCAGAAGACCCTCGTGCTGGTGGTCACCGCCTTGGCGGCGGCAGCCGTGGTCAGGTTGATGCAGCCGGCAGACTCCGCACCGGGCGGATGGCGGCGTTGGGCTGCGGCAGTAGCGGGCCTGCTGCTTGTTCCGGCGATCTTCGTTGGCTGGTTCGCCTGGCATGACGCGTTGAGCGATGTTTGGTACGGCCTGGCGGGTTACAACGTGGGCGGTGCGAAAAAGCGCCACGCCGCGCTGAACCTGCTGTGGTTCCTGGTGCTGGCGGCAGCGATGATTGCGGTGGCAGCGCGCGCGATCCGTCAGCGCGGGTTGCGCGATTTTGACTGGCCGGTTTTTCTCGCCTTGCAGAGCGGCCTGTACCTCCTGCTGATCTGGTTTGTCTGGCCCTTGATCACCAAGCAGGATTTCCTGCCGGCGGTTCCATTGCTGGTCCTGGTGGCGTGCGGGTGGGCCTCGCAGTGGGCCTGCTTGAGCGCGCGGCCGCGACTTCGTCGTGCCTTGGTGGTCCTGATCCTTGGCGGCGAACTGGCGACCGTCATCGCCTATGCGCCGCCCTGGCGGGACAGCCTGGCCCCCCAGCGCGCCGAACTGGCCCTGGTACTCCGCTACACGGACAAGACCGATACGGTGATGGATAGCAAGGGCGAATCGATTTTTCGCACACGTCCGTACTACCCCGTGCTGGAAAGCCTCGCCATGCGCCGGTTGCGGCGCGGGCAAATGGCGGACACGATCGTTGACGAGCTGGTGAGCCATTGCACGATGATGACGACGGCCCATCGTCTGCCTGATGCGAGCAAGCGTTTCCTGGAGGGCAACTACGTGCCGGCGGGTCCGAATGTGTGGGTGGCAGGACGCATGCTTCCCTCGCGCTCAGTCGATCAGATCATCGACGTGGCCTTGCCGGGCGACTACGTGCTGACCGACGGGCAGGCGCGTCTGCGCGCGAGCCTGGATGGTGCGCCGGACGCCGACCACTGGTTTCTTGATCGAGGCCGTCACCATTTGAAGGTGGCCGAGGGGGCGCCCGTGGCCCTGGTCTGGAGCAAGGCGTTTGACCGCGGCTGGCGTCCGCTTTCGCCTTATGGAGAGGGCGGTTGATATGGCGTTGAGTCTTAACGCCGACACACGATTGCTGGTGGTGGCACCTCATCCCGATGACGAGTCGATTGCGACGGGCGAGCTGATCCAGCAGGTGCGGGAGACGGGCGGCGACGTCCAGATCCTGCTGCTGACGAATGGCGACAACAACCCCTGGCCACAGCGTTGGGTGGAGCGGCGCCTGCGTATCGGCCCCGACGACCGCCGCCGCTGGGGTGCGCGTCGGCGCGGCGAAGTGGAGCGGGCCTTGGGTCAGCTGGGCGTGGATCCTGACGCCTTGCATCCGCTGGGCTGGCCCGACATGGGCGTTACCGAGCGGCTATTCGAGGACTTCATCCCGTCGGTATCTGCCTTGACCGCCTGCCTCGATGCGTGTCGGCCGAATCTCGTGGCGCTGCCGGCGCTGGGTGACCACCATCCGGATCACGGTGCCGCACACGTGCTGGTTCGCCTGGCGGTGTCGCAGTGGCAAGGCGGCGCCCCGGAGATGCTTGCCTATCTGATTCACGGCCGTGAAGACGAGGTGACGGGCAAGGTGAAGCTCGACTCCTCGGTCGGCCTGCATGCCAACAAGCTGGCTGCCCTGGCATGTCATCAAAGCCAGATGGCGCTCAGCGGCAAACGCATGCGCCGCCTTGCCGGCCGCGCCGAGCGCTATCAGTCGATCAAAGGCGATAGCCTGCGCGAGACTGCTCCGGTCCTGCCCTGGGTTCCGCCAGCGTCGCTGCATCCGTGGCTCCGCCTGACCGTGGTCGACAGCAGCGGTGTCCACGACTGGTCCTGGTCGAAAGCGCCGATCAGCCGGGACGGGCAGGGTCGGTACGTGCTGCATGGCCTGGCCGAGGGGCGCCCAGGCCCTGGTTTCGTCAAGCTGCATATGTATGTGCCGTCGCCATGGATCTTCGATCGCTGGGGTTGGTGCGAACTCTAAGAGCCCGTGCCGGTCTTGGCGTGGCCCGCGCGAAGAAGGCGAGAGCTCCCGGCAGGCCGTCACATTCCGTCGACACGTCGCTTTACGCTCGCCCCCCGTGATCGCTAGGATGCGGCATTCGGGGTCTGCCACCCCAGCGGTTTGCAGGAGCTCAGCCATGAACCCGGCCATTGCCGCCCGTCAGGGCATCATTTCGCTGAAGATCAAGGACACGGCCGTCGCTCTACAACGCGTACATGCCGTTCCTGAAGCACGGCGGCCTGTTCGCGCCCACGGCCCAGCGCTATTCGCTGGGCGACGAGGTGGTGCTGCTGGTCAATCTGGCGGACGAGAGCGAGCGCCTCTCCGTGGTCGGCAAGGTGGTCTGGATCAGCCCGGTCGGCGCCCAGGGCAACCGCACCGCCGGCATCGGCATCCACTTCAACGAATCGTCGCGATGCCGAAGTA
Source organism: uncultured Gammaproteobacteria bacterium (assembly GCA_963824525.1). GTDB lineage: Bacteria > Pseudomonadota > Gammaproteobacteria > Xanthomonadales > Rhodanobacteraceae > Dyella. The sequence continues at coordinate 193,116 of CAWGPI010000007.1, read as the reverse complement.
GCGCGCAGCCGCATCGAGAATATCCTCGCCGGCATGACCGGCTCCGAGCGTCCCACGCACACGATGTGATGCCTTGCGCTACCAAGTCGCAGATGGATCGTGCGGAAAGTTCGCACTGCAAATAGCCGTCAAGGCTTGTTGTTGTCCCAAGCGCACTGATACAATGTCGCGATTCGCGACCTTGTATCGCGGAATGTCGGACGTTCGCGGCTTAAAAACGCGCGCGATCGTGGCGGATAGCCCTGGCCTTCACCGGCCTGCCGAACCCAGTTGCCGGACCGTTTACCCCGACGGTCACTGATGCGCCATGAAGGCGCGGAGGTACGTTGCATCGTGCTTGCCGAATACTGGCCCGTTCTGCTGTTCATCGGCGTCGCCGCCGGCCTGGGCGTGGTCCTGCTGGTCATTGGCCTGCTGGCCGGCCCGCGTCGTCCCGAAGCGGAAAAGCTCTGCGCCTTACGAGTGCGGTTTCGAAGCGTTCGAAGATGCGCGCATGCGCTTCGACGTGCGCTACTACCTGCTGGCGATCCTCTTCATCATCTTCGATCTGGAAATCGCCTTCCTGTTTCCGTGGGCGGTGGTGTTCCAGAAGATCGGCCTGACCGCGCTGGTCGAGATGGCGCTGTTCCTGCTGCTGCTGGTCGTCGGTTTTGCCTACGTGTGGAAGAAGGGAGCACTGGAATGGGAGTGATCTCGTCGCTCGATCGGGTGATGCACAACCCGCAGCCGTTGAACCTGGTGGACGACATCCTGCGTCCGGCCGAGCGACAACCCGATCGTGCAGCGTGGCTTTGCCACCACCAGCGTCGATGCGCTGATGAACTGGGCGCGCACCGGTTCGATGTGGCCGATGACGTTCGGCCTCGCCTGCTGCGCGGTGGAAATGATGCATGCCGGCGCCGCGCGACTGGATCTTGACCGCTACGGCGTGATCTTCCGTCCCAGCCCGCGCCAGTCCGACGTGATGATCGTGGCCGGCACCCTGGTCAACAAGATGGCCCCGGCGCTGCGCAAGGTCTATGACCAGATGCCCGAGCCGAAGTGGGTTATCTCGATGGGTAGCTGCGCCAACGGCGGCGGCTATTACCACTATTCCTATTCCGTGGTGCGCGGCTGTGACCGCATTGTGCCGGTGGACATCTACGTGCCGGGCTGCCCGCCGACGGCCGAAGCGTTGATCCACGGCATTCTGCAGTTGCAGAAGAAGATCCGTCGCACCAGCACCATCGCGCGTTCCTGAGGACGCAGCCTGCCATGACTGACACACCATCGACCTCGCTGGCCGAGCGCCTTGCCGCGCGATTCGGCGAAACGCTGAGCGATCAGCAGCGTACGCAACGAAGTGACCGCCGAGGTGGCTGCCGCCGACCTGCTTGCGGTGGCTACCGCCCTGCGCGACGAGGCACGGCGTTCCGCTTTCGCGAGCTGATCGACGTGTGCGGCATTGATTACCTGGGCTACGGCCAGACCGAGTGGGATACCGAGACCGTTTCCGGTACCGGCTTCTCCCGCGGCGTGGAAGGCCAGGCCATGGGCCGCTTCACCTGGGCCGATCGCCCGCGTGCCGATAGCCAGCCACGCCGTTTCGCCGCCGTGATCCATCTGCTTTCGATCGAGCACAACCATCGCCTGCGCCTGCGCGTCTTCTGCGAAGACGACACGCTGCCGGTGGTGCCGTCGCTGACCGGCATCTGGCCGGGCGTGAACTGGTTCGAGCGCGAAGCATTCGACCTGTACGGCATCGTCTTCGAAGGTCACCCGGATCTGCGCCGCATCCTCACCGATTACGGTTTCGTGGGTCATCCGTTCCGCAAGGACTTCCCGCTGATCGGCAACGTCGAGGTCCGCTACGACCCCGAGCAGAAGCGCGTGATCTACGAGCCCGTGTCGATCGAGCCGCGCGTGCTGGTGCCGCGCGTGATCCGTGATGACGCCGACCTGATGCAGGCCAAGGCCGAAGCCGCCGACAACTGGCGGGAGGAATTGAATCCGTGCAAGAAATTCGCAACTACACGATGAACTTCGGCCCGCAGCATCCGGCTGCGCACGGCGTGCTGCGCCTGGTGCTGGAGATGGACGGCGAAACCATCGTTCGCGCCGATCCGCATATCGGCCTGCTGCATCGCGGTACCGAGAAGCTGGCCGAGTCCAAGCCGTTCAACCAGTCGATCGGCTACATGGATCGTCTCGACTACGTGTCGATGATGTGCAACGAGCACGCCTACGTGCGCGCCATCGAGAACCTGATGGGTATCGAGGCGCCGGAGCGTGCGCAGTACATCCGCACCATGTTCGACGAGATCACCCGCATCCTGAATCACCTGATGTGGATCGGTTCCAACGCACTCGACCTGGGCGCGATGGCCGTGTTCCTCTACGCGTTCCGCGAGCGCGAAGAGTTGATGGACGTCTATGAGGCGGTGTCGGGCGCGCGCATGCACGCGACCTATTACCGTCCGGGCGGCGTCTACCGCGACCTGCCGGCACAGATGTCGCAGTACCGCGAGTCGCCCTGGCACAAGGGCAAGGATCTCAAGCGCCTCAACAGCTGGCGCGAAGGATCCATGCTCGATTTCCTCGACGCCTTCGCCGCGGATTTCCCGCAAGCGCGTGGATGAGTACGAAGAGCTGCTCACCAACAACCGCATCTGGAAGCAACGCACCGTCGGCATTGGCGTGATCTCCCCCGAAAAGGCCCAGGCCTGGGGCATGACCGGCGTGATGCTGCGCGGTTCCGGTATCGAATGGGATCTGCGCAAGAAGCAGCCGTATGCCAAGTACGCCGAGGTGGATTTCGATATCCCGGTAGGCGTCGGTGGCGACTGCTACGACCGTTACCTGGTGCGCGTGGAAGAGATGCGCCAGTCCAACCGCATCATCGCGCAGTGCGTGAAGTGGCTGCGGGCGAATCCCGGTCCGGTGATGGTGCAGAACTTCAAGGTCGCGCCGCCGCATCGCGAAGACATGAAGCAGGACATGGAAGCGCTGATCCACCACTTCAAGCTGTTCACCGAAGGCTACGGCGTGCCCGCCGGCGAGACCTATGCCGCGGTCGAAGCGCCCAAGGGCGAGTTCGGCTGCTACCTGGTTTCCGATGGCGCCAACAAGCCGTTCCGCGTGCATCTGCGCGCGCCGGGTTTTGCCCATCTGTCGTCGATGGACGCCATCGTGCAGCGGCCACATGCTGGCCGACGTGGTGGCGATGATCGGTACCTATGACCTCGTGTTCGGCGAAGTCGATCGCTGAGCCGGCGGAGGAAAGCACCCATGAAAGCAACCGGACATTTCGAGCAGGTCAAGAACGTCGACCCGCTCGTCGTACTCAACGACCACACTCGTCACCATATCGAGGAGTGGGTGGCCAAGCTTTCCGCCGGATCGCAAGCGCTCGGCGCTGATCCAGGCGCTGTTTGCCGCGCAGGAGCAGAACCACGGCTTCCTCACCGACGAGCTGATCACCGCCGTGGCCAAGTACCTCGAGCTGCCAGCGGTATGGGCCTACGAGGTCGCCAGCTTCTATTCGATGCTGGAGACCAAGCCGGTCGGCCGCAACAACGTGGCGATCTGCACCAATATCTCGTGCTGGCTCAACGGCGCCGAAGACCTGGTGAAGCATGCCGAGAAGAAGCTGGGCATCAAGCTCGGCGAGAGCACGCCGGATGGCCGCGTGTATCTCAAGCGCGAAGAAGAATGCATCGCCGCTTGCGCCAGTGCGCCGGCGATGACCGTCAATGGTCACTACCACGAGCGTCTCACGGCCCGAGAAGCTCGACGAGATCCTCGACGGTCTGCAAGTAAGGGCAGGGCGCAATGGCAGTACGGACCCGCACCCCAGGAACATCAGGTCGTCTACACCACGCTGCATTTCGACAAGCCGTGGGCGATGGACAGCTATACCCAGGTTGGCGGCTATGAAGCGTGGAAGAAGATCCTCGCCGAGAAGCCCGACCCGAATGCGCTGATCGAAGAGATCAAGAAGAGCAACCTGCGCGGCCGCGGCGGCGCGGGCTTCCCGACCGGCTTGAAGTGGTCCTTCATGCCCAAGGGCAACATGCAGAAGTACATCCTCTGCAATTCGGACGAATCGGAGCCCGGCACCTGCAAGGACCGCGACATCCTGCGCTACAACCCGCATGCGGTGATCGAAGGCATGGCGATCGCGTGCTATTGCACGGGTTCGACCGTGGCCTACAACTACCTGCGTGGCGAATTCCATCATGAGCCGTTCGAGCATTTCGAAGAGGCGCTGAAGGAAGCCTACGCGGCAGGCTTGCTGGGCAAGAACATCCAGGGCACCGGCCTCGATGTGGACATTTATGGCGCGCTCGGCGCCGGCGCGTACATCTGCGGCGAAGAAACCGCGCTGATGGAATCGCTGGAAGGCAAGAAGGGCCAGCCGCGCTTCAAGCCGCCGTTCCCGGCCAATTTCGGCCTGTACGGCAAGCCCAGCACGATCAACAACACCGAGACCTATGCCTCGGTGCCGGCGATCCTGCGCAAGGGCGCGGACTGGTTCCTGGCGCAGAGCAAGACCGAACAACGGCGGTCCGAAGATCTTCTCGGTCTCCGGTTGCGTGCAGCAAGCCGCGGCAACTTCGAAGTGCCGCTTGGCACCACCTTCGATGAGCTACTGGAGATGGCCGGCGGCCTGCGTCCGGGTCATACGCTGAAGGCGTGCGATTCCCGGCGGCGTGTCGATGCCGGTGCTGCGCGCGGAACAGCTCAAGGGCCTGCCGTTCGACTACGACACCTTGCGTGACCTCAAGACGGGTCTTGGCTCGGGTGCCATCGTGGTGCTGGACGACACCGTTTGCATGGTGCGTCTCACCCGTCGCATCTCGCAGTTCTTCCATAAAGAATCCTGCGGCCAGTGCACGCCGTGCCGCGAAGGCACCGGCTGGATGCACCGCGTGCTGACGCGCATCGTGGACGGCCAGGGCACCATGGAGGACCTGCATCGCCTGAAGGCCATTGCCGGCCAGATCGAAGGCCACACCATCTGCGCGTTCGGCGAAGCCGCGGCGTGGCCGGTGCAGGGCTTCCTGCGCCAGTTCTGGGATGAATTCGAATACTACATCGTCAACGGCCGCTCGATCGTCGACGACAAGCTTGGAGCCGCCGCATGAGTGTGGCATCCCTCCACAACGCCGACATGATCCGCGCGTCGCGCGCATCATGTCGTCCCCTTGACTCAAGGGGATTCAAACCCCGCAACAATGGATGCGCGCGATGAGTGCACAGCCCGCTAACAGCACCCTTGATCTCTTGAATATCGAGATCGACGGCAAGCCCACGCAGATCCGCAAGGGCGCCATGATCATCGAGGCCGCTGACGCCATTGGCGTCGCGATCCCGCGTTTCTGCTATCACCGCAAGCTGCCGATCGCCGCGAACTGCCGCATGTGTCTGGTCGAGGTGGAGATGGGCGGCAAGCCCATGCCGAAGCCCCAGCCGGCCTGCGCAACGCCGGTGGCCGAAGGCATGAAGGTGAAGACCCGCACCGACGTCGCTCTGAAGTATCAGAAGGACGTGATGGAGTTCCTGCTGATCAACCATCCGCTCGACTGCCCGATCTGCGATCAGGGCGGCGAGTGCGAACTGCAGGACGTGGCGCTGGGTTATGGCCGCAGCGTCTCTCGTTATACCGAGCGCAAGCGCACCATCGCCGACGAAAACCTCGGCCCCCTGGTCGCTACCGAGATGACCCGCTGCATCCAGTGCACGCGCTGCGTGCGCTTCACCAGCGAGATTGCCGGCACCTACGAACTGGGTGGCATGAGCCGCGGCGACAACCTGCAGATCGGCACCTACATCGGCAAGACGATCGAGACCGAGCTGTCGGGCAATATCATCGACGTCTGCCCGGTGGGCGCGCTCACCAACAAGCCGTTCCAGTTCCAGGCGCGCGCCTGGGAGCTGGTGGCCAAGCCGTCCATTGCCTATCACGATGCGCTCGGTTCCAACCTGTGGCTGCATACGCGTCGCGGTGAGGTGCTGCGCACGGTGCCGCGCGACAACGAATCGATCAACGAGTGCTGGCTCTCCGACCGCGACCGTTACAGCCATCAGGGCCTGTACGCCGCCGATCGCGTGAGCGCGCCGCAGGTCAAGCGCAACGGCCAGTGGCAGACCACGACATGGGATGACGCGCTCGGCGCCGCCGTCGAATCGCTGAAGCAGTCCGCTGGCAGCGAGCTGGGCGTGCTGGTGCATCCGGCCACCACCAACGAAGAAGGCGACCTGCTGGTGCGCCTGGCGCGTGGTTTGGGTAGCGCGCACATCGATCACCGCCTGCGTCAGCTGGACTTCGCGGACAATGCAGCGGCCCAGGCATTCGGCACGCCGGTGGCGGAGCTGGACCACGTCAAGGCCGCACTGCTGGTCGGTTCGGATCTCCGCCACGAGTTGCCGTTGGTCAATCACCGCATCCATCAGGCGGTGAAGAAGGGCGCCAAGGTCTACGCCGTCAATCCGGCGAGCTTCAACTTCAACTACAAGCTGGCTGGCGAAGCGATCGTCGCGCCGCAGGCTCTGGTCGATGCGCTGCTGGCGCTGGCCAAGGCCGCCGTCGAGGCCGGCGCCGCGGCACCGTCCGCGCTGGCCGCTGCGATCCATGGTGCCTCGCCGGACCAGGGTGACAAGGACGCCATCGCTGCACTCAAGAGTGGCAGCGCCGTGGTGATCCTCGGCGAAGCCGCCGCGACGCATCCGCAGGCCTCGTGGCTGCGCGCCGTCGCCCGCTTCATCGCCGAAGCCACCGGCGCGGGCTATAACGAGCTGCCGGTCGGTGCCAATGCGCTGGGCCTTGCCCGCATCGGCGTGGTACCGGGCAACGGCGGACTCGATGCGCAGGGCATGCTGGCCCAGCCGCGCAAGTCGTATGTGCTTTATGGCGTCGAGCCGCAGGACGTGGCCGACGGCGCCGCGTTGCTCAAGGCGCTGCGTGGCGCCGAGCGCGTGGTGGCGTTCTCCGCCTATGCCGGCCCGGTGCTGCGTGAAGTGGCCGATGTGATCCTGCCGATCGCGCTGCTGCCGGAAAACGACGGCACCCTGGTCAATGTCGACGGCCTGTCGCAATGCGTCGCCGCCGGTGCCAAGGCGCCGGGCGAAGCGCGCCCGGGCTGGAAGGTGTTGCGTGCCCTGGGTGGCGTGCTGAAGCTCGCGGGCTTTGAGTTCGACGACCTGGCGGGGCTGCGCGAAGGCATCGTCGAGCGCGGTCATCAGGTGCGTGCGGAACTGGCGGCGCGTCCGGCGGTTGCCGGCCTGAGCCGCCTGGCCACCTGGCCGATCTATCGCACCGACGCGGTACTCCGTCGTTCGTCGGCCCTGAGCGCCCACCCGTTGAACCGGGCGCCGGCCGTGCGCGTCAACGCGGACGAGGCACAGCGCCTGGGCCTGGGCGAGGGCGTGGCCGTACGCGTTGCCGATGCGGTGCTGCCGCTGGTGATCGACATCAGCGTGCCCGATGGCACGGCGTGGATCGAAGCCGCACACGATGACACCGTCACGCTGCCGCCCTACGGCGCGGCCCTCACCCTGAGCAAGGCGTAAGCACATGGTCGATCAGCTCATTACTCAGCTCGGCCTGCCGATCCTCTACATCCTGGCCATCGTGCTGCCGCTGGTCATCGCGGTCGCGATGTTCGTGTACTGGGAGCGCAAGGTCATCGGCTGGATGCACGTGCGCATGGGGCCGAACAAGATCGGTCCCCTCGGCCTGCTGCAGGCCTTCGCGGACGTGGTCAAGCTGCTGCTGAAGGAAGTCATTCTTCCGACCGAAGCGAACAAGTTCCTGTACTACCTCGCGCCGATGCTGGCCTTGATTCCGGCACTGGCGGCGTGGGCAGTGGTGCCGTTCAACGAGCAGTTGGTGCTGGCCAACGTCAACGCGGGCGTGCTGTACCTGCTGGCGATGACCTCGCTGGGTGTGTACGGCATCATCCTCGCCGGCTGGGCCTCCAACTCGCGTTACGCCTTGCTCGGCGCGATGCGTTCGGCAGCCCAGGTGATCTCGTACGAGCTGGCCATGGGTCTGTGCCTGGTGTGCGTGCTGGTGCTGGCGGGTTCGTTGAACCTCACCGACATCGTGCATGCGCAGGCAGGCCACAAGGGTGTGTTCGACTGGTTCATGTGGCCGTTGCTGCCGGTCTTCATCATCTACTTCATCTCCGGCGTGGCCGAAACCAACCGCGCGCCGTTCGACGTGGCGGAAGGTGAGTCGGAAATCGTGGCCGGCTTCCACGTGGAATATTCCGGCTCGGCGTTCGCGCTGTTCTTCCTGGCCGAATACGCGAACATGATCCTGGTCAGCTTCCTGGCCGCGATCCTGTTCATGGGCGGCTGGTTGTCGCCGTTCCCGGCCTCGTGGGGCTTTATCGGGCAGGGCAGCTTCCTGTGGCTGTTCATCAAGGCCTTCATGTTCGCCTTCATGTTCCTGTGGTTCCGCGCCAGCTTCCCGCGCTACCGCTATGACCAGATCATGCGTCTGGGTTGGAAGGTATTCATTCCCATCACCATCGTCTGGGTCCTCGTCGCCGGCTGCATGAAGTATTTCGGCTGGGTCACTGTCGGCACGGGAGGCTGAAGAGAACCATGTCTCGTATCACCCACTATTTCAAAAGCCTGCTGCTGATCGAGCTGTTCAAGGGCATGGCACTGACCATGCGCTACATGTTCAGCCCCAAGTACACGATGCGCTACCCGATGGAGCACATCCCCAAGTCGAACCGCTTCCGCGGCCTGCATGCCTTGCGTCGTTATCCGAACGGCGAAGAGCGTTGCATCGCGTGCAAGCTGTGCGAGGCGGTGTGCCCGGCCCTGGCCATCACCATCGACTCGGCGCCGCGCGAAAGCGACGGCCAGCGCCGCACCACGCGCTACGACATCGACCTGTTCAAGTGCATCTTCTGCGGCTTCTGCGAAGAGAGCTGCCCGGTCGACTCGATCGTCGAGACGCATATCCACGAATACCACTTCGAGCAGCGTGGCGAGAACGTGGTGACCAAGCCGCAGCTGCTCGCCATTGGCGACCGCTTCGAGCAGGACATCGCGGCGGCTCGCGCTCAAGACGCCGCGTACCGTTGAGGACACCACTGTGATTGATCCGTCTGTGTTCCAACTCATCTGTTTCTACGCGTTCTCCGCGGTCACCATCGGTGCCGCGCTGGGCGTCATCAGCCTGCGCAATACGGTGCACGCCGTGCTGGCGCTGGTACTCACCTTCTTCAGCACGGCCTGCATCTGGCTGCTGGCGGAAGCCGAGTTCCTGGCCATCGCGCTTATCGTGGTCTACGTGGGCGCCGTCATGGTGCTGTTCCTGTTCGTGGTGATGATGCTCGACATCAAGCAGGAGCACGTACGCGAAGGCTTCGTCAAATACCTGCCGGTCGGCATCATCGTGGCCTTGATCATGCTGGGCGAAATGCTGGCGATGATCGGCGTACGCGCCATGCATGCCCAGGTGATGGGGGCCAACCCGGCCACCGTCGCCGGCATGTCCAATACCGAATGGCTGGGCACGGCGTTGTATACGCAGTTCCTGCTGCCGTTCGAAATCGCGGCCCTGATCCTCACTGTCGGTGTGGTGGCAGCGGTTGTGCTGACCCTGCGCGAACGTCCCGGTGTGCGTCACCAGTCGGCTTCGCAGCAGGTTCTCGTCAATCCCCGTGATCGCATTCGCGTGGTGAAGATGGCGGCGGAAGTACCCGCTGCGCCTCAGCCGGCACCGGGTAAGGAGACCACCCCATGATCACGCTTTCCCATTTCATCGTGCTCGGCGCTGTGCTGTTCAGCATTGCCCTTGCCAGTCTCTTCATCAACCGCAAGAACGTCATCGTGCTGTTGATGTCGATCGAGCTGATGCTGCTGGCGGTGAACATCAACTTCGTCGCGTTCTCCCGCTTCCAGGGCGACGCGGCAGGGCAGGTGTTCGTGTTCTTCATCCTTACCGTGGCTGCGGCGGAAACCGCTATCGGCCTGGCGATCCTGGTGTTGCTGTTCCGCAATCGCAGCACCATCAACATCGCCGAAATCGACAGCATGAAGGGCTGAGCCGATGGCACTTTCCACATCCATTTTGCTGACCATCGCGCTGGCGCCGCTCGTCGGCTGCCTGCTCGCCGGCTTCTTCGGTCAAGCATCATCGGCCGCGCTGGCTCGCACACCGTAACCATTCTCGGTGTGGCGATTTCGTGCGGCCTGTCGTTCTACGTGCTGTATCAGCTCACCGCCGGCGGCGCGCCGGTCTATAACCAGAACATCTACACCTGGTTCGAGATCGGTCGCTATACGGCCAACGTGGGCTTCCTGATCGACCGTCTCACCGCCATGATGATGGTGGTGGTCACCTTCGTGTCGCTGCTGGTGCATATCTACACCATCGGCTACATGGCTGACGACGATGGTTACCAGCGCTTCTTCAGCTACATCTCGCTGTTCACCTTCTCGATGCTGATGCTCGTGATGAGCAACAACTTCATGCAGCTGTTCTTCGGCTGGGAAGCGGTGGGCCTGGTGTCCTACCTGCTGATCGGCTTCTGGTTCAAGCGCCCGACGGCGATCTTCGCCAACCTCAAGGCGTTCCTGGTCAACCGCGTGGGTGACTTCGGTTTCCTGCTCGGCATCGCGGCGATGCTGTATTTCCTCCATACGCTGGACTACGCCACGGCCTTCGGCAACGCCGACAGCCTGATCGGCAAGACGCTGCAGATCACCGCAGGACACCCATTGGGACGCCGCGACGGTAATCTGCATCCTGCTGTTCATCGGTGCGATGGGCAAGTCCGCCCAGGTGCCGCTGCACGTGTGGCTGCCCGATTCGATGGAAGGCCCGACCCCGATCTCGGCGCTGATCCACGCGGCGACGATGGTGACCGCCGGCATCTTCATGGTGGCGCGCATGTCGCCGCTGTTCGAACTGTCGGATACCGCGCTCAGCTTCGTGATGGTGATCGGCGCCACCGGTGCGCTGTTCACCGGCCTGATCGGCATCGTGCAGAACGACATCAAGCGCGTGGTGGCGTATTCCACGCTGTCGCAGCTCGGTTACATGACGGTGGCGCTGGGCGTATCGGCCTATGCGGGTGCCGTGTTCCACCTGATGACGCACGCGTTCTTCAAGGCGCTGCTGTTCCTCGGCGCGGGTTCGGTGATCATCGCCATGCACCATGAGCAGGACATGCGCTACATGGGCGGCCTGCGCAAGTACATGCCGATCACCTGGATCACCATGTGGATCGGTTCGCTGGCGCTGTGCGGCGTGCCGTTCTTCGCCGGCTTCTATTCGAAGGACGCGATCATCGAGGCGGTGGGCGAGTCGCACCGCTGGGGCGCACACTACGCCTACTTCTGCGTGATGGCCGGCGCCTTCGTGACCGCGCTGTACACGTTCCGCCAGATGTACCTGACGTTCCATGGCAAGGAACGCTTCGTCGTGGTGGAGGACCATGGCCACGGTCATGGCCATGACGAGCATCACCATGACTCGCACAAGGATGACCACGGCCACCACGATGCCGGCATCATGCACGAGACGCCGAAGGAGTCGCCGTGGGTGGTGACGCTGCCGCTGATCCTGCTGGCGATTCCGTCGATGCTGGTGGGCTTCTTCGCGATCCAGCCGCTGCTGTTCGGCGAGCTGGTTCGGTAGCGCCATCCAGGTGCGACGAGGCGAACAACGTGCTTGGCTGAACTCGGCAAGGAGTTCAGCGGCTCGATGGCGATGGCGCTGCACGGCTTCACCCAGCTGCCGTTCCTGCTGGTGTTGTCGGCGTTCGCTATCCAGACCTACATCTATCTGTTCAACCCGGCCGTCGCCGATCGCATCAAGAACGCGCTGCAGCCGATCTACAACGTGCTCAACCACAAGTACTGGTTCGACGCGGTGTACTACATCGTCTTCGCGCGTGGCGGTATCGCGCTGGGTCGGCCCTGTTCTGGAAGGGCGGTGATGCTGCCGTGATCGACGGCGCAATGGTCAATGGTTCGGCGGCCTGGTCGAGCGCATTCGCAGGTGGCGTGCGCCGCTTGCAGTCTGGCTACCTCTATCACTACGCCTTCGCGATGATTCTCGGCCTGATCCTGCTGCTCGGCGGGTATCTGGCTGGGCCTGGCCGGGCAATAAGGGAAGCCAGCACCATGTTCAATCATTTGCTCAGCCTGCTGATCTGGCTCCCCATCGTGGGTGCCATCCCGGTGCTGCTCGCCGGCTCCGGCCGACCCAACGTGGCGCGCTGGATGGCGCTGCTGGTGGCCGTGCTCACCTTCGTCCTCAGCCTTTACCTGTTGCCGCAGTACAACGCGGCGGATAGCGGCCATGCAACTGGTCGAAAGCCATCTGTGGATCGCCTCGCTCGGGGTGCACTACAGCCTGGCGGTCGACGGCATCTCCGTCGCGCTGATCCTGCTCACCACCTTCGTCGGCATCCTGGTGATCGTCGGTGCGTGGGAGGTGATCCAGGACAAGCCGCACCAGTACATGGCCGCCATGCTGGTGCTCGAAGGCCTGATGATCGGCGTGTTCTGCGCCACCGACGCCTTGCTGTTCTACGTGTTCTTCGAGGCCATGCTGATCCCGATGTTCATCCTCATCGGCATCTGGGGTGGTCCGCGCCGCGTCTACGCGACGCTGAAGTTCTTCATCTACACGTTCTTCGGCTCGGTCTTCATGCTGGTCGCGCTGATCTACCTGTACCTGAAGGCCGGCTACGTTCGACCTGGCAGCGCTGGCGGCGCTGCCGCTGACGATGAAGGAGCAGACCTGGATCTTCTTCGCCTTCCTGATCGCGTTCGCGATGAAGGTGCCGATGGTGCCGGTGCATACCTGGTTGCCGGATGCCCACGTGGAGGCGCCGACCGGCGGTTCGGTGGTGCTGGCGGCGGTGATGCTGAAGATCGGTGGCTACGGTTTCCTGCGCTTCTCGCTGCCGATCGTGCCGGATGCCGTCCGCGGCACTACGCGTGGCTGGTGATCGGCTGAGCCTGATCGCGGTCGTCTACATCGGCTATGTCGCGCTGGTGCAGGAGGACATGAAGAAGCTGGTGGCGTATTCGTCCGTGGCGCACATGGGTTTCGTCACCCTGGGCATCTTCATCGCCTTCATGCTGGTGCGCGGCGCGGGCAATATCGACGCGGCCAAGCTGGGCATGCAGGGTGCGATGGTGCAGATGATCTCGCACGGCTTCGTCTCCGGCGCGATGTTCTCGTGCATCGGCGTGCTGTATGACCGCTGCACACCCGCCAGATCAAGGATTACGGCGGCGTCATCAACGTGATGCCGTGGTTCGGCTTCTTCTACGTGCTGTTCGCGATGGCCAACTGCGGCCTGCCGGGCACCAGCGGTTTCGTGGGCGAGTTCATGGTGATCCTGGCCAGCTTCCAGGCCAACCCGTGGATCGCGCTGTTCGCCGCCTTCACCCTGATCATCGGCGCGGCCTACACGCTGTGGCTGGTCAAGCGCGTGCTGTGGGGCGACATCAGCAACCCGCACGTGGCCGAGATGAAGGACATCAACGGTCGCGAGATCTTTGTACTTGGCGCCTTCGCCGCCGCCGTGCTGGCACTGGGCATCTGGCCGCAGCCGCTGATCCATCTGATGGACTCTCGGTGACGCAGCTGGTGCACGCAGCTTGGCAATCACAAGGTTTGAGCGGGACTCGATCATGCCGAATTTCAATGACATTCTGATCCTGTTGCCGGAGTTGTATCTGGTAGTGGCGGCGTGCTTGCTGCTGCTGCTGGATGCCTTCATGAAGCCCGAGCAGCGCCCGCATGCTGCATTGGCTCTCGATCGCGGTGCTGCTGGTGGCCATCTATCTGGTGATTGCGGGCCAGCCGCTGCAGACGGTTACCGCCTTCAATGGCATGTTCGTGCGTGACGGCGTGGCGGAGATCCTCAAGGTATTCGCACTGCTCACCACGGCGCTGGTGATTCATCTACGCCAAGCCTTACCTGATCGACCGCAAGCTGTTTGTCGGCGAGTTCTACACGCTGACCATCTTCGCGGTGATCGGCATCATGCTGCTGGTCTCGGCCGGCAACCTGCTGACGGTCTACCTGGGCCTGGAGCTGCTGACGCTGTCGTCGTACGCACTGGTGGCCCTGAACCGCGATTCGGGCTCTCGTCGGAAGCGGCCATCAAGTACTTCGTGCTGGGCGCGCTGGCCTCGGGCATGCTGCTGTACGGCATGTCGATGGTCTACGGCGCTCACTGGCACGCTGAGATCTGGCGCAGCTGCATACCGCGGCCGTGCATACCGCGATGCCGCAGCTGTTGATTGTTCGGCCTGATCTTCATGGTCGTGGGCATTGGCTTCAAGCTCGGTGCCGCGCCGTTCCACATGTGGATACCGGATGTCTACCAGGGCGCGCCCACCGCGGTGACGACCTTCATCGGTTCCGCCCCCAAGCTGGCCGCGTTCGGCATGGCCTACCGCCTGCTGGCCGGCGGGCCTGGGCGACCTGTCGCAGCATTGGCAACTGATGCTGGCGGTATTGGCGGTGCTGTCGCTGGCGATCGGCAACCTCGTCGCCATCGTGCAGACCAACCTCAAGCGCATGCTGGCTTATTCGACCATCTCGCACATGGGTTACCTGCTGCTGGGCCTGGTCAACGCGGGGCCGGAAGGCTATGCGGCGGCCATGTTCTACGCGATCAGCTACGCGCTGATGGGCACGGCGGCCTTCGGTGTGATCCTGGCGCTGGCCCGTGCGGGCTTCGAGTGCGAAGAGATCGACGACCTGAAGGGCCTCAACCAGCGTTCGCCGTGGGCTGGCGTTCCTGATGATGCTGGTGATGTTCTCGCTGGCTGGCGTGCCGCCGCTGTTCGGCTTCTTCGCCAAGTTGCTGGTGCTGCAGGCGGCGATCCACGCCGGCATGATGTGGCTGGCCATCGTCGGCGTGGTGTTCGCCATCATCGGTCTGTACTACTACCTGCGCGTGGTCAAGGTGATGTACTTCGACAAGCCGGTGGATGGCAGCGGAGATTCGCCTGCAGCAGGACGATGTCTCGGTGCGCCTGGTGCTGTCGTTGAATGCGCTGGCCTGCTGGTGCTGGGTCTTGTACTGGGGCCCGCTGCTTGGCTGGTGCCAGCGCGCGTTCGTCTGCTGATGTGCGTCGTGACGGGAGCACCGCGTCACGAAGGCGTCAGACGAATCTTTGAAGATATTCATGAAAAGGCTTGCAAGAATTCGGCCATCTCGTTAATACTTCTCGGACTCTGATGCGGGGTGGAGCAGTCTGGCAGCTCGTCGGGCTCATAACCCGAAGGTCGCAGGTTCGAATCCTGCCCCCGCTACCACAGTTATCTGCGATGACGGCGCTATCTCTGCAAAGAGGGCGCCGTTCTCGTTTCTGACGGTGATGCTGTTGCCGAGCAATTCGTGCAACGCCTCGCGCAAACCGGGTACGTCGCGCGCATCGGCAAAACTGGTCACGGTGCGTTTTCACGTCTCACGTAGTCGCGGCAGGATTTGAGCCGGCTGAAACTGCTGGAGTTCCGTGAGCGCCTTCCGCGCTATTGCAATTTCTTTCTCTGCCGATAGCAGTTCGGCCTTCGTGCTAATTGGGACAACGCCGGCGCGAATGGCCGCATGATGTTGCCGTGGATGCTCTCAGCATCGGCGATACGGCGCCTCGCGCCATCGAGATCCGGTTTCGCCTTTTTCGGTTCCGCGGCGACGGTCTGCTGCAAGCGCTGGAAAGCGCCTTTGTTGAGCAATTCGTTTCGGATGCCTTCGAGCAGCGCATGTTCGACGCCCTTGCGAGGTACGCGCACGCGCGACGGGCACGCCGTATCGCCGCGATCCTTGTGCGTGGCGCAGCTATATCGTTGGGGGTCGACGATGGCCATGGGGCCCCTCAGTCACCGCAGCGCAAGATGCCGCTTAGGAGGTGCCGAGGCGGGCGATCAGGCGATGTCCACCCGCTGAGGCGATAGGGCGCGCATGCGGTTCTGTGCAGCTTCCCGGGTGGCTACGTCGATGATGGCGAGCTCAGGGTTATCCGAGGTCACCCAATCCGACTCAGGGCGCTCCTGGCGCACGCGACGACCGCTTTCGGGTGTTTGACCCAGCAGCTCCGATGTCAGATCTGACCCTGCCCCCGAGAAACGTTTCCCTTGTCGTGTGATTCAATCTACGCAAGGAGAACGACATGACGAAGGCAACACGAGCGCGTTACACGCTGGAATTCAAGCAAGAGGCCGTGCGGCTGGGATAATGCCTGCAGCGAAACGCTGTTCGGCTCGCTGAAGGTGGAGCGGCAGCACGGACAGCGCTTCACCACCCGCCGCCACGCCAAGGATGAAACCCTCGCCTGGCTGCTCTGGTACAACGCGTCCCGCCTACTCTCCACCTTGAACTACGTCAGCCCAATGCAGTTCGAGAAACACTGGCTTGCCGCTCAGGCCAAACGTGCCAGCCCATGACCACGGTTATGGGATACGAAGTTCGGGGGCAAGGTCAGCTGCCTACCCATGGCGGAAGGTGGTCCCCTTGGCGTTGATCCTCCTGTAGCGCCTGACCAAGACAGAAAACGAAGAACCCTACGCAGGGCATCGGGGTAACGCGTTGCGTGTGTATACAAGAGTGTGTATTGTACACACTATGGAGAGCAAGGAACTGATCAGGAAGCTCACGGAAGACGGTTGGTACGAGGACCGGACCAGCGGTTCCCACCACATCTTCAAACACCCCGCCAAGCCGGGACATATCAGCGCCCCGCATCCCAAGAAGGACTTGGGGACCGGGTTGGTGAAGAGGCTACTCAAGGCTGCCGGTCTCTGAGGGGCCGGCCAGTACGGAGAAAGACATGAAATATCCCATCGCCATCGAAGCTGGTACCGGTACCACTGCGTGGGGCGTCGTGGTGCCCGATCTGCCGGGCTGCTTCTCAGCCGGGGACAGCTTGGACGAGGCCTACGACAACGCCAAGGAAGCCATTGATCTGTGGATCAACATGGCCCTCGACGACGGCCAGGTCATTCCCATGCCAAAGTCCCTGGATCACCACCAAGCCGATCCCGAGTTCAAGGGTTGGACCTGGGGTGTGGTCGACTTGGACATGGACGACTACAAGGACACCGCAGAGCGCATCAACATCACGATTCCAAAGCGCATTCTGCGGCAGATTGACAAGCACGTGGGCGCTGGTGGCAATCGCTCGGCTTTTCTCACCCATGCCGCGCTGGAGTCTCTGGCAGCGCACATCTAAAGAAAACACGCCTCGCGGCAGGTTTTTCTGCTTTGATACCAGCCCAAGGAGTATTGCGTGACAGCGACTTACCGCGTAAACTTCTCCGACTCTGAGCGGGGAAGAGGAACGCGTAAGGGCTCTATTAGATAGAGCACGGATCGCGCCCCGCTACCAGATCTTTCTTAGAACAAGAAAGCCTCCTCGTGAGGCTTTTTTGTTGGGCGCAAGGAAGCGTCGCACAAGCGTCACAGTGGCTTCGATGCCGCATGGACGGGTGCCCCGGAAAGAGTCTGTATGGGTCGGGACATCGGCGAGTGCGCTCTTTTTTAGAGCAAGGAATGGGCCGCTTGAGCCCATTTTTTGTTTCTGGCGACGGTAACGATAGGCGACATGGACACACAAGCACTAGCTCAACGCTTCACCGAAGTCCTGGCCGATCTGGGGCTGGAATGTATTGGCGTGGAGTTCACCCCGTCGCAGGGGCAGAGTACTCTGCGGGTCTACCTGGACGTGCTCGATCAAGCGTGGCGAGGCGAGCGTCGCGAAGTCGGCATCGAGGATTGCGAGGCGGCCAGCCGCGAGCTGTCGGCGCTGCTGGACGTGGAGGACCCGATTCCGGGCCACTACGTGCTGGAGGTTTCTTCCCCGGGCATCGATCGTCCACTGTTCACCGCGGCACAGTTTGCCAAGGTGACCGGAGCGGAAGTAAAGGTGTTGCTGAAGGCACCGCTGGAAGGTCGTCGCCGCCTGCGCGGCAAGGTGGTGTCGGTCGAGGGCGAGCAGATTTCACTGGAAGGTGAAGGCAAGACCTTCGAGTTCGACCATGGCGCGGTGGAAAGCGCGCGCGTGGTGCCGGATTGGGTGGCGCTCGGTTACGTGCCGCAGCCCAAGCCGGGCGGAAGAAGCCTACGAAGTAATCAATCGAAAGCGATCGGGCGCTGATGGCGTCTACGGAGTTGCTGCAATGAGCAAAGAACTTTTGCTGGTGGTTGACGCGGTCGCCAATGAAAAGGGCGTGCCGCGCGAAGTGATTTTCGAGGCGATGGAAGCCGCTCTGGCTTCCGCCGCCAAGAAGCGTTATCCGGACGAGGAGCCGGATATCCGCGTGTCCATCGATCGCCATACCGGCGACTACGAGACCTTCCGTCGCTGGGAAGTCATCGCAGACGACGGCGAGATGGAATCGCCGTTCCACCAGCTGCGCCTGATGGACGCGCTGGACGAGCGCGAGGATGCCGCAGGTCGGCGAGTACATCGAGCAGCAGATCGAAAACGCCGAATTCGGCCGCATCGCCGCGCAGGCCGCCAAGCAGGTGATCGTGCAGCGCGTGCGCGAAGCCGAGCGCCAGCAGGTGGTCGATGCCTTCGCAGGAGCGCGTCGGCGAACTGGTCACCGGCATCGTCAAGCGCGTCGAGCGCGGCAACGTCTATCTCGACCTTGGCAGCAATGCCGAGGCCTTCATTCCGCGCGACAAGACGATTCCGCGCGAGTCGGCCCGCGTCGGCGACCGCGTCCGCGGCTACCTCTACGAAGTGAGCTCGGAAGCTCGCGGTCCGCAGCTGTTCGTGTCGCGCGCCGCACCGGAATTCATGATCGAGCTGTTCAAGCTCGAAGTGCCGGAAGTCGGCCAGGGCCTGGTCGAGATCAAGGGCTGCGCCCGCGATCCGGGCGACCGCGCCAAGATCGCCGTGGTCGCGCACGACAGCCGCACCGATCCGATCGGCGCCTGCATCGGCATGCGCGGTTCGCGCGTGCAGGCGGTGTCCAACGAGCTCAATGGCGAGCGCGTCGACATCATCCTGTGGCACGAGAACCAGGCGCAGTACGTCATCAATGCGATGGCGCCGGCGGAAGTGCAGTCCATCATCATGGACGAGGAAAAGCACTCCATGGACATCGCGGTGGCCGAGGACAAGCTGTCCCAGGCGATCGGTCGCGGTGGCCAGAACGTGCGCCTGGCCAGCAAGCTCACCGGCTGGCAGCTCAACGTGATGACCCAGGACCAGGTCGCCGCCAAGAGCGAGGCCGAGCAGGAAGCCGCCCGCGCAGCTGTTCATGGACAAGCTGGAAGTGGACCAGGAGATCGCCATCATCCTGGTGCAGGAAGGCTTCTCCAGCGTCGAAGAAATCGCCTATGTGCCCAGCGCCGAGCTGCTGGCCGTGGAAGGCTTCGACGAGGACATCGTCGAGGAACTGCGCGCCCGCGCCCGCGACGCGCTGCTGACCGAGGCACTGGCCGTGGAAGAGGGCGTCGACGAGCATCAGCCGTCCGAGCGAACTGCTCGCGCTGGAAGGCATGGACGAGGCCACCGCGTATGCGCTGGCTGCGCGTGAAGTGGTGACGGTGGACGATCTGGCCGATCTGGCGGTGGACGACCTGATCGATATCGAAGGCATGGACGAAGATCGCGCCGCGGCGCTGATCATGGCTGCACGTGCGCCGATGATCGCGCGGCTGGAGAAGGGTGGCTAACCGCGGACGGCGGCGCCCTGGAGGGGCGCGCCGAGGAAGGGCTGAAAGGCTCTTCACCAGGGATGGGGGTGGCGTGCAGGACAATGCCGCACGGAATGACAAGCGCGGGAACGGCGGAGAAAGAACACGATGTCGGACGTTACGATCAAACAACTCGCCCAGGTACTTGGGCATGCCGGTCGACAAGCTGCTTGGCCAGCTTGGCGAGGCGGGCATGAAATTCTCCGATCCGGAGCAGGTCATCAGCAGCACCGAAAAGGTGAAGCTGCTGGGATTCCTGCGTCGTACGCACGGCAAGAGCGAGGCTGCCGCCGAGGTCGAAGACAGCGTCGCCGCGCCAGATCACCCTCAAGCGCCGCACCGTCAGCGAACTGAAGGTGGCCACGCCGGGTGGCCGCGGTGCCGACCGCCGGCCAAGACGGTCAACGTCGAAGTGCGCGCCAAGCGTACCTACGTCAAGCGCAGCGTGATTGCCGAGGAAGCCAGTGCCGAGCCGAGCGCGAGGACGCCGTGCGCAAGCTGCAGGAATCGCAGCAACAGCGCGAGCAGGAAGAGCGCCGAGCGCGCCGAGGCCGATCGCCTGCGCCAGCGAAGAGGCGCCAGCTGCGCGCCGAGGAGCCCAGCGCCAGCGGGAAGCCGAGGAAGAGCAGCGCCGCCAGCAGGCGGAGGCCGAAGCGGCTGCGCAGCCAAGGCACAGCAGGCAGCCAGGCCGGTCAGGTCGAGGAGCCCGCCGCTGAGCCTGTGGCCGGCCCGGTGGTGGCCGAGTCGACCCAGAAGGCCGCCGAGAAGGCGCCGGTGGTCGAGGCCGCCCAGCCGCCGCAGCGCATCGATCACAGCGTGTTGGGCATGATCCTGCCGACCATCCATGAGCCGCGCCACCGCGAAAAGAAGGTCGTGATCACGCCGGCCCCGGTGGCTGCGCCCGTGCGTCCGGCGGCACCTGCCGCGGCGACGCCGGCGGCATCGTCCGGCGCAGCTCATCGCGCGGGCGGCAATGCGCCGGCCAATACCGGTACCAGCGCCCCCAATGCCAACGCCAATGCCAACAAGGCACGGCATGGACGCGAGCGCGACGAAGGCCCGGGTGGCAAGCGTTTCGCCGGTGGCCAGACTGCATCTGAGCGATGCCGATCGTGCCCGCCGTTCGTCCAGCAGCAAGCGTGGCAAGCCCGGCAAGGGTTCGGGTCGCGAAGCTCGCGTGGCGGTTCGACCGCTGCCGCCGGTCCCATGGCTTCTCCCGCCCGACCGCGCCGGTGGTGCGCGAAGTCGTCGTGGGCGACAACAACATCGTCGCCGATCTCGCGCAGAAGATGGCGGTCAAGGGTTCGGAAGTGGTCAAGGCGCTGTTCAAGATGGGCGTCATGGCCACCATCAACCAGACCATCGACCACGACACCGCCGTGCTGGTGGTCGAGGAGCTGGGCCACACGCCGGTGGCCGACAACCAGAACAACGCCGAGGACACGCTGGCGGCGCACACGCAGAGCGCGGAGCTGGAGGGCGAGAAGAAGTCACGCGTCCGCCGGTGGTCACCATCATGGGCCACGTCGATCACGGCAAGACCTCGTTGCTCGACTACATCCGTCGCACCAAGGTCGCCTCGGGCGAAGCCGGTGGCATTACCCAGCACATCGGCGCGTACCACGTGGAAACGCCGAAGGGCGTGATCACTTTCCTGGATACCCCAGGCCACGCCGCGTTCACCTCGATGCGTGCACGCGGCGCGCAGTCGACCGATATCGTGGTGCTGGTGGTTGCCGCCGATGACGGCGTGATGCCGCAGACGGTCGAAGCCGTGCAAGCATGCGCGCGCCGCCAAGGTGCCGCTGATCGTGGCGCGTCAACAAGATGGACAAGTACGGACGCCAATCCGGACAACGTCAAGCAGGGTCTCGGTCAATCTGGAAGTGATTCCGGAAGACTGGGGTGGCGACATGCAGTTCGTGCCGGTGTCGGCCAAGACCGGCATGGGCATCGACGCGCTGCTCGACGCCATCTCGGTCCAGGCCGAAGTGATGGAGCTGAAGGCGGTGGCCGATGGCCGCGCCTCCGGCGTGGTGATCGAATCCAGCCTGGATCGCGGTCGCGGCCCGGTCGCCACCGTGCTGGTGCAGCAGGGCACGCTGAAGCAAGGGCGACTTCGTCGTCTGCGGCATCGAATACGGCCGCATGCGCGCGCTGATCGACGAGACCGGCAAGCAGGTGCAGGAAGCCGGCCCGTCGATTCCGGTGCAGGTGCTGGGTCTTTCCGGCGTGCCGGAGACCGGCGACGACTTCGTCTGCGTCGACAGACGAGCGCCTCGCCCGCGAAGTGGCGCAGGAGCGCGAGCTCAAGCGCCGCGAGACGCGCATGGTCAGCAAGGCAACCGGCTTGAGGACATCATGGCCAAGATGGGCCAGGGCGAGGAGCAGCAGACGCTCAATATCCTGGTCAAGGCCGACGTGCAGGGTTCGGTCGAGGCGCTGCGCGAGTCGCTGAGCCAGATCGGCAACGAGACGGGTAAGGTCAACGTGATCTCGTCCGGCGTCGGCGGCATCACCGAGTCCGACGCCACCCTGGCGGCCGCCTCGAAGGCGCTGGTCATCGGCTTCAACGTGCGTGCCGATGCTTCGGCGCGCAAGGTGATCGAGACTTCCGGCCTGGACGTGCGCTACTTCTCGATCATTTATGACGTGATCGACCAGGTGAACCAGGCCGCCACCGGCCTGCTCGGCATGGAAGTGCGCGAAGAGATCATCGGCATGGCCGAGGTCCGCGAAGTGTTCCGCAGCTCCAAGTTCGGTGCGGTGGCTGGCTGCATGGTCACCGAAGGCACGGTCAAGCGCAGCAAGCCGATCCGCGTGCTGCGCGACAACGTGGTGGTCTTCGAGGGCGAACTGGAATCGCTGCGCCGCTTCAAGGACCTCGTCGACGAAGTGCGCAACGGCATGGAATGCGGTATCGCCGTCAAGCAGTACAACGACGTCAAGCCGGGCGACCAGATCGAATGCTTCGAGCGCACCGAAGTGGCCCGCACGCTGTAACGTGCGGGAACGGGATGGCGGGTAGTGGGGGCGCACCGCTCTACGCGCCGTCGCCCCGACCATTTTCAGCCGTGACCCTCGGTTCGGCACATTGGACCGGCTTTGATAGCCGGTTCTCGCGTCCCAGCTACCATTCCGATCCTCAGCGGAGGCCCCATGCCCTCCCGCGACTTCAAACGTACCGACCGCGTCGGTGCCGAACTGCGCCGCGAACTGGGCCTGCTGGTGCATGCCGCCGTGCGCGACCACGGCCTGCCCTCGGTCAGCGTGTCGGACGTGGAGGTCACCCGTGATCTCGACTGGGCCACGGTGTGGGTTACCGCCCTGATGCCGGAGCAGGTCCGCCGAGGCGGTGAAGGCGCTGAAGGAGATGGCCACGAATTCCGTCATGCGCTGTCGCACAGCGGCATGCGCCTGCGCCGTGTGCCCGAGCTGAGTTCAAGTACGACGACTCGGTCGACAAGGGCGAGCGCATCGAGATCGCTGCTGCGGCAAGCAAGGCGCGCGACCTGCAGCCGCGCGGACGACGGCAAGCAGCGACTGAGTCGACGAATGGATGTTGCCGAACCGATGAAGCGACCGCCGCGCATCAGTTTCCGCGACCTGCACGGCATCGTGCTGCTCGACAAGCCGCTCGGCCTGAGCTCCAACCAGGCGCTGCAGGCCGTGCGAGCGTCTGTTGCGCGCGGCCAAGGGCGGCCATACCGGCGCGCTGGATCCGCTGGCCACCGGTTTGCTGCCGCTGTGCTTTGGCGAAGCGACCAAGCTCGCCGGCATGCCTGCTGGGCTCGCGCAAGGCCTATCTGGCCGAGTGCCGGCTTGGCATCACCACCGACGACGGCCGACCGCGAAGGCGAGATTGTGCTCGAGCAGCGCCGGTACCTGCATTGACTGACGAGCGCGATCGAGGCAGGCGCTGGCCAAGCTGCGCGGCCGCATCCCGCAGGTGCCCCCGGTGTATTCGGCGCATCAAGCAGGACGGCGAGCGGCTCTATGTCAAGGCGCGGCGTGGCGAAGCGGTGGAGATGCCCCTCGCGCGAAGTCGATGTCTACCGGCTGGAGCTGCTGGCGCGGATCGGCGACAGCCTGACTTGCTGGTGGAGTGCGGTTCGGGCACCTATGTCCGCAGCCTGGCGGTGGATCTGGGCGAGGACCTGGGTTGCGGCGCGCATCTGACGGCCTTGCGCCGCCTGTGGGTGGAGCCGTTCCGGGAGCCGGCATGGTGACCCTGGAACAGCTTGCAGGCTGCCGCGGAGCAGGGTGATGACGCCTTGCTGCCACTGTCTGCTGCCGGTGTCGGCCGGCTTGGCCGAGCTGCCCGCGCTGCATCTGGATGGCGAGCAGACGCATGGCCGTCTCACAGGGCCAGCAGATTCCGCTCGCCGCGTCGATGACCGCGGGCAGCTGCAGTCTACGCCAGACGATGGGCGTCTGCTGGCCCTGGCGAAGCCGTGGCCGGAAAGCGCGCGCATCGTGCGTGGCTTCAACCTGCCGCCGACTGACTGTAATTTGCAGCCAACCATGACGATCTTGTTGTCATAGGGCTCCGGTCAGCTACAATACGGCAGCTTGTTTAACGACTTTTCATTCAACAAGGCGAAGCTTGCGCAACGTCATCCTGATGACGCAGCGCAAGCTTCGCATCGCGCTTTCAAGGAAGACGATACTCATGTCCCTCACCGCTGAACAGACCAGCAAGATCATTGCTGATTTCGGCCGCGTGCCGAACGACACCGGCTCGACCGAAGTCCAGGTGGCCCTGCTGTCCGCCCGCATCGACCATCTCACCGGCCATTTCAAGGACCACAAGCAGGATCACCATTCCCGCCGTGGCCTGCTGAAGCTGGTCAACCAGCGCAAGCGCCTGCTCAGCTATCTGAAGGATCGCGATCTTGCGCGCTATCAGACCCTGATCGAACGCCTCGGCCTGCGCCGTTAAGTCGATATTTGCGTTCATGCTTGAACGCGAGATCACGAAGTGGCCATCCCTGGCCACACTTCACCAATTCAGGAAAGACAGTGGCGAAAGTAACCAAGTCATTCCAGTACGGTAATCACGAAGTCACGCTGGAGACGGGCGAAATTGCCCGCCAGGCTTCCGGTGCGGTCATGGTCAGCATGGGCGGCACCGTGGTGCTGGTCACCGCGGTGGCCGCGACCAAGGCAGAAGGAGGGCCAGGATTTCTTCCCGCTCACCGTCGACTACGTCGAGAAGTTCTACTCCGCCGGTCGCATCCCCGGCGGCTTCTTCAAGCGCGAAGGCCGCCCGACCGAGAAGGAGACGCTGACCTCGCGTCTGATCGATCGTCCGGTGCGTCCGCTGTTCCCGGAAGACTTCAAGAACGAAGTGCAGGTCATCGCCCAGGTCGTTTCGCTGAACCCCGAGATCGACGGCGACATCGCGGCCATGCTGGGCGCCTCCGCCGCGCTGAGCCTGGCCGGTATCCCGTTCAAGGGCCCGATCGGCGCTGCCCGCGTCGGCTACGCCAATGGCAAGTACCTGCTGAACCCGACCGCCACCGAGCTGAAGACCTCGCAGCTGGACCTGGTCGTTGCCGGTACCGCCAGCGCCGTGCTGATGGTCGAATCCGAAGCCAAGCTGCTGTCCGAAGACGTGATGCTCGGCGCGGTGATGTTCGGTCACCAGCAGATGCAGACCGCGATCCGCGCGATCGCCGAGCTGGCCGCCGAAGCCGGCCAAGCCGTCGTGGGACTGGCAGGCCGCCGGCGCGCGACGAGTCGCTGATTGCCGCGCTCAAGGGCGCCGTCGGCAACAAGCTGGAAGAAGCCTTCCAGGTGCGCGACAAGCTGCAGCGCCGTGATGCGATCGCCGCGATCAAGGCCGACGTGCTGGAGTCAGCTGAAGGCGCGAGGCCGAAGCAGAACGGCTGGGCGAAGGCTGAGCTGGCGAAGGAATTCGGCGAGCTCGAGTACCACACCATGCGCGACAGCGTGCTGAAGACCAAGGTGCGCATCGACGGCCGCAACCTGGATGACGTGCGCCCGATCACCGTGCGCGTCGGCGTGCTGCCGCGTACCCATGGCTCGGCGCTGTTCACCCGCGGTGAAACGCAGGCGCTGGTCGTGACCACGCTGGGCACCACGCGCGACGCGCAGATCATCGACGCGCCGGAAGGCGAGTCGAAGGACGCCGTTCCTGTTCCATTACAACTTCCCTCCGTTCTCGGTGGGCGAGGCTGGCCGCTTCGGCGCGCCGAAGCGTCGCGAAATCGGCCACGGCCGTCTCGCCAAGCGCGGCGTGCAGGCGGTGAAGCCGACGATCGAGGAATTCCCGTACGTGATGCGCGTGGTCTCCGAAATCACCGAGTCCAACGGTTCCTCGTCGATGGCCTCGGTGTGCGGTTCCTCGCTGGCCATGATGGATGCGGGCGTGCCGCTGAAGGCGCCGGTGGCCGGTATCGCCATGGGCCTGGTCAAGGAAGGCAACGACTTCGTCGTGCTGTCCGACATCCTGGGTGACGAAGATCACCTGGGCGACATGGACTTCAAGGTGGCCGGTAGCGCCGAAGGCATCTCCGCGCTGCAGATGGACATCAAGATCGACGGCATCACCGAAGAGATCATGCAGGTGCGCGCTGGCGCAGGCCAAGCAGGGTCGCCTGCATATCCTCGGCGAGATGGCCAAGGCGCATCACCACCGCCCGTACGGAAATGAGCGAGTACGCCCCGCGCCTGCTCACCATCAAGATCCACCCGGACAAGATCCGCGAAGTCATCGGCAAGGGCGGCGCCACCATCCGCTCGATCACCGAAGAGACCGGCACCACGATCGACATCACCGACGACGGCACCATCATCATCGCCTCGGTCAACCGCGAGGCGGCGAACGCGGCCAAGAAGCGCATCGAGCAGATCGTGTCCGACGTCGAAGCCGGGCCGCATCTACGAGGGCAAGGTCGCCAAGCTGATG
Organism: uncultured Gammaproteobacteria bacterium; assembly: GCA_963824525.1. GTDB lineage: Bacteria > Pseudomonadota > Gammaproteobacteria > Xanthomonadales > Rhodanobacteraceae > Dyella. The sequence goes on along the minus strand of CAWGPI010000007.1, from coordinate 166,493 downwards.
GACTTCGGTGCGTTCGTCACCATCATGCCGGGCAAGGACGGCCTGGTGCACGTCTCGCAGATTTCCAGCGAGCGCGTCGAGAAGGTCTCCGACAAGCTGAAGGAAGGCGATATCGTCAAGGTCAAGGTGCTGGAAGTGGACAAGCAGGGCCGTATTCGCCTGTCCATGAAGGCCGTGGCCGAGGACGAAGGCGCCAACGCCTGAGTCCGCCGTAAGGCAGGACCCCGCAAAAGCCCGGCAGATGCCGGGCTTTTGCGTTTGGCTGGACAGATCTGCACGGCCATTGCGGCGGACGAGCCGTCATCCCTGCGCCGGTTGCGAGTCGCTGGATTGACGGTGACGTGAGGCTGGTGCACCGCTGAGGCATAACTGGACGTGACCGGCGGCGCCTGAAGCCACCCCCCGCCCATGGCGATTTGCGTCCGCTGTCACGAGCTTTTGCTACGATGCCCAAGATGCGACGAGGATGCGGGTATGGCCGATCAGGCAAGTGATTTGTTGAAGGATTACCAGGCGATGGCAAAGCAATCCTGGGACTCCTGGACCCGATACCTGCGGCAGCCAATGGTTGGAACGTCGCCTTTTGCGCATGCCGCTTCCATGCCGCACGCCGGCAGTGGCGATGACTTGCTTGCCCGCAGCATGGCCGCCCTCAAGGGTTACGGCGAGTGGCTGCAAGGGGCGGCCAGCAGCGGCTTGGGGCAAGGGGGCGGCGACTGGCAGCAATCGCTGAACCAGATGTTTGCCAGTCTTGGCGGCCAGCCGTTCGCCCATGCGTTCGCCAGTATCGATAGCGAGTCGGCTCGCAGCTTCACGCAGCTATGGCAATCCTGGCAGCAGGCGACGCAGGCTGGCGCGGGAAGTCATGCCTTCGACGTCGAACATATGGCCGCCTTCGGCTATACGCGCGAGCGTCAGCTACACCAGCAAGCCATGACTGCGGCGATGCGCGACTACCTCGAATGGGCCGGCAAGTACCAGGCCCTGATCCAGCGCGCCAATACCGAAGGCCTTGAGCGATTGAAGGTCAAGCTTGCCGACTTCGGCGATTCGAAGCAGCAGATCGACTCCCTCAAGGCGCTCTATGACCTGTGGGTCGATGGTGCGGAAGAAGCATATGCCGAGATCGCACTATCGGACGAGTTCCGTCACGTCTACGGGGCGATGACCAACGCACAAAGTCGCCTGCGTCTCTTGCAGCAGGAACAGCTCGATGCTGTTTGCCGCGAGCTGGGCATGCCGACGCGCAGTGAGGTCACTGCCCTGGGCAAGCGCCTGCAGGAGCTGCGCCGTGAGGTGCGTGCCAGTTCGTCGACCACGGGGGCCGATGAAGTCTCCGCATTGCGCGCCGAAGTCGCCGCGCTGAAACGGCAGCTCGCCGACAAGCCCGCGGCGGAAAAAGTCGTCGCCAAGAAGCCGGTCGCAAAGAAGCCTGCGGCGCGTGGCAGCAAGCGCGTCTCTGACGACGAGGTCGTCCGGCGCAGCAAGCCAGCCGCGGCGGTGGTTGCCCGCAAGTCCGTCGTGCGCGGTGCCACGCGCACGCGCAAGTAAGGAGTGTCCATGTTTCCTCCCGTACGCCTCGACCCCGCCGCCCTCATGGGCGAAATCTCGGCCTTCCAGCGCAAGCTGAGCGCTGGCCTGGGCAATCTCGCGCACCAGCAAGAGCCCGAATACGCGAATACGCCGCGTGAGGCCGTATACCGCGAAGACAAACTCACGGTCTGGCACATGAAGGGGCAGGGCAAGCCGACGGCCAAGACGCCGACGCTGATCGTCTATGCGCTGGTCAACACGGTGTGGATGACCGACCTGCAGGCTGACCGTTCGACTGGTGCGCAACCTGCTTGAGCAGGGCGAGGACATCTATCTGCTCGACTGGGGTTATCCCGATGCTGCCGATCGCTGGCTGGGCCTGGATGACTACATCAACGGCTATCTCGATCGCTGCGTGGACGCGGTGCGCAAGCACGCTGCCGTCGGCGCGGTGAATCTGCTCGGGATATGCCAGGGCGGCACGTTCTCGCTGTGCTATGCAGCGATTCAGCCTGAGAAGGTCAAGAACCTCATCACCATGGTGACGCCGGTGGATTTCCAGACGCCGGACAACATGCTGTCGCATTGGTCGCGCGAGCTGGATGTGGACCTGTTCGTCGACACCATGGGCAATATCCCGGCCGAGCTGCTGAACTGGGTTTACCTGACGCTCAAGCCGGTTCGATTGAACCAGCAAAAATACGTGGGCCTCGTCGATGTGCTCGACAATCCGAAAGAGCTGGACGAATTTCCTGCGCATGGAACGCTGGATCTTCGATTCGCCGGACCAGGCAGGCGAGGCGTTTCGCGAATTCATCAAGGACTTCTATCAGCAGAACAAGTTGATCAAGGGTGAAGTGGTCATTGGCGGCAAGCCGGTGGATCTTGGCCTGATCACCCAGCCGGTGCTGAATATCTTTGCCGAGCAGGATCACCTCGTGCCGCCGGATGCATCGCGCGCACTGGGCCGCCTTGTCGGCACGACCGACTACACCCAGCTCGCTTTCAAGGGCGGACATATCGGCATCTACGTGTCCGGGCGTGCGCAGCGCGAAGTGCCGCCAGCGATCCATCAATGGCTCAGTACGCGAAACTGAAGCACTCTCACGAGATCTGACTGGCTATGGACAAGCGCCTTTATCGTTCACGCAGCGACAGGAAGATTGCGGGTGTCTGCGGCGGTATCGCCGAACACTTTGGCTGGGACCCCACGCTGGTCCGCCTCGGCTGGGTCCTGCTCACCCTGATGGGTGGCTCCGGTATTTTGATCTATCTGATTCTTTGGGTGGTCATGCCTGAGGCACCCTGAATATCAGCCGCTTCTTCGGCCGCTTTTCGTCAGCCCGTTTTTCGTTTTCATCGAGTAGCAAGACACATGGATTACGACCGTTACGACCGCATCCGCGCCGTGCAATGGCAAGGCGATCATCTGCGCCTGCTGGACCAGCGCTTGCTGCCGCAGGAAGAGCGCTGGCTCGACTGCGCCAATGCCGCCCAGGTGACTCAGGCGATCAAGGATCTGGCCGTCCGTGGCGCGCCCGCGATCGGCATCGCCGCAGCCTGGGGCGTGGTGCTCGCGGCGCAGGCAGGGCGAGTCGCTCGATGCCGTGTTGGCGATGTTGCGCGCCGCGCGTCCCACCGCGGTCAACCTGATGTGGGCGCTGGATCGCATGAAGGCGCGCATCGTCGCTGGCGCCGATGCGGCGGCGCTGGAGCGCGAGGCGCAGGCGATCCAGGATGAGGACCTTGCCGCCAACCGCCGTATGGGCGAACTGGGTGCCGGCTTGATCGCGCCGCATTCGGGCGTGCTCACGCACTGCAACACCGGATCACTGGCCACCGCGGGTTACGGCACGGCATTGGGCGTCATCCGTGCCGGCGTGGCTGACGGCCGCATTGAGCAGGTCTTTGCGGGCGAGACGCGTCCCTGGCAGCAGGGCGCGCGCCTGACCATGTGGGAATTGGTGCGCGATGGGATTCCAGCCAAGCTCATCGCCGATTCCGCCGCCTCCCATCTGATGAAGCTCCGGCGCGGTGCAGTGGGTGATCGTGGGCGCCGATCGAATAGCCGCCAACGGCGATACCGCCAACAAGATTGGCACCTATCAGCTCGCCATTGCCGCCCGCCATCACGGCGTGAAGTTCATGGTGGTGGCGCCATCCTCGACGGTGGATATGGCAACCGCGTCGGGCGAGGAGATCGAGATCGAGTTGCGTGACGCTGCCGAGCTGCTTTCAGTGGCCGGACGTCGCACCGTGGTCGAGGGTGCCGAGGCGTGGAATCCCGTGTTCGACGTGACGCCGGCGGAACTGATCGATGCGATCGTTACCGAGCGTGGTGTCATTGAACGCCCGAACACGCTTGCCATGCAGGCGCTGTTCGGTCGATGAGTCTGCGTCGCCAAGTCTTGATGTTTACCGTAGGCGGGGCGATCGGCCTGGTGGTCGATGCTGGAGGCGTGCAGGCGCTGGTGAGTTTTGCGCACTGGAATCCGTACTTCGCGCGCGTGCTGTCCTTCCTCGCGGCGGCCACCGCCACCTGGCTGTGGAACCGGCGTTACACGTTCGCGCAACGCAGCAGCGGTCGTCCCCTTTATGCGGAATGGCTGCACTGGATCGCCTTGATGAGCGTGGGCGCCGTGGTCAATTACGGCGCCTATGCCGCCATTCTGCTGGCGTATCCGCCGCTGGTTCGCTGGCCGGCATTAGCCGTGGCGGCGAGTTCGGCGACGGCCGCCCTGGTCAATTTTGCGACAGCCCGTGGCGTGCTTTTCAAAGACGCTAAGACGACAACGTAAGTTATTGATTCATATAGTGAAAATACTGTGAATCTAACGACAAACGTGTTACACTGCGCAGGTTGCCTCCAAGGTCGCTAACACACACGCATGAGGCGTGTGCAGGGCGGCCTTTCTCATCATCACGGAAGCCGATTGATGGCAGAACTCGCCAAAGAAGTCATTCGCGTCAATATCGAAGACGAGATGCGTCAGAGCTATCTCGATTACGCCATGAGCGTGATCGTGGGACGCGCCCTCCCAGATGTCCGCGATGGTCTGAAGCCGGTGCATCGCCGCGTTCTGTTCGCCATGAATGAACTGGGCAATGCCTGGAACAAGGCCTACAAGAAGTCGGCCCGCGTGGTCGGTGACGTGATCGGTAAATACCACCCGCATGGCGACGCGTCGGTTTACGACGCGATCGTGCGCATGGCGCAGCCGTTCTCGTTGCGCTACATGCTGGTCGACGGCCAGGGTAACTTCGGTTCGGTCGACGGCGACAACGCCGCAGCGATGCGTTACACCGAAGTGCGCATGGCGCGCCTCACGCAGGAGCTATTGGCCGACATCGACAAGGATACTGTCGACTTCGGTCCCAACTACGACGAAAGCGAGCACGAGCCGCTGGTGCTGCCCACCCGCGTACCGAACCTGCTGATCAATGGTTCGGCCGGTATCGCGGTGGGCATGGCGACCAATGTGCCGCCGCACAACCTCACCGAAGTCGATCGCTGCCACGATTGGCCTGATCGACGATCCGACGCTTGTCGATCGACGACCTGATGCACTACATCCCGGGTCCGGATTTTCCAACCGCAGGCATCATCAACGGTTCCTCCGGCATCATCGAGGCCTATCGCACGGGGCGTGGCCGCATCCTGGTGCGTGCACGCACGGAAATCGAGACCGAATCGAACGGTCGCGAGACGATCCTCATCCACGAGCTGCCGTACCAGGTGAACAAGGCTCGCCTGATCGAGAAGATCGCCGAGCTGGTCAAGGAAAAGAAGCTCGAAGGCATCAGCGAGCTGCGCGATGAGTCCGACAAGGATGGCATGCGCGTGGTCATCGAGATCCGCCGCGATGCCATGGCGGACGTGGTGCTGAACAACCTGTTCCAGCAGACCCAGCTGCAGGTCACCTTCGGCATCAACATGGTCGCCCTGTTGGACGGCCAGCCGCGCCTGCTCAACCTCAAGGACATCCTCGAGGCGTTCATCCGTCACCGCCGCGAGGTAGTGACGCGCCGGACCATTTTCGATCTGCGCAAGGCACGTGCTCGCGCGCATATCCTCGAAGGCCTCACCGTCGCGCTCGCCAATATCGACGAGATGATCGAGCTGATCCGCACCTCGGCCTCGCCGCAGGAGGCACGCGAGCGCATGCTCGCGCGCAAGTGGCAGCCGGGCATGGTGGGTGCGCTGCTGGGTGCCGCCGGTGCCGAGGCCTCGCGTCCGGAAGACATGGACCCGCGCGATGGCCTCAAGAGCGATGGCTATCAGTTGTCCGAAGTGCAGGCGCAGGAAATCCTGGCCATGCGCCTGCATCGCCTCACCGGCTTGGAGCAGGACAAGCTCTCCGACGAATATCGCCAGATTCTCGAAACCATTCGTGGTCTGATCGAGATCCTTGAAGATCCTGCGCGCTTGCTCGCGGTGATCCGCGAGGAGCTTCAGGTGATCAAGGACGAGTTTGGCGATGAGCGTCGCACCGAGATCCAGCATTCGCAGGAAGATCTCAATGTCCTCGACCTGATCGCACCGGAAGACGTCGTCGTCACGCTGTCGCACACGGGTTATGTGAAGCGCCAGCCGGCGAGCACGTATCGGGCGCAGCGTCGCGGTGGCAAGGGACGTTCGGCCTCCGCACTGAAGGACGAGGATTTCGTCGAGCAGTTGTGGGTGGTCAATACGCATGACACCTTGCTGGCGTTCACCAGCATTGGTCGCGTGTACTGGCTCAAGGTCTACCAGATGCCGGAGTCCGGCCCGAACGCGCGTGGCAAGCCGATGGTGAACCTGCTGCCGCTGGGCGAGGGCGAAAAGGTGCAGGCCGTGCTGCCGGTGCGCGAATACACGGAAGATCGTTTCGTGTTCTTCGCCACCAGGCAAGGCACGGTGAAGAAGACGCCCCTCACCGAGTTCGCGTTCCAGCTGCAAAAAGGCAAGATCGCGATCAATCTCGATGAAGGCGATGCGCTGATCGGCGTCGAACTCACCGACGGCAACAGCGATGTGCTGCTGTTCGCCTCCAACGGCAAGACGGTGCGCTTCGACGAATCGGAAGTCCGCTCCATGGGTCGCACCGCCACCGGCGTGCGCGGCATGAAGCTGGCCGAAGACGCAAGCGTGGTCTCGCTGATCGTGGCGGCCGAAGGCGACATCCTCACCGCGACGGAACGCGGCTACGGCAAGCGCACCACTCTGGACGAGTTCCCGAAGAAGGGCCGTGGCACGCAGGGTGTGATCGGCATCCAGTGTTCGGAACGCAATGGTGCCTTGGTGGCCGCCACACAAGTCACCGAAGCGCACGAGCTGATGCTGATTTCCGACCAAGGCACGCTGGTGCGTACGCGCGTGGCGGAAATCTCGCAGCTGAGCCGCAACACCCAGGGCGTCACCCTGATCCGCCTGCCGGCCGACGAATCGCTGGTGAGCGTGGTGCGTCTGGATGCGGAAGCGGAGAACGGCGAGGGCGAGGAAGGGGCGGTTGAGCCCATCGTCGATGCGCCCGATAGCGCCGAATAATTCGCTGTTGCCGTGAAACGAAAAAACCCCGGCCTGGCCGGGGTTTTTTCGTTCGCGTTTTGCCGTCGCCGCATCCGGGTAGAGCTCATGCGAGCGCCAAGCGAATGGCAGGCGTTGCGTGGCCTGGCGCGGGAATCAGCCGATGGCTTCGAGCATCGCCTCGGCCGTCGACACGCGAAACTCGCCGGGCGCCTCTACCTGCAACTGCTTCACCACGCCGTTTTCAGCGTACAACGCAAAGCGTTTGGCACGGAGGCCCATGCCGTAGGCGCTGCCGTCCAGCTCCAGACCAAGCGCACGCGTGAAGGCGCCGTTGCCGTCGGCGAGCATCAGCAGTTCGTGCGGTACCTGTTGCGACATAGCCCATGCCTGCATCACGTAGGCATCGTTCACGGCCAGGCACATCACCTCGATGCCGCGCGCCTGGAACTCGGCGAAATGCTGCACGTAACCGGGTAAATGGCGGTTGGAACAGGTGGGGGTGAAGGCGCCAGGCACGGCAAACATCACCACTTTTCGCCCGGCAAACAGTGGGCCTGTCTGGGTTTGGGCAATCTCGGCACCGATGGCGCGGATCTCGACGTCGGGCAGCGAATCGCCCACTTGGATGCTCATGGCTGGAGGCCTGTGGCGTTGGGAGGAGGAAGCGGATGCTAGCGCCAGCTGGGGTGGCTTGTCGCCTTGAATCACGCTGTTTTCGCACCCATTTCGCGATACAGAGGGTGGCGCGACGTCGCTACGCATGACCGTTATTGGATCGGGCGGATCTTGCCTTGCCGGCGGATTCGGAGGGGACGATGATTTCCCGCGTGTCCGAGTGAGCAGGTTTCCGCCGGGGAGTGGCAGTGGAATTCAAAGATTATTACGACATTCTTGGCGTAAAGCCGGAGGCTACGGAGGCCGAGATCAAGGCCGCGTACCGCAAGCTGGCGCGCAAATACCATCCGGACAAGAACAAGGACGCCGGGGCAGAGGAGAAATTCAAGGCCATCAACGAAGCCAACGAAGTGCTCCGCGACAAGGAAAAGCGCCGCGCTTATGACGAGCTGCGCGCGGGCGGTTACCGGGGCGGCGAGCAGTTTCGCCCGCCGCCGGGTTGGGGGCAGAGTCACGGCTTCGACTTCGGTGGCGATGGCGGTGGCGACTTCAGCGATTTCTTCGAGAGCCTGTTCGGACGTGGCGGTGCCGGTCCGCGCGCTGGGGCGCCGCGCGCGCGTCGGGGCGGTGACGTGCATGCACACGTGCAGATCGATCTGCAGACCGCTTTTGATGGCGGACGTACGCGGCTGGCCTTGCAGGATTCCAGCGGCGGCGAGCGCGTGCTCGAGGTGAAGATTCCTGCCGGCATCCAGCCGGGACAGGTGATCCGCCTGGCCGGTCAGGGTCATCCCGGTATGGGTGGCGCGCCTAATGGCGACTTGCTGCTGGAGGTCGGAATTCGGGACGACGTGCGCTTCCGTCTCGATGGCCGCAATGTATTGCACGTGCTGCCGATTGCGCCGTGGGAGGCTGCCCTGGGCGCTACGGTGCCGGTGCCGACCTTGGCGGGCACGGTGGACCTGCGCATTCCGGCGGGGTCCGCAGTCGGGGCGCAAGCTGCGACTCAAGGGGCGTGGTCTGCCGGGTGCGCATCCGGGCGATCAACTGGTCGAGCTGTCGATCCGCGCGCCGTTGGCGGATAGCGATGCTCAGCGTTCGGCCTATGAATCCCTGCGTGATCAATTTCGCCGATTACGATCCACGGCATTGATCCGCCTGCAAGGCAAAAGACGGCGCTAAGAGCGCCGTTTTTTTTCAGGGCCGTTGTCCGTCAAGCGGGCAAGAGCTCCTTGAGCGTCATCACCAGTTCCTCTTCCTTGATGGGTTTGGTCACGTAGGCTTTCGCACCCTGGCGCAGTGCCCCATACCTTGTCGGTTTCCTGGTCCTTGGTGGTAACCAGCATGACCGGGATATGCGAGGTATCCGGGTCCTTGCTGATCGTGCGGGTTGCCTGGAACCCGTTGAGGTTCGGCATGACCACATCCATCAGGATCAGGTCGGGACGCTCACGCTTGGCCGCTTCCACACCCGCAGCACCGTCCTCGGCGGTAAGGGCCTCATGCCCGAGCTTTTCGACGATGCGCTTCATGCCCAGCAACTGCGACGGCGAATCGTCGACGATCAGGATGCGTGCCATAAGGTGATATTCCCCTTGTTGTTTCGGTTGATTCTAAGGCGCTGTCATGGAGCTTCCAAGCGCGATCGTCAAGGCGCTTGGCCAATGTGCACCAGAGTACGCCCAAAGGATTCGCCAGCGAGCATGCGGCCGAACACTTCCGGCAGTTGATCGAGTGTGACCTCCCGCGTGGCGATGCGCTCAAGATGCTGCGGCTTCCAGTCGCTGGCCAGATGTTCCCAGACGCGATCACGGATGTCGCGGGCCGTACCGGCAGACGCAATGCCGAGCAGGCTGGCGCCGCGGATGATGAAGGGCATCACCGTACTTTCGAGGCCGATGCCGCCGGCATTGCCGCAGATGGCGACGTTGCCGTAGGGGGCGATAAGCGGCAGCAGGCCGGCCAGCATGGCCCCGCCCACGTTGTCCAGCGCGCCACCGAAGCGCACCGAGTCCATCGGCTTGCCGCTGAAGGCCAGCTGGTGCCGGTCGATGCACTCGGCCGCGCCCAGGTCGCGCAGGAAGTCGAAATGTGACGCCTTGCCGCTGATGGCGTGCACGGCGTAGCCGGCGCGGGTAAAGATGTCGATGGCAAGCATGCCCACGCCACCCGTGGCGCCGGTGACGGCGATCGGTCCCAGCGTTGGCGTCTGCCGGTTGTCCTGCATGCGCAGCAAGGCCAGTGCGGCCGTAAAGCCGGCCGTACCGATGATCATGCTTTCACGCAGGCTCAGGCCTTTCGGCAGAGGAATCGTCCAGGCTGAGGGGAGGCGGATGTATTGGGCGTATCCACCGTCGCGCGTTTCCGAAAGACCGCTGCCGGTGCACAACACAGCGTCGCCTTCCTTGAAGGCCGGATCGCTTGACGCGACCACGTGGCCCGCAACATCGATACCGCCGTTGAGCGGGTATTGGCGAAGGATCTTGCCCTTGCCGGTCCCGGCGAGGGCATCCTTGAAGTTGATCGAGGAATAGGCCACCTGGACCAGCACTTCGCCCGGCGAGAGGGCCTCGGCGTTGATCGTTTCGAGACCGCCGCGGTAACCCGCGTCGTCGTTGTGGATGCGGAATGCGCGGAATGCGTTAGGCGTGCTCATGGCCAATCCTGTCGAAATATCTGTCGGGCCGGTCAGGCCTTGACGCTGCTGCGATCGATCCATTTGGGCGTATGGCTGCCCTCGTAGCGTTCCATCCAGTCGAATAGCTGCCCCATGTCCTGACCGAACCATACGCTCTCGCGTTGTTCGGGGCGCACGAAGCGTTCCGCCACCATGTGATCCATCATTGCGCGGAGCTGCCCGTAGTAGCCGCGCACGTCGAGAAAGGCGCAGGGATAGCGATGCAGCCCAAGCTGCGCCCAGGTCAACATTTCGAACATTTCGTCCATGGTGCCGAAGCCGCCGGGCAGGGCCACAAAGGCGTCGGATAGCTCGTACATGCGGGTCTTGCGCTGGTGCATGGTGTCGACGACGACGATCTCGGTCAGGCCGGTATGGGCCACTTCGAGCTCGACCAGCTGGCGCGGAATGACGCCGACCACCTTGCCGCCACCAGCCAGTACCGCATTGGCCACGGTGCCCATCAAACCGACCTTGCCGCCGCCATAGACGAGCGCGATGCCGCGCCGGGCCATCTCGGTGCCGAAGGCACGTGCCTGTTCGACGTAGTCAGGATGACTGCCGCTGCTGGAGCCGCAGTAGACGCAAAGGGCGGTGGGTTGGGGCATGGGGAGTGGAGTAGGGGGTAACGAAGGCCCGCCATGCCAGCGCAAACCGGGATGGCGGTGGTAGGTGTTGGCTACGTATATGCCACAAAAGCGAACGGCCCGCTCATGTCGCCACGAGCGGGCCGTGGATCTCGTGACATAGGCCATACTCGGCCGGCACGAGATGGCGCCCTTAGTTGCCCTTGTGGATGGCGCGCTTGTCGACCGACAGAGCGGCTTCGTGCACGGCTTCCGACAAGGTCGGATGCGCGTGGACGATGCGGGCCAGATCCTCCGACGAGCCCTTGAACTCCATCGCCACCACGCACTCGGCGATCAGCTCGGACACGCCCGGGCCCACCATGTGCACGCCGAGGATGCGGTCGGTCTCGGCATGGGCGAGCATCTTCACCTGCCGATCGCCTCGTTCATCGCGACGGCGCGGCCGATGGCGGCGAACGGGAAGGTGCCGACCTTGTACGGGACGCCTTCGTCCTTGAGCTGCCTTCTCGGTCTTGCCCGCCCAGGCGATTTCCGGCTCGGTGTAGATCACCCACGGCATGGTGTCGAGATTGACGTGACCCGCCTTGCCGGCGATCCACTCGGCCACCGCCACGCCTTCCTCGGAACCCTTGTGCGCCAGCATCGGGCCACGCACGGCGTCGCCGATGGCCCACACGCCGTCCACGCCGGTGTGGTTGTGCTCGTCGACCACGATGCGGCCGCGCTCGTCCAGCTTCACGCCGGTGTCGTCGGCCAGCAGGCCGTCGGTGTAGGCGCGGCGGCCCACGGCCACCAGCAGCTTGTCGACCACCAGCTCGTGTGCGCCGTCCTTGTCCTCATAGGTCAGGGCGACTTCGTTCTTCTTGATTTCGGCCTTGGTCAGCTTGGCGCCGAGCTTGATGGCCAGGCCCTGCTTGGCGAATTCCTTGGCGGCGACCTTGGCGATGTCGGCGTCGGCGACGCCGAGGAAATCCGGCAGCGCCTCGAGCACGGTCACGTCCGCACCCAGGCGCTTCCACACGCTGCCCAGCTCCAGGCCGATCACGCCTGCGCCGATCACGCCCAGGCGCTTCGGCACCTCGGTGAAATCCAGCGCGCCGGCATTGTCGACGATCATCTTGTTGTCGAACTTCGCGAACGGCAGCTCGATCGGCACCGAGCCGGAAGCGAGGATCACGTTGGTGGCGCTGATGGTCTGCTTGGAACCGTCGTTGCCGGTGATCTCGACGTCGTTGCCATTGAGCAGCTTGCCGGTGCCGAAGTACGGCGTGACCTTGTTCGCCTTGAACAGCTGACCGATGCCGCCGGTGAACTGCTTGACGATCTTGTCCTTGCGCCCGATGAAGGTCGCCATGTCGACCTTGGCGTCCGTCCACGGTGATGCCATGCACGGGCAGGTTGTGGGCGATGTTGTAGAACTGCTTGGACGAATCGAGCAGCGCCTTGGACGGGATGCAACCCACGTTGAGGCAGGTGCCGCCGAGGGCCTGCTTGCCGTCCTTGCCGACAAAGGCGTCCACGCAGGCGGTCTTCAGGCCCAGCTGCGCGGCGCGGATCGCGGCCACATAGCCGGCAGGGCCGGCGCCGATGACGATGACGTCGAATTTTTCGCTCATGGTTTTTCCTTGCGGCGTGGCGCGCTAGGGGAGCGCGGCACATGTAAAGCGGGGGAGGTATGCGGCGAGTACGCGGTCTGCGCTACGACTCGCCGCCAGAGCTTCGTGCCTGATTTTGCTTCTTGGTCAGAGACCAAGAAGCATCCGCTGCGGGTTCTCCAACTGGTTCTTGATATCGACCAGGAACAGCACCGCGTCCTTGCCGTCGATGATGCGATGGTCGTAGCTCAGCGCCAGATACATCATCGGCGCGGCGATCACCTGGCCGTTCTCGACGATGGCGCGCTCCTTGATGGCGTGCATGCCCAGGATGGCGCTCTGCGGCGGGTTGACGATCGGCGTGGAGAGCAGCGAACCGAAGGTGCCACCGTTGGTGATGGTGAAGGTGCCGCCCTGCAGGTCGTCGAGACCGAGCTTGCCGTCACGCGCCTTCTTGGCGTAATCGAGGATGCCCTTCTCGACATCGGCGAAGCCCATGTCCTGCACGTCGCGCAGCACCGGCGTCACCAGGCCCTTGTCGGTCGACACGGCGATCGAGATGTCCTGGTAGCCGTGATAGATAACGTCGTTGCCGTCGACCGAGGCGTTGACGATCGGGTGGCGCTTCAGCGCCTCGGCCGCGGCCTTGACGAAGAAGCTCATGAAGCCGAGCTTCACGCCGTTGGTCTTTTCGAACGACTCGCCCAGCGCCTTGCGCATCTTGACCACTTCGGCCAGGTTCACCTCGTTGAACGAGGTCAGCATGGCGATCGAGTTCTTCGACTGCATCAGGCGCTCGGCGATGCGCGCGCGCATGCGCGTCATCGGCACGCGCTCTTCCGGACGGGCGCCCGGGGTCGGCTTGGCCGCCGGCGCCGCCGGTGCGGCAGCGGCAGGCGCGCCACCCTTGCCGTAGTTGACCAGGTCTTCCTTGGTCACGCGGCCGTCGCGGCCGGTACCGGCCACCTTGGACGGGTCGATGTGCTGCTCGGTGGCGACGCGCAGGCCGGCCGGCGACAGATCCTCGGCACCCTTGGCGGCAGCCTGCGGAGCGGCCGCAGCGGGGGCGGCCGCCGGAGCCGGAGCGGCAGCAGCAGCGGCCGGAGCGGCGGCAACGGCGCCTTCCTCGATCACTGCGATGACCTGCTGGCTGGTCACCGTGTCGCCGGTCTGGAACTTGATTTCCTTGATCACGCCATCGACGGGCGCGGGTACTTCCAGCACGACCTTATCGGTTTCGAGGTCGACCAGGTTCTCGTCGCGCTTCACCGCATCACCGGCCTTCTTGTGCCAGGTGGCGATGGTGGCGTCGGAGACGGACTCGGGCAGGACGGGGACTTTGACTTCGATAGACATAAATTTTCCTTAATGAGTGCGTTCATCCCTGAACGCTAAGGTCAAAAAGCGGCCATCCATGGTCGCACTTGTATTTTGGTGCGTTCTTCCCTGAGCGCTAAAGTCAAAAAGCGGCCATCCATGGCCGCACTTTCAAATACTTTCTTATTCAGCGGCGTGGTCGGTGCCGATCGGTGCGACCAGCGCCTGCTCGACGAGTGCTGCCTGTTCGGCGACATGGGTATTGAGGTGGCCAGCGGCCGGTGCCGGCGAGCGAGCGCGTCCCGCATAGGAGAGGCTTTGCTTGCTGTTGGCACAGGCCTGCAGGTGGTGGCGAATCTGGAACCACGCACCCTGGTTCATCGGCTCTTCCTGGCACCAGATGACTTCCTTGGCGGCCGGGTACTTCTCCAGTTCCGCGCTGACTTCAGGGCGCGGGAACGGATACAGCTGTTCCACACGCACGATGGCCACGTCGGTGAGGCCGCGCTTATCGGCGTCTTCCAGCAGGTCGTAATAAACCTTGCCCGAACACAGCACCACGCGCTTGACCTTCTTGGCGGCCAGTTCGCGATGTTCCGGAATCACCAGCTGGAAGCTGCCGGTGGCCAGTTCATCCAGGGTGGACGTGGCGAGCTTGTGGCGCAGCAGGGACTTCGGCGTCATCACGATCAGCGGCTTGCGCGTCGGGCGCACCATCTGGCGGCGGATCATGTGGAAGGCCTGGGCCGGCGTGGTCGGTACGCAGACCTGCATGTTGTCCAGCGCGCACAGTTGCAGGAAGCGCTCGATACGCGCCGAGGAGTGCTCGGGGCCGGCGCCTTCGTAACCATGCGGCAGGAACAGCGCGAGACCGCACAGGCGGTTCCACTTGGACTCGCCGGAGCTGATGAACTGGTCGATCACCACCTGGGCGCCATTGGCGAAGTCGCCGAATTGGCCCTCCCAGATATGTGAGCGTGTAGGGATCGGTGGTGGCGCTGCCGTACTCGAACGCCATCACCGCTTCTTCGCTGAGCAGCGAATCGATGATTTCGACGTCCGCACCGTCGCGAACATTCGCCAGCGGCATATAGGTGTAGCCGTGCTTCTGGTCGTGCAGCACGGCATGGCGATGGAAGAACGTGCCGCGGCCGCAGTCCTGGCCGACCAGACGCAGGTTGTAGTCCTCGTCGATAAGCGTGGCGTAGGCGAGGTTTTCGGCAAAACCCCAGTCGCCCGCCTGCTCGCCGCTGGCCATCTTGCGCGCGGTCGTCATAGATCTTGGCGACGCGCGCCTGCAGGGTCAGATCCTTCGGGAACTTCAGGATCTGGTTGGCCAGCTCGATCAGGCGCTGCTTCGGCACGCCGGTGTCGGTCTTGGTCGACAGCTTGCCACCGATGAACTGGTCCCAATCCACCTCGATGTCGCTTGACCAGGGCGGTGGTCAGCTCGGCCATCGGCTCGCCGGCTTCAAGGCGCCCACGATAGTCGTCGAACAGCTTCTGCGCCTCGCCGTCGGCCAGCACGCCTTCCTTCACCAGCTGCTGCGCGTACAGGTCGCGGGTGGTCGGGCGCTTGCGGATGATCTGGTACATCACCGGCTGGGTGGCGGCCGGTTCGTCGGCTTCGTTATGGCCGTGGCGGCGGTAGCACACCAGGTCGAGCACGACGTCCTTGCGGAACTGCTTGCGGAAGTCGTAGGCCAGGCGGGTGGCCTGGATCACCGCTTCCGGGTCATCGCCGTTCACGTGGAACACCGGCGCATTGACCATCTTGGCCAGGTCGGTGCAGTACAGCGTGGAACGGGCGTCCTGCGGATTGGAGGTGGTGAAGCCCACCTGGTTGTTCACCACGATGTGCAGGCTGCCGCCGATCTTGAAGCCGCGGGCCTGCGACATGTTGAACAATTCCATGTTCACGCCCTGGCCGGCCAGCGCGGCGTCGCCATGCACCAGCACGGCCAGCGACTGCTTGTGCTCGGTGTCGCGGCGGCGCGTCTGGCGCGAGTGGACGGAACCGGCCACCACCGGGTTGACGATTTCCAGGTGCGACGGGTTGAACGCCAGCGCCACATGGGTGGCGCCGTTCGGCGTCTTGATGTCGGCCGAGAAGCCCAGGTGGTACTTCACGTCGCCGGAGTGCGCCGGATCATCCGGATGGTCGAACTTGCCTTCGAACTCGTTGAACAGCGTGCGCGGCGGCTTGCCGAGGATGTTGACCAGCATGTTGAGGCGGCCGCGGTGGGCCATGCCGATCACGACTTCCTTGATGCCGTTGTCGCCCGCGGCGCGGACCACGTCGTCGACCATCGGGATCAGGCTGTCGCCGCCTTCCAGCGAAAAACGCTTCTGGCCGACGTACTTGGTGTGCAGGTAGCGTTCCAGGCCCTCGGCCGCCGTCAGTTCGGCCAATACGCGCTGCTTGCCTGCCTTGTCCAATCCGGCGCTGCCATTGGCCTGTTCGAGGCGGGTGTAGATCCAGTTGCGCTGCTCATGGTTGCTGATGTACATGAACTCGACGCCGAGGGTGTTGGTGTACACCTTCTTCAGTCGGGCGATCAGGTCACGCAGCTTCATGCGCTGGCCACCGCCGGCAAAGTTGCCGCAGTCGAACTCGGTGTCCAGGTCAGCGTCGCTCAGGCCATGGAACGACGGCTCCAGATCCGGCGCCGGCAGCTTTTCAGCCAGGCCGAGCGGATCGAGGTTGGCAGCCAGATGGCCGCGCGAGCGATAAGCGGTGAGGATGCGCAGCACGCCAGCCTGCTTGCGGGCATGGGCGTCGTCCATCGGGCCGGCGACGACGGCCGTGTGGCGCTGCTTTTGGGCGGCCTCTATACGCGCAATGGCCGCAGAGTGGGGAACGTCCCCGGACTCGCGGCCTTTGAAGGATTCGAAATATTTGCTCCAGTCGGCGGAGACCGAGGATGGGTCTGCCAACCAGGATTCATAGAGCTGTTCGATATATTCGGCGTTGCCGCCGGCGAGTTGAGAGGATTCGAGGAACTCGCGGATCAGATTAGTGCTCACGTCACCACCGGTGAGGAAGGAAGGCTTTCAGCCGTTCCGACCGGGGGGGACGGATGGCTGGGAAAAATCCTGTTAATTATAGCCTTGTGCTGCTGCGACGCGGCAACCCGAGGCGTCCACCGAAAGTGGGGTTGAACAGCCATATTTCGAGTCCCAGGGTACCGACCATCGTCGTAGACCGCTGTTTTTCACCGGCTCGCCGCATTCTTGTGACGACGAGGTGCCTGCGCAAACTCGCGTGGTGTCGTTCAGCCAGCGGCTAGAGATCGAGCGGATGCAGCGCGCTGGCGCGTGCGGAACGCTCCCAGACTTCATTGAAGTGCTGCAGCAGTGGCGCCTGTGCCGCCCGGTCAGCCAGGGCGGCGCGCCCGGCGGCACGCTGGGCATCGGGCTGGAACAGGTAGCCGCCCCGGTCGGTGAGCAGATAAGACGAGCTGTAGGCCAGGTCGAGGTCCTCGACCGGCGTGCGCACCAGGATGACGCTGGGCAGGCGCTGGGCGAGGGCGATCAGGCGGTGGCTGTCGCGCAACGCGGCGGCGGGATCGTGCAGCAGGATACGAATTTGCGCGCCGCGGCCCGAGGTGGCGATGCGGCGCAATTCGGCCAGCTCCTGCGGGCTGGCATACGCGTCTTCGGTCAGTAGGGGTTGATAGATAGAGAGGCGATGACCTGTCTCACTCAGCAAACGGTGGCGGTTGGCGGCGATGTCGCTGCGGCTGCCGGTGGGTAGCGCATGGGCCGAGGCCACGGGATGGCTGGTTCCCGCCCGCTCGAGCTCGAGGCGCATCGCCTGGTGGATGAGCCCGGCATCCTCGAACCTGTCGCCATAAGCCACGAAACCTTCGCGCTCGTAGAAGGCGATGGCGGCGACCTGGGCATCCAGGGTGACCTGGGTCTGGCCCTGGGTTCTGGCCCGGGCCACCAGCTCGCGTAGCAGCGCCGCGCCAACGCCCTGGTTGCGCCACGGCTGACGCACGGCGACCCGGCCGACCTTCCCTTGCGGCGTGAGGCGGGCACAGCCGATCACTTCACCCTGGCCGTCACGTGCCAGCAAATGAACGGAGACGGCATCCAGCTCGTCCCGTTCGAGTGCCTCGGGCAGGCGGTGTTCCACCACGAAGACTTCCCGTCGAATATCCCGCAGGGCCCCACACTCGCTGGCGCGAGCCCAGTCGGCACTTTCGACGTGGAAGTCCTGCAGCTTCATCGGCGGCGTGACTTGCGGGCGACCAGGTGGCCATCGTTGACCAGCGCCAGCAGCAGGGTGCGCTCGGCGGTCGGGATCTTCTTGCCGGGGCTCAACTCGCGTTCGCGGCACAGGCGTTCGGCCAGTTCGCTCGACGTCGGGTAGGCATGGCCGTTGACGAACAACGTGGCGGCGCCCTTGCCGCGTGCCCAGGCCATGCGCGCCCACGGGTGGCGTAGTAGCTGCGCGCCACCATCGAGTTGCTTGAGCAGGGCCGCTTCCGTCACGGGCTTTTCGGGTGGCACCGGTACCTGGGCGTTGCGATAGCGCGTGATAAAGCGACCAAACCAGTCGATCAGAGTGGGTTCGTCAAGCGCAGCCGCAAACGGCAGGGACTTCTTCAAGCGGGCGACGGCAGCGCGATCGATCTCGCCCACCGCTTTGGCGGGGGCGAGGTCCGCATCGCTATAGCGGAGTTCGTCAGGCAGACGCTCGGCCAGGTAGTCAGCGAGGTCGCCGGTGAGTTCGGCCTGCGAGGGCGCGCGCATGCCGACCGAGATGGTCATGCACGGGCCACCGAAGGCGATGCCGTCATGGGGCACCCCAGGCGGCAGATACAGCATGTCACCCGGTTCCAGCAGCCATTCGTGGGTGGGCTCGAAATGCTGCAGCTGCTTCAGCTCCACGTCCGGGCGGAAATCCTTCGGTGCATCCGGGTCGGCGCTGATCGCCCAATGGCGCTGGCCGATGCCCTGCAGCAGGAACACGTCGTACTGATCCACGTGCGGGCCCACGCCGCCACCGGGCTCGGCGTACGAAATCATGATGTCGTCCATGCGCCAGCTGGGCAGGAAGCTGAAGCTCTGCAGCAGGGCGGCGACATCCGCATCCCATTTGTCCACGTCCTGCACCAGCAGGGTCCAGTTGCTGTCCGGCGTCTTGGCGAAATCGGCCTCGCTGAGCGGGCCAGTCTTTACCTGCCAGCGGTCACGCTTTTCGTCATGCATGATCAAACGCGACAGCGCCGATTCCTCGCAGGCCAGCCCGGCCAGGTCATCCGGTTCGATCGGCGACTCGAAATCGGGAAAAGCCTGGCGGATAAGCAGCGGGCGCTTTTGCCAGTAATCGCGCAGGAACTGCGTGGGACTCATGCCCAACGGCTGCTTGGCGCTGCCGCGGACTTCGATCGGGAGGGGGCGTGATGTGGTCATCCGTCCATTCTAAGCGAATGACGAGATGGACCCGGTTGATCGCGGTCAGTGGGCCAGAAAACTTCTCACCACATTGTTCAAGCCGATCATCAGCACCGCGAGCGCGGCCAGCACGGTGGCGGCACGAGGTGGCATTTTGCGCGCCAGCAGTGCGCTGATCGGCGCCGCCGCTACGCCACCGACGATCAGGCCCAGTACCGCGGAGCCGTGAGGCAGGCCAACCTGCATGAAGAAACTGATGCTGGCCACGGCGCTGACCACGCATTTGGCCAAGTGCACGGTGCCGATCACCATGCGCGGCCTGACTCCGCGAGCCACCAGGGTGGGGACGCTAAGGGCGCTCCAGCCACCGCCAGCGACCGCGTCGGCAAAGCCGGCAAGCAGACCCAGCGGGCGCGCGGCCGGGGGCGTTTCGTCATGCAGGCGGTGGCCCCGGATCGGTCGAAACAGCAGGAACAGGCCCATGCCGATCAAGTAAGGCGTAAGCGCCAGTTGCATCCAGGCGGGCGGCACGTGGCTCACCACGTACACGCCGAGCGTGGCGCCTATCGCCCCTGGGATCACCAGGGCCCAGAACAGCCGGCGCAGCACGTTGCCGGCCACCAGATGGCTGATTCCGGAGGCGCCGCAGGTGAAGGTTTCCGCATAGTGCACGCTGGCGCTGGCCAGCGCGGGCGGCACACCCAGCGTCAACAGCAAGGCCGCCGAGGTGACGCCATAGGCCATGCCTAGTGCACCGTCGACGAGCTGGGCGAGTGCGCCAATGACGGCGTACGTAAGAAAATCCGTGGGCATGGGCTATGGGAAAGGGTAGATGGGGCCAGTGTAGGGGACTCCCACTCCTTATTGGAAATAAGCGCGTGGACATATGGATATGCCAACACGTCCTTTCACATGACGTAAGCTGATGATTACTTTGGGTGGCCAGAAGTATGGACGTCCAAAGGAAGGCGATGTGAACGCGGTCGTAGCGACAGAAATCCGTCTGGCATCCATGGACAGCGAAAGGCTGTCGGCGCTGGAGCGACTGGTCGAGGGACTCGGTCCGGCGGAGCTCTACTGGGTCGCTGCCTGGAGCGCTGCCCGGGCGGACCAGCTACAACGCGGCCTGCCTGGTGTTCAGCCGACGCCGGCGAAGGCGGTCAGCGACACGCTGACGATCATCTATGGCAGCCAGACCGGCCAGGCCAAGCGCATCGCCACCCAGTTGAGCGAGCGGGCCGCAGCGGCCGGATTGTCAGTACGGCTGGTGCGCGCCGACGCTTATTCCCAGCGCGACCTGGCGAAGGAGAAGCATCTCGTCGTCGTGATCAGCACCCAGGGTGACGCCGAGCCGCCGGATGATGCGCGTGGCCTGGTCGAATTCGTGCTGGGCAAGCGCGCGCCCAAGCTGCCCGGCCTGCGTTACGCCGTGCTGGGCCTGGGTGATTCCAGCTACCCGCAGTTCTGCGCGATCGGGCGCCAGCTCGACGAGCGTCTGGCCGAGCTTGGCGCGTCGCGCCTGGCGCCACTGGGCGAAGCCGACGTGGACATCGAGGCGGTCGCGGGTCCTTGGGCCGAACATGCGCTTGAGCAGGCAAGGAAGGCCTTGGGAGCCCAGCCGCCGGCTGCGCGCGTGGCGACATTGCAGCCCGTGCCTAGCCGGATCCCCCATTCGCGCGAACGTCCCTTTGCGGCGCCTGTTCTGGACAACCAGACGATCGTTGCGCGTGAAGCCGCGCGCGATGTACGGCACGTCGAATTGTCCTTGGAAGGATCCGGCCTCAGCTATCAGCCCGGCGACGCCGTGGGTGTGTGGCCGCAGAATCCACCGGCCCTGGTCCAGCAATGGCTGTCGTTGCTGAAGCTGGATGGCGACCAGCTGGCGAACCACGACGGGCGCAGCCTGCCGTTGCGCCAATGGCTGACGAATGAGCGCGAACTGACGCGACTGAGTCGCCCGCTCATCGCGGCCTTGGCCGACGTTAGCGGCGATGAAGGCTTGGCCCAGCTGTTGCGGCCAGATCAGTCGCGCGCCTTGGCTACGCTGCTCACCGACCATCAGCCCATCGACCTGTGGCGGCGTCATTCCGCCGCATGGTCGGCGGAAGAACTGGTCGCCGCGCTGCGTCCGTTGGCCCCACGGCTGTATTCGATCGCCTCCAGCCAGAAGGTCGTCGGAGACGAAGTTCATCTCACGGTGGCTGCCGTTGACTATGTCGCGCACGGTGAGCGCCATTGGGGCGCGGCTTCCTCATTTATCGCCGCCGCCAACGACGAACGCCGTCTTCCCATCTACATCGAATCAAACGAACGCTTTCGCCTGCCAAAGGACGATGCGCGCGACGTGATCATGATCGGTCCCGGCACCGGCGTGGCGCCATTCCGGGCCTTCATACAAGAGCGCCGCGAGACGGGTGCGTGCGGGCGCAACTGGTTGTTCTTCGGCAATCGCCACTTCACCAGCGAATTCCTCTACCAGCTGGAATGGCAGGCGGCTTTGCGCGATGGCTCGCTACACCGCCTCGATCTGGCGTTCTCCCGCGATGGCGCGTCCAAGATTTACGTGCAGCAACGCCTACGCGAGCGGGGGCGCGAGCTTTATGCCTGGCTGCAGGAGGGAGCGCACATCTATGTCTGCGGCGACGCGAATCACATGGCGAAGGATGTGCACGCGGCCTTGATCGACGTGGCGATCGCGCATGGTGGCCAATCGCCTGAACAGGCCCGGGAGTGGCTGGGTGATCTTTTGCAACAGGGCCGTTATGCCCGGGACGTGTACTGAGATGACGACGCCACCTTCAGACCTCGAGCGAATCAAGGCCGCCAGTCGCTTCCTGCGCGGCGGCATTGCGGAAGGCTTGCGTGACCCGGTCACCAACGCCATCAGTGACGACGACAACAAGTTGTTGAAGTTTCATGGCAGCTACCTGCAGGATGATCGCGACCTGCGCGAAGAGCGGCGTCGCCAGAAGCTGGAGCCCGCTTATTCGTTCATGTTGCGGGCGCGCTTGCCGTCCGGTGTGGTGACGCCAGCGCAATGGCTGGTCTACGACCAGCTGGCCCGCGACTACGCCAATGGCACGCTGCGCATCACCACGCGCCAGACGTTTCAGTGGCACGGCATCATCAAGCACAACCTCAAGCCGACGATTGCGGCCATCCACGCCGCATTGGCCACCACCATCGCAGCCTGTGGCGATGTCGTGCGCAATGTCGTGAGTACACCGAACCCGGTGGAGTCCTCAGCTCATGCACTCGCCTATGCCTGGGCCACGCGCCTCTCCGATGGATTGGCGCCACGCACGCGGGCGTATCACGAGATCTGGCTCGACGGCGAAGCACAGGTCGGTGAGCCGAAGGAGGAGGAGCCGCTGTATGGCGCCACTTATCTACCGCGCAAGTTCAAGATCGGCCTGGCGATTCCGCCGCTCAACGATATAGATGTGTTCGCGCAGGATCTGGGGCTCATCGCCATCATCGAAGTCGGCGAGCTGAAAGGCTTCAACGTGGCGGTCGGCGGTGGCATGGGTGCGACGCATGGCGATCCCAGCACCTATCCGCGGCTGGCCAGCGTGATCGGTTTTGTGAGGCCCGAGCAGCTATTCGATGTCGCCGAAGCGGTGATCGCCGTCCAGCGCGATTGGGGCAATCGTAGCGAGCGCAAGCACGCCCGCCTGAAGTACACCATCGATCATCGCGGCCTGGACCCATTCAAGGCCGAGGTGGAAGCGCGGCTTGGCTTCGCGCTGCTGCCCGAACGCCCGTATCAGTTCGACCACAACGGCGATCGTTACGGTTGGATCGAAGGCTCCGATGGTCGCTGGCATCTGACGTTGCACATCGAGGCGGGCCGCTTGGCCGACGTCGGCGAGCGCCACTGGCTCACCGGTCTGCGCGAACTGGCCAAAGTGCATGAGGGCGATTTCCGGCTCACCTGCAATCAAAATGTGATCATCGCGAACGTGGCCGCCGACCAGCGCGCCCGCATCGACGCCATCGTCGAGGCACACGGTTTGGACGGCTACCAACGGCATAGTGGCATCCGCCGACATGCCGTGGCTTGCGTGGCCCTGCCGACTTGCGGATTGGCCATGGCCGAGGCCGAGCGGTACCTGCCGGATCTGCTCCCCAAGCTGGAAGCCCTGCTTGAAACCCACGGCCTCGCCGATGCGCAGATCCTCTTGCGTCTATCGGGCTGCCCCAATGGCTGCTCCCGGCCTTACCTCGGTGAAATCGCCCTGGTTGGGCGCGGGCCGGGCCGCTATGACTTGCGGCTGGGCGCGGATTTTCGAGGCCAGCGACTCAACCAGACCTATCGCGAGAATGTCGATGAGCAGGCCATTCTCGAAGCGCTATCACCGCTGTTCGCAGGCTATGCGGCGCAGCGCACGACGGGTGAGCATTTTGGCGACTTCCTGGTCCGTACCGGTGTCTTCGTCACCGCGTCACGGCGGATCCCTGCGGAGTAGGTGGCATGAATGAGGCGCTGCTCAAGGATGCACAGCACGATCCGGGAGCGCTGGATATCCTCAACCAGTGGCTCGACACGCTGAGTGCGCAAGAGCGTGTGGCATGGGCGCTCGAAGTCGCACCCGGCATGCACGTGCTTTCATCGAGCTTCGGGGCGCAGGCGGCGGTGTCGTTGCACCTGCTGACACGGCAACGAGCCTCGGTGCCCGTGGTGCTTATCGACACGGGTTACCTGTTTCCCGAGACCTACCGCTTTATCGACGAACTGCGCGACCGCCTGTCGTTGAACCTGAAGATCCATAGCGCGCCACAAAGCGCTGCATGGATGGAGGCACGTGAAGGTCGCCTGTGGGAGCAGGGCGTGGCGGGGATCGATCGCTACAACCAGCTGCGCAAGGTGGAGCCCATGCAGCGGGCGTTGAAGGAACTGAACGCAGGCACATGGTTCGCTGGGCTACGACGGAGCCAGGCGCGAACACGCACCGCCATTCCTATCGCCGAGCGCCGCGATGATCGATGGAAGTTCCATCCCATTGCCGATTGGACCGACCGCGACGTAGGCCAGTATCTGCGCCGCCATGACCTGCCTTATCACCCGCTGTGGGACCAGGGATACATCTCCATCGGCGACGTGCACACCACGCATCGATGGGAGGCCGGCGCGGATATCGACTCCACGCGCTTCTTTGGCCTCAAGCGCGAGTGCGGACTGCACGGTCTCGCCTGATCCGCATGCACGAGATGATTTACTCCAGCGCCTTGCGCTGGCCGCTACCCCGATCAAACAAGAAAACACCATGAGCCAGACCGCTTTTGCCGAAGCCGACGTTTCCTCATCTGAACGCCTTGAAGACAGGCAACTGATTTCCCCGCACGGCGGCGTACTCAAAGAGTTGTACCTGCCGCCGGCGGATGCCGAACTGCTGAAACACCGAAGCGCCGGACTGCCGGGCGTTGACCTCGACACCCGCCAGCTGTGCGATCTCGAATTGCTATTGAATGGCGCATTTTCGCCGCTTGAAGGCTTTCTTACCCAAGCTGACTACGTTCGTGTGGTCGATGAGCTGCGCCTGGCCGACGGCACGCTGTGGCCGATACCCATCACGCTGGACGTCAGCGAGGAATTCGCCGCCCGGCTCGCGCCAGGCAGCGAGGTGGCACTGCGAGATACGCAGGGCGTGCCGCTGGCGGTGCTGACCGTAGAGGATATCTACCGGTCCGATCGCGAGCACGAGGCGCTTCGCGTATTCGGTACGACCGACCGCACGCATCCCGGCGTGGCGGAGCTGCTGGAGCGCTATCGTCCGGTGAATCTGGGCGGCCGCGTGCGTGGCATTCAAGCTCCCGCGCATTACGACTTTGCGGACTTGCGCGATACCCCCCGTGGTTTGCGCGAGTGGTTCGAATCGAACGGCTGGTACCGCATCGTCGCGTTCCAGACGCGCAACCCCATGCATCGCGCACACCGGGAGTTGACCCTGCGCGCGGCACAACAGGTGGGAGCGAAGCTGCTATTGCAGCCCTCGGTAGGGCGCACCAAACCAGGTGATATCGATCATTTCACCCGAGTGCGCTGCTATCAGGCCTTGCTGCCGCAGTATCCAACGAACAGCACGCGGCTTTCGCTGCTGCCGCTGGCCATGCGCATGGGCGGCCCGCGCGAGGCGCTATGGCACGCAATCATTCGCAAGAACTACGGCGCCAGTCATTTCATCGTGGGGCGCGACCATGCCGGCCCAGGCAAGGACGCCAGTGGCAAGCCGTTCTATGGCCCGTTCGATGCGCAGCATGCATTGGAGCAGCATCAAGATGAGCTGGGGATTCGCATCGTGCCATTCCCTGCCATGGTCTATGTCGCGAACCGCGATACCTACCTGCCGTCGACGGACGTGCAGTCCGACGACGAGGTGCGCGATATCTCCGGTACTCAGCTACGCCAGCATCTGCAGGAGGGCAGTGAGATCCCCTCGTGGTTCAGTTTTCCGGAAGTCGTGCGGATTCTCCGCGAACGACATCCTGCCCAGGCGACACGTGGCTTCGCGCTGTTCTTCACCGGACTCTCCGGTGCCGGCAAGTCAACAATCGCCCAGGCGGTGGTGGCGCAGCTGCTGGAACGGACCAGCCGCGCGGTGACCGTGCTCGACGGCGACGAAGTGCGCAAGCACTTGTCCAAGGGCCTGGGTTTCTCGCGTGAGGACCGCGTTGCCAACGTGACACGCATCGGCTACGTGGCAAGTGAAATCGTGCGCCATGGCGGTATTGCCGTGTGCGCGCCGATTGCACCCTACGCAGACTCGCGTGCCCAAGCGCGCACGCTTGTGGAAGAGCACGGCGATTTCATCGAAATCCACGTCGCCACATCACTGGAAGTGTGCGAGGCGCGCGATCGGAAAGGTCTCTACGCGCAGGCACGTGCCGGTACCATCACCCACTTCACCGGCATCAGTGATCCCTACGAAGCGCCGGAACAACCCGAGCTTCGCGTAGACGGCAACGCGGCGGAGCCGTTGGTGCTGGCCCGCCATATCGTGTCGCTGCTGCAACAGAGGGGATTGCTGAGGAACTGAGGTCCGACTAGCCGTAGGCGCGCCGGGGAAGGTCGGGATAGACCATTCCCCGGCGCCGCTGGAGTGACCCCGGGAGTCGCCCGGACGATCGACTTGACGCCGAAGGCTCGCCGAGGCGCTGTTTAGTGCGCCTCGACAACCGGTTCAACCACCCTGCTCGGTACACGCCGCTCACGCCAATGCGGTACGCCCGGCCAGTTTGCGGTGCCGACGCCCGCGGTGGCCAACGCATTGCTCACCGCTCGTCGTTCCAGATGCGGCGCGAATACGCCGATGAAATCGAGCGCGTATTCGCGCAGCACGCTCTCCTTGCGCAATACGATCCAAGTGATGCAGGGCGCAAAGAGGTGGTCGGCGCTCAGCGAGTGCAAATCCGTATCGTGCTCCGGCTGAAATGCCATTTCCGCGAGCACGCCAATACCCAGGCCTTCGCGTACATACGTCTTGATGAGGTCGGCATCACTGGCCGTCATGGCAATCTGCGGTTGCAGGCTTGCCGCATGGAAAACCCGGGTCAACGACGATTCCGGCTTGAGCGAGGAGTCGTAGCTGATCAGCGGTTGCGCCGCCAGCTGTTCCAGCGTCGGCGGTTGGTTACGGCGGGCAAGCGGGTGATCGTGCGGTGCCACCACGATCCGATTCCAGCGATATGCGGGCAGGGCGATGCCACTCGGTGGCGGGGCGCCAGCCGTGGTGCTGACAATGGCCAGGTCGACCAGGCCGCCTTCCAACAGGGAGATGACGTCCGAGTCGCTGACCGGCTGCAGATGCACACTCACCTGCGGATAGCTTCGGCTCAGCGCGGCCATGGCGCTGGGCAGGGCAAAGCGAGCCTGGGTGTGCGTGGTGGCAATGCGCAGCGTGCCGTGCGCCTCGTTGCGAAGATTGGCGGCGATGGAACGAATATTGGCCGCCTCGGCCAGGATCGTGCGGGCGCGCTCCAGCACCTGGGTGCCTGCATGGGTGATCGCATGCAGGCTACGGCCCTTGCGGTGGAAGAGTTGGAAGCCCAGCTCGTCCTCAAGCTGCCGCAGCAGCTTGCTCAAGCCCGGCTGGGTGGCGTGCACCCGCTCGGCCGCGAGCGTGATGTTGAGTCCGGCGTCGGCGATGGCGACCAGATAGCGCAATTGGGTAAGGGTCATGACTTGGATTCCGCTGACGATCGAGAGGATGGTGGCTCGGGGTCGCAGGGCGGATACATCGCATCACCGGGCGCAATTCTGGCCGCTCGCGCATGCAGCGGATGGCATCGGTGCTCATGGGTTGGCGATGGTTGTCCAAGGCGCTTCCGCGTCGGTTCTGGCAGCTAATTGGACGTCTATACAGGCGTTGTTGCGTCGCGTCAATGCCTTGAGGGAATTAGTTGGCGCTTATAACGGCTGAGCATATGGGCGGCCGTACAAATCATTTGTGCGTCGGGAACGGCTTGCCTAGCGTGCGTTGGAGCGCCCTTGGCGCACTTCCCTTTGACGGAGCCCGCGGATCGATGAAGCTGTACCCGTTGTTTGCGGATCTCTCCGGGCGCCCGGTTTTGGTGGTTGGCGGCGGCGCCGTCGGCGAACGCAAGGCGGCAGCTCTGTTGGAGGCGGGTGCGCGGGTGACGGTGGGTGCACCCGGGCTGACTCCCGCCTTGCGAGGATGGGCGGATCAGGGCCGTATTCTCTGGAACGCGGGTAGCTTCGAGGAGGCTTGGCTGAATGACGCATGGCTGGTGATCGCGGCCACGGATGATCCGGCCCTGCACAGGCATATCTCAGCGTTGGCCGAGGCGCGGCGCATATTCGTCAATGTGGTCGATGATGCGGCCTGTCGAGTTTTCAGGTGCCGGCGGTGATCGATCGCGCGCCGGTGACCATCGCGATCTCCAGTCCGGAGGCGACGCTCCCATGCTGGCGCGCCTGCTGCGCGAGCGGCTGGAGATGCTGGTCGACCATTCGCTGATCGGACCGTTGGCCTCGATTACTGGCGCGACTGCGCGCGCGCATCCGCGCGGGCCTGCCGGACCTGGCGGCGAGGCGGCGGTTCTACGGTCACGTGTTTGGCGGTCCCGTACTGAGTCTGTTGCGACAGTCAGCAGCGAGCGCTCGCCGAGACGGCGGTGGAACGCTTGCTGGAATCCGCGACCGCCAGCCCCGCCGGTTCGGTCGTGCTGCTCGGTGCGGGCCCGGGTGATCCGGGCCTGCTGACGTTGCGCGGCTTGCGTGCGCTCAACGAGGCCGATGTGATCCTGCATGACCGATTGGCGAGTGCCGAGGTGCTCGCCCTGGCTCGTCGCGATGCCGAGACGCATCGAGGTCGGCAAGCAGGCGGGCAACCATCACAGCACCCAGGCTCAGATCCATGCACTGTTGCTGGAGCATGCGCACGGCAGGTCGCCGCGTCGTGCGGCTGAAGGGCGGGCGATCCCTTCGTGTTCGGGCGAGGCGGTGAGGAGCTGGAATTCCTGCGGCGACACGGCATTGCCTATGAAGTGGTTCCCGGCATTACGGCGGCGCTGGCCTGCGCGGCGTACGCCGGGATACCGCTGACCCATCGCGACTACGCGCAGTCGGTGCGGTTCGTCACGGCGCACTGCCAGGGATCGCATCGATACGCTGGATTGGCAGCGTTCTCGCGCAGGAGCGGCAGACCCTGGCCGTCTACATGGGACCAGTGAATTGCCCGACGTTGCAGCACGCTTGATCGCCCATGGCCGGGCCGGAACGACACCATTCGCGATCATCGAGAACGGCTCGCGTCCCGAGCAGCGGGTGATCACCGGCACCTTGTGCGACCCTGGCCGAGCGCGCCACCGGCTGCACGACGTTCGCTCGCCCGCCTTGCTGATCATGGGCGAGGTAGCGGCGCTTGCGCGTTCGCTGGCATGGTTTGGCCGTCCGCCGCTGGGCACGCCGTCGCTTCCGGTGACCGTCGCCACCGGGCGGCCGGGGCGCTGACCGCTTGACGTAACTTTTCCATGCGTCGGCGCACCATCGCGGGCGATCGTCGGCGCTTGTCCGTACCCTTCTTCCCTTCCGTGCCACGGAGCGACCTCATGATCTACGACAGCATTCTCGACACCATCGGCAATACGCCTATCGTGCGCACTTCATCGACTGGCGCCGAAGCACGTGACCCTGTACGTGAAGGTGGAGGCATTCAATCCGGCAGGCTCGGTAAAGGATCGCCTGGCGCTAGCGATCATCCTCGATGCCGAGCAGCGCGGCCTGCTCAAACCAGGCCAGACCGTGGTCGAGGCCACCTCCGGTAATACCGGCGTGGCGCTGGCGGCCGTGTGCGCGGCGCGCGGCTATCCCTTCGTGGCGGTAATGACCGAGACCTTCTCGATCGAACGACGCAAGCTGATCC
Organism: uncultured Gammaproteobacteria bacterium; assembly: GCA_963824525.1. Classification (GTDB taxonomy): domain Bacteria; phylum Pseudomonadota; class Gammaproteobacteria; order Xanthomonadales; family Rhodanobacteraceae; genus Dyella. The sequence goes on along the minus strand of CAWGPI010000007.1, from coordinate 136,866 downwards.
GCGCGTATGGCGGCAAGGTCTTGCTGACGCCAGCGGCCGAACGCGGCAGTGGCATGGTGCAGCAAGGCCAAGGAGCTGGCGGACAAGCACGGCTGGTTCCTGGCCCGGCAATTCGAGAATGAGGCCAACCCGGCCTACCACCGCAATACCACGGCGCCGGAAATCCTGCGCGATTTCGCCGGCCGCCGGCTGGATTACTTCGTCACCGGCTGGGGCACCGGCGGCACGCTGACCGGCGTGGGCGAGGTGCTGAAGGTGGCGCGTCCCGGAAGTGAAGCTGATCGCCACCGAACCGGCCGGTGCTTCGCTGCTGGCGGGCAACGAATGGCAGCCGCACAAGATCCAGGGCTGGACACCGGACTTCGTGCCGGCCGTACTCAATCGCGCAGTGGTCGATAGCATCGTGCCGGTGGACGACGTGCTGGCGCGCGACACCTCTCGCGATCTCGCGCAGAAGGAAGGCATCTTCGTCGGCATCTCGGCGGGTGCCACGCTGGCGGCCGCGCTGAAAGTGGCGAAAGACGCACCGGAAGGTTCGGTGCTGCTGGCCATGCTGCCCGATACCGGCGAGCGCTATCTGTCGACCTTCCTGTTCGAAGGCGTCAACGAGGGATCGGACGAGGTGGAGTGAAATCTCGTAGTGTCTGCACGCATGGAGGGCGCTAACGTTTGGGCCTTCTATGCGTGCAGCGAGCGCCATGCGGAAGGCATCGTTGGCGCAGGGAATCTAGGGCTGCCATGTCACGCCAGGTGCATTGGGTCCCCACCGATCGATCAGCTTTTGACCCACGGAAGCCAGTGCGTCGATCGCGGGCAACAATTCGCGACCCAGCTCGGTGAGCGCGTATTCGGCAGACGGCGGCGAGGTATGGAGCACGCACCGAGTCACCAGACCTCGCGATTCCAGCTCACGCAGGCGCGTGCTGAGCACGCGCGCGGAAATGCGCGGCATGTCGTGCCGCAGTTCGCCGAAGCGGCGGGCTTGTCCGCGCAGTTGCCAGATGACATTCAAGGCCCAGGCGCCGCGCAGAAACCCAAGCGCATAGGTCAACTGACAGGTCGGCGGTGGAGCGGCTTTGTTTTTGCGTACGGGCAAGCCCATGGCGTCGATCCGGCTCGAGACTGGTAACTGGATGGTTACCGGATTCTATAGGTTACCGATGGTTAGGTGGTATCAAGTAGTAACCAGACTTGGCTAGCATGGCGGCTCCTTCGCGACCGGATGTCGCGTTGGCGCTTCCACCTAACCCCAAGTTTGGAGAAACGCTATGAAGCTCTACTACTCGGCCGGTGCCTGTTCGCTGTCCCCCCATATCGTTGCGCAGGAAGCAGGCATCGCGCTGCAGCTGGAAAAGGTCGACACCAAGGCCAAGCGCACCGAAAGCGGCGAGGATTACTGGCAGATCAATCCGAAGGGCTATGTGCCCGCGCTGGCGCTGGACGGTGGCGAGCTGCTGACGGAAGGCCCAGCCATCGTGCAGTACCTGGCCGACCTGAAGCCGGAAAGCAAGCTGGCGCCAGCGAATGGTTCGGCCGCGCGCTATCGCCTGCAGGAGACGCTGGGCTACATCAATTCCGAGCTGCACAAGACGTATTCGCCCTTGTTCAAGCCGGAAACACCGGATGCCGTCCGGGCCGAGCGCAAGGCATACCTGCGCAAGCGATACGCGCTACTGGACAAGCACCTGGCCAGCCACCCGTGGCTGGTAGGCGATCATTTCACGGGTGCAGACGCCTATCTTTTCACGGTGACCAACTGGGCCAAGCACGTTGACCTGGATCTTTCGGACTTCCCTGCAGTGATGCGATTTCCAACAGCGGGTCGCTGCGCGCCCGGCGGTGCAGGCGGCGATTGAAGCGGAAGGGTTGATCAAGAAGGCCGTGGCCTGAGACAAGGCGGGTCGCGCACTGGGTGCGCTCCTACAACTGCAATGTGCCCTTGTAGGAGCGCACCCTGTGCGCGACCCGATCTAGCGTCACCGTCCGAAGACGGCTCAGATATCCTTCGCCAACGGTTCGGCCAGACCGATATAGCCACCCGGCGTGAGGTCGAGCAAGCGCTGCTTGGCATCAGCCGGCAGATCCAGGCCGGTGATGAACGTCGCGCATCGACTCCTTGGTGATGCCCTGGCCGCGCGTCAGCGCCTTCAGTTGCTCGTAGGGTTCCGGCACGCCGTAGCGGCGCATCACGGTCTGCACGGCTTCGGCCAGCACTTCCCAGCTGGCGTCCAGGTCGGCGGCGAGGCGGTCGGCGTTGGCTTCGAGCTTGCCCAGGCCCTTCAGCAGCGATTCCAAGGCCAGCAGGGTGTGGCCGAACGCGGTGCCCAGCGCGCGCAGCACGGTGGAATCGGTGAGGTCGCGCTGCCAGCGGCTGATCGGCAGCTTCTCGGCGAAGTGGCCGAGCAGGGCATTGGCCAGGCCGAAGTTGCCTTCGGCATTCTCGAAGTCGATCGGGTTGACCTTGTGCGGCATGGTCGAGGAACCCACTTCGCCGGCCTTCAGCGTCTGCTTGAAGTAACCCAGCGAGATGTAGCCCCAGACGTCGCGCGCCAGGTCGATCAGGATGGTGTTGGCGCGGCGCACGGCATCGCAGTATTCGGCCATGTAGTCGTGCGGTTCGATCTGGGTGGTGTAGGCGTTGAAGTCGAGGCCCAGGCTTTCCACGAAGCGTTGCGAGAAGCCGCGCCAGTCCACTTCCGGATAGGCGATGGCATGCGCGTTGTAGTTGCCCACGGCGCCGTTGATCTTGCCGGGCACTTCCACCGCGGCGAGCTGCTTGCGCTGGCGCTCCAGGCGCGCAACCACGTTGGCCAGTTCCTTGCCCAGGTGGTGGGCGAGGCGGTCTGGCCGTGGGTGCGCGACAGCATCGGCAGCGCGGCGTTGGCATGCGCCAGCTCGCGCAGCTTGGCGATCATGCGCGTCGAAGCGCCGGCAGCAGCACCTGCTCGCGCGCGTCGCGCAGCATCAGCGCGTAGGACAGGTTGTTGATGTCCTCGCTGGTGCAGGCGAAGTGCATGAATTCCTTGGCCTGGGCCAGCGACGTCATCGTTGCCGATGCGCTCCTTGATGAAATACTCCACCGCCTTGACGTCGTGGTTGGTGGTCGCCTCGATGGTCTTGATGCGCGCACCGTCGTCGACACTGAAGTCGGCGGCGATCGCCTTGAGCTTGGCGATCTGCGCCGTCGAGAAGGCCGGCACCTCGGCGATGCCCTGGTCCGACGGCCAGGGCCAGCAGCCACTCGATCTCCACCGTGCACGCGGCGGTGCATCAGGCCGAATTCGCTGAAGATCGGGCGCAGCGCTTCGACCTTGCTGGCATAGCGGCCGTCCAGCGGCGACAGGGCGGTCAGGGCATGGGAGGACATCGGGGGTGTTCCAAAGACGGGAAAGCAGCCATTTTACAACAGACTCGCCAAGGCCTCGTCCGGGTCGCTCTTGGCGGCGCGCTAACGGAGCCGGGCCTATATTCACTCCAACTTTCACGCCAGGAATCGCAAGGATATGAGTCAGTTCCGCATCGAACACGACAGCATGGGCGAGCTGAAGGTGCCGGCCAAGGCGCTGTATGGCGCCCAGACCCAGCGCGCCGTGGACAATTTCCCCATCTCCGGCCTGCATATGCCGCGCAGCTTCATCCGGGCGCTGGGCCTGATCAAGGCCGCCGCCGCCGACGCGAACCTGGCGCTGGGCTACCTGAAGAAGGTCCAGGCCACGGCGATACGGCGGGCCTCGCTGGCGGTGGCCGAGGGCGCGTTCGACGACCAGTTCCCGATCGACGTGTTCCAGACCGGGTCAGGCACCAGCACCAACATGAATGCCAACGAGGTGATCGCCCATCTCGCCAACAAGGCAGGTGGCAAGATCCACCCGAACGATCACGTCAACTACGGGCAAAGCTCCAACGACGTGATTCCCACGGCGATCCATGTCAGTGCCGCGCTCACCACCAGCCAGCAACTGCTGCCGGCGCTCAAGCATCTCAAGCGCAGCATCGACCGTCGCGCCCGCGAACTTCGCAATGTGCCGAAGACGGGACGCACGCACTTGATGGATGCGATGCCGGTGACGTTCGGGCAGGAGCTCTCCGGCTGGGCCGCACAGATCGGCACGGCGATCGAACGCATCGAGGACAGCCTGAAGCGCATGCGCCGATTGCCGCTGGGCGGTACGGCCGTCGGCACCGGCATCAATGCTGATCCGAAGTTCGGTGCGGCGGTGGCACGCGAACTCAAGAAGCTCACCGGCGTGCGTTTCGAATCTGCCGAGAACTACTTCGAAGGCATGGCGGCGCAGGACGCCGCGGTGGAACTGTCCGGCCAGCTGAAGACGTTGGCCGTGGGCCTCATGAAGATCGCCAACGACCTGCGCTGGATGAACTCCGGTCCGCTTGCTGGCCTGGGTGAGATCGAGTTGCCGGCTTTGCAGCCCGGTTCCTCGATCATGCCGGGCAAGGTCAATCCGGTGATACCCGAGGCGACTGCGATGGTGGCCGCCCAGGTCATCGGCAACGATGCGGCGATTACCATCGCCGGCCAGTCGGGCAATTTCCAGCTCAACGTGATGCTGCCGCTGATCGCCTACAACCTGCTGGAGTCGATCGGCATCCTCTCCAACGTCAGCGTGCTGCTGGCCGACAAGGCCATCGCCGGCTTCAAGGTCAACACGGCGCGGGTGAAGGAAGCGCTGGACAAGAACCCGATCCTCGTCACCGCGCTCAATCCGGCGATTGGTTACGAAAAGGGCGCGGCAACGGCCAAGCAGGCCTATAAGGAAAAACGCCCGATCCTAGATGTCGCACTGGAAACCACCGGCTTGTCGAAGAGCGAGCTACAGAAACTGCTCGACCCGATGACGCTCACGCGCGGTGGCATCCATGGTGGTGGCGGTGGCGGCGGTTGACGTGCCGCCGCCGCGCCGCGAGCGATCAATCTGATGTGTGCTCGCGGCACTTCTCGACATTCGCTTCGCCCAGCGCTGTGGCATAGGGTTTGAACGCATCGAGCTGGGTAGCCAATGCGTCCTGCGCCGCCTTCATGCTGGCGACGTCGTCGCAAATCTTCCCGGCGGCAAGCTTCACGTTGTTCGCGGCCGCTTCGATCTGGTCCTGGGCGGCGGCTTTGTCCTCGTCGCTGCCAGTGAGCTTGCTCGCTACCGAGCCCACCGCCTTGGCTGCCGTCGCGGCGCCCGCCTTGCCGGTGGCGATGGCGTCCTCGCGCATGGCCTGCGCCGATGCGTTGTAGCGCTGGAGCAAAGCGCGCTGCGCGTCGTTCACGGGCACATCATGGCCATCGACGGTGAGCTTGCCGCTGCCATCGACGATGGCATCCGGGGCGCCTTCAGCGTGGATGGTGACCTGGCCGTCCTGCAGGGTGATGCGATGGTTGATGATGTCGGTATGACCGCCGAACACTTGCGTATCGTTGGACGAGTTGCTGCAGGCTGCGATCACGCCGGCCATCGCCAGCAACAAGAGGAGACGTCGAAAGTTCATGAGATGGCACTCCTTATCCGGGTTCAAAGCCTGAATTAGGTACAAAATAGGCGGAGCCGCTGGCAAGTAGCGAACCTTGCCGCTCGGGCCGATCATACGAGGTGTGATTCAGCCCGTGCCATGAAAGGTGGGTCAATCCCGGTGTCGCAGGAAACAGCGGCGATCGATGATTGGATGGCGCTCAACCTTCTCGCGAACCACGGTCTTCGACCGGAGGGCGTCGCTGAACGGGCACCAGCGCCGCCATGGACAGCGCGCTTCGGTAATTGGGAGGCAACCCGGATATGGACCCGGCTGGAACGGTCGCTCGCACACACTTTTTATGCACATTCGGTGTGCTCACTTAGGGCCGCACACTTGGCGTGCACTCATTTCTCGAAAGGTTGATGCACCGAGGTTGCTCCGCGAGCCGAAGCTTTATTTGCCGTCCATTTCACCTGCAGAAAGTGAGGAGATGACTTTTATGAATGCTCGTTTCAATGCGCTTCGCACTATGTCGTTCGCGCTCTGTGTCGGACTGCTCGTTTCGGCTTGTGAGACGCAACCTACTGCCAACAGGTTCAGTTCCAATCAGGCCATGACGGCACAGAGCGTCGAGCTGGGCGTGGTCGAGACCGTGCGTGATGTGACGATTCAGCCGGGCAACTCCACCTTGGGTGCGGCGACGGGTGCCGTACTGGGTGGCATCGTCGGAAGCAACATCGGTAGTGGAACCCGCGCCAATACGGCTGGTGCGGTGGCTGGTGCTGTCGGTGGCGGCCTGGCGGGCAATGCCATCGGCCGTGGCTCGAGCACTGCCGGTGTGGAAGTGGGTGTACTGCTGGATTCCGGTCGACGGTTGAACATAGTGCAGCCGGGGACTTCGAATGATTTCCGCCCGGGTGACCGTGCGCGGGTGAGTTCCGGCGGTGGTACCACCCGCGTCACTCGCGGGTAAGCTGCCGCGGTTGCACCACTCGCGTCACGCGTCGATCTCAAAAGCTTGCCCCACCGGCACTCCGCATCCATGCGGAACGTGCCGGCGGGGCAAAACACATCAGCTGTCGTCACGAACCCGGCGGAACCACACGGCACCGGCGATGAGAGCAGCACCCGCGGCTACGCCGATCCAAAGATTGGGTGTTGCCAGCAGGCCGTAGGTGTGACTGGGGGACAGCACGCTAAGCGGATCGCTCGAGTCCATGTCCGACATGGAGCTCAGGTTGTGGTCGCTGAACACGATGCTCGAACCGGGGAACACGCTGAGCAGCACGCGCTGTACGACATGGGTCCAGAACCAGGCTGTCGGCAGGTTGAACAAGCCCATGATGCCGAACCAGCTCACCATCAGACCGACCACCACTGGCACCGCTACAGCCCACAGGAAAGGCTTGGCGCGTGACCAGGCCGAGCAGAACATCAGCCAGCCGACGGCGGGCAGGGCCCACAAGGTGTACAGCGGAACCGCGCTGAGCAGGCTGCCGATGACCCGGAAAGGATGCGCCAGTGTCAGCAACTGCCAGATGTGTACGCCATGAAGCGACAGCACGACGGCGTAGATACCTAGCTGCATCACACCGCAAATGACGCTCACGAGTACGGCGATGATAGGTGCGATGACCGCGGCGCTGACCACCTTCGAGAGCACGGTGCTGGTATTGGACACCGGCAACGATTTCCAGAACAGAATGCTGCGGTCGCGACGGTCGTCATAGAGCGAGCCCAGGCAGTAAAACAGCACCACCAGGCCCATGACGATGCCGATCAGGCTCATCGACGAGAGCATCGCCACGTCCACGGCCGAGCCGATCTGCGCCAGGTCGCCGGCATCGGCGTGTTCGATCATCGTGCGGAAATCATTGCCGCCGATCATGAGGCCGTGACGCGAACCCAGCACTTCGGCGGTGATGATCGCCATCAGGTTGAGCACCAGGAAGACCGCGCCGGTAATCACCGGGGCCCACAGCAGGCCGCCGCGGTGTTCCCAATATTCGCGCTTCAGGAGCCAGTAGAAGGTTTTCATGCGTAAGTCCCCTTCATGGTGGCGACGAACAGGTCGCTGACTGTGGGGCGCCTGACCTCGCCCATGCGTTCCAGCACGGCGCGGTCGGCGCCGTCGAACAGGAAGATGCTCTTGCCGAACACCTGACGCTCATCCAGCGGTTTGAGCTGGCGCGCGGCTTCGGCCTTGTCGGCACTGACCATGACTTCGGCAAAGCGCTCGCCCACGGCATCCATATCGGTATCCAGGACCAGCTTGCCGTCGCGAATGAACATGAGGTCGGTGAGGATGTGTTCGATCTCCTCGACCTGGTGCGTCGTGACGATGATGGTCTTGTTCTCGTCGAAGTAGTCCTCCAGCAGGCTCTGGTAGAACTGCTTGCGATAGAGGATGTCCAGGCCCAGCGTCGGCTCGTCCAGCACCAGCAGGCGGGCGTCGATGGCCATGACCAGGGCCAGATGCAGCTGCACGATCATGCCCTTGGACATCTGCTTCACGCGCTGGTCGGGCGTGAGCTTGGTGCGTGCCAGGAAAGCCTCGCACTTGGCGCGATTGAAGCGCGGATGCACGTTGGCGACAAAATCGACGGCCTCGCGCACCCGGATCCAGCGCGGCAGCACCGCGACGTCGGCGATGAAGCACACCTGTTCCATCAGGCGGTCGCGCTGGCTGCGCGGATCAAAGCCAAGTACGTTCAGCTCGCCCCGGAAATCGGTCAGGCCGAGGATCGCCTTCAGCGCCGTGGTCTTGCCTGCGCCGTTGGGTCCGATCAGCCCGACGATGCGGCCGGACTCGATCCGAAAGCTCACATCGTCCAAGGCGAGGGTGTTCTTGTATCGCTTGGTCAGACCCGTGGCCGTCACAACCGCGTTCATGACTGGTTCTCCCCGTTAGCCGACCCATGGCCCGGCGCTTCCCGCAGCAGGGTTTTCAGATCCAGCCCAAGGCGCTGCAGCCGGGCAAAGAGCGAGGGCCATTCCTCACGAAGGAAGCGCTCACGTTCGGACTTAAGCAGCGCTTCCCTGGCTCCATCGATGACGAACATGCCCAAACCCCTCCTTTTTTCCACCAGTTGATCATCGACCAGTTCCTGGTACGCCTTCGAAACGGTCAGCGGGTTGATTTGAAAGTCCGCTGCCACCTGGCGTACTGACGGCAGCGGGTCGCCCTCGTTCAAGGCGCCGTCCAGAATCATGGCCACTACGCGCTCGCGCAATTGGCGGTAGATCGGGACGCTGTCGTTCCAGGTGATGGTCATATGGGTTTATTCCTTGCTGATACGGCCGAACGTGGTGCCGAACGAATAGTAGGGCATGGCCAGCTGGGCCCCGAGCACACTGGCGTTGGCCGGGGAGGCCGGGCTGAGCAGCGGGGAGATCGTCACGGCGGCTACGCCAGCCTCGCTCAACGCCGCGGCGCGGAAATCCTCGGCGGTCGGGCGGACATCGATGGGTGCCAGGGTGATAACCCGCACGCCGTTGATTTCGCTCGCGGGCGTCGCTTTGACGTTGGAATGGATGGCGGCCAGGCCTGCCGTGGTGAACAGGGCGGCGGCGGTCAGTGCTAGTAGGTTCGCTTTCATGGCTGTACTCCTTTAGTGACCTCGTGAACCGGTGTTGTAGTGAACTATAACACCATGTCTTGAGCTGTCAACAGGCGGATCGAAAATTCGCAACATGACTGATGGCCTATATGGCTGAACGAGCGTTCCGGGCCGGCCACGGCGTCCGGAAGCCGGGGGAATGCTCCGCCGACCGAGGCCGGCGGGGCAGGGGCGGCCATCAGGCATCGCGGGTGACAGGCATCACCTCGCCGTGTCCTGGTCGGCGCCATGATTCAATGGCGTTCGAATTCACACAGGGAGGCAATCCATGGATGTTGGTCTGGCCGGACGTATCGTTGTCATCACTGGCGCCAGCAAAGGCATTGGCCTGGCGTGTGCGATGGCGTTCGCACGCGAGGGTGCGAAAGTGGTGGGCATCTCGCGCGATCTCGCCCACCTGCATGTCGCGCAGCACGATCTTCAGCACGAGGGCCTGCACATGGAGGTGGCCGCTGCCGATTTGCGCGACAGCGTCGCCGCCCAGATGGTCACCGAGTACATCGAGAACGAATTCGGCCCCATCGATGTGCTGATCAATTGCGCCGGCGCCGCAAAGCGCACACCCGTCGCCGAGCTGCATGCCGATGCCATGCACGCATCCATGCAGGCCAAATACTTCACCTATATGCACATGATCGACCCCGTGATCCGCCATATGGCGGCACGTGGACGCGGAAGCATCGTCAATGTCGTGGGGCAGGGCGGACGCCAGGCAAACCCCATGCATATCGGCGGCGGTGCCGCCAACGCAGCACTCATGCTCGCCTCCGTCGGCTACGCCAACGCCTATGCCGCGCAAGGCGTGCGCGTCAACGTGATCAACCCCGGCCTCACGCGCACCGGCCGTGTGCAGGAAGGCCTCAATGCCTCGTCACGCGCCACCGGCCGCCCCACTGACGAACTGCTCGCGGAGCAACTTGCTGAAATTCCCATGGGACGCATGGCCGAGCCTGCAGAAATCGCCAACGTCGCGGTGTTTCTCGCATCGTCGCTAGCCAGTTATGTCACTGGCGCGGTGATTCCCATGGATGGTGGAAAGACGGGCGTCGTTTGAGCGAAGAGATGGCTGGCTAGAGTGCTCGGCAGAGGCACGTACTGCTGCTCGATCGAAAGTAAGTCAATCTGCAGCATCCGTGTTTTCGAGATGCCCGCTAAAAGCGCACTCTGGCCCGGCTTCGCATTGGCGCATCGGCAAACCGAAAGATTATGAGCGGCTAAACCCTGGTGACGCGCTGGGCAGCGATGTCGTGGAGCGTTTTGAGTTGCTCGCGGCTCATCCTCAGAAAGTGTCGCCGCCGCGATGGAAAACACCGCTCTAGTGAACGTTGACCCACACGCCCTCAATGTCGTCCTTAACCGCGTTCTGCAAATCGGCTGTCGGAAGCTTGGACACGTCAAAGACTCTTCCGTGCCTCATGCCACGGTAGATCCCATGGAAGCGAAACGTCGCCATCCAACGAACGCTGCCATTGACCGAGGGCTCGTACTCGCCCTCATAGGCGAAGCCGTTCGAGGTCGTACCGAAGATATTTGCCATGATCCGAACCTCGCGATGCCCCAGTGCCATGACGGTACTCCTGCAGCGCGCTTGCTGTGTGAACCTTTTGGTGTGAATGCCGGTTCAATGACGGAGCCAGGTTGACTTGCTCTTGATCAGCTCGAAGCTCGAGCGACGGCACCTTCTTGGGCCCGCCATCCGCGTCATCTCTCGATCGTGTACGGAGGTACACTCCTCGCTCCTCAAAACCGACGCCATCCGTGGCGTCTCCCCGCGTACCCTCATTCTTCCTTGCCTGGCGCCCAGAAGATCCCGGCGCGGACTACGCGGAAAGTGTGAGCGGGCCCTAATGCGCTAGGGATGCTCTGATCAACTCTGCGCAGGCTTCATGATGTCCAGAAGGCCCGCAGGCGGTGCTGCGTGGCGCCGGGAAGACTGGCCGTCTTGCCAAGCCGCGCGGCACCGCCCGCGGGCCTTCTGGACATCACCCCATCATTTTAAATTCAACACGTGGGGGCCGGTCCTGTCTGTCCGCATCCCTTCGGTGCGCCGGTTCGACAGACGGCCAGTCTGCCCTCGCCGACTCCCCTGTGGTCTGCGAACAGACAGGACCGGTGACGCCTACGCAGAGTTGATCAGAACATCCCTAGGTGCGGGAAATCGGTCGGCCACGCGTCAGAGATGTGAGAGTGCTTCGACCAGCCATTGGAATCCAATCTTCTCCTGTTCCAGCCTCAAATGCTTCCGAATGCGGTTGTCGCGCAGCTCATCGAATAGAAGCCGTTCTGTTGCGTTAAGCCGGGGGAGATCGTGACGCACCTGGTCGAGTTCTTCACCCCAGTGCGCTTCATGCGCATCTAGGGTATGGCGGTCCATCAGCAAGGACGACACGTGGTCGAAGCGACCGCGTAGCTGGTCCAGGATGGCGAAGCCATGCGTATCGATGTCGCCCCAGTAGTGGAGCTTGCAGCCCGCCAGCCATTGCGCCCGTGCTAGCGCCTCCCAGCCATAGCCCGCGCCGAAAATCACGATGGCGCCAGCGGCATGCGGAAATGCCAGGAAGTTGGTCTCGTTCTCGGTAATGAATACCCGGCTGACCGGGAGATCCAGGCTGGCGAAGCTATCAGTGTCGAGCATGATGTCGGGATATCGGCTGCCGGGAAGCAACCCGAGTCTTTCATCGAGCAAGCGAAAGCGAATGCGGGTGGGTTTGTCCAGAAATCCATAGCGGCTTGCAAATTGAGCGGCGCCAGTCCGCTCGCCCTTGATGGCGCTTGCGGGCAGTGCAAGATCGAAAAGCTCACTCAAGACCGCGCGATGCTCCTCAATGAATTTACTGTCCACACCGGGAATGTCGACCTGGCGCAGATAGATGCTGGGGCGTGGATGTTCGATCAACCACTGCACCACGGCGATGAGGCGTGGCCATAGAGCGGCGAGATCGATGGCCTGTAACGGCCGTTTGGCGAGCCAGGGCAGCAATGCGGGTAGGTGGCTGCGGGTCATTTCGGCTATCTGCAGCAGGCGCTCGGCATCTCGGTGCTTGCCGAGTAGTGCCAGGGCGTCGTCGAGGGTGTTGATCCAAGCTTGTTCTGGAAGCCGCTGAAGACCCTGGACACGATGCCGCGTTTCGCGCCACTCGAGCCGGCAGTGGGGTGTCGCCGCCAGATCAGCCGCCCAGCGGCGCACGGCTTCGAAGTGATCGGTCACGTCGGTCGAGGTGGGGCCCTTGAGTGTGAGCCGCAAGGGGAAGCGGGTTCCGCCCGTGACCAGCAGCCGAGGCAGCTCGCCACGGTTCCAAAGCCGGGAAAGCTGGACCTTCAGGTCACTGGGGTTTGTCCAGTTCATGGGACGCCGTGTTCCGTCTCGCGCGATGCAGTGGCCGTCGCGTGCCTGGCCTTCTGTTCCCGGTATTCCTTGATGGTCAGATTGCGAAGCTTTGACGAGCGGCCACCTTCGTTGTGCACGAAACCTACGCTAGCGACGAATGGCTCGATGATGTGGATCTTCTGCAGCGGCGTGACGATCAGCAATTGCAGGTTGAGCTGCTGGAAAAGTTTCAAGCCATACTGCGCGGACTCGTCGGAACCACGCCCGAAGGCTTCGTCGATGACCACGAAGCGGAAGGATCGCGAGCGCACTGCGCCCCATTCCAGGCCGAACTGGTAGGCGAGGCTGGCGGCCAGGATGGTGTAGGCAAGCTTTTCCTTCTGGCCACCCGATTTGCCGCCGGAGTCTGAGTAGTGCTCGTGCTCGGTGTCGTCCTCGCGCCAGCGCTCGCTGGCGGCAAACAGGAACCAGTTGCGCACGTCGGTGACCTTGGCGGTCCAGCGGCGATCCTGCTCGGATAGTCCCTCACGGCCACGAAAGCGGTCGATGATCTGTTTGACCTGGAGAAACTTGGCCTCGGAATATTGGGCGTCGTCCGAACCGGTCACCGCCCCTTCGGTACAGGCGCGAAGCTCGGTCTGGAAATCGCGAATTTCCGCATCAGGGCTGACCTGCGACTCCAGCACGATGTAACGCCCCGGGTTGTAGTCGATTTGGGTGAGCGATTCGTTGATGCGCGCGATCCTTTCCTTGATGGTTTCGCGCTCGCGGGCCAATTGGGCATTGAAGTTGGCGATCTCGTTGATCGTGTTGACGTTCAACAGTTCCTTGAAACGCTCGACGAAGCGCGGCAGATCATCGGCCTGCAGCGTGTCCAGCATTGCCCGGTATTCGCTTTGCGCTTCGACGGCGACATCGACTTCCTGGGTCTCGAGCGGAAAGGCCGTGCAGTAGGCGCGCATGGCGTCAATGATTTTTTCACGCAGGCGACCGACTTTCTTGTCCTCGGCATCGATGCTGTCCTGCAGCCATTTGCGCATATCGCCTTCGCGATGGTCGCAAGCCTCGACGGTGAGCTGATGCTGGCCGAAGGCTTCCTGACGCATGGCTGCGAGTCGTTCGAACTGCGCCTGGTGCTCCGCGGTACCAGGTTCATCGAGGATCGCCTGCGCTTGTCCGCGCAGGTTGCTGGCGACACTTTGTTTCTCCGCGGTGCGGGAGCGCTTGTCCCGATGGTCGTTCAAGTCCGTTTCCGTTTCATCCAGGGCGGCGACTACTGCCTTGAGCTGTTCGGTCAAATGCCTGAGCACATCGGAGCCGGACTCCAGTCGCTGCTTTTCGTCGGCCAGGCGTGCCACTTCCAATGCCACGGATGGCCAGTCGAGTTCCTGGTAGTCGGTGAACAGGTCGAGCTTGGACAATATGGAAAGGCGCTCCTTGAGCCCGGCCTGCTCGGTGTTGAGTCGACTGATGCATCCGCCAAGCTCGCCGAGCCGGGTCTCCAGCGTCCGGGCTTTGGTTTCAAGGGCGGCGATCTTGGCGGTGTTGGTCCAGCCCAGTACGTAGCGGCTGCGGTCGTCCAGGCGATGGCGGTCGTCCTTCTCGTGCCGCTCGCCGGGCGCCTTGATCTGGCCGCTGCGGGTGATGGCGCGCGTTTCGCGGCGAAATTGCTCCTGCGTGGCACAGCAGGCCACGTCGAAACGGTGGGCCAACTCCCGCTCCAGCCAGTCGTAGAAGGATGAGTCGGGTTTGATCGAGAGCTTTCTGGTCAGCGAATCGCGGTGCTGGGTTGGCAGTTCGCCGCGCGAGCCTTTGCGTACGCGGAAATAGACCAGGCGCCCTTTGAGGTGAGTGCGGTCGACCCAGTCCGCGACCTTGGCATAGTGCTCGTCCGGCACCAGCAGCGACAGGCCGAAGTTGTGCAGCAGTCGTTCGATCGCACCCTCCCAGTCGCTTTCGCCGTCGCGTAGCTGCAGCAACTCGCCGGCGAAGGGCATGTCGCCTTCATTCAGGGAAAGCGCCTGGCACAGCGCGGTACGCATAGTCACCTGCTGGGCAGGGATGTTGTTGCGACGGGCCTTCATGCTGTCGATCTCGACCCGCAGCGACGTGTGCTCGTCCATGCCCTGGCGCAGGTTGACGGCGTGTTCGGTGACCTCGTTCTGCAGCGTTGCTTCGCGCGTCCTGGCTGCCTCGCCCAGGGTCGCCAGGCGCTTGCACGACGCCACAAAGCCACCTTCGGAATCGGCAGGTAGCTCGCCGATGGCGCTGACCAACGCCTCGTACTGCCGGGCCTTCTCCCGCTTGCGCTGCGCTTCGCCGTCCTTGAGACGGATCTCGTTGGCCAGGCGCGCTATGCGGTCGCCGCCGTTGTTGGCAATACTGCGTTCGAGTTCTCCCTGCTCGGCACGTTGTGTATCGCGACGCGCTTCCCATCGCTGGACCTGGGTGTCTTGCCGCTCCCACTCGGCCGCAAGGCCGGCGATGCGCTTGTCGAGCAGGTCGAGCTTGATGCCGGCAAAATAGGGCCGTAGCGCCTCGCGAGAGGCACGCAGCGCGGAGGTTTCGGCGGCCAACGTGGCATGACGGTCGCAATCGCCGATCAGTGGCGTCAACAGTTCGACCTGCCGTTGTGCTTTCAGCACCGCCTGGTGGGCGCGGTTGAGATCGTCGACATGGGTAATCAGTGCCGAAACGCGCGGAGCCACGTCAAAAGGTTCAAGCATGTGGCTGCGCACGAAGTCGGTGAGGTTGCCGACCGACTTCATCGACACCGTTTGATGGAACAGCTCCATGGCCTGGTCGTTGTCGATGCCGAAGCGCCGGCGGAACCAGGCGCCGTACTTGGGAAAGCTGTCTTCGATCTCCGCGCCAAGGCCTCTCAGCTTCTTGCGCAATTGCACGATGTCGGACCCGAACTGGGTAAAGTTGACGGCAATCGACAGCTCTCGTTCCGCTCCCACGAAGAAGCGGCTCGGCTGTCCATGGGCCTCCTTCATCCAAAACACCTGGGCCAGCGTCACCGTCTGGTCGTAGCCGGCGTTGTGGAACACGCCCAGGATGACCGAATAGCTGTTCGGGCCGCGCAGACTTACCGGCTTGGCCGTACCGGTGACTTCATTGCGCTCGGATTTGTAGTGGCCGAGTACGTAGGAGCGCAATGTGCGCTCCCGGCTGTCCGCTCCGGCAGCCTTGTTGTAGGCAATGCGCTGCGCTGGGACGAGCAGGGTGGTTATCGCATCGACCAGGGTGGACTTGCCCGAGCCGATGTCGCCGGTGAGCAGGCCGTTGTGGCCATCGAGCTGCAGTGTCCAGACACGGTCGTCAAAGGTTCCCCAGTTGAGCACCTCGAGCCGTTGCAGGCGAAAGCCCGACAAGGCGTCGTCGGTCACAAAGTCCAGTTCGGGCGTCAGCGGGTCATTCATCCGTTTCTCCCATGGCCGGGTCGGTACCGATCAGCTGGTTCCGGTAGGCGGCCAGGCGCTCGTCGAATTCGGCCAGCCAGTGCGCATCGACAAACGCCTTGAGAATGCGGCGAACCTCATAAGTAGGAGAGCCCGCCGATGACCCACCGGCCGGCTTCAGCCGGCGAAGAAAGCCCAGGTCGATGACCTTGTTGATGTGCGTTTCGATCTGATCGATCAGCCGGGCCTCGTTGCTGCTGTCAGGCAGAAACACGCGAACCAGCTCGACGATGTCGTCTCTTGTCAGCACCAAACGGGTGTCGTTGCCGCCGGCATCGAATTCCGCCAGCTTCTTGCGCAGCAAGGCCAGCAAGAGGCTGACCGGGAAGGATAGCGGCCGACGCGCGACCAGGCGGGGCAGGGGCGGGCGAGGGCTGACATCGTCATCGACGGGCTCGGGCCGGCTCTTGAGGAAGGCGTAGCCTTCTGCTTCGTCCAACACCAAATCCAGCCCGAGCACGGTCACATAGTCCCGTACGCGGGCCTGCAGGTTCAGCAGGCTGCTCCATAGCCGCTCATCCCCCTCGCGGTAGATCACCCCCTTCAGCAGGGTGATGGCCAGTGCTGAAAGATCGGGCTGGGCGGATGCCGGCGAAATGGCGGCTGAAGTCATGGTGTGCTGCTGTTCTTCGTCCATTCCTACCTCACGAAAATCACGCGCGGCAGGCGTGCTTGCCGGCGCGAAGAGACGCCATCACGTGCCGTGGCATCCCACGCGATATGCTCATCGATGCTCTCGTCAACCACGGTCTTGAACGTCTCGCTGCCCAGTTGCAGGTAGGCCACAAGTTCGGCGAGGCCTTGTTGCAAAGGTTGCCCCTCGATCAGTTCGCGCAGCGTGATCTGTGCCCGTTCCTGCAAGGCATGCCGGATATGGTGGGACAGTCGCGCCTTGTCGACGACTACCTGCCCGTACAGTGCCGCGGGGTCCACGTCCTCCTCCCCGTCCTTCAGCGCGATGTCCGCGATCATCGGCTTCAGGGCGGGCGTGTGCATCGGACGCTCCATCGCCAGCTCGATGGACGCCGCCGGTTCGGCCATGGTCATCACCTCGCCTTGCGGTGGCGACTGTCGCAGAGCGAGGGCCTTGGTTTCGATGCCGTGGAGGATATCCATGATCCGGCGATTCTCCAGCCAGGCCTGGTCGTCGAGGAAACGCCGCAACTGCTGGGACAGTTGCGCCACCGTGCGCTGAGTGTGTTCGCCGGCCTCCAGCCAGTCGTAGTGAACCCTGCGCGTGCGCCCGTCGGGTTTGAGGTCAGCCACGGCAGGCAGGGCCAGCACTCGGTCCAGCAGTTCTGTCAGCTCCTCCTGCCGGCGGCTGGACATCAGAAAATCCCAGAAGGCGCGGAAACTCCGCCCCTGGTCCGAGTCGCCAATGGCGTCGCGTTCGCCCATGATCTGCTCGAGCAGTGCGCCCTTGGAGCCTTCCCACAGGGCGATGCGCTCGCGCACCTTGCGGTCGAGCTGGCGGAAGTTGTACTCCACCTCGCGAAAATCGGTCAGCAGTTCGCGGGCAAGCTGCATGAACTGCTGAAAGCGATCCTTCAGGGCGGTGCTGTCGAGCAGGGGCACGTCGCCTGACATCACTCTTTCGATCTCGGCATCGATCTCGTCGCGCCGCTTATGCAGCTCGGCGATGCGTTTGCTGGGGTCCGATTCGCTGCCCTCGCTCATCTGCTTGAGCAGTTCGAAGAGGGTCAAGAGCCGCGATTCGGTACCAACGAAACTTCGTTCCGAAAGCTGATCCAGCCAGGCGATGGCTTTTTCTGTCGCGGGCGTCAGGTCGAATTGGGCCTCGTCCGTGCCGGGCAGGTAGAACTTGCGCAACCAGCCCTTGTCCGCCGCAGCCCAGTCGTTGAGGTAGTCGCGCGCCGGCTTGGGAAATGCTGCGTCGCCGAGCTGTTGCCGCAAGGCATACAGTTCATCCTCCAACGCCTCGGTCAAATCCGCCGCCGCCATCACGCGCACGTTCGGCGCCATGAACACTCGATGCAGAAAACTTGCCACCAGCGGCGCATGATCCGAACGCAACAGCCGCCATGCGGGATGGTGGGTGCGCAGGGCATCGAGGACAGTGAAGTCGAGGGTCATTTCATTGCTCGACGGTATGGCAGGCGTTCCTTGAACGTCTGCCGCCGTGATCCGAACTGCATTCGGATGCGCTGTCTGAGACAACTTCCATACAAGTCTGCTTCAAAGTCCGCATCCCTTCCTGTATCCGTCCTTGGCAATTGCAACCTGTCCCTGTTCGTGTGCCTTTGGTCCGCGTAGCGTAATCGGTGGCCAGTTTGAGTGTCGTTGTTGTGTTGACATGGTACCAAAAATTAGTACCATTGTCTCCATGAAAGACAAGCATGCACGGACGCTGAAGCTCATCTTTTCCCGACCTGTTTCGGGCAATGTGAAATGGCCTGCTATCGAAGCGCTGTTCAAAGAGCTTGGCGCCAAGGTCACGGAGGCAGAGGGTTCCCGCGTTACCGTCGTGCTGTTCGATCAGGTTCGCGTCTTTCATCGTCCGCACCCGCAGCCGGACACCGACAAGGGTGCTGTCGCCAATATTCGTAAGTGGCTGGAAGCCAACGGAGTGAAGCCATGAACAACCTGATGATTATCGACGGTCAGCGTGCCGTTATTCAGTTTGACCCTGAGATCAAGATGCTTAGGGGTGAGTTTGTCGGCCTCAATGGTGGTGCTGACTTCTACGCGAACGACGTGAAGGGGCTTGAGCGCGAGGGTTCTATCTCGCTGCGAGTTTTCATGGAGGCGTGTAAGGCAAACGGCATTGAGCCCATCAAACACTTCTCTGGCAAGTTCCAGGCTCGGATTTCGCCCGAGCTGCATGAACGTGCCGCAGAAGCTGCCGCGGCGCGTGGCGTGAGCATGAACCAGCTCGTGCAGGATGCGCTTGAGCACGAGGTTTGTGCGTAGAGCTCATCAGGGCATCCCTAGACATCGTTTCCCCCTTCACGAAACTTCCGGCAAGCGTCTGGATTTTTACGGTGAGCCTAAAACGCGGCCAGAAAAACGGCCCAAATCCGTCCCATACGTCCCAGATCCAGACCATCCAGGACCACGGTAGACCACCACAATAAAAAAGCCACCAAGCGAATCGATCACTTGGTGGCTGGTATTGGTGGGGTGGCGTCTATTGAATTGACGCCAGCACCCCCTTGCGTGGCAACGATTGACGATTTTTCGTGGTTGCAGTTACCCCCAAAGTTACCCCCAGCAAGTTTCCGTTGGCGCTGCTAGGCTCTGCTCGCTTAGCGCCTACAGGGGGAATTCAATGAAGCTGCTTTTGGGTTTGGCTGGGACATGTTTGCTGGCAGGGTGCGTGTCCATGACCGACCCGGTGCCGATGGGTGATGGTCGCTACATGGTTAGCATGAACGCTCATGGAGGGTTTCAGAGTGACGGAGAGCTGCTCACCCAGAGCATCAACCGGGCGAACCAGTTTTGCGCGTCGCAGGGAAAGATTGCTGAAGTTCTAGACACTCACGCCTCAGGTGTGCAGGGTTGGACACCACAGAACAATCAAGTGGTCTTCAAGTGCGCCGCTTCAATTGAGGCGAGCAAGCAATAGGGGGCGTTTCCCCCTGTTATTGCCTGTACTTGCAATCCGGAAGCTCGTGCAGAGCAGAAAGTACGAGGCGATCAATAGCGTGGCCGAAAGTGTCGCCTGCGTGCTCGTGAAGTCTCGCCAGAATAATCGCTAGAGCTTCCTCGCTTGGAATGTAGTCGATCCGTGGGCGCCGGCGCCTTCGCTGGCGCTGTTGTTCCAGCTTCCGAGCTTTACGCCACGCCTGCCACTCTGCAAGGTCGCTGGGGGTCACTACTGACTTTCCTGGCTGCCAGGTCATGCCGTTGACTCCCTGTTGGGTTGGACACGCGTGTGTGCCGACAGGATCGCCAGCAGATCGGCCCTATTCGCCCGTAAGGCTTCCAGTAGTGGCGGGGGTATCGCTCCCTTGGGTGCATCAACGCGCAGGTTGTCCCCATCACGGCTCAGCACAGCGCCAGCGGCCCATACGAGCAACAAGGTTTGCAGTGGGTTCACAGTGCCGGGGTTCATAGAGTGAAGCACTCCCGTTCCATGCCCGAAAGGAGCGGACTTCTTTCCGAAGGGAGCGAAGGGAGCGAATAAATCTGTGTGCTCCCTTCGCCCCCTTCGGCGCTATCTTCGCTCCCTTCGGTGCTCGGCAGTCGCCAAACCCAGCCGCCTGCCATGCCTTGTTTGACAGCCTCAGCACCAATCCGCGTCTTGGCGCGTTTCATAGTGTCGCGTGAGTAACCCGCGCTCTCCGCTTCCCTGTAGATGTCTTTGGCGGCTACCGCGCCATAGGCCAGTAAGTCGCGCAGGAAGCCAGCGGCATCGCTTCCGTGGTCATCATCTCTATGCTCGGCTTCGGCCAGCAGTTCGCGTGCAGTGCCGTGGATCACCTCGCCCCAGAGCACGGACGATGCCGACACGCCGGGATAACCGGACAACTCACCCTGTTGCAAGTCATAGACAAACCCTCCGCCGTCAGGGCCGATGTTTGATTTAGCTCTTAGCATCACGCGCCGTTCCGGTCGCTCGCCTTCGGCTTCCTGCTTGGCTGTCACCATGACCAGGCGAGCTAGCGCACCGAATGCCAACGAACCGGTGATGCGTTCCACGGGGTCGCGTCCGCTTGTGCCCTTACTGAAGTGCGTGACGCCCAGCAGTGCACACCGTAACTGCCCAGCCAGGTCTACAAGTGGTTGCAATCCTCGGCGTACTTCAGCGTTCTTGTGCGAGTCGCCCGTCACTGCCGACACGATGGGATCAATCACGATCAAGCGAACGTCAGGGATTGATGCCAGAGAGGCCCGCAAGGCGTCCATGTCACGCGCGGGATCGAACGGATAGCGGTCGCCACCCTCACGCACGCCGTCCACCATGAATACCTTGTCCATGTTCGCGCCAGCGGCTCGCAGCCGGGGGTTCAAGGTATCGGCGTTGTCATCCTCACCCGACCAAAACACCGCGCTGCCTACGATGGCGCGTGTGCCATCGGGCCAGCGTCCACCGCACGTAATGATGCCGGCCAGGGCGGCGGCAATCGTGGTCTTGCCCGTGCCAGGCGCACCGCCGAGCAAGTGCAGCTTTCCAGCAGCGAGCCATCCATCCCAGAGCCAGTCCACCGCTTCCGGTTGCACGTCGCTGCCACGGGTCAAAATGACGCGCGGCATGTCGTGGGCTTCACTACTTTTCACCACATTAATGGTCGGCAGCGCCAGCACATCCGCTGCCGTGGCTTCCGGGCGCTGCGCCAGCCAATCCACACAATCGCCTTTCGCTGACACATTGAGCGCCGCCACGTCGATCCGCTCCACCGCGCACCCCTGCGCGCGCAGCTCCGCTTCGACCTCATCGGCGTACTTTCTGCCGGGTTCGTCATCGTCGGGCCACAACACGCAATGGCGGCCTTGTAGTGGCGTCCAATTTGCGCCGCTGGCGCTGCTACAACTGCCGGACGTGGTGACGATCAGACCCAGCTTGTGTAGATGATCGGCGCACCACTCGCCCTCGACTACCAACACTCTGACAGCAGGGTCAGCCGCCAGCAGTTCGGGCAGGCGATATAGCGGTCTTCCCTCCGGTGGCGAAGGTGGCTCGCCGGCAACGAACGCGGAGCCATCCCAGCGCATGGGGCGGATTACCTTTCCACCATCGGGCTTGCGCGCGCGCCAGCGCCAGTAGACGGGGCAGCCTTCCGCGTCGTGGTAGACGTGCAATGCTTCGGACTTGAAGGCACCTTTGACCGTCGCTTGTGCCAGTCGCCGCGCGGCTTCCTGGGGCCCTTCTTGAATGACGGCGTTCATCGGCCACCCCCGATCAGGTCGCGCACGGCGGTTTTGAAGTCCAGGCCACGCCAGCGCATATGGAAGCCCACCAGGTCGCCGCCACCGCACGAGGCGAAACAGCGCCAGTGTCCGCGCTCGCCAGCAACGTGTACGGAAAGGCTCGCATTGCGATCCTCATGGAAAGGGCACACACCTTGCGCCCAGCCCGTCGCGTTCGCCCTGCCGAGTTTCTGGACGTGCTGTGCGTAGTAACTGGCCGGATCGGGCAGACGGTCGCGCCAAAGCGTCGGCAGGCTCGCCGTGCGCTTTGTGCCGCCATAGAATGCGTGCAGATCATCTGGCGTTGCCTTGCCGCCTCGACGTTGCCGCGTCGGGGCGGTGGCGTTTTTGGCGCCGCTCATGCGGCCACCTGCTCGATCAGGGCGCGGATTTCCTCCACCCGCCACGCTGTAATTCGGTCGCCTAGCTTGACGGGCTTGGGATAGCGACCGGTTCGGACGCCGGCCCACCAAGTCGATTTGCTGACGGGGATCAGAGCCGGAATTGCCGGCCCGTTATTCGTGGCTGATTTGCCGACAATCTGCGGCAGGCGCAGGTAGCCGGTTTCGGGCAGTGTCGAATGGTTATGCATGGTGCCGTCCTTAGTGGGCCGTTATTGGCTGGACGTCGGAAACCTATGCATAGGGAAGGCTGCCGAATAGGACAGCAGCCGCTATTTTTTTTCGCGCTGCCGTCCCTCTGACCGACGGACCCGCATATAGCTCTTGATCGCGCGTTCTGGGTCATTTGATGGGGCGCCGGCAGCTTCATAGCAGACGCCGACTATTTGCCGAAACTTGCTCGTCGGAGAGGCGGATGGTTTGAACGGGTACGGTGGCCATGGGCCTTCTTTATTTGCGTTTTGCGAAGCGGTGAATCCAAGCAACAAGGCATCGTCGATATATTTGATTGGATAAACATGTGCGGATTTGTGGCGGCTTTGTTGGCGCGGGATTTCTTGGAGCGCATGGCTTGCAGCGTCCCGAATCAGGCAAGCGGCACTTTGCAATTGGGCAAGCGTTAGTTCGCTGAAGTCCGGAACGACCTCGTAAATCGCCAACATTAGGCGCCCTTTGGCTTCTGTCATTGCATCGTCGTGCACGGGAGCCTGCGATAGCGAATTCAGCAGCTTTGCCGTTCTAGCTGCCGCCTTAGTCAGATCGTCAAGGGGGTTACGCACGTCGCATAACGTTGCCGGCGCAGCGGTGTAAGCCTTGATAATTCTCAGAGCGAGTTGCAATCGCTTCAGTTGCTCTGCATCGACCCCTAGACGCTTCAGTTCATCGCGTTGCGATGGACTGAAAGTCGCACTCATGTGCTCAGCACGGGCGCTTGGTGGTAGCCATAGGCATCGCTCGTCCTTAATTGGCTTTGGGTTAGCGAGCGCCAGCTTCATTAGGCGAGTTGCTTCGGCCGTTGGCGATGGCAGAGGGGTGCGAGCATTACCTTTTGGCATTGCGATTCCGTAGTTGTGCCCTACGCAGGATCTAGCTCACCGGAGAGTGTGTTCTTCGTAGTGCCCGCTGCTCCGGCCATCCGACTCAACGCACTTGAATGTGACTTCTGCAGACGCACATTGGCGCCCAATAACGCCATTCTTATTGATGGCGCTGTCAATCGAGACTTCCTTGCCTTGCTTGACGCAGAACTCGTTGGCTTCGCGGAGAAGGTCTTTCTTGGCACCATCGCCATTGCTGAAACCGCATGCGGGACTGATCTTGTCCAGGTAGTACATTCCCCCTCCCATAGGAACAGGGCCACCGCTGGCGCAAGCGCCAAGTCCGCAGCAAATGGTGGCCAGATACATAATCCTCTTCATACCCCTACCCCCCCCGTTTGAGATTTCGACCCATCTCTTTGCCCATCCGCCAGTTCACCAACGTTGCAGAATGTGCGACTAGTTGACCTTGCCTCTGAACGCGATGACTTGCCCACCGACGCGCAAGCTGTCCAGATAGTCCGCCCATGCGTGCATCATCTTCCGGCGCTCAGCAAGGTGCGCAGTCCGGTTGTAGGCACGCCCGTTCGGGTCTTTCACGGCATGGGCTAGTTGGTGTTCGATGTAGTCAGGCCGGAAGTGCAGCACTTCATCCAACACTGTGCGCGCCATGGCGCGGAAGCCGTGGCCGCTCATTTCATCGGTGGCGTAGCCCATTCGGCGCAGCGCAGACAGCACCGCGTTGTTGCTCATCGGCCGCTGCGGGCTGCGTGCGCTGGGGAATACGTAGCGTCCGCGTCCAGTCAGTGCATGAAGCTCCCGCAAGATTTCCACGGCTTGCGGTGCCAGTGGCACCAGATGCGGCTCTCGCATCTTCATTTTCTCGGCAGGTATGTTCCATTGCGCGCCGTCCAGGTCGAACTCCGCCCACTCGGCTTGCCGCAGTTCGCCAGGACGCACAAATACCAGCGGGGCCAGCGCAGGCGCACTTCGTCACCAGTGAGCCGTTATAGCCATCCATCGCACGCAGCAGTCCGCCGATAGCCTCCGGTTCGATGATGGCGGCATGGTGGGTTTGCTTGACTGGGGGCAGGGCGCCGCGAAGATCGGCAGCCGGATTGCGTTCAGCGCGCCCAGTGGCAATGGCATATCGTAGAACCTGCCCGCAGTTTTGCAGCACGCGGTGAGCGGACTCGACGGCGCCACGGTCAACAATGCGGTTCACCGTCGCCAGCAGTTCCTTTGCCGTGATATCGGCAATCGGTCGGCTGCCCAGCCACGGGAAAACATCATTCTCCAATCGCAGCATGATCCGACTGGCGTGCAGCTCCACCCATGTTGCCGATTGCTTCGCGTGCCATTCGCGTGCCACCACTTCAAAGCTGTTCGCCGCACGTTCCTCGCCGGCAGCCTTTACGGCCTTCGCTGTTCGCCAGGATCGACGCCAGCGGCCAGTAGCTTGCGGGCAGCGTCGCGTTTCTCGCGGGCATCGCTTCAAGCCGGTTCGGGGTATGTGCCCAGCGACAGCAGCTTTTCCTTACCCGCCGGTGCGGTACTTCAAGCGCCACCAACTTGCGAGCCGTCCGGATTCAGCAACAGATACAGGCCGCCACCGTCCGCGAGCTTGCTGCGGCTTGTCTGCGGGCTTGGCATTGCGGATGGCGGTGTCTGATAAGTCGGCATTGGGGGTAACACCCTCTGGTGGGTAAGCCTGTTACCCCTGATTTTACCCCCGTTACCCCCGGATTGCAACGGACGCATTCTCGGACAGTCATTGGCGCACAAAGAAAAGGCCGGAACCGTTGCTAGTGCTAGGGTTGCCGGCCTTCGTTGGACTGCCGTTGGACGCTTGAATTGGTGGAGGTGGCGGGAGTCGAACCCGCGTCCGAAGGCGTTTGACGCCCGGTACTACATGCTTAGCTCACCGTTGGATCTCGCCCCGCGACAGCACGATGTGCAAAGCGCATCGAAGGACCAGCCTGCTTGATTTAGCCCTAACCGACAGGCGGCAGTTTCGGGCGATTCCGTGATAGTGACCCTAATTGCTACGAGCACAGACACAAGTAGGTTTGGGGCTCGGTCTTAAGCGACCATGCCGTTATCGCAGGTTATTAGGCTGCGAGAGCGGTGGGAGCGTAGTTGTCGTCGTTGGCAACTATAAGTTTGCGGCTGGATTAACGAGGAAAGCTGCCCCCTCGGCATGCACCAAGCCATCTCACTACCCCCGTCGAAGCCAGGACACCCCCGGGGAAGATCGTATTGCTGGTCACGCAGTATATGGAGGTTCGCGCGGATACATCAAGGCCGCGCATGGCGGTTCGCCAGCCTCTATCGTTGGCGCGGGGACGATCAAGGGGAAGGGAAGATGCTGCGGATACGTTTGGCCGGGCTGTCCGATGCCGGCTTGGTGACTGACCTGCGTTGCACGTTTCTCGAGGAGATCGGGCAGCAGCTGGATGACGGCTTCGCGGACTACTTGCGCAGCTGGATCGACGATGCCCTGGCCGATGGCCGGTTGCGCGTCTGGTTGGCGGAGCTGGATGGCCGCATCGTGGGTTGCACGGCCGTGAATCCGTATCCGCGCATGCCTTCGGCGCATTACCCGCGGGGCGTTGGCTGGCATCTGCACAACGTCTATGTGAAACCGGCGAATCGCAAGGCAGGTATCGCGCTGGCGTTGTTGTCCGCCGTGGGGGCGGCGGCGCGCGAGCAGGGCGTGGATGTATTGAGCCTGCGCACCGAACCCCAGGCGCGCGCGCTTTGCGAACGTTTCGGCTTCAGCACAGCGGTCGATGCGATGTGCATGTCGCTCGTCTGATCGACGAGCAATACCTCAGGCGCGATTGTGGGCGCGCATGGTGCGCTGTTTTTCGCGCTGCCAGTCGCGTTCCTTCTCGGCGTCGCGCTTGTCGTGATCCTGCTTGCCCTTGGCGAGGCCGATTTCCACCTTCACCTTGTTGCCCTTCCAGTACAGGGCCATGGGGATAAGCGTGTAGCCCTTGCGCTCGACGGCACCGATGAGCGTGTCGATTTCCGCCCGGTGCAGCAGAATTTTGCGGGTGCGGCGATCGTTTGCCACGACGTGGGTGGAGGCACTGATCAGCGGCGGGATCGAGGTGCCGATCAGGAACAGCTCGCTCTTGATCACCATGGCGTAGCTGTCGCCGAAATTGATGCGACCGGCGCGCAACGACTTCACCTCCCAGCCCTGCAGCTCAAGGCCGGCCTCGAAGCGCTGGTCGATGTGGTACTCGTGGCGCGCGCGCTTGTTGAGCGCAATGGTGCCGCCGGCGTTCTTGTCTTTGTCCTTAGCCTTGGCCATGTCCGTTAAACTTCGGGCTGCTTGCCCTGATGGTGATCCGGCCGGGTGGCCTGGATCCAGATGATTCCGAAAGAGGCTGATGTGATCGAGATCCGCCGCAGCGCCCTGGTGCGATATTCGCCAGCTCAGATGTTCGAGCTGGTCAACGAAGTCGAAGCATACCCAAAGCGTTTCCCCTGGTGTGTCGCCGCCGAGATTCTCGAGCGTGGGGAAGATGTGCTGGTGGCGCGGCTGGATCTCAAGTACGCCGGCTTTCGGCAGAGCTTTACCACGCGCAATGCCACGGTGCGTCCGCAGCGACTGCGTATGAGCCTGGTCAATGGGCCTTTCCGCAGCCTCGACGGCTTGTGGGAGTTCATCGCGCTAGGCGACGCGGGCTGCAAGGTGTCCTTTGCGCTCGACTTCGATTATGCAGGCCGTCTTGGCGGCACGGCGCTGAGGTTGGGCTTCCAGGGACTTGCCGGTCGCATGGTGGACGACTTTTGCCGCGAAGCCGAGCGCACCTATGGCTGAGCAGATCACCGTCAACGTGGTCTACGCCGAGCCGGAACGCCAGTTCGTGCGCCGCGTGACCTTGTCGGCGGGTAGCACGGTGATGCAGGCGATCGAGGCTTCAGGCATCACCCAGGCCATGCCGGGGCTGTTGATCGACCCAGAGCGCCTGGGCATCTTTTCCCGCAAGGCGGCGCCAGATCAGCTGCTAGGCGAGGGCGACCGGGTCGAGATCTACCGGCCGCTCACGCTCGATCCTAAGGAAGCGCGCCGGCGCCGAGCCCGCGAGGGCTGATGTGGCGCCGGCATGGCGACGTCAGTTGCCGCCACCGTCCTTGCCGCCGTCCTTCTTGTCCGACCCGCCACTAGTGTTCTTGTCGCCGGAGGTTTCATCGACCGGGTAGCTGGCGTGGTACTTCTTGGTGTCGTTCACCAGCTTCTGCGCGTCTTCGGCAAAGAAGTCGCCATCGGTGCGGACCAAGGCGTCGTTATTGAAGGTCAGCGTCAGCGTGCGGATCTTGACCGGGCCGCCGCGGTGCTGCTGGGTGGACACGTAGTTCCACTGGTTCTGGCTAAACGGTGAGTTCACCGACGGGGAGCCCATCAACACCACCACTTGACGCTTGGTCATGCCGGGCTGCAGCTGATCCACGGTTTTCTTGTCGAGCAGGTTGCCCTGGTACACGTCTGGGGTATAGATAAGACGGCAGCTGGCCAAAGAAAGGGCCAGCATGGCAAAACCCAGCGTGCGAATCAGCTTTTGCATGCGTGTTGCGTCCGGATCGTAAAGGTGTCGGATGATACACTAACGGCTTCGTGGCGCCGTGTGCGTGGAGTTTGCTATGGAACAGGAAACCAAAGAACTGCGCAAAGCCGGCCTGAAGGTGACGCATCCCCGCATGCGCATCCTGCAGATCTTCGAAGACGAGGAGGCTCACCACCTCACCGCCGAAGACATCTACAAACGCCTGCTGTCTCACCAGGAAGACATCGGCCTGGCCACGGTGTACCGCGTACTGACCCAGTTCGAGGCGGCAGGCATCGTCGTCAAGCACAACTTCGAGGGTGGCCAGGCCGTCTACGAACTGGATCGCGGCAAGCACCATGACCACATGATCGATGTGGACAGCGGAAAAGTGATTGAGTTCGTGAGCGAGGAGATCGAGCGGTTGCAACACGAAATTGCCGCACGCCACGGTTACGTCATCGAGGATCACAGCCTGGTGCTGTACGTGCGCCCGAAGCATCGGACCAAGTAAGGCTCCATCAAGGCATCGCATCGAGGGTCGGCAGCGGGCGCGTTGCCGGCCTTTTTCTTTGGCCGAGGGGGCAGGCGTTCGCCCATAAAAAAAGCCGCGGGAGGACTCCTGTCCGCCCAACGGCTGATCCGTTACCGGATGGCTCCATATGAAGGCGAGTTGCTCGCTCAACCTGGTTATGCCACCGATTCCGGCGGAACGGCATCCTGCCGTTCTTCATGCCCACCGTCCCCACGGTTGACATGGCTCACCATCTTGCGATGGTGGCTCCCCCACATCGATGAACCGAGACTAACGAACCCTTCACGAACCGGGTATCAGAAAATTTCCTATGCCTGTGCTCTAAGCCCGTGACAAATCGGCAATACTCGTGCTGCTGCGCAACAAAATGCGCAAGTGTACGCCCTGCGATTCGGGGCGCACACGGAACAGCCCGCCCAGTGAGGTCACCCGGTCACGCATGCCCTGCATGCCCCTGCCACCACGTGGCATGCGCGTTGGCAGGCCAATGCCGTTGTCCCTGATGTCGAGCAGGGCCATCGCGACACCTTGTCGTTCACCAATACGAAGGCGCAGTTGGAACATGTCCGCCTGGGCATGCTTGACCGCGTTGGTGGCGCTCTCCTGCACGAGGCGATAGATCACCGTGCGGGTGTCGTCATCGAGCAGGCGCGGGTCGCCATGCAACTCGGTGTGATAGGCGACGCCCGCGGCGTTGAGCAGATCGCGGATCGGGCCTTCATCCAACGCGCGCAGCAGGCCGAACTCATCCAGTACGGCAGGGCGCAGGTCGTCCAGCAGCCGGTGCAGGGCGCGTCGCATATGGCCCAGGATGGCGTTGATCGAAACGCCGATATCGTCCATACCGGCCTGCGCGCAGGCGTGATTGCGCCAGCTTTACGTGGGTCTGGATGGCGGTGAGGTTTTGCCCCAACTCGTCGTGCAGTTCGGCGGCCATGTGGCGGCGCTGGTTTTCCTCGGCCTGCAGGTTGCCGCGTGCGGCGTCGCGTAGCTGGCGTGCGAGATGGTCCAGGCGTCGATTGACCGCCGCGAGATAGACGTTCTGTTCGGCGACACGCTCGCTGCTGCGCCGCAGCGCATCGGTGGCCGAGCCAAGCATCAAGGCGCCGGTACCGGCCACCGCCAGAAACAGCTCGCCGGGGGCGCCAGGGGCACCGTGGCCCGATAGGTGGTCGACCACGGTCATGCCGAGGCTGGAAATCAACATGGCCAGGCTGGCGCCACGCCAGCCATGCCGGAAGGCGAAGAACAGCACGGGGGCCAACGACAGCACCCGGGCGAATTGGGGCTGCGGCGCGCCATGCGAGGACAGCACCATCAGGATCGCCAGCGACGGCAGCAGCACCAGCAGGCCGTCCATCAACAGGCTGCCCAAGGCGCGCTTGCGCAGTCGCGCCCGCAGCAGCATGACCAGCAACGGGACGACCAGCAGCACGCCCACATAATTGCCCAGCAGATCCTGGCCCATGGCCTGGACCAGAAGGTCCGAGGTGGGACTGGCGTGAACGAGGGCGAGCAGCACGGCGTCGGTGGCGGTGGTGGCGGCTACCGTAAAGGCCGCCGAGAGGAGCAGGCGGGCAACGTCTTCCGGGTCACGCAGGCTGGCATGGAGGTTGGCTCGCCGCATCAATGACAGGCAGATCGTCACCACGATGGGCTCGGGAAACTCGCCCAGAAAGAAGCCGAGCCAGCCCAAGGGCAGGCCATGAGCCACGCCGATCAACCCGGTCGCCGCAAACTCCGCACCCAACAGCCAGGGCCACATCCGCGTGGGCGCGAGCAACAGCGCGCCGAAGCGAAGACCGTAAGGCAGCATCCAGTAGGGCTGTTCGGTCGGCCATAGCAGTAGCCAGAGCAGGAAATAACCGAGCCCGAGCATGAGCGTGGAACCGGGGAGTGACGATGATTTCGATGGCATGCGCAGGATGTTACATGGCGCGCGCAGGGTCCTAGAGCCTGCTTACGATCTCCGCATAGCCCGCGCAGATCGTAAGCAGGCTTCTAGGACGCAGGGGTATAGGCGGCCATCACCGGGGCTGCTATACATGCAGCCATGTACAGCATTGTCCTGGTCGATGACCACGCCATCGTCCGCGAGGGGTTCAAGCGGCTGATCGAACTGGAACCGGATCTCGAGGTGGTGGCGGAGTGCCGCTGCGCCGATGATGCGGTGGAAGCGGTTGGCTTGCGGCGGCCCGATCTCGTGGCGCTCGATCTCTCACTGCCCGATGGCAGCGGGCTGCCGTTGATCGAGCATTTGCGCAGCGTCGCGGCGGATACGCGCATCGTGGTGCTGAGCATGCATGACGGCGAGCCTTACGTATCGGAAGCGCTGCGCCGTGGCGCCAGTGGCTATGTAACCAAGGGTGTGGCGCCAGAGGAACTGGTAGCCGGCTTGCGCGCGGTGATGCAGGGCGAATGCTTCCTAAGCTCCGATCTGCGCCGCCGTCGCGCCGAGCGACCAAGCGAAGGGCTCGATCCCATTCATCGCCTGACCGCGCGCGAGCGCGAGGTGTTCCTGCTGCTGGCAGCCGGCCGTGCGCCCAAGCAGGTGGCCGGCGAACTTGGCATTGGCCAGAAGACGGTCTACATCCACCGCGCCAGCCTGATGGGCAAGCTGGGGGCGGGTTCGGAACTGGACCTCTATCGCATGGCGACCGAGCGCGGCATGCTTCCGCGCCAGGCCTGATTTCTTCCTCTCCCCGAAGGGCCTGATTGGCGTCCAATCTCGGCCAGGCGACTTCCCGCTCGTCCCAACATGCAGGAGCGCACGCTGTGCACGATGGGCTATGCCTCAGTTCGCATCGCCATCGCCGGCGTACCGCGTAGATGGCCCGCTGGCGGCAGCGATGGAAACAGCGGCCAGCCCCGGTCGCGCACAGGGTGCGCTCCTACACACCGGGCACGCTCCTGCTGGAATTCGACGCTAATCAGGCCCGGCGGGGAGGGAGTCAGAGCTCAGGCTTGCGCCCGATCCAGCATTTGCTTGGCGTGGGCGCGTGTTTCGCGGGTGATCTCGACGCCGCCGAGCATGCGCGCCAGCTCGTCGCGCCGCCCGCCAGCATCCAGCTTCTCGATGTGCGTGCGGGTGGACTCGCCGTCGCTGGCCTTGCTGACGCGCAGATGCGCATGGCCCTGCGCGGCAACCTGCGGCAAGTGGGTGACGCATAGCACCTGGCGCTGCCCGCCGAGGGCGCGCAGCTTCTGGCCGACGACTTCGGCTACCGCGCCGCCGATGCCGGTGTCGACCTCGTCGAATACCATGGTGCCGACCGTGTCCTTGCCCAGCGTCGCCACTTCGATGGCCAGGCTGATGCGCGCCAGTTCGCCGCCCGACGCGACCTTGCGCAGTGGGCGCGGCGGCTGGCCGGGGTTGGCGCTCACCAGAAGCTCGCAGCGTTCGCGGCCCTGGGCATCGGGCTCATGCTCGGTCGATGCCTCCAGTTCGACGACGAGACGGCCACCGCTCATGCCGAGCTCGGCCATCAGCACGCTCACTTCGCTGCCTAGCCGCGTGGCGGCATCGCGGCGCGAGGCGCTGAGCTTGGACGCGGCGGCGTCGTAGTTGTGCTGCAGCTGCTGGCGCTGGGCGGCGAGTTGTTCAAGCGCATCGCCGGCACCTTCCAGTTCCGTGAGTTCGGCGCGCAGTGACGAAGCCTTGTCGTGCAATTCGACCACCGGCACCCGATGACGCCGGGAGAGTTCATGCAGCTTCGTGAGATGGGCGTCGACATCGGCGTAGCGCTCGGGGTCGAGGTCGACATCCTGCGCGTAGCGACTCAGTCCATCGGCAGCTTCCGTCAGCTGGATCGAGGCGTTGTCCAGCAGCTCCAGCACCGGCGCCAGTTTGTCGTCCAGGGCCGCCAGCTTGCCCAGTTCCATATGGGCCCGGCTCAGCGCGCGACGCAATGCAAATTCGCTATCGCCATCCAGCAGCTCGACCACGCCGCTGGCACCTTCGGCGAGGCGATCGGCATTGGCCAGGCGTTTGTGGTTGGCTTCCAGTTCGGTCAGTTCAGCGGCGGGCAACGCCCATTTCTCAAGCTCACCCAATTCATGACTCAAGAGCTCGATGCGCTGTTCGCGATCATCGCCACCGCTGAGCTTGCGGATGCGGGCACCCAGTTCACGCCACTGCTGGGCCAGTTCGCGAATCTGCCCGACCAACGATTCGTTGCCGGCATAAGCGTCGAGCAGCTCCAGCTGATGGGCGCGCGACAGCAGGGCCTGATGCTCGTGCTGACCGTGGATCTCGACCAGCAGGGTGGCCAGTTCACCCAGCTGGCTGGCACTGGCCGGACGGCCGTTGATCCAGGCGCGTGAGCTGCCTTCCGCGCGGATAACGCGGCGGAGCTGACAGGTATCGTCCTCGTCCAGCTCTTCACGCTGCAGCCATGCGCGAGCCTCGGGCAGGTCGTCCAGGTCGAACTCGGCGGTGAGTTCGGCCCGATCGCTGCCGGCGCGCACCATGCCGCTGTCGGCGCGGGCGCCAGCCAGCAGCATCAGGGCGTCGACCAGCAGGGATTTGCCGGCGCCCGTCTCGCCGCTGACGACGGTAAGGCCCGGGCCGAAGGCGATCTCGGCTTCTTCAACGACGGCGAAATGGCGGACGTAGAGCGAAGTAAGCATGGGCGAGGGTATGGTGAAGTCGGTGGATTGTAAGGGTAGGGGGATGGGGGGCGGGTAGTGGGAAGGCGATTCGCTGCACCTGACGCGCTCGCCATGCGACTTCGCGCGGTTTTGGCGCCCCCGCTGCCCGACCCCGTCCCCGTTTCTTGCAAACTTTTCCCTCAGACCTTATTTGTTCTCTATCTCACGGATTGCTACAGCATGTCTCTAAGCTTCGGCCACGAACTCGATGCCCGCGCGCGACGCCTGCTGCGCACGTTGATCGCCCAGTATCTGGCCGATGGCGAGCCGGTGGGCTCACGTACGCTGTCGCGCTCGTCCGGACTGGACGTAAGCCCGGCCACCATCCGCAACATCATGGCCGACCTGGAAGAGGCCGGCCTGGTCGCCTCGCCGCACACCTCGGCGGGTCGCGTACCCACGCCACGCGGGCTACGCCTGTTCGTGGACAGCCTGATCGAGCTGCAGCCGCTGCCGCTGGACGAGATGGCCCGCCTGCAGCCGCGAGCTGCCCCCGGGGCCAACCACGACGCGCGATCTGCTGGGCAACGTGTCGACCCTGTTGTCGGCGATGACCCACTTCGCGGGGGTGGTCACGGTGCCGCGGCAGGTTGATTTTCCGCTGCGTCATATCGACTTCGTGCCGCTGCCGGACGCGCGCGTGCTGGTGATCCTGGTGTTCTCGGACAACCAGGTGCAGAACCGCATCGTCCAGCTGGCCAAGCCGCTCGACGGCCGCGAGCTGGAGCAGGCCGCCAACTACCTCAACAGCCATTTCGCCGGCCTGCGCGTGGACGATATCCGCGCCCATCTGCTGCGCGAATTGCGCGAGACGAGCAGCGAGCTCAACCAGCTGCTGTCCAGCGCGGTGGAGCTGGCCGCGGCCTCGTTTGCGCCGCAGACCGAGAGCGACGACGTGCTGGTCAGTGGCCAGACCAACCTGATGGGCTATTCCGAGCTGGCCAACCTGGAGCGCCTGCGCGAATTGTTCGAGGCGTTCCAGAAGAAGAACGAGTTGCTGCAGCTGATGGAGGTCTGCGCCAAGGCACCCGGCGTGCGGCTGTTCATCGGTGAGGAATCGGGTTTCGCCGCGCTGGATGGCTGCAGCGTGGTCACCGCCAGCTACGGTGCGCAGGGGCGCGTGCTGGGCGCGGTCGGGCGTCATCGGCCCCACCCGGATGGCCTACGAACGGGTGATCCCGGTGGTGCAGGCGACGGCCGGATTGCTCAGCGACGCCTTGAATCGCGCCGCGACGACCCTATAACCGCGCCCGGGAGGCGGGATTTACCCGCAGCAATGTTGACGGTCGGTGCCCTGCGTGCACCGGCCACGGACTATGGCTTGGAGTGATGCATGCAGAGCAACGATCCACAGGCACCGAACGAGGCGCCGGGCGAGGCGCGCCGGACGAGTCGCCGACACTGAGACGCACGCTGCAAGGCGCGCGTCGCCGAGCTCGAAGCCAGCAATGGCGAGCTGCGCGACACCGTGCTGCGCGAAAAGGCCGAGATCGAGAACCAGCGCCGCCGCCTGCAGCGCGATCTGGAACAGGCGCGCCGGTTCGCCAACGAAAAGCTGCTGAACGACCTGCTGCCGGTCTACGACGGCCTGGAGCGCGGCCTGGCGGTGGAGGGTGGCGATGTCGCCACGATGCGCGAGGGCATCTAGCTCACGCTGAAGTCCCTGCTGAAGATTGCCGAGAACAACGGCATGGTCGCAGATCGATCCGCTGGGTCAGCCGCTGGATCCGGAGCGGCATCACGCCGTAAGCATGGTCGAGGCGCCGGGCAAGGCTCCCGGCACCGTGGTCAACGTGCTGCAGAAAGGCTATGTGCTGAATGATCGCCTGTTGCGCCCGGCGCTGGTGGCGGTCGCGAAGGATTGACGCCTTGCCTGGCGGGCGCGGACGCCTGAACCGCGTCCGCCTTCGGGCTTAGGCAAAAAGCACTCGGGGTCTTGCCGGCATTGAATCGCCAGGCGTCAGGCCCCCATCTGAAAACCAGTCGCGGCCGAGGGGCCGCTTAAAGCATTCGGGAGCAGACAACATGGGCAAGATCATCGGCATCGACCTGGGCACGACCAACTCCTGCGTCGCCGTGATGGATGGCAGCACGGCCAAGGTCATCGAGAACTCGGAAGGCGATCGCACCACGCCGTCGATCGTCGCCTTCACCAAGGACAACGAAGTCCTGGTGGGCGCGCCGGCCAAGCGCCAGAGCGTGACCAACCCGAAGAACACCTTCTACGCGGTGAAGCGCCTGATCGGCCGCAAGTTCACCGACGCCGAAGTGCAGAAAGACCTGCACATCGTGCCCTACGAGCATCGTGGCCCACGACAACGGCGACGCCTGGGTGCAGACCGCCGACGGCAAGAAGATGGCGCCGCAGGAAATCTCCGCCAAGGTGCTGATGAAGATGAAGAAGACCGCCGAGGATTATCTCGGCGAGCCGGTCACCGAGGCGGTGATCACGGTGCCGGCCTACTTCAACGACAGCCAGCGCCAGGCGACCAAGGACGCCGGCCGCATCGCGGGCCTGGACGTCAAGCGCATCATCAACGAGCCGACCGCGGCCGCGCTGGCCTATGGCCTGGACAAGAAGGGCGGCGACCGCAAGATCGCGGTGTACGACCTCGGCGGCGGCACCTTCGACGTGTCGATCATCGAGATCGCCGAAGTCGACGGCGAGAAGCAGTTCGAAGTGCTGGCCACCAACGGCGACACCTTCCTCGGCGGCGAAGACTTCGACATGCGCGTCATCGACTACCTGGTCGAGGAGTTCAAGAAGGACCAGGGCATCGACCTGCGCAAGGATCCGCTCGCGCTGCAGCGCCTGAAGGATGCCGCCGAGCGCGCCAAGATCGAGCTGTCGTCCAGCCACCAGACCGAAGTGAACCTGCCGTACATCACGGCGGATGCCTCCGGTCCGAAGCACCTCAACATCAAGCTGACCCGCGCCAAGCTCGAAGCGCTGGTGGAAGACCTGGTCAAGCGCACCATCGACCCGTGCCGCACCGCGTTGAATGACGCCGGCCTGCGCGTATCCGACATCAACGAGGTGATCCTCGTCGGTGGCCAGACCCGCATGCCCAAGGTGCAGGAGTCGGTGAAGGACTTCTTCGGCAAGGAGCCGCGCAAGGACGTCAACCCGGACGAAGCCGTCGCCGTGGGCGCGGCGATCCAGGGCGGCGTGCTGGGCGGTACCGTCAAGGACGTGCTGCTGCTCGACGTGACCCCGCTGTCGCTCGGTATCGAGACGATGGGCGGCGTGATGACCAAGCTGATCGAGAAGAACACCACGGTGCCGACCAAGGCCTCGCAGGTGTTCTCCACCGCCGACGACAACCAGACCGCGGTGACCGTGCACGTGCTGCAGGGCGAGCGCGAGCGCGCCAGCGCCAACAAGTCGCTGGGCAAGTTCGACCTGCAGGGCATCGATGCCGGCGCCGCGCGGCATGCCGCAGATCGAGGTCACCTTCGACATCGACGCCAACGGCATCCTGCACGTGTCGGCCAAGGACAAGAAGACCGGCAAGGAGCAGAAGATCGAGATCAAGGCCGGCTCGGGCCTGTCCGAGGACGAGATCCAGCGCATGGTCGCCGACGCCGAAGCGAACAAGGAAGAGGACAAGAAGTTCCACGAGCTGGTCGGCACCCGCAACAAGGCCGACCAGCTGGTGCATGCCACCCGCAGCGCGCTGAAGGAGCACGGCGGCAAGGTGCCGGCCGATCAGCTCAGCAGCATCGAAGGCGCGTTGTCCGACCTGGAAAAGGTCAAGGACGGCGACGACAAGGCGCGCTATCGAGTCGAAGATCGAAAAGCTCGAGCAGGTGGCGCAGGCGCTGTATGCGGCGGCGCAGGGCGGCGGCCAGGCGGATGCCGGTGCACACATGCCGGCCCGCGGGCGGGCTGGCGGCCCAGCCAGGACGACGTGGTCGATGCCGAGTTCACCGAAGTGAAGGACGACAAGAAGTAATATGGCCCGTTATCGGCACTGCCGATCTAACGCAGCCCGCGCCAGGATCTTCCCGGCGCGGGCTGTTTGCTGAGGAGACATGGATCGCGCGATTCATGCAGGGAGCGGTCAAGCAGTGTCGGATGCATGAATGAGCAAGCGTGATTACTACGAAATGCTGAGCGTCGAACGCACGGTCACCGAAGTCGAGCTGAAGAAATCCTTCCGCCGGCTGGCGATGAAGTACCACCCGGACCGCTGCCCGGACGATCCGCACGCGCAGGAAAAATTCAAAGAGGCCAAGGAGGCCTACGAAGTGCTGTCCGATCGCGCAGAAGCGCGCGATGTACGACCAGCACGGCCATGCCGCTTTCGAGCACGGCATGGGCGGTGGTCGCGGTGGTGCCGGCTTCGGCGACGTGGGCGACATCTTCGGCGACATCTTCGGCGACATCTTCGGCGATGGCGGCGGCCGCGGGCGTCCGCGTCGTGGCTCCGACCTGCGCTACATCATGGAGCTGGATCTCGAGGAAGCCGTGTTCGGCGTCGAGCGCAAGATCGAGATTCCCACCCAGGTCAACTGCCATCACTGCAATGGCAGCGGCTCGGAGGATGGCAAGACCGTGCAGTGCACGACCTGCCAGGGCCATGGCCAGGTGCGCATGCAGAACGGCATCTTCTCGATCCAGCAGGCCTGCCCGCATTGCGGTGGCACTGGCCAGGCGATCGAGAAGCCCTGCAAGGAATGCCACGGCGAAGGTCGCCTCGAGGAGACCCGCACGCTTGTCGGTGCAGATTCCCGCGGGCGTCGACAACGGCGATCGCATCCGCCTGAGCGGGCAGGGCGAGGCCGGCCCGGCCGGCGCGCCGGCCGGCGACCTGTATGTGGAAGTGCACGTGCGCGAGCACGCGATCTTCCAGCGCGACGGCAACGACCTGCATTGCGAGCTGCCGATCCGCTTCTCGCAGGCCGCGCTGGGCGCCGAGCTGCCGGTGCCGACGCTGGAGGGCGAAGTGCCGATCACCATTCCGCCGGAAACGCAGACCGGGCAGCTAGTTCCGCTTGCGCGGCCGCGGCGTGAAGTCGGTGCGCAGCAGTCGCACCGGCGACCTGATCTGCCGCGTGGTGGTGGAGACGCCGGTGCGTCTGACCAAGGCAGCAGCGCGAATTGCTCGAATCAGCTCGAAGCCACCTTCGCCGGCGGCGATGCCGATCAGCACACGCCGCGCGCGAAGACGCTGGGTCGACGGCGTCAAGCAGTTCTGGTCGCGAGTCACTTCGTAAGTGCATGCGCCTTTCCCGAGCGGGGAAGGCGCCCCATTCGACATTGCCGGTGTACGCCGTTCCTGGCTGCCATTAGCATCGCGGCTTCTGTCTTTGCTGCTGCGCCCGGAAGGAGCCCACGCATGAGCCGTCCCGTTCGCCTCGCCATCAATGGCGCCTCCGGCCGCATGGGCAGGCCCTGCTCGGCCTGATCAAGCGGCGATGCGCGCTTCGTCCTGGTCGCATGCGATCGCGTCACCGGGCTCGGCGCATGCTGGGCCAGCCGGTCTATGTCGGGTGACGACGAGCTTGCGCTTCACGCATGACTGGACGCAGGCGCCGGCGCCTCGACGTGGTGATCGACTTCAGTGGACCCGCGGGACTGGCCGAGGCGCTGACGATCATTGCGAGTCGCATGGCATCGCCTTGGTCACCGGCACCACCGGTGTCGATGCAGCACTTGCAAGCAGCGACTGGCCGCCGCCGGCGCAGCGCATCGCGCTGCTGCGCGCCGCCAATTTCAGTCTCGGCGTCGCAGTGCTGACGCGCCTGCTGCGCGAGGCCGCTGCGGCGCTGCCGGATTGGGATCTGGAAATCGTCGAGGCGCATCACGGTCGCAAGCAAGACGCGCCCTCGGGTACGGCGCTGGCGCTGGGTGCAGGCCGCCGCCGCCGCGCGCGAAACCACGCTGGCCGAGAGCTGCCGTCTACTGCGCGCGAAGGTCGCACGGGCCGCGCGAACGATGGCAGCATCGGTTTTGCGGTGGTGCGTGGTGGCGATATCGTCGGCGAGCACATCGCCCTGCTGATCGGGCAGGGCGAACGGTGGAGCTGGCGCATCGCGCCACCGATCGCTCGATCTTTGCGCGCGGTGCGTTGGAGGCGGCGCACTGGCTGGCTGGGCGCGCCGCCGGGTCCTAGGCAGCTCGACGCGATGCTGAGTGCGCGCGCCGCACGTTAGCGATTTCGCGGTCACGCCTTTGTCGTGCTTCGCAGCTTGACCAGCCCTTCGGCTGTTAAAAGCCACTGGGATGACGGCGAGGCAGTGGCTCGGGCTTCACTTGTTTGCCTGGGTTGCCGCCATTAGCATCCGACGCGTTGTCATTGGGGAGTAGCCATCCTCATCCCCCGCAGGCGTTCGCCTGCGACTTCAGAGGAATCCGCGTCAACAGACTTGAAGCTCCGGCGCCATGGCGCGGACGGCCCGCCGATCACCGTCAGGCGTCGGTAGCCCGGCGAGACCTTTGGCCACGACGCGCTCACCCGGCCGGGCGAGCTGCGTCGTTGCGCCATGGTTTTCCGCTCGCCCGGCCATGGAATCAAGCTGCTCACCGCGTTGTCTGTTCCTGTCTCGGCCGGCGCGATCTATGTCGCCTGCGAATTCTTCGTCAATGGCGTGGAATGGTTCGGGCACAAGCTCAAGCTGGGCGCGACGGCCACCGGCACCGTGCTGGCGGCCTTCGGCACAGCGTTGCCGGAAAGCGCCGTGACCTTCGTCGCCGTCATCCTCGGCAAGACACGCCGGAGCAGCAGGATATCGGCGTGGGTGCGGCGCTGGGCGGGCCGCTGGTGCTGGCCACGATCGCCTATGCCATGGTGGGTGTGGCCCTGTGGATGCAATCGCTGCAAGCTGCAGCGCGCGGACGCATGGTTCGGGTCGAGCATCGCTCGCCTGGCACGGGACCAGTCGTGGTTCCTGGCGATCTTTGTGGTCAAGTGCGGGCTGGGCCTGGTCGCCTTTGCCTTCAAGCCCTGGCTGGGCGTGCTGTTTCTCGCCGCCTATGCGCTGTATGTGTGGCGCGAGCTGCAAGCGACGACAGCACGGCGCCGGAAGAGGAGGAGCTCGAGCCGTTGAAGTTCCGCCCTAAGGCCGGTCGATCCGGCGTTGCGCTGGGTCATCCTGCAGACCACGCTGGCACTGCTGGTGATCGCGTTCGCTTCGCACATCTTCGTCAGGCAGATCGAGACCATCGGCGATCGCTTTGCAGCTATCGCCGCACCTGGTCGCCCTGGTGCTGAGCCCGGTGGCCACCGA
Organism: uncultured Gammaproteobacteria bacterium; assembly: GCA_963824525.1. Lineage (GTDB taxonomy): Bacteria > Pseudomonadota > Gammaproteobacteria > Xanthomonadales > Rhodanobacteraceae > Dyella. The sequence goes on along the minus strand of CAWGPI010000007.1, from coordinate 96,711 downwards.
GTTGCCGGAAACGATCAATGCGCTGATCTGGGTGCGCCAGGGCAAGGAGCGGCTGGCCCTGGCCAACATCTCCGGCGCCATGATGATCCAGGCGACCATTCCCAGCGCGCTGGCGTTGTTCGCCACGCCATGGCTGTTCGACGCGCCATTGATGGTCGCCGGCGCTGCTGACCGCGTATCGCCGTCGTCTACCTGTGGTGGCTGTTCCGCAAGGGGCGTGTGGATGCGCGCTGGCTGCTGCCGGTGGGCGGTGCTGTACGGCGTTTTCGCCGTCTACGTGGCCGGGTACTTCAGCAGCAAGCTCTGATTTGGCTTGGCCATGTCGCTGCGTGAAGCTGGCTGGATGCTGCCGATCTGGCTTGCTTCAATCGCGATGCGAAGCGTTGCGGTCGCGACCGGCGCCGAGTTTGCGGTCCAGATGAGCCGAAGATCTTCTTGAAGCCGCGGGCGAACTTGCCGCGCTTGGTCTTGCGCAGCTTTTCTTCTTCGCTGGTCAGCCAGGCGACCTGGATCACCCGGCGCTCGCCTTCGTAGGGCAGGTGGCCATGGAAGGAGTTGTCGCAGCGCTTGAACACCGCAAACTCGCCGTAGAGCGGCTTCAGTTCGGGCGCGAGCACGCTGTCGATGTCGTCGATGCTGCCGAGGAAGCGCAGGCAGCCATCGCTGGTGTCCGGCCACTGGGGTTGAGATAGAGCAAGGCCGTCGCCACCTTGGACTTGCTGTCCGTGTGGATGGTGCCGTGGCGCTTGTTGAGCAGACCGGCACAGCGTGACCAGGGTCGGGAACTGGCCGAGGTTCGGGATGCCCAGGCGCTGGCCGACGGCGCTGGCGAAAGCCGCGCGAGCCCAGGCTGCTGCACCAGGGCATTGACCGAAGGGCCGCAATCGCTGGCGTCGTAAGGGAAGAAGCCGGCACTCGTGTAGCGCGGGAAATCGCGCTCCAGGTCGCTGCGCGCCTCGTCCGGCAGCTGGCCGTGAGCGATCAGAAACGGGAACGGCTGCTAGCCGAATATCCGTGTCCGGTCGGTCAAGGCGGGCGGGATCGAGCAGCACGGCTGAATTCATCGAGGTCGGTCTTTGGCTGGGCGGCGCTAGTTTAGCGCCCGGATCGAGCGTTGATAGGCCTCGTCGGGGCTCTTTGTTCAGCTCTTTCTGGTGGACAGAAACGGCTCTTGCACCTATCATTTCAACCCGCCCTACGACTTTCCTTTACCAAGGTCCACAAGCCTGCAAAGTGCGGCTTGCGGACTTTGCTGCACCTAAAAGGCGGAATTCCCATGCCTATCCCCGCTCTGCTTGCCCTCGAAGACGGCAGCGTGTTTCACGGCTATGCCGTGGGCGCGGACTGGCGAAACCGTTGGCGAGGTGGTGTTCAACACCGCCATGACCGGCTACCAGGAGATCCTCACCGATCCCTCGTACGCGCGCCAGATCGTCACCCTGACCTATCCCGCATATCGGCAACACCGGCGTCAACGCCGAGGACGCCGAATCCGACCACGCGTGCATGCCGCCGGCCTGATCGTGCGCGACGTGCCGCGTCGGCCAGCAACTGGCGCAGCAGCGAGAGCCTGCCTGACTACCTGCAGCGCCATGGCATCGTCGCCATCGCCGGCATCGACACGCGTCGACTCACCCGCATCCTGCGCGACAAGGGCGCGCTGTCCGGCTGCATCGTTGGCCGGGCGAGCAGGCCGACGCGGACGCCGCGCTGGCCAAGGCACGCGCCTTCCCGGGCCTCAACGGCATGGACCTGGCCAAGGTGGTCAGCGTCGGCGAGCCTACGACGTGGAACGAAGGCAGTCTACGACCTCGACCACAAGGCATTCAATCAGCCGTGCCAAGCCGCTTCAAGGTGGTCGCCTACGACTTCGGCGTCAAGCGCAACATCCTGCGCCTGCTGGCCGAGCAGGGTTGCGAGATCACGGTGGTGCCCGCGCAGACGCCGGCGGCCGACGTGCTGGCGATGAAGCCCGATGGTGTGTTCCTGTCCAACGGCCCCGGCGATCCGGCGGCCTGCGACTACGCCGATTGCGGCGACACGCGAATTCCTCGACGCGCAAGATCCCGCTGTTCGGCATCTGCCTGGGCCACCAGATCATGGGCCTTGCGCTTGGCGCCAAGACGTTGAAGATGAAGTTCGGCCATCACGGCGCCAACCATCCGGTGAAGGACCATCGACGACGGCCGCGTGCTGATCACCTCGCAGAACCACGGCTTCGCGGTCGATCCGGCCACGCTGCCGGCGAACGTGCGCGTGACCCATATTTCGCTGTTCGACGGCTCGCTGCAGGGCTTCGCGCTGACCGACCGTCCGGCGTTCTGCTTCCAGGGTCATCCCGAGGCCAGCCCCGGGCCGCACGACATCGGCTACCTGTTCGATCGGTTTGCAGCACTGATGCAGGAGGCCCGCTGAGATGGCCAAGCGCACCGATATCAAGAGCATCCTCATCATTGGCGCCGGCCCGATCGTGATCGGCCAGGCCTGCGAGTTCGATTACTCCGGCGCGCAGGCATGCAAGGCGCTGAAGGAAGAGGGCTACCGCGTCATCCTGGTGAACTCCAATCCCGCCACGATCATGACCGACCCGGAGACGGCCGATGCCGTCTACATCGAGCCGATCAACTGGCAGACGGTCGAACGCATCATCGCCAAGGAACGCCCGGACGCGGTGCTGCCGACCATGGGCGGCCAGACCGGCTCAACTGTGCGCTCGATCTGGCCGACCACGGCGTGCTGGAGAAATACAACGTCGAGCTGATCGGCGCCTCGCGCGAAGCGATCCGCATGGCCGAGGATCGCGAGCTGTTCCGCGTGGCGATGGCCGAAATCGGCCTGGAATGCCCGAAGGCCGAGGTCGTGCGCAATCGTTCGAGCAGGCGCTGGAAACCCAGGCCAAGGTGGGCTATCCCGACCATCATCCGGCCCAGCTTCACGCTCGGCGGTTCCGGCGGCGGCATCGCCTACAACCGCGAGGAGTTCGAGGAGATCGTCAAGCGCGGTCTGGAACTTTCGCCGGTCGGCGAAGTGCTGGTCGAGGAATCCGTGCTTGGCTGGAAGGAATTCGAGATGGAAGTGGTCCGCGACAAGGCGGACAACTGCATCATCGTGTGCTCGATCGAAAACCTCGATCCGATGGGCGTGCACACCGGCGACTCGATCACGGTGGCGCCGGCGCAGACGCTTACCGACAAGGAATACCAGCGCCTGCGCGACGCCTCGATCGCGGTGCTGCGCAAGATCGGCGTGGATACCGGTGGCTCCAACGTGCAGTTCGGCATCAATGCCGAGAACGGCCGCGTGGTGGTCATCGAGATGAATCCGCGCGTGTCGCGTTCGTCCGCGCTGGCTTCGAAGGCCACCGGCTTCCCGATCGCCAAGATCGCCGCCAAGCTGGCCGTCGGCTACACGCTGGACGAACTCAAGAACGACATCACCGGCGGCCTCACGCCGGCCTCGTTCGAGCCGAGCATCGACTACGTGGTCACCAAGATTCCGCGCTTCGCGTTCGAGAAATTTCCCGTCCGCCGATGCGCGCCTCACCACGCAGATGAAGTCGGTGGGCGAGGTGATGGCGATGGGGCGCACCTTCCACGAATCGCTGCAGAAAGCGCTGCGCGGCCTGGAGATCGGCAAGACCGGCCTTAACCCGACCGGCCTGGACCTCAGCACGCGAAGACGGCCGTGGCCGTGCTCAAGCGCGAACTGCGCGAGCCGCGTCCGGATCGCGTGTTCCATCTCGCCGATGCGTTCCGTGCCGGGCTGTCGCTGGAGGAGGTGTACAACGCTCAGCCGCGTCGATCCGCTGGTTCCTCGCGGCATTCGAGGACATCGTGCTGACCGAAGCCGAGGTGAAGGCGCAGGGTCTGACCGCGCTCGATGCGCCGCGCATGCGCGAACTGAAGCGCATGGGCTTCTCCGATGCGCGCGTTGCCGAGCTGCCCGGCACCGACGAGGCCGCCGTGCGCCATCTGCGCCATACGCTGGGCGTGCGCCCGGTGTACAAGCGGGTGGATTCCTGCGCCGCCGAGTTCGCGACCACGACCGCGTACATGTATTCGACCTACGAGGAAGAGTGCGAAGCGGCGCCGACGAATCGCGACAAGATCATCGTGCTCGGTGGCGGCCCGAACCGTATCGGCCAGGGCATCGAGTTCGACTACTGCTGCGTGCATGCCGCGCTGGCGCTGCGCGAGGACGGCTTCGAGACCATCATGGTCAACTGCAACCCGGAGACCGTTTCCACCGACTACGACACCTCCGATCGCCTGTACTTCGAGCCGCTGACGCTTGGAAGACGTGCTGGAAATCGTCGATCTGGAGAAGCCGAAGGGCGTGATCGTGCAGTACGGCGGCCAGACGCCGCTGAAGCTGGCGCGTGCGCTGGAAGCTGCCGGCGCGCCGGTGATCGGCACCTCGCCCGACTCGATCGACCTGGCCGAGGATCGCGAGCGCTTCCAGCAGATGATCGTCAAGCTCGGCCTGATCCAGCCGCCGAACCGCACCGCGCGCAACGCGGACGAAGCGCTGGCGCTGGCTCGCGAGATCGGCTATCCGCTGGTGGTGCGCCCAAGCTATGTGCTCGGCGGCCGCGCGATGGAAGTGGTGCATGACGACGCCGACCTGGCGCGCTACATCCGCGAGGCGGTGCAGGTGTCCAACGACTCGCCGGTGCTGCTGGATCGCTTCCTCGATCATGCCGTCGAGGTGGACGTCGACATCATTGCCGATGCTGAAGGCAACGTGCTGATCGGCGGCATCATGGAGCATATCGAGGAGGCCGGCGTGCATTCGGGCGACTCCTCCTGCTCGCTGCCGCCGTATTCGCTGTCAGCCGGCGGTGCAGGACGAGATGCGCCGCCAGGTGACGGCGATGGCGAAGGAGCTGAAGGTCATCGGCCTGATGAACACGCAGTTCGCGATCCAGGGCGATACCGTGTTCATCCTGGAAGTGAATCCGCGCGCCTCGCGCACGGTGCCGTTCGTCTCCAAGGCCACCGGCGTGCCGCTGGCCAAGATCGCGGCGCGCGTGCATGGCCGGCAAGTCGCTGGTGGCACAGGGCACCGACGCGTGAAGTCATCCCGGGTTACTACTCGGTCAAGGAAGCGATCTTCCCGTTCCTGAAATTCCAGAACGTCGATCCCATCCTCGGGCCCGAAATGCGTTCCACCGGCGAGGTGATGGGCGTGGGTCGCAGCTTCGGTGCCGCGTTTGCACGCGGTCACGACGCGGCCGGCATCAAGACGCCGCCGAAGGGCAAGGTGTTCGTGTCGGTGCGCGATGCCGACAAGGATCGCCTGCTGCCGGTCGCGCGCGAAGTGCTCGCGCGCGGCTTCAGCCTGGTTGCGACCGCAGGCACGGCGGCCTATCTCGACGAGCACGGCGTGGCCTGCGAGCGCATCAACAAGGTGCTCGAAGGTCGTCCGCATATCGTCGACCTGATCAAGAACGGCGAGATCGTCTATATCGTCAACACGACCGAGGGCAAGCAGGCGATCGCCGACTCGTTCTCGATCCGGCGCGAGGCTCTGCAGCAGCGCGTCACGTACTCCACCACGGTGGCAGGCGCACGCGCGCTGGTGCATTCGCTGGATTTCCACGGCGACGACGAGGTCAACAGCCTGCAGGAACTGCACGAGGAATTGAAGCGCATGAGTCGAGCTCCCATCACCAAGGCGGGATCAGAGCGTCTGCGCGGCGAACTGGAAAAGCTGAAGTTCACCGATCGGCCGCGCATCATCGCGGCCATCGCCGAGGCGCGAGCCCACGGCGACCTGAAGGAGAACGCCGAATACCACGCGGCGCGCGAACAGCAAAGCTTCGCCGAAGGTCGTATCGCCGAGCTGGAAGCGGCGCTGTCCACCGCCGAAGTGATCGATGTCAGCCGTCTCAACGGCAGGTAACCGCGTGGTCTTCGGTGCGACCGTCGATCTGGAAGACGAGGACAGCGGCGACAGCCGTGACCTACCAGATCGTTGGCGACCTCGAAGCCGACATCAAGCAGCGCCTGATCGCTGTGTCGTCGCCGATCGCGCGAGCGCTGATCGGCAAGAGCGCCGGCGACAGCTTCGAGTTCAAGGCGCCGAATGGCGTGAAGCGTTACGAGATCACCGGCGTGCGCTACGCCTGATCTGTTGTAGAAAAGCAGCCCGGCATGTTCCGCGGGCAACAGAGAGGGCCGCTCTGCGGCCCTTTTCCTTTAGCGGCGCACGCACTTTTTTGTAGGAGCGCACCCTGTGCGCGAAAAGCCTACGGAGCGGTACCGCGAAACCCTGCGATCGCGCATAGGGTGCGCTCCTACAAAAAGCGCTCGGCACGTCACTCAGGCAATAAAAAAGGCCGCTTTCGCGGCCTTTTTCGTATCTCATCGCTGCTGAAAGATCAGCGCTGACGAGCCTTGAAACGCGGGTTGCTCTTGCAGATCACGAACACTTTGCCGCGACGGCGCACAACCTTGCAGTCACGGTGCCGCGACTTGGCGGACTTCAAAGAGGTAAGCACCTTCACGGCCAGCTCCTGACACTATAGAAAGAAAAAATACAAGAACGGAATTGTAACTGGCCGTTACGCTTGACACAAGTCTCATGCCACTGCGGTTCAGTCATGGCGCCAGGAATCTGCCTGCACTACCGGCGAGGGATTGTCCGCCGCGGCTTGCCAGGGCCAGCAGCATATATGCGTCCGGATCTTCCAGGCGCAGGTAGCTGACGCCGGCCAGGCTCACCGATTTGCATGGGCGGGTACCAGCGCCAGCCCCATGCCGGCCGCCACCAGGGCCAGCAAGCCGTTGATCTGCTGCGCATGCTGGCGGATCAGGGGCTGGAAGCTGGCCTTGGCGGCGATCTGGGTCAGGCGGTCGTACAGTGTGGCGGCGAGTTCGCGTGGCTGCGACGACAAAGGCCTCCATGGCCACTTCGCGCAGCCAGATGCTTTCCTTCTGCGCCAGGGGGTGCCCGGAGGGCAGGGCGAGCAACAAGGGTTCGCGGTCGATCACGTCCAGACGCAGATCCTTGGCCATGCTTGTGCGTGACCCCGGCACGTCCCGCACGAAGCCGACGTCGAGGTCGCCGGCGAGCAGGGCGGCGTACTGCGGCTCGGTATACATCTCGCTGAGCATCAGTCGCACCTTGGGTGCGAACTGGCCGATAGCGGAGCAGGGTCTGCGGCAGGGCGGGGTGGAAGGATACCGACACGGTGTAGGCCAGGCGTAACTGGCCGCTGTAGCCGGCGGCGGCATCGGCCATCTGGCTGCGCGCCTCTTCGGCCTTGGTCGAGGATCTGGCGGGCCTGGTCCAGAAACAGTCGTCCCGGCTCGGTCAGCGCCACGTGCCGCTTGGTCCGCTCCAGCAGGCGCACGCCCAGATCCTGCTCCAGCGCCTGGATCTGCTGGGAAAGCGGAGGTTGCGAAAGATGCAGGCGCAAAGCCGCACGAGTGAAGCTGAGCTCCTCGGCCACGGCCACGAAGTAGCGCAAGCTGACGGAAATCGAACATATATACGGATATCGAATAAGTGATGGCCTAAATATATATTTGATACTCTATAACGTGTCGATCATAATATTGCCTCCGTCCCGCCACCTCCCCTCCCCCCAGGTGGTGCCGACCCTCGCCCCGCAGCGACGCTAAACCTACGATATCTGGTCTTCCTCCCCCCTGACCCATATCGATGCGTCGCTCTAGCGGGGCGCTTTCTTTTCCAGACACGCCCGGCTTTGGCCGGGCGTTGTCGTTTCAGAGCTTGGCAGCCAGGCGGGTGCCCTGGTCGATGGCCCGCTTGGCGTCGAGTTCGGCGGCGACGTCGGCGCCGCCGATGACGTGCACCTTGATGCCGGCCGCGATCAGTGCGTCGGCCAGGGCGCGATTCGGCTCCTGGCCGGCGCAGATCACCACGTTGTCCACCGGCAGAAGTCTGAGGCTTGCCGCCGACCGTGATGTGCAGGCCTTGCTCATCGAATCGCTCGTAGGTCACGCCGCCCAGCATGCTCACGCGCTTGGCCTTGAGGGTGGCGCGATGCACCCAGCCGGTGGTCTTGTTGAGACGCGCGCCAGGACGCCCTTCGCTGCGCTGGAGCAACCACACCTGCCGGGCGGGTGCTTCAGGCTGCGGCGGGACGAGTCCGCCACGCGGTATCGAGCTGCGTGTCGACGCCCCATTCGCGCGTCCAGCGAGCGACATCAGGTCGCAGGCGAGGGTGGGTGCTCGACCAGGAATTCCGCCACGTCGAAGCCGATGCCGCCGGCGCCGATGATGGCGACGCGCGGCCCTACCGGCTTGCCGCGAGCCAGTACGTCCAGATAGCTCAGTACACGCGGCGTCATCGCTGCCGGGAAAGCTCACGCGACGCGGCGTGATGCCGGTGGCGATGACCACTTCGTCATAGCCGGCGGCAGCAAGCGATGCTGGCGTCGGCGGCTTGGCCAAGTTGCAGTTCGACGCCGGCGTCCTCCAGGCGATGACGGAAATAGCGCAACGTTTCGTGGAATTCTTCCTTGCCGGGAATCTGCTTGGCGACATTGAACTGGCCGCCGATTTCGTTCGCCTGATCGAACAGGGTGACCTGGTGGCCGCGCTCTGCCAGCGTGCTGGCGCAGGCCATGCCGGCAGGGCCGGCGCCCACCACGGCAATGCGTTTGCGCGTCGCCGCCGGCGTGATCTGCAGTTCGGTTTCGTGGCAGGCGCGGGGATTGACCAGGCAGCTGGCACGTCGATTCTGGAATACGTGGTCCAGGCAGGCCTGGTTGCAGGCGATGCAGGTGTTGATGCGCTCGCTGCGCCCGGCCTTGGCTTTGTTGGCCCAGTCGGGATCGGCCAGCAGTGGACGCGCCATCGATACCATGTCGGCCTCGCCGCTGGCGAGAATGCGCTCGGCCACGTCCGGCATGTTGATGCGATTGGTGGTGATCAGCGGGATCGCGACCTCGCCCTTGAGCTTCCTGGTGACCCAGGCAAAGCCCGCGCGCGGCACGCTGGTGACGATGGTGGGCACGCGCGCTTCATGCCAGCCGATACCGGTGTTGATGATGCTGGCGCCGGCCGCCTCGATGGCCTTGGCCAGCGTCACGATCTCGCTCCAGTCCTGGCCGCCATCGACCAGATCCAGCATCGACAGTCGGTAGATGATGATGAAGTCGCGCCCCACCGCTTCGCGCGTGCGGCGCACGATTTCCACCGGAAAACGCATGCGTCGAGCAGCATCGCCGCCCCAGCGCATCGTTGCGCTGATTGGTGCGCGCCGCGATGAACTGGTTGATCAGATAGCCTTCCGAACCCATCACCTCGACGCCGTCGTAGCCGGCATCCTGGGCGAGCTTCGCGCAACGCACGAAATCCCGGATGGTGCGCTCGACGCCGCCGGTGGAAAGCGCGCGGGGCGTGAAAGGTGTGATCGGCGACTTGATCTTCGAGGGCGCCACCGACAGCGGGTGATAGCCATAGCGGCCCGCGTGCAGGATCTGCATGCAGATGCGTGCCGCCCTCGGCATGCACGGCGTCGGTGAGCTTGCGGTGGCGCGGCTTGTGCCAGGGCATCGACAGGCGGCCGCCGAATGGCTTCAGCCAGCCCTGGATGCTGGGCGCGATGCCGCCGGTCACCATCAGTCCCACGCCGCCCCGGGCGCGTTCGGCGAAATAGGCCGCCAGCTTGTCGTAATCGCCGGCCTTGTCTTCCAGCCCGGTATGCATCGAGCCCATCAGGATGCGGTTGGGCAGGGTGACGTGGCCCAGATCGAGCGGAGCGAACAGATGGGGTAATTCATGCGGCCACGAATGCTCAAACGATCGTATGAATGTGCCGGTGTTGGGCGCTCGCGAAAGCAAGCCTCGTGTGCGAACGCAAGTCGTCGAGGTCATGCCAGCAGCTGCTGCACCAGCGCGATGTAGCGCCGCATGGCCTCATCTTGGGAACGCCGTGCAGCTGCGCCCAGGCCTCGTGCTTGGCCGTGCCGACAAAATCGAAGAAGCCGGGCTGGGTCGCTTGCACGATCGCCCTCCGAGCCCTGCTTGTAGAGCGCGTAGAGCTTCAGCAAGGTGTCGTTGTCAGGGCGCTGGCCAGTATCGCTGGATATCTTCGGCGGCCTGTTCGAACTCGCGACTGAGATCGTTCATGGTTAAAGCTGGCATGGGCCTGGCGGACTAAAGGAAGCAACGGCTGATAGCACGCGTTCCAGTGCGGGATCAACGCGCTAGACTACGCGCTTTCGTCCACTACCGTCAGGAGTCCCCATGAGCCCATCCGTCGTCCGTTCCCGTCCTCACTATCGACGGGCCGTCGGGATCGGGCAAGGGCACCATCAGCGCGGCTGGTGGCCGACACAGCTGGGCTGGCGGCTGCTGGATTCGGGCGCGCTGTATCGGGCGGTTGGCTATGCCGCGGGCATGGAGGGGCTGGACCTGTCGGATGCCGAGGCCGTGACCCGTTGCGCCCAGACCACCAAGATCCAGTTTTCGGGCAGCCACCGATGGCAGCGAAACCCGGGTGATCGTCAATGGCCATGACGCCACCGACGAACTGCGCACCGAAACCGCGGGTGCGGCGGCCTCGGCGATTGCCTCGATGCCTTCGGTGCGCGAGGCACTTGTCGCTATGCAGCTGGGCTTTCGCAAGGCGCCCGGACTGGTGGCGGATGGGCGCGACATGGGCACGGTGATCTTCCCCGATGCCCCGTTCAAGGTGTTCCTGACGGCAAGCGCGGCCGAACGGGCGAAAAGACGCTATAAGCAGTTGAAGGAAAAGGGGCTAAGCGTTACACTTGGCGGCCTTCAGCGCGAAATTGAAGCGCGTGACAGCCCGCGATGCATCGCGAGCGGTCGCGCCGCTCAAGCCCGCCGACAGATGCGGTTCTGGTCGATACCACCGGCATGGGCATCGACGAGTGTCGTTGCGAAAGTTTTGGCCGTCGTGCAGCTCCTGAACGGGTTGCCGATGGCGGTTTCTGTGCCCCTGCCGCGGCAGGGGTTTTGGCCAACGGTGACGACGGCGGCTCTGCGAACCGCCGAAGACACCCATCAACCGGTGGACCGAATGTCCGTGCGCATTACATCCAACGGCGCGCACAGGACCGACGGTCTTTTCCCATTTTGGAATCAACATGACTGAAAGTTTTGCCGAACTGTTTGAACAGAGCCAACAGGCTATCTCCAAGCTGAAGCCGGGCGCGATCGTCACGGGTATCGTTGTGGAAATCCGCAACGACGTCGTCGTGATCAACGCTGGCCTGAAGAGCGAAGGCATCGTCCCGATCGAGCAGTTCAAGGACGAGAGCGGCGAGCTGGAAGTGCAGGTGGGCGACGAGGTGAAGGTTGCCCTCGAAGCACTGGAAGACGGTTTCGGCGAGACCAAGCTGTCGCGCGAGAAGGCCAAGCGTTCGATGGTTTGGGACGACCTCGAGCAGGCGTTCGACAAGGAAGAGACCATCATCGGCATGATCTCCGGCAAGGTCAAGGGCGGTTTCACCGTCGACATCAAGGACGTCCGCGCCTTCCTGCCGGGCTCGCTGGTCGACGTGCGTCCGGTGCGCGATCCGGTTTACCTCGAAGGCAAGGAACTCGAGTTCAAGATCATCAAGCTCGACCGCAAGCGCAACAACGTGGTCGTCAGCCGCCGTGCCGTCGTCGAGACCGAGTTCTCCGAGGAGCGCGAGAAGCTGCTTGAGCGCCTGACCGAAGGCGCGGTGGTCAAGGGCACCGTCAAGAACCTCACCGACTACGGCGCGTTCGTGGACCTGGGCGGTATCGACGGCCTGCTGCACATCACCGACATGGCGTGGAAGCGCGTGCGTCATCCGTCCGAAGTCGTCAACGTCGGCGACGAGCTGGACGTGCGCGTGCTGAAGTACGACCAGGAGCGCAACCGCGTTTCGCTGGGCCTGAAGCAGCTGGGTGACGATCCGTGGGTCGCCATCGCCCGCCGCTACCCGGTCGGCAGCCGCCTGTTCGGCAAGGTCTCCAACGTCACCGATTACGGCTGCTTCGTCGAGATCGAGCCGGGCGTCGAAGGCCTGGTGCACGTGTCCGAAATGGATTGGACCAACAAGAACGTCAACCCGGCCAAGGTGGTTCAGGTCGGTGACGAGACCGAAGTCATGGTCCTGGACGTGGATGAAGAGCGTCGCCGCATCTCGCTGGGTATCAAGCAGACCCGCTCGAACCCGTGGGAAGCCTTCGCAGCCATGCACAAGAAGGGCGACAAGGTGTCCGGTCAGATCAAGTCGATCACCGACTTCGGCATCTTCATCGGCCTGGACGGCGGCATCGACGGTCTGGTGCACCTGTCCGACATCTCCTGGCAGGTCTCCGGCGAAGATCTGGTGCGCAACTTCAAGAAGGGCGACGAGATCGAGGCCGTGGTGCTGGCCGTTGATCCGGAGCGCGAGCGCATCTCGCTCGGCATCAAGCAGATGGAGCAGGATCCGTTCGGCCAGTTCATGGCGGCCAACCCGCGCGGCACCATCGTCAACGGCACCGTCAAGGAAGTCGACGCCAAGGGTGCCGTGATCGATCTGGGTGAGGGCGTCGAGGGTTACCTGCGCGCCAACGACATCGCCAAGGAGCGCATCGACGATGCCACGCAGCATCTGAAGGTGGGCGACAAGGTCGAAGCCAAGTTCACCGGCATGGATCGCAAGGGTCGCCAGCTGGCAGCTGTCGATCCGCGCCAAGGACGAGGAGGAGCTGCACGAGCGCCGTGGCTGAGTACTCCTCGAACGCCGCCAGCGGTACGACCAAGCTCGGTGCGCTGCTCAAGGAACAGTTCAACAAGGCCGACTGATCGCCAGTAGCAAGCGTAAGACGGCGGGGCGGCGTTCGGCCGCCCCGTTTGTTTCACGTCACGGACATTGGGGACCCATGACCAAATCCGAACTGATCGAAGCGCTGGCGCGGCGTCAGACCCATCTTGCGTTTGCCGACGTCGAGATGGCCGTCAAGAGCGTGATCGAGCAGATGAGCCATGCGCTGGCGAGCGGCGAGCGCATCGAGGTGCGCGGTTTTGGCAGCTTTGCGCTGCATTACCGGCCGCCGCGCATGGGACGCAACCCGAAGACCGGCGATGCCGTGGCCTTGCCGGGCAAGCATGTTCCGCATTTCAAGCCGGGCAAGGAATTGCGCGAGCGAGTCAATCTGGATCTGGATTGATGTCCCGCTTGACGGGGACTCACGACAGGTAGCCGAAGGCAGGCGGCGTTGAGCCGTTCCTGCCTTCTTTTTTGCCGTGGACACGCCGAGTTCGTGGTGGAAACGATGACGGCCAGCAGGGTTCCTGAAGAAGACGTACGCACACGCCTGTGACGGTCATGGGCAATCGGGTAAAGTCCGCCGCATGCGACTGATCGTGACGTTGATCCTCCTGCTCTTCATAGCCGCCGGCGTGGTGCTGGGCGCGCTCAACGCCGATCTGGTCGGCTATGACCTTGGCTTCGCGCGAGTCGAGCTGCCCAAGGGCGCGGCCTTGCTGCTGGCCCTGGTGATCGGCTGGCTGCTTGGCGGGCTCACCGCCTGGCTCGGGCGTCAGCACCAAGCATCGCCGCCTGCGGCGCCGGGCATCGTCTGGCGCTGACAAGGCCAAGAACCTCTTCGGCAAGCGCATGAGCGCGCTTCTGTATGTGCTCGTTCTGTTGGTGCCTGCTGCGTTCGCGCAGTGGCTGGTGGACGGCACGTCGGGCTGGCGTGAGGCGTTCCGGGGCCGAGGTCAGTGAGCTCTCTTCGGACTACTTCCGCGGCCTGAACTACCTGCTCAACGAAGAGCAGGACAAGGCGATCGAGGTCTTCCTCAAGCTGGCCGAGTACAACCGCGACACGGTGGAAACGCACCTGGCGCTGGGCAACCTGTTTCGCCGTCGTGGCGAGGTGGATCGGGCGATCCGCCTGCATCAGCACCTGGTATCGCGTCCCGGACTTTCCGACGCCATGAAGACCGTCGCCTTGCTGGAACTGGGCGAGGACTACATGCGTGCGGGCTTGCTTGATCGCGCCGAGGCACTGTTCTCCGACCTGGTCGCGATGGACGCGCATGCGCCGTCGGCACTGCGCCACTTGATTGCGATCTACCAGCACGAACGCGACTGGCACAAGGCCATCGAGCATGCGCGCCGGTCTGGAGGCGATGACTGGCGAAGACGAGGCGCCGCATGATTGCGCAGTTCTATTGCGAGCTGGCCGATCGCTCGCGGCAGCACGGCGCCCGCGTCAGGAAGCCCGCGACTACCTGCGGCAGGCCTTCGACGTGCCAGGCCGATTGCGTGCGTGCCTTCATGCTCACCGGTCGCCTGTATGCGGAGGAAGGACAGCATGCGGAGGCGGTCAAGGTCTACGAGCAGGCGGTCGAGGCCGACATCGCCTTCGTGCCGGAAATCCTGCCGCCGCTTGCTCAACAGCTACGCCCGCTCGCAGCAGATGGAGCACGCCGAGCATTTCCTGCGGCGACATCCTCGAGCGTTATCACGGCATCTCGCCGGTGCTCGCGCTGACGCGGTTGTATCAGCAGCGCGATGGCGAACGGACGGCCATCGACTTCCTTACCTCGCAGTTGCGCCAGCGCCCCTCCGTGCGCGGGCTGATGGCGTTGATCGACGCCACCATGGACAAGATCGAGGGGGAGGCGCGCGAGAACTTCCTGATCCTGCGCGATCTCACCAAGAAGCTGCTCGAGGGCCAGGCGATGTACCGCTGCAGCCGTTGCGGCTTTGGCGCCAAGGCCCATCACTGGCAGTGCCCGAGCTGCAAGAGCTGGAGCACGATTCGCCCGATTCACGGCGTCGCCAACGAATGAGGCCGGCATGACGTCTTCTGGGCTGGCGATAGGGATGGTGCTGGCTGCGTTGTCGATCGCCTTGCTGGTGGTGCGGGGCGCGATCGCCTATGCCCATCGGCAAGGCATGCTGGACCTGCCGGGGCAGCGTCGTTCGCACACGACCCCCACGCCCGCGTGGCGGCGGCATCGGCATCGTGGTCGCTGCGTTGCTGACCATGCCGGCCAGTTTCTATCTGCTGCCTGATGCATGGCCTGGGCTGGTCACCCTGGCGCTGGCACTGTCGCACGATCGCTGGTCGCTACTGGCGGGCTGGTGGGACGATCACCGCTCCTTGCCGGTCCTGCCTCGCCTGGGCATCGCAGTTGCTGGCGTCGGCGCTGTTCGCGATGGCCTTGGCCGCAACGGGCTTGTCGTGGTGGTGGCTTCCGGTGCTGATGTTCGCGGGAGCATGGAGCATCAACCTGCACAATTTCATGGACGGCATCGATGGCCTGCTGGCCCAACAGGCGATCTTCGTCGGCAGCGGCCTGGCTCTGCTGGCATGGTCAGCGGCCCAGACCGGCCTTGGCGGTTGCCGCGGCTTGCCTGGCGGCGGCAGCCGTGGGCTTCTGGTACTACAACCGGCCGCCGGCGCGGATCTTCATGGGGGATGTGGGCAGCGGCACCGTGGGGTTCTTGCTGATTTGCGCTTCACCGGGTTGCTCTGGCGGGTGGATCACGAGCCTGCTATGGCCCGCCGCTGATCCTGTCGTTCAGCTTTTGTGGTGGATGCCAGCCTGACTCTGCTTGGTCCGTATGTGGCGCGGCCGTCGCTGGTACACTGCGCATCGCGAGCACCTTTACCAATGGCTGGTCTCGCAGTGGATTCACGCATGCGCCGGGGGGGCGCTGCCTATCTGGCGCTGGAACGTGCTGGTTGCCGCCCCGTTGGCGGCGCTGGCTGGTCCTGGAGTCATCGGCGGGCGGCACTGACGATTGCCATGGGCGCCTATCTGGGAGCGATCTGCCGTATGGATGACTCATGAAGCGTCAGTTGTCTGCGGCGCGTCTTGCACAAGGGCCGCCATGTCGCTGCGTAAGCTAGTCGCGATCATTCATCCGCGCATCGCCGTCATGCTGCATGACCTGTTCATGGCGGCACTGGCCTGGTGGGTGGCCAAGGCGCTTCGTTACGCCTTGAGCCGACGATGCGGCGATCAGCTTCCATTTGCTCGAATTCCCGCTGGTGCTGCTGGTGCAGGGAGCTGTGCTGCAGCTGGACCGGCTTGTACAGAGGCGTCTGGCGCTTCGCCAGCCTGCCGGATCTGTGGAATATCCTGCGCGCGGCGGTGTTCGGTGCGCATTGGCCATTGCGGCGGCCTTGTTCCTGTACAACCGCCTGGCCGGCGTGCCGCGTTCGGTGCTGCTGCTCTACCCGGTGGTTCTTGCCGTCCTGCTCGGAGCGCCTCGACTGGCCTACCGTTACTGGAAGGACAGTCGCGACGAGCTGCTCCAGGCGAAGCCTCTGCAAGCGCGTACTGATCGTTGGCGCCGACCGCGCTGGCGAGGCCTTGTCGCGCGATGTGCAGCGCGACAACGGTTACACGGTAGTGGGCTTTCGTCGACGACAAGCAAAGCCTGCGTGGTGCGAGCATCAATGGTCATCCGGTGCTTGGGCGTATCGATCAATTGCCCGAACTGGCGCGCGAAGTAGCCGCCGAGATGCTGCTGATCGCCATGCCCGGCGCATCCACCCAGGAAATGCGCCGCGTGGTGGAGCTTGTGCGATCAGAGTGGCCTGCCTTATCGCACCATTCCCAAGCTGGAAGACGTCGTTGCGGGGCGCGCGCAATTCAACGAGATCAAGGAAGTGGCGATCGAGGATCTGCTGGGCCGCGATACGGTCGAGCTGGACTGGACGGCCATTCGCGATACTCTTACTGACCGGCGCGTGCTGGTGACCGGCGGCGGCGGATCGATCGGTTCGGAACTGTGCCGCCAGATTGCGCGCCTTGGAGCGCAGTCGCTGATGCGTGGTCGAGCAACAGCGAATTCAATCTCTACCAGATCACGCAGGAATTGCGCGCGGAGTATCCGGAGCTGATCTACGAAAGCATTCTGGCCGACTGCGGCGATCCGCCGCGATGCGCAAGCTCTTTGTCGAATACAAGCCGCAGGTGGTGTTTCATGCAGCGGCCTACAAGCATGTGCCGATGTTGCAGGGGCAGGTGCGCGCAGCCTTCCGCAACAACGTGCTGGGCACGCGCAACGTTGCCGACCTATCCGATGCGCCATCGGGGTCGAATGCTTCGTGTTGATCTCCACCGACAAGGCGGTCAACCCGACCAGCGTGATGGGTGCCTGCAAGCGCATGGCGGAGATCTGGTGCCAGAACCTCAACGCGCATGCCGAGCACGCATTTCATGACGGTGCGTTTCGGCAATGTGCTGGATTCGGCGGGCTCGGTGGTGCCGCTGTTCCGTCAGCAGATCCGCAACGGCGGTCCGGTGACCGTGACTCACCCGGAGATCTCGCGTTATTTCATGACCATTCCCGAGGCCTGCCAGCTGATCCTGCAGACCGCCAGCATCGGCAAGGGCGGCGAGATTTTCGCGCTGGACATGGGCGAGCCGGTCAAGATCCGCGACCTGGCCGAACAGATGATTCGTCTGGCCGGCAAGCAAGCCCGGCAGCGGAGATTCCCGATCATCTACACCGGCCTGCGCGCCGGCGAGAAGTTGTTCGAGGAACTGTTCCATCCGCTGGAAAACTACAGCGCGACCGACGCACGCCAAGATCTTCCTGGCGCAGCACCGCGAGGTGTCGTGGGAGCTGCTGCAGGCGCTGCTGGCCAAGGCGGCCGAGGCCGTGATGGCCTTCATGACGAAGAACGTTGCGCCGCTGCGTATCCAGCCTGTTGCCGATCGTTCCGCTGGAGCGATTCGGCGCAGCCGGACAATGTGGTGTCGATCCGCCGCAACGAATCAGGAGAGCAATGAGTGAGCAAGCCTTTGCGCAAGGTGGTTTTCCCCGTCGCCGGCCTCGGCACGCGTTTCCTGCCCGCCACCAAGGTGGTGGCCAAGGAAATGTTGCCGGTGCTGGACAAGCCGCTGATCCAGTACGCCGTCGACGAAGCGGTGGATGCCGGTGCCGACACGCTGATCTTCGTGACCAATCGCTACAAGCACGCCATTGCCGACTACTTCGACAAGGCCTACGAACTGGAGGCGAAGCTGCAGGAGAAGGGCAAGGACGAGTTGCTGGCGCTGGTGCAGGGCACCTTGCCGCGGCATGTGCGTGCGATCTTCGTGACCCAGCCAGAGGCGCTGGGCCTTGGCCATGCCGTGCTTTGCGCCAAGCCGGTGGTGGGCGACGAGCCGTTTGGCGTGGTGCTTCCTGATGACCTGATCTGGAACGGCAAGCCGGCAAGGGCGCGTTGCGGCAGATGGCCGAACTGGCAGAGGCGCAGCATGCCGGTGTGATCGCCGTGGAAGAAGTGCCGCACGACGAGACCGACAAGTACGGCATCGTCGATGCCACGCCGATCGATGAGCGCAGTGCGCAGATCCGGCACATGGTGGAGAAGCCCAAGCCGGCCGACGCGCCGTCCAACCTGGCGGTGGTGGGCCGCTACGTCTTGCCCGGCCGCATCTTCGCAGTTGCTGGAGCAGACCACGCCGGGCGCGGGCGGCGAAATCCAGTTGACCGATGCGATCGAAGCATTGCTGAAGGAGCAGGGCAAGGTACTGGCCTATCGCTTCGAAGGCACCCGTTTCGATTGCGGCAACAAGGCCGGCCTGGTGCGCGCCACCATGCACATGGCGATGCAGGATCCCAAGCTTGCCCCGGTGGTCCGCGAGTTCATTGCGGAGCTGTGAGGTCGGCTTGCTGCGGTAGCCACCCGCCTTAGAGGTCGGTGGCGCGCAGAACGGGTTTGCTGGCTCAAGGCAACGCTGATTAAGTATCGCCATCGTCATGATGCCTGCGGGCCTTCCAGGCATCACCCCGTCCCTTCAATTCAATGGGTTGGGGCCGCCCCTGTCTGCCCGCACCTCTTCGGTGCGTCGGCTCGACAGCCAGCCAGGCTGCCCTCGCCGACGCCCCTGTGAGATGCGTGCAGACAGGGGCGGTGACGATGGCGATACTTAATCAGCGTTGCCTTAACGCCCGGGCCACTGGCGCCCCCTGTGCAATGCAGTGGACGCCCTCGGCAGTTTCAGACGTGTCTGAAGTCAAACCTGACGGACGCATGTCAGAATTCGTACAGCGCGCTGCCATGTTCGGCGCGCAGCATCGGGAACGGGAAAACCGGTGGTGTCAGGTCCGCTTCGCAAGAGGCGGGCGTTTTGGCGCACGCGGTCCTGGCCCGAGGTCGGCCTTGGCCGTCGCTGTATTCATTGGATGAAAGACAGGAAGCATCATGGATCTGTTGCGATTTCTTCTCCTGCTGCCGCTGCGTCTCGTGCGCGGCTTGCTCGTGGGCATCGGCCTCGTCCTGCGCCCCTTGGTGGGGCAGGTCAACTGGTCGGCTCCCGCATGGCTTCCAACCACCGGCGGGTGGATCCGCCGTCGGCCGATGCATGCCGCCGGCCTGCTGGTAGCCGTACTGGGATTCGCTGCCGCGGGTTGGTTCGGCTGGCAGTGGTACCAGAATCGGCCCAAACCGGTGGAGCCGCTCCGCATTGCGCTATCGATCGACGCGCCCTCGATCAGCGACTACACCCGGCAGCCGATCGTCATCTATCCGCTGACGGTAAGGTTCTCCAAGTCGGCGGCGCCGATCGAGCAGGTCGGCAAGCCCGTGACGGCGGGCATTACCATGCAGCCCGCGGCCAAAGGGCAGTGGACGTGGGTCGATGACCGCACGCTGCGCTTCGTGCCGTCCGAGGATTGGCCTGTAGGCAAGCATTACGAGGTCCGCTTCGATACCGCCAAAGCTTTCGCCAGTCATGTGCTGATGGCCGAGGACCATTTCAGCTTCGACACGGCGGCGTTCGAAGCCACGGCGCAAAGTGGCGAGTTCTATCAGGATCCGCAGGATGCCACCGCCAAGAAGACCATTTTTCCGGTGTCCTTCAACTATCCGGTCGATAGCGTGGATTTCGAGAAGCGCGTCGGCGTTGCGCTGGCCCAGCGGGGCAGTGCCGATGCGGCGCTCAAGTTCACCGTGACCTACGATCCCACCAAGCTGCACGCATGGATTCACTCGCAACCGTTGGCGTTGCCGCGTGATGAAGGCGCCGTGCTGTACAGCATCGGCAAGGGTGTGCGCAGCGTGCGCGGCGGCGATGGCACCACGGCCGCGTTGAATGCGCGCGTGCGCGTGCCAGGGCTGTACAGTCTGTCCATCGATAACATCGCTGCCACCCTGGTCGACAACGATAAGTACGAGCCCGAACAGGTGCTGGTCGTCAACGTTGGCGGCAGCGTGCGCGATAGCGAGCTGGCGGGCCTGACCAAGGCATGGGTATTGCCCAAGCGCAAGCGGGGCGAGTCACAGGGCAACGATGAACCTCCCTATGCCTGGGATGTATCGGAAGTTGGCGAGGCCGAACTGCGTCAGTCGCAACCGTTGAAGCTCGAACTGGTGCCGACGGAAAACGACTACGAGGAAGTGCAGAGCTTCAAATACCACGCTGAGCCGGGCCAACGGATCTACGTGCGCGTGGACAAGGGGCTGAAGTCGTTTGGCGGCTACATCCTCGGGCAGGCGCATAGTCAAGTCATTACCGTGCCCAACTATCCGAAACTGCTGCGTTTCATGGCCGACGGCTCGTTGCTGTCCGTTTCCGGCAGCAAGCGGCTTTCGGTGGTTTCGCGCAACCTGCCGGGCATGCGCGTCGAGATCGGTCGCGTACTGCCCGATCAGTTGCAGCACCTGGTCAGTTTCAACCAGGGTAGCTTCGCCAAACCAGAACTCAGCTATGCCTTCAGCGAAGACCATATCGTCGAACGCTTCGAGCAGAAACGCAGTTTCCCGCAGGGCGATCCGACCAGGGCTCACTATGAAGGCGTGGACCTCGGGCAATATCTGAAGGACGGCAAGCGCGGCGTGTTCCTGCTGCACCTGTCCAGCTACGACGCGGCTGCGGAAAAGAGGAACGCGGACGCTGCCAAGGCCGCGGAAGATGAGCCACAGGCTGCGCCCCGCAACGATATGAGCGGCGATGGCGATGGCGATGGCGACGGCGGCGAAGACGAGCAGGCCAGCGCGGACGAAGGCGACGGCAACGACGATGGCAGCGCCCCTGGCGACACCCGCCTGATCGTGGTGACCGACCTTGGCATGCTGGTCAAGCGCTCGCTCGATGGCAGCCAGGACGTGTTCGTGCAATCCATCCGCAGCGGCCAGCCGGTCGCGGGTGCCAGCGTCGCGGTGCTGGCGGTCAATGGCCAGACGCTCTACAGCGATACCACCTCCACCGATGGCGTGGTGCGCTTCCCCACCTTCAAGGGCTTGGAGCGAGAGAAACAGCCGACGCTATACGTGGTGAAGAAGGGCGAAGATCTGTCGTTCCTGCCCATCGGCGGCTATAGCAGTTATGACCGCAAGCTGGATTTCTCGCGCTTCGACGTAGGCGGCGAACGCAATGCGCAGAACGAAGGGCAGTTGTCGGCCTATCTGTTCTCCGACCGCGGCATCTACCGACCGGGTGACACTTTTCACGTCGGCCTGATCGTACGTGCGGCCAGCTGGACGCGCAGCGTGGTGGGCATTCCTCTACAGGCCGAAATCGTCGACCCTCGTGGCATGACGGTGAAGCAGCTGCCGTTGTCGATGGACGCCTCGGGGTTTGGCGAACTCGCCTACACCCCGGCGGAAACAGCCGCTACCGGCACCTGGACGGTGAACCTCTATATCGTCAAGAACGGCGAGGCTGGGGCGCAGATCGGCAGCACCACCGTGCAGGTCAAAGAGTTCCTGCCCGATCGCATGAAGGTGGAAGCGAAGCTGGCCGGGCAGGTGTCCGAGGGCTGGGTGAAGCCTGATCAGCTCAAGGGCATGGTCGACGTGATGAACCTGTTCGGCACGCCGGCGGCGGATCGGCGCGTAGAGGCATCGCTTACCCTGCGTCCGGCATGGCCAGCCTTCCGCAGCTGGCCCGATTATCACTTCTACGACGCGCGCCGCGCCAAGGAGGGCTACGAGGACGCGTTGCAGGACGGCAAGACCGACGACAAGGGCCACGCCGAATTCGACCTGGACCTGAAGAAATACGCCGACGCCACCTATCAGCTGTATTTCCTCGCCAAGGCTTACGAGCCGGAGGGCGGGCGCAGTGTGGCCGCCGCCGCGCAGACGCTGGTTTCCAGCAACGACTGGCTGGTGGGCTACAAGTCGGTCGATAACCTCGACTATGTCAATCGCGGCCGCCCCGCGCAGCGTGCATCTGGTGGCGATCGATCACACGGCCAAGTCGATCGCGCTGAAAGAGCTGAAGGCGCGCGTGATCGAGCGACGCTACGTCTCGGTGCTCACCAAGCAGGATTCGGGCGTCTACAAGTACGAGTCCAAGCTGAAGGAAATACCCATCGACGAGAAGCCACTGGCGATTCCCGCCGACGGCCTGGACTACACGCTGCCGACCGACAAGCCGGGCAATTACGCGCTCGTCATCGTGCGCAGCAGCGATGGCCTCGAGGTCAACCGCGTCGAGTACTCGGTGGCCGGCGATGCCAACGTCTCGCGCTCGCTGGATCGCAACGCCGAGCTGCAGCTCAACCTCAGCAAACAGGACTACGCACCGGGCGAGAGCGTGGATATCGCGGTGCGCGCGCCGTATGCCGGCAGCGGCCTGATCACCATCGAGCGCGACAAGGTCTACGCGCACGCCTGGTTCCACGCCGACACCAGCAGTTCGGTGCAGCACATCACGGTGCCGGACGACTTCGAGGGCAACGGCTATGTCAACGTGCAATACATCCGCGATCCGTCGTCGGACGAGATCTTCATGAGCCCGTTGAGCTATGGCGTGGTGCCGTTCTCGGTGAATCTCGACGCGCGCCGCGATGCGATCAAGGTGGAGTCACCCGCATTGGTGAAGCCGGGCGAGACGGTCACCTTCAAGCTGCAGCTCGCCACAGCCCACGCGCGCGGTGGTGTTCGCGGTGGACGAGGGCATCCTGCAGGTGGCGCGCTACAAGCTGGGCGATCCGCTGAAGTTCTTCTTCCGCAAGCGCATGCTCGAGGTAAGCACCTCGCAGATTCTTGATCTGATCCTGCCCGACTTCGAGAAGCTGATGGCCATGGCCGCACCCGGTGGTGATGCCGATGCGGCGATCGGGCGCCAACTCAATCCGTTCAAGCGCAAGCGCGACAAGCCGGTGGCCTACTGGTCCGGCATTGTCGATGTGAACGGCGAGAAGGAGCTGACTTACCAGGTGCCTGATTACTTCAACGGCAAGCTGCGGGTGATGGCGGTAGCGGTGTCGGCCGATCGCATCGGTACCTTCGAAGGCGCCACCACGGTGCGCGGTGATTTCGTGTTGTCGCCGAACGTGCCGACGACCCTGGCCCCCGGCGACGAGGCCGAGCTCAGCGTAGGTGTGGCGAACAACCTCAGTGGGCTTGCGGGCAAGCAGGTGCCGGTGACCGTGTCGTTGAAGACAGGGCCGCAGCTGCAGGTGCTCGGCGCGGCGACGCAAAGCCTCAGCCTGGGCGAGATGCGCGAGGGCGTGGCTCTATTCCGGGTCAAGGCGACCGACAAGCTCGGCTCCGGCAATCTCAGCTTCGTGGCCGGCTATGGCGACAAGTCGGCCAGGCAGAGCGTCGATGTGTCGGTGCGACCGGCCTCGGCCTATCGTACCCAGGTTGATGTCGGTCGGGTCGACGCCAACAGCAAGGCGGACTTGCCGGATCTGCGGCGGATGTTCAGCGAATACGCATCCCGCAACGCGGCGATCTCGAACGTGCCCGTCGTGCTTTCGCGGCGGCCTGACGAGTTATCTCGTGAACTTCCAGCATTACTGCAGCGAGCAGATCGTCAGCTCGGCGATGCCGCGCCTGGTGCTGGCGAAGTGGCCGCACATACCTGTATTCGCCGAAGCGCTGCAGCCAACCTTTGGCGACAAGAAGCTCAGCAACGACGAGGCGCTGGCGCAGTTCCTAGATGTGTTGCACGCGCGCCAGAACGGGCAGGGCGGTTTCGGCCTGTGGGCGGCCACGCCGGATGCGGATCCGTTCGTGTCCGCCTATGCCATGCACTTCATGCTTGAAGCGCGTGATCGTGGCGTCAGCGTGCCGCGTGACATGCTCGATGCGGGTAACAAGTACCTGCGTCAGCTGGCCAGTGACGAAAGCCTGGATTCGCTCGATCTGCTGCGTCAGCGCGCCTACGCCGTCTACCTGTTGACCCGCCAGGGCAATGTCACCACGAACGATCTGGCGGCTGTGCAGAAACGGCTGCAGGAGGCTTATCCCGAGCGGTGGAAGGATGATCTGGCTGCGGCGTGGCTGGCAGCTTCGTACCAGCTGCTGAAGCAGGACAAGCAGGCTGCACAGCTGATGGCGGGTCCGCAGAAAGCTGCTGGAGCGTACGGCGGCCGACAAGGACTTCAGCTACGGCTATTACTATGACTCGTTGACCCGCGATGCGAGCACGCTTTATCTGCTCGGCAAGCATTTCCCTGAGCGTGCCAAGGCGTTGTCGCCGCGGATGATGGAGAACATCTCGACGCCGCTGTCTCGAGGCTGGTACAACACGCTGTCTTCGTCCATGAGCCTGCTTGCGCTCGACGCGTATGCGGCGCAGACCGGAGCCGAGCTGGACAAGTTGCGGATTGACGAAGTGCATGCCGATGGCAGCGTCAAGGCGATCGCGAGCCTGCAAGGCAATCTGTTGCTGGCGGGCAGCTGGGACGCAGCAGTGAACCGCCTGCGCTTCACCAACGCGAGCAGCCTGCCGGCATGGCGGGTTACCAGTCAGGGTGGTTTTGACCGCGATGCACCGGGCAAGGCGATCAAGGACGGCTTGGAGATCACCCGCGACTACACCGACGTCAACGGCAAGGCCATCGATCAGGTGAAGCTTGGACAGGAGATCGACGTTCATCTGAAGATTCGCGCCACCGGTACTCAGGGTGCTGGCAACGTGGCGATCGTCGATCTGCTGCCAGGCGGTTTCGAGCCGGTAATCCAGCCGGCGCCCGTGGTCACCGACCAGCAGGACAATGGTAACGAGCCGGCTGATGAAGGCGGCGACAGTACCGTGAAAGCCAGCGCATGGCGGTCGCCCAT
Source organism: uncultured Gammaproteobacteria bacterium (assembly GCA_963824525.1). Classification (GTDB taxonomy): domain Bacteria; phylum Pseudomonadota; class Gammaproteobacteria; order Xanthomonadales; family Rhodanobacteraceae; genus Dyella. The sequence goes on along the minus strand of CAWGPI010000007.1, from coordinate 71,745 downwards.
CGGAGTGGGCAAGTCCACCTGGGCATCCCGAATACGCGGACGTGCGCGAGGATCGTGTGGTGATCTACGGCACGGCCACTGCCGGAGGTGGGTGAGTTCGTCTATCGCATCAAGGCGACCAACGCCGGCAAGTTCGGCGTGCCGCCAGCGTATGGCGAGTCGCTCTACGACCGACGCATCCAGGCACGCTACGGCGGGAGGCGTGACGATCACCGTGGCCCGCCAACCCTGAGCCAAGGCGTGCTTCTCCGTAAGGGGAAGCGCGTCAACCCAGCATGCCGATATGAACGTTTCCGCGCCCCTTATCCACAGTTGCCGCGCCGTGCTTCGCTGGCTTTATCGCTGGCAGAACGTCCTGGTCGGCTTGGCATTGATCGCTGGGATGCTGGTCGGGTGCCGCTTGTGGCCGCATCGACCTCTGCGCGACTGGCTGCCCTCGTCCACGGCGGTCTATGACGATCATGGCCGCCTGCTGCGATTGACGCTCGCCAGCGACGATCGTTATCGCCTGTGGGTACCGCTGAAGGAGATTTCTCCCGCCCTGGTCGACGCTGTGCTGCTGCACGAAGACCGCTGGTATCGCTGGCATCCGGGCTTCAATCCCTACGGCCTGCTGCGCGGTGCCTGGGTCACCTATGTGAGCCACGGCAACCGCCAGGGCGGCTCCACCGTCACGATGCAGCTGGCGCGGCTGCTATGGCGGCTCAATACCCGTACACCGCTTGGGTAAGCTGCGCCAGGTTGCCCGTGCCGTGCAGCTGGAGCTGTTCTATTCCAAGCGACCAGATTCTCGAGGCCTACCTCAACGACGCGCCCTATGGCCGCAATGTCGAAGGCGTGGGCGCGGCAAGCCTGGCTTACTTCGACAAATCGGCTGCGGAACTCAGCTTGCCTGAAGCGCTGACCTTGGCGGTGATCCCGCAGGATCCGACGCGACGTTTGCAGGCGGCAGCGATGGGGCATGCCCATGAAGGCGACTGATGTTATCGGCGCCCGCCTCAATACCTCGCGCAACCGCCTCTATGCGCGCTGGGTGAAGCAGCCATCCCCGGGACGCGGCCCTGCAACCGCTGTTTGCGTTGCCGCTGACGTCTGCGGCCGTTGTCGCAACTGCCCTTCGAAGCGCCGCATGCGGTGGAGCAGGTGCTGGCCGCGCGGCGCCTCGACGCGGGCGAACAGGCAGCGCGCGAGTCACCACCACGCTCGACCTCGATCTGCAGCATGTGCTCGAACGCCAGGTCGGCCGTTATATCGCAACGCAACGACGCACGCGGCATCCGCAACGCGGCAGCCATCCTGATCGATACGCGCGACATGGGGATCAAGGCGATGGTCGGTTCGGCCGACTATTTCGACGCCGACATCCAGGGCCAGGTGAACGGCACCCTGGCCAAGCGCTCGCCGGGCTCCACGCTGAAGCCTTTCATCTACGCGCTGGGTTTCGATCAGGGCGTGCTGCACCCGCAGACCGTGCTGCGCGATGTGCCGACCTCGTTCGGACCTTATACGCCGGAAAATTTCGACGGCCATTTCCTCGGCCCGGTCACCGCCACCGAGGCGCTGATCCGCAGCCGCAACATCCCGGCCGTGTGGGTGGCCTCGCAGCTGCAGCAACCGAGTCTGTACCAGTTCCTGCGACGATGCCGGCATCAGCCGCATGGCCAGCGAAAAGCATTACGGCCTCGCCCTGGTGCTGGGCGGCGGCGAGGTGACCATGCAGGAGCTGGCCGGTCTCTACGCCATGCTGGCCAACCGCGGCGAGCTGCGCCCCTTGCGCCTACGCTCAGAGTGATCCGCAAGAAGCGGGCACGCGCTTGCTGAGCGACGAAGCGAGCTTCATGGTGATGGATATGCTGCGGCAGAACCCGCGGCCCGACGAGACCACTGGCGCCCAGCCAGACCGCCTGCCGGTGTACTGGAAGACCGGCACGTCCTGGGGATTTCGCGATGCCTGGACCGCCGGCAGTTTCGGCCCCTATGTGCTGGTCGTGTGGGTTGGCAATTTCGACGGCAGCAGCAACCAGGCCTTCGTCGGCGTAGAGGCGGCGGCGCCGCTGTTTTTCCAGATCGTCGATGCCATGCGCGCCGAACAGCCGCAGATGACTGAACCCGATCTCGGCATGCCGGCCAACCTGCGCCGCGTAGAGATTTGCCTCGCCAGCGGCGACCTGCCCAATCAATGGTGCCCTCAGCGCGGCATGACCTGGTTTATTCCGGGCAAGTCGCCGATCCGCGTGAGTCAGGTGCATCGGCCGGTGGTGATCGACGATGCGACCGGGCAGCCGGCATGTCCGCCCTATGCGGGCAAGCATACGCATGTGGAGGTATATGAGTTCTGGCCGTCCGAGTTGCAGCGCGTGTTTGTGCAGGCGGGCATTGCGCGCCGGATGCCGCCGCGCAACGACGCCTGTGGCAACGGTGGTGTTATCGACGGCGACCCGCCGGCCATTACCTCGCCGCTGCGTGGCAGCATCTACGCCTTGCGCCTGAAGCAGTCGGGTGAGGATCGGATTGCGCTCATGGCCAACGCCGATGCCGTCGGTGCGCGAGATGTATTGGTTCGTCAATGATGCTTACATCGGACGCAGTGCGCCGGGCGAGTCGTTGTTCTGGCAGCCTAGGACGGCGGGCAACTACGACGTCCGCGTGGTCGATGACCGCGGGCGCAGCGACCAGCGCCCGCTCGGGGTGAGTCTGGTCGAATAGCCAGTGACTGTGCCATGCGTCATGTCGTGGCCACGCCAGTCGCCTGGGTTATGCTTGCCCGTCTTCACCGAGGCAGGAACGCGCACGACGCATGGCCCCGTCACCGGCACCTTCGTACTACCGCGCCACAGCCACGCGTTATGAACCCTTCGCTCCCGCTGCAAGGGCAGACCGACGCACGGGTCGCCATCATCGGCGGCGGCTACGCGGGGCTGAATACGGCGCTTGGGCTGGCCGAGCGTGGCGTGCGCGACGTGGTGCTGCTGGAGCGCGAGCAGATCGGCTTCGGTGCATCCGGCCGCAATGGCGGCTTTGTGTTCGGCGGTTACTCGCTGGGCGAGCAGTCCCTGCTCGACCAGCGCGGCGAGGCGCAGGCGCAAGCGCTGTTCAAGCTCACCACCGAAGCGGTGGAGCGCATCCGCCAGCAGCGTGGCCCGCTATGCCATTCCCTGCGATGCGGTCGACCAGGGCGTGATCTGGGCCAACTGGTTCCGCGACCCTGCCGTGTTGCGTCGTACGCCAGGAATTGCTGGCCGAGACACTACGGCGTGGAGTGGGATTGGCTGCCGCAGGATGAGCTGCGCGAGCGCGTCAGCAGCGAGCGCTATTACGACGGGCTCTACGAACGCAACGCGTTGCATCTGCATCCGCTGAACTTCGCGATCGGGCTGGCTGGCGCGCGGCCGCGGTGCAGGGCGTGCGCATTCACGAGAATACGGATGTGTGGCACTCTGCACCGCGATGGCACCCGCTGGCGCATAGAAACGGCACAGGGCGAGGTGCACGCCGACCAGGTCGTGCTCGCCTGTGGCGGTTATCTCGCCGGGCTGCGCCGGCAGGTCGATCGGGCGATCCTGCCCATTGCCACGTACGTGATGGTGACCGAGCCGCTGGGCGATCGCCTGGCCGAATGCCTGCATACGCAGTCGCGGCCATCTACGACACGCGCTTCGCCTTCGACTACTACCGGCCATTGCCCGACACGCGCTTGCTGTGGGGAGGGCGTATTTCCATCCGCGACCGCTCGCCGCGGCGGTGCAAACGCTTGCTCATGCATGACTTGCTGCGGGTCTTCCCCCAGTTGAAGGGAGCACGCGTCGATTACGCCTGGTCGGGACTGATGAGCTACGCCCGTCACCAGATGCCGCAGATCGGCTCGCGGGTGATGGCCTGTGGTGGGCGCAGGCGTTCGGCGGGCATGGCCTGGCACCCACGTGCGCTGCGGGCGACCTGCTGGCCTCCGCCATTGCCGAAGGCGATGACCGCTGGAAACAATTTGCCGACTACGGATCTAGCGCGCACGTATCGACCGTTCGGCTATCTCGGCGCGCAGGCGACCTACTGGTGGCAACAAGGCAAGGACTGGTTCAAGACGAGGCTGGAAGGATGAGTGAGGCAACGACGCCGGCCCAGCCGGACATCAGGCTGGGCCGATTTCGAGAAGGTGCTGCTGGTCGCCGGCACGGTCGACGCGCGTGGAACCGTTCCCCGAGGCGCGCAAGCCGGCGTGGAAGGTGTGGGTCGATTTCGGCCCGTATGGCGAGAAGAAAACCAGCGCGCAAATCGCCCAGCTTTATAGCGCCGAGGATCTGTTGGGTCGACAGATCGTGGGCGTGATCAATTTCCCCGAGAAGCAGATCGGTCCGTTCCGCTCGCAGTTTCTGTTGACCGGGTTCCCCACCGACGAGGGCGTCGTGATCACGGCCGTAGAACGCCCGGTGCCGAACGGTACTCGCCTGGCTTGATTGGCTGCGTGCATCCGCGCTATCGGCCAGGCTTCCGCATACTGTCCAGCCAGACGCCCAATCCCTGCGCATTGAGCTCGATATCCATGCCCAGGATCGCAAGCAGCGCGGCGCGATCGCCGTGCCAGCCATGAGCGAGGGCGCGAGTGCCATAGAGGTCGGCGAGCGCTGACTTCATCAGCTCGTGCCGTTGCATGACATCGCCGCCGTCCCGTTGCGCGGTATGAGCGATCGCCACCATGGCGTCGATCTGGGTGTGCAAATCAATGGCCAGTCGCTCGATGTCCATGACGCGGCCATAGTGCGTGAGATACATTGCCTCCGGCTTCAGCGCGATGAGCCGATGGATCGATGCATGCAACGCGTCGGGATCGAACTGCACCGGCGACGTGGTTGGCAGGACGAAGGGCCCCTTCGCCGTATCGAACTCACGGTAAGACAAACCAAACGTGTCCCCGGTGAAGCAGGCGTTTGCCCGCTCGTCGTAAACGCAAAGATGATGGCGCGCGTGCCCTGGCGTATCCAGGCAAAGCAGCTTGCGTCCGGCCAGTTCCACGACATGGCCGTCAGGAGCTTCCACCACCCGTTCGGCGGGAATGGGGCGCAAGCGGCCGTACGTCGTTTCCATCACCGATTCGCCGTAGACGGCACTGGCACCCGCCCATAGCAGGCTCGGATCCACCATGTGGCGCGCGCCGCGCGGATGCACCAGCAATCTGGCGCGGGGCAGCCGCGCCATCAGCTCGCCGGCGCCACCGGCGTGATCGAGATGCACATGGGTGAGAATCAACCAATCGACATCGGCCGGAGCCAGCCCTGCATCTTCCAGTGCACTGAGCATGCGCGGCACGCCGTGATTCGTGCCGCAGTCGATAAAGGCGCCGCGTCCATGTTCAACCATGAGGTAGGCCGCATCGAACTGGGGACGGACAAAGCCGGTATCGATGGTGTGAATGCCGTGGCTCATGGCTGACCTCGCGCGGAGTGGACTACGCGAGGTTAGCAAGCTACGCCTAGTGAGGCACCCCCGATTTGATCGAGCGGCGGCACGCAGAACGCTACCGTCGCTGACGGGCATAAAAATTACGGCGCCGTATCGACCAGTACCAATTCGGCATCTTCGAGTGCCGTGACAGTCAGCGTCGATTCGTCACGAATAGCGGCACCATCGCGCGTATCGAGTGTTACACCATTGACCTCGACCCTGCCTTTGGACGGCACCAGATAAGCCAGGCGCTTTGGACCAAGCTGATACTCCGCCTTCTCGCCAGCCTTGAGCGTGGCGCCGAGTACGCGCGCATCCGTACGCAGGGGCAGGGCCTCCGTGTCTTCCTTGAAGCCGCTGGCCAAGGCGACGAAGCGGCCCGAGCGCTCGCCGGCCGGGAAGGGCTTGGTGCCCCACGACGGCGGGTTGCCCTGCTGGTTCGGCATGATCCAGATCTGGAAGATGCGCGTGGTACCGGGTTCAAGGTTGTACTCGGCATGCGTGATGCCTGTACCCGCACTCATCACCTGCACGTCGCCTGCGATCGTGCGGCCCTTGTTGCCCAGGTTGTCCTGATGCGTGATGGCGCCCTCGCGGACATAGGTGATGATCTCCATGTCGCTATGCGGGTGCGGCGGAAAACCTGTCTGCGGCGCAATCGTGTCGTCATTCCAGACACGCAATGCACCCCAGCCCATACGGGAAGCATCGTAAAAATTGGCAAAGGAGAAATGATGCTTGGCGTTGAGCCAGCCGTGGTCTGCTCCGCCCAGGGCATCGAAGGGTCGACGTTCGATCATGCTGTACTCCTTTGAACTCGCTGCGCCGGATTGGCCAGGCACCAAGATAGAGTGCCGCACGCGCAACACCAACGGTTGTTGGTGGAACGGACTGTTGCAAAAAGCACGTCCAATGCGCAGCCTTGCCGAGCCATTGCGATGCCGTCGTGAAAGCTGTCGGTGACGATGGGGAACGCCAGGGTTCATGCTTGCCTGAGGTTGTGCACGGCTCGGCGGGCTACGCCCAGGAGTGAAAAATCGCCTCCAGACTCTTCACAAATCCGATCGATCTGCTATTATTTCTGACTCTGATGCGGGAATAGCTCAGTTGGTAGAGCACGACCTTGCCAAGGTCGGGGTCGCGAGTTCGAGTCTCGTTTCCCGCTCCAGTTTCCAGCAAACCTCGGCCTTCCCGGGGTTTTGTTTTTTAAGCGGGTGGTGACCAGATTTTCAGGTTACGATCCGTGCGCAATGGCCTGGTGGCAGAGTGGTCATGCAGCGGCCTGCAAAGCCGTGTACGCCGGTTCGATTCCGACCCAGGCCTCCATTGCGCATCAAGCAAAAACCCGCCCAACGGCGGGTTTTTTGTGGCCGGGGTTGCCGCGGCTTTGCCCTAGGGATGCGCACAGACAGGACCGGTGACGCCTGCGCAGCGTTGATCAGAACATCCCTAGGCTCGACGCGGGCGCATGTTAGGATGCGCAGCCTCAAGCATCCCGCCCGGATGGCGAAATTGGTAGACGCAAGGGACTTAAAATCCCTCAACCGCAAGGTTATGCGGGTTCGACCCCCGCTCCGGGCACCAATAAAAACAATATGTTACGTAGTTTGCTTGTTGATGCCTGCTGACTCGTGGGACACTCACGGGACACAACAGTCAGCAAGGGCCAATCATGGCTACCATTGTTCGACGAGTCGCCAGCGACGGGGCCGTCAGCTACCAGGTGAAAGTCCGCGTGCGCGGAGAGAAGCCCCGTAGCCGGACCTTCAAGCGAAAGACCGACGCCGCTGCATGGCGGCCAAGGCTGAATCTACATTGCCACGGCGTCTACGTTCCCGGCACGGCAGATCGCCGTCGCACACTGGCTGAGCTAATCGACAAATTTATAGCCGAGTACCTGCCGGTAAAGCCGAACAACAAAGACTCCGCCAAAGTGACCGCGATGTTGTCCTGGTGGAAGACAAACGCAGGCTTCGTCACCCTGGATAAGCTCACGCCGCAGACCGTAGCGGGGTACAGGGCTCAGCTCTCGACTCAAAAATCCAGCCGGGGCGAGGATTGTTATCTGGCGCGACCGTGACCGCCATCTGGCCGCGCTGTCGTCCGTGTGCAAATGGGCATGGAAGGAACTCGGCTGGCTCCCATCGAACCCCGTCTTGGCGATCACAAAGCGTTCTGAGAATGCGGGAGTCGTGCGTTTCCTGTCCGACGATGAGCGGAAAGCTCTGCTCACCGCGTGCCGCGCCAGTGATGACCCCAATATCTATTGCGCGGTCATGCTGCGCTAGCGACCGGCGCGCGCCGCGGAAATATCTACGGCCTGCGCTGGGAAGATGTAGACCTCGATCGGCTGACCCTGCATTTCCCTGATACCAAGAATGGCGTGCCGAGACGGGTCCCTGTCGTGGGGGCTGCGGTTACGGCTCTACGCGAACACTACGACCGCGACCCCACAGGGACGGGCTGGGTGTTCAAAGGCCAGCGCGACGATGCACCCGCCAACTTGGATCGGCCCTGGGCGCGTGTGCGCGATTCGGCAGACCTTACCGGCTTCCGCTTTCATGACCTGCGCCACACCACCGCCAGCTATCTCACGATGAACGGGGCGAGCCTCGCTGAGGTCGCTGAGGCGCTAGGGCATCGCACATTGGTTATGGCCCGACGCTACTCGCATATGACGGGCGATCACACGCGCGGGGTGCTAGAGCGCATGGCTGGCAAATTCTTGGGGGACGAGTAATGAGCGTGCTGCCGAAATGGGCGAAAGGCGAATCGGGGCGCTGGACATGTGACGATCTTTCGGAGATGGCATTTTCCGCTAAGGCTAAATGGCTGGTGACTCCGAGGACCTCCTATTGGTTCGACGTGCCGGCATTTGATATCTGGCTTTCCGAGCAGCCCGATAGCGATGGCAAGCAAATGTTGCTCCGCAAGCGTGCGGAAGCAAAGGCAGCTGCGACGATATGGGAGATGATCGCGTGCCTGCAAGTCTTGGCCTCGAATCAGGAGCATGTTCCCGCCGCTCGCCGTGCTCAACGCAAAGGACCGCGCGCGGCTCGCAGGCCGAGGCTAGGCGAATGGCTGGATGCTCAATTACGCAAAGAACCGAACCAGTCCGCCAAAGAGCTCTGGCGCAGATTGCCCGAGGAAAAGACGGGAAGCGATCTTTACGTCATAGATGGGGGCGGGGGAGTAGTGGAGCTGGATGAAAACGGCGCTGCGTCCAAGGCGCTCGCGTTTGGAGGCTTTGAATCGCAAGTGAGCGATGCCCGGAAGCGGGCTAAAAATCGCCGTTAGTCACTAAAAGCGAAGTTCGCTCCAACACTCAGTCAAGGCCAGTCCCGGCCAATGACGTGAGGTGTTGGTATGAAACGCAATCTAAAGTCTGTGGCGCAATTCGCCGCCGAATCGCCTTTTACCGAAGCGCAAGTGCGCTGGTGGATCTTCAACGCTCAGGCCAACGGCCTGCACATCGCCATCATTCGTATCGGTCGCCGCGTCTATATCGACGTCGACGCCTTTGCGCGCTGGATTGACCAGCAGCAGGTGGCGGCATGAAGCCACTCACCTTCTCCGAAGCGAGCGCCATTGTTGCGCAACGCCTGGATGGTTATATCGCTTGCCCCGGTGTCGCCGAGTTCTTGACGGTGCAGCTATGCAGGCTCTCTGAGCGGCATGCTTGTCAGCCACAGCGCATCACGCTGTACCTGCTTGCCGAATGGATAGCCGGGCCGCGCAACCTTGCTGAGGTGTCGCGTGCCACGGCGGAGGTGTTGTCATGACGCCGCCGGATATCTCACTGCGCGAATACTATGCAGGCCTGTTCGCGGCAGCACGATTCACTGACGACCAAGCACACCACGTCGGCATTCCACCGGCTGCTGTCGCCCTAGCGGACGCGCTGATTCTCGAATTGAGGCGTACCCGACCCGCGCCACAGAGTTCGCCGCGATGAGCACCGTGGCCCAATTTGCCGCCGCTGCCCGGCTCGCCGCGCGCGCAGCGTGGACGGTGACGAACTCCTGGGACCGCTGGATCCCTGATAACTACTCCCTTGCGGCGGCGCGCCGAATCTCCGCCGAGCTCGCGCGGGCGCTCGCCGGCCTGGATGCGGCACTGAAGGAAAAGAAGCATGACCAAGAATAGGGAATCCGCGCTAGCGCTTGCCGCTGGCGGCTGGCGCGTTCATCCGTTGCGGCCCGGTACCAAGCTGCCGATGCTGGCGGCATGGCAAAATGTTGCGAGCAGTGAACCGGATACCGTAGCGGCATGGTGGACCAATACGCCTGCAGCGGGTATCGGGCTAGCCACTGGTCACTGTGGTGTGTTCGTGCTGGACGTAGATACCGCCAACGGCAAGGCTGGCGAAGCGTCCCTGGCCGCGCTCACGGCGCAATATGGACCACTGCCCGAAACTCTCTCGGCCAAGACGGCCACCGGCGGGCTTCACCTGTATTTCGCGGCCGCTGAGCCTGTGCGTAACAGTGCCGGAAAGCTAGGGGCCGGACTGGATGTCCGAGGTTCCGGCGGGTATGTCGTCGCGCCACCCACCGTGATCGACGGCCGCACCTATGAGTGGCGGAGCCTGGCGCCTGTCGCCGCAGCGCCGGTATGGCTGGTATCACTGGCAGTCGCCGCCGCGCCAGCAGCATCGACATCCGCGACGATACCCGTAGCAGTCGAACCGACTGCCGAACTGCTGGCAGACCTACGCAGCGCCCTGGGCGTGCTCAACGCCGACGACCGCGACGTGTGGATTGCTACTGCGGGCGCATTACGCGTGTTGGGTGAAGCAGGCCATGCGCTCTGGCTTGAGTGGTCACAGGCGAGTGACAAGTATCGGCTCGGCGATGAGGAGGTTTTTTACACCGTGGGTACGGATCGCACCGGCCCCGCAGCGATCTTCGCCAAGGCACAAGCGGCGGGCTGGCAGAACCCGCGCGCGGCTCAATCCGTCGATCCGGCTTCCGTGGGCTTTGGCGGGCACCCATTACCGCCGGGCGCCAGCGCACCAAGCGGTCCAGCGCTTCGTCTTGTTCCCGTACACGACGTGATGACTGCGACTGTACCGCCGCCACGCTTCACCGTTGCGCCGCTGATTCCCGCCGGTCATCTAACGCTATTCGGTTCGCATGGTGGTGCGGGCAAGTCAATCCTGACATTGGCTATCTGCGCACACGTTGCGGCGGGCACACCGTGGGCTGGTTTTGCCGTCGAGCGACGCCCCGTCTTGTTTATTTCGCTCGAGGACGGCGGCGAGATCGTTCGTCATCGACTGCGCAAAGTCATCGAAGCCTACCGTCTGGACGCTGCAGCCGTCGCCGTGAACCTTTCGATTGTCGACGGTAGCGCCGGTTTTACTGCACTGATGACCGAGCGTGTTGCCTTTGGTACGCGTCAGCTAGAGCCGACCGCTACGTTAGTCGAGCTCCGCGCGATGGTCGGCAACGCCGGCTTGATCGTTATCGACAATGCATCGGATGCGTTCGGCGGGAATGAAAATGATCGACAGCAGGTGCGGACATTCATTCGCACGCTGGCCGCGCTCGGCTGCGCCAATCAAGCCGGGGTACTCCTGCTCGCTCATGTCGACAAAGCAGCGGCGAAATTTGGCGCGGCAGGAAACAGCTACAGCGGGTCCAGTGCATGGCACAACTCAGCGAGATCGCGGCTGGCGCTGGTTAGCACGCGCGACGGCGTGGAATTGGTGCAAGAGAAATTGAACCTGGGCCGAGCCGCTGGTGCCGTCAGGCTGCGCTGGACGTCTGAGGGTGTACTGATCCCTGACCAGTCGGTTGCGGCGAGGGCTTCCATCAGTGATGCAGACAGCGTGCTCGCGGCGATTGCCGCTGCTATCAAAGACGGAGTGAACGTATCCACGGCACGAAGCGGTCCCGCGACGACCCAGAACCTTCTGGAAAACCTCCCTGATCTTCCGCCGCACCTACGCGGTCGCCGGGGGCGGGAGGATTTCTGGAACGCGATAACCGACCTGCAGCGTAGCGGTCGGATCAAGGTCGAGGAGTATCAGGCGGCCGGCAGGCATATGCGCGAGCGTTTCATTCTTCCTGCGCCGGTTACGCTGGTTGCGCCTATTCCAACAATCAGCGCAACTAGCGAACTGCAACGGGAGCCTGCGCCGGTTGCGCCGGTTCCACGCGCTAGGGGTGTGGGGATATATGGCGCACACGAAATCGGCGCAGCGGGGGGCGATCCGTGAGCATCGACGGCACATCCACTGAAAAATGTCAGCGATGCCTAATGGCGATCGAGTCAGCTGCGCGCGCCGCCGGTTACTCCCTCTCCGCCGATGGTCGAGTCAGCGAAGCCGATGCAGCGACGCTGCTGGGTATCGCAACGAACACGCTTCGCAATTGGCGAATCACCAACGCGCCAATCCCTTTTCACCGCATCGGCGGTGCCGGTGGCCGCGTGACGTACCGCCTTGCTGACCTGGCCGAGCACATCGAATCGGGCCGCGCCAAAAAATAGTTGCACTAGACCGCCCGCAACCGCCCGCAACCGCCCTAACCGAACTCGACCGCCCGATAGCCCGTCGCTACGTTTGATCCATCGCCGCCACGACCGCGCGGCCACTGACCGGGAGGGTCACGTCGTGAGCCCGCTACAGCTCAAACTGCTCGCCACGGATGCAGCCGCAGGCACCTTCGCTGGCTTAGCCGCCACGTTCGACCCCGATCGCCAAGGCGACATCATCCTCCCGGGCGCGTTCGACGCGACGTTGGCCGAGTGGGGCGCTCGCGGCTACAACATCCCGTTGCTGGCTGGCCACGACCAGACCAAGCCCGTCGGTGCCATACAGAACGCACTGGTCGACGCTGACGGGCTTCGCGTGACCGGCCGCATCGTCACCTCTACGCCAGCCGGCGCCGAAGCTCATGTGCTCGCTGTCGCGGGCGCGTTGTCGATGTCGATCGGCTACACCGTCCCCGATGGTGGCTGGCGGATGGTCAACGGTGCGCGACATCTGTCCATGATCGACCTCCACGAAATTTCGCTGGTCGCTGTGCCAGCAAATCCTGGCGCGCGAATCACAGAGATCAAACGCGCTTCGGACTGTTCGACGATCCGCGAATACGAGCACCTGGTGCGAGATGCCCTGGGTCTTTCGTCGCGCGATGCCAAAGCTGTAGCGGCCAAGTCCTGGCCGGTCTTTCGCCGCGATGGCGAAGGGCAGCGCCGAGAAGGTGCGCCGGACGCAACCGTCATCAAAGCCCTGCAGATCCTGCAGCGCTCAAATCCCATTCGATAGGTGAATCCCATGAACGCAAATACCCTTCGCACCCTCAAGGCTGGTCAGAACCTGCAGACCAAGGCGCTCGACAACGGCGACCCCATACTCGTCGCACTGGCCGAGCATACGCAGCGTTTCGAGACGAAAGCCGCGGCGATGGCACAGCAGAACACCGAGCTGACTGAACGTCTGTTCGGCGTGGAGCAGGAACTCGCTGCGGTGAAATGGAACCGCGCCTACGTCGGCACTGACACCGCGCCGTCTCCGGTCGACGAGTTCATCAAATCGGACCAATTGCAGGCCATGCGCAACGGGGCGAACGGCACCGGCCGCGTAGCCATCAAGTCGGGCGGCATCGCGCTGCTGACCAAAGCCATCACGAATTCAGGCGTGAGCGGTGCAGGTGACACCGGCTACAACGTGCAGCCCGAGCGTTGGGTGGGCCTTGGCAACAATCCGATGCGCCCTCTGCGCCTGTTGGACGTGTTGCCGAAAGTCCCGGTGACAACTGGCAGTTTCGAGTACACCCAGCTCAACGGGTACGCGAACGCGGCCGCCGTGCAGGCCGTTGAGGGAGTGACCAAGGCTGAGGCAAGTGTGCCGACGCAGGTCATCACGGCTTACGTTGCGACCATCGCGCATTTCGTGCGCGCGTCCCTTCAGGTGCTCGACGATGCGCCAGCTCTTGGCGCACAGCTCGACATCCTGATGACCTATGGATGCATGGACAAGCTCGAGGCGCAGTTGGTCAATGGTCCTGGCGGTGTTGGTCAAATCAAGGGTTTGTCTACGCAGGCCGTCGCGTTCGCCGCGACGGCCACCGACCCTCAGGACCGCATTGGCGAAGCGGTGACCGAATTGCTGGCAGTGGGCTGGATTCCGCGCGCCATCCTGATGAACCCCGCCGACTGGGGCAACATCCAGCGCAAGCGCGGCAGCACGAACGATATGTACTTGCTCGGCAGTCCCCGAGATCCGGCGCCGCCGTCGCTGTGGAGTGTGCCGGTGGTGTTGTCTGCGTCCCTGGCGATCGGCAAAGCGCTGGTCCTGGATACGTCGCAGATGTCGTTGCTGGATCGGCAAGAAATCGTGCTGGCGTCCAGTCGCGAAGATGGCGGCAACTTCACATCGAACCTTGTGACGTTGTTGGCTGAGTTGCGCGCGGGTCTTGCCGTCTACAGCCCGGGTGCAGTGCTGAGCGTCACGCTCACGCCGAGCACGTAATCCAACACGCTGCGAAGTGCGGGAGTCGGTGCAGCGAGCGAACGCCGATCCGCCTGGACAAGCCGTGCAGTGTCCAGTCAAGAAACAACCACGGCAGTTGCAGCGTTGACCAGCCCCTGGGCGAATCCATCACGTGATGCAGCGATCCAGCCCCGATCAGCCACGCTGCTCGGGGTTTTCTTTGGGGCGCCGACCTACGCAGGGTGGGTAAAAAGTTCTCGCCTGGCGCGCAAAGGACCGCGCGGATGCCCAATTTTTCATATCCACAGTTCGCAATTTTGGAGTACGACAATGCCGGCACCACGCAAGGCGACCAATATCCTTGAGCTAACCGGGGCGTTTTCACGCAACCCGAACCGCCGCCGCAACGACCCTCGACCCCGTGGAGGGATCGGTTCAGCCCCTAAGCAAGTGGCATTGACCTTTAAACAGGCATGGGGACTGGTCGTGAAGTGCTGCCCCGAGGGCGTGCTTGCAGACAGGGATCGCATTTATGTGGAAATCGCCGCGTCACTTCTGGTCGAATTTCGCGCGGACCCTGCCAACTTTCATCCCGCCAAGCTGGCGCGCCTGGACATGATGCTGGGGAAGTTGGGCATGAGCCCCTCCGATGCCAGCCGAGTATCCGCTGCGCGCGTTCCCGGACACGGCGACTTTGACGAGTTCTGACGCTCCCCTAGCTAAAACGAAACGGATGCCAGTGTTGTCGGCTAATAGTCCGTAATTCGTCCAGTAACGGGATGCCGTGATCTACGGCATTAGCAATAAGCGTTTGGCACACCAAAACAATGCCGATGGCGTGCTCGTTGTCGACGTTGGGGTCTGTCAGTAGCGGTGCAAATGAACTGCGAAAGGCTTTGAGCTGGTTATACACAAACACTACGGTTTCGACCGTTTCACTGCCGAGCAAGCCGAGCTTTTCTACGTTTGAATCGAACACAACGTCGACGGGCTTATCGAATTTGGCTCTCTTGATCGGTTCCCCGCTCTGCAATTGTTTTAGCAGCGCATCGAGAGCGCTTTGCAGGGCCGGAATGGCCGCCTTGTGTGAGGCCAATTCGCCAGCTAGTGCCGCCGCGAGAGCGGTCTTGTCGCGATGTCTTTTGTATTGTTCGGCCGCGAACGTCGTTAGATAGCCAACGATGACCGTAACCGATGCCGCGATAACGGCGGCGGTCAGACTATTTGAATCACCTGTTGGGCAAGCTGATGCTTCAATCATGGAAACCCATGTTGATCAGCGGCATGCTCATTGACCGAGCGTGATTTCATTGGTGTAAAGGGTGCCATGCCGATACATGGTAACCGTGACCCGTTGCCAGCGCCCGAGTTTTAACGTGATTGGGGGCATGCACGTTTTTCATGCACCCTTATGACGTTTCTTGCCCCATTCGATACCGTAAGGTGTCATTTGCATTTGATCCAGCGGATAGGTGTACCACTGGCCAGAGGCGTACCAGTAAACGAATGCGTTAGTTTCGTCCGAACTCCAACAGCCGAAGATAGTTTGACCCGTGGTCGTGCGGCCAAAAACCACATAACCTTCCGGCGATGGGCAACCGGAGCCGGCTGCGACTTTCATGTCCGTGAATTCGATATCACCGCCCGCTGTATTTGAGAGCGTGGCGAGCGTGCCAGCCGCTGCGCTGGCGCTGAATACGATAGCCGCAATGACGATCAGCAAGACGCATAGTGTTTTCATTTGAATCCCCCGCGAGTTCCGCCGGACTGGTTGAATTAGTTGCCACTTACCCGCAGCGGAACATTACGTCCGCCGAGGCGCGCTGGCCGGGCGTGACCGCCGCTGCATTGAAGTTGGCACCACTGTTTGGGCCGTAGGCGCTGCCATTCGCGGAAGCGTAGGAACCCACATGGCCATCCGTCCCGCCGGCATTGACCACCGTGACCGCCTTGCCTTGCTTAGCGCAGTAATCGTTTGCCGCTTGGATCAGCCGAACTTTCTGGGCGCTGCCACTGGAAAGGGCGGTGGCGGAAGATCCGGTGATTTCGTAAACGCCATTGCCCACTGGTACCACCGGGGAGGTAGATGCACATGCAGACAAAGCGGCCACCGCAAAGAGCGCCGTGAGGCGAGAGATCATGCTCATATTTTCCCCTTTTTCCTGTACGCGTGATCTTACGCACAAAAGGGGATGCACGCAGCTCATGGCTGGCGCCGCGGAAGAGTAGGGCACTATTTCGGGGGGCACGACTACGGGCGTCCCGGTGACCCCGAGGTGACCCCGAACCCTAGAAACAAAAATCCCAGCGAAAGGCTGGGATCATGTATAGCACTGATTTTAGTGGCAGAGAGGGTGGGATTCGAACCCACGGTACGCTTACACGTACGCCTGATTTCGAGGCAGGTACACGCCTCGCCGAAGATCCAACTCAGCGACCTTTTTTGGCAGTGCCTTCTTCGGTGGCGAGGCCTTCTTCGCAGGCCCCTTGGCGATCTTGGCCTCAACTGCAACGCGTGCGCCCGAGGGGTGACCCTTCGCTAATTGGCCGCCGGCATCGTGCTTTTCGCCCAGCGTCGGTGCCTTGATCGTGATCTTTTTCGTAGCCATACCTGCTCCCTTCCGAGTGGTGTTGGTGACAAAAACCTACTGGCATACTCGGCGCCACGCAACTGCTCTGGAGTTCGGTCGCGATGGTCGTATTTCATGGGACACTGGTGGGACACGGAAGGCTAGAACTGCCAGTAGTCAACAACTGTGACCATTAGATAAGTTATTGATATTAATAATATTCAATGACAACCAACACCCGTGTCCCCCGACTTAAAATCCCTCAACCGCAAGGTTATGCGGGTTCGACCCCCGCTCCGGGCACCAAGTGGTCCTCCAAGGACGTCCACCATGCGTATGGGAATGGCAGTCTTTGCGACTGTGATGCTTGCCGGGTGCGCCACTGCCGGCAGCCTCGAAGAACGAGCGCCGACATTTCAGGCCAGCACCACGAAGACCGACAAGATGTACGCCATGTGCGTCGTCGCTCAATGGGTCAGGATCGCGCCCGCGGCGCACGCCGTGGAAACCGAGGATGGATACCGGGTGATCGTTCCCGATCGCGCGGCCGGCATCGACGAGCTGCTCGTCGTGCGGAGCAGGGCCAATGGCGCTGACGTGGCGCTTCACGAACGCATCGAGATTCTTGCCATGAGGGCGTACCGGGATGCGGCTCGAGCCTGTCTTTGAGCAGCCGCGAGGGGCATGCACGAGCAAGCTCGCCCAGCCGACGATACAGGGCCGGACTAGATTGCCGGCGGCTCCGCCCAGGCTGGCGGGCAGTGTGCAGTCCTTGTGAGCACCGCGTACGATGTCTGCCCGATGTCAGCAGCGGGAGTCATCATGTCAGTTGTACGGTTTCTCGGACCCTACGATGACCGCGTCGCGGCCGAGCTGGCCGAGGGCTATGTCGTCGGCACGTGCATGGGCGATTGCGTGATTGGGCCGGGAGCGTCCATCACCGGTGTTCTTCGGCGCGTCGGCGAGCAGCGATGGTCCGATGGGGATGGTCAAGCCATCGTCGTGAATGTCGAGGATTTCGACCTTGATGAAGCTGGTCTCAGGAACTGGGCGACGGGAGTCGAGTAAGCGCTCCACTCAGGAAGGCGTGTACCGTCAGTCAGCAACTGCGTCCGCTCGATCTACGGCATGGTCTTTTGCCCGCCGTAGGGTGTCCCCTGACGCCTCGACGAACGTCGTTGTAGGCGAATATGCCGTTGCAGCGTAGGCGACAATCGGGAATTAGCTTCGTGGTCGCTCAAGTGGCTTGCGCAAAGCCATATCGCGGCCTATGTTCGAACGCTCAACCCACGGAGGGAAGCCAGTGATCAAGGTAGTTTTGATCGACGATCACGAGCTGGTGCGCACGGGATTCAGGATGATCCTGCAGCAGCAACCGGACATCATCATCAGCGGCGAAGCGGGCACGGCCGAGGAGGGCTTGCGCCTGATTCGCGCCAAGGCCCCGGATATTGCCCTGGTCGACGTGCATATGCCCGGCATGAGTGGCATCGAGCTCACTGAGCGCGTCGCCCGCTCCAAGTTGCCGACCCACATCATCATCGTGACCGTGGTGGACGATGCGCGCTTCCCGAAGCGTTTGCTTGACGCCGGTGCGCTTGGCTATCTGACCAAGGGCTGCGCTTCCGAGGAGCTGCTGGAAGCAGTGCGTCAGGTGGCCGGCGGTCGTCGTTACCTGGCGCCGACGGTGGCGCAGCAGCTGGCGCTGGCTACGCTCGATGGTGAGGGCTCGCCGTTCGATGCCTTGTCCAGCCGCGAGCTCGAGGTGGCGATGATGCTGGTACGTGGCAAGCCACTCACCATGATTGGCGAGCAATTGAATCTGAGCCCCAAGACCGTCTCCACCTATAAACAGCGTCTGATGGAAAAGCTGCACGTGGACCACGTGATCAGCCTGGCGCACTTGATGACGATCCATGGGCTGCTCGACACGCATAACAACCAGGTCGGCACCTAGTCAGATTTATCAAGCCGGGTATCGAGCCGGGTATAGCCCACAAAAAAGCCGGACTTGAGTCCGGCTTTTTTGTGGGCATGAAGAGGGCGCGGCGATCAGCCGTGCGAAGCGTCCTTCTTCACCGTGTCCGCGTCCTCACCCGTTGGGGCGTCTTCCTTCACGGGGACGACGGCTGCGGGTGGAAGTTCGGCGTGGGCCAGCAGATCACCTTGCGCTGGCGCGATCGCTGCCTCGGGTTCGATCGCGGCGTGCGGCTCGGGCTGCACGGTCACGCTGTCTGCGGTCGCTTCTGCGGCCGCATGCCGGCTCGGTTCGTCAATCCGGGCCGCGGTTTCCAAGTGGGTGTGGAAATCGATGCTCGTGCTCGCCACCGCCGGAGCGGGCTCAACGGCCGGTGCGCTGGCGACGTGAGCATGCACAACGGTTGCTTCGACGTCAGGCGTGACCGTCGTGGGAGTCGGCGCTTCCATGACCTCGTCGGTCACCGTTACATGAGCCGCGGCAACGGCAACCGGCGTGACCGTCGTCACCGGCTCGACCGCAGGAGCTTCGATCTTGACGGTTTCTGCCTCGACTTTGTCGTTCGGCATTTCCGGAATCGGCGGCAGCGTTGGCAGATTGAAGGACGCCGGCGCCACGGCGCTCAGCACGGGTTCGTGCGCAGGTTCCGGCTGGTCGGCCAGGGCCGATGCCGTGGTGACGGTTTCAGCCTGTGGGGCGGGGCGGACCGACGGCTCGGCCATCTCCACCGACGCCACCGTCGCAACGGCTGCAGCGACAGCCATCGGCGCGACTGGCGCGTTGACTGCGGTCGGACGAGCCGTCGCGGTAAGGGCCGCGGCATCCTGACTACGATCCTCGTCGTCCAGATCGAATTCGTCCTCGGCGCCTTCCTGGGGCAGCGCGCCGGCCTGCGTGGCGTCCTCATGGCGACGGCGGCGACGGCCACCGCGACGACCGCGACGGCGACGCGACTGGCCGCCTTCGGTCTCGGGACTATTCTCACTGGCTAGTTCGGTATTTGTGATGGCCTCAGCCACCGGCTTGGCGGCTGCTGCTTCCTTGGCGGCCTCGGTGGCCGGGGCAGCAACGGGACGCTGCTCGCTGGCCTGGGCGGGCTGCGACGGCTGCGTTGCGGCAGCTTGCTGCTGGGCACGCGGCGGACGCTGCTCCTGTCGCGGCGGCTGCGGCTGCTTGCGTTCGGGCTGGGCCTGGCTGCTGGTGGCGTCGGCGGCGGCCTTCTGTTGCTGCTGACGCGGCTCCTGCTTGGCCGTCTGGCTCTGGCCTTGCTGCTGGCGCGGCTGCTGGGCCTGGTCATTGCCACGCTGGCGGTTGCCCTTGGCCTGCTGCTGGCCCTTCTGGCCTTGCTGCTGATCGCGACGCTGTTGCTGCGTCTGGCGCGTACCCGGCTGGCTGCCCTGGGCCTGGCGACCGCGCTCATCGCGGCGATTGGCGCGGGCGTTGGCCGGCGTGGGCTCGGTCTTGGCGGCCGGGGCCGGCGCAGCCGGTGCCGCACCGCTGCGGAACCAGCCAAGCAGGCGCGAGATCACGCCACCGGTGGGGGCCGGCGCAGAAGCGGCCTGGCGTGCTGGCTGACCCTGCGGCGCAGGCGCCTCCGGGGTCTCTTCGCGAACGGGAGCCGGCGTCGACGGCACGATGCCGCTGACGGCCGGCTGCTCGCCGCTGCCCAGCGCCTGGCCCATCTTCGGCAGGGTCGGCGGTCTCGACCGCGGTGAGCCGCTCGTAGCTGGGCTTGCTGTGCTCGCCCATGTCCGCTTCGCGGATGCGCTGGATCTCGATATGCGGCGTTTCGAGCTTGTCGTCGGCCACGATCACCACGTGCACCTTGTGGCGCAGTTCGATCTCAACCACGCTGGCACGCTTCTCGTTGAGCAGGAAGTTCGCCACGGCAGGCGGCGCCTGCACCAGCACCTGGCCGGTGTTGTCCTTCATGGCGTGCTCTTCGATCAGGCGCAGGATCGACAGCGACAGCGATTCCACGCCGCGGATGTGGCCGTGGCCTTCGCAGCGCGGGCAGACGATCTGGGTCGCTTCGCCCAGGGACGGGCGCAGGCGCTGGCGCGACATCTCCAGCAGGCCGAAGCGCGAAATGCGGCCGATCTGCACGCGGGCGCGGTCCAGCTTCAGCGCGTCCTTGCAGACGATCTTCCACTTCGCGCTGGTGCTTGGGGCTGTCCATGTCGATGAAGTCGATCACGATCAGGCCGCCGGCGTCGCGGATGCGCAACTGGCGCGCGACTTCCACCGCCGCTTCGCAGTTGGTGTTGAACGCGGTTTCCTCGATGTCGCTGCCCTTGGTGGCCTTCGACGAGTTGATGTCGATGGCGGTCAGCGCTTCGGTCTGGTCGATGACGATGCGAGCCGCCCGAGGGCAGGCGCACCTGGCGGTCGAACGCGCTCTCGATCTGGCGTCTCGATCTGGAAGCGGGTGAACAGCGGGGTGTCGTCCTGGTACAGCTTGAGCTTGCGCAGGGCATTGGGCATGACCTGCTGCATGAAGTCGCGCGCATCGTTGATACAGCTACTCCTCGTCGATCAGGATCTCGCCGATGTCGTTGCGCAGGTAGTCGCGCAGGGCGCGGATGAACAGCTTCGATTCCTGGTAGATCAGGAACGGCGCCTTCTGCGCGCTGGCGGCCTTGGAGATCGCCTTCCACAGCTGCAGCAGGTAGTCCAGGTCCCACTGCAGCTCTTCGGCGTCGCGGCCGATGCCGGCGGTGCGCACGATCAGGCCGACATCGTCGGGAACGGTGCAGGTGCTCCAGGGCTTCCTTCAGTGCCTGCCGATCCTCACCCTCGATCCGGCGCGAGACGCCGCCGGCCTTCGGGTTGTTCGGCATCAGCACCATGTAGCGGCCGGCCAGGCTGATGAAGGTGGTGAGGGCCGCGCCCTTGTTGCCGCGCTCTTCCTTCTCCACCTGCACGACCACTTCCTGGCCTTCCTTCAGCAGGTCACGGATGTTCGATTTGTTGCGGATCGAGGCCCGGCGTGAAGTACTCGCGGGAGATTTCTTTCAGCGGCAGGAAGCCGTGGCGTTCGGCGCCGTAGTCGACGAAGCAGGCTTCGAGAGACGGTTCGACGCGGGTGATGCGGCCTTTGTAGATGTTGGCCTTTTTCTGTTCCCGGGAAGGGATTTCGATGTCGAGATCGTAAAGGGTCTGGCCATCGACGATGGCCACACGCAACTCTTCACGCTGAGTTGCGTTGATCAACATACGTTTCATTGTAGTTTTTCCTCAGCTTGCCGCGCGTCGCGTGCCGCGGTGGCGCCGTCACTTCGGCGGCCTGCCGGGGATCGCGCCGCTGCGGTTAAGCGGCAAAATGACGGCATCGTTTCCGGTGCCGGGGTGATTCGTGGCAGTGCGTTCGTCGCCCCGGATACCCCATGGAACCGGACAAACGACAGCCCGAACCGTTACGATGAAAGGGAGCAACGACCGGCTGCCGTACAGGCAACCGGCGCAATCCTCGCCGACGTCACGGGCGGGCGCCCCGTTTCCATCCGAACTTCGGCAGGAGGGGACATAACGCCGGCCGAGTATCCTATTTCGTCAGGTTTTTTTCAATGCAGACGGCAACTTCCCCCGACGCACCTCACGGTGTGCGTCAAGTCGAGATCGGACCCGAGCGGGACGGTCAGCGTATCGATAATGCGCTGATGACCCTGCTCAAAGGGGTGCCGAAGAGCATGATTTACCGCATTCTGCGCACCGGTCAGGTGCGCGTGAACGGCAAGCGTGCGAAACCCGATACCCGTCTCGCAGCGGGTGATATGCTGCGAATTCCACCGGTCCGGGTGGCCGAAAAGGTGGCCCAGCAGGGGCCGGCGCCGGGCATGGTGGCGTCCGTGGCCGAGGCGATCATCTTCGAAGACAAGCACTTCCTGGCCATCGACAAGCCGGCCGGCATCGCCAGTCATGGCGGCAGCGGCGTCAGCCATGGAGCCATCGAGCTGCTGCGCGCCGCCCGTCCGAACGAACACCTTGAACTAGTGCACAGGCTCGATCGGGATACCAGCGGCGTGCTGGTGTTCGCCAAGACCCGCGCCGGCCTGGTCGGGCTGCAGGCAGCGATCCGCGAAGGTGCGGTGACCAAGCAATACCTCTGCCTGATGGTGGGGCATCCGTCCAAGGCGAAGTTCGACGTCAACGCACCGCTGCTGAAGTCGGTGCTCCAGGGCGGAGAACGGATGGTGAGAGTGGCCGATAACGGCAAGCCATCGCTCACTTTTTTCCGTGAGATGGAGCAATACCCGGCGGCCCGCCTGATGCAGGCGACCCTGGGCACCGGGCGTACCCACCAGATCCGCGTTCATGCCGCCCACGTCGGCCACCCGCTCGCCGGCGACCCGAAGTACGGCGACAAGGAAATGAACAAGAAATTCAAGGATTTAGGCCTTAATCGCCTGTTCCTGCATGCCGCGCACATGAGTTTCGAGCTCGACGGGCGCTCGTACAGCTTCTCCGCCCCGCTGCCAGATGACTTGAAGGAATTCCTGGATGTCCTTGCCGTAAAAGGAAAAAGGATACGCCGCGTGCAGGAATACCTACAGGAAAAAGCGCGCACTGACCCCAAGTGAGCGAAGCATATGGCCGGTGAGCCCGCTCTCGACCAGCAGGGCGCAGCTGGCATGGGCAACGGCGATCGGGACCAGGCAGGGCGACGTCAGAAAACGCCAGGCCCACCATAATTCGGCCATGAAGCAGAGTTGCATCAACGACCCGTTGGGCGTGTGCAGCAGGCCAAACAGCGTGGCCGTGATCAGGATGATGACGGGTGGCGGCAACGAGGTGAGTCGCAACCGCCCCATCACCCAGGCAAGCATGGCCCATTGCTGCAGCAGCGCCCAGCCGAGATAGACCAGCATGTGTCGCGGTTCGAGGCGAACCAGCCCATGGCCATCGACCAGCATCAGCGCGACCGTCACCAAGAGAGGGACGAGCGGCCAGAGCCAGTCGGCCCAGCTTCGTCCCATCCAGCGCCACCACACCGGGCGGCGGCGCCAATCGCTTTGGGCGGCAAAGACCAGGGCTGCGACGAAGGCGGTGACACCTGGAATCGAGAGTTGGGCACCCCAACGCAGACCGGCGATCAACCACAGTGGACCCGCCGCGATCGCGGCGACGTCCAGCCAGGGATGGGTGACCGCCCGGGTCTGGCGCAGGGCGATCGTCACGAGCGCGATCAGGTACGCGGCACAGACACCCCAGTCCAGCCACCGAGGCAAGGGCGCGCCGTCGCCCGTGGCTGCAAGGGACTGCCCGAACGGCAGTACAAGTGCGCCCGGCCAGTGCCGTTTCACCAGATCGCGCAGCGACAACATGGTCTCGGCCGATATGCCTGCCGGCAGACGGACCAAGGGGGCGCTCCGTCCTGCGTACTGCGCTGACGCGGCCGCCACGCCAGCCTGGGCCACCGCCAGGGCCGAAGGCAGCCGGATATCGGCGATGTCGGCACCAATCGAGGCGGGCAGTGAGGCCGGTTGGGCCGCCTGCAAGTCGACGTTCCCGATCTGCAGCACGGCATGCGCCGGCAACTGGGGGCGAAGACGCAGCAAATAGGTAACGACGTCGGGAGGCCGGCACGGCTTGCCGGTGTCGGACCGCCAGCTCAGCGTGCGCAGGTCGATAAGCAGATCGTTCCCGTGCGGCGGGATGCGACCGACCTCATTGGCCAAGCATGCGGTGCTGAGCTCACTCGCCTGATAGACCAGGCTTAGGGTGCCTTCAGCGTCGCTTTGCAGTTGCAGGTGGAGCAGCGGCCAGTGCGCCAGATCGACCGGCCCGGCCACCGGCAGCCCCAAATCGAAGGTCGAGCCGTCACGGCTGGTGACGCGAAGGCCATTTGGGCTCGGCGCGATATCGGCGTTGCCAAACACCCGTTGCGCGACCAGATCGCTGGGGCCGTGCAGGCGCCATCGCCATAACGGCTGGCCGCTGCGCAGTGTCGCCAGCTCCAACTGCGCACGTTCAGCCAGGTGCTCGCGCGTTACCCAGGCGGACAGGGCCGCCATGGCCCAAAGCAGCAACACGACCGCTGCCCCGAAGCAGGCCATGGCAACAACCCGATGGGTGGCGCGCAGGGTGCTCAATGCTCGAGCAGGGCCTCGACGCGGGCAGCACAGATGAAATCGTTGAGCGACAGGCCGCCGACGTCATGGGTCGACCACAAAATCTGGCAATGACCGTAACCGGCTTCGAGATCCGGATGGTGGTCTTCCTGATTGGCCATGAAACCCACCGCATTGATGAAGCCGAGCGTGTGGTGGAAGTCGCGGAACTTGAAGTCCTTCACGATGGCCTTGCCGTCGGCCACGACCTGCCAACCGGGCAGTTGGGCCAGCAATTGGGTGACCTTGGCCTGGTCCAGTGCGTGTTCCTTGCCCTTGCGAGGCGTGCAGTGCTGGCTGGCGAGAGTGTTGGTACTCATGGCAGTCGTTCCGTTCGGGAGATGAAAAGTGCCAAGCGTCGAAGCTTGCTGGACAAAAGTCAAAAGCGAGCGGCAAAAATGAAATAGGACTAAAATGGTGCTGTTTCGGCCGGCAAGGCCGACGTTTTGGTTGGAGTAGACATGATCGACATTTCAGAACGCGCGCAGCGGCATTTCCTTCGGCTGCTCTCCCAGCAGGGCGTCGATGGATTGAGCATCCGCCTCCGCGTGACAGCGCCGGGTACGCCGGCGGCCAATTGCGAACTGGAATTCGCCGAACCCGACGAGCTGACCGGACAGGAATGGACCATCGTTTGCGATGGCTTCGAGTTCCATGTCGCCGGCGACAGCGCCGCCTGGCTGGAAGGCGCGAGCATCGACTTCGAGCCGAATGCCACCGGCGGCCAGCTCAATATCCGCGCACCGCGGATCAAGGGCGAGATTCCGGGACAGGAAGCCGGGCTGATCGAACGCGTGCGTTATGTGCTCGAGGCCGAAGTGAATCCGAAGATCGCCTCGCACGGGGGGCGCGTGAGCCTGCTCGAAGTCGACGCCAACGGCGTGGTGGTGCTGCAGTTCGGCGGTGGCTGCCATGGTTGCGGCATGGTCGATGTCACCCTGAAGCATGGCGTCGAGAAAACGCTGCGCGAGCGCGTGCCCGAGATCACCGAAGTCCGCGATGCCACCGATCACAGTGGCGGCAGCAACCCCTACTACAAGAAGCATGAGGGGCAGTCGGCACTCGGCTGATCGACGACGCCACCACGCGTCCAAAAAGAAGGCCCGCATCACGCGGGCCTTCTTTGTTGCTCATCCGGGGACGGTAAGCGCGATTACTTGTCGCCCTGGATATGACCTTCCAGCGTGTCGAGCTTGGTCGGCTGGCTGGAGAAGAACGCGGCGATGTCCTCGATGTCCTGGTCGGACAGCGTGGCGACGAAGCCCTTCATGATCGGGTTGCTGCGCTGGCCGGTCTTGTACTCGCGCAGCGCCTGCTGGATGTACTCGTCGTACTGGCCAGCCAGGCGCGGGTACTGCGGGTCGACCGCATTGCCGTCGGCACCATGGCAGGCGAAGCAGACAGCCGCCTTTTGCTTGCCGTTCTCGATGTTGGCGGCAGCCAGCAGCTGGGTGGAAGCGAACGCCAGGACGGCGCCGAATGAAAGCAGGGTAAGCGCACGTTTCATGCGGTAGAGGTCCTTGGCTTACTTGGCGAGGCTGGAAAGATAGGCGGCGATATCGTCGATGTCCTTGTCGGACAGACTCTGCGCCTGCGCCGTCATCGTCGGATGGCTGCGTTCGCCAGCCCGGTACTCGTGGAGCGCGTTGACGATGTACTGCTGGTTCTGGCCTGCGATGCGCGGCACCGGGTAGTTCGGGTAGGCATTCGCATAACCCGGCACGCCGTGGCAACCGTTGCAGGTGTAGATCAATTTGCGTCCGGCAGCCTTGTCACCCTCGGCATGCACGCTGGCAGTGGCGAGAAAAGCTGCGGCCACGGAGAGGCCAAGCAGTTGCAATCGAGTCATCGAGATCATTCCCACGAGTCCGGCGGGTCCATGGTGAAAAGTCGCAAAAGTATAGTGGTTGCATTCACAAACGGACAACATGTCGCAAGCCACTGATCTTGATCAAAATGAGCTTGGATGATGTGGGCCGGACGTCTGGAGACGCGCGGCTTGGCTGTGCGGTACACGAAGTAGAGGGGGAGCTTGAATGGCACAGGGGAAAGTCGGGTCGCAGAGCTATTGGCCCAGTTGGAAGAGCGCGGCTTCGCAGATACTCGTTGCCGCCCTGGCGGCGGGGTTCGCAACGACTGCCGCGGCTGCAGGATCGTCGACGCACTATCGGATCGTCGGTTATGTGATGGATGCCACTCCATTGCCACATGTCAGTGCCGACAAGCTCGACGTCATCAACTATGCCTTCGCCAGGCTCGACCCCAAGGGCAACGTGGTGTTTCCCAGCCCGATCGTCGATCAGACGCTGGCCAGCCTCACCGGTCTTCGCAAAATCAATCCGCACCTGAAGGTCATCGTGTCGATCGGTGGCTGGGGCGCAGATCATTTCTCCGATACGGCGCTGACTGAAGCCTCACGCCTGCGCATGGCCGAAGCTGCGGCTGCGCTGATCGAAAGATACGACGTTGATGGCATCGACCTGGACTGGGAATACCCGACGCTTCCTGGTGCGGGTATTGATCATCGCCCCGAGGACAAACGCAATTTCAGTCTTTTGCTGGAAACCTTGCGCGCCCGTCTGGACAAGCTCGGTGAAGCACACGGCGGCCGCCACTACTTGTTGTCGATTGCCGCAGCCGATGGTGAGTTCGTGCAGGGCATCGAGTTGGAGCGCGTGTCGCGCTCGCTCGACTGGATCAATCTGATGACGTACGACTTCCACAACAGCCTGACGCCCACGACGGGACATCACGCCGGGCTGCATCTGTCGAAGCTGGCACCTGCGGATGATCGTGCCGGCGACAAGGCGGTCGAACAATTTCTGGCGGCCGGGGTGCCGGCGAAGAAGCTCAACCTGGGCGCTGCTTTCTACGGCCGCGCCTTTACGGGCGTGAATCCGCAAGGCCATGGGCTGTATCAGAAGTACACCAAATATGCGGGTGATCCGTCATGGCGCGAGTTGGTCGCTGACTACATCGACAAGCATGGCTATGAGCGCCACTGGGATGCCCAGGCGCAGGCCCCGTATCTGTGGAATGCCGCCACACGCGCCTTTGTCAGCTACGAAGACCCACAGTCGCTACGCGCCAAGGCGGCCTTCGTCAAAGCCAAGGGTCTGGGTGGCGTGATGTATTGGGAGCACAGCCTCGACAAGAACGAAGAGCTGCTGGACGTGCTGGATCAGTCGTTGAACACGCACTGATTCGTAACTGCCTTACCGCGGCATCGCACCTGGGGACCTCGAAAAGCCGTGCTTTTTGCCGTCATTCGAAGTTCGGGCCGGCGACATCCCAGCGTTTGCCGGGATGTCGCCATGATGTGCGGATTCGCCTAGGGATGCTCTGATCAACTCTGCGTAGGCGTCACCGATCCTGTCTGTTCGCAGCCCACAGGGGCGTCGGCGAGGGCAGACTGGCCGTCTGTCGAGCCGGCGCACCGAAGGGATGCGGACAGACAGGACCGGCCCCCACGTGTTGAATTCAAAATGATGGGGTGATGTCCAGAAGGCCCGCAGGCGCTGCCGCGCGGCTTGGCAAGACGGCCAGTCTTCCCGGCGCCACGCAACACCGCCTGCGGGCCTTCTGGACATCATGACGCCTGCGCAGCGTTGATCAGAGCATCCCTAGAGCAAGCTCTTCAGAATATGAATACCCGCGATGTACTCGCCGACGATGGTGCCGAGGCTGACCAGGAAGAAATTGAGCAGCGTGCGCGCGACGCGGTTCTTCCACCAGCCGCGCCAGTGGCCGATGTCGTCGCGCAAGGTCTCGAAGTCGGCCACGCGCGGACGGCGAACCCAGGCTTCCACCATGGCACTGATGCCGCCCGAAGGAATGCCGGGGCGGAATGGCTTGATCGGCGCCGCAATAAACGCCGAAAGCATGCTGAGTGGGTGAGCGCCCGCGATGACCGCGCCAAGAACGGCGAAGCCACCGGTGAGCAGTACCCAGTCGCGCAGCGCCGCGGTGCCCAGCGCGGTGTCGCGATGGAAGGCGAAGCCGATGGCGGCGAACACGGCCAATACCAGTCCGAGCGCCAGCCACTTCGGCCAACGCGCCTTGGGCGGCGTGCTGGCCAGTTCGGTCGCTTCAACCGCGGGATCGCCCTGCTGCGTGCGTAGCAGCTCGCACAAGCCTTTGAGATGGCCCGCGCCAATCACCACCAGCACGCGACGCCCCTCGCCAAAACTCGAGCGTGCGGCCTGTTCGCGCAAACGGGCGGCCATATAGGCATCACGTTCGGCGATCAGGCTGCGGAACAACGGTGCCGATTCGCTGGCAAATTCGCTGAAGGCGCTTTCCAGCATGTCGCCCTGCTTGAGCTTCTCGATCTCGGTTTCCTCGATCGCTTCGCGTTCGAACACACTGGCGATCAAGCCGCCGAGCAGGCCAAAGCGTTGCCAGAAACCAACGCTGTGCCAGGCGCGGCTTCAACGTCGTGCCGACTTCGCGATCCATCAGCCATAGCGGCAGCGCGCGCTGTTCGGCGCCGTCCATGGCGGCCTTCATCTCGGCGCCCGGCTGGATGCCGGACTGCTCGGCCAGGCGCTTCTGGAATGAGGACAACACCAGGCTGGCGGCGACCATGCCGGCCTTGCCCTGGCGGATCACCTGGAACAGATCCATCTGCTTGAACGCATCGGGATCGCGCATGCCCTGGGCGCGGCTGTCGCACAACTCGACCGCGACCGCATCGAACGTGCTCATGGGCGAGCAGGGCCTCGACCGCCTCGACGCTGGCGCGCGAGACGTGCGCGGTGCCCAGGACGACATATTCCACGCCGTCCCGCGGTAACCCGCTCGATGGGCTGGTCGCGCAGCACGGGCGGGAGGGAGTCGGCGATATCGGATCACTCATGCGCGGCGTCGATCTGGCAGGGGAACTCCCTGCATGGGGTTGGCCGGGGCACGGCACAAGCCATGCCGCCGGAGGGCGAGCAGCGAATCAGGCGTCAGTCGCGGAATCGCTTGAGCAGATCGCCATAGGCGTCGATGCGGCGATCGCGCAGGAACGGCCAGATCCGGCGCACGTGCTCGCTGCGCGCCAGATCGATGTCGGCCACCAGCAATTCGCGCTGGTCGGTGCCGGCCTGGGCCAGGAATTCGCCCTGCGGACCGGCCACGAAGCTGGAGCCCCAGAACTGGATGCCGCGACCCACGCCCGAGGCATCGGCCTCGTAAGCCGGTGCGGTTGCACGACAGCAGCGGCAGGCCATTGGCCACGGCATGACCGCGCTGCACGGTGATCCAGGCTTCGCGCTGGCGATCCTTCTCGGCCTGATCGTCGTTCGGGTCCCAGCCGATGGCGGTGGGATAGAGCAGCAGTTCGGCGCCAGCCAGCGCCATCAGGCGCGCGGCTTCCGGATACCACTGGTCCCAGCACACCAGCACGCCGAGGCGGCCGACCGAGGTGTCGATCGGCTCGAAGCCCAGGTCGCCCGGCGTGAAGTAGAACTTCTCGTAGAACGCCGGATCGTCCGGGATATGCATCTTGCGGTACTTGCCAGCGATCGCCGCCGAACGATCGAACACTACCGCGGTGTTGTGATAAAGCCCGGTGGCGCGCCGCTCGAACAGCGAGGCGACCACGACCAGCTTCAGTTCTTCGGCCAGCTTGCCAATGCGTGCGGTGCTGGGCCCAGGAATGGTTTCGGCCAGGTCGAACTCGTCCACCGACTCGTGCTGGCAGAAGTACGGGCCGTTGTGCAGTTCCTGCAGCAGCACCAGTTCGGCGCCTGCCGCCGCGGCCTCACGCAGGCCGGCCTCGATGGCGTCGAGATTGGCGTCGCGGCTGCCGCGGTGGGTTTCCTGCAGCAGGGCGACCTTCAAGGTCTTGCGAGTCATGGGCGTGCTTCCGGCGTGCTGCCTGATGGAGGGCCTGCCGGCAAAGGCAGGCCGCGCATTCTAAGGGATAGGACGAATCGACACTGATCGTGCCGGTGGGGGTAGACCCCACATATGGGCCTGTCCGGTGCCGGTTTCCAGCACCTGGCACCGACTTTCTTAGATCAGACGATGCCGGCCGGCAGCTGCATGGTGATGCAGTGCAGGCTGCCGTTCTGCCAGATCAATGGACGGCACGGCACCTGCACGATCTCGCGACCGGGGTGGGCCGCGCCGATGATGCGCGCAGCCTCGTCGTCGGCCACGTCGCCATAGGCCGGCACCAGCACGGCGCCGTTGACGATCAGGTAGTTCGCATACGACGCCGCCAGGCGGCGACCTTCGTCGACGATCGGGCGGGCCCAGGGCAGGGGATGAAGCTGGTACGGACGGCCATCCGGCGTGCGCAGGGCCGCCAGTTCCTCGCCCATGCGCTGCAGTTCGTCGTGATGCGGATCGGTGGCATCGTCGCAGGCCTGGATACACGATGCGGTCGCCAGGCGCGAAGCGCGCCAGGGTGTCGATATGCGCATCCGTATCGTCGCCTTCGAGATAGCCGTAATCGAGCCACAGCACGCGTCGGGCATGCAGGCTGTCGCTGCAGGATCGCGCTCATCTGCTTCGCGAGACTGGTCCGGATGGCGCTGGACCAGGCAGCGCCAGGTAGTCAGCACCGTGCCGATGCCGTCGCTTTCGATGCCGCCGCCTTCCAGCGCCCAATCGATGCGCTTGTGCGCCGCCTTGCCGAACACACCTTCGCTCGACCAGACCCGCGACCAGCGCGTCGTCCTGTTCGGCTGCGTACTTGCCGCCCCAGCCGGTGAAGCGGAAATCGGTGAGCTGGAACGTGCCGTCGTCGGTTTTCAGGGTGATCGGGCCGGAATCGCGCAGCCAGGTGTCGTCGTACGGCTGTTCCACGAAGCGGATCTGCGACAGGTCCACGCCCTCGCCGGACAGCAGCGATTGCACACGGATGCGCAGTTCGTTATCCGCGACCACGATGATCAGCGGCTGGAAGCGGGTGACCGCGGCGGCCAGCGCCACGTACGTCGTCTCCACTTCGGCCAGGCGCTCGGCCCAGTCGGTGTCCGCATGCGGCCAGGCGATCAGCACGGCCGATTGCGGCTCCCATTCCGCCGGTAGACGTAGGGTGGAGTCAGTCATTGGAGAATCTCGCGCTCAGGGGGAAGCCGCCGTTGCGGGGGTAGGGCAACAGTGGAGCGCGAAGTTTACTTAAAAAGCACGATGAGCATGGGCGAGGGGGTTGGGAGGCGGGTAGCGGGGGCGCCCAAACCGAACGCAGTCGTTACCTTGCGGCGAAGCGGCGACAACTCCGGGGGGGGCGGCTCGATTCGCCTGTGCGCCCCCGCTACCCATCCCCAACCCCCGCTTATTTCACCGAAGCCGGATTCGTGTTGTTGCCCGCCGGCGTATTGAGCACCGCATGGATCACATGGTTCTGCTCGAAATACACGATGAAATTCGAGTAGTCCCAGCGGTTGATCACCGGCTGCCGGGGGTTGCCGCCGCCGCGCGGTTCAAGCTTGCGCTGCGGGGCGCCGAACTTCTGTTCGACCTGGGCCATGGTCATGCCGCGGGTGGGCAGGTTCATGCCCTGTTCCTGCTGGACGCGATTGACGAGCAGGCTGTCCTGGCCGGCCTGGACGGGCGTGGATGCGCCGGCCGCGGCCAGCAACACGATCATGGACAGGCTGATGCTGATCTTGCTGATTCCGTACTTGTTCACGGGTCCCCTCTCCGCACAAGGCGATGCCGCGTCGTTGTAGCAGAACTATCCGGGCTATTCCATGCGAATCTGCGGCGAATGCGATGGGGTGGGCATTCGCTCCCGGTATGATGGGCGGCTGCGGGCGGCAGGACGCCCGGTCCGGATAAGCTCTCTTTATGATTTCCTTTCGTCGCTTTGCCCTCCGCCGTGGCAGCCGCTTGCTGCTTTCCGATATCGACCTGGTGATCCAGAGTGGCTGGCGGCTTGGTGTGGTCGGCCGCAACGGTTGCGGCAAGTCCAGCCTGTTCGCCGCGCTGCAGGGCAAGGTCGACGCCGATACGGGCGACCTGGATATCCCATCCAAGCTGCGCATGGCCTCGGTGGCGCAGGAAACCCCGGCGCTGCCCGATCCGGCGATCGAATATGTGATGGGCGGCGACGAGGAGCTGGCGATCGCCCTGCGCGACGAACTCGACGCCGATGCGCGAGGCGATACCGAGGCCATGGCCCGCGCCCACCATCGCATCGAGGAGTTGAACGGTTACGACGCGCGTGCGCGGGCTGGCCGCCTCTTGCATGGCCTCGGTTTTTCCGCGGACACCCACGAGACGCCGGTGCAGGAGTTCTCCGGTGGCTGGCGCGTGCGCCTGAACCTGGCGCGCGCCCTGATGGCGCCGTCCGAACTGCTGCTGCTCGACGAGCCCACCAACCATCTGGATCTCGATGCCGTGCTATGGCTGGAAGAGTGGCTGCGCCGTTATCAGGGCACGCTGCTGGTCATCTCGCATGACCGCGAGTTCCTCGATGGCGTCATCACCCACACGCTGCATTTGAACGATGGCAATGCCAAGCTCTACACCGGCAACTACAGCGCCTTCGAACGCCTGCGTGCCGAGCAGTTGCGCCAGCAGCAGATTGCGCATGAGCGTGAGCAGGCCGAGCGTGCGCACCTGCAATCGTTCGTGGATCGCTTCAAGGCGAAGGCCAGCAAGGCCAAACAGGCACAGTCGCGCGTCAAGCGACTGGAGAAGCTGGCCGGCACCGAAGCGGTGCGTGCGGAGCGGCCGTTCCGCTTCCAGTTCGCCGTACCTGATCGCTTGCCCGACTCGATGCTGCAGTTGGAAGACATCGAGGCTGGCTATCCTGGCGAAGGCGGCGCGCCGCCGACCGCGATCCTGCACAACGTGCGATTCCGGCTTGAGGCGGGCGAGCGCATCGGTCTGCTGGGTCCGAACGGCGCGGGCAAATCCACCCTGGTGAAGACGTTGGTCGGTGAACTTGAACCGCTAGCCGGCGAGCGCAAGGCGCACAAGGACCTGAAGATCGGCTACTTCGCCCAGCACACGGTCGAAAGCCTCCACGAAGGCTCCTCGCCGTTCGATCACCTGCAGGACAAGGCGCCCGGTGTCGGTGCCCAGGCGATCCGTGATTTCCTCGGCACCTGGAATTTCGCGGGCGATCGCGCGTTCGAATCGGTCGATGGGTTCTCCGGCGGCGAGCGTGCGCGACTGGCGCTGGCACTGATCGCTTGGGACAAGCCCAATCTCCTGCTGCTCGACGAGCCCACCAACCATCTCGACCTGGACATGCGCGAAGCGCTGGCCGATGCGCTGGCGGACTTCGATGGTGCGCTGGTGCTGGTGTCGCACGATCGCCATTTGCTCGGCATGGTTTGCGACAGCTTCTGGCGCGTGGCCGACGGCGCTGCCGAGGGCTTCGATGGCGACCTGGACGACTACGCGCGCTGGTTGCGCAGTCGTGGCGCCACCACCAAGAAGAACAAGAAGAAGGAAGCCGAAGCGAAGCCGTCGGCTCGGGTCGAATCGCCTGAAGAAATTCGCCAGCGCGCCGCCGCCCAACGCGAGGTCGAGAAGGTGGCGCGCCAGCGCGTCAAGAAGATCGAGACGCGCGTGGCCACCATCGAGGGCGAACTGGGCACGCTGGAAGCGAAATTGGCCGATCCGGCAACCTACAACGGCCCGACCTCGGAGATGATGCGCCTGGGCCAGCGCCAGGCCGAGTTGCGCGGAGAGAAGGAAACGTTGGAAGGCGAGTGGCTGAAGCTGTACGAACAGTTGGAGGCATGAGTCAGCGCATGAATGCTCCCGGGCCGAATCCGCTGGAACTGTGGCTGCCCGACCTCGGGCGTTTCGATCCGCAGCATCCTTTGCGCGCGCTGCTGCGCAAGGCGAACGGGCTGGCATCCGGCGGCAAGGGTTATCTCACGGGACTTGGCGAACGTTTCGTGGTTCCCGGTGGCCTGCCGGCAGCCGCCTTGACGCGTGAATTGATAGCTGGCGATGCGGCTGACGCCAACTGGCTGTGCGCCGACCCTGCCTGGGTGCAGCCGGATCATCAACGGTGTACGCCTGCTTGCCTGTGGGCAGATGCAGTTGAGCATCGAAGAGGCCCAGGCGTTCGCCAGGCCGTTGAAGCCGGTCTTCGGCGATGCGGGGATGATCCTCGAGGTTTCATCGCCGGATCATTGGCACCTGCGTCTGCCGACCGACGCACCGCTGCCGGCATTCGCCGCGCCCGAACAGGCGCTGGGCGAAGACTTGTTCGCAACATCTGCCGCAAGGCGCGGACGGGCGCCGTTGGCGCGTGCTGATCAATGAAATGCAGGTGCTGTTGCATCAGCACCCGCTCAATGCCGAGCGTCGTGCGCGCGGCATGCCGCCGATCAACAGCTTGTGGCTGTGGGGCGGCGGGCGATTGCCCGATGTGGTGCGTACGAAGCTGGCCGGTGTCATTGGCGATGACGTATTGCTGGGTGCGCTGGCCAAACGCGCCGGTGTCGCCGTGGTCGCGCGCTCGGCTTCGAGCGTCGAAGCGGCCGCACCGGGCTGGATGATCGATCTGCAGGATCTGCCAGTGGACGAGATCGCCACGACTTGGTGGCCGAGCGTGCAGTCGCTCGCTCAACGCCAACCCTTGCAGCTCAGTTTCGCCAGCGGTGAGCGTTGGTTGCATCGTCCCTGGCACCGCTGCGCTTCTGGCGCGGTGGCGGCAAATGAGGGTGGTAAGCCTGCGTCGACGCGTGCCGCAGGGTGTGCCTCATGGCTGGAGTACGGCCGTCCATCCGGTCCTGCAACAGGTTTACGCGGCGCGCGGTGTGCTGTGCCCGGAACATGCCGAATATCGCCTGGCGCGCCTGCTAGCCCCGCAGCAGCTGGGCGGCATTGAGCGGGCGGTAGCGCTGTTGATCGAAGCGATTCGCGGCGACTGGTCGATCCTGATCGCCGGCGACTACGACTGCGACGGTGCCACGGGTACGGCCGTGGCAGTCCGCGGCTTGCGCCTGCTGGGCGCGCGCCACGTCGACTACGCGGTGCCGAATCGCTTCATACACGGTTACGGACTCAGTCCGGCGCTGGTCGAATCGTTGCAGCCCAAGCCGCAGTTGATCGTCACCGTGGACAACGGCGTGGCGAGCGTGGCCGGTGTAGCGGTGGCGCAACAGCGAGGTATCCGCGTCATCGTGACGGATCATCACCTGCCGGGCGAGCAGTTGCCGGCCGCCGACGCCATGGTCAATCCGAATCTGCCTGGCGACGAATTTCCCAGCAAGGCCCTCGCCGGCGTGGGTGTGATGTTCTACCTGTTGCTCGCCTTGCGCGCGGCCTTGCGCGGGCAGGGCGACTTCGCGCCGGGGCAGGAGCCGGATCTTTCGGTGCTGCTCGATCTGGTCGCCGTAGGCACCGTGGCCGATCTGGTGCCGCTGGATTTCAATAATCGCGTACTGGTCGAAGCTGGCCTCAAGCGCATCCGCAGCGGTCGCGCTTGCGCGGGTGTGGTGGCCCTGGTGGAAGCAAGCAAGCGCAGCCTGGCCACGCTTTGCGCCAGTGATCTTGGCTATGCCATTGGGCCGCGCCTGAACGCGGCTGGCCGGCTGGAAGACATGCGCCTGGGCGTCGAGTGCCTGCTCACCGACGATGTGTCGCAGGCTCGCCACTATGCGGAGTTGCTGAGCTCCATCAATCAGGAACGACGAGAGCTGCAGGCGGCGATGGTGGCCGAGGCGGAAGTGATGGTGGCGCGCGCCGCCCACACCGATGCGGTCGGCGTGGCATTGTTCGAGCCGAGTTGGCACGCCGGCGTGGTCGGTCTCGTGGCATCGAAACTGAAGGAGCGCCTGCATCGGCCCGTCATCGCCTTTGCGCCGGCCAGCGAAGATGCTGCCGACGAGCTGCGCGGATCGGCGCGATCCATCGCCGGTTTCCATATACGCGACGCGCTGGCGATGATCGATGCGCGCCATCCAGGCCTGATCGAACGTTTTGGCGGACATGCGATGGCTGCCGGCCTGAGCCTCAAGACAGCGGATTACCCGCGCTTCGCCGCAGCCTTTGACGCGATTGCGCGCGAATGGCTGGAGCAGGACCAGCTGCAGGCCGTGCAACTGTCCGATGGCGAGTTGCCGCCGGGCGCGGCCACGCTGGACCTGGCGCATCAGCTGCGCGCCGCGGGCCCATGGGGCCAGGCGTTTCCCGAGCCCGTCTTCGACAACGTATTCGAATGCGCAAGCTGGCGCTTGATGGGCGAGCGGCATTTGCGCCTGAGTCTGCGCGACCCGCGCGACGGTTCGGTGCATGACGCGGTGATGTTCAACGCCTACGAAGGCTCGCCTCCGCCTGTCTCGCTGCGCGCGGTCTATGAGCTGGTGATCAACGACTGGCAGGGGCGCGAGAGTCCGCGCCTGTTGCTCCGGCATATCGAGGCCTTGTAGGCGCCATGCGCCTGGCTTCGCGGCACTTCACTGCACGATGGCCCGGATGCATTCGATCACTTGGCCGCGTGACGATGTCCTGGGAGATCCCTGCGTGCTCGCTCGCTTTTGCGAGGCCGCTTGTCTGAATCGCGTGGGCTAGGCAAAGTCGCCTACGTCTCCTCAGGGGAACCTACCCATGCGCTTGTCGCTTCGCTGCTTATCGGTCGCCTTGCTGGCGCTGGCCACCCTGCCACTGCAGGCGGCCACGTTGCTGGTCAACGCGCATATCCACACCATGGACCCCGCACAGCCCGAAGCCAGCGCGCTGGCCTGGGGTAGTGATGGCCGCCTGCTTGCCGTGGGCGATGCAGCAGACCTGCAGACGCGCTATCCCGACGCTGGCAAGGTCGATGCGAAAGGGGCCACCGTCATCCCGGGTCTGATTGACGCCCATGGCCACATGCTGGGCCTTGGCATGACGCACATCCAGGTGGACCTGGTGGGCACGAGCTCCAAGGCGCAGATCCTGGATCGCCTCAAGGCCTTTGCCGCCAAGCTGCCCAAGGACGCCTGGTTGATCGGGCGTGGCTGGGACCAGAACCACTGGGCCGGCAAGCAGTTCCCGACGGCGGCGGATCTGGACGCTTTTTTTCCCGATCGGCCGGTCTATCTGGAACGCATCGATGGCCATGCGGTCTGGGTCAATTCCGCGGCGATGAAGCGGGCGACGAAGTCGCTCGATGGCGACTGGCAGCCCGAAGGCGGCCGTATTCTTGCGGTAGGCCAGAAAGCCAGTGGGGTCCTGGTGGATGGCGCGCAGCACCTGGTTGGCGACGCGATGCCACCGTTGACTCACGCGCAGACCCGCGACGCCTACAAGGCCGCCTTCGCGGACGCCGTGGCGGCCGGTTTGACTGGCGTGCATGATCCCGGCGTCAGCCTCGATGATTTCAAAGTGTTGCAGGAAATGGCCGCGGCGCACGAGATCCCGCTGCGACTCTACGAGATGGCCGATGGCAACCATGCCGCACTCGACTGGCTCTGCACGCAAGGCGGCCATTGGGCGGATGCTGGCGGTCGTTTGCAGATGCGCACCGTGAAGCTCTACATGGATGGTGCGCTGGGCAGTCGCGGCGCGGCGTTGTTGGACGACTACAACGACGATCACGGCAACCGCGGCATCCTGGTGACGTCGCCCGATGCGTATCGCACCGCCGTCGACAAGGCACATCGCTGCCATGTCCAGGTGGCGACGCATGCCATCGGCGACCGCGGCAACCGCATGGTGCTCGATACCTACCAGGCGGTGCTGGGTGACGACGCGAAAAGCGATCATCGCTGGCGCGTCGAGCATGCGCAGATCGTTGCGCTCGACGATATCCCGCGTTTCGCGCAACTGCGGCTCATCGCCTCGATGCAGCCGACCCATGCCACGTCCGACATGCCGTGGGCGGAGCAGCGTCTTGGCGCCGAGCGGCTGAAAGGCGCCTACGCATGGCAGCGGTTTATCCATGCGAACGTGCCGCTGGCGTTCGGCTCCGACTTCCCCGTGGAGCACGTCAACCCGATGCTTGGCATCTATGCGGCCGTGACCCGACAGGATCTCAAAGGGCAGCCGCCCGGTGGATGGCTGCCCGATCAACGCGTCAGTCGAATGGAAGCACTGGCAGGATTTACCCGTGGGGCCGCCTATGCAGGCTATATGGAAAACGACGTGGGCATGCTCAAGCCCGGCATGCGCGCGGACTTCGTGGTGCTGGACGGTGACCCGATGACGGTGTCGCCACGGCAGCTCGCCGATCTGAAACCACTGAGCACCTGGGTGGATGGCAAGGCGGTCTATAAAGCGGAAACGACCAACGCCGCGCAGTGACGCGCGGCGTTTGTTTGGCTTTTCCCTCTCCCCTCTGGGGAGAGGGCAGGGTGAGGGGACAATCTTGCGATAGGGCTAACGACCAAGCAGGCTTTGCTTAGGCCTTCTCGCAAGCACCCACCCCTCACCTTAATCCTCTCCCCAGAGGGGAGAGGAAGCAGGAGCATCAAGCCGCCTTGCGGGCAACCACACCGATGGTGGCGTGGGCCGACTTCAACGATTCGGCCTTGTTGTCCTCGCTGATCGCCACTCCCTCGGCACGCACGAACTCGATGTCGGTGACGCCCAGGAAGCCGAACACGGCACGCAGGTAGGTTTCCTGGAAGTCGAACGGCTGAGCGGCGCTGCCTTCGCTATAGACGCCACCGCGGCTCGAGGCGATGATCACGCGCTTGCCACCGGCCAGGCCTTCCGGACCATTCGGGCCGTAGCGGAACGTCTTGCCGGCCACGGCAATGCGATCGATCCAGGCCTTGAGCTGGCTGGGGATCGAGAAGTTGTACATCGGCGCACCAATCACCACCACGTCGGCGGCCAGGAACTCGTCCATCATCTGGGCGCCGAGCACGGTGCTCGGATCGCTGGCGTCGGAGACTGGGGTCCAGTGCGAAAGCGGGTGGGCCACCAGGTCGTGGTAGACCACTTCGGTGCCGGGCTGGCCGCGGGTGAGTTCGGCTACGATGGCGGCGGTCAGACCACGTGAAACAGAGTGGCCACCCAGGGCGCTGGCGTCGAGATGCAACAGTTTCATGGTGTTTCCTCAGTGACGGGCCGGGTTGACCGGCGACCGAGCCAAGGTACATTGGCGACAATTCGCTGATAAGCCGGGTAAAATCGAACGTATTGTTCCATCAAGGAAACGGTGATGACGGTGTTGGATGGCGCCCTGCAAGACCTCAACGACCTGTACTTCTTCGCGGCCGTGGTCGAGCACGGCGGTTTCTCCTCCGCCGGCCGGGCCTTGGGCATCCCCAAATCACGCCTGAGCAAGCGCATTGCCCAGCTGGAAGAGCGCCTGGGCGTGCGCCTGCTGCAACGGACGACCCGCCGTTTCGTGGTGACCGAAGTCGGCGAGCGCTTCTATGGCCACTGCCGCGCCGTGCTGGAAGAGGCGAGGGCAGCCCAGGACGCGGTGGATGAGTTGCGCTCCGAACCGCGCGGCGTGGTGCGCGTGAGCTGCCCGGTATCGCTGGTGCAGTCGGTGTTGGCCCATGTCCTGCCGGATTTCCTGGCGCAACACCCCAAGATGCAGGTACGCCTGCAAGCCACTGACCGTCGCGTCGACGTGATCGGCGAAGGCTTTGACGTGGCGATCCGCGTGCGCAGCAAGCTGGATACCGACGCCACCCTGGTCATGCGTACGTTTGGTCAGTCGCGCGTGTTGCCGGTGGCGAGCCCCGATCTGCTCAAGCGGCACGGTCGTCCACAGGTTCCCGCGGACCTGTCCGATATCCCGGCCCTGACCATGAACGAGCATGAGGGTGCGCAGAGCTGGGAGCTGCTCGATGCACAGGGTGAGCGCGTCGTGGTCGATATCCAGCCGCGCCTGATCTGTGGCGATTTCGCCGCGCTGCTGGCGTGCGCGAAGCGTGGCGTCGGTGTCACCCTGCTCCCGGAGTTCGTATGTGGACCGGCGGTATCGCGCGGCGAGCTGGAAGTGGTGTTGCCCGAATGGAGCGTGCCACAGGGCACCATGCATTTTGTTTATCCCAGCCGGCGTGGCCTGCTGCCCGGCGTGCGTGCTTTCGTCGACTTCCTGGCCGAACAACTGCCCGACGCCGTGCGTCGCAATCACGAGGATTGCAGCAAGTTCGTCTAATTCTGTAAAAAGTGCGCGCAGGGCTGCGTGCTAGCATCTTATTTAGCCATCCAGACATCCGAATCATGCATATCGATACCAAGCTTCCGAAAGTGGGGACCACCATCTTCAGCGTCATGAGTCAGCTGGCGATGGAGCATCAGGCCGTCAACCTTGGACAAGGATTCCCGGACTTCGAACCGCCGCCGCCGCTGCGCGACGCGATGACCCGGGCCATGAGCGAAGGTCGCAACCAATATGCGCCGGGCATCGGCCTGCCGACGCTGCGCGAACAGATCGCGCTCAAGACCGAGCGCATGTACGGTCGAAAGATCAGTGCCGATAGCGAGATCACCGTGACGTCGGGCGCCACCGAGGCGCTGTTCGCCGCCATTGCCGCGGTCGTGCGGGCGGGCGATGAAGTGATCGTGTTCGATCCGGCCTATGACAGTTACGAGCCGGCGATCGAGCTACAGGGCGCGCGTGCCGTGCATATCCCGCTGGTCGCGCCGACCTTCGCGGTCGACTGGCAGCGCGTGCGAGATGCGGTGACGCCGAGGACGCGCATGATCCTGATCAACAGCCCGCACAACCCGACCGGTGCGGTGCTGTCGTCCGCCGACCTGGAAGAGCTTGCGGCCATCGTGCGCAACACCGAGATCGTGGTGCTATCCGACGAAGTGTACGAACACATCGTGTACGACGGTGCCCAGCACGAGAGCGTGCTGCGTCATCCGGAACTGGCCGAGCGCAGCTTCGTGGTGTCGTCGTTCGGCAAGACCTATCACTGCACCGGCTGGAAACTGGGCTACGCGGTGGCGCCCAAGGCGCTGTCGGCCGAATTCCGCAAGGTGCATCAATACCTCACGTTCTGCACGTTCCATCCGGCGCAGGTCGCTTTTGCCGAATTCATGGCGAGCGACGCCGCAGCATTACCTGGAGTTGCCGGCGTTCTATCAGGCCAAGCGCGATCGTTTCCGCGAGCTGCTCAAGCCGTCGCGACTTCAAGCTGCTCGACGTGCCGGGCGGTTATTTCCAGCTGGTGGACTATTCGGCCATCAGCAACGAGGATGACATCGCCTTCTGCGAGTGGCTGGTAAAGGAAGCTGGTGTGGCTGCGATCCCGCTTGACGCCGTTCTATGAAGCCGCGCCGGGCACCCGCCTGCTGCGTCTGTGCTTTGCCAAGAGCGATGCCACCATGGATGCGGCCGCGGAGCGCCT
Organism: uncultured Gammaproteobacteria bacterium; assembly: GCA_963824525.1. Taxonomy (GTDB): domain Bacteria; phylum Pseudomonadota; class Gammaproteobacteria; order Xanthomonadales; family Rhodanobacteraceae; genus Dyella. The sequence continues at coordinate 29,995 of CAWGPI010000007.1, read as the reverse complement.
ATGCAAACTCTGAAGAGCTAAGCCTGGTGCAGGGCGCGACGCGCTGGCATGACGCGCCGGCCAATCGCGCCTACTACGGCGAACTGGTGCGGCGCGTCGCAGGACAGCACCGATCTGGTCGTGCTGCCGGAAACGTTCATGTCCGGCTTCAGCAACGACACCCGCGTCAGTGCCGAGACGATGGACGGCGAAGGTGTGGCGTGGATGCGCGCATTGGCATCCGAGAGCGACGCGGTGTTGTGCGGCAGTCTCGCCATCCGCGAGGACGACACGGTCTACAACCGCCTGATCTGGGCGCGCCCGGATGGGAGCTATGCGCAGTACGACAAGCGCCACCTGTTTCGCATGGCGGGCGAGCACACGCGTTACGGCGGTGGCAGCGAGCGGCTTATCGTCGAGCTCAAAGGCTGGCGCATCCTGCCGCAGGTTTGCTACGACCTGCGCTTTCCCGGTGTGGCTGCGCAATGGCCGCCGCGCAGAGCGCAGCCGGTGGCATGGACTACGACCTCGCACTGTTCGTGGCCAACTGGCCGGCGCCGCGCCGGCAGCCCTGGCGCACCTTGCTGCGCGCACGTGCGATCGAGAACCTGAGCTACGTCGTTGGCCTTAATCGCGTGGGCGTGGATGGCAACGAACTGCCTTACGCGGGTGACAGTGCGGTGCTCGATCCGGTGGGTGAGCCGCTGGTCGAGCTCGGATCACAAGAACAGGTCGTGACGGTCACGGTCGATCCTGCACCGCTGCTCGCGCATCGCGAGCGTTTCCCTGCATGGATGGATGCTGATCGCTTCACGCTCGACGCAACCTAAAAGATCGGTGACGCGCCTTCCTCTGACGTCCGCCATAGAGCGCTTGTGGAATGGTGATGCGTGGCGATGCGACCTAGCATCTGCATCGAGCGGGCGAAACAGGGGAGTAGGCACGAAGGCCGCCGAGGGGGCGGCCTTCGTTGGTTCTTGTGCTACAGAATCGCCAGCACGGCTTCCGGTGGGCGGCCAATGGCCGCCTTGCCGTTGGCTACCACGATGGGGCGTTCGAGCAGCCGTGGGTGACTGGCCAGCGCAGCGATAAGCGTGGTGTCGTCGAGCGAGGGATCGTCCAGACCCAACTCGCCGTATTCCGCCTCGCTCTTGCGCATCAATTCACGCGGCGCCATGCCGAGCATGTCCAGCAACTGCGTCAGCTCGGCCGAGCTGGGCGGCGTGTCGAGGTAGTTGATGACCTCGCACACCTGGCCTTGCGCCTCGAGTAGCGCCAAGGTTGCGCGCGACTTCGAGCAGCGATGGTTGTGGTAGATGCGTACCGTCATGGTAGGACGTTGGCTTAGCGGTTGCCGCTACGGTTACCGCCGCGATTGCCGCCGCCACCGCCACCGCCGTGCGGACGTCCGCCACCGCCGCCGTGCGGGCGCGGACCGCCACCGCCTTGGGGGCGATTACCGCCGCGCGATTGCGGTCGGCCGCCTTGTCCCTGGGCTGGCCGGCCTCCCGGCTTGCCGCTGCGGTTGCCGCCGGCGTTGCCGGCGCCAGTGCCGCCATAGGGGCTGCTTCCGCGCCCCTCGGCCGTGCCGCGACCGCCGCCAAACGACCTGCCACCTTCAGCGGGGCGTCCACCGTAAGGCTTATTGCCGCCCTCGGCCGAGCGGGCACCGAACGGCTTGCCGCCGCCCGGACCGCGACGGTTGCCGGCACCAGGCGCCGGCCGGCGCCGCCGCTGCGGCCACCTTCACGGCTCTCGCCGGCGAACCAGGTGCGCACCGACGGCAGCTCCTGACCGGGCGCGACGCCGCGCCTGCTCTTGTTGCGCTGCATGGTGTTGCCCGAACGCTCGGGGCGCGCGACGTTGCCGTTCACTTCCTTGCCACCCGGGCGACGACGCTGCTGCTTGCCGCGCACGGGTTCCTCGCGAATGCGGTCGTAGGCGCGCAGTTCGCGGGCCTCGTCCTGATAGCCGGCGCTGTAGCCGCCGGTGGCGCCGCGCTCGGGGCGGTATTCGGTGACGTTGCGTGGCGCGCGGCGCTGATGCAGCACCGGGCTCAGGGTCAGCACCGGCTGCGGCGCGCCGAGACCGGTGGTCTTGCGCAGCTCCTTGACCGCTTCTTCGCCCAGCGCTTCGCAATCACCGCGACGCAGGGTGCGCGGCAGTTCGATGCTGCCGTAGCGGATGCGCTTGAGGCGGCTGACCAGGAAACCCTGCGAATCCCACAGGCGGCGCACTTCGCGGTTGCGGCCTTCGCGGATCACCACGCGGAACCAGCTATGGCTGCCGCCGCGGCTGATCACGGCGATCTCGTCGAAGCGGGCGGGGCCGTCTTCCAGCTCCACGCCGGCCTTCAGCTTCTCGATGATTTCGTCGGGCACTTCGCCGTGGACGCGGCAGAGGTATTCGCGCTCGAGCCCGCTCTTGGGGTGCATCAGTGCGTTGGCCAGCTCGCCATCGGTGGTGAGCAGCAGCAGGCCGGTGGTGTTGATGTCCAGGCGGCCCACGGCGACCCAGCGCGCACCCTTCAGGCGCGGCAGCTGTTCGAACACGGTGGGGCGGCCTTCGGGATCCTCGCGCGTGGTCACCACGCCTTCGGGCTTGTGGTAGACCAGTACTTCGGTGTCGTCGCGGTTGTCGGTGGCGACGACGAACTGCTTGCCGTCCAGCACCACGCGGTCGCCGGCATGGACGCTGGCGCCGATGGTCGGCGGGCGCGCCATTCAGTTCGACTTCGCCGGACTGGATGCGCTGCTCCAGCATGCGGCGCGAGCCGAGGCCGGCATTGGCCAGCACCTTGTGCAGGCGCTCTTCGAGTGCGGGGGCGGCGTCTTCGGCGCGGGGTCGCGCTTCAGGGTAAAACGGATTTTTGCGGCGCAGTCATGCGCGGTACTCCTCGGTGTCTTGCGTGGCGTCGCCGTGGTCGGCGTCCGCGCGGGTTCGCTGCCTCGTCGGCAGTGTCTGTCGGTGATTCGGCGTGCGTGGCATCGCCGGGTTCGGATGGTGCGCTGGCGACTTCGACGCTCAGCGCTTGTGCTTCGGAAGGTGCGTCGGTAACGGCGCGGCTTCTGGGCCGGTCGCTATCGGTGGGTTCGGCTGGTTCGTCGGTGATGGCTTCGGCTTCTTCGCCGGCGACGACCAGCGGTTCGTTCTCTTCGTCCGGATCGATCGGCAGGTCGCGCACGATGCGGGCAGGCAGCGGGTTCTGGTCGAAGCGCATCTGCGGGTCTTCCATGTCGCGGATTTCCGACAGCGGCGGCAGCTCGTCCAGCGATTTCAGGTTGAAGTAGTCGAGAAAGGCGCGGGTGGTGCCGAACAGCGCCGGCTTGCCGGGAACGTCGCGGTAGCCGACCACGCGGATCCATTCGCGCTCTTCCATCGTCTTGATGATGTTGGAGGACACCACCACGCCGCGGATCTGTTCGATCTCCGGGCGGGTGATCGGCTGGCGGTAGGCGATCAGCGCCAGCGTTTCCAGCAAGGCGCGCGAATAGCGGCTGGGCCGTTCCGTCCACATCCGCGAGATCCACGGATGCACGTCCTGGCGCACCTGGTAGCGGAAGCCGGAAGCGACCTCTTGCAGTTCCACGCCGCGGCCGGCGCAGTCTTCGGCCAGCGCTTCCAGCGCCTTGGCGATCTGTCGTGACCGACCTCGTCGTCCTCGCCGAACAGGTCGCCGAGCTGGGGGATGGTCATCGGCTGGCGTGGAGGCCAGCAGCGCCGCCTCGATGATGGGTTTGAGTTGCTCGATCTGCATTTAGGCATGGCTCTCAGGTCGGATGCGGATTCATGTGGGTGCTCGGCGGATGGCTCTCGCCGCCGATTCGGCAGCGGCTGCCGGTTCGTCGGCGATGTCTTCGGCGGGCTCCTCGGCGTGTCCCATCTTGGCTCTTACGTAGATCGGCGCCAGCGGCTTCTTCCTGCACGATCTCCACCAGCATCTCCTTGGCCAGCTCCAGCATGGCCAGGAAGGTCACCACGATGCCCAGGCGTCCCTCGCTCACGTCGAACAGTCTCTCGAAGCGGTGGAATGCTGTCGTCGTCCAGCCGGCTCAGCAGCTCGCCCATGCGCTGGCGCACGCTGAGCGCCTCGCGCTTGATCGCGTGGTGCCCGAACAGCTCGGCGCGGTGCATCACGTCCTTCAGCGCCAGCAGCATTTCGGTCAGCTCCAGCGGCGGCGGCAGCTTGATCACGTTGCGCTCGCCCACTTCGGCATGCACCGACGACGCTGTCGCGCTCCATGCGCGGCATGGCTTCGATGTCCTCCGCGGCCCGCTTGAAGCGTTCGTACTCCTGCAGGCGCCGACCAGTTCGGCGCGCGGGTCTTCCTCCAGGCCTTCCTCGGCCGGCGGCCGCGGCAGCAGCAGCCGCGACTTGATCTCGGCCAGGATCGCGGCCATCAACAGGTATTCGGCGGCCAGCTCCAGCCGCATCACGTCGCGCATCAGCTCGATGTAGTCCATGTACTGCCGGGTGATCTCGGCAACCGGGATGTCGAGGATGTCCAGGTTCTGCCGGCGGATCAGGTACAGCAGCAGATCCAGCGGCCCTTCGAACGCCTCGAGGATGACTTCCAGCGCATCCGGCGGGATGTACAGATCCTGCGGCATCTGCAGCATCGGTTCGCCGCGCACGATGGCCAGCGGCATTTCCTGCTGTTGCGGTACCGACGCAAACGCATCTTGCGGCGCTGTGACCGCCTGAGGCTCGGTTGGCTCAGTACTCATCAATGCATGTCGTTGGGCCGCCCATGACGGCTTGCGTTGCATTCAACACGTTATAGGAAACGTTCTGTCCCATCGGCATTCGTTCGACGAATGTCCCCGCCCGGATCGCGGCCACTGGCTGGCCATCCTTTGAAGCTAACTTGCGCGATGCCTAGCCGGTGCGCCTCGCGTCACCGTCACGGGCATGCATGATGAAATCGCGCCATTCGCGTTTCGACCAGGCTGACCGTGAGCGACCTTTGAGCGGCTCTGGCACGCAAGAATCACGGCAAAGACGCAAGCCAGAACGTGACGAAACCCGCGTCACTGGCTATTCAATCGGTCGGCTGAGTGCATCGGGATGGGGGCCGTTGCGGTCGATCTAGGCCGATCATGCGGCGCACCCGTGGACCTTTGCGAGACCAAGATTAGCCGCTGTAGGCCGGCAAGTCCAGTACACGTAGGGCCCGCCCGGCGTCAAAATAGCCAGTCATGCCGACGACGCAACGCGCAATCATTCATGTTGATATGGACGCCTTCTATGCGGCGGTGGAGCAGCTCGACCGTCCGGAGCTGCGCGGCTTGCCGGTGATCGTCGGTGGCCTGGGGCCGCGCGGGGTTGTGTCCACCTGCAGTTATGAAGCACGCCGTTTTGGCGTGCGTTCGGCCATGCCGACGGCGCAGGCGCGGCGCTTGTGCCCTGATGGCTTTTATCTACGGCCCCGCCTGGACCGCTACGAGGCCATCTCTGATCAGATCTTCGAGATATTCCACCAGGTGACGCCGGTCGTCGAAGGGCTGTCGCTGGACGAGGCGTTTCTTGACGTGAGCGCCAGCCTGCGGCTGTTGGGGCCGATCGAGGCGATCGCGCGTCGCATCAAGGGAGCGATCCTGGAGCGCACCCAGTTGGTGGCTTCCGTGGGCATGGGGCCGAATAAGCTGCTGGCCAAGCTGGCGAGCGAACTGTCCAAACCCGACGGCTTCCACCGCATTTCTTTCGATCGGGCCGCGTCCGAGCTCGCGCCGTTACCGGTGGGGCGCTTGTGGACCGTCGGTCGTGTGACCGAGCAGACATTACATCGCCTGGGTATCCGTACCATCGGTGAATTGGCAGCATGTGACACGGCGCGTCTTGCCGGTGCGCTGGGGCGTCAGGCTGCATTGCTCCAGGCGCTGGCGCGAGGGGAAGATGAGCGTTGCGTCGAGTCCGAGCAAGCCGAACAATCCATGGGCGCCGAACACACCTTTGATATCGATTTGACGGATAAGGTGCTGGCCGAATCGTGGTTGCTGCGGCAGTGTGAGCGCATCGCCGCGCGTGCGCGGGCGCGCGGGCTGCAAGGGCGTACGGTCACGCTGAAACTACGTGAGCCACCGTTTGTCACACATACTCGCCAGGCGCCGTTGCACGCAACGAGTGCGTCTGCCAGCGAGATCTATGGCGTGGCACGACGCTTGCTTGAGGTTTGGTGGCGGACGCAATCGCGACCGCGCCTGCGCCTGCTGGGTGTCAGCCTGTCCGGCTTTGGAGAGCAGCGGCAGGGCGACATGTTCAGCGCGACGCCGAAAGGGCGCGTGACGGACGAGGTGCAGGATCGCGTCAATTTGCGTTTCGGTTCGGGCAGTCTGGTGCGTGCCGGGGTGTTGCGGGCGCGCAAACAGGATTGAAGTTGTAGCGGAACGCTCCACATCGAAAAGGTGGGGTGCTTTCAGGAAGAACGTGATAGCGCCACGATGTGCGTGGCGCGGGGAGAGGACACCAGGTATGAGCAGAGCGGAAGACAACGCCAGGAACGGCTCCGAACCGGAGCAGTTGCGACCGGCGCGCATGCGTATCGAAACCACGGTACTGATGAGCCGTGCACGACGAATCGCATCCGACCGAACTGGTGGATATCTCCGCGACTGGGGTTTTGCTGCGTCGGCCGCTCGGCTGGCATGGCGAGATCGGTCAGAGCTGGATCCTGGACATGATCTTCGGCCACGACCTGCATATCCATCTGGAGGCGTCAAGTGGCGCGAGTTTCGGAACGCCATCTGGGGTTTGCCTATAGCGCGCATCCCCGAGGACAAGCAGGTACCGCTGTGGAATCTGCTGGGCGGGTATGCCGACATCCTGGAGTTGTGGAACGAAGAGTGAGTCCGTTGGTGGACGCTCCCGCATGAAAACGCCCGCCGAATCGGCGGGCGTTTGCTTTCCAGCCGTCGCTGAAGGTCAGCTGTGCGCGGCGGCAGGCTTCTTTTCGTCGCGCAGTTCGCGTCGCAGGATCTTGCCGACGTTGCTCTTGGGCAGCGCGTCGCGGAACTCGATGATCTTGGGCCGTTTGTAGCCGGTGAGATTCTCGCGGCAGAACTGCTTTAGCTCCTCGACCGTCAGGTTCGGGTCCTTGCGCACCACGAACAGCTTGACCACCTCGCCGGAATGCTCGTCGGGAACGCCGACCGCCGCGACTTCGAGCAACGCCCGGGTGCTGCATGACGATGTCCTCGACCTCGTTCGGATACACGTTGAAGCCGGACACCAGGATCATGTCCTTCTTGCGATCGACGATATAGAAGTAGCCGTTTTCGTCCATCCGGGCGATGTCGCCGGTATGCAGCCAGCCATCGGCGCGCAAGCACCTTGGCGGTTTCGTCCGGGCGCTGCCAGTAACCCTTCATCACCTGCGGGCCGCGCACCATCAGTTCGCCCACCTCTCCGTGCGCCAGCGGTTGGCCCTCTTCGGACCAGATGGCGACATCGGTGGATGGTATCGGCAGGCCGATCGAGCCGTTGTATTCCTTCAGGTCGAGCGGATTGATGCATACCGCCGGCGAGGTTTCGGTCAGGCCATAAGCTTCGGCGAGGGTGCAGCCGGTGACCTTCTTCCAGCGTTCGGCCACGGCGCGCTGCACCGCCATGCCGCCGCCAAGGCTCAGGTGCAGGCGCGAGAAATCCAGCTCGGCGAAGCCCGGTGTATTGAGCAGGCCGTTGAACAGCGTGTTGACGCCGGTGAGCGCGGTGAAGCCGGACTGCTTCAGCTCCTTGACGAAGCCGGGCATGTCGCGCGGATTGGTGATCAGCCAGTTCAAGACCGCCAAGGCGCATGAAGACCAGGCCGTTCGCTGTCAGCGAGAAGATGTGATACAGCGGCAGGGCCGTGATGATCACTTCCTCGCCCTGCTTGACGCTGTTACCGATCCACGCATCAGCCTGCAGCATGTTGGCGACCATGTTGCCGTGCGTGAGCATCGCGCCCTTGGCCACGCCGGTGGTGCCGCCGGTGTATTGCAGGAAGGCGATGTCGTCGTGCGTCAGCTCCACCTTGGGCAGCTGGCATGCCGGGCACCGCGCGACAGCGCATCACCGAAAGCGCACCGCGTGCGGCAGCTGGAATGGCGGCACCATCTTCTTGACGTGCTTGAGCGCGAAGTTGATCAGCACGCCCTTGGGAAGCCCAGCAGGTCGCCGATGCCGGTGGTGACGATGTGCTTCACTGCGGTCTCGGCAACGACCTGCTGCAAGGTGGCGGCGAAATTGTCGAGTACGACGATGGCCTTGGCGCCGGCGTCCTCGAGCTGATGCTTGAGTTCGCGCGCGGTGTACATCGGATTGGTGTTGACCACCACGAGGCCGGCGCGCAGTGCGCCGAACAGGGCGATCGGGTACTGCAAGACATTCGGCATCATGATCGCGATGCGATCGCCCTTGCCGAGCTTGAGCTCGCCGGTGAGGTAGCCGGCGAACTGGCGGCTCATCTCATCGACCTGGCCGTAGCTGATCTGCTTGCCGAAGTTGGCGAACGCAGGACGATCACGAAACCGCTCGAACGACTCTTCCAGCACGGCTGCCACGGAGGCGTATTGATGGACGTCGATTTGCGCGGGGACGCCTTCCGGGTAATGGGCCAGCCACGGACGCTCAATGCTCATGTTGGATCCAAAGCTCCTGTATTGACCGCCTGTTGAAGACGGAGGTACTGGTGGGGCACTCAAGAGTCCGGCCACGGATGGCCGGTTTGTCTTACCTGCCCGGATGGCAGGCATAACGATCATGACGAGGCATTGGAGCATACGCCCGCGTATAGCAGCAAGCCGCGTTGCAGCGAGATTTCCGGATGCCGTCGATGAGAAGAATGTGCTTGAAACTGCTGCTTTGCGGGCTTGTCCTGATGATTCTGGGCGGCTGCCGCCATACGCCGGACGAGACGCTGATCAGGCAGGACATTGAGGCAGCGTCGGCAGCGGCGGAGCACGCCAATGCGTCGGCGCTTGGCGAGGTGCTGAGCGAGGACTTCGACGGCAACGCCGGCGCGATGGAACGTCATGACCTTCTCCAGTTGCTGCGGGTGGCAGCCGTGCGTGGCGAGACCATTCACACCTTGGCTGGGCCAGTCGAGCTTGAGCAACGTGGCGAGCGCTATGTCGCGCGCTTTACCGTGACGCTCGCCAGCGGTGGCAGGCTGCTGCCGGCGCAGATGGGCGTCTACCAGGTCGAAACCGCGTGGCGGCGGGATGGGCGCGAATGGCATTGCTACTCGGCCACATGGAAACCGGTGTGATGCTTGGCCAACGTACAAGGAGCGGCCGGCGAAGAAAACGCCGCGCGGTGGCGGCGTTTACTTCGGGTGAACGCGCGTTTGCGTGAAACTCAGGCTGCCTTCTTGCTGGCGAGCTGGCGCAGCACGTATTGCAGGATGCCGCCGTGGCGGAAGAACTCGCGTTCCTTCGGGGTCAGCAGCAGCACCTTCACGGTGAACTCCTTCTTGCTGCCGTCGGCCGCCGTGGCGGTGACCTTCGCTTCCTTCGATTCGCCGCCGTCGAGGCCGGTGATGTCGAACGTTTCCTTGCCGGTGAGGCCGAGCGACTGCGCATTCTCGCCGTCCTCGAACTGGCAGGGCAGCACGCCCATGCCGACCAGGTTGGAGCGATGGATGCGCTCGAAGCTCTCGGCGATCACCGCCTTCACGCCCAGCAGCAAGGTGCCCTTGGCGGCCCAGTCGCGCGACGAGCCGGTGCCGTATTCCTTGCCGGCCAGCACCACCAGCGGCGTCTTCTCCGCCTTGTACTTCATGGCGGCGTCGTAGATCGGCAACTGCTCGCCCGACGGTACGTGCAGCGTGTAGCCGCCTTCGACACCATCGAGCATCAGGTTCTTGATGCGGATGTTGGCGAAGGTGCCGCGCACCATCACGTCGTCGTTGCCGCGGCGCGAACCGTAGGAGTTGAAGTCCTTCGGCGTCCACGCCCTTGCGAAATCAGGAAGCGGCCCGCCGGGCTGTCCTTCTTGATCGAGCCGGCCGGCGAGATGTGGTCGGTGGTGATGGAGTCGCCGAACAGGCCGAGCACGCGTGCGCCATGGATGTCCTCGATCGTGCCGGGCTGCGTCGCTCATGCCGTCGAAGTACGGCGGGTTCTTGATATAGGTGGAGTCGTCCCAGCGGAACAGGTCGCCGTCCGGCGAGGCGATCTGGTTCCAGCGGCTGTCGCCCTTGAACACGTCGGCGTAGTTCTTCTCGAACATCTGCCGGATTGATCGCACCGGCGATGGTGTCGGAGATTTCCTTGTTGCTCGGCCAGATGTCCTTCAGATACACCGGCTTGCCGTCGCTGCCCGTGCCGAGCGGGTCCTTGGTCAGGTCGATGTCCAGCGTGCCGGCCAGGGCGTAGGCCACCACCAGCGGCGGCGAGGCCAGGTAGTTCATCTTCACTTCGGGATGCACGCGGCCTTCGAAGTTGCGGTTGCCCGACAGCACCGAGGCGACGGCAAGATCGCCTTCGGCCGACGGCCTGGCTGATCTCGGCCGGCAGCGGGCCGGAGTTGCCGATGCAGGTGGTGCAGCCGTAGCCGACGATGAAGAAGCCGATCTTTTCCAGTTCCTTCAGCAGGCCGGTCTTCTCCAGATAATCGGTGACCACCAGGGAGCCCGGACCGATCGAGGTCTTCACCCACGGCTTGCGCCTTCAGTCCCTTGGCTGCGGCTTTCTTGGCGACCAGACCGGCGCCGAGCATGACCGCCGGGTTGGAGGTATTGGTGCACGACGTGATCGCGGCGATGACGACCGCGCCGTCGCCGAGCTTGAAGCTCTCGCCATGCATTCTCGACGCGTACGCCGGTGTCCGTGATGTCGTTGGCCGGGTTGCCGATGGCGGTGGCGCCGCCTTCATTGGCAAAGTTGGCGGCGTCGCCATTCTTCGGCTTGCGGTTGGCGGTTAGCGGACCCACGGCATCGAGGAAGCTCTTTTGCACGCCTTCCAGCAGCACGCGATCCTGCGGGCGCTTCGGGCCGGCCAGCGAGGGCTTCACATCGGCCAGGTCCAGCTCCAGCGTGGTGCTGAAGCGTCGGCTCGTGCGGTGTTTTCGTCATGCCACAGGCCCTGGGCCTTGGCGTAGGCCTCGACCAGGGTGATCTGCGCTTCGCTCGCGGCCGGACAGACGCATATAGTTCAGCGCTTCCTGATCGACCGGGAAGATGCCGCAGGTGGCGCCGTATTCCGGTGCCATGTTGCGCGATGGTGGCGCGATCGGCCAGCGGCAGGTGCTTGCAGGCCGTCGCCGAAGAACTCGACGAACTTGCCGACCACGCCCAGCTTGCGCAGCATCTGGGTGACGGTGAGCACCAGGTCGGTGGCGGTGACGCCTTCGGACAGCTTGCCCTTGAGCTTGAAGCCGACCACCTGCGGAATCAGCATCGACGACGGCTGGCCCAGCATGGCCGCCTCGGCTTCGATGCCGCCCACGCCCCAGCCCAGCACGCCAATGCCGTTGATCATGGTGGTGTGGGAGTCGGTGCCGAACACGGTGTCGGGGTAGGCCCACTGCTGGCCGTCCTTTTCAGCCGTGAACACGACGCGGGCAAGGTGCTCCAGGTTCACCTGATGCACGATGCCGGTGCGCGGCGGCACCACCTTGAAGTTGTTGAAGGCCTTCTGGCCCCAGCGCAGGAACGAGTAGCGCTCCTGGTTGCGCTCGAATTCGATCTCGACGTTTTGCTCGAGCGCCGACGCCGAGCCATAGACGTCGACCTGCACCGAATGGTCGATCACCAGTTCGGCCGGGGCCAGCGGATTGATCTGGTTGGCATCGCCGCCCAGCTTCACCACGGCATCGCGCATGGCGGCCAGGTCCACCACGCAGGGCACGCCGGTGAAATCCTGCAGCACCACGCGCGCCGGCATGAAGGAGATTTCGGTGTCGGGCTCGGCCTTGGCGTTCCAGTTGGCGACCGCCTCGATTTCCTTCGTGGTCACGTTGACGCCGTCTTCATGGCGCAACAGGTTTTCCAGCAGGATCTTCAGCGAATAGGGCAGGCGTCTTGAGGTCGAAGCGTTGACCGAGCTTGGTCAGGCTGGCGATCTGGTACGAGCTGCCGTTGACCTTGAGAGTGTCGCGGGTGGCGAATGAATCCAGCATGGGTAGGGCTCCTGTTGCGAAAGTCGAGCAAGCGCGCGTGGCGCAGGCGCATGATCCTAGAACAGCCAGTGTGAGCGTAATTGCAAGAAAAAAGTGTGAGTGGGTGGGTAGGCAACAGCTTGGGGTGGCGCGCCCAGTGTGCAAGCGCCCGGCACCGTCATTCCAGCACCATGCCCTTGCAAGATTTCGAACGCTGCCGGAAGCGTTGCTTTGCGTTGCGGGCACCGCCCCGCGGCTGGCAAAATAAGCGGCTTATATGTCGTCAAGGAACGGCATGGGGACGGGGTTTTGCGCCCTGTCGCGCGTCGGTAGCGACCACGCGGATTCGGCTCACGCCAGCGACTCCTCAGCGCCTGCACAAACAGACGCACGCTGCCTCTTTCGTAGTTCATCGGACGAGATCACATGCTAAACGCCTACCGCCAACATGTTGCTGAGCGCACCGCGCTGGGTATTCCGCCGCTGCCGCTGTCGGCCCAGCAGACCGCCGAGCTGATCGAGCTGCTGAAGAACCCGCCAGCGGGCGAGGAAACCTTCCTGGTCGATCTGATCACCCATCGCGTGCCGGCGGGCGTGGACGATGCGGCCAAGGTCAAGGCATCGTATCTGGCGGCCGTGGCGTTCGGCACCGAGCAGTGCGCACTGATCACCCGCGCAAAGGCCACCGAACTGCTGGGCACCATGCTGGGCGGCTACAACATCCATCCGCTGATCGAGCTGCTCGATGATGCGCAGGTCGGTGCGATCGCCGCCGATGCGCTGAAGAAGACCCTGCTGGTGTTCGACGCCTTCCACGACGTCAAGGACAAGGCCGACAAGGGCAATGCCCATGCCAAGGGCGTGCTGCAGAGCTGGGCCGATGCCGAATGGTTCACCAGCCGTCCGGAAGTGCCGCAGAGCCTGACCATCACCGTGTTCAAGGTGCCGGGCGAAACCAATACCGACGACCTGTCGCCGGCCCCGGATGCCACCACGCGCCCGGACATCCCGCTGCACGCGCTGGCGATGCTGAAGAACAAGCGCGAAGGCGCGCCGTTCCAGCCGGAAGAAGACGGCAAGCGCGGGCCCATCGCCTTCATCGAGTCGCTGAAGGAAAAGGGCCATCTGGTCGCCTATGTGGGCGACGTGGTCGGCACCGGCTCCAGCCGCAAGTCGGCCACCAATTCGGTGCTGTGGTGGACCGGCGAAGATATCCCGTTCATCCCGAACAAGCGCTTTGGCGGCGTGTGCCTGGGCAGCAAGATCGCCCCGATCTTCTACAACACCATGGAAGACGCCGGCGCGCTGCCGATCGAACTCGACGTCTCCCAGATGGAGATGGGCGACGTGGTCGAGCTGCGCCCGTATGAGGGCAAGGCCCTCAAGAACGGCCAGGTCATCGCCGAGTTCCAGGTGAAGTCCGACGTGCTGTTCGACGAAGTGCGCGCCGGCGGCCGCATTCCGCTGATCGTTGGCCGCGGCCTCACCGCGAAGGCGCGCGAGGCGCTGGGTCTGCCTGTCTCTACCCTATTCCGCCTGCCGCAGCAGCCGGTCGATACGGGCAAGGGCTTTACCCTGGCGCAGAAGATGGTCGGCCGCGCCTGCGGTCTGCCGGAAGGCCAGGGCGTGCGTCCGGGCACCTACTGCGAGCCGAAGATGACTTCGGTGGGTTCGCAGGACACCACCGGTCCGATGACCCGCGACGAGCTGAAGGACCTGGCCTGCCTGGGCTTCTCCGCCGACCTGGTGATGCAGTCGTTCTGCCACACCGCGGCCTATCCGAAGCCGGTGGACGTGAAGACCCACCACACGCTGCCGGAATTCATCAGCACCCGCGGCGGCATCTCGCTGCGCCCGGGCGACGGCGTGATCCACTCCTGGCTCAACCGCATGCTGCTGCCGGACACGGTCGGTACCGGCGGCGACAGCCACACGCGTTTCCCGATCGGCATCTCGTTCCCGGCCGGCTCCGGCCTGGTCGCGTTCGCTGCGGCCACCGGCGTGATGCCGCTGGACATGCCCGAGTCGGTGCTGGTGCGCTTCAAGGGCGAACTGCAGCCGGGCGTCACCCTGCGTGACCTGGTCAACGCGATCCCGCTCTACGCCATCAAGCAGGGCCTGCTCACGGTCGCCAAGCAGGGCAAGCAGAACATCTTCTCCGGCCGCATCCTGGAAATCGAAGGCTTGCCGAACCTCAAGGTGGAGCAGGCGTTCGAACTGTCCGATGCCTCGGCCGAGCGTTCCGCCGCCGGCTGCACGGTGCACCTCGACAAGGCGCCGATCATCGAATACATCAACAGCAATATCACCCTGCTGAAGGTCATGATCGCCCAGGGCTACAAGGATGCCCGCAGCCTGCAGCGCCGCATCAAGGCCATGGAAGCCTGGCTGGCCGATCCGAAGCTGTTGGAGCGCGATGCCGATGCCGAATACGCCGCGGTGATCGAGATCGACCTGGCTGACGTGCACGAGCCCATCGTGGCCTGCCCGAACGACCCGGACGACGTGAAGACCCTGTCCGACGTGGCCGGTGCCGCCATCGACGAAGTGTTCATCGGTTCGTGCATGACCAATATCGGTCATTTCCGCGCGGCATCGAAGCTGCTGGAAGGCAAGCGCGATATCCCGACCAAGCTGTGGGTCGCTCCGCCGACCAAGATGGACCAGCAGCAGCTCACCGAGGAAGGCCATTACGGCGTGCTCGGCACCGCTGGCGCCCGCATGGAAATGCCGGGTTGCTCGCTGTGCATGGGCAACCAGGCGCAGGTGCGCGAGGGCGCCACGGTGTTCTCCACCTCGACCCGCAACTTCCCCAACCGTCTGGGCAAGAACTCCAACGTGTACCTGGGTTCGGCCGAGCTGGCCGCGATCTGCTCGCGTCTGGGTCGCATTCCGACCAAGGCGGAGTACATGACCGACATCGGCGTGATCAACGCCAATGGCGACAAGATCTACAAGTACATGAACTTCGACCAGATCGAAGACTTCAAGCAGGTCGCTGACACCGTCACCGCCTGAGTGCGCTAGGAAAGTCGTTCGAAGCCCGGCCCTGTGCCGGGCTTCGTCGTTTATGCTTCACGATGACACGGCGAGACGACAGGAAGCACGGATGATCTCCACCCACTTATCGGTAGTCTCCCTGCGTGACCTGATGCTGGTGCAGGCCGTGTGCCGCCACGGCAGTTTCAACAGTGCGGCGCGGGCGATGCACATCAGTCCTTCAGGCCTTTCGCATCAGGTACAGAAGGTGGAGCAGGCGCTAGGTGCGCCCTTGTTCGAGCGCGGTGGTCGGCGCGTCGTGCCCACCGCTGGCGGACAGCGCTTGCTGGAGCAGATCGATGCCGTGCTGGCTTCAGCGGAGCTGCTTCAGCAGGTGGCTCGTGCGGGTGAGGTGGCGTTTGGCGGCGAGCTGCGCCTTGGCGTCCCCGCCTCACTCGGTCCCTATCTGTTACCGCACCTGATCGAACCGTTTCCGCAGCACTTTCCCGGCACACGTCTGAGCCTGTCCGAAGGCAAGCCACGTGGACTGCTGCGACGCTTGAACGAAGGCGAAC
Source organism: uncultured Gammaproteobacteria bacterium (assembly GCA_963824525.1). GTDB lineage: Bacteria > Pseudomonadota > Gammaproteobacteria > Xanthomonadales > Rhodanobacteraceae > Dyella. The sequence goes on along the minus strand of CAWGPI010000007.1, from coordinate 14,382 downwards.
TGGATGCGGTGCTGGCGCCGCGCGTGACGCCGCTCAGTGGCACGGCGATGCGGCCGCTGTTCTTCGAGCCATGGGAACTGATGCTGCGCGCCGATCACGCGCTGGCGGGCAAACGCAGCGTCGCGCTCGATCAACTCGATCCCAGCGAAGCCACCTTGATGACGGAAAGCCACGCGGATGATGTGCTCGGTGGCGGCCATGTGCAGGACGTCAGCCTGGAAAGCCTGGCGGCACTGGTTGGTCTGCGCGGCGGCTATGCACTAGTACCCGCACTCGCCCATGATCGCCTTGCTTCGATGCCGGACATCGTTCTTTCCAAGATCAAAGGGCAGGCCACAGGGCGCGAAATCGCGCTTTATTGGCGAGAGGCTTCGCCTTGGAGCAGCGACTTGCAGGCGTTCGCTTTGTTGTTGCGGCGGTTGGCGAAGCAGCGGCCGGGATTGAAATTGGTGGGTGACGGCGCGTAGCGCCTTTTCGCTCAGCTCGAGCGCCGAGCCACTCGCCTTTACTCCTTCTCCCCTTTGGGCGACCCGAAGGTAGTCCCTGTGGGAGAGAAGGTTGGGATGAGGGGCGGGTGCTTGCGATCACACGACAACCGAGCGATGTGGCCAGCATGCCGCTTACGCAGCGGGCGTTTCGACTGCCTGCCGGCAGCCGAGTCACTTTTCTTTTGCTGGCCCAAAAGAAAAGTAACCCAAAGAAAATGGTTCTTCACGGAACCGCGGGGAAGTAGGGATTGACGGGCGAGGGTTGGTTACATTGGCAGTCGCCAAACACACCAACCCAACCGTCCCTCGCCGTCCCGATGAATGCTATGAGCCTGCCTTCCTTCTGGGAAGGTTTTTGTGTGGAGTCCTGTGAAGAGCAGGCCGACGATCAGCTGCTGATCACGTTGCGTGCCGATCCGGCATGGACACCGCGGTGCGGTGGCTGTGGCGCTCCCAGTCCGTTGATCCATGACCGTCAGTGGCGACGCATCCGTGAGCGCGACCTGCTGGATCGGCGGGTGTGGCTGAAGGTGGAGCTACGCCGGGTGGATTGCCTGCATTGTGGGCGACGTCGCGAACGGGTGGGTTGGCTGGATCCGCGGGCGCGGGTGACGCGTCGTCTTCAGGCCTGGATCGAGGCGTTGACGCAGATGCTGCCGATTCGTCATGTCTGCGCGCTGACGGGACTGCACTGGCAGAGCGTCAAGGACATCGACAAGCGTCGCCTGGTCGCGACACAGGGCGCCTTTGAGGCCGGCGCGGTACGTCGCCTGGTGATGGACGAGTTTGCCCTGCACAAAGGGCATCGTTACGCGACGGTGATCATGGATGCGCAGACCTTGCGCGTGCTGTGGGTCGGCGAGGGCAACAGCCGCAAGGCCATCGCACCCTTTTTCGCCCTGTTAGGGGATACCTGTCGGCACATCGAAGCGGTCGCCATGGACATGAACACGGCGTTCGATCGGGAGGTGCGCACACACTGCCCACAGGCCGAAGTCGTCTACGACCTGTTCCATGTCGTCGCCCGTTTCGGTCGCGAGGTCATCGACCGCGTGCGGGTGGATCAGGCCAACGCCTTGCGTCAGGACAAGCCCGCCCGCCACGTCATCAAACGCAGCCGCTGGCTGCTGTTGCGCAACCGCGAAAATCTCCAGGAAGAACAGGCCGTGCGCCTGCGCGATCTGCTCGCCGCCAACCAGCCGCTGGCCACGGTCTATCTCCTGAAGACCACACTCAAGGAGATCTGGTACGCCCCCAGTGTCCGCGAAGGCTGGTTGCGCTGGCGTCAGTGGCAACGCATGGCCGAAGAAAGCGGCATCCCCGCGTGTATCACCTTCGCCAGACGACTCAAACCGTACCTGCGCGGCATCCTCGCTAGTGCCAAATACCACCTGCACACCAGCGTCCTGGAAGGCGTCAACAACCGCATCAAGGTCATCAAGCGCATGGCCTAAAGAGCTCATGGCATGGCGCGGGATACGAGCCTGACGGGCGTGGCCAGACAAACAGGTGGCGGCCCACGGCCGATACACAGCGGCTACACCGCAATGCGCCGGTGCCGAGAGGGCTTAAGGCGTGGGCGGTTTGTTGGCCACCAAGGCACGCGGCTACGCCAATTGCTTCAACCTTCGGCCGAACCTGTTTTAAGTCCTCACCGCATCGGCGCGTTGCGGGGTAGCCGCTGTGTCTCGCCGTGGGCGGCCAACTATCTGATCGCACAAACCTTCCAGCGCTTCTATCCCACGGTGTGCTGCCAGCTCTTGAGGCCGTTTTCTTTGGGTTACTTTTCTTTTGGGCCGGCGGTTTCAACCGGTCGACGCAACCATTTCCTGTAATTTCTGGGCGGGTGTCAAGAAGCCTAATGTCTTGCGTGGCCGTTCGTTGAGTTCACGCGCTACTTTGTTTAACTGTGCCTGCGTCAGAGATGCCAGTCCTTGCCCTGGGAAAGTACTGCCGCAGTAACCCATCGGTGTTTTCGTTGCTGCCGCGCTGCCAAGGGCTATAGGGATCACAGAAGTAGACTTGCATGTTGGTCGCCAGACTGAAGTCCTTGTGTTGGGACAACTCCTTGCCCCGGTCCCAGGTCAACGACTGTCGCAGCTGTGCTGGCAGCTGGCCTATCACGCGCTTAAGTGCCCCCACCACGTCCTGAGTCTGCTTGCTGGAAACCTTCACTAACAGCACATAACGCGTCTGGCGCTCCACCAGCGTGGCGATATGGCTGTTGTTGCCGCCTGACAGCAGATCCCCTTCCCAGCGCCCAGTTACTGCACGATCCTGCACCTCCGCAGGCTGTTCACTGATCGACACGGCATCCAGGATCTTTCCTCGGCCATCTCTACTTCGCACATGCTTCGATTGCCGCATCAACCGTTCGAAACGCAGATGCGACATCAGCTCTTTTTCAGGACGCCGCGCGCCTGAACATACAAGCTGCGATAGATCGTCTCATGCGACACACTCATCGTCTCGTCGTGGGGATACGCTAGCTTAAGCCACTGCGCGATCTGTTCAGGCGACCAGTTCCGCTTGAGCCTTGCAGCCACCACCTGCTGTAGCCGCAGTCGGCTAGCCAGCACGCATCGCTTGGGGCGCTGCGCATTCTTCCAGGCCCGCTTGTCCGCCGGCTCCGCACGGTACTGCTCACGCCCGCCATGACGGCTCACCTCGCGACTAATCGTCTAAGCGGACCGCCCTAACTCTCGGGAGAGCTGTCGCAACGACTCGCCCTGGGCCAATCCGCGCGCAATACTCTCACGCTCGGCCACGCTCAACGCCCGCTCGCACACCGCTGCCTCTCCCGTGGCGACATGCCTCCATTGGTCGTTAATACCCAGCGTACTGACGCCGGGTAGTAGCCAGCCCGCGCGCGATCTCCGCAATCGACTCCCCTTGCCGCCACTGATTCCATAGCCGCTTCCTCTGTTCTGCGCTCAGACGCTTTACGGTTGATCCTGCTTTGCTCATCGTCTCTCCCGGTCATCAGCACCATGTGGTGTTGCATCGACCAGTTGAAACCGCCCCAGCAAAAGAAAAGTGACTCGAGCGCCGGCAGGCGATCGAAACGCCCGCTGCGTAAGCGGCAACCTAGCCATAACGCTCGGTTATCGCGCTACAGGCGAGCACCCGCCCCTCATCCCAACCTTCTCTCCCACAGGGACTACCTTCGGGTCGCCCAAAGGGGAGAAGGAGTAAAGGCGAGTGGCCCGGCGCTCGGGCAGGCGTTAGGAACGCGCGCCGGAAAACGTGGCGGCGCGAGCCTCGGACCATCACGTGTTATTGATGGTCGATCCCGTCAACAGCCCCCGCGCCAGCATGCTGCACTGCCGCCGATACAGAATCATCTGCCACTGGCGCCCACCCAACTGTCGCCACAACACCGCCGAACGCACCGCGGCGAGCAGGTTGGCGCGCACTTTTTCGACCACGTTCGGTTGCTGCAACTGCTGCGGATTGCCCGTCACCATCACGCGCGGCTTCAGCGTGGAAAGCGTGCTGGCGTAGAGCTCGGCCAGGCGGCTGATCACCTGCGGCGACTCCGGGCCGAAGTGTTCCACCTGGCGTTGCGCAGCCACGATGCCCTGCTGCAGTCGGTCGAGCAGGTCCTGTCGGCGGGACAGGCTGCGTTCCAGCCGTATCACGGTAAATGCCATGCGGGTAATGGCGACGTCGCGGTTGTTCTCGTCAAGCAGGGTAATCAGCTGGCGCAGGCCCAGGCGCACGCCGGATACGTCGCCGTAGACGCCGACCACGGACGGGGCGTCGATGCGAAACACGCTGCCGATGCTGGAGGCCATGGCGGTTTCGTCGCAGCGACCTTCGTTGGCGAGCTGCTGGGCAAGCCCTGTGGCCTGGAACAGACCGGCCAGGGCCAGCACGCGCTCTTCATTCATGGCAAGGGCTTCAAACACCGGGGATCGACTCGCAGGGGATGGGGGGAGACAACGCGGATTCATCATTCCAGCCGCCGTACGGTGCATCGGTGCGCTCGATCACAGCGCCGCCAAGGCAGGCATCGCCGTCATAGAACACCACCGACTGCCCTGGGGTAACCGCGCGCTGAGGCTCGTCAAAGGTCACTTCCAGGCGATTTCCGTGCACGATGACTTCGCACGCTTGGTCCTGCTGGCGATAGCGTGTCTTGGCGGTACAGCGGAAGCGCGCGGCAGGGGACTCGCCTGCCACCCAGCTCGGCCGTTCGGTGAGCAGGCGGCTCGAATACAGCCAGTGGTTCTCGCCGCCCTGTGCCACATACAGAATATTCCGGGCCACATCCTTGCCCACCACGTACCAGGCCTCGCCACTGGCGCCGTGGCGGCCACCGATGCCCAGGCCATTGCGCTGCCCAAGCGTGTAATACATCACACCTTGGTGCTCGCCCACGGTTTCGCCTTCTGGCGTGCGCATGGGACCGGGCTGGGCGGGAATGTACTGGGCGAGGAAGCTGCGGAAATCGCGCTCACCGATAAAGCAGATGCCGGTGGAGTCCTTTTTCGCGTGGGTGGGCAGCGACGCATCCAGCGCCATCTGGCGCACTCGCGACTTCTCGATCTCGCCCACCGGAAACAGCGTGGCGGCCAGTTGCTGCTGGCCTAGCGCATGCAGGAAGTAGGTCTGGTCCTTGGCGGCATCGACGGCGCGCAACAAGCGGTACTTGCCGTGGTGAAAGTCCACGCGAGCATAGTGGCCGGTGGCAATCTTGTCGGCACCGAGCGCGCGGGCTTCGTCCAGGAACGTCTTGAACTTGATCTCGCGGTTGCACAGCACGTCCGGGTTCGGCGTGCGGCCGGCGCGGTATTCGGCCAGGAAGTGCTCGAACACGCCGTCCCAGTATTCGGCGGCGAAATTGCGCGCATGGAACGGGATGCCCAGCCGACCGCACACCGCCACGGCGTCCTTGCGGTCGGCGTCGGTCGTGCAGGGGCCGTCGCGGTCGTCTTCTTCCCAGTTCTGCATGAACAGGCCCTCGACCTCGCAGTCGGCCTGTTGCAGCAGCAGGGCGGCTACCGAGGAATCGACGCCGCCGGACATGCCGAGCATCACTTTCACGGGTAACGATCCTCAACCAGCAGGCTGTGCAGCGCCGTCAGCGGCAGACGTTGCCCAGCCAGCCATGCATCGATGCTCATCAGCACCAGCGGGCTGCGCAGGCGATCACCCAGGGCCACGATCTCGTCCCGGGTCAGCCACAGGGCGCGGAGAATACCGGTATCGAGCGGACGCTGTGGGTCGTGGCCTAGTGCGCGGGCGGCAAAACTGAAGCGCACCACGCCGTCGCCGTGCTCGGTGCTGCGCCATTGATGGATGCCGATCAAATGCTCCAGCTCGACGGTCCAGCCGGTTTCTTCCAAGGTTTCGCGCACGGCGGCGCTGACCAGGCTCTCCTTGTCATCCAAATGGCCAGCTGGCTGGTTATAGGCAAGACGACCGTTGACTTCTTCTTCCACCATCAGGAAGCGGTCGCCATCGGCCACGACACAGGCCACGGTGACGTGCGGGCACCAGACGGACGGGGAGGAGGGGAATGCGGAATCGGCCATGGGGAATATATGGCGCCGGCAAAGGCACTGGAAAAGTAGTCATTGTGCCATCACCTGAAGACAACCTGCCGTCGACGGCACCCCGGGTCCAGCAGTTCGGGCCGGCGTCGGGGTTGCGGCGGTATACTTTTCCCCAGGATATTTCACGTAGAACCCATGGCTCACGAACCCGAACACGAACAAGGCAGCGGTCACGGCCTGGCGCTGGAAACCTCAAGGCCGGAGGTGGCGCGTCCACCCCTGTTTCAGGTGGTGCTGCTGAACGACGACTTCACCCCGATGGATTTCGTGGTCGAGGTGCTGCGCAGCTTTTTCAACCTGGACCAGGAGCGGGCGGTGCAGGTGATGCTTCACGTGCATACCCGTGGCAAGGGCGTCTGCGGCGTCTTTACCCGGGAGGTTGCCGAAACCAAGGTGACCCAGGTAAACGAATATTCACGTGCTCATCAGCACCCGTTGTTGTGCACTATGGAAAAGCTGTAATCGACCCCAATTTCGTAGCTATCGCGGCACAGGCCGCCTGCCACTTAGCGGAGTACGGTCCGGATGTTCAGCAAGGATCTCGAAGTCACCATCGGCCAGTGCTACAAGCAGGCCCGCGAACAGCGTCATGAGTTCATGACGGTGGAACACCTGCTGCTCGCGCTGACGGAAAACCAGTCGGCACTGGGTGCGTTGCGTGCCTGCGGCGTGGATCTGCCGCGGCTGACGCGCGAGCTGGAAAACATCATCGCCGAGACCGTGCCGGTACTGCCGCACGGCGACGAACGCGATACGCAGCCCACGCTCGGCTTCCAGCGCGTGCTGCAGCGCGCTGTCTACCACGTGCAGTCTTCCGGCCGCAAGGAAGTCACCGGCGCCAACGTGCTGGTGGCGATTTTCGGCGAGAAGGATTCGCATGCGGTGTATTTCCTGCACCAGCAGGAGATCACCCGACTCGACGTGGTCAATTACATCTCGCACGGCATCGCCAAGATCGGCGACGAGCCGTCGCCGAGCATGCCGGGCAGCGAGCGCGAGAGGCGAGGACGGCGCGAGCCCCGGGGCAATCCGCTGCAGCGAATACGCCAGCAACCTCAACGAGCTGGCGCTGGAAGGCAAGATCGATCCGCTGATCGGCCGCGCAGGACGAAATCGAGCGCACCATCCAGGTGCTGTGCCGTCGCCGCAAGAACAACCCGCTGTATGTCGGCGAGGCCGGCGTGGGCAAGACCGCGCTGGCCGAGGGCCTGGCCAAGCGCATCGTCGACGGCGACGTGCCCGAAGTGCTGGAAAACGCCACCATCTGGTCGCTGGATCTGGGCGCCCTGGTCGCCGGCACCAAGTACCGCGGCGATTTCGAGAAGCGCCTGAAGGCGGTGATCGCGCCAGCTCAAGAAGCAGCCGGGCGCGATCCTGTTCATCGACGAGATCCACACCATCATCGGCGCCGGTTCCGCCTCGGGCGGCACCATGGATGCCAGCAACCTGATCAAGCCCATGCTGGCCTCGGGCGAGCTGCGCTGCATCGGTTCGACCACCTTCCAGGAATTCCGCGGCATCTTCGAGAAGGATCGCGCGCTGGCGCGTCGCTTCCAGAAGATCGACGTGGTCGAGCCGACCGTGGCCGACAGCTTCGAGATCCTCAAGGGCCTGCGTTCGCGCTTCGAGGAACACCACAACGTGGCCTATACCAACGAGGCGCTGAAAGCCGCGGTGGATCTGTCGGTGAAGCACATCCCCGACCGTCTGCTGCCGGACAAGGCCATCGACGTGATCGACGAAGCCGGCGCGCGCCAGCGCCTGCTGCCGGATGACCAGCGCACCGGCAAGGTCGACGTGCCGGAAGTGGAATACATCGTGGCCAAGATGGCGCGTATCCCGGCCAAGCAGGTGTCGGCTTCCGATCGCGACGTGCTGCGCAACCTCGAGCGCAACCTGAAGATGGTGGTGTTCGGTCAGGACCCGGCCATCGAGGCGCTTGGCCGCCTCGATCAAGATGGCCCGCTCGGGCCTGGCCGACCCGTCCAAGCCGATCGGCTGCTTCCTGCTCGCCGGCCCCACCGGCGTCGGCAAGACGGAAGTCACCAAGCAGCTGGCCATGCAGCTGGGCATCGAGATGATCCGTTTCGACATGTCCGAGTACATGGAGGCGCATTCGGTGTCGCGCCTGGTCGGTGCCCCTCCGGGCTACGTCGGCTTCGACCAGGGCGGCCTGCTCACCGAGGCGGTGACCAAGCATCCGCATGCGGTGTTGCTGCTGGACGAGATCGAGAAGGCGCATCCGGATGTATTCAACATCCTGCTTGCAGGTGATGGATCGCGGTGTGCTGACCGACACCAACGGCCGTGAGGCGAACTTCAAGAACGTCGTCGTGGTGATGACCACCAACGCCGGCGCCCAGCAGGCTTCGCGCCGTGGTATCGGCTTCGTCAAGCAGAACCACTCGATGGACGCCATGGAAGTGATCCGCCGTTCGTTCACGCCAGAGTTCCGCAATCGCCTGGACGCGATCATCCAGTTCAATGCGCTGGACTTCGATCACATCCTGCGCGTGGTCGACAAGTTCCTGATCGAACTGGAAGCGCAGCTCACCGAGAAGCATGTGAGCCTGGACGTCGACGCCGATGCCCGCCACTGGCTGGCCGAGCACGGCTTCGATCCACAGATGGGCGCGCGCCCGATGGCTCGCGTGATCCAGGAGAAGGTGAAGCGTCCGCTGGCCGATGAACTGCTGTTCGGCAAGTTGGCCGAGGGCGGCAAGGTGAGCCTGAGCGTGCGTGAGGGCGAACTGGTCGTCACCAGCGAGGCGGCGGAGGCCGTCCCTGCCGTGGTGAGCTGACCGGCGAACCGCCTTTGTTGCGGGCAACACAAAAAGGCCGCGCTTACAGCGCGGCCTTTCTTTTGTAGGAGCGCACCCTGTGTGCGAAATTCCTACGCAGCCGCAACGCTGTGATCGCGCACAGGGTGCGCTCCTACAACGGCGGGCTGTTCGATTACTTCATGCGGTAGGTGATACGGCCCTTGGTCAGGTCGTATGGAGTCATCTCCACCTTCACCTTGTCGCCGGTGAGGATGCGGATGTAATGCTTGCGCATGCGCCCGGAGATATGGGCCGTAATGACGTGGCCGTTCTCCAGCTGCACGCGGAACATGGTGTTGGGCAGGGTCTCTTGGACCGTGCCTTCCATTTCAATGACGTCGTCTTTGGCCATGCGTTCCGGTGGGTGCGATTGGGGCCGTCATGGCCGCTTAAGCGGTCGATTATGCCACGGAAACTGGAATGGTTAAAGAATCATCAGCCGAAGTGCTCGTCAAGCTTGCGGCGGATCTCCTGCTCGACCATGCCCTTGAGGGGGGCCAGCATCATGCCCAGCTCGGCTTTCACGTGGATGACGTCGCTGGCCACCGCGATACTGCCAGCCACTCCCGGGCGGGAAAAACGCAGGGTATCGCCCTGCCATTGACCCTCCATGCCGAACTTCTCGTGCATGCGCGCCGCCACCTTGTCGACCACGGCGCGAGCCTCGGCCAGGGGCAGCTGGTGCGGTCGACGGATATCAATCTTGGGCATGGATAAGCTCCGAACAGACAAGCGTACATGGTAAGCCAGATGCGCTCGGACAGATTGCACGCTTCTGTTAGAGTCCCGCCGTCTATCGACTGGTTCACCGATGCGTATCGAGTTTTCCAATTCGGCCCGAGAGGATTTCCACTGGGATGCCCCCGCATTGCGGATCGGCAGCGCTCCGGACAACGATCTGATACTGGCCGGCCATCAGGCTGGCGAACACCATTTGCGCATCCAGCTCGACCGTCGTGGCTGGGTGCTGCAGGTCTTGCCGCAGGGCAATCGCGTCTATGTGAACGCCCGACCCGTGCGCGAGAAGGCCTTGTTGCGCGCCGGCGATGTGTTGAGCGTCGGCGATTGCCGCATGTTGTTGCGGATCGACGAGGAGCCTGCCCATAACCCGCCCGTGACGGTGCCGGCGGAAGGCCGCTGCACGGTCGCCTTGCGTGCCGTGGCCGGGTCGCTGTCGGGACGCGTGTTGTCCCTGCAGGACAGGCTGGAGCTGGGCCCCATGGGCCGCCTTCCACTGGAATTGCCACAAGGTGAGGCTGCGTCATTAGCCGTTTTCTGGCGTGACGGGCGGCTCATGCTCGAGGCGGGCCAGCAATCCGCGCGTTATCCGTTGCGCGTTAACGGTGTGGTGGTGACGCAGGCGGCCTTGCGTCCCGGGCGACCAGATTGGCCTGGCCATGCACCGCTTTGTGGTCGACGCCCCCGGGCTGGAGCTGGAGCCCGAGATCGTCAGGCCGGAGCCTCCGCATGAGCACCTGCCGGAGGAAGATGCCGGTCCGCGTGGCGAAGTGTGGTGGTTGATCGCCACCGCGGCCGTGCTGGCACTGGGTATCGCCGTCGCCTTGTTGGTGCGCTTCTAGGGCGCGGGCCGGGGCGCTTCAGAGGCGTCGGCAATCGGGTTGACGACGCGTTGCTGCGACGCGGCATAATGCGGTGATTCCTCCCACGAAGGCACCGTCAGTCAGTGAGCAGAGTCTGGAATTTCAGCGCAGGCCCGGCGGCGATGCCGCAGGCGGTACTTGAACGCGCCCAGCGCGAACTGCTGGACTGGAAGGCTGCGGCGCCTCGGTGATGGAGCTGTCCCATCGCGGCAAGCGCTTCATGGGCCTGGCCGCAGCAGGCCGAGGCCGATCTGCGCGAGCTGCTGGCGATTCCCGCCGATTACGCCGTGCTGTTCCTGCAAGGGGGCGCGACCCAGCATTTCGCGCCAGATTCCGATGAACCTGGCCGGCGAAGGTGACAGCGCCGATTACATCGTCACCGGGCATTGGGGCGAAAAGGCCGTGAGCGAGGCCGCGCCCTACGTGAAGGTGAACATCGCGGCCAGCAGCAAGGAGCGAGCGCTACCTGCAGCTGCCGCCGCGCGACTACGTGGCAACTCGATCCGCGTGCCGCCTATGTGCACTACACGCCCAACGAAACCATCCACGGCGTCGAGTTTCACGACATTCCCGACGGTGGGCGATGTGCCGCTGGTCGCGGACATGTCCTCCAACATCCTGTCCGAGCCGCTCGACGTCTCGCGCTTCGGCCTGATCTATGCCGGCGCGCAGAAGAACATCGGCCCTTCGGGTCTGGTGGTGATGATCATCCGCCGCGACCTGCTGCAGCGCGCTACGCCGACCGATGGCGCGGATCTTCCGCTACGCCGAACACGCGGCGAACGACTCCATGCTCAACACGCCCAATACCTGGGGCTGGTACCTGGCGGGGCTGACCTTCCAGTGGCTGAAGGAGCAGGGCGGCCTGGTGGCGATGGCGCGAGCGCAATCGCGCCAAGGCGGAGTTGCTGTACGGCGCCATCGATGGCTCGAGTGGCTACTATCGCAGCCCCGTCGAGCCGGCCGTCGCGTTCGCGCATGAATGTACCGTTCACCCTGCACGACAGTGCGCTGGATGCCGATTTCCTCAAGGAATCCGAAGCCGCCGGCCTGCTTGCGCTCAAGGGACACAAGGCGGTGGGCGGCATGCGCGCTTCGCTTTACAACGCGGTGCCGCTGGAGGCGGTGCAGGCGCTGGTGGCCTTCATGCGAAGATTTCGCGCAAACGTCACGGATGAAACGGTTGCGCGTGGGTCTGCATTTCACGGACTATCCCTGGTCCACTGTTTGGACTTCTTTCCTTCCATAGCGCCAAGACATGACCGACAAGAAATCCTCGCTTACCGACGTGCGCGAGCGCATCGACAGTATCGACCAGCAGATCCAGCAGCTGATCTCCGAGCGCGCCGGATAGGCGCAGGACAGTGGCGCGCGTGAAGGGCGAGGGTCTTTCCGCGATCGACTACTACCGCCCGGAGCGCGAGGCGCATGTGCTGCGCATGGTGGTGGACCGCAACCACGGCCCGTTGTCGGATGCGGAGATGGTGCGCCTGTTTCGCGAGATCATGTCGTCCTGCCTGGCCCAGGAAGATCCGCTGAAGATCGGCTTCCTCGGGCCGGAAGGCACGTTCAGCGAGCAGGCCGTGCGCAAGCACTTCGGCCACGCCGCCTACGGCCTGCCGCTGGGCAGCATCGAGGAAGTGTTCCAGGAAGTCGCCGCCGGCCATGCCGATTTCGGCGTGGTGCCGGTGGAGAACTCCGGGCAGGGCATGATCCAGGTGACCCTGGACATGTTCCTCACCTCCGACGCCACCATCTGCGGCGAAGTCGAGCTGCGCGTGCACCAGTGCCTGCATTCGCTGAGCGGCAAGCTGGAGGACGTCAAGCGCGTCTATGCGCATGCGCAGTCGCTGCAGCAGTGCAAGACCTGGCTGCGCATCAACCTGCCGGACGTCGAGTGCGTCGCGGTAAGCAGCAATGCCGAAGCGGCTCGTATGGCGCGTCATGCCGACGACGCGGCGGCCATTGCCGGCGAGACGGCGGGCAAGGTCTACGGCCTCAAGACCGTGGCCTCCGGCATCGAGGATCGCGCGGACAACACCACGCGCTTCCTGGTGATCGGCCGTTCGCTGTTCCCGCCCTCGGGCAACGACCGCACCTCGCTGCTGATCACCGTCAACGACAAGCCGGGTGCGCTGTATGACGTGCTCAGCCCGTTCGCCAAGCACGGCATCAGCCTGAACCGCATCGAGTCGCGCCCGGCGCATACGGGCAAGTGGCAGTACGCGTTCTTCATCGACGTCTCCGGCCATATCGATGACGAGCGCTGCAGGCGGCCGTGCAGGACATCGGCGAGTCCGCCGCGGCCATGCGCGTGCTGGGCTCCTACCCGGTGGCCTTGCCCTGATTTATGCGGCGCATCGGAGCGGCTGCCGGAGAGTCATAGTGAGTCGACTCGACTGGAGCAGCCACGCCGGCCGCCCGCTGCATGGCAACGTGCGCGTCCCGGGCGACAAGTCGGTATCGCATCGCGCGCTGATGCTGGGCGCGATTGGCCGATGGCACTTCGCATATCCGCGGCTTCCTCGAGGGCGAGGACACGCGCGCCACCGCCGCCGTGCTGCAACAGCTCGGCGTGCGTATCGAGACGCCCGCCGACGGCGAGCGCGTCGTGCATGGCGTCGGCCTGCATGGCCTGCGTGGTGCATCGCAGCCGCTGGACTGCGGCAACGCCGGCACCGGCATGCGCCTGCTGGCCGGCCTGCTGGCGGGGCAGGCGTTCGACAGCACGCTGGTGGGCGATGCGTCGCTGTCGAAGCGGCCCGATGCGCCGCGTCACCGACCCGCTGGCCAGGATGGGCGCGAAGATCGACAGCGCGACGGCTTGCCGCCGCTGCATGTGCACGGCGGCCAGGCGCTGCACGGCATCCGCTACGACGCTGCCGGTGGCCAGCGCCCAGGTGAAGTCGGCGCTGCTGCTGGCCGGCCTGTACGCGCAGGGCGAGACCGAGGTCATCGAGCCGCATCCGACCCGCGACTACACCGAGCGCATGCTGGCGGCCTTCGGCTGGCCGATCGAGTTTCGAGCCGGGCCGCGCGCGCTTGAGTGGCGGCCATGCGCTGCGCGCCACCGATGTCGACGTGCCCGCCGATTTCTCCTCGGCGGCATTCTTCCTGGTCGCCGCCAGCATCGTGCCGGGTTCCGAGCTGCGCCTGCCGGCGGTGGGCTTGAATCCGCGCCGCACCGGCCTGCTGCAGGCGCTGCGCCTGATGGGCGCGGACATCCGCCTCGAGAACGAGCGCGAGAGCGGCGGCGAGCCGGTCGGCGATCTGGTGGTGCGTCACGCACCACTGCACGGCATCGAGCTGCCCGAGGCGCTGGTGCCGGACATGATCGACGAGTTCCCGGTGCTGTTCGTCGCCGCCGCCGCGGCCGAGGGGCCGCACGCGTCAGTCCGCGGTGCCGCCGAATTGCGCGTGAAGGAATCCGATCGCATCGCCACCATGGCGGCCGGCTTGCGCGCGCTCGGCGCGACTATCGAGGAAACGCCGGATGGCGCGATCATCGACGGTGGTGCGCATCGGCGGCGGCAGCGGTGGAAAGCTCATGCGATCACCGCATCGCGATGAGTTTTGCGGTGGCCGGCCTGGTCGCGCCGGATGCCGGTCGCGTCAACGATTGCAGCCACGTCGCCACCTCGTTCCCGGGCTTCCTTGAACTCGCCAATGGCTGCGGTTTCGCCTTGGGCACGGCCAGCTGACCACCCGCTCTTTGCTCCCTCTCCCCATCGGGGAGAGGGTTGGGGTGAGGGGCGGGTGCTCGCGACCACGCCGATGATTGCCGCCATCCTCGAGCTCTAAACTCCATCTCCCTCCGGCGAAATTGCGGGGCCACCACAACACCCCCTGTAGGAGCGCACCCTGTGCGCGAAAAACCTACCAAGCGACGATGTCGGATCACGGCGGATCC
>CAWGPI010000006.1:0-15151 GCA_963824525.1 uncultured Gammaproteobacteria bacterium | reverse complement strand
CGGGACGCACTGGCCGCCACGACGAACGCAGTAGGGTGAACACAGTTGCTACAGTTTTCGGGTGAGGGCCTGTCATTCTGCCGCGCCGTCGTGGCCCGAAGGTTCGCATGTAGGAGCGCACCCTGTGCGCGAAAAGCCTACGCAGCGGTAACGCCGTGGTCGCGCACAGGGTGCGCTCCTGCGGCCAACGTCGCCAACACGTCACGACCAATCCCCGTCACGCGTCAATAAAGCGCCGCCGCACCCAGGCGAAACCCCACAAACCCAGCAACCACAACACTTCCCATCGATGGCATGGCGTTTGCTAATCAACGGTCATGGGATGCCTCATCGCGATTGGTATCGACGCTTTCGTGACTGATAGGGATTGAGGTTGGCATGGCTCAGAACGAGCAGGGTTTTGAAGCGCCGGTGACAGTGGCAGCCAAGCGTGGGTCACCGCTGATTTGGGTGATGGGCGTGGCCGTGTTGGCCATGGCAGGCGTATGCGCCTACCTGCTGATCGGGCAGCGTCATCAGGGAACGGGTGTACGCGCAGGCGCCGAAGGTGGCCGAGTCCAAGCAGGAGCTGTACCTGCCGCTGGACCCGCCGTTCGTGGTGAACTTCCGCGACGACCAGTCCATGCGCTACCTGCAGGTGGGCGTGAGCCTGATGTCGCACGACCCGGCCGCGGTGGAGGCGGCGAAGGACGCCGAGCCGGTGATCCGCAACGCGCTGGTGATGCTGTTCAGCAGCCAGGACTACGCGATCCTCAGCAACTCCGCCGGCAAGAAAAAACTGCAGGCGCAAGCCTTGGATGCCGTGCGCAAGATCGTCGCCGACCGGCTCGGCCGCCCGGCGTCGAAGCGCTGTACTTCACCAGCTTCGTGATGCAGTGACGGGAGGGCACGCAGTCCATGAGCGACCTCCTTTCGCAAGAAGAAATCGACGCCCTGCTCGATGGCGTCGAGGTGGTGCGGTCGAGACCGACAACGACGAGCCGTTGCCTACCGTGCGGTCATCTCCTACGACTTCACCCAGCAGGACCGCATCGTGCGCGGTCGGTTGCCCACGCTGGAAATGGTCAACGATCGCTTCGCGCGCTTCTTCCGTACCGGCGTGTTCGGCGTGTTGCGCAAGACCTGCGAGGTGTCGGTGCTGGGCGTGAAGATGAACAAGTTCGCCGAGTACGTGCATGGGCTGGCCGTGCCCAGCAACCTCAACCTGGTGCGTATCAAGCCATTGCGCGGCACCGCGCTGGTGGTGATGGAGCCGCGCCTGGTCTTCACCGTGATCGACAATTTCTTCGGTGGCGATGGGCGCTTTCACGCGCGCATCGAAGGTCGCGATTTCACCGCCACCGAAAACCGCGTGATCCAGATCATGCTGGCCGAGTTGTTCGCGGCGATGGTCGAGGCCTGGGCGCCGGTGCTGCCGCTGCAATTCGAATATATGAACTCGGAAATCAATCCGCAGTTCGCCAACATCGTCAGCCCTACCGAAACCGTGGTGGTGTCGCGCTTCCACGTCGAGCTGGATGGCGGCGGCGGCGAAATGCATCTCACCTTGCCGTACGCGATGGTCGAGCCGATCCGCACCCTGCTCGATGCCGGCGTGCAGAGCGACCGCGTGGATCGCGACGACCGCTGGGCCGAGTGCCTGCACGAGGAAGTGCTCGACGCGGAAGTCGAGTTCAGCTCGCTGCTGCTGGAGACGCGCATGAACATCGGCGAGTTCCTGCGCCTGCGCCCCGGCGACGTCATTCCCATCCAGCTGCCCGAATTGAGCACGGTCTTCGCTGAAGACGTACCGGTGTTTCGTGGCCGCTACGGCCAGTCCAACGGCCGCAACGCCGTTCGTTTCCATGCCCCGACGGACGTCGCGAGCTGCGCCTGCCGACCGACTTGTCCCGGAGAAGAACCTCGTATGATCCAGTCCATCGAAGCCCTCGCTGGCGGAACCCAACGCGTCGAATTCGACCCGCTCAACGGCGCCGTGGCCGAAGGCGCTGACGTCAACCTGGACATGATCCTCGATGTGCCGGTGACGCTGGCCATGGAAGTCGGCCGCACCCGCATCAGCATCCGCAACCTGCTGCAGCTCAACCAGGGTTCGGTGGTGGAGCTGGATCGCGCCGCCGGCGAGCCGCTGGACGTATTCGTCAACGGCACGCTGGTGGCGCACGGCGAGGTGGTGGTGATCAACGAGAGGTTCGGCATCCGCCTGACCGACGTGATCAGCCCGGCTGAACGCGTGCGCAAGCTGCGGTGATCGGCATGCTTCTCGCCCTCGTAACGCCAGCGGCCGCCGCGCCCGACATCAAGGTCGGCGGCGAGCTGGCGCGCGTCCTGTTGAGCCTGCTCGGCATCATCGCCTTGATCTTCGCGGCGGGCTGGCTGAGCCGCCGCCTGCAGGCGCGCACGTCACCCGGTGGGCGCCGGTTGCGTTGTGTGGAAACGATGGCGGTCGGCGCGCGCGATCGCCTGCTGATGATCGAAGCCGATGGCAAGCGCCTGCTGGTAGGCGTGGGGCAGGGCGGCATGCGCACGCTGCACGTCTTCGAGGGCAACGCCACCACCAGCGACGCGCCGGGACCGAATCCACCGCATGTCGGTTTCAGCGATCTGCTTTCGCGTTGGAAGCGAGCGCCATGAAGTCGTGCGCTGGATATTTCTCATCGTGCTGATGTTCGCCCCAATGCTTGCGTGGGCTGCGCCGATTGCGCCGATTGCGCCGATTACGCAGGGTTCGCCAGCCGGCATACCTGTTCTCACCGTGCAGAATGCGCCGGGCGGGGCGCAGAACTGGACGCTGTCGCTGCAGCTGCTGGCACTGATGACCGTGCTGACGGTGTTGCCGGCCGTGTTGTTGATGATGACCTCGTTCACCCGAATCATCGTCGTGCTGGGCTTCTTGCGGCAGGCGCTGGGCACGCAATCCACGCCGTCCAACCAGGTATTGCTTGGCCTCGCGCTGTTCCTCACGCTCTTCGTGATGTCGCCGGTGCTCAACCATGCGTACGCCGATGGCGTGAAGCCGTACATGGACGGACAGATGGGCGCGGAGCAGGCGGTCCCCGCGGCGGCCGCACCGTTCAAGCGCTTCATGCTCGACCAGACGCGCGAGGCTGACCTTCAGCTGTTCACGCATCTGGCCAATGAGCAGCCTTACGCCAGCAAGGACGACGTGCCGTTTCGCGTCGCGATGCCGGCCTTCGTCACCAGCGAGCTGAAGACCGCGTTCCAGATGGGCTTCATGCTGTTCGTTCCGTTCCTGATCATCGACCTGGTGGTAGCCAGCGTCCTGATGTCGATGGGCATGATGATGCTCTCGCCAACCATCATCTCGCTGCCTTTCAAGATCATGTTGTTCGTGCTGGTGGATGGCTGGACCTTGCTGCTGGGGACGCTGGCCGGGAGTTTCTACACGTGAGCGCGTTAGCGCGATTTTCTCCCTCTCCCCTTTGGGGAGAGGGTCGGGGTGAGCCCCGAAAAGGGGGTAAAGGGCGGGTGCTCGCCTCGACTTCTCATCAAGAGGAGCTCGAAATAGGCGCCGCCGTGGCACCGTGGCCCCTCACCCCAACCCTCTCTCCCACGGGACTACCTTCGGGTCGCCCGAAGGGGAGAGGGAGGAAAGCCTCGCCATGACGCCTGAATCCGTCATCGAATTCGGCCAGCACGCGCTGTATGTGGCAATGATGATTGCCGCACCGTTGCTTCTTACCGCCCTCGTCGTGGGCCTGGTGATTGGTGTGGTGCAGGCCGCCACGCAGATCAACGAAATGACTTTGAGCTTCATCCCCAAGGTGATCTCGATGGCCCTGGTGGTGCTGATCGCCGGCCCATGGATGCTGCGCACGCTGGTGCAGTTCACTCGCCAGTTGATCGAAAGCCTGCCGAGCGTGATCAAGTGACGACGGTCGACCTGGCCACCTTGCAGAAGATGCTCGGCTCCGTGATGTGGGCCATGGGGCGGGTAGGCGGCCTGTGCCTGATCGCGCCGATCTTTGGTGACTCGGTATCGCCGGCACGCATTCGCCTGGGCGTCATGTTGATGCTGACGATGGTGCTGGCGCCGCTGGCGCCTGCCGACTTCGAGCCGCTGGGCGCGGATGGCATCGCGGTGATGATCAACCAGGTGCTGATTGGCGCGGCGATGGGTTTCGTGCTGAAGCTGGCGTTCGAGGCGGTGTCGTTTGGCGGCCAATTGGTGGCCCAGAGCATGAGCCTTGGTTTCGCCGAATCGGTTGACCCTCGGGGCGGCGGCAGCTCGCCGACGATCAGCCAGTTCTATCTGTTGGTAGTGACCTTGCTGTTCCTGGCCATGGATGGTCACCTTCGTTTGATCGCCTTGTTGTCGGACAGTTTCCACAGCTTGCCGCCGGGCGAGGCGAGCATCGGCAGCAACGGACTGTATGCCGTCGTCGGTTTTGCCGTTCAGCTGTTCGGCGGCGCGGTGCGCGTGGCTTTGCCAGCGATGACCTCCTTGCTGGTGGTCAATATCGGCTTCGCCGCGATCAGTCGTTCCGCGCCGGCGATGAACCTGTTTGCCGTGGGCTTTCCGATCACCATAACGCTTGGCTTCCTGGCGTTGTGGCTGTCGATGCACAGCCTTCCCGGTGCGTTCGAGTCGTTGCAGACCAGCGCGTGGTCGCTGATGCACGAACTGGTTGGCGGTTGAGGTAGCCGACCATGTCCGAGAAAGACGATCAGGAACGCACCGAACAACCCTCGGAAAAACGTCTGCGCGAAGCGCGGGAGAAAGGCGATATACCGCGTTCGCGCGATCTGTCAGGCGCCGTCGTCGTGCTTGCCGGTGTCTCGACCCTGATCAGCGGTGGTGAGCGTTCGATGGAGCACGTGCGACGCATCTACGGCCTGGGTCTCAGTTACGGACGCGATGCGTTGTTCAGCGACCAACTGCCGGGGCGCGTACTGACGCTTGCCATGCACGAGGCCATCGATCTGTTCCTTCCGGTCGCACTGGCCACCGTGCTCGCGGCCGTGGCCGCTCCGGTGTTGCTGGGCGGGCTCAACTTCAGCGCGCAGGCGCTGGAGCCGAAGTTCGAGCGCCTCGATCCCATCAGCGGCCTGGGCCGCATCTTCGCCATGCGCGGCTTGGTCGAGCTGGCCAAGTCGCTGCTCAAGCTGTTCCTGATCGGCGCCGTGCTGCTGATGGTGTTGAAGAACTGGCAGACCCAGCTGATGGATACCGGACGCGGTGAAGTCGGCAGTGGCATGGTGCGCGCCATCGGCCTGCTGGGCCATGCGGCGTTGCTGTTCGGTTCCGTGCTTGCATTGATTGGCGGTGCCGACGCGCTGTACCAGAAGTTTGACCACAACAAGCGCCTGCGCATGACACGCCAGGAACTGAAGGACGAATCGAAGGAAAGCGATGGCAACCCGGAACTGAAGGGGCGGGTTCGCCAAATGCAGTTCCAGATGGCCCGCCGTCGCATGATGCAGGAGCTGCCCAAGGCCGACGTGGTGGTGACCAACCCCACGCACTTCGCCGTGGCGCTGCGTTACGACGAGGGGCGCATGGGCGCGCCGCGCGTGATCGCCAAGGGCGTGGACGAGCTGGCGCAGCAGATTCGCCTGGTCGCCAACAGCCATCGCATTCCGATGGTGGAGGCGCCGCCGCTGGCGCGTGCCTTGTACGCGACGACCCAGCTCGATCGCGAGATCCCGTCGTCCCTGTATGTCGCCGTGGCCCAGGTGCTGGCCTATGTCTTCCAGTTGAAACAGGCCATGGCGCGCGGTGACGAACCGCCGCAGGCGCCGAAGCCTGATGTCGATCCGGACCTGCTCGGTCCTTACAAATTCTAACGGATACACCTCATGGCCGCAGTCAGCGCACTCGACAACCTCAAATCGCTGGGCCGCCGCGGCGTCGGCGCGCCGGTGATCATGCTCGCCATGCTGGCGATGATGATGTTGCCGCTGCCGCCGTTCCTGCTGGATATGCTGTTCAGCTTCAACATCGCGTTGTCGTTGGTGATCCTGCTGGCGGTGATCTACGTGATGCGGCCGCTGGAATTCGCCGCTTTTCCCACCGTGGTGCTGATGGCGACCTTGTTGCGCCTGGCGCTGAATATCGCCTCGACCCGCGTGGTGCTGTTGCACGGACACGACGGTCCCGGCGCGGCGGGAAAGGTGATCGAGGCGTTCGGCGAGTTCGTCATCGGCGGCAATTTCGCGGTGGGCCTGGTGGTGTTCGCCATCCTCACCATCATCAACTTCGTGGTGGTGACCAAGGGTGCGACGCGTGTCTCCGAGGTAACCGCGCGCTTCACCCTGGACGCGATGCCCGGCAAGCAGATGGCGATCGACGCCGACCTCAACGCCGGCCTGCTCAACCAGGAGCAGGCGCGTGACCGTCGCCAGGAAGTGCGCGAGGAAGCGGACTTCTACGGTTCGATGGACGGTGCCTCGAAATTCGTCCGAGGCGACGCCACGGCGGGCATCCTGATCCTGCTGATCAATATTGTCGGCGGCTTTTTCGTGGGCGTGATGCAGCACGGCCTGTCCGCCGCTGATGCCGCCAAGACCTACACCTTGCTGACCATTGGCGACGGCCTGGTGGCGCAGGTACCGGGGCTGATGTTGTCGATTGCCACGGCGGTGATCGTGACCCGCGTGTCGCGCTCGCAGGACATGGGCAAGCAGCTGATCGGCCAGGTGTTCGGCCAGCCGCGCGCGCTGGCCGTGGCCGGTGCGGTGCTGGGCGTGATGGGGGTGATCCCCGGCATGCCGAATATCGCGTTCCTGCTGTTGGCCGGCACCTGCGGTGGCGCGGCGTGGCTGATGGTCAAGCGCGAGCGCGAAGCGCGCGCAAAGCTTGAACTGTCCGTGGTCGAGGCACCAGCTCCCGCGGCACCGACCGAACGACTGGAACTGGGCTGGGAGGACGTCGCCAGTGTCGATCCGCTGGGCCTGGAAGTCGGCTATCGGCTGATTCCCCTGGTCGACACGCACCAGGGCGGCGAACTGATGGGGCGCATCAAGTCGGTGCGCCGCAAGCTCTCGCAGGAGCTGGGTTTCCTGGTGCCGCCCGTACATATTCGGGACAACCTCGACCTGGGCCCCAGCACGTATCGCATCACCTTGATGGGCGTGCCGATGGGCGAGGCGGAAGTGCACAACGACCGCCTGTTGGCGATCAATCCCGGCCGCGTCCAGGAGGGTTTGCATGGCATCAGCACGCGCGATCCGGCCTTCGGACTGGAGGCCATGTGGATCGAGTCGGGCCAGCGCGAGCAGGCGCAGAGCCTCGGCTACACCGTGGTCGATCCTGCCACCGTCATCGCCACGCATCTCTCGCACATCCTGCAGGGCCATGCGCACGAACTGCTCGGCCATCAGGACGTGCAGCAGCTGCTCGACCGCCTCGCGCAAACCACGCCGAAGCTGGTGGAAGACCTGGTGCCCAAGCGCCTGTCGCTCGGCGTGGTGGTCAAGGTCATGCAGAACCTGCTGGCCGAACGGGTGCCGATCCGCAACATGCGCAGCATCGTCGAATCCTTGGCGGAGCACGCGGGGCAGAGTCAGGATCCCGGCACTCTCACCGCCGCCGTGCGCGTCGCGCTGGGTCGGCAGATCGTGCAGGAGATCACCGGGCTCGGTACCGAGGTCCCCGTCATCACGCTGGCGCCGGAACTGGAGCAGATCCTGCTCGGTTCGCTCGCCAATGGCGGTGTGGCGGGCGCTGCGGTGGAACCGGGCCTCGCAGACCGCTTGCAGCAAGGTGTCGCGGACGCTGCGCGCAAGCAGGAAATGAGCGGCGAACCGGCCGTCTTGCTGGTCGCGCCGCAGCTTCGCCCATGGCTCGCACGCTTCACGCGGCACGTGGCACAGAACCTGCACGTACTGGCCTACAACGAGGTGCCGGACAACCGCCGAGTGCGATTGGTCCAGGCGCTGGGTCGCTGACGATGATGAAGCGGGAGTGGGGAATGAGTAGCGGGGGCGCACGTATGCAGCCAGTGCTCGATGTGCCGGGCGCGGGTCATCGCGGCACCGATCGGCTTTCGCGCCCCCGCCACCCATCCGCCAACTCTCACTCTTGGAGCAAGACATGAAGATCAAACGCTTTGTGGCCGCCGACATGCGACAGGCCATGCGCGAAGTGCGCGAGGATCAGGGGCCCGATGCAGTGATCCTCTCGACGCGCCGGATGGACGAAGGCATCGAGATCATTGCCGCCGTCGATTTCGACGAGGCGCTGGTGCGCGAAGCCGCCCGTCACGGAGCGCCGCTGGACGTCGAGGAGCGCACGCCGCGGTCCATCGCTCCCGCACCGTTGGTCGAAGCCGCGCCTGTGGTGTCGAGCCGCGAAGACAAGGCGGCGACTTCCTATCGTCGGGACAACACACCCTTGTTGACCGCGATTCCCTCGCGTCCGAATGCTGCGCCCCCGGCACCCGTCGCGCCGCCGTCGGTGGCCGCCGCAGCGGTGTCGAACCTCGAACAGGAAACACCGATGGTCGATCCATCGGCACCGATCCATCCCTTGCTTGAGCGCGCCGTGCAGGACACCGCGCGTGTACGCGCCGAGCTGGGCAGCCTGCGCGATCTGCTGGAGACGCAACTGTCCAGCCTCGTGTGGAACGACATGGAGCGCCGCCAGCCGATGCGCGCCCGTGTGCTACGCGAGATGACGCGGCTCGGCATCGAACCCGATGTGGCCCGCCAGTTGGCCGACGAGTTGCCGGTGGCGATCAATGCCGAACAGGCGCGCTATCTGCCGCTGGGTATGCTGAGCCGCAGCTTGTCCATCAGCCGGCGCGATCAGTCGGAGCGTACCGGCGTCACCGCCCTGGTGGGTCCCACGGGCGTCGGCAAGACCACCACCATCGCCAAGCTGGCCGCGCGCGCGGTGATGCGCCAGGGCGCATCGCAAGTAGCGTTGGTGAGCACCGATCACTATCGCATCGGCGCGGCGGCGCAGCTCGAGCATTACGGCCGCCTGCTCGGTGTGCGCGTGTATCCGGCCTACGATGCGGACAGCCTGCGCCATGTGCTGGATCTGCTGCGCGGTTGCCATACCGTGCTGGTCGATACCGCCGGTGTGGCAGGGGGCGATCCGCGCTTGGCACAACAGCTTGATGTCCTGAGCCATGCGGGAGACTTGCGTGCCTGTCTGGTGCTGGCGGCGAACGCCCAGGCGCCGTCGCTGGACGAAGCGGTGCGCTCGTACCTGCCACTGAAGCCGCATGCCTGCATCCTGACCAAGCTCGACGAAGCGCCCAGCCTCGGTGGCGCGCTGTCGGTGGTCATTCGGCATCGCCTGCCGATCGACTACATCACCGATGGTCAGCGTGTGCCCGAAGACATCGCCGCCGCCGATGCGCGCGTGCTGGTGTGCCGCGCTGCGCAAGTGCTCAAGAACAACGGTGCCTCGGCTTCAGACGACGAGGTCATGGCTGAACGATTTGGCATGGCGGTGGCCAGCGCATGAATAGCATCCTCGCAATGAATCAGGCGATCGGCCTGGAAAGCATGTTGCGCGCATTGACCGAGCGACATGGCAAGCCGCCCGCTGCCCGTGACCAGGCCTTTGGCCTGGCGACGCCCGCCGCCGGTCGCCGCTGTCGTGCGATCGCCGTCGCGGGTGGCAAGGGTGGCGTGGGCAAGACCACCGTATCGGTCAACCTGGGCATGGCCCTGGCCATGGCCGGACACGAGGTGATCCTGCTCGATGCGGACATGGGCCTGGCCAATGTCGATGTGTTGCTGGGTCTCACCCCCACGCGTCATATCGGTCACCTGCTCGACGGTATCTGTGGCATCGAGGATCTGCTGATCACCGGGCCGCGCGGCCTCAAGGTCGTGCCCGCCGGCTCGGGCACGCGTCGTCTGGCCCAGCTCACTAATGGCGAGCATGCGGCGGTGATCCGCGCGTTCGATGATCTGCTGACGCCGCCGGACTATCTGCTGGTGGATACCGCCGCAGGCCTGTCCGACAACGTGGCCATGTTCGCCGCCGCGGCGGACGATGTCGTGCTGGTCGTTTGCGATGAGCCGGCTTCGCTCACGGATGCCTACGCCATGCTCAAGGTGCTCAGCCGCGACTTCGGCGTGCGTCGCTTCCGCATGGTGGCCAACATGGTGCGCAATGCCGGCGAAGCCCGCCAACTGCACCAGAAGCTGGCGCGTGTCACCGATCGCTTCCTCGATGTGGCGCTCGACTTCATGGGCATGGTGCCGCACGACGAGCGCCTCAGGCAGGCCATTCGCCGGCAGAGCTCGGTCGTGGACCTGTGGCCTTCCAGTCGGTCGGGACAGGCATTCAAGCAATTGGCAGCTGCGGTCGATACATGGGGTGAACCCGAGCGACTGGGGCTGGACCGTATCGCCTTCTTCAGCAGGCAGGCCGCAGCGGCGACGGGGTGGTGACATGAGCGTGGCTTCCGAATATCTGCAACTGCAAAAGCAGAGTGCCGACGAACTGGTTCGCCTGCACGCGCCACTGGTGCGAAGGATCGCCTATCACCTGATGGGTCGATTGCCGCCGAGTGTGGACGTGAGCGACCTGATCCAGGCCGGCATGATCGGGCTGCTGGAGGCTGCGCGAAATTTCACCACCGGGCGTAACGCCAGTTTCGAAACGTTTGCGGGCATCCGCATTCGTGGCGCCATGCTCGACGAACTGCGGCGTACCGATTGGACCCCCCGATCGGTCCACCGCAAGGTGCGCGAGATGGCCGAAGTGGTACGCCAGATCGAGATTGAAACCGGCGCGGATGCCGAGGACGCCGAGGTCATGCGGCGACTGGGTATCGGCGCCGAGGAGTACCACCAGGTGCTGGCCGACGCGGCGAGCGCACGGTTGCTCAGCCTCTCCGTGCCGGACGATGGTGACGGCGGTGCGGCGTTCGACGTGGCCGACGCGGATAGCCTGAGTCCGCAGGACAGCGTCGAGCACGATGGCATGCGCCAGTCGCTGATCGACGCGATTGGCAGCCTGCCGGAGCGCGAGCAGTTGGTGATGTCGCTGTATTACGAAGAGGAGTTGAACCTCAAAGAAATCGGCGCAGTACTTGGCGTCACTGAATCGCGGGTCTGTCAGATCCACGGCCAGGCCATCGTGCGCTTGCGAGCGCGCATGACCGGCTGGCGCGAAAACGATTGAGCGGTACCCCCGACATTCCCTGAGGCTTGGCGCACCGGACCGCACGGTGCAAGCGGAGAAAGTGGTTTGGACAAGAATATGAAGATCCTGGTGGTGGACGACTTTTCCACCATGCGGCGTATCGTTCGCAACCTGCTGGTGGAACTGGGTTTCAGCAATACGCTGATCCAGGAAGCCGACGACGGCGAAAACGCGCTCACCATGTTGCGCAACAACTCCTTCGATATGGTGGTGACGGATTGGAACATGCCCAATATGACGGGCATCGACCTGCTGCGCGCGATCCGCGCCGAGCCCGCCTTGAAGGGCATGCCGGTGCTGATGGTGACGGCGGAGAACAACCGCGACCAGATCATCGCTGCGGCCCAGGCCGGCGTGAACGGCTACATCGTCAAGCCCTTCACCGCGGCAACGCTGCAGGAAAAACTCAGCAAGATCTTCGAGCGGCTTGCCGCCAGTGGAGCCACCGCATGAACGCACAGGTATCCCTGATGGCGGGCGAAACCCTGCCGCCGGAATTGCATGCCCTGCTCAACAGCACCGACGGCGCTGCGTTCGAACAGGCGCTGGACGTCCTGGTGCGTGAGCGCGAACAGCGGGTATTCCGCGCGTTGGGCCTGCTCGCCCGCGATCTGCATGACGCCGTGCGCCGTCTCGGCGGCGACCTCGCGCAGGAAGGCGTGCCAGGCAGCGTGGCCGACGCACGCCAGCATCTGCAGGACGTGCTGGAGATGAGTTCGCAGGCCGCGCATCGCACGCTCGATTTCGCCGAACGCATGCGGCCGCAGGCCGAGTCGCTGGCCGAGAACGCCAGCGCCGTGATCGACGGCACGCCGCCCAGCGCGTCGCCCACGTGCTGGCCCGCAGGCCGCGGACTTCTCCACCGCCTGCCGCGATGGCCTGGCTGATTTCGTCGTGGCGCAGTCCTGGCAGGACCTGTCAGGGCAGCGCATCAAGAAGGTGGTGAACTTCATCGGCAGCGTCGAGTCGTCGCTGCTGGAGCTGGTGAGCCTCACGGGTGCGCTTGCTGGCGGCGAAGTCGCCGGGGTCCGGTCAAGGTGACCAGCCAGGACGAGGCTGATCGTCTGCTCAGCGAATTTGGATTCTGATGGACCCGACGCTGGACAGCGAGCTGCGCCATGATTTCCTGGTCGAAGCCGGCGAGCTGGTGCAGCGCCTGGGCGAGCAGCTGGTCGGACTGGAAACGTCGCCGCGCGATGGCGAACTGCTGAACGCCGTGTTCCGCGCGTTCCACACGGTCAAGGGCGGTGCGGGCTTTCTCGCCATCGAGCCGATGGTGCAGTTGTGCCATCACGCCGAGGACCTGCTCAACGTGGCGCGCAACGGTCAACTGTTGCTCGATGCGAATCGGATGGATGCGTTGCTGGAAGCGCTTGATCTGCTCAATGACATGATGGCGGCGCTGGCGGCTGGCGGTGCGATGGCGATGCCACCGCCGAGTCTGCTGAAGCGCTGATGCCGGCCAATGTCGCGGCGGCGCCCCGGCACCCAGGCCGGTGGCGCCGCCGGTCGCGGCTCCGCCTGGCGACGGCACCATCGACGATTCCGAATTCGAGGCGTTGCTGGACAGTCTGTACGGCACCAGCGGCGCGCCGGGGCTCGCCGAGGCGCCTGCGCCCACCGGCGGCGGCGAGCATCAGCGACGACGAATTCGAGGCCTTGCTGGACAACCTTCACGGCAAGGGCGGGCGCAAGCCCGAGCCGGTACCGCCGTGTTGCCTCCGGCGCGATGGCCGCGGGTGCGATCTCGGACGATGAGTTCGAAGCGCTGCTGGATAACCTGCATGGCAAGGGTTCCGCCCCCGGAGCGATCGCGCCAAGCCCATCGCCGGCCGCCGCGCCGCCGTGCTCGAGTGGCCCCCGCGCGCGCAGCCCGCGCCAGCCGCCGAAACCACGGTGCGCGTGGATACCGCGCGTCTCGATGCACTGGTCACCGGGCCGGCGAACTGGTGCTGGTGCGCAACCGCCTGCTCAGCCTTGCCGCACGTAACGGCAGTGAGGCACTCGCGCGGCCGAGCGAACTCGATCGCGTCGCCGATGAACTGCAGAGCGCCGTGATCGGCATGCGCATGCAGCCGGTGGGCCGCCTGTTCCAGCGCTTTCCGCGCATCGTGCGCGATCTCGCGCGCCAGCTCGGCAAGGAAGTGGAGCTGGTGCTGGAAGGCGAGAGCACCGACCTCGACCGCAGCCTGGTCGAGGCGCTGGCCGATCCGCTGATCCACCTGTTGCGCAACGCGCTCGACCATGGCCTGGAGATGCCCGACGAGCGCGAGCGCGCGGGCAAGCCGCGCAAGGGCCAGGTCAGCCTTTCGGCCAGCCAGCGCGGCGAGCGCATCGTGATCTCGGTGAGCGACGATGGCCGCGGCATGGACCCCGAGATCCTGCGCCGCAAGGCGGTGGAGAAAGGCGTGATCGACGCAGCGCAGGCCGCGCGCCTCTCCGAGGCCGAATGCTACGAACTGATCTTCCGCCCCGGTTTCACCACCGCCGCCACGGTGTCGGACATCTCCGGCCGCGGCGTCGGCATGGACGTGGTGAAGACGCGCATCGCCGAGCTCGGCGGCACCCTGCAGGTGCGTTCGCAGCTGGGCCACGGCAGCAAGCTGGAACTGACCGTGCCGCTGACGCTGGCGATCCTGCGCGTGCTGATGGTGCGCGTCGGTGGGCGTCTGCTCGCCCTGCCGCTGGGCAACGTCGAGGAAGTATTCGAGCTGCCCCGGGACAGGACCGCGCTCGACGGCCGCGTCGTCGCCGCGCATCGCGGCGTGCGTGGCGCTGGTGGATCTGGCCGGCTGGGTCGGCGTCGCGGGAGCTCGGGCGCCACGTGGCGGTATTGCACGTGGGCCACGCGCACCTGGGTTGCCGGGTGCACGAGGTGATTGGGCGCGAAGATGTCATCGTCAAGCCGCTGGGCCCCCTGTTCGACGGCGTGCCCGGCGTCGCCGGCGCCACGGTCACCGGCGACGGGCGGCTGGCGCTGGTGATCGACCTTGCCGGTCTCGCCAGCGGCGCCGCGCCATCCGCGTCCCCCACTGAAGGTGTCAGGGTGACGGGGAGAAGGGAGAGGATGGATACGATAAGCATCGTCGGCACGATCCTCGCCTTCGTGGTCCTGATCGTCGGCGCCATCCTCAAGGGCTCCACGTCACCGCGCTGTGGGACCCGGCCGCGTTCGTGATCGTGTTCATCGGCACGCTCGCCCCCTGCTGGTGCAGAACCACGGCAAGGTGCTCAGCGTGCGCTCAAGATGATGGCGATGGTGTACAAGCCGCCGGACATCCCGCCGACCTGATCAGCCGCCTGATCGGCTGGAGCGAAATCTCGCGCCGGCAAGGCCTGCTGGGCCTGGGAGGCACAGATCGAGCGAAGCCCGCCGCTTGGTGAACAAGGGCCTGCACTGCTGGTCGACGGCAGCGAACCCGAGGCGATCCGCGCCGTACTGGAGGTGGACCTGGATACGCGCGAGCGTGCGGATCTGCACGCCGCGAAAGTGTATGAGCAGGCCGGCTGTATTCGCCGACCATGGGCATCATTGGCGCGGTGCTGGGTTTGATGGCGGTGATGCGCGATCTCACTGATCCGGCCAAAAACGGTATGGCATCGCCGCGGCGTTCGTCGCCACCATCTACGGCATCCCAGTCTGGCCAACCTGTTGCTGTTGCCGATCGGCGCCGCGACTGAAAGCGCTTATCTTTATGCCTACCCAGGTGCGCGAAATCCTGATCGAAGGGCTGATCTCAATCGCCGAAGGCGACAACCCGCGGCAGATCGAGGCGAAACTGCAGGGCTACCTGCCGTGAAGCTGGAGAGCCTCTCTACATATCCCAAGCACCCCGCGCCGGGTCTGTTTCCCCGCATGGCGGCGTCATTACTCGGTTGTGTATTGACATACACGCCCTCGTTCCTCCTTGCCACGCGCGCAAACAGCTCCCGGCCCGGGGCACTTGGGATATGAAGAGAGGCTCTAGAAAACATCACGAAGACCACGTCAATCACGAGGCCTGGGCGATCCCCTAC
>CAWGPI010000005.1:0-122500 GCA_963824525.1 uncultured Gammaproteobacteria bacterium | reverse complement strand
CGCATGTGACCACGCCGAATGGGCGCACCTTCTCCCGAAGTTACGGTGCCATTTTGCCTAGTTCCTTCACCCGAGTTCTCTCAAGCGCCTTGGGATTCTCACCCTGCCTACCAGTGTCGGTTTACGGTACGGTTTCTCTGTAGCTGAAGCTTAGTGGCTTTTCCTGGAAGCGTGGTATCAGTCACTTCGCCCAATAGGGCTCGTCTCGGTGCTCGGCATAAAGAATCCCGGATTTGCCTAAGATTCATGCCTACCGCCTTTCCCCGGGACAACCAACGCCCGGTAGACCTAACCTTCTCCGTCCCCACATCGCACTACAGAAAAGTGCAGGAATATTAACCTGCTTCCCATCGACTACGCATTTCTGCCTCGCCTTAGGGGCCGACTCACCCTGCGCCGATGAACGTTGCGCGAGGAAACCTTGGGCTTTCGGCGTGGGGGCTTTTCACCCCCATTATCGTTACTCATGTCAGCATTCGCACTTCCGATACCTCCAGCAGACTTTACAATCCACCTTCACAGGCTTACGGAACGCTCCTCTACCGCGTACACATAAATGTGCACACCCCGAGCTTCGGTGCATCGCTTAGCCCCGTTAAATCTTCCGCGCAGACCGACTCGACCAGTGAGCTATTACGCTTTCTTTAAAGGGTGGCTGCTTCTAAGCCAACCTCCTGGCTGTCTATGCCTTTCCACATCGTTTTCCACTTAGCGATGACTTGGGGACCTTAGCTGCGGGTCTGGGTTGTTTCCCTTTTCACGACGGACGTTAGCACCCGCCGTGTGTCTCCCGTATAGTCTGTCCTGGTATTCGGAGTTTGCCATGGTTTACTAAGTCGCGATGACCCGCTAGCCATAACAGTGCTCTACCCCCAGGAAGATTCGTACGAGGCGCTACCTAAATAGCTTTCGAGGAGAACCAGCTATCTCCGAGTTTGTTTAGCCTTTCACTCCTATCCTCAGCTCATCCCCATCTATTGCAACAGATGTGGGTTCGGTCCTCCAGTGCGTGTTACCGCACCTTCAACCTGGCCAAGGATAGATCACTCGGTTTCGGGTCTACTGCCAGAGACTATGCGCCCTATTCAGACTCGATTTCCCTTCGCCTCCCCTATACGGTTAAGCTTGCCACTGACAGTAAGTCGCTGACCCATTATACAAAAGGTACGCAGTCACCCTTGCGGGCTTCCACTGCTTGTACGTATACGGTTTCAGGGTCTATTTCACTCCCCTCTCCGGGGTTCTTTTCGCCTTTCCCTCACGGTACTAGTTCGCTATCGGTCAGTCAGGAGTATTTAGCCTTGGAGGATGGTCCCCCCATGTTCAGACAAGGTTTCACGTGCCCCGCCTTACTCAATTTCATCACACAATGCCCTTTCGTCTACGGGGCTATCACCCGTCTATGGCCGGCCTTTCCAAACCGTTTGACTAAAACACTATGTGACTTTTGGGCTAGTCCCCGTTCGCTCGTCGCTACTGAGGGAATCTCGGTTGATTTCTTTTCCTCCGGGTACTTAGATATTTCAGTTCCCCGGGTTCGCCCTGCATGGCTATGTATTCACCATGCAGTACTCCTTGCGGAGTGGGTTTCCCCATTCGGACATTGCCGGATCAAAGCTTGTTGCCAGCTCCCCGACACTTTTCGCAGGCTGCCACGTCCTTCATCGCCTCTGACTGCCAAGGCATCCACCGTATACGCTTAGTCGCTTGACCATATAACCCCAAGTCGCCTCGGGGCCGATAGCACATCCCTTATCGAGGGATGCCATCATGCCAAACAACTTCGTTTATCGTGCCTTGACACTTGTCTCGGTTCGGTTTCGAACCAAGACGCTTGTCACTCGTTTACATTTTTTCAAAGAACACAAGAACGGCCTCAATGCCGCCTCGTTTCTAAATCTTTTGTGTGCGCTGCCTTTACTTCACGTCGTGTCACCAAATGGTGGAGCCAGTCAGGATCGAACCGACGACCCCCTGCTTGCAAAGCAGGTGCTCTCCCAGCTGAGCTATGGCCCCAAGTGATTTGGTGGTGGGTCTGGGAGGACTCGAACCACCGGCCTCACCCTTATCAGGGGTGCGCTCTAACCACCTGAGCTACAGACCCGGGAACCTTCATGTCCCAACAAACAGAAACGCTCTTCGACGTGACCGTCGAGGCGCGGTTTGTTGAAACGCATCTCGCGTGAAATAAAACCAGGTGTCTTGTGTGGACGTCTTGCAGCAGCGAAAGCTGCCTTTCTCGAAAGGAGGTGATCCAGCCGCACCTTCCGATACGGCTACCTTGTTACGACTTCACCCCAGTCATGAACCACTCCGTGGTCGTCGTCCCCCTTGCGGTTAGACTAACGGCTTCTGGAGCAACTCACTCCCATGGTGTGACGGGCGGTGTGTACAAGGCCCGGGAACGTATTCACCGCGGCATAGCTGATCCGCGATTACTAGCGATTCCGACTTCACGAAGTCGAGTTGCAGACTTCGATCCGGACTGGGATCGGCTTTCTGGGATTGGCTCCACCTCGCGGTATTGCAACCCTCTGTACCGACCATTGTAGTACGTGTGTAGCCCTGGCCGTAAGGGCCATGATGACTTGACGTCATCCCCACCTTCCTCCGGTTTGTCACCGGCAGTCTCCTTAGAGTTCCCACCATTACGTGCTGGCAACTAAGGACAAGGGTTGCGCTCGTTGCGGGACTTAACCCAACATCTCACGACACGAGCTGACGACAGCCATGCAGCACCTGTGTTCCGATTCCCGAAGGCACTCCCGCATCTCTGCAGGATTCCGGACATGTCAAGGCCAGGTAAGGTTCTTCGCGTTGCATCGAATTAAACCACATACTCCACCGCTTGTGCGGGCCCCCGTCAATTCCTTTGAGTTTCAGTCTTGCGACCGTACTCCCCAGGCGGCGAACTTAACGCGTTAGCTTCGACACTGATCTCCGAGTTGAGACCAACATCCAGTTCGCATCGTTTAGGGCGTGGACTACCAGGGTATCTAATCCTGTTTGCTCCCCACGCTTTCGTGCCTCAGCGTCAGTGTTGTCCAGATGGCCGCCTTCGCCACTGATGTTCCTCCCGATCTCTACGCATTTCACCGCTACACCGGGAATTCCACCATCCTCTGATCACACTCTAGCTCGCCAGTATCCATCGCCATTCCCAGGTTGAGCCCGGGGATTTCACGACAGACTTAACGAACCGCCTACGCACGCTTTACGCCCAGTAATTCCGATTAACGCTTGCACCCTTCGTATTACCGCGGCTGCTGGCACGAAGTTAGCCGGTGCTTATTCCTCAGGTACCGTCAGCCCCACCGGGTATTAACCGATAGTATTTCGCTCCTGATAAAAGTGCTTTACAACCCGAAGGCCTTCTTCACACACGCGGCATTGCTGGATCAGGCTTGCGCCCATTGTCCAATATTCCCCACTGCTGCCTCCCGTAGGAGTCTGGACCGTGTCTCAGTTCCAGTGTGGCTGATCATCCTCTCAGACCAGCTATCGATCGTCGCCTTGGTAGGCCATTACCCTACCAACTAGCTAATCGAACATCGGTCCGTCCAACCGCGCGAGGTCCGAAGATCCCCCGCTTTCTCCCGTAGGACGTATGCGGTATTAGCGTAAGTTTCCCTACGTTATCCCCCACGTCTGGGTAGGTCCCGATGCATTACTCACCCGTCCGCCACTCGCCACCCACAGTATTGCTACTGCTGTGCTGCCGTTCGACTTGCATGTGTTAGGCATGCCGCCAGCGTTCAATCTGAGCCAGGATCAAACTCTTCACTTAAGTTTTCGACAACTTCGCCCTCGCGAAGCTCAGTCATCTATCTTTCTGAAGCGTATGTCCCAACGAATAAAACTCATTACTGACTTTTTTCTTGGTGGGACGCTTGCATTGCTTTGGACAGTCATTCCGTCCACCGCAAGGCGTCCACACAATTCACCTGCGCACACTGTCAAAGATCTCAATCACTTGCGGTCACCGTTTCCGTTTCCGCGCCAGGAACATTTCGTCCCGGGTGAGCCGCCCATTTACATCGTTTTTCCTGTCCGTCAACACCTTCAGCGTAAGAATTTTTTGCTGTCGGGTTGCGGTGGAAACCGTCCAACGAAGAGCGTCTCGTCGGCAGGAGCGGAACTATAGCGCCCTCCGCGTACCTGGGAAGGGGTATGGCCACATTTTTTTCACTGCGATGACAAATGCGGGCGCCGCTACACTCGCGAACACTTCTCCAGAACGAGCCCACACAACAATGAAACAACTGCTCGCGCCTCTCTTAATGGTCTTTGCCACCGGCGCCATCGCCGCGCCCCAGCCGAGCGCGCCCGCCGTGCAGCTGCACGGCAAGCGCTTTGCGACCGAATTCGCTACCAATAATGCGAGCCGTGAGCGTGGCCTGATGATGCGCACGGAGCTCGCGGCCGATCACAGCATGCTGTTCGTGTTCCCTGAGGACGACCAGCGCTGGTTCTGGATGAAGAACACGCTCATCCCGCTCGACATCCTGTACTTCGATGGCCAACGGAAACTGGTGTCGGTACAGGCGAACGTGCCGCCCTGCAAGGCTGATCCCTGCCCTAGTTATCCCAGTGATCTGCCGGCCCGCTACGTACTGGAGCTGGCGGGCGGCACCGCCGCAAGGATCGGTGTCCAGGTGGGTGATGAGCTGACAATCGAGGGGACGGTCGGCTCCGTGCAGTAAGCAATAGCCGATAAGTCGTGCCGGCAGGGGACGCCGACATGGTAGGGAACGAGCAAGTCGGGGCGCAGCCGTTCCAGGGCGTCCCAGTCGTCTTCAAAAGGAATGAACTGCTGCATGGTGATGCTCCTGCCGATTGGCGCACCGCCGGTGGTGCGCAGGAGCATCAGAGCAGACGGCCCGGCCGTACGATGACGGAATCGGGCCGTTTGCAGGGCTGCGCAGGGACGCGAAATCAGTCGATTTCGATCATCTCGAAGTCGTCCTTGGTCGCGCCGCAGTCCGGGCACGTCCAGGTATCGGGCACATCCTCCCAGCGCGTGCCGGGCTGCGATGCCCTCGTCAGGCACGCCCAGGGCTTCGTCATAGATGAAGCCGCAGACGACGCACATCCATTTGCGCAGGGTGCCGGTTTCGTTGGAGCTCTGGTTCATCGTCTGGACTGCTTGATATGGACAATGGAAGAGGCGCATTCTCGCAACTCCCCTGCCGATGCGAAAGCGTATGGCATCCTCATTTTCGTACTGGATCTGAGACCCGATGCCCATGCTCGACTCAGCGGGCCGCGGCCTGTATGTGATCACCGACGGCCCGCGCGCCGACCTGCTGGATGTCGTGGCCCAGGCGCTCGCAGGCGGCGCCCGGCTGCTGCAGTACCGCGACAAGACCGGATAGCGCGCGCCGGCTGGCCGAGGCCACGGCTATCCAGGCGCTTTGCGCCAGCTGCGGCGTTGCCGCTGATCATCAACGACGACATCGCGCTGGCCCGGGCCGCGGGCGCCGACGGAGTGCACCTGGGCGAAGACGATGGCGATCCTCGCGGCCGCGCGCAGCGCGCTGGGGCCGCAGGCGATCATTGGCGTGTCCTGCTACGACTCGCTGGAGCGGGCGCGTCCGCTGCGCCGCCGCCGGCGCCGACTACGTCGCCTTTGGCGCGTTCTTCCCCTCGCCCACCAAGCCGAACACGGCGGCGTGCCTCGCCGGACCTGTTGCGGCAGAGCGCCGCGCTGGGCGTGCCGCGGGTGGCGATCGGCGGCATCACCCCGGACAATGGCGGCGTCGCTGATCGACGCCGGCGCGGACTACCTGGCCGTCGATCTCGGCCGTGTTCGGCGATCCGGACGTGCAGGCCGCCGCGCGACGCTTCGCTCGACTTTTCCCATTCGCCATTGAGACTTTCCCGATGACCACCAACCACGAACTCTTCCAGCGCGCGCAGCAGTTGATGCCGGGCGGCGTGAACTCGCCGGTGCGCGCCTTCAAGTCGGTCGGCGGCGAGCCGTTCTTCACCGCGCGCGCGGACGGCGCGTACCTGTGGGACGTGGAAGGCAAGCGCTATATCGACTATGTCGGCTCCTGGGGCCCGATGATCGTCGGCCACAACCATCCGGCACGTGCGCGAGGCGGTGGAACGCGCGGTGAAGAACGGCCTGTCCTTCGGCACGCCCTGCGCCGCCGAAGTGACCATGGCCGAGACGATCACGCGCCTGGTGCCTTCGATGGACATGGTGCGCATGGTCAACTCCGGCACCGAGGCGACGATGTCGGCGATCCGCCTTGCCCGCGGCGCCACCGGGCGCAGCAAGATCGTGAAGTTCGAAGGCTGCTACCACGGCCACGGCGACAGCTTCCTGGTCAAGGCCGGCTCGGGCGCGCTGACCTTCGGCGTGCCCACCTCGCCCGGCGTGCCCAAGGCGAATGCCGACCTCACGCTGACGCTGCCCTACAACGATCTCGACGCGGCGCGCGTGCTGTTCGCCGAGCACGGCAGCGACATCGCCGGCGCTGATCATCGAGCCGGTCGCCGGCAACATGAACTGCATTCCGCCGAAGGAAGGCTACCTGCAAGGCCTGCGCGAGCTGTGCACGAAGCATGGCGCGCTGCTGATCTTCGACGAAGTGATGACCGGCTTCCGCGTCGCGCTGGGCGGTGCGCAGGCGCATTACGGCGTCACGCCGGACCTCACCACCTTCGGCAAGATCATCGGCGGCGGCATGCCGGTGGGTGCCTACGGCGGCCGTCGCGACCTGATGGAGCAGAGTCGCGCCCGCCGGCCCGATCTATCAGGCGGGCACGCTGTCGGGCAACCCGGTTGCGATGGCGGCGGGCCTGGCCATGCTGGAGCTGATCCAGGCGCCAGGTTTCTATGACCAGCTTGCCGCGCGCACGCGCCTGCTCACCGATGGACTGCAGGCGGTCGCCGACGGTGAAGGGCTGGCCTTCAGCACGAACCGCGTCGGCGGCATGTTCGGCCTGTTCTTCACCGCATGAAAAGGTCGACACCTACGCCCAGGCCACCGCCGCGGATACGGCCCTGTTCAACCGCTTCTTCCACGGCATGCTGGAGCGCGGCGTGTACCTGGCGCCCTCGGCCTTCGAGGCCGGCTTTGTTTCCAGCGCGCATAGTGAGCAGGACATCGCCGATACGCTGGAAGCCGCGCGAGCAGCCATGCGCTCCGCCCGCGCCGGGTAGGCCATGGCAAGCGCTGCATGCCAGCCGATTCGAACGGCGTGCAGCGCGATCGCGTGAGCTCCCGCTGAGCCAGGGAGGCGCTGCTCGGTTACGCCCAAAGGAACACGCCAGCGTTATGCTGCGCTCCAACGCGCGTAAGGGATACGACACGCATGAGCCCGCCGAAGCCGCTTAAGAGTGAGTCTTCCATCGCTCCCGCGACGCAGAGCGGATGGCGTGCCCGCTGGTTTCACATCATCTTTGGCCATGACGACGCGCCGGGGCGCCTGTTCGACGTCGTGCTTATCGTCGTCATCCTGTCGAGCATCGTGGTGGCGGTGCTCGACACGGTGGTCGACCTGAACGTGCGATTCGAAACCGCGTTCTATGTGCTGGAATGGATCTTCACGATTGCATTCACGCTGGAATACCTGATGCGCCTGGCCGTGGTTGCCCGTCCACGCCGCTACGCGCTGAGTTTCTTCGGCATCATCGACCTGCTGACCGTGCTGCCGACCTATCTCAGCCTGTTCATTGCCGGCAGCCAATACCTGCTGGTGATCCGTGCGGTGCGTATCCTGCGCATCTTTCGCATTTTGAAGATGACGCGTTACGTGGGCGAAGCCGACCTGCTGTGGGCATCGCTGCGGCGTGCACGCTACAAGATCTTCATCTTCGTCAGCATCATCGTGACGCTGGTGTTGATCTTCGGTGCGCTGATGTACGTGATTGAAGGGCCACAGAACGGCTACACCAGCATTCCGCGCGCGATGTACTGGGCCATCGTGACCATGACAACGGTGGGTTTTGGCGACATCACGCCACACACCACCCTGGGCCAGATGCTGACTTCGCTGATCATGCTGGTGGGCTACAGCATCATTGCCGTGCCCACGGGCATCTTTGCAGCCGAACTGGCGGCCGGCGTGCGCGAAGCTCGCCATCACACCGTGTGCC
Organism: uncultured Gammaproteobacteria bacterium; assembly: GCA_963824525.1. Classification (GTDB taxonomy): domain Bacteria; phylum Pseudomonadota; class Gammaproteobacteria; order Xanthomonadales; family Rhodanobacteraceae; genus Dyella. The sequence goes on along the minus strand of CAWGPI010000005.1, from coordinate 114,390 downwards.
CGGGCTGTCAGCTTGAAGATCACCACCCCGATGCGCAGTACTGCCGCCGCTGCGGGGCTGAGCTGGCGCGCGCGCCGCATTAGCGCGGCACGCGGTGCAACCGATGCTCAGGTCGCCAGGTAGGAACGCAGCGCGGCTTCCAGGCGCTGCAGGCCTTCGGCGATATCGGCGTCACTGATATTCAGTGCCGGCACGAAGCGCAGCACGTCCGGCCCGGCCTGCAGCAACAGCAAGCCATGCGCGGCGGCATGGTCGAGCATCGCCCCCGCCTTGCCCTTGTGCGCATCCTTCAACACCGCACCGAGCATCAGGCCACGGCCGCGCACTTCGTCGAACAGATCCAGCGATGCGTTGATGCGCGCCAGGCCATCGCGCAGCGCCTGCGCCTGGTGCTGCACATTGTCCAGCACGTCCGGCTGATGACAGCTTGCGCAGCGCCACGCGCGCCACGGCCGCCGCCAGCGGGTTGCCGCCAAAGGTGGTGCCGTGTGCGCCGAACTGCATGGTCTCGGCCACCTTGGGGCCGACCAGCATGGCGCCGATCGGGAAGCCGCAACCGAGCGCCTTGGCCAGGGTCACGATGTCCGGCGTCGACCTGATCCTGCACGTAGGCGAACAGCGTACCGGTGCGGCCCATGCCGCACTGGATTTCGTCCAGCACCATGCAGCGCGCCGTACTGGTCGCACAGCTCGCGCACACGCTTGATGAAGCCGGGCGCGGCAGGCAGCACGCCGCCCTCGCCCTGCACCGGCTCCAGCATCACGGCGGCCACGTCGCCGTGGGCGAAGGCGGCTTCCAGCGCGCCCGCGTCGTTGAAGTCCAGATAGCGGAAGCCACCCGGCAGCGGCTCATAGCCTTCCTGGTACTTCGGCTGCGCGGTGGCGGTAACGGCAGCCAGGGTGCGGCCGTGGAACGAGCCGCGGAAGGTCACGATGACGCGCTTGTCGGCCTCGCGGCCCTGCGACGACGCCCATTTGCGCACCAGCTTGATCGCCGCTTCGTTCGCTTCGGTGCCGGAGTTGCACAGGAATACGCGCTCGGCAAAACCCGATGCGGCCACCAGTTCCTCGGCCAGGCGCAGTGGCGGCTCGCTGTAGAACACATTGCTGGTGTGCCACAGCTTGTGCGCCTGGGTGGTCAGCGCTTCCAGCAGATCGGGATCCTGGTGACCCAAGCGCATTCACCGCAATGCCCGCACCGAAATCGACGTATTCGCGCCCCTGGGTATCCCACACGCGCGCACCCTTGCCGTGATCCAGCACCACATCGCGCGGTCGATACACCGGCAGCCAGTAGCGCTTGCCGAGATCGATCAGGGACTGGGCGGAAGGGTCTTGCGAATGCATGTCGTACTCCGGGCGTCGTCGGAGGAACGGCGCCATGGCGGGGTTGGATGGGGGATAAGGGAACGCCGCAAGCCTGGTGCGACGCAGCACGCATCGTAAGCCCTGTGCCAGGTGATTGCACGGCATCGGGTTGGCCAGCACCGAATTCATGCGGCCCGCGAAGAGTGTCAACCACACCCGCAACCTGTATCACGAGGGTTACACCTCCTCAAAAAGCGCTTAACCGTGCGGCTCACGAGCCGTTGGACCGGCATTTGGCCGAGGCCGGTGTAACGCCGTCAACACGGCCTTCAAGCGACATGGACCCGGTCTGTGCGCGCCAAACCCGCACTGCTGACGCGTTTGCCGGCATTGGCACGGCGTTTGCTCTATTTCACTCGTACAGGCGGGGAAGGGGGAAGGGCCAGCTGCGACAACGCGCCGACCACCGTGGCAGGGAGATCCACGGCGGCGGATTGGCAACGCCTTTGGGAGGCCCAGGGCAACGTCGGCGTGAGCCTCGCAGCTGGCAATGGTCGTCCCTCCATCCCGTCATCAAAGGCCACGCGCTTGTTGTGCGTGGTTCGATTGAGATTCCGCCGCAAGGCGGTCATGCGGGCGGTAACCCGGCAACCCCTGTGGCCGGGGCACCAATGGAAGCCCCCGGCCCGACCCCTGCGGGCCGGGGGCCTTCCTCTTCTGGGCCATGAGGTGAGCGGCGGGTGCTTGTAGTGACTCGGCTGGGTCGGCGCCGAACCAGCCCTGCTTTCGCGAGCGCCCGCCGCTCACCTCGCAGAGGAAGGGCCATATCCGTGCCGCACTTACTCCCGCCCCCGCTCGCGGGGCCTGATTAGCGTCAAATCGCAACGGCAGCGTGCTGGTGTAGGAGCGCGCCCTGTGCGCGACCGACGCGACCGACGCTGGCCCCTGTTCCCATCGCTGCTGCCAGCGGGTCACCTACGCGGTACGTTGGCGATGGTTATGGGAACCGAGGAGTCGCCGATCGCGCACAGGATGCGCTCCTACATTTTGAGGCGCGAGGGAAGTCGCTGGGCGCTGCTCAGCGCAGCTCGTCGAGTGCGAGCTGGTGCTTCTTGCATAAGCGATAGATGGTGACCCGCGACACCTTGAGACGGCGCGCGCATTCGCTCACGTTGAAGCGGCTTTCGCGCAGGCAGGCCATGACCGCATCGCGCTCGGCGGCAACGCGCGTGCTGCCGAGGCTGGAATGCGCCGCCCGCTTCGTCAGCACATCGGACAGATCCAGGTCGTCCACGCTGATCAAGGCATCCTCGGCAACGACGGCCGCGCGCTGGACCCGGTTGAGCAGTTCGCGCACATTGCCCGGCCAGGCGAAGTCGAGCATCGCTCGCCGGGCAGCGGCGCTGAAGGAGCGTGCACGGCTCGCATGTTGCTCGCGGAAAGCATCGAGAAAGCGCTGCGCCAGCATCACCACGTCATCTTCGCGCTCGCGCAGCGCAGGCATGCGCAGGCGCAACACGTTGAGGCGGTAGTACAGATCCTCACGGAAGCGGCCCTGCTCGACGGCCTTCTCCAGATCCACGTGGGTGGCGGCCAGCACGCGCACGTCCAGCTTGATCAGCTGGCTGCTGCCGACGCGCTCCAGCGTGCCTTCCTGCAGGAAACGCAGCACACTGGTCTGTGCGTCGAGCGGCAGATCGCCGACCTCATCGAGAAACACCGTGCCGCCGGCCGCGGTCTCGAAATGGCCGATGCGGCGTGCATTGGCGCCGGTGAAGGCGCCGCGCTCGTGTCCAAACAGTTCCGACTGCACCAGGTTCGGCGGCAATGCCCCGCAATTGATCGCCGCAAACGGCCGGTCGGCACGCGCCGAAAGACCATGCAGGGCGCGCGCAGCGACTTCCTTGCCCGTACCTGTCTCGCCGGTGATCAGCACCGGGAGTTCCACGGGCGCATATTTGCGAATGCTCGCCACCACCGTGCGGATGGCGGCACTGCGCCCGGTCACGCCGATGTCACTGGGCTCGGCGACCAGCGGCTGGTCACCACCAATCCGCGCCAGCGATTCGAGCAGGCGATCGACGTCCACCGGCGTGGTGAAGTACTCGATGCTAGCCTCGAGGATGCGATCGATCAGGGCGTCGTGGGTCGGCATGTCGGGCGCAATCAGCGCCACCCAAGGCAACCAGGGATGATCGGCCATGAGCTGAGCCATGGCCTGGGCTGACTCGGAGTCGCCGTGACGCAGATCCGCCAGCGCAACCACCGTGTCGTTGTTGCGCATGCCGACACCGCTCTGCGTGCCGGCATCGGCAACGCGGATGATCCATCCTGCCTTCGCCAGGCCAGCGCGTTCCTCGCTGGCAGGCTGCCCAAACCAGACGACACAACGTCTGGCTTCCTCCCTCAAAACAGCCATGGCTCCCTCCCCCTCCCCTATAAGGGTCACAGGTTTCGGCCGGACGCAGCCAAGTCATTGGCTAGCCCCGGTTACCACGTCCGTCGCGCAACTTACGCCGCGACCGATGGAAATATGTGATGTGCGTCACACAATATACAACTATGCGCATGACAGTCACCCGACAAATGGCGCATATCCGTCGAACGGAAGCCTAAGGTCGGGCGATTGGCTAAGACCTATGGCCTAGGAGTTTTCGCGGAAATACCACGTGCGCCCGCCGACTTCGAGATACCGCAAGGCGCGTGATAGGAATGACACGACGGCGTCGATCAGGCATCAGGCCGGACCGACATCGTCAATGGATCACCATACACCCGTGTTGGGCATCGAAGCCCAAGGCTCCTGCGGTGGCAGCTGGCCGTCCTGCAACAATTCGATGGAAATGAGGTCGGGCGAGCGCACAAAGGCCATGTGGCCGTCACGCGGGGGGCGGTTGATGGTGTAGCCCATCGACTGCAGGCGGGCGCAGGTGGCGTAAATGTCGTCGACGCGGAACGCCAGGTGGCCAAAGTTGCGAGCGCTGCCGTAGTCCTCGGTGGAGCCCCAGTTATAGGTGAGCTCGACTTCAGCCTCCGGCGTTTCAGGCGCGGCCAGAAATATCAGTGTGTACTTGCCGGCCGGGTTCTCCATGCGGCGGTTTTCCTTCAAGCCCAGCCCATCGCAGAAGAAGCGCAGGCTGGCGTCCATATCGCGAATGCGGATCATCGTATGCAGGTATTTCATGAAGTACTCCGTGGCGTGGGGGAAACGCCGTCAGGCGGTAGCGACAAGCGTATGCGCTCGGCCATGCGATGCAGCGCATCGCGTGGCGTCGGCGCAGGCACGCCGTGGGGATAGACGCGCAGCAGGCCATCGGCGATGCGGCGTGGCTGGACGTGCAGGTGGAAATGCGCAACCTCCTGGCCACCCGCATGCCCGTTGGATTGCCATAGATTGAGACCGGGCGGATCGAACGCCGCGCGCAAGGCATGGGCGACGCGCACACCCAACTGCATCACGTCACCCGCCAGCGCGGGGTCGATCGCGTAGATGTCCTCGATGTGCTGGCGTGGCACGACCAGCACGTGTCCCGGCACCGCCTGGCGCAGATCGAGAAAAGCCAGCGCAGCATCCGTTTCCGCAACCACGCTCGCTTCCAATTGTCCTGCCACGATGGCGCAGAACGGACACGCCACGGCCATCAATCCAGAAAGAGATCGGGCAGCAGCGATTGCGTCGGATCCATGGCGTAGGGCGATAGATCCGTGATGCCGGCCTCGCGCAGCACCTCGTCGTCGATCAGGAAGTTGCCCGCGAAACCCACAGCGGCACGGGTCAGCACCGCGTGCGCGGCGTCGGCCACGATGGCCGGCTTGCGGCAACGTTCCAGCGGCACGCCGGGAATCATGTTGAGCGCATCGGTGGCGATGATGGTACGCGGCCACAGCGCATTGATCGCCACGCCCTTGGCACCAAACTCACCCGCAAGACCCAGGGTGACAAAGCTCATGCCCATCTTGGCCAGCGTATAGCCGGTATGCGGCGCCCACCATTTGGGCTCGAGCGACGGTGGCGGTGCCAGCGTGAGGATGTGCGGATTGGCGGCCTTGAGCAGGTGCGGCAGACATGCCTGCGCGCACAGGAAGCTGCCACGCGCATTCACTTGCTGCATCAGGTCGAAGCGCTTCATCGGCGTGTCGAGCGCGCCGGCCAGCCAGATCGCACTGGCGTTGTTGACCAGGATATCAATGCCGCCGAACGCCGCCACGGTGGCCGCCACGGCGGCCTGCACTTCGGCCTCTTCACGGATGTCGCACTTGATCGGCAAGGCCTTGCCGCCGGCGGCCTCGATCTCGGCCGCCGCGCTATGGATGGTGCCCGGCAACTTGGGATTGGGCACGCTGCTCTTCGCAGCGATGGCGATGTTGGCGCCGTCACGCGCAGCGCGCAGCGCGATCGCCAGGCCAATGCCACGCGAAGCACCGGTGATGAACAAGGTCTTGCCTGCCAGACTGCCCATGAACTGCGTCTCCGCCAAAAAAGAAAGAGTGTAGAACGTCAGGTCGTGATAGCCATGCGAGCGTCCACGACGTCGATGATCAAGCCTTCTGAAAGCGCGGCAGGATATCGCGCAATTCGCCGAGCCGCCGCACCGGGTCGGTCAATTCCAGCATGCGTTGGCGTTCGTCGTCGTGCAACGGCAGCAGTTCCGCCAATCGAAAACCGAGCCAGCCGGCGTCGTCGTACAGATGACGCGGCACGTGGCGCCAATGAGGCGCCATGGTCTCGATCAGGCGCTCCAGGATGGATTGCAGCAGCGCAAACTCCACCGGAACGATCTGAGCCGGCTCGTCCGCCCACACGTCGACTTCACCGCGTAGCAAACCGTTGGAACGCACGCGTGTCCTGGCCACGCGGAACCGTTGACCACCCTCCGTGAGAATGCCCAGCAGGCCATCCTCGCGATTGTGGAAGTCGGTGATCCGCGCCAGGGTGCCAACGGCAGCCGGCATCGCTGGCTCACCCACTTCGTGCCCCTGCAGGATCAAACACACGCCGAACGGGCTGCCCGTGCGCGCGCACTCGCGCACCATGTCCAGATAACGTGGCTCGAAGATGCGCAGCGGCAACTGGCCACCGGGATAGAGCACGGTGCCGAGCGGAAACAACGGCAGGTCGATGAGGTGCGTTTGGGCCGCCATGGACGGGAAGTTTAGCGGCACTGCTCGTCTCCTTCTCCCCTCTGGGGGAGAAGGCTGGGATGAGGGGCGGGTGCTCGCGACAGCGCTGATGGGTACTGCCTTGATCTTAGGGATGCTCTGATCAACTCTGCGCAGGCGTCACCGGTCCTGTCTGTTCGCAGACCACAGGGGCGTCGGCGCACGCGGGGAGAGGACATGGATGTCCTCGGCTTTGAGGAGCGAGGAAAGCAGACTGGCCGTCTGTCGAGCCGGCGCACCGAAGGGATGCGGACAGACAGGACCGGCCCCAACGTGTTGAATTCAAAGTGATGGGGTGATGTCCAGAAGGCGCGCAGAGTTGATCAGAGCATCCCTTAGCAACGTTCTGGCGAGCACCCGCCCCTCACCTCAGTCCTCTCCCCGGAGGGGAGAGGAAGCTAATGCGAAGAGCGCTATGCCTTGAGCGCTTCCACGAAGCGCCTGGGCGCGCCTTCGAAACCACCGTTGGACATGAACACCACGTGGTCGCCCGGGCGCACCTGGCCACGCAACGCGCTGATCAAGGCATCGACGGTCGCAACGGCGCTGCCGCGACCATTCAGCGCAGCGGTGACGCGACCCGCATCCCACGCCAGCTCCGGGCGATGCAGAAACACCACCGCATCGGCGTCGGCCAGCGAAGGTGCCAGCGCTTGTGCATGGGCACCCAGGCGCATCGAATTGGAGCGCGGCTCCAGCGCCACCAGGATGCGCGACGCACCCACCTTGGCGCGCAGACCCGCCAACGTGGTGGCAATGGCCGTGGGGTGGTGCGCGAAATCGTCGTACACGCGCACCTCGCCCACTTCGCCCACGACTTCCATCCGTCGCTTGACGCTGTCGAAGCTCGCGAATGCCGCCAGCAGGGCGCGCGGATCAGCGCCGGCGGCCGTCGCGGCAGCCAACGCGGCGAGCGCATTCATCACGCTGTGGTTGCCCAGCAGGGACCAGCACACTTCACCGATCAACTCACCGTTGTGGCGCACGGCGAAGGCCGAGCCATCGGCGGCGAGCAACTCCGCTTGCCAGTCACCCTTGCCAATGCCAAAGGTTTCCACCGGCGTCCAGCAGCCCATCGCCAGCACTTCGGACAAGTGTTTGTCGTGCGCGTTGACGATCAGTCGACCATTGCCTGGCACCGTGCGCACGAGGTGATGGAACTGCCGCTGGATGGCAGCGACGTCCGGGAAAATATCCGCGTGGTCGTATTCGAGATTGTTGAGGATCGCGATGCGCGGACGGTAGTGCACGAACTTCGAGCGTTTGTCGAAGAAGGCGCTGTCGTATTCGTCCGCTTCGATCACGAACGGCTTGCCGCTACCGACGCGGGCGGAGACATCGAAATTGCCAGGCACACCACCAATCAGGAAGCCGGGCGCCATCCCTACGCTTTCCAGCAGATGCGCCAGCAGGCTGGTGGTGGTGGTCTTGCCATGCGTCCCGGCCACGGCCAGCACTTCGCGCCCCTGCAGCAAGGTGTCGCCCAGCCATTGCGGGCCGGAGACGTAGCGCAGTTGCGCGTCCAGCATGTATTCCACCGCCGGGTTGCCGCGCGTCATCGCGTTGCCGACCACGACGAGATCCGGGGCCGGCTTGAGGTAGTCGGCCTGGTAACCGTCCATCAAGCGGATACCGAGCGACTCCAACTGGGTGCTCATGGGTGGATAGACGTTGGCGTCGGAGCCTTCGACGGTGAGCCCGAGCTCACGCGCCAGCGCGGCGACGCCGCCCATGAAGGTGCCGCAGATGCCGAGGATATGCAGACGCATGTGTAACCTGTTCGCTGGAACCTGAGGGCGGCGAAGCGATGACCTGCCCCGGAAAACATCGGGCCGCCCTGCGGCGGCCCTGAGCATTAGCCGGTGGCGGCGGCCGATTTGCTGGTCAGCGCGCGCTTCACCCGCGAGGTGACCTCGTCGAGTTCTCCCACGCCATCGACCACCTGCAGCTTGCCGCGGCGGGCGAAGAAATCCGCCACCGGTGCGGTCTGCTCGGCGTAGATCTGCAGGCGATCGCGCACGACTTCCGGATCGTCGTCATGGCGGTGCTCCGCCTTGAAGCGGATTTCACAGCGGCCAATGATCACTTCGTTGGGCACGTCGAGCTTGACGACGGCGTCCAGCGGCTGGCCGATCTTGGCCAGCAGATGATCCAGCGCGTCGGCCTGGGCCAGGTTGCGCGGATAGCCGTCGAGGATGAAGCCGTTCTTGACGTCGTCCTGGGAAAGACGCTCTTCCAGCATGCCGAGCAGGATGTCATCCGACACCAGCTTGCCGGCATTCATCACTTCCTTGGCTTTCAGGCCCTGCGGCGTGCCGGCCGCCACCGCCGCGCGAAGCATGTCGCCGGTCGAGATGTGCGGTACGCCGAGTTCCACCTTCAGCCGGGCGGCCTGGGTGCCTTTGCCCGAGCCGGGCGGACCGAGTAGGACGAGTCGCATAATGCTCCAAGGTATCCATGAGCCACCGCACGCTGCGGCACCCGTCGGATTCAAGACAGTGGCCTGCAAATTAGCTTCTGCGGCGTGTTCCGTCAAACGAGCATCGATGACATTTCGCGCCAAGTCATTGTTGCAAAACGGATACCTGACGACACACGATAGTCACAAAGGACGCATCGAAGGCCGACGACCGGCCCGATACCCTGACCGACGAAAGGATCTGCCATGTCAATTCCCCGGATTCATATCGTGACGCTAGGCGTGGGTGACCTCGCACGCTCCCGGCGCTTTTACGAGACCCTGGGCTGGAAGGTGTCGTCCGCCAGCAACGAAGGCATCGTCTTCCTGAAAGGCGGCGCGGGCGTCCTGGCGCTGTATGGCCGCCAGGCGCTGGCGGAAGATGCCCAGGTCGAGGATCAGCCCTGCGGATTCGCCGCGATCTCACTCGCCCGCAATGCCAGCTCAAAGGCCGAGGTGGATCAATGGTTCAACGCCGCGGTAAAGGCTGGCGCCACGGCCATCAAGTCCCCGCAAGAGGTCTTCTGGGGCGGCTATTCCGGCTATATCGCGGACCCGGACGGCCATTTGTGGGAGTTCGCTTTCAACCCGTACTTCGTGTTTGATGAGCAAGGCAACCTCGCCCTACCGGAATGACATGCCCATGAGTTCGACATCGAGTAATGCAGGTCGCTTGCTGTATGCCCAGTCCGGTGGCGTGACCGCCGTGATCAACGCCACGGCGGCGGGCGTCATCGAGGCGGCGCGAGCGGAAGGCGTGGAAGTCTATGCCGCGCGCAACGGCATCCTCGGTGCGCTGCGGGAAGACCTGATCGACACCTCGAGGGAGTCGCCGGCTGCCATCGGTGCGCTGCGCCACACGCCGGGTGGCGCGTTCGGCTCGTGTCGCTACAAGCTGAAATCGCTGGAAGCCAATCGCGCTGAATACGAGCGCCTGATCGACGTATTCCGCGCCCATGACATCCGCTGGTTCCTCTACAACGGCGGTAACGACTCGGCCGATACGGCACTGAAGATCTCCCAGCTCGGCAAGGCCCTGGATTACGACATCCGCTGCATCGGCGTGCCGAAGACGGTGGACAACGACCTGGCCATTACCGACTGCTGCCCCGGCTTCGGCTCGGTGGCCAAATACACCGCCGTTTCCACGCTTGAAGCGAGCCTGGACGTGGCGTCCATGGCTGATACGTCGACCAAGGTGTTCATCCTCGAGGTCATGGGACGTCATGCTGGCTGGATCGCTGCCGCCTCGGGACTCGCCGGCGAAGGCGCCGATGCGCCGCCGCACATCATCCTGTTTCCGGAGCGCGTGTTCGATGAAGCCGCCTTTATCGCCAAAGTGAAAGCGACGGTGGAACGTGTCGGCTGGTGCACGGTGGTCGCATCCGAAGGCATTCGCAACGCCGAAGGCCAGTTCCTGGCGGAAGCCGGCACGCGCGATGCGTTCGGCCATGCCCAGCTTGGCGGCGTTGCGCCGGTATTGGCGAGCCTGGTCAGGCAAAGGTTGGGCTACAAGTATCATTGGGCGTTGCCCGACTACCTGCAACGTTCAGCGCGTCATCTCGCTTCGAAGACCGATGCCGAGCAGGCGTACGCCGTCGGCAAGGCCGGCGTGGAATATGCGCTGGCCGGCATGAATGCGGTGATGCCGGTGATCGTGCGCACCGGCGAGGAGCCTTATCGCTGGACGATCGAGCCGGCCGCGCTGGACGAGATCGCCAATCGCGAGAAGAAAATGCCGGCCGATTTTCTCACCAGCGATGGCTTCGGCATCACCGAGGCTGCGCGACGCTATCTTGCGCCACTGATCCAGGGCGAGGCGCACCCACCCCACGGGCCTGACGGATTGCCCTTGTATGGGCGGCTGACGAACGTGGCGGTCGAGAAAAAGTTGCCGGCTTTCGAGCGCTGAGGGATTCCGGGCACCGCTCCACGCTTTACCTTCGTCGCCCCCGCTTTTCTGGTTTCGCGTTCCGTTCGCCCAAAGCTTCCCTGCTTGCGAGGATGGTCATGACCCGAATCGTCTCGCTGACGATGAACCCGGCGCTGGACATCGCGACATCGACTCAGCAGATCATCCCGGAGCTCAAGTTGCGCTGCGATACGCCGCGCTATGACCCGGGCGGCGGCGGGATCAACGTCGCCCGCGCCGTCCATTCGCTCGGCGTGGATGCGCTGGCGGTTTTCCCCGCCGGCGGCGCGGCGGGACAGTTGATCGGTCGCCTCCTGGATCAGGAGGACGTCCCGTACAAGGCCATTCCGATCGATGGATTCACGCGCGAGAGCCTCAATGTCGTCGAGCGCGAGAGCGGCAAGCAGTACCGTTTCATTCTTCCGGGCCCCACGATCAGCAACCTCGACCAGCAGCGCTGCCTCGACGAATTGGCGGCCGCGGCGACCCATGCAGACTTCATCGTCGTCAGTGGAAGTTTGCCCTTGGGCGTACCCGAGGATTTCTACGGGCGCGTCGCTCAACTGACCCAGCGTCTCGGCAAGCGCCTGGTCCTGGATACCTCGGGACCAGCGCTTCACTACGCCGGCGCCGGGGTCTACCTGTTGAAGCCCAGCCTCAGAGAACTGGAGAGTCTCGCAGGCCGCCGCATCCACGGGGAGCAGGCGGAGGAGGCGGCGGCGCGAGAGCTGATCGAACGCGGTCGCTGCGAGATCGCCGTGGTGTCGCTCGGTGCGAGGGGCGCCATCCTGGCGAGCAAGGACACAGTCGAACGTCTTCCCACGATCTCGGTTGCTGCCAAGAGCGCGGTCGGCGCGGGCGACTCCATGCTCGCCGGCATCCTGGTCGGATTGATCCGCGGCCTTACCCTGAGAGAGGCGGCGCGATTCGGCCTTGCGGCAGGCGCGGCGGCATTGCTCGCCGCTGGCACACAGCTATGCCGACTCGACGACGTCGAGCGAATCCATCGGGAGCTCCCTGGCGCCGCATGAGCCAGCGGACGGAGCCATCGCGGCTGCACTCCAATGGCGAGCCTGGGGTTTCCCGACAAGCTCAGGCCAGTTCCCTCGCGTGCAAGAGCCGCGAGGACGGATGCCCACGGCAACGCCGCGCCGAGCACCTCCAGAAAGAAGCGCCGTAGCGCCCCACCCAACGATTTCCGGCACCCGGGCGCAAATCACCCGCAGGAACATGACCCCTCCTTGGAGCCCGACTCAAGCTTTCCGCATGGATGCATTCCACGTGAATGAGCGAAAGCTGAAAGCTCGCATGTCCTCCGCAGGAAATTACCCTCGCCGTTCAGATGCGGATTTCTAGGATGACATTGCCTGACCAACACCCATAGCGTCGGCTGACATACCGTGGAGGATGCAATGAAGGCCCTTTCCAGCGTTTTCGTGGCCCTGTCCCTGCTCGTGAGCAGTGGCGCCGTCCTGGCCGATCATGACCACGACGACCATGGACACGACCGCGGGCACGGATACGCCGAGCGCCATGATCGCGACGACCGTCGCGACCGCTACGACCGCGACGACCGTTATCGCGGCGGCGACTGGGACCGCCGTGGGGACGACCGCCGCTATGACGGCGTTCGCTATGACCTCGCCGATCGCTACTACGCCGGTCCGCGTCACTGGGAACGCGGTGTCCGCTATGACGGACCCATGTATATCGTGGACGACTACGTCGATTACCGCCTGGCGCCGCCGCCGTATGGTTACCGCTGGGTCCGGGATGACCGTAGCTACGTGCTCGTGTCGATCGGCGACAACATGATCCTGGACGTGGCTATCCGCTGATCGCCCTGTCGGCTATCCCAAGGGCGATGCCGTGAGGTATCGCCCTTTTTGTGACCGCGGCCCATCATGCGCTGCGACGCACAACACGACTGTCGTCAACCTCTGCCTATACTCCCCAGGACCGCCCGCAAAGGGCGGTCGCCGTGTCGGGCTGCCGGAGGCGGTCCCGATGTAGGTATTACCACTCATGGGGAGGCTCCGATGCTGCAGCAGTTTGGCTTGTGGATCGTGCTGGCATGTGCGGTCTTGGCGGTTCTGTATGGCGCGCTCTCGGTGCGCTGGGTCCTGGCGCAATCTCCGGGCAATGCGCGCATGCAGGAGATCGCCGCGGCGATCCAGGAGGGTGCGAAGGCCTATCTCAACCGCCAATACACCACCATCGGCGATCGTAGGCGTCGTGCTGTTCCTGATCATCGGTTTCGCGCTGAACTGGGGTACCGCCATCGGCTTCGCGGTGGGCGCCATCCTCTCCGGCGCCACCGGCTATATCGGCATGAATGTTTCGGTACGCGCCAACGTGCGCACCGCCGAAGCGGCACGAAGCGGACTTGCCGCGGCACTGAATGTGGCGTTCCGCGGCGGCGCCATCACCGGCATGCTGGTGGTTGGGCTGGCCCTGCTCGGCGTCGCCGGGTATTACCTGCGTGCTGCGCAGCACTGGGCTACGAGACCGATGCACGCGCTGCACGCGCTGGTCGGCCTGGCCTTCGGCTCGTCGCTGATCTCGATCTTCGCGCGACTGGGCGGCGGCATCTTCACCAAGGGCGCCGACGTGGGCGCCGACCTGGTCGGCAAGGTGGAAGCCGGCATTCCCGAGGACGACCCGCGCAACCCGGCGGTGATCGCGGACAACGTGGGCGACAACGTCGGCGATTGCGCCGGCATGGCCGCCGACCTGTTCGAAACCTATGCCGTGACCTTGATCGCCACCATGCTGCTGGGCGGCCTGATGGCCGAGCAGACCGGCCGCAATGCCGTGCTGTATCCCGCTGCTGCTGGGCGGCGTCTCCATCGTCGCCTCGATCATCGGCACGTTCTTCGTGAAGGCGCGCGGCGCGCAAGATCATGAATGCGCTCTACGCCGGCGTCGTGGTGTCGGCCGTACTGGCCGCCATCGCGTTCTGGCCGATCACCAGCCAGCTGATGGCCGATTCGGCCTACGGCGCGGATGATATCTACGGCTGCTGCCGCTGATCGGCCTGGTGCTGACCGGCGCCATGGTGGTGATCACCGAGTACTACACCGCCACCGAGTACGGCCCGGTGCAGCCACATCGCGCAAGGCATCCACCACCGGCCACGGCACCAACATCATTGCCGGCCTCGGCGTGTCGATGAAGTCGACGGCGTTGCCGGTGCTGGCCGTGTGCGCGGCCATCTGGGGCGCCTATGCGCTGGCTGGCCTCTACGGCATCGCCATCGCCGCCACCGCCATGCTGTCAGCATGACCGGCATGATCGTGGCGCTGGATGCCTACGGCCCGATCACCGACAACGCGGGCGGCATCGCCGAGATGGCCGACCTGCCTCCGGAAGTGCGCGGGATCACCGATCCGCTCGACGCCGTAGGCAACACCACCAAGGCGGTGACCAAGGGTTACGCGATCGGCTCCGCCGGCCTCGCCGCGCTGGTGCTGTTTGCGGACTACACGCATAACCTCCAGCAGCACCTCCATGTCAGCGATTTCCGCTTCGATCTTTCCAATCACTACGTGATCATCGGCCTGCTGATCGGCGGCCTGATCCCCTATCTGTTTGGCGCGATGGCGATGGAAGCGGTGGGCCGTGCGGCCGGTGCGGTGGTGGAGGAAGTGCGCCGCCAGTTCCGCGACATCCCCGGCATCATGCAGGGCACCGCCAAGCCGGATTACTCACGCGCGGTCGACATGCTGACCAAGTCGGCGATCAAGGAGATGCTGGTGCCTTCACTGCTGCCCGTGTTGGTGCCTGTCCTGGTGCTGTTCGGCTTCCGCTGGCTCGGTGGTGTCGAGGCTGGCGCGCAGGCACTGGGCGGTGTGTTGATCGGCACCATCGTCACCGGCCTGTTCGTAGCGATCTCCATGACCACCGGCGGTGGTGCGTGGGACAACGCGAAGAAGTACATCGAGGACGGCCACTTCGGCGGCAAGGGTTCGGAGGCGCACAAGGCCGCCGTCACCGGCGACACCGTGGGCGATCCGTACAAGGACACGGCCGGACCGGCGGTGAATCCGCTGATCAAGATCATCAATATCGTGGCTTTGTTACTCATACCGCTGCTGTAACCACAGCGCGCCCGGTTGCCTCACCAGCAAACGGGCGAACCCGCATGGCACGTTTGCACCCTCTCCCCTCCGGGGAGAGGGTTGGGGTGAGGGGCCACGCTGGCCTCAGTCCTGCTTTTGCAACGCTAGTCGACACAAAGAGCTCGCTTTTAGCCAATGTCCCGCGAGCACCCGCCCCTCACCCTAACCCTCTCCCCAGAGGGGAGAGGGAACCACTGTGGCGCCCGGACTTTGGTCATGCGCAGGCGTTGCATCTGGCCCTCAGGCTCCGACGTCCTACCAAGAACCGACACGGAAACCCCTATGAGATCCAAGACATCGCTCTGGCTGACACTGGCGCTGGGCCTCACACTGGGCGGCATGACGCACGCAACTGACAATGCCATGCCGGCCGCGCCGGCAAGTAATGACCCCAATCTCTGGCTGGAAGACATCGACGGCACCAAGCAGCTCGATTGGGTCAAGCAGCAGAACGCCGAGACCATAAGCAAATACGCCGATAGTGCGGAGTTCAAGCAACTCGATGCGCGCCTCCTTGAAGTGCTCGATTCGAACGAGCGCATTCCGATGGTCAGCAAGATCGGCGACCACTTCTACAACTTCTGGCGTGACAAGGATCACCCCAAGGGTCTGTGGCGGCGTACCACGCTGTACGAATACCGCCAGGACCAGCCGGCATGGGAGACCGTGATCGATCTCGACGCCCTGGCCAAAACCGAGCAGGAGAACTGGGTATGGCACGGCGCGCAGTGTCTGAAGCCTGATTACCAGCGCTGCCTGATCTCGCTGTCGCGCGGCGGCGCCGACGCCGATGTCGTGCGCGAATTCGACCTGCCCGGCAAGCAGTTCGTCCAGGGCGGTTTCGAGCTGCCCGAGGCCAAAAGCCGTGTCGCCTGGATGGACCAGGATCACCTCTACGTCGCTACCGATTTCGGCCCCGGCTCGATGACCGCATCGAGCTACCCGCGCATCGTCAAGGAATGGCGGCGCGGCACGCCGCTGTCCAGAGCTGTCACGGTATATGAGGCCAAGCATGACGATATGAGCGTATCGGCCATGCGCGACAACACGCCGGGCTTCGAGCGCGATTTCGTCATTCGCCAGATCGCCTTCTACGACAGCGAAACCTTCGTGCGCGGCAAGGACGGCAAGCTCACCAGAATCGACGTGCCGAATGACGCCAACACCGACGTACATCGCGAATGGCTGCTGATCGAACCGCGCAGCGACTGGAGTGTCGGCGGCAAGACGTACAAGTCCGGCTCGCTGCTGGCGGCCCGCTTCGACGACTATATGCAGGGCAAGCGCGAGCTCGCCGTGCTGTTCGAGCCTACCGAAAGCACGGCCTTGGATGGCTATTCATGGACGCGCCACCAATTGATCCTGAATGTGATGGACAACGTGGTGAACAAGCTGGAAGTGTTGACGCCACATGGAGGCGACTGGAAACGCGAAAGCCTTGGCGGCGCGCCCAAGCTTTCCACCATCGCGGCGGTTGGGGTGGACGATGACAGCAGCGACGACTACTTCCTCACGGTCACCGGCTTCCTGCAACCGGCCACGCTGTACTACGGAACGCTCGGCCAGGGCGATGCGCAGGCCATCAAGCACAGCCCGAGCTTCTTCGACGCCTCGCGCTATGAGGTGAGCCAGCACTTCGCCACGTCGAAGGACGGCACCCGCGTGCCCTACTTCGAGATCGCGCCGAAGAACCTCAGGGCCGACGGCAGCCATCCCACCCTGCAGTATGGCTACGGCGGTTTCGAGATTTCGCTGCAGCCCAACTACAACGGCAACCTGGGTCGTGCCTGGCTGGAGAAGGGCGGCGTCTACGTCATCGCCAATATCCGTGGCGGCGGCGAGTATGGCCCGCGCTGGCACAAGGCCGCCCTGAAGGCGAACCGCCTGCGTTCCTACGAAGACTTCGCTGCCGTGTCCGAAGACCTGTTCGCTCGCAAGATCACCTCGCCGCAGCACCTGGGCGCGATGGGTGGCAGCAATGGCGGCCTGCTGATGGGCAACATGCTCACGCTGTATCCGCAGCTATACGGCGCCATCGTCAGCCAGGTGGCCCTGCTCGACATGCAGCGCTACACCCACCTGTCGGCCGGTGCCTCGTGGATTGCCGAGTACGGCGACCCGGACAAGCCGGCAGAGTGGTCGTGGATCAAGACCTTCTCGCCGTACGCGAATGCAAAGGCGGGCCAGAAATATCCGCCGGTGCTGTTCACCACGTCCACGCGCGATGACCGGGTGGGGCCGGTGCACGCGCGCAAGATGTACGCGAAGCTGGACCAGCTGGGTTATGACGTGAGTTTCTACGAAAACATCGAGGGTGGTCACGGTGCCGCGGCGGACAACAAGCAGTCCGCCTTCATGAGCGCACTGGGCTACAGCTACCTCTGGGAGCACGTGAAGTAAACAGGCCTCACCGCGTAACATGGGGGGCCGGCATCGGCCGGCTCTCCTTCGATAGCGCATGAAAGACCACACGATTCGCCCCGAGCTGCGCGAGTGGATTCTCGCCACCACCCGCGACGGACACAGCACCGACGACGTGCTCCGGCTGATGAAAGAGGCTGGCTACAGCGGCGAACAAAGCCGGCACATCGTTGCGCGGGTGCTGAATGTCCCGGTGACCACACTCACGTTCAGCACGGGGAAGCGTACCAATGGCCGAAGAACGCGACACCCCGTGCCGCCACTGCAAGTGATCGGCGACCGCGCTGTTCGCGTAACGCTGAGCGTGGATACACCCGCTATCCGCGTGCTCGAGGGGCTCCTTTCCGATGAGGAATGCGACGAGTTGATCGCGCAATCCAGGCCTCGGCTGCAGCGCTCGCTCACCGTCGACGTGGATGGCCGCCATCAGACTGACGAACGGCGCACCAGCCAGGGCATGTTCTTCCGCATGGGCGAAACGCCGCTGGTCCAGCGTATCGAACAGCGCATCGCCACCTTGCTGGATATGCCCACGGTCCACGGCGAAGGGCTGCAGATCCTGCACTACCTGCCTGGCCAGGAGTACGAGCCGCATTACGACTGGTTCGACCCAGACCAGCCCGGCTTCGAGGCAGTCACGGCCAAGGGTGGCCAACGCATCGCCAGCGTGATCATGTACCTCAATACGCCGGAAGCCGACGGGGGCACCCACTTTCCGGCCTTGGGACTCACCGTGACGGCCATCCGTGGCTCAGCCGTCTATTTCGCCTATGAGACGGGCGAGGAAGCGTCGCTGCACGCGGGCCTGCCGGTAACGCGTGGCGAGAAATGGATCGCTACCAAGTGGCTACGGGAGCGGCCCTTTCGCCCCTGACCGGTGAGGGCCGGAGCACGCCAGCGCCGGGAAATCTGAACTCCAACAGGTCGCGGGCACTCACTGCTGCTGCGATGCACCACCTTTTGCCGTATCCTTTCGGGTCTTTGTTTTTGACCAAGCCTAAGGACACCCCCATGGGTCTGCACCTCGTTTCCGCCGGCCGCAAGGTTCCGGACGAAATCAACGTCATCATCGAAATCCCCAAGGACGCCGAGCCCGTCAAGTACGAGGTGGAGAAGGAAAGCGGCGCGATCTTCGTCGACCGCATCCTGTCCACGCCGATGCGCTATCCGTGCAACTACGGCTATGTGCCGGGCACGCTGGGCGGCGACGGCGACCCGCTCGACGCGCTGGTGATCCTGCCGTTGCCGCTGGTGCCGGGCGCGGTGATCCGCTGCCATCCGGTCGGCATGCTCAAGATGACCGACGAGGCCGGCAGCGACGAGAAGCTGGTGGTCGTTCCGGTGGAGAAGATCTTCGCGGGCTACGCCCATATCAAGGACATCGGTTCGGTGTCCGGCCACTGGCTGGAGCGCATCGGCCACTTCTTCGAGCACTACAAGGATCTCGAGAAGGGCAAGTGGGTCAAGGTCGAGGGCTGGGTCGGCGCTGACGAAGCCAAGGCGGAAATCCTCGCCGGCATCGAGCGCTACAAGGCCGACCAGAAGGCCTGAGCGTCCGCGATCATGGCGCGCCGTCCGAAAGGCGGCGCGCTTTTTTGTGCCCGCTCACTGGCCTTGGGCGTCCGCGTTCGAGGCCAGGGCGTGGCCAGCCGGAGGCCCGGAACCTTCCGCGGCCATCGACCCGGACGTCGTGGACGCCGTGACCCACCACATCAACACGCACACAGCCAGCACGATGATGGACAGCGCCATGAGCACGGTCCGCAGAATCCCATGGCCCTCGCGGGCGATATGGCGCGACATCGGCATGATGCCTCTCCTGGTGGCGATACGTTGGCCTGATAACGCCGCAGGCCCGATCCGGCTGACCGGAGGGGCAGTGCTTGGAGGCCTTCTTCTGTTCGGCCTCCGCCGGGCCGGCTCACCCTGCTCGCGGAGATCCTCGCGTGCCCTTCTTCCATCGGGCTGGGCAATACCCGAGACGTCAGGGCGCCGGACGCGAAACGCCGGTAAACACGTGGTCTATCCCCGAGAAACCCCTCTGTAGGAGCGCACCCTGTGCGCGATCACCGCGTCACGGCCGCATAGGCCTATCGCGCACAGGGTGCGCTCCTACCAGGGAGGGGCGTTTATCAGGCCTTGTGATACACCTCGGCACCCTGGGCGAGGAACTCGGCCGATTTCTCGGCCATGCCCGCATCCAGCGCCTCGGTTTCGCCGGTGCCGTGCTCGGCGGCGTAGTCACGCACGTCCTGGGTGATCTTCATCGAGCAGAACTTCGGACCGCACATCGAGCAGAAGTGGGCGCTCTTGTGCGCATCCTTCGGCAGCGTCTCGTCGTGGAATTCCTTGGCCTTCTCCGGATCCAGGCCGAGGTTGAACTGGTCGTCCCAGCGGAATTCGAAACGCGCCTTGCTGAGCGCGTTGTCACGCACCTGCGCACCGGGATGCCCCTTGGCCAGATCCGCCGCATGCGCAGCGATCTTGTAGGCGATGATGCCGTCGCGCACGTCCTGCTTGTTCGGCAGGCCCAGGTGCTCCTTGGGCGTGACGTAGCAAAGCATCGCCGTGCCAAACCAGCCGATCATCGCCGCGCCGATGGCGCTGGTGATGTGGTCATAGCCCGGCGCGATGTCGGTGGTCAGCGGTCCCAGCGTGTAGAACGGCGCCTCGGCGCACTTCTCCAGCTGGCGCTCCATGTTTTCCTTGATCAGGTGCATCGGCACGTGGCCGGGGCCCTCGATCATCACCTGCACATCGTGCTTCCAGGCGATCTGGGTCAGCTCGCCCAGCGTATCGAGCTCACCGAACTGCGCGGCATCGTTGGCGTCGGCAATGCAGCCCGGGCGCAGGCCATCGCCGAGACTGAAGGACACGTCGTACGCCTTCATGATCTCGCAGATGTCTTCGAAGTGCGTGTAGAGGAAGTTTTCCTTGTGATGCGCCAGGCACCACTTGGCCATGATGGAGCCACCGCGCGATACGATGCCGGTCACACGCTTGGCGGTGAGCGGCACGAAGCGCAGCAGCACGCCAGCATGGATGGTGAAGTAATCCACGCCCTGCTCGGCCTGCTCGATCAGCGTGTCGCGGAAGATTTCCCAGGTGAGGTTTTCGGCGACGCCGTCGACCTTTTCCAGCGCCTGATAGATCGGCACCGTGCCGATCGGCACCGGCGAATTGCGGATGATCCACTCGCGCGTCTCGTGAATGTGCTTGCCGGTGGAAAGATCCATCACCGTGTCGCCGCCCCAGCGGATCGACCACACCAGCTTCTCCACTTCCTCCGCGATACCGGACGACACCGCCGAATTACCGATATTCGCGTTGATCTTGGTGAGGAAGTTGCGGCCGATGATCATCGGCTCGCTTTCCGGGTGATTGATGTTGGCCGGAATGATGGCGCGACCACGGGCAACCTCATCGCGCACGAATTCCGGCGTGATCAGCTTGGGCAACGCGGCGCCGAACGACTGGCCAGGATGCTGGTTGAGCAGCGCACTGTCGCGCAGCGCTTCGATCTTCTGGTTCTCGCGGATGGCGATGTATTCCATCTCCGGCGTGATGATGCCGCGGCGTGCGTAATGCATCTGGGTCACGTTGGCGCCGGCCTTGGCGCGACGTGGCGCACGGGTGGCCGTGAAGCGGAACGCGTCGAGTTTGGCGTCGACGGCGCGCTGGCGCCCAAAAGCCGAACTGAGGCCGTCGAGCTGTTCGGTGTCGCCACGCTCGGCGATCCAGGCCGCGCGCAAGGCCGGCAGGCCGGCAGCGAGATCGACTTGATAGTCGGGGTCGGTGTAGGGGCCCGAGGTGTCGTACACGGTGATCGCCGGATTGACCTCGCCACCGAACAGCGTCGGCGTCTGCGCCTGCTCGATTTCACGCAGCGGCACGCGCAAATCGGGACGGCTGCCCTGCACATGGATCTTGCGCGAACCCGGAATCGGGCGAGTCACGGCTTCGGAGAGTTCCTGCGCGGCGCGCGCGAGGTCGGTGGGCAGAGCGTTCATCAGCATTCATCCGGTGCTAGGCAGTGTCCACATAGGGACGCGCTTTGTTGAGGAGTCCGCACATGGATATGCGGGTTGTTGCGAAGGGATTCGCAGACAAACAACGAAGCGACGGCGCCGGTCGCACGATGAGCGTCGTGCGGCGAAGCTCCCTACAGCGGTACTAGCCGCATCAGGTTCGAAGGGACTCTCTCAGCCGACTGCCGCCGGCACCCCCGCTTCCAAGGCGCTATTTGAGCACGAAGCGGGGTTTGTCGCGAGCTTGGCCGCTGCAAGCGGCCGATAGCGACGCCATTCGAGGGGAGAAATCAGCGCTTCTGGTAAGCGCGCAGGAACATGTCCACGCCATCGCGGGCGGTCAGTTCCAGCTCGGCGGCATAGGAGAAGGCGCATTCCTCGCAGCCAAACATGCGACGAAGCAGCATCTCGCCCTTGATCAGGGAGATGAATTGGCCCGCGGCACGTGCCACGTTGGGGATATCCAGCTTGCCGTCGTCAACGGACTGCTGCAGCAGCCGTTTCATCAAACCAAGCGTGCGATCCGGGCCTTCTTCCCACAGCAGCTTGCCGTAGCGAGGGTTGCCCTGGCGGCAATCGCTGAGGATGGCGCGGAAGGTACCGACGTTCTGCACATCGCAATCAAGCCTCACGTGGTGCAACGCAATGCGCTCCAGCGTCTCGCGGACATCCTCGTTCGGGTCGTATTGGTAGGTGTCTTCCGGCATCAGGTCCTGGATGCGCGCGCGGATGACTTCGCGGAACAGGTTGTCCTTGTCGCCAAAATGACTGTAGACCGTGAGCTTGGACACGCCCGCCTCGGCGGCCACCGCATCCATGCTGGTACCAGCAAAGGCGTTGCGAATGAACAGGGCCTTGGCCGCCTCCAGGATCGCCGCACGCTTTTCCATATCCTTGGGACGACCGGGTCCCTGAGGCTTGGTTTGCGGGATCGTGCTCATGGCAACACCTTCATGACTGGCTTCACAAATGGATAACGCCGGTTTAGTATACGCGACGGTTTAGTTATTTTCCATGGCCACGATACACGGCTTACCCCATGACCACCACTATCGCAGAACTTTCCCTCAGCAAGGTATATCGCCATGCCCAGCGTACCCTGGCCACCTGGCTGGAGCGCGGCGAGGTCGGCGCGCGCCAGGGGGCCTTTGCCGTGCGTGCCGCGCTGGTAGGCCTCGATGCCGCCGAACGTAGCCGTTTGGCGCGCTGGCTGGCCTGGCTTTACGTGGCTGCCCGCAGCCGCGGCGAGGCTTCGCCGGAAGGTCGCATCCGGCGCCTTGACGCGTCCTTGCAGCAGGCCGTGCAAGATGCCCTGCAACGACTGCCCGCCGGTATGCTTGAAGTGACCTCTCACCGACATCGTCGAAGCGCATAGTGTCCGCGGACACCGCGCCACACATGACTTCCGTCAAGCTAGCGCGGTGACTTCCGGCACTTCGTAGCGACTGGGCCAGGCCGCAGGCTTTGCACATTGTCGGAATGTGGCTAAGCGCTTATCCTTTTTAGCCTTTTTTTCGATCCGCAATAGGATGTCAGCAAGATGGCGATGAACTTCGAACAGGCGCGACAGAACATGGTGGAAAACCAGGTGCGCCCCTGGGAGGTGCTCGATGGGCGCGTGCTCGAGGTACTCGGCAGCGTGCGCCGCGAGGATTTCGTCGCTGCCGAGCATCGCAAGCTGGCATTCGCCGATCTGTGCCTGCCGCTCGGGCACGGCGAAGTGATGATGAAGCCGGTGGTCGAAGGCCGCGTGCTGCAGGCGCTGGAACTGACGCCTACCGACCAGGTGCTGGAGATCGGCACGGGCTCGGGCTTTCTTACCGCCTGCCTGGCGAAGCTCTCGGCTGCTGTCACCAGCCTGGACATCCATGCCGATTTCATTGCTGCCGCCAGCGAACGCCTCGCCCATGCGGGCATTGCCAATGTAAAGCTGGAGGTGGGTGAAGCCATCTCGGCCTGGCATCCCGACGGCTTGTTCGATGCGCTGGTGGTGACCGGCGCGGTGTACCAGATTCCGCAGCGCTTCCTGTCGTGGCTCAAGCCGGGTGGCCGTTTGCTGGTGGTGCGTGGCGAGTCGCCGGTGCAGCAGGTGCTGCTGCTTACCCACGAAGGTAACGGCCGCTACCGCGAAGAAGTGTTGTTCGAAACCGATCTGCCGTACTTGAAGCACGCGGAGCCACCGCGCCGCTTCGTATTCTGAATCCGCTGATCCCGTTCCCACACATGAGGCAACCCATGCGCTTGAAGCTTCTGACCCTCGCCCTGGCCCTGTCGGCGTTGCCGCTGGCCGGCCACGGCGAGGACTTGCTGGATGCATACCGAGAAGCACGCGCCAATGACCCGGTGCTGTCACAAGCGGATGCCACGCGTCTCGCCGTTGGTGAAGGTGTTACCCAGGCCCGCGCGGTGATGCTGCCCCAGCTCAATGGCGCCTACTCGTTCAACCAACAGCCGACTGGCTCGGCTGCAACGAGCGGCGTCCTGGCGGGTTCCAACCATTCGCGTTCGCGCGAGCTTTCCGCCACGCTGGATCAATCGATCGTTGATCTCAGCCAGTGGGCCAACCTGTCGGCGGCCCGCTCGACGGCTTCCGCGCAGGACGCCACCTATCAGGCGGCGTTGCAGGATCTGTACGTGCGAGTCACCACGGCCTACTTCGGCGTGCTGACCAGCCAGGATGCGCTGGTGTTCGCCAAGGCGAACGAGGACGCTTTCAAGGAAGCCTACGAGCAGGCGGACCAGCGTTTCAAGGTGGGCCTCTCGGCGGTCACCGACGTCTACCAGGCCAAGTCGAACTACGAACTGGCCAAGGCGCAGACGATCGCCGCGCAGAACACGCTGAACGATGCCCGCGAAGCGCTTACCCAGATCACCGGCAAGCCGGCCGGCGAATTGAAGAAGCTGCGCGAAGATCTCCCGATGACCCCGCCCAACCCGGCCGATCCAGACCAGTGGGTGAAGTCGGCGCTGCAATCCAACGCCACCATCCTGGCTGGCCAGTACTCCGTGGAATCGGCCGAGCACAGTATCAATGCGGCCCGTGCCGGGCACCTGCCGACACTGAATGCCTCGGTGTCGCGCGGCAAGACGACCTCTTGGCTGGAGAACGGCAGCTATTCCAACCTCAGCGGCAGTCGCGCCAATGGTAACTACGGCACCACGATTGGTCTTACCGTGAACGTTCCGATCTTCTCGGGCGGCGCCACGCAGTCGCGCGTACGCCAGTCGATCTACCAGCGTGACGAAGCCCAGGACTCGCTGGAGTCGACCCGCCGTGCGGTTGTTCGCGACACGCTCAACTTCTATCGCTCGGTGCTCGCGGGCATCAGCCAGGTGCAGGCCAACAAGGCCTCGGTGGAATCGGGCCAGAAGGCGCTGGAGGCCACTCGCGCCGGCTTCGACGTCGGCACGCAGACCATGCTGAACGTGCTCAATGCGATCCAGACCCTCACCCAGGCGGAGAACAGCTATTCGCAGTCGCGCCACACGCTTGTGCTTGACCAGCTTCAACTCAAGCAATCGGCCGGCTCGATCGACCTGAAGGATATGGAGATGATCAACGCGATGCTGCAGTAACGCGCAGCAATCCGCGTGGCGCTCCAAGAAGACGACAAGGCCGGGCATGTCCCGGCCTTGTCGTTTCTGCAAGGAACGATGGGAAAGCTATTCCTGCAGCAGGTTGTCGATCATTCCCATCACGCGCTTCACGGCCCCGCGCTCGCTCTCGAACACCATGCGCGCCGCCTCGCCCATGCGATCAAGGGCGGTTCGATCACCCAGCAGCCGCACGACTTCGGATCCCAGTTCCTCGACACTGCTGACACGGGCGGCCCCGCCTTCCTGGATCAGCGTGAGGGTGATTTCCTGGAAGTTGAACGTATGCGGCCCCACCAGCACTGGCGTGGCAAGCGCTGCCGGCTCGAGCACGTTGTGGCCGCCGATGGGTACCAGACTGCCGCCAACAAACGCGAGATCCGCCGCGGCATAGAACGGCATCAATTCGCCCATCGCATCGATCACGAAAACCTGGTGCTCCGTTGACGGAACCTGGTCGGCACTGCGCGTACCGACGCTCAAGCCCAGGCTGCGGGCGGCGCTTTCGACCAGCTTGAAACGTTCTGGATGGCGCGGTGCGATCAGTAACAGGGCGTCGGGCAAGCGCTTGAGCACGTCAAGGTGCGCCTCGAGCACCTGCAACTCTTCACCCTCATGCGTGCTGCCGGCAACCCATGCGGGGCGAAGCTGCCCCCATTGCAGACGCAGTTCCTGACCATGGCGCTCAGCGTCGTAAGGCATAGGCATGTCGAACTTCATGTTGCCCGCCACGACGACTTTGTCGGGATCGGCGCCGAGCAGGCGATATCGCTCCGCATCCGTGCGCGACTGCGCGGCAATCAGGCGCACGCATCGGAGTGCCCGTCGCACCAGGCTGCCCATGGGCCGGTATCCGCGCAGGGAACGTTCCGACAGGCGCGCGTTGGCGATCATCAAGCGGAATGCCACGCCGCCGGCAGATGAAGTAGAGATTCGGCCAGATTTCGGTTTCCACGATGATGGCCAGACGCGGTCGCACATGGCGCAGGAAACGCGTCACGGCGAACGGCAGGTCGTACGGCAGGTAGACGTGGAACACGCTGTCGCCAAACAGCTGGCGAACACGCTCGGAGCCGGTGGGCGTGACGGTGGTGACGACCAGCGGTGCGTCCGGGTAGCGAACCCGCAAGGCCTTGATCAACGGCTCGGCAGCGTTCACTTCGCCCAACGGATACCGCATGCACCCACAGGCTCTCCCTGACGCGTGGCCCCTGAAAAAAACCGAAGCGTTCACGCCATCGCTTGTGGTAATCGCCGTAGCGCACGCCGCGCTTCAACAGACGCAGCATGATCAGTGGCGTCACCAGGTACATGACGAGGGTATAGAGGAAGCGCAACGGGAAGCCCTTGAATCCGGTGCGCCAGTATATCGACTTGGCTCGATTGCCCGGCCATCGCGATGGGTCAGCCCTCTCCCATGACGCGCATGGCTCGCCACGTTTTGGGTTGTTCCTTACAATGCCGGCGATGCCCGGCATGCCCCGCCCCCCTTTTACCCGTTCCCTGCTCGCACCGCTGCAATGGCCAGCGTGGCTGGGCGTCGGCGCGATCTGGACCATTGCCCATCTGCCGCGTCCGCTGCTGATGGGACTCGGCCGACTGTTGGGGGCGCTCGTGCAGCGCGTACCTTCGCCGCGCCGGCATATCGCAGAGGCGAATATCGCGCTGTGCTTCCCCGAGCTCTCGAATGCCGAACAGGCCGCGCTGGTGAATGCGCATCTTCGCGACATCGGCCTGATGATGATGGAGTTCGCGCTCGGCTGGATGGGCAGCGAACGCGCGATCTCGCGCGTGCCCGTCAGCATCGAGGGGCTGGAGCATCTGGAAGCCGCTCGCGCGCAAGGCAAGGGCGTCCTGCTGGTTGGTGGCCATTTCTCGCACCTGGAACTGTGCGCGCGGCTGGTCTCGCAACGCATCCGCATCTCCGGCATGTATCGCAAGATGGATTCGCGCGTCTTCGAATGGGCCGTGCTGCGCGCGCGCCTCGATTACGCCGAGGCGATGTTCGACAAGGACGATATCCGCGGCACCGTGAAGCATCTTCGCAACGGCGGCACGCTTTGGTACGCGCCCGACCAGGACATGCGCAGCAAGGACAATGCGTTTGTGCCGTTCTTCGGCGTACCGGCGGCAACGATCACCGCCACCCATCATCTGGCGCGCATGTCCGGCGCCGCGGTGATTCCGTTCTATCATCGCCGCCTGCCTGGCAATGCCGGTTATGTGTTGCGACTCGGTGCACCGCTGGAACGTTTCCCAAGCGCCGATGCACTCGACGACACCGCCCGCATCAACGTCTGCATCGAGGCCATGGTGCGCGACGCGCCCGAGCAATACCTGTGGGTGCACAAGCGTTTCAAGACGCGACCTGAAGGCTATCCGCCGATCTATTGATCCAGATGGCATGTGGCAATGCGCAGGGCTCGCGCATGCATGAGCTACGGCGTCATCGTGAAGCCGGAATCCAGCACGACGATCTCATCCGCCCCATCCAGGCCCGCAAGCAGGCGTCGAACGTCTCGTCATTATTTTGGGTAACCAGCACCACCGGCAGGGGCTCGCGCTTCATGCTGCCCCGCAGGGCTCGATGAGTGCGGTTGCACATACAGTGCCGCACACCAGAGTCCCAACAGCCAGGCAAACAAGAGTCCCCACCAGGCAGAATAGAAGGCCAGGTGCGTGTTGAGCGGAAACAGCATGACGACAAGCGCCAACGTGACGGGGAACGCCCGTGCACGGGCCGCGGCGCCAACGTGCCGCCACGCCACCACGGCCATGGCCATCGCGCCTAGCCAGAGAAGCAAACCGAGCGTGCCGGTCTCCGTGAGTACTTCCAGGACCCATTGATGCGCATGGCATGCGCCCTCGCCCTCGCCGCAAGTCTCGGAGACGACGAAATGATCATGGGCCGGCGCGAAGTTCGGATATGCGAATCGGTAAGCGCGCACACCCACGCCATTGATGGGGTGCGCCTTGAACATCGCCACGCTGGTTCGCCAGATGTCCAAGCGCCCGCTGAGGGCGGTGTCGACGGACTGGTCGGAACCATGGAGCGCCTGCAAGGTGCGCTCCATGCGGAGCGCGAAACGGTCGGAGGTTTTCCAGGCCACGCCCCCCGCAAGAACCATCAACGCCATGCCGGCGGCGACAGTGGCAAGAAAACGCCACGGCGTCCGTGAAAGCTGCCAGGCAAATCCCACCGCCACCAGGGCATAGCACAGCCATGACGCCCGTGAGCCGGACAACAGCACGGGCCCCAGCAGCAGGATGAAGGCGAGCAACAGCCCCCTGAGCCCCCAACGTCGACGAGCAGCCCACAGCGCGAACGGCGACAGCACCGCCAACGTGGGGCCAAGCTTGAGGTTGGCAGCGCCAAAGATGCCCGAGATGCGCTCCGCATCGGCATGCCCGCCCAGACTCCACCCCGTCAGTGCCTGCACCCAGGCGTCCAGCGCCCAAACGCCTACGACGGCGGCAACCGCCGTATACAGCGCATCGAGCTTCTGTTCGCGACGGATCGCAAAACAGGCATACAGCCCCAGCGGCACGTAGCGAAGCAAGGCCGCCACCGTGGACCAGCTCTTGCCCGGCGCCAGCGAATCGACCGCCGACAGCAAGGCTGCGCCCACATAGGCACCCAGCAGCCACAAAAGCAGCCTTGCACCCGCGTGCTCGCGCAACGCGGAAGGATGGCGGGCAAACAGCAGGATGACGCCGACCAGACAGAGGAAGGTACCCAGCTCTGAGCTGCGTCCGACCGGCAGCAGGGCGATCACCAGCCAGAACGGCAGCAGGGGCGAGCGCAGGGCGGCCTTGAGTGAAACAGCGAATGAGCTCATGCGGACGTCAGGTGATCATGGCTCACGCATTGTAGGTGAGCCGCGTACCGCAACGATCAGGCGGTCAGTTCGTCGTAGAGCGCCAGCGTGGCCTGCTGCATGTCGGTGAGGCGGTAGCTTTGCAGCATGGGGATGGGGGGTGCTACGCGCAGCAACTCGGCGGCACGTTCGACCAGTCGCTCGCGGTCGGCCACCGGGACTCGGCCTGCGGGATACAGTTCGGCCAGCAATTCACCGACGCCACCATGCGCGTAACCCAGCACCGGGCGGCATAGCGAAAGCGCCTCGATCACGGTGCGCCCGAACGATTCGGGCTTGTTCGAGAGTTGCAGCACCAGCGACGAGATCGCGTAGATGTCGCGCACATCGCTGCGTGGCGGGGTCAGCACGACCTGGGACTCCAGGCCACGGGCGCGGATCAGGCTGCGCAGTTCATCGATGTAGGCGTCACGCCCGGGCTCGATGACGCCGAGCAGCAACAGGCGCGCGTCGATACCGCGACGCTTCAGTTCACCCAGCAGTTCGACCGCATCGTGATGACCCTTCAGCCGTGTGCCGCGACCCGGCAGCGTCAGCAGCGGTGCCCCCGCGAGCGTCGGGTACTCGGCGAAGAAGGCTTTCCGCCACATGTCGTCGGGGCGATGTCCGTAGGGAAAGGCGTCCGGATCGATACCACGAGGAATCACCCGCACCCGCGCAGGCTCCAGCCACGGGTAGTGACTGAGCATGAAGTCGCGCAAGGTCTGCGACACCGCGATCACGCGCTCGCCACGCAGCAGGATCGCGCTATAGCGGCCCGGCGAATTGAGCCCGTGAACGGTAGTCACGAAATGAGGTTTTGGCTTGAGCCCCTTGATCGCCCACCAGCCCATCCATGCCGGCAGACGTGAACGGGCGTGCACGATATCGGGCTTGAGCTCACGCAAGATCCGTCGGAGCTCACCCATTTTCATGAGCGTGCTCAAGGATTTGCGACCTACGTTCAGGCGCGATGTGACGGCTACCTTCAGCTTCCAGCTGCTGCACCATGCGCCCACCCGCCGAGATCACCACGGACTGGTGGCCAGCCTTGACCAGGGCCCGCGCGATTTCCAGCGCAGAACGCTCCGCCCCGCCCGAATGCAGGCCGGGGATCAGCTGAACGACGGTCAGTGACCTGGCTGGGGTGGCGACTGCTGACATGATTTGTTCAAAAGGTGCCTTCATCCCTGATTGGCAAGCAGCAATCATGCCTAAACCCGCTCTCGCGGCGATTTTCGGGTTCGACCCTGGCGAAGGGATCAGTCCCGCAGGACGTAATGCGCGCCGCAATAAGGACATGTGGACTCGCCACCATCCTCAACGATCGGCAGATAGACCTTCGGATGGGAGTTCCAGAGCGCCATACCGGGCATCGGACAGGACAGGGGAAGGTCCGCGCGCGTCACTTCATAACGATTTTCGGCATTCGCCGGGATCAATGCGGCAGCCGCAGGGGAACGCGACATGGGGGAAAACTCCATCAAGGCAGCGGGTCCGTCATGTTAACAGGCCTCCCCCATGAACATGGGGCCTGTCCAGCATCCCCGCGCGATCCGCGCTCGCCGAAGGGCATATCCCATGCGACGAATGGGAGCCAGCCAGGGTCGGGTCGAGAATCGAGCGGAGCGCTGTCCGGCCCGCGCAACGGCAGCCGAAGCCTGATCCGCCCACGGCTGGGCCGATGTCTTCGGCTGATGGTTCCACCGGCCTGCCGATGACCCGTTCGGGGCACCTGCAATCGACCGCCTGATCAGCAAGGATTGTCATGGACCTCGGAAACATGTTCGCCCGGATCAAAGCCATCCTGACCACGCCGAAAACCGAATGGCCGGTGATTGCCGGCGAGCCGGCCACGGTGAGTGGGCTTTATCGCAGCTACATTTTGATCGTGGCGGCGCTCCCGGTGATCGCCCACTTCATTCAGCCACAGCCTGATCGGCTATGGCGGCTGGGGCACGCATCTGCGTACGCCTGTCGGCATGGGCCTGCTCGGCATGGTCGTGTACTACCTGCTGACTCTGGCGGTGACCTATGTGGTCGCCCTGATCATGAATGCGCTGGCGCCTACGTTTGGCGGCCAGAAAGATCCGGTGCAAGCCCTGAAGACGGTGGCCTACGCGTGGACGGCCGGCTGGGTCGGCGGCATCGCGGTGATCATTCCCTGGCTGGGCTGGCTGGTCGCGCTGGCGAGCCTGATCTATGGCATTTACCTGCTCTACCTGGGCTTGCCGCATACCATGCGTTGCCCCGCTGACAAGGCGGCTGGCTATACCGCCGTCACGGTCATCATCACCATCGTGCTGAGTTGGATCGTCGGCTTGATCGTGGCGGGTTTGATCGGAACCGCGGCATTCACCGGCGCCAGGATGGGCAGCATGGATCTCGGTGATGCTGCCCGCCAAACCACGACGGAGGCGAACGGAGGGGCCGCCGATCAGGCCAGCAAGGCACTCGAGGCCGCCCAGAAGCCGGCCGACAACCACGTGCAGTCATTGCCTACCGATACGATCAAGACCTTCCTACCGGACACCCTGGCCGGCATGAAGCGGGAAGACCTGTCCGCCGAGCGCAACAGCACGGTGGGCATGCAGGTCACCTCGGCCCGTGCCAACTACAGCGATGGCCATGGCCACCGCGTAGGGCTGGAAGTGGGTGATACGGGCAGCATGCGGGGCATGATGGCCGCCGCCAGCGCGCTGGCACCCGACTCCGAGCAACAGACCGAGCACGGCTACCAGAAAACCTATACCAGCCAGGGACGGCTGATCCACGAGGCCTGGAACAACGACACGCACAGCGGTGAGTACGGCGTCATCGTGGCCCAGCGTTTCGCGGTCAAGGCCAGCGGCAACGCGGAGAACATCGACCAGCTGAAGCAGATGGTGAATGGTGTCGATCTCAACAAGCTCGAATCGCTCAAGAACGAAGGCACCACCGCGAACTGATCCTTCGTCCCTTCCAACAAAAAGCCCGCGCCATCTCTGGCGCGGGCTCTGTGTTCGTTTCGACGCTTACTTTGCCGCGCCGGCCTTCGGCACCGAAGCCTCGGTGGTGATGCGCACCTTGATCTCGTCGCTGACATTCGGCACATAGGCGCCCACGCCGAAATCCGAACGCTTCAGGGTCGCTGTGGCGTCAAAGCCCACGGTCGGCACCTTCATCATCGGATGCATGCCGCTCTTGTTGAGCGTGGCATCGAGCACCACCGGCTTGGTCACGCCGTGCACGGTCAGGTCGCCCGTGACCTTGTACTTGTTGCCGCCCGCCGACTCCACCTTGGTGCTCTTGAAGGTCACCACCGCGAACTTGTCGGCGTCGAAGAAGTCCGGCTTCTTCAAGTGCTCGTCCAGCGCACTGACGTGCGTGTCGAGGTTGGCCAACGGCAAGGTCACGTCGACCGACGACTTGGCCGGATCCTTTTCATCGAACACGATGGTGCCGTCGCCGAGGCCAAGATTGGCGGTCGGATTGGAGAAGCCGAAGTGATTCCAGCTGAACAGCACCTGGGTATGGCCCGGGTCCATCTTGTAGGTCACCGGAGCGGCCTGGGCGGTGACGGCTGCGCCGATCAGGCCGGCAAGTACGAGATAACGGAAAGCACGCATGAATCTGATCTCCAAAGGGGTTGGGGAATGCACGTTTCGACGGCGAGTACCAGGGATGCTCCGATCAAGTCAGCATAGACGCCACCGACGCTGTCCGTCCGCAGACCACAGGCGCATCGGCGAAGGCAGACTGGCTGTCTGTCGAGCCGGTGGGCCGAAGGGATGCGGGCGGACAGCGTCGGCCCCAACCGTTTGAATTGAATCGGATGGGGTGATGTCCAGAAGGCCCGCCGGCTGCGCCGCGCGGCTTGGCAAGACAGCCAGTCTTCCCAGCGCCACGCAGCACACCCGGCAGGCCTTCTGGACATCATGGCGTCTATGCTGACTTGATCGGAGCATCCCTAGGTACTCAGACGATCCGGCAGGCTTCGTCGAACGACAGTCGAGGACTGCGCGGGAACAGGTCTCGGCTGGCATCGCCATAGCCGATGTTGATCAGGAAGTTGGCGCGGATCGTCGTGCCCGCGAAGAACGCCGCGTCCACGCCGGCAGCATCGAAGCCGGACATCGGGCCGCAATCGAGGCCGAGCGCGCGCGCGGCAATGATCACGTAGGCGCCTTGCAGGGTACCGTTGCGGAACGCCGTGCCGTCGATCAACGGCTGGTTGCCCACGAACCAGCTACGCGCGTCGGCATGCGGAAACAGTTGCGGCAGCTTTTCGTAGAACGCGTGGTCGGTGGCCACGATGGCGGTGACCGGCGCAGCCATGGTCTTGGCGCGATTGCCTTCGGACAGGAACGGCGAGAGCTTTTCCTTCGCTTCCTTCGACTTCATGAAGATCAGCCGCATGGGCGAGGAGTTCGCGCTGGTCGGCCCGAACTTGGCAAGCTCATACAGCTCGTGCAGTTGAGCGTCGCTGACGTCTTTCGGCAGCCAGGCGTTGAACGTCCGGGCGTTGCGGAACAACTGGTCGAGGGCGGCCTCGGAAAGCATCTCGCTCATGGGTATCCTTGTCATCGTGGCACGCCATCTTGGGCGCAACAGTCGACAGTGTAAGGGCGGGCGCGAGCAAACAGGACCCTGGCGAATGGAACGTACTGTGCTGTTTCGAGAAACAATGCCCGGGACGTCGCCCGCATGCTGAAGCTCTATGGTGACTGCTGGGTGATCACCGACGGTGCGGCCGGAAACCAGCGACAGGCTCTGGCCCTGGCGCAAAAGCTCGACATGCCCATCCATCACCTGCAGCTCGAACCTCGTGCGCCCTGGTCCTGGCTGGCACCACGCCTGGGCCTTGGCGCACGTCTGGCCCTCTCCGAAACCCAACGGCGGCAGTTCGCGCCGCCGTGGCCCACCATCGCCATTGGCTGCGGGCGAACTTCGGCGCTGTATACGCGCCTGCTGCGGTCCTTGAGCCATGGCCACTGCTACACGGTGCAGATTCTTGATCCGCGCGTGGACCCTTCGCACTGGGACACCGTCATCGCCCCGCAGCACGATGAACTGGAAGGGCCCAATGTGTTGCATCCGTTGGGTTCGCTCAATCCCATCGACGATGCCTGGCTTGGGGATGCGCGCGAGGCCAACCCCGCGTTCGTCGACCTGCCACGCCCCCGCGTCGGTGTCCTGCTTGGCGGGCCGCGCAAGGGCATCGCCCTGGATGCTGCCTACATCGGAGAGCTGGCTGCGAAAATGCTGCAGCGCCAGCGCGCCGAAGGCGGCAGTTTGCTGGTGCTGGCGTCACGGCGCACGCCGCCAGCCATCGTCGAAGTGCTGCGCAATCTCCTCGCCGGCGTGCCCGGATTGTTCTGGGCCGGCCCGGACGATGGCAGCAATCCCTATCCGAGTGTGCTCGGCTGGGCCGATCGCCTGGTGGTCACACCCGACTCGGTCAACATGCTTTCCGAAGCCTGCGCCGTCGGCTGCCCCGTGCATACCCTGGTTACCTCGCCGCTGCCGGCGAAGATCGCACGCTTCCACCGCGCGCTGCGCGATGCTGGGCGCCTGCACACGATCGAGGCCATGGCGAAACCACCGCTACATCCCTTGCGCGAAACCGAAGCGATTGCCGCCACGCTGCGCGAGCGCATCGCGTTGCGTCAGGTAACGTCTTCGAAGGGCTGAATGCGGCTTCGCCGCCACTCTCTCAGAGCCTGTTCAACGTCCTTGTGTGGTCACGAGCCCCCTCCCCAACCCTCCCTGCGACCGAAGAGGGAGGATGGGAGGGGTGCTTGTAGCCGCCAAGGAGACGTAGAACAGGCTCTCAGAACGTGAATCCCAGCTCCAGCGTGACCGCACTGACACCCGTGCACAGTCGATCCAGTTCATCGTCACGCGGCGCAATGCGCGAACGCAGGTCAAGCGTGCAGGCAAGCGCGCGATGCAGCAGTTCGGCATGGGCTTCGGCGAACATCCCGGCCTGGCGTCCGTCAAGCAGGCCCGCATTGCGGCATGCTTCGATCAGGCCGGCATTGGCCGTGATGTTGAGCAGCGCCGGGTGTTCGGCCGCGTGCGCCAACACCAGTCCCTGCAGCGCAAATTCGATATCGAGCAGACCGCCCAGGCCTTGCTTGAGATCAAGTTGCAGCGCATCGGAGCGATCGCGCTCCGCACGCCAGCGCTGGCGCATGCTGCTCACCTCCTGCAACACCGCGGCACGATCGCGCGGCGTGGCGAGCACGTCGCGTCGCACTGCCGCCAGCTCGGCGTGCAGCGCAGCGTCTCCAGCCACCGGTCGCGCGCGCAGCAAGGCCTGATGCTCCCAGGTCCATGCGCGACTCTTCTGGTATCCGGTGAACGATTCCAGGCTGCTTACCAGCAAGCCCTTGGAACCGTCCGGACGAAGGCGCGTGTCCACCTCGTACAGACGCCCCGCGCGCGTGAGCACGGTGAGCCAGTTCATCACCCTTTGCGCCAGTCGCTGGTACCAGCGCGACCCTTCCAGCGGGCCGCGCGCCATCGCTCATCAGATGCGCACGCTTGCCGTCGTAGACGAACACCAGATCGAGATCGGACGCGAAGCCGAGTTCCTCGCCCCCCAGGCTACCGTAGCCGAGT
The DNA here is from genome assembly GCA_963824525.1 of uncultured Gammaproteobacteria bacterium. GTDB lineage: Bacteria > Pseudomonadota > Gammaproteobacteria > Xanthomonadales > Rhodanobacteraceae > Dyella. The sequence goes on along the minus strand of CAWGPI010000005.1, from coordinate 78,925 downwards.
ACGGCGAAACCCGTCCCCGCGCCCGCCAGGCGGCCGTGTTGCGCGACCAGCTCACGCTCGGCCAGCGCGGTCACCGCCAACACGATGGATTCGGCCAGCACCGCCAGCCGGCGCGCCGTGGCTACGGCGTCGGCGCGTCCGTCGTTGAAGGCCAGCCCGAGGCGAAACGCGACGCTGGCCTTGAATTCGTTGAGACGCTCGAGTTCCGCTTCGGCCTCGCGCTCGTCCAGGGTGGCGAGCACGCGGGTAATCTCGGCGCCGATGTCCGCGCGCTTGAGCGGCAGCTGCTCGATGCGCGGGTCGAGCACATCGTCCAGCAACAGTGGCTGGGCAATCACGCGCTCGGCAAGAAAGGCGCTCTCGGCGAACAAACGGGCGAGCCGCAGGCGCGCCGCAGGCTGCTCCTCCAGCAACGCCAGGTAGGAAGAGCGACGCGCCACCGCCTGCACGAGACGGCACAACCTGCAGCAGGCACGCTGCCGGCGCGGCGCTGTCGCGCGCGACGGCCAGCAACTGGGGCATGAGGCGATCGAGCTGCTCGCGCGAACGCTGCGGCATGGCGCGCACCGATGCTGCCTGCGACAGCTTTTGCACGGCCTCGGCCACCTCGGCGCCGGGCGTGAAGCCCGAAGCTTCCATCGCACCGGCATCGAGCGTCTCCGCACAGGCCTGCTGCCACAGGGCGACATCCGCCACCGGCGCGCTGGCCGTGCGGCCACCTTGCGGCATCAACACTTCGGCGAATTCCTCGCTGACATGTGCGCGATGCTGGGCAAGCTGTAGCTCCAGTTCCTCCCAGCAGGCATGTCCGAGTCCCCGCGCGATACGCTCGCGGCTCAGCGCATCCTCGGGAATATCGTGCGTCTGCGCATCACGCAACATCTGCACGCGATTCTCTACTCGACGCAGGAAGATGTACGCCTCGCGCAATGCCCGCGCACGGGCCATGCTGATGTGTCCGCGCGCCTCGCAAGCAGCGAGCGCGGGCAGCAGGCCTCGCACACGCAGGCTGGGCTCGCGTCCGCCGCGAATCAGCTGCACCAGCTGGACGACGAACTCGATTTCGCGGATACCACCCGGCCCCAGCTTGAGATTGTCCGCGAGGTCCTTGCGTGCCACCTCGGCGTCGATCAGCGCCTTCATCTCGCGCAAGCCGGCAAACGCGGTGTAGTCGAGATAGCGGCGATAGACGAACGGTCGCAACAACTCCTGCAGCTGCTTGCCGCCATGGCGATCGCCCGCCACCGGGCGCGCCTTGATCCAGGCATAGCGCTCCCAGTCGCGCCCTTCGCTCTGGTAGTACTGCTCCATGGCCGAGAATGGCAACGCCAGCCGTCCCGCGTTGCCGAAAGGTCGCAGGCGCAAATCCACGCGGGCACAGATGCCATCCATCGTAGGTTCGTTGAGCAGGCGTACGAGCTGACGCGCCAGCCGCACGAAGTACTCGCTATTGTCGAGCGAACGGGCACCGTCGCTTTGCCCGCTATGCGGATAGGCCAACACCAGGTCGATATCGGACGAGAAGTTCAGCTCGCTGCCGCCGAGCTTGCCGAAGCCGACGACCACCATGCGCTGCAGGACACCATCGTGACTTCGGCTATGGCCATAGCGTGCCGCCATGGCGCGTTCCGACCAGCTGAGTGAAGCACCCAGCAGGGCCTCGTACAGCACGCTGGTGGCGGACAGTGTCTCGGGCAATTCGTCCAGGCCATTGACGTCGCGAAACACCAGTCGCAACGCTTCCGCGTGGCGAAAGCGGCGCAGCTCCATGAGGCAGGTGGCCTCGTCGTCGGTCAGCTTCAGCGCATCGATGCGCGCACTGGCGTCACTACCCGAGCGCAGTCGCTCCAGACCTTGCGGCGCCAGCAGTTGCGGCTGGCGGAACCAGGTATCGAACGCGAAATCGCTGGCCAGCAGGGTCCGCCGGATGCGCTCGGCGACACCGGCGTCATCGTGCAAGGGCACGCCCATGATGCGGCAGCGGGCAGCCAGTTCAGCGTAGCGATCATCGATCAGCGCTCGTAGCGCGGGAGATTCCAGGGCAGGCATCGGCGCATTGTGCCGTAGTAGCGCACTGCTTGCCGACAGGCCAGCAAGAGGGCCGCCCGCCCCAAACGGCGCATGCTGTGGCCAGGTAGCCCTGCATCGGTGCGCGCGCGTTGCACTTTTGTGCGCCGATTCCTACGCAACCCGCCGGCCCCAGCGCTCCATGATGCGTTCATGTCCAAGCCGTTACATTCCGGCGTTCGAGCCATGACAGCCATCAGCAGGATGCCGTGACCATGTCAGCGACTCCGCCCGCGCCACCTGCGCGCTCGCCTTTGTTTTCGCCTGACCGTGCCAGCCCTGCTGGCGCGTGGTGTTCACGCTGTTGACCGGCCTGGTCGACGGCGGCGTCGGGGTGAGACCTGCGCAAGCACTGCGACCAGCCCACCTTCCTGCTCGCCAATGCACTGCCCGGCCTGCTGCTGGCGGCGTTGTTGCTGGTGCTGAGCCGACGCGTGCTGCTGTCGTTCGGCCTGACCTTCCTGCTGCAAGGGCTGGTGTACGGCATCAATCGCTTGAAGGTGATCCAACCTGAGCACACCGCTGATGCCGGCCGACTTCCGCATGGTCGGCCAGCTGCGCACGTGGCGGGCTACGGTTGCTGGGCAGCTATCTGCCGGCAAGTCCCTGGCCTTATCTGTGCATGATCGGCGCGGTCATCGTGATGGCGATCGCCTGGCGCATCGAGCCGCCGCTGTTTGCGCGCCGCACACGCGGTAAGCGGCTGCTGTCGAGCCTGTCCCTGCTTGCCTTGCTGGCGACGTTGTTCGCCGGCATGCCGGGCTGGGTGAAGATCTACGGCGGCGACCACTTGTGGCTCGAGCCGTGGTCCGCTTCGGCGACCGCCGATCATTCCGGCCTGGTCAGCTCATTGCTGATGTTTCACCTGCACCAGGGCCATGCCCGCAGGAATCCCGACACAACGGCTGCCGCAGCAGCTGATCGAACGTTCCGACGCCGCCTTGCGCGCAGCGCCTGAAGCCCGCTTCCCAGGATCAGGGTGAAACGCCGGATATTGTCGTCGTGCAAAGTGAGTCGTTCTTCGATCCTTCTGTCATGAAGGGTTACGAAAACGCCGATCTCATACCCAACCTTCGGCGACTCGCCGCACAGGGCGAGAGCGGCCCCCTGCACGTTCCCACCTTTGGCGGCGGCACCATCCGCACCGAATTCGAGGTACTGACCGGGCTCTCGCTGCGCTACTTCGACGACCTGCAATTTCCCTATCTGCAGATGAACAACAAGACCGTGCCGAGTCTGGTGCGCACACTGCGCGCCCATGGCTACGAAACGATCGCACTGCATGGCAATGATCCTGGCTTCTGGAACCGCCAACACAGCGTTCCGTGCGATCGGCTTCGACCGCTTCCTATCGCGCGCGGCTTTTCCCGTCCATGCCGCGATGGATGGCCAGTACATGGCCGACAGCGCCATGACCGACGCGATCATGGCCCAGCTCAAGGACGCCGGGCCGCCGCAGTTCCTGTTCGCCATCAGCATCGAGGCGCACGGGCCTTACGACGTCACGCCCGCGGACGTCGCCGCTCGCGACGCCATTCCCGTACCGGAAGGCGTCACCGGGAAGAACAAACGAGAGCTGCAGAACTACGTGTATCACCTGCAACATGCCGACCGGGAGCTTGGCCGGCTGGCTGACCTGCTCGCCGGACGCGAACGCCCCACCCTGCTGTTGTTCTATGGCGATCACCTGCCCGCTCTCACCGACACGTATCACAGCACCGGTTTCGTCGATGACCAGGACATGCTGAGCCAGGCCAGCACATGGTTGCTCGTCGACCCGCGCAACCCGAAACCGGCGATGCACCAGGCGCTCGCCGCGTGGATGCTGCCGGGGCGACTGCTCGACCAGGCGGACATGCGCGACGACGCCTACTTCGCGCTTACCCAGGTCATCGCCCCGTCATTGGCGGCGCTGACGCGAGCCCCAGGCGCGGTGCCACCCGATCAGGAGAGTGCCAGCACGGCGGCCGACGAGGACATGGCGAACGTCGCCTTGCTGCGCCTCAAGGGCAAGCTGGACCCGATGCTGCCCAAGGCCGAGCTGCAGACGGCGGATGCCGTCGACTTTGAATATGGCGTGCCGAGCGAGTCAGCCGACGCCGTAGGCGCGCAGCAGTGATCAGCGGCTGGCGTTTGGACGTCCATACATTTGAGCCTGGCGGCCGATCTTCGGGCTTTTCAAGTAGTCCACGGCACATGATTGATGCGACGCATAGCGAAAATTCATCGAACTGTCTGCTTGCTTAAGCCGCCCTGTTTCGTTCAGGTTCGGTAAGGCGAACTGCGTCTAGCGTTGATCCCAGCCCCGAAGCAACGTCTTCGACGGCACATCCCCATTGGAGGTTTACCTCATGCGTAAGACCATGCTTGCCGCCCTGCTCGTCACCGCTGCTTCTGTCCTGACCGTGCCGGCTTTCGCGCAGACCACCGCCGCCGCCGCGACCAAGACCGAAGCCAGCACGACCGCCGGCGCGACAGCGCAGGACACTGCCAAGACGGCCGATCAGACCGCCACCAAGGCAGCGGACACGGCCACCCACGCCAGCCACAAGGCCACCAAGCAGCACACCAGCCACAAGGCCAAGGCAGCTGCCGGCGACGCCACCAAGACGGAGGCCGGCGCCAAGACCAGCGGCGAATAAGCTTCTCCGTCGGATCAAGCCAAAATCCCCGGGAGGCAACTCCCGGGGATTTTTTCATGCGGCGAAATTCGTCGCGGCGACGAACAGCGCGGTGCATGAACGCGCAAATGGAATGGATCAACGGAAAGGTCCGCGCAAAAAAAACCCCGCACAAGGCGGGGTTTTCTTCCTATGGCAGGCTTGAGGGCCGGACTTAGAAGTCCATGCCGCCCATGCCGCCCATGCCGCCGCCCGGCCGCCGCCGTGGCGTGGCCTTCGTCCTTCTTCGGCAGCTTCGGCACGATCGCTTCGGTGGTGATCGACCAGAGCCGGCCACCGAGGCGGCGTGCTGCAGGGCCGAGCGGGTCACCTTGGTCGGGTCCAGGATGCCCATCGCGACCATGTCGCCGAACTCGCCGGTGGCCGCGTTGTAACCGAAGTTACCGTTGCCTTCCTTGACCTTGTTGAGGATGACGGACGGCTCTTCGCCGGCGTTGGCGACGATCGCGCGCAGCGGGGCTTCCAGCGCACGGCGGGTGATCGCGATGCCCAGGTCCTGGTCGGTGTTGTCGACCCTTCAGGCCTTCGACGGCCTTCAGCGCGCGGATCAGCGCCACGCCACCACCGGGGACCACGCCTTCTTCCACCGCTGCGCGGGTGGCGTGCAGGGCGTCTTCGACGCGAGCCTTCTTTTCCTTCATCTCGACTCTCGGTGCCGGCACCGACCTTGATCACGGCCACGCCGCCGGCCAGCTTGGCCACGCGCTCCTGCAGCTTCTCGCGGTCGTAGTCCGACGAGGTCTCCTCGATCTGCGCCTTGATCTGGCCGATGCGCGACTGGATGCTTCTCCGCTTCGCCGGCACCGTCGATGATGGTGGTGTTTTCCTTGGTGATCACGATGCGCTTGGCGCGACCCAGATCGGTGATCGTGGTCTTCTCCAGCGACAGGCCCACTTCCTCGGAGATCGACCTCGCCATTGGTCAGGATGGCGATGTCTTCCAGGATCGCCTTGCGACGGTCGCCGAAGCCCGGCGCCTTGACGGCGGCGACCTTGACGATGCCGCGGATGGTGTTGACCACCAGGGTGGCCAGCGCCTCGCCCTCGACTTCCTCGGCCACGATCAGCAGCGGCTTGCCGGCCTTGGCGACGGCTTCCAGCACCGGCAGCAGCTCGCGAACGTTGGAGACCTTCTTGTCGTGGATGAGGATGAACGGGTCGTCCAGCTCAACCTGCTGGCTACTGCTGGTTGTTGATGAAGTACGGCGACAGGTAGCCGCGGTCGAACTGCATGCCCTCGACGACGTCGAGCTCGTTCTCCAGACCCGAGCCTTCCTCGACCGTGATCACGCCTTCCTTGCCGACCTTCTTCATCGCGGTGGCGATGATGTCGCCGATGTTGGCGTCGGAGTTGGCCGAGATCGTGCCGACCTGGGCAATCGCCTTGTCGTCAGCGGTCGGGTTGGAGAGCTTCTTCAGCTCGCCCACGGCGGCGGACCACGGCCTTGTCGATGCCGCGCTTCAGGTCCATCGGGTTCATGCCGGCGGCCACGGCCTTGAGGCCTTCCTGGATGAACGCCTGAGCCAGCACGGTGGCGGTGGTGGTGCCGTCACCGGCCACGTCGGAGGTCTTGGAAGCGGCTTCCTTGACGATCTGGGCGCCGATGTTCTCGTACTTGTCGGCCAGTTCGATTTCCTTGGCCACGGACACGCCGTCCTTGGTCACGGTCGGGGCGCCGAAGCTCTTCTCGATCACCACGTTGCGGCCCTTCGGACCGAGGGTGACCTTGACCGCATTGGCCAGGGTGTTCACACCCTTGAGCATGCGAGCGCGGGCGTCTTCGCCGAAGCGGACTTCTTTAGCTGCCATAATTTTTTTGCCTCAAAAAAATTGAATAGGAATGGGAACGCTGGCGACAGGGACTGCTACAAAGCGCGACTATGCGCGCTAATCGCGCCGCCGTCGAACCGATCAGCCTTCGATCACAGCCACGATGTCGTCTTCCTTCAGGAAGACCAGCTCTTCGCCGTCGATCTTGATTTCCTGGCCGGCGTACTTGCCGAACAGCACGACGTCGCCTTCCTTCAGCGACATCGGGCGCACCTTGCCGTCTGCCATGATGCGGCCGGTGCCGGCAGCGATGACCTTGCCGCGGGTCGGCTTTTCGGTGGCGCTGTCGGGAATGACGATGCCGCCGGCGGAGACGCGCTCTTCTTCGAGACGCTTGACGATGACGCGATCGTGCAGCGGACGCAGTTTGCTCATGGGTGGGCTCCAGCTTGGTTGGATGGGTTGAACAGAATGGGGACCCCGGAGTGGCGCCCTTGAAGGCGCTTGTTAGCACTCCCCGGAGGTGAGTGCCAATTCTAGCGACGCAAAGCCCCCATGCAAGAGGCGCCGGTCCGGTGGCTGACTCTTCCAATGGGGGGGAGGGGGTGGCCTTTCAAGGGTGGCGGCCTCCCCCATCGACAGCAACCCCCTAGAACAACGACGATGACGGCCTCAAGCACCCTCAGGGCCATCGACCGCCGTGACCGACGAGCTGACGCTACGCAAGGACATCGTCGCCCAGGGCACGAAACTGGCCGCCTCCGGCCTGAGCCAGGGCACCTCGGGCAACCTCAGCATCCGTTGCGGCGCGGGTTTCCTGATCACCCCGAGCGGCACGCCTTACGAGGAGATAGCCCCGGAAGGCATCGTCCTGGTCGACATGGATGGCCACTGGGATCAACGGCTGCGCCCATCGAGCGAGTGGCGATTCCACCGCGACATCTACACCGCGCGCCCGGATATCCAGGCCGTGGTCCACGCCCATCCGCCCTACGCCACGGCCCTGGCCATGTGCCGCATGCATATTCCCGCGGCGCACTACATGATCGCCGTGGGCGGCGGGGACTCGATCCGCTGCGCGGACTACCACACCTACGGCACCCAGGACCTGTCTGATGCGGTCGTTCGGGCACTGGAAGGACGTTTGGCCTGCCTGATGGCCAACCACGGCATGATCGCCGCCGGCACCAGCATGGCGCAGGCGATATGGCGGGCCGTCGAGGTGGAAACCCTGGCCAGGCAATACGCCCTGGCGCTGCAGGTCGGCAAACCGGTGATGCTGACCGACGATGAGGTCGCCCAGGTGCTGGAAAAATTCGCCCACTACGGCCTGATGGCGCCGAGGCCGTGATGTCCGACGCCATCCTGCTCTGTTATTGCACCTGTCCGGACGCCGGCAGCGGGCAGGTCCTGGCCGACGCCCTGGTCGGCGAGGGGCTGGCCGCCTGTGTCAACCGCCTGCCGGGCATCAGCTCCACCTATCGCTGGCAGGGCAAAGTGATGACCGACAGCGAGGTATTGCTGCTGATCAAGACCACGGAAAGCCGCTTTGCTGCCCTCAGGGAGCGGGTGTTGGCCCTGCATCCCTACGAGCTGCCCGAGTTGATTGCCGTACCGGTGGGGCTAGGCCATGCCGCTTATCTGGACTGGGTGCGCGCGAGCGTCAGCTGAGCTGAAGGCCGCTCACGGCGCCACCCGGCCCGGGAACGCCTCCTTCGTTTCCGAGCATGAAAGAGTCCCTGGGCGAGTGCTACTCCGTTTCGACGCGCAACAGGCGGGCCCGGCTGACGTTGCCGCGCGCGCGCGCATGGAATTTCCATGTCTGGCCCGGTTCAAGGTCATGCACCTCGTCAACCGCGTTGCCGATCGCGCGCCCCCTGGCATCGAAAAGCCGGAATTTGACCCGCGTGGCGTGGATCCGCGCCGCGCTCACATTGGTCAGCGTGCCCACCACCTTGTTGCGGCCGGGCGTCACGTCACGCTCGACACGATACGAGCCCACGCGCACGGCGTGTCTCAATGGCTTGCTGGCCGCTGTGGCCATCGCCGTGGTGGCCAGGCCGAGGCCAAGCAGCATCAGCGTGACCCGGCCAAGACGCTGCAAGCGCCGTGCATTTGATTCCAACGTCTTACCTTCCACCGAACCTCCAGATACCGGTGCGCGTCGCGGCGCCCGTTGTTCAAGTCGCGGCACGGGGTGCCGCCATGCAAATTCTCGCGTGCGCGGTGTGCGGATGAAAGCCTCCGCCAGCCCTCGCACGCCAACGCTGCTAGGGATGCTCTGATCAACTCCGCGGAGGCGTCACCGGTCCTGTCTGTTCGCAGACCACAGGGGCGTCGGCGACGGCAGACTGGCCGTCTGTCGAGCCGGCGCACCGAAGGGATGCGGACAGACAGGACCGGCCCCAACGTCTTGAATTCAAAGTGATGGGGTGATGTCCAGAAGGCCCGCAGGCGGTGCCGCGCGGCTTGGCAAGACGGCCAGTCTTCCCGGCGCCTCGCAACACCGCCTGCGGGCCTTCTGGACATCATGACGCCTGCGCAGCGTTGATCAGAGCATCCCTAGTGTGGTGTTTCAAAAATAATTTGAACTAATTTAACGCATGTCTGTCCATGGGGTTCCGTCTGCTGGAAACTATCCCAATGGCACGAACAGGACGACCGGTCACGAAGCTGTTGCTGACGGATGGCGAACGCGCTGAGTTGAAAGCGCACCTGGCGATTCGTAAGGCACCGGCCGATGAGAAGTTGCGTATCCGCATCGTGCTCGGTTGCGCCGACGGTGAGTCAGGCACGGTGATCGCCCGGCGGCTCCATACCACGATCCAGACCGTCTCAAAGTGGCGCCGTCGCTATGAAGCGTATCGTTTCGCCGGCCTGAGCGATGCACCGCGTGCCGGCCGTCCCCGCACGGTGCTCGATGAGCAGGTCCAGGCGATCGTGGACAAGGTTCGTCAGACGACGCCGGACAACGCCACGCACTGGAGCGTGCGGCGCATGAGCGCCGCCACGGGCGTCTCGGCGCCGACGGTGCAACGCATCTGGCACGCGTTTGGTTTGAAGCCGCATTTGCAGGACACCTTCAAGCTGTCCACCGATCCGTACTTCGTGGACAAGGTTCGCGATGTGGTGGGTCTGTATCTGGCACCACCCGATCGCGCGCTGGTGCTTTGTGTTGACGAGAAGAGCCAGATTCAGGCACTGGATCGCACGCAGCCCGGCTTGCCACTGACCTTCGGCAAGCCCGCCACGCGCACGCATGACTACAAGCGCCATGGCACCACGTCCCTGTTTGCGGCCCTGGACGTCGCCACCGGCAAGGTCATCGGACAGCTCAAGCGACGCCATCGCAGTGCGGAGTTCCTGCAGTTCCTGAAGGCGATTGATGCCGCCGTGCCGCCGGATCAGGCGATTCACTTGATCATGGACAACTACGGCACCCACAAGACCGATAAGGTGCGCGCCTGGTTTGCAGCACATCCCCGCTACCATGTGCACTTCACGCCAACCTCGGCGTCCTGGCTCAACCTGGTCGAGCGCTTCTTCGGCCAGATCAGCGAGCAGTGGATCAAGCGCAGCGCACACACCAGTGTCGCCGACCTGGAGCAATCCATTCGGCATTACATCGACCGCCACAACGCCGATCCCAAGCCCTTCGTCTGGCACAAGAGCGCCGATACGATCCTCGCCAAGGTCGCACGGGCAGCGGTTAGACTTGATTAAAGTTATTTTTGAGACACCACACTAGTTATCGCCTGCACGGCGTGGCAGGAAGGCCAGCGCCAGCGACGCCGTCAACGCGATCAGGCTGAGCCAGGCGAACCAGTCGCCCCAGCGCGCATACAGCGTGCGCGTGTCGCGCAGCGGCAGGTTGCCCACCAGTTCGGCGTCATGTGCTTCGCTGGAAGCCTCGGCCACGACGCGACCCCGGTCGTCACTCAGTGTAAGTCGGCCAGAACGCGCCGCACGGGCCATGGCGAAACCGTTTTCCACGCCACGCATGATCGCCATGCGGCTATGCAGCCAGCCGTCGATGCTGAAGTCCCACGCAGGCACCAGCAGCAGTTGTGCATGGCGCGCCGCATAGGCGTGGCCAATATCATGGAAGTCCATGTCCTTGCAGATCGGCCAGTCCGATCCGCGGCGTGCCGGCCAGCAGGGTGTAGTTGTCGCCCGCCGTGTATTGTCCTCAAAGCCGGGTATCAGATGATGCTTGCTGTAGGTGGCCGGCGCCATGCCACCGGGCTGGAGCACCATCAGCATGTTGCGTTCGGCGCGCGGATCGCCCTTGAAATCGATGCCGACGGCCACGCTCAGGGCGTGTTGTTCGCCAGCGCGGCGAAGGCCGGCACGGTCGCCGCGTTGGTGGCGAAGGAGGTTTCCGGAATCAGCACGAGCCTGGCGCCGGCGTTCGCCAGGCGATCGATGGCATCGACATAGCGCGCCTCGAGCGCCTGGCCAGCCGCATCATCCAGGGCGGGCCGGATCGGTTTCTCCAACGACACCAGGCCGATCCGCATCGTCGTCGTGGCAGGCGCCTGCAGTCGCCAGTAGCCGTAGCCGACGACCGCGATGAGCAACAGCGCGGTCACCGCGGCCACCGCGACGCGCCCGCGTGGCGTCGCCTGCGGCGCCATCTGCACGGCAAGCGCGGTCGGCACCAGCAGCACCACAAAGCCGATGCCCCAAATGCCCGTGACGGCGGCAACCTGGATGATCGCCAGCGCATCCATCTGCGTGTAGCCGATGCTGCCGAACGTGCCGTGGGGCGACAGCAGGCTGCTGATGTATTCGATGGCGACCCATGCCGTCGGCAGCGCGCCAGGCTGCCGCCAGGGCATGCCCGCGCAGCAGCAAGCGCCGGAACAGCAGCACGCACAACGCCAGCGCGAGGCCGGGCATGACGATGGCATACACGATGAACGGCAGCGGCAGGCCGATATAGGCCGTGCAGGTAGTTCCACTGGTTGAGGCCACCGATCGCCATGCCACGAACGCCGCCAGCGCCGCCCAGGGTGCGCGGACGCGAGGCGCAAGCCACAGCACCGGCAGAGGCGCCAGCCAGGTCGACCACCATCAGCGGGTGCACGCCGCTGCCGAACCACCAGCCCAGCGCCGCCATTGCCGTCGCCACCGACCAGGTCAGCGGCGCGAATTCCTCAGGCCTTGATGCCATCGATCAATCTCCCGAACTGATTGCTTGTAGAAGGCACGGAACTGCGCTTCGTCGTAGCTGAAGCGCCCGGCGCGATAAAGGGCGATCAAGCCGTGCTGCTGCGCCCACAGCGCCATCGCCACGTCGTGGGGGTCGTCCTGCTTCAACACGCCCTGGGCCATGCCCTCGACAACGGCTTGGACCACGACATTGAAGGTGGGTGAATGGCCGGCGCGAAAATCCTCCGGAAACCGCCGCGCATCGTCTCGACGCACCGAAAACGCGTGATCGAACAGATGCGGATGCGCCAGCGCATAGTCCAGATACGGCTCCGCCAGCGCCATCAATCGCTTCAGCACCTCGGGATGCCGGGTGCGGCGCGTATCCCACTCGTGCGCGACGGCATTGAAACTGTCGTCGGAGAGCCGCTTCAGCAGCGCATCGCGGGTGGGAAAGTGACGGTAGATCGCCATCGGCGTGATGCCCACCGCCTCGGCGACGCGGCGCATCGTCACGGCGTCAGCGCCGTCGCGATCGAACAGCTTGTGCGCAGCCCGGAGGATCTTCTCGGCGGTGGTCAAGCGCGTCATGTATACAGCGTATACATGACTCGCCGGCGACGCAATGGGTCTTTTGGGCTAGCCGTGTTTGATCAGGAGCTGGGCAAGCAGACGCGCGGCCTCCTCGATGCGCGCCGCCGGCATCATGCCCAGGCCGAAGGCCAGACCGCTGGGTGCGCTATCGCCCATCGCGTAGTCCTGCAGCGATTCGATGCGCAGCCCCTGCTCCGCAGCGTGGCCGATCAGTGCGTCGATCCTGATCGGCGCGCACAGCGTCGTGGCCAGATGCAGCCCGGCATCGGCGGCCAGCGGCTGCAACATGCCGCCCGCATGACGGGACAAGGCTTCGAGCAGGCCAGCGCGGCGCTCGCCGTAGATGCGCCGCATCTTGCGTACGTGCCGGGCGAGGTGCCCTTCGCCAATAAACAAGGCCAGCGTGTCCTGCGCCAGCACATCGCTGTGCCAATCACTCAACTGACGCGCGCGAACCAGGGCCGCCATCGCCCACGGCGGCGTGACCAGGTAGCCAAGGCGCAAGGCGGGAAAAAGGCTCTTGGAAAAGGTGCCCACGTAGAACACGACGCCATCGCGATCGAGGGTCTGCAGCGCATCGAGCGGACGACCGCCGTAGCGGAATTCACCGTCGTAGTCGTCCTCGATCACCACCGCACCGTGCTGGCGCGCAAACGCCAACAGTGCCAGGCGACGCGCAGGCGACATCGCCATGCCCAGCGGGAACTGGTGCGAGGGCGTCACGTAGATCACGCGCGCTTCGGTGGGGATGCTCTCCACCACGAGGCCTTCGGCATCGACCGGCACCGGCACCACCCTGGCGCCCGCCGCCTCGAACGCCGCGCGCAAGGGCGGATAACCCGGGTCTTCCACGGCCACGACCGTGCGGCCCGGCGTCACCAGTACGCGCGCCAGCAGATCGAACGCTTGCTGCGCACCGCTGGTCACCACGATGTCGTCCGCGCTGCAGGCCACGGCGCGCGCAAACGAGATATGACCGGCGATGGCGGCGCGCAGCGCCAGGCGTCCTTCGGCCGCGTCGTAGATGGCTGGCGTGCGCGACAGCGTGCGCAGCGCCCGCGCGGACAGCCGCCGCCAGATCTCGAACGGAAAACGCGAGGCGTCGGGCAGGCCCACGCGCAGGTCGTAACGTGCCGGCGTCACTGCGCTAATCGGCATCGGCAGGGTCGCCTCGCGCCAGCGCGGATGTAGCCGGGAATCACCGCCAACCGCCCGCGCAGGCGACGGCGCGGTGCGGCTGCTCAAAACGTCGGCGACAACATAGCTCGCACCTTGCCGCGCAGAGACGTAGCCCTCACTGAGCAACCGGTCATAGGCGGATACCACGGTGTTGCGCGACACTCCCAGCGAACCTGCCAACGCGCGTGTCGAAGGCAGGGCCTGACCGCCCCGAAGTCGTCCATCCAGGATGGCCGCACGCAACTGCGCGTGCAGCGCCTGCAGGCGGCCGCGTGTCGGAAGTTCAAGGGGAAAAGCGAATAGCTGATCCATGGCGCAATGGCCGGGCTGCCTCACTGGACCCAAAGATTTCCCTTTATCTGGATCTTTTTCAAGACCAGTGGACCATCGACACTAAGCCATCGCCCGTTCCAGTCATCTGCAGGAGTTCCGTCATGATCGAGCTGTACTTCGCCGCCACGCCGAACGGCCTCAAGCTCAAGCTGTTCATGGAGGAGGCCGGGCTGCCGTACTTCGTCACGCCCGTGAATATCGGCAAGGGCGAGCAGTTCAGGCCGGAATTCCTGGCCATTTCGCCCAACAACAAGATCCCCGCCATCGTCGATCACGCGCCAGCAGGCGGCGGCGCCCCGGTGACCCTGTTCGAATCGGGCGCGATCATGCTTTACCTGGCCGAGAAGACCGGTCGCCTGATCCCCACCGACATCCACGGCCGCGCCGAAGTGTTGCAGTGGCTGTTCTGGCAGATGGCCGGGCTGGGACCGATGGCCGGGCAGATCGGGCATTTCAATGTGTATGCGCCGGAAAAGGTGCCCTACGCGATCGATCGCTATACCCGTGAAACCGCTCGCCTCTACGGCGTGCTGAACCAACGCCTGGCCGATCGCGAGTTCATCGCCGGCGAATTCTCCCTCGCCGATATCGCCTGCTACCCGTGGATCGTGCCGCACGAGGCGCATGGGCAGACGCTGGCCGATTTTCCGCACCTGGAACGCTGGTTCGTGACGATGTCGCAGCGGCCGGCCACCCTGCGCACCTATGAAGGCGTGGCCAACGTCTATGCCGCCCGCCAGCAGGACATCTCCGACGAGGAGCGCCGCGTGCTGTTCGGCCAGGGCGGAAACCCTGGTGCCCGTTGATGGTCTGAGCTGCGCCCGACGGCGGCCACAAAGACTGCTGACAGATCCGGTCACTACCCTGCACTAATTTTGCAGCACGAACCCACGAGCCCTCCCCGTCATGAAAAAGTCCGACCTCGCCGCGCTACTCCTGCTGGGTGCCATCTGGGGCGCGTCGTTCCTGTTCATGCGCATGGGAGCCGACCAGTTCGGCGGCATGGCGCTGGCGGGCATGCGTGCCATCGGTGCGGCGGTATGCTCGATGCCGCTGTTGCTGTCGCGCCGGCGGCTGGCCGAGATGCGCGCGCATTGGCGCCCAATCGCCGTCGTGGGCCTGGCCAATTCCGCCTTGCCGTTCGTGCTGTTCTCATATGCCGCGCAAAGCCTGCCGGCGGGCGTCTCGGCGATTTCCGATGCCATCGCGCCGCTGCTGGTGGCCGCCTCCGGCTGGATGTGGCTGGGCGAGCGGCTTGACGCCACCCGCGCCAGCGGCCTGGTGATTGGCCTGACCGGCGTGGTCTGGCTGGTCGCCGGCACCGTCGGTTTCGAGCATGGCGGCGGCTCGACCGGCTGGGCCATGGCGGCCTGCGTCGGCGCCAATGTCTGCTACACCTTTGGTGCCCACTACAGTCAGCGACGCCTGCGCGGCGTGGCTCCGCTGTCGGTAGCGACGGGCAGCCAGGTCGCCGCGGCCGCGCTGCTGCTGCCCTTCACCCTCTGGCTGTGGCCGGCCAAGATGCCGGGCGTCCAGGCCTGGCTGGCGATGTTCGGCCTCGCCGCCGTCTGCACCTCGATCGCCTACGTGTTGTTCTACCGGCTGATGGCGCGCATCGGTGCCACCAGGTCCATGGCCGTGCTGTACCTGATTCCGGTATTCGGCGTGCTGTGGGGGCTGATCTTCCTGCACGAACCGGTGACCGCGGCCATGGCCGGCGGCTGCACCATCATCCTTCTCGGCGTGGCGCTGACCACCGGGCTGGTGCGATTCCGCTCTCTCGCAACCAAGGTTGCCACCACAAATGAAGCCTGAACAACGGCTTCCAGCCAGCTGAGCCATAATCGTGCTTCGTCTGCGCCCCCACGCGGGCTCCTCCTAGCTGGAGTTGCAATGCGTCCGATCCGCCCCGGCCACGTGGCCGCTCGATTCTCTGCCCTGCTTTGCTTGTGGTTCGCCCTCTGCCTGAGCGCCCTGCCTGCCCTGGCGCAAGACGACACCGATGGCCTGCTGCCGGTGACCGAGGCGTACAAGCTGAGCGCCGACACCTCGACCCCGGGCGTGGTGAAGCTGCATTGGACCATCGCGCCCGACTACTACCTCTACCGCGGCCGCATGAAGTTCAAGGGTGGCGACGGCGTGACGCTGGGCGAGGCGCAACTGCCCGACGGCGAGAAGCATCACGACGAATACCTGGGCGACGTGGAGACGTATCACCACGGCATCGACGCCCGCGTGCCCTACACGCTGGCGGCCGGCACCACGCACCTGCAGCTGAGCGTGCAGTATCAGGGCTGCCACGAGGTCGACCCGAAGATCTGCTATCCGCCGAACACCGAGCATCTGGATCTGACCCTGCCGGCGGGCCCGGTTGGCGCCACCGGCACGGGCAACGCCCTCGGCACCGCCTTGAGCAAGCTGGGGGCTGGCAGCAAAGCCGCTCCGGCAGGCATGGACAGCGCTCCGCTGCCGGCCGAACAGGCGTTCCAGTTCGAGGCCCTGGCCAAGGACCGCCAGCACCTGCTGCTGCGCTGGACCCTGCCCAAGGGTTACTACCTGTACCGCGACCAGACCACGCTGCGCCTGAAAGATGCCGATGGCCTGACCCTGGCCATGCCGGAGTGGCCAGCCGGCGTGATGCACGACGATCCGCATTTCGGCCAGACCACGGTGTTCTTCGACCAGATCGAGCTGCCGGTGACGATTCAGGGCGATACCTCGGGTCGCCAGATGCTGGCGCTGGAAGCGAGCTTCCAGGGATGCCAGGACGGTGGGCTGTGCTATCCGATGATGACGCGCGCACTGAGCGTCGATCTCGGCAGCGCGACGCCAACCACTGGCGCGGCAGCCGAACCGGCGCCGGAGCCGCCACCGGCCGCCCCGGCACTCGACGTCAGCCTGTTCACCGCCTTGCTGCTCGCCCTGGGTGGCGGCCTGGTGCTGAACCTGATGCCTTGCGTATTGCCGGTGCTGTCGATCAAGGCGGTGGGCCTGCTGGAGAGCGGCGAGAACCCGGCGCGCGTGCGTAAACATGCGCTCTTCTATACCGCCGGCGTGCTGAGCAGCTTCATGCTGATCGGCATTGCCATCGTGGCCCTGCGTTCGGCCGGCCACGCGCTGGGCTGGGGCGCGCAGTTGCAGCAGCCGCTGGTGGTGGGCGTGCTCGCCTGCGTGATGCTGGCTGTCGGCCTGTCGATGTCGGGCCTGGTGCAATTCGGCACCGTCGCTGGGCAACATGGGTAACTCGCTGGCATCGCGCTCGGGCCCCGCCGGCGACTTTTTCACTGGCGTGCTCGCCGTGGCGGTGGCCAGCCCTTGCACGGCGCCGTTCATGGGCACCGCACTGGCCTATGCATTCGCCGCGCCGATGCTCAACGCCTTGCTGGTCTTCCTGGTTCTGGGCATCGGTCTGGCGCTGCCATTCCTGCTGATCGGTTTCGTGCCCGCACTGGGCCGACTGCTGCCGCGGCCGGGCGCCTGGATGGAAACGCTCAAGCAGGTGCTGGCCTTCCCGATGTATCTCACCGCCGTCTGGCTGGTGTGGGTGCTGGCGCACCAGCGTGGCGCCGATGCGGTGGGCCTGGTGCTGGTCGCCGTGCGTGCTGCTGGCGATGACGCTGTGGTGGTTCGAGCGCAGCCGTTCCCACGGCGCGCTGTCGCGCGTAGGCGTAGCGCTGTTGGCGCTGGCCACCCTGGTGCCGCTGTATTACCTGGCCCATGTGCCCCGCACCGACCACGGCTGCCGTGGCCGAGGACGGCGTGGTGGCCTATTCGCCCGAAAAACTCGCCGAGTTGCGCAAGGCCGGCACGCCGGTGTTCGTCGACATGACCGCCGACTGGTGCGTCACCTGCAAGGCCAACGAGCACGCCGTGCTCGACACCGACGCCTTTCGCGACCTGCTCAAGCGCACCGGCGCGGTCTACATGAAGGGCGACTGGACCGACGTGAACCCCACCATCGCCACCTTTCTGCAGCAGTACCACTCGCCGGGCGTACCGCTTTATGTGGTGTTCCCGAAGGACGGCGGCGACGGCAAGAAGCTGCCGACCGTGCTGACTTCCTCGCTGGTCGAAAGCGCCCTGACCAGGGCGGCGGGAACGCCGGTCGCCGCTACTCCATGATGTTGAGCCGCAGCAACTGGACCATTCTTGGCCTGGCTGTGCTGGTCGCCGCGGCGGGCGGCTGGATGCAGCACGCCAGCCTGCGCGCCCGGGTGCCGGCCGGCGTGCAGGTCGCCGAAAGTGGCGACATCGCACCCGACCTTACCCTGCCCGACCTGGACGGCAAGGCGCATCGTCTGTCGGACTACCGCGGTCGCCGGGTGCTGCTCAACTTCTGGGCGACCTGGTGCGGCCCGTGCCTGCAGGAGATGCCGGCCCTGGTCAAAGCCCAGGCCAACGTCGGCGAAAAAGGGGCTATCGTCGTCGGCATTGCGATGGACGACCCCGAGCACGTACGCGCCTTCCTGGCCAGCCATCCGCTGAATTATCCGAGTCCTGATGGGCCGGCTCGACAGCCCCAGCACCTCGCTTCAGCTAGGCAACGTCGGCGAACTCCTGCCTTACAGCGTGCTTCTGGATGCGAACGGCCGCGTGCTGGCCAGCCGTCGGGGTGCCCTGGACGTGACGCAGTTGCAGCAATGGCTGGCGCCGGCCGCGCGCTGACGCGGTTTCGCCTGACCATACGTCCGCGCACGGCTTAACGTTAACTTCTCCTTCAAACATCGCCGAACTGCGCCGAACTGGACAACATTGGCGAGGACGCGCACACTCCGCGCCGGAAGCCGGCCCAGCCGGTTCGACCCAAGGGTATTGGCGTGGCGAAGATCCTGGTCCTGCACGGACCCAATCTCAATCTGCTGGGCGTGCGCGAGCCGGAGATCTACGGTCGCGAGACGCTGGCCGATATCGACGCCCTGCTGGCATCACGCGCGCAGGCTGCCGGCCATACCCTGGTCTCGCTCCAGTCCAACGCCGAGCACGGCCTGATCGAGCGTATCCATCAGGCGCGCCTGGATGGCACGGCGATCATCCTGATCAACCCGGGCGCCTTCACCCATACCAGCATTGCGCTGCGCGACGCGCTGGCAGGCGTGGCGATCCCGTTCATCGAGCTGCACCTGTCCAACGTGCATGCGCGCGAGTCCTTCCGCCACCACTCGTATCTCTCGGACATCGCCGTTGGCGTGATCTGCGGCTTCGGCGCGGACAGCTACCGGCTGGCATTGGATGCCGCCCTGCATCGGCTCGACCGGGCGGCGGCATCCAGCGCCGCCTGATTCACGGCCATTGGCCACCCATTCCACATCCGGCCGCCCCTGGCGGCACTCACGAAAAGGCTTGATACAATGGATCTGCGCAAAATCAAGAAGCTCATCGACCTGCTCGAGGAATCCAACCTCGCCGAACTGGAGATCAAGGAAGGCGAGGAAGTCGTGCGCCTGTCGCGCGTGCCCAAGGGCACGGTGACCGTCGCCGCCGGCGCCGGTGCATGGCCGCCGCACCCGTCGCTGCCCGCGCCGCGCCGCGCCGGCTGCCGATGCGGCAGCCGGCCGTCGCCGCCCTGCCGGCCGGCCATGTGGTCAAGGCGCCGATGGTCGGCACCTTCTACGCCTCGGCCACCCCGGGCGCGCCGCCGTTCGTCAAGGTCGGCCAGCAGGTCAAGGCCGGCGAGACGCTGGGCATCATCGAGGCGATGAAGATGTTCAACCAGATCGAGGCCGACGTTGCCGGCACCGTGCAGGCGATCCTGGTCGAGAACGGCCAGCCGGTCGAATTCGACGAACCGATGTTCGTGATCGCCTGAGCAGCCTGACGACCGTGATGCTCGAGAAAGTCGTCATCGCCAACCGCGGCGAAATCGCCCTGCGCGTGTTGCGCGCCTGCCACAGTCTCGGCATCAAGACCGTGGCGGTGCACTCCACCGTGGACCGCAACCTGAAGCATGTCGGCCTGGCCGACGAGTCGGTCTGCATCGGCCCCGGTCCGTCGGCCGACAGCTACCTCAACATCCCGCGCATCATCGCCGCGGCGGAGATCACCGACGCCCAGGCCATCCATCCCGGGCTACGGCTTTCTCTCCGAGCGCGCCGACTTCGCCGAGCAGGTGGAGCAGTCGCGGCTTCATCTTCATCG
The DNA here is from genome assembly GCA_963824525.1 of uncultured Gammaproteobacteria bacterium. GTDB lineage: Bacteria > Pseudomonadota > Gammaproteobacteria > Xanthomonadales > Rhodanobacteraceae > Dyella. Next base: position 59,011 of record CAWGPI010000005.1, on the reverse strand, counting down.
GCCCGACCGCCGACGTGATCCGCCTGATGGGCGACAAGGTCGAGGCGATCCGCGCGATGAAGGCAGCCGGCGTGCCGTGCGTGCCGGGCTCGGGTGGCCCGCTCGGGCGATGACGTCGACGACCAACATGCAAGCATCGCGCGCGAAATCGGCTACCCGGTCATCATCAAGGCCGCCGGCGGCGGCGGTGGTCGCGGCATGCGCGTGGTGCGCACCGAGGCGCATCTGGGCAACGCCATCACCATGACCAAGCAGGAGGCCAAGGCGGCCTTCGGCAACGATCAGGTGTACATGGAGAAGTTCCTGGAGAACCCGCGCCACGTCGAAATCCAGGTGCTGGCCGATGGCCAGGGCAACGCCATCCACCTTGGCGAGCGCGACTGCTCGATGCAGCGCCGCCACCAGAAAGTGGTCGAAGAAGCCCCCGCGCCGGGCATCACGCCGGCACTGCGCGAGCAGATCGGCAAGGTCTGCGTGGAAGCCTGCTTGCGCATCGGCTACCGCGGCGCCGGCACGTTCGAGTTCCTGTTCGAGGACGGCCGCTTCTACTTCATCGAGATGAACACGCGCATCCAGGTCGAGCATCCGGTGACCGAGCTGATCACCGGCATCGACCTGGTGCGCGAGCAGTTGCTGATCGCCGGTGGCGAGAAGCTGTCGATCCGCCAGGAAGACATCCAGATCCACGGCCATGCGATCGAATGCCGCATCAACGCCGAAGATCCGGATACCTTCCTGCCTTCGCCGGGTACGGTGAAGCGCTTCGAGGCACCGGGTGGCCCGGGCGTGCGCGTGGACACGCATCTGTACGACGGCTACCGCATTCCGCCGAACTACGATTCGATGATCGGCAAGCTGATCGTGCACGGCCCGGATCGCGAAACCGCCATTGCGCGCATGCGCCTGGCGCTCGCCGAGACGGTGATCGAAGGCGTGAAGTGCAATATCCCGCTGCAGCAGCGCATCATGGCCGACGTCGGCTTCCAGCAGGGTGGGCAGAACATCCACTACCTGGAAAAGCGCATGGCCGAACAGAAAGAAAAAGCCGCCGGCGGTCATTGAACGACCGGCTGTTGAACGACACGGGCGGGCCGCAACCCAGCGGCCCGCCCACACCACGCCGAACATCATGCTCCTGACCCTGCACGAGGCCATCGCGGCCATCACGGACGCCTTCGACGAAGGCGATGGCTGGGATCGTTTTGCGTGGGTGTATCTCCGTGGAGAGATCACCGATCCTGCGTGCCGTCTCTACCTCTCGCATGTGGCGGACGAGGACGACTCGCTGATCGACGACAACGGCGAGGCCATGCCCGCATTCGCCGCCACGCACCACCTGCACCACTTCCTCGAGGCGGCCGACTTCGCCGAGGTGCTGTTCGTGCAGCGGCGTCGCGAACCCCATTCGGGCGTGCGTGATTTCGCCGACGCACTGGACTACTACCGCCGCCACGACGCGTTCCTTGGCATGCCGTCGCCACCCTCGCTGTAGGGGCGCACCCTGTGCGCGATCACGGCGTTACCGCTACGTAGGCTTTTCGCGCACAGGGTGCGCTCCTACACACTCGGGCCATCCTTGGCCCTCGCTCTGCGGGCAGCTTGCCGCTGTGCAAGCCGGCAGTCCTGCCGGCTTTTCGCGCACAGGGTGCGCTCCTACATCACCCCTACCCGTCGCTGCCACATCGGCGACAATGCGTACTTTCCGTCGGACTCTCCGCCCATGCCCTGGCTCGAACTCTCGCTCACCGTCCGCGCCGAACAGCAACCTCGCGTGGAGGAGGCGCTGGACGATATCGGCGCGCTGTCGATCACGCTGCAGGACGCCGATGCGGAAACGCCCGACGAGCAGGCCATCTTCGAGCCCGGCGTGGGCGAACTGCCGCTGTGGCCGACGATCACGCTCAATGCACTGTTCGAAGCGAAACGGATCGCCGCGGCCTGAGCGAGGCACTGGGCGAACTGCTGCCGTGGCTGGAACCTGACCACTGCAGTTCCGCGACGTTGCCGACGAGGACTGGGAGCGCGCCTGGATGGACCAGTTCAAGCCGATGGCGTTTGGTCGCCGGCTGTGGATCTATCCGTGGAACATCGAGCCGCCCGGCTGATGAGGACATCGTGGTCGTGCGCCTGGACCCCGGCCTGGCCTTCGGCAGCGGCACCCATCCCACCACGGCGCTCTGCCTGGCCTGGCTGGACGGCCTCGACCTCGCCGGCAAGACGGTGACCGACTTCGGCTGCGGCTCGGGCATTCTTGCCATCGCAGCACTCAAGCTCGGCGCCGCCAGCGCGATCGGCGTGGACAACGATCCGCAGGCGCTCACCGCCTCGGCCGACAACGCCGAGCGCAACGAGCGTAGCCGAGCGGCTCGCGTTGTTCCTCCCTGAAGACGTCGACGCCGAACCCGCCGATGTCTTCATCGCCAATATCCTCGCCGGGCCGCTCAGTGACCTGGCGCCCACGTTCGCCAAAGCCGCCAAGCCCGGCGCACCGTTCGCCATCTCCGGCATCCTCGAGGGCCAGGAAGACGAACTGCTGCAGCGCTACGCCGAGTGGTTCGACGAATTGCGCGTCGACACGCAGCGAAGACTGGGTGCGCATCAGCGGCCGACGCGCACGGACGCGCTAGTGCCGCGAGCGCAGGATGCGCGGGAGCGGCCGACGGAAAGCCTGAGAGGCTGATCACGATCTCCACGACACCGCGGATGATTTGTGACCGCAGCTGCACTAGGCTTGCCACAGTTCGATAGAGCGGCCTGCATGTACGTCCAATGTCCCGAATGCCTGACCGTGTTCTCGCTGAACACGGAAACGCTAGCGCAGGCGCGAGGCTTGGTCGTGTGCGGGCATTGCGAGACGGAATTCGATGCGCTGGCCAGCCTCAGCGATCAGTTGCCGCCTGAACCCTTCCAGCATTTGTCGCTCCGCACGCAGGCAGCGTCACCTCGACTGGATCTGGCGGTTTATCGCCCGCGCCCCGAAACGCCGGCGATTGCCGAAGCCAGGGCCGAAGCACGCGACGACATCGAGGACTTCAGCAACCTTGTCATTGCGCCCCGCTTTGCACGCGGCAAGGAGCGTAACGGGCGCCGCTGGCCATGGGTCACGGCCTGCGTCCTGCTGTTATTCGCGCTCGGCGCACAAATCGGCTGGGCCAAGCGTGACGTCCTGATCAGCGACCCGACGATCGGTGCGATGCTGCGGCAAGCCTGCAACAGCATGGGATGCCGGCTGCCGCTGGTTCAGGACACCTCGCAACTGAGCCTGCTCGCCCGCGATGTTCAGGCACACCCCTCGGTTGCTGGCGCCCTGTTGATTACCGCCAACCTGCGCAACGACGCCAGCTTTGCCCAGCCCTATCCCGTCGTGGCCATCACGCTGTCCGACGTCAATGGCAAACGCCTTGCCATGCGCCGCTTGCGCGCCGCTGAATACCTCGGCGACATGGCCGCGCTGCAACGCGGTCTGCCGCCGGGCGGCAGCACGGCCATCGTGCTTGAAGTCGAGGACCCTGATGGCAAGGCTGTGGCTTTCGAATTCGGCTTCGAATAGCCGTCCAACTCTTTGTACCAACAAGCGGTGCTGGCAATCGCCGGCTGGCTTTCATACGCTCGAGCCGGGCCACGCATACAACCCGCCAAGGCGCAACCGAATTTGTCCATAGGACAAATGCCGATGTCACAAAGTCCCACTGTTTGTTCGATGCAAGGGACTTAAATTTATCGCCACACACGGGTAAACTCGCCCCTTCGTCTTGTGCTGCACCCGGCGTTCCATGCGAGCCGCCGCCCGCGGTATTGCCATAAACAATTGCAGCGGCCAACGCAGCCGCCGCATTAGAACGTGAGGGGAAATGCCAGTGAACGCCGTCAGACTGCCTGCTAGCGAGGCCCCTAAGCGAGACTTCGTCGCAGAGCGCATTGAGCGAATGCGTCAGTCGCACCGTCCGCCGCTATCTTGCCGACATCGGCGATACCGAATGCGACGAGGGTCTGCACGCGCTGGTGATCCGCGAAGTCGAAGGTCCCCTCCTGCGCGAAGTGCTGGCCTTGCACGACGGCAACCAGAGCCGCGCCGCCGCCGCGCTTGGCATCAATCGCGCCACGCTGCGCAAGAAGCTGGCCGCCCACGGCCTGCTGTAAGCCTCGCGAAATCATCGAGGTTCAGCGCTGCGCGCACATCGCATCCGGGACATCAAGCCCCGCGCCTCCCCGCGTTTAGCCATCCATCCGGGTCAAAGCCGCGCTTTCCGCCGGTTGCGGCCCAGCCCGCTATAATGCTCGGCTCTCCCGCTCTGGAAGCCGCCATGTCTGCCCCTGCCGTTACCCCCATCCGCCGCGCGCTGCTCAGCGTTTCCGACAAGACCGGACTGATCGCCCTGGGTCGACGGCTGCGCCAGGCCGGCGTCGAGCTGCTTTCCACCGGCGGCAGCGCCAAGGCGCTGCGCGATGCCGGCATCGCCGGTCAAGGACGTCAGCGACGTCACCGGTTTCCCGGAGATCATGGACGGCCGCGTCAAGACGCTGCACCCGAAAGTGCATGGCGGCCTGCTCGGCCGTCGCGGCACCGACGACGCGGTGATGACCGAACTGGGCATCGCGCCGATCGACCTGCTGGTGCTCAACCTCTATCCGTTCGAGCAAACGGTGGCCAAGCCTGATTGCACGCTGGAAGATGCGATCGAGAACATCGATATCGGCGGCCCGGCCATGCTGCGTTCCGCCGCGAAGAACTGGAACGATGTCGGCGTGCTGACCTCTCCCGACCAGTACGAGGATGCACTGGCGGAAATCGAGGCGAGCGGTGGCCTTGCGCGCGCCACGCGCTTCAAGCTCGCCGTCGCCGCGTTCAATCGCGTATCGAACTATGACGGCGCGATCAGCGACTACCTGTCCGCGCTGCAGCTCAACGATGGCTACGACGCCATTGCCGGCCATGATGCCTTCCCGGCCCAGGCCAATGGCCGCTTCGTGAAAATGATGGATCTGCGCTACGGCGAGAACCCGCACCAGCAGGCCGCGTTCTACCGCGACATGTATCCGCATCCGGGCACGCTGGCCACGTTCCGCCAGCTGCAGGGCAAGGAGCTATCGTTCAACAACATCGCCGACTCCGATGCCGCGTGGGAATGCGTTCGCAGCTTCACCAAGCCGGCCTGCGTGATCGTCAAGCACGCCAATCCCTGCGGCGTCGCCGTCAGCCTGGAAGGCATCGGCCGCGCCTACGACCTCGCTTACCAGACCGACCCCACCTCCGCCTTCGGCGGCATCATCGCCTTCAACCGCGTGGTGGACGGCGGCCACGGCGCGCGCCATCGTCGAGCGCCAGTTCGTCGAAGTGGTGCTGGCACCCGGCTATGAAGACGAGGCGCTCAAGGTCTTCGCCAAGAAGGCCAACGTGCGCGTGCTGGAAATCCCGCCGCCGGCGGATGGCGACCTGACCAAGCCGCATCCGGGCAACGATACGCGCCGAGTCGGTTCCGGCCTGCTGATCCAGACCGCCGACCGCGCCATGGTCAGCGCCGACGATCTGAAGATCGTCACCAAGCGCGCACCCACGCCGACCGAGATCGACGACCTGATCTTCGCCTGGAAGGTGGCCAAGTTCGTCAAGAGCAACGCCATCGTCTATGCCCGCGACCGCCAGACCATCGGCATTGGCGCCGGCCAGATGAGCCGCGTCTACAGCGCGAAGATCGCCGGCATCAAGGCGGCCGACGAGAAGCTGGAAGTGCGCGGCTCGGTGATGGCCTCCGACGCGTTCTTCCCGTTCCGCGACGGCATCGATGCCGCCGCTGCTGCGGGTATCCGCGCCGTGATCCAGCCGGGTGGCTCGATGCGCGACGCGGAAGTGATTGCCGCCGCTGACGAGCACGATATGGCGATGGTGTTTACCGGAATTCGCCATTTCCGTCATTGATGGATGGTCGGACTTTTTTCGTGCGTGATTTGCCGCCGACCTATTCGCGCGACCGACGCAGCCTTTGACTCCCTCTCCCCTGTGGGGAGAGGGCTGGGGTGAGGGGCGGGTGCTCGCGATAACGCTGGAGAGCAGTCGCTGTTGTCGCCCTGTATGAGCGACTCCGCAATCGGACTCGCCTGCGGGAGCACAACAAAAAGAGCGAAAAGCACTGGATGACTCGCTGCGCTCGCCCCTTTGGGGGCCGCCCTACGGGCGTTCTGCGCGCTTCGCGCTTGTCCCGCGTTCGCGGGGATGACGGTGAGGGGGAATGACGGCGAGGGAGCTGGTGGGCGCTCTGAGCGTACGGCTCAAGCGCGCGTAGCGCCATCCGCCTCCATGTCCAGTTCAATCCTCCGCGCCCGCTCCGCATAGCGCCGCGCCAGCACCGCGCAAGTCATCAGCTGGATCTGGTGAAACAACATGATCGGCAACACGATCGCGCCCAGCGGATGACCCGCGAACAACACCTTCGCCATCGGCACGCCACTGGCCAGACTCTTCTTGGAGCCACAAAACACGATGGTGATTTCGTCCTCGCGACCAAACCCCAGCGCGCGAGAACCATAACGCGTCACCAGCAAGGCGATCGCCAGCAGCACCGCGTTGACCACCAATAGCCCAGCCAGCACCGGCAGCGGAATCTGCTTCCACAGACCTTGCAGCACCGCCGCGCTGAACGCCGTGTACACCACCAGCAGAATCGAACCCTGGTCCACATGGGCAAGCAGTGCCCGATTGCGGCTCACCCACCGCCCGATCCAGTGCTGGGCCACCTGGCCCGCCACGAAGGGCACGAGCAACTGCAGCACGATGCCGCCTGCGGCATCCCAGCTCATGCCACCCTGCCCGTGCGACTCCAGCATCAGGCCCACCAGCAGTGGCGTGATGAAGATGCCAAGCAGGCTGGATGCCGATGCCGCACAGATGGCGGCCGGAATATTGCCGCGCGCCATCGAGGTGAAAGCAATGGACGACTGCACCGTGGAAGGCAGCGTGCACAGGAACAGCACGCCCAGGTACAGCGACGGCGTCACCAGCGGCGACAGCACCGGACGCAACAGCAGGCCAAGTACTGGAAACAGCACGAAGGTGCTGGCGAGCACGGTGAGGTGCAGGCGCCAATGCGTCATGCCTGCCACCACCGCCTCGCGCGACAGCTTCGCGCCATGCAGGAAGAACAGCAGCGCAATGGCCAGGTCGGTAAGCACGTTGAACGCACTGGCCGCGTGGCCGCGACAAGGCAGCAGGCTGGCCAAGCCGACCGTGACCACCAGGGCGCAGGTGAAGCGATCGGGAAGGAAGCGACTCAGTGACATGACCGGAAGCTGGTTGCGCGGGAGGACGCTATTGCAACGCCGCCCCATTCATTAATCAATTCGTATTATCTGATTCATTGATATCATCATGTTATGAATGTCACCCTGCGCCAGCTTCGCGTATTCCTCGCTGTGGCCCAGCAGCAGCATTTCCGGCGCGCGGCGGAGAGCCTGCACCTGAGCCAGCCAGCGGTGAGCCGGCACGTGGCCGAACTGGAGGCGGAGCTGGGCCTGAAGCTGTTCGACCGGAACACCCGGGAAGTGGTGCCCACGGATGCGGGGCGCTACCTGGAGAACGCGATCAGCCGCGTGCTCGACGAGTTGGAAGGCGTGCTCGGTCATGTCCACTCGGAAAGCGAACGACGACATGGCAAGGTGCACGTGGCATCCGTACCCACCTTGTCAGCCGGCTTGATGCCCCAATGCATTGCCGACTGCATCCGGCGCTATCCCGATCTCACCATCCAGCTGCACGACCAGGCGCAAACGATGGTGCTGGACAGCGTGCGCGGCGGTGAAGTGGATTTCGGACTCGCCATCGATCCACCACCGAGCGGTGAATTCGACAGCGAACTGATTCTGCGCGACCCCTTCGTCCTCGTCTGCCGACCCGACCATCCATTGGCGCAGCGGGAGCGGGTAGCGTGGCGCAAGCTGCGCGGTCAGCGCCTGGTATTGCTTGACTATTCCTCCGGCAGCCGTCGACTGATCGATCACGCACTGGCAAGTCGCGGCATCGAGGTCGATATCGTGCAGCAGACTGGTCATACCCTCACGGCGTTTCGCATGGTGGAGGCGGGTCTCGGCATCAGTGTCAGCCCGGCCTTGTCACCGGCGCCAGGCACCTTGGTCACGCGTCCACTGACGCCGACGGAACATCGCGACATCGTGCTGCTGAAGCGGCGCCAGCGCTCCCTGTCGCCGCTCGCTGCATTGGTGTGGGAACGCCTGCGCGCACTCGCTGACGCATGGCCGGCAACACCGGCCGGGTAATGCTCACGCGAGCTTGAACGCACCGCGGCTAGGCTGGCCCCTCCGACATCATCGGGCCAGACGATGCGCTACGAACTGTTCTACTGGACGGGTATCCAGGGTCGCGGCGAGTTTGTACGGCTGGCCTTGGAGGACGCCGGTGCCACCTATGTGGACGTCGCGCGCGACGAGGGGGACGGCGTCATGATGCGGTTTCTTGGTGGCGAACAACCCGGCACGCTTCCCTTCGCCCCGCCCTTTCTGCGGGCAGGCAAGCTGGTGATTGCGCAGACGGCGAACATCCTCGCCTTTCTCGCCCCGCGCCACGGCCTGGTGCCTTCGTCAGTCGCCAGCAAATGTTTTGCGCTGCAATTGCAGCTCACCATCTGCGACATGGTTGCGGATGTGCACGACACGCACCATCCGATTGCGGTGGATCAGTATTTCGAGGACCAGCGGGTTGAAGCACGCAAACGCGCGGAAGCTTTCCGCGCACAACGACTGCCGAAATTCATCGACTACTTCGAACAGGTGCTGGCACGCGGCGACGGGCACCATGCCGTTGGCCGACATCACTCGTATGTGGATCTATCCCTGTTCCAGCTGATGGCGGGACTGGACTATGCCTTTCCCCTTGCGATGAAGCGCCTTCGTCGACATACGGCACGCCTACGCTCACTGAGCGAACGTGTCGCCGCGAGACCTCGGCTTGCCACTTATCTCGCCTCGCCGCGACGCCTACCGTTCAACGAGGACGGCATCTTCCGCCACTATGCGGAGCTGGACGATGCCTAGGGCCTGTTCAAAGTCGCTGCGTCATCAAAAGCACCCCTCCCCAGCCCTCCCCTGCGACCGAAGGGAGTCCCTCTTTCGGGACAAGCAGGGGAGGGAGTATGCGCGGGCATGCTTTTGTCTCCTCCCCCTGCCTGCAGGGGGAGGCTGGGAGGGGGTGCTTGTGGCTGTAACGGAGACTTTGAACAGGGTCTAAGGGACGCCGAATCAGAACACGGCAATGACGATGGCGCCGGCGACGATCAGGCCACCACCGATCACCAGTGGCCAGCTCAACTGCTCGCCGAGCAAGAGCACGCCAAGCACGATGGCGATCGCCACGCTGAGCTTGTCGATCGGCGCCACCTTGCTCACCGGTCCCAATTGCAACGCGCGGTAATAGCAAAGCCACGAAAGTCCCGTGGCGATGCCTGAGAGAACCAGGAACATCCAGCTGCTGGGCGGCAGCCCGGTGGGGCGAGCCCATTCGTTCCGTAGACTGAGAATGCCGGCCGTCACCAGCAGGATCACGATGGTGCGGATGAAGGTGGCGAGATTCGAATTGATCCCCGCCACACCCAGCTTGCCGAACAACGCGGTCAACGCGGCGAAGAACGCCGAACCCAGTGCGAAGAGCAGCCAGCTCTCGCGCAGGTTCACGACCGGCCCACCGCACGATGCGTCATGGACCGGCGTCCATCGATGCCAGCAGGTGGCTCATTGGCCGCCGTTGTCCTGATCCTCGACGGACTTGCCCTTGCCCCACTCCAGCACCTTGTACATCACCGGCTTCACCGGCTCGCCGCCCGCATTGGTCCAGGCGCCCTTCTGGTCGACCATATAGGTCTGCGAGATGCCGTTCTTCGGTGTCACCACCACCATGTAGAGCTGGCCGCTGCGGCGGTACTCCTGGATGGTGTCGTCGCCTTGCTTGTGCACGGTGACCTGCGGTGGTGTCTGGCCCGTGGCGTCGCGCGGCGCCTGCATGGCCGGCAGGGCGGGCTGGCCCGGGCGAGCGGCCGCACTGTTCGACGCGGCCTGTGCTTGCTGGGCTGGCTGCGCGGTGTGTGCCGCGGAGGCCGGTGCCGGTGCAGGCGGTGTTACGGCCTTCACACCGGGATCATTCATGCCCGGCGGCGGCGGTGCGGGTGGGAAGCCTGCGGTCTGGGCGAACGCCTGAGATGCGACGGCGGCGCCTAGAACGATAAGCAACGCGACAGGTTTCATGATGACGGCCTCCTGATGGAAGCAAAGCATAGCAGCGCGTGGCGATGCGGCTCGTGAACCATGTTGGGCATGGGGGCGGGGGATGGGTAGCGGGGGCGCACTGTTGTGGTTCGGGGCAATCTTGCGCTCTTTTACGTGCATTCGATGCTGCGCGCGGCATTCGGGTTTTGCGCCCCCGCTACCCATCCCCCGCCCCCATCCCGAAACCCGGCTCCGCAGGCCACCACGCCCCGCATGCGACAATCCCCCGCATGGCCAAGCTCATTCTCATCGACGGTTCGTCCTACCTCTATCGCGCCTTCCACGCGCTGCCCCCGCTAAGCAATTCGCAAGGCGAGCCCACCGGCGCGCTGTTCGGCGTGGTCAACATGCTGCGCGCAACGCTGAAGGCCAAGCCCGACCACGTCGCCTTCGTCAGCGATGCGCCGGGGCCGACCTTCCGCAACGAGCTGTACGACAAGTACAAGGCCAATCGCCCGCCGATGCCCGACGACCTGCGCGCGCAAGTCGACCCCATGCTGGCCATCGTCGGTGCGCTCGGCTTCCCGATCCTGCGGGTGAGTGGCGTGGAGGCGGATGACGTGATCGGCACGCTCGCCGAGCAGGCGCATGCGCAAGGCATCGAGGTGGAGATCTCCACCGGTGACAAGGACCTGGCCCAGCTGGTGCGGCCCGGCATCACCCTGGTCAACACCATGACCAACACGACCACGGACAGCGCGGGCGTGGTGGAGAAATTCGGTGTGGAGCCGGCGCAGATCGTCGATTTCCTCGCGCTCACCGGCGATACGGTCGACAACGTGCCCGGCGTACCCAAGTGCGGCCCGAAGACGGCCGCGAAATGGCTGGCCGAATACGGCTCGCTGGACTAGCGTGATCGCGAACGCCGACAAGATCGGCGGCAAGATCGGCGAGAGCCTGCGCGCGGCGCTGCCGCAACTGCCGCTGTCGCGCGAACTGGTGACGATCAAGACCGACGTGCCGCTGGATGTGACGGTGCCACCGGATCTGGCCCTGCGCGAGCGCCGACGCTGGAACAGCTGCGCGAGTTGTTACACGCGCTACGAGTTCAAGGCGGCGCTGAAGGAGCTGGATAGCCGAAGCCGCTGCCCCGGTTGTCGGAGCGCGACCCGTGTGCGCGACCCGGCTGTCGGCAGTGGCCACCGAAGAGCTTCGCGCACAGGGTGCGCTCCTACGACAGCAGCAGGCCGCATCGAATCTGGCGATGGAAGGCCAGTACGAACTGGTCACCACGCAAGCGCAGTTCGACAGCTGGCTGGAGAAGCTGCGCCAGCGCACCGCTGATCGCGTTCGATACCGAGACCACCTGCATCGATGCGATGCGCGCCGATATCGTCGGCCTCAGCCTGCGGTGGAACCGGGCATGTGCCTGCTACGTGCCGCTGGCCCACGATTACCCGGGCGCACCCGCGCAGCTCCGATCGCGATGCAGGTGCTGGGCGCGCTGAAGCCGTTCTTCGAGGATCCGCAGCCGCCCCAAGCTCGGCCAGCACGCGAAATACGACATCAACATCCTGTCGCACTACGGCATCGCCGTGCAGGGGCTCAAGCACGACTCCATGCTGGAGTCCTACGTGTGGAACGCCACCGCCACGCGGCACGACATGGATTCGCTGGCGCGGAAATACCTGGGCTACGAGACCATCAAGTACGAGCAGGTCGCCGGCAAGGGCGCCAAGCAGATCTCGTTCTCGCAGGTGGATCTGGACACCGCCTGCCGCTACGCCGCCGAAGACGCCGACGTCACGCTGCGCCTGCATCACGCCTGTGGCCGAAGCTGGAAAGCGTGCCGCCGCTGCGCGCGGTCTACGAGGACATCGAGATTCCGCTGGTGCCGGTGCTGGCCGCGATGGAGCAGCGCGGCGTGCTGATCGACGGCGACGAGCTGCGCACGCAGAGCCAGCAACTGGGCAAGCGCATGCTGGAACTGCAGCAGCAGCCTGGATGAGCTGGCCGGCCGCGAGTTCAATCTCGATTCGCCCAAGCAGCTGCAGGCCGTCCTGTTCGACGAACTCGGCCTGCGAGGCCAAGCTGAAGACGCCGACCGGCCAGCCGTCCACCAACGAGGAGGCGCTGGACGCGATCGCCGACGACCACGAGCTGCCGCGCCTGATCCTCGACTACCGCGGCCTGGCCAAGCTGCGCTCGACCTATACCGACAAGCTGGCCGAGCATCGTCAACCCGCGTACCGGCCGCGTGCACACCAGCTACCACCAGGGCGCGGTGGCGACGGGGCGGATCTCTTCGTCCGATCCCGAACCTGCAGAACATCCCGGTGCGCACCGAGGAAGGCCGGCGCATCCGCCAGGCGTTCATCGCGCCGGAGGGCTGGATGGTGCTGGCGGCGGACTACTCGCAGATCGAGTTGCGCATCATGGCCCACCTCTCCGGCGACGAAGGGCCTGCTGAAGGCCTTCCATGAAGGCGGCGACGTGCATCGCGCCACCGCCGCCGAGGTGTTCGGCCTCGAGCCCGAAGAAGTCAGCGCCAACCAGCGCCGCGCCGCCAAGGCGATCAACTTCGGCCTGATGTACGGCATGAGCGCGTTCGGCCTGGCCCGCCAGCTCGGCGTGGATCGCGGCGAAGCCAGCGACTACATGGCCCGCTACTTCTCGCGTTATCCCGGCGTGCGAGCCTTCATGGATGCCACCCGCGAGCAGGCGCACCGCGACGGCTATGTGGAGACCATGTTCGGTCGCCGGCTGTATCTGGAGAACCTCACCTCGCGCAACCAGGCCCTGCGCGCAGGGCGCCGAACGCGCCGCGGTCAACGCACCGATGCAGGGCACCGCCGCCGACATCATCAAGCGCGCCATGATCGCCGTGGCACGCCTGGCTGCGCGAGCGCGACGATGCGCACATGCTGATGCAGGTGCACGATGAACTGGTATTCGAGGTGCGCGAGGATGCGGTCGAGGCCGTGCGCGCGGGCGTGATCGAGCGCATGTCCGGTGCGGCGGAACTCGCCGTGCCGCTGCTGGTCGAGGTCGGGCGTGGGCGCCAACTGGGACGAAGCGCACTAACTACCTGTTCAATGTTTGCGCGGCGTCCCAGCGTTCGCTGCGACGCCGGCGATCGCGAAGTGTTTGATTTTTGTCATATGAATCGTCGCTAACTAAAACTGACCTGGTGAGTGCAACTTTTGGCGCGTGCCGCGTTCTTAGTAGTCGGATGCACGCAACGGCGTCCACTGGCTCAGACCACCTCCCTGGATGAGCCACCCGGTAAGCGAACCTCTCCCCTGGGTTTCGCTTCCACCCCGGCCCCGAGGATTCCCCCCTAATCCTCGGGGCTTTTTTTCGCCTGGGCCAAGAGCCTGTTCAATATGCCCACGCGACGCGCGGGAACGGCGTAAAGCAGCTAGGATGCCGCGAACAACTCGTCTGGCCACAGGGAGCTCGGCCGGCATTGCCTCAAGGGTTACGGCCGCGTGCAGATCAAGGGAAAAGTCACCTCGTTCGATATTGCCCACCTCGCTGGCGTCTCCCAGTCGACGGTGTCGCGCGCGTTGCGTGGCAGTCCGCTGGTGAACGAGGAAACGCGCCGACGCATCCAGGCGGCGGTGGACGAGCTCAACTACAAGGTCGACAAGAACGCCTCCAGCCTGCGCGCCAAACATACCGGCACGCTGGCTTTGTTGTTGTTCGAGGACCCGACGGCAGATGATTCGCACATCAACCCGTTCTTCCTCTCAATGCTTGGCTCGATCACGCGCGCCAGTGCGCAACGCGGTTACGACCTGCTGATCTCGTTCCAGCAGTTTTCGCGCGACTGGCATGCGGACTACGCGGACAGCAAGAAGGCCGACGGCATCATCCTGCTCGGTTACGGCGACTATCTCGCCACCCGCGACAAGCTGCAGAAACTGGTCGACCAGGGTACGCGCTGCGTGCGCTGGGGTGCCGTGCTGCCGGACCAGCCGGATGTGTCGGTGGGTTGCGACAACGTCAGCGGTGGCCGTGCCGTGACCACCCACCTCATCGAACAAGGCTGCCGACGCATCGCTTTTCTTGGCGACGCCTCGAGTCATTACCCGGAATTCTTCGATCGCTACCGCGGCCACGTGAGGGCGCTGAGCGAGGCGGGGCTGGAAGCCGAGCCCCTGCTCCAGGTGAACGCCGAGAGTACCGAACGCTCGGGCTATGACGCGCTGGAGAAGCTGCTCAGTCACGGTGTCAGTTTCGATGCCGTGTTCGCCGCCAGCGACCTGATCGCCATCGGCGCCATGCGTGCGCTTGCCGATCACGGACTTAAGGTGCCGGACGATGTGGCACTGGCCGGGTTCGACGACATCACCATGGCCAGCTTCGTCAATCCGCCGCTGACCACGGTGTTGCAGGACACCAAGCAGGCGGGCGAGATCCTGGTCGACAACCTGCTGCGACTGATCCGGGGCGAGCCGGCGGAGAGCGCGATGCTGCCGGCGCGCTTGATCGTGCGCCGCTCCAGCTTGCGGCAGGCTTGAACGCCGACATCTGCTTCTGTAGGAGCGCACCCTGTGCGCGACCATCCGGCAGGACTGCCGGATTGCACAGCGCCAGCTGCCCGAAGGGCGAGGGCCAAGGATGGCCCGAGTGACAAACCAACGGAGCGACTATGCCGTAATCGCGCACAGGGTGCGCTCCTACACTGCGTTTCTACGGCGGGGAATCAGGCGCCGGGATGGCCTCGTTCGGTCATCAACCGGGTGAGCTCCGTGACGAAGTCCGCGCGCGTCGCCACGGCATCGAGTAGATAGACCTGCACATCGTGCGCGCCCACCGTGGCGTGCAGCGCGCCGCCACCGGTCACTTCGACGTTACGACCGCCCAAAGCCGCCTTCCACGTGCCTGGCTGCACGAAGTCCGCGATATCGAACGACGCCGGCGCATCACCCTTGTTGAGCAGAACCAGCGCGATCTGGTGTTCGTTGCCCTTCTGGTAGACGCGATAGAACGCGGCCCGGTCGCCCTTGAACTGCACGGGCAGCATCAAGCCCTTCTGCAACGCCGGCGTGCTGGAGCGTAGCTGGGCGATACGCACCAGCTGCTGGTAGATACGGCTCTTCGGCGCCGCATCGATGCGCGCCTGACCGAAGTAGTTGCGATTGCCCTGGTGCTCCGCCCGCCCGCGCATGAAGCCCACTTCCGAACCGTAATAGACCGCCGGAATGCCGCGCGCGGTGAACAGCCAGTTGTGCGCGTCGATGAAGCCTTCGTCCGTGGCGTTAAGCCGTGCCATGTCGTGGTTGTCGTAGAACGTCACCACTTCGTACGGATTCGCATAGGGGCCGTTGCGCAGGTAGAGCCGCTCGGCAATGCGTGCGTAGTCACTGTGCGGGTGCTCGAACACTTCGGCGACGCGCTGGCGCAGTGGAAAATCCAGCACGCTGATGCCGCCGTTACGCGGCCAGGTATACTGGCCGATGTTGTCCGGGTTGTAGTCAAACGCTTCGCCAAACATGAAGAAGCCGGGATGCCTGGCGCGAATGCGCGCGGCGAACTGCTTCCAGAACGCGGTCGACATGTGACTGATGGTGTCGATGCGGAACGCATCCGCACCTTGATCCGCCCATTGCAGGTATGCGCCGGCGAAGTAGTCCAGCACGGCTGGATTCTCATCGTTGTTGTTGGACAGCTGCGCCAGGTCGTCGTACGCGTGATAGAACCGATGCAAGGGATTACGCGCTGGATCGAGATCCGACGGCGCCAGGTTCTGGTGGTCGGCAATCAGCTTGCCGTCCTTGTCGAAGATCTGGCCAAACATCGGCTGCGCCACCGGCATGCTGAACGACGGCGAGCCATGATTGGCGACGATGTCGAGCACAGTCTTCAGCCCCTGCGCGCGCATCCTCGCAGTGAACTGGGCGAAGTCCAGGTTCTTGCTGGGCAGGTGTTCGTCGAGCTTGTAGAAGTTGACGCCCCAGTAGCCGTGATAGCCCGCCTTGCCGCGATCGGCCATCGCGGCGCCCCAGGTCACCGGATCGCCACCGCTAAACGCCTCATCGGGGTTATCCACGATCGGTGTGATCCACACCGCGCCAAAGCCCATGCCGCGAATATAAGCGGCGTTATCGAGCACGCCTTTGAAGTCGCCGCCGAGATAGCCGATGTTGGCGGTCTCTCCATTCGGCCCCTGCACGGGAATATCGAACGTGTGGTGCGCGCCACCCTGGTCGCGATGATCGTTCGACGGATCGCCATTGACGAAACGGTCGGTCATCACGAAATAGATCGCGTTGGCGGCGAACGGCAGGTCGGTGCCGTAGAAATCGCTTGGTGCATGGTCCGCTGCAAGCGCAGAACCAGCGAGCGCGGTGCATGCAAGGCCGACAACCAGGGAGGCAAGGGGCGAACGGATACGCATGGCGTCAATGGCGTCCTGTGCTGGCGGAAGCAGCGGAGAGCTCGAGCGCGGGCTCACTCACGCGCAGCGTGAACAAGCCGGCGATCATCAGGCTGGCGCCGCCCATGGCCAGCGCCCAGATGGGCTGGCCGTGGAAGAACAGGCGCAACAGCAGACCCAGCACGCTGGCCGCCAGCAGCTGCGGTATCACGATGAAGAAATTGAAGATGCCCATGTACACGCCCATCTTCGCGGCCGGCAGGTTGTCCGACAGCAAGGCGTAGGGCAGCGACAGAATCGACGCCCAGGCAAAGCCCACACCCACCATGGACAGCAACAGCCAGTGCGGATCGCGAATCAGCAGGAACGAAAGCAAGCCCGCACCGCCGAGCCACAGGTTCACCAGATGACTCAAGCGCAGGCCCCAGCGGCGCACCATCCAGGGAATGGCGATAGCGGCCACCGCAGCGAAACCGTTATAGGCAGCAAACAGCACGCCGACCCAGTTGGCACCGTCGTTGTAGGCCGCCGAATGGGTATCACTGCTGCCGAAATGCACGGCGGTGACCGCGGCCGTGGTGTAGATCCACAGCGCGAACAACGCGAACCAGGAAAAGAACTGCACCCAGGCCAGGCGACGCATGGGCCCGGGCATGCCGTAAAGGTCACCCGTCACTTGCCGCAGCATGCCTTGGCTGCGCGTGGCCGAGAGCCAGGCAAACAAGGCGCCGAACGCAGTGAAGCCGCCGGCGAGCAGATAGAGCTCCTTCTCCAGCGCGTAGTGGTGAATCGCTGCCAGCAAGGCCGCGCCGATGCCCAGCAGCACCAGGCCGACGCGCCAGGCGCCGGACACCTCGGTCGCATGCGTTTCCACGACGTTGTCGGCGAACGACTCCAGCTGCTCCGGCGGATATTCGCGCGTGGACAGCACCGTCCATAGCACGGACGCCAGCAACACGGCGCCGCCAAGGTAGAACGCGTACTTCACCGTATCCGGGATCGCCGCCCGGCCGCGCCACGTTGCTGACGCCGATCTTGGCGAGCAGCCATGGCAGCAGCGACGCGACCACCGAGCCGACGCCGATGAAGAAGCTCTGCATCGCATAGCCGAGCGGGCGCTGCCTTGGCGGCAACTGGTCGCCGACGAAGGCGCGGAACGGCTCCATCGAGATGTTGATCGACGCATCCATGATCCACAGCAGCCCGGCCGCCACCCACAGCGCGGGCGAGTTGGGCATGGCCAGCAGGGCCAGCGTGGCGAGCACGGCGCCGGCCAGGAAGTACGGCCGGCGCCGACCCAGTCGGGTCCAGGTGCGGTCGGACAGATAGCCGATGATCGGCTGCACGATCAGGCCGGTAAGCGGCGCGGCGATCCACAGCGCCGGGATATCGGCCACGTCAGCGCCGAGTGTCTGGAAGATGCGGCTGACGTTCGCGTTCTGCAGCGCGAAGCCGAACTGGATGCCGAGAAAACCGAAACACATGTTCCAGATCTGCCAGAACGACAATTCGGGCTTGCGCTTCATGGTGTCGGGTTTCCGGTAGCCAGCGGGCGCGATCAGCAGCCCTTCGATGACGGCGTCGTTCACGGGACCATCGGTGCCGCCCTGACCGCCAGTGTAGTGCGCGTTGTGGCGCAGAAAACTCATGTTGAATCCCTGGTCAAGGCTGAAGCGGCACAGCGCGCCAGCGCTCGCCGCGAACGTCGCCGTAGTGGACCGCTGCACGCCATCGCTATGCGGCATCACCAACGGGAAGCGCTGTGGCGCGGCGCCATCGCAACGTATGTCGAGCAGCTTCACCGCGGCCGTGATGCCCGTATTGATGGGGCCGTGGTCGTTGCGTATACGCCAGCGAGACCCGGAACGCGCCGGTTGCCGTTGCCTTCCATTCCCGTGGCCAGGCGCTGTCGATGTGGACCTCCGTGCCCTTGCAGGTTTCCGCACTCGGCAGCGACTCCAGCCCGTCCCTGCCGATGCTCGTGACCTGGAAACATTGCATGGAAGCATGCGCGGGCAACGTGGTCTTGCCGTCCACCATGCCATGGCGCCGGCCATCGACGTACAGCACCGCCTTGTCGGCGACCGCGACCTGCCGGCCCTTGGGCGTATCGACCACGACCGGTGCAGCAGGCGTCGCCGGAGCGAACAGCGGCGCATCCATGCGCAGCGGCGCCGCGCCCGACATGATCGGCAGTCAGCTCCACCACGGTTTCGTCACCATCTCGACGCTGCGATTTGGCGACCAGCAGATTGCCATGCAGCTCTTCCGGGCGCACCAGGGTGATGCGTTGCGCCCGGGCAGATCGAGACTGATCTGCTTGTGCTCTGCCGAACAGCATGCGGCAGCCATGACACCGGCAGCTTCGGCGCGATGCTGCCATCGTCGCCAAGGCCGAACACGCCGCTCGATCACCATGTCGAGATAGCCGGCCACCGACCACAGCTGGCGCGGCGAATCCACCACCGGGCCGCTCAGCTGCCCGTCTTCGACGTGCACGGCACTGGGTAGCCAGCTCGTAGTTCTCCATGTTGGATGCCGTACAACGCCGCGCCGCGCATCAACGAATCCATCTCGTGGGCGATGCGCGGTGCATCGTCGACACGTGCGCGCAGCGCGCAGCGCATAGGCACTGACGAACGGCCAGATCGCCCGGTTATGGTAGATCGGCTGATCGGCGCGCTCAGGCCAGATCACCGGACTGCCGGAGGACCAGGCAGGATAGTTGGCCAGCGCCTGCCGTGCGCGCTTCGCCGATCGGCCACGCCGCTGGTGATGGCCAGCGACAGGCCGAGCAGGTCATACGCCTCCATCGGCATCGCCGTCGCCGCCGACGTAGCTCATGTACATGCCGCGATCGGCACGCCAGAAATGCGCGTTGATCGCACGCTTCAGCGCGTCGGCCTGGGCGCGATACGTACGGCGCCAGGCGCATCGTGACGTTGTTCGGCCAGGCCGGCAGCCAGCTGCAAGGCCTGGTAATGCAGCACATTGGTGGACAACGCGATACGACTCGGCGATGAAGCGCACGTCCTTCGCGGTCCAGGCCGGGTAGCTCTGCTCGCGCCAGTCGAGGAACGAGGTCTCGCCGCGATACAGGCCGAGGCGCTCGTGTCGAAGACGTAGCGGCGGTCCTGCGCCAGCGTATCGGTCAGCGCCCGCCAGGTTTCATCCGCAAACGCCGGGTCGTCCAGCAGATGCCGCGCGCCGAGGAACCACACCACGCGATCGGTACTGATCGGCCAGCTGCCGCCCGAGCCGGTGTCCTGCATCACGTAGAGCCCCTGCGGCACGGATGGCTCGCGCACGTCGGACAACTTGAAGTCGCAGCCGACTGCGCGAGCGCGCCGGATCGAATCGCCACAAGGCCGAGATCGATCGGCATAGGACAGATCGCGCGTCCATACGTAATGCCACTTCTCGCCGGTCTCGAAGCAATGGCAGGGGATCGGCTCGCCGTGGTCGAAGGCGCCGTCGCGGATCGCCGCCACCGAGTCCTGGCGCAAATCGTCCTGCGCCATCGCAAACAGCCCGTCGAACAGCGGGCTGGCGGTATGCACGGTGAGGCTCTGCGCAGGGATACGGCGCTCGCCCTGCGGCGAGCGCAGCAGGTAGCTGCCATCGGGCGCCGCGCTCATGTTCGCCGTCTTGCCCTGCCAGCTCACACTGGCACGGATATCGCCGGGTGCGGCAACATCGGCGTGCGCGAAGCTGGCCGACAGCAGCGCGCCGCAGGCGAGTGCCCACGCGGTGCGATGGCCCGACCGGGAAGTCTTACGCAGGCTCATGGCTGGCTAGCTGCTGGGATGAGTTGCACATGGCGGTCCGCGCCCGCTGCGATCTTCACATAGGTGACTTCGCCATAGCGATCCCTGCCACGCGCCCAGCCTTCGCCGGGCGCGTCACGCAAGGCCGCCACCCCATCGAACCGGGGCAAGGCCTGCCCAGCATTCTTCACAGCGTCTGCCAGTTCGCCGTGAAAAGCGAGTACGTATTCCCGCAGCGCCGGCCGGTAGCTTCCCGAAGGAGCGGCCGTGTGGAATGTCACCACGCCGTCCTGGCGCTGGACCGACAGCGGCTGCAGGAAGTAATCGCCCTGCTCGTAGCCATACGTGTTGCCGTCGTCGTCGTAGTAGTCGAACTGCGTTTCGTGATCGGCAGGGAATACGTTGACGTCCAGCGCTGTAACCGGCTTTTCGTCCGACATAATCCATCGGCGCTTGGTGCGGGATGATCGCGCCTTCGCGAATGAACAGCGGGATATCGCTCCAAGCCTTTGCATCGACCGCTATGGTGACGTCCTTGCCACCCTCGTAGACCTTGCCGTCCGCGTAGCCGATCCAGCGGCCCTTGGGCAAGGCCAGCTGCTTGCGCGTCTGGCCCTGCTCGACGACAGGCGACACCAGCAGGTAGTCGCCAAACATCCAGGCATCGATGCGATCGCGCTGCGCAGGATCGTTCGGGTAGGCGAATTGCAGCGGTCGCACCAAACCCACACCGTGTACGTGGTTCTGGTATTCGTAGGCAGTAGATGTACGGAATCAGCGCGTAGCGCAGGCGGATCGCATCCGTTGCCGCCTTCTCGGCCACCGGGCCATAGACCCAGGGCTGGCGCTTCTGGCCGAAATCGCCGTGCACGCGGAACATCGGCGTGAACGCACCGAACTCGATCCAGCGCGCGTAGTTCTCGTCGCTGGGGCGGTGGCGACTTGAAGCCGCCGCCATCCATGCCCCAATGCATCGCGCCGACGTCGAACGCCGCCAGCATGCGCTGGCGCTGTGCCGCCATGCTGGCGAAGCCGCTCTGGATATCGCCCGACCACACGCCATACGCGTAGCGCTGCGAACCGAGGTAGAAGTTGCGGTTGACCGACCACACGCGCTGCGTGCTGTGGGCGCGTTGGCCGTCATACAGCGCGCGCTGCATGTTGAGGAACTGGGTGTCGACGCCGCTATCGTCGGCCTCGTCGTTCCACCAGCCCACGATGCCGGTGTCGATAGGAGTGCTTGAGCGCATCGTTGAAGAACCAGGCACGTGCCGCCGGGTTGTCGAAATCGATGTCGCGCACGGTCTTGTGCGAGAAGTAGTCCGGCGCCGGCTTTCGACTGAGCCAGCCAATAGCCGTGCTCGGTCGCCTCGCGGCCTTCGACGGTATCCACGTGCACGCGTGGCTTCATGATGCCGGTCATATGCATGCCGCGGCGATCCATGGCCTGTTTCAGCTTGCCGTCGGGGCCGTCGGGAAACTTGTCGGTGTTCCAGCGAAACTCGCCGTTGTCCTCGCCCCAGGCTTTCCAGTCGAAGTCGAAGGTGAAGTTGTCGATGGGAATGTGCTTGGCGCGATAAGTGTCCACCAGCGCCAGCGCTTCCTTCTGGTCGATGCCCCACTGGCTGTTGGTGAAGCCCATCGCCCACTTCGGGAACATCGGCGCCGCGCCGCTCAACTGGCGCAACCCGGCGAACAGCTCGGCCGGTTGGCCCGCGAGAAGATAAAGCGTGCGCACGGGCCGCTCCTGCGCATCCTGCGCACGCGGCACTAGCGCGTCCTTGCGCGTCGGATGCTCGGCATGAATGCCGATCGTCGTATCCGACAAATCGAACTGCGCCGGTTCGGCGTCGGCAAGCACACCATAGCCGGCGCTGCTCCATACCAGCGGTGCGCCGGCGTGGCCTTGATTGCCTGCCGTCGCGACCTGCTTGCCCTGGCGCAGCAAATCGCCGGTCGCCGCATCGAACGCATTCAGGCCGCCGATGCCGTATTGCGGATCGCCCTTGGCATGGCGCAGCGACCAGCGCCCCTCGGTGGCGTGCGAGAGATCCGCCGCCAGCAACAGGCGGCCCCCGTGATCCTCCATGCGCAACTCGGCGCGTTGAGGATTCCAGCGCAGCGTCAACTGATCCGAGCGCAAGACCTGCTCGTCGCCTTGCTGTTCAAGCGTCGCCGTCATGGCAGCGAAGCGGGCCTGCGGATCGATCACCGGCGTGGCCGGTGCCACACCGGCACCAGCGGCGCGCAGCTGCACGATGCCCGGCGCGAGCAGACG
This sequence comes from uncultured Gammaproteobacteria bacterium, assembly GCA_963824525.1. Classification (GTDB taxonomy): domain Bacteria; phylum Pseudomonadota; class Gammaproteobacteria; order Xanthomonadales; family Rhodanobacteraceae; genus Dyella. Next base: position 36,375 of record CAWGPI010000005.1, on the reverse strand, counting down.
CAATTCCAGGTGTCCGTTCGGCAATGCGAGGGAGAGACGGTCCGTCGTCACCGGCGCATGGCTCTCGGCGCCCACCGCAGGCGTGCCTGCGATGGCGGCGAGCAAGGCCAAGGCGAGCAGGCGAGCGCGCATCAGTGCAGCACCGCGGTGCTGTACGCGGGAAGCTTCAGGCTATCGCCCACGAGCGAAACATCGGGCTTGCTCTTCAACAGCACGCTGGCGTCCTTCGGGAGCACATGGTTGGCCGGCTTCCACGTGGCGGCCTTGCCGGAAAGATTGTGCACGACCAGCACACGCTGCGTGCCAGCTTGACGCCAATAGGCGAGCACGCGCGGATTCCCGCTAGCCTGCATATGCAGGTCGCCGTCGCGCAGCGCACCGACCTGGCTGCGCCAGCTGATCAGCATGCGGTAGAAATTGAGCATCGAATCGGGATCGTCCTGCTCGGCCTGCACCGACACGACTTGGCCCTGGTTGACGCTCGATGGCTTCCAGCGCGACTCGCCAACCCCCTCCTGGCGCTGCCAGCGCATCGGCTCGCGCAGGTTCTCGTCAGGCTTGCGGCCTTCCATGCCCAGCTCTTCGCCGTAGTAGATATACGGCCGGCCTGGCAGCGTCAGCAGCATCGCCGCGGCCATGCGCATGCGCTGGCTATCGCCGTCGAGGCTGCTCATCACGCGTTCCTGATCGTGGTTGGACAGGAAGGTGGAATCGATGAACGTTACGTCTTCCTCGCTGCGATAAGCGGCATAAGTGTCTTGCAGCAGCTGGTCGAGCTTGCCGACGCGCTCGCTCTTGGCGCTCTGGATCAATTGCTTGGCCAACGGAAAGTCGAAGATCGAGCCCAACGGCTTCAGATACGGCGCCAGCTCTTTGGGCGACTCCGCCGACACCTCGCCGACCAGGGTGGCGTGCGGATTCACCGTGGCGATGGCGTTATGAAACTCCGTCCACCAAGCGACGTTTTTCGCAACGATTTCCGGATCGTGCTCGCGCGACTTGAAATCGTCGTAGATGTGCTTGGCCGCATCCAGCCGGAAACCATCGACGCCTTTCGACAACCAGAACTGCCCGACCTTGATCATCTCCGCGCGCACCGCGGGATTGTCGTAGTTGAGGTCCGGCATGCCGCCGCCGAAATCACCCAGGTAATACGTGTTGCCCAGTTTGTGCCAGATCTTGCCGCCTGGCGCGCTTTGCGCGTTGAGGTCCGGATGGGCGCCGGCCCAGGTGTACCAGTCGTGATGCGGATCGGCCGGGTCGCGAGCGGCGAGGAACCAGGGATGCTGGTCGCTGGTGTGGTTGATCACCATGTCCATGGTCACGGCGATGCCGCGCTTGTGCGCCTCATCGAGCAGGTGCTGGAAGTCCTGCAGGCTGCCGTACTGCGGGTTGATGCCGTAGTAATCGGTGATGTCGTAGCCGTGATAGCTGGGCGAGTCGTTGATCGGCATCAGCCAGATGCCGCTGATGCCCAGCGATTTCAGGTAATCGAGCTTGGCGGTGACGCCGTTGAGGTCACCGATGCCATCGCCGTTGGTGTCGTACCAGGCGCGGACGAAGATTTCGTAATAGACGCCGGAGGCGGAAGCCGCCGCGGCGGTCGCTGGTGGCGCATCGGCCGCATGGGCGGCGGGGATGGTGTTGACGGCCGAACCAAAGGCCATCGCAGACAGAAAAGCCAGGGGGGTGAATAAGCGATACCGCGACATGCCTTGCTCCATTCGAGGGCCGCAGGCCATCGACGGAACGGTTCGCGGACGCGGGCATCGCCGGGGCCGGTAACCGCCACGCCAGGCCTCGCGGTGTGCCGGTGCTTTGTTTCCTTGCGGCAACAAGGCCCCTAATGCATCGCGCCGGCGCTTCTTTGTCGGAAGCGCCGGCGCGATCGTGGTTACAGCTTCAGATTGAGACCCAGGTAGCTGGTACGACCGAAATACTGGATCGTGCCGGTCTGCTGGGGATTGCCGCCGAAGTAGGTGCGCGTCGGCTCGTTCGTCGCATTGAGCATCTGGTAGACCACGCTCAGCTGCTTGGTGATGTTGTACGAGGCCTGGAAGTCGTACACCGTCTCCGCAGCGAACGTCACCAACTGATTGGACACGGCGATCTGCGAATCCGACAGGAACGACGAACGGTAGTTGCCGGACAGACGAGCCGAGAACGGACCGTAGTCGTAGAACACCGCCACGCTGGCAACACGCTTCGACAGGCCCGGCAGGCCGACGTAGGTGGTCGGACCACCCAGGTTGGTCGGGTTGCGCACCGTGCTCGAGGTCAAGGCGAAGTTGCCCTGCACGCCCAGGCCAGCCCAGATACCCGGCAGGAACTTGTTCTTCGATGCCGCCAGCTCGAGACCACGAACGTTGCCACCCTGGGCGTTGTACGCCGTCTGGTACTGGCCGTTGAGGTACGGCCTGCCGGTGTCCGGATTGATCGGTACCGGAATGCCGGCGGCGGCGAAGTCGTAGTTGTCGTAGGTCACGTTCTGGATGAACGATTCGATGTGCTTGTAGAACACACCCGCAGTGACTGCACCCGACGAATCCTCAAAGTAGTGCTCGTAGCCCAGGTCAACCTGGTTGGCGCGCAGCGGATCCAGCAGCGGGCTGGTGCCGCCCCATACGTTGTACTGGGCGCCCGGACCGGGACCATTGGAGACCCACGACCCCGAGCCCGCCAGCATCTTGTCGATCGGCGGACGCGACAGCACCTTGGCGGCCGACAGACGAACCTGATCGTCGTCGGTCAGGTGATAGATCAGGTTGAACGACGGCAGCCAGTCGGTGTAGGTCTTGCCGACCTTGAGCGGGGCATAATCGGTGCTGATCACGCCGTAACCGTCGGCAATCGGCACACCGGCGCCATTGCCCACCTGCTGCAGGCCGTAGCTGTACTGCGACTGGCGCGAAACGCGCACGCCGGCGTTGCCGGTCAGCTCGTGACCGAACACCTGGGCATCGATATCGGCCATGAAGAACAAGTCGCGGGTCTTTTCGTCAACCGAACCGCTCTGGATTTCCGACCAGCTGTTGTTCCAATCCTTCACCGGCGTGGGCGTAATGCCGTGCGCAGCAAGGATGGCCGAGCCGTTGAGCTGCATGAAGCACGGCAGGCCGGAGAAATTGCCCTTCCAGCAGGTCAGCGAAGCATCGCCGCTGGGGATGGTCAGCGGCGGCTGGCCAGCCACCGGCGACGTGTTCCACTCCGAACCGTAGACGTAGACTTCGCGATCGGCCTGGTAGTCGTGATTATTGATGTAGACGCCCGCTTCGAGCGCCGACAGCCATGAACTGTTGGGCAGGTCGTACTTCACGCTGGTGCGGAAGGCTTTCATCTTGTCGTGATAGATGTACGGATACACACCGTAGCGCGACAAGCCCAGGTCGTTGAGGTTGGTATAGACGCCCGGATTGGCGAACGACGCCGTACCAATGTCGCGACCGCGCAGCATGTAGTTCACCGACTGCGACATCAGCTGCGGATTGGCGGTGCCCAGACCGTTGTACGGGTCGGCCGTGGTATCGACGTTGATCTCGTTGCTCGACGCGCGCGACATCGACGCATCCGCTTCGACATGCCAGCGGTCATGATCCCACTTGCCGTTCAGGCCACCGGAGAACACATAGGTGGTGGCGGAGTAGTTGTCGGCCGTGGTCTCGTTGGAGAACTGGTTGCCATAAGGGTTACCAGTGCGCGGATCGGTGCCGGTCGTCGGATTGCTGCTCACCGTGCCACCGATCAGTGTGCCGAGCGAGCTGAAGGTCGGGTTGGTGATCTGCGCGTTATTGCCGTAGAAATTCTGCGAGCGGAAACCGTAACCAAACGAGCCGTTATTGAACTTCGAGAAGAAGCCGTCACCGGTCAACTGCAACTCATCGGTGGGCTTCCACACGACCGTCGTCAGGTAACCCGTGCGACGCTCCGTACCACCGTTCTGCTGCAGCTGGATACCCTGCGGCAGATAGCCCGTCGCCGAATTGGGGGACGAGTTCATCTGATACTGTGCGCCATCGGACGCCTCGCCCACGAACTGCTCGGCCACGTGCGGCTGGTACATCTGCGCAACACCGATGCCAACGCCGAGCGTATTGTCGAGGAACTTGCCCTGGTAGGCCACGCTGAGGCGATAGCCGAGCGCATTGGCGCCGGCGACGTCATGCGCCTGGCCGTTGTAGCTGCCGCGCGCGTCGACGTTGAGCGTCTGTTCCTGCGGAGCGTTCAGCGGGTTCGCCGTCTGCAGCGCGATGGTGCCGCCCACGCCGCCGGTGACCAGCGAAGCCTGCGAGGACTTGTACACCGTGGCCATGTTGATCAGCTCGGACGGGTACTGGTCGAAGTTGATGTAGTTGCTGCCGCTGGTCGACGGCTGCTCGCGACCGTCGAGCGTGGTCTGGATGAAGTTGCCGGAGAGGCCGCGGATATTGATCTGCGAGGCCTGGCCTGCGATGCGCTCGGCGGAAACGCCCGGCAAACGCGTCAATGCGTCGGCAATCGACTGATCGGGAAGACCACCAATGTCGGCCGAGGTGATGACGTTCTGGATGGTGTCGGCGTAGCGCTGGTAATCGATCGAGCGCTCCATGCCCTGGTTGAAGCCGGTCACCGTAATGGTGGAGAGGCTCTTGGCCAGCTGCTGACCTTCAGTCTGCTTGGCCTGGTCGGTCGACTTGTCGTCCTTCTTGCTCTGGTCGGTCTGCTGCGCAGACGCGGGCGTCGCCTGATCATTGGCCGCGCCCGTGTTGGCAGCGGAACCATCGGCCTTCGCGCCCGCATCAACCGGCGCTGCATGAATGCCGGCGGTAAAACAAAGGCCGGACGCCAGCGCCAGGGCCAGCACATTACGTTTCAATATCACCGTCTTCCCCTCCCACGGGTTTGCACACTTGTTATGTAGTTGCCGCAACAGTCCCCACAGACTGCTGCGGGCTACGCGCCAGTGCATACCGATGCTCGGAGGGCCCAGTCGCGTGGCGGCCATGGTAGGGCTGCGCCCAAACGCGAACAGGTCTATGCATACGTATTCATTACCGCGTTTTTTTGTGCACCTTTGACAAAATGATAACGGTTGCCGGCTATTGCCGCATCAGCTTTTCGCGCACGCCGCGCGCCACGTCCTACCGCCTGCGGCGCACTATCCGCGCGGTTTTCCGCGCACTCAGGCACCGTGATACGTGCATTTTTTTCGGCGCTCGAGCGTTCGCCAAACGTCTGCTGCGCCGCAATATCGCGGTTTTTTGAATACGTATGCAGTCGAATCATGGCTTCGCCGCTCTGCGTTTAAGCTGCCCCCCGCGCTTCGAGCTGGCCACGGGTCTTCGCGACGCGGGCATTGGGCGGAAACATCGGGAATGCGACATGAGTGATGCACCGTGGTGGCGTGGGGCCGTCACCTATCAGATTTATCCACGCAGCTTCATGGACACCAACGGCGATGGCGTAGGTGACCTGCCGGGCATCATCGACAAGCTCGATTACGTTGCCGGACTTGGCGTGGACGCGATCTGGATCGCGCCGTTCTTCCGCTCTCCGATGGCGGATTTCGGCTATGACATCGCGGACTATCGCGACGTCGACCCGCTGTTCGGCACGCTTGCCGATTTCGATCGCCTGCTGGCCAAGGCGCACAAGCTGGGCCTGAAAGTGATGATCGACCAGGTACTCAGCCATACCTCGGCCGAGCACGCCTGGTTCAAGGAAAGCCGCGCAAAGCCGCGAAAACCCGAAGGCCGACTGGTACGTCTGGGCCGATGCGAAGCGACGACGGCACGCCGCCGAACAACTGGCTGTCGCTGTTCGGCGGCTGCGCCTGGCAGTGGGAACCGCGCCGCGGCCAGTACTACCTGCACAACTTCCTGACCTCGCAGCCGGATCTCAACTTCCACAACCCGGACGTGCGCCAGTCGGTGCTCGACAACGTGAAGTTCTGGCTGGACAAGGGCGTGGATGGCTTGCGCCTTGATGCGATCAACTTCTGCTTATCACGACCGCGAGCTGCGCGATAACCCGCCCAAGCCCGCCGACAAGCGCGTCGGTCGCGGCTTCAGCCCGGACAATCCGTACGCGTTCCAGTACCACTACTACAACAACACGCGGCCGGAGAACCTCGCGTTCCTCGAAGACCTGCGCGCGTTGATGGATCGCTATCCAGGACGTCGCGGCGATCGGCGAAATTTCCTCGGAGGATTCGCTGGCGACCACGGCCGAATACACCAGCGGTCGCCGCCTGCACATGGGCTACAGCTTCGAGCTGCTCACCAACGACTTCAACGCGGCGTACATCCGCAGCACGGTGCAGAACCTCGAAGCGCAGATGCTCGAAGGCTGGCCGTGCTGGGCCATCTCCAACCACGACGTGGAGCGCGTGCTCAGTCGCTGGGGCAATGGCGACGCATCGGTGCGCCTGGCCAATATGTTGAGCGCGATGGTCTGCTCGCTGCGCGGCTCGGTATGCGTGTATCAGGGCGAGGAGCTCGGCCTGACCGAGGCCGACGTACCTTTCGAATCCCTGCAGGATCCCTACGGCATCACCTTCTGGCCCACCTTCAAGGGCCGCGACGGCTGCCGCACGCCAATCCCCTGGAACGACGGGCATCAATGCCGGTTTCAGCGTGGGCGAGCCGTGGCTGCCCGTACCGGCCGAGCATCGCGCACTGGCCGTGGCACTGCAGGACGTCGAGCCACACTCCGCGCTCAATGGCTTTCGCGCGTTCATGGCTTGGCGCAAGTCGCAGCCGGCGTTGCGTTGGGGCGATATCCGCTTCATCGACACGCCTGAGCCGGTGCTCGCGTTCACCCGACGTCACGGCGACGACACCGTGCTGGCTGCATTCAATCTGTCGCATGAGGCCGTTGAGACATCGCTGCCAGGCGTGAATGCGGCAACCCCGATCAACGGCCATGGCCTTGCACATGGCGACCTGAGCAATGGCCGGCTCACCTTGCCGGGCCACGGCGTCCTGTTCGCCCGCATCGGCTGAGGTCGATCGCCTTTCCCCATCGACGGCGGCCTTCCACCGTGCCGCCGTCGACTTTTCCCTTGCCGCCTCCCCTCCTATGATCAAGGCCTCATCACCGAGGAGGCTCCCATGCGCGCACTGCTGATCACTCTCGGCCTTATCCTGCTCGCCACTGGCGTTTGGATCCTCTTCGGCCATGGCAGCTACGAGCAGACCGACACGCTGGTGCAGATTGGCTCGGCCAAGATCACCGCCACGCACGACAAGCCGATTCAACCATCCGTGGGTATCGCAGCCATCGTCGTGGGCACCGCGCTGGCGCTAGGCGGATTCCTTCGCAGAGGCTGAATCGTACCCACCTGTCAGCCCGACGTTGACATCGAACACCACGGCTCGCCCGTCATACTCGCCAGATCGCATTGATGGGAACCGGACGATGAGCAGGCAAGCACGCGCCGCGTGGAAACGCGCTCCCATTCGCCTCCGGCTGCTCGCGCTCCTCGCACTCAGCGTGATTTCGCTGCGAGTCGCCGCGCAAGCGCAGATCCAGATCACCCCCATCCCGGAACAAAAGCGCGCCACGGCGATGCCGCTGGGCGCAAACGCGTTGAGCGCGTCCGACGCCGCATCCTGGCTCGATCCGCTGATGGTCGATGCCATGAAGCGCGCGCCCATCACGGGCGCGGTGGTTGTCATCGTCAAGGACGGCGACATCCTGTTGTCGAAGGGTTATGGCTATGCCGACGCGGCGGCGAAAAGGCCGCTAGACCCCGCGATGACGCTGTTCCGCGTGGGGTCGCTCTCGCAACTGTTTACCGCGACGGCGGTGATGCAAATGGTTGAGCAGGGCAAGCTCGACCTGGATGCCGACGTCAATCGCTATCTGGACTTCAGCATCCCGCCGCGCGACGGCAAGCCCGTGACGCTGCGCGAGTTGATGACGCATACCGCCGGGTTCGAGGATGTGGCGAAAGACCTGCATGTGCCCGACGCCTCGTCGCTGATCGGCAACGAAGCATGGCTGAAGCGCTGGGTGCCGGCACGCATCTACCCGGCCGGTGAAGTGACCGCGTATTCGAACTACGGTGCCGCGTTGGCCGGCTATATCGTGCAGCGTGTCTCCGGGCAACCGTTCGAGACGTACATCGAACAGCACATCTTCCAGCCGCTGGGCATGGCGCACGCGACGTTTCAGCAACCACGGCCGCCTTCGCTGCAGGCCGACATGGCCGAGAGCTACACATCCGCCAACGCGACTCCGGCTCCGGCCGGATGGATCTCGGCGGCACCGGCGGGCGCCCTGGCGATCAGCGGCAACGATATGGCGCGCTTCATGGCCGCCCACCTGCAAGACGGTCGCGTCGGCGACGCGCAACTCCTGCGTGCGGACACGGTGCGGCAAATGCACCGCTATTCACGTCCCAGCGTGGCTGGACTGCGCGCCATGGGGCTGGGCTTCCATCACCTGGACCGCCATGGCGAGGACATCATTGGCCAGAGCGGCGATACGCGATTCTTCCATAGCGCCGTGGCGCTGTTCGGACAGCAGCATGTCGGCTTGTTCGTCGCTGTGGCTGGCGCAGGCGATGGCGGGCTGCGGCGCGAGTTGCTGCGTGGTTTTGCCGATCGCTATTTCCCGCCGTTGCCACAGATCAAGCAACCCACACTGACGACCGCACGCGAGCATGGCGCCTTGCTGGTCGGCCGCTATCTGGGTAGCACGAAGTCCGTAAGCAACTTCCGCGCGCTGCGCAATCTGCTCTCGCAGATGGAAGTCAGCATGACGCCGGACGGCACACTGCGCACCCCGGGTTTCGATCAACTCGCAGGCCCGGCGCACTGGCGTGAAGTGAAGCCGTTCCTATGGCTCGATGACGCCAGTGGCAGTCATCTTGGCGCCGACGTCAAGGATGGCAAGGTCCGCTGGCTGTCCATCGACGAACTCGCACCCACCCAGGTCTTCCTCCCGGTGCCAGCCTGGCTGTCGCCCGCTCGAGTGCAGCCGCTACTGGTTGGAACACTCGCTATTTTCCTGTTCGCCGCGCTCTCGTGGCCTCTCGTCCTGCTGTCGCGCCGCGTTCGTGGCAAACCTGAGGCGTTGCCGGACTCGGCCGGTCGCTGGTATCGACTGAGCTGCGTTACCGCCGTCCTGCAGTTGCTGTCTGCTGCCGGTTGGTGGCTCATGCTGCCCCGTCTGGAGTTGGGAACGTCGCAGCTCGACACCCGCCTGCGCCTGCTGCAGCTGATCGGCCTGCTGGCCTGCCTTGGTACGATCGCCGTAGCCATGAATGCCTGGCATGCGTTGCGTGAGCCCGGTGGCTGGGGACGCAAGCTGGGCAGCCTCGTTCTGCTGCTCGCCTGTCTGGTCGCCGTGTGGTTTACCTTCTCGCAACACCTGCTGAGCGTTCACCTTTATTACTAACGTCCATCTTCCTCACCGTTATTCCGGCGGCTCTCAACAGCCGAAGGGCTGGTCAAGCCGGAATGACGGTGAGGGTGGTTGAAAGGTGGCTCGTGATGCCCCCATGAAACCGCTCCCCCTTGACCACCCCAGTACAATGCATGGGATGGATGTCTCGCACCTGATCGACAAGCTCAACGACGCGCAGCGCGAAGCGGTCTGCGCCCCGCCCGGCCATTACCTCGTGCTCGCCGGCGCCGGTTCCGGCAAGACCCGGGTGCTCACCCACCGCATCGGCTGGCTCACCCAGGTCGAGCAGGTGCCGCCATGGGCGATCCTCGCCGTCACCTTCACCAACAAGGCCGCGGGCGAGATGCGTGCGCGCCTGGATCAGCTGATCCCTGGCGCTACGCAAGGTCTCACCGTGGGCACTTTCCATGGCATCGCCCATCGCCTGTTGCGCCGTCACTGGCGCGAGGCGGGGCTGCCCGAGGGTTTCCAGATTCTCGACGCGGACGACCAGCAGCGCATCGTCAAGCGGGTGATCGCCGGGCTGGGCCTGGACGAGTCGCGCTTTCCGCCGCGCCAGGCCACCTGGCAGATCAACAGCTGGAAGGACGAGGGCAAGCGGCCGGACAACGTCGAGCATCGCGATCATCCGATGACGCGCACCCTGGTGCAGATCTACCAGGCCTATGAGGATGCCTGCCGCCGCGCCGGCCTGGTCGATTTCGCCGAGCTGCTGCTGCGCGCGCACGAACTGTGGCTGCAGCAACCCGCAAGTGCTTGAGCACTACCGCGAGCGCTGGCGCTATCTGCTGATCGACGAATTCCAGGACACCAACTCGCTGCAGTACGCGTGGATCCGCGTGCTCGCCGGCAACACCGGACAGGTCTTCGTGGTGGGCGACGACGACCAGGCCATCTACGGCTGGCGCGGCGCCAAGGTCGAGAACGTGCAGCAATTCCTGCGCGATTTCCCCGGCGCGAAGACGATCAAGCTGGAGCAGAACTACCGCTCCACCTCGACCATCCTGAAGGCCGCCAACAGCGTGATCTCGCGCAACGGCGGCCGTCTCGGCAAGCAGTTGTGGACCGCATGGCGGCGAAGGCGAACGCATCGCGCTGTATGCGGCCTACAACGAGCAGGACGAGGCGCGCTTCGTGGTCGAGCGCATCCGCGAGTACATCGCCGAACACGGCGACGCGCAGCGATTGCGCGATCCTGTATCGCTCGAACGCGCAGTCGCGCAACTTCGAGGAACAGCTGATCCAGCGCGATATCCGCTATCCGCGTCTACGGCGGCCAGCGCTTCTTCGACCGCGCGGAAATCAAGGACGCGCTGGCCTACCTGCGCCTGTCCGCCAATCGCCACGACGATGCCGCGTTCGAGCGCGCGGTGAACACGCCGCCGCGCGGCATCGGCGATCGCACGCTCGACGTGTTGCGTCGACGCGCTCGCACGGAAAACAGTTCGATGTGGGAGGCCGCACTCGGCGAACTCAGCGGCGGCCAGGAGCTGGCTGGCCGCGCGAAGAACGCGGTGCAAGGCTTTCCTCGTGCTGATCGACGAGCATGGCCCGCGCGTTCAGCCGCTGCGCACTGGACGTGGGAGCGATGCGTCCGTTGCCACTTGCCGAACAGATCGACCATGCGATCACCCAGACCGGCCTGCGCGACTTCTACGAGAAGGACAGCCGCGGCAACGCCGAATCGCGGGTGGAGAACCTGGACGAACTGGTCAACGTGGCCAGTCGCTTCGAGCTGCACCCAGGACGACATCGATGCGGGCCTGAGCGAACTTTCCGCCTTCCTCTCGCACGCCGCGCTGGAAGCCGGCGAAGGCCAGGGCGAAGCCTGGGACGACTGCGTGCAGCTGATGACGCTGCATTCGGCCAAGGGCCTGGAGTTTCCGATCGTGTTCCTGGTCGGCATGGAGGAAGGCCTGTTCCCCAGCCAGCGTTCGGTCGAAGACGAAGGCCGGCTGGAAGAAGAGCGCCGCCTTGCCTACGTCGGCATCACCCGCGCGCGCGAACGTCTTTTCATCACCCACGCCGAATCGCGCCGCATGCATGGCACCGAGATGCTGGCGCGTCCTTCGCGTTTCCTCGCCGAGATTCCGCCGAGCTGATCGACGAAGTGCGTCCGCGCGTGCAGGTGAGTCGCCCGCTGTACGGCGCCCGTCCCGGCGCGGCTTCCAACTCGCTGCAGGAAAGCATGCCGGTGAAACTCGGCCAGCGCGTCAGCCATCCCAGCTTCGGCGAAGGGGTGGTCGTTAGCGCCGAAGGCAGCGGCGCGCATACCCGTATGCAGGTGAATTTCGTCAGTAGCGGCAGCAAATGGCTGGTCTATGCCTATGCCAACCTGACACCCGTGTAGCCACCTTGCCGCGACAGCGCGGCACGGAGTGATCATGAGCAACCGTCTATCCTTGCGCGAAAACGTGCGCCAACTGCTTGGCTTTCAGGAAGGCATGGCGGCGCTCTATCGTCGCCTGCCGTGGACACATCGCACCGTGCAAGGCCTGTGGCTGGCGTTACTCGCATTGGTCGCTGCAAGTTCGGCCTATGGCCTGGGCCTGCTCTTGCATACCCAACAGGCGTTCTGGGCCGCCTTGACCAGCATTGCGGTGACCCAGCAGAACTATCTGGATACGCGTGCCTCCTCGCGTGACCAGATCATCGGCGCCTTGGTCGGTGGCGTAGCGGGCCTGGGAGCCGTTTTGATAGCCGGCGAAACCTATACCGCCTATGCGGCTGCCATCGTGGTTGCGATCACCGCTTGCTGGTTGTTCGGCGTCGGCAGCGCCGGTCGGCTCAGCGGCACGACCACTACGATCGTGATGCTGGTGCCGCATACCGGGACGTTCTGGATCATCGCCCTCACACGCATCGGCGAAGTGGCGCTCGGCATCGCTTGTGCCCTGCTGGTCGTAGGCATCGGCGAGCGCCTGCAGGCCCGCTGGATGCATCCGGTCGACCCCAGGGACGGAATGGAGTAATTCGCTGGGAGCCTAAGAGTCAGGCCGTTCAACATCTTTGGAAAACCGACTGCCATTGAGAAGATAGGCAGTACCCAACGATGAAGCCAGCGTGCCGCTTACGACCAAAGGAAGTCTCTGGGGGACGCGACGGGCGTTTCGATCACCGGCTCTTCCGCTTCTGCTCCTTCTCCCCTTCGGGCGACCCGAAGGTAATCCTTGTGGGAGAGAAGGTTGGGATGAGGGGCGGGTGCTCGCGACAGCGCGACAACTCAGCGTTGCCGCCAGCTTGCCGCCTACGCAGCGGGCGTTTCGACTGCCTGCCGGCAGCCGAGTCACTTTTCTTTTGCTGGCCCAAAAGAAAAGTAACCCAAAGAAAATGGCCTAAAATGCTCATAGCATCGCGTTGGATACGAGCCTGACGGGCGTGGCCAGACAGATCGGTGCGGCCCACGGCCGATACACAGCGGCTACACCGCAACGCGCCGATGCACAGAGGGCTTAAAGCGTGGGCGGTGGGGTAGCCTTCTGAGCATCGGGATACCGCGAGCGTTTCGACCGTAGGCCGAACCGGTTTTAAGTCCTCACCGCCTTGGCGCGTTGCGGTGTAGCCGCTGTGTCTCGCCGTGGGCGACTAGCTATTTGCTCGCGCAAACCTTCCAACGCTTCGATCCCACGGAATGCTGCCAGCTCTTTAGGCCGTTTTCTTTGGGTTACTTTTCTTTTGGGCCAGCAAAAGAAAAGTGACCCGGACCGCGGCAGCGGTTCGGAACGCCCGCTGCGTAAGCGGCACGCTGGCGATATCGCTTGGGCATTGCGTGATCGCGAACTCCCACCCCTCATCTCAACCTTCTCCCGCAATGGGAGAAGGAGCAGAAAAGCGGAAGACTCGGCGTTCGAGTAGGCGGTGTTACTCGCGCAAGCGCGGCACACCGTGCTCGCTGCGCTCTTCCACGGCGATCGGACGCGTGTCCATTTTGGTGGAGCGTCCGTCCTGCGGCAGTGGTTCGACGGACTCGCCCCGCGCCAGCGCCAATGCATTGCGATAGCAACACTGGGCCAGCGCTGCGTCGTCCTGGCCGGCATGGACATCGCCGAGCGCTTCCCAGGCGGTACTCGTCGGCGACAGCGCGAGCGAACGTTCGAGGAATTGCGTGGCCTTGCCCCATAGCTTCAGTCGCGCGCACATGCGGCCAAGCGTGAGCAGTAGAGCGGCATCGTTCGGGTGGGCATCCAGCCAGGACTCGGCGCGACGCACGCGGGCTTCAAGGTCGTCGCCACCCAACGCGCCATAGGTTTCGATCAGCAGCGGCGACCATTCACGACGCAGTGCCGATTCCACTTCGTCCATGGCCGGCAAGACCATGCCGAACGCGGCCGCGCGACGCGCATACGCGTCGATCGCCGCGGGTACCCGACGCTGTGCCTTGGGCAGCTGCGACCACAGGGTGTTGAGCGCCGCGGCATCGGGCGCCGCGCGCAGGGAGGCCGCAAGCACCTGCCCTTCGATCGCGGCAAAACCACGAATGCCAAACGCACCGCTCTTCTGCAGCGGCTCCAACGTCTGGCGCGCACGCCGCGTGTCACCACTGGCCAGCGATGCCAGCGCCAGCTCGCGCCAGCCACCCGGCGTGAGATTGCCGTTGTCGGCTTCGGGGGCCAGCAGGTTCACCGCTTCCGCCGCCTTACCGTCGCGTCGAAGCACGCGGGCTCGCAGCACACGGGCGGCACGAGGCGCGACCTGGCCGGCCTCGTCCAGTGTCGCGAGCGCGCGACTGTTCTCGCCGCGGCGTGACGCGGCCTCGGCGGCAGCGAGCAAGGCGGGTGCACGCAGGGAGCCCAGTCGAGAGGCACGATGCAGGTCGCGCTCGGCATCGCCGTGACGGCCTTCCATCAGGGCAATCAGGCCTTCACGCATGCGATGGCGGCTGATGCGGCGATGCCGACGGGAAAACGCGCCAAACGGCCAGCGCACCAGGAACCACAGCACACTCAGCAATCCCCACGCCACCAGCAACATGACAACCGCGGCGACGACCGTGGTTTCCGCTTGCCAGCCGCGCAACTGCACCATCACGTAGCCTGGGTCTTGCGCCACCCAATGCCAGCCGAATGCAGCGAGCGCCGCCAGAATCACCAGCAGCAAGATCCAGCGCCACAACCTCATGGTTTGGTCCCGGCCGGCGCGCTATTGCTGCTTGCGGGCTTGAGCGCGTGTACCGAACGCAGGTTGCGCAATTCGCTCAGCGCGGCGCCCAGCTGCACCGGCGTGGTCGGTTGTTGCGCGATCAAGGTCGCCAACTGCTCGCGCACCTGCTTCACGGCGGGTGACTTCTCGTCGAACTGTGCGGCAATGCCCGCATCGGCACGCTTGAGCGCAGCGACATAGCCATCGCGATCGGACGCGAGCAGCGCCGCCTGCGCCTGTGCCAGATCGATCCCCGCCAACTCGCGCGCAAAGCGCGCATCCGCCACCGACAGCGGCGCACCGTTGGTTCGTTGCACTTTCACGACGCTATTGAGCGCGGAGACGATGCGCGCCCAGCTTCCGCTGGTCGAACTCGACACCGGTGTATCCAGGGGCCTGAGCGGCAGGTCGGTCATCGCTGCGCGCAGGCTCGTCAAGGTCGCCAGCGATGCGCTCACGCTGACCGGCTGGCTCTTCGCCAGCGCTTCGCGCTCGGCGGCGATGCTCTGCCGCAAACCGGAAAACGCGCCATCGTCCACCGCCGCAAGCGTCTGATCGGCGATCGCATAGGCTGCTGCCGCGCCCTGCGCATCGTGGAACAACTCGTAACGTTCTTTAGCCATGCGCAGCAGCGACTCGGTTTCGTCGAGCAGCATGGCGTCATGGGCCGAAAGGGTCTTTTCCGAGAGCTTGGTCACCGCATCCTCGAGGTTGCGCGTGCGCTCGGCCTGGCTGAGCAATTCCTCGCGCAGCGAACGATTGACCTGGTCCGCGTCGCCGAGGCGCTGGCGCAGCAAGTTACGTTCGCTGTTGCTTGCAGTGACCGCGCTTTCCAGGCTGTCCAGGCGCTGCTGCATGCCATTCATCACTTCACTGCCGGCCACACGCCCCTGCTCCTGCTGCCACTGCCGCCAACCGACGTAGCCGGCACCGCTCACCGCTACCAGCGAAAGCAGCAGGGCGACCGCGAGTGTGCCGCCGCCGCGGCGCGCGGGCGCCGTGGAGCGCGTGGCACGGGAGGATGAGGATGGCGCGGCATGGCCTGCGGACGCGCTGTTGCTGGAGATGGAGTCGTCTTGGCTCATGTGCGACATGCTAACAGCCTGGGGTGCGGGACTCGAATCAACTGTTCGTGAAGGAGTGAGGGATATTCGACGCGCGGCGTGTCGTCGATCGGCCAGTTCGTCGCCTCGGTGAAGGCTCCTAAATCACGCAATGTGCTTGCACGCGGGCTCGCCATCCCAACGGCTCTCAACCATCGAATGGCTGGTCAAGCTGGGATAACGGGCAACAAACCGAACCCGCGACCCCTCATCGCGCTGCCGCCGCCAACAAATCCGCCCCCATCGCCGACGCGGCAACCACCACCCGCTTGAACCCCGCGTCGCGGGCAGCCTCAGCCAAGCGCTCACTACTCACCACCGCCATCGCGCCACTCAGCGCCGCATAAGCCGCCACCGGCAACCCGTCGCGCAAACACCCCAGCGCTTCGGCACTCGACAGCAGCACACGCGCATTCGACGGCAATGCCGCGACCGTCTCAAGCTGACGCCGCTGCCAACGGGGTGCCGCACGCTGGTACACATGAACCTCGCGCAATTGCGCACCTCGCGCCGCCAATTCGGTACGGAGCACACCTCTGCCACCCGCCGCACCAATCAAGGCCACTCGCTTGCCGTGCAAATCAGCGAGGGCGGGGTGATCCAGCAGCCCCTCGCTGTCCTGCCGCTGCACCGGCGCCCATGGCTCACTCACACCATGCAAACGGAGCGCGCGCGCCGTGCCCTGCCCGACCGCCAGCACGGTTGCATGCGTACGCAGTGGCACCAGACGCGTGGCAAAGCGCACGGCGGCGGGGCTGGTGAACACCAGCAGGTCGTCCTTGAGGGCCGCGGCCAGCGCTACCTCCGCCTGCCCGGGGTCATCCACCTCGCGCAGCGACAAGCCCGGCAGCAGGAACGGGACGCCACCAAGCCGGCGCACCTGGCGCGCCATGGACGAACCGGTACCCGCCGGGCGTGTGATGACCACCGTACGCCCGCGCAGCGCGGGCTCCGAAGTCGTATATCGCACGGTCATGGCCACCTCCCTGGAAAGCTTGGGCAGTGTACTGGCCACGCGGCGCTGGGGTTTGTCTCGCCGGGGTGCGTACACTACGCGTTCCCCTGAATGCACCCGACCCCGATGAGCACGAACGAACGACAGACTGTGGCACGCAAGCTGGTTGGCTTCATCCGCGACGAAATCCCGTTGGCGATGAGTATGGATCTGCATTTTCAGGACTGCGATGAACAACATCTTTCGATCGCCGCCCCGCTGGTGCCCAACGTCAACGACAAGGGTTGCGCCTTCGGCGGCAGCCTGGTGAGCGTGATGACGGTCACCGGCTGGGGCCTGGTGGAGCTGGAGCTGCGCATGCGGGGGCTGGACTGCGACGTGTTCGTGGGCGAATCGAGCGTGCGCTATCTCGAACCAGTATGGTCGGATTTCCAGAGCGAGGCGCGACTGGCCGATGGCGCGGACTGGGCCACCTTCTTCGATACGCTGACCGCGCGTGGCCGCGCCCGCATCGAGGTGAGCTGCCAGGTTCCCGGCAGCGGTGATAAGCCGGCAGCCACCCTTCAAGCGCGGTTCGTGGCCAAACGGCGATCGGCTGACGCCGTATGAAAACGCGGTGAGCCTTGGGCACAATGCAGGTCTTGTCCCAGGGAGAAGCTGTATGCGCCGGATCCTTATCCTGCTCGCCTCGTTTTCCATGTTGGTGCTCGCCGGCTGCGCTACCGACCAGCGCAATGACGCGCTCACTACCACGCTGAATGCCTATGCCAGTGCGATGCGCTGGGGTGATTTCCCTACCGCCTTGCAGTTCGTCGACCCGAAAGTGCGCGAGGAGCACCCGTTGTCGGCGCTGGACATGGGGCGCTACCAGCAATTCAAGGTGAGCGGCTATGACGAGGGCAAAGGTCCGACGCCCAACGGACAGACCGAGGTGAGCCAGGTTGTGAAGATCAATCTGGTGAACGTCAATACGCAGTCCGAGCGCACCGTGACCGATCACCAGACCTGGCGCTATGACGCCGAGGGCAAGCGCTGGTGGCTGGTCACCGGCCTGCCAGATATCAGCCGCCAGTAGGCCTGGCGGCTGGTCAGCACCGGATCGGGCCGCGCTGCCCGTATAATCGCCGGTTCTATTCAATCCGCGCGGCCTTGACCGCGCCTGCGGAAGCTTTCGAATGAGCGATGTACTGCACAAGCTGCCCGAGTTCATCGGCAACCATCTCGCGCTCGCCGCGCTGTTCCTGATCCTGCTGCTGGCGATCATCGTGATGGAAATCCTCACGCTGTTCCGCAAGTACAAGGAACTCACCCCGGCCGGCCTGACCCTGCTGATCAACCGCGAGGGCCCGCTGATGGTGGATTTGTCCGCCTATGCGGACTACGAGAAGTCACACGTGCCGGGCTCGCGCCATGTGGCGATGAGCCAGTTCGACCCCGAGCACAAGGACTTGGCCAAGGCCAAGGATGTGCCGGTCGTGCTGATCGACAAGGACGGCCGCGGCGCCAGCACCAAGGCGGCGCAACGCCTGGTCAAGGCCGGCTTCGCCAAGGTCTACACCCTGGGTGGCGGCGTACTGGCCTGGCAGCAGGCCCAGCTGCCGGTGGCCAAGGGCAAGAACCCGTAAGCGCATGTTCACGCTCTCTCCGCAGCCCGCGGGGAGAGCGAACACAGGCTCTCACAAGCCGGCAATGCCGGCGCGCCCCGAGAGAATCTGCGCCAATACGTCCGGCGCATAGTCGAACGAGTCGTAATAGAGGCGACTTTCGGACAGGCCCGCATCGATAAACAGCTTGCGACCGGCATCGATCATGGCCGGCGGGCCACTCATATAGACGTCGACCTCGGCGAGATCGGGCTGATCCTCCAGCACCGCCTCGTGCACCAGCCCCATGCGCAGGCCGCTGCTCGCAGCCTGCTCCGGGTCGGATAGCACGGCCTGAAATGTCAGGTCGTGCGCCTGGCGCGGCCAGACCTCGGCCATCTCGCGCAGATACAGGTCCGCGGCGCTGCGGGCGCCCCAATAGACGCGCATCGGGCGTCGCGTACCGAGCGCGATAAAGTGTTCGACGATGGCCTTGACCGGCGCAAAACCGGTGCCGCCCGCCATGAAGATCATCGGTCGCTCCGAGTCCTCGCGCGGCACGAACGTGCCCAACGGGCCCTCGATGCGCAGCACATCGCCCAGCTGCAAGCCGTCATTGACCCACGAGGTGAAGCCGCCACCCGCCACGTGCCGCACGTGCAGCTCGATGGTGCCATCCGCCTGCGGATGATTGGCGATGGAGAACGGACGGCGGCGTCCCTCGTCGAGCAGCACGTCCAGATACTGGCCGGGCAGCCATTGCAGGCGCGCCTGCCCGGCAGCGGGCTGCAGATGGAGGCCGACCACGTCGGGCGCCAACATCCATTTGCGGGTCACCACGACATCGAGCTGGCGGCGGGCGATGTCTTCCACCGAAGCGACTTCCCGCGCCTCGATCAGCAGATCTTCAGTCGGCACCGCCTGGCACAGCAAAATGGCGTGCTGCGATGGCGCGGTGCCGCTCAGCGCCACTGGCGGGTTGCGCGGATAGTCGCAATGCCCGCTCAGCAGGGTGGCCTTGCAGCTGCCGCAAACCCCAGCACGGCAGGAGTACGGCAAGGCGATGCCGGCGCGCTGCGCGGCTTCCAGCACGCTTTCGCCCGATGCGACCGGGAAATGGCGACCGGAAGATTGGAGGGTAACGGTAAACAATGGGCTGCTCTGAGGGATCCGGCATGGGCCGCCACGCATTGTCGCGGCGATGGCAGTCGACCGACAATGCGGTCCCAACCCCCAAGAATCAACCGCCATGGCCATCTGGAAGCAAGATCCTTCGCTCGAGCGCATCAACGGCTGGAGCGCCAACACCATGATGGAGACGCTGGGCATGCGTATCACCGAGATCGGTGATGACTGGTTGCGCGGCACCATGCCGGTCGATCACCGCACGCATCAGCCCTACGGCCTGCTGCACGGTGGCGCGTCGGTGGTGCTGGCCGAAACCCTGGGCAGCATGGCGGCCATGCTGACGCTCGACCCGGCGCAGGAGCTGGCCGTGGGCCTGGATATCAACGCCAACCACGTGCGCGGTGTGCGCAGCGGCATCGTGACCGGCACCGCCCGTGTCGTGCACCTGGGCCGCACCACCCAGGTGTGGGAAATCCGCATCGAGAACGAAGCCGGCGATCTGGTGTGCATTTCGCGCATCACCATGGCGGTGATTCCCGCCCGCGCCGTGGCACCACGTTGAGCGTTGAAGCTCCCTACGCCACGCTCGATCCGGATCGCGTGCTCGATGCCGTCACCGCCTGCGGGCTATGGCCGGACGGGCGGCTGCTTGCACTCAATAGTTACGAGAACCGCGTATGGCAAGTGGGGCTGGAAGACGCCGCGCCGGTCATCGCCAAGTTCTATCGCCCGTATCGCTGGAGCGATGCGGCAATCCTGGAAGAGCACGCCTTTGCGCTGGAGTTGGCCGCCGACGAGCTCCCCGTGGTGGCGCCGCTGATCTTCGGCGGACGCACTCTGCTGCATCACGATGGCTTTCGCTACGCCCTCACGCCACGGCGCGGCGGACGCGCGCCGTCGCTGGAATCGAATGAGCAACTGGAATGGCTGGGCCGCCTGATCGCACGCATCCATAGCGTGGGGGCACGCGCAGCCGTTTGTGCATCGCGGCCGCATCGATCGCGCTACGCTGATCGAGCAACCCATGCACGCCGTGCTCGCCTCGACCCTGCTGCCGCCCTCGCTGCATGCGGCTTATCGCGCTGCGGCCGAGCGCGTCGACAGCGCCGTCGCCGCGCGCATGGAGGCCGTCGGGCCGGTGCGCCAGTTGCGCCTGCACGGCGACTGCCACCCTGGCAATGTGCTGTGGACGGACGGCGGGCCGCATTTCGTCGACCTCGACGACGCACGCATGGGCCCCGCCGTGCAGGACTTGTGGATGCTGGCCAACGACGAGCCGGCCATGAACGCCCTGCTCGACGGCTACCAGCAGATGCGCGACTTCGACTTCAGCGAACTGGCCCTGGTGCCCGCTCTGCGCGCGATGCGCCAGCTGCACTACGCCGGCTGGATCGCCGCGCGCTGGCACGATCCGGCCTTCCCTGCCGCCTTCCCGTTCGCGGCCGAAGCGCGCTGGTGGGAACAGCACATCGCCGATCTGCACGAGTTGGCCGAAGCGCTGTGATAGACGCACGGCTCTCTCCCTCCGGGCCTGATCGGCGTCGAACCTCAGTGGGAGCGTGCTTGATGTAGGAGCTCACCCTGTGCGCGACCGGCGCTGGCCCCGGTTCCCATCGCCGCCGCCAGCGGGCCACCTACACGGTACGCAGGGATGGGAACTGAGGCCTGGCCTATCGCGCACTGGGTGCGCTCCTACACGGTCCCGCAAGCCTGAATCCTTCGCCCCGGTCCTCTCCCCAGCGGGGCGAGGAAGCAAGTAAGCTCGCCGCTTTCGACTCGGGGCCTGCACGTGCGCAACTTCCTTTTCCGATTGATTGGCATCCTCGAAGTGGCCGGCGGTTTCTACGGCGTGGTCAATATGGTGAGGCGCCTGTTCCCGTTCGGCTCCACGCATGAATCACTGCTCGCCGTGATCGGATTGTTGCTGTACGGCTTTGTGCTGATCGCGGGCGTGATGCTGCTGGAAGGTAGCGAACGCGGCGTGGCGTTCTCGGGCTGGGCCCAGTTACTTCAGTTGCCGCTGATTGCCACGCCGATATTGAGCTATGCCCTGCACTGCGGCGCGTTCGTGAACGTCTACGCCACCCTGCATCTGCCCGTCCGCCTGGGCCTGGACTGGCATTTCGGCAGCGAGGGCTTCGTGCTCGCGGTGGCTGGCCCCGGCCTGTCGCGCATCGGCATCAACCTGCTCGCCCTGCTGTCCTGGCTGGCCTTGCGCTTGCGCTAGGCCAGCCGTGAATCGGGGGCGAGCGCCCACTCCGGTTATCATTGACGGATGAGTACCCCTGATTCCTCCCTCCCCATCATCCGTCTCAAGACCGACCGCGCCCCCGGCCACCCCTGGGTGTGGTCCGCCCAGGTCCACAAGCCTGAAACGCGCCTGCCGCCCGGCAGCGTGGTCGATGTCGTGGACGCGAAGGGACGTTTCATCGGACGTGGCTTCTGGAATGGCCATGCGCGCATTGCGCTGCGCCTGCTCACGACCGACCCGGACGAGAACGATTGATGCGGACTGGATCGCCACACGCATCGATAACGCCGTCGCGCTGCGCCAGGAACTGCTGCAGCTCGATCGCGTGAGTGACGCCTGGCGCGTCGTGCACAGCGAGGGCGATGGACTGTCCGGCCTGGTCGTCGACCGCTATGCCGACATCCTGGTGATCGAATACTTCGCGGCTGGCATGTGGCGTTTCCGCGAAGCGATCCACCACGCGCTGCTGCGCCACTTCCCCGGCGCGCGGCTGTACTGGTTCGCCGAGAGTCATGTGCAGAAGCAGGAGTCGTTCGACTGCCGCTCGGCCGATGCGCCGGAGCCCGTCGAAGTGCATGAGCACGGCCTGCGCTTCCACGCCGCACCGGGCTATGGCCACAAGACCGGCTTTTTTGCCGATCAGCGCGAGAACCGCCATCTCTTTGCGCGATTGGCCAAGGGCCGTCGCGTGCTCGACCTGTGCTGCAACGCGGGTGGCTTCGCCGTGCACGCCTTGGCTGCCGGTGCCCGCGAGGCCGTGGGCGTGGACATGGACGCAGGCATCCTGGAGATCGCCCGCGCCAATGCAGTGGCCAATGACGTCCCCGCGATATTCGAGCAGGCCGACATCTTCGACTGGTTGCGCAACGCCGTGGCGCAAGGCGAGCAGTACGACGCCGTGTACTGGACCCGGCCAAGCTCACGCGCGACCGCAGCAAGGTGATGGACGCGCTGAAGAAATACTTCGCCATGAACCGGCTGGCGCTCGATGTCATCCCGCCGGGCGGCCTCTTGCTGACCTGCTCGTGCACCGGACTGGTGAGCGAAGCGGATTTTCTGGAAATGTTGCGTCGCGTGGCGCTCAACGCCGGACGCGAAATCCAGGTGCTGCACGTCGCTGGCGCTGGCGCCGACCATCCGTTCCGCAGCGACGTGCCGGAAGGCCGTTACTTGAAGGCGGTGTTCTGCCGTGTGATGTAAGTCCTCAAAGGA
The DNA here is from genome assembly GCA_963824525.1 of uncultured Gammaproteobacteria bacterium. Lineage (GTDB taxonomy): Bacteria > Pseudomonadota > Gammaproteobacteria > Xanthomonadales > Rhodanobacteraceae > Dyella. The sequence continues at coordinate 13,614 of CAWGPI010000005.1, read as the reverse complement.
GAGCGGGCCATGATCGATGTCGTCGAGTCCATCCGCACCTTCAACGCCAAGCGCGACCCGGAGCGACTGGCCCGCAAGTACTCCGCCATGCGCCACGACCCGTTCTCCTTCCTGCGCGGCACTTGCCACCTGTTCTATGCACGCCTGCCCGCATCCAAGGTGCTGGCCAAGGCGCCGCCGACCTGGGTCTGCGGCGATCTGCACCTGGAAAACATGGGCAGCTACAAGGGCGACAACCGGCTCGTCTATTTCGACCTCAATGACTTCGACGAGGCGGCGCTCGCACCTTGTACGTGGGAGTTGATCCGGCTGCTCAGCAGTGTGCATATCGCCGCCGACAGCCTGCAGCTGAACACCGAACAGGCCGATCGATTGTGTGGGCAGTTCATGGCGTCCTACGTCGCCGCCTTGCGCGCCGGCAAGGCGCGCTGGATCGAGCGCGACACCGCTACCGGCATGGTGGGCGACCTGTTGGGCAGCCTGCGCGGGCGTCTTCGCCCCCGCTATCTCGACAGCCGCACCGAGCGTAAGGGCAAGCAACGCAAGTTGCGCCTCGATGGCAAACGAGCACTCCCGGTGACCGATAAGCAGCGCGAGAGGGTCACCGCGCTGATCAAGCGGATCGGCGCGAAAGAGGACGATCCGAGGTTCTATCGCGTCATCGACGTGGCCCGCCGCATTGCCGGCACGGGCAGCCTCGGCATCGACCGCTACACCATCCTGGTCGAAGGCAAAGGCTCACCCGACGGCAACTATCTGCTCGATCTCAAGCAGGCCATGCCGTCGTCCCTGGTGCCTCACCTGAGCATCGCCCAACCGAAGTGGAGCAGCGAAGCCGAGCGCGTGGTGAGCGTGCAGCAGCGCATGCAGGCCATATCGCCTGCGTTCTTCCGGGCGGTGAACATGGGTCGCAAGTCCTATATTCTGCGCGGCTTGCAGCCCACCCAGGACCGCGTCGCGCTCACCGAATGGGATGGAAAGCTGGAACGCCTCGAAGGCGTGCTGGAGGCGATGGGCAAGCTCACCGCCTGGTCCCAGCTGCGCAGCAGTGGCCGCCAGGGCTCGGCCACGGCCGATCAGCTGATCGCCTTCAGCGAAAAACGTCGCTGGCCCGCGCAACTGCGGGCGCTGGCGAAGGATGCCGCCAAGCAGGTGCGGCGCGACTGGAAAACCTACGCCAAGGCCTACGACCAGGGCGCGTTCAAGCTCTGAGCGTCGCCAAGCACCCCGGCCCGGCGCCTTGGCGTCCCGGATTCTGAGACGCCAGCGCGTACACTTGCCAGCCAATGCTGTTTGGGAACGTTATGTCCGCTTCTGAAATCCTGTTGATCGTCCTCGTCATCGCCGTGCTGGTGCTGATCGTGCTGCAAGCCGCCAACCTGCAGCGCGGGCGTGGCGATGGCGGCCTGACGGCACGACTCGACGCCCTGAAAGACGACAACCGCCATCTGCGCGAAGCGCTGGCGCAGGAGCAGCGCGCGGGACGCGGCGAGCTGACGCAATCGCTGGGGCACTTCCGCGGCCTGCTGCAGGAGCAGCTCGGCGGCATGAGCGAGCAGCAGCACGAACGCATCGGCCATTTCGGCCAGCGCCTCGATGTGCTCACCGAACGTACCGATACCGGCCTGCAAACGCTGGCACAGCGGCTGACCGAGGATGCGCGCCGCAGCCGCGAAGAACTCACCCTCACGCTCAACCGCCTCGGCGAGCAGCAGCAACAGCGACTCGCCGCGCTCACCGCGGACAACGAGAAGCGCCTCAACGAAGTGCGTGCCACGCTGGAAACCAAGCTCCAGGCGATCCAGGACGACAACGCCGCCAAGCTGGAACAAATGCGTGCCACCGTGGACGAAAAGCTGCAGAACACCTTGGAAACGCGACTCGGCCAGTCGTTCGCCCTGGTTTCGGAACGACTGGAACAGGTGCAGCGGGGACTGGGCGAAATGCAGAACCTGGCCGTCGGCGTCGGTGATCTGAAGCGTGTGCTGAACAATGTGAAGACACGCGGCATCTTCGGAGAAGTGCAGCTCGGTGCCTTGCTCGAGCAAATGCTCACTACGGACCAGTACGAATCGAATGTCGCCACTGTCCCGGGCAGCAACGACCGCGTGGAATTTGCCGTGCGCATGCCCGGCCCGGGCGATGAGGAAGCGCTATATCTCCCCATCGATGCGAAATTCCCGACCGAGGACTACCAGCGCCTGCTCGACGCGCAGGAGGCAGCCGACGCGGAGGCCGCCGCCATCGCCGGCCGCGCGCTGGAAATGCGCGTGCGCGAGGAAGCGAAGCGCATTCGCAGCAAGTACGTGGCGCCGCCGCACACCACCGACTTTGCCGTGCTGTTCCTGCCCACCGAGGGCCTATACGCCGAAGTAATCCGCCGTCCTGGCCTGTTCGAAACGCTGCAGCGCGATCACCATGTGACGGTGGCCGGCCCCACCACGCTCACCGCCCTGCTCAACAGCCTGCAAATGGGTTTCCGCACCCTTGCGATCGCCAAGCGCAGCAGCGAGGTGTGGACCTTGCTCGGCGCCGTCAAGAGCGAATTCGGCAAGTTCGGCGCCGTGCTCGACAAGACACGCAAGCAACTCGACACCGTGCGCAACAGCATCGACAGCGCCGGCCAGCGCACCCGTGCGATCGAACGCAAACTGCGCGGCGTGGAAACCCTGTCCGGCGACGCCGCCCAGCAGCTCTTGGGCGATGCCTTGCCTGCCCTCGATGACGGCAGCGAAGAGGACGTCGAGGTCTGAGAGCCTGTTCAGCATCTCCGCGTAGCCATAAGCACCCCCTCCCGGCCTCACCCCTGCTCGCAAGGGGAGGAGTCAAGAGCATGCCCGCGCTTACTCCCTCCCCTGCGCTTGCAGGGGAGGGTTGAGGAGGGGTGCTCGTGGTCACACGGAGATATTGAACAAACCCTAAGGCCCGCTTCAACGGGGAGCTCGCAAGAGCTCCCTAGCGAGTGATCGGGGGCAGTCGGCGGGCTCAGCCCCATTCGCGTGTAAAATGGTCGTTTTTTAGCCAGCAGAATGGTGCAAGCTCCTCGCCGGACGACAGTCCCTGGCCCAACGTTCATCCGCTTACTTGCCCGTCTCACCGACGTTGACGCCCCACAATCCAATCCATCGCTGCCGGACCGGCTGAGCCAGTGGCTCGACTGGACTCACGCCATTGCGCTTTCCACGGCGCTTGACGGCAAGCCGGCGGCGATAACCGCCGAGGTGCCGACCGTTGGCAGCACGGAGGAGAGCGAGTGCGTCCGTGTGCGCGCTTCGTTGGCTGATGCCATTACTGGCGACTACGCATGGTCGGTCTCGGGGAGGCGTGGGACTGGGCGCGAGCCCGTCGAGCAGGATGGTGGGAAGGCTGCCGTCGATTACGCGGTTTTTCGCCAGCGCTATCTCGCCATGCAGCGGGCGATGCAGACGGCTACCGGCAACCTGCGGGGCCGCCTGCGGGACTTGCTCGCCCAGCAATCGGCCAGCATGGCCCGGCTCGCGGAAGTCGATGCCGTCATGGAGCTCGCGCTAAGTCCGCGCGAGCAGACGTTATTGGCCACGGTGCCTGGCTTGCTCGGGGAGCACTTCGAACGTTTGCGTGAAGCCGGGCAGTCGACGCCGGCCGACGCACGCGTAGCAGAAACCGCCACGGCAGCCACGCCTGGCGCGTGGCTGGACGTGTTTCGCAAGGACATGCAGAGCGTATTGCTCGCCGAACTGGATGTTCGTTTTCAACCGGTCGAAGGCTTGCTTGCAGCGCTTCGCACCCGCTAACTGGGTAGTCATGTTCAGAAATCTTCTCAATCTCGCCGTGTTCCTTGTTGGCCTTGCCGCCGTGTGCTGGATCGGCGCGGGCTACATCAGTTCGAATCCGCTGGGCGCAGCCGTCGCCATGTTGATCGGCGCCTGCTACCTCGCGGGCGGACTCGAGCTGCATCGCTATCGACAGGCTACGTCCACGCTGCAGCACGCCGTGACAGACCTGTCCGCCGCACCCACCAGCCTGGGTGACTGGCTCGACCGCGTGCATCCCAGCCTGCGCAACGCCGTGCGTCTGCGCGTCGAGGGCGAGCGCGTGGCCTTGCCGGCGCCGGCGCTGACGCCGTATCTGGTTGGCTTGCTGGTCTTGCTGGGCATGCTGGGCACGCTGCTGGGCATGATGGCGACGCTCAGGGGCACCGGCCTGGCGCTGGAGAGCGCGACGGATTTGCAGGCGATCCGCGGGTCGCTCGCTGCTCCGGTCAAGGGGCTGGGGTTTGCGTTCGGCACGTCGATCGCGGGCGTGGCCACGTCCGCGATGCTCGGGCTGCTTTCGGCCCTATGCAGGCGAGAGCGGCTTCAGGCGGCGCAGCTGCTGGACGTGAAGATCGCCACCACCTTGCGCATCTTCTCGCAGGGCCATCAGCGCGAAGAGGCGTTCAAGCTGTTGCAGCAACAAACCGCCCTGATGCCTGCCCTGATCGATCGATTGCAAACGATGATGGCGACGATCGAGCAGCAGAGCGATGCCGCGAACGTGCGGCAGGCCGCCAGCCATGAGGCCTTCCACACGAGGACCGAGACCGTCTACGCGCGCCTCGCCGCCTCCGTCGAGCAGTCGCTTAAGACGAGTGTTGCCGAAAGCGCACGGGCCGCAAGCGCAGCGTTGCAACCAGTGGTGGAGTCCACGATGGCCGGTCTCGCACGCGAAACGGCCTCGCTGCACGACACCATCGCGCACGCCGTGCAGCGGCAACTGGACGGGCTGTCGGCCGGCTTCGAGACCACCACCACGACCGTGGCGGATACCTGGAATAACGCGCTGGCCGAGCACCGGCGAACGAACGAAGCGCTAGCCCAGGACCTGCGCATCTCGCTGGAGCGATTCACCGAGACCTTCGAACAACGCTCGGCGGGTCTTTTGGACGGCGTCTCGGCGCGCCTCGATGCCACCGCGGACAGCGCGGCGGATGCGTGGAACAAGGCGCTGTCGCGGCAAGAGGCCGCCAACGAAGACCTGGCAGCCCGCAACCAGCAGGCGCTGGCCCTGGCCACAGCCACGTTCGAGGAGCACGCGACCTCCTTGGTTCGCATCGTGCACCAGTCGCATACGGACTTGCAGGCGGCGCTGGCATCGCGGGACCAGGAACGGCTGGCGGTCTGGACGGCGACGTTCGCCTCAATGACCACGGCGTTGAACCAGCACTGGGAGCAGGCAGGCGAACACGTCGCCAGCCGGCAGCAGCAGATCTGCGACACGCTCGCGCAGACGTCGCGCGATATCTCGGCACAGACACGGGCACACGCCAGCGACACGATCGCCGAAATTTCCCGTCTCGTGCAAGCCGCCTCCGAAGCGCCCAAGGCTGCCGCCGAAGTCATCGCCGAGTTGCGCCAGAAACTCTCCGACAGCATGGTCCGCGACACCGCGATGCTGGACGAACGCACTCGTTTGTTGGTCACGCTGGAAACCCTGCTCGACGCGGTGAACCATGCGTCTACCGAACAACGGACCGCGGTCGATGCGCTGGTCACGACTTCGGCCGATCTGCTGGATCGCGTCAGCCACCGGTTCACGGACCATATCGAAGCCGAAACCGGCAAGCTCGGCGCGGTAGCCGCCCAAGTCACCAGCAGTGCCATCGAGGTGGCGAGTCTGGGCGACGCGCTCGGGGTGGCCGTGCAGTTGTTTGGCCGGTCCAATGAAGCGTTGATGGAGCGCTTGCAGCAGGTCGCCTCTGCGTTGGACAACTCGCTCGCGCGCAGCGACGAACAGCTGGCGTATTACGTGGCGCAGGCGAGGGAAGTCATCGACCTCAGCGTGCTGTCGCAAAAGCAGATCATCGAGGATCTGCAGCAGTTCGCCGGGCAACGTGCATCCATCGAGATCGAGACGGCATGAACGACGAAATCGACGTCGAGGCGGAGTCGACGGCACCGATCTGGGCCGCGTTCGGTGATCTGATGTCGGTGCTGCTGGGTGCGTTCGTGCTGATCCTGGTGGGCGTGATCGGCGTGCAATTGCAACTCTCCAGCCGACTGGATGAGGAGGTCAAGCAGCGGCAGGCCGAGGCGCAACGCCGCATGAGCCTGGAGCAGGCCTTGGCGGGCCCGCTGGCGGCGGGCCGCGTCACGCTCGTCAACGGGCGCATCGGTATTCGCGGCAGCGTGTTGTTCGCCCTGAACTCCGATCAGCTGCAACCCGAAGGGCGCGACGTGTTGAAGAGCCTGGCGGGCCCTCTTTCCAACTATCTGCAGTCGCGCGACGAAATCCTGATGGTTAGCGGCTTCACCGATGACCAGCAGGTGCGCGATGGCAACCGGCAATTCGCCGACAACTGGGAGCTATCGGCCGAGCGCGCGCTGACCGTCACCCGTGCCTTGATCGCGGAAGGCGTCCCCGCCTCTTCGGTGTTCGCTGCCGCGTTCGGTTCGGAGCAACCGGTCAGCTCGAATGCCAATGACGAGGGACGGGCCAGGAACCGGCGCGTGGAGATAGCCCCGATCCCGAAGCCATCGACGACCACAGTGACGCCCCATGAGCCCTAGTGGAGCACGCGCCCGGGCGATCCTGGACGCGTGGCGCGAACAACACGCCGATCGCCTGGATCCCCTACGCTTTCATTTCATGGAGACTTTGGAGAGGCGCGCAGCCATCCATGGCGGCGAGGTTCGACGCCTCTTGGATGACCGGCTGTCCTTGCTGCTGGACGCCTATGCCGACGATCTCGCCGGGGCGGCCGCCGACAACCGGACGACGCCGTGCACACCCGCCCGCGGGGCGCTAGGGACACTCGTCGATCACCTGGCCAGTCGCGCGGCGACACGGGCCGACCATCCCATTGCAGGTGAAATGGCGCCCCGGCCTGCCCCGTTTCCGGAATTGGCCGCGCTCGATGAGTTTCGACGAATCTGGTCCAAGGTTCGTAGCGAAAGCCACCTGCGGCAGTCGCTGCAGCAGGTACCCACGAACGCCGGCCCGCTCAACTCCGGGGCCTTGGCACACCGCTCCATCGCGCTCATGCGCGAGCTGTCGCCGGGATATCTCCAGCAGTTCCTGTCATACGTCGATGACTTGTCGTGGATGGAGCAGATGGACGAGCGCCGCGCATCGACGGCCAAGGATGCGCCGCGAGCCGCAAGCACCCGTAAACGCACTCGGGATAAGCCGCGCGGGCGCCGTGAGTGAAGTGGCCTTGTCGGCGCCAGTCGACAACGTGCGGCGTTTGGCGGGTTCCTAGACGGGAACAACGCTCCCTACCTTGTCGCGCGCCATCACCACGTTGGTGGTGAAACGCCGGATGTTCGCGTTGTCGAACAACAGTCGACGCGTAAATACCTCGAAGTCGTCCATGTCCCTGGCGGTGACGATCAACATGAAATCGGCTTCGCCCGTGACGTAATAGCACTGCTGCACATTGGGGTCGGCACGCGCGGCCACGCGGAAGGCATCGGGCATGTCCACGCGCTCGCGCTCCAGTTCCACGCCGACGATAAACGTCATCGCCTGGCCCACGGCGGCCGGGTCCACCAGCGCGACTTCAGCGGTGATCACAGCCAGCTTGCGCAGGTGCTTGAGTCGGCGTTGCAGCGCGGCGGCAGACAGGCCGATATCCGCGCCAATGTCCTCGCCGGTCACCCGCACATCCAGTTGTACGCGACGCAGGATCTCGCGATCGAAATCGTCCAGGTCGTAGTTTGTCGTCATGCCGCATAGATAAGCCAAAAAATGCGACCGGGCAACGGCAAGACGGGTGAATACGCAGCCTCCCCGCGCGCGGCCTGGCCACAATGCATCGTCCATCCGTCGCCTGGAAGCGCCGCCGTGGATACCCACCAATGCAGCCACCACCCACCGGCCCCCATGAAACTCCTCTATCAAACGCACTCCCCTTACGCGCGCAAGGTGCTGGTCATGGCCCATGAAGTGGGCCTGGCGGGTCACCTCGAGGTGATTCACCACGAGACGAGCCCGACCCAGCGCAATGAACACGTGTTCCAGGTGAACCCGCTGGGCAAGGTGCCCGTCCTCGTACTCGACGATGGCACGGCGCTGTTTGATTCGAACGTCATATGCGAATACCTGGACGGCCTGCATGCAGGCTCGAAGATGATTCCTTCCGAGCCGAAGGCGCGACTGCGCAGCCTGCAACTCCAGGCGCTGGCGCAAGGCCTTTGCGAAGCGGGCATCGCCGTGCGTCATGAAACCGTGCGAAGGCCGGAGGCTTATCGCTACGCCGCGATGCGCGACGGGCAGATCGAGAAGCTTGTCGCTTCGTATGATTTTCTCGAGCAGGAATGCGCCCGCCGCGAGGCGGCGGAAGCCCGAAACGTTGATATCGGTTCGATCGCCATTGCCACGGCGCTGAGCTGGCTCGCCTTTCGCGAACTGCCTGCATTCGAAACCGGGCGGCCGTGTCTATCGGCGTGGTATCACGCCTTCATCCAGCGCCCATCCATGCGGTCGACACCGCTGCTGGGCGAAACCGTCGACTGAGCGCGTCGACATGGCGCAATCCACCGTGAATCCCTTCCCGCCACTGGAGGCTCGCATGAGCTCACTCTGGACCGACCTGTTGTCCTGCACGGCTATATCACCGATCCACAGCTGGCACGTCGGCTGGCCGCGGCGAAGCTACGGCGCGAGGCGGATCGCAAGCGCCACAAGCTCTCGCAAGGCAACGCATGGCGCATCTGGTCCGCGCGCCTTTGCCTGGGCATCGGCGACGGCACGCTGCGCACGCAATAATTACCTACCCTTGTCAGCGCAAGCCGAGCTTTCCATCCGAAGTGCTTAAGGCAACGCTGATTAAGTATCGCCCTCGTCACCAGCCCCTGTCTGCGCGCATGCTCACAGGGCCGCCGGCGAAGGCAGCCTGGCTGGCTGTCGAGCCGACGCACCGAAGAGCGTGCGGGCAGACAGGGGCGGCCCCAACCCATTGAATTCAAAGTGACGGGGTGATGCCTGGAAGGCCCGCAGGCTGCACCGCACGGCTTGGCAAGACGGCCAGTCTTCCCGGCGCCATGCGGCGCAGCCTGCGAGCCTTCCAGGCATCATGACGATGGCGATACTTAATCAGCGTTGCCTTAAGCGTTGCCAGCCTATGAGTCCGAAGGCGGGCCATCGCCCGCCGACGCGGTATTGAAAACGATGCTGCCACCCTCTCCGGCGTTGCTCTACGCCGCGCATGCCCAGGGCCACAACGAACCGTGACGACATCTTCGATGTCACCCACGAAGAATGCCCATGTGAATCTGCACTGCAGATTCACATGGCTGCTGAGCATCCACCCTGCTCCGAGCGTAGGCATGCCGTTGTGGGGAGGCTGTGAAATGGGCAACGCGCTGCATGGCTTGGCAAAACTGCCTGTTGGTACGGTGCGATTGTCCGACGCATGCCACTGAGATACGCTCGAACGGCGCTTTGCTCAGCGCCTAAACCGGTGGGGTGGTTCGATGTATCGATCGATACTTACGGCACTCAAGCGTTTGGTGATCCTGGTGCTGGTGGTCCTGCTCAGCGTGCTCGGCATGCGCGCCTGGGATGCATGGCGTGGGGCTCCACTGCACGCATGGCACACCTTCGAGCCACATGAACTGACGGCGGCGCAGATCGACGCCACCGACTGGAAAGGCTACCTGGCCGCCGAGAATGCGCTCTTTGACGAGGTGAAGCGCAACGTCACGGACAAGCTTCCGCCTGCCGACCAGATCGCCACCAATCGCTACTACGCAGGCGCGCCCATCTACCCAGGACGCTTTGCCACGGACTGGAACCGCTCCTACCAGATGGCGCCCGATGGGCCACCGGTAGGCACCGTGGTGATGCTGCACGGACTGACCGATTCGCCGTACAGCCTTCGTCACATCGCGCGTGTTTATCGCAGTCAAGGCTTCTTTGTCGTTGCCATCCGCCTGCCTGGGCATGGCACCGTGCCTTCCGGTCTCAGTCACGTGAAGTGGGCCGATTGGATGGCAGCGACGCGGCTGGCGGTACGCGAGGCGCGCAGCCATGCCGACCCGCATGCACCGCTGCATCTTGTCGGCTTCTCCAATGGCGGTGCGCTGGCGATGAAATATGCGCTGGATGCGATCGAGGATCCAAAGCTCGCGCGTCCCGATCGCCTGATCCTGATATCCCCCATGATCGGGATTACGCGCTTTGCACGCTTTGCCGGGATCGCGGGCCTACCCGCCTTGTTGCCGGCCTTTGCGCGAGCTTCGTGGCTGGATGTGGTGCCCGAGTTCAATCCCTTCAAATACAACTCCTTCCCGGTCAACGGCGCACGCCAGGCCTACCTGCTCACCGATGTGTTGCAAGGCCAGCTCCAGCGTCTTGGGCAGAGCAACCAGCTCGGCAGCATCGCGCCCGTGCTGACCTTTCAGTCCGTGGTCGATTTCACGGTAAGCACGGCCGCGGTGATGCGATCCCTTTACGCGCTGCTGCCGGACAACGGCAGCGAGATCGTGTTGTTCGACGTCAATCGTGACCATGCGTTCGATGTGCTCATGCGTCCCGCTTCATCGAGGGCGCTCAGCCGCGTACTGCCCACAGGGCCGCAACGCTTCCGCATCACCGTGTTGGGAAGCGTGCCGCCGGACGATGCGATCGTGGAGACCACCATCGAGGCGCATGCCACCGAATCGCACGCGCGCCCATTGTCACTGCACTATCCACCGGGCGTGTTTTCCATGTCGCACGTATCGCTGCCGTTTCCATTGGACGATTCGCTCTATGGCACCACGCCCAACCCCAATGAGTTCTATGGCACGCATCTGGGCACGCAGGCACCCCGCGGCGAACGCGGCGCGCTCGTACTGAACATCGACGCCATGATGCGCATGGCATCGAACCCGTTCTTCGCCTATGTGCTTGATCGCGTGCGCGAGCTGATCGCCAACCCGGCGCCGCCGCCTTCCCATGGCGAAACCGCCAGCGAAAAGCCGCCATCCGATGCCGAACGCGAAGCCATGCAAAAGGACTTCGAGGAATCCGGCGATATCGACAGCAACGGCGCCCAGATGCCGTGGTAGACGGTGGATGAGCGCTTTCCACGTGCCAAGCCCCTCAGCGTGAGGGGCTTGGAAACCGCCGGACCCAGGCGTTGAGGCGGAACGGCCTTCGCCTGTTCAAAAAAATAGATAGGTCGCGATCAAGCCATAAGTCATCTGATTCTTCTTTTGCACGACCGGGCTGTCGCCCGAGTCGTTCTCGAGCCAGGCCGCCGTTATATCGGCCCCGACAACCCAGTGGGCGGTAGGCCGATAGGCGGCGCCGACAGAAAAGCGTGCCTCGTTGACGCCCGAGCCCAATGCGTAGGGCGGCAGACCGGAACGGGCACTCTGGGTCGCGTCGATACCGAAATAAGTCCGGTTATATTGGCTGCTGCCCCAGGTGACGCCCGGCCCCGCAGAGAAGCTCCACTGTTCGGCCGGCGAGTAGGTACCCATCGTGTCCAGGGTCACCATGGTGCCGCGCTGGTTCCCCCCGATATCCGCCATCACGCTGCTGCGCGCCGTGAACCAGTCATACGTGAAGACGCCAAACGCTTCGCCGTGGGTGGTGCGTCTGACATCGCCCAGGCCACGCAAATGCGGATCGTCCGATTCCTGTCGCGGCTCGATGAAGTCGTAGGTCACCGCAACACCGGCCCGCCAATGGTCGTCGTGATACAGATAGGCGCCGGCCGACACCAGCGAGCCGGCATCGGGATTGGCGCCGATGAACCAGCGGCCATAGCCCGCACTGAGTATCGGCAGACCTTCGACCTTGGTGTCCCTGGCGCCGGGAAACGTGGGCATGCTGACCACGCCCGCGCCCACCGCGAAGCGCCAGAAGTCCCACTCGCCTCCCTGGGATTCGGGGGGCTTGGAGAGTGCATACAGGCTATTTGATAACTCCAGTGTGTCGTCGGCCATCGCCGTGACGGCAAAACATGACAACGCACAACCCGCCAACAGACTGACACCCAGGCGTTTCGATCGATAACTCATTGCGCATCCCCAGTCGACAAGGTGAAGTGCGTGCGAGGGCAGCGGCTGCATTCCCATCGGACGCTCATGGAAGAGAACCTGTCCGAGGTCAAGGACTGGCTGCCATGAACGGGGCGCTCGCTCTTCCGGACCGCCTCGCGAGATTTCGCGAGGCGGCCGGAAACATGGACGAGGCCCTTCGGGAGGAGGGCTTCGACGAGCACGGCTCGCACGCGATCTTCGTGCGCTGGCAACGCGAATTGGTCGAGGGCCTTGGCGGCATCCTTCTCGAAGCCGAGAAGAAGATGGGCGAGCGGGTCGAGACCGCCTGCGCGCGGATCGAAGAGGCGTCGCGCCGGTTTCGTGACGACGAGTTCAGGCGCGCGGAAATTCTGCTGACAAGCGGCCAGGAGGCGCTGAGCATGGCGCGCCAGGCGGCCGACACGGCGGCGGCCACGGGCGAGCGCGCCGAACAGGTGTTCAACGCGTCGGTGGCGAAGATCGCGAGGGACCTGTCGGTGAAGCTTCTGGACGAATGCCAGCAATGGCTTGTCCTGAAACAGACCCAACGGAATCGGCGCGACGCATGGCGGCTTGCCGTCGGCGTCGCGGCGGCGGCGCTGATGGTGTTCGTCGGCGGCTATGCGACGGCGGGATGGCGGCAAGACAAAGAGACGGAGGCGGAGCGGGCCGTGTTTGCGGCGGTCGAGCGGTGCTGGAAGAAGCCGGTCACGGCGCAAGACGCGAGCGGCGCGGCGATCGAGATGTGCCGTCTTCAGGATCTTTTGCCGAGGAGGGCGGGTAGCAGACGGCGTGTGAAAGAGAAACGGCCGCCCGTTCCGGCAAGGATCGGGCGGCCGTCAGTTTTAGGCGAGCCAGTCGGCGACGGGCGCGAAGTTTTCTTCCATGCGGGTCAACCAGGCGGAGAGTGCGGGATAATCCGCCACTGCGCCCGAAGCGCCGTCCCGGCGCAGGGCGCGGATCGCGTCCAACGCCTCGGCGTCGTCAAGATGAGGCATCGTGACGATCCGTGCGCCATCGGCTTGCGCGGCCGCGACGATGGGATTGGCGAGGATCGGAGCGAAGGCGGCGCGGGCCTTGTCTGAGTCGAAACCCCACTCATTCAGGACGATAAGCGTGCGCGGGGGCTTGATGAGGTCGAGGATATAGGAAAGTCGGGGGAGGCTGTAGGCGTCTGGCGTTAGGAGATAGACGGCGAGGAGATCGACGCCTTTTTCTTCAAGGGTCTCGGCGAGCGGCAATTCGGCGAGCCAGTCGTCGAACAGCCAGCACCCGAGGTCCAGCAGGGCTGAGCGCCGGCCTTCGACCGCGGATTCGATGGTTTTTTCAAACCATGCCGGTTGATCGCCGATGGTTGCGGGCGGGACCAGAGCGTTTTTGTAGAGGCTGGCCAAGCTGGGATTGATCTATCGCTGTCGATGATCTCGAGCTGCGAGCGATGTTCGGCGGCGCGATCGATGAGCCAGCGGGACCAGAAGCTTTTGCCCGTTCGGCCGGACCCGATCGGGAGACTAAGCTTCGGCCGGTGGCGCTCGGCGGCGTTCGTGTTGTTGGCGAGAAGGGTATCCGATGGCATGTCACGTCTTCCTTTCAGGTTGAGACGCAACAGGAGACCGCGCCACGGCGCGAACAAGAAATGAGG
>CAWGPI010000004.1:0-1357993 GCA_963824525.1 uncultured Gammaproteobacteria bacterium | reverse complement strand
AGGGCTGCGTGACCACAACACCCTATGTAGGAGCGCACCCTGTGCGCGAAAAACCTACCAAGCGACGATGCGGCATCACAGCGCATTGGATCGCGCACAGGGTGCGCTCCTACAGGGGGCGGCCAGGCGAATACGCGATCTAAGCCTTCTCCTCTCCCCTCCGGGGAGAGGGCCGGGGTGAGGGGCGGGTGCTCGCGACCACGCCGAATATTGCCGCCATCCCAGCGCTCTAAACTCCCTCCCCCCTCCGGTGAAACGGCCGGGCTACCAGAACACGCCTTGTAGGAGCGCACCCTGTGCGCGAAAAGCCTACGGAGAGAGGATGCGGGATCACGGCAAGTCCGATCGCGCACAGGGTGCGCTCCTACAGAGAGCGGCCAGGCGAATACGCGATCTAAGCCTTCGCCCTCTCCCCTCCGGGGAGAGGGCCGGGTGAGGGGCGGGTGCTCGCGACCGCGCCAAATATCGGCGCGAAAGCTCACGCTTTTCATCCCAGTCGCGCCAACACCTCCCTCCTCACCAACAACCTCACGGCATATTCTCCAGCGCCCTATACCGCTTCGACTCCCGCGCCGACAACCACAACGTCAAGCGATCCGGCAACAACTTCATCATCGCCTTGATCAAACGATTCACCCGCCCCGTCACGTGCACGCCTCGCCACGCTCAACCGCCTCATAGCCCTCGCGCACCACCTCTTCGGCGGTCTGCCACATAAAGCCAGGCAGCTCGTTCATCAGCGAGCGAGTACCCGTCACGTCGTGAAACTCCGACCACGTAAACCCCGGGCACAGCGCACACACCTGCACGCCAAGATGCCGATTTTCCAGCGCAAGCGACTGCGAGAACTTGATCAGATACGCCTTGCTCGCCGCATACAGCGTATGCCCAGCCGAGCCCGGCACATGGCCCGCCAGCGACGCCATATTGATAATGCGTCCATAGCCACGCTGGCGCATGCCGGGCAGCAGCCGCCAGGCCAGCTCGGTCGGCGCGGTCATCAAGACTCGGATAAAAGCCTCATGCACCGGCCAATCAACAGCTTCGAAGGTGCCCGGCACACCATAGCCGGCGTTGTTCACCAGCCAGTCCACGGCAAGACCACGTGCAACCAGTTCATCGCAGAGCGTGACGACGGCACTTGGCTCGGCCAGGTCGGCCGTGAGCACAGTGACGGCGCACCGGTGCTGGGTTCGTAGTTCTTGGGCAAGCGCCTCCAGGCGGTCGGTGCGGCGGGCGGTGAGCACCAGGTCGTGCCCGCGCGCGGCGAGGTCGCGTGCAAAGGCGGCGCCGATGCCGGCGGAGGCACCGGTAATCAGGGTGAGCGGGCGGGCAGGTGGCATCAAGTGGTCTCTTTGTGGTTTTGCCGATTTTTCTCGTCGTAGCAGGGGCTTGTCCGCCCTGCGTTGCCAGTGGCATGGTCGATCGCTAAGATTTCGCGTTTGTACGCAAGGGAATCATGACATGCGCAAGAAGCTCGTCGCCGGCAACTGGAAGATGTATGGAAGCCGCAGCATGGCGGCCGCGCTGGTGGGCGACATCGTTGCCGCACTGCCTTCTTCCGTCGACGTGGCGGTGTTTCCGCCGTTCCCGTATCTGGGCGAGCTGGCCAGTCAGCATGCGGGCTCCGGCCTGGGCTTCGGTGCCCAAGACGTGAGCGAGCGCGAGGGGCAGGGCGCCTATACCGGCGACGTGTCCGCCGCGATGCTGGCGGACGTGGGTGCGCAATGGGTGCTGGTCGGGCATTCGGAGCGGCGCCAGTACCACGGCGAAACCGACGCACTGGTGGCGCGCAAGTTCGCCGCCGCACGCGCCGGCGGCCTCACCCCGATTCTCTGCGTCGGTGAAACGCGGGACGAGCACGAA
The DNA here is from genome assembly GCA_963824525.1 of uncultured Gammaproteobacteria bacterium. Taxonomy (GTDB): domain Bacteria; phylum Pseudomonadota; class Gammaproteobacteria; order Xanthomonadales; family Rhodanobacteraceae; genus Dyella. Next base: position 1,356,127 of record CAWGPI010000004.1, on the reverse strand, counting down.
CAGGGCCTGACCGAGGCGGTGATCGCACGGCAGCTCCAGGCGGTGATTGAGCTCAATGGCATCGCCAGCTTCGATACCGCGGTGATTGCCTATGAGCCGATCTGGGCCATCGGTACGGGCCTCACGGCCTCGCCGGAGCAGGCGCAGGCGGTTCACTCGTTCATCCGTAGCCAACTCCAAAAAGAAGATGCTATGATTGCCCGTCTGACTCGGCTGCTTTATGGCGGCAGCGTCAAAGCGGCGAATGCGGCGGACTTGTTCGCGCAGTCGGACGTAGATGGAGGACTGATTGGAGGCTGCTCACTAGTAGCTGCCGAGTTCCTGGGAATCTGCGCTGCGGCGCACTAAGCGCAACGGGCCCTTTAGACAAACATGTTCGTCATCTTCAGCGTCTTTTACATTCTGATCGCCGCGGCGATGATCGTGCTGATTCTCCTTCAGCGCGGCGCCGGTGCGGATGCGGGCTCGGGCTTCGGCGGCGGTGCTTCGGCGACCGTTTTCGGTGCGCGTGGCTCGGCCAGCTTCATGACCCGTGCTACGGGCGTGCTCGCTGCCTTGTTCTTCCTGCTGAGCCTTGGCATGGGTATTTACCTGAGCCGCCATGGCACCTCGCAGACTGCGACCGGTAGCGATCTCGGCGTGATGTCAGGTATTGCCAACAAGCCGGCCGCAACGCAGAATGCGCAGCCCGCCGCTCCGGTCAACGCGGAAATCCCGCAGGCGACCAAGCCGACGGCCAAGCAGGGCGATGTCCCGGCAGCCACCGCACCGGCCAAGCCGGCAGGTGAAGTCCCGGCCGCGACGGAACCGGCAAAGAAAACACAGTAAGACACCTGCCCAGGTGGCGGAATTGGTAGACGCACTACCTTGAGGTGGTAGCGCCGTAAGGCGTGGGGGTTCGAGTCCCCCCTTGGGCACCACGTATAAAGTTGCAGTTGATTGCGGAAGGTTGCAAAAACTGTAATTTTCAATAGCAACAACGAGAAAGGCGGCCTCTCGCGGGCTGCCTTTTTTGTTGTTGGGCTGCGTTGGGTTGCGGTGAGTTGCTGAAGGTTGCGCCCAAATACACACGAAATGCACACGGGAATACACACCGAACCGCCGTGTTCTATCCCTAGGCTCTCTGCCTCAGATGGGGATGTCTCTGTTCGTTTTGTCGGTTGCCCGATGGGGCAACTTGACTCGCCAGTTCTAGCGAATGCTAAGGTCTGCTTTCAACTCGAAGCGAACAAGGTACCCTGGCGATCTCGCGGGGCACCTGGACATGGTGGCGGCATGGCGCGTTAGTACGATGCGCGCGAAGGGACAAGGCGCATGACTGACGAGGACATAAAGGAGGCCGCCATCGCGTTCGCAAAGGCGAACAAAAAGGCGATTGCGCGGCGACTGTGTGCCAAAGACCAATACCCGCCGGAAAAGGATCCGGTCTCGATCTTCATGGCGGGCTCGCCCGGTGCAGGCAAGACGGAGGCGTCGATCGAGCTCATCGACGCGGTCGGCCCCACCATTCGGATCGATCCGGACGAGCTCCGGTCCGAGTTCCCCATGTACGCCGGCGGGAACGCCCATCTCTTCCAAGGGGGAGTCTCCATTGTCGTGGACAAGATGCTCGACCTAGTTTTCGACCACGACCAGAGCTTCCTGCTCGACGGAACGCTCACCAACGAGCCCAAGGCTTGTTACAACATCGACCGGTCGCTCAAACATAAGGTTCTTCACGGAACCGCGGGGAAGTAGGGATTGACGGGCGAGGGTTGGTTACATTGGCAGTCGCCAAACACACCAACCCAACCGTCCCTCGCCGTCCCGATGAATGCTATGAGCCTGCCTTCCTTCTGGGAAGGTTTTTGTGTGGAGTCCTGTGAAGAGCAGGCCGACGATCAGCTGCTGATCACGTTGCGTGCCGATCCGGCATGGACACCGCGGTGCGGTGGCTGTGGCGCTCCCAGTCCGTTGATCCATGACCGTCAGTGGCGACGCATCCGTGAGCGCGACCTGCTGGATCGGCGGGTGTGGCTGAAGGTGGAGCTACGCCGGGTGGATTGCCTGCGTTGTGGGCGACGTCGCGAACGGGTGGGTTGGCTGGATCCGCGGGCGCGGGTGACCCGTCGTCTTCAGGCCTGGATCGAGGCGTTGACGCAGATGCTGCCGATTCGTCATGTCTGCGCGCTGACGGGACTGCACTGGCAGAGCGTCAAGGACATCGACAAGCGTCGCCTGGTCGCGACACAGGGCGCCTTTGAGGCCGGCGCGGTACGTCGCCTGGTGATGGACGAGTTTGCCCTGCACAAAGGGCATCGTTACGCGACGGTGATCATGGATGCGCAGACCTTGCGCGTGCTGTGGGTCGGCGAGGGCAACAGCCGCAAGGCCATCGCACCCTTTTTCGCCCTGTTAGGGGATACCTGTCGGCACATCGAAGCGGTCGCCATGGACATGAACACGGCGTTCGATCGGGAGGTGCGCACACACTGCCCACAGGCCGAAGTCGTCTACGACCTGTTCCATGTCGTCGCCCGTTTCGGTCGCGAGGTCATCGACCGCGTGCGGGTGGATCAGGCCAACGCCTTGCGTCAGGACAAGCCCGCCCGCCACGTCATCAAACGCAGCCGCTGGCTGCTGTTGCGCAACCGCGAGAATCTCCAGGAAGAACAGGCCGTGCGCCTGCGCGATCTGCTCGCCGCCAACCAGCCGCTAGCCACGGTCTATCTCCTGAAGACCACACTCAAGGAGATCTGGTACGCCCCCAGTGTCCGCGAAGGCTGGTTGCGCTGGCGTCAGTGGCAACGCATGGCCGAAGAAAGCGGCATCCCCGCGTGTATCACCTTCGCCAGACGACTCAAACCGTACCTGCGCGGCATCCTCGCTAGTGCCAAATACCACCTGCACACCAGCGTCCTGGAAGGCGTCAACAACCGCATCAAGGTCATCAAGCGCATGGCCTATGGCTTCCGCGACTCGACCTACTTCTTCCTGAAAATCAAGGCCGCCTTCCCCGGGAAAGCGTGAAGAACCAAACATAAGCGGGCCGTTCAGGTTTTATATGTCTACCAGGACCCCTGCCAGGCATGGCAGTTTGTCTGTGCCCGCGAAGAGATGGAGGGGCGTCGCATTGACCTCGAAACCTTTGTAGGCCAATATTTTGAGTCTCGACGGGTCGTTAACGCTTTAAAGGCGAAGTACGGGGCCGATATCAAAGTGGACCTGTTGCTCAAGAACAACGACGGGTCAAATCGGGCCTATCAAGCGAATGTGCAGAACATTGATCACTACGCACCTGAAGCGTACGATGAAAATCGCTTGAGGCTCGCCATATCAACCATGAAGTACGCGGGTGGCTAATGGGCATCTTCTCCACCAAGAAGGTTGAGCGAAGCGCGATGTCGGAATTTATCCGTAACGCGTCTTCTGCCGAAAAGAACAAGGTTTATCGCGAGGTCTTGGTCAAGGCGACCAAGCGTCAGGAAGCTGTGATCAAGCGCGTCCCGGCGGGTCGACTGATGAAGGTTTGCGGTTGAATACTATGCTTGGTCCGAAAAAGCCCCGCTCATTGCGGGGCTTTTTCTTTGGTGATGCACGTTCATCTGGCGAGAGCTGGCTCAGACGATGGAGTAAGCATGACCGCCGTCGACGATGACTACGGCGATTCTTTGGACCCTCCGTTCAAACGGATCTGCGCGCGGTATGGCTTGGCCATGTATTTCGTCCAGCTACTCGAGCACCATTGGCGATTTGGTCATAGACGCATCGCCGCCATGGTTGCCTGCGTCTGACGGTGCATACGCACAACATCTTCTGCTGAGGCTTACCGATCTGCCTGTCTGATGCCGGCTCGTTAAGCCGACTTCCCCTCGGCCGTTTCACGATATTTACCTGACGGACAGGGCCATCGTCGTGTGCGATGGTCGCTCAGTCGTTGCGATTTTGGTGCGACGCCTTGTCACCAGCGACAGCATGGCAATGAAGTAGCGCGGGCCGCATGGGCGGACACCCATACGACCCGCTAGCCACCACCAACTTCGAGGAGTTGATAATGGATAAGTCCGATCATACGGAACACGCGCAGGCTTGCCAGCCCTCGGGCGCACGTCCCAGCAACCCACTCGGCCGTCCCTACTGGACGTTGACCCTCGCCGAGAATGCCAAGCAACGCCGGGCGGCGCGTCTCGGCGGCTTATGCCTTGGCATCCACGCCCTCTCGCGCATTCTCGCCAACAGCGATGCGTTTCGTGAGCTGCAGACCACCTGCGCATCGACCGAGCCGGGGCATTGGCCGCTCCAGGGGGATATCACCGAAGGTCTGTTTGCCGCGCTGTATTTCCTGGGCGAGGAGGCCGAAGCGCTGACTCAGCCTTTGCCGGATCATCCCGCCTTTGAGTGACGCGTTGCGGAGGGGCGGCGAGGAGGCCGCCCCTTGCACCGTCGCCGAAGAGCGCTTGCACATGTCGCTTGAGCTCACGCGGATGCCGCTGGCCTGATCGCGCTCGCGAGACACGACCGAGTTAGCGGCAGGCAGATGATTCAACATCTTCTGTTGTGATGGAGAGCGGCTTTGCAGTGCAAAGCGTGGGCGCTGGCAGAGAGTGAACAGCGTGCCGGTTTGCGTTGCTCACCCTTGCCGGTTGGCGCTGTTAGGCAGCACCTTCGATCGCGTAGGCAAGGCCTGGCGTGGGGCATCACCGGGCGTGCCGTCAAAGCGGGCGCGTGCGGCATGGATGTCGCTATAGCAACGATCCGCCCAATCGATGAGGCCCGCCATCGGCTCCAGCAGTGATTGGCCCAGCGGGGCCAACCGATATTCAACGCCCGGCGGCTTGGTCGGAAAGACATGGCGGGTGATCAGTCCATCGCGCTCCAAATCGCGCAAGGTCTGGGTGAGCATGCGCTTGGAAATGTCTTGGACAGCGCGGTGAAGCTCGCCGAAGCGGTGTGGTCGCATCGCGAGAGCCATGATCATGAGCATGCTCCATTTGTCGCCGATACGGTCGAGCACGTCGCGCACCGGACAGCAGGCGGACTGGGACTCGCCCAACGGATATCGGCTGAATCTTTCGATGGCACTCATTGCGTTGCTCATGCGGTGATCCTCGGGAACTGCTGGTTACAAAAAACTGCCTGCTTACGGCACGCGGAGGCGGTCTCTATAGTAGACCTACCCCAAGCAACAAGTCTCCCGTTCACGGCGTCTGCATTTCTCCATCTGTTCGCGTCCGCTTTCTCGCCACTGGCTCCGGCATGCAGGCGGATCACGCTTGGAGCGACTTCGTCACCCGACGATTGAGCGGGGCGATGGTTTGGAATCACTTACTCCAACGCAGGCGTATCGGTAGGCATTCCTGCCTGTTAGTTGGCTCCACGTACAAAGATCCTAGAGATCAGGAGAAAACTCATGTTTTTGGTCATGGGAATTACGGGAAAAGTTGGCGGCGCCACAGCAAAACATCTGTTGGCGCAGGGCAAGGAAGTGCGCGCGCTCGCCCGAAATCGTGGAAAGGCGGCGAAGTGGGCCGACCAAGGCGTGCAACTGGTAGATGGCGACTGGAATGATTCAGCAGCGATTGAGACGGCGCTTAGAGATGTCGAAGGCGCGTTTGTCATGTTGCCAGCTGAATGGACGCCTTCGCCTGATTACAAAGAAGCGAAGGCGGTGATTGCAAACTACGTCGGTGCGCTTGCCCAGGCAGCACCGCCGCGGGTGGTCGCACTCTCATCCATGGGTGCGAACCGAACCAGCGGGCTGGGGATGGTCACGGCCCTGTCGCTTCTGGAGCAGGAATTTCGCGACCTGAAGTTGCCGATCGCCTATGTGCGCGCTGGCGGCTTTTTCGAAAACTTCCTCTACGGCTTACAGGTTGCCCAGGGCGGCACGCTCCCTGTCTACTACAACCCAACCGACCGGAAATCGACCATGGTCGCGACCAACGACGTGGGCGCCGAGATCGCAACGCTGCTGACCGGGCAGGCATGGTCGGAGCATCGGGTCATCGAACTCGGTTCTATGGTCAGCGCGGATGACGTAGCAACACAGTTGGGTGAAGTCTTGAAGGTCGACGTCACAGCGTTTGCTATCCCGCGTGCCGGGTGGCCGGCGGCGTTCGAGCAGCTCGGCGTTCCGAAGGGCCACACGGGACCGGCCGAAGCGATGTTTGACGCCATCAACTCAGGTTGGATGGATCTCGGGGGCGCGGGGTCGGAGCATGTCCCGGGCACGACGTCCGCCCGCGATGTCTTCGCGGCGGCCCAGAAGGCCGCTACGGCGTAGGGCCGTGGATCAGCCATCGATGCGACTGTCGGAATCGACTCCGACAGTCGCATCCCTTCGCGGTACTGGCAGAGAAGCCGAAAGGACCCGTTTCCTTGTGGAGTGCGGCTTCCATGCCAACAAAGATCGAGGTCGAATCGGACACATGTCTAAAATCTCCTGGCGCCAAGTCTTACCCTTAGCCCTTGCCGCTTTCTTCGTCGTGGGTTCACTCAGCAACATCGTCGCCCCGGGATCCATCTACGAGGAATACCTGAGATGGGGGTACCCGCGCTGGTTCCATTTCGTGACCGGATCGCTGGAGCTCACTGCCGCCATTTTGCTGTTTCGGGCGCCGAGTCGCCTGTTAGGCGCGGCGCTCGGTTGCACTGTCATGCTTGCCGCCATCGCGACCGTCATCACCCACGGCGAATACGGGCACGCTGTGCCGCCACTCGTCGCGGCGACGTTGTCACTGGTGGTCGGCTGGATAAGCTGGCGCAAGCGGATGGCGTTAGCAGCCATGGATCAGCACTAGCGGCACGTTCAGTGATTGTCGGAATCGGTGTTCAACTCGACCGGAATCCGCAGCAAAAACGGGGTCAGGTTCACTTCCTAGCGGCCGACTGCAAAAGTGAATCTGACCCCGATAGCTCGCAAATTTTTCGAATGTCCACTTGACGCCGGCTCAACTTCGCAAATCCTACAATCGCATTCCCACGCCGATAGCTGAAGTTAGGACCCCCGACCGGGCCCATGGATGATCAATGCCTTTCCGAGATCGGCAAGTCGCCGAGTCCGTGCGTCTGCCTACGTGCAAACGCCGTTGGAGAAAGAAGATGAGCAAGTTCAGCCATTACGAGTACAGGAAACAACCTGGGTTCGATATGTACGCCTTCGAAGGCGCGAACCAGGCCATACCCATGAAGACACTTGTGATCCATTGCTTGGACCCACGGGCGGTCGAAATCCCACAGGCCGTCGCCACGTATCTTGGGGACGAGGTCTACCCAGGGGAAATCATCACCGACGAAAACGGCACTCGAGTTGGCTCCACGCGGACCATGTTTGTCGCGACCAACGCGGGCGGACGCGCCGCCTTCGCTCTGGAGACCGTCGCGGCCATGGATTACATATTCAGTGTCAAGAACGTCGTTGTAGTTCACCACTCGTTCTGCGGTACGACGACCCTGACGCCGGAGCTGATCGTCGAGGAGTTTCATGATCATCATCACGCTGATATCTCGACGTTGTTTGATCACGATAGCCTCGCCATCATGGATTTCGAGGAGTCGCTTAACTATGACATCAGGTTGCTTCGTGAGAGCCCGGCTGTTCCGAAGAACATCAAGCTCTATGGATTTTTCTTCGAGATCAGCTCCGGCAAGTTGACCGAGGTGGTGCGGGACATCCCAGCTCAACTCGCGGCGTAGAACAAAGACGGGGTCAGGTTGGGCTACCCCCGATTCCTCGGAAGCGGCCACCATGCCTTGTACGTCGAACATGATCTCGTCGACGAACGCTTTTCTTACATTGAATGACAAAGATCGAATAATGGCCATTTCAAATGGCGACGTGAGATTGATCAGCGTCAATACGGAGGCGCATTCCAGCTGTAAGGTGGTGACGATGACAAGGAATTGGTCTGGCATAAATGCCGGCCGGGGACAGGGTAGGTGAAAGCGGCGCACGTTCCTGCCGATTACCAACTACCCGCCGCACAAACGGCGGAAACAGGTAGAGAGAAGCGCCTCGTTGGAGCGCGACCTTCGATAAATATTTGCGCCTCTAGGCAATTCGATTGGATCTCCTTATCCATACGCCGATTGTCGATAAAGCTCCGGTCGATACGTCAGATCACTGGAAGCAACGCCTTATTTTGATCAGAGGTGGCATCCATGACCACATTGGCCCAGCGACATTCGTGGAGCGGGACTAAGCGTCACGCGACGCAGCATGCTCCTGATACGCTCTCTCCGTCCGCCAGGAGCGATGCCCCCCTGTCACAGAAGACGCTGCACTTGACACCGGAAGAACGGCGAGCCAAGGGCAAGGCGATTCGCGAACGCTGCTCGCGCATTTCGCTAGGTGCGTGGCAGGCCGCCAGTAATCGACGCGATCCCATCGATCTGCTCATCGAGTCATCGCAAGGCCGAATCGAGTCACTCGTGCCGATCCGGTATGGTCGCATGATGGCCTCGCCATTTGCCTTTTACCGCGGCGCTGCTTCGATCATGGCCAGTGATTTGGCCACGACCGCGAGCACAGGAATTCATCTGCAGGTCTGCGGTGACTGCCATTTAGCAAACTTTGGTGGATTCGCGACACCAGAGCGAAAACTTGTGTTCGACATCAACGACTTTGACGAAACCACCGTCGGCCCCTGGGAATGGGATATCAAGCGTCTATGTGCGAGCCTGGTCGTTGCCTCACGTGCCAATGGCTTCGCGTCAGACGATGCGCGGGAGGTTGCTTGGCGTGCAGCTTCCGCGTACCGGGATCACATCAGTGAATACGCGTCTATGCCCTTGTTTGACGCTTGGTATGATTACATCGACTTGCGTGACCAGATCGAGCGATCGCAAGACGAAGAAATGAAGACGCTCTACACCAAGAGCGTGCGAAAGGCGACGGCACATACCGCTCACACCAACGAGTTCGCTAAGTTGACTGTGGCCGGCGGCATTCCGGCGCGAATCAAAGACGAGCCGCCGCTGATCTATCACGACAGCGCACTGCTCGACGAAGTTAGTGAGGAAGAGCGAACTGAGGCTTTCGCGAATTATCGAGACTCTTTGTCGCCAGAGCGGCGCATCTTCCTGGATCGGTTCGACACAGTCGACACTGCAGTCAAGGTTGTTGGCGTGGGAAGCGTTGGAACTTACTGCGGCGTCATGCTTCTCTTGTCAGGTAGTGGCGACCCCTTGTTTCTACAATTCAAGGAAGCGCGCTCATCGGTTCTTGATCCCTTCGTCGGCGAGAGCCCGTATCCACATCAGGGGCAGCGCGTTGTCGTTGGCCAGCGACTTATGCAATCCGCCAGCGATATTTTCCTTGGCTGGACACAAGGCCCGAAGCGGCAGTTCTATGTTCGTCAACTGCGTGATGCCAAAATCTCACCGCAGATCGAGCTGATGAATTCAAAGAATCTTCGCCGCTACGGAAAGGTTTGTGCCCACGCACTGGCGCGTGCACACGTGCGATCGGGCGATGCTGTTCTTCTCGCCGCCTATCTCGGAACGTGCGATGCCTTCGCCGACGCCATTACCGCGTTTTCCGTGGCCTACGCAGACCAGAATGAACGCGACCACGGAGCAATGATCAAGGCGGCGAGAGCGGGTCGAATTGACGTCGCCTCGATTATTTGAATGCTGCGCCGTAAACGACACCCTTTGGCCTTCTGTGCGAGGCTCACCAGCCGCGAACTTAACCAGGATGATTCACGCCTCAATCGATTCTTGCCGGCCCAATCCTTAGCTTTGAATGAAGATCGGGCGCGCGTCCCCGGCTTAACTAGAGCGAAGCATTCTGTTAATCATATGAAACAACGTACTTCCACTTGCCCAAGCGATGCGTTGCGCTGGCGATGTGCCAAAGCCAACTCGGTGGCTTCTGCATTGGCCCACCAATGAAACCCAATATGGACAAATTGGTCTGAGCACGCGAAAGCGGCGCACTTTTGGCATCGGACACACTAAAGCTCCTTTGCCTTCGTCGTCCCCTGATTGGGACGCAAGTACACACCCATCATGTCTTCGCGATGGAACAGTGGCCCCGATCGTGCGGCAAGGGTGATTTTCGAGTGATTTTAATGCCGCGTTGAAGGCCGGAGTGCCTCCCATGGGACCATATTCTCATTGCGTTGACAGCAGAGAGTAGGATCATTGAAACGGTTAATCCTCCTCCGATCCCTTCTACCGACATTCGAGGAGCGATAGTGATCTACCATCTCGAAGAGCCGTACCTAGGCGCGCGGCGCGTTCGCGAATGGCGACGTCGCGCGCTTCACACACTCGGCCTTTTGGTGCTCATACTGGGGTGCGCGACAGCGGGGCTCGGCCTGCTCGACCGCTCGCGCAATCCGCTCAGTACCAAAGTTTTCACGGCGCTATGGAACGGCGTCAACCTGATCTCCACACTCGGAGACTTCTCCGACTTCGGCGAGGGCCAGAAAGAGTTTATGGTGATGGCGGCGATCGCAACCATGTCGATCGGCGCTTTTGCGGTGACGAATCTCACTGGCCTGCTGTCGGGCGATGACGTGATGATCTATCGGGAGAATCGGGCCATGGGACGCAAACTGGACGATCTTACGGGTCACGTTGTCGTTGCCGGATACCGGGCGGTAGGAGAGCTCGTCGCGGCGCGCCTGCGTATGGCCGGCCAAACCGTGCTTGTGCTCGTCGGGACTGCAGCGCATGCGAACAAGGCAGCCGAGCACGGGCATCTAGTCGTCCTCGGAGATGTCGGCGTATTTGACGACGCGCTTAAACGGGCGCGGCTTGAGCACGCTCGCGGGCTCGTGGTGACACCAGGCGAGGCCGACCTCAATCTGGCCATCACGTTGATAGCGCATACGATCAACCCCAGGCTCTGGATAGCGGTGCCTGGCGAAAACAGCCTGAGACGAACTCTGCTCGAAAGCGCCGGTGCATCCCATGTCGTGATTGCGGACGATCTGGTTGCAGAAGCGCTCGTCGGACAGCTCGCGGCGCACATCCAGGAACCGACATGAAGCCTTCGGCCCGTGCACATGCGCCCGCCCATCGTCTGCCGTTCCTGCAGGGGTTATTACCTTTCGATCGCGGACAGCTGCGGCACGACATCATCGCTGGCGTCACGCTCGCCGCACTGGGCATCCCTGAAGTGATGGGCTATACCAGGATCTCGGGTACACCGACTGTCACCGGGCTATACACCATCCTGTTGCCCCTCGTGATCTTTGCCTTACTCGGCTCATCGCGACTTCTGGTCGTCGCCGCCGACTCCGCGACCGCCGCCATTCTCGCCGGCACCCTGGTGACAGTGGCCGCGCTTGGCAGCGCGGAATACATCGGCCTCACCAGTACGGTTGCATTCGCAGTTGCCGTGATGCTGGTTCTCGCGCGCATTTTTCGCCTCGGCTTTCTCGCTGACTTCCTGTCGCGCAGCGCGTTGATCGGATTTCTGACCGGCGTAGGGGTGCAGGTCGCTGTGGGGGAGCTGCCAGGCCTACTGGGACTCGAGAAACATGGACATGGACCGTTGAAGCAGCTCGCGTTCGTGTTTCAGCATCTTGGCGAAACGAACTACCCGAGCCTCGGGTTTTCGGTTGCAGTTCTGACAGTGATCGTGGGCTTCAAGCGCGTGACGCCTCGGATTCCCGGCGCGCTCATCGCGGTCGTCGGGGCGATTGCCGCGAGCATGCTGTTCGATCTCGCGCGCCACGGGATCGCCGTGATCGGCAACGTGCCGGGCGGACTGCCCTCGTTGTCGCTGCCGCCCTTCCATCTGGTCCAGATGGACCAAGTGGTTACCACAGCGGCCTCTTGCTTTATCGTCATCATCGCCCAGAGTGCGGCGACCGCGCGGGCCTATGCGAACCGCTACAACGAAGAGGACGATGCGAATCTCGACATCGTGGGTCTGTCGGGCGCGAACGCGGCGGCCGCCTTGACCGGAACGTTCGTCGTGAACGGCAGCCCGACCAAGACGGAAATGGTTGACGACGCAGGCGGCCGCACGCAGATCGCGCATTTGACGACCGCAGTAATCGTGCTGCTAGTGCTCCTCTTTCTGACGAAGCCCCTCAGCTTCATGCCCGCGGTCGTACTTTCGGCCATCGTTTTCATGATCGGTGTGAAGCTCATCGACGTGAAGGGCCTGAGCGAACTGAGCCGACTGCAGCGGGACGAGTTCATCCTTGCGTTGATCACGGCGGGTGTTGTCGTCTTCGTCGATGTCATGCACGGAATCATCGCAGCCGTCATCCTGTCGGTCCTCGATCACACCCGCCACAGCTACCGTTTGCGCACGCGGGTGTTGACCCACGATGCGGACGGGCGCTGGGTGCCTCACCTTCCGGCGCCGAATCTGTTCGCTTCGCCAGGGATCATTGTGTACCGCTTCGAAGCAGACCTCTTCTTTGCGAATGCGAGCCGGTTCATGACTGAAATTCTGAAACTCGTGGAGGTCGCGCAACCTCCTGCGCGATGGGTGGTGGTCGACGCCTCTCAAATTCACAACATCGACTATACAGCCGGCAAGACGCTGCTCCAGCTGCGCGATGAGCTGGACCGGCGCGGCGTGGGGATTGCGTCCGTCGCCGTGCCCGAGGGCGTGCGTGACCAACTGCAACGTTATCGAGCAATTGGCAGCGGCCCGTCAGAGAAGGCCAAGGAAGTCTTCCTGACGGTCGATGACGCGGTGAACGCATTGCGCGACGCGCCAGCCCCGGCGCCGAAACCGAAAGCCCCGCCAGCTTGAGGCAAGGCGTCGGGATCTCGACTGGTAGACGGGGTTGAACCCCTTGGCGTGAGTCCGCCTAAAATGGGTGACCGATTTCCAGAAAGACATTCTGATGGCCTCCCTCGCGCGCTCCCACGCCAAACAGGACCGGACCGATCCACGAGTCCAGGCCGACGTAGACGCTGCCATTGAACACGCCCTTGTCAAAGGCCATATCTGAACGGCGCTGCCAAGCATTGCCGTACTCGAGCATTGTCCCGGCCAACGCTGGCTGGTTAAGTAGCCTACCAATTCGATAGGAATAGCCAGCCAGGAGCATGGCGTAATCCTGGCCGGTCAGCTCGTTCGGCTGGTACCCGACCAGACGTGCAAAGCCGCCGAGCCGGTACACGCTCTGGATAGGCGCAACGCCCGAACTGGTCACGTGATACCGCAAGCCCAATTGCACGGAATGCTTGCCGAACTCACCGAAGGTTCGGGCAACCACCGCATCGACATCGAGCTGGTCGAATTTGCTGTCGGCACCAAATGCATCGCGCGACCACGTGTAACGAGTACGCAGCAGGTAACCTTCACGCGGGAAATAGAAACTGTCGACACGGTCAATCGTAGCATCGGCATAGACCTCACCCGTCTGGAAGTTGATGCGCGGTTGAGCAGGATCGCCAATCTCCTCCCTCGCATTGCCAGCCGCACGCTCTACGCCGACCAACAATGCACCGTAGTTGCCGAACTCGCGTCCGACGGTGACGTTAAGCCCGAGTTGCTGGGTATCGTATTGACTGGTTCTGTGACCGCCGCTGTCGAATACGTTGATCGGGTAGCTCTGGTACTGGCCTCTGGCACCGAAAAAGTAACGGCCGCGCGCGCCAAAAGGCTGGTAGTACTCGCTCAAGAACCCTGTTTCAGTGCCGAGCGACGCCAGGTAACGTATCTCGCCACCACTGTCATTAATCGGCGATTGCAGTACACCTAAGCGCACGCTCATATCGGAACTACCGGAGAAGTTTCCGCTTGTGCTCAAGCCTCCTTCCAGATAATTAGGTCCTTGGATTTTGTCGTGGATGTGTAGAAGCACGCCAGTCTTTCCGTCCTCCTCCACCACCTCGTAAGTGGATTGGGACAGAGTGTTCATGCCATACACTTCGTAAAGCTTCGCCTCCAGCCGGGAGGCGTCAAGAGGCTGGCCCAGTGGAATGTTCACCCGCGAAAGCACAAGCTCATCCCGATACTGGCTATGGTTGTCCAAATGCACGAATTGAACCACAGGCGACGTGGCCTGACGACCCGTGCGAACCGACCGGTTCTGTGCATATGCCGCCTCCGGTAACGAGAGGCGTGCGAGTTGGTCGGTCGCCGCGTCCGCGCCTTGCTTGCCAATAGCAAGCGCCTCCGCTCCCTTTGAGAAGTCGGCCGTCGCGACACGGTTGCCTAGCGGTGGTGTGATCAGTACGTCGCGCTCCGTGAGGGTCGCCAGTTGCTCGCGGGTGTTGCGTACAGTCAGGAGGCCGGTGACCTGCTCCGTGATGGCGAGTACGTTCGAATCAGGCGTCATCTTGGCTAATGGCGTGCCGACGTCAACGGCGATGACAATGTCGGCCCCCATGGCTCGCGCGACGTCGATCGGGATGTTGCGGGCGACGCCACCATCGACCAGAACATGATCGCCCATCTGTATGGGCGGAAACGCTCCGGGAATCGACATACTGGCGCGCATGGCCAGGGCGAGGTCGCCGTGTCCAATCACGACGGCGTCGCCCGTATTGATATCCGCAGCGACGGCGCGATAGGGAATCGGCAAGTAATCGAAGTCCTTGATGGTGCTGACTGGCTCGATCAACTTCTCAAACAGCAAAACGATTCGTTCGCCGGCGAGCAAGCCGCCGGCGACCTTCACTCCCTTCGCGCTCACGCCGATGCCCGGAGAGGCGATCACGAGATCGTCATCGCGTTTGCGGCGGTAGGAACGCTCGGGGCGTTCAAGTGAATCGTTGAATAGTCGCTCCCAATCAAGACCCAACAAAGTCCGTTCTATGTCGTCGACCGACATGCCGGACGCATAGAGCGCACCGATGAGAGCGCCCATGCTGGTGCCGGCAACGCAGTCGATCGGAATGTGCATCTGTTCCAGCTTGCGCAGCACACTGATATGCGCGATGCCGCGAGCACCACCACCGCCGAGCACAAGACCGATACGAGGCCGCCCTGCGGGTTCCACCGGTCGTTCACGGCAAGGCAGGTTCTTCACGTCGCTGGTGGATGGCGCGCCATGTACCTGCCCAGGCGTCTGCGCAAATGCCAGCGGTAGCGCGAGCAATTGCACACCCCAAGCCAGCAATATGAAACGGACCTTCATTAGCAGTCTGCTGCGAAGGACAACCCCGCCTGGTTCCCGATCACCAAACCGGCGAACCGGTCTGGCAACTTTCCCGGCGCGCCACTGGATGGCTTACGCACGACACTAAAGGCCGTGGAAATCGGGGCCCTGAATCGGAGGAGGTGAAGTAGCGGCGCGGGCGCAGGTCTTTTCATCAGACGGGTCATCACATGGTTGGCGTTTACCAGACCGGCGAGCTGTGGGCGCGACCACTGACCGTCGTCGGAACGTAGTCAGCAGATTGATTTGAACCGCTCCCGGGTATGGGGGGAAGGGCTGCGCGGCGACTGGCTCTGGATCACGCGTACGCAACAGAACGCAAGTTGACTCACGTCGAACGTCGGGATCTCCCACCATGCCGGCAGCGATGCCCCCGAAATTGAGCGGCATGGATCACTGGAGATCCGTCTCAAATGCTAGGAGATTGAGCGTGAAGAAGAGGTGGTTAGAAAACGGATTATTGGCTTCGTGCGGGAAACCGAAGCCAACGAAGCTGCGCTAGATCGCAGCGAGGGTGGGACGACGGGTGGCACGCGGAGGCAAAAGGGAGGCTGTCGTCGCGGCGCGCTTACGGGTTGCGCGGCTGGAAACCGGCCTTGCTCAGTGCGAGCTCGGGGTGCAGGCTGATGGAGAGCTTCTTTGCCTCGCTTAAGCATCACGAACGTTTTGCCGATCGGGACGCGGCCAGAGCGCAAGTCTTCGACTACATCGAAGGCTTCTACAACCGGCGCCGGTTACACAGCAGCCTCGACCATCGCTCGCCCGGAGCGTTCGAGAGAATGGCCCAGATGCCTAATTGAACCGTCCGAGGAATCGGGGTGGTCCAACCTGGCCCCGATAGCTGAACTAAGCATTCTCCGGAGGCGGTTGCAGCGCCACTGCCAGTTCCTCGAGCGCGGTGATCTCATCATTCAGAGCATCGTGAAGCTCGCTTTGACGCGACATCAAGGTCTCGATCGGTTCGACGTGCTTGAGCTTCCGCAACTCGCCGTCGAACAGGAGCCATTGCGCCGTCAGGGTTTCGACGTTGTTCTTCGCGTAGTGACGCATCTCTTTCAGCTGTGCAACGACATCGTTGACGTGTTCGAATGGAGTCTTCGTATCAGCGGTCATGGCGCCACCTCCGGCTCTGATTCGTCACTCAGGATAGTCGCCCGAAGCCGGCTGTTGCCTAAATGAGCGAACGCGCGGGTGCATATGAATAGACGCTAAGTACAAGCCGCTAGTTCATGGTGGCTTCAATCGTGCGTGCGCACGCTAACAACACGATTCTCTGCGGATAGCAGAAGGAGTTCATCATGATCAAGCGCATGCTTCCTTTCTTGATTGGACTATCGGCTTTCGGCGTGGCGTCCGCGCAAAATCTACCAGTCGCCGCGCAAACCGCGAGCGCTTCCACCCAGATGACCCAAACCACGACGACGGTGACGACATGGACGTCCAAACCGCCCATGGGTGCGCTGACTGAGGATGCCATTAAGAGTGCGATCGCCAATGCCGGTTACAAGGAAGTGAAGGGCTTGGAGTTCAAAGATGGTGTGTGGCGCAGCGAGGCCCGCGGCGGCAACAAACAATGGGCCAAACTGGCGGTCGGACCCGTCAACGGTAAAGTCTACCCGGCCGATGCACCGTCCAAGCTCAATAAGAATGAAGTGAGTGCCCAGCTGGCTGCTGCCGGCTTCCAGGACATCAAGCATGTGAAGTTCGAGGATGGGCTTTGGACTGCCGAGGCCAGGTCCACGAGGGGAGGCGCCGTGACCTTAAGGGTCGATCCTAACGACGGCAGCGTGGTGGCCAGATCGCACGACTGATTTGTGAAAAGCGCGATGGTTACGGAGAGGCCCGACGCGGTTTTCGCGTCGGGCTTTTGTCATCTGCGTTCCTAAAAACGGGGGCAGGTTCACTTCAGGGCGGCTCCTACCGCAAACGCGAACTTGACTCGGATAGCTCCGCCTGCTCGCGGACTTCAGCAAGCCAGACGACCTGACCGGCGAGAACGGCCTGCTCAAGCGGCTCTACCTTGCCCCGCGGAGCATCCGCAAGAAATGGATGCTACCGATCAATGATGGGGATCTCGAAAAACCGTCTTCTTTCCCGTCATTCCCGCTTTCGCGGGAATGACGAGCTTTTCTGTCCAGATTCTCTGATGGGAGGGCCGCGCTCAAATGCTCTACCGTCCGGTTCTAGGGGCGCATCCCTCAGCCGCAAGGCGAATCACGCTTACACAAAGGCTCTGCACACGCTCTTGACAGAGCCCACACTTAATATCGGTCCCGCCGTTTCAAGGTTTAGTTCCTCCATGTATCAGGAATAGGGGAGTTCCCGTATGACTACGGCTTCGTCGCAACACCGGAGCGTCCGTATCGGACGTTTCCTGACGCCTGTCCTGGCGCTCGCTGTGAGCCTGATCGCGCCGCTTGCTGCACGGGCGCAGCAGCCTGCGGCGGTGCTGTTCGACAACGTGCGCGTCTTCGACGGCAAGAGTGCGTCGCTCACGGGGCCATCGAACGTGCTGGTACGCGGCAATCGGATCGAGCGGATTTCGACCACGCCCATCCCGGCCGACGCCAGCAAGGGCGCCACGATCATCGACGGCGGCGGCCGCACGCTGATGCCGGGGCTCATCGATGCGCACTGGCACGCGATGTTGGTGCGGCCCACACCCGCGCAGGCGCTGACCGCCGACATCGGCTACACCACGCTCCTCGCCGCAGCCGAGGCCACCGATACACTGATGCGTGGCTTCACCACCGTGCGCGACTTGGGCGGCCCGACCTTCTCCCTGAAGCGTGCCATCGACGACGGTTTAGTGACCGGCCCACGCATCTTTCCGTCAGGGGCCATACTTACGGTCACTGGCGGCCATGGTGACTTCCGGCAGTTATTCGAGGTGCCGCGGACCGACGCGATGCCGCTGGCGCGCATGGAGCAACTCGGTGCAGCCAAGGTCACCGATTCGCCCGACGAAGTGACGCGGCGTGCCCGCGAGCAATTGATGCTGGGGGCTTCACAGATCAAGCTGACGGCGAGCGGCGGCGTTTCGTCGCCCCACAGCCCGATCGACGTCATCACGTTCACCACGGCCGAGCTGACCGCTGCGGTGAAAGTGGCCAATGACCGGGGTACCTACGTCGCCGCGCACGCCTACACCCCGGCGGCGATGCAGCGCGCCATTCTCGCCGGCGTCCAGTGCATCGAGCACGGGCAATTGATGGACGAGGCCACCGCGAAGCTCATGGCCGAAAAGGGCACCTGGCTCAGCATCCAGCCGTTTCCGGACGGGATGGAGCAAATCTTTCCACCCGGCTCCGACGAACGCGAGAAGGCGCTCGAGGTGATGAAGGGTACGGGTCGCGCCTATGAGCTCGCGAAGAAATTTCACCTCAAGACCGCGTTTGGCTCCGACGTCCTGTTCTCGCCTGAGCTGGCCACACGTCAAGGTGCGCTGCTGGCAAGCCTCACCCAGTGGTACACGCCGGCCGAGGCGCTAGCCATGGCTACGGGCGCCAACGGCGAACTGCTCGCGCTATCGGGGGAGCGCAGTCCTTACCGGGGCAAGCTGGGCGTGGTCGAGGAGGGTGCGCTCGCCGATCTTCTGCTGGTCGACGGCGATCCTATCGCCAACATCAAGCTCGTCGCCGACCCAGCGAAGAACTTCGTCGTGATCATGAAGGACGGCAAGATCTACAAGAACACGCTGGCACATCACCCGTAGCCAATGACGCGGCGAATCAGCGGGGAAATCGAGCGGGCCGCCTAGATGGCCCGCTAGCGGCAGCGATGGGGGCGGGAGCCAGCACCGATCGCGCGCAGGGTGCGCTCCTACACGAAGCACGCTCCCGCTGAGATTCGACGCCAATCAGGTCATAGGGAGCGAGGCTAGTGCATTTTCAGCCGCACGATTTACGCCGTGCGCTTTCGGGTACGTGCGCCGTTCGCCGTGGGCTTGGCAGCGGAAGAGGGTGCGCAAGATTGGCCGGTCGCGCAGCAGCAGTTCTCGGTGAGATAGCCGACCAAATCGTTCATGACCTCAAGGACCGGTGAGTAATAGATAAACCGACCATCCTGTCGGCTGGTGATCAATCCGGCATGAACGAGTTCTTTCAGATGGAACGAGAGGGTGGCGTTGGCCAGCCCTAGTCGTTCGGCGATCGCACTTGCGGCCAAGCCATCGGGGGCATGCTCCACGAGCAGGCGATACACGGCCAAACGCGACTCTTGGGCGAGTGCGGACAGGACGGTGATGGCTTGTTTGGTCTGCATAGGGATGGATCGGGAGCTTCGGCGGGGAATGTGCTCAGTGTAGGGGGAGCGCGCTGTCCGTGATGGTTAGGGCTGATCAGGTGCTGCCGAGGTCTGCCCGATGGCCGCAAGCCGGCTGGTGAGGGCCAGGCGGTCCAGCGCCTCAATGCGCAGGTTCACGAGCAAACTGATGCGCTGCTGCAGGAGGCTCTGTGCGAGCAGAAACGCCTTGTAGATGACGTCCTTGTCGCCCACCGCTTTGGCTGGATCGGGAATGCTCCAGTGCGCCGTGATGGGCGCCCCTGGCCACGCAGGGCAGACTTCTCCAGCAACCTGATCGCACACCGTGATCACGAAATCCATCACCGGCGCTCCAGGACGGGTGAATTCTTCCCAACCTTTGCTGCGTAGGGTCTCGGTTGGGAGATCAACTGCTCGCAGTACGTCCAAGGTTTGCGGGTAGATGAACCCCTTGGGCTGACTGCCGGCACTGAAGCCGTGAAACTGGCCCTTGCCTAAGTGATTGGTGATTGCCTCGGCGAGGATGCTCCGCGCCGAGTTGCCGGTACAGACGAACAAGATGTTGTAGTGACCTTGCATGGCAGTCTCCCCCTCAGGCCGTGCGCGCTTCGTACCAGTGCTTACTCACAGTGACGATGCGCACCACCGACAACATCACCGGCACTTCGATCAGGACGCCGACCACCGTGGCCAACGCGGCCCCCGAGTGCACGCCGAACAGGCCCACAGCGGTGGCCACGGCCAGTTCGAAAAAGTTGCTCGCGCCGATCAGCGCCGACGGTGCCGCGACACAGTGCGGCACGCCGAGCTTGCGATTGAGGAGGTAGGCCAGGCCGGAGTTGAAGTAGACCTGGATCAGGATCGGCACGGCGAGCATCGCGATGATCAGTGGCTGGGCCAGGATCTGCTGACCCTGGAAGCCGAACAGCAGGACCAAGGTCAGCAGCAGGGCGCCTAGCGAGATCGGTCCCAGCCGAGCCAGCAGGCGCTGGAGTGCATCCGGGCCACCATGGGCCAGTACGACTCGGCGCAGGATGACGCTGATCAGCACCGGCACGACGATATAGAGCACGACCGACAGGATCAACGTGTTCCACGGAACGGTGATGGCCGAGATGCCCAGCAAGAGCCCCACGATGGGTGCGAAGGCAACCACCATGATCGCGTCATTCACCGCGACCTGGCTCAGGGTGAAGTTGGGCTCACCGCCGCACAGATTGCTCCATACGAAGACCATCGCCGTGCATGGCGCCGCGGCAAGCAGGATCAGGCCGGCCACGTAGGAGTCGAGCTGATCGGCCGGCAGCCATGCGGCGAACACGTGGCGAATGAAGATCCAGCCCAGCAAGGCCATCGAAAACGGCTTGACCGCCCAGTTGATGAAGAGCGTGACGCCAATGCCTTTCCACTGGCGGCGCACGCCGGCCATGGCGCCGAAGTCGATCTTCAGCAGCATGGGAATGATCATCAGCCAGATCAGTCCCGCCACTGGCAGGTTAACTTTGGCGACTTCCATGTGGCCCAGGGCTTCGAACGTGCCGGGCAACGCATGGCCGAGCAAGGTGCCGGCCACGATGCAGAGTGCGACCCACAAGGTGAGGTAGCGCTCAAAGAATCCGATGCGGGCTAGCTTGGGCGTCGATGCGGCATCAACGGCGGTCGTGGCCTGGTTCATGCGGCATCCTCGTTGTCGTCATCACCGGTCAGCGCACCGATGCCATCAAGCGCGTGCTTGAGGTCTTCTGGGCTCATTGTCTCGACCGGCAAATTGAGCAGGGCCATGAGGCGATAGGCGATCAGCGTGTGTGCCTTGCGGAAGGCTTCATTGATGGCAGCGGGGTCGCCCTTGACCGCAGCTGGATCGGGCAGGCCCCAGTGCGTGCGCACGAAGTCGCCAAAGAGCACCGGACAGGGTTCGTTGGCCGCGCTGTCACACACCGTAATCACGATATCCAGCGGCGGGGCGTCCTCGCCGACGAAACGATCCCATGACTTGCTGCTCAGCCCCTCAATGGAAATGCCCGCCGCGGCGAGCTCTTCCAGGGCATGGGGATTGACCTGGCCGGTCGGCTTGCTGCCGGCGCTATAAGCTTCGAATCGTCCCTTGCCCAGATGGTTGAGCGTGGCTTCCGACAAAATGCTGCGGGCCGAATTGCCCGTACATATAAAGAGAACGCGACAAGGATGCATGGCGCCGTGGGTCCGGTTGCTGCGATGATTGTAATTCTATATTTCCATAATGATAGAATCGTTACATCGATGCAACCGGTTCGGACCCTCGCCATGACGCTGCATGACTTGCCTCACATCACCGCTGATGTGCTCGACAAACCGAGCCTGGACAAGCTGGCCCTGCCAGCGGGTTCCAGCCATCCACCGAGGATCTTGATCCTCTACGGCTCGCTGCGTCCGCAGTCGTTCAGCCGAAAGCTGGCCCTGGAGGCCGAGCGGATTCTGCGGCAGTTCGGCGCCGAAACCCGCGTGTTTGATCCCCACGATCTGCCCGTCCTGGACAGCGTGCCGGCGAGCCATCCCAAAGTGCAGGAGCTGCGTGAGCTGTCCCTGTGGTCGGAAGGCCAGGTGTGGGTGAGCCCGGAGCGCCATGGCGCGGTGACCGGCGTCTTCAAGAATCAGATCGATTGGCTACCGCTGGAAGACGGCAGTGTTCGTCCTACCCAGGGCCGAACACTCGCCGTCATGCAGGTCTGTGGCGGGTCGCAGTCCTTCAATGTGGTCAATGCACTTCGCGTGCTCGGCCGCTGGATGCGCATGGTGACCATCCCGAACCAGTCGTCCGTCGCCAAGGCCTGGCAGGAGTTCGACGAGAACGGCCGGATGAAGGCTTCGCCATTCTACGATCGCGTGGTCGATGTGATGGAAGAGCTGTTCAAATTCACGCTGATGGTGCGCGACCGCAGCGACTATCTGGTCGACCGCTACAGCGAGCGCAAAGGTGCTGCGGAGGCGCAAGCGCTATCCGCCGCCGCGAACGTCGTGGAGACCGCGGCGGAACAGATGCACAATCTCCATGACGCCGTACAAGAACAAACAACGCCAGTGAAGGCGCGCAGTTGCTGCGCCAGTGGAGCTTGTTGACCATGAGTGCACCAGCAACCATGCAGGTCACGATCTATCACAATCCCGACTGCGGTACGTCGCGCAATACGTTGGCATTGATTCGCCATGCTGGCATCGAACCCACGGTGGTCGAGTACCTGAAAACACCCCCCACGCGGGAGCAACTGATCAAGCTGATCGACGAAGCCATGCTGAAGCCGCGTGAAGCCTTGCGTGAGAAGGGTTCTCCCTTTTCCGAACTCGGCCTGGGCGACCCTGGCATCACGGATGCGGCGATCATCGAGGCTATGCTTCAACATCCCATCCTCATCAATCGGCCGTTCGTCGTCAGCCCTAAGGGTGTGCGGCTGTGTCGCCCCTCGGAGGTCGTGCTCGATATCCTTCCGCCGGTAACGAAGCCATTCGTGAAAGAAGATGGCGAAGTGGTGATCGACGCTGAAGGCCATTGCCTTCGCTGAGCGCGAGATGTCCTTGACAGGGTGCGTCAACCGCCTCGCTGCACGTTGCGCACCAATCCCTTTCGATCCGTATGGTCTGGAGAACACGAACTTGCTGCAAAAGGCAGGTCCATATGGTGAAAAGGATCGCTTGGGCTTGATCGTGAGGCAAGCGCGTATCAATGTTTCAAATCCCATTCCTTGAGTTTCTTCGCCGCAGTGCCGAACTGGCCCAATTGATACACCGCCGCGCCTGCGGGCGTGAACGTAAACGGCTCAAAGGGCTCGGCCAGCATCTTGTCTAGGTATGGACGTGGTGCGACGCCGGTCGTGACGTGTGGATTGTAGTGATCGCCGGAAGCTTGCGGCACGAAGGACGAAACGTAGTCGATAAGAAGTGGGTCAATGATTGGATCGTCAGGCGTGGTGACGAAAGCAGCCGAGTCTCCCGTCGCCACCGTAAATGGCGTCACCGCGGCGATGATGTTCGCTTGCAACTTCAGTAGTTCGGGCGTTGGCTTGGCGACAATGCCCGCCAAGCCAATGGCCTTACTAGGGATGTAGTAGTACTTGAAGGCTTCCAGCCTGAAGCTCTTCACATGTTCGCTCTCAAGGACCTTGCCGACGGCGGAATAGACCTGGTCGAGGTCGGTCGTACGGACAAAGCGCTGCTCCAGCGTGATGTGCGGGCGGTGCGTCGCATCCAGCGAAAACCCCTTCGGAAAGACCGTGAGCAGGCGTGCATTATTAGCGGCGGCATGCTGGAGCATGGTGTCGTCTGGCTCAAGCAAGATGTCAATGGCCGTCACCGGGTTCTGCTCGAACGCGAAGACGCGTTTCCAGTCATGCTTCATGCTGACGACGGTCCAGCCTTTCTTCTTCGCCAGCTCATCCAGCGCCGGCGGAAAAGCGCCAAGTTTTACGTCCCGCAATCCGCGTGCCGGACCGTAGGCATATTCGCGCGCTGCATCATCGTGTAGCACCAATAGCTCCAATCGCGCGCCATTGCCGGATTGCGTGTATTCCAGCATTTCCTCGTCGCCACGCGAATTGCCGAACGCGGCAATGGGTCGACGCCCGATGTACTGGTTGATACTGATGGCTTTGCCGTCCTTGTCGTCATTGAAGTTCAGCTCAGGCAAGCGCACGAGGACGGCCTTGCCGTCTCTTATTTCAAACTTTGTCTTGATGCTGCTTCCGACCACTTGTTCCCGCAGGATGCCGTAAATGTCTTCGCTCCACGGGCGCATGAACTCAATGCCGCCGCCGGACACGATATAATTCTTGAATCCGTTTTCGCGAAAGTATGCGAGTACTTCGAGCATCGGCCGATATGTCATTTCGGTGAAAAGCTTGCGCGTCTTAGGATGCTTGGCGGTCGCCATCCAGTCTTTCACGATCTTTTCGAAGTCCCCTGTCGTCATGCCCGAGTGCGTGGCCATAAAAAGTTCCAGGATCGCGTGATCCCCGCCAGCGAGCGCGCTGTCGAGGTCACCCTTGAGGACCGAAGCAAAGGGTTCCTCTGTCCTCCATTCGGGATGCGCGGGCGCGAGCGCTTTCACACGGTCGAACGCGAAATATGCCTGTACAGGCAGCGGCTGCTCACACCAAAGTGTGCCGTCGTTATCAAATACGGCAATGCGCTCGCTGGGCGGTACAAAGTCTGCAGATCCCTCTTTCGTCACCTTGGCAACAAATTCCACGATGGATTTTTTCGCCGGTCCGTCGTTCCAAGAGGGAAGCGGGTCACCCGCGCGAGCTATGGCGGCGGTGAGCGCCAATACGGCGACAAGCGCGATGATTGAGACGAATTGCCTTAGCCTTGTCCCCATTCGCTTCGGTTCCCCGAGAAGCCGTCCCGATCCTGGCGTTGGTTGGAGCGAAAGCAGGGCAATTTCTGCGCTCCACGGCGTGATGCCTATGTAAAGTGGGGATCTGGCCGAGGGTCGAATTAATATGGCTCTATAGAACTCGCCGGCGAGAGCTGGACGACCAAATCAGTCGTAGCGACCATCGCTTACACCTGTTTTTACCCTGATCATTAAGTAGATCTACGTATATATTTGCGTTCGAGCATGCCGCATGATCGGTTGAGGTATGTACAGCGAGGCGCCATCGAAAGACGCCTATGCGGGCGCTTGCATGGTCTGTTGTGATGGTCAGTGTGCCGGGAAATTCATGCGCGCAACGACGAATCGTCGTCACTCGGATTTCATATGCGTGATGCTGTTGCATACGAATCGATCCACGATCCTCGCTTGATCGTCACGGGCGTCACTGACCCCTATCGGCTAACATCGGTCGAGCCGAGCCGTGGTCTTAGGCCGCATGCTGATTCGTCAGGCGAGGAGTGCGACTGCCATGGTCAATGATCTGGTCGTATCGATGGCTCAGGCGGCGGCCGCGGAAGCGCCTCACGCCTACCAGCTGACAGCTGGCAATGTGTTCTTGCTGTTTTTCATCATGCTGGGGCCGCTCAAGTCCCTCGGCCCCTTTTACCAGGCTACCCATGAGCTTGAGCCTGCGGCACTAAGGGCGATGGCCTGGAAGGTATTCTCGCTCGCCCTCGTGGCCGTGATGGTGGCGGGGCTGTTGGGAAAAATGATCCTCACGAACTGGCATATTGACCCTCCCATCATGCAATTGGCAGGAGGGCTCATCTTTCTTCTGGTGGCGCTGCAACTCGTACTGGAGCAGTACAAGGAGCCGGCTGGACCGCCTGCCGAGAGGGTGACTCCGCAACTGATGAAGCTGGTGTTTCCGGTGACCGCTACGCCCTACGGTATGGCTGCGCTTATTGTCATCATGGATTTGAGCAGGGACGTGTGGCGATCGTCGGTTGTGCTCGGGCTCGCCGTCGCGGTCATGGTTCTCAACTTGTTGGCGATGCGATTTATACGTCCTCTCATGCGTTGGATCGGACCCTTGCCACTTCAGATGCTCGGCGCCGTTTTAGGTGTCGTGCAGGTGGCGCTGGCACTGCAATTCATGGTCGGCAGCCTGAATGGATTCGGTATCGTGATGAAGGGGTCATGAGCCAGCATACTTGTCGTAAATTCTGCAAATGACAACCTGTCTACATCGAGTCGCGCCGGGCTCTTCTGCCTAGATGGTTCTGCGCAGTAGCGCCATGTGGAATTTGGATGCCAACGTCACGCCGGGAGTGATGGTGAAAGTCCTGGACTTCTACGAACGCTATCCGTACCCCCGGCCGATCGAGAGCCTGGATGCGTATCAGGTCCGTTGGGAGGACCCGCAGAGGCGGCGCGCGGACTATCACCTGTTCTGGCCCACCAGGCCGTATCGCGAAGACCGCACGATCCTTGTTGCTGGGTGCGGGACGTCGCAGGCTGTAAAGCACGCCATGCGCTGGCCAGCTGCTCAGGTTGTAGGTGTCGATTTCAGCGCAACGAGTGTGCGTTGCACCGAGCAGCTCAAGCGCAAGTACAGACTGGACAATCTTCAAGTCCATCAACTTCCTATTGAGCGCGTCGAAGAGCTGGCGGCGAACTTCGATCAGATCGTCTGCACAGGGGTTCTTCATCACCTGCCGGACCCCGATGCGGGCCTGATTGCGCTGCGCAATGTACTTAAACCTGACGGAGCCATGCAGCTCATGGTGTATGCGCCTTACGGGCGCGCCGGCATCTACATGCTGCAGGAGTTCTGCAAGCGCCTCGACATTCAGGCCACGGACGAGGAGATTCATAATCTGATCGCCGCGCTGACCGCGCTGCCGCGGGGTCATCCGCTGGAGAATCTGCTGCGACAGGCGCCGGATTTTCGCCAGGAGGCCGCGCTCGCCGATGCGCTGCTGCATCCGCAGGACCGGGCCTATACGGTCCCGCAACTTTTCGATTTCATCGAGCGGTCTGGTATGAGGTTCGGACGCTGGGCACGGCAGGCGCCGTACCTTGCGGATTGCGGGTCGCTCGGACGAATTCCGCAGTCGCTGCGACTTCGACAGTTGCCACCGGCGGAGGAGTACGCCGCCGTCGAACTATTCCGGGGCACGATGATTCGCCATAGCGCGATCGTGTACCGCAGTGATGGTCGGGTTGAGCCGCAGCCGATCGATTTCATCACGGACGCTTGGATTGGCTACGTGCCGATTCGAGTGCCGGACGCGATCTGCGTTCAAGAGAACCTGCCGCCCGGGGCAGCGGCCGTATTGATCAATCGGACTCACACATATACGGATCTGGTTCTGCCCATCGATGCGAAGGAGAAGCAACTTTTTGACGCCATCGATGGGCATCGCACGATTGGGGAAATCGTTCAGGACGGCGACGATCTGAGTGCCGCTCGTGGCTTGTTTCAGCGACTTTGGTGGTATGACCAGGTGGTCTTCGATGGGTCACGGCGACCGCAGCCAGGCCAAGAGCGGGCGGTTGAGGTGGCTGAATAGCGGCGTGATCCGGCGCGCCGCGTCAGCGCTGTTTGGTCCGTGGGGGCCACTTACCAGAGAAGCGGCGTGCCGACTCGCGCGTTGATCATCCTGCTGGGAATGGTCTTCTAAACCGCTCCGTCGCTTCCCGTTGACACGACTCCAAGCAGACTTGAAGACCCGATGTCGCCATTGGCGTCGTGGGACTGCCACCTCGGTCAAGGGAGTGCGCGTGGCGATGAATTGAGAATTTTCGAAACGGGGCGCCCCGTTGCCGGCCTTCGACCAGGTCGAGCCAGGCGCGAAGCCGGATTAATTCCAACGAGGATTCATTGAAGAAGGGAGCCGACCATGGCAACACAAAAGAAGCCGAACATCCTTGTTCTCTGGGGTGACGACATCGGGATCTGGAACATCAGCCACTTCAGCCGCGGCATGATGGGTTACCGGACCCCGAACATCGACCGCGTGGCCGAGGAAGGCGTGACGTTCACCGATTACTACGCCCAGCAAAGCTGCACCGCTGGCCGCGCCTGCTTTATCTGCGGTCAAAATCCGATCCGCACCGGCCTGACCAAGGTAGGCATGCCCGGCGCCACGGTCGGCCTGCAGAAGGAAGATCCCACCATCGCCGAAATGTTGAAACCGCTTGGCTACGCCACCGGACAATTCGGCAAAAACCATCTTGGGGATCGTGACGAATATCTACCGACCGTGCATGGGTTCGACGAATTCTTCGGCAACCTCTACCACCTCAACGCCGAAGAAGAACCGGAACTCCCGGACTATCCCAAGGATCCCGCCTTCAAGAAAAAGTTTGGCCCGCGCGGCGTGCTCGACTGCAAGTCCGACGGCAAGGGAGGGCAGACGGTCAAAGACACCGGCCCACTGACCAAGAAGCGCATGGAAACCATCGATGAGGAGATCACCGAGCGTGCCCTCGCGTGGATGGAGGCCCAGGCCAAAGCGGATCAACCGTTCTTCCTTTGGTACAACTCCACGGCGATGCATTTCCGCACTCACGTCGCCGAAAAGAATCTCGGCAAGAGTGGACAGGATCCCTACAGCGATCGAATGGTCGTACACGACGAGCAGATAGGCATGATGCTCGACAAGCTGGATGAGCTCGGCATTGCCGACAACACCATTGTCATGTACTCGACCGACAACGGTCCTGAGAATGATACCTGGCCGGACGCCGCCAACACGCCGTTCCGCGGGCAGAAGGACACCAACTGGGAGGGCGGCTGGCGCGTACCATGCTTCATGCGATGGCCCGGCAAGATCAAGGCCGGCTCCGTCCTCAATGGCATCGTTTCGCACATCGACATGCTGCCGACGTTGCTGGCTGCGGCCGGCGATGCCGACGTCACCGAAAAACTGCTAAACGGCTACAAGATAGGCAACACGACTTACAAAGTACATCTCGATGGTTTCAACCAGCTCCCGTACCTGACCGGCAAGGCCAAAGAGAGCGCGAGGCAGTCGCTGGTCTACTTTAGCGATGACGGAGACATCATTGCGGTGCGCGTCGGTGACTACAAATTCAACCTTGCCGTCCAGCGGGCTAACACTATGAAACTTTGGGCGGAGCCATTCGTTAAGCTTCGCGTGCCGGTCATCGTGAACCTGCGTCGCGACCCGTTCGAGCGCGCTGATTTCAACTCAAACACTTATTGGGACTGGATGGTCGATCACGCGCCGCAGATGTACCAGATGCAGGCGGTTATAGCGGAACAGATCGATGGCTTCGCCAAGTTTCCGCCGCGTCAGAAGCCTGCTTCGTTCAATCTGGATGCGGTGCTGGCGCAGGTACAGCAGCCGCACGGGTAACTGGCGGTCTCGACGTCAGTCACGGAAAGGACCGCGGGCTGGGTTGGTTCAATCAACCCAGCCCGAACAACGGGCGGCAACGTCGATGCCAGGCTCTCAAGTGACGTCGTTGCATCGACAGTTCCCGCCCGGAGTAGCGCCTTTGCCGTTTGGTCTTTGCAGTCGGGCGAAACCAAGTCATGGTTTCAGGCTGTTTTTCCTTTGCTTGCCTTTGCACGAGCACTCGCTGGCGCGTTTTTCTTCAATGTCGTCTGGTTGTATTCAATGGCAGCACGGACAAGGCTTTTCAGCGCGCGCTTGTTGATCTTGTCACCCTCAAATAAATCGATCGCCCGCCAGGTGCCGCCTTCGAGCCCTGCATTGAAGAGCTTGTCGGGATCCTCAAGCTGCGCGCCGTGGGAAAAGGTCAGCTTCACCTTTTCCTTGTGGGCATTACCTACCGCAATCATGCCGTCGCGCTTCCACACCGGGCTTCCAATCCATTTCCATTCCTCGACGATGTCCTTGTCGGCCTCGAGGATGACCTTGCGGACGTCGGCGAGGGTCTTGCCGCGCCAGTCGGTGATGCCTGCGATCAACTGGTCAATGCGTTCCGATGCGTTCATGTCATCCTCCTGACTCTGTTGGCCCAATCGAATGGCGATGGATTAGTTCAAGACTCAGCGCAGCTGCTGGATGCGGATCATGTTGCCGGCGGGATCGCGGATGGCGCAGTCGCGAACCCCGTACGGCTGGTCGGTCGGCTCCTGGACAATATCGGCATCGCTGGCCTGCAAGCGTTCGAACGTGCCCGCGAGGTCCCGGGTGGCCAGTAGGATGATGCCGAAGGTGCCCTTCGCCATCATCTCGGCGATGGCGCGGCGTTCGTCCTCGGTGATGCCGGGGCTGGCGTCCGGCGGATACAGCACGATGGACGTGGCGGGCTGGCCCGCCGGGCCGACCGTGATCCAGCGCTTGCCGCCGTAGCCGACGTCGCCGCGGACTTCGAAGCCGAGGGTGTCCCGATAGAAGGCGAGGGCGGCGTCCGGGTTATTCTGCGGGAGGAAGCTCGAGTGAATGGTGATGTCCAAGGCAGTCTCTCTCGGTGGGGGGGTGAGGTCGATGGCGGTCAGTCTAGTTCCGGCTCGCGGGCGGGCGCTTCTCGATTCCTGATCGGTCGCGTCACCTGTCGCGCCAGGCACGACGGCATCCCCACGGTCGCCTGCGCTTGCTGGCGCCGATAGGCGCCGGGAGACAGGCCGACCAGCTCGGTGAAGCGCGTGGTGAAGGTACCCAGCGAGGCGCAGCCGACGGTGAAACAGACGTCGGTGACGCTGAGGTCGCCACGACGCAGCAATGCCATCGCCCGTTCGATCCTCCGCGTCATCAGATACGAGTAGGGAGACTCGCCGTAAGCGAGCTTGAACTGGCGGCTGAGATGCCCGGCCGACATATGCGCGCCACGGGCCAGCGCCTCGACATCCAGCGGCTGCGCGTACTCGCGGTCGATCCGGTCGCGAACGCGCCGTAGGCGGGCGAGGTCACGCAGTTGTGGTGTCGCGACAGGTCTGCTGGTCATCGGCTTGATCGTGTCACGTCGCGCGGGAGCGCTCAAGCCGGTTGCGCTGGAGTATGCGGTGCAAGCTTCGTCAACGCTGACGCACTGCCACGCCGAGCCAGGGCGTGCCGCGATACGAATCGACCACCAACCAGGCGGCGGCCGTGAGCGCCCAGGAGACGACGGTCTCGCTCCATTGGAAGGCATTGGCGCCCGCCACCACGATGGGTATCCACACCAGCAGGGTGAAAATGCCCATCTGTAGTGCCGAGAGCGCGGCTGCCAGCCGTGCGTACGCACCGATGAACACCGCCACGCCTGCTGCAATGAACGTGCAGCCGAAGAAATACGCCCAGGCCAGATGCCATGGTAACCAGCCAGGCACCAGCGCAGCGGTCTCTCCGGCGTAGCGGAAATGGGCCAGGCCGAAGGGGATCAGGGCCAGGCCGTAGAGAGCCCTTGCCACGCGCAAGCCCTCGTGGCCGGTAGCAAAACCGAGGCGTCGGCGATCCCAGTCCGCGGCGAACCATGCGTACAGTACCCACGCGCCCGCCACGACCACGGCCGTTTCGCCGCAGCCCGACCAGGCATCTTGCGACGTAGGCGCGCGAAAGACGGCGACCGTCCTGAACAGCAGCAACCAGAGCACGAGCCACGCGAGCAGCGCGCGGGCAGCTGATGCGGCTGCCCGCCGCCAGAGCAGGCCTAGGCCGGATGCGAGGGAGATGAAGGCGCAGAGATAGGCCAGAAGCGCGCGTGCGGGCAGATCCTTGGGTACCGGCGCCCAAACCGCGGTGAAATCGCCCGTGATCAGGCCCACGATGCCGAGGGCGATCATGGTTGCCGCAAAGATCGCATGTCCCATGCTTGCGATGCGCA
The DNA here is from genome assembly GCA_963824525.1 of uncultured Gammaproteobacteria bacterium. Classification (GTDB taxonomy): domain Bacteria; phylum Pseudomonadota; class Gammaproteobacteria; order Xanthomonadales; family Rhodanobacteraceae; genus Dyella. The sequence continues at coordinate 1,324,648 of CAWGPI010000004.1, read as the reverse complement.
TCGCCCTGTGCTCATTAGCGGCAACGGTGGGCCGTTCTCGTGATTGTGTCACGGGTCTGGATGGCTAGACTCAACTATGCGAGGTCTTGAGCGAATCCAGGCGGGCCTGGCTGTTTAGCTCGCAGGCTTCTTCGATCGACCCGAATCATGCGACATCACCGAGCTATGGATGGAACCGCGATCGCTGGGTTCGTAGGGGCATGCGCGTGCCGTATGATCAGGCTTGGCCTGATCAACTCCCTCCTGGTTGGTTGCGGTCGGCGGGTCATCCTGCGTGAAGGCAGTGCTGCTGCGAGCATCGGAAACAGGGCGCTCCAACCAAGTCTCGTATTCCCGGGATCGCGTTGCCCCGCTGACCGAACCTCTCTGCGCTGGACGGAAAGCATTCATGGATCACACGATGCACAAGAACAGACAGCGTCAAGTTGCTACGGATAAACCGCGATGATGAGCCGCACGAAGCTGGACACCAAAGATCTCGAATGTCTCGGCTGGGTGGCCGTCGGCAGGCCGGACCTTGTTACAGAAGCTACGCTTGAGCGTCTGTGCCGTGCTGGACTCGTGCGCAAACCTGAGCGGATGGCTGAAAGCGCCGTGCCACTCGAGCTCACGCCGGCTGGGCTCGCTTTGATTCGGTCGAGCGATCAGTGAGCATGCCATCGCAGTCGAGTGATCCTGCGGCGCAGTAAACGCACACGGCGCAGCGAGGCGACGTGCGTGAGCTCAGCGGATAGGCCTGGTTCGGTCGATGGAGTCGTTCGGCTAGAACTGGAACGTGGCACTGAGTGCGGGGCCGCTCAGTCGTACTTTGCGAAGGAAGTTATCGCCCCCGCTTTGGTGATACTCGACGTCGCGATAAACGAGTGCGATCGCGCCCCAATGAAAGGCATAGCCGACGCCAAGCTTGGCCTGGTAAGTGGTCTCCGAGCCTCCGCTGCCCACATCGACGTAGTAGGGAAAAAAGACGTTCTTGTTATCGAACGGCGTCCAGATACCGCGTACGCCTATGATGCCGTCGGTGAGGTTGGTCTGGCCGCGCAGACGACCGCTCTTGGCTAAATTCACCAGGCCGCCATTGCCAGTGAGGGTGAAGTCCCAATCGACGCTGCCCTTCAGCCAGAGATAACGCACGCCAACCAGTACGTCGATAAAGCCGTTGTGCCCATGTGCTGCCGAGTACAGGCCCGCGATGTTGAACATGCCACCCTTGAGATCCCAACTGGTATCCAGTGATGCGTTGCCACCGATGCGGGCCCCGCCGATACGGGTGAAATGGCCCTGTTCATTGCTGAAATTGGCCCAGTCGATATCGCTGTAGATGCCCCAGCTGCCTTTGCGTGCCGTGCCCTCGAGCATGAACGCGCCGCTGAGGTAGCTGTAGATGTCTTTATTGGTATTGTTCTGAATGGTGCCCGTTCCAGGAACCTGGTAACGCGTGCTGGAAGAGATGCCCGGCAGCCAAGCGTAGGGAGTGAGGCTGAAATGCCAATTGCCGTCCCATAGATTCGATGTATCAGCGTGGGCGCTGCCCATGCCCAGCAGGAGAGCAGCCAAGGAAAGCGTGACGACGCGCGAAACGGCACGGGAGATCGGACGGGGGATCATGGCAGCTCTTCCTGAAGTCAAGCCCAGCTGCATATTGAGGCGTCTTTTCGGCCCTGCCCAGCGAACTACTACCTAGGGGCGACTCAGTAAAGTTACGGAGGCGCCGGCTCGTCGCGTGGGCGACTTGCCCATTACGTACTTTTGCTTAGTGCAAACACCGCATAAATGCGCTGTGCGGCTCGCCGCGTTGGTGGCAAGCTGGAAAGTGCGCAAGATTCCCGGGAGCGACGCAATGAAAACGGCGACTCGGTCTAGATGGGTGCAGTTTTTTCTGCTGCCGGTATGGGTTTTTTTTACGGGCTGGGCCGTTGCCCAGAATTCGCCGCCACCGCAGGGTGGCCAGCCCGCGCAAGGTAGCCAGCAGGTATTCAAGCCAGAGCAGCTCGACCAGATGTTGGCGCCGGTGGCCTTGTATCCGGACGCGCTGCTGTCGCAGATCCTGATGGCGTCCACGTATCCCGGTGATGTGGCTGAGGCCGCCGCCTGGTCGACGGCCAACCCCAAGGCGCAAGGCGACGCGGCGGTGAAGCAGGTGGAGGACAAACCATGGGATCCCAGTGTGCAATCCCTGGTCGCCTTTCCCCAGGTGCTCGTGCAGATGAAGGATCGTCCCGACTGGGTGCAAAACGTCGGCGATGCTTTCCTGGCCGAACCGGATGCAGTCATGGCTTCGGTGCAACGTTTGCGCGCGAAGGCGCAACAGTCAGGCAACCTGAAATCGAACGAACAACAGAAAGTCGTGGTGCAACAGGCGCCGGCGGAGGCTGCGGCGCCGAGCACCACGATCATTCAGATCGAGCCGACGAATCCTGAAGTGGTTTACGTGCCGTCCTACAATCCCACCGTGGTGTACGGCAGTTGGGCGTATCCAGGTTATCCGCCCTATTACTGGCCACCGCCGGCGGCTTACTACCCCTACGGCGGCGCCCTGGCGGCCGGTCTGATGTTCGGTGCCGGCATAGCGATCACCAATTCGCTATGGGGCGGCTTCAACTGGGGAGGGGGCGACGTCAACATCAACACCAACCGCTACAACAACATCAACCGATCGAGCAACCGCATCAACGGTAGCGGCAACACCCGCTGGAACCACAATCCAGATAACCGCCGCGGCACGCCTTACCGCGATTCCGGGAGCCGGCAGCGTTACGGCCAGGGTGTAGGTGGTGCTGATCAGCGTCAGGCATATCGTGGTCGCGATGGAGCGGCCAATGCCGATCGGCAACGCGCGATGCAGAGCTTCGACCGCACGACGAACAACGGCTCCTCGGCAGCCGCACGCCGCGGAGCCAATGGTGGGGCAGCGGGACCTGCCCGAGCGGCGCCAGGCGATCGGATGGCTGGCAACGCCGGCGGAAACCGTGGGGGGCAAGGCGGCGACCGGTATGGCAACGCCGGAGCGGGTAATTCCGCAGGCAACCGCATGGCCGGGCAGGGAGGCGGAGAACGTGGGGGCGCGGGCAATTATGGCCAGCGCAATACGGGTAGCAGGCCGCAGGCGCGGGATAACGCGTTCGGTGGTGTGCAGTCACCAGGAACCTCGCGTACGCAATCGAATCGCGGCCAGGCGAGCCAGCGTTCCATGGGCTCTTCCCGCAGCGGTGGCGGCGGTGGCGGGCGGCAGGTTTCCCGTCCGGCACCGAGTCGTGGTGGCGGCGGTGGGCGTCGGCGTTTGGGAGCATGACCATGAATCTGACACTATCCGGACGTGGCCTTTCCCTCTGCTTCGCGCTGGCCGTCGGCTGCGTGCTTTCGGTCGGCGCTCTTGCGAAAGAGGCGGACTATCCCACCGCCGACGCGGCTGCGAAGGCCTTCGTGGCGGCTGTGCGCACTGACGACAAGGTGGCGCTGGCCAAGGTGCTCGGTGCCAACTGGAGGGACTATATCCCGACGGAGGGCATTGATCGCTCCGACGTGGATACTTTCCTTTCCCGCTACGACGAAGCCCATCGCATCGATGGTGACGACAAGAGCGCGCACCTTGGTGTAGGCAAGGACAACTGGACGCTGCCAATTCCACTCGTGAAGGGGGCGTCCGGATGGCATTTCGACGTCAAGACGGCGCAGGGCGAGATCCGCACACGGCACATCGGCAGCAATGAGCTCGCGACCGAAAAAGCGATGCTCGCTTACTACGACGCTCAACGCGACTATGCGTCGCAGGATCGCATGGGCGATGGCGTATTGCAGTACGCGCAGAAATTCATGAGCACGGCGGGCAAGCACGATGGCTTGTATTGGCCAGTCACCGGCAACGAGCCCGAGAGCCCGCTCGGTCCCTTGTTCGCCGAAATCACGCCAGGGCAGGGCTATCACGGCTATCGCTATCGTATCCTCACGGCGCAAGGTCCGTCGGCGCCGGGTGGTGCCTACAACTATGTCGTTGGCGGCCGCATGACGAATGGCTTTGCTGTTGTTGCTTGGCCGGCCAAATACGGCGAAACCGGTGTGATGACCTTCATGGTCAGCCACGATGGCGAGACTTTCGAAAAGGATCTCGGCAAAGACAGCGCCAAGCTGGCCCAGGGTATCAAGGTATTCGACCCGGACAGCAGCTGGCAGGAAGTGAAAGACGAGCAGTGACCACGCGTGTCGGTTCGACGGAGAGGGCAACATGAATGGGAAGGATCTATCCATCGTGGTGCCTGATCTCCCTGAGGAACTCAGTCAGGCGATCGCAGGCAAGGACAGCGGCACGACATCGACCTTGCTGGGTATCTATCGCACGCGGCTTGGCGTCCGGCGCACCGGGCTGGCCGATCTGCGCTCGCACCTGGCCAATGAGCGCACGCATCTTGCCTATGTCAGAACATCGATTTCGCTGATCAGCTTCGGCATCACGCTCAATCGCTTCAGCGTGTTCCTGCAGCAGCAGGGCACGCTGAAATTGGGCGAGGGGACCGGCCATCTGCTACGGGACACGCGCTCGGTGGGCTGGGGCATGGTGGTGTTGGGGATCGCCCTGGCTGCCTGGGCGCTTTATCGCTACTGGCGAGTAAATCGCAGCATTCGCAAAGGCGAGTTCGAACCCATGGATAAAGCCGTAGTCATCATGACCCTGCTCCTTATCCTGCTCGGTGGTGCTTCTGCGCTGTGGATGATTTAGGTGCGCTTCCAAAGCGTTAGCTCGTCATCCCAGCGAAAGCTGGGATCCAGTGCCTTTGCCTTTGAAAAGCCTGAAGTCGCTGGATCCCGGCTTGAGCAGCCTTCGGCTGTTGAGAGCCGCTGGAATGAGGTGCGGTGGCTTGTGTTTCGAGGTGCGCCGGGTCGTCTGAATGGTGCGTATCCCGCTTTCGAAGTGCGCAGACACTTCGCACCACGCCTCGGACGCGTGAAGCACGCCGTTGAAGTGGCGTGGCTCGGCGACCGTAAAACTACCGAATGAGTTCGCGTAGTTTTTCCGTAGGCCTATTTCCGCCAAGCGTCTACATTCGCCCTCACGCCCCACAGGAATATGTGATCGGTCATGTCAGATCCCGTTTCCGGCAATGGCATCGTTCCCCAGCGATTGCCACTTCCCCCGACGCTGAAGCTCCGTGATGCCGATCACGTCTCAATAGAGCTTTCGTCGCGGCGCACCGGCATGTCGTTCCAGCGGACGCGCATGAGTGCAGACCGCACGCTCATGTCGATCATGCGCACGGCGCTGGCTTTGATTGGCTTTGGTTTCACCATTTACCAATTCTTTTCGCGTATGCGTGAGAGCGAGGTGTTGGTGGGGCGAGCTCACGCGCCGCGTAATTTCGGTGTGGCCCTGGTGGCACTGGGCATCACGATGCTGCTGCTTGGCATCCTTTACCACGTCCAGTTCATGCGCGAACTTCGCCGCGAACGTAACCAGATGATTGGCCAGGGCCTCATTCACGGCAAAACCCATTACCCCTTGTCGCTGACACTCGTGACGGCCTTGCTTCTACTTCTGATAGGCGTGATGGCCATCGCGAGCATGGTGTTTGGCCTTGGGCCGTTCGATTGATGCCTTGATTTCGTGGCAAGGCATCGATGCGTCGAGGCAATCCCCTCTCCCATGGCGTCATGGGCTACCAGACACCGAACATCGACCGCCTCGCCCGCGAAGGCATGATGTTTACTGACTCCTATGGCGAGCAGTCATGTACGGCGGGCCGCTCGTCGTTCATTACCGGACAAAGTACGTACCGCACCGGATTGTCCAAGGTGGGGTTCCCGGGTGCACCGGTCGGCATGTCCGACAAACTCGTCACGATCGCTGCTGTGCTGAAAAACCAGGGTTACGCGACGGGCCAGTTCGGCAAGAATCATCTGGGTGATCGCAACGAGCATCTTCCTACAGTGCATGGATTCGATGAATTCTTCGGCAATCTCTATCACCTCAATGCCGAGGAAGAGCCCGACTCTTGAAGGGGGCCTCCGGTTGGCACTCCGACGTCAAGACGGCGCAGGGCGAGATCCGCACGCGGCACATCGGCAGCAAAGAGCCGGCGACCGAGAAAGCAATGCTCGCGTACTACGACGCTCAACGTGACTATGCGTCGCAGGATCGCATGGGCGAGGACGCATTGCAGTACGCGCAGAAGTTCATGAGCACGCAAGGCAAGCACGATGGATTGTATGGGCCAGTCAGCGGCAATGAACCTGAAAGCCCGTTGGGTCCGCTGTTCGCTGAAGTCACGCCAGGGTAGGGCTATCACGGCTATCGCTATCGCATCCTCACAGCGCAGGGTCCCTCAGCGCCAGGTGGTGCCTACAACTACATGGTGGGCGGCCGCATGACGAGCGGTTTCGCCCTGGTTGCGTTGACGATCAAATACGGCGAAACCGGTGTGATGACCTTCATGGTCAGCCACGATGGCGAGATCTTCGAAAAGGATCTCGGCAAGGACAGCGCCAAGCGGGTCCCGGGTATCAAGGTATTCGACCCGGACAGCAGCCGGGATGAAGTGAAGGACACGCAGTGACGGTGCGGCTCGGTCCGCCAAGGCGGGCCGTTTGCAAGGAGGGTTGCCGATCAGCGTTCGCATCACGCTCATCGCCATCCGGTGGCTTCGTAAGCGTCATTCCCGAGGATGACCGCCTGCCCTCGCCAGGCATGCCGAGCGCTGAAGATGAAAGAGGTCGCCTATGGGGTGCCTCTTTCATGACCCGGCGTGATGCTGACGATTGCCGTGAGTAACGTCGGGCGTGCATTCAATTGACGGTATAGCCTTTGCCCTTCATGCAGGACCCAAACGCCTGGGTGAGCGCCGCTGAGTTCTGTGCTTGCGCGTTGCTGGATGCTTCGTTGTTGGCACGGCGCTCTTGCCGCGCACGCGATCCACCAGCGACGACACCGGCCGCTGCACCTACGCCTGCACCATGCCCGGCGTCGCCGTTGGCGGCGCCACCAATGACCGCGCCAGCGGCGGCGCCACGCGCGGCGCCGGCAGCGCGCTGACCACCACCTACGGCAGGTCCGGTCTGCGGCGGTGGCGCGGGCTGGGTGGAGGCATTGCTCTGCGCCCACTGAAGGCATGCGTTTTTGTCGGCGGCCTGCTGCTCGGTACTCTGGCCTTGGGCCGGGTAGGCTGCGGGTAGCTGCTGGGCGCATACGTCCATCGTCGCGCAGCAAGCGAGCAGCGCGGTGAGAAGTTTTAGTGAAGTAACCATCGTCTAACTCCTGTGCTCATTCGGGAACAGCGCGGTGATGACGAAGCGGTACCAACATTCACATGCGCCATTGCTGTTGGAGGTCAGTCAGTAGCCCACGCCGCCCGTCAAGCTCACCGGCAACTTGCAGATCAGTAAAGCCACTTGGTCGACAGCTTTTCTGCCGGCTGCCCTTGGGGATTGCAATCGTCCTGGTCCGTCGGCTCTGATCGCGCTGCCGCCGGAACAGCCATGATTGCTAATGGAAGCGCCCGCCATGCCTCCTGCCTGGCCATGGTCCGATCCTGGACTGGCGCGCGCGTCCTCACGGTTTTTGAGATCAGTGGATGATGCCGTCCGACCTTAGCCGCGGAATCAAGGTGCTGGCGAGACTGCGGGTAATCCTGGGGATATTGCTGCTGCCAACGCCCTGGGTCGAGACCACCCACACCACGGTCTGGGTCCGCGCGTCCCAGATGCTGGTTTCAAGCGTGACTTCTTCGGTGACCGTCACCACCGGGGCCTGCTGCCAGGCATTGCCATACCAGCCATAGAATCCGCTGCGGCCCGGAGGACCACGCCAGCCGGGACCGCCCCAGCCGGGGCCACCCCACGGGCTACCCCAGGCGCGTCCCGGTGCGCCCGGGCTGACGTTGACCCGCTGTTGAACACTCTGCACGCGGGTGACCAGGATGGCATCGGCACCAGAGGATTTGATCAGCTGGTCGACTTTTATGGACGTATCGTTGGGTCCAATCTGCGTGTAGCTCGCTGTCGCGGTGACGCCGGCGTTCTGTAGCTCCTGAACGAAGGTGTCCTCGAATACCCGGCGCGTGCTGTCGCTATTGGAGATACCGATCACGGCAATGTGGGTCGCGGGCGGTCCTTGCCAACCGGGGTCCCGCCATTCGTTGGTGATCCGCACCGATGAGCATCCGGCCAACGCAATGAGCAGGCCCGATGCAACGACGTGTAGCAGTTTCATGGCCGTGATCCTCTCGTTTGCATCATGTGAAATCGCAGGGCAAAGCGGGTGCTCCGTCCGCTGGCGGCTTGGTCATGCGATAGGCAAGGGCAGGGAAATGCTGGCTACTCATTCGATAAGTCCATCGCGGAGTACACAACGTTGCCTTCATCCGACGAGCCAGGAGCAATCAGGCCGAGGCGCTCGGCCTCCCGGATCAAGGCCACGCTGCTATGCACGCCAAGCAGGCCGAGCAGGGCCTGCCGGTGGCTTTCGACCGTGCGGACGGAGATGCCAAGCTCCGCGGCGATCTCGGTAGTGCGTCGTCCCCCTGCCATACGATCGATCACCTGTCGTTGCCGATGGGTGAGCTTGCGGGACATCACCGGTTCCTGCAGCAGTGACGCCATCAGGCTCGGACTTATGTAGTGCTCACCGCCCGCGACAGCCGTAATCGCCGCGTATAGCTCCGCACTGGCCGACTGTTTGAGCACATAACCGTTTGCGCCAGTTTCCAGCGCCTGGCGTACGATCAATGGCTCGTCGTGCGCGGTAAGTACAATAAAGGGGACGTGACAACCTTGTGTACGCAGCTTTCCCAGTGCCTGTAGACCGGCGAGTGTTGGCAGGGCGATTTCGGAGACGACCATATCGATGCTTCCGGCAAGCACGCTGTCCACCAGCGACTCGCCGTCATGCACGATCGCAACCGAATCGGTGATGGGCGCGAGCAGGCCGGCAAGTCCTTCGGCAATGCAGCGGTGGTCGTCGGCCAGTAGCAGCCTTGGCCTGCGTCCATTTCGTCCGTGCTGTCGGCGAGAGGTATGCATGGTTTAAAGCGAGATGCTCACGTTGAGCATCATGGGCTCGCCCTCGATTCGGTGCTTGACGTCGAATGTCTTGTTCTTGGAATGGATGTCGACGCCGGCCAACGCGTTCAATTCGAGCGTGCCTCGTTGAAACAGATGGGTGTGGCCCGCGGCGGATGGGTAGGTCCAGACGTTGAGGCCGGGCGTGGGCGGGATGACGCCTATATACGGCGTGACCTGTGCGCCGGAGATGGATCGCCCGAGCGCGCCTTCGCTCGCCAATGAGGGCGCGGCGGCAGCCAGCATGGCGGTCAAACGTCGGCTTGGCATGATGTGATCCCTCGTCGCTGGTCGCGGTCACCCAAGCCAAGATTGGCCCGATCCGGCACGCCTGATAAGCGAATTTCCACTGGCACTTTTCCAGTAAAACTACGGAATACCCTCAGGGACGGGGCCGCAGCAGCGAGCCGAACGTGAGGTAAATCGCGCTATGTCCGCCATCGGCATAGCCGTAGCCAAGAAATACCGGCCCCAACGGTGATTGCAGGCCCGCGAAAATGCTGCCGGCGTAGATCAGCGAGTCCAGCCTCACATTGCTTTTGCTATGCCACGTATTACCGGCCTCAAGGCTGCCGCCGATATAGAACGGGGTAGAGAAAATGGCATCCAGCTGACCCGTGCGGCGGTAGACGACGGCCCGCAACAAGGCGCTCTGGTTTCCGTAGAGCGCGCGTTCGGAATAGCCGGAGAGGTTGAGGAAGCCACCCAGGAAATCCTGCGTCTCCAGGAAGTTGGTGTTGTCGATCGCGCTGGACAGGCGCATGCCCAGCAGCAAGTGATAACGACTATCCGTGGCCCAGAAGCGGGGCACCCAATCGGCGGTCAGGCGAGCGACATCGCCGGTCACCTGGCCGCCCAGGACCGTGCGATACATTTCGTAGCCGAGCTGGACATGGGCGCCCTTGGTCGGGAATTGCGCGCTGTCCAGGCTGTCCCAGTCCATCCCGACCTTGAACATCGAATAATTGGACGTCTGGTTCGGAAAGTCGGTGGGGCTGCCGACGGTCAGATTGACGGCATCGCGTCCGCGGGTGAATGCCGCCAGAAGCCGCCAGTAGGAGACGGGTGACCATCCGGTTTCCAGTCCGATTTTGGCGCGCTGAACGCGGTAGTCCGCCAATTGCCGGTCACCGCTGTTGTCGAAGATGGGCAGATCCTCGTTGCGAAGCATGGCCGAGGGTTGCACGTACGCGGTCGCGTTTTGGCCCATGGGCTGGAAGAACTCGGTGGCGACGCCGCCGATACGTCCGCCCCAAAGTGTGCTGCGCCAATCGGCGCCGTAACGGTTGACGTTGGTGGCGTTGATTTCTCCCGAGATCAGGTACTGGCTGTTGCCGTTGAAGTTGTTGTCCAGTTGCAGCCCGACTCTTCCATAGACGGGGCCCCATGGCTTGTCCGCCGGAATGATCAGTAAGCCGCGTTGATCGTCTTGCTGCTGCAGCCGATAGTCGATCTGTTGGTAGTCCCCGCGGCCATAGACATTGCCAATCTGCTTTTCGAGTCGATCGGCGTCATATGGCTTGCCCACCTCGGAGGCCAGGCTTTTCTTGATAAATGGCGCCGTTTGCGTGTTCGTCCCATCGACCTTCAGAAAGGCGACCAGGGCCGGATCAAAGTCGCGCAGGCGATGGCGGGCCTGGAACGCTTGCCAGTCCGCAGGTGAGGCTGACAGTGCACGCAGGCGTAGTACGGCCTCTTCCGCTGCCGCCTTGCCTATCGCGATGGCCTCGGCACCACGATTGAACTGCGCCGCGGTGATATCGCCCAGGGCAGGGCGAATGAGGATGTCGTCTGGCGTCAGCGTGGCCAGCTGGCGCTGCGTCTTCTCATCCATCAGCGCGCTCACCATCTGGCTGAGCAGGGCTACCGGGTTGGTGAGCTGTTCCTGCTTGGAGAGAGGCGAGCCTACGTCCACCACGATGAGCCGTTGCGCGCCCATCTGGCGAATCACATCGATAGGCACGTTATCCATCACGCCACCGTCCACCAGCAGCTGGCCGTTCACATTGACCGGTGCAAAGGCACCGGGCACCGACATGCTGGAGCGAATGGCGAGTGGCAGTTCGCCGCTGCCGAACACCACCGGTTTGCCGGCGACGATGTCGGTGGCTACGGCACGGAAAGGAATGGCGAGTTGGTCGAAATCGTGGACGTCCCAGGTGGAGATGAGTAGCCGGCGTAGCAGGAGTAAGAGCTTCTGCCCCTGTACGAAGCCCGCCGGCGTGATGATTCGTCCATTGCGATAGCCAACTTCAAAATTCAGCAGGTATCGATAGTCTGCATCTTTGCGATGCATGGGCATGTCCACCCGCGCCGGATCGTCGGAGAACAAGTCCCTCCAATCCAGCGTGGTGACGATGTTGGCCATTTCGTCCGGAGTGTAGCCAGCCGCATAGAGCCCACCCACGATGGCGCCCATGCTGGTGCCTGAGACACGGCAAATGGGAATGTGTTCGCGCTCGAGCACTTGCAGCACGCCGATATGGGCGGCGCCGCGCGCACCACCACCACCGAGTACGAGACCGATACAGCCAGGTTCCGACGGCGTTTGCTTAGACGGCGACTGCGTGCGGCCACACGATGGCCAGATCGCGACCCATACGGCGAACCATAGCAGGAATGATCGGAAGCGCATCAGCACCACTTTCCGGCACGGTTGACGGTCGGGTAAATAGGATTGGCTTGGCGTACGCTGTGGAGGAAAGTCTGGCCGTAAAGGCGCGGTTTTGGCAGCGAAGAAGCACGGTCTATTTCTGCGTATTTCTACTTAGAAGTTTTTTCATCATTCCAGCCTCCGCTGGAATGACCGGCAAAGACTTACCCAGATCTTCCTTAAGGGCCTAGTAATCCATCTGGAAGCGCATCTCGACGATATTGGGGTTGGTGCGTATCCCCTGGCGCTCGCTCTGCACCTTGACGTAGTTGGCCTGCAGCTTGAAGTTGCGCGTGATGTACCAGTTGGCGCCAAGCGTCCAGTTGTCCTGTCGTCCTCCTTGTACGGTGCCGTCGTTCAAGTCGAGCTCGCTGTAGCGCAGGAGTACCTCCAGCGCTCCGTAAGGCCCGTTCGGTCGCACGTCAGACACGCTGCCCGATTTGTAGCCACGCGACTCCCCAGTGAGCACCCAGCTGCCGAAGGCGTAGTAGCCGCTGGCGTGGTAGTTGGCAAATCCATTGCCACGCATGACTGACGCGGCGAGGTATTCGCTTTGGATGGAGAAAGGGCCGTGTATCCACAGTCCCTCGAGTCCCGCACCCCAGACGGCCGCGACCGAGCTCAAGTCCCCCGAATCCACGAGCCGTATCGACGTAAGACCTGCTTCGGGTCTGGCGCGGATGCGCACGACGCTATCGGTGGAATCTTCGCCGCCCAAGGTTTCCCGTGACAGGGACGCCCCCAGGTGGAGTACGTCTCTGCTCTCGTTCAGCGGGATCCAGACGGCGCGCAGCAGGGACATGTGACCGACATTGGTGCGGTCGACGTTGCGGCCTCGGTACAGGCCGGCATTCACGACGTAGTGATCACGGGTAAACGCCCAGTCGATGCCGACTCGGCGACCCGGGTAAATCGCTTGCACCGGCAAAGCCAGTTCCATGAATGCAGTGGAGCCGGTGCCGGTCACACCTTCCAGGCCGGCGGGGACTTTGGTGTAGCCCGTGACTTCCAGCGCGCCAAGATCCATATGCAGCAGGGGTGAGCTTAGCCAGCGGACTTTGATGTCGAGCCACGAATGGGTGGTGAAGTTGTACGCCACGGTGGCGTCGAACCAGTCGGGGTGCCGGATGTAAATGCCGAGATATTCCCGTCGCGCGCCATGCTCATCCTCGAGGTCGCCTTTGTCGCCGCTGTAGTCGTTGGTGTCGTATTGGTACCTCATCGTCATGCCGGCCGCGGTGCCGTCAGAAAACTGATAGTTGAGTGGCCACGAATAGCCGGTGGCATGCAATACCGGCGTCACGGCGAGCACCATGGCGTACAGCAGGAGCCGGCTGGGTAAGTGCTGCATGGGGCGGCCCGCGAGAAATCCGCGCTGCGGGCGAGATGGTGTCACGGCCGCCATGGCTTTTGGCGGAACCGAACCACTTGCGTGCACGCTTGCACTGGCGGTTCGGGACTCGCAGCAAGGCGACATGTCCGCCAGCCCTCCATGCACGCAGGACGTTATTCAACGATGGCCGGGGCAAGCATGCCGCCATGGTAGGACATCGCCGGTCGGCGAAACACGGAGGAAATACCGTTGATTTGCCGGTAATTCTACGTATCGTCGAGTCTCCTTTTGGCCTCATAAATACCTAAAAAGCATCTGAAAAATATATCAATTGTTGAAACGGCGCCGGGCCATCGAACAGGGAAATCATCGGGTCTTCACGTGCCTGGTTCTATGAAAGTTGGGAGGGGAGACCTGGCTAAGCGCCACAACATGATGACGTGGTGATAGGGGGCGCATGCTACGCAGCGAAGCAAAGGGAGTGTCTCCCCAATTCACGAGAGCGGCTCTACTGTTCGCGGGGAGTCTTGGTGCACAGCTGATTTCCGCCGTGCTGTGGAGCCAACAAAGCGATGCACCGATGGTGTGGTTTACCGGGGGTGTGCTGCTCGCCGCGCTGCTGGATCAGGAGGGAAGGTACTGGTCCGCTTGTGTCGCGGGTTGGGTGGCAGGACTGCTGGTGTCGTCGGTGGTCTTTCCCTGGTCGCTGACCAGCCTTGCCATGGTGACATTACCGCTGGTCGGCTTGATCCTGGCGACGGCCTGGGTGTTGCGAAGGGTGTGCCCAGGGCGCCGTATCGACGACTTCGGTCGGCTCGCAGCGTTCTTCGCGATAGGCGGGTTTGCGCTACCGTTCTTTTCCGCCCTCATCATCGTGGCTTTGCAGCAATACCTGATTCCCGGCGCAGCAAGCTCGCTGCACAGCTGGATGCATCTGGCGCTGGCCAGCGCGCTGGGATACGTCCTGCTGGTACCTGCCTTGATAAGCCTGTCGGATCCAAAATCCATCATCCGCAAGGAGGGCGCGCCGGGGTGGATGGTCACGTTGACGGCAATCGGCGCGCTAGCGCTGCTGTGGCTGGCATGGCGCCATTTTGGACACGCCCCGCTGGTGCGGCCGCTCCTCCTGCTGTTGCCACTGACCATGGTGATATTCGCGGCCTTGCGCACGCAGATACCCGGAACCAGCGTGGCCATTTTGCTATTCGGTATTGTCGCCATGCAGATCAGCCTGGAGGGGCGCGGGCCCTTTCTGGGGACGGATATGGCGACGACGACGTTGAGCGTGCAGTTATGGACACTGGTCATGTCGCTTGCCGGTCTGTTCCTCGCCGCTTTGGTGGAGCAGCGACGCATGACCCAGCGTGCGCTGCTCGCCAGTAGCGGTCAGATACGCGAGTTGGCCGGCCGCTTGATTGTTGCCCAGGAACAGGAACGGGCGCGTATTGCGCGCGACTTGCACGACGACATCAACCAGCGGCTCGCCCTGGCGTCCATCCAGCTAAGTGCCATCCGGCGAAAGGTCGACAAGGACAGTCAGGACGATATCAGCCAGCTGCAGCACGAGCTGATCGCACTGTCCGACGATGTGCGACATCTTTCACACGACCTTCATCCCAGCATGCTTAGTCATACAGGCTTGACGGCGGCGCTTGCCGAACTGTGTCACGCGCAGCGTCAGCGCAATGGGCCGCGAGTCGACCTGAGGGTTTCCCCGCATGTCGGCCAACTTTCGCAGGACGTGGCTTTGTGTCTGTACCGGGTGACGCAAGAGGCATTGAGCAATGCGGTTCGCCATGCTCACGCTCGGCGCATCAGCGTTGCGGTGGACATGGACGTTACGCACGTTGAGCTGGACGTCATGGATGATGGCAATGGCTTTGAACTATCCAGTGATGAGCATGGAGAGGTGGCCAAGGGGCTTGGCCTCTTGAGCATGGACGAGCGCGTGAGGTCGCTGGATGGCGAGCTTCATTTGATGTCGACATTAGGGAAAGGGACGCAATTATGCATTCGTATTCCGTTACGGCATCCAGAGGCATCCGTCCCAGGTTGATCATTGCGGATGACCACCGCATGGTCGCCGAGGGCATTCAACGCATTCTCGGTGATGATTTCGAGCTGTTGGAGATCGAGCCTGATGGCAATGCGTTGTTCGAGGCCGTCTGCCGATTGAGCCCCGATCTGGTGGTGACCGACATCAACATGCCCGGCATGAACGGCCTGGATGTGCTGAAGCAGCTTCGGCAGCAGGGTGACCAGACGGCGTTCGTTTTTCTTACCATGCATGCGGAGCCCGCGTTGGCGGCATCTGCCATGCGCGCAGGCGCCAGTGCTTATGTGCTCAAGAACGCTGCCGGCGAGGACCTGCTTACGGCGGCCCACCAGGTGCTGGCCGGCGGAACCTATGTAACGCCATCGCTGGGCGCGCATTTCATCAGTAGCCGCATCCAGGACCTGCAGCAGTTCACCGCCAAGCAGCGGGAGGTGCTGCGACTGGTGGGTTGCGGCATGCGCTCCAAGCAGATTGCCGATGAGCTGAAACTGTCTGTGCGTACCGTCGAGGCGCACAAGTACGTCATGATGCAGATACTCGGCGTCCATTCCACGATGGAACTGGTGAGGCGCTCGGAGGAGCTGGGTCTTCTGCTGTGAGACGGCGATCGGAATGCTTGGGGGCCAGGTCTCATACGGCTACGTACCGAAGCGGCGTAATTCTACTTAGTCGGAACATGGTTCATTTTCGCTAGGAATTTGACAAGAACTCGCGGATGCTCACGTTATAGCGACAGATAGCGTGGGCAGCGGCATGAGTCGAGCCACGATCATCCTGGCGGAAGACCACCCTCCCATCGCCGAGCAGATGTGCCATCTGCTTGCGGAGGAGTTCGACGTGCTCGCCGTGGTCGGGCACGGCGAAGCCTTGGTGAAGGCGGTGCTGCGTCTGCATCCGGACGTGGTGGTCACCGATATCAGTATGCCGGGCATGGATGGCATGCAGGCGGCTCGAGCGCTGATCAGCGAGCACCCGGCCCTTGCCGTGGTCTTCGTGACCGTGCATGACGACCCGGCCCTGGTACGCAAGGCGCTCGATATCGGTCGGGGCTACGTGCTCAAGGCGTCAGCGGGTGAGGAACTGATAGACGCAGTTCAGAGTGTGCTCAACGGCGGGCGCTTCATTTCCGCTTCGCTGGGACCGATCGGCGGAAACCTCTGACCCATGTTGTTCCGGAAGTAAGATCGTTGGCGACCGAGTAGTTTTACGGTGCCAGTGCCAGACGTTCTTCGGTATAAGCAGGGCGAAGCAAGCCGCGACGATGGTCGGGCAGGTGCATCCCACGAAGCGAGGTTCTGGGTATGGGAGGGGACAGCGTGAGCCGCGCGCACGCCCTGGTGGAATGGTCGGCGCTGGGCATCGAGTTTCTCGCCATTGTGCTCATCGTGGTCACCATCGCCATGGGGACGCTGATCTTTCTTTATGAGATGGCGACCCGCACCAAGTACGGGCGAGCGTATTACGAAAACTACAAGCGCCGAGTTGGTCGGGCCTTGTTGCTCTGTCTGGAGATCCTGGTCGCGGCTGACGTCGTGCGCACCGTAGCCCTGGAAGCCACGGTTCAAAGCGTGCTGGCGTTGGGCATGCTGGTCGTCGTGCGTACCTTCTTGAGCTGGTCGCTGATTGTCGAGATCGAGGGACGCTGGCCTTGGCAGAAGATCTCTGAGCATGCACCCGACACGTCTGGCTCAGCGCCCGCTGGAATTCCCGGACAAGCTGCACCCAGCGAATCAGCGGAAGGATAGGCCATGACGCAGGTCAGTGCAGTTGCGGAAATCATCGCCCCTCAGGATATGTCCTGGATTCCCGGCAGTACGTTTCGCATGGGTGCATCGAATTTCTACCCTGACGAACAGCCAGTGCACCGTGTACGCGTGGATGGTTTCTGGATGGACGCCACGCCGGTGACCAATCGCGAATTCAGAGCCTTCGTTGAGGCTACGGGTTACCGCACGTTCGCCGAAATTCCTCCGCGTGCCGAAGACTATCCCGGCGCCTTGCCCGAGATGTTGCATCCAGGCTCGCTCGTCTTCATCCAGCCCGCTGGCCCCGTGCCCATGCGGATCGAGTACTGGTGGAGCTTTGTGCTCGGCGCCGATTGGCGCCACCCCTATGGGCCCGACAGCAGTCTGGAGGGGCTCGACGATCATCCGGTCGTACACGTGTCTTTTGGCGACGCGGAAGCCTACGCAGCCTGGGCGGGCAAGCGACTGCCGACCGAAGCGGAATGGGAATTGGCGGCGCGGGGCGGCCTCGATCAGGCGGATTACGCCTGGGGCGACAGCCTGACGCCGGAAGGCAGGTTTCTCGCGAACTTCTGGCAGGGACACTTTCCCTTCGAAAACCTTGGCGAAGATGGGTTCGAGCGCACGTCTCCCGTAGGTGCCTATCCGCCCAATCCGTTCGGCTTGGTCGACATGATCGGCAACACCTGGGAGTGGACGCAGGACTGGTATGCCTTACGCCACCCGGAGGAGGTGCAGAAAGCCTGTTGTGTGCCGAGCAATCCACGTGGCGGAGCGCAAGTGGATAGCCATGACCCGCACGCGCCCGGGTTGCCGACGGCACGCAAGGTCCTCAAGGGTGGCTCGCATCTGTGCGCGCTGAACTACTGTCAGCGATATCGGCCGGCGGCTCGTTATCCGCATCCGATCGACACCACGACGAGTCACATTGGTTTCCGCTGTGTGAGGGATGCTGCGGATGCCGGTCGAGTAGCGCCTTCACCCTGAGCACGTGCGCGCGCAGCGCCCCGACGGAAGGCCCTCGCTAGACGAGGGCCTTCCGAAGCGTGATGAAGCCGGGTGCGGGTATCGACCTGCCGACCTCATGTGTCCACGCGATTATTTGAGTATCAACTCCCGCGTCAACAAACTGCCCTGAAGCTCACGCATTGATTCCCGGTCCATACTGGCCTTGTCCCGTTGGTCCATGGAGCCCAGCGTCTTGGTGGCGATGGCGTCGGCCTCATCGGTGCGATCGAGCGCTGCCATGTTCGGGTAGGTGATGGTCAACACCAGGTCGGCGTCCTGCGGCGTGCGCGCTTCCTCGCTGTAAATAGCGTAAGTGGTGATCAGGCCGGCCTTCTTCAGCGCTTCCATTTGCGCTTTATAAGGTCCGTCCAGATATTTCATGTAATTATTGAATTGCCCGGGTTTGACTTTGACGAAACTGACTCGGGTTACGTGGCCTTCTTTATAAGCTTTCGCGTCCTGCGCATAGACCGATCCCACAGTGGCGAAAATCAGCAACGACATGAAAAGCAGGGTGATGCGCTTCACGGTTATCTCCTCGATAGCGATGAACGAGCCAGTGTTTTCACGCTACGCGCAGTATTTATAGGCGTCAACCAGGGATATTCCCAATGTCATGGCCATTGGATCTGCATGTTTCATGCTTGAATCAGTTTTGTTCTATGAGGCCGTTTATTGGTTAAGTAAGAATTGAATAAGTCGTTACCTGATTGGCGTCGACTCTCAGCCGTGCGACTTCCCGCGCGTCCCAAAATGTAGGAGCACACCCTGTGCGCGATGGGCTACGCCCCAGTTCCCGTAGCCATCGTCAACGTACCGCGCAGATGGCCCGCTGGCGGCAGCGATGGGAACAGGGGCCAGCGCCGATCGCGCACAGGGTGCGCTCCTACACGCCGAGCACGCTCCGGCTGAGATTCGAGGCTAATTTGGAAAGGGCTTGAGCATTCCTTGACGCCATCAGTGCGAGCGCTGTAACGCCGCTGATACAT
The DNA here is from genome assembly GCA_963824525.1 of uncultured Gammaproteobacteria bacterium. Classification (GTDB taxonomy): domain Bacteria; phylum Pseudomonadota; class Gammaproteobacteria; order Xanthomonadales; family Rhodanobacteraceae; genus Dyella. The sequence goes on along the minus strand of CAWGPI010000004.1, from coordinate 1,305,822 downwards.
ACGATGACAAAGACGGCGCCGGTGGGCGCCTCGCAGCACGCGAGCGCGCTGCCGGGGAAAACCGTATTCAGCCCTGCGGGATCCCCGTCATATCGGGCAAGTGATGTGCAATGCCCTTATGGCAATCGATGCAGGTTTTCTCGCCCGTCGCCAGCCAGCGCTTGTGTATCTGCGCGGCTCTCGTCGACTGCCGTGTGAGATCCATCGATGCGTAGTTGTGGCAGTTTCGACATTCGAGCGAATCGTTACTGCCATCGCGACGGTCGACGGCTCGACGACGGGCTAGCCCAAATCAGGCGGCATCTACCGGCGGCACGTGAAGTCCGGCTACGGCTTCCTTGGCGAGCGGCAGCATCCCTTCACCGCCTTCGCCAAGGTGAGCTTTCAATTGGCGGCGCATGACCGGGTCCCAGAATCGTTTGAGGTGGTCGCGTACGCCGCTCACCGCCAGCCCGTGATCGGGCTCGACCTCGAAGAAGGTCGCGATGTCATTGGCCATGGTGACCAGCCGTTCGATGTTCATGACAACTCTTGCCCTGCGACAGGGAGCAGCCGATCGGGATGGGTGTAGACATTGTGGCTGCCGGGGCGCGTAAATCCCACCAGGGTGATGCCGGCACTGCGCGCCAACTCGATGGCCAGGGCGGTGGGCGCTGAGATCGCGGCCAGCACCGTGATGCCGGCGCTGGCCGCCTTGGTGACCATTTCGTAGCTGGCGCGACTGGTGACGAGCGCCAGGCCATGCTCCGGGTCGATACCGGCGCGACGCATGGCGCCAATCAACTTGTCCAAGGCGTTGTGGCGTCCGACGTCCTCGCGTACCAGCACGATCTCGCCGTCGCGCGTGGCCCAGGCCGCGGCATGCACCGCACCAGTGGCTTCGTTCATCGGTTGCTGTGCATGCAGTTCCTGCTGTGCGCGCTCCAGGGCCTCGCGGGCGAGGGGCTGGCCGGTGCCCACCGGCGGATGTTGCCGGATCGCCTGTTCAAGTTCGCGCGTGCCGCAGATGCCGCAACCGCTACGCCCGGGCAGCAGGCGTTCGCGCTCCTGACCGATGTGCGCGCCGGGGGCGTCATCGGAAACCCGCATCGCCAGTTCGATCCCCTCGAGTAGTGCATGCTGGTCCAACTGGAGCAGCTGCGCCGGATCGCCGATAAGGCTTTCGCTGAGCGAGAAGCCCAGGGCGAAGTCGTCCAGGTCGTGCGGTGTCGCCATCATCACGGCGAAAGTCGCGCCGTTATAGATCATGGCTACCGGCACTTCTTCGGCGATGCAGTCGTCCTCGCGGGTGACCTGGCCGTGGCGCCAGCGTTCGACGGGCCGGATGACGAATCCCTCGCGCGCTGCATCAGGCGCCGGCTTCATCAGGCAGGCTTAGCCGACGGGTCCAGCAGTGCTTCCTGCGCCGCCGAGAAAGCGCGATGGCGTTTCTGCCAGTCGGACGGCTGCGAGACCCGGGTCACCTGTACGGCGGTGACCTTGTATTCGGGACAATTGGTGGCCCAGTCGGAATTCTCGGTGGTGATCACATTCGCGCCGGAACCGGGGAAGTGGAAGGTGGTGTAGACCACGCCCGGCTGCATGCGCTCGGAAATCATCGCGCGCAGCACGGTATCGCCGGAACGGCTCTGGATGCCCACCCAGTCACCTTCGACGATGCCGCGCTCTTCGGCGTCATGCGGGTGGATTTCCAGTCGATCCTCGTCATGCCACATCACGTTGGCGGTGCGTCGGGTCTGCGCACCGACGTTGTACTGGCTGAGGATGCGGCCGGTGGTGAGAATCAACGGATGTTCGGCGTTCACCTTTTCCGAGGTCGGCACGTACTCGGTGAGCATGAAGCGGCCCTTGCCGCGCACGAACTCGCCGACATGCATCACCGGTGTGCCAAATGGATGCTCGTCATTGCACGGCCACTGGATGGAACCCAGCTGGTCGATCTTGTCGAAACTGACGCCGTGGAAGGTGGGCGTGAGTCGCGCGATCTCGTCCATGATCTCCGAGGCGTGCCGGTAGTTCATGGGGTATCCCATGGCTTGCGCCAGCAGCTGGGTGATTTGCCAGTCGGCATAGCCAGCCTTGGGTTCCATCACTTTGCGCACGCGCGAAACGCGCCGCTCCGCATTGGTAAAGGTACCGTCCTTCTCCAGGAACGAACTGCCCGGCAGGAAGACATGGGCGTACTGAGCCGTCTCGTTGAGAAACAGATCCTGCACCACGATGCATTCCATGGCGGTGAGGGCGGCAGTGACATGCTGGGTATCGGGATCGGACTGGGCGATGTCCTCGCCCTCGATGTAGAGCCCCTTGAAGCTGCCGTCGAGCGCCGCCTCGAACATATTGGGAATGCGCAGGCCTGGCTCGCTGAGCAGCGGCACGCCCCATGCCTGCTCGAACGAGTGGCGTACGGCATCGTCACCGACGTGACGATAACCAGGGAACTCATGCGGGAACGACCCCATGTCGCACGAGCCCTGCACGTTGTTCTGCCCGCGCAGCGGATTCACGCCGACGCCTTCGCGGCCGATATTGCCAGTCGCCATGGCGAGATTGGCGATCGCCATCACCGCCGTGGAGCCCTGCGCATGTTCGGTGACGCCCAGGCCGTAGTAGATCGCGCCGTTGCCGCCGGTGGCGTACAGCCGGGCGGCGCCGCGCACGATCGCTGCCGGCACGCCGGTGACGGACTCCATCGCTTCGGGGCTGTACTTTTCCTGTGACACGAACGCGCGCCACTTGGCGAATGCTTCCGCTTCGCAGCGCTGGGCCACGAAGTCCTCGTCGACCAGCTTCTCGGTAACGATGACATGGGCCAGCGTATCGAGCACCGCGACATTCGTGCCCGGACGCAGGCGCAGATGGTAGTCAGCCTGGACGTGTGGTGTACGCACCAGGTCGATGCGGCGCGGATCGACCACGATCAGTTTCGCGCCCGCGCGCAGGCGGCGCTTCATCTGCGAGGCGAACACGGGATGGGCATCGGTGGGATTCGCACCGATCACCAGCGCGACGTCGGTCAACTCGATCGAGTCGAAATCCTGCGTGCCCGCCGATTCGCCCAAGGTAGCCTTGAGGCCGTAGCCGGTCGGCGAATGGCAGACGCGCGCACAGGTATCGACGTTGTTGTTGCCGAAGCCGGCGCGTACCAGCTTTTGCACCAGATAGGTTTCCTCGTTGGTGCAGCGCGAGGAGGTAATGCCGCCAACCGAGTGCTTGCCGTAGCGGGCCTGCAGCCGCTTGAACTCGCTGGCGACGTGGGCAATCGCTTCCTCCCAGCTCACCACGCGCCAGGGATCGGAGATGCGTGGCGCGGATCATTGGCGTGGTGATGCGATCCGGGTGCGTCGCGTAGCCAATCGCGAAACGTCCCTTCACGCAGGAGTGGCCGTGATTCGCGTGGCCATCCTTGTTCGGCACCATGCGCACGATTTCCTGGCCTTTCATCTCGGCACGGAAGCTGCAGCCAACGCCGCAGTACGCGCAGGTGGTGACCACGCTGTGCTCGGCCTGGCCCATATCGATCAGCGACTTCTCCGACAGGGTCGCGGTCGGGCAGGCCTGTACGCAGGCGCCGCAGGAGACGCATTCGGAATCGAGGAAGCGGTTGTCCTGGCTGGCCGCCACCTTCGATTCGAAGCCCCGTCCCTGGATGGTCAGCGCGAACGTGCCCTGTACCTCCTCGCAAGCACGCACGCAGCGCGAACAGGCGATGCATTTGGATGGGTCGAAGGTGAAGTAAGGGTTGGAGATGTCCTTGGTCGCAAACAGCGGATTGGGGCTACCGTCCTTCTTTTCGGCATAGACATGATTGGCCCCGTCGTAGCCGTAGCGCACCTCGCGCAGGCCCACCACGCCCGCCATGTCCTGCAACTCGCAGTGACCGTTGGCAGGGCAGGTGAGGCAATCGAGCGGATGATCGGAGATGTACAGTTCCATCACGCCGCGGCGTATCTCGGCGAGCCTGGAGGTCTGCGTATGCACCTTCATGCCGGGGCTTACCGGCGTGGTGCAGGAGGCCGGATAGCCCTTGCGCCCCTCGATTTCCACCAGGCAAAGCCGGCACGAGCCGAATGCCTCGAGCATGTCGGTGGCGCAGAGCTTCGGGATGCCAATGCCGATTTGTGCCGCTGCGCGCAGCACCGAGGTACCCTCAGGCACCCGCACGCTGCGACCGTCGATGTCCAGCTCGACCATCGTGGTGGACGTCGCTTTCGGCGTGCCGTAGTCGATCTCGACGATGGACAGCATGACGCGTTACCTCCTCAGCGCGCAGCCTTGTCGGCGGTGCCTGTGAAATCCTCGTGAAAATGGTCCAGCGCGCTAAGCACCGGGAAGGGCGCCATGCCACCCAGCGCGCACAGGGAACCGTCAATCATGGTCTGGCAGAGATCACGCAGCAGGATCTCGTTGCGTTCGCGCTCGACGGCATTGCCGGCGAGGATGCGATCGATCACTTCGACGCCACGGGTGGAACCGATGCGGCATGGCGTGCATTTGCCGCAGGACTCGATGGCGCAGAACTCCATCGCGTAACGTGCCTGCGCCGCCATGTCGACGGTGTCGTCGAAGACCACGACGCCGCCATGACCCAGCATGCCGCCGATGGCGGCAAACGCTTCGTAGTCGATCGCGGTGTCGAGCTGGGACGGGGGGATATACGCGCCGAGCGGACCGCCGACCTGCACCGCCCGCACCGGGCGGCCACTGGCGGTGCCGCCGCCAAAATCTTCGATCAGCTCGCGCAGCGTGGCGCCGAACGCCAACTCCACCAGTCCGGCACGCTTGAGATTGCCGGCCAGCTGGATCGGCAAGGTGCCGCGCGACTTGCCGGTGCCGTAGTCGCGGTAATAGCCGGCACCCTGATCCAGAATGATCGGCACCGAGGCGAGCGTCACCACGTTGTTGATCACCGTCGGCTTGCCGAACAGGCCCTGGATCGCCGGCAGCGGCGGCTTGAAGCGGACCTGGCCGCGCCTGCCTTCCAGCGATTCGAGCAGCGAGGTTTCCTCGCCACAGATATAGGCGCCACCGGCCATGCGGACGTCCAGATGAAACGCCTTGCCGCTGCCGCAGACATTGTCGCCCAGATAGCTGGCCGACTCGGCGGCGGCGATGGCTGCCAGCAAGGCCCGCTGTGCGTGCGGGTATTCCACGCGCAGGTAGATGTAGCCACGCGTGGCGCCGACCGCGATGCCCGCAATGGTCATGCCCTCGATCAGCACGAAGGGATCGCCTTCCATGATCATGCGATCGGAGTAGGTGCCGGAGTCGCCTTCGTCCGCATTGCACACGATGTACTTCTGCTCGGCGGGCGCGTCGAGGCAGGTCTTCCACTTGATGCCGGCGGGAAACGCCGCGCCGCCGCGGCCGCGCAACCCGGCATCGAGCACGGTTTGCACGATGTCGCTGCTGCTCATGCGCAGCGCGTTCGCCAGGCCGCGATAACCGCCGTGCGCGCGGTAGTCATCCAGGCTGCGCGGATCGACGATGCCGACACGGGCGAAAGTCAGGCGCTGCTGGCGCTTCAGGTAGGGGATCGATTCGGTCGGCCCCAGCGCGAGTGCATGCGGGCCTGCATGCAGCAAATCCGCATCGAACAGCGAGGAAACATCCTCGGCCTGGACCGGGCCGTAGGCGTAACGGCCATCGGCCGTTGCGACTTCCACCAGCGGTTCCAGCCAGTACATGCCGCGCGAGCCGTTGCGAATGATGCGTACGTCGGCACCACGGCGTGCCGCCTCCGCGGCAATGGCCTGGGCGACGGCCTCGGCGCCCAGCGAGAGCGCGCTGGCATCGATCGGCACGTAGATCGTAATGCTCATGTCGACTCCGTCGCGAGCCAGGCATCGAATCGCTCGGGCGTCATGCGGCCTTTCAATGCCTCGTCGACCATCATCGCCGGCGAGCACGCGCAGTTGCCGAGGCAATAGACGGGCTCTAGCGTATAGCCGCCATCGGCGGTGGTTTCATGGAAGTCCACCTGCAGCCGTCGCTTGATATGTTGCTCCAGCGTCGCGGCGCCCATGGCCTGGCACGATTCCGCGCGGCACAGATAGATGACGTGACGCCCTGCAGGCTGCTGGCGGAAGAAATGATAGAAGCTGATGACACCGTGCACATCGGCCCGCGAGAGGTTCATCTCGCGGGCGATGAGCGGTACCGCATCTTCCGGCACGTGACCCAGTGCGGCCTGCACGCCATGCAGCACGGGAAGCAGGGCGCCGGGCGTGTCTTTCAATCGGCCAGTGACCTCGAGCACGACATCCCGGACATGGTCCGGGATGGTCGGCATCGCGGCGCTATTCACTGCGCGTTTCATGGTTTCACCGTGCGAGCGCCTTTCAGAACAAAGCTGCGGCCTTGGTAATGGCTATCCATACACCGATCAGGAAGGGAATGCCAACGAGCGCCCAGGCGATGACGCCGATGATGCCGAAGCCACCCCGCGCCGCGTCCTGCGCGCGGGCGGAGACGGTCGCCGCCTCGTGCTGCAGCGAGCGTTCGTGTTCCAGCTCCTGCTCGGTCATCAGGGCAGTTTCCTTGACCGGCTTTACCAGGAAATTGCAGATCATGCCGACCACCAGCAGCACGGCCAGGATGTACAGCGTGCCGGTCATACACCAGGTTCTTGGCCACGCCGGCATCGAGCTGCGCCTGGCGCACGGCGGCGATCAGGAACGGGCCGACGACGCCGGCTACCGACCAGGCGGTGAGCAGCCGGCCATGGATCGCGCCCACCATCTGGGTGCCGAAGATGTCGGCCAGATAGGCCGGCACCGTGGCAAAGCCGCCGCCGTACATCGTCAGGATGATGCACACCGCCGCCACGAACGCGCCGGCCAGGCCCATATGCCCCAGGCTCGGCAGGCTGCAATACAGCAGGATGCCGAGCACGAAGAACACGAAATAGGTGGTCTTGCGGCCGATGAAGTCGGAGATGCGACGCCCAGAAGATGCGCCCCAGGCTGTTGAACAGGCTGATCAGGCCGACCAGCCCCGCGGCGGAAGCGGCGATGGCGGCCTTTTGCGCGGTGCTCAGCGCGGTCGTGCCATCCAGTCCCAGCAGACGGCCGCCGAACACGTCCTGCAGCATCGGGCTGGCCATGGACATCACGCCGATGCCGGCCGTCACATTCATGCACAGCACCATCCAGATCAGCCAGAACTGCGGCGTCTTCCACGCGCGGCCGAGGTGCACGTGGCGATGGGTGATCAATTTGTTGGACGATTCCGCGGGCTGGCGTCCAGCCCAGCGGGCGCCAGCCAGTCGGCGGCACGCGGAAGCCGAATGCACCGGCAGACATGGCGATGAAATAGATCACGCCCATGCACGATCAGGTGGCCGCCACGCCCGGCACGCTGCCCTGGGTGAACTTCTGCATCAGGGCGACGGCAATCGGTGCGCCGATCATCGCGCCGCCGCCATAGCCCATGATGGCGAAACCGGTGGCCATGCCGCGCCGGTCGGGGAACCATTTGATCAGCGTGGAGACCGGCGTGATGTAGCCCAGGCCCTGGCCGATGCCGCCCAGCACGCCGGCAGCCGAGATAGACCAGCCACAGCTGGTGCATCGATACGCCGATGCCGCCGAGCACCAGTCCGCCGCCCCAGCACAGCGCAGCGATGAAGCCTGCCTTGCGCGGGCCGGCATGCTCCAGCCAGCCGCCCCAGATCGCGGCGGAAATGCCGAGCATGGCGATGAAGGTTTCGAAGATGTGGTTTACCGCAGGCACCGTCCAGTTGCAGGCGGTGCTGAACAGTTGCGCGAAGAAACCCAGGTTGGCGCACATGGCCGGATCGGCCTCGGTCACCAGTTTCGTCATCGGCAGCCAGAACACGGAGAAGCCATAGGCCATGCCGATGCAGAGATGGATGGCCAAGGCCGCTGGAGGCACCAGCCAGCGATTGAAACGAGGCCCCGCGATGGTGCGTTCCCTGGACAGTACCCCCGGCGTGCTTCCCTGCGCCGGATTCAGAACGTCTGCTGCAGGTACGCTATTCACAAGCATCTCCCCCCAGTGTGTAAGACGACCCTATAGTCTGGCGACTGGCGCGATAGTCGAGCGGACGCGCCCAGCGCGCCACTCTACTTAAGTCGAACGCCTGGCTACCGCGCGCACTGACTTGCCCCCGCCGCCGATCATGGGGCCTTTGGCGCTCAATGGGTTGCTGCACCGCAGCGCGGTGGGCGCGAGAGCGCCCCTGCCTCTTGCATCGCCGGGCGTGGGCGTCGAGCATGCGGGTCACTACGCCCAGGAAGGCAGGACACGCAGCCTCGCACCATGATCAGTTACGACCAGGCCCTGGAACGACTGCTTGCCCGCACCCGTCGGCTGCCGGGGGAGTCCCATTCGCCTGTCGACGCGCTGGGCCGCGTGCTGGCCCGTGATGTCACCAGTCCCATGGACCTGCCATCGTTCGATCATGCGGCGATGGACGGTTATGCGTTGTGCGCACGCGAGCCGCTCGCTGCGGGTTCGGAGCATGCTGTTGCGGGTTCCCAGGCGGCCGGCGATGTGGCCCGCGCATCGCGGGGAAACGCCTGCGAGATCATGACGGGCGCACGCATGCCCGATGGCCTGGACGCGGTGATTGCCGTGGAGCGTACGCAATTGCTGGCTCGCGGTGACGATGGCGCGCCCGCGCGCATCCGCCTGCTCGATACGCTCGCCGCGGGCTATAACGTGCGCTATGCCGGCAGCGATGTCGCCAAGAGCGCGGTGGTTGCGGCCGCCGGTACGCGCATCGAGCCTGCCCATGTCATGTTGCTGGCAGCGCTCGGCGTGACTTCCGTCGACGTCGTGCGCCGGCCGCGCGTGGCGATCATCGGCACCGGCAAGGAGCTGCTGGCGGACCCGACCCGGGCACTCGCCGACGAGCAGATCCACCATTCCAACGGTCCTTATCTAGTGGCGGCGTTGGCGGCGGCCGGCGTGCATGTGCTGTTCTGTGACACGCTGGACGACACGGCCAGCCACTACCGCGATGCCGTACTACGTGCACGTGATGCCGGTGCCGACCTGATCGTCAGCACCGGTGCGGTTTCGATGGGCCGTTTTGACTTTGTGCCCGACGCGTTGCAGGCGCTGGGCGCCGAGCTATTGTTCCACAAGGTGGCGATCCGTCCGGGCAAGCCGATACTGGCGGCGACGCTGGGTGATGACACCCTCCTGCTTGCGCTCCCCGGCACGCCGATGGCGGTTGCTGCCGGCTTTCGCTTCTTCATCGCGCCCGTGCTTCGGGCTTGGACGGGGCAGGGTAGTGAAGCGGTGCTGCATGCCGTGCTCGACACGCCGCAGCAAGCGAAGCCGGGTCTGCGTCACTTCCTGCGCGCGACGCTTAGTCAGGGCGGTGATGGGCGTCTTCACGCGAGCTTGCTCAAGCTGCAGCAACCCTTTCGCATTCAACCGTTCGCCGAAGCGGGCGCCTGGGTGGTGCTGGGCGAGGAGGCTGGCGACTGCCTTCCCGGCATGCTGGTCGAGATCGCCAGCCTTCATCCCGGCGTGCCCTTGCGCATCAGCACCACCCGTGACACGAACTTCCTGGGGACACCCGCATGAAACTGCAGATCGAAGGACAGAACCTGCGCGTCCGCATCGGTGAAGTTGAACTGGCCACGCTGATGGCGGGCGAAGCCCTGGTGTCGCGCACGGGCTTTGCGCAGGCTTTCGCCCTGACCTGCACGGTGCGGCTGGGAGCAGGCGATGCCGCCCATTTCTCGGGTCGTGCCGATGCCTGGCTGATCGAGATTCCCGAGGCCGCGGTGCGCGATCATGCGCGGCGGTTGCCTACCCGGGAGGGCTTGAAGTTCATGCTGGCCGGTAAAGACGAAGGTGATGTGCTGAAGCTGCTGTTTGATGTCGACGTTCGTGAAAGCGTGCGCCGACGCCGGTCATCGTAGGGAATTCGCATACGCTTCTGTTGGGCTACTCTCAGCACGCCGACCCTGTGGACGCAAACGGAGATGGGATCGTATGACTCGCCTTTTCTTGCTTCGACTGCTGGCTTTGGGCATGGCGCTGTCGCCCTGGACGCCCGCAGCGGCAGACGATGACCACATCACGATAGCCGCTGCGGCCGATCTGAACGGGGTGATGGACACGCTGGTGGCGTCCTATACGCAGGACCACCCCGATAGCAGGATCGATGTGGCGTACGGCTCGTCCGGCAACCTGCTGACCCTCATCGAAGAGGGCGCGCCGTTCGAGTTGTTCTTTTCTGCCGATAGCAGTTATGCGCAGAAATTGGTGGCTGACGGCAAGGCAGGTGGCCAGCCCGTTCCCTATGCCTACGGACACATCGTGCTGTGGAGCGCGAGTTTCGATATGAGTGAGGTTCGGGTGGCGGACCTGCTGCAGCCAAACTTTGGGCGTATCGCCATCGCCAATCCGCAGCACGCGCCCTACGGCAAACGAGCTGAGCAGGCTTTGCGCGCGGCAGGCGTCTGGGATGCATTGCAGCCGCGCCTGGTGTTCGGCAATGACATTGCGCAGGCCGCGGAATTCGCACAGAGCGGCAGTGCCCAGGTCGGCATCATCGCCGAGTCGCTCGCGCGGGCGTGGCCCGGCAAGGGCACTTATATCCTGGTGCCGCCCTCGTTGTACGAACCCCTGGTGCAGAGCTTCGTGCTGACCCAGCGCGGGGCGGACAACGCGCTCGCACAGGATTTCGCGACGTACGCCCAGAGTCCGGATGCGCGGGCCATCTTCGCCAAGTACGGTTTCAATCTCCCTGACGCCGAGGCGCATTGACTATCGTGTTGCTGCTGTCTGGCCAGGACCTGCAAGCGCTGTGGCTTACCTTGCGGCTGGCCGCGACGGTGACCGTACTGCTGTTGCTGCTGGGTGCGCCATTGGCATGGTGGCTGTCACAAACGCGCTCGCGCTGGCGGCGACCGATCGCCGCGGTGGTGGCGCTGCCGCTGGTGTTGCCGCCGACGGTACTCGGTTTCTACCTGTTGATGCTGCTCGGTCCCCACGGTGTCGTGGGACGGCTGATGGCGGCGCTCGGCCTTTCGACGCTGCCGTTTACGTTCCAGGGCCTGGTGGTGGCCTCGATGCTGTATTCGTTGCCCTTCGTGGTGCAGCCGCTGCACGACGCCTTCGACGCCATAGGCCGGCAGCCGCTGGAAGTGGCCGCATGCCTGGGTGCGGGGCCGCTGGACCGCTTCGTGTCGGTGGCGCTGCCGCTGGCCGTGCCGGGTGTGGTCACTGCGGCGGTACTGGGTTTTGCGCACACAGTGGGTGAATTCGGCGTGGTGCTGATGATCGGCGGCAATATCCCGGGGCAGACCCGCGTGGTCTCGATGCGGATCTACGATCACGTCCAGGCCGGCGAGTATCACCAGGCTCATGTGTTGTCGCTTTGCCTGTTGCTGGTTTCGTTCGCGGCCGTGCTCGCCTCGACGCTGTTGCGCTCTCGCAGGTACGCGCGTGTCTGAAGCTCAGCATGGCTTGTACGCCAAGCTGGCGTGGCGCCAAGGCGCATTTGCCCTCGATATCGACTTCGACCTGCCGCCGCGTGGTATCACCGCGCTGTTTGGCCCATCCGGCGCCGGCAAGACGAGTTGCCTGCGCGCGATAGCGGGGCTTGAGCGTGGCGGCCGGGGCCGGGTGACGTTCGGCAATCAGGTCTGGCAGGACGATGCTCATCGTGTTTTCGTGCCTCCGCATCGGCGGCGTTTGGGTTATGTATTCCAGGAACCGAGCCTGTTCGCGCTCAGATCCGTCTCGGGCAATCTCGATTTCGGCTTTCGACGTGCCGGACGGCCGGCGCATATCGATCGCGAAGGGTTGATCGATCGATTCGGTCTGCGTGCATGGCTCGACAGGCGCGTCGATACGCTCTCCGGCGGTGAGCGCCAGCGAGTGGCGATGGTGCGGGCCTTGATGTCCGATCCGGCCTTGTTGTTGTTCGATGAGCCGCTGTCGGCACTCGATGTGGCCGCCCGATCCGAACTGCTGGGTTGCCTGGAAAGCCTGCACGCCTCGCTCGCGGTGCCGATGATCTACGTCAGCCACAACATCGACGAAGTGGCCCGCCTAGCCGACCACATCGTGTTGCTGGAGGCCGGACATGTGGTGGCCCAGGGGCCGCTGCAGGCGACGCTCACCCGCTTGGATCTGCCGCCGGCTCTGGGCGAGGCCGTCGGCGCCGTGATCGAGGGCAGGGTGACTGGCTACGACGCGCACGACCAGCTGATCGAGCTGGCATTTTCAGGCGGCAAGCTGTGGCTGCCTTATCGCCACGAAGTCGTGGGCCAGGCCTTGCGCTGCCGCATCGGTGCTCGCGACGTCGTGCTGGCAAGCGCGCCCGTGGCGGGGAGCAGTGCCCTGAACCAGATTCATTGCCGCATCCTGGCCATGGCCGACGCCGACCATCCCTCGCAATGCCTGGTGCAGCTGGACGCGGGAGGCAGCATCCTGCTCGCTCGGATCACCCGCCGGTCCTGGCACACCCTCGGGCTGGCGCCCGGCAAGCAGGTATGGGCACAGGTCAAGGCTGTGGCCCTGGGGCTGGCGACGCGGTTGTGATCCCACCGGGCGCTCACCATAATCCTTGGCAGCGCTGCCCCCTGGGCGCCACCGGCCACAACCGCGCATTGTCATGTCCATGACCGAGTTGATCAGCATCGCCGAGGCCGAATCCCTGATGGCGGATCACATGCCGTCGTTCGGCTGTGAACGGATCACGCTGGAGCGGGCTGCCGGTCGCATCCTGCGCCAGCGGGTATATGCCGAGCACGATCACCCGCCGTTCGATCGCGTGATGATGGATGGCATAGCGGTGAGCTGGAGCGCCACGCTGCCACGCGAGTTCGCGATCGCCGGCGCCCAGATGGCCGGCACGACGATGCGGACGCTCGCTGACGCTGGCGGCTGCATCGAAGTCACTACCGGCGCCATGCTGCCGGCAGGCTGCGATTGCGTGATTCCGGTGGAGCAGCTACGTCGCGACGCTGCGCATTACCGGCTCATCGATGCTTACCAGCCCACCCGCGGGCAATTCATCCACCGGCGCGGTTCGGACTGCGTGGCCGGAACGTTGCTGCTTGAAGCTGGCATGCGCATCGGCGCGCCGGAAGCGGCGCTGCTGGCCGCGAACGGCCTGGCCAGTGTTGAAGTCGGCAAGACGCCTTCCATCGCCATCGTGTCGACGGGAGATGAGCTGGTGGACGTGGGCTCGTCGCTGGGCGAAGGGCAGATTCGCCGTTCCAACGACATGGCGATCGCCACCGCGTTGCGCCTGCATGGCTTCGATCGCGTGGCACTGCAGCACATCGCCGACGATGTCGCCGCAACGGAAGAAGGGTTGGGTCGCCTGCTTGGCGAACACGACGTTCTGATCCTGTCAGGCGGCGTGTCGATGGGGCAGCGCGACTACGTGCCGGCGGCGCTCGATGCGCTCGGCGTGCGGCGCGTGTTCCATCGGATCGCCCAACGACCCGGCAAGCCGATGTGGTTTGGCATCGGTCCGAGGCAGCAGGCCGTCTTTGCGCTGCCGGGTAATCCGGTGTCCGCGCTGGTCTGCGCCATCCGTTATGTAAGGCCGGCTTTGCTGGTTTCGCTCGGCATGACGCCGGCACCCATGGAATATGTCCGTCTCGAGGCCGATGTGGACGCCAACCCCATGCTGACCTGTTTCGTGCCCGCTTACGTGCAAACCAACGTGCAGGGCTGGAGCATGGCCAAGCCGGTGCCGGCGCGCACGTCGGGCGACTTCTCCGCACTGCCACACACGCATGGTGTCGTGCAGTTGCCGCCAGGCAACAGTTGCGTGCCGGCGGGCACGGTGGTCGAGTTCTATCGGTGGTGACATGAACCTGTTCCAGGCCAGTGACGGGACTGCGATGGCGTTGCCGCGGGATCAGCGCGGGCGGCCCCTGCACGACCTGCGCATTTCCGTGATGGACCGCTGCAATTTCCGTTGTCCGTATTGCATGCCGGAAGCAACCTACGGTGAACATTTCAACTTCCTGCGCAACGACGAGCGGCTGAGCTTCGACGAGATCGAGCGGCTATGCCGGCTGGCCGCCGCACTGGGCGTGAGCAAACTGCGCCTCACCGGTGGCGAGCCCCTGCTGCGGCCGCATCTGGTCGAGCTGGTGGGGCGCTTGCGCAGCATCGCCGGCATCACCGACCTGGCCTTGACGACCAACGGTGTGCTGCTGGCCCGGCACGCCAGGGAATTGCGTGATGCCGGACTCGATCGTGTCACCGTCAGCCTCGATACGCTCGATCCCGCCCTGTTCCATCGCATGAGCGGTGGGCGTGGTGCCCTGGACGAGGTGATGGCCGGCATCGAGGCGGCACAGGCGGCGGATTTTCCGCATGGCGTAAAGCTCAATACGGTCGTGCAGCGTGGGGTCAACGAACATACCGTGCCCGACCTGGTGGAACGCTTTCGCGGCAGCGGCATCGTCGTGCGTTTCATCGAGTACATGGATGTGGGCAATCGCAACGACTGGAGCATTGACGACGTGGTGCCGTCGCAGGAGCTGATCGCCCGCATCGATGCGCGTTGGCCGCTGCGCGCCGTGCCGCCGACCTACCCGGGCGAGGTGGCTACGCGTTACCGCTTCCTCGATGGTGCCGGCGAGATCGGCATGATTTCCTCGATCAGCCAACCCTTCTGCGGCGGTTGCACGCGCGCCCGACTGTCATCGGAAGGCATGTTGTATACCTGCCTGTTCGCCACCGAGGGCACGGATTTCCGGGCTGCCCTGCGCGGTGGCGCCAGCGACGAGGCGTTGACGCAACGCCTGCGCGAGGTGTGGCTGGGCCGCAACGACCGCTACAGCGAGGAGCGCGCCGAACGCCATGGCCAGAAGCAGCACAAGATCGAAATGCACTACATCGGCGGCTAGATGGTTTCTCGGCGCCTGTTCGAAGTCTCCGCGTGGTCGAGAGCACCCCTCCCCAACCCTCCCCTGCAAGCAGGGGAGGGAGCACGGGCGGGCATGCTTTTCGCTCCTCCCCCTGCTTCGCAGGGGGAGGTTGGGAGGGGGTGCTTTTCGCCGCCACGGAAACTTCAAACAGGCTCTTAATGCCCCCCATGCCAGCGAGCGCGATAATGGCCCACGTAACCTGCCTAGCTTCCGGAGCCTGATGTGACTCTTCCTCCCGCCAAGCTTTCCCATGTCGACGAGGCGCAGCAGCCGCGCATGGTCGACGTCGGCGCCAAGCCGGTGACCCATCGCACGGCCCAGGCGCGGGCGCGCATCACTTTCCCCACCGAGGTGGCGCAGGCGTTGCACGCCGCCGGTTATGTCACGCCCAAGGGGGCCGTGCTCACGGTGGCGCAGATCGCCGGCGTGATGGGCGCCAAGGCGACGCCGCAGTTGATCCCGCTATGCCATCCGCTCAGCATCGATCGCTGCGACATTGCCATCCGCATGGAACACAACGATGCGCTGATTGACTGCACGGTGTCGTGCCGCGGCAGTACCGGCGTGGAGATGGAAGCACTGACCGGCGCCAGCATTGCGGCCTTGACCATCTACGATATGTGCAAGGCGATGTCGCACGATATGGTGATCGGCGACATCCGCCTGCTGAGAAAGAGCGGCGGCAAGCACGACTTTGGAGCGGACGCGCAGGAGACGCCATGAGCGAATCGGCCAAGGCACCACCGCTTTACGGGCTGCTGTTGACGGGCGGCGCCAGTCGTCGCATGCAGCGGGACAAGGCGCGTTGGAGTATCGCGGCGAGCCGCAGCTGCTTCGCGCCTGGCGGCTGCTGCAAGCCGTCACCGAGCGGGCGTTCGTTTCGGCACGCGACACTCAGCGTGACGATCCGCTGCGGCCGGGCTGCCGCTGATTCTCGACCGTTACGAAGCGATGGGCCCCGCCGCAGGCATCCTTTCCGCGCAGGAGCAGTATCCCGATGCGGCGTGGCTGGTGCTGGCCTGCGACCTGCCGCTGCTGGACGCCGCTACCTTGCGGCATCTGGTGGCGCGTCGCGATCCCGCCGCCGGCGCCACCGCATTTGCCAGCAGCCATGATGGCCTGCCCGAGCCGCTGTGCGCGATCTGGGAGCCGGCCAGCCATGCGCTTGCTCAAACGCGTTATGCAAGCGGCAGCTACTGCCCGCGCAAGGCGCTCATGCAGTCGCGACACCACCTTGCTGCCGACGCCGGGCGAGGCGCTGGATAACGTCAATACGCCGGAGGAGCGCGAAGCCATGCAGCTCGGCCTGGAGACGCTGGCATGACCCTGGTGCACCTGCAGTATTTCGCGCAGCTGCGCGAACAGGCGGGCACGAGCGGCGAGCAGGTCAGGACCGCCGCCACATCGTTGCGCGAGCTCTATGAGGAGCTGCGTCTGCGCCGTGGTTTCTCGCTGGCCGCCGACGCACTGAAAGTCGCGGTCAACGCGCAGTTCAGCGACTGGGATCGCCCGCTGCGCGACGGCGACACTATTGTCTTCATTCCGCCGGTGGCGGGCGGATGATGCGCTTCAGTCTTTCCGGCGAATCCGTCGACGCCGATTGCTGCGCGATGCATTGCAGCATCCCGGCAGCGGCGGCTTTTGCGCTTCGAGGGCTGGGTGCGCGACAGCAACGAGGGGCGCGAGGTCGACGGCCTGGAGTACGAGGCCTATGCCGAACTGGCCGAGGCCGAGGGCGAACGCATCATGGAGGAAGCCATCGCCCGTTACGGCGTTACCGACGCGCGCTGCGCGCACCGCACCGGCCATCTGCACGTCGGCGACCTGGCGGTCTGGGTAGGCGTATCCGCCGCGCATCGCGACGAAGCATTCCGCGCCTGCCGCTACATCATCGACGAGATCAAGCATCGCCTGCCGATCTGGAAGAAGGAACACTACCTCGACGGCGACTCCGCTTGGGTCGCCTGCACCCACGTGTACCGCGAGCACGAGCACGAATCCATGAGCTCATGCGCATCACGACCACACGAAGGCCGTTCGTGCCCGACTACTCGCGCCAGACCCGTCTGCGCGAAGTAGGCGAGGTTGGGCAGGCGAAGCTGGCGGCGTCGCGGGTGCTGGTGATCGGTGCCGGCGGCTTGGGTTGTCCGGTACTCAGCTACCTGGCGGGGGCGGGTGTGGGGACGCTGGGCGTCGTCGACGGCGACCGCCTCGACGCCAGCAACCTGCATCGGCAGACCATGTATGACGCGCGCGACATCGGCGAGCGCAAGGTGGAACTGGCCGCACGTCGTATCGCTGCGCTCAACCCTGCGGTGACGGTACGCAGATGGACGGAGCCCTTGCGCGCCAGCGACGTCGTCGAGGTGTTCCGCCAATTCGACCTGGTGGTGGAATGCACCGACGATATGCGCAGCCGCTACTTGAGCAGCGATGCCGCCGTGCTGAGTGGCACGCCGCTGATCATGGCCAGCGTGTACCAGTACGAAGGCCAACTGCAGGTGATCTCGGCTCGGCCGGGCACGCCATGCCTGCGTTGCCTGTGGCCGCAGGCACCGGCACCGGAGGCCGTGGGCAGTTGCGTGCAATCCGGCGTGCTTGGCCCCGTGCCCGGCGTGCTCGGCACGATGCAGGCGGCCGAGGCATTGAAGATTCTGCTCGACCTGCCGCGCCCGGAGGCCAACGACCTGCTGCTGGTGAACCTGCTCGACCTCACCATGCAGCGATTGCCCATCGATGCCGCGCAGGGCTGCGCCTTGCATGGCGGCTGTGTCGACGTGGCACGCCAGGCACTGGCGCTGGAACAGGCTGATGTCGATCTCGTGTTCGATAGCCTGGAGGACGCGATTGCCTCCGGTTTTACCCTGGTCGATCTGCGCGAACCCGGCGAAATCGCGGTCGAACCGTTGCCCGGTGTGCCGTCGCTGGGCATTCCGTCGACGCAAGTCATCGCCCGCGCGAGTGAGTTGACTACGTGTCGCCCGCTGCTGGTTTGCGCCAGTGGGCAGCGCAGCGGACACGCTGCACGTCTTCTCCGTGCCCACGGATTTCGCGAGGCTTATTCACTCGCAGGCGGCCTGCGCGGATTGCGCACGTACAGCTAGCGCTTGCCGAGGGTCAAGGCGCCTGTCGCCCCTCGATCGGGTATTGGGGGTCGGTGTAGCCTGCGGTGGAGGCATGGCCGGGTGGCACCAGGCTATCGATAAACGCCTCGTCCTCGGGCCCGAGCCGAACGTTCAACGCCTCGATGTAGCTATCCCAATGCGCCTCGGTACGAGGGCCGGCGATGGTCGCGCTGACCAGGCGATTCTTCAATACCCAGGCCAAGGCGAACGCGACAGGCGTGGTGCCGCGCTCAGCGGCATGGGCGGCAATCTTCTGCGCGATCTCGATCGACTCGGGACGCCACTCGGTCTGCTGGATGCGTTTGTCACCACGGCCGGCGCGGCTGTCTGGCGGCGGCGCTGCGTCGACCTGATACTTGCCGCTCAGCACGCCACGAGCGAGCGGGCTGTAGGAGACCACGCCAAGGCCGTAATGCGCGGCCGACGGCAACTGTTCGACCTCGGCCGTGCGATCGACGATGTTGTAGAGCGGTTCGCTGGCCACCGGGCGATCGATGCCGAGCTGGTCGGCGATGCGGACCACCTCGGCGATACGCCAGCCGCGAAAATTGGAGACGCCGAAATAGCGCACCTTGCCCTGGCGGATCAGATCGCCGACGGCGCGCACACCTTCTTCCAGCGGCAGGCCGGGCAGGGCCCGATGAAAATACAGGATGTCGATATAGTCGGTACCCAGGCGCCTGAGGCTTGCATCGACCGTCTGATAGATCCACTTGCGGGACTGGCCTTGCTCGTTGGGTGCCCGCGTGGTCCGAAAGCCGAACTTGGTTGCCACGACCCAGGCATCGCGATGTTCCGCAATGGCGCGGCCAACGATTTCTTCCGACTTGCCCGCGCGATAGACGTCGGCCGTGTCGATGAAGTTCACGCCCTGCTTGAACGCCTTGTCGATGATCCGCTTGGCGGTAGCCTCGTCGGTTTCACCGCCAAACATCATGGCGCCCAGGCACAGCGGCGACACCTTGAGGGCACTGCGGCCGAGATAGCGGTAATCCATGTTCATTCCTTCAGGCGAAGTCGGTGGAGCGACTGACGGACTCCCAGGCATCGATCTGCGCCTTTAGGTCGGCAAGCTGTCCCCGTACCAAGCCGAGTGCGTCGCTGCCGAGCAGCAGATGCACCGGGGGCTGTTCGGCATCGATCAACTGCAATAGCGCCTGGGCGGCTCGTACCGGGTCGCCCGCTTGCTTGCCGCTCTTGGCTTCGCGCGCCTGGCGGATGGGATCGAAGAGCGCGTCGTAGTCCGCAATGCTTCGCTCGCTACGGATCATCGAGCGACCCGCCCAATCGGTGCGGAACGAACCGGGCGCGATGGCCGTGACCTTGATGCCAAGCGCATCGACTTCCTTGGCCAGCACGCCGGTAATGCCCTCGAGTGCGAACTTGCTGCCCGCGTAGTAAGCAATGCCGGGAAGCGGCGTGTAGCCGGCCATCGACGACATATTGATGATATGGCCGGATCGGCGCTCGCGCATGCCAGGAAGCACGGCCTTGATCATGGCGACGGCGCCAAAGACATTGACCTCGAACTGATGACGCATGGCTTCCAGTGGCGATTCTTCCAACACGCCTTCGTGACCGTAGCCGGCATTGTTGATGAGCACGTCGATGCGGCCAAACGCCTCAAGCATCGAAGCGACGACGCCATCGATGGCAGCGAAATCGGTGACGTCGAGGACCACGGCGCGCGCGCTTCCGGGGGCGATCGCCTCGAATGGCGCGCGATCGCTCTCGCGACGGACCGTGCCGATCACCCGATGACCCGCGGCGACCGCGGCTTCGGAAAATGCGCGGCCGAAACCCGAGCTTACGCCGGTTATCAGGAAGACCTTCTTCTCATCGTGGTTCATTTGGCACCGTAGGCTAGGTGAGTTGGACCCGGCTGTCGCCCTGGACGCAGCAGGGTGGTGAGGTACGCTTCCCCGTTGGCCCAATACTGGCGGCGAGTCGTCCACAGAGGGCCCAGGCCCTCTTCGTGCGCCACCGCGTTCTGGATGACGATCGCCCCGACCCGCTCAGGGTGCAGCTTGGCCAGGCGAAAGCCGACCGGGCCGCCGTAGTCCTGCAGGAATAATGCGTAGTGTTGGATGCCGAGTTGCTGCGTGAATGCATCGATGACGGATGCCAGGTGGTCAAACGTATAGGCGAACGTCTCGGGCGCCGGCGCGTCGGAATGACCAAAGCCGGGATAGTCGGGCGCGACGACGTGATATCGCTGCGCCAGCGCGGGTATCAGCTTGTCGTACATCCGTGATGAGGATGGAAACCCGTGCAGCAACAGAACCGTGGGCGCGTGGCTGTCGCCCGCTTCGCGATAGAAGATGTTCAAGCCCTGGATATTGACCGTTCGATACCTAGTCATGGCATCACCTGCGGGTGGGCGAGGGTCATCGCGACTGACTGCGGAAGCAGCAAGCGGACTTGCGCAGGCCATCGCGCAAGCCAAGAGGAAGGCAATTCGTCTCATGGCATGGACCCTTGATCAAGGGCTTCTACGGTGGCGTGCGGCGGCGAAGCTCCTTTGCTGCGCTGATGGGCGCACCCATCAAGCGATGCGCTTTTCGGGCGTGTAATCGTTGAGGACAGCCATGCCCTTGACCACCGCAGGGCGCGCGGCAAGGCTTTCCATCCAGCGTTTCAGTGCCGGGCGCGTCGCTGCCAAGTCACCAAGATGCTGCGGAATATTGGTCATCACCGAGACCACCCACGGATAGATGGCGATGTCCGCGATGCTGTAATCGTCGCTGCCCACATGCTGCGAAACGGCGAGACGGCGCTCAAGCACGTCGAGCAGCCGATGGGATTCGGTGAGATAGCGATCGATCGCCAGCGGAATCTTCTCTTTCGCGCGATTCGCGAAAAAGCCCAGCTGGCCAAACATGGGGCCCAGCCCGCCGACCTGCCAATAAAGCCATTGCAAGGTCTCGTAGCGCGCCGCACCGCTGGTGGGCAGAAGCTTTCCCGTGCGGTCGGCCAGGTACTCGAGGATGACGCCGCTTTCGAAGACGCTCAGGCCATTCGAATCATCGACCAGGGCGGGGATCTTGCTGTTCGGTGAGATGGCGACGAATTCCGGCAGGAATTGCTGGTCGCTGTTGATATCCACCGCATGTACTGCGTAATCGAGCTGCAGCTCTTCCAGCGCAATCGCCGGCTTGCGCCCGTTGGGCGTCTTCCAGGTGTAGAGATGCAGCATGAATCCTCCGGCAGCGACAAGTCAGTGATGCGAGTTGCGCATCCTATTCGCGTCCATGCCGCGGCTTAAACGGGGTCCATGGTACTTCTGTTGATACGCGATGTAACAAGCCCGCCGCGTGATCTATTCCCAGGCCTGGTGACGGAGACTCAGGTCATCCTTTGGATCAGAAAGTCGATGAAACTTCGCACGCGAAACGGCACGTGCCGGCTCGATGGGTAGAGCAGGTTGAAAGGACGCGATCGCCCCGAGGCGTCCTGCAGGACTTCGACGAGGCGTCCTGCGCGAAGATCGCCTTCCACGACGAAGCGATAGGTCTGAAACAGGCCGGCGCCATGCCGGGCGAGCGTCACGCCACCCAGGACATCCTCGGAAAGGGAGTAGCCACCGTCGGTGCGCAGTTCGATGTCGCTGCCCTGGTCCTTGAATAACCACGTGATCCGGCGGCCGCTGCTGGGCAGGTCGAACTGGATGCAGTCGTGCTCGCGCAGGTCATCCAGGCTCTTCGGGGTGCCACGGCGCGCAAGATAGGCCGGCGAGCCGACCACGACGAGTGCCGCATCTTCCAGGTGGCGCACGATAAGCCCCGAATCTCCCGGTGAGCGCACGCGGATGGCCAGGTCAAACCCTTCCTCCGAAAAGTCCACGTTGCGGTTGCCCACGTGAATCTCGACGCGCACGTCGGGGTGAAGTTCGCGAAATTCGGGCAGCAGGGGCAGCAGTCGGTAATGCGCATACGTGGTGGGCGCGCTGATGCGCAACGTCCCGACGGGATGCAATTGCTCACCCGCGGCAACGCGCTCCGCTTCCACCAACTGATCGAGCGCCTGACGACATTGCTCGTAATACACACGGCCGGCGTCGGTCAGGCGCATGTGTCGGGTCGTTCGTACAAACAGGCGCACGCCCATGCGCTGTTCGAGCCTGGCGACCGATCGGCTCACGGCAGCCGGCGTCACGCCCGCCGTGGCCGCGGCCGCCGTGAAGCCGCCAAGCTCGGCCGCCAGACAAAACAGCTCGATGCTGCCGAGCGCCATGTCATCAAACCGCCTGGGCATGATCTGTTACACCACGCATCAAATGAATTGCATTGAAGCATATTTATCGATGATCGAAGCACAAATAGAGTGTCGGACAAGTCAAATGGCGGGTTCCAATCCTGGTGCCGGCAGCGACATACCACCTCCATAACCACTTTCTGGATGAATCACATGAAACTGATCTTTGTCGGCGACCCGATGTGCTCCTGGTGTTACGGCTTCGGCAAGCAATTGGCCGACGTTCAGGGTGCGTTTCCCGAAATGTCCCTCGATATCGTCGTCGGCGGTGTCGGCGCGGGTGCGACAGAACCGCTGACGCTGGCCCAGCGCGAGTTTCGATTGGGACACTGGTCGCGGGTTGAGGCAGCGAGCGGATTGCCGTTCGACCGCGAAGCATTCAAGACGCGCACGGGGTTTGTTTACGACACTGAGCCGGCTTGCCGGGCCGTTGTCGCAGCCCGCCTGATGGCGCCATCGATCGACCAGTTAGGTGTGTTCCGAGCCATCCAGCACGGGTTCTATGCCGAAGGCCTGGATGTCACCGACGGCGAGGTGTTGGCCAAATTGCTGGCCGAGACGATGACGCGCCTTGGATTTCCGACCACCGCCGAGGCGTTTCTTATCGTGTGGCGCGCAAGAGAAGCCGTCGCCGCCACGCAGGAGGACTTTCAGCAAGCTCGTGGATGGGGGATTTCCAGCTTCCCGACGCTACTGCTGCAAGACGGGAGCAAACTGTACAACCTGGTCACGGGTTTTGTCGGCGCGAGCGAGCTTCGTTCGCTGATTGAAACCAGTGTCAACACGTTGGTGCACGGCGCGACCAAACAAGGAGTCCAGCACGCATGAGCAGCCATGATGCAGTCCTCGGGGTGATGCACACCTACTTCGACAGTATCTATACGGGAAACGCCGATGGCCTTCGCGCCGTTTTCCTTCCCGAGGCGAAAGTGACAGACAACGTACAAGGCCAGCTACGCGTACGCTCGGCCGAGGAATACATCCTCGCCGTGGCCTCTCGGAAAAGCCCACATGCGCTGGGCGAGCGGCAGGCGATGAACGCCATCTCGATCGAGGTGCTGGATGGCGTGGCCAGTGTCACTGCGCGCCTGGAGATGCTGGGACAGAGGTATTTCAACGTGCTGTCGCTGGTGAAGCAGGATGGGCGTTGGGTCATCGTGCACAAGCTGTTTGGCAACATCGAGTCCTGAAGACGCCCCTCAGGGGCACGCCGGTGTCAGCTCACGTGGTGAGTTGCCGAATGACACGGCTGCATTGACGATTCCTTGCTTTCCATGGTGCCACGCTTGAGGGACTCTTCCTTGGGGCGAGTGCGATGGGCCAGCAATTCGACGCAGTGGTGGTAGGGACGGGGCAGGCCGGCCCGTCGCTGGCGGAGCGTCTGGGAAAGTCGGGGCGCAAGGTGGCGGTGGTCGAGCGCAAGCTGGTGGGAGGCACGTGCGTCAACACCGGCTGTATTCCCACCAAGTCGATGGTGGCAAGCGCCTATGTCGCGCACATGGGGCGTCGCGCAACGGATTACGGCGTCGACAACGGTGGCGACGTGAGCGTGGCCATGGAGCGTGTCTGGGCGCGCACGCGCGGCATCTCCGAGCGTTCGCGCAGCAATGTAGAGGCCTGGCTGGCCGGCATGCCGAATGTCACCCTGTTGCGTGGACACGCGGCATTCGAATCGCCGCATGGCCTGCGTGTCGGTGACGAGCTGATCGAAGCAGGCGAGATCTTCCTCAATGTCGGAGGTCGCGCGAGCATGCCGGATTTTCCCGGCATCGATAGCGTGCCCTATATGACCAATGTGGGGATCATGGACCTGCGCGAGCTTCCGCAACATCTGGTGATCGTGGGCGGCAGCTATATCGGGCTGGAGTTCGGGCAGATGTTCCGCCGATTCGGTGCCAAGGTCAGCATCGTCGAGCGCAGCGAACGCCTGCTGCCGCGGGAAGACCCTGAGGTATCGGCTGCCATCGTGGACATCCTTCAGCGGGAAGGCATCACCCTGCATCTGGCCGCGGAGTGCATCGAGCTTCATGGCCAAGCAGGCGATGTGGGCATCGTGGCCCGATGTGCGGAGCCGCGCATGGAAGTGCGCGGCAGCCACCTTCTATTGGCCGTTGGTCGGCGGCCCAACACGGATACACTGGGCCTGGACAAGGCCGGCGTGGCCACGAACGAGCATGGCTACATCGTGGTGGACGACCAGTGCCGAACCAATGTCGAAGGCATATGGGCCATGGGTGATTGCAACGGCAAGGGTGCGTTCACCCACACGTCGTACAACGATTACGAAATCGTCGCCGCCAATGTGCTGGACAAGGAGCCGCGCCGCATTTCCGATCGCATCCCGGCCTATGCGCTATTCATTGATCCGCCCTTGGCACGCATCGGCATGACCGAGCAGGAAGCCTTGCACAGCGGCCATGACGTGCGCGTCGGCGTCCGTCCAATGGCGCGCGTAGGGCGTGCCGTCGAACGTGGCGAGACGCTCGGCTTCATGAAAGTGATCGTGGATGGGAGGAGCGAGCAATTGCTCGGCGCCACCATCCTCGGCGTGAACGGTGACGAGGCCATCCATTGCCTGCTGGACATCATGTATGCCAAGGCGCCTTATCGCACCGTGACGCATGCCGTGCATATCCATCCAACGGTTGCTGAGTTGCTGCCGACGACGCTGCAGAGCCTGACGGCGTCGACCTGAGGGGGGCGCCTCTTCCCTGGGTATTTCAGTGCCGGGCCACCCGGTAGCGTTGGCCTGTCACTTGCGAGGCAATCACTAGCCGGCGACATTGATGACGACTTTTCCCTGCGCCTGGCGCGACTCGAGCAGTTCGTGGGCATGGTCAACAGAGGTGAGATCGAAGCGGCGAGGATCGAGTCGCGGCAACAACGTGCCCATCTCGGCAAGCCGCGTGGCCTCGCGCAGGATATCGCCGTGATGCGCCTTGCCTTCCCCCGTCAGTAACGGAAGCAGGGTGAATACGCCTGAATACGTGGCGGCGCGGAACGAAAGTGGCGCGAGCGCATGCGTTCCCCAGCCCAGTGAGCTGACCACGTGGCCAAAACGCTTCACCGCCTTGAACGATGCATCCAGGCTCGCTCCACCCGCGGTGTCATAGACGACGTCGAAGCCACGGCCCGAGGTATGGTTCGCCACGTACTCTTCGACCGTGCACTGCGCATAGTCGATTGGTGTGGCTCCCAGGCGGGCAATCACGTCGGCGCTGGAAGCGGCGTGGGTGGCGAAGACAGTGGCCCCGAACGCGCGTGCAATCTGGATCACCATGTTCCCGACGCCACCAGCGCCGCCCTGCACCAGCACCGTCTGTCCGGCGCTGAGGCGCGCGCGGTCCATCAGGCCCTCCCATGCGGTAATGAAGACCAGCGGCAATGACGCCGCCTCACGCATGCTGAAGTTGACGGGTTTGAGCGCCAGCAGGTCGGCATCGACGGCGGCATACTCGGCCAGCGATCCCTGCACGCCACCAACGCCGCCGGTCATGCCGTAGACCTCATCACCGCGACGAAACGTCGTCACGCCCGGGCCTACGGCGTCAACCACGCCGGCGAGATCGATCCCCAGGATGGCTGGCAGCGGGTGGCGGGCATGCTCCGCCTTGCCGCCGCGAATTTTCAGATCCAGCGGATTGACGCCACTCGCCTTGATGCGCACCAGCACCTGCCCGGCGCCGGCAACCGGGCGGGCGATCGAGGTGTGGCGAAATGGCCCGCCGTGGGTTTCCAGAACGGCGGCGTGCATGGTGTTCGCGGTGCTCATGGCCAAGGTCTCGATGAGGGAGCTGTCACTACGCTATGCCCATTTCTTTCGCATGGAAACTCAAGAAATTGCATTCTATTCATGCATAAATGCATAGTGCGAAGGCCGTATTGGTGCAGGGCATCTTGGCCCATCGTGGTGGGAGGAACTTTTATGGAATGGGATGACCTTCGGGTCTTTCTTGCGGTGGCTCGGGAGGGAACGCTGGGTGCGGCGGCGCGCAAACTCGGGCAGACCCAACCGACCATGGGTCGACGATTGCGCGCGCTGGAGCAAGCGGTGGGACAGAAACTGTTCCAGCGTACGAACGACGGCTTCGTGATGACCGACGAAGGCGCAGCGGTGCTCAGTCATGCGGAACGCATGGAGGAGGAGGCCCTGGCATTCCAGCGACAACTGGCCGGCCAGGCGCAGCTGCTCGATGGCCTGTTGAGGATCACCTCGTCGGACTGGTTCGGCGCCTATGTGCTGACGCCTGTGCTGGCGGAATTTTCTCGCGCGCATCCGCACGTGACGATCGAACTGCTGACCGACGCCCGGTTCTTGAATCTTTCACGCCGCGAGGCGGACCTGGCTTTTCGCATCAAGCCCTTTGAAGAGCCGGACATCGCGTCGCGCAAGCTGCTGTCCATGCCGTATGGCCTCTATACCCGCGCAGGCTCGGCGCATCCCGTGGCTGGGAACGGTGCGGATGTCGCCCTGGTCATCATGGATACGGCATTTGGCAGCATGCCGGACGTTGCCTGGCTGCAACGCATGTTGCCGCGCGCGCGTGTCGCAGTGCGCAGCAATGCCCGCCTGATTCAGGCCCAGATGTGCGCCCAGGGCGTCGGTGTGGCCGTCTTGCCTCGACCTCTGGGCGACGGCTTTGCCGGCCTCGAGCGCATTGCGCTTGGCGAAGACCCGCCATCGCGGGATACCTGGGTCGGCTATCACCATGATCTGCGGCGCCTCGCGCGCTTGCGCGCCTTGCTCGACCTGGTGCTCGATCGACTGGCGAATTGACTGGTGTGGCTTGCCTGGCCCCAGGGAACACAAAGGGCACCAGGCGGGGGCCTCATTCATGCGGTCGTTGCGGATTGCGTGAATTCCGCGGCGTGCGCCAGCACGAACTCGCGCATGCTCGTCGGCGCGCGACCCGTCAGCCGCGTGTAGTCGTCCGTCATGCGGTCGTAGCGGCCCTGCTGATGCAGGCGCGCCATCTCGGCGAAGTGAGCCAGCAGGTACGGGGGAAAACCGACCTCGCTGAGCTTGCCGATCCAGGCGTCGACAGGCACATTGCGGTAGGTGATCGTGCGCCCGAGCGCCTCGGAGAAGACCTTCGCGAAGTGCGTCAGGTCCGCCGACTCGGGTCCGGTGAGGTTGTAGGTGCAACCGATGTGCGGAGCCGGCTCGTCCAGGACCGCCGCGACGGCGCGCGCGACATCCACCGCGGAGATGGGTGCGGTTCGACCGTCGCCGAGCGGCAGCACGAGCGCGTTGCTGTCGCGAACGCCCACAGCGGCGCGCCCCAGGAAGAACCCATCCAGGAACACTGTCGGCCGCATCGTCACGACCGGCAGGCCAGACCACGAGAGCGCCTGCTCGGCGAGCCAGTGCAGCTTGTGCTGGGGACTGTCGGTGGTCTCGGTAATGCTCATCTGCGTGACCGTCATCTGCGACATGTTCACGATGGCCTCGACGCCATGGTGGCGGGCGACCGCGGCCATGTTGACGGTGGCCTCGAGATAGGCCGCGGAGACCGACATGCCGAAGTAGATGCGCTTGCAGCCCTCCACGGCGCGATGCACTGAGGCGAGGTCGGTCAGGTCGCCCACGACCACGTCGGCGCCGAGGCGGCGAAGGTCTTCCGCGCGAGTGTCCTCTCGGCGCACCATGGCGCGCACCTTGTGGCCCTGGGCCAGCAGCATCATGGTGACGTTGCGGCCGATGGCGCCAACCGCACCGGCGGCGCCGGTCACGAGGATAGGGGAGTCGTGTTCTGAATGAGTAGTCATGGCTTTTCCTTGGGAATCAGGTCGTCGTGAGGGGGCGGGTGAAATCAAGCCAGAGCTGCTGTCGCGGCTGATGCGCGCTGAGCTGTCGGTAGCGCCCGTGTCGCCGCCAGCGCGAGTAGCGCGGTCGCTGCGCACCACATGCAGATTGTCGCCACGCCAGCAGCCATCGCCGCCGTCTCTGCCTGCGAGCCGCTGCTGGTGGTGAGCGAACGAGCCATGTGCTGCGCCAACGACTCGCCCAGAAGCGCGACGCCGAACGCGCCGCCCAGCGATCGCAGCATCACTGGGGTCGCCGTCGCAATGCCGATCTGCGGCGGCGCCGCGCCGCGCTGCGCGACCACCGTGACCAGCGGAAACAACAGCCCCAGGCCCAGGCCTAGCGGTGACAGCGCGAGTGCAAGCGCCCACGCCGCCTCGTGCGCGAGCTGGAGTACGACGGCCAGGCCGACGAAACCCAACGCCGCTGAAGCCGCTGCGATGGCGCCCAATGCGCGCAGCGAGGCCTCGCCGCGCAGCGCGCGGCCGGCGAGTTGAGCGCCGACAATGATGCCCGCCGTCAGCGGCAGCGTGTGCAGCGCCGAGCCGAGCGCGCCGAAGCCCAGACCGCGCTGCAGATAGAGCGGCAGGAACACGACGGCGGCAAACAGCAACACGCCGCTGGCGGCCGAGATCGCGCCCGTCGCGACGAATGGCAGGCGGCGGAACAGCGCGAGCGGCAGGATCGGGTCCTCGGCGCGGCGTTCCACGAAGACCCACGCCAGCAGTAGCCCGGCGCCGGCGGCGACGGCCGCAGTCAAGGTTGCCGGCGCGAGATCGTGGCGCGTAGCCAGGAGTAGTGCCACCAAGGCCGCTGACAGCAGCGTTGCCCCGGCTACGTCCAGCCGATGGCGAGGTCCGTGCGGGGCACTGAATGAGCTGCGCTGCAGCACCGCCCACGCCAGCGCCGCGCAGGGCACGTTGATCCAGAACGCCGCGTGCCACGAAGCCACATGAAGCAGCAGTGCGCCGGCCAGCGGCCCCGCCAGCGTCGACAAGCTGTAGACGGCTCCCAGCAGCCCCATGCGGCGCCCGCGCTCCGCCGCCGGATACAGCGACGCTACCGCCAGCATTGCCAGCGTCATCAGCCCGCCGCCGCCCAGCCCCTGGAGCCCGCGCGCCGCCACCAGCAGCGGCATGCTGGGTGCCAGCGCACAGGCCATCGAGCCGAGGGTGAACAGCCCCGTGCTCAAGAGCAGCATGGATCGCACCCCGGCACGATCAGCGAGCTTGCCGTACAGCGGGATGACGGCGGTCGACGCCATCAGGTAGGTGGAGAACACCCAGGCCGCCAGTGACTGCCCATGGAGTGACTGCACGATGGTGGGCAGCGCTGTGGACAGCACCGTCTGGTCCAGGCCCGACAGAGCGAGCATGAGCGCCAAGGTGGCGTAGGTCGTTGAGGTGGCAATGCGGGTCATGGCGGCGGGCGAGGGTTGCAATGACGCTAGCCTGGGTCCGCCGAACCAACTTGACTAGTGCAATGTTCCGAAGCAAATATTGCATGAAATGAAAACATACGACCTGAACCTGCTGCGAACTCTGGATGCGCTGCTGGCTGCCGGCAGCGTCACCGGCGCCGCGGAGCGTCTGCATCTGAGCGTGCCGGCGACCAGTCACGCGCTGGCGCGCCTGCGCGAGCTCACCGGCGACCCGCTCCTGGTGCGCGCTGGCCGGCGCCTGGTGCCTACGCCGCGTGCCATAGCTCTGCGCGAGCCGGTGGCGCAGTGGATTGCGCAGGCCGCAACTCTCGTGCTGGCGCCGCAGGAGGACGACCTGGCGGCCAGCGAGCGGAGCTTTGTCGTGCGCGCGCCGGACGCCTTCGCGATCGCCTTCGGTGGCGCCCTCGCTGCCGCGCTGGCGGCAGACATGCCGCGCGCCCAGTTACGCTTCGTGACCGAGGCACAAGACGACGCCGGTGCGCTGCGCGACGGTCGTGTCGACCTCGACATCGGTACGTTCAGGCCGCGCGACCCGGAGATCGAGGTCGTCGACCTATTTCGCCAGGCGCTGGTCGCGGTCGTGCGCGCAGATCATCCGTTCGCCGCGCGCCCTGCTACTGCACGCCGCTACGCAGCACTGGCGCACGTGGACGTGCAGCGACGCCCCGGGGCGCCATCCGTAGTCGATGAGTCGCTGGCTGCGCTCGGCTTGGCACGTCGCGTTGTGCTCACCGTGGCGCACGCCAGCGCGGCGCCAGTCGTCGCTGCCCGGGGCGACCTCGTCGCCACCCTCAGCGAGCGATTGGCGCAGGCGATGGCGCCCGGCCTCCGCCTCGTGGTGGTGCCGCTGCCGTTCCTGCCGCGCGGCGAGACGGTGGTCATGGCATGGCATCCGCGTCATGCAGCCGACCCGGCGCACGCCTGGCTGCGGCGGCAGGTGCCGGCCGTGATCTCCGCCGCTGGTGCCGCCCATCGGATGGTCTCGGCGCGTTCAACGTGATCCCAGGCGCGCCGGCGGCGCCCGGCGACCGTAAGACGCAGAGCTAGACGGTGTAGACGGTGGTCATCGCCAGCGCGGTGTTCAGGCCTGGCCGGAAAGGGTGTTCAACCCGACCGGAATCCGCATTAGGGTCCCGGAGCCGGCATCACCGGAACGGGCGGCAAGAAGCGGCCTTGCGACAATCTCCACACGCTGCCCAGCAGCAGTGCAAGCATCGCAACGTTGGACAGCACGAAGGCGGGCAGGGCGAGCAGCGCAATTGCCCCGGTCGTGCCGCGCCAAACCATATGCAGTGCGCTCGTGGATAGCGCGGTAATGCCGAAGCTGAAGGCCCAATAGGAGGCCGCGAAGGGCTGCCGCGTGATCCATGGCGTCAGGCGCAGCAGCATCAACAGCTGGAACGCGCCATAGCCCCACATGGCTTGCGCGAGGAGGTCTGGCAAACCCTGCGTGTTCGCGAGATAGGCCAACGAGCCCACGACGGGTGGGGCAAGCTGGATGCCTATGGCAGGGCGCAGTGGCTCATTGATCGGTGCGCCCATCCACAGCCGGAACAGGATGACCGATTCCATCACCACCCAATTGAAGAAGCCCACGCCGAAGAAAAGCACGCCCCAACTCGGCTGGCCCAGTGCGCCAGCCGCAATCGCGCAAATGAAATTGCCGGCCACGGTGGGCAAGAACAGGATCGGCGTCACCGTGGCCAGATCGCGACTGCCACGCCACATGCCACCGGAACGATACAGACCGAACGCAAGCTGTCCCGCGCCACCGAAGATCCACAATCCCATCGCCACGCCATGATGATAAGGCCCGATCGCCAGCGCCATCAGCGCGAACGTGGCAGGTGCCAGGCCAATGAAGCAGCACTGCACGGCATCGCGCGCTTCCGCCAAGGCTCTGTCGCGGGCGCATACCCACTTGACTGCGTACAAGACGACCAGCGCCGCCCAGACCAGGGCGCCAAACAACATGATGCCTTCCCCTATCGCATGTGGCAGCTGCCATAGCCGACCAGCCATGCGCCAGCTTCCACCCAGCCCGATGATGCCGAGCACCATGCCGAAGAAGGATGCGGGTATTGCCTTGAGACTGCCCATGGACGTGTCCCGATAAGAGGGGTCGACGAAACGCACTTTGCGCGTGCTGCGAACAGCCGCATCATGCTATGGCAACGCCGGCATAGGCTACCGCGCTGCCTGGTGCACCGCGGCTCCAGGTTTCGAAGCGTTGACACCACCTTGCGCTCCGCGGTGGCATGGTCGTCGTCTGCGCGAGCACTGATGGCGGCTTCACCAAGGCGATCGGGGCAAGCGCCAACATGGCTAGCGCGGGACGCCCTGCGCAACGGATCGAGACTTGGGTCGATCAAGATGAAACGCAGGCAATTTCTCGGCGCAATCGTCGGCGGTGTGGCCGCCGCATGTTTGCCATCCATCGCGATCTCCGCGCAAAGCTACGAAGACGCACGCGATGTCTATGCGGCCTTGCGTGGCCGCCCCGACCTGAGACTGGCGATCGGCGGCGGCGACATCTTCGTGGTGTTCGCCGATGGCTCATCCGCGCTGGATCGGAGCCGTGTCGTGTCCTGGATCCAGCGCAGTGCGGTCGCCGTCTCCACCTATTTCGGCCGCTTCCCGGTGGAGCGTGTCGGCCTGCTGGTCATTGCCGGGGAGGGTGACCATGTCGGCCCGGCAACGGCTTACGGCATCGAAAGCTCGGCCATGCGCGTGCATGTCGGTGTTGAAGCAAGTGATGCCAAGTTCCGCAACGACTGGGTGCTGGTCCACGAAATGGTTCATCTCGCCTTGCCGAACGTGCCGAGGCGAAGTGAATGGCTGTTGGAGGGCAATGCAACCTATATCGAGCCCATCGCGCGAGCGCAGGCAGGACAGATCACGCCGCAGGCCGTGTGGCGCTGGGCGGTCGAAGACATGGGCAAGGGACAGCCTGGCCCCGGCGACCAGGGCCTCGATCACACGCATACGTGGGGCCGCACGTATTGGGGCGGAGCGATGTTCTGGCTGCTCGCTGAAATGGCCATCTACGAGAAAAGCGCGGGGCGCTACCGACTGCAGGACGCGCTACGTGCGATCAACCGGGCGAGCGGTGGCAATACGACCTACTGGGAGGTCGAACAGGTGTTGGCGGCAGGCGACGCCGCGGTCCGACTCGACGTCCTGACAGCTTTGTACAACGACATGAAGGACCGTCCGGTGCACGTCGATCTCGATCGCGCACTGCAGCGATTGGGTATCTCCGAAGTGGGCGGAGAGATTCGCTTCGACGACGGCGCCCCGCTGGCGGCGCTCCGACGCGCCATCACCGATGCGCCGCATCGGGGTTGAAGGCGTTGCCGTCAAGTCGGCACCACGAGGGTTCCTTGGCTGAGTTGTGTCGCTCGGGAAACGGACGGGCTGGAGCTAGCAGCGCGCGTCCCCCATCGATCATCTCTTCTGCAAGAACGCGGTGAACGCGGCGGGGATACGGCGCGTGGCCATGAGTCGCGCATCCCCTTTAATATAAAATTACGATCATCATATTATGGTTTGCGAGAGCCCCACGGCTGGATCTGGCGCCGCACGCGCCCGCTGGATCGAGTCGTTGGACAGTCGCGTCCGCGAGCAAGCCATGAGGCTGCACGCAACAGCCATTCCTTCACTCTGCGAATCTCCCATGACCTCCATCGATCCCGTTGTCATCGTATCCGCCGTACGCACCCCGCTTGGCCGCTTCCTGGGCGAGCTGGCCACTCAACCCGCACATGCACTTGGCTCGCTGGCCATAGGAGCGGCGATCTCCCGGGCCGGGGTCGATCCTGCGGCTGTGGACGAGGTGCTGATGGGCTGTGTATTGCCGGCGGGGCAGGGGCAGGCACCCGCACGCCAGGCTTCGCGCGCCGCAGGCCTGCCGGACTCCGTCGGAGCGACGACCGTCAACAAGGTCTGTGGCTCCGGCATGAAGGCGGTGATGCTGGCTCATGACCTTATTCGTGCCGGTTCGGCGAATGTCGTTGTGGCCGGCGGCATGGAGTCCATGTCGGGCGCGCCTTATCTGCTGAGCAAAGGACGCGGCGGTTACCGTGTCGGTCACGATCAGATTTTTGACCACATGATGCGCGATGGCCTGGAGGACGCTTACGACACAGGGCGCCCGATGGGCGACTTTGGTGAAGTGGCCGCCAAGGCCTATGGATTCAGCCGGGACGATCAGGATGCCTGGGCCGTCGAGACGCTGAAGCGGGCACAGCAAGCCATCGAGACGGGAGCATTTCGCGATGAGATTGTGCCCGTGGAGCTGGCGGCGAAGAACGGCAGCGTAAGGATCGACCATGACGAGCACCCGCAGAAGGTATCCGTCGAGAAGATTCCCTCGCTTAAGCCGGCATTCCGCGCCGACGGAACGATCACCGCAGCCAGTGCATCGGCCAACGCGGATGGTGCGGCAGCCCTGATCCTGACCCGGCGCTCGATCGCGGAGCAATCTGGCCTGACGATCCTGGCTACGATCAAAGGGCACGCTACGCATTCTCAGGACCCGGCCTGGTACACCACGGCGCCGATTCCCGCGATCCAGAAGTTGCTGCGGACCTTGGATTGGAGCACGGAGAGTGTCGACCTCTTCGAGATCAACGAGGCGTTTGCCGTCGTTCCGATGATGGCGGCGAAAGAGCTGGGCATTCCGCGCGATAAGATCAACGTGCATGGCGGTGCCTGCGCGCTGGGTCACCCGATTGGCGCTACCGGTGCGCGCCTGATGGTGACCTTGCTGCATGCGCTGCGCCATACGGGCGGCCGTCGCGGTGTAGCCTCGCTGTGTATCGGTGGTGGCGAGGCCACGGCGGTTGCCATCGAGTTGGAGGCCTGACGGAGCGGGTGGTGGGGTGAGCGCCAGTCAATGCATGGCGGTGGTCACCCTTTGGAATTGGCATCAGGATGAGCTCGGTCCAGTGTGGACCACCGTCAGGAAAGCACTGATGCGAGTCGGTTCGGGTGTGTAGTTGGGAGGAGTAAGCCATGCGGTACGACAAGGGTCACAAAGAAGCCACCCGCAAGCGGATCATCGAGGCTGCCGCCGCGCGTTTTCGCGAGGAAGGCATTGCTGCCGTGGGCGTGGCCAACTTGATGAGCGACATAGGGCTTACGCAAGGTGGCTTTTACAATCACTTTGAATCAAAAGACGATCTCGCTCGCGAGGCGATCATGCTCGCCTGGCAGGATACCTACGAGCGTTTGCGCAAGGCGCTCGAGCGTGCGAAACATGGAGGCATCGAGGCGCTCATCGACACCTACCTCAGCCCGGCACACCGCAACCGGGTTGCCGAGGGCTGCGTAGCGGCCGCGCTTTCCGCGGAAATCGCTCGAGGATCGGAGTCGCTAAGAGATGTGTTCAGCCAGGGCACGGAGCAAACGACGGCTCTGATTGCGAGTGCGCTGCCTGGAAACCTGACACCCAAGCAACGCCACGGCATCGCCATGGCCATGCTGTCCTCGTTGGTCGGCACCCTGGTTCTCGCTCGCGCGGTGAGTGATCCGGCCATGTCTGACGAGCTGCTCGCGCATGGGCGCCGGGCGGCGCTCGCGTTGGCGCAGTCCACGAAATAGCCCATCGTCCCAGACGGAACGCTGGCGGGAGCATGCCCGTCGCGCAGGTCTGGTCGCGACATCCGCGTCTTGACATGTTCTTCACAACTAGTCACTTGCATGATGATAGTGACTGATTATATTATGGCCATCATTCCATTGGTGGCCGCAGGTCTTCAGTCATGCAACGCAAGAGCTTCGAGGGTATGCAATGTGCCATCGCACGCAGCCTTGAGCGGGTAGGCGAGTGGTGGAGCATGCTGATTCTGCGGGACGCCTTTTATGGCCTCACCCGCTTCGACGAGTTTCAGCAAAGCCTGGGCATCGCGCCCAACATGCTGAGTCGGCGGCTTGGCGCGCTGGTGGAGAGCGGGCTGTTGGTTCGCCGTCCTTACCAGGATCGCCCGGTACGTTACGAATACCTCCTTACGCCGGCCGGCGAGGACTTTCGCCCGGTGCTGATCGCCTTGCTGGCCTGGGGCAACCGCCATTTCGCGCCTGAGGGCGTGAGCACCCATCTGACGGACGTGCGCACTGGGCAGGCGGTCGAGCCCGTGTTGGTCGACGCACATACCGGTGAGCAGCTATCGCGCGAGCGCCATGTCCTGCGGGCAGGCCCTGCCGCCAACGAGCGCATGCGTGCGCGCATTGAACTCAGTCGCCAGCGCCGCGAACGGCGCGGCGATGACAAGTCATTCTCAAACTAGATCTGGAGTTTTCCCATGAGCAGCGTCACCGTTGTAAAGCGCGCGGAGGTGCCCCCCGAGGTGGAGCCCGAGGTCGCCCCGGTACCCCGAAGTCGGCGAAAGCTCGCATTGCGAGCGGCACTTGGCGTGGCCCTGGTCGCCGGCGTGATCTATGGCGTGCACTGGTGGGGCGTAGGGCGCTTCATTGAAAGCACGGACGATGCGTATGTCGGTGGCGATGTCACCGTCATCGGTCCGAAGGTCTCCGGCTACATCACGCAACTGGCGGTGACCGACAACCAGGTCGTGCATGCCGGCGATTTGCTGGTCAAGATCGACGATCGCGATTACCGCGCGGCACTGGCCAAGGCGGATGGCGCGGTGGCAGCCCAGCAAGCCTTGTTGGCCAACCTCGAGGCCACCGAGCGCTTGCAGCAGGCGGTCATCAACCAGGCGAAGGCCGGCGTCGCCGCGGCGGACGCGGAATTCGTCCGCTCGCGCGATGATGAAACGCGTTACCGTGATCTCTCCAGTCGTTCGGCCGTTTCCATCGAAAGCGCCCAGCGCGCCGACGCCACCTACAAGACGGCACGGGCCAATACGGAAAAGGCACAGGCTGCGCAGGTCGCCGCCCAACGGCAGCTGGACGTGATCGCATCGCAGAAACAGCAGGCGCAGGCCGCGCTGATGCAGGCCAGGGCCGAACGGGACATCGCACAACTCAATGTCAATTACACCGAGCTACGCGCGCCGGTCGATGGCGTGGTAGGCAATCGTCGTGCGCGCGTCGGAGCGTTCGCTGCGGCAGGCACGCAGCTTCTCTCCGTGGTACCCGCGCACGGCCTGTGGGTGGACGCCAACTTCAAGGAAGACCAATTGGCACGCATGCAGGCCGGCCAGGTGGTCGACGTGCGTGCGGATGTGATGCCGGGCAGGGTGTTCCACGGTCACCTGGCCAGTTTGGCGCCGGCCACGGGCGCGCAATTCAGCGTGCTCCCTCCGGAAAATGCGACCGGCAACTTCACCAAGGTCGTGCAGCGCGTGCCGGTGCGCGTCGTGCTTGATCCCAGGGATGACGCGCTTGGCGTGCTTCGTCCGGGACTGTCCGTGGTCGCTGATGTGGACACGCGTGCCGCACGTCAGGCTCGCGTCCCGTGAACGCCACGGCCGCACGCTATGCGATGCCGATCGATCCTTCGGCATTGAGCATGGCGCAGAAGATTTTCGCGTTTTCCAGTATGTGCGTGGGCATGTTCATTGCGCTGCTGGATATCCAGATCGTGTCGGCCTCCTTGCGGGACATCGGTGGCGGCCTCTCGGCGGGCACGGATGAGACCGCATGGGTGCAGACCAGCTACCTGATTGCCGAGATCGTGGTCATTCCGCTATCGGGCTGGTTGTCGCGGGTGTTCTCGACACGCTGGCTTTTTGCGGCCTCCGCCGCCGGTTTCACGATCACCAGCATGCTGTGTGGCCTGGCGTGGAATATCCAGAGCATGATCGTGTTCCGAGCCCTTCAGGGTTTCCTGGGTGGCTCGATGATACCGATGGTTTTCACCACGGCGTTCGTGTTTTTCCACAACAAGCAGCGAGTCGTCGCTGCAGCCACCATCGGTGCGCTGGCCTCGTTGGCTCCGACACTTGGCCCGACCCTGGGGGGATGGATCACCGACCACTCGTCCTGGCATTGGTTGTTCTATATCAACCTGGTCCCCGGCATCTTCGTTGCCGTGGCCGTGCCACTGCTGGTGAACATCGATGCGCCCGACCTGTCGCTGCTGCGCCGTGCCGACTATTTCGGCATGGTGCTGCTCGCCGCGTTTCTTGGCTGCCTTGAATACACGCTGGAAGAAGGGCCACGCTGGAACTGGTTTAGCGATGCCACGATCCTGACGACGGCCTGGATCTCCGGCCTGGCTGGCGTGGGCTTTATCGTCCGTAGCTTGACCTACGATCACCCGGTGGTGGATCTGGGTGCACTGCGCGAGCGCAATTTCGCGCTCGGCTGCTTCTTTTCATTCGTCAGCGGCATTGGGCTGTTCGCCACCATCTACCTGACCCCGTTGTTTCTTGGCCGGGTGCGTGGGTACAGCGCACTGGAAATCGGCGAAGCGGTATTTTCGACCGGCGTGTTCCAGATTCTCACTATTCCGCTGTACTCGTATCTGGCGCAACGCATCGATCTGCGCTGGATCCTGATGGCCGGGTTGGCGCTGTTCGCTATTTCGATGTGGGACTTCACTCCCATCACTCACGATTGGGGCGCCCATGAGCTGCTGCTGCCCCAGGCGTTGCGTGGCATGGCCCAGCAATTGGCGATCCCGCCGACGGTCACGCTGACCCTTGGCAGTCTGGCGCCGTCGCGACTGAAGCTGGCCTCCGGACTGTTCAACCTGATGCGCAACCTGGGCGGGGCGATCGGCATCGCCGTCTGCGCCACCATCCTCAACGATCGCACCAATCTGCATTTCTATCGCATCGCCGAGCATCTCAACAGCACGAACGAAGCCATGGGCCAGTGGCTCGCGCAGACCGGCGGACATCTCGCAGAACTCGGCCAAGCTGTCGATGGCACCGACGATGGCGCCCTGCACCAGCTGTGGCTGCTGGCGTATCGCGAAGCGCAGACGCTGTCGTATGCCGACGCCTTCCTGGTGATCATGGCTTGTTTCGTCATTGCGACGGCCATGGTGCCGTTGATGCGCAAGGTGGCTCCTCCCGCCGCGCCGTCTGCGGACGCGCATTGAGGTCCCTCATGTATCCCTCTCAGTCTCACTCCGTTCGGAGTATCCCCATGTCCCTTCCAATCAAGATTTTTCCGGTTTCGCGCATGCTTGCCTTAGCGTTGACGATCGGCAGTCTCACCGCCTGCATGGCCGGTCCGGATTACGTGCGCCCCAACCTGCAGACCCCTGCGGATTACGCGCAACAGCCGATGCTGGCGAGTCGCTCGACCACGCTGCCTGCACCGGCACTCGACAGCTGGTGGGCCGGTTTTGATGACCCTGAACTCACGCGCATCATCCAACGCGCGTTGGCCGAGAATCTCGACCTTGCCGCGTCGATGGCGCGCGTCGACCAGGCGCGTGCCGCGGCGCGCGAAGCAGGAGCGCAATTGGCGCCGCAAGGCAGCCTGGATGGGCAAGTGGTGAAGCAGCATCAATCGCTGAAGAGTCCATTGGGCGAACTGGGTAGCGCGCACCCGGGCTATACACGTTCGCAAACGCTGGAAAACATCGGCGTGGGCGCCAGTTGGGAATTGGATCTTGCCGGCGGCCTGCATCGCGGTGCGGAGGCGGCGACGGCAGAAGCCGAAGCTGCCGAAGCCGGGCGCGACGGCGTGCGAGTTTCGGTGGCAGCGGAGGCGGCCGACGCCTATTTCCAGGTGCGTGGCGCGCAAGAGCGAATTCGCCTGGCGCAACAGCAGATCGATACCGAGGTACATCTGCTTGACCTGGTGAAGGACAGACTCGCCGGTGGTCTTGCGACATCGCGCGAAATGGCTCAGGCCCAGGCGCTGGTACTGCAGGCGCAGGCGACCTTGCCGCCGCTGCGCATCACCCTGGCTCAGCAGCTCAATCGGCTCGACGTCCTGATGGGCGCGACGCCTGGCACCTATGCCAGCGAACTGCGCGATAGCCCGCAGAGCTTCAGCGTGCCGGCAATCGGCACGCATGGCGGCCCCGATATGCTGCTGCGACGCCGCCCGGACGTTATCGCGGCCGAACGCCGACTGGCCGCGTCCAACGCCCGCATTGGCGTGGCCGTCGCCGAGTATTACCCCAAGGTCTCGCTGGGCGGCCTGCTTGGCTTCGAGAGCCTGCAGAGCGGCTCACTGTTTTCCTCCGCCGCGTTCCAGCCACAGGCGATGCTCGGCTTGCATTGGCGGCTGTTCGACTTCGGCCGAATCGATGCCGAGGTTGCCCAAGCCAAGGGCGCGAATGCCGAGGCGCTGGCGCAATACCGGCAGTCGATGCTGCGTGCCACCGAGGACGTCGAGGACGCGATCACCGCGCTGGCCGAACTGGAAGTCCAGCATCGTGATCTCACGCAAGAGGTGGCTGCGCACGAGCAGGCCCGCGGCGCCGCGCAGGATGCCTACAAAGGCGGAGCGGTGAGCCTGATCGAAGTGCTCGACGAAGACCGGCAACTACTCGCCGCACGTGACGAGCTCGCGCGCGTGCACGCCGACGATGCGCGCGCCGCGGTGGCCACGTTCCGTGCCTTGGGCGGCGGCTGGCCGGGCGCGGCTGATACGCCAACGCCTGCG
Organism: uncultured Gammaproteobacteria bacterium; assembly: GCA_963824525.1. GTDB lineage: Bacteria > Pseudomonadota > Gammaproteobacteria > Xanthomonadales > Rhodanobacteraceae > Dyella. Next base: position 1,265,769 of record CAWGPI010000004.1, on the reverse strand, counting down.
GCTGAGGGCGCGGTAGCCGCGCGATGAGTGTTCTTGTCCTCGCACGCGCACACCAGTGAGTTCGCCATCCCGACCCGCTCAGGCCGATGGCTGGCTACGGCGTTGCGCGATGGCCGCCATCAAGCGCGCCAGTTTCTCTGGGTTGCGCTGCACGTATACGCAGGTGATGCGTTCGCCATCGCTTTCGTAGGACTGGGCGGACTCCAGCTCGCCGTCGATATAGCGCAACACGGCACACTGGCCATTGATCATCGCCAGCTCGATGCGCAGCGCCTCTTTGTAGCGCAGGTTGGCCGCGAAGAAGAGCTGGGCGATGCGCTGCCCGCCAACCATCGGCTTGGGGAAGGTGGTGACATGGCCGCCACCATCGCCCATGAGCACGGCCGCGTCGGCAAGCATCGACTTCATCCCGGCAAAGTCGCCTTGCGCGAGGGCGTCCGCGAAGCGCCGCATCAGCTGCTGATGGGCCGCGCTCGGTACCGCGAGCGGTGGCCGCTCCTGGCGCAACTGCACTTTCGCCCGATGCACGAGCTGGCGACAGGCGGCCTCACTCTTGCCGATCACCTGGGCGACCTCGCCGTAGTCCACGTCGAACACTTCGCGCAACAGAAAGGCGGCTCGGGCTTCAGGGGTCAGGCGTTCGAGCACGATCAGGAAGGCGACGGAGACCTCGTTGGAGAGCTCTTCGATGTCCTCGGGCGTGGCGGGCCATTCGGTGAGTACCGGCTCGGGGAGCCATATGCCGACATACTGCTCTCGCCGTGCCTTGGCCGAGCGCAGCCGGTCGATCGCCAGCCGGGTGGTGGTCGTCACCAGCCATGCTTCAGTGTTGTTGACGCTGGCCTTGTCCGCGTCGTGCCAGCGCAACCAGACGTCCTGCACGATGTCTTCGGACTCCGACACGGAGCCGAGCATGCGGTAGGCAATGCCTTGCAGCCTGGGGCGCAGGTGATGAAACGTAGCGGTAGCGGAGTCCATGGTTGGAAGACGTTTGGCCGGGTGCGATTGTGACAGCCTACGCCGACCGCTTCGGCAACGCCGTATTCTGAACTTGTGTTGCAAGCCTTTTCGCGGCCCGCCGCCTCGACGAACGGAAGCCCGTCATCTTGCCTGCGGCGGGCCAGGAGGCGTGGATCCGAAAAGTTCAGGGCACCAGGCGCAATACAGGCTCGTTCGCGTTCTTCAGCAGCAGCACGAGGAACTTGGCCGGCTTGGTGCTGCTGGCGTTGCGGCCAACGGTGTGCACGTCATCCGGCCCTTCATAGAAGGTTTGCCCTGGCGTCAGCGTCACCTCCTTGCCGCCCTTGAGGCCCATCACGATGGAGCCTTCGAGCACGTAGACGAAGGCATGGGCGTTGTGGCGATGAACCGGGTCGACGGCGCCTGGCGGATACACAACGGTGATCATCAGCGCTTCCTTGCCGGGATAGTCCTTCAGCGCCTTGGTCATCAGCTCCGTCACCTTGGCCTGTGGCGGAGTCGCAGCGGTGGATGCCGCCGCAGCGGGCTGCGCGACAGCCGCGCCGGAAACGAGCAGGCAGAACAATCCGAATATCTTGAACATACGCATGGGTGTTTCCTCGTGCGTGGCCCGCAGATGGGCCATCGGGCAGAACAAGCAGTCGACGCGGTATGGCCGCGGCCGGCAAGGCTCAGGCGAGCCCGGCCTTGTCGAGTCCGTACGCTTTGTCGAGCACGCCGGGGACGGCCCTGAAGGCGATGTTGATGCGATTCCAGGCGTTGATCGCCATCACCGCGTAGGTGAGATCGGTGAGCTCCTTCTCGGAGAACTGCGCGCGAACGAGCTCGTAGATATCATCAGGGACGCCGTGAGGCGGCAGCTGGGTGAGCGACTCGGTCCAGGCCAGCGCAGCGCGCTCGCGAGCGCTGAACAGGGAGGAATCGCGCCAGGCCTGCAGGTGAAACAGGCGCAAAGGCCGTTCGCCATCAATCACAGCCTGCTTGAGATGCATGTCCAGGCAGAAGGCGCATCCATTGATCTGCGATGCGCGAATCTCGACGAGGTGGCCGATCGACTTTTCGATGCTGGACTGGCTCACCAGAGTGCTGAAGGCGACGAGCTTCTTGAAGAGCTCGGGCGATTGTTGCAGATAGTCGATACGCTGGGTCATGGTTTGAATCCTCGGTAGGCGCGTGGCCATGCCTCAGATCGGCTGAGGTACCCGCTCGCGCTGCATAGCGTGACGCGCCCAGCCTAGGTTCGATGCCTTGCTCCCGGTAGATCCGCCGACGGGCTCGCCGTGTTGCCTTGTGAGCACCAGTCTTTCGATCCTGTCACAGGCGGCGTCATCGAAACGTCTATCGGGTATGGGCCGGCCAACGCCGGTGTTCGATGTGCCTCGCGGCGATTAGTGCGAAGCCAGCATGCTTTCGATAGGCGACCAATGAGCTTTGAATCCCAGCGTCGACGCCGCTGCGCGAACAACGACGCGCTCGCATCAACTTTTTCCGCGAGTTACGCCGGCGTGGTTGCGTTCATCGCCGTGGCGACCGAGGGTAGTTTCGCCCGCGCCGCTGATCGGCTCGGCATCGGCCGCTCGGCGGTCAGCCGCAGCGTGCACAAACTGGAAACCCAGTTGGGCGCGCGGTTGTTCCTGCGCACCACCCGAAGCACCTCGCTGACACGTGAAGGCGAGTTGTTTTACCGGAACTGCCATCCGGGCGTGGAACGGATCGTCCAGGCGTTGGAAGACATGCGCGACCTGCGCGAGGGGCCACCGCGCGGACAGCTGCGGATAAGCGCGGCGGTGGCTTTCGGACGCCGCATCGTGGCGCCGCTGCTCAACGATTTTCGTGAGCGCTATCCGGAAATCGCCATCGACCTGCTGCTCGATGACCGCAGCGTGGACTTCAGCAGGGATCGGGTCGACGTGGCCTTTCGCAACGGGCGCATGGAAGACAGCCAGGTGATCGCAAAGCGGCTGATGCCGATGTCGATGCTGGTCTGTGCCTCGCCGGCGTATCTGCGCGCCCATGGGATGCCGCGGCGAGTGGAGGACCTTGCAGGGCACACCTGCATCAATTTTCGCACGGCGTCGGGGAGAATCCTCGAATGGGAGTTCAAGGTCGCTGGCCGGATCCAGAAATTCCTGCCGTCGTCCACTTGCACGTTCAACGATGACGAGCTGGTCCTGCAGGCCGTGCTTGACGGCCAGGGTCTCGCACAGATGGGCGGCTTTCAGATCAGCGAACACCTGCGCGCCGGTCGGCTGGTGGCGTGCCTGGCACAGCACGCGCCCGACGATCGATCGCACTACCTGTGTTACCTGAGTCGGCAGCAGCTGCCGGCGCGGATCCGCGTCTTCATCGACTACATGACCACCGCGATACGCGCGCTGGACCTGCAGCGTGCGACGGGCCTGGCGCTGGCATCCGCTGCGGTCCCGGGCAACGCGAGGGAAGTACTCGCGGCGGACGTTGCCTGACGGCGCCGCGCGTCCTGTGGCGACATCGATTGATGCGCCGCGGGCAACACCGCGAGCCCGTCGGCAGTCCTAGCGGTCGCTGATGGCCACGCCTAGCATGAACTCACGACGCGCCATGGGCGCTGACGCAACCCGGAGGTCTCTCATGAAAATCGTAATCATCGGCGGTACCGGACTCATCGGCAGCAAGGTCGTCGAGCGCCTGCGCAAGCGCGGTCATGAGGTGATTCCCGCGGCACCGTCCTCGGGCGTCAACGCGCTCACCGGCGAAGGCCTGGACGAGGCGATGGCGGGCACCGACGTGGTGGTGGACCTGGCCAACTCGCCCTCGTTCGAGGACAAGGCGGTGCTGGATTTCTTCGAGACCTCGGGACGCAACCTGGTCGCCGCGGAGAAGAAGGCCGGCGTGAAGCATCACGTGGCGCTGTCGGTGGTGGGGACGGGTCGTCCTGCTTTTGCAGCGAGCGGGTATATCCGCGCCAAAATGGCCCAGGAAAAGCTGATACGCAGCGCCGGCATTCCGTACACCATCGTCCACTCGACCCAATTCTTCGAGTTCCTCAATGGCATCGCCGGTGCGGGTGGCCAGGGGCAGGAGATCCGCATCTCGAGCGGGCTGATGCAACCGATTGCCTCGGACGACGTCGCCGATGCGGTCGCCGATGTCACGCTCGGCGCAGCGGTCAACGGCACGGTGGAAATTGCCGGTCCCGAGAAGGCGCCGATGGCGGAGCTGGTCCAGCGCTTCCTCATCGCCATCGGGGATCCGCGCAAGGTCGTCGCGGACCCGAAGGCGGCTTACTTCGGCGCCGTGCTGGAACCGGATACCTTGCTTCCGGGCGACGGCGCGCGGTTGGGCAAGCAAGACTTCGCAACCTGGTTCGCTCGCTCGCCGTTTGCCCGGCACGGGACGGCAGAGTGAAGCTGTACTACCTGCCGGGTGCCTGCACGCTAGCCGGGCACATCGTGCTCGAATGGATTGGCGCCCCCTACGAAGCAGTAAGGTTGAGCCACGACAGCATCAAGTCGCCGGCATGCCAGGTCCACCGCGCCAGGGTAGCCGTGCCCATGCTGGAACACGCCGACTTCACGCTCACCGAGAACGTCGCGATGCTCGGCTACCTCGCCGACCTCCATCCCGAAGCGGGGTTGCTGGGTGACGGCACGCCGCGCGGACGCGCCGAGATCACGTGCTGGTTGGGGTTTCTCAACGCCGATGTGCACATGGCGTTCCAGCCCATCATCAAGGCTTCACATTTTCTCAGGGAGGAAGCCCTGGCCGGGACGCTGGCAGAAAACGCCCGCGAGCACATCCGCACGCAGCTGCAGCAACTCGATGCACGATTGGACGGCCGAGACTGGCTGGCCGGAACGCGCTCAGTGGCCGATGCGTACCTGTTCGTGATCCTGCGCTGGGCGGTCGGCATGGACATCGGCCTGTATCGCCTGGATCACCTGATGCGTTTTGCTCGCCGCATGGAGGCCGACCCTGGCGTACAGGCCGCGCTCTTCGCCGAAGAGGGTGTCCTTGCCTGACGTGGACTCGGCTGTGCGCCCGCAGCTGGGCCATCGCACCGGCCTGGGGCCGCATGAGGCGTGCCTGATCCTTCACTCATTCTGTGCTACATTTTTCGGCAGGCAACGGGCTCAACCCCGTCGCTTTCAAGGAGATTTTCGAGCCACGTCCACGCCCATCCACCGGGCGGTATGTCCAGCCAAATTTCCCGGGAGCGCAAGCGATGCCACTTACTCGCCGCGAGTTCATCAAGTTCACAGGGCTGGCCCTTGCAGCGTCCAGCCTCGGCATGCTCGGCTTCGGGGAGTCAGGGGAGGCGCAAGCCGCCGCTGTGCGACCCTTCAAGCTCACCCGAGCGACTGAAACGCGCAACACCTGCACGTACTGCTCGGTCGCCTGCGGCATCCTGATCTACAGCATGGGCGACCGTGCCAAGAATGCGCGCTCCAACATCATCCACATCGAGGGTGATCCGGACCATCCGGTGAACCGCGGCACCTTGTGCCCGAAGGGCTCGGCCCTGCTCGACGTGGTGCACGCGCCCACTCGGCTGCGGACGCCGCGCTATCGGCCGCCGGGCGCCACCGAGTTCAAGGAAGTCTCCTGGGACTACGCCCTGGATCGGATCGCCAGGCTGATGAAGGACGATCGCGACAAGAACTTCATCGCGAAGAACGCGGCCGGCACCACCGTCAACCGCTGGACCAGCGTCGGCATGCTGGCAGCCTCGGCATCATCCAGCGAGACCTCGTATCTCACCTGGAAGGTGGTGCGCTCCCTTGGCATGGTGGTGTTCGACAACCAGGCGCGTGTCTGACACGGACCGACGGTGGCCAGTCTGGCCCCATCATTCGGTCGCGGTGCAATGACCAACACCTGGCAGGACATCAGGAACGCCAACGTCGTCATAGTCATGGGTGGCAACGCCGCCGAAGCGCATCCGTGCGGTTTCAAATGGGTGATCGAGGCGAAAATCGAGAATGGCGCCAAGCTCGTCGTGGTCGATCCGCGCTTCACGCGCACGGCCTCCGTCGCCGACTACTACGCGCCGATTCGACCCGGCACCGACATCGCGTTCCTTAGCGGCGTGATCCGCTATCTGCTGGAGAAGGACGCCATCCAGCACGAGTACGTACGCGCGTACACCAATGCCGGCCTGATCGTGAAGGACGGCTTCAGTTTCCAGGACGGGCTGTTCAGCGGCTACAACGAGGAGACCCGCAGCTACGACAAGTCGACCTGGGACTACGAGCTGGACAAGGACGGTTTCGCCAAGCTCGACGATACCTGGCAGGACCCGCGTTGCGTCATCAACCTGCTCAAGCAGCACGTGTCCCGCTACACGCCGGAGATGGTGTCGCGCATCTGCGGCACGCCACAGGACAAGTTCCTGCACGTGTGCGAGCTGATCGCCAGCACGGCCGCGCCGGACAAGGCCATGACCAGCCTGTTCGCGCTGGGTTGGACGCAACACTCGGTGGGCGCGCAGAACATCCGCACATGGCGATGATCCAGCTGCTGCTCGGCAATATCGGCGTGGCCGGCGGCGGCATGAATGCCTTGCGCGGGCACTCCAACATCCAGGGACTGACCGACGTCGGCCTGCTGTCCAATCAGATGCCGGGCTACCTGTACTTGCCCAACGAAAAGGAAACCAGCTTCGACGAGTACATGAAGACGAGGCAGTTCAAACCGCTTGCGTCCCGGCCAGATCAGCTATTACCAGAACTACCCGCAAGTTCCTGGTGAGCCTGATGAAGGCGTTGTATGGCGACGCCGCCACGCCGGAGAACAACTGGGGCTACGACTTCTTGCCGAAGCTCGACGTACCGCTTACGACATCATCAAGGCCTTCGAGATGATGAACAACGGCCAGATGAACGGCTACATCTGCCAGGGTTTCAACCCGCTGCAGGCGTTCCCGATCGCGGCAAGATCCGTCGCGGCCTGAGCAAGCTGAAATTCCTGGTCACCATGGATCCGCTGGATACCGAGACCTCGCGTTTCTGGCAGAACTTCGGTCCGCAGAACCCGGCCAATCCGCCGACATCCAGACCGAGGTGTTCCAGCTGCCCACCACCTGCTTCGCCGAGGAAAACGGCTCGCTGGTCAATTCGGCGCGCTGGCTGCAATGGCACTGGAAGGCCGCGGAGGCGCCGGGCGACGCCATGTCCGACATCTGGATCATGAGCGGCATCTTCCATCGCCTGCGCGAGCTGTATCGCAAGGACGGCGGCGCCTTCCCCGATCCGATCCTCAATCTCACCTGGAAGTACACCGACCCCATCAGCCCCGACCCGGAAGAACTGGCCAAGGAAATGAACGGCCGCGCGCTGGCCGATCTCACCGATGCGGCCACCGGCGCGGTGACCAAGGCCGGCACGCTGCTGGATGGCTTCGCCCAATTGCGCGACGACGGCACGCACCTCGTCCGGCTGCTGGATCTTCTCGGGCTCGTTCACCGAGAAGGGCAACCAGATGGCGCGCCGCGACACCACCGATCCGCGCGAGCAGGGCATCGCCCCGAACTGGGCGTGGGCATGGCCGGCGAACCGGCGCATCCTGTACAACCGTGCCAGCGCCGACCCGGCAGGCAAGCCGTGGAACCCGGCCAAGCCGGTCATTTCGTGGAACGGCACGCGTTGGACAGGCATCGACGTGCCTGATATCACGCCCACCTCGAACCCCGCGGACAACGTCGGCCCCTTCATCATGAATGCCGAAGGCCTGGGCCGTCTGTTCGCCCGCAACCTGATGGCGGAAGGCCCGTTCCCGGAGCACTACGAGCCGCTGGAGTCGCCGGTCGGAGAACCTGCTGCATCCGAAGGTGCAGAACAATCCGGTTGCGCGGGTGTTTGCCAATGACCGTGCCGCGTTTGGCAGTCCAAAGAACTTCCCGTATGTGGCGACCACCTACCGCCTCACCGAGCACTTCCACTTCTGGACCAAGCACGCGCTGATCAACGCCATCCTGCAGCCGGAGCAGTTCGTGGAGATCGGCGAGGTCCTGGCCAAGGAGAAAGGCATCGAGCAGGGCGGCTGGGTGAAGGTGTCGTCCAATCGCGGCCAGATCGTATGCAAGGCCTATGTGACCAAGCGCATCAAGCCGCTCACGGTCGACGGCAAGCCGACCCATGTGATCGGCGTGCCGATGCACTGGGGCTTCACCGGCCAGGCGAGGAAGGGTTACGGCGCCAACACGCTGACGCCGTCCGTCGGCGATGCCAACACGCAGACGCCGGAGTTCAAGTCGTTCCTGGTCAACGTGGAAAAGACCACCGCTCCGGCAGCCTGAGGCCACCGTCATGTCAGATCTGCAATCGCAAGACATAGTCCGGCGTTCCGCATCGACCATGACGCCCCCCTCGGTGCGCAGCCACGTGGAGCAGGTCGCCAAGCTGATCGACGTCAGCCGCTGCATCGGCTGCAAGGCCTGCCAGGCGGCGTGCATGGAGTGGAACGACCTGCGGCCGGAAATCGGACACTTCGAAGGGTCGTACGAGAATCCGCCGGATCTGAGTCCGAGCGTGTGGACCCTGATGAAGTTTGCCGAGTACGAGAACGAACAAGGCAACCTGGAATGGCTGATCCGCAAGGACGGCTGCATGCACTGCGAGGATCCGGGCTGCCTGAAGGCCTGCCCGGCGCCGGGCGCGATCGTGCAGTACGCCAACGGCATCGTCGATTTCATCAGCGAGAAGTGCATCGGCTGCGGCTACTGCGTGAAGGGCTGCCCGTTCGACATTCCGCGGATCAGCAAGCAAGACCACAAGGCGTACAAATGCACGCTTTGTTCCGACCGCGTGGCGGTCGGGCAGGAGCCGGCCTGCGTCAAGGCCTGTCCCGACCGGCGCGATCATGTTCGGCACCAAGAACGACATGACAGGACTGGGCAGGGGAGCGCATCGTCGACCTGAAATCGCGCGGCTTCGAGCAAGCCGGCCTGTACGACCCGCCGGGCGTCGGCGGCACCCATGTGATGTATGTGCTGCATCACGCGGACCGGCCGTCGCTGTACTCGGGCTTGCCCGACCATCCGCGGATCAGTCCGGTGGTCGAAGCGTGGAAGGGCATCCTCAAGCCGCTCGCCCTGGTCGGCATCGCGCTCGCGGCCGCGGTCGGCTTCTTCCACTTGATCATCGAAGGCCCGAACGAAGTCACCGACGAGGACGAGGCCGAAGGCGCGCGCGTGTTGCGCGAATCGGAAACGGAGAAATCACCATGAGCCGGCCGAAGAACGTGATCATCCGCTACACCGCGGCGAACCGGGTCAACCATTGGATCACCGCGATCTGCTTCGTGTTGCTCACGCTGTCGGGTCTGGCGATGTTCCACCCGATGCTGTTCTTCCTGTCCGGCCTGTTCGGTGGCGGGCAATGGATGCGCGCGGCACATCCATGGATCGGCATTGTGCTGCTGATCAGCTATCTCGGCATGATCGTGCAGTTCTGGCGCGAGAACCTCGTGCACCAGGATGACATCGAGTGGCTGAAGCAGGCTCGATTCGTCATTGCGAACCAGGAGGATCGCGCGGTGCCGACCGGCCGCAACAATGCGGGCCAGAAGATCGTGTTCTGGTCGATGGCGCTGCTGATTCCCGTGCTGTTCCTTACCGGCCTGGTGATCTGGGAAGTGTATTTCGGCGAAGCCACCTCCATCCCGGTGCAGCGCGCGGCGGTGCTGATCCATAGCCTCGCGGCGATCGCGGCCATCCTGGTTTGGATCGTGCATGTATTCGCGGCGATCTGGGTTCGCGATTCGATGCGCGCCATGACCCAGGGCTATGTGACGCCAGGATGGGCCTGGCGCCATCACCGCAAATGGCTAGGAGCTGGCCTCGGGCCAGCACGAGCAAGACCACTGACAGGAAGAGTCCGTGAAGCAAGCCGAAGCACCACCCGACGCCCAGTGGAGCGGACCGTCCCACGCCGGCGTCAAGGCTCCCGACCCGATCCTGCTCGCCGATCCGGCCAAACGCTTCGCGGCCACCGCGCAACGGCTCGAACAACTTGCCAGCGGGCATCCGATGGATGCCTGGCTGCGCTTCATGGCTAGCCTGGCCCAGGCTCAGCACGTCGTGGCAACGACGCTTGCGCCCGCCGCGGCGCTCAGCCCGGCTGTCGTGGCTCAGGCCGCTGAGGCACGTCTGCCGCCACTGGCGGCGGATGGTCATCGCCGCGAAGCGGTCTGGCGCGATGGACTCGCCTTGCTGCTCGAGCATATCGACGGAAGCGCACTGCCGCTCGCTGCGCGCGAAGCCATGGAGCAATTACGGCGCAGCGACGCCGTCACGCTGGACAAGCTGGCTGACGATTTCCTGCGCGGCGAGTTGGCCGGCACGGATGCGGGTGTCGCCGTCTATGTCGCCGCCGCCTTGCAGGTCTACTTCACCTGCTCTGCGGCGCACCTCCGGGCCGGGGACTTGCGGCTGCTCGAAGAACGTGCGCTATGCCCGTGCTGCGGCTCGCCTTCCGTATCTGGCCTGATCACCGCCACCGGCGTGATACCCGGTACGCGCTACCTGTATTGCTCGCTGTGCTCGACTGCGTGGAACCATGTGCGCGCCATGTGCATCACCTGCGGCGGCACGCGTCAGCTGTTCCTGCAAGGCATCGAAGGCGATGCCGGCGTGATCAAGGCCGAGACCTGCGGCGACTGCCATACCTACGTCAAGCTGCTTTACCAGTTGCACGACATGCGGGTCGATCCGTATGCGGACGACCTCGCCTCGCTGGGCCTGGACATTCTGGTTGCCGAAGAGGGCTTCGCCCGGCACGCGCCGAACCCGCTGCTGCTGATGGGGTGACGGGCAAACACCTATTCAACGCATCCCCAGCAATGCGGCGAGCGCTCCGCCGAGGAGCCCGCAGCCGAACACCGCTGCAGCCATCATCACCAGGGTCCGCACCGGAAAGGAGCGCCCAAGCATGGCCAGCGACGGCAGGCTCACCGGGGGCAGGGTCATCAACAAGGCGGCGGCAGGTCCGCCTCCCATGCCCAGGGCCAGCATCGCCTGCACGATCGGCACCTCGCCGGCCGTCGGTATCACGAACAGCATGCCAGCCAGCGCGAAACCCGCGATCCAGAACCACTGATTATCGATCGCCGGTCCGATATGAGGGAACATCCACGCGCGTATCGCACCCAACAGCAGCACGATCACCACGTATTCGGGAATCAGCCGCAACGTCATCCGTCCGAAGATCCGCGCCCAACGCTTGCTCACCTCGGTCGCTGAGCGCGGCTCCGGTTCCATCGGCGGCGGCTCGGCCGTCATCGGCGTACCTGACGGCGTGATCCGGTTGGCCAGGTAGCCCAGCCCGAACACCATCGGCACACCCAGCAGCAGGCGCAGCAAGGTCCAGTGCCAGCCGAGCACGAAGCTGGTAAACACCAGGGTCGCCGGATTCAGCACGGTGTTGCCAAGCCAGAACGCGATCGCCGCTCCGGGCGCCGCCTGGTGTTGGCGCAAGCCCACCACCACCGGTGCCGCGCAGCACGTACACATCATGCCCGGCATGGCCAGCAGGCCGCCGGCCAGCACGCCGCCGAAGCCGCGGCTACCGAGCACCCGCTGCACCCAGTTCACCGGCAGCAAGGCCTGGATGCCCGAGCCCAGCAACAAGCCCAACAGCATGGCCTGCCAGATCGCCTTGCCGTAGGCCAACGCATAGCCCAGCGCCGCGCTCCAGGACGGCGCCGGCGCGCTCGCCTCATCACCCATCAGGATCGAATGGCCGATGGAATGGTGGGCCGCGGCCACGAAAGCACGTCCGTAGTACGGATACCACTTCACATAGAACAAGCCGGCGACGACCAGCAGGACAAACACGGACAAGCGCACGCTGCGCGCTCGGTGCAAGGCGATGGCCATCGATCTTCCCCTACGAACAGTCCGGGACATCACGGCCCTACAGGGCACGACATTGCCAGCCGTTTGCCGCAGGCCGGGTGCGCTGCGGAGGGGCAAGACCTCGGAGCAAGGGCGGGTGCCATCGAAGTGCGGCGCCGGCGGCGGCTTGGGAACACATTCGCCGTGGCTCGCGATCGTATGGTGCGGCCCCCACGCCTGCTCGCACGAAGCGTGGCCAGTGCCGTGTGATGCTGACGTGTACGCAAGAACCGATCGCCATCAAGCGTTCGGCGTGCCGCTTCGCCTTGACCCAAGCTCAGTCCGCACCCCAGCATAGGGACTACCGAGTCTTCGTCGCCGCGATCCCTGGTCAAGGCCTGGGATTCGGCGAAGTCACTGGATGAGCGCCATGGCCGAGTCCGAGGTTTCCTCCCTGCGTCGCCTGCCGGCGGTTGCCGCCGTGCTGGCGACGGCCGAAGCCGTCTTGCTGCAGGAACGTCATGGGCGTGCCTCCACCACCAAGGCCATACGCCAGGCCATCGACGAAGCGCGCGAGGCGTTGCGTGCCGCCTCCGTCGTCGCGCCCAGCGTCACCGAACTGGTGCAGCGAGCACGGACGCTGTTGGAAGCACACGCACCTGGCCTGCGCCCACTGTTCAATCTCACCGGCACCGTGCTGCACACCAATCTCGGTCGCGCGGTGCTGGCCGAAGCGGCGGTCGATGCGGCGGTAGCAGCGATGCGCCACGCGGTGGCGCTGGAATATGACCTCGACGATGGCACGCGCGGAGAACGCGACGATCACGTGCGCGGCTTACTTCAGGAGTTGACCGGCGCGGAAGATGCCACCGTAGTGAACAACAATGCCGCGGCGGTGTTGCTATGCCTCAATACATTCGCGCTTGGGCGCGACGCGGTGGTGTCGCGCGGCGAGCTGATTGAGATCGGCGGCGCCTTCCGCATGCCCGACATCATGGCGCGCGCCGGTGTACGCATGGTCGAAGTGGGCACCACCAACCGCACCCACGCAGCCGATTACCGTGACGCTCTCAGCCAATCCACCGGCCTCGTGCTCAAGGTGCATACCTCGAACTACCGTATCCAGGGCTTCACCGCGGATGTCGGTGCGCGTGAGCTGGCGGCGATTGCCGCTGCCGCCGGCGTGCCGCTGCTGAACGATCTGGGCTCCGGCAGTCTCGTCGATCTGTCCCGCTACGGGCTCGCCAGGGAACCCACCGTGCGTCAGGCCGTGGCCGAGGGCGCGCGGCTGGTCACGTTCTCCGGCGACAAGTTGCTGGGCGGCCCGCAGGCTGGCTTTATCGTCGGGGACCGCGCGCTGATCGCCCAGATCAACCGCAATCCGCTGAAGCGCGCGCTGCGCGTGGACAAGCTTCGCCTCGCCGCCATCGAGGCGACCTTGCAGCTGTACCTTGATCCCGATCGCCTCGCCGAACGACTGCCCACCTTGCGCTACCTGGCCCGGGGCAGGGCAGACATCGAAGCTCAGGCGCGCCGTCTGCAGCCGGCCGTGGCCGAGCGACTAGGCGACGCCTTCGTGGTCGACGTCGGCGAGTGCCTCAGTCAGACCGGTTCGGGCGCGCTGCCGCTGGATACTCTCGCCAGCGCCGCGCTGCTGGTTCGCCCGCGCGACAGCCAGCACGCGTTGAAAAGGCTGGCTGCCGCGATGCGCGCGTTGCCGCGTCCGATCATCGGGCGCGTTGCCGATGGCGCCATGTGCCTGGATTTGCGTTGCCTGGACGAAGCAGACGAGGCGGTGTTCGTGGCGGCCCTGGCCCAGCTCGACCCTGACGGTTTGGCCGCGCACGCACCATGATCGTCGGTACCGCCGGCCATATCGACCACGGCAAGACTTCGCTGGTCAGGGCCTTGACCGGTGTCGACTGCGATCGGCTGAAAGAGGAAAAGCTACGCGGCATCACCATCGACCTGGGCTTCGCCTATCTGCCGTTGGACGACGGCTCCATCCTCGGCTTCGTCGATGTGCCCGGTCACGAGCGTTTCGTGCACACCATGCTTGCCGGCGCCAGCGGCATCGACATCGCACTTCTGGTAGTGGCGGCTGACGACGGCGTGATGCCGCAGACCCTGGAACATCTGGCGATCCTGGATCTGCTTGCGCATCGAGCGTGGCCTGATCGCCATCACCAAGGCCGACCTGGCGGGGCCCGAGCGGCAGGCCGAAGTAAGCGCGCAGATCCGCGCCGCGACTGCTGGCACCACGCTTGAGTACGCCGACATCCTGCCGGTCTCTTCGACCACCGGCCAGGGCATGGAGGCGCTGCGCGATCGGCTCGCCGCCGAAGCACGCACTTTGGGCGAGCGCGCCGACGACGGTCGCTTCCGCCTCGCGGTCGATCGCGTGTTCACCCTGGTCGGCATCGGCGTCGTTGTGACCGGCACCGTGTTATCCGGCGTGGTGCGAGTGAAGGATCAGGTACTGCTCAGCCCTTCGGGGTTGGGCGCGCGCGTGCGCTCCCTGCATGCGCAGAATCGCGAGGTGGAGAGTGGAAGGGCTGGCGATCGATGCGCGCTCAACCTCACCGGCGAAGGCGTCGCCAAGAACGCGATTCATCGTGGCGACATGGTCGTCGATCCTTTCCTGCACGCGCCGACCGACCGCATCGACGCGCGCCTGCATCTCTTGCCGGGCGAACCCAGGTCGATCGGCCAATGGTTTCCCGCGCGACTGCACCATGGCGCAACCGAGGTCGGCACCCGCGTCGTGCTGCTCGAAGGCGAGCAACTGTCGCCGGGCGGCTCGGCAGACGTCCAGCTGGTATTGAGCCGCCCGATCGCCGCCGCCGCACTTGACCGCTTCGTGCTGCGCGATGTCTCCGCCCAGCGCACGATCGGCGGCGGCCAGTTTCTCGACCTGCGCGCACCTTCGCGCCAGCGTCGCACCGCTGAGCGTGAGGCCCAACGCGCAGCCATGGCCGTGGCCGATCCGCAGGAGGCATTCGCCGCCTTGCTCGATGCGCCGCCGTTCGTGTGCGATCTCTCGGCCTTCGCGCGGGATCGCGCGCTGTCCGCCGCCAGGCTCGACGAGATTGCCGCGGCACTCTCGCCTGTCGTCTTTCGCGTTGGTGAGCAGCGGATTGCGCTCGGCCAGACGCATTGGCGACGCTTCGTCATCGGCCTGGTCGAGTGTGTGCAGGCCTTTCACGCGAGCAACCCGGACCTGCAAGGCATGGGGCGGGAGAAACTGCGGCTTGCATCGCCACCCAGGCTGCCTGCTGGCGCGTTTGCGCTGGCCCTGCAGCATGCGGACCTGGCTGGCCGCGTGGTTCGTGACGGCGCCTTCGTGCGCCTGCCAGGCCACTCCTTGCAGTTGAGCCCGGAACGCGAGGCGTCATGGCGACTGATCGCCCCGCTGCTTGGCGGCGATGTCCGTTTCCGTCCACCGCGGGTGCGCGATATCGCCGGAATGCTTGCGCGCCCGGAGCAGGAGATCCGGCAGCTGATGATATTTGCGGCGCGATTGGGCCTGGTCGACGAAGTGGCGCACGATCATTTCTTTCTGCGCGCAACGATGCACGAGATGGCGCTGATCGCCGCCGACATCGCCGCCCGGGCGGCTGACGGCCGGTTTACCGCGGCGCAGTTTCGCGATCGCCTCGCGATCGGTCGAAAAGTGGCGATCCAGATACTAGAATTCTTCGACCGGCAAGGTGTCACGCTCAATCACGGCACCTTGCGCAAGATCCAGGCACGGTACCTCGACTTGTTCGGGCCCCCGTGATCCATGGAAGAGAATCGTCTCCGGTGGGACGTCCGGACTTCAAATCCGGGTGAGGCAGCCAGACTGTCTCGGGTGGGTTCGACTCCCACTCTCTTCCGCCACGCTGGCGGCCTGATCAGACGACCTCGATACCCGGCGTGCCCGCCACGGCCGCACCGATAATGCTCGCGCGTGGATAACCGGCAGCCTCGATCATGGTCCGGATAGCTTCGGCGCGCTCCGCCTTGCACGCGACCAGCAGGCCGCCCGAGGTCTGCGGGTCGGTCAATAGCGCGCGACGCCATGCCGGCAGGTCGGGAGGCAGGGCCACGCTATCGCCGTGGCTGTTCCAGTTCCGCTGGGAGGCGCCCGTGATATGGCCTGCCTCGGCCAAGTCCTCGGCCTGGGCGAAGAAGGGGAGGCGTGCCTGCTCGATCCTGAGTCGCAGGCCGCTGGCCACAGCCAACTCCAGGCCATGCCCGAGCAGACCGAAACCGGTGACATCGGTCATCGCGTGCACGTCCTCATCCATGCCCAGCTCATGGCCGACGCGGTTGAGCAGGGTGGTGGAGGCAAGCATCTCCGCGTACGCATCCGCCGGCAGCGCCTGCTTCTTGAAGGCTGCGGAGTAAATGCCGACGCCGATGCCCTTGGTCAGGATCAGCGCATCGCCCACTTGCGCACCGGAGTTGCGGCGCACATTGGCGGGCTCGCACAGCCCAATGGCGGCGAGACCGTAAATCGGCTCGGCCGAATCGATCGAATGGCCGCCGGCAATGGGAATGCCGGCCTGTGCGCAGACGGCTTCGCCGCCGGCGAGGATGGCGCGCACCGTCTCGACGTCGATCTTGGCGAGCGGCATCCCCAGGATGGCCAAGGCCATGATCGGCTTGCCGCCCATCGCGTACACATCGGACAACGCATTGGCCGCAGCGATGCGGCCGAAATCATAAGGATCATCGACCACTGGCATGAAGAAATCGGTGGTGGCGATCACGCAGATGCGCTCGTCGACCTGCCACACGGCCGCATCGTCACTGGACTCGGTGCCCACCAGGAGCTGCGCGAAGGGCATCGCTGCCGGTTTGTCGGCGAGCAGTTGCCGAAGCACGGAAGGGGCCAGCTTGCAGCCACAGCCACCGCCGTGGGCGAGGTCGGTCAAACGAACGGAGCTCATGGTGATCCTCGGAAAGTCCCGACGGCACAGCGTCCACGTTCCGCGCAGCATAGCGAAAAGCCCCGGGACGTAAAGCACGCCAATGGAGTTCGTGGCCTGGCTCATATAAGCCGCGGCTGCCAAGACCATACTGCACTCATCGCCAATGACTTCAGACCGGCCCAGGCTGGAACCCGCTCAAGCGATGGGCGCGTCGTGAGGTGGTGCACTGAACGCGTCGGGTGGGTGTCGCGAGCGCAGTAAGCGATGTCATTGCGGCCACGTGTCACCTATATCGATTCGCCGATAGACACGTCGCCACTCGAATGCCTATAAGACGCGGTGTTCAGGTCACGCGCATCCGATGACCGCCGGACTGCCCGATCTGACGGTTCGCGCATGCCAGCGACGACCAGGGCGGCGAGGGCATTTCAGGCGGCAGCAGGCTTGGCTTCCAGCGGGGCCGTCGATCAGGTGCTGCTTACCGCGCTCTCCGCATGAGCGGCTTGCGCACGGCGTGCGCGTCTAGCGAGGATAGGACACTCAAGGCAGGGCGCATTATGGAATTCATGATCACTTTGCGTAACGCCGATGGATCCGACGGGGTAGGGCCGGTGCGTTACCTGACGTTTGCCGGCGAGGCGGGGACTGACCAGGAGCTTGCACAAAATGCCTGGGTGGCGCGGGTCATCGCCAGCCTTCCTGCCAGCCCCAATCCCACGGGTCACCCGGCACGGAGCGGCGACATCCTGTTCATGGTGCACGGTTTCAATGTGAGTCACCAGTCGGCAAAGGCGATGCACTTGAAATGCGTCAAGGCGCTCGCAGACATGGGCTGGTTCGGCCGTGTCATCAGCTACGACTGGCCGTCAGATGGCCTGGTCTTTGCGTACTTGCCTGACCGGGTCAATGCGCGCGCCGCGGCGTCTGCGCTGGTAAGCGGTGCGATTGGCGTCCTCGAAAGCGTGCAGCAGATGCAGTGCACCATCAATGTGCACGTTCTGGCTCACTCGATGGGTGGATTTGTCGTGCAGCAGGCGTTTACCTGGTCTTATCAGGATGTACCGGCCGACTGGAAAATTGGTCAGCTGCTGTTTGCGGCTGCTGACGTCGACTACACCGTATTCGAGGCCGATAATCCCAGCGCCAAGGCGTTTGCCTTTCACGCGGGACGATTGACGGCCTACAGCAATCGCTATGACAAGGCTTTGCTCGTCTCCAATGCCAAACGGCTCGAGCTGGCGCCGCGCATGGGGCGCGTGGGTCTGCCCGAGACGGCGCCGCCCATGATGTGCGAGGTCAACTGCAGTGCGCTGTTCGAGAAAGTCTGCCCTGACATCCAAAGCGATCTCAGTCCAAGTCTCACCCACAGTTTCTACTTCGATCGACCGGAATTCTGGCGCGACGTGGTGCTGACTCTTGGTGGAGGTATCGATCGCGGCGTATTCCCTACGCGTGCTCCAGACCCTTCCGATGCACTGGCCAATCGATTTGAACTCGATCCGGCGGGTGTCGATGACGCGACCTACAGGGCTGCACTGGTTCGTGCGGCGACGAGTCCGTCCATTCGAGTGCCTTAGATGGTGGGTCGCTGCGCCGGAATAGGCGGGCGGCGGGACGATTCAGTTGAATTCCACCCGTCAGCGGCGCTCACGTTGAGCTGGTCGGCTGATCCGGCGGCAACGCTCTGAATGTCACAACCAGCACATCACGAAATGCAGGTTCATCGGCGACAAGCGGCATCACCGGAGTGACGCCATGGAAGACCCTGGGGTCGTGAATCAATGCCGCATCCAATGAATGAGCGAGGGTGAATTCACCTAGCAGCCGCCCGTCCGGCGCATGGATGGTCGTCGTGCCGCTTGCTATGTTGTGGCGATTCACCAGTAGCACCAAGACGTAGTCGACGCCATCACGATGACTGCCTTCCGGCGTGGGCTCGCCAGCGACGCCAGCCGTGGCTTCTATGCGGAACTGATGGACCTCGATATGCCAGCGACGCCCAGGTGACGCCAGCAACCCGAAAAACTCGTTGCAGAATTCGAGGATGGTATGCAAGGTGGGGCCAGCCACGATAGCCGCGGACATCGGCTCGAACCATCGTTGGATATCGCCCTGTAGCGCGTTGTACTGCAGCGCCTGGAAATGCGCCTGATGAGGCTCCTGCACAACGGAGCCCTGTGCCATGGCGGAAAACGTCGCATGGCGCCTTCGTCGAAACCGCCCCTTGGATGCCAGATACTGATCGGGCTCGAGGAAGTTCCAGCTATCCACGAACGCTGCCCAATCAGACAGATCCCCGATCGAGACGAGCAGGGGACGCATGCTGTCGGCTGCGACAAAAGCGAATCCATCGAGACGCACTTCTTTCAGTAGCGTCGAAACTTGCGGGTCGGCATCATTGAGCATGCTTCAATAGTAGGCGATTTGAGCGAATCACTCCAAAGACCTTGCATCGCTCCCCGGCCGCTACGACGTTCTTGCCGCTCTGCCCATGAGTCGCCGAGCCCGGCACCATCATGGATTCGCCAGATAGTCATCGACCGCGCTGCCCACCGTGGGGTGGAAGCTCTGAGTGCCCATGATGTCCATCAATTCGAAACGCTTGAGCTTGTCGCGAACCGGATCCTTCATCTCGGCAAAATGCAGGTTGATTCCACGCCCTCGCAGGATTTGGCACAGTTCCCGCAGCATGTCGGCGGACGTGACGTCGACGCTGGTCACGGGTTCGGCCGCCACCACGACCCTATTCACCGGCGCCGGTGATTCCTCGACAGCCTCCAGCAAACGCTGCTGGAACAGTTCGGCATTGGCAAAGAAGAGCGGAGCATCCCAGCGAAACAGCAGCAGCCCCGGGATCCGCACGGCTTGCGGATAGCGCTTTATGTCGTGATATCCACGCAAACCGTCCACGCGCCCCAGCACGGCGTAATGCGGTCGCCAGCCATCCCACAGGAACTCGATCGATCGCGATCACCGACCGCCATGCCGATGCCGGGAATGGCGCCAAACACTGCGACGCCGGCAAAGCAAGTGATGGAAAGCCAGAACTCCCATTGCTGGATACGATAGATGCGCTTGAGATCGGCGAATTCGAACAATGCCGAGGGCCGCGGCAATGACCACGGCAGCCAGCGCACTGTTGGGCAGGTACCGCAGCAGATTCGGTGCCGTCAACAATAGCGCGGCCACCGCCAGCGCACCGACGACGCCGGTCAGTTGCGTCCTTGCTCCCGCTGCTTCGGCCACCGGCGTGCGCGACGAACTGCTGCTGATCGGAAAGCCCTGAAAGAAGACCTGCGGCGAGGTTCGCCGCGCCTAGACCCACCATCTCCTGGTTCGGGTCCACGCGGCTACGCAATCGCGCCGCAAAGGTTCGCGACAGCACGCTGGTATCCGCAAACGAAATCAGCGCCACCGCACAGCCGCCAAGCAGTATCTTCACGAGATCGGCGCCGCTGCCCACGGAATGACGGCGTCGGCAAGCCTTGGGGAATCTTGCCCAGCACCTTCACGCCAACACTGTCGCGAGCTCGAACATCGTGACGCACAAGGTCGCCACGAAAACGGCAATGAGGATGCTAGGCAGTCTTTCGAAGCGCTTGAGCATCAGGATCAAGCCGAGACTCACGGCGCCCACGCGAAGCTGTACCAGTTGGTTTGCCCCGTAGCGATCGACGTCCCGCAGATTGCACAGATCCTGCAGCGGTCCCCGCTCCTCAATGGAAACCCCGAAGACCTTCGGCAACTGGCTGATCAGAACCGTGAGCGCGATGCCGTTCATGTAGCCATATCGGATCGGCTTGGACAGTAGTTCAGTCACGAAGCCCAGGCGCAGCAGGCCCAGGACGATGCAGAACAGGCCAGAGACGATCGCCATCATGCTGGCGACAGCGATGGCACGCGATGGGTCTCCGGCGGCGAGGGGCGCGACGATGGCGAGAATCGGCGCCGCGAGGGAGGAGTCCGGACCAAGCACGAGAATTCGGCTAGGACCAAACACGCATACGCAAGCAGCGGAATGATCGTAGCGTAGAGGCCATACACGCCAGGGACGCCGGAGGCCTCGGCGTAGGCGATGCCCACGGGCACCAGCATCGTCGTCAGGACCAGGCCGGCAGTCACGTCCCTGGGTAACCAGGCAGCCTGATACGCTCTGAGCATCGCCACGCCGGGCAACCAGCGTAGCAACCATCCTGGCGCCGTGTCCAAGGCCCGCGCACCGCGGGAAACTGGCGGGTCGGATGGCATGAGTCGATGGTTCCTCATCGAACGACGTCACATGGATCATAGGACGGTTGCCGCCCGGCAGCCAGAACGACGTATGAGGAGCCATCGCGCTGATCCTTTGGTCCGCTGATGGCCATGGGTTCGCTGCCACCACTCCGACAACGTCGCCTGGCGATAGCTATCTGCGTCAACGCCATGAAGGCGGCCTCGTCACCCTCATTCGATGATGGCCAGCCTGGTATGACGCGTTAGATAGCGCACGGACTCGAGCCAAACGATGCACGCCATCATGATGGATGACCCGAAAATCAGGGTGGTGGTCGTCGGGGCACCAAAACCCAGCATGGCACGTAGCGCGGGGACACTCATGATGCCGGCGAGCATCAAGCCGACGCCGCCGAGCATGCGCAGTAGCCAAGGGTTGTCGGCCAGTTTTCCTCGCCACAAGGCACGGGTGAGATCGTGGTTGGCGAGCGCCAAAAGGAACACTGACGCCATCAGGCCGACGAAGACGGCCGCGCGCCCTTGCTCGGCACTCACCCCGCGCTCCAGCGCGAAGGCGTAGCCAAGTAGCAGGACCGCAGCAGGGCCAATGCCCTGTGCGATGCCAAAGCCTAGGTTGACGCCACGAAAAGGCGATTCTCCGATAGGTCGCGGCGGGCGCTGCATGATGGTTGGCGAAGCCTTTGCCGATGCAAAGACAATGGAGCAGGCCGGATCGATTAGTAGCTGCAGCAGCACGATCTGCACCGGCATCAGCAGATTCGACCATTGCAGCAGGCTGGGCACCAAGGCGAGCGCAACGATGGGAATGTGCACCGCCACGACAAAGCGGGTCGCCTTGGTGATGTTGTCGTAGATTCGTCTTCCTTGGCGAACTGCCACGACCAGGCTGGCGAAGTTGTCGTCGAGCAAGACCAGGGCCGCCGCCTCGCGTGCTACGTCGGTACCGCGCTCGCCCATGGCGACACCGACATTCGCCGCTTTCAACGCAGGCGCATCGTTGACCCCGTCCCCGGTCATGCCGACGATCTCGCCCTGTTGTTGAAGGGTCTTTACCAGGCGGAGTTTTTGGGCCGGCTGCACGCGCGCGCAGACATCGACATGGTGTAGCCGTTCGCCGAGTTGTTCATCACTTAGCGCTTCGATCTCTGCGCCAGTGATCAGCTCGGGTGCAGAGCTCAATTTGACCTGGGCAGCGATAGCGCGCGCGGTGGCCTGATGATCGCCGGTCATCATGATGACCCGGATGCCCGCGCCGTGACACTCGGCGATAGCGGCGGCGGCCTCGGGCCGGGGTGGATCGATCAGGCCTACCAGCCCGATGAAGCGGTAACGGAATCCACGCTGGGTCGCCGGCCAATCGCCATCACCGCGGGTTCCGGCCGCGACGCCAATGACGCGCAGGCCGCGGTTCGCCATGGCGTGCACCTGGTCGCCAAGCACGTTCTGCTCGGCAGTCGCCAGGTCGCAGAGCTCGAAGATCGCTTCGGGCGCGCCCTTGGCACTGAGCAGGAACGCCCCCGTTGACGTTTCGTCGAACGCGCGCGTCATGGCGAGAAGCTCTGGGTCCAGGCCGTATTCTTTGACTGGTACGGCTTTCGTCAGTGCATAAGCGCTCGCTTCGAGCCGTTCGCCACCAAACGAGCGAATGGCCTGCTCCATCGGATCGCTTGAATCGATGGGTGTCGCCAGTAGCGCAAACCGCATGAGTGCATGAAACTCAGGTGGCAGGCCCGGCGCATCGGCACGAAGGCATTGCCGATCAGCGTATAGTTCGGTGACCCGCATCCGGTTCTGCGTCAAGGTACCGGTCTTGTCCACCGCAAGAACGGTGATGGCGCCCAAGGCTTCGACGGCCGAGATGCGGCGTGTCAGCACGTTTTGCTTGGCAATGCGCCACGCGCCGAGCGCAAGGAACACGGTCATGATGACGGGAAATTCCTCGGGCAGTATCGCCATCGCCAATGCGATACCCGACAGCAAGCTGTCCACCAGATCATGCCGGTGCCATAGCCAGTTCATCAGCCAGAGACTGACGGAACAGACCATCGCGGCCGTCGCAAACAGGCGTATGAGACGCCGTGAAGCGCGTTGGAGCTCCGACGTTACCTCTATCGTCGAGATCAGGGCCTGCCCGATGCGACCAAGCGCCGTGGCGGTGGCTATCGCGGTGACCTGCGCCAGGCCGCGGCCCTTCGTCACCACTGTGCCGGCAAAGGCGTTGCCATCGCCAGGTTGGGGACCTTTGCGAACGGGCACCGATTCTCCGGTCAGCAAGGACTCATCCGCCTCCAGGTGACCGCTGACTAGCGTCGCATCGGCGGCAATGCGATCGCCCTCGCGCAGCGAGAGGACGTCGTCCACGACCACATCGGCGGATGGGATGCGGATTTCATGTCCATCGCGAATGACGCGCGCCTGCGGCGCCGACAGGTCGCGTAACGCTTCCAGTGCCCGTTGCGTCTTGCGCTCCTGCATCAAAGTGATACCAATGACCAACAGCACCGACATCAACAGGAATATCGCCTCGGCAAGATCGCCGAGCACCAGATAGAGGCCTGCCGCAATGAGCAACATCAGGAACATCGGCTCGATCAGCACGTCGCGCGCGATCAGCCATAGCGATTTCGGCTTGCTGCCGGGCAGGGTGTTGGGGCCGTGCTGGTCCCGTCTTGCCTTGGCTTCCGCCTGGCTTAGGCCAGGGGCGGGAGGCGGCGGGTCTGCAACGTTCATGATGCCACTCCGCGTCATTCGCCACAGACGTGATGTTCAGTGAGCCAGCCGCAGGGGGCATCGCTGTGCTGATGCATGCAGCGAGTAATACCGCCAAGCATCCATTCGCTCACCTGGATATGCCCCCAGGCGCCCATGGGACGTATTCACGCTGTTATCCATTAAGTGCCCCAAAGCGATGGGCTGACTTGACCTGAATCAATTTAGGCGTGATGGACGGCCTGCTGCCCGGCTTGCTGCCATGGTTGAGGTTGTCTAACCGCCGAATGAATGTCCTCGCGCCCTTCGTCATTGGGTGGTCTTCACCCATGTTTACGGCAGGCCGCCGGGGAGGGGTGAGGATGAAATCTTGATATGGATCAACATCGGCTCCGTCCGCCGACAGCATCCTTCATGAGGTGCGCGCCGTGAGCCCCGAGGCATGGCTAAGCCAGGCCTAGGATCGAAGGCTGGGAATCCGTGGTTGCGAAGCGAGACGGATCGTCGCGGTGATGACGTAGAGGAAGGTGGTGGCCAAAGGAGACAACGATGAAGTATTACTTCGCGAAAACCTTGGCTATGAGCTTCGACGCTGCGGTTGAGCGCACCATCGAATCACTAAGGAGCGAGGGCTTCGGCATCATCTCGGATATTGATGTCAAGGAAACCTTCAAGAAGAAGATCGATGTGGATTTTCGTAGCTATCGCATTCTCGGTGCATGCAACCCCAGGCTCGCCTACGAAGCCCTGACGATCGAGGACAAGGTCGGCACGATGCTCCCGTGCAATGTCGTGGTCCAGGATGCGGGCGCCGGAAAGACCGAGGTTGCCGCCATAGATCCGGTCGCCTCGATGCAGGCCATTGACAATCCACACCTGAAGTCGGCCGCCGAAAGCGTGCAAGCCAGACTGCGCAAGGTCATTGACAGCCTTTAGCGTGGGCGGGTGGAGGCACGCCGACCGAAATCCTTCGTTCGATACGACGTCGCTTGTCGGATCTCAAGGAGTGGGCAATGTTCAGAGATATTGCGGTCCCGATGGTTGGGGGAGGCGATGACGAGCATCTCCTGGAGGTTGCGTTGTCGCTAGCCAGCCACTTTGATGCGTGCTTGTCGCCATTGCAGATCGTGGAGCTTCCCAAGCCCCTCCATGATGCGTGGTCGGGCACGACTGATCCGGCGATGGAGGCTATTCATGCTCGGCGTCGCGCCGCTGCCTCCGGGCTCGCCGAGCGGACACGGCAACGCCTACGCGGAAAGGAGGGCCAGCACGCTGAAGTGCGGGTGGTTGAAGCTCTTTACACCACCGCTTGGGAAGCCGCGGCCGAGGAGGTTCGCTGTGCGGACCTGGCGATAGTTTCGCGGCCGGAATACGGGCACCCCATGGTGAGCGAATTCGCGCGTGGCGTCGCCTCCTTGCTGCTGGAGGCCGGTCGGCCCATCTTGGTGGTACCGGAAAAGACACGTTTGGAGCTGCCGCTAGGGCTCGTCGTGGTTGCCTGGCGATCAACCCGGGAAGCCACGCGGGCGCTGCATGACGCGCTGCCCTTTCTTCGATTGTCGGCGTCGGTCGATATTCTCGTCTATGACGATCAAGCGCCCGACCTTCAGCAACCGGGTCAGGCGCTACTGACCCATCTGCAACACCATGGCATCCAGGCGAGGTTCTACTCGCGTGAGTCCAGTGGCATCGATATCGCCAGCCTGATCCTTTCCCACGCGCAGAAGAACGGGGCGGGCCTTGTGGTAGCCGGCGGCTATGGGCACTCTCGACTGAGGGAATGGGTGATCGGTGGGGTCACGCGGGAGCTTCTGGCCACGGCATCGATACCGTTGCTAGTCTCGCATTAGTTTGCGCGCCCTTGCGGATCAGCGATACACGGTCGCACCTTCGACTCGATGCGATCCGCTGATGGGTTCGTCGTGCAGGCCAAGTGACTTAAGGTAGCTGCCAAGAACCATGCCGAACAGGAGATGGATATTGCCATGCGCACTCACCGAGAGACTCATCTCGTATCACGCATCGGTTGGCTTCGCGCTGCCGTGCTGGGTGCCAATGACGGCATCGTTTCGACGGCTAGCCTGGTGATCGGCGTTGCGGCTTCCGGCGCATCTCGATCCAGCATGATTGTCGCCGCCGCCGCGGGGCTGGTGGCTGGCGCCATGTCGATGGCCGCTGGTGAATACGTGTCCGTCAGTTCCCAGGCTGATACCGAGCATTCCGATATGGCGCGCGAGCGAGCCGAGTTGGCGTCGCGTCCCGAGGCCGAACTGGAGGAGTTGACCCAGGTCTATGTGAAACGAGGCGTCGATAAGGACACTGCGCTGAAAGTAGCCATGCAAATGACGGCGTTCGACGCCCTTGGGGCGCATGCACGGGATGAGCTCAACATTTCAGAACACACCAGCGCCAGGCCGGTGATGGCAGCCCTGACTTCCGCCGCCACCTTCACCTGCGGCGCCCTCCTGCCTTTGGCCTTGGCCTCCTTCATGCCGGAGCGCTCCATGGCGATGATTCAATCGGCTGGCTGCCTGGCGTTTCTTGCCGTCCTGGGTTGGATTGGCGCGCTGGCAGGGGGCGCGAGTCCGTGGCGGCCCATGGCGAGGGTGGTGTTCTGGGGCGCGCTGGCGATGGCGCTGACCGCGGGCATCGGACGATTGTTGGGCACGAATGTCGCCTGATCCAACGTATCCGCCGACGATCGCGGAGTGCGCTCTTGAGCGGCTCGCCTCATGATGATTCGCGCGATGAACCGACAGACGCTTCGCAGACGCCTTCCGGCCGATGTCTGGATCTTGGGCTTGGTCAGCATGCTGATGGACATTTCGTCCGAGATGATCCACAGCCTGCTGCCATTGTTCCTGATGACCACACTCGGAGCCAGCGCCCTGGTCATCGGCGTAATGGAGGGGTTGGCCGAGTCCACTGCACTTGTCGTCAGGATCTTTTCTGGAACACTGAGTGACTATCTCGGCAAGCGCAAGGTGATTGCGGTCTTTGGCTATGCCTTGGGCGCGTTGACCAAGCCGCTCTTTGCCATCGCTTCCTCGGTCTGGATGGTGCTTTTCGCACGGCTTCTGGATCGAGTGGGCAAGGGGGTGCGGGGCGCGCCGCGCGACGCGTTGGTCGCCGACCTGGTCCCGCGTGCCGTGCGGGGCGCCGCCTTTGGTCTACGCCAGGCACTTGATACCACCGGAGCATTCCTGGGGCCGCTGCTCGGAACTGCCCTGATGCTTTGGTGGAACAATGACTTTCGCTCGGTGTTCTGGGTGGCGGTGATTCCGGGAGTATCCGCGGTCCTCTTGCTGGCATGGGGAGTGCGCGAGCCTGCACATCGGCGCCATGGTCGCCACGCCAATCCCATCCGTCGTGAAAACCTGGTTCGGCTCGGCTCTCGGTATTGGTGGGTCGTGGGTGTCGGTGCGGTCTTTGCCATGGCGCGCTTCAGCGAGGCCTTTCTCGTGCTTCGAGCCCAAAAGGGCGGTATTCCCATAGCGTTCGTGCCTTTGGTCATGGTGGCGATGAATGTGGTGTATTCGGCATCTGCCTACCCATTCGGCTGGCTATCCGATCGCGTGAGTCATCCTGCGTTGCTGACCTCAGGGCTTGTTGTCCTGATCATGGCCGATGTCACGCTTGCCGCTGGCGAACACTGGAGCATCGTGATCATCGGTGTGTCTCTATGGGGTATGCATATGGGAATGACGCAGGGGCTGCTGTCCGCCATGGTGGCGGAGGTGGCGCCGACGGATTTGCGCGGCACGGCTTACGGAATCTTCAATCTGGCCAGCGGTATGGCCATGCTGTTGGCCAGCGTCATCGCAGGCGCGCTATGGGACCGACTCGGGCCGGCGGCCACGTTCTATGGTGGCGCAGGGTTCTCGCTCCTGGCGATCATGGCCCTGCTGACATATTCGCAGCGACTCAGGGGTGCCAAACCGAGTGATCGATGATGGCGGCGGCAAGAAGTGCTTGGCAAGATCGGATGCGCCGGTCCGTCGTGCGGGTGAACCCTGGTTGTCCACAAGATTGAGTTGCTCGAACGGCCAGCGAGGCTAGGGATGCTCTGATCAACGCTGCGCAGGCGTCACCGGTCCTGTCTGTTCGCAGCCCACAGGGGCGTCGGCGACGGCAGACTGGCCGTCTGTCGAGCCGGCGCACCGAAGGGATGCGGACAGACAGGATCGGCCCCAACATGTTGAATTCAAAATGCTGGGGTGATGTCCAGAAGGCCCGCAGGCGGTGCCGCGCGGCTTGGCAAGACGGCCAGTCTTCCCGGCGCCACGCAACACCGCCTGCGGGCCTTCTGGACATCATGACGCCTGCGCAGAGTTGATCAGAGCATCCCTAGGCAATTCGCTTTTCTATTCAGCCGTGTGTGGCTACTGCGGAGCATCAACCAGCATCCCTAGACCAACGCTGCCGCGCCTGGTCCTGTTGGTGCCCAATAGGTTGATCCTGGTCAACTTGCAACCCCTCAAATTCCGTAGCCTGACGGGGAAGGTCGGTTCGGTGGCGTCGTTCGCCAGAAGCTTGTCATCATCATCGGCGGTGGAAATCGCGCATGATCCTGGCGAGCGCGCGCGAGCTCCACTTGCCGATTGAGAGGGTGAGAAGTGAAGCATTCGCGACTCCTACGCTTTGTACACGCGATTCTCGCAATCGGTATATCCGTGCAACTTTTGCTAAGCCTGCTGATGGACGACGGGTCGCCCAGTCGTGATTCGAGCGGCTTGGCTTGGGTGAGTATGGAGCTCCATGAAACGGTCGGAATGATCGTCCTGGCTGCGATTTTTCTGCATTGGATGCTTTTCCCGCTGGGATATGCCGGCCGCGACCTAGGGCATTTCTATCCATGGTTCTCTCGATCAAGATTGCGAGAGCTCAAAGTGGATTTTCGCTCCTTCCTGCGTCTTGAGTGGAGTGATCCTTCCAAGCAAGAGCACATGGCGGGTGCCATTCAGGGCATTGGACTAGCCGTGGCTACCGGCCTCGCCATGACTGGCGCAGTGATCTATTTTGGGACTCCTGAGGACGGCGCCGCGTTGCCGGCTGCAGCTTGGGCCCAAGAGGCTCACGAGATGCTTGGGCCTGCGATGTGGGCTTACTTGGCACTTCACGCAGGCGCTGCCGCGGTTCATGCACTGAGTGGACACCGAGCCATTCTTTCGATCTTTGATCTATTCAGCACTCGAAAGGACTAAGATCAATCGGCCGAAATTCCTCATTGGATCTCGCCAGATCTTTGGCAAAACACGCGTGCCCGCCATTGTCCATGGCAGGGGGTAATCACATGAAGCCGGAGCGAGTGGCCTCGTCGCGACATTCAACTCGGGGACCTCCGCTATCAGCCATCCTTGAGTCGAAGGCCATGGGGATGACGGGTGAGTTCATGTCGATAGGTGAGCTCCTCAGGCTGCTCGAAGATCGATCGATCTGGGCAATTCTTCTGCTGCTGGCACTGCCCATGGCGCTACCCATCCCGGCTCCGGGGCTCTCGGTGCCGTTTGGCGCATGCATGATCCTAGTCTCCGCGCAACTTGCCCTCGGACGAGGCCACGCCTGGCTGCCGGCGGCACTCACTCGGCGACCCATGGAGGTTGCCAAGGTCAAGAACGTCCTTACGCGGGTGTTGCCGATATTGCGTCGTCTCGAGAAGGTCGTTCGACCAAGGCGGCGGTGGCTGGCCGCCGATTGGATGAAGCCCCCTATCGGAGTGATATGCCTCATTCTCGCGATCATCATCACCCTTCCCATCCCTTTGGGACATGTCGTCCCGGGCACAGCCATTTCGCTGTTCTCGCTAGGAATGATGGAGCGAGACGGCATCGCCATCTGGTCCGGATTGGCCGTTGCCATTGCAGGTATCGTGTTGGTTGCTTTGGCGTCGGCGGGCATCTATACCGGGCTCAACCACTGGTGGAAGGCCTGACCGTTTTGTTGATACGCCATGACGCCATTGAATGTTAGCTTCATCCCTCGACTGTGGCATCGTTGATCGGACATCGAATCTGCGGTCGACGGGACGCATGAAATGCGTGCGCCTGTTCAATCGTGCACTGACCCTTCTGAGCGCGTTGCCGCTTGTACTTGAACCGATTGCTCGCATTGCCGACAGGAAAGACAGAGCAATTCAAGACTGGGGCATGCAGAAACTGATTGAGGTCAATTTACGGTCTACCGCGGGGCTTAACGTAGTGCTGGGTTGATATGGGAGCACGCTTATGCATGACATTCTTGTCGATGTAGGCGGGCGGCAGGGTGATAGTGCGTTGCTACATTTTGCGTTCTCGCTCGCGCGCCAGCATCGGGCGAGCATCACCGGCTTGCAGGTCGTTGCCTTGGATGCGCTGGTACTTACGCTTCCCGAAGCGCTGCTCGTCCTCGAGGATGAGGTGAAACAGGCCTGGGATCGTCGGCATTGGTGGAAGGCGCTATGCGATCAACACGGCGTCCGTGGCTCATGGGAGGTGGAGCGCGGTTTCTATCAGAGCGTGATGGCACGTCGCGCTGTCTTAACGGATGTCGCGCTGGGCGGCCTTAATAATCTCGGCGCCTCGACTTCGAACGCCGCGGCCCTCGTGAGCCGATCAGTCCTAGCCGAAGCCGTACCCATGCTGCTGGTGCCCGATCAGTGGATGGGATCGGGGCGTGTGAGGCGAGTCGTCATTGCGTGGAACGGCTCAGTCGAAGCGGCACGGGCGGTGAGAGCTTCCCATCCGATCCTCGCCAGAGCGTCGCAAGTCATAGTTCTCGATGGTGAGGCAGTCGGGCACGACACGGATGACGGGGCCACCGTGCCGTCGTCTCCATTGCCGCTCCGGGGGTGGCTAGAGCGCCGCGGCGTTAGTGCGCTGTGGCAGCCATGTGTCGAAAGCCATGACACCGGACGTTTCATCCTTGAAGTGGCCAAGGAGCGCGAGGCCGACCTCATTGTGATGGGTGCTTGGGGACATCTGCGCATTGGCGAGTTGCTGCTGGGTGGCGTCACCCGCTACGTGCTCGGGCACAGCCAGCTTCCTCTGCTGCTTGCGCACTAGCGAGGCGAAGTGCGGTGCCGTGGGCGCGCATTTCCGGATCAAATCGAAGCTCGAGCTGTTCCTGATTTGAGGGGTATGCCATGAAAGTCCTGGTGCCGGTGGATGGAAGCGCAAATAGCATTCGTGCTGTTAAATACCTTGTTAAGCACTGGCCGGCGGACACCTCGGTCACGCTCGTCAATGTCGATGTGCCGCTGCGAGAATCCATCGCCGGGCGATTGGACGCGGACAGCATCGAACGTTTCCACATGGATAACTGCACGTCCGCGCTCAAGAGCGCCAGTCGCGTCCTGGCAAAGGCGGGCCATTTATTTGAAGAGCGCCTGCTGGTCGGCGACCCTGGCAATGAAATCGTGCAATTGGCGGGCAAGGGCCGATTCGACCTTATTGTCATGGGGTCCCATGGGCGTGGCCTTCTTAAGAGCTTGTTTCTCGGCTCGGTCGTGGTCAAGGTGCTATCCCACTCGCGCGCGCCAGTGCTGGTGATTCGTTAGATTCCGGGCGCCGAACAAGGGCAGGCGTCACGCCAAGGCAGAACATGTAACGCACGACATTCCCACACGGGAACACACCTGGCCGAGGAGTTCAATGGGCGTCGATCAAGAGTCCTACAAGTCCAATCCGTTTGGCCCGAACCGTCCAGCGGTTTCGTCAGAGAGCCCATTGCGCCATTACTCTCAGAAGGCGTTGAGGACCACGTGATAAATGCGTCATCGGAAAGCGGCTGGGAGAGGCGACTTTATTTCGGCGGCGCGGCCATTTGCTCCAGAGCTTGCACGCGCAACCCGTCGCGCATGCGGTCGTCCGGAAAGGCCGCCACGCGATCACCCTCGACGAGCCCGTTGTCGATCTCGACCTCAGTTCCACCACGCATTCCGGGTTGGATGTGCACCAAGTGCAGCCGGTCGCCCTGTAGTCGGTAGACTGCCCAGCGTGTTCCATCACGGAACAGGGCGCTGGCCTCCACCTTGAGTACGCGCTCTTTGCGCGCGACATCGAATGCCACTTCTACGCGATAGCCATCACCGAGTTGCAGCCATTGTTCGCGCGGCGCCACGATGTCCAACCACACCTGCGTGCGCTGCTCCTCCACGCCCAGAGCTGAGATCTTGGTGTAGCCACCGGGTTCAATCCGCGCCACCCGGGCGGGCAGAGCGCCTTCGCCGCCCCAGCGCAGAACCTGAGCGGCGGTACCAGGCTGTAATAGGCTGGCTTGCTGCGACAGCACCTGCGCCATCACCTGCAGTTGTTCGAGATCGCCGAGTTCCAGAAGAGCCTGCCCGGCCTGCACCGGTGTAGCGCTCTGCAGGTAGCGGTGAAGTACAACGCCGTCGATGGGAGAATACACCGCCACCATGGGGCCACCGGCCACGCCCTGGCCCGAGAGGAGTGCAGTCAAGGACGCGCGCTGCTGGTCGGCTGCGCGATAGTCGGCCGCCGCGGCGGAGACCGACGCCTGCGCACGCAATACTCGTGTCTCAACCTCGTCCAATGCCGCGACGCTAACGACCCCGGCGGCGCCAAGCCTTCGCATGCGCGCCACGTCACGAGACGCCAGGTCGGCGTCAGCTTGTGCAGCGGCTTGGCGTTGCCGCGCCGCTTGCATGGACGCCTGCGCAGCCTTCTCTTCCGCCAGCAGGCGTTCGCGGTTGGCTGGGTCGAACAGCTGCGCCCGCAAAGGCTCGATCTGCGCGAGTAGTTGACCCTCCTTCACCCTATCGCCCTGCAGGAGGGTGATGCGGCGCAGGGTGCCGCCAATGGGGGTCGAGATTACCCAGCGGTGTGCGAGCTCCGTGCGACCTTCCTCTTCGAAGCGTTGCACCAGCGCCCCTCGCTGAACGCTTACCACGTCCAACGGACGTGGGGCGGGCCGGAGTGCCCACCATGCCGCGGCAGCGGCTGCAATAACAGCGACCGAAAAGGTGATGCGGCGGCGAAGGGTCATGGGTGCCATCCGGATTCACTCTCGAGTCTTGAGCACGGCGACCAAGTCCAGCCGGGCGATACGCCGATACACCAGCAAAGCCGACAGTGCGCTGGCGCTCAGTACCGTGAGCGCAGCGAATGCGTAGGTCGCCGTGGTCAGCTGTGCAGGTACCCGGAACAGCTCCGACTGAAGGCCGAGCGTCATCAACCAGCACAACGACCAACCGGCGGCCAGGCCGAAAGGCAGCGACACGGACACCAGCAGCCCAAGCTGCCCCAGCAGCAATGCACCGACCTCGGTCCGCGTCATGCCCAGCACACGCAGGCTGGCCAGTTCGCGCCCGCGCTCGGACAGGCTGATGCGCGCAGCGTTGTACACCACACCAAAGTTGATGACAGCCCCCAACAGCGCGGCAACCAGGGTAAACACCAGCAAGCTTTCCCCCATCGTGGCATAGAAGCTGCGCACCGAGGCCAAACGTGAGGCAACCCCCGTCACCCAAGGGCGTCTGTTCAAGCGCGCATAGACGTCGGGCTCGGCGCCCGGGGTCACACCTAGTAGCGCACCGGAGACCACGTCACCGTCACCTAGCAGACGGTTGAGGGTATCGAGATCCATATAGCCACGGGCGCCAATGAATTCGTGTACGAAACCAGTCACTCGCACCTCGCGCCGGCGGCGGTGGCCCTCCAGCGCCTGTATGTCCACACTGTCGCCGTGTTTCAGGTCCAGCATCTTCTGAAGATAGTCGGTAAGTAGCAGGTCATCGCCCTGTGGTTGCACCGGCCGAAGCTCGGCATCAATGGGCCGCCTCAGGCGCGCGACTTGCGGGACGCCCTCAATCGTCGTGCGGTACGAATACTGCCCGTGCACCAAACGCACCGGCGCCGAACGCAGCGGTTCGGCTTCGCGTACGCCAGGCAGTGCGGCTAGCTCGAATACCGCCCGGCGGGGTGCGGGCTCAACGAAGCTCACTTCGATATCGTGGGTCTGAGCGATGCTGAGCTGTACATTCACCATGCGCTCGACAGCATCGCCCTGGAAGCGCCCCACCATCATCACGGCGCAAGCCATCGCTAGCCCGACCACGGTGAACAATGCCCGGCCCGGGCGGCGCTCCAGGTCGCGCAAGGCGATGCGTGAGGCGGGTGAAAGCCAGCGTTGGAAGCCCAATCGCTCCAATAACGTGGGCCCAAAGTGGGCTGGAGTCGGCGCGCGCATCGCCTCCGCCGGAGGCAATGCCGCGGCCACGCGCAACGCCATCAGCGCACCGCCGCAGGAGGCTGCAAGGCTCACCCCTAGACCCAGGCCAACGGCGCTCATGCTCAGGCGATAAGTAAGGAAAGGAAAGCGATAGATCCCTTGATACACATGGGCCAGCCAACGGCCCAATGCAGCACCAAGTACGATGCCCAACAGCGCGCCGCCAACGGCGATCCACGCCGCCATGCCCAGATAATGCCCCGCTAGGGCACCGTTGCCGTAGCCGAAGGCCTTCAGCACGCCGATCTGCTCGCGCTGCGTGCCCAACAGGCGCATGAGCACGACGTGCACGAGGAAGGCCGCCACGCCCAGAAAGATTGTCGGAAACAGCGTGGCCATGGTGCGCAGCTGCCGCAACTCCTCTTCAAGGTAACGGGCCGAGGTCTGCTCATGGCGGCCATAGGCACCCACGCCGCCATAGCGCGCCAGCAGCGCATCGACATCCGTCGCCACCGCGGCCGGGCGCGCACCTGGCCGCAGGCGGAAGGCTACATTGTTGAAGGCGCCGTCCATATTCAGCGCCTTCTCCATCGAGTGACGGTTCATCCACAGTACGGCGTAACGGCGGAAGTCGGGAAACACTGCGCCGGGCGGGCTCTGGTAGACGTATTCGGGAGAGGTGCCGATACCGACGATGCGTACCGCGCTGGAGTGTCCCCGAAGGATTATGTGCACGCTGCCGCCAGGCCGCAGGCCATGGGATTGGGCGAAGGCCTCGCCCATCACGATCTCACCTTCGGCGTCGGGATCGGGAAGGCGCCCGCTTGTGAGGTGCACACGATTGAGCAACGGCTGGCCGCCGCCAATGGGCAGCGACACCACTTCGCCGCGCGCGGGCTCGCCGAAGCCCGTCACGCCCAGCGTAACGGCCGCGAGCAGACGGGGTTGAACGGCCTGCACGTCCGGGATGGCCTCTAGCCGCGGCAGCAGGGTGTCGGGCGCGCGCTTGAGCGGTGCCCACAAGTCGGCCAGAGCACCTTCCTCGTAGAACAGCGTGCGGGTGGATGTGAGCGATTCCAGCGTGGATTGCGACATCACCAGTGTGGCCACGCCGCCGGCGATGACGCAGGCGATGGCCAACGCCTGTGCTCTCATGTGCCACAGGTCGCGCAGCCCTTTGCGGACAAGCGCGCTCACCAGCTCAACTCCTTCGCCGGCGTCCGCCGGGCGGGGCGCTCCTCTCGCACGATGCGGCCGTCGCCCAGGTAAAGCACGCGATGGGCCATGCCGGCGATGCCGGCATTGTGAGTAATCACCACGGTGGTGGTGCCCAGCTCGGCATTGACCTGTTCCAGCGTCTCCAATACCAGCACGCCAGTGGCCGAGTCCAGCGCTCCCGTGGGCTCGTCGCACAGCAACACCGCAGGGCGCTTGGCGATGGCGCGAGCGATCGCCACGCGCTGTTGCTCCCCGCCGGACATCTGTGCTGGAAAGTGGTTCATGCGATCACCCAGACCGACGCGCTCCAGCGCCTCCTCGGGTGGCATGGGATGCTCGGCCAGGTCGGTGACGATAGCCACGTTCTCGCGTGCGGTGAGGCTGGGAATTAGGTTGTAGAACTGAAACACGAAGCCCACGTGGTCACGACGGAACTCGGTGAGCGCGCGATCATCGGCGCCAGTGAGGCGATGGTCGACATACCAGACCTCGCCATCGGTGGGGGCATCCAGACCACCAAGGATGTTCAGAAGTGTGGATTTGCCACTGCCCGATGGGCCCAGTAGCACTACGAATTCACCCGGAAACAAGTCCAAGTCCACCCCACGCAGCGCGTGCACCTCCACTTCGCCCATGCGATAGACCTTGGTCAGGCCTCGTGCGCGGAAGACCGGGGACGGCGAGGATGAGGACGGCAGCATGCAGCAGTCTCGGTTTCGCCTTGAGCGAGCGTCAAAGAAGGCTAATGACGCCCGCCAGTTGATTTAATGATTTAACGCAACTTCGAGGCTCGCCATCGAGAGACGTCGAGGAAACCAACCTCATTCGCTATCGCAAGAAGCACCTACGGTCGCTGCAATCCCGGGCGTCGTGGGCAAAAGCAGTCAGCGAGGCGGCGACTCCGATCGGAAGACGTTCGCGGCTGCGACTCGCGGGGCGGCCTTTACGGCTTCGGGTAATGGCGTCAGCGCGGGGTTTCCCGCTCATACACCCTCAGCTGAGGGTTGAGCGAAGTCTTGCGGTCGCGAAGCAACTGGCCCTCGAAGGTGCCGAGGTCTACATCACCGGCCAGCGCCAGAGGGAGCGGGACGTAGCGGTCGCTGAGATTGGTCATCGTGCTAAGGCAATCCAAGGAGACGTCTCGGATAACGCGGATCTCGACCGGATCTACGAGGTCACTCGGGCCGCCGAGGGGCGACGGGACTTGCTCTTTGCCAATGCAGGTGGCGGCGAGTTTTCGCCACTCGGCGAGATCACGGAGGCTCAGTTTCACAAGTACTTCAACGTCAACGTCAAGGGAACGCTCTTCACCATTCAAAAGGCGCTGCCGTTGATGGGGCCTGGCGGCTCGATCGTAGTTACAGGGTCGATCACATCCGTCAAAGGGCTGCCTGCTTTTGGTGTGTATGCAGCGACCAAAGCCGCGCTGCGTTCGTTCGTGCGCACGTGGTCGGTGGATCTCAAGGGGCGAGGCATTCGCGTGAATATCGTCGCGCCTGGAACCGTTGTTGCTCCGGCGTACAAATCGAAATTGGGTCTTAACGACGTGAAAATCGCACAGTTCGCACTTAACACGGCCGGGAATACGCCACTTGGTCGAGCTGGTACGACCGATGAAATCGCGAGTGCCATGTCATTCCTCGCATCGGATGAAACCAGCTACATCACCGCAACCGAACTCTTCGTAGACGGCGGCCAGGCACAGATCTGAGCGGAGCGGGGAAGGGCACCGAGAGGCGTGCTTATTTCTCGACCCATATCGGCTGTCGCTTTTCGATAGAACGATGGCGTGGGCCAGGACCGTGGCCCACGCCAAACCCCGAGGAAACGGCACCAGCTCTTTCAGACGAGGACTCGCAACGCACAAGGAACTCTGACCTGCCAGGCCGATGACCGCGCCACACGTAGCGATTCCTGGCGCGGTGCGATGTCGCGTCCAAGGGGCATCATGCACTGAGCCACATGGCGAGGCCGATGCAGTCCGCGTGGGGTGTGCCTTTGCACGGTCAGCCATCGTCAGGACCGTCGCCGTGCTTGATACAAAGCCGCCAGCAACACCGGCTATGGCCAATCCGAATCGCGTGCCGAAGATCCGCGGCACGAGATAGCCGATGGAAGCGATGGCCATGATCGCCGCGACGAGAACCCAAAGGCGACGCGGATTGATGGCATCCCAAGGGTCGATGGTGTGATCGGGCAGAAGTGGAAGTACCACGAAGGCCGACGCCGCCAGCATCAACAAGTCTTGCCGTTCGGCCTCGGTGAGCCATTGACGGGAAATCCGGTGCAGGCCGTGCTTGCTGGCGAGCAAGATAGAGACGCTCACTCGTACCGGTCAGCATGAAGGTCGTCCAGGCTGCCAGTTGAGCCTGAAGCGTAAGCGACCGGAAAGCCGGCACATGTACCGTTCGCGTTACCAGACAAAGTGCGACTGCGGCATGGGGGTGCTTATGCGTGCTCGATGGCTAATGGCTCTCATTCTCGTCGTTGCCTGTGGCCCAGCCTGGGGCGGCAGCGGCATCCTTGGACTCGATCACCCGGTGCGCTACGACAACAGCGGCATCTGGAATCGAACCAACCAGGAAATCCTCATCTACGGCACCATCGCCGCTGTGGGCGGTGGTGCGCTTTGGCTAGGGGACAACGACAGGCTCGGCGACACGTTTTGGCGTTCAGTGGACTCGATGGTCATCACTGGCGTCGGCACGCAGGCGATGAAATGGACGTTCCAACGCGAACGACCTTCTCAGACCGACAACCCCAATAAGTGGTTCCAGGGCATACACGCGCAAAGCTTCCCGAGCGGCGAAGTCGCTGCCGTCACGGCCGCCGTGACGCCCTTCATGGCGGCCTATGGTCGCGACCATCCCGCCGTCTATCTGCTGGCCTTGTTGCCTGCATACGACGCTGTGGCTCGCGTGAAAACCCATGGACACTGGCAGAGTGACGTCCTTTTTGGAGCGGCCATCGGCGCAGGCGTGGGCGTCTGGACAGCACACCGGAACTCGCCGTGGATCATTTCCCTGCTACCGGGTGGGTTCCGTGTGGGTTTCGTGCATCACTTCGATTGAGCGCGGAGCCCATCCCTAGGGATGGGCTGATTCACTCTGCGCAGGCGTCACCGGTCCTGCCTGTTCGCAGACCACAGGGGCGTCGGCGCACGCGGGGAGAGGACATGGATGTCCTCGGCTTTGAGCAGCGAGGAAAGCAGACCGGCCGTCTGTCGAGCCGGCGCACCGAAGGGATGCGGACAGGCAGGACCGGCCCCCTCGTGTTGAATTCAAAGTGATGGGGTGATGTTCAGAAGGCCCGCAGGCGGTGCCGCGCGGCTTGGC
This sequence comes from uncultured Gammaproteobacteria bacterium, assembly GCA_963824525.1. Classification (GTDB taxonomy): domain Bacteria; phylum Pseudomonadota; class Gammaproteobacteria; order Xanthomonadales; family Rhodanobacteraceae; genus Dyella. Next base: position 1,227,391 of record CAWGPI010000004.1, on the reverse strand, counting down.
AAGACGGCCAGTCTTCCCGGCGCCACGCAACACCGCCTGCGCGCCTTCTGGACATCATGACGCTGACCGATGCTGCCGGTGGCGCCAACGACGAGAACGTTCAGTTTGCCAGGACTCATTTCGGTGCGAGATCGCCGTACCAGTAGGCCGATGTCACACCCCCGTCGATCAGGATATCGCTACCGGTGATGAAGGCTCCATCGGGGCCCATGAGTAGCGCGCCGACCTGGCCGACTTCGTCCGGCGTACCTGCGCGCCCGACCGGGCAGAGTTCGATCATGCGACGGTATCCGGCGCCGCGCGGGCCGCTCAGTTCATCCTTGGCCAGCGGGGTCATGATGATGCCCGGGCTGATCGTGTTGACGCGCGCACCGCGCTTGCCCCAGCGAACGGCTTCCGCCTTGCCGCGCAGCGAGTTCCCGCGCTTGGAGATCTGGTAAGCATGGAGCGGGTCGGTGATCTGATCCGGCTGCAGCATGGGCAGCGAGAGCAGATCGTCCGCCGGCGTCATCGCCAGTGCCTCGTCCTGTTCGGCGGTGAGCGCCTGCAATCGATGACCGGACTGCGACGCGATCGCCACGGCCGAACCACCGACACTGATGACATTGCCGAACGCCTCGAGAATCACCGCCGTGCCATAGAGGTCGACTTTCAGAATCACCTCCGGCGGTTGCTGCGACGGCGAGATCCCCGCGGCATGGATGAGGCCGGTGACATCGCCCATGGCGGAGGCACGCTCGACCACCGCCTGGATGGATGCGCGCGAGGTGATATCGACGGTCATCGTGCTGACGTCGAAGCCGGCCTCGCTCATGGTTTTCGCCGCCGCATCGGCGTTTTCCTGGCGCAGGTCAGCCAGCAGGATGTGCTTGCCTGTGCCGACGCTGGCGTTCGCCTCGGCGAGCAAGTCGCCAAGGACATGATCGCGGTGCGCGTCGGCCCGGACATGCGCATGGCCGCCGTGGGTTCCCCTGCCTACTTCGCCAAGCACCCGCGACCCAAGACGCCACGGGATCTGACCCAGCACAACTGCATCAGTATCCGCCTGCCAACCTATGGCGGCGTCTTTCCCTGGGAGTTCGAGAAGAAAGGGGAGGAGCTGAAAGTGCGCGTGGAGGGCCAGCTCGTCTTCAACAACATCGCCATGCGGGTCGGCGCCGCGCTTGATGGGCTTGGGCTGACCTACCTGCCCGAGGACCTCGTGCAGCAGCATATCGACGAGGGTCGCTTGGTCCGCGTGCTCGCGGACTGGTGCCCCTCGTTCTCGGGATACCATCTCTACTATCCGAGCAGGCGCCAGACATCACTCGCATTTACGTTGTTCCGCGATGCCCTGCGTTACGCGGAATGATTTGCAAGATGCGGCGCGGCTAGCTGGCGCCGTGGTGATCAGGGATCGTTATCGTGGGTAGAGTATTAGGCTACTCGGACCGGTAGCTTTCGGCCGCGCCGGCTGCCGCGCCGGGTGATGGAGTCTTATCGGTGCGGTCCTGCTTCGTCCAGGCTGGTGTAAGGGGGGGGCGTCGTTCAGTGCCGTAGATCGCGGACCACAAACTCGCCCGTGGTCGGCGCGGGCGCGGGAGGGGGACCGATGTCACCTGCCCTGAGGCATTGGCCTGGAAAATTCTGACGACGACTGAGATGGCTCGCGCAAACTGCTCGAGACGCGCGCAATCAAGATCAGCCGCGCCAATGATGGGTAAGTAGGTGTCGCTTACCTTGAGACGATGCGCTTCGGCCGCCTAGTCCATTTCCCTGAATTCGGAGGCGGAGCACAGATGGATCGCCGTGCGCATGCGATGTCGATTGAGGTGGTGGAGATCGTCGGGCGTGGGTTGCCCGCAAGCGTAAAGTCCAGCATCGAAAGGACAGGTCATTGCCATGGCTCGCATTCGTTACTTGGAGCAGAAAAATTAGAGCCATCCGAGTTGGCGCGTGGCGCGGTACAGCACGTAAAGCGCAACCACGATGATGAGAATGGCCAACACCAGGTTGAGTGCACCTTTTCGGCCTGCCAAACGCGTGGCCAGTCGGGAGCCGATCAAGCTTCCAACGGCGCCTCCGCCAATGAACGCAGCAGCAAGTGACCAAATGATCATGCCCGAGCTCGCATAGCTCAGCGCTGTGGCTATGCCAAATGCGCTCACGGCAACCAGTGAGGACCCAACCGCAAACAAGATTGGCATGCCGGTGGACGCAATGAGTCCTGGTACCACGAGAAATCCGCCGCCGATGCCGAAGAAGCCCGAGAGCGCGCCTGTCACCGCGCCGGAGATGAGCAACTTGGGGGCATTGCTGCGATTGAGGGCTACCGCTGGGTCACCCTCGTTGCCCCGGGAACGAAACATCAATGTGGCGACCACTAGCATCAGTCCGGCAAAAAGGAGCATCAACTTCTGGCCGTCCATTGCCTTTCCACCCATGGACCCGATCCATGCGCCAGCGATTCCTGCCGTTGCGAACAGCGCGGCACATCGCCATTTCACGTTGTTCTTGCGGGCATGGCTGGTCAGACTGATAAGCGCGTTGGCAGCTACGGCCAATGCACTTGTGCCGATGGCAACGTGGGGGTCTTCCACCCCCACCACGTAGACCATTAGCGGCACGGCAAGAATCGACCCACCACCACCCACGAGGCCTAGGGTGAAGCCGACCGCGCTGCCTGAGAATGCACCAAGCACAAACTGAAGTAGTGTCACGGCCTCAACTCCTTCTTATTGGCAACGGCGGACGGACAGAAATGTTGATTGTGATCAACATCGCATCGTCTGGCGACACTATTCTTGACGAGATGTGAAAGGTGGCGGCTTAGTCAGAGCGCCCGTACATGAATCGTTCCCGGCACGATGGACCGCGCCGCATCGAATGAGGAGAATGCAAATGCGCCTCAGTTCAGCGATGTCCTTTGCGGCCCTTGGTCTCCTGGTGGCCTGCCAGTCCTGGGCTCAAACAGCCTTGATGAAACAGGCGCAAGGACTGTTCAAGCCGATTCCGACCAGTGCACCCAGCCTTCCGGACAATCCAGCGACACCCGCCAAGCTGACTCTAGGCAAGACACTCTACTTCGATCCTAGGCTGTCCGAGAGCCATGCCATAAGCTGCAACTCATGCCACGTCATCGGCATGGGGGGAGTCGATCTCCAGGAGACCTCGCTGGGCCATCGTTGGCAACATGGCGGTCGTAACGCCCCGACGGTCTACAACGCCGTGTTCGACATCGCGCAGTTCTGGGATGGACGCGCCAAGGACCTTGAGCAGCAGGCCGGCGGCCCGCTGGTGAATCCTGTCGAGATGGACACAACCGAGTCCCACGTTGTTGAGCAGCTTAAGGGTATTCCGGGCTACCAAGCATTGTTTGCCAAGGCATTTCCCGGAGCGAACGATCCCATCTCATTCGACAACGTGAGGAAGGCGATTGCTGTGTTCGAGGCTACGCTCATCACGCCCAACGCGCCGTTCGATCGCTATCTTCGGGGTGATGAGAAGGCACTGGACGCGACGCAAAAAGAGGGGCTGTCGCTTTTCATTACCAAGGGGTGTGCCGGCTGTCACAACGGCATCAATGTCGGCGGGGATAAGTACGCTCCTTTTGGTGTCGTGGAGCGGCCAGGGGCGCAGATCCTGCCGCCCGGGGACAAGGGGCGTTTTGCGGTAACCAAGACCGCCAGCGACGAGTATGTGTTCCGCGTTCCACCACTGCGGAACGTCGCACTCACGGCGCCCTATTTTCATTCGGGGAAGGTGTGGGACCTGCGGCAGGCCATTGCCGTGATGGGGAGCAGTCAGCTGGGCGCGACATTGTCTGATGACGACGTCGGCAAAATCGAGAGCTTCCTGAACGCGCTTACCGGCCAACAGCCGATCGTTACTTTGCCGATTCTCCCGCCCAGCGTGGCCGCGACACCGCAGCCAAAACCCTAGCCGCAACAGGAGTTCCCATGAATGCACCCGCACGCTATGGCATGGTGGTTCGCTATCTCCATTGGTTGATTGCACTTGCCGTCGTGGCTGCGTACGTGCTGGTCAATATCGGAGGCGATGAGGGGCAGGGTGACAGTTCTTTACCCTCTGCCACGATGCAGGGGCACTATCTAGCCGGCCTGGTGGTGTTGGCACTCATGTTGCCTCGTCTCTTGGCGCGTCTCGCGACGACGGCTCCGGCAATCGTCCCTGAGCCTGGTACGTTGGTTTCCGTGGCGGCTCGCCTAATTCATCTATCCTTATATGCATTCCTCATTGTCCAGCCCATCGTTGGCATACTCGATGTGAACTACGGCGGCGATGTGGTTGGCATTCCCTGGTTTGGCCGGAGCCTTCCTGCCTTGGTAGGGCCGAACAAAGGAATGCAAGAACTCATGGAGGAAATTCATGAGTCGCTTGGAAACATTTTTTACGCCGTGATTGGATTGCACATGGCCGCGGCGCTATGGCATCACTTTTTCGTGCGAGATAACACGCTAAAGCGCATGTTGTGATCTTTGAGGCTTGAGCGGGGTTGACGTCGGACCAAATGCGAAATCCCGAGGCCGCACTTCGCTCAGGAGGAGGAGATTTACCACCGCATGACCGAGCCGACATGAGTCAAATGCACCGATGGCCAGCTTTCCGCGATCAGCTGCGAACCATCGGACTCGCCATGGTTTCCCTCGCAAGAAACGCTGCTGCCTATCGAATTGACGGTCAGATGGGAACCATTTGCCGGTGCTTACGGATGCGCTATGGAAACAGGTTGGCTGGACGGTGATCGCTCATATGCAGGTGGCTGCCATGAAAGCCTTCGTGCAGATGTGCGAGGTATTGGTAGTGGTACGAGGAACGTGCAAAGTCTGTGCATTTTGATCAGCCTGGAAGGCTAGTGGATCGTTTTTGGTGGTAACCGGGCCTGCATATAGGCGACGACTGCCCACGTATCCCTCTCGGACAACGTGGTCCTAAAAGCAGGCATCGAACTTCCAAACGGCACACCACCTTCGGCGACGGTCCAGTATAGGAAAGAATCCAATTGAGCGGCTGGCATCGCTGCGAGCCAGGCCAAGTTGCCCGGCGGCGGCGACAGATTATGACCCGCAGGCCCTTGGCCTAGACCGTCCATGTCGTGACAGGAAATGCAATTTTCCTTATACACGACGGCTCCTCGCTCAACCGTCGACAGAGTCCGTGGTAGCGGATTGCGCATTTCTCTATAAGGCTCGGGAACCCCGGAACCCATGGCGAGGTGAAGTCGCGGAGTACCCACCATATAGCCTAGTTTCATCACGGCTCGCCCCGTAGCCCAAGGTCTCACCGCGCAACATTTATTCCATGGTACGGCAGGTGGCTCTTCCGCCATGATCTGCGTGACCAATCCGCCCAATATCAGGACTAACGTAGCCGCGCCACAACCCATCTTAGTTGATGTCATCACGTCTCCTCCTGGTGAACTGAAGGGTCACAGAGAGACTTGTCACCGAGTTTTCGCGATTGCCGCTGATGTCTTGCCGTTTGTTCATACGCCGAACAAATGTGACCCACAAGTGCAAGAGCTGGCCCCGGGGAATTGAACAACACGATAAGTGGATTTACTGCTCTATGAGGCGATGATGATCGCCCGGCGCGGAGCAGATCCATGGCAAGACGACCGCGCCGCAATCACTCACCGGCCTCCAAGGCCAAAGTGGCCGTGGCGGCCGTTCGCGGCGAGAAGACGCTGGCCGAACTGGCTCAGCAGTTTGATGTGCATCCCAACCAGATCACGCAGTGGCGGGCACAGTTGCTGGACAACGCCGCCGGGGTGTTTGGTGCCGCGGTCGAGTCCGGCCCTCCACCGGTGGATGTGAAAGCGCTGCATGCCAAGATCGGCGAGTTGACATTGGAGAACGATTTTTTAGAAGGCGTGCTCACCAAGGCCGGTTTGCTGGGCGCAAAGCGATGATCGACCGTACCCCCCCTCTGCCATTGACGCGACAGGCAAAGGCGCTGGGCATCAGCCGTGGCACGGTCTACTACTTGCCGCGGCCGGTGCCGCCGCAGGACCTGTCGCTGATGCGACGCATCGATGAGTTGCATCTGGAGCACCCTTTCGCTGGCAGTCGCATGCTGCGTGATCTGCTGGGTCGTGAAGGCGTCGCGATGGGCCGCAAGCATGTGGCCACGCTGATGCGACGCATGGTCATCGATGCGCTTTATCGCACGCCCAACACCAGTCGCCGACATCCGGGGCATCGGATCTATCGGTACCTGCGGCGGGGCGTGAAAGTAGCTGCTCCCAATCAGGTCCGGGCCATGGATATCAGCTATATCCCGATGGCACGAGGCTTCGTTTACCCGGCTACCGTGATCGATTGGTACAGCACGCAAGGTGCTCGCCTGGCGCGTGTCGATCACGATGGAGACGGCCTTCTGCATCGAGGCGCTGGAAGAGGCCTTGGCATGCTACGGCACGCCCCAGATCGTCTGCGGACCAAGGCAGCCCATTCGCCAGCGAAGCGTTCACCGGTCTGCTCACGCAACACGGCATCCAGGCAGGACCGGTGACGCCTACGCAGAGTCGATCGGAGCATCCTTAATGATTGGGGGACTTTGGAGCGTCGAAGCACTCGACCGAAGGCCGTCAATCGGGCTCTACGAGAAGGCGTGAGCCCCGGTTTTGGCGGCTCTGCATGCTGACTCAAGGCCAGTTCACGTGCTATTCGGTGGGCACAGAGCGTTCGGATTTTCGAAAAGGAGCACGGGCCATGTCCCAGGCCTGCAAACCGCGCAGCGCCAGATGGGCTATGCCGGGAAGCAGGCGAGGTTGCATGAGGTCCGGATCGAACACGCTCATGCGCCGCGCGTTCTCGCGATAGCAGTCTTCGACAAAACCTCGGAACGAGAATCCCTCAAGGAACAGATTCGCTTGAGTAACGGCAAAGTCCTTGCCATCGTTTGGTTCCTGGCCGCGCTTGACCATACCCATCAGGCGGCCGCCCGCTCGAGCATAGAAGCGGCTGGATTTAAGTGTGCGTCTCAGCGGCCCCAGGCCTCGTTGCCTTTCGCGCCAAGCCATGTAGTTGATGAAGAAAACGATATGCCGGGTCTCCTCGAACATGAGTGTGTCGAAGATGTCGAACAGCCCGGCGGGCAGGAATTGGGACTGCCTGGCGGACTTGAATGCACCAAACCCAAGAAAGGCGTCCAGGCATTCACCGAAGCCGAAGTCGATAAAGGCGGTTTCCAGATCGGCAGGAAAGGCCTCCAGCGGCTGAGCAGTGGCGTCGATGCCATAGCGTTCGATCATCACGCGAATCAGATCGGCATGGCGACGTTCCTCGAAGCCCTGCAGTGCAATGGCTTCGCGAACTATCGGATCGGTTACATGGGGTGTGAACGCATCCACGATCGCACCGGCGCGCCGCTCGGTGTGGTAGACCTCCTGCCAGAACGGCACGCCGCGCAATCGTGCAAGATCCTCGTCGCTGAGCGTGGGCCAGGGTAGCGTCTCTGGTTTGTAGTCTTGGTGGGTCTCGACGAACTGGCGGCAGAAGAGCTCTTTGTGTTCTTCGGAGCCTGCGCTGATCTTGGTCGACATGAGTTCTCCCGAGGTTACCTTCGATGGCCACTTAATCCAGCATCGTTGGGTGTCGCGGTTCAAAGGTCTGTGAAAACACAGCTAGAGATCCCTCAATGCGGCCGGGTATTGATCAGCGGCGCAACGAGCCGGCCCAGCTTCTCCTGCGTCAGCGCCGGCGCCTCGTCGCTCCAGCCATCGTAGACAAGCATGCCCCGCCGGTCCACGACGAAACTGACAGGCAGGCGCCAGATACGGCCATACCCTTCGACATGGGGATCACCCAGCAGGCCCGTGGCGAAGTGAAGGCCGGATGCAACCTGGCGTACTTCGGTCAGCGTATCGGGCGTATCCAGGCTGAAGCCCAGGATGACCAGATCGTCGTTGGCGTGTGTCTGGGCATAGTGCGGCAACAGCGGCAATTCCTCTCGGCACGGATCGCACCACGTTGCCCGGAAGGTGAGGATGACGGTCTTTCCGCGCAGATCGTGCAGGGCGATGCGTTGCCCATCCAGCGTGTTAAGGCAACGCTGATTAAGTATCGCCCTCGTCACCGCCCCTGTCTGCCCGCATCTCACAGGGGCGTCGGCGCACGCGGGGAGAGGACATGGATGTCCTCGGCTTTGAGGAGCGAGGAAGGCAGCCTGGCTGGCTGTCGAGCCGACGCACCGAAGAGGTGCGGGAAGACAGGGGCGGCCCCAACCCATTGAATTCAAGGGACGGGGTGATGCCTGGAAGGCCCGCAGGCTGCACCGCACGGCTTGGCAAGACGGCCAGTCTTCCCGGCGCCATGCGGCGCAGCCTGCGAGCCTTCCAGGCATCATGACGATGGCGATACTTAATCAGCGTTGCCTTAAAGAAGAGCTCCATTGAATGGGTGCATGTGCGCCACGAAGAAGCGGGTGCTTTTGCGGCCGGCGCAGCGGCCGTGTTTACCGGCCACCTTACGGCGTGCGCTGGCAGTTGCGGCCCTGGCAGTCTGCATTTCATCAACGGCTTGTATGAAGCCAATCGCAATCGATCGCCCATGGTGTTGATTGCAAGCCAGGTCATGATGAGCGAGATAGGGTTTGAGTTCATTCAAGAAGTGGACTTCAAGTCCGTCTTCAAAGAATGCTCGATATTTTGCGAGATGATCCTAACCCCGGACCAGGCCCGCAAGATGACCGTGAAGGCGTGCCAGGCCGCGCTGGCCAGGAAGGGTGTTGCGGTGCTGATTGTCCCCGTCGACGTCCCGCACGGGGAGGTTCATAACGACTATCCCTATCGCGTCCATCACAGCCATCCAACGATTCGTCCCAATGACGCGGAGATTGAGACGATTGCGCAGATCCTCGACGCCGGGAACAAGATCGCCATCTATGCGGGGTCCGGCTGCGAAAGCGCGCTCGATGAAATCAGGGCGGTTGCCGAGCGCCTGAAGGCTCCTGTGGCGCACACGTCGCGAGCCAGGAATTTCCTTGAGCACGACAATCCATATAACGTCGGCATGACCGGTATTCTTGGAGGCGAGGCCGGCTACCGGGCGATCCTTGATTGCGACACGTTGCTATTGCTGGGCGCCGATTTTGCGTGGCGTCAGTTCTACCCGGACAACGCCGACATCGTTCAAATTGACATCGACCCCACCCACCTCGGCCGGCGTCATCACATCACCTTTGGGGCGGTTGGCGACGTTCGCCCAACCCTTGAGGCGCTGCTGCCGCACCTGGATGCCAAGGACGACGCCTCGTTCCAGGAGGAATATGTTGGGCGCTTCCACAGTGCCATGGCCTCCTGGAGGAAGCACTTCGTGCCGGGGCACAACGACACCATTCCCGGCTCATATCTGGCTTCGGTGATAAGCCGGCATGCGGATGAGGACGCGCTCTTCACTGGCGACGATGGCACGCCCATTGTGTGGGCGATTCGGTTCATCGATACAAACGGACAGCGTCGCGTTTACGGCGACGGTCGCGGCGCTGACGTGCTTGAATTGATGCGCGAAAACTATCCATGAGCAAATTGCTTATCTCGATGCCGTCGCTCCCTTTGGCGACGGCATCCATGGCGGAAGGCACTAATCCCTCAGGGTGCTGAACTCGTATCCATTGAATTCGCATAGATGCAATCAACGGATATTTCTGCATCGCTCACTGCGTGTATTGGACTGCCCCAGGGATTAAGGCACTTCCAGCCTTGTTAAGCGCCCAGATGTGCTGAGGTCGTCAACACAATCTTGCCAAAGTGCACGCCCGAGTCGATCATCTCGTGCGCTCCGCTCGCATTTTCGAGCGTGAGGGATCGATACACCTGCGGCTTAAACAGACCCGCTTGGATGAGCGGCCAAACTTGCGCCTCGAGCTCAGAAATGATCGTAGCTTTCTCCTCGTAGGTGCGAGAACGCAGCGTCGAGCCGACGAGCGTAAGGCGCTTAGCCATCAACGGGAACAGGTTCAAATCCTTTGCCGGGCCCTTGAGCACACTCACTTGTACAATGCGTCCGTTCATTGCGGCGGCCTGGAAGTTCCGCGCCACGTAATCTCCCGCAATGATGTCGAGGATAACGTCCACGCCCTTGCCGCCCGTGAACTCATCCACCTTCGTCACGAAATCCTCTTCAAGGTAGTGGATCGCGTGGTCTGCACCGAGCAGCAGACTCGCCTCGCGATGTGCCTCAGAGCCCACGGTTGTGATGATCTTCGACGCGCCCATTGCCTTCGCAATCATGGTTGCGGTGGTGCCAATGCCGGAGGCGCCGCCGTGAATCAGCACCGATTCGCCGGGCAGCAGCTGGCCGCGCTGAATCAGGTTTACCCACACGGTCATGAGCGTCTCCAGCATGGCTGCGGCCTCGGCCATGTCGAGGCCGGCCGGGAGCTTCATCGTGACGTTGTGATTGGCGACCGCGTACTCCGCATATCCGCCGCCCGTCACGAGCGCACAGACCAGATCGCCGCGCTTGAAACGGTGCACGGCATCGCCTACGGCGACGATCTCGCCGGCGATTTCGAGCCCCGGAATATCGGATGCGCCCGGCGGAGGAGCGTACTGGCCCTTGCGCTGGAAGACGTCGGGTCCGTTGACGCCCGCGGCATGGACTCGGATCAATACTTCGTCGGCCTTAGGGTGCGGCACCGGGCGCTGCGTCGGGATAAGCACTTCGGGGCCGCCTGGCCGGCTGATTTCAATCGCAGCCATGGTTGTGGGCAAAGAGGGGAAAGATTCGGACATGGGGAGCCTCGCGATGAGCTAAGGATGGTCTGATCATCCCCCTTTCGTAGCAACAGCGGTCCTCTGGGCCGTCGCCTCACGGTCGACGACGGCTATCCATGCCACGTCATGGTGATTTGACAGCTCGTTTTGCCGCGTTTGATCGCGGCAGTGTGCGCGGCGGGCGCACCTATCCTGTCGTGGCCAGCAGATGCTTGCGGGCCATCCACACATTGCTCAGCGCAAACAGCGTCAGCACCTGCGCGCCGTTCTTGGCCAGGCCTCGGTAACGCGCCTTCACGTGGCCAAATTGCCGCTTGATCACTCGGAACGGATGCTCGACCGCCGCCCGTATCGAGGCCTTGGCATGTTCCAGTTTTTCGATCAATCCGCGCAGTTTCTTATCGGTGATCGCCTTGACCGTGTTGCGCTTGGCCGCGATCCACCATTGGCGACCACGTTTGGCCGGTGCGTGCTTCTGGGCGCCCGTGTAGCCGGCATCGCCAAACACGGCTTTCTCCCTGCCGTGTAACAGTTGCCCCACCTGGGTCACGTCCGCCACATTCGCCGCCGTCGTCACCACGCTGTGCACCAGGCCAGTCGCTTCATCCACGCCAATGTGCGCCTTCATGCCGAAGTACCACTGATTCCCTTTCTTGGTCTGGTGCATCTGTGGATCGCGCGCCTTGGCGCGGTTCTTGGTCGACGAGGCCGCGCCAAGGATCGTCGCGTCGACGATCGTGCCCTGCGAGAGCTTCAGGCCGTGGTCGTGTAGATGTTGGTTCACTGTCTTGAACAGCTTGTCGGCGAGCCCGTGCCTCTCCAGCAGGTGCCGGAATTTGCACACCGTGGTCTCGTCCGGTGCGGGCTCGCGCCCCAGATCAATGCCGACAAACCGACGCATCGACGCCGAGTCGTACAGTGCTTCCTCCACCGCCGGATCGCTCAACGCGTACCACTGCTGCAGGAAGTGAATGCGCAGCATCCGCTCCAGACCTACCGGACGACGACCGCCTTCGGCGCGCGCCTTGGGATAGAACGGTTCAATCACCGCGCAAAGCTGGGCCCACGGCACCACCTTGTCCATCTCGGCCAGGAACACATCGCGCCGCGTGGGCTTGCGGTGTGCCTCAAATCCACCATCGGCTTGGGTGGCCAGGGTCAGCTGCTTCTCGGACATCATCTACATTCTGTCGGTGGGGGCTGATCTTCGACCGCGAGGCAAAATCAGAGTTTCCCTATGATTGTTGGGTGGGAAAAGAATATGCTTGGCCGGTGAAGAAATCGCGCAGCGATTTTCACGTCCATGCATGCAAATTTGCATCACCGTTGAGGCCCCCCTTTGAACTGGGACGACACTCGAATCTTTCTCGCCATCCAACGGGAGCGCAGCTTGCGTGGGGCGGCGCGGGCGGTTGGGCTCGACCAGGCAACGGTCGGTAGGCGCCTCGCGGCGCTCGAACGGGCGCTCGGTGCGACGCTGTTTCTACGCACGTCGAATGGTTATGCGCTGACCTCGGTAGGCGAGATCGCGCTGCGCGCGGCGGAAAAAATGGAGCAATCGGCGAACGATCTCGTTCGACAGACCCAGGGTGTGGACGAGCGCCTCGCTGGCGATGTCCGCGTGACGACGACGGACACGATCGGGCTCGATTTCGTGATGTCCGCAATTCGGAGCCTGCATGAAGAACACCCGAACGTACGCATACTGCTCGACACATCGACTCAGGTGCAAAACCTCGCAAAGCGCGAGGCCGATATCGCGGTGCGCACGATACGGCCTGAAAACCCTGACCTTCTCGCCCGTAAGCTTGCTGCGTGGCCGATGGGGCTCTATGCGTCGGTCGACTATCTTGAACGGCATGGTGAGCCCGTTCCTGGCACAGCCTTCGAAGGGCACGACATCGTGTGCTACCTGCCGTACATGCAGGCACGCCGACAACTCACGCTGGTGGGTGAGCCGATTCTTGGCGGGCGGATCGTGAGCGGGTTGAATTCGAGTCTGACGCTACGCGCGGCAGTAGGCGAGGGGCTTGGCCTTGGCGAACTCCCGGTGCCAATCGCGGAGCGCGATGGTCTCGTCCGCATTTGGCCGGACCGCACCAGTGCCTTGGCGTATGAGGTGTGGATGGTCACGCACAAGGACCTGCGGCACACCGCGCGCGTCATCTCCATGATTGATCACATTGTGCAGGCCTTTGAAGCGTTTCCCCCGACACATCGCTCGCGGCGCTGAAGGCAGCCAATCCTGCGGCGAAGTGGGCGTTGCTTTCATTGATACCTACGGCATGGCGAGTGCTGAGGCGGCCTGCCGCGCTTTCAGTAACTACAGTTGACTCCGCCAAAAGAGTGAAGGCCCCTTACAGGGCCTTCGGTATGCGGTGAGCACTTATTTCGGGTCTTCGTGGAAACGTGTGGGTGATTTTGGCGATTTCAAAGCTCGGGCAGCATGCAGGTCAGGACCTTCAGCCGCAGGTATTCCTCGTCGCGCAAGCCGTAGGCGCGGCGCTGGATGACGCGGATCTTGTTGTTGAGTCCCTCGACGAAGCCGAGCGAGACTTTGTTCTCCGGCTGGCAGTAGGCGGCGATGCCATCCCAGTGCCGTTCGATCATCTCGGCGAACTTCTCGTACGGTTTGAGCCGCTGCCACTTCAGGCTCGCTCGCCAGTTCTCGAAGAACCGCCGCGCCCAGCCCTCGCGGTCGTAGTCCCAGAGCTGGCCGAAGGATTCCTTGAGCAGGTAGGCCGTGTTCAGCCGCTTGTTGGCCGCCAGCAGCAGCTTGAGCGTCTTGCTGGCCGTCGCAGGTGAGGTTCTCGCGGGTGCGACAGCAGCGTATATTTCTGCCCCTTGATGAAGCTGCCGCTCCTTGCCGCGAGCCGCGCGTACTCGGTCTTGCGGACCTTGTCGAGCGCCTCGCCGAGATGGCGCATGATGTGGAACTTGTCGAACAGGATCGCCGCCTGCGGCGCATGTCTGGGTCGTGTTGCGAAACGGCTTCCACATGTCCATGACCGCCAGACGAATGCGGCTGGTCTTCTCGCCCCGAGCCATCGGTAGAACTGCGCCATGCTCGCCTCGCGAGCGGTCCTCCCCGCCGAACCAGATCGGCCGCCGCGGCTCCAGATCGCTGACCACGATCCGGTAGGTGTGACCCTTGCGGATCGAGATCTCGTCGATGCCGATCACCTTCGGCCCCGGCGTCCCGGCACGCCGGATCTGCTCGCGCATGTACTGCTTCTCCAGCCGCCTTGACCGTCTGCCAGTCCAGGTGCAGCTCCTGCGGCCATGTCCCGGATCGTGCGCCTGCCGGCAGCGCCGGCCCACGTACAAGGCGAAGCGCTTCGTGTAGCAACGGATTGTCCGCCAGGAAATCCAGCCGCTCGCGCTTCACCTTGCCGCACACTGCCGGCAATCGACACGCGACGCACCTCAAGTTCCAGATAAATGCGCGTGTCGCCACAGGACAGATCGCGAACACGCCGTCGTCTTCGGTCGTACCAGCCGCGATGCGATGACCGCAGCAGCCGCAGACCGTTTTTTTCCCCGCCGAACCAGGGTGACGATCCGCGCCTTCGGATCACCGAACATCCCTTGACCTCGCTTGCGGGCGAAAGCCGGGAAAGCGATATGCGTCCAGTAGACGCCTCACTTGCTTCGCTGTCTTGGCCATGAGTAAAGCGTGCCAGATTCTCAGCGGCGGTGAAGGCCTTCCAAAGCCTTGCAGCGCAGGGCTTTGGACATGGTCGACGGCTTCAAATCACCCACACACTTTCACGAAGACCCAAAAAAGAATTGGCCGTTTGGCGACGTCACCTCTGGCCTGGTGCGATGACTGACGGAGGCCCACGTGTCAGGGGCCCAGTCGAGTCTTCGTGGAGGAGTGCAGTCAGCGCCACCTCTCGGAGGAATGACCATAAAAAAGGCGGCGACGGTGAGTCGCCGCCAAAACTACTCGCGAACTGAAGGGGAAACCGCAATCAATGGGGTAGCAGAGTTATGCGGCCTGACTCTGCAGAAGCCGCCGTTCGGACGCTTTTCGTTCGCTGGTTCCGATCGGAACCATGCGCGGCTTCAATGCCTCCGGCAACTCTCGCTTGAGATCGATGATCAGTAGCCCGTCGCGCAGATCTGCGCTTACGACCTGCATGTGCTCAGCCAGCTCGAAGCGCCGTGTAAATGGTCGGTTTGCGATCCCGCGGTGAAGAATCTCACCTACATGATCGATCTTGCGCTCACCTGCGACGGTAAGTAGGTTGTTTTGCACCTGAATCTGAAGATCATCATGAGTGAATCCCGCGACAGCCATGGTGATTCGATAATGGTCGTCGCTGATCTTCACCGAATCGAACGGTGGCCAGTGGTCGGGCTGTTGCGTTCGTGCGGCGGTCTCAAGTAGATCAAAGACCCGGTCGAAGCCAATGCTTGACCGATGAAGGGGCGAGAAATCGAGCACAGTGCGCATGGCCATATCCTCATAGAAGCAACATGGAAGTGGACTGTCACCGCGCCGCGTGGCGCGACGACTGCCGACCCCGTAGCGATCGGCGGAGCGAAAAGATAATCAGCCGTGGATAACTAGCAAGAGGGTCTGAGGCATCTATTTAGCTTTCGTTTAGGGTGTCTCGATGCGCTTCGCCAAATTATCCCAAACGACTGTTTTAGCCTTGAAGTGGGCCTTCCCCTGCTTCATTTCCGACGCACCTCCCCACGCCTAGATGGCTGGCATGGCGACCTGTGAGACCTGTATCCACTTCATTCCCAATCGTATCAACCCGGAAGCCGGACTCGGGTGCTGTGGCGCCCCTGGCAACCATGGCTATTTTTTCCCTGCCGAAAGGCATGTCTGCCGCGATCATCGAACAAAAGTGTGTTCAAACTGGTCGACAGGTGAAGCTTCCCGCTCACATGCTGAGTTGCCATAGGGATGAATAGTCTCGGAGCGCGTGCTCGACAGTAACGAAGCGCGACGTTGCCATGGGCGAAGCCACGATAGGCGTTCACAACAGGTCTAAAGACGGTATGAGCTGGCCATTCGGGCTGGCAAGGTTAACAGCGGCTCCCAGTGTGCGGAGACGCGCCGCGTCGGCGGCGGTATCGCCTAGAGTGGGTTTCGATGTCGCCGATTGATTTTTGGGGCGGCGTCCACAGTGTCCGAGGCTGATGGCGAGGGGGTGTTTCCGTCGACGGCATCTGACCACGCGATTTTATCGTATAGGAAACGTGGCCCATGGCTGCGACGGTTGATTGGGAGCATCACTGGACGCGGAAAGTCCACCAACTGCTCGGACTCTTCGAGTCGAAAACACACTCTTGTCACCACTGGAGTCAGCGCATGGACCTAAAGGTTGGAACACTTGCGACGCATCGTCTCGGACAGGATGGCCTCTCCGTATCGCAGAAAATTCGAAGCCGCATCACTCGGCGAGGACAACGATTTCACGCAAACGACAACATTGCCCAATTCCTCGAGGAAGGCGACATCGCCTTGCTTCAACAAGAGGTGGCCGACGGGATGCGGGGTGTCCTCGAGTCGCTGGTGATCGATATCGACAACGATCACAACACTCGGGAAACCGCCGATCGCCTGGCTAGAATGTACATCCTCGAAATTTTCACAGGGCGATACGAGGCCGCGCCTGCGGTGACGGAGTTTCCGAACATTGAGCAGCTCAACGAGCTGATGGTGGTTGGCCCCCTGCGAGTACGCAGCGCGTGCTCACATCATCTATGCCCCATCATGGGGCGGGTGTGGATCGGTGTCCTGCCACAGAAGGACTCGAGCCTGATTGGCCTTTCCAAGTACGGCCGGCTGGTGCAATGGATCATGTCTCGTCCCCAGATCCAAGAGGAGGCGGTCGTCCAAGTCGCGAATTTGCTTGAGGAGCGGCTCAAGCCGCAGGGTTTGGGTGTTGTGCTGGATGCCGATTATTACTGCATGCGGTGGCGGGGAGTTAAGGACGACGAGGCGCGCATGGTAAACAGCGTTATGCGTGGGTCATTTCTTCAGAATGCGTCACTGAGGTCGGAGTTCCTGGCGCTCTTGCCTGGTCGCCGCGGCTGAAGGCTGAAGGGAGCGGAGATCCTCGTTTCCAGGCTCTCACGTTTGTGCCCCTGGATAGATGTTTTCCAGGTTCGCTAGAAGTGTCCTTGCGTTGGTCGAAATGGCTGCCGATACCTCTGGCTTCATCCGGTCCAATTGGCGAGCTTCGTCTCGCGCCGTATAAAAATGATCGCTGACGACTATGCCACTGGCGATGGGAGGTCGCTGGGCGTTCTCGCGCAGCTGCTCGTCCAGGCGCCATTCGTCCTGTGCCAGATACTCGAAACGCCGCGCCTCATGAAGCGCCATGATGGCGTCCAGGTTGTCGGGCAGTGATGGCCGATGGTCCGGATCATCGATGGCCAGGTGGTGCACGCGGTGCCCGCGTTCGCGCAGCTGTTCGGCGAAGCGGCGCATGGCCGCGAAGATGGCGAGAATCTTCTGGGCGTGGTGCAGGACGTAATCGGTTTCCTGGCGAACCTCCATCATCACGTAGACCACGTCCTCGCGGACGTGCTGGTACCACGGGTGCAGGGGATTGAGCTGATCGCCAAGTATCAAGCGTATCGTCGTCACGCGACGCGACCTTCGGTGCCAGTCAGAGCTTGAAGAGCGGCTGCAGTGTGCGCGCAAGCCAGCCAGAAAAACGGAGCGGCAGGTCGGTGGCCGCTACGCATACGCAAGGCACGCCGGGAGATGTCACCGGCTGGTGTTCCACGTCGCAATCGAGGTCGGCCACGTCGCCCGGGGCAAAATGACCCAGCGAATCGTCGTAGGCGCCCTGCAGGATCATGGTCAGCTCGTTGCCACCATGGCTGTGCATCGGCACGCAGCGGCCCGGGGCGATGCGAAGCAGCATCAGATGCCCGTCTTGCACATTGCGCGAACGAATGTGGTGCACACCCGGGCCAATGGTTCGCCAGCGCAAACCGCTGTAGGTTTCTCCGAAGTAGGGCCACAGCGGCTGGGGCAACTGATCGGGATCGTGAGCACGAGCCACCGGTGCAGACCGGGGCGGAGTGGCGATCGCCGATTCCGTCAGGCGACTGAGCATCGTCTCGCGCGCGCCCCGGGGCATCGGTGCGCCGTCCTGCTGGCTGATGAGCTGACCGCCGACCCTGTCTGCGTCCAGCAGTTGGTTGCGGCAATGACGGCAGATACTCAGGTGCGCGGACACCACGGCGCGGAAAGCCACGGGCAGGGCGCCGGCTGAGTATCCAATCAAAGTGCTGCTGTCGAGGTGGTGATGGGGGTTCATGGGGCGCACCTCAGACCTGCCTGCAACTTGGCGAATGCGCGTCGCAGGTTGGACTTCACTGAGCCGAGCGGCATGCCCAGTTCGTGGGCGATCTCGCTGTGACTCTTGGATTCAAAGTAAGACATACGGATAAGGCGGGCCTGTGTGGCCGGCAGACGATCAATGGCGCGCACGAGGCCCGCATGATCGGTAAATGCCTCCGTGCTGCTGGTGCCGCTTTCTGACTCGGGGCGGTCAAGCCAATCAAGTGCGTCCTGTATGTCCAGCCAGTGCGGCTCGGACCGCACGCTGTCGATGTGCAGATTGCGCGCGACGCGAAAAAGCCACGTGGCGAGGCTGGCGCGCGCCGGATCGAACATGTCGGCACGACGCCACAGGCGCAACATCGCGTCCTGCACCAACTCCTCCGCTTGAGCCGGCCCCGCCTTTAGGCTGAGCAGGTATCTCAACAATCGCGGCGCGTAGTGGTCATAGATGCGCATGAAGCAATCCACATCCTGGCGCGTAGCCACGCCTGCCACCTGCTCTGCCCAGTAGCGCGCGTCGTCGATGGCTTGATTGGATGATCCGGACACGCGACGTGCGGGCGCTAACGGCCTGACCTTTGGGGGTAGTGGTTTCATGGTCATGATAACCAGACCAGGCCCGCCATGTGCCTGCAAGGGTGCCGGCCGCCGCTACCGGTCACCCCGGAGGGGATGGAGGGGCAACCAGTAGCGGCGGCGGGCGTCAAAGTGATGGTCATGGCATCGAGGTCAATGGAACTCACCATGCCTATACGCTGTTGTCGGCCTTTTGGATGCAGATGGTGGTACCGGCTGAATGCATGGTGCTTGCCGCTGCTTCGCTCAGGAGCAATGGGTCGTTCCTGGCTTTTGACCCCCAATGCATCCATGCGCATACGCGATCCGTATCACCACCATGATCGACACCAGGAAGGCTCCCCATGAGACTGCGTTTTCCCCGATTCCTCGCCATCTCGCTGCTTGCGATGCCGGTCGCTCACGGCCAAACCTTGCCGAACCAGCCGGTGGCCCAGCTCGATCTGGATAGGTATATGGGGCAATGGCATGAGATTGCGCACCTCCCCATGTTTTTCCAACGACAGTGCGTGAGTGACATCACCGCGACGTACGCACTGACCAAGGATGGGCAGATCCAGGTACTCAACGCCTGCCGGACTCGCGATGGTACCCGGGACTCAGCAAGTGGCGTGGCTCGGCCCGCCAGGAAGGGCCTGCCCGGCGCGTTGCAGGTGCGTTTTGCACCAGGCTGGCTGGGCTGGTTGCCCTGGGTGTGGGCCGATTATTGGGTGCTTGAGGTCGATCCAGACTACCAATGGGCCGTGGTGGGTAGCCCGAGCCGCAAGTATCTCTGGATACTGTCGCGCTCCCCCTCGATGAGCCGTGTACAGTTCGACGCCATTCGTGCACGCGCCGCTATGCGCGGGTACGTCCTGGACGCCTTGCAGACGGATGCACCGCTCTTATGAACCATGCCCGGGTCGATCCCGGGCCGCGGCACTCATGTCGCTTTAACGTCAACGTCGTACCAGGTACGCGCGAATGACTTCAGGGGATCCAACCGTTCGTTGCATCCGTACAAATCATCGGGTGCGGCAAAGGCGAGATCCCATGGTGGGCATCAGGCTAGGGCGATACGCGGTCGTGGTTGACATGCCGGAAGCTGAAAGCGACGCACGCTGGTACGTCTTTGAGATCGAACAGAGTCATTTCGGTATGACCCTGGCTACCGGTTTTGTGCCTTCAGATGGAAACGCTGGACTATCAGCTTCCCATGTCATGATCAGCGCCCTGGAATTCGGCGCTTCGGTCGCGCGAGACATGATGGATCGCCGATGAAGGGCGCAATAGTGCCGCAGACCAGACCTGCCGGCAGCATGGGCGCTCCTCATTATTGAGGCACCTTTCGCAACTTTCTTATGTCGTAGCCCATGGCGGACACGCGTGCGACGAGCAGATCGTACTGTTCCTGAGGAATGGTCGGCGTACGCACCATGATCCATACGTAGTCGCGCTTGTTGCGCGCCACGATCACCATGCGATAGTCCGGGTCCAGCCAGGCGATGATGTATTCGGCCTTGATCGGCCAGACGAACTGCATGCCCCATATGGCATTGCCACTGTCGTTGTGCACGAACCCGGTGGCGTGCATGGTCTTGAGTTCGCCATCGGCAGAACCTGCGCGATAGCGGAAAGTAGTCTGCACGCGGCCGTCAGGGCGTAGCGCGTACGATTCCACGGCGTCATAGGCGTGACGCTCGAAATAGGTGGGGATGGCGGCGATAACGTACCAATCACCCATGTAGCGCCCCACATCCACATGTCGCACGGGCGTTATGGGCGCCTGCTCGGCGCAACCACTCAGGGGCAGTGCGACCAGCATGACGGCGGCGAGGCTCTTGAAGAATCGAAGCATGGGGAATTCCTCGTTCAGCGATGACGCACGAACCGGTAATGCGCCACCAGCCATTCCTGGCCGCCCGCATAGCCGAACAATTCCGCGCAGGCCATCCAGAACATGCGCCAGCGCTGGAACCACAGCCCGGCCAATGCATCGCTGCCATAGGTCTCGCGCAGCAGCGCCAGAACCGGTTCGCGTTGCTGGTCCTGGCGTGCAAGCCACGCGTCGGCGGTGCGATGATAGTGAGTGCCATCCACCAGCCATTGCCGTTCCAGGTGCAGGTCGCGCTGGAACCAGAGCAAGGTATCGGCGGCTGGCATGATGCCGCCGGTAAAGAAGTGGCGGCCCATCCAGTTGTCTTCGCCCTCCGTTTCGAACGGGTAGGCCGCATGGCGATGAGCGAAGATATGCACGAACAGCCGCCCATCTGGACGCAGCCAGCCGGCGATGCGCGCCATCAACAACTCGTGATTGCGCACGTGCTCGAACATTTCCACCGACACGCAGCGGTCGTGGCTTTCGCCTGGCAAGTCGAGCGCGTTGATGTCGCAGGTGATGACCTGCACATTGCGCAAGCCGCGCTGCTCGCACTGCGCGAGGATGTGCGCCCGCTGCGTGTGCGAGTTGGATACGGCGGTAATGCGCGATGCGGGAAAACGCTCGGCCATCCACAGAGTCAACGAGCCCCAGCCGCAACCCAGCTCCAGCACGTCCTGGCCGTCGGTGAGCTGGGCACGCTGCGCGTACAACTCCAGCATGGCCAATTCGGCCTGCTCCAGTGTGGTGTGCGCGTCGGGAAAGTAGCAGGCCGAGTACTTAAGGCGTGGCCCGAGGCAATGCTGGAAGAACGCAGTGGGCAACTCGTAGTGCTGGGCGTTGGCGACGTCGGTATGGATGGCCAGAGGGCCTCGGCGCAACGTGCCAATGAGACGCTGGTGGCGCTCCTGGCAGGCGCCAGCGCCGCCACGGTTGCAGGCGGCCAGCCGTTGCGCGCAAAGGCGGCGGATACCTGCGCGGAGCAGGACGTCGGGAAGCAGTCCGCGTTCGGCCAGGCCGAGCACGCCGGGAGCGGGGCGGTCGGCCTGCAATTCGGCCGAGGGAGTGACGGTGGCGCTCATCGGGGGCTCCTGGGGGCATCGGAACGGGGAAACCACGGAAACAGCATCGGAGTGCTGCGCTGGTAGGCGCGGTAATCGTCACCGCGTGTACGCAAGGCTTGCGCCTCGGTATAGGGCACGCCGCTTATCCAGCGCAGGAACACGTACATCACTACCGGGCCACACCACGCCAGCCACGCGATGGCAGAACCGACAGCGAGCGCGACATAACTGAACCAGTGCAGCCATTCGAAGAAGTAGTTGGGGTGGCGCGAGTAACGCCACAGGCCTGTGCGACAGGTTTTCCCGCGTTGGTTCGGATCAGCGCGGAACGCGGCGAGTTGGCGGTCGGCCATGGCCTCCAGCGCCACGCTGGCCAGCCACAGCAGTGCGGCCAGTACGGTCCATATTGTCACGCGGGCCACGGGGTTGGCGGCTACCGCCACGAAGGGGAGGGAGAACAGAACTACCAACAGCGCCTGCGCCTGAAAGAACAGGAAGAACCTTACTTGGCTGTCTTGCCAATGCGATCGCAGGTGCCGATATCGGCCATCTTCCGCTTCCCCACGCACGCGATGCCATAGATGCGCCGCCAGTCGCCACGACCAGGCACCACCCAGCAGGGCGAGTAAGGCGCGCGGGAGCAACGCGCCGCTGCCAGTGGCGGCCATCAGCAGTGCAGCCACACCGAGCCCCGCGGCCCAGAGCACATCGACAATGCCGGCATTGCGCTGACGGCGCTGCCAGGCCCACCCGAACGTCATGATCACGGCCATGACTGCTGCCAAACAAAGGAGCTGCCGCGCGCCGCTCATGTGAGCTTCGCACGATCATGGGGCCGGCCATGTTGGTTCACGATCAGGAGTAACGGCAAGGCCAGCGCCCAGCACGTCGCAATCCATGCCATGCCGGGCCACGGAGACAGCTGCACTGCTCCCCAGCCGCGTGCGGCAGCGAGATACGCCAGCGGCGCACCGACGCCACCCAGCAATCCAGCTAGCCAGGGGCGGTCACGCAATACGGCCAGGGATCGATTGATGGTGGTGGAGAAGCTCGCCCAAAGCATCAGGATCCACACGGGCGCTCCGTGCGCGGGCCACGCCGGAAATGGCGTGGCATAGCGAAGCCAGCCGGTAGCGGCAGCAACGCCATCGACAACCCAGCCGATCAGCAGCGCCGCGACCAGCAAACGTAGCTCATGCTTGACGCGCGCAGCGGTAGCCAACTGGCTCAGCACAAACAGTGCACCAGCAAGCAAGGGTAGCCACAAGCGGCCGGTTGCGGCTCCCCTCACCAATAGGAACCACACGCACTGGTAGCCCAGGAGGTTGAGCCAGAACATCATGTTGGCAGACCCTCGGTCTGTGCCGCCCAACCGCCCGGACCGGGCCGAGCGCCTGGCTTGGCCAGCAGAAGGTGGGACACGCCGATCGAACGCTCCAGGAAGCCACCCTCGCAATAGGCAAGATAGAACTCCCACAAGCGCAGGAAGCGCTCGTCGTAGCCCTGCGCGCGGGCCTCGGACAACCGTGCCAGGAAGCGTCCACGCCAGGCGCGTAGCGTCAGGGCATAGGAAAGTCCGAAATCTTCCTGATGCACTAGCGCGAGGTCGCTAGCGTGTGTCTTGGCCACCAGCATGGCGTTCAAGGATGGGATGAAGCTGCCCGGGAAGATATGTCGCTTGATGAAATCGACCGATGCCAGTGCCTGCGCGTAGCGATGATCTTCAATAGTGATCGCCTGCACTAAACCGATGCCGTTTGGCTTGAGCAGTGCGGCGAGCTTGGCGAAGTACACCGGCAGGTAGCGCGCGCCGATGGCCTCGATCATCTCGATGGACACGAGCTTGTCGTACTGGCCATCGAGGTCGCGGTAATCCTTGAGCAGCAGCGTGACCCGCTCACTCAGGCCGGCCTCGGCGATGCGCCGGCTGGCAAGTTCATGTTGTTCACGAGAAATGGTGGTGGTGGTGACGTGGCAGCCGTAGTGTTTGGCGGCATGCAGCGCAAAGCCACCCCAGCCACTCCCGATCTCCACCACGCGATCACCGGGCTTCAGATCGAGCTTGCGGCAGATCGCGTCCAACTTGCGAGTCGATGCGATCTCCAGGGTATCGCCAGGGTCTGTCCAGAGCGCCGACGAGTACATCAAGTCTGGCGACAAGAACAGCGAAAAGAATGGGTTACCTAAGTCGTAATGAGCTGCGATATTGCGTCGCGCACCAGCCCGGGTATTGTCACGAAGCGCGTGCCATGCGCGCATGACTATGCCACCGAGGCGGGCGATGCCGCCTTCCATTTGATCGAGCAAGTCGCGATTACGCACCAGCAGACGCACCAGCGTCACGGGATCCTCGCAATGCCACCACCCCTCCGCGTAGGCTTCGCCGGCGCCGACGCTCCCGTTAAGCGCTAGTGCTCGGTAGAAGCGCATATCGTCTACACGAAGCTGAGCCTGCAGAGGGGAGGGCGAGTCCGCGCTATAGCCGAGTTCAACACGCCCAAGCGCGTCGTGCAGGCTAAGCCCTCCGTGGCGAATCCCTTGCATCGCACTGAGCAGTTTGCCGCGCAAAAGTCGATCCAACGTGCCAACCTGCGCTTGGGGCACATCGTTCAGGCGTGGCTTGACGATTTCATTCATGAGGGTTTCCTAAGCGTCGAGGCGGCCGTGCCGCCGGGGTGGTCATAGGAGGGGTTGCGTTTCAACCACAGTCTCAAGGCCTGCCAGTGGATGGCGCCCATGACTTGTGCCGTCATCAAGGGATAGCGCCAAAGCACTCGGCCGAGGGCACGCCGGTCCAAGGGGCGGCGGCGCATCGCCAGCGTGGCGTCAAATTGGCATGTATCCTCGCGATACACTTTCATGTGAACGCGCAGGTCATCAGCGGGGGGCGTGAATCGCCAGTCGTAGCGGCAATCCATCGCCATGAAGGGCGACACGTGAAACTGCTTGTCAAAGCCCCAAGCCAGCGCGCGCCCGTGTCGCTGGGCACTATCGACGGGCAGTACGTAAGCGTGCCGCTCTCCCCAAGGGGTGTTGGTGATCTCGGCGACAATACACGCCAGCGCGCTATCGTCCGCCTCATAGCAGTAGTAGAAGCTGACGGGATTGAAGACATAGCCGGCGTAGCGCGGATGGGTGAGCACACGGATCGGCCCGCGCAGTAGGTGACCGCTCGCAACGCGAACGCGCTCGCGAACTGCTTCCGATAGCGGCAAGTCAGTCGGCCCGAGGTAGTCACTACGCCGCCATTCGGCCAAGTTGCGTCGATGCGCTGACCAGAGAACATGCTGGCTAAACACATCGTCGATCTCGTCCAAATCCAAGAAGAGTTGCGCCATCTGATAGCGGAACGCGTGCGGATGCGGTGCGTGTCGACGGTGCACCACGTGACCTTCGTACACCGCACTGCAGAGCGCGCTCATGCCCGGGCCATCCAGGTCGCGCCGCTGAAGCGGGTGCTGGCCCCGAGCGCTTGCGCCACGGCGACGGCACTGCGCATGCCATCTTCATGGAAACCCCAGCCCCAATAGGCACCCGCGTACCATGTGCGGCGTTGCCCTTGGATTTCCGCTTTGCGCGCCTGTGCTGCTACCGATCCAGCCGAATACACCGGGTGGTGATACACCATGCGCCGTATCACTTTTTTGGGATCGATCGCTTGGGACTGGTTGAGGCTCACGATGAAGGGTTGGGGCGAACTAAAGCGCTGCAGCAGATTCATGCAGTAGCTCACCGTACAGGTCGCCCCGGGCTCGGCCGGTATCCGCGCATTCCATGCCGCCCATGCCTTGCGCTGCTGAGGCAGCGCGCGCGCATCGGTATGCAGCACGGTGTCATTGGTCTGGTACCGCATCGCACCCAAAATCTCCCGCTCGGAGTCCGAAGGGTCGGCCAGCAGGGCGAGGGACTGGTCGCTGTGGCAGGCCATCACCACGTGGTCGAAGACTTCTTCTCCGCGGTTGGACTCGACCACCACGCCATGCTCCCGACGCCGTACTGAGCGCACCGGCGAGGAGAGTCGCTCGTCGACCTGCCAGCGTTCGCGTAGCGCCTCGACGTAGCGAAACGAGCCGCCTTGGACGACCTGCCACTGCGGGCGACCGCTCACCTGCAGCATCTGGTGATTGGCCATGAACTGCACAAGATATCGTGCAGGAAACTTCAGAATCAGATGCGCTGGGGAGGACCAAAGGGCGCTTGCCATGGGGATCAGGTGCTCGTCGCGGAACGCGGCGCCATACCCTTGCTGCACAAGATACTCGCCGAGGGCGGGGCCGGGACCAGGTTCATTCAACAGAGAAGGTGCGTCACGATAGAAACGGAAAAGATCGCGCACCATGCCGAGAAACCGCGGCGAGAACAGATTTCGCCGCTGGCAAAACAGGCTATTGATCGTGGTGGCGTTGTACTCGAGGCCAGTCCGTTCGTTGAGTACGGAAAAGCTCATGGTGGTGGGCTGGGAAGTTATGCCTAGTTCGTCGAATAAGGCGTGGAGCAACGGATAGTGCACCGGGTTGTGGACGATAAAGCCCGAATCCACAGTGTATTGACGTCCCTCCCATTCGACGCGATGCGTATGCGTGTGTCCGCCGAGATAATCGTTGGCTTCGTACAACGTCACCGGGTGCTCGCGGGACAGAAGCCATGCGCTGGCAAGACCGGCAATGCCCGACCCGATCACAGCGATACGCATACTCATGGCGCCGCCTTGCGCTGAACCCACGCCGGCACCGGCTTGAGATCCCACACCAGCCCGAGGGCAGCCAGCAGGCGCAGGCCGCACCACGTCAGATCCAGTTCCCACCAGCGAAAGCCTTGGCGCGCCGACCCGGGATAGAAATGATGGTTGTTGTGCCAACCTTCTCCAAACGTCAGCAACGCTAGCCACAGGTTGTTGCGGCTGTCGTCGCTGGTGGCAAACCGACGGCGACCAAAACGGTGAGCCAGCGAATTGATGGTGACGGTGGCATGAAACAGTGCGACGGTGGAGATGAAGAAGCCCCATACCAGCATCTGTGCGCCGCTGGTTCCCCATGCCGGAACGACCGCGTGTAGCAGCACGCCGACTCCGTACATCACCGCAGCAAGCGCTACGGGTACGGCGATGTCGTAACGATCGAGCCAGCGCAACTCCGGATACCCACGAAGGTCGGCGACACGGTCGAGGTCGGTATGGAACGCCGCAGGGGTAAGAAACCACCCCGCATGACTCCAAAGAAAGCCATACACCGTAGGGGAGTGAGGATCGAGCGCCGTATCAGCGTGGCGATGATGATTACGATGATGTGCGGCCCACCACAGAGGGCCACGCTGCACGCAAGCGGCGCCAATCATCGCAAAGATGAACTGCACGATCCTCGATGTCCGAAACGCGCGATGCGAGAAATACCGATGGTAGAACCCGGTCAGGGCGAACATACGGATGGCGTACAGGATGACGGCGGCCACCACGGCGACCGGTGACACGCCCACCCAAAACACCCCGAAGCAAGCCAAGTGCATGGCAATGAAGGGAAGAGCTCGCAACCAGTCAATGCGCCGCGCATCATTGGTCTGTAAAGGTGCGGCTACGTCCGCATCGAACCAGAGATGCACGCGTTGCAGGACAGAACCACGCCGCGCCGGCAAGGGCTGCATGGAGGGCGACTGGTTCATGGGTCATGTCCTGATGAGTGTGCTTTTCTATACGCGCCAAGCCCTCAATTGGATGCACCGCGCATTTACGGTAAGCACCGTGCGGTGAGTGGCAACTGGCCGGCGGCCTCGATGTCAGCAGCGCTGGGCACCGGGCCAATGGCCTCGCGGGGGAATTCGATGCGTACGCGCTGTCGATGACCGCGGTCGTCCCGAATATTGCTGACCCCCACGAACTGCTCCAGACGATGGTCGGTGTCGGCGTAGGTGAGTTCGATCGACGGAGCAAGAGAGCCCAGCCAGCTACCCAGGCTCAGACGGAAGCGCTGCGAACCTTGAGGTGCGCCCCGTGCCGGCTTGAGTCGCAGATCCAGGTAGCCCAGACGCCCGGGTATCACGAACGCGGCTTGCACGCCGTCGGGGCGGGACAAGGCGTTCCAACTTGCCTGCACGAAAGCATCGAAGCCCGCGTCGATCACGGCGTCCGCACGGAGAGCCAGCTTGGCCATCTGCGTCGGCGCACCCGCCTTCTCCCGCACATACACCTGCCAGGCATCCTGCACGTGCCGCGCCCCTTCTTGATAGCCATCCCGCGCATCCTCGAAACCGAACTCTGGCGTCCAAGGTTGGCCGGTATAGCGTAGCCACTTGCGTGCAAACGGTTGGCCGCTGGGGCAGCGATACAGCACCAGCCGGGTCAGGGTGCCCTGGTCGCGAAACAGCCAATGCTCCTCGCGGTAGCGCAGCTGGCCATCATCGACAGCATAAGCCACGCCGCTATAGTGCAATGCGCTGGCTGGCTGGCCGGCAAGCGCAGGTGTCACTGCAATCAATAGGTGGACAACTGCCACCCTGAGAATCAGGGGGATACCCCGAAACAGCCGCATGGTTGTCTCCTGGCAAAGACGCACGGCACGAGCGCGGGGCAACCCGCGATACGGGATCGTCTGACGAGCGCGTGATCCGTTCATGGCGTTTCCATCGCCAACAGACGATTCACGCGTTGCAAGTCTGAATCCCGGCCCATGCGCACATCGTCGACCGTCAACTCGACGGGGAGGTCCGGCTGCACACCGGCGTCGGGAGCAGGCGCTGCCGAGTAGATCCCGATCAGCGGGACATCCAGTTCGATCCCGCTATGGGGAAGACGGGGAAAAAAACGCGCCGCCATTGATGCCTCGCTGATTGCCGCCAGTAGCCTGGCCGACGAGTGTTGCCAAGTGCGGTTGCGTGACGCGTTGTGCAAACTGGAGCGTGGCTGAACTGTTCATTGCGTCGATGAACACAAACACACGACCCGCAAAATGCGGTGATGCGGGCTTTACGCCGACCACGCCGATGGCGTCAGAATCGGGAGATAGCGCGTAGAACCCATCGCCAAGGAGTTGGGCATCGTCTCCCCAATCCAAAAAGTGACGGTCCCACGTATCTAAGTACGGTCGAAGATCATTTGGTACGCTGCGATAGCGTACGCGTCCTTGCGGCTCATCCAGTGTCATGGGGTGGTCTACCAAGTACGGCAGAATCGCGTTCCCTACATCAAGGCCGCCCTCGTTGCCTCGGATGTCGAAAACCAAATGGGTCGTGCCACGCCGGTGCAAGGTGGCAAAAGCGTCAGCTAAATAGGCGCGCCAGTCCCAATGCGTCTGGTAGAGCGCCCAGGTTGGCATACGCAGTACCGCCGGGTCTTGGCGCGGAAAGGTCAACGACCAGCCCGGCGCGAGATTCGAGCGCACCACTCGGTGATTTAGCCGCTGCGCATCGGTCTCCGGGGAGACGATAATCTGCTCCCTGGGCGATGTCCCAGGGCGATGCGCGGTCAATGCATATCGAGGACCCGTTGGCGGAAAGAGTAACGGGTAGAAAATATCGAAGCTCTCATACCGGTCGAGGCCCTGAACCTGCACGAGCGCTATTCGCTTGGCGTCGTTAGAGCCATCGGCGCGGGCCACCGTCAAAAGCTGGGCCAGAATCGTGGCTGTGGGGACACCGTTGATAGCGACAACCTGGGTGGCCCGTGGCAGACGATGGTCGGGTGTGAAGTCTTGCGTCACCACCATGTAACCGTGCAGCCAGACGAAGAAAGACGGGACGCGATCAGGCCGTTCAAACAAGGCTCGCTGTACCGTTGGCGACTGCTTGTAGAAGTTTGCATAGGTATGACCGCAGCGCACCGTCGCAGCGAAACGCGAGAAGGCCAGATACTCTTCCGCCATGGACCGTGACGCCGTGAGCTCGTGGCGCAGCTGTTCGATGTGCGCTTGCACGACTTCTAGCGAGTTATAGCGGTAAAGACCGGGATGTAGCGCTTCATACGCTGGCTGCAGCAAATCAACGTCGGCGAGCTTGTCGGATGTCGAAGGCGTTCCAGCGGAGAGCTCGTCACCGCTAGCTATCGCGCTAGTGAAGCCTCCAGCCAGCGCCCACGCGATGGTGGGTAGCCCAACTAGCCATCGGGTCAAGGGTTGCACAAGGCCGTCCTATCGCATCCGTCCTCACCAATACGTAAGCGGTCGCGATTTGGATTCTGCGATGGTTGACCATCCTTGCATCAACCTGTGCTGGCTCGATCCACAGGCATCAGTGCGGCTCGGCTGCATCCAAACGCGCGCTGTCGTCGTACAAAGAAGGTTGAAGCGCAGGGCGCATCGGCCGCCAGTCAGGGCCACGGGTCATGGAGCTGGATCCGGGCGCGCCAGCGCAGCCGCTGGAGGACGACTCTGCCGTCAGTGGTTCATTCGCCGGGTGGCGCTGCGGGCGCGCCATCGCAGGGGAGGCAGCGCCCGTGGAGTGTTACATCTGTTTCCGGAGGATAACCTCATGTCGCGTGCATCGCTGCTGTTGTCGCTCTCCCTGCTTGCCGGTCCTGGGCTACTGGCATCTCCCGTCCGCGCCACGCCCACCGTGGATACGTATAGTGGTAATACAACCGTTGCTCTATCGCCCGCGCTTCTCAATGCCTTGAGCGCCTTGCATGTTGCGCCTAGCCGGCAGTTCCCGGCCGAATTGAGTGGTGCAACCGCGCGCTTCCCAATTCCGACCGGACAAATCGACCTGGGAACAGCTCACGGAGAGATTGTTCACGCGGGCGGCCTTAACCTGAAGGCGGGCAACACAACCGTGACACTGTCGGACTTCGTGATCGATACCACCGGTAGCGCGCCGGTGCTGACGGGACTGGTTGCTGCCAACGGCGATCTCGTCGCGCGCCTGCCCCTTTTCAGCATCAAGCTGACCCAGGCACCCGTTATCAAGAACTATGGTGTCGCTGGTCAGGTAACCATCGGCGGGGCGGCTCTTAGCCTCACATCCGAAGCTGCTACCGCGCTCAATCAGGCATTCGGTGTCACAGCATTCAGTCAAGGCATTCCCATCGGGACGGCATCCGTCAATGCACTGACGTTCAACCCGTCGGCTGTTCACTAAGTTTCGTTGACCGACAAACTGCCCGAGCGACGCCCGTGTTCCGGTGGCCGCTTGGGCAGCAACATGGCCCTAGTTGCCTCGCGTCCCGCCGATCTCTTGGTTCTAAGGTGTGCGCTTCACGGGAGCGATTAGCCAGCTGGGAATCGAAGTGACGATGTCCGTAATGCGTTCGCGCCGCGAGGCAGTGATGAGGTCAAGTTATCGAGGGTGAGGCGAATGGCCTCCGGCACGAATCGCGGCGCGGCTTTGAGCGCCGCCACCTGCTTCACCGTCGCCTTGGCGGATCGCGGTCCTTTTGCCCCGTTAGGAGTCGTCCATCGACCACGACATTCGACGCAAATGGCATCAGGGTCATTTCGTAAAGTGCTCCACGATCCTTCATCTCCTGCTCGGCGTTGTACGTACCGTCCATGGTGATGCCGGCGAGATCTCCTCGGACCAGGCGAACTGGTCGGCCGTCGGCCGGAGACCTGCAGGTTGCCGTCGGACAGGCGGGTGTTGGGCAGGCCTCGATGCCGATCTTAGAAGGCTGCGCTGAACCAATTGACGATCCGGTTCGAGGCCCGGCTCTTTCGGCGGTCACCCCGAGCCCGGTGGGACAACGTGCTTCCCACGCTCTGCGCTAGCCATGCAAGCCGCGGCTACGGCGGCGCAAGGCCTGGGGTGAGAGCCCATAGATGCGCAGGCAGGCTCGCCGCATGCGCTCCATGTCGAAGCCGACCTGCCTTGCGATCTGCTCCAACGGCTCGCTGGCTTCCTCAATCCGCGGCAAGGCTGTTTCGCAGCGCAGGCGCTCGATGGCGCGGGCGGGGGTCTCGCCGGTTTCGGCGGCGAATTGGCGTGCGAACTGCCGTTGACTGATGTTGGCCACCTCGGCCAGCCGCTCAACGGAAAGATGTTCCTTGAGGTGCTGGCGGGCGTAGGCCAGCGCGTCGCGGATACGACCCGGGGTCGGCTCAAGATCGAGCATGGTCGAAAACTGTGACTGTCCTCCGCTGCGGCGGTGGTAGACCACCAGGTCGCGCGCGATAGCCTTGGATGTTTCGGTGCCGCAGTCTTCCTCGATCATCGCCAGCGCGAGGTCGATCCCGGCGGTGATGCCGGCGGAGGTCCAGATGTCGTCTTCGCGGATGAATATCCGGTCCGACTCGACCTTGATGGCGGGGTAACGTCGTTGCAGCTCGGGTGCACAGCGCCAATGCGTGGTGGCCCGGCGGCCGTCTAGCAGATCGGCCGCCGCAAGCAGAAAGGCCCCGGTGCAAACGCTCGCCTTGCGCCGGGCACGGGGGGCGATGGACCGAACGAGGTTCACCGTCTCCGCCTGTGTATCGAATACGTCCGGCGTCGGCGCACCCACCACCATCAAGGTGTCGACATGCCCGCGAGGCGATGGCGTCGTGGTGTCGATCGCGATGCCGGAGCTTCCGCGAACCAGGCCACCGGTGCTGGAGATGACGCGGATGTCGTAGCCGGCCTGATGAAAGTCTCTCGCCAGCGTGAAGGCGCAGAGCGGGCCGCCAAGGTCGAGCAACTCGAACCCCGGGAACACGACAAACCAGAGTGTCTTCGCTGTTTTTGCACGCGGCATGTCAGGTTCTCACGATTGGCAGAATGAGTGGGAATTATGTCCTTTCTGCCATCGCCGCGACGCCTAAAGTTTCTCCGTCAAACAACGCACGGCACTAGCCGACAACACCACGGAGATAACGCATGAAAACCTCGATCCCCCATGTGATTCTAGTCCACGGCGCCTGGGCCGATGGCTCAAGCTGGTCGAAGGTGATCCCGCTGCTGGCTAAGCAGGGGCTTGCCGCAACCGCCGTCCAGCTTCCGCTGACCGGTTTCGAAGCCGACGTCGCTGCCGTGCAGCGCGCCATCGCAATGGCGGATGACGAGGTCGTCCTGGTCGGGCACAGCTATGCCGGCGCGGTGATCGGCGAAGCGGGTAATGACCCGAAGGTGGCCCGCATGGTCTACATCGACGCGTTCGCACCGGACGCGGGCGAGTCGGCGGGTACGTTGTTCGAGAAGTTCGAGGCCGCGCCGCTCAACGATGAAATCCGCCCGGATGCACAGGGTTACCTGAAGCTCACCCTTGACGGCATCTTCAAGCTGTTCGCACAGGACCTGACCGACGCCGAGAAGGCCGTCATCTACGCCACGCAGGGGCCGCTGCACGCCTCCGCACTGGGCGGCACGCTGACCGAAGCAGCATGGCGCAGTCGGCCCACGTACTACTTCATTGGCAACCAGGATCACGCGATTCCCCGAGTCGAGCAGGAGCGCATGGCTGCGCGCATGAACGCCACCGTGGAGCACGTCGACAGCAGCCACGTTCCGATGCTGTCCCAGCCGCAGACCGTGGCTGACTTCATCCTCACGGCGGCGGCTTGATCCGCGCCCCTGGCCGCGACAGCGGTATGGCGTGGCGCTCGATCCTGGATTGGCGCCACGCCCTGATTACACGCAGGAGTGATATCCCATGATGATCAAAGCCAATGGTCTCGATCTGCAAGTCGAGCAGCAGGGCGCGGGCGGACCGGCGTTGGTGTTCCTGCACTACTGGGGCGGCTCTTCGCGTACTTGGCAACACGTGGTCGACGCGCTTTCCCCCGACTACCGCACCGTCGCCATCGACCAGCGCGGTTGGGGCAAGTCCGCTGCGCCGGAGGCGGGCTATGCGTTGAGCGATCTGGCCGACGACGTGCTCGCCGTGGTCGACGCGCTGGAGCTGGAGAGCTACATCCTGGTGGGCCACTCGATGGGGGGCAAGGCTGCACAGCTGGCGGCATCGCGGCGTCCGCGCGGATTGGCGGGACTGGTACTGGTGGCTCCGGCGCCGCCGACTCCGTTGGCGCTTCCTCTCGACGCTCGCCAGGGCATGGTGCATGCCTACGACTCGCGCGAGAGCATCGTTGCGACCGTGCAGCAGGTGCTCGCACCAGGCGGCTTGTCCGACGGCGACATCGACACTGTCATCGCGGACAGTCTGGCCGGTGCCAGCCCAGCCAAGGCGGCCTGGCCACTGGCGACCAGCCAGGAAGACATCACCGCGGTCGTGCCGAAGATCGATGTGCCGGTCATCGTGATTTCCGGTGAGCACGATCAGGTCGACCCGCCCGAGGTACTGCGTCGCGAACTGCTGCCGCGCATTCCCCAGGCCAGGCTGGTGGTGCTCCCGGGCATGGGACATCTATTGCCGCTGGAGGCGCCGGCGGATCTCAGCAACATCATCAAGGCGTTCGTGCTGGCGCAAACCAAGGGCGGATTCTTCGCTCTGCCCGAGTCCCAGCGCGAGGTTGCGCTGACCCGCTGCGGTGACTGCGGCATCGCCCGCTTGACCGCAAGCGCAGGAGACGCATCGCGTCATCCGTAACCGCACCGGCGTCCGCCAGATGACGCTAATGCTTCTCACCGCAAGCGAGGCATGCGTCGTGGTGAAGAACCCGCTACCGAAGCGACTTGCCTCAACACCTCATCATTTCATCAGGACACTTCCATGGCTAACCAAGAGATCATCCAGATCCCCATCCTGCCGTTCAACATGGTCAATGCGCATCTGATCAAGAGTGACGACGGCTGCATCCTGGTCGACACCGGGATTCCCGGTTCTGCACGCAAGGTGGAGCGCGTGCTGCATCGGCAGGGTCTGTCGTTCAAGGACATCAAGCTGATCGTGGTGACCCACGCGCATACGGACCACGCCGGCAGCGCCGCACGCATCCGCGAACTGTCCGGTGCGCCGATACTGGCGCACAAGGGCGACACCGATTACTACAGCCGCAAAGTGCCGATGACCTACTGCACCACCAGCTGGGTGGGCAAGCTCTTCGTCAAGACGCCGGTACCTCACGAGCCCTACGTGGGCTTCGCGCCCGACCTGCTGATGGAAGACGCCGAGACGATCTCGCTCAAGGATTTCGGCGTCGACGGCATCGTGCGTCACACGGCAGGGCATACCCCCGGCTCGATCGGCATCGAACTGGCCTCGCAGGATGCGCTTGTCGGCGACCTGATTGCCTCGGGCATCCTGATCGGTGGCATCGCGTTCAACGGCCGCGCCATCCGTCCGCCGTTCGAGGACGACCCGCAGACCGTGGCTCGTGAGCTCGAGCGGCTCGTCAACAGCGGTGCCAAGCGCTTCCACATGGGTCATGGCGGTCCGCTGGAGGCTCCCGAGGTGCTCCGCCACGCAAAGGCTCTGGCCAAATTGCACCCGGATCATTGTGCATGCGGCCGGCACGCGTCGGCGCCACAGTAAAGGAGCAACACCTCAAGGTCTGGCCACAGACAGGATCTCTCCCGCAACGCTTACCGAAACGCGCGCGGGCAAAGTATCTGATCGGCAGAAAAATGGGCCCGGGCAGGGTGGTTAGTCGGCGTTATCGGGGGTAGGGAAGAGGTGGCTAACGCCTTTCGCCGCCTCGCTAGACGAGGCGCTAATCAGTGCCGGGTTCGCCCCATAAGCCCTAAACAAGTCCACAAAATTCCGCACACGCTCCCCTACGAGGCATGCCTCTTCCTCTAGTTCAATATCCTGTTGGCGCGGAGTCGCTCGACCAGAAGGTCCAAAAATATCCGAACCTTGGCAGAGGCATGCTGTCCCACCGGGTGAAGGACATGGATGGGTTGTGGCGGCTCTTCGAAGTCCGAAAGGACGGACTGCAAGCGTCCGTCGATAAGTGCTTGAGCGATTTTGTAGACCATCAATCGCGACAGCCCCCAACCCGACAGCACTGCTGCAATTGCGGCATCATCCGAATCGCAGAGGAGCCGAGGATGGACAGTCAGGGAGCGGACAGGACCACTGCCAAATGTCCACTCCTGTGAATACCCGCCCGTCGTCGCCGCGACCAAAGAGTGTTTTTCCAGGGCAGGTGGATTATCCGGAATGCCCGCCCTATCGAAGTAGGAGGGTGCGCCGAACACAACAGAGCGCACGGAGCCCACCCGAATTGCCCGATAGCCGGAGTCAGGCAGGTGACCGATGCGTACGGCAACATCGATCTCCTCGTCTACTAGGTTGGTGACGCGATTCACAAACACTGTGCGACCGGTTACTCGAGGGTATTTTTGCAAGTAATCCAATAGAACGGGCAGCACAAATATCCTGCCGAAGAGTGCGGGTGCAGTGACCGTGAGTAATCCCGAAGGTGTCACTTGGGTCTCGCCGGCGGCGGTCTCAGAAGCCTCAACGTCCGCGAGAATGCGGCGGCAGTCACGAAGGTAGCGCTCTCCAGCTTCTGTGATCTTCACTGCGCGCGTGGTTCGGACGAACAGGCGAGCGTTGACTACATCCTCGAGATATGCGATCGCTCGTGTAACCGCCGGGGCGCTCATGTAGAGCTGGCGCGCCGCTTCGGCAAAGTTGCCCGTATCGGCAACCTTGATAAAGATCTTCATGGCACTGTATCGATCCATCAGGCGGCGTGGCCACAGTTCACGGAACGTCGCATTAATAATGCTGCTCCAATCGTGTCAGGACCATCAATATTGTGTTGATCAGCAAGTGCTGATCGGTCGTTCGGCCAAAAGGCCTATCGCCGCGATAGTTGGCATGAGGTGTGCTTTGACGCCACGTCCGGCGCGGATGCTGCAACACGCAGCATCTCGATCTCGACTATCGAGCGCTGCTTCGGCGACCGCATGCCCGTGAAGCGCGCGCACCATGAGCGTGTGAATGCTGGGCGACGTTAGTCGCCCTTCGCTTTGGCGTTGCAAGCAGAGGAATTGTCCATTCCGAATAAAGGCGGTTCTCAAGTTGTCTCGACGAGCAGACAATGCACTGGAAGGCGCAGCACTCTTGCACACGCGTTCACGCAGAAGCGGGGGCGCCGGCTCTTTCCTGATACAGATGGGCGGATCGCAAAGTGCCCTGGGCTTAAGGCGCTAGGGCTGGAGGATTGTTGGCATGAATAGACCCCCATTGCCTCCTTTTACCCTGGAGTCCGCCGTGCAGAAGGTCCGGCTCGCCGAGGATGGGTGGAATTCCCGTGACCCGGAGAAGGTTTCCCAGGCGTACTCGGCCGATAGCCATTGGAGAAATCGAACGGAGTTCATCGTGGGGCGAGACGCGATAGTTGGCTTGCTAACACGAAAATGGAATCGAGAGCTCGACTACCGATTGGTCAAAGAGCTGTGGGCGTTCGCGCAGAATCGGATAGCGGTACGGTATGCGTATGAGTATCACGACGATAGCGGGCAGTGGTTTCGCGCGTATGGCAATGAAAACTGGGAGTTCGATCCGGACGGCTTGATGAGCCATCGTCACGCGAGCATCAATGAACAGCCCATCATGGAGGCGGAACGAACGCTTTTATGGCCGCTTGGTCGCCGACCAGATGATGCACCAAGTCTCAGTGATCTTGGGTTCTAGGATTCAAGAAGGCATGGATGGCGCAGAGCTAAGTGCGCGTCTGGCGATTCAAATTGCCATCGGCTTGATGAACGAGAACGAGGAATGTGACGAACTCAGGGAGCTCGTCGAAAAGGCGAGACTCCTTGGACTTACTGGTGCCGAGATTGGCGTCGCCAAAGGTGGAGGAAGTTTTGATGTTCGGGATGCGGAGGCAATGGCCCTGTCCCGAGCATATCGCGATGGATCTTTAGATGCGATCAGCTTTCATGAAAGAAAAGCTATAGACGCGGGCCTGTCGGAAGATCAAGTTCGAATGATCAAGAGGCTAGTGGAAGCCCATATCCTGCGGCGCGATCACTGACCTGATGGCAGCACGAAGGCGATCACGTCGCGATCGCTGTCCGGCTCGAGTGAGAGGGCCTTTCCCGGTAGTGCGTAGACGCGAGTTGGATGCTCCCTATTGCACACGAAAATGTGGCTCAAATATCCACCAACAAGCGGCTGACTCGATTCGGTGCGGATCGGTTTTGCTGCGCGTCGCGGAAGAGGTGACGAGGCGTGAACGCCGTAGATATCGCCGGTTTAGACTTTATGGTGCCAGATGATGGAAAGCAGGCCGGCTGCCTATCCAGCAGCTCGATCATTGGTGACTCATGGGCACTTACTCACACCGCTTGCCGGTCAACAGCATCTTTCCAGTGCCACGCGGTGCGCAACGCCGACTTCTATACCGTTATCACTTATCTCCACGACTCCGAACATCATGAACTGTGGTGCGGACAACAACGCCTACATGCCTCGGGGCAACTAGAAGGATCCATCGGAATATATGACCGCCAATATGACTGGCGTAGCACCATTGATGGCCCACTCGATTGCGTGCTCATCCATTTCTCCAAGGAAGCGCTGAACCACTTAGCTGGCCTTGCCGTCGATCAGGCTACGGAACTATTGGACACCCCCGGAAGGGCTGGGGTCGTGGATCCAGTTGTACAGCATTTGGCCATGGCTATTGTGCAATCGCGGGATCAGTCTCGCTCGATGGGCGCACGCTTCATTGGGCAAATTGTACGGGCAGTCGTCGGTCATCTGGTTCGCACTCATGGACATGTACGTACAAATGATGCTGTGGAGCGCAACCGTTTGGCCGGATGGCAGATGCGGCGCACACGCGAGGTTGTAGCACTCAACATCCGAAGAAGGATTACTGTGGATGACCTAGCGGCCGCCTGCCGATTGTCGCCGAGTCATTTTTCATACCTCTTTAAGCGATCCAACGGTGTATCTCCGCATCAGTGGCTGATTGAGTGTCGTCTAGAGCATGCCAAAGAGCTGCTTAAGACCACGAATCAGACGCTCGTCAACATAGCCTTTTCGGCCGGCTTCGCCGATCAAAGTCACTTCACGCGGGTCTTTTCCCAGCATGTCATGGCAAGTCCATCGGCGTGGCGGCGTGAACATAGGCAGTATGACGAGTTACTGTCCGGGGCCTGAGTTGGGCAAGATCGCTACTTTCTCAATTCGAGACCGTTGATCAGCTATTGCAGCGAGGGGAGATTTGCTTATGACCGATCGATCCGGTCAAGAGATGGCGGTGAGATGGCACATCGGCGAGAAGGCGCTGCAACGAAGCATCGGTGCCGATACGATCTTTGCTGGTTTGGAAAGCCGCATTTTTCACACGCTTCTCAGCGAGCAACAGCGAGCCTTTTTTGCAGAGCTTCGATTTATTGTGGTCGGCGCGGTCGGCCCAAATGGCCGCGTCTGGGCTAGCGTTGTGACGGGGGCGCCTGGTTTTCTATCTTCACCCGAGGCCAAGATCCTGCGGATTAACGCGGTGACACCTGTCAGCGACCCTGTGACCGCCGGGATCCTCCCGGGGGCGGCGATTGCGTTGCTTGGCATCGATTTCACCACTCGGCGGCGATTTCGTATCAACGGGAAGATCCGGTCGAAGACCTTCAATGAACTTGACGTACGAGCGGAGCAGGTCTTCGGCAATTGCCCGAAATACATCAAAGAAAGGCTGCTACTCCAGATGCCGTCCGCGCCTAGTGCTTCCGTGGCACGACAGGACCTACGCGGGCTTGATGCACGTGCGCGATCACTGATAGCGAGTGCGCAGACTTTCTTTGTCGCTTCCTACGTCGATCTGGAAGCGAGTGGTCGGCAGGTGGATGTGTCGCACCGTGGCGGCCCGCAGGGGTTTGTTCGCCTTGAAGACGACGACGCTCTAACAATCCCGGACTATTCGGGAAATCGCTTCTTCAACACCTTAGGGAATTTTGCGGTCAATCCATTCGCCGGTCTCGTCTTTATAGACTTCGATTCAGGAGAGCTACTGCAGCTTAGCGGAGACGTGGAGATCATGCTTGACTCCCCCGAGATTTAATTGTTCCAAGGTGCAGAGCGGATTTGGCGCTTTCATCCTCGCGTCATTGCGCGACGCCCGAACGCTTTCTGTGCCACCTGGGCACCTAGCTAGAGCCAAGCGGGGTACCTTGCGACGCTTGAGTCGAAATGTCTCTCGGGAGGACAGCCGCGAGGCACTTGGTGCCGCAATCGATGGCGAACGTGACGCCGTCCGTATGTTCGTACAAATTACCGGCCTTCTTAAAAGAACCATCGGGGCCCCAAGTCTATTGTCCAAGTGTCTGGCTGCCGGTGCGGTCGAATGGTCTCACGAAGCGCTCAGTCACCGGCCTGCTCAAGGCGTCCGGGGCAGCGGTCTCGACGCAGGAGCCCCACGCTCAGTGAGGATGTCTGAAATGTGCGCTTGTCTTATCGCCGGCCAGTCGGGCAGCGTCAATGTCATTGACTGATCCGCAGGTAGCTGATGCGCTAGCACGAGGCGTGGCCCTGTTTCCACATCGCACTGGCGTCCTCAAATTGCACCAACGACTGGCCACAGAGTTGTTGAATAGTGTCCTTGCAGATCGGACACGACCAAGTCACTGCGAATGATCTTCCATGGCAATGGGAGGCTGCGAGAAGCGAACTGGCCATCATTCAGTCTCACCCGACGGGAGCACGCGCAGCATGCACGAAGACAGATCACTTCTACGGCGTCATGCGTGCTTCGCCAACCGTCTGGCACCGACAAATGGCGCATGTGACAGAACGGGCGACGCACGGTCCCATCTGGAGCAGGGTGACTCTTGAGAGGTGAATGGATATGGATTCACACATAACAATAGATTCTAGGGATGGGAAATTTCGGGCTTATGTAGCGAGTCCCAGCGCGGCCATCGCTCCCTGTGTCGTGGTTCTGCACGAGATTTTCGGTATCAACAATGACATGCGGCAGTCGTGCAAGGAGTTGGCTGATCAGGGCTTTTTCGCAATTTGCCCGGACCTGTTTTGGCGGCAATCGCCCGGGCTTGACCTTAATGCCTGGTCGGATGCCGAGTGGAAAAAGGGGCTGGAGCTGTACGCCGCCTATGATGTTTCCATCGGTGTCGGCGATGTCGAAGACGTCGTGCAGACCGTGCGGCACCAACCGGGGTCTAACGGCAAGGTTGGAGTCATGGGCTTTTGTCTTGGTGGGCTCATAACGTTCCTGACCGCGGCGCGCTCTGAGGTAGACGCAGCAGTTGAGTACTACGGTGGAGGAACGGAAAGGTACCTGGCGGAGGCGCACGCTGTCGAGGCACCCTTCCTCATCCATCTGGGCGCGGAGGATGAGCACATTTCCAAGACGAACCAAGCGGAGATTAGCAAGGCTTTCATGCAAATGAACAACGTCAGGATCTTTAGTTATCCAGGGTGTCGCCATGCCTTTGCTAGGCATACGGGTTCTCATTATGACGAAGCCGCCGCCCGCGACGCGAATGGCAGGACTTTCGATTTCTTTCACAAGTTCCTAGGTTAGGCCGGTGTCGGTACGTGCCAGAAGCCAGGGCGTGTGGCGTGAGCCCGCATGAGCAACGCAAATTCGTTCTTAAGCGCACCATCTTGATGTATTCGCCAAGCTCGTGTTGACCGAGACCAGACTGAAGTACAGAGACGCACCTTCGCATCGGCATGGCCGATGAGATTGCGAAGGCGGCGCCTTTGCTCGCCACGAACAACGGCAGCATTATCACAGTCAGTGTGCTGTTCGTTGAGGGCGCCGAAGTCCATTTGGCCGAGTCAGTGGGCGATTCGCGTGAATACCAGGTCGTGGTTCTTCACATTTGCCTGATGGGGCTGTGTCGAATGTCGAGATCTTTGCATTGATGATGGAAGGGCGTCAGTCATCGCCTGCCTCCCTAGGCAGAGGCGGACTCTGCGGAGAGCCGCCTGCAAGCATCGAAGAATTGCCGATGGGAAGCTTGCCGCACACGTGCGGCATTGCTTCCTGTTTGATCCATGAAGCGCTAACCGGTTCCGAAGCCATCAGCCGTTTGAAGACGGGAACGGCTTGCTCGCCTAGGAGGATGCCCAAGAGACCGAGCAATGCAATCAAGGGCGGGGCAGGCGATCGCACCCCAAGCAATCCATAAATGATGCCAACAAGCAATCCGGCTCCGAGCGACATGAGATAGATTTTCATGAAGAGGCCCTCAATGCGTTACATCAGGACTCTCTTGACGCGCCAGGGGGTTGGTAGGCAGGAAGGCTCGTGGCTGCCGTACCGTGCACCATCGTGTAGGCGTACTCGACGCCCGCACCATACGCGCCAAGATGCGTTTTGACGACGTCCATGACAGCCCCGTAGGTCGCCTTCTCCCCCCAATCGCGCTGCCACTCCAACATGACTGACAAGGCTGTCACGGGCTTTGCGCCCGCTTGAATGCAGCGCCGCATGGCATTTTCATGCGCTAGTCCGGAAACGTCACCACAGCAATCTTCAGCGATGTAAATTTCGAAGCCATCGTGGATGGCCTGGACGGTGGGGAGTGCTACGCAGGTTTCGGTCCATAGGCCAGCCAGTACAATTTTCTTCTTCTTGCTCTTTTCAATTGCAGCGACAAAGTTGGCGTCATCCCATGCGTTCATGCTGGTTCGCTCGATGATCTTTTCACCAGGAAAGATGGACAAAATCTGCGGCCAAATATTGCCACTGAACGCCTTGGTCTCGACGGACGACAGCACAGTGGGCACATCGAAAATTCTGGCGGCTTTCGCCAAAATCATATTGCTGTTGATGATTGACTGCCGATCGAAATTCGTTACGCCGAATAGCATTTGGGGCTGAAGGTCAATGAGAGTGACGACGCAGTTGTCCGGCGTCAGTAGACCTTTTTCGCTGCGCTTGTTCGAGACGGCCATTATGGTATCCCAGGGATTGCAGGGCACTATGAATTCCTGGCGGCCCAGGGTCTGGTCTGGCTTCGGTTACGCCGAGGCGACCTTGCGATCCAAGAAGTCGTGAATCAGCGG
This sequence comes from uncultured Gammaproteobacteria bacterium, assembly GCA_963824525.1. Classification (GTDB taxonomy): domain Bacteria; phylum Pseudomonadota; class Gammaproteobacteria; order Xanthomonadales; family Rhodanobacteraceae; genus Dyella. Next base: position 1,185,070 of record CAWGPI010000004.1, on the reverse strand, counting down.
AAACACTTCATCTGGCTTGTCCTCGAGCACGAAGTGCCCCGTATCAAGTAGATGGAACTCGATCTCCTTGAGATCCCGCTTGTACGGGTGAGCGCCGGGTTCCGGGAAGATGAAGTCACGTTTCCCCCAGACGATCAGCGTCGGCGGCTGCTTTTCGCGCAACCACGCCTGCACCTTGGGGTAGAGCGGAAGGTTTGTGCGGTAGTCGTACATGACGTCCATTTGGACGTCGGCGTTCCCGGGTCTGTCGAGTAACGGTTGATCGTGGGTCCAGTTGTCCGGGGACACGCGTGATTTGTCAGATACGCCGTCGGTATATTGAAAGATCGTTGTTTCGGGCGAGACCAAATTGAGCAGCTTGTCGCGACTCTCTTTTTTTCCGTCACCCCAGTAAACCTTGATCGGATCCCAAAATTCCTTCAACCCCTCGTCGTATGCGTTGCCGTTTTGAATAATCAGTCCTGTAATGGCGTCGGGATGCTTGAGGGCGAGGCGCCAGCCCACGGGAGCGCCGTAGTCCATCACGTACATGGCGTACTTCTTCACCCCGAGCTGGTTCAAAAGGCCGTCCGTCAAGTCCCCGAAATGATCGAATGTGTAAGCAAACGCCTTGAAGTCAGGGGCATCACTTTGGCCGTACCCCGGGTAGTCAGGAGCAATCACGTGATAACGGTCTGCCAAATAAGGAATGAGGTTGCGGAACATGTGAGAGGACGTTGGAAAGCCGTGGAGTAGCAATACGAAGGGACCGTCTTTGGGGCCGGCTTCTCGATAAAAGATCTTTACGCCATCGACTTCGCTGGTTCGATGATGAGTCACGGGATAGGCGGGTGCGGATGCCATCTGCTTTCTCCTGATTGCCATTAACTGGATGTGTCCCGCCTTTTCGCGGGCTATGGAGTCCATTCGTCACGCGCGTTCAGTGTTGCTCCGGTCAGAGCTTTTCGGATGGCCTTAAGGTGTGGCGTTGTCGGCGACACGCCAACGTACCTGCACACGTAAGTGCCAAGCTAAGGTGTGTGTTCGGCAATGGCGTGCCGACACGCTGGTGAGGGACGCGACAATACGCCGGCATATCCCGGTCGTTCTTGCGGCAAGCCACTAAATTTGTTCAATCTACGGATGAGCCTGTCTTGTGCTGTTGCTGGGTAGCCCCACAAGCTCAGAAGTCTTCGGCGATCACGATGGGGGGCGCCTTCGCTGGGAGTGATCCCTTCGACTCGTGCGTGCCGTATCAGCGGCATCGTGATCGTAACTTTGATCAACCCTGCTGCTTTCTCACAAGCCTTTTTCTCGGAAATGCGTTTGGATAGGGAGAACCCGTTCCGAGGTTGTTTCAAGGAGAGCTGTCATGGTGCATGCGCGCGTACAAAGTCGCCTGGGCGGGCTGTCATTGACACCCCTTCTTTGTTTCCTAGCCATGAGTGCGATCGCGGCAGGCGCGGGGGCCGACCGCGTCAGTCCGGTGATAAAGATCAATGAAGAAGCTGCGAAGGCGCCCATCGAAACCACCAAAGTCCGCGAGGGCATCGACGTGCTGTCCGGATCGGGTGGCAACATCGGCGTCATCGTGGGAGCCAATGGCAAGTTCATGATCGACGCAGGGATCGCAGTCTCCAAGCCGCGAGTTGAAGCTGCCATCAACGCCTTGGGCAAACAGCCAATCCGCTACCTCATCAATACCCACTACCACTGGGACCATACCGACGGTAATCGCTGGGTGGCCGCCACCGGCGCCAAGATTATTAGCACAGCGGGCACGGTGAAACGGGTGTCTCAGACCACGCGAGTGGACGACTGGGACTACACATTCAAACCGTTACCCAAAGCAGCCATTCCCACAATTATCGTCAAGAATTCGAAATCCTGGAAACTGGATGAGCAGACGATCACGGCCACGGTCACACCTCCGGCGCATACCGACACTGATCTGTACGTGACAGTGCAGCCGGCCGATGTGGTGTTCTTGGGCGACCTCTTCTGGAATGGTGTCTATCCCTTTATAGACAACGAGAACGGCGGAAGTATTAATGGCATGGTCCGCGTGCTTGACACGATCTTGCCTCACATCGGTGAGCACGCGGTTGTCGTGCCTGGACATGGGCCAGTGGGGACCAAGGCTGACCTTCAAGACTTCCGGGACATGCTCGCGGGCATTCGCGACAACGTCGCCGCCCTCAAGAAGCAGGGCAAATCGCGAGATGAAATCATCGCAGCCAAGCCGACGGCCAAGTACGACGCCAAATACGGCCACTTTGTCATCGACCCCGACTTCTTCACTCGTATTGTTTACGACGGCCTGAAATAACGCATCTGAAGGAACCGGGTCGCGATGGCGTGGGTTCGGTACATGGCTGGCGATGGAATCGGACGGCAACCTCATCGCGCCATCCCATGGCACTCGATGCTTTTGTAAGCAGGCCAATTGAGGTTTTGACTATGTTGCGATATGACCGGAATTGAAACCATGTCCCAACGGCGAAAAAGCCGTTGGGACAGACAGCCTGTCGACAAGCGCCGGGCAGCTTGCCATCTCTCTGGCGACGGTGCGCCGACATTTCCAGGAACTAAAGGCCCGGCTTTCCGTAAAAGTTAATCACGGCCAAAGCTCATTGCAGGATTGTCGTTGTATGGACCCTTCGCAGTAGCCATTCGGTTACTCGAGAACTCGCGGAGAGCTTGCACTCTGCGCTGTTGGATGTTCGTGGGTTGCGCTATCCGTACCGATCAACTAATGACACAAGAGGATGCATCGCATGAGCAGTCCAGAACAGAGCGAAGGCATGAACTACTCACGCCGCAAAATGCTGATGGGCACCGGCTCGGCTGCGGCTGCAGCAATGGCTTTGCCGCTTCTATCAGCCGTCGACGCGGCTAGTGCCAGTTCATCCGCTGCGACCACCCCCTCGACCAAAGGAGCACTTCGAATGAGTAGCAAAGTGACCACGAAAGATGGTGTCGAAATCTTTTACAAGGATTGGGGATCAGGGCAGCCCATTGTATTCAGTCATGGCTGGCCACTTTCCGCCGACGATTGGGACGCTCAGATGCTCTTCTTTCTGAGCAAAGGCTTTCGGGTGATCGCGCATGATCGCCGAGGGCACGGTCGGTCGACACAGACCCCGGACGGAAATGACATGGACCATTACGCGGCTGATCTCGCCGCCCTCACGGAAGCGCTTGACTTGCGGAATGCCATTCACATTGGTCACTCCACGGGAGGTGGTGAGGTTACGCGCTATGTGGCCCGACATGGCCAGGAACGCACTTCGAAACTCGTACTAATTAGCGCCGTGCCACCCATTATGGTTAAAACAAAAGACAACCCGGGTGGAACGCCGCTCGAGGTCTTTGACGGGCTTCGCACCCAGTTGGCCGCAAGTAGGGCCCAGTTCTATTTGGACATCGCTTCGGGGCCGTTCTATGGCTACAACCGTCCCGGAGCCAAACCGTCCGAAGGCACCATTCGCAATTGGTGGCGACAGGGGATGATGGGTGGGGCTAAAGCACAGTACGACTCCATCAAGGCCTTTTCAGAAACTGATTTCAATGACGATCTGAAGAAGATCGGCGAGCCGGCCCTGGTGTTGCATGGCGACGACGACCAAATCGTGCCTTATAAAGACGCAGGTGTTCTCTCAGCGAAAATCCTTAAGAACGCTAAGCTGAAGGTCTACCCGGGCTTTCCACATGGGATGCCCACGACGCATGCCGATGTTATCAACGCCGACATACTCGCGTTCATCAAGGGATGAGCGAGACCGCGCTGCATTCAGGATCAGTCAGGCGCGAAGAGCGCGCACGCCTGACTGAGCGAGCAATACGATGATAACGCTCAAAATCGATAACGCTCGGAGGAGCGGATGGGCAGGGTGTCGCCTGATTTTTGAGCTCGGCTTCGGCCAATCTTGAGAATTTTGTGGCAACGACTGCCATACGGGTACCTGCAGAGCAACTTTTCCAAGAGTTCCTGGATCGCTATCGCGGCGTGAGCTGTATCTGCCGATGTAACTGACGTGATTGGATAGCCATAACTTCAAGGCGGCTTGACCATTGATCTTTCGTCCGACGCATCGGCCGGCGGCTGGGAGGCCTACCATCAACATCGTGCACAAGAAGCAGTAGGAGTTGGCCATGATCCGATCGAGAGGCTTGTGCATTTCGATCGTGAACGCATTGCCGAACGGGTCGAATAGGCGCACTTGCTGGCATTGACCCGCTACTGATGAGGGAAACGAACGATGGATGCAAAAGATCGAGACAACACGAGGGGTGCTGACGACAAGGGCAGGCTGTCAGGCGGTGATGAATCCGGTTCGAAGCCGCGTCTCTTAACACGCCGAAAGGTTTTGATCGGCTTTGCGGCCTTGCCAGGTGCTGCCCCTTGGGTGCGTGCCATGGCGGACAGCCTGGCGGATGTGCCGCCGCGTGGCCCGGGCGACCTGCTGGGGAGGTACAGCGAACGCTCCAAGTACGTCCAGATCAGCCGTATTCCGGAGGCCGGGCCGGGAATGAGGAATGTTGAGCCAATCAACGCGATCAATTCCAAGACGCCTCTGGACAAATTGGTCGGCATCATCACGCCCTCGGACCTGCACTACGAGCGCAGTCATGCGGGTGTGCCAGAGATAGACCCCGCCAAGCACCGCTTGCTGATCCATGGCATGGTGAAGAAGCCGATGGTGCTTACCGTGTATGACCTGATGGCCCTGCCTTCGGTCTCCCTTATCCATTTCATCGAGTGCACGGGCAATGGTTGGGAGAACTGGAAGAAGGCCGACGAAGACCTGACCGTGCAAAACACCCACGGACTGCTCAGCTGCAGTGAATGGACTGGTGTGCCACTAAGGCTGCTGGTCGATATGGTTGACGTGGATCGCAAGTCGCTGTGGATGCTTGCCGAAGGTGGTGATGGCGCCGGTGTCGATCGAAGCATCCCCCTCACCGACGAGATCCTTAACGACGCACTCGTTGCCTACGGTCAAAACGGGGAGCCCATCCGTCCCGCACATGGTTATCCGATCCGGCTGATCATGCCGGGCTTCGAGGGCAACTTGAATATCAAATGGCTGCGTCGTCTGAAGTTCGGCGACCGGCCATGGATGACCCGCTGGGAGACTGACCGCTACACGCAGTTGCGGCCCGACGGTAAGGCGACCCAGTTCCAGTTACGAATGGACACCAATTCCGTCATCACCTCGCCCTCGGGCATGATGGAAATTCGTCCTGGCTACAATCGCATCACCGGCCTAGCCTGGAGTGGCCACGGCAAGATCGCCAAAGTTGAGGTAAGCACGGACGAGGGCCGGACCTGGAGGGTGGCTCAACTGAACCTGCCGGTGCTGTACAAGGCGCAAACCCGTTTCCAAATGGATTGGATGTGGGATGGCAAGCCGACCAAGATCGTCAGTCGCTCGACAGACGAAAAAGGCAACGTCCAGCCTGACCGCAAGTCCTTCATCGCCCGGGTGGGTACTAACGCGCTGTTTCACTACAACGCGCAGCAGACCTGGAGTATCGATTCCAATGGCAAAGTTCACAACGCTCTGTCGTAATGCTGCCATGGCGACGCTGTTCGCCAGCACCCTGGCTGTTGCGGGGCAACCCGATTACGGCGTCGGTCGCCTTGCGACACCGGAAGAGATCAAGCTGTGGGATATCGATGTCCGCCCCGACGGCGCCGGTTTACCCGACGGCAAAGGCACCGTGGCCCAGGGCAAGACGGTGTACAACACCTACTGCCTCGCCTGCCACGGCGCTAACGGTCAAGGTGGAATCAGAGACCGTCTGGTTGGCGGCCAGGGCAGCCTGGCAACGGACAAGCCAGTGAAAACCATCGGTAGTTTCTGGCCTTACGCAACCACGCTGTTCGACTACATCCACCGGGCCATGCCGTATACCGCGCCGGGTTTTTTGAGTATCGACGACACCTATGCCGTTGAGGCCTACTTGCTTAACTTGAACGGCATCCTGCCGGACGATGCTACGCTCGACAAAGCCTCGCTCCTCGGCATCAAGATGCCCAACCGCGACGGCTTTGTGCCCGTGCCTGAATTCGTGCACGTCACCAACTCCAGGTAGAAGCTGCGTTCTACGGGGCACCTGCGCCCACCGCTACAGCTTCTTCCCCGTTGGTAGCGTCAACGCAAATGGCTTCTTTAGAGTTTGGTCGTCAACCACAAGCGCATACACCTGCTGTAGGGCCGGCTTTCGTTCAAACGGTGGGATGCCTCCGTATTCAGCTACGGCCGGTTGATAGCATCTTGGGCCCGCATGTCAAAGCCTTGGTGTATATCGATGATCTCCCGTCCCGATGCGCTCGTGAAAGTTATCGAAGAGGACGTGGTATCGACACGCTCCTCGTCAAGCCGAAGATGACCGTGCCTAGCGATCGCGGTACCTTGCATAGACTTCGGTGACCCAGCTAACGAAGGCGCGGACTTTCGCGCTCAGCTGACGACTTGGTGCATATGCGATATAGACTTCCAATGGATCGGGGCGCCATGGCTCCAGCATCGGTATCAGCTCTCCTTGCTCGATCGAGGGCCGAACCATAAAGTCAAGCGTGTGGATAAGGCCAAGCCCGGCTAGGGCCGTCGCAACATGCGCATTGCTCTCGTTGACGATCACACTAGTAGCGGGGTCGATTTGGAACGACTCATCGTTGTCCCGAAAGTGAAGCGGCTGGACAATACCGGTGCGCGCCGAGAAATAGCCCGCTACCGGGTATTTCCCGGTGAGGATCTGACGCGGGTGGTCAGGCATACCGTAACGTTCAACGTAAGCCGGGCTAGCGCAAGTTGTCCAACGGAGCTTGCCAATGCGACGCGTAATGAGGGACATATCACTGGCAGTGCTTCGAATTGCGCAGTCGACGTTCTCACCAATGACGTCTACGACGCGATCCGTCACGCCGATCTCAACATGGATGTCTGGATAACGCTCGCGGAACTCTGGGAGGGCCGGTATGAGGATGCCACTGGCCGTCGACCCTCCCGTGTCGACTCTTAAGCGGCCTCGCGGGTTGGCATGGGCCCTCCCAAGCGAGGACTCGACATCGTCCAGTTCGGCTAGTAGCTGGCGCATGCGTTCGTAGTAGGCAGTGCCTTCGCTGGTGACTCGTACGCGGCGTGTGTTGCGCTCAAGGAGGGGAACTCCAAGGTGGGTCTCCAAGGATCGGACCCATTTGCTGACGGTCGCGTTGGGCATTTGCAGTGACTGAGCCGCGCGGTTGAAGCCGCCGGTTTCAACCACGCGGCAAAAGACCCTGATGGCCTGGAGATGATCCATGGAAGGTTCCCGAATATGCCTGGATTATCCACGGAGGTGCATAAACAAACCATGGAACTCTTATTTATTCACCGAAAAGGACACCCATAAACTGGGCTCACCGGGCGGAATTGGCCCACAGGAGAGCGCATGAACACCCTCGATCGCACGAAAATCAACGTGGAACGCCACGCCGGCAAGGTAGCTCTCGTTACAGGCGGGAGCTCAGGCATCGGTCTCGCCACGGCCAAGCGGCTGGCACTGGAAGGTGCCAGGGTCTACATCACCGGTCGGCGCCAAAAGGAACTGGACGCGGCGGTCTTAGAGATTGGCCATCACGCGACGGCCATCCAAGGAGACGTCTCGGATAACACCGATCTCGACCGAATCTATGAGGTCATTCAGAGCGCTGAGGGGCGGCTTGATTTGCTCTTTGCCAACGCAGGCGGCGGTGAGTTTTCTCCGCTTGGCGCGATCACGGAATCCCAGTTCCACAAGTACTTCAATATCAACGTCAAGGGAACACTCTTCACCGTCCAAAAGGCACTCCCGCTGATGGGTCCGGGTGGCTCGATTGTCGTCACCGGCTCGATCACTTCCGTAAAGGGGCTCCCCGCATTTGGCGTGTATGCAGCGACGAAAGCCGCGTTACGTTCGTTCGTGCGTACCTGGGCAGTGGATCTCAAGGGACGAGGCATTCGCGTCAATATTGTTGCCCCCGGCACTGTGGTTACCCCAGCGTACAAGTCGGAACTCGGTCTAAACGATGAGCAGATCGAGCAGTTCGTACAGAACACGGCCGACATCACGCCACTTGGACGTACCGGCTCGGCTGAGGAAATCGCGAGTGCCATGTCATTCCTCGCTTCGGACGAGGCTAGCTACATCACTGCGACCGAACTTTTCGTAGACGGCGGCCAGGCGCAGATCTAGCTTGAAGAGAGAGCGATGTAATGGGGTGACGCAAGTACTGTGTGTCGGTTGTTGTTGAACTTACGTCGATCTCGGGCCCCTTCGTTTGCGAATCTGGCGCATCACATCTCTTACGCCGTCAGGGCATTAAAAGTTCGGCCTACCCCAGGGTGGGCCGGTGCGTGTAAGACACCGCCAACAATTGAGGTCGAGCATCCCCTCTACGCACAATGTCATAGCTTTAGAAATGTATCGGCATTTTCGAACAGAAGCTGGCCCCTTAGAAGAGCTACAAGTTCAGGTGTTTGAAACGGTCTAGCAGCGTCGGCGTCGCCGCCGATGATGAAGGCCTTCGGGAAAATGATTTCGTGTAGGTCGCGTCGGATGCTTCCCGCCTCCTCTAGCAGGCTGTCGAGAAACTCCCGCGCCTCGGAGTGGTCATAGTTTGCCTCAATCGCAGAGCCTTCAATCCGATGCGTAGCCCCGACGTCCAACAGCTTGGCATGTTCTCGTATGTCTCCGTGGAAGACCGCGTGCCGAGCGACCATCCGATCCGCAAGCTGCGCGTACTGGTGGACGGCATCCTGGGCGAGCTCGACGGTGTGCTGGCCACCCGCTATGCCGAGGGCGGACGTCCGTCGATTCCGCCAGAACGCCTTCTGCGGGCCTCGCTGCTGCAAGTGGTCTACAGCGTGCGCAGTGAGCGCTTGCTGATGGAGCAGCTGGACTACAACCTCTTGTTTCGCTGGTTCGTCGGACTGAACGTGGATGATCTGGTATGGGATCACTCGACGTTCTCGTTCAATCGGGAGCGGTTGTTCGATGAAGCGATCGCCCAACAGTTCTTCGAGCACACCGTGTTGCTGGCACGCATGCGCGAGCTGGTGAGCGACGAGCACTTCTCCGTGGATGGCACGTTGCTGGAGGCATGGGCCTCACACAAGAGCTTCCGTCCCAAGGATGGCGATGATGGGGATGGCGATGATTTTCGCGGCGAGAAGCGCAGCAACGACACGCACGCGTCCACGACCGATCCGGATGCCCGGCTGGCCCGCAAGGGCCAAGGCAAGGAAGCGAAGCTGAGCTACCTGGCCAATGCCCTGATGGAGAACCGCAACGGCCTGCTGGTTGGCGTGGACGTGCGCCACGCCAGCGGCACCGGCGAGCGCGAGATGGAAGACCAATCATGTCTGAGTACCGATCTCCGATGCCACCGTTCACCCTTGAGACGGCCATTCAAAAGGTCCGTATTGCAGAGAACAGTTGGAACACGTGCGACCCCGCAAAGGTCTCGCTTGGTTATGCGCGGGACAACCACTGGCGAAATCGAAGCGACTTTCTAGACGGCCGCGCGGCGATCGTTGCGTTTCTGCAGCGGAAGTGGGTACGCGAACTTGAATATCGACTCATCAAAGAGCTTTGGGCGTTCACGAACAATTGGATTACCGTTCGCTTCGCCTATGAATGGCGCGATGACAGCCGCAATTGGTTTCGTTCTTATGGGAACGATAACCGACCACGCAACGACGCCGGCCTAATGGAGCAGCGCCACGCGTCTATTAGCGAACTCCCCATCAGGAACGATGACCGCAAGTTCCATTGGAACCGCAATGGCCCAAGGCCTGCTGATCATCCTGGCCTATGCGATCGGGGGCTCTAACGCAGCCAGTGGGTATGTGAAGGCGCCTTCGGATGGCGCAGTCCCCTAGCTACTCACTCGGACTGCATAGCGATTCACCTCGGCCGAGCAATCGCTCCCAAGAGCCGAAGAGAAAATTGAAGAGGAAATGCCATGAGTAAGACACTGTCTGGAAAAGTTGCGCTGGTCACGGGAGGATCTCGAGGCTTGGGCGCCGCCACGGCTATCGCGTTGGCGGAGCAGGGCGCGGATGTCGCGATCACTTACGTTTCCTCGCCGGACAAAGCGACGGCAGTAGTGGAGGAACTCAAATCGCGTGGCGTGCAAGCGGCGGCGTTCAAGGCTGACCAAGGCGAGCCGATGGAGGCGTCGTCGTTGATTGACAGCGTCGTCCGCGAATTCGGCAAGCTCGACATCCTGGTCAACAACGCGGCTGTAGCATGGCAGGGCAAAACGATCGACGACCCCTCGATCGACAACGCGGCCATGGACAAGCAGTGGATGATCAACGCGTTTGGGGTGATCGCCAACATCCGAGCGGCAGCCAAGGTCCTACCCGACGGCGGCCGCATTATCTCAGTCGGCTCGGGTCTCGGCTCAAGGATCGCCTTCGCCGGTACCACGGATTACGCAGCAAGCAAAGCTGCGGTGGTCGGTTACAGCCGAGGAGCGGCACGCGATTTGGGCAGACGAAACATCACGGTGAATGTAGTACAGGCCGGTATCATGGATACGGACATGGCCGCCGGGGCCAAGGGCAATCTACCGCCCATCGTCATGGACTCGCATGCCATTCCGCGCTTTGCGGAGTTAAATGAAGTTACGGCGGCTATCGTCTTCCTTGCGGGCCCCGACGCGGGATTCATCACCGGATCGGTCATCGACGTCAACGGCGGATTTACCGCGTAGTACATTGATGGCTTGATCAGCTCTCAGGAACGCCCGCTTTCGATTTATGGCGGGCGTTGTCATTTACAAAGGGGCAAATGATCGATCGATTTATCGATCCGGAGTAATGTCACTCGTTCAATAAAACGTCGTGGTTTTAGAACGACAGCGGGGCTTTTGTCGCTATCCTAGGTCGCGGCCGTGATAGAAGTTTAGGAGATGGCCGGGATGCACCGAGACCTGGTGAGACGCCATCGCGATTCCAACCCCGCGAGCGTGCCTTCAATAAATCGGTTAAGGCGCATAGCACGCTGGTCATCCGCATCACGCGGTGCTTGCTGGCCCATTCGTCGATGGACTCGCTCAGGCGGTGGCCGCCAGGAGTTCGGCCAGCTTGTCGTTACTGTCCGCGGCCACCAAGTCGTCAAAGCCGCCGACGTGCTGATCGTTGATGAAGATCTGCGGCACCGTGCGGCGGCCACCGCTGCGCGCCAGCATCACTTCGCGCTGCGTGGGGTCGGCGTCGATGCGCAGCTCACTCCACTCTAGTCCCTTGGACTTGAGTAGGTTTTTGGCGGACATGCAATAGGGGCACACTGCGGTGGAATAGATCTCAATCTTGGGCATGACAAACTCCGGAACCGAAAATGAATAGAACCGTTATAACGTGGGCTGATTACGCTTCTAGAGAAGCGTAATCGTCATTTGAACGTTGCATCGACAGCGATCGGTGCAGATCTCAGAGTAATCCCCTTCACCTCCTCGGAAAGGGTCGAGAGACCGCTCGACTTATCGGGGATCAGCGAGCCTGCTTCACCAATGCACTCCTTGACTTATTTGAGATAGTCCCTCCAGTCCAACATGGCGGTTATCCTCGAATGAGTGAAGGCTTGATAATCGGACCTCCCTGTGCGACCAGTGTTGCGCGGCCATTCGATCGCGTTAATACTCAAAAGGATCATTTATCAGCGCGATCGTCTCATGGATGCTTTAACCAACGTTATTGCTCTGGCTCACATTCAAGGCAGCCTGGATCTGCGTTGCCAGATGGCAGGCCCGTTCGAGGTGGATATCGAGGAGGCGACACCAGGCGAGGCGCCGTTTCATCTCATGCTGACCGGCACCGTCCAGTTGAAACTTCCGCGCGGGAGGAACCTGAAGCTGGTTGCCGGCGATTTCGTGCTGCTACCGCGTGGTACCGCACATGTGCTGCACGGCACCGGCGAAGGCCGCGCCGCTCCGGCGAAGCTGGACGATGCCGGGCCGTTGCTGCAACGTCGCAATACGGATGGGCCCGGCGATATGGATCTGCTATGCGGCCGTTTTACCTACGAGCCCGGCTCTGCCGATTTGCTCATGGGCGCTCTACCTGACGTCCTGCACGTGTCGCTTGCCAAAGAAGGGCACCTGGGTTTTCTCGACGGGATCGTGGGCCTGCTGCGGGACGAAGTCACTCAACTTCGGCCGGGTGCGCTGGCGATCGTCACTTCGCTGAGCCAGATCCTTTTCGTCCTGGCTTTGAGGAGTTATGCGCGACGCGAAGGCATTCCCGCCTCCTTGCTCGTCATGCTCAGTGACCATCGCCTAAGCGCCGCGGTACTGGCCATGGTGAAGGAGCCTCAGAAAGCATGGACGGTCGACACCCTAGCCCACCAGGCAAACATGTCGCGTGCCACGTTTGCCCGACATTTCGTCGAAAATGGCGCGATGTCACCCATGGACTTGCTAACCACCTTGCGCATGCGCCTAGCTTGCGACCTCCTGCAGAGCAGCGATATGTCAACCGCTAACGTCGCCGAGCGCGTCGGTTACCAATCCGAATCGGCATTCGCGAAGGCCTTTCAGAGGAAGGTTGGGCTTACGCCGGCACTTTTCCGTCGCCAGCGAAGTGGGCGCTGAGGGCGCGTCTGACCGAAGCCTTCATCATGGCACGCCAGTCTGATTCGGAGGACGTCTGGATGATCCCGATCGCCGCCAATGCCTATATCCGGGAGGCATCGGCCACGCAACAGGCGATGGCGCTCAGTGCCAGCGCGTCCGGAGAGCTGATGTCACGCCTGTCGGAGCCGCCAATCCAGGATGCCGCCCGATAGCCAAGGTGTGGCGGCAGACACGCTCGCGAGGTACAAGAATCATCTGTTCCCGTAGTGGGCCAGGGTCCACTTTTCAATGCCCCCTAGTCGGAAGCAGGTGAGGGCAGGGCGATTAGGTCAAGTTATCGGGGGTAGGGCACGCCCCTGCTTCTGACCTTTAATAGGCGCTCGGGCCAGAACACACTCGCAGCCAGTAAGACCCGCCAGGTTTAGTCTGGCCCTATGAGCGTCGTCATTTAATCCGACTAACCCGCACGACGGCCGATCGTGAGCTTTATTTGTTCCGGCTTCTTGGGCCTCATGTCACTGGCCACTTCGCCACCCTGGTGCATTTGCGCGTGGACGATCAGTGGCATCTCATCTGGTATCCGGGCACTTGAGCCTTTGTATGGCCTGGATCAAATGCGGGATGCACGTCGTTCTGGCACCAACGATCGCGACCTCTGTCGCGGGCCGGAACGCCTGACGCAAGCGATGGGCATCACCGGGGCGCAAAACGGCATTGATCTGGTCAAAGCGCGCGACGGTTTTGCGATCATCGATGACGGCATCGCACCACCCAAGGGGCTCATGGGTCGACCTCGTGTCGGGATCCGCGTCGGAACGCCATTGCCGTGGCGATGGAGCGTGCCGAATAGTCGGTACGTGTCGGGTCCCGTGGTGCTCCATTCCTAACATCAATCAGTCCGACCATTCTGAAGCGTCCGCCCGGGACCGGCCGCGCGGATCACCGGGTACGATGATCGCGGCGATGCCTGCCTCGTGCAGTTGTTTGTTGAGCTTCGCCAGATCGGCCGTGCGTATGGCGTTCCATTGAGCGAGCGCCTGGTCGACGCTGGTCTGGTACTGGGCGAGCGCCTGTTGCTGACCGTCGGTCGGCGCATGGTCGGCGCCTTCGACATCGGTCGCGATCGCGGCGAGTGCGTCGCTGATCGCGTGCAGATTGAGGGACGTTTCGCCTGCGCCGTCGACCAGTGGTGTGGTTTTCGAGTGCAGCGAATCGGCGCTGTGGAGCAGCGCCTGGTGCGCGGCGCTCTTGCCAAGCCTGTGATCCAGGGCTTCCAGTTGATCGCGCACGGCTTCCACTTCGCCGTAGGCTTGCCATACGCGTTGAAGCACAGCCGCTATGTTGCGTGAGTAGGTGAGCCCGGCGGCCAGTTCGTCCTGGCTGGCCTGCTCGCGCGGGTCCAGAGCGATGACCAGCGGCGCGCGATACGACTTGCCGTCCACGTGGAGCACCATTTGATAGTTGCCCGGCAAGGCTAGCGGCCCTTCTGGTATCACCGGCGTGTCCGAATCCCAGGTCGCGGCGATGCTGTAGCCGTACTCGATCGCCTGCGGGCGCGGATAGCGCAGATCCCATACAAAGCGATGGGTACCGGCCTTCGCGGACAGCGCGGCCCCTGGCTTCACCCAGTCGTCGGCGAAGTAACGTTCGGCGTCGAGCGTCGGTGACTTGTCGGCGCTGGAGAACTGGCGCACGGGTTTGCCGTCGCTGTCGAGGATGTCGAGTGTTACAGGTCCCTTGGCGTTGGCTGCGAGCCAGTAGTCGATCACCGCGCCGCTAGGTGGATTCTTGCCAACCGGCGTTTCAGGCGGCAGTGGCGTGTCCTTGCTTTGGTTTGCGCGCACGCGCAGTGCCGTTGCCGGTGTATAGAGGTGCGCCACGGCGCGTTCGGTGTCGGCGGTAGCCTGGCGCAAGGGCGTCACGTCGTCGAGAATCCAGATCGCGCGGCCTTGAGTGGCGGCGATCAAGTCGTTGCCGTGCACGAGCAGGTCGCGGACCCAGGCGGTCGGCAGGTTGCGTTGCAGCGATTGCCAGTGCGTGCCGTCGTCGAAAGAAACAAAGGCGCCGCGGTCGGTGCCCGCGTAGAGCAGTCCGGCGCGCCTGGGATCCGCGCGCACGACGCTGACGAAGCTGCCTGCAGGTAGTCCCGCGGCGATGTCGGTCCAGCTGGCGCCGTAGTCCTGCGTGCGCCAGGCGTGCGGATTGAAATCGTCCTGGCGGTGATTATCCACGGCGGCATACGCGGTGCCCGCTTGCAGCAACGAGACATCCAATGAACTGACCTGGGCCCACTCGGGCAGGCCTTTTGGGGTGACGTTGTGCCAGCTCTTGCCACCGTCCCGGGTGAGCTGGATGAGGCCGTCGTCGGTACCGATCCAGATTTCGTCGTTGCTCCGAGGCGACGGCGCGATGCTATAGATCACGCCATAGCCGCAGTCGCGCGCTTGTGCCGTGGTGGGGGATCCATCGCAATGCGTTGCGCCATCCTTCCTGGCATTCAACTCGGGACTGATTACATCCCAGTGCCGGCCCTGGTCGGTACTGCGGAACAGCACCTGCGCACCTAGGTACAAGGCATAGGGAGCCTGGGCCGAGAACGCGATCGGGGTGATCCAGGTGTAGTGGTACTTGAAGTCGGTCGGGCGCTCGCCGTAGCTGTTGACCGGCCATGGCGTGACGTTTTGCACGACGCCCGTGCGCCGATCCCAGCGCGATACGCGCCCACCGAGGCCGGAGCCGAACACGATGTTGGGGTCGCCCGGATACGGCAGGTCGTAGTCACGCTCGTCGCCGCCGACCGGACGCCAGTCGCGGTAGGAGATCGAGCCATAGTCGCTGCGACTGGCGATACCGACGGTGCCCGAGTCCTGCTGGCCGGAATAAATCCAGTACGGAAACTGCTCATCGGCGCTAAGGTGGTAGAACTGGCCGGTGGGCTGGTTGTACCAGCTGCTCCAACTCTGACCGCCATTGATGCTGATCACCGCGCCCTGATCGCTGGCGGTAATCATCCGCTGCGTATTTTTCGGGTCAATCCACAAGTAGTGGTAATCGTCGCCACCGGGCGCGCCTTTGAAGACCGTCCAGTGTTGACCGCCGTCATCGGAACGGCGGATCGACTGTCCGGCGGAGTAGATGCGGTCGCGGTTGCCGGGATCGACGGTGATGCGGCTGAAGTAGTCGTTGGCGAGCCAGCTTTCGTGACTGGTCGCGTGCCACGTCGCGCCGTCGTCATCCGATCGGTACAGCCCGCTCTCGCTTTTCGTCGTCGCATCGTTGACCACGGCATAGACGCGACCATGACCCGCCGTCGCGATGCCAATGCGTGCGAGCGTGTCGCTGGGCCAGCCATGTCCACTGATGCGCTTCCAGCTGATGCCGCCGTCGTTGGAGCGGTAGAGCCCGCTGCCCGGCCCGGCGTTGGGCTGGAAATAGGACAACCACGGATAGTTGCGCACTTGCCAGGCCGCGGCATAAATGATGTTGGGATGATCGGGATCGGCGGCCAGATCGACCACTCCGGTACCCGCATCGATGAAGAGTGTCTGTTTCCAGGTCTTGCCTCCGTCGGTGGAGCGGAACACGCCGCGTTCCTGGTTCGGCCCGTAGTAGTGACCGAGGGCTCCTACCAGCACGGTATCGGGATGCAGGGGATCGACCAGGATGGCGCCGATGTGGCGAGTCGCATCCAGACCTATGTGCTGCCAGCGTTTGCCGCCATCCACCGAGCGATACACGCCGTTGCCTGCACCGACGTCGTAGCGGGCAGCCACTTCGCCGGTACCCACGTAGATCACGTTTGGATTGGACGGCGCTACGGCCAGCGCGCCGACGGGCGAGGCCGGTTGCTCGTCGAATAGCGATTGCCAGGTGCGCCCGGCGTCGCCGGTCTTCCACACGCCGCCTCCGGCCGTGCCCATGTAAAACGTATTGGGCTGCGTCGACACACCGGTCGCCAGCGTCGCCCAGCCGCCTCGAAACGGTCCTACCTGCCGCCATTCAAGCGAATCGAGCACGCTCGAACCCAGCCCTCTAGTGGCGTTAGCCGCCCGGACCTGATTGGCGCCGGCCAGTAAAAGGCCGGCCATCACGATGACGGGGCAAAGCGCATGGCGTTTCAACATGGGGCGGCTCTCGCGGCGGAGTGGCAACATCGTTATGGGAAGGGCAGGACGGGCGAGCGGTGGCGTGCCGCGTCGTCCCTCACAGGGTGAGCTTCACACCGGTATACCAGGTGCGTCCTGCCGCCGGCTCCAGCCCCGTCTGCCACACCCGGTCGTAATACTGGCGATTGGTGAGATTGCTGATGCCCGCTAGCAGCTTGACAGTACGATTGAGCTGCCAGTCGCTCGCGAGATCCAGCTCGGTATAGGCGGGAATCCGTGCCGGCAGATAGGTGTTGCCGCTGCCCAGCGGCTGATTGGAATCCTGCCAATACTGCGCGGCCGATGACACCGCAGTCAGGCTGAGCTTGACGCGCTGCTCGACGCGCCAGGTCACGCCGGCCTTCAGCAGATAGCGCGGCGCATAGGCCGGTATCTTGCCGACTTGTCCCGGTATGGCACTGGCGGTGAAACGGGCATTCAACAGGCTGGCGTTGAGGAAGCCCTCCAGGTGCTCGCCGTGATCAGCCAGCGAGGTCCGCGCGAAGAAGTCGTAGTTGAGCTGCCCCTCCATGCCGCGGCTGCGGGTGTCGCCGGTGTTCACCTCGATCACGTCGGTGGCGTTGATGTGCTGCGCCTCGATGCGGTTCTTGAAGTCGATCCAGAACAGGCTCGCGTCGTAGTACAGGCCGGTGGCCGGCACGCCGTGTACGCCGACTTCCCAGGACAGCGACTTGGACGGATCAGGCGCATGCCCCGGCACGATATTGGCGAACGGCGAGGCCATGTCGAAGTAGCGCAGCGGCCGCCAGCCCTGCGACACGTTGAAATAGGTCTCGTTGCCGTGGCCAAAGTCGTTGCCGATGCCCAGCCCGAACAGCGGCACCGTCCGCGCATCCGCCTCGTTGATCAGCGCGCGGCTGAGGAAGGGCGGCTTGACGGTTTCCTCCACCGCTACCCGTTCGTGCTCCAGTCGCACCGAGGGGACGATATGGAAGCGGTGCGGCAAGCGGAACACGTTCTCGGCGAACACCGAGGCGTAATGCGAGCTGCGCGCCTGCACCAGTCGTGGCGTGCCGCTGCGGTCGTCGCGGTCGACGTAGAGGTCGGTGCTGCTCCACTGCCGGAACGGGTCGTTGCCGTCGAACAAGGTGGAGCCGACGGTGAAGGCATTGCCCTGGCCCCACAGCTTGCGCAGGCGCAGATCCAGGCCGGTGCTGCGGAATTGCTCGTCCTGGAGTGTGGTGGTGGACGGTGGCGGCTGGGGCGGCAGCGCCCCGTTGGCCGCACGACTGGCGAGGTCCTGATAGGCGAACCACAGCTTGCCGGTAAACAGCCAGCCATCGCCGAACTCGCGACTATGCCCCAGCACCAGTTGGTCGCGATCGACCCAGTCCCGGTTGTATGGCGTAGGCGTCGCCTGCGGGTTGGCCTGCCATTGCGGGTAGCTCAGCCGCCCGGCATCGCCGGAGGCCGCGTCGATCACGTGCAGGTCCAGCCACCACTGCTGTTGCGCGGTCGGGCGGTAGGCGAGGTAGAGATCCGCCTGACGCATCTGCGAGTCCGCGTTGGGGCGCGTGCCGTCGCTGCTGACATAGCCGGCGTCGACGCGGTAGCTCCAGCGTCCGCTGCTGCCTTCGAGCACATTGTAGGTCGAGTACAAGCCGTGATTGCCCACCACTTGTTCGGTGGTGAACGACAACGGCGCGTCGGCAGCCGGACGGCGCGACACAAAGTTGAGCACGGGTGCGGGCTCGGGCCCATACAACAGGCTGGAGCCGCCACGGATCAGCTCCACGGCGGCGAGGCCTTGGGTAAGCGGCATGGCATACAAAGTGGGAAAGCCGATCCAGTCGCTTTCCAGCGGAATGCCGTCCTGCATCACCAGCACATATTCGGATTCTTGCGGATTGCCAAGGCCCCGATAGCTCAGGTTGAACTGGGTCGGGGTGGGCTGCTGGGATACCTGGATGCCGGGAGTGCGTGCTAGCAGCTGATCGAGGTTATTGCCTATCACCGTGGGCTGCTGGTCCAGATGCGTCACCGTGGTCTTCTTGGTCACGGTGATCAGTGTGCCGTCGACTTCGGCCAGCATGTGCTCGAGCTTGGCCTTGAGGGTCTGGCGCCAGCTCTGGCCTTTGACTTCGACGGCCGGAAGATTGGTCGCCGGTTTCGGCGAGCTCTGGGCATGGTCGACTGGCGTATCGGGCGTCTGTTGCGCCAGTGCGGTCATGGAAGCCAGGGACAGGGCCAGGACCAGCGGCCGGGCGGTGTGATTTGGAATTGACAAGGGCTACCCAGGGTGGCGAGGCAAAGCGCTCTTTATCTTGCATTGGCACGCGCACCGCCATAGGCCAAGCGTTTAGCTCCATGACTTTTGTCCCATCGTGCGGCTACTGCGACCTGTGTAGTGTCAGAGTCAACGGCGCCGCTAGGGGATGCGGCGCCAGCCTTGCATCTGTCTTCTTGGCCGGTCGCGCTGCGACCGGGTGTGACCAGTTGGCGCAGGATTCATCAGCGGGAGGTTTGGTTTCATGCCTACACAATCGTTGTTCCTGGTGGCCGGGCTGCTGCTCATGGCCACGTCGGCGCACGCCTTGACCGCCGATGAGTTGGTGGCCAGGAACGTCGACGCCCGTGGCGGGCTCGACAAGATCCACGCCATCAAGTCGATCAAGCTCGACGGCAAGCTGCGCGTCGGTGGCCAGTTCGAGCTGGCCCTTGCCCAGTACAAGAAGGCGCCCGATTCGGTGCGCACCGAGGCCACCATCCAGGGCCTGACGCAGATCCAGGCCTGGGACGGCAAGAGCGCCTGGCAGATCTCCCCCTTCGAAGGGCGCCGGGATCCCGAGGCGATATCCGGTGACGACGCCAAGAGCCTGTCCGACGACGCGGCGATAGGCGGCCCGCTGGTGGACTGGAAGACCCAGGGCAACAGGCTCGAATACCTCGGCACCGAAGACATCGACGGTACCCAGGCGCACAAGCTCAAGGTCACGCTGAAAAACGGCGATATCGAGTATGTCTATCTCGATCCGGATCACTACCTCGAGATACGTACGATCGCCGACCAGATCGTGCGCGGCACCCACGTCGAGACCGTGACCGACTACGGTGACTACGAACAGGTCGACGGCGTGTATTTCCCGTTCTCTATTTCCTCCTCGACCAAGGAGGCTGGCCCGTTTGCCAAGCAGCAGATCACGATCGAGAAGGCCGTAGCCAACGTGGCGATGGAAGACACCCTCTTCGCCTTCCCGCACGCTACCGGGACCGTGCACGCCGCTGCAGGAGCGAAGCCATGAAACATCTTCCATGCAAGCTGGCGGTGCTACCCGCCATCGTCCTGCTCTCGTCATTTTCGTTCGCTGCGGGTGCGCAAGCGGCAGCACCTGACGCGGCGAAAGCGCCGGCCAAATTCGACGCTGGCGTGATCTCCGGCCTCGGTGCACGCAACATCGGCTCGGCCGCCATGAGCGGACGTATCTCCGCGCTTGCGGCGGTGCCGGAGAAGGACGGCAAGCTGACCGTCTACGTCGGTGCGGCGAGCGGTGGCGTGTGGAAATCCAGCGACGGCGGTACCACCTACAAGCCGGTATTCGACAAGCAGGCGGTGCAGTCGATCGGTGATATCGCGATCGATCCGTCTAACCACGAAACGATCTGGGTCGGTACCGGCGAGTCGTGGACGCGCAACTCCGTGTCGATCGGCGACGGCATCTACAAGTCCACCGATGGCGGCGAAACGTGGACCAACATGGGCCTGAAGGGCTCCGAACGGATCGCCAAGATCCTGATCGATCCCAAGGACGGCAATACCGTCTATGCCTGTGCTCCAGGCAAGCTGTGGAGCGATTCGTCCGATCGTGGCCTGTACAAGACCAGCGACGGTGGCAAGCACTGGAAGCTGGTGCTAAGCGGCAAGAATCTCTCCACGGGCTGTGCCTCGATCACGATGGATCCGAAGGATCCGAACGTGATCTTCGCAGGCCTGTGGGATTTCCGTCGCAAGGGCTGGACCTTCCGTTCCGGCGGCGAATCACCGACCGCACCGTCCGGCAGCGGCCTGTTCCGCTCCGCCAATGGTGGCCAGTCCTGGACCGAAGTCACCGCCGCGGCCAACCAGGGTTTCCCGAAGCAACCGTTTGGCCGTATCGCGGTGACGGTGGCACCTTCGAATCCAGCCATCGTCTACGCCCTGGTCGAGTCGCCGGATTCGGCGCTGTACCGTTCCGACGATGGCGGCAAGACCTGGCAGCAGCGTGACAAGAGCCAGTTGATGGTATGGCGGCCGTTCTACTTTGCCAGCCTGATCGTCGATCCGAACAACCCGGATCGCTTGTTCAAGCCCGATCTCAGGCTGATCCAAAGTCTCGACGGCGGCAAGAGTTTCTCCAATGTCGGTGGCGGCGCCCACGGCGATTCGCATGTGCTGTGGATCGACCCGCGCAATACCCAGCACACCATCGTCGGCGACGACGGCGGACTGTGGTATTCGACGGATGGCGGCAACAAATGGTGGAAGGGCAACAACCTGCCGGTATCGCAGTTCTACCACGTGAGTGTGGACGACGCCGATCCCTACCGTGTCTATGGCGGTGTGCAAGACAACGCCTGCTGGGCCGGCGATTCCGCCTATCCCGGCGGTATCGCCAACCAGCAGTGGACGAACTATTGCGGTGGCGATGGTTTCTGGATGTTCGCCGATCCGGCCGATGCCGATTACATCTATATGGAGACGCAAGGCGGCAGCATCACGCGCGTCAACCGGCATACCCATGAAGCGCGCGATATTCAGCCCAAGGCGAACTACCACGAGAAGCTGCGCTGGAACTGGAACACGCCGATCGCGTTGAGCCCGAACGAGAAGGGCACGATCTATATGGGCGCGCAGTTCCTGTTCCGCTCGCGCGACCATGGACAGAGTTGGCAGCGCATCTCGCCGGATCTGACCACCAACGATCCGAAAAAGCAGGAACAGGAGAAGTCCGGCGGCGTCACCGTGGACAACTCCGCGGCGGAAACCTATACGACGATCTATTCGATCAGCGAATCGCCGAAGCAGGCCGGCCTGATCTGGGTCGGCACGGACGATGGCAATCTGCAGCTCACCCGCGATGGCGGCAAGAGCTGGACCAAGGTAGGCGGCAGTATCAAGGGCCAGCCCGCCGACACCTGGGTGTCATGGGTGGAGGCGAGCCCGCATGAGGCCGGCACCGCCTACGCAGCGTTCGATCGCCACAGCTTCGGCGACATGAACCCGTATGTCTACAAGACCACCGATTACGGCCAATCGTGGACCCCCCTGGTGACAGGGCAGGACAACAAGGGTCTGCGTGGCTATGTACACGTCATCCGGCAGGATCCGCTCAAGCCGAATCTGTTGTTTGCCGGCACCGAGTTCGGCCTGTGGATCTCGATCGATGGCGGGGCCAACTGGGCGCAGTTCAAGGGCGGGGACTTCCCGGCCGTGGCCGTGCGCGATATCGCCATCCAGCCGCGCGATGGCGACCTGGTGCTGGCCACCCACGGCCGTGGCATCTGGATCGTCGATGACATCACGCCATTGCGCGCGCTCGATCCCAAGGTCCTCGGCAGCGAAGCGATGTTCTTGCCCTCGCGGCCGATTCAGCAACGCATCGATGCGTTTGGCGGCTGGCCGGGCGGAGACGCCGGTTTCGTCGGCCCGAACCCGCCGGAGGGTGCGGTCATCACCTACTACCAGCGCGATCGTCACCTGTTTGGCAAGCTCAAGATCGACGTGCTGGATAGCAAGGGCAACCTGGTCGACACCATTCCGGCCAGTGTGCGTCGTGGCATCAACCGGGTCCAATGGTCGATGCAGACCAAGGCGCCGCGCGTGCCTCCGGCAGCGCAGATCGCTGGCAACTCGATCCAGGGCCCACGCGTGCCGCCGGGCATCTATACGGTGCGCATGACTAAGGGCAAGGACGTGTTCGAGAGCAAGCTCGAGGTCGGCCTCGATCGCCGCGACAAGTTCAGCGTGGCCGATCGCCAGGCGCAGTTCGACGCCGCTAACCGGGTCAAGCAGCTGTTTGGTGACATGAGCGACCTGGTGGCCCGGATCAACGCAGTGCGCCACGACGCTGAGGCCGAAGCCGCCACGCTGCCCGCTGAGGATGCTACCCGCAAACAGCTCGCCGATCTCGGCGACAAGGCAAACGATATTCGCAAGAAGATCGTGGCGACGACCGAAGGCGGAGCGATCACGGGTGAGTTGCGCCTGCGCGAACACACCGACGAACTGTACGGAGCGATCATGTCGTACGAGGGCCGACCGTCAGACTACCAGCTGGCTTCGCTCGACGCGCTCAAGCGCGAGCTCGGTGACGTGCAGAAGGCCTATGCCGATTTCACCGCCAACGACCTGAGCAAGACCAATGCCGTGCTCAGCGCGAAGCACCTCAAGGAAATCACGGTGCCGGAGACGATGCCGGAGGAGGACGGTGCAGCGGGCGGTGGCAAGGCGGCGCTGGAGGCGGCCATGCGGGGCCTGGAGCAAGAGCGCGATTGAAGACGGCGGCTCACGTGAAACTCGAAAGATGGCATGAATCGGGGCGCCTCGGCGCCCTGATTTAATCACGACCTGGCCAGTTGTTGTCAGCGTCGGCTTAACCCTTTGACTCGTTTTGTACTAAGGAATTGCCCATGCTCTTGCGTCGCCGCCTTGCGGTTCTTGCCCTTGGAATCTCCACAGCGCTTAGCGCGCATGCGGCCATTGATCCTTCGTTGTACCAGGATCTGCACTGGCGCCTGATCGGGCCATTTCGCGGCGGTCGCGTGCTGACGGCCGCCGGCATCCCCGGGGACAGCCGCCATTTCTATTTCGGTGCGGTCGATGGTGGCGTATGGGCGACCCAGGATGCGGGGCGTACCTGGCAGCCGATCTTCGACGGGCAGCAGGCTGGATCGATTGGCGCGTTGGCCTTGGCGCCATCCGACCCGAACACGATCTACGTGGGCTCGGGTGAAGCCGACATGCGCTCGGACATCGCCCATGGCGATGGCATGTACAAATCAACGGATGCCGGCAAGCACTGGACCCATATTGGCCTGGAAGACACACGGCAGATTGCCAGTGTGCTGGTGGATCCGCGTAACCCCAAGGTGGTGTTCACCGCTGCGCTTGGCCACGCCTACGGCGCCAATGCCGAGCGCGGCGTATTCCGCACTACCGACGGCGGCAAGCACTGGGACAAGGTGCTGTTCAAGGATGCCGACACCGGCGCGATCGACCTGGCCTTCAAGCCCGGCGACCCTGACACGATCTACGCGGCGCTGTGGCAAACGCGGCGCCCACCGTGGAGCGTGTATCCACCTTCGAACGGGCCGGGAAGTGGCCTGTATGTATCGCACGACGGCGGCAATCACTGGAACCAGCTGCAAGGCAACGGCTTTCCTGCACATCCAGGCCGTATTGGCATCGCGCTGGCGCCGAGTCAGCCCAATCGCGTGTATGCCCTGGTCGACGCGGCGCAGGGCGAAGGCGGCCTGTACCGATCCGACGACGGCGGCGCGCACTGGAAGCACCTCTCCGAGGACGAGCGTATCTGGAAGCGGGGTTGGTACTTCTCGCGCCTGACGGTGGATCCGAAAGACGCCGATCGCGTCTTCGTGATGAATACCATCGTGTTGCGCTCCGACGACGGTGGCAAGCAGTTCATCGCCATGAAGGGCGATCCAACCGGCGACGATTTCCACCAGATGTGGATCGACCCGACCGAGCCGTCTCGACAGATCCTGGGTACCGATCAGGGCGCCGTGATCACGCTCAACGGCGGCAAGACCTGGAGCACCTGGTTCAACCAGCCGACGGCGCAGATCTATCACGTCAGCACGGATAACCGCTTCCCGTACTGGGTTTACGGTGCGCAACAGGATTCCGGCGCGGTGGCGCTACCCAGCCGTGGCGGCGGTGATGGGATCACCATGGCACAGTTTCACGAGATTACGCCCGGCGGCGAGAGCGGCATGATCGCCCCTGATCCCGACGACCCGGACATCGTCTACGGCGGCAATGTCGACAAGCTCGACACGCATAGCGGGCAGACGCGTGACGTCGATCCCACGCTGGCCTATCCCGCCGCTCACTATCGTGGCGCGTGGACGCTGCCGCTGACGTTCTCCAAGCGTGATACGAAGGTGCTGTACTTCGCCAACCAGCGGCTGTTCCGCACCGCCGACGGTGGCGATCACTGGACGGCGATCAGCCCCGACTTGACCCGCGAGGATGCCGGCATACCGTCCAATCTCGACGCGACCACGGCGGCAGACGATAATCACATCGATGCGCGCCGTGGCGTGATCTACACCATCGCACCCTCACCGCTCAGCGCCAAGGCGCTGTGGGTGGGCACGGACGACGGGCTGGTCTGGCGTAGCGACGACGACGGCGAACATTGGCGCCAGGTGACGCCCAACACGCTGACGCCATGGTCCAAGGTCGGCGGCATCGAACCGTCCCACTACGACGCCAAGGTTGCCTATCTGGCGGTTGATCGCCATCGGCTTGACGACGATACGCCCTACATCTACCGCACCGGCGACGGCGGCAGCAGCTGGACGCGCATCGACGCCGGCCTTCCCGCCGGCAGCTTCGTCAACGTCGTGCGTGAGGATCCCGTGCGGCGTGGCCAGTTGTACGCCGGTACCGAAAAGGGCATCTATGTGTCCTTCGACGATGGCGCGGATTGGCAGCCGCTACAGCAAAACCTGCCGGTGACCTCGGTGCGCGACATCGACGTGCATGGCAGCGACCTGGTCATCGCCACGCACGGTCGCGGTTTCTGGATCATGGACAATGTCACGGCGCTGCAGCAGGTCAACGACGTGCGCGACGGCGCGGTCACCTTGTTCAAGCCGGCCGACGCGATCCGCGTGCGACCGCCCAGCTTCACCGGCACACCGTTCCCGAAAGACGAGCCGATGGCGGCCAACCCGCCCGACGGTGCCGTCATCGACTACGCACTGCCCAAAGGTATCAAGGGCACCGTGACGCTGACCGTGTTCGACGCAAAAGGCAACAAAGTGCGCGGCTTCAGTAGCGCCGACGCGGTCACACCGCCGGATTCGAGCAAGCTCGATACCGCGCCGGAATGGGTGCCCGAACCGATACGCCTTTCCACGACCGCTGGCATGCACCGCTTCGTGTGGGATCTGCACTATCCGCAGCCCGTGGCCGCCACGCCCGATCCCGAGAAGGAAAACCTGGGCGTGTGGGCGGCACCCGGCAACTATACCGTTGAGCTCAATGTCGCTGGTCAGCGCTATCGACAGCCATTGCGGCTGCTTGTCGATCCTCGTGTGAAGGTTTCCGACGCCGCCTTGCAGCGCGAATTTGCGCTGGCACGCAAGGTAGAGGAAGCCGCCGAACAAACGGGGGCGGCCACGACCGAGGCCACCCACTTGCTCAAGGAGCTGGACGCACGGCAGGCGCACGCTGACAACACTCTGCACACCCAGATCGCGAGCTTGCGGGACAAGACCATGGACCTGTCCGGAGTCGAGCTGCATCCCGATCCGCGCAACAGCATGGGTGCACCACCTCGGCGCACCGATAGCCTGAGTGCCCTCTCGATGAACCTGGGCAAGCTCAAACAAGCGGTCGATGGTGCCGATGCCGATCCCAGCAAGGACGCCTTGGCGTCCTACGCTGTACTGGCGCAGACACTGACCGCCACGCTCGACGCATGGAAGCAGTTGAAGAATGCCGATCTGGCAGCGATCAACGCAAAGCTTAAGGCGGCCGGGCAAAAGCAGATCGCCTTGTGAGATACGTTCAAGGCCACGCGCTTGCGCACGCGTGGCCTACAGACTTGATGGGCCGTCTGAATATTTCCTTAGCTCGTCAATAGCCTGACCATGGCGGCGCTGACCGAGCACGCGATGGCGCATATTCCCATCGCCGGCTCGCTGCCCGTCATGGAGGTGGATGCGGCGCCGGCATGAGACCGCAGGCCCAATTCCGGACATTAAGGCAGGGCGATTAGCCCGTGTTATCGCGGGTAGCTGGCTGTGACGATTCTCGCTCAGTGTGGCTTTCAGGCAAGGCCGCAGCACGTTCGTCATGCGATTGATCCCGGCGTGATGCCACATGTCTTTCATGGTGAGGCGGCGCTGTCGCCAGGCATCCTTAAGTGCTTCGATTGCCACATCGAGGCCAATCTTGTTGAGGTACTTGAAGCAATCAGCCACCGTCTTGGCCACGGTGAAGATCGGCACGCCCACACCATCAATCACGACACGTTCGATCCCGTCCGCGCGGCTGCGGTCAACGTCAACGCATAAGTGTCATCGGTCGGCCCGCATTTCGTCCTGCGGCCAGCTCAGCGAATTGCATCGATCGACCGCATCGGGCTGCCGAGGGAATTCCAGGAGGGTTCTCTAGAGCAAGATGTCTCGCGCCTATTCCAGGTTGGTTTCGTTTGCAACAGGCGCCAGACGCGCCCCTCATTCGCAACTAGCTACCAAAGCTCATAAAAAGCCGGAAAATAATGAAAGTTCTCGATGTCTCGCCCGTCGCCTGTGATCGCAAGATCATGCTTGTTGACGACTGGCTTACGTTGTGCGCTTAATTTTTCGCGCGCCGGCCATGTCGGCATAGACAGGAAGTCTGCATGAGCGGGAGCAGGGAGGCGAACCTTTGCGCACTGGCTACGTCCGCCAGCCTTTTTGAGTACCCAAGGTTTTTTACGTACAAGTCTTGCCTCGTCGAAGGCAGGAGGTAACGCTGTGCTCAATCGGACGAGAAATATTGTTCCCGGCGCGGTGTGGACGGCATCCACGAAATGGCTGCCCACCGATCACTGCATGCGAGAAGCCGCACAATACCAAAGCGACCGTGCGCCACATCACGCTAAGAATGTCCGCGTCAATTCCGCTAGCACGAGTGAACTCTTGACAGGCAGATTGCCGGCAAAGATTCGATACCTTGCCATCTTCATTCTCTTGAGCCTCCCATTTCTTAATGGATGCGATAACACAAGTCTCCAGGCGCCGGAGCCAATACCAAATAGTAACCCGCGCGCCACGTCCACATTAAAAATATCCGTTGAAGAGGGCTCTGGCGTTGATAACGTCGAAGTAAGATCGATTTGGGTTGTTGGAAATATCGGGTGCGCCCCTGTCCATCCGGTCTCGGGGGCAGCTATCGTTAAGCAGATAGAAGTCGAGGAAACAGTAAAAAAGATCGGGTCATATTACGTCGCAACAATAATTTCCGATCGCTTTCTCGAAGACAAATGTCGATGGTTGGGTGGTGCATATGAAATACATTTCATGCACGGCGCTACACTTATGGCTTCGACGGGGGTGGGACCAAAGAGTTTTGATTCGGCCGGAAAAATGGAATTAACATGCATTCCGCCGCCTGATATCCCGATCTGCGAACTCCGTAAGAAAGAGGCGTTTGATCGGGCCCATTTTGCTGGGGTTTTCAACGCGACTGTGGAGAGGATGCCATGACAACTCAGCTGTCTAATTTCATTGGCCATGCAAACCATGTATACGGCACTTTTATGCTAGCTGAGAATGAAGGCTGTGTCTGATCGAGCTCACTTCGCAGTCCTTTGCAGCGTTACGCCGCGAAATCGAGATTGAAGGGTTGGGCATCGTGTTTGAATAGGGCGCGCAGGCCTTGGAAATCGCGTGATCAGCGGGACGCGAGAAGCTGATCTGCCATCATCGATAAAGGATGAATAATGCGGAGCTCGCTGTTTCGAACAATTTCTACACTAGCAACAGAAATCACTCGAGCGGTGTCGCATCGCTGCTTGGCAGTGGTTGTTACCTGGACCGCATTCGCGCTGCTGGGCTGTGGCAATACGGCTGCGCCGAGCCCTACGGCAAATCCGCATCCGCTGCACTTTTTGAAGCTGAAGGTTACCGTAGAACCATCCGAGGTCACCGGCATTGCGGTCGAGTCTCTTTGGGTCGTTGGTAACCTCGGTTGTGCGCCACTTATCTATCCGGCTGGCAACCGGCGCGTGAAGCAGGTGAATACCCCTGAAAGAGTGGAAAAGGTGGGCGACTACTACGTTGCGACCATCATCGTGGATCGTTTCCTCCCTGACAATTGCAAATGGACTAATGGCGGGATCAGTGTGGACTTTCTGCACGGCAATGATCGGATTTCAACGCACGGTGCGGGTGCTGCGGTCTTGCAAGGTAAGAGGATAGATACATTAACCTGTCTGACGAAGCCCTTCGCAAATGTCGGAGTGTGCGGAATGAGAGACCAAGAGCGGTATTTTAAGGCCGAAGATAAGCATGCGTTCAACGCCACCCTGGAGTTAATGCAATGACTACTGGAACAAGCGACCTTTCCGTAAGCGCGGCATTACCAGATGCGGTCAAAGCCTTGCTTCCCAGCATGATAGGTCTTTCCTCGCTTATTTATAGCAATGGGGATCTCGTTACAGATGGCGTTCTTCCTCAGATTGGAGACAAGGTTACTGTTAACGGTGTGACGTATACGGTGCTTGATAAGGAAGATAAGGGCTCTGGCTATCAGGGCCTAACACTCTATGACCCCCTGTCGAGAGCTATCACCGTAGTCAACAGAGGAACGCAGGGCGTGGCCGACGTTTTTACGGATGCCCAGATGGCCCTTAATACAACGAACCCCCAGTGGTTGGACGCGCTTGATCTGGGAAGTCGAGTGGCCGCTCTCGCTGCGGACGTCGGGGCAGTAGCGATCTATACGACAGGCCACTCCTTAGGAGGGACGCTAACCCAGTTGCAGGCCGCGTATTTTGGCTGGGAAGGGTTTGCCTTTAATCCCTACGGCGCCGGTGAGCTCTACTCAGCGCTCTACCCAAACCAACCCATTAGTCCACAGGCGCAAGTATTTAACTTCCGAACGCTGTTCGACTTGGTATCGGATGCATCAACGCAGATTGGATATTCACCACTAACGATTGAAACCCCGCAAGACGTCGCGCTGCTTAATTCGATTAACGGCATAAATAGCCCGAGTGCCAGTCTGTATTTAGACCTTTTAACGACAATCGGACAAGATCATTCTATCGCGAACTTCCATAGCGTGGGAGATCCGGTTGGCGCTGGACTGATGGGCTCCGGCGACAATGCGTTTACCGATGCGCAGGGTTTCAGTCTTCCGCCACTTTCCAGCCAAGCGTTGGCTATGGCCCAAGATCTCGTTTCAGGACTGGGGGAATTAATTCACTTACAGCTGGAGACCAATCCGAGTATTGGGCCATTTCAGAGCGGAAACCTCAGCCTTCAGCAACTCGCCACTAACGTTCTAAATTACATTGCTAATGAACCGCTCTCCGGAATTAAGGCAGTCGTGCCTTCAGATCCTACTTTGTTGGCTAATGCGCTAACGCCAGGCGGAGCCAACAATCTGTACCGCGCGTCACTAGCATCACTGAGTCCAGTGATTATTCAGGGCCTCAATCCCGCTTCGTTTGCGAACGCCGGCCTTTGGGCACCCGGTCAAACGTCAGGATTGACGAAAGAATATCTAACCGCGCGGAACGGCATGGTGCAGGCCATGATTACAATGGCCGGTGTAGGTCAATTGGCGGGTGGCGCTACAACCGTCGATGCGAAGAATTCCTATGTTTATTCGGATTTTAATCTTTCATCGACGCCCGTCTACACACTAAATGGTTCGGGCGGTAATACCTACAATGTAGTCTTTGCCGACAATAGTGGCGATAGTCTGAGCGCATCCTCCGGGGCTTATGCGGAGCTCTTTGGTGGCGCGGGTAACGACACACTATTTGGTGGCACGGTCAGCAGCACACTTCAGGGCGGCGGGGGCGTGGATGACTACATTATCAACGGTGATGGCACCGGCGTCGATTCGATTCTCGATACGGACGGCCAAGGCACGATCGAGTGGAAGAGCGACGGGGCTACGCATGTATTAACGGGCGGCAATGATCAGATTGGAACTTCGTTTTGGGTGTCGGCTGATGGGTCAATCACATATGACGAGGACCTTGCTGCCGATGGAAGTACTGAGCTTGAGATATTTTCGAAGAACAAGACGGCCGTCATAGACGATTTTACCAATGGCGAGTTCGGCATCAATCTTAGTGCGGCCACGACCTCGAGCGGTGCAACTAATTTAACGAGCCTGACCAAATATCAATACACCAGTTACTCAGAATATCAGGACTTGGGTGGTGGCCCGACCAGTATTTACGGCGCAAATACGACCGGACAGACTTTTAATGTAATCGAAGGTGAATGGGACGCGGGCTACATCTCCGCTGGTGACGGAAATAATTGGGTGTTTGCGGGTGACCTGCGATACCGGGCCTCTACGGAAGTGACCGCCACTCCTGGCAGCGTAACTATTCAAGGCGGCTCGGGCGATCAGATACTGGTCGGCTTGGGTAATGGCAACGAGACGATTATTGGCGGTAACTCTGGCCAAGACACCACTGCGTGGGACACGATCGATGGCGGTGGTGCCAATGGCATTTTGGCGGATGGTACCCAAAATGGCGTTATCTATGGCGGCACCGGTGCAGACACCCTGATTGCTGGCTCCGAGGCACCTGGATCCACGGGGCCGAATCCGACAACATTAGCTATCGCTGGGTTATCTTTCTGGGCTGACTCAGTGGAAATTCAACAAGGTGGCGGGTCAGAGACCGTTACCGGGGAGCCTGATTTCAGCGTACCCGCTTTCAGTGATCCGAGTCAGTTCCAAGTTAACTTGTCTCTTATGCAGTTGGGTGGCGGGTATGCCGCCCCCATCGGATTGCTAGGTTCGTCCATGGATTCCGGCGCGGACGCTGGCACGGCAGCCCTGCCGGGGAGCTCACTGGTGGGCGGCACTGGCTTCGATATTCTCATCGGAAACAGTGGGAGCGACACGCTCAATGGCGGGTCGCCAACAAATCCTGTGGCGGGTGTGGTTGATGAGGTGCTCCTTGGTGGGGCCGGTGCCGACTTGATTCGCGGGGGTGCGGGCACTGAAGTCATCTACGCCGACATGAGTCCCGGTGCCGTTGCCGGCTGGGCGAACCTTGACCCGACAAATGCCGACACGATCTACGGTGGGTCGGGGAATGAGTACATCTATGGGTCTGGGGGAAATGACCTCATTTATGGCGGCACCGGCAACTACACGATCTATGTTGGCAACGGAAACAGCTACGTCGACACCGGATCGGGTAACTCTATGGTCTACGGCGGCACCGGAAACGACACAATTGTTGTTAATGGCGCGGCTAACGATATCCAGACGGGCGATGGAAACGCGTACGTTCAAGCCGGTGGGGGGCAATCGACCATCAGCATGGGCGCTGGCGATGACACGATTGAGGCCAATGGGGGTAGCAACCTTATTCAAGAGGGGGGCGGCCACACCACCATCGTCACGGGTCCAAACACGGGATCGGACACCATTCAGAGCGGTTCTGGTGGCACGACAGTGCAGGTGGTGAACGGGCTGACCGAATCCGATCTTGTTGTCCGCGATGTCAACGGAGATCTGGTGCTATCGGATCCCGGCTTCGATGCCCAGATCACACTAAAAGGGTATTTCTCCAACACCGCCGGGTTATCTCTGCAGTTTCAGGATGGCGTGACTTGGGGGGCGTCGCAGATCCTGCAGGCTTCCATGATGGCGAGCACTTATGGCGCAAACGATACGTTAGTCGGATCGGACGGAAGTGACAGCATTACCGCCGGGTTCGGCGACACTTCGATTGAGGGCACGTCAGGTAATAACACGCTGACCGGCGGCGCCGGCAATGACACCATTGCCGGTGGCAGCGGTGCCGATACCATCGAAGGCGGATCGGGTACCACCCAGATCTTTGGTGGCACCGGACTTGAAACGTATCGGTTCAACATTGGTGACGGGTCCGACACGATCGCGGGGAATTCAACCACGCCCGGAAGTGATGTGTTGCAGTTCGGCGCCGGCATCGAAGCTTCTGCACTCACATTCACTCGACCAGCCGCGACCAATGACCTCCTCATTGGACTCGGTGGGCTGAGCTCCTCAACCATCACGATTACTGGCTTCTTCACCAGTGGCTCAAATGTGCATCAGGTCGGGACCCTCAGATTCGCGGATGGCACGACACTGACGGAGAATCAGGTCCTTCAACAATTTGAAGCCATATACGGGACCACGGGCAGCGACTCGATCACCGGAACGTCAGGTGCAGACTACATAGATGGCAAGGGTGGAAACGACTACGAAAGTGGCGCAGGGGGCAATGACACGTTTGTATTCAATGGCGGCTATGGCCATCTGGAAATAAGTGAGAACTACACGAGCGGCCAACTACCCGTGCTCCAGCTGGGGGCGGGAATTACCGAGTCTGCGCTACATGTGCAAGTAGGTGGATTTCAGGATGAAGGTCTGGTCCTCACCGACGGTATCAGCGGCGATCAGATTACGCTGGACAACATGTTGAATAGCAACTCGGGCGTCCAACAGGTGCTACTGGCCGACGGCACGACGCTAAGCCGAGACCAGCTAATCCGAATGGAAACCACTGGCGGGACCACGGGTAGTGACACTCTCTATGGTACGTCCGCTGCCGACCTATTCGATGGCAAGGGAGGAAACGATTACGAATTCGGTGAAGGTGGAAGCGATACTTTCGTGTTCAATGCGGGGTACGGTCACTTGGAGGTAATCGAGACCTACACGAGCGGTCAGCAACCAGTGCTGCAACTCGGCGCGGGCATTTCCGTATCGGCACTGGGGGTCTCGACTGACGGAACCAATCTGTACTTGACCGATGGCATCAGTGGCGACCAGGTCAAACTGGACAATATGTGGAGTTCCAGTGGTCAGGGCGTGCAGGTGGTACAGCTCGCTGATGGCACGTCATCAACGCTAGCTCAACTAACCCAGATGGAAATGGTCGGATCGGCCAGTAGCGATACGCTGTATGGAACTCCGAATGGCGACCTGATCGACGGCAAGGGTGGCAATGATCTTGAGATAGGGGAAGGTGGCAACGACACGTTCGTGTTCAATGCCGGTTACGGTCATTTGGAGATTAGCGAAGGCTATACGAGCGGCCAGTCGCCCATACTGAAGCTTGGAAGCGGAATCAGCGCGTCTGCACTCCACGTGGCGGTAAGTGTGCCTGGTTGGCCAAAGACCTACGATGCTGGCGACCTAGTGTTGACTGATGGTATCAGCGGCGATCAGATCACGCTTGATCAAGTATGCGGATTTCCCGGCAATGCGGCACTTACCGAAGGTGTCCAGACGGTCCAGTTTGCCGACGGCACAACGTTGACACGGGCCCAACTCATTCAAATGGCCAGCCAGACCGCCGGCACGACTGGTAGTGACACGTTGAGTGGCACGACGGGTGCGGACCTGATTGACGGCAAAGGTGGGCAGGACTATGAGATTGGTAATGGCGGCAGCGATACCTTTGTCTTCAATGCAGGGTATGGTCAGCTGGAGATCAACGAGTACTACGTCTCTGGCCAGCAACCCATGCTGCAATTGGGTGTAGGGATCGCGACATCGGCGCTGCGGGCAGTATATACCCAAACCGTACATGGCGGATTTGGCTTGGAACTGACTGATGGTGTTGCTGGTGATCAAGTTACGATCGACAACATGTACGGATCAACTGACCCAGGTTTGCAGAAGGTAGTATTTTCTGACGGTGAGACGTTAACGGCCAACATGTTGCTCGACATGGCGTCGTCAGGAAAAACGGCGGCGCAGGAGCTACCGTCACCCGCTGGCTTAGCAGCCGTCACTGCAAAAAGCACATTGGCAGACACGGTTACCGCTAGCACTGAAAGGGCGTTACCGAATTCGTCTCAGACAGCAATAGTCACAGGAAATACGACATCTTCCGACAAACAGTCCGCCATTGGTGCTGGTGATATTGTTTTCCCGGGGACAACGATTCCCGCTGCATCAGGGAAAGTAGCCGCTTTGCGTCAAACACCGGTCCTGGCTGCACCCGGGCTGGATAGCGGGCAGAGCACTCCTTTAACCTTAAACGCCGAGTCCTCGAACGTGGGCCCCGCGCCAAGCAATTCCGGCTCAGTATCGGGATCGCCTGCTATCCCGGCTCCCAATCTGCCTTCTGAGCCAAGTCGCTTCGAATTTACGTGGGGCGCGGCAAGTGCGTTGAATGATGAAGAGAGAATTGCACCTGGTGCTCCGACCGATCCGTTCACTCATGACCCTAATGACGCGGGCGCGTGGACGTCCGTAGGAGTGAGCAACACAGACAGGATGGGTCAGGGTGGCACTCCCCCTCGTAGTGACGGAGAGTCCCTTGGTAATGCCATGGTGGCGTCATCCCGGAGACGCAGCACAAATCTGACGCATGTGACTAGTGTCGCGAATGACATGGTTAGAGCCTTGACTGCGCAGGGCGGCCTTCAGTTGCATGACCTGGGACGTGAAGGCGATGGGGCGAGTTCGCGAATTCAGCTGCAAGATGGGACATTGTGGTCATTGAGCGCACTTGAGAAGACGATGTCATCGCTATCGCCCGATTCTTGGCATGGCGTGAGTGTGGGGAAGGTAGTTCCAGCGTTTGGTTCGGCAGACCTAGCTCACGCGCAATTGGTCAACGCCATGGCGGCGTTCGGACCAGTGGCCGCTGCAAATACATCGTTGCCACCCGCGGTTTCGGAGGCGTATGCCATCACGCTTGCTGCTCAGGCGCATTAGCATCAGCGAATGAAATCGGGCTAGGGAGCTCTCTCTCAACCAGGGAAGAGCGTCTGTGGAAGATGCGAGGGAATAGTGATGTCTATGGAGATGCCCGGCGCATCGACGCCAATTGATAGCGGATTGGCGTGCTTACTCGTCCTGGCCCGATTTCATGGTGTTGCAGCCGATCCGACGCAACTCGCTCACGAGTTTCGGGGCGAAGGGCGCTCTTTCGGGATACAGGAGTTATTGCTGGCGTCCAAAGCGCTAAAGCTAAAAGCGCGTACCATTCATTCAAATGCGGATCGATTGCCAAAACTTCCGCTGCCAGCCGTAGCGATCGGTATGGACGGCCATTTCTTTGTCTTGGCACGGGCCGATAAGGAGGGGGTCCTGATCCACGATCCGCGGGCTAGTCGGGCGGAAGTGCTCACTCATGCTCAACTCAATGAGCGATGGGTGGGAGAGGTGATCCTCTTCACGTCGCACGCCTCACTTGCTGGAGAGTTGGCACGGTTCGATTTCAGTTGGTTCATCCCGGCCATTGTGAAATATCGCAAGCTCCTTGGCGAAGTATTGCTCATATCGTTCTTCTTGCAGCTAATCGGTCTGGTCACGCCGCTGTTCTTTCAAGTTGTGATGGACAAGGTTCTTGTGCACCGCGGCCTGAATACCTTGGACGTGATTGCGCTGGGGCTATTCTTTTGCTCCCTCTTCGAGACGCTGTTGAGCGGATTACGCACCTACGTTTTTTCTCACACGACAAGTCGCATTGATGTGGAGTTGGGCGCTCGGCTATTCCGACATCTACTGGCATTGCCGCTGTCCTACTTCCAGGCTAGGCGGGTTGGAGATTCGGTAGCTCGCGTACGCGA
Source organism: uncultured Gammaproteobacteria bacterium (assembly GCA_963824525.1). Lineage (GTDB taxonomy): Bacteria > Pseudomonadota > Gammaproteobacteria > Xanthomonadales > Rhodanobacteraceae > Dyella. The sequence goes on along the minus strand of CAWGPI010000004.1, from coordinate 1,148,839 downwards.
ACTGGAGAACATACGCAGCTTCCTGACTGGCAATGCCGTTACGTTAGTGATGGATGTGCTGTTCTCGTTCGTCTTCATCGCGGTGATGCTTCTATACAGCGGCTGGCTCACCTTGGTCGTCTTAGCATCACTGCCGCTATATGCGTTGCTATCGGTCACCTTCACACCCGTTCTACGGGGGCGGTTGCGCGAAAAATTCAATCGTGGGGCCGAAAATCAGGCGTTTCTAGTCGAAGCGATAAGCGGCATTCAGACCCTGAAGGCGATGGCTGTTGAACCGCAGATGGTGCGGCATTGGGATAAGCAGATCGCGGGCTACGTCGCCTCAGGTTTCCGCACAACGACTCAAGGCACGATTGCTCGGGAGGGCGTGAATCTCGTGGGTAAATTGGTTACCGCCGTTACCATTTGGTTGGGAGCGCGACTTGTGATTGGTGGTGACCTCACTGTTGGGCAATTGATCGCGTTCAATATGCTTGCGGGGCGAGTTGCTCAGCCCATCATGCGCATCGCACAACTATGGACGGATTTTCAGCAGACAGGCATTTCCATGCAGCGTCTCGGAGACATTCTCAACGCACCGACCGAGGCGCCTGTCTCGCATCGTAGTTCCATGGCCCCGCTTAAAGGCCGCATCGAGCTAGATGCCACGACATTTCGGTACCGACCAGATGCACCGGAAGTGCTGCATGCCGTCGATCTTGTCATTGAGCCCGGCGAGGTCATTGGCATCGTTGGACGCTCGGGGTCGGGCAAAAGTACCTTGACCAAGCTCGTGCAACGCCTGTACGTCCCTGAACGAGGCCGCGTCCTAATCGATGGTGTTGACTTGGCGATGGTGGATGTGTCGTCGCTACGACGACAAATTGGCGTAGTGCTTCAGGAAAATGTCCTGTTCAATCGCACTGTGCGGGAAAACATCGCGCTTGCCGATCCAGGCGCCTCGCTGGAGGAAGTAGTACAGGCAGCCAGACTGGCGGGTGCTCACGAGTTCATTCTAGAGATGCCGGAAGCCTATGACACGATAGTCGGTGAACAGGGCTCCTCTTTGTCAGGCGGACAACGGCAGCGCATTGCAATCGCACGCGCGCTGATGACAAACCCAAAGATTCTCATCTTCGATGAAGCGACCAGCGCTCTAGACTACGAGTCGGAGCGTATTATTCAAGCCAACATGCGGGCAATCTGTCTGGAGCGAACGGTGATTATCATCGCTCATAGGCTTTCCGCCGTACGCGATGCCAACCGCATTGTCGTCATGGACCACGGGCGCATTGTGGAACAGGGTAGCCACCAAGAACTGCTTGAGCATCAGGCCGGTCATTACGCGCGTCTTTACAGGATGCAGCACGCATGAGCACGGTTATGGCGCTGCGCGAACTTGGACGTCGGTATTCCCAGGTGATCACCACTTCATGGAGCATGCGGCGTGAGCTTGATGCCGCGCCGCGCCGACGCGTCGAGAATGAATTTCTCCCGGCGGCGCTGGCGCTCCGTGACACCCCAGTGCACCCAGCTCCACGCATTGCCGCCGGTTTCATCATTGCCCTGTTGCTAGTGGCGTTAGCCTGGGCCAGCTTCGGCAAAGTCGACGTAGTGGCGACGGCTCCTGGAAAAATCAAGCCAAGCGGCGATGTGAAAACGATTCAATCGCAAGACACGGCAGTGGTAACGACGATTCATGTCAGGGATGGTCAGCGAGTGAGGCAAGGAGATCCGCTCATCGATCTGGATGCGACCGACGCCCAGACTGAAGCCACTCGTGCGCAGTCTGACCTCGATGCCATACGCTACGAAGTAGCCCGCGCCCAAGCAATGCTTGAAGCTATCGACCGTCGCCAAATTCCGGCCATGGACGCGAGCTCCGTGCACTTCGCACAAGTGCAGCGGGCATCCGAGCAACATGTGCTGGAAGGAGAGTACGCTGATTACCTCAGCAACATCAGCAAACTGAAAGCCGAAATTGCACAAAGTCAGGCGAGTCTGCATGAAACCGAAGACGAAATCCTGAAGCTTTCCACCACGCTGCCGATTGAAAAGAAAAAAGAGCAAGACTATGCCGAGTTGGCGGCCAAGGGTTTCGTTGGACGCCACGACTATTACAACGAGCAGCAAGCTGTCATCCAGATCGAGCAGGACCTAGCCACTCAACGTGATCGACACTTCGAGACCCTGGCAGTCCTGGACGCGGCCATCAGAAAACGCGACGCGTATGTCGCTGACGCACGTCGCACGTGGCTAGAAAAAATTCATGACGACGAACAGAAAATTGAAGAGCTGGAGCAAGATCTTGCCAAGGCAAGCCAGCATCGTCGTCTAATGCATCTAACCGCTCCCGTGGATGGGACTGTGCAGCAACTAGCAATCCATACGATAGGTGGAGTCGTCACGCCCGCTCAAACACTCATGACCTTGGTGCCAGCTAGTCCGGGCTTACTGGTCGAGGCTATCGTAGACAATCAAGATATTGGTTTCGTCAAAGAGGGGCAGCCGGCCGAAATCAAGATAGAGACGTTTCCCTTCGCCCGGTACGGAACCTTGCACGGGACGGTACTTCAAGTCTCCAATGACGCCAAACAAGACGACAAGCTGGGTTTGATATTCACCACTGAAATCGAGCTCCCCCGCAACGCGATGCGGATAGATGAGCGGACCATTAAGCTAACTCCTGGCATGGCGGTGACCGCGGAAATTAAGACTGGGCGCCGCCGCATCATCAGCTACTTATTGAGCCCACTCATCGAGCATGCCAATGAAAGCTTGCATGAGCGCTAAGCTAGTGTTTGAAGGTGCCTTCGGACTGCACATTTCCATTCAAGTTAAGCGGTGAACTTGCAGTGCGCCTATTACTCATTCACCAAAATTTGCCGGGCCAATATCGTCATCTGCTTGTTCATTATGGACGGCAGCCAGGCTGTCAGGTTGTCGGCCTGGGAGAAATGAAGCACCTCAAAGAGAACATTCGTAAGCCGGTTCCGGGAGTGCAGCTGGTTGGCTACGAGACACCACCTGCGCCTTCAGCCGCGACGCCACCGACGCTGCGAGCTACTACAGCTGCAGTCCAGCGTGCTCACATGGTGCTCACCGCGCTGCTGCGTCTTAAGAAAGCGGGCTTCTATCCGGATGTTGTTTATGCCCATCCGGGATGGGGTGAGACTTTATTCTTGAAGGACGTTTTTCCGCGCACTCGACTGATTCATTTTTGCGAATTTTATTACCATACGGCTGGACAGGATTTTAACTTCGACGCGGAATTTGCCAACAGTGCGGAAGATGTACTCCGCTTGCGTGTACATAACTTCCATCACTTGATGGCTCTTGAGCAGTCAGACATGGGAGTTGCGCCAACGATTTGGCAGAAAAGTCGATTCCCATCGATCTATCAGCCTAAGATCGAGGTTATCCATGATGGTGTCGATACCAATGCCATTACTCCTGATCCCGCAGCTTTTCTTCAGTTTCCCCAAAAGAATCTTCGGCTGACGCGTCGCGACGAAGTTATAACCTTTGTAAGCCGAAACTTGGAGCCCTATCGGGGGTTTCATACCTTTATGCGAGCGCTGCCCGAATTACACAGGGCGCGTCCCAAGGCCCACGTCATCATTGTTGGCGGCAATGGTGTCTCCTATGGTCGGCGTTTGGCCAAAGGTTCGTATCGAGAGAAGTACCTGGCCGAGATTGAAGGTCGCTACGACGCCAGTCGAGTGCACTTTGTAGGGAGGCTTCCCTATGCAACATTTTTGCGAGTTCTTCAGGTATCGACAGCCCACATCTATCTGACGTATCCCTTCGTACTCTCGTGGTCGATGATGGAGGCCATGTCGGCGGGGTGTTTGGTGATTGGATCACGGACTCCACCGGTTGAAGAAGTGATATCTGACGGCGTAAACGGGCTACTCGTAGACTTCTTTTCAACCAGTGAATTGGTCAGTGCTATCGATAGGGCATGTAGCGATCCGGCAGGAATGCAGTCGCTTCGCGATGAAGCTCGTCGAACCATCATGACGGGCTACGATCTTGACACTGTGTGTTTGCCACGGCAGCGCGGACTCATTGAAGGCTAGTAGTCGGCCCCAATGCTCACAGCCAACGCCTCTTAAAACTTCATCTCTATTTTCTTCGAGTCTTCGTGAAGGCGTGCGTGTGATTTTGCCTGTCTTTACACCTCAGGCCGCATGCACGTAAGCATATTGAGGCGTAGATACTCTTCGTCGTGCAAGCTATCGTCCGGGCACTGGATGGGGCGACACCAGGACCGACGTTCCCCCGCGTTGAGTAACGGCGGGTTTTTGAGTCCGGTTGTCATCGTAGCTGCTCAGGCAGCCAGTTGTTGGGCATAGGCGGCGGGCGTCAGCCCGCCGAGTGCTTTCTTTGGTCGCTCCTCGTTGTATTCCCGACGCCAGGTTTCGATCACGGTGCGTGCGTGAGCCAACCCGGTGAACCAGTGTTCGTTCAAAGACTCATCGCGAAGGCGACCGTTGAATGATTCGATGTAGGCGTTCTGATTGGGTTTGCCTGGTTCGATCATGGGGAAGCAGAAGCCAATGGCTGTAACACGCGATGGATTGACCTCCGGTCGTGCAGACAGGGCCTCCAACGCGCCAACAGCGCGCGCTCTTGTACGCAGCGGATCATCAAAGAGGGGTTGAAGCGTTGCCATGGCCTGTGGCAAGTCGTCGATCACTAGACCTTCACTGTGCAGATCGCAAGCCAGTGCCACATAGCCCAGAGAAGCAAGCCGTTCGGCACGTTCTATCGCCCGTGCATCAACACCAAAAGCTTCAGGGAACCGAACGTGTCGTGATTGACGGCGTGAGCGTGCCGATCTTCACCCGGGCTAGATCCCAATTGGCCATATCGCCTGTCGAAATCCGCAACCGACAGGCGTCTTCGGCAGTAGAGGGGACGGCCATGCGACAACCTGGAGTTTCCCGGACAACTTTCTTTCTTAGGCCGCGCTGTAACGGCCTGCTGGTGCCGACCGAGACAGGTTAGGCAATAGCTTTTGACGCGCAGCCTCCCAGGCTTCCCAGTCCGCGGCTTCGGGAAGCGAAGGCACGGTGAATACCTCGCCTTGGTCAAGCCCTGCGAGGGCGGCATCCACCAGGTTGTCTGGCGTCATCACGATCGGCGCAGGTAGGTTGGCTATCGGCATGCCTGCAATATCCCAGAATTCAGTGGCGATCGCGCCCGGCAGAACGGCTTGCACGCGCACGCCCTTACCTGCCGGTTCGTGCTGCAAGGAACGCGTAAAGGCTATGACATACGCCTTCGTTGCCCCGTACACGCCATTAAGTATCTCGGGCGCGACGCCTACGATCGAGGCCATATTGACGATGGTGCCGCGCCCGCGTTCCACGAAACCCGGCGCAGCCGCGTACGTCATGCGGGCGTCAGGTCGCACACGTAGCGGTGTCGCCTGAGACAATGGAAGGTTTCCTGCGGGATGCAGGAATTCCTGAGGGGTACCGGGAAATGCTGCTGCGAGACATGGCGGCCATCCGCGAAGGTCGAGCCGCACAGGTCAGTCAGGACATCGAACGGGTGACGGGGCGCGCACCGATAGCGATCGAAGCATATGCGCGGGGAGCGATCGATGCCTGGTGGCGACCATGAGCGCATGCATTGATCCGTCCGGCGGAGAAAACGGCGCCAAGCCTGTGTCGCTCTTTGGGGCAAGCGGGCGTCTTGCCCGGCAAGTTGTCGCTGACTTGTTGCATCAAGGTCATGCAGCGGTTGCATTCGTCCATTCGAACGATCCGTTCGACGCCGAGCCCGGCCTGCGCGTAGTGCAGGCGACGTCCATGACCAGGTAGCTGTCGTCGATGCGATCGCCGGAAGTCGCGGTGTCATCGCCACGCTCGGAAGCGCGGCCGCGCCAGTGAAAGATGTGGCATCGGCAGGAACGCGCAACATCGTGGTCGGCATGGCTGCGCACGGTATCGCCCGCGTCGTGTCGACCATTGGATTCGCTACCCGAGACGGCCTGGAGATCGGAACGGGACATCCGCACCTGCTCGCACGACGGACCGCCATGCTCGGTTTCAATCCGGAATTGCTGCCCAATGGCGAACTGCATCTGAAGCTGCTACGTAGTCCGGCCTGGACTGGACCGTCGTCCGCACCCCCGGGATGATGACGATGGATCGTTCGGCCCCCAATGCCGCCGCCAATCTCGACCTGATTTGGCCTGGGGATTCAGGGCGCGATTAGCCCGAGTTATCGTGGGCAGGGACGTCCGCATTCGACTGCGACCTGAACTGGCTGATGTAACACATTTTTGGAAACACTGGGCCTCCGTTTCGAAGCTCAGCGTCTCCCTTGATCGCTCATTCAACCATCGGTGGAGCGCGTCGTTGTTTCCCACTGATTGATCTCGGCGGTGAGATTCAGCCAACTTCTGACGTACTAGGCTGAGTGCGTCGCTACCGAGTAGCAGGTGCGCTGGTGGCGAGTCGCTGTAGATCGCGGTCAACATTGCGCGCGCGGCTTTAGCCGGGTCTCCCAGCTGTTTGCCACTCTTTTCCTCGCGGGCTTCTTCGGATCGGATCAAACAAGGTCGTCGTAGTCGGAGATGGAGCGGGGTGATCCGGGCCATCGAACGTCCCGCCCAGTCGGTGCGAAATGAACCAGGAGCCACCGCAGTCACGGCGATGCCGAACGGTTTCATTTCCTTGCCGAGCACCTCGGAAATGCCTTCCAGCGCAAACTTGCTGCCACAGTAATACGCGATGCCCGGCATGCGTGATGTAACCGCCCATCGACGTGATGTTGACGATATGTCCTCGCCGACGTGCGCGCATGTAGGGCAGTACGGCCTTCATCATCGCTACGGCACCGAACACGTTGACGTCGAACTGCCGACGCATTTCCGTCAATGGGGACTCTTCCATGAACGCCCTCGTGGCCGTATCCCGGCATTGTTGACCAGCACGTCGACCGGGCCGACGGTCTCTCTCGATCTCGCTCACGACGCCGTCGATGTTCTCGAAGTCCGCTCACGTCCAGCACTCGACCCATAGCCCGGTCCGGAGCGAGCGCTCTCGAAGTCTCGCTTCGCGCCTGCTCGCTTCGCACGGTGCCGACCACGCGATGACCATCCGCGAGCGCCTCTTGAGCCAGGGCCCGGCCGAAACCGCTGCTGACGCCGGTAATAAGGAGAATCTTGGTGGATGACATTGTCAGCGCTCCTGGAGAAGTAGAATGTGGGTTGCATAATATTATTTTAACATACCCAATCTTTCATGACCGTATATTCGTGCTTTTATTGCCGATTCCTATGATTTGAACTGAACTCACTTGCGTGAGCCAAGATCGAACCCCGGTTCTCCGAGGCGATCGGCAGCGCACGTGGTTTGCTCCGAAGGTTGGCGGCCCCAGGAGGGATACAACCTGACCGCATTGCCTGGCGTGCGGATCCTGCGTTCGGATCGAGCGCTGTCGCCGACCGCCGGTTCTGTACGACCCGGGCATCGTGATCGTCTGCCAGGGGCGCAAGCGGGGCTATTTTGGCGACCAGATCTATCTGTACGATGAGCAGCATTATCTTGGCGGTCGCGGTGCCCGTACCCTTCACGATGGAATCCGACGCGCACGCCGGAGCACCCGCTGCTGGCCATCTATACTGCATCTCGATTTCCAGTGGCGGCCGAGCTCATGATCCAGATCGACCGCCATCACCCGCCGGTTCATGCCGATCGCGCCGCAAAGCATGATGTCCAGCCCCATGGATCCCGCGCTGCGCATGTCCGTACTTCGTTTCCTCGAGGCCATGAGCCGACCGCTGGAGGCGGCGATGCTGGGCCCCGGTTTGCTGCGCGAACTCTATTTTCGGGTACTGACGGGCGCACAAGGCATGCGTATGCGCACAGCTTTGACGATGCAGGGGCGATTCGGCAAGATCGGGAAGGCACTGCGGCGCATCCACGCCGCTATGCGCAAGCCCTCGATCTCGTACAGCTGGCGAGCGAGGCCGGCATGAGCGTTCCCACGTTCCATAGCCATTTCAAGGCCGTGACGCAGACGTCCCCGATGCAGTACGTGAAATCCACGCGCTTGCATCAGGCGCGCCTGTTGATGGTGCGCGAGGGTATGACCGCAGAGGCCGCGGGTCATGCCGTGGGCTATGCGAGCGCTTCGCAGTTCAATCGCGAGTTCAAGCGGCTTTTCGGCCTAACGCCTTGCTGAAGTGAGGCGTATGAGGGAAAACTTTGCAATACCTCCCGCGCTAGCGACATCGGACTACGTCTCCTCGCACTGAATTGATACAACACAGCCAAGGGGGGCGGCGACCATACTGTCGTCCGCCCACCGTCATCCAACGGGACACTCGGCTCGACAACCGGGTCAGAGTGATTAGCACGTGTTATCGCGGGTAGGGCGACGAGCGTGTGTCGCATGCAGAACGTGCATGTTGATGTATGGATGGACTTGCAATTCCCATACAGTCCAACGCAACTTAGAGTCGCGTGGGGGTCACGGTGTTTGCTCGTGCCTGGGCGATTAAGGATGGTTGACGATTGCCCTAGTCTGCATATTTGTGCTGCACGACAAGTGCCATGCCGCGCTCGCCATCCATGGCGCCTTCCCCGGCTGGAAATTCGTTGTCATATCCCGCGTGGCCCGACACGTATTCAATGCTGTCACAGTTGTCCGCGATCGTTCGAAGGAACAAGCCCTCGGGGGTGTGCGGCCACGACTGCCCAGGATGGGCGTGCCATAAGAGGCAGCGGTGATAATCAAGCAAATCCGGGTTGCCATCGAAGTCGCGCCAGTAACTATCGAAGGCCAGCAAGTGGCGAGCTGGAAGTCCGGAAAGTAGCAGCAGGGCTTGGTGACGCACACCCTGGCGCGAACCTACGCCCGTGCGTATATGTGAGTACCGGTAAGCCGGATGGGCACCCATTTCAAGGAGGCCGTTAATTAGGTCATCCCAGCATGTCCAGCTCGTATATGAAGCGTTCCTGCGGTGCCCTGCTATAACAAACTCACGACCGACCGTCTCTTGGAGCAACGCGTGCATGTACTCCGCCAGCTCGGTAGGGCAAGGTACGCCACTTTGTGATGTGTGTAGGTGATCAATCTGGCCGACCCGCCACGTGGGCTCATCCATGTCTACGCCTAGCGACTGACCAAAGCTCACTAAGCCTGCACGCCCGGGACCAGCGACAGGGGCCCAGCGTCGTAGCGCAGAGGGATCTCCCGTGGGCAGTGCACGAAGCGGATCCTCGTCATAGGCGTAGCCATCGTAAGCCGCCATATACAAGCCATTTTCCGGGTCAGCACCGACTTTCCAAACAGCGTGCTGGTGCTGTGGAGGAAACAACGGAGCCTTCAGGATGAAATCGGGCCATGCCTGATAGAGCCCGAACTGCGCTTGTTCGTTTCCAGTCAATCTGCCGCTACTAGGTTGAGAATTTTTCTTCGCCTGAAAGAGTCCGGCGCGCCCTCGGCCGGTCGCTTCGTTCACCACGACTAATAGGAGGTCCCCCAATTCCACCTCCGCGCCGCCTTGCAATAACACCTTTGGGCTCTGATGGATGAAAGTACCTGACATAGTTGCAAAGGTGCTGCCGGCAGGCGGACTCGCCTTCATCGCAGATCGAAGTGCTTGACCAACGGAGCCGCTAACCAGCTGAGATACCAGCCCCGGTTCATCGGGTGCCTGGCTGCGACCTTGCCGCAGCGTCCGCACCCAGCCCTGTGCGTGCGCGAGGTTCAGAATATCCTTCATGTCGTTCAGTAGTGACATCCGTATCTCCCATCGCTGTCAACCTTGCTAGCAAAGTCATCACGGCCAGCGAGCATTGCCTAATTTCTTGTAAAGCGGAGGACGCTACCGTGACGGATTGGTGCGCCCCGTCGCAGCCCAGACCTTCATGCGGCGCCGGGAGGCCTTATGAATCGCTTGAGGATGTCGGTTAGCGAAAGCTTGCGCGATCCCAGCTCGATACACCGGATCACCGCTGCCAGGCAAACATTCAATAGCGAAGCTTCTCAGTCGTCCTTCGGAAATGTTGCGATAGGCGCCTCGATCAAGGTCTCGGAGGAGCGCAAAGATGGTTTGGACGCCTAGGGTTGGGTCACCCTTCTTGATCCGGCTTAGCAGAAGATTCGGGATGTCTCCGCGCTCCCCGCTAGGCAGTTTGCACGCGGTAGCCAGCATCGACACCGGAAAGCTGATCCAGCTCCAACCATGCCGCATAAGCTTGGCCAGCAGCGTAACGCCGCGCGAGGCGGACCACCAACCGAGTGATGCGCCTGCTGCGATAAGCCGGTGCACGCTACACACCTGGGCCTGGCCAATCTGAATCGTGACGGCGCGCATCATGGCCTCCTCAGTCAGGTATGCCCATCCTTGGGTCGCCGCCAACGCGATCCCACTGACCACGGGACTTCCCAGCAAGCTGACGCAGCGCTTCAGTTCGATGTTGGAAAGCGGAGGTGCCTCAATCTGCTCGATATACATCTCCACGGTTTCCTTCACGCGAAGCCAAAACGCGCGTGTCTCTCGCCGATCCGCGGTCGTGAGTGGAATCCAGGCCATCCGACCGTCTTCCATCATCGTGACGTGTGCCCGGGTGCCCCGTTGGTGACGTTCGTGCTCGTACCACCAGTCGAACATCTGCCAAACGGCTTGCGGCGTCATGATCGCTTTGGCTGGCAAAGCCCCTAGTAAGGACTCCGCTCCAATGTCGACCAATAGGAGCAGACTTATCGGGTCTAGTACCAACCGCGCGCTCTCGATCAACGCTTGATCGTCTGCGTTGATGTCCTCAGTGGTGCCGGAATGGCCTGCAGGAGCCCAGGGCGCGTTTTTGCGCAGCAGAGGCCGAGGGCTTACGCCCGACGCCTTTGCAATCAGCGCGATACCGGACCCCCGTTCGGCTGCATTACTGAGCGCCCCGCGCCGTGCCTGCCTATGAGCCGTGGCTTGCTGTGATAGTCGCTCGCGCAGCGCCTCGATGTCCGCACTTAGCGTCTCCACCCCAGTGCTCGCTGGCGGCAGCAGGTGGACCATTTGCGCCGCCTGCAACACGCTCCAGCGATCCGCCCCGACCACATCGATGATGGAAGCCTGTGCGCCAGCGAACGGTGGACAGGTGAGCTCCCGACTTTCACCGGGTTGGGCGCCGACTAGCTCGGTGATCCACGGAAAGTGGCGGCTGTCCAGCGCTCGCACTCCGGGGAGGCCGTCGCCGGGTTCTTCGAGCAGCAGCACGTGCTCGTTAAACCGTTCACCACCATCCTGCGAAATCGCAATGTGCACGATCCGTCCGAATGCGACCCGAGCGGGGCGCACGCCACGGCTCAGCAACCCACTGGTGAAAACCGTCCCCGCGTTCTCGGGAGTGACCTGCATCGCTGGGGTGAGAGTGAGCCCGACATCATCATGGATGCCAAGAATCGCCCGAGCTCGCAACAACTGACCGTATTCGCGAGGGCTACGTGGCGCAATCTGCAGACTACTCAGAAGTCGATGCGCTTCGCGTCGCCGGCCCAAACTCACGCCTAGGTGCGCCCAGGTTCCAATCAGGGCTCCGTCGTGCACACCTTGGTTCACTGCGTCCGTGAGGAGCTCGTACGCGCCCACTCGATCCCCTGCGCAACGAAGCGCCTGGGCGCAGTGCAGCAGCACATTGGCATCGCGTGGAAACTGCATTGTTAGCTGAGCGATCAATTGGCGAGCATCCGCCCAGCGAAAAGTCTTAGAGAAGATGCAAAGGAGGACGAGAGCACCAGACAACTGAGCGACAGGCCCGCGATCTGGCCAAGCTTCTCGCTCGATGTCGGGCAGCCAACCGATAGTTGCCTCGTCGAGATCGGCGCGAACGAGATCCTCGGCGAGGGCGAGCCGCTGTGCGCCATCGATTACCAGAAGTGGTGCCAAGTCAGTGACGGCCTTGCGCGCCGGCTCGTCCTGTTCAGGGCCCGCAGCGGAGAAGTTACCAACAAGCCACGCAAAAAGCGGTAGCGACGGACCGTCCAGATTCACCAGTCCGAGCATGGTGCCGACGTGCGCCGGCGTGACTCGACTATCCTGGCCGGACGACTCGACACGTATGCGCTCGATGTGAGCTAGGACCAAGTCTTCCGCAGTCGCGGCAGGATCGGCAAAGACGCGATCGATCAGTGCCGTAGCGCGCGCCGCATCGCCTTGCAAGGTGAATGCGCTTGCCAGAATGAGGGATGCGCGGTGGTTGTCGGTCCAGCGGTCAATCAGTCCCTCGGGAGGCATGGGGACGCCCTCTATCGCTGACAAGGCGCACCGGTAGAGCCATAGCGACGCTGGTGCATCAGGAAAAGCGAGCGCCTCTTCCCATGCAACAGAGGCCCCCGCAAAATCGCCGAGGGTACGCTTAGCGTGGCCGAGATTCACGAGCATTGGCAGACGCAGCCCCGGATTGTGAATGGCTGGGTCGGCTAGGAGCACAACTAATTGCGCCGCGCATTCGCCCAATGTAACGGCTACCGTGGCGCCCGATTCGTGAGCACGGATCAGCTGCCAGATCCGTGCGCCCAGCTCATTGGCCCGTGCGGCCGGCGGCCAGTCCGGTTGACGGCTCCTCGCGCGGCCATACCACGTAACCGCAGCCCCTAGTTCACCGAACTGAAAGGCGGCATCCGCCAGAGCTAGTGCGATCGGCAGTGGGTCTCCCAGAGCGTCCGTCGCGAAAGCCTCCAGCGCCCCAAAGGACGAATTCTCCCGGAGAGCTTGCACGCGCACGTACGAACCCACCACCTGTGGCTTCGTCGCAGCGTTCGCCATCGCCAAGGCCCTTGCCAGCCATCCGTCTGCCAACGGCGCGTCGCCATGGAGCTGGGCCGCATGCGCGCCGAACGCAGCCACCGAAGCATTCGGCGACGGAAGCTGAAGCTCACCTCGAACGATCTCCAAGACTGCCTCAAGCTGCCCAAGCGCAAACCGAGCACGAACTTCCACCAATAAGAGCTCGTTTCGATCGGCGGGTCCCGCATAGTGCGTCAGTTCCTCCAGCGTGCGCTGAGGATTGCCAGCATCCGTCCACGCGCCTATCGCGCGCAGTGCGACATCGGCGACGATAGGGCCTGCGTCTGGTGTCGTGGCTGCCATCGTGCTATTGGCTGCGGCCAAGAGTACCTGGCGCATCTCCTCCAGATAGCTCGGCGACGCGTGCTCCAGAAGCGCCCGGGCTAACCGAGGATGTCGTGAAGCTTCTTCCACTAAGTCCTGCAAGGCCAGCACCCTCACGTTCGGCCGCGCGTGGATCACTGCAGCGCGTGCGTGCGCTTGGAGGGCGGCATCGCGGTCATTGAGGGTGCAAACGACGTAGTGCGTGAGGGGTGGCTGAAAGCCGTGCGCGGCCTGGACCTCCCTATCGAATTTGAGGGGAGTTAGTTGCGTGCGGGCATAGGCCTTGGCTTGGACACCCACCCATTCGCCTGCTGCGTTGAGAAACATGACATCCACGCCGTGCTGCGCCTGCCCTGAGCGGCCATTGCGCTGCGGGGCCAAGGGCAGGCCGTGGACCTCCTGAAAGTAGAGGCACAGCCATTCCTCGAACGCATCATCGTCCAGTGCAGCCAGATGGAGCGCATACAGCGCCGTGCTCATCCGTGAGAGCTCCGCTGTTTAACGTTCATTGGACCGCCTGGTGTCGCCACTGGAACGCTGCCCGACCCGCAGCCCAGCCGACTGAATTCGTTCACGGATCGACATTCCTTTACTCGTCTAGTTAGCTTAATCCATCTGTCCAATTTGGGGATGCGCATATTCGTTGGTCTACGCCTACGCTTTGGTTAGCTCTCGGACTGCAACCCAATTAGGATCTCATGGCCGAAGGAACAGGGGTAGAAATATGAGAAACAACGGTCCAGGGGACCTTCTTAGCCAGATCGATCGCCATTTCGACGGCAGTAGCCAGGCCTGGCTACTGGGGGCGGGAATCAGTGTGGGTGCCGGACTACCCTTGATGGGGGCATTGACCGTGCGCGTGCGCGAACTTGCTCAGGGACGAACGCATCAAGCGTTGCTTGAGGATCTAATCGCAGAGTTGCCAGCCAACTCGCATATCGAGCACGTCCTGAGCCAGCTTGGTGACTATTCGGCGATTGCCAGTCGCGTCGCCGCCAACAGTGTGACCATCGGAGGCCAAGCGTATGGACTCGATAAGCTCCGAGAGGCTCACACGACGATCACCAGGCATGTTGCGGAAACTATTCGATGGGGCTACATCGCACAAATAAAAGACGTGCCCGCTGTAATTGGCACTCGTGACAATCCATTGGCAAAAATTGATGATCATGCCGCATTTGTTCATGTCCTCTTTGACAAGCGGCAGGCTGGACTATCTGACAGAAAGAAGCCCGTTCACTTCTTTACAACGAACTACGACACGCTCTTGGAAGATGCGCTGTCGCTTGGGAAATATCCATACTGGGACGGCTTCTCGGGTGGCGCGGTGGCGTTCCGAAACCACCAATATGGCAAAGCTCCAAAACCAGACGGCATGAGGGCCATGGTAGTCAAACTACATGGCTCCATCGACTGGGTTCTTGGCAGCGAAGGGGATGTTTGGCGTGTGCGTGACACGGATACATATCCGAAGCACCACGGGCGCGTACTCATCCATCCTCAGTCAACTAAATACGTATCGACACAGAAGGACCCCTTCGCCGCTCAATTTGACATTTTCCGAAGAGTCCTGGGGGGAACAGATGAGATCGTGTTGGGTGTCGCGGGATACAGCTTCGGCGATGAGCATGTTAACGAAGAGATCGAGCGGGCCCTCTCAGCCAATGGCAGCAAGGTCACACTTATTGCATTCTGTCGCGAAAACAACGGACTTCCGGAGTGTTTGGGCAAGTGGCTTAGCGCGCCATGGGGAGACCAAGTCTTCGTTCTCACCGAGAAGTCCGTCTATTGGGGTAAGGCGGAACCTGCCTATTCCAGAGCTGAAGGTGAGCATGCTTGGTGGACCTTTAACGGATTGATTGAATTCCTCAGGAACGGAGGTCATGCCGGTGAATAATTTTGATGTCGTCAAGGACCTTCGCATTGGTCACATTGTCGAAGTGTCGGGCACTTCTGTCCGTATAGAACTGGACGGTGATGTCACCGAGCTAACGCGTAGTCACGCAGGTCGCGTTTACCCCATTGGCCAGATGGGGAGCATCATCAAAATTCACTTTGGACGAAATCTTGTATTCGGCTTTGTTACTTTGCTTCGAATGCGCTCGGAGGATCTCATTGAGCAGGGCCAAGTGATCCCGCCCGAGGCAGACCAGCGCATAATGGAAGTGGAGCTCTTCGCCGAAGGCGTCTGGCAGGCTGGTGCAAGCAACCTACATTTCAAGCGTGGCGTGACCACGTATCCATTACCCCGTCAGGGCGTTTATCTCCTAACATGGGACGAGGCGACGTTGCTCTATGCGGCAGCCGAAGGTCAGCGGAAAGAGAGCGAATTCGACCCACTGGTCGAGTTTGCTACGTATGTGGGCGCCGAAGGGACGCAATGTCGAGCCAACATCGACCGAATGTTCAGCATGCACTGCGCTGTGCTGGGTTCAACTGGCTCTGGTAAATCTGGCGCTGTAGCCGCCGTTCTTCATAGCCTGCTTGACCACCGAGCGAAGAAAGATTTGCTCTGCCACCCCAGGATCATCGTTATTGACCCCCACGCTGAGTACGGGGCAGCATTCAAGGACCGCGCGGTGCTGTTTAGGGCATATGACCCGCTCAATAATGAGGAGACCGAGGGTGAGTCGGTAGAGCTACCCTACTGGCTGATGTCGGCGGACGAGTTTCGGATGCTGGTCATTGGAAAGACGGAGCAAGAGGCAACGAGTCAAAACAACATCGTATACAAGGCCCTCACGCACGCACGCATGGCGGCCGCAGGCCTAGTGGACCCCGTGCCCGCGGATTTTGTTGCCCCGCCAAATGACGGTTTGGAGCCAGATGCTCCAAGACCGAAAGAAGGCGTACAGCAAGAGGCGCTTGACGCGTTTGACAGTGACAAGCCCCGCCCATTTTCTTTGGACGAGTTTTTCAACCACATCAAGTTTCGTCAGGCAGTCAAGGCTGACGGCAAGGCGATTTCTGCGACCGATTACAACCAAAAGTTCAAGTCAATTGTCGACAAGTTAGGAGTTCTCAGGAGAGATCCACGCGTCCGTTTCATGATGAAGAGCTGGACGGAGAATTCGGTGACCCTCTCAGCAATCCTCAGGCAGTTTGTGGGTGATGTCGATGATGCCGACAGAGATCTTCGCATTCTCGATATCTCCGGCCTTCCCAACGAGGTCGCAGGCCCATTGACAGCTGCACTTGCTCGTCTTTTGTTTCGATACAAGATTTTTCAGACGCCGAAAGAGCGCGAACGCGACCCTGTCCTTCTCGTATGCGAGGAGGCGCACCGATATGTTCCTGACCGAGGAGAGGCGGAGTATGCGGCCGCTCAGGGCGCTGTTCGGCGTATAGCGCGCGAGGGACGAAAGTACGGCCTTGGCCTAATGTTGGTAAGCCAAAGGCCTGCTGACGTGGAGAGCACGGTCATCGCCCAGTGCGGCACGTGGCTTGTCCTTCGGTTGACCAATCAGGCAGACCAGCAGCACGTTGCTCGCTTCCTTCCTGATGGACTCTCTGGCATGACCAAGTCCCTGCCTAACCTAGGCCAACAGGAGGCCATATTTGTGGGGGAGGGGGCAGCTTTGCCGGCGCGTGTTCGTATTAATGATCTCGCAGCGGACCAGCTGCCGCAGTCTAGAAATGCTCAGTTTGCAATGGGATGGTGCTTGGATAGGCTCTCGCTGGAAGAGCTCGAACACGTAGCCGCCCGCATGGCTGGTTGATCTTAGCGATATGGATCACTGGCGAGGGCCAAGCCAGTGCATTGGCGCGATGCTTGAAATGCGTTCAACATGCTTCTGCATAAAATCGAGAAAGACCGCGCCATGGGTACATACGCAAGGCGCCCAGCGGCCCATTGGACAGTTATGATGAACACCGAAAGCCAGCCGAGCGCACTATCCAAGATCACTCCGTCGACCCTCATTTTTAAATCATTGTGCCTTGGCAGTCTGTATGTAAGAGGGCTGACTGCAGGGATGATGTTTGACGTAGCCAAGCGCTTTCCTGAGGTTGCCAATGCAGACGATTGCGAACTCATGCGCGTCGTCGTTGAGAAGAGTCTGGCGCGCGATCCAGCCTGCGATCAGCTTTTGACAGAGACAGAATTGGCGAATCTGGATCAGGAGGAATTGGCGACTATCGCGTCGCTGATGTGCCAGATTGACGAGGTGGATCTGCCGGATGGAAGCGACCCGATCTCCATCTATGCGACCTTTGTCAAACAACAGGTGACGCAAATCAGTGAACAGTCGCGCGTACTGTTTAAGGGCATCGGATCGTCGTTCCTCTCGGCAGGAACCGCTGGCCGGATGGCGCGAAGTTATGCTGAGGGTGTGCTATCCAATCGGTTTGTTGAAAAGGCATCAGTGCGTGCTTCCCAGCCATCCGCTCTGGCAGCGCCACCGATTAGCATCCCCATAGATACCCGCCCGCAACGAATGGAAGGCGTTGCTCGAGACACGCTCGAGGCAAACCTTCTGATCCTTAGGCGACTATCCGATATCGCTGACGTGGCTTCGGACGTTGAGGTTGATCGGGCCGCACAGCAGCAAAAGGATTCCCGCAACCTAATGATTGCGGTGGGTTCACTCTTTGTAAGTGTTGCACTTGCGCTCGTCACCATTGGGATCACTTACTACGGTGTGCGGGAGGCAGATGCCGCCAGCGCGGATAGCAGTCGTCAATACCAACAGATGATTGATATTCAGCGCCTGCAGCTTGCAGAGGCTCAATCGGTCTCGTCCACCCTGCGTGAGCAGCTCTCGGCATTGCAAGATAAAAAGCGATCTCCGCAGACTGTCAGCAGCAAAGCAAATCGCAGGATCACATCCGCGAGCAGCGCTTCGTCACATCGATCGTCAAGCCAGGCGCCCGGCGGCATCCAATAGGCTCTCTATTTCAGTAAGCGCGCCGCAGGGTTATCCTCTGCTTGACCCGATTGAAAATACCCGATCACGCTCGCCACGGAGCGGTGCTCGGTCATGGCCATCACCGCCGGCAGCGGCACCCCTTGCTTGCCGGCCTCGGTGACAAAGCCCGAGCGCAAGCTGTGCGCCCCAAAGTCCCCCTCGAGCCCGGCCAGTGCAGCGCGGCGTTTTGACGATCGTCGCCACCGAGCCGGGGAGGAGGGCGGGCCGACCCGGTCCTTCCAGATCCGCCGAAAAATCGCCCCCTCGCGGATCCCGGCCGCGATCAGCCACGCCGACAGCGCCTGAGCGCTGCGCCCTAGGATCGGCTTGTCGGGCGTCGAGTCCACCGTCACGCCGGCCTGCTGGGTCTTGCGAATACTCCAGCCGGTAGATGTAGGCTGTCGTCACCGGTCTTGCGCAGATCGCGCAGATCGGCCGCGGCGATCTCGCTGCGCCGGCGCCCACCGCTGGCGAAGCCGAAGCAGAGCAGGGCGCGATCGCGCAGGCCTTCCAGCGAGTCGTCGCAGGTGGCCAGCATGGCCTCCAGCTCCGGCCGGGTGATCGCGGTCTTCTTGGTGCGGCCGCTCGCCGCGCTTCACCGCCGCGCGCCGGCGCGCGACTAAGCAACGTGCGCACGCTGGCCAGCTCGCACGGATTGGTCAGTCGCTTGAGCTTATGCGCGGTCGACAGCACCGCGACGCGCTGGGTCACCGTGGCGAGCTTGAGCGGTCCAACGCTTGGCCTTGAGGCCGGCCGCGACCAGCGCCTGATCGACCGCCGGCGGCAGCTCGCTGACCAGGCCAGATCTTGTTTTTGCGCTGGATGTGGTCGACCAGGAACTGGATCACCGCGGCCTCCGTCACCGGCAACGTCAGCTCGACGCCGAAGCGCGCCTGATGCCAGCCGGCCCAGTAGCGCAGGGCGGCGGCGTAGCTGCGGGTGGTGTTGGCCGCGGCCGCTTCGGCCAGCAGTTCGCGCACGGCGTCGGCGGCCTGCTGGGCCAATTGTTCCGGCAACACCAGGCCGGCAGCGGGAGCAATGAGGTCCGGCAAGCTGCGATTTATGCTTCATACTATGTAATGTATATTACGAAATAGGGCGCGTACTGGCGATAATCATCACTTATCACCAGTACAAAACCAAGCGGGCAGGGCGCGGATCGAGGAGAGCGATTGATGGCACGCGGCATCACCCAGGACCAGGTCAACGCGGCCGCCGACGCGCTGGTGGCCGATGGCGAGAATCCGACCGTGGAGAAGATCCGCGCGGCGCTCGGCACCGGCTCGCCCAACACGGTGACCCGCATGCTCGAGATCTGGCGCACGCACCTGGGCGAGCGCCTGCGTCAACTCGGCGCGCTCCCCGGCTTGCCTGGCCAAGTGGGGCAGGTGATGACCGAGCTGTGGCGCCTAGCGGTCGAGCAGGCGGACCACCTGCTCCAGGCGCGCTTGGCCGAGGACCGCGCTGAACTTGTTGCGGCCGAAGCCCGCCTCGCCGAAGACCGCGCCCGCTGGGCCGCCACCCTCGTAGACGCCGAAGCGGCCGTGGCCCAAGCGCGAGCGCGCCAGGACTTGGCCGAGCATGCGTGCACCACGCTGGATGGCCAACTACGTGACAGTCACGCCTTGCGGGAGGACCTGCTCCAGCAGCGCGACCGCCTGCAGGCAGAGCTCGACCGTCGAAGCAGCGAACTCGAGTCTCTGCGCAGCGATCGTGCAACGGACGAGGCGGCGGCCGCGGCCGAGCGCGAGCGCAGCGCTGCCCATGTTCGCGCCGTGGAAGACCGCGCCCATCACGAGGTCGATCGCGCCCGTATCGAAATCAAGGCACTGCAGCAACAACGGGACGTCGATCTGCGAGCTTACGCGCAAGCGCAGGACAAGGTCGCAGAACGCGAAGAGGCGCTACGCGCTGCCTTGCGTGCAGCCGAGCAACAGGCAGCCCATGCCGCCGGTCGCGCACTTGCACTCGAACTGGCGCTAGCCAAAACCCAGGCCAAGCGCCCACGGGCCACCAAAACCAGCAAAGCTAGCAAAACAGCCACCCCATCGCGCCGTCGAACACCGCGGCCGTAAGCAGCACCGGTTCGCCACGATGAGGCCAGCGCAGAGGCGAGCATGGCCCCTCGATAGCAAGCAAATGCCTTTCTTCGCTAGCTCATTTCGCTCGATTTTCTACGCTTAATCAACAGCACGAGGTCGGCCATGGTTGGGACCCGGTCGATGGTTGGGCATTCCACAGGAATGACAAAGGCGTTGAATGGCTTGCCATCACCGCTCGCCGGCTGTCCTCTTAGCGCCGCTCGAAACGACGAATTGGCGAAGCCCACCGGGATCGCCGAGCCACCGATAAAGGCATGCAGGCCGTCGTCGTCGTACACACCAAATGCATCGCCGCACGTGCAGGACCGTGGCGTCAGCGTAAGGCGCACGATGTCCCGACAGGCGGGGCAGAAAATGAGCTTCATTGCCATCACTCCGACGATCATCACGACGATCGTATTAAAGGACATGCGCGGAGACTTTGCACCCACCCTAGATGACTACATCGGAGACCCTCCGTAGTTGACTAAGTTTTCCAACGTCCGTTGACGACTCACCGTATAGGTTGTGGCGCGTTCAACTGATTGCCCCTACCTAGATGACTAAACGGGCTGACACCCGCAGATGACAGATCCACATCCTTGTGCGGATCTCGGTGCAAATTGCTCTCGATTTCGGCACCCTGAGCGGTAGTGAGCCATAAAGGCTGGGGGCGCCCCAAATGGAGCATCTATCCAAGGAATACCCGCTGGATGAGGATCTCCTCGTCCTCTTGAACGAGCGAAAGCGCACGATGGCGGAGTTCACTCCCGGCTATCGGCCGCTGAACATGTACGTGATCTATCGCGCTGACTTGGATATGAGCGCCAGTAAGTTGGCTGCGCAATGCGGGCACGCCTTCGTCAATGCCTATGAACAAGCCCTGCTGCAAAGACCTCAAATCACATCAGGATACAAAGGCACCGGCGAGGGAACCAAGATCGTGATGTCGGCAAAGAGCCTCCGATCGCTTGTCCGCGCGTACCGCGATATGCAAACGGCGCGCCTGCCACATCACTTGGTCATTGACCGAGGCCACAAGATGCCACCTCATTTTGATGGAGAGCCGATCATCACGGCGCTCGGGATCGGCCCTGTGTACCGGGACGAGATCGAGGCCACGTTGAAGCGTTACAGATGTGGACGGTAGCCAGTCCCTCCTGGCGAAGGGCCCTGGCTTCATTTGGCAACGGACGCCTCTCTCGCGAGCTTCGCGCCGAGTCTGGTACCGGCCCAGCCTGCGACGCGACTCCTAGTCAACTGGGTAGGTCGGAACAACGCCTGGATGGTGGGCGCGGATCACAGCGCCATCGCCATCAACGCAAACCTACCTAGATGACTAAAGAAATTTGTGCTGCACTGCCATAAGATCGCGATATGCGCCACTGGCAGCCGGAGCGCTATTCACATGCAGACGTTGAGTCACCGAACGAATCAGTGTCCCGAATCACCTTCGACATGGATCCTCTTCGTGGAAACCATGGGGATTTGGAATGCCGCAGGCGCACCCGGCTTGCAGGGCTCATCTGATGTTGACGCCTCGCCGGATCAGCGCCTGATGGATGACCAGCAGCTTGAGAAAGCGCTGGCGCCCTATCTGGATCGCGTGGAAATTGTGATCTCCGATTGGCGAGCTCTCCACGCACCGATCGAGGCGTTTCGACGGCAGTTACCCACTGCGCTTGCCAAGCGCGTGGTCGACACGATGTTCTTGCCCGAACTCACGAATTCGTCGTGGAGTGACTACCACTCCGCGCTGGCTACGCGGTACGCCTGCCTGCGATTGTGGCTGGATCGACGGCGGCCCCACGCGGGTGACCAATGGATCGCGATCGAGCAGGGCGGGCAGCTAGACGCGTGGCCGGCGAGGGAAAAAGAGCACGTGATCATTGGGACACTTGCGCAGCCCCAGGTGTTGCATCAGGTGCTCGGGCGCCTGAAAGCGCACCTTGGAACGGGCGCAGCAAATTCGTCATAGCAACGAACTTGGACAACCAAAACCCTTGAGTCAATCAGCGCCCCTCTCATATTGGCAGCTCAATCCAGCGTGATGTCACCGAGACTGAAAACCATCATCGCGCGCCTGTATCACCCGCCAGGTGATAGTCGGCAAGTCATCGCCATGTCGCGGTACGAGGCCGAACAATTGCCACCGCTACTCACGCTAGCCGTCATCTCGATCACGGCGCCCGATCGCGCACCCGCAAAACTGCCGCAGATCGCACACGTACTGCGATTGAGTTTTGCTGACGTTGATTTCGAACGGCGCGACCTTTCCGAGCGTGCCCGACAAAAGCTACTCCAGGCCTTCCAGCACGAGCAGGCCATCGCCATCCATGCGTTTGTGCGAGACCTGCCGCCAGCCATCATGAGCATTGTCGTGCATTGCGAAGGCGGCTTCTCGCGCTCTTCCGCCATCGCACTCGGACTGGCTGATCACTACGGCTACCAGGCGTGGGTCAAGGATGAGACATCCGCCAATCGCTCCGTCCTCCACCGACTTCTTGAACATGGCGCGCCCCCATGAAGCGCCGAAGCGCATCATTTTTCCGGCAAGGCGCCGCTTGTCGTGTCTCTGATTGAAGGGCCCAAGGGTACCGCTCCAATGATTCTCTACCTCGATTTTGACGGCGTACTGCATCATGACGACGTCCGGCTAGACCTGCACAATCGCCCCTATCTGAGCGGATCCGGTGCCTTATTCGAGTACGCGAACCGACTCACGCAGATGCTCGCACCGTATCCGCACATCAAGATCGTCCTTTCGACCAGCTGGGTGAGGGTCAAGCGCTTCAGCTACTCGGTCGGTCGGTTGCCCGTCGAACTTCGCCAGCGCGTGATTGGGGCGACCTGGCACAGTCGCTTCATGCTCGATGACGAGCTACTGGATTGGTGGCTACACAACGCGACTCGATATGAGCAAATCATTCGAGATGTACGGCGTCGGCAACCGCTCCAATGGCTCGCGCTCGATGACGACGCGGAAGGGTGGCCTGACAGCGCCAGCGTGCACCTCGTGCACTGCGATTCCAGACTGGGCCTCAGTGAATCAAGGATCTGCCAGGAACTAGAAGACCGGCTTGCCGAATTCCACAAGGGCCACACCACGGGCGAGGGCGACACAACACAGGCCACAGGAGCAGGGCGACCACCCACGCGAAAGCCATGACTACCAAAACCAGCACCATCGAAGCCGCGATGATCGCGGAGGCCCGGCATGCAGTGCAGAGCGGGACGCGCTGGTACAGTTCCTCCGAGCTTATTGCACAGGCGAAGATCCAAGGGCTTCCGGCCATGCCCACGCCAAGCGAATGGACAAGACGACCGACGCATGTTTGCCATCGACCTCGACGGCGAGCAACGCTTTCCGGCGTACGGGCTAAACCCACAGACCTGGCAACCACTCCCGGCAATGGCTGCGATCCTGAATATTCTGGAGGGTCGCGACGCCTGGTTTCTGGCGGTGTGGTTCGAGGCCGTCAATAGCTACCTCGGTGGCGTTTGTCCGCGGGAGGTGTTGGCGCAGGATCCGGTTCGCGTGATCTTGGCAGCCCAAGCCGAAGCCGCAGGCATCACCCACGGCTAACGGCTTCCAGGTGAGCGCCGCACATAGAGGGAACTTTTGGGGTTTTCCCGGGGTAAATTTAGGACTCACCGCCCGCACTCGTGGCTCGAGGTGAACGGACACGCCAATCATTGACAGTTGTTCAGATGAAAAGCATTCCGCAAAGGTGCACCATGCAGACTTACAACATTCGCGATGCGAAATCGCAACTCTCGCGCCTGGTGGAACGGGCCGCCAAAGGTGAGTCGTTCGTGATTGCCAAGGCCGGCAAACCGATGGTCAAGGTCGTCGCACTGAATACTTCGTAGACACCACGGATCAAGCGCTTCGGCTCCCTGGCCGGAAAGATCAGCGTGCCTGACGATTTCGACACGACGGCTGTGGAGGACATCGAGAAAATGTTCTTGGGCACGGACGAGAAACCTTAGACCGCCAATTCGGCACGGACATGCAAGATGTGTCGCAGTCGGCAGGCCGCGGGGATTTTGGGATAGTGGTGATCTTTGACGACAGCAGTTGCAAACTGGGGGCGATTGTTCACTCCAATTGAGGAGAGTTGGCGCGTTGGTTGGGGAGCAATCGGTGCGCGCAACACCTTGGCCAAACTTGCTCGGGACACTGGACTTGTCCTGCTCAAGTCTGTCCGGGCGGCACCATGGAACGAGCACGCAACTGGCATAGGTTTTAGAACGAAATTCTTGGCACGGCTTATGTTTTGCAGCGTCTGGAAAAAGTGGCGTAGGTCTAGGCGCCGGATTGGCAAAGGTTGGCTGCTGCTACGGCATAAGTCGCGCTGCGATCGACACCAGAGCCGTGCCAAGAGCCAGGAGCACATACAATTTCGCATAATGTATATTATGTCAAATTATGGCTAGGCATATCAGGAGGCTCGTACGACGCTTTAGGCGACCCCTGACGCGGCTTGGTAGCCGCCTTGCTTCTCTTGGAGCCCCCCCCCAGTTCCTGCAGGAAGCAGCCCATGCCATTTAATTGGTTCTTCACGCTTTCCCGGGGAAGGCGGCCTTGATTTTCAGGAAGAAGTAGGTCGAGTCGCGGAAGCCATAGGCCATGCGCTTGATGACCTTGATGCGGTTGTTGACGCCTTCCAGGACGCTGGTGTGCAGGTGGTATTTGGCACTAGCGAGGATGCCGCGCAGGTACGGTTTGAGTCGTCTGGCGAAGGTGATGCACGCGGGGATGCCGCTTTCTTCGGCCATGCGTTGCCACTGACGCCAGCGCAACCAGCCTTCGCGGACACTGGGGGCGTACCAGATCTCCTTGAGTGTGGTCTTCAGGAGATAGACCGTGGCCAGCGGCTGGTTGGCGGCGAGCAGATCGCGCAGGCGCACGGCCTGTTCTTCCTGGAGATTCTCGCGGTTGCGCAACAGCAGCCAGCGGCTGCGTTTGATGACGTGGCGGGCGGGCTTGTCCTGACGCAAGGCGTTGGCCTGATCCACCCGCACGCGGTCGATGACCTCGCGACCGAAACGGGCGACGACATGGAACAGGTCGTAGACGACTTCGGCCTGTGGGCAGTGTGTGCGCACCTCCCGATCGAACGCCGTGTTCATGTCCATGGCGACCGCTTCGATGTGCCGACAGGTATCCCCTAACAGGGCGAAAAAGGGTGCGATGGCCTTGCGGCTGTTGCCCTCGCCGACCCACAGCACGCGCAAGGTCTGCGCATCCATGATCACCGTCGCGTAACGATGTCCTTTGTGCAGGGCAAACTCGTCCATCACCAGGCGACGTACCGCGCCGGCCTCAAAGGCGCCCTGTGTCGCGACCAGGCGACGCTTGTCGATGTCCTTGACGCTCTGCCAGTGCAGTCCCGTCAGCGCGCAGACATGACGAATCGGCAGCATCTGCGTCAACGCCTCGATCCAGGCCTGAAGACGACGGGTCACCCGCGCCCGCGGATCCAGCCAACCCACCCGTTCGCGACGTCGCCCACAACGCAGGCAATCCACCCGGCGTAGCTCCACCTTCAGCCACACCCGCCGATCCAGCAGGTCGCGCTCACGGATGCGTCGCCACTGACGGTCATGGATCAACGGACTGGGAGCGCCACAGCCACCGCACCGCGGTGTCCATGCCGGATCGGCACGCAACGTGATCAGCAGCTGATCGTCGGCCTGCTCTTCACAGGACTCCACACAAAAACCTTCCCAGAAGGAAGGCAGGCTCATAGCATTCATCGGGACGGCGAGGGACGGTTGGGTTGGTGTGTTTGGCGACTGCCAATGTAACCAACCCTCGCCCGTCAATCCCTACTTCCCCGCGGTTCCGTGAAGAACCATTTAATTGGACGTTCGATTCCCGCTCCCAGACCTTGCGCGCACCGTCTGGTTTGTTGATAACCGTCCGCGAGATCGCTCAGATGCTCGCGGATCGGCGCGACTGCCGCTATGACATTGCCGGCGACTGGTCCGGCTGGAAGATGCGCCGGCATTTTCTCATTCCGCCGTTCACTGGCCGAAACGGCCCCAGGCTGACACCCCAGAACGCCAAGCTCTTTCTTCGCTGGGTCGATGAGCCGACCTTTGGTGCAACTGAGCGGATTGTCCCGGCGGGCCCGCCCAGACTTCGCCTGGTCCGCAGCTGAGGCCTTCACGGGGTTCAGCCGAGATACGTGTAAAAATGCCCTATAGAAATCGAATTTGTCTTTAGATTCTTCTAGTTAGAAGAATAAAGCGACTCTCTCCGCGGGCGTCAGGCGGCTAAGGCCAGATCCGGCTCATAGGGTTCCGGAATGGCGTCGACATCGATGAGATAGTCGCCGAAGCGCTTAATGTGACTGGTGACGTAAGGACTGAGCGCCGCTACGTCTTCTTGGGTGATCTTCCATCCTTCGCGCATCAAGGCCTTGATGATGCGGGTCTGCTCGACCACGTTGTGAAAAATGACAGCATTAGCGACCAGATCGTTGTACTTGATGGCCTTCTCCTGCTCGACCGGGTCGTTGTCAGCGATCACCCCTTCCCCGCCAAAGAAGAAATGCTTCGCGAAGCCGTTGTAGGCCTCCACTTTGTTCGTCGACGCCGTGATCTGCTCGCGTAGTTCTCGATCGGAGATGTACTGCAGGAGAAACAGCGTACGCACCGCTGCACCCAGTTCGCGGAATGCCTGGTAGAGACGGTTCTTGCGACTGTTATTACCCAGCTTGCGCAACAGGGCGGAGGCTGCAATCTTGCCCGCTTTGATGGAAAGTACGACGCGCATCAGGTCCTTCCAATGGGTCTCGATCAGCTCCCAATCGACGGTTTCCCGGAACAGTGCGTCGATATGTTCATAGCTCGCGTCGTCGTCCGGCCGGAAGAACCGATAGTCCTGCCAGTTGCGAATACGCGGCATGAGCTGGATACCCAGCAAATGGGAAAGCCCGAACACCGGCAGGGATTGTCCTTGGGTGTCAGCGTGCACGATATCGGGCTGGATATCGGAGGTGTTCTTCAACAAGCCGTCGATGATGTAGACCGCCTCCCACACGCCGCACGGGATGAAGTGGCTGAAGAGCGCCACGTAGGTGTCCGAAACATGGTGGTAGGCAATGCCACCGTAGCCGCCGTAACGAATATGGTAGGACGCCAACATGTTCTGGTCGTACAGATCGTACTTGGTGCCGTCCGCAGCGGCCCTCTTGCCGTCACCCCAATGCCTGGGAAGCTGCAGCCCAGCGTAGCTATTGATGACGTCTCGGCAGGCTGCAGCGAGCTTGTTCGCATCAATATGCCGACGATTGACGAACGAAAGCATGTGGGAGGACACCGCCCCACGGAAGTGGCGTGCCGCCTGTGCCGGCCCCAGATTGCAACCATAAGTGAAAGTGGTCAGCACATAACGTTCGGTCGGCTGGTCGAGCTTGGGGTCGGCCCCTGATAGCGGACCGAAATGCCTTGGCCAGCGTGTCCAATGGGCCACATCGCACAACACATCGATGACACTGCGTTCGCGAAGACGCTCATGGAGCGCCGTTTCCAGCGCGCGTGCGCTTCGCGACATATCTTTAGCCTTGCTGCGCTTGAGCACGGGAAAGCCTTGCTCGTCGATGACCACCTGACCATTGTCCAGATAGCCTTCGTCGGTTAGCTGGGCCACCTGGGTGAGACGGGACTGCAATCCGTTGACGAAACCCACGGCAGTCGCCGGCAAGCTCAGCTGCTGACAGTAGTCGGCCAGCAACGGCTCGCATTCCTCCCACGTAAGCAACTGCTCGCCGTAGTCGGCGTACGTTTCCGAGCCGCGAACCGCGACGTCACCGGACTTCAACTCATTGGCGAGCGCGGAAAACACGCAAACCTCAAAATGGCGCCGATGAATCCGCTCCTCACCAGACTCAGTGCGGTGCACCATTGTCTTGCGCCAGAGCTGGGTCGTGAAAGCCAGATCGACTGGCTCCTCTAACCAATCCCCACGACTGCGCTCTTGCGCCAAAACCAACTCCAGCGCGTCGATTAATGAGCGATCCTCGGTGGTCGTGGACAGATCCAGCATGCGAACCATGCGTAGGATCGTGGGACGATGGCTCTTGTAGTACGGCCACAGAAGCGGCAAATAGTTGTCGCCGCTATGCGCGGCAATGGCGAGGCAATCCTCTTGAAGGGTGTCGGCACCACCACGTGCGTTGACTAGGCGACGGATCTCGCGACCTGCTTCCGTATCACCGGGATGCTGACCCAGCACACGGATCACGTCCGACATGGTCGCGACAAGTGATTCGGCTTTCTCTCGGTAGCGCACGCGCAACCGATCCAGCTCCTCCTTGCCACGATTGTGGATATTACCGATGCGCTTAATGAACATCTCAGCCAGATCGTCGCGCGTCTGTACCCGTGCGCGGTGGATTAGGCAAAGCAAGAGGGCGTGCCGCTTAGCGGGGCGAAAGTCCCTTAGCTCCGCGGCGTCGAGCGCCTTGGCTTCGGCCGCAAAGTGCTTGCGCTTGAGCTCAGGGATGCCGGCCAGGTGCAGTTCCGATCCTACCAACTCATCCAGCTCTGCGATGTGATCGATTAGGTCCTGAAAGTGCTTGAGGGAGGACCGCTTAGGCAGTCGTTTGATCGATTGCAGCGGGCTCTTCACACTGCCGCCGGCTGCCACCAGTAACGCATCCAGCCGTTGCTTTTCCTCCTCTGTCAGCCGCGCATCGATATCCGCGAAAAAGCGTCCATTGACTAGAGTGCGAACGCGGCGCGCAAGTCGATCAAGCGATGAAAAAGCCGGCAACTCAATGCGATCTCGCACTAGCTGCTCGATGCCGACGTTGACCAGGTCGGCGGGATTGTCCATCACTGAGGCTGCTTCATGGATTGCGCGCGCGGCGACGTCTAATCCACCCTCGCTGTAAGCGCGCACCTGCAAGAAGGCGCGGATTAGTTGGTGGTAGCGGTACGGCGTGTTCTTCCGCAGCTCGGCTGGCTTCACCTGCACCCTGAACCGGAGTGCCTGGCGGACGTGCCGTACGACGGCAGTAGGAATGTCATCCAGTGCCGGAAAATACCCTAGGCGTTGAAAACTCTTTAGTAGCAAAGCCAGGCTCAGCCGATGTCCTGGTTGTCGCGCATGCTTGGCGACGAATGCGACTTCCGTTTCAGTGGGCGTGTAGGCGGACACCAGTTCGCGCACCACTGGATTGCGCTTGAATTGCGGGTACGCCGTCCGTTCAATCGAAGCCATGCCATACCTCGATAAATGAGCCGTTACATTGGGATGTACATTTCTACGAGACGGTGGTCATCGCGAACGCACTATCGGCGGCGCCATGTTACGGCGCCGTCAGCCCCTAGCCACCCGCGCGCCCGATGTCGCGACACACCGGGCAACAATGGCCAGGGCTGACCAGCGCGCCGCTACGAGCAAAGTGAACGCGATCAGCGCGATCGCGAAATCTTTAGCATCGTACATTGCGCTGACTCAAACCGAATCGTAGAGGGCGAAGTCCTAGAGACCGATAGAATCTGGCGTTTTATTTGCAATCAGTGTTGGTGAGTACGTTGCCGGGTATGACCAGAATTCCTGCCGGCCCTCAAATTCCGTCGCCCCGACTCCAGGCCGGAAAAAGTCAGGCAGAACAAAGCAGGAGGCTCGTGACACTTCATCAGAGAAACACCGCGACCGCTTGAATGAAGAAGCTCCCGCATAGGAGTGCGAGGCCTATCCGCTGACGCCAGATGCGGCTGGCGTTCTTGGCTTTGATCTTCTCATTCGAGGCGGTCAACGCAGGGCCTCCGAAAGTCGCCCCGCCGAGCGGCTGCAAAGAAAAGCTCGCGAAGAACAGAATGATGGTGCCGATGGCGCCGAGGATGGCCGATGCGAGCCCAGCGATCTGCGCGTTGGTCATTCCACCAGGCCCTTCGGCTTCCCACCGTCATAGCCGTTAAGCCCCGGAATCATGGACTTCGACCCGCAGTTGCAGCCCTCATGGCGACCCGGCCATGTCCATTCGCCGTTTAGGAACATGCCTTTGCTGATTAGGTAAGGCTTGCCGTTGGCCGCCTTATGAGCCGCGTCCTGTTCCTCGCCGCCAGGTAGCTTAGGGGCTAGTCGGCATGGTGCACCGGAATAGAGCCACGTCGCATATTTGATCCCAAGCTTCATTTGCTGCTCGGCGTTCATGATCGCCTTGGCTTTGGAGTCCAGCGACCGCGAAATGTCACCGGCTCGCCCCTTGGTCATACCGTCGATGTCCATCAGGGCCGTGGAGATGATATGGAGCGCACCACCTGCCGAGATCGCCCGGAAAGCAGCTTGATAGATCGCCTCGAAATCGTCAGCGCCTACTTCAGGAAGCGCCCGGATGTTTTCCTTCAGGTCGACCAACACGGCATCGGTCACCCGCGTCGGATCGAACTTGACGGTCGGGATGCGACTGGCAGGTTGTCCCGGCTCGGGTACTCGTATTTTACGGCCTCTCTTACCCCATCCAAACATAATCCCTCCCCGTGTTGCTTCTGGATAACGAATCCCGAGGATGTCGCGCCAGAGCTAATTCTTAAGGATGCTCCGCGCGTAGTTACCGCGCGGTCATTGCGGGTTGACCGAAATGGTCGCGCTTCGGTGGCATGTTCAGGATATTCTAAGCGCGAACTAGCAGCGCATAGATAGATTTCAAAACAAGGGGGCAACATGGCTTTAATCAAGTGTCCAGATTGCGGCTCCGATGTGAGCAGCGCCGCACCTTCATGTCCGAAGTGCGGGCGTCCAATCGCCGAGACAAAAGAGGAAACACCGCTGAAAAAAGGGAGGGGGTGCCTCCCGGTCATCCTTACATTGCTAATTGTGGGTGTTGTCGCCGCGATCTTTGGAGGTCACGACAAACCAACCCCATCAGCGGAATCGCATACGTCTCCAACCTCCATCCCTCCTGAGCAACCAATTCATCGTCAGGTTACTAAGTTCACGGCCGATCAGCTTTTCAACGCGTACAAGGCCAATGAAGTGGCGACTGATGAGGGCATCAAGGGCACTGATGTTGAGGTGACTGGACGCGTGCAAGAGGTGGCAAAAGATTTTACCGATTCCGTCGTGATCAGTCTTGCGACCGGCAATGAATTCATGCCGGTACGGATGAGCATGGAGGACAGCGAGCGTAGCTATGCTGCAACTCTTAAACCAGGCATGACAGTCACGATTGTCTGCCAGCAGATGCAACGGATCATTGGCAGCCCATCCGGCAGAAAGTGTCATTTTTCTGACCTGGCTATGACACCGCCACCATCTCAATCTACATCGGAGAAGGGAGGGAAAGATCAGCCCGAGCCTCAGGATGTGGCGGCACTCGTATCTTTGGAAGGCGTGCTGGAAGATAAGTGCGCGGGTGGATATACAACCGACCCGGGGTACGACTTCGCGTGCGCGAAAAGGGCGCTCGTTCGCAACAAACTCATGGAAAAGGGCTGGTGTTGGGGGCCTGATAGCGCGCCGGACGAGGCGCACAAAAGCTGGGTTCGCTGTGTCGCGGGTGAAGCCGACTTGGATCCGATCTTGTCGGGCGCGAAGGTGGCTTCCTTTGATTGCTCGAAGGCCGACAAGCCTGACGAAATTTTGATTTGTGGCAATCAAGAGCTGAGCTTGATGGATGGCGTCATCGGTGGGTATTACCGGAAGACGAAATCCCTGTTTGCCGCTTCATCCAACAAGGCTGACGAACTCCTGCAAACTCAGCGCCAGTTTCTCAATGAACGGCGCCAATGTCAGGCTGATAAAGCCTGCGTAGAGAAAGTGGTGGCAAGGCGCTTGAACACGCTGATGGCATGCTCCTCGACCAATTGCGATTTGCAGAGTGAGTTTCGCTAGTGGCCGTCGTTATCTGCGAGGCGGCGTGCATGTGTCGCGCGTGACGGTTGATCTGGCGCGAGCACCTACAGCGTGGATATTCATCGGAAGGTGACGGCTAAACAGGATGGCGCTGCCGTGCAGACTGATGCGCGTGCGCAAGGAGTTTGGTCCGCATGCGCAATCAGCCTGGCGTCGGCGTGCGGTGAGTTTGGCGTTTGGTGTGCACTTCGTTGGTATTTACCAGCATGCGGATTACGGTGACAGCTAAACAGCTTTCCGGCACAGTCCGAACAACGCACTGGTGTAGGTCAGCCCACTGCTGTTACCCATTCCAAGCTATCTCTATTTAATCCGCAACCACGAGCGGACCGTTAAGAGCTACGGCCTCGACCCCTCGGCGGATTGAACTGGGTGCATCGTCGAATACAAAACTCGCTCTTCACCAAAGCCCGATTCTCGTGGGAAGCGCAGAACGTAGGCGTCTGGGTCCTTGCGTGTAATGCAAGTCTGCACTGGCCGCATGCCTTGCCTGCTAACACTTGCTATAACACCGCCCCAACAAATGGCTGCATGCCGACGAAATAGCACCTTTACATAAGGGCCAGTCCCAAAGCGAAACGTGCCTTCAAATTGATCATCGGGTGGTGGAGCGGTTGACCCAGTGACTTGCGCCTCGCGTTGTTGCAGCAAGTCGGCAACTTTGGCTGGCGTTTGTTCGGGGGCGTGCTCTGCGCGTTGTTGCGACCAATCCTCTACTTTTGGCCCCTCTGGATCGCCGGGCTGATACATCCATCTGTCGGCCTGAATGGCCATAAGGCACTTGGTCTTAGCATCGCCGGAGACGTCTGAAACCCACGGCGGAGTGTTGATGTCCCAGCCGAGGCCCATGCTTAGGACCTGCGATGCCCGTGGGTCGCGACGGAGATCCTGCTGAAATTTGATGACCTGAGCAGGGTCGCCGCTGCGATAAGCATCGAGCTCAGCCTGCACATATCCCGCGTAGCTGTTGCAGAACGCTACGGCTGCATGGGTCGGGGTGCGCGCGTGTGCGTAGCCGGCCGAGATGAGCAGTGCAATCCCCAACCACATCTTGCTTGAAACGTGAGGCATCGATTTAAGCCCTTGTCTTCGCACCGATGGATCTGATGATGTCGCAATCACCCATGGTCAGCACCAGCGGGGTGTTCGCCGCTTGCCGGAATCGATGTTCAACCTGACCGGAATCCGCACCAGCATACCGAATCGATCGTTTGCCTCGGGCAACATGACGGTTCGTTTTCCGATTTTCCAGGCATTTGGCTTCATTTCCCAGTGCTGACAAAAGTCACGCCTTGAAAGGTTCCCAAGTATCGATTCGCGGGAAATATCACGAGATTCTTCCCGCCGGGGTGTACGGCGCTCGGGTAGATCAAGCCACCAAGCTTGGTGCCGGTTGTTGGTTCAAAGATCTGAGCCAGGTACTCGCAAACCACCTGGGAAGGGACATAGTCGATGTGCTCATGTCCGTCCTTGCGCACCGGCGCGCTGATGGCTTCGACAAACGCCTGCGCGAATAGCGCCTGCTCGCGTGCATCCTTATGGGCCACATCAAACAGCGAGGGCGCGGACGGCAGCTGAGTCAGATCGATGATCTCCAGTGGCTTCGTCAGCGTGAAGGTGGCGATGAACACCGTGCGGCTCGTTCGGCCCATGATCCCCACTTCGCGACGGGCCGTCGCCTTATCAAGTGCCGTGTAGAGATAAGGGATGCCGGCAGGATTCATCCGGCCGGCGGACGTCACCTCTTTGGGTGGTGGCCCCATCTGGTCCGCTGTAGGCAACCAGGTCTGACCCCGTGGTCGCACTCGAGCCCGATAAACCTCCGTTCCAGTCGGAAGTGTGCGCATCAAGGAGCGAAGGCGTGCCGCAATGGTGGGCAAGACATCGGGGACATCGATGTCATAGGGTGACGAAACGCCCGATCGTGACGTACTGGCAAAATGAAAGCGCGTCTCGTGCTTCACGGTAGAGGCAAACAGGCTCCAGGCGGATGAAAGCACTTCATGTGGATGGCTGCCTGCCCAGTGCCCGTTAGCAGCGGGAACGAAATAGTCCCCATTGGCTTCGGCATCGACGACCGCCTCGACGAACGTCGGATGCCCTTCGAAGCCGAGGTTGTACAGGACCTCTTGCATGTCAGTCGCTGTCACGAGAAAGCCCCCGTCATAGGGCACACCGCCCGAGGCTGGCTCACAGTAGTACGTATGGACTGTGTCGTAGACGGCCTCGATCACCACGCAGGACTCGGCTGCGATGCCCACTGCGTCGCTTCGACCGCAGTAATCGCAGGTGTCCGCGCAAGCGGCAGCGTTGATCAGATCTTTCAAATGAGGATCGCCGACACAGTCCGCGCACACGAACGTCTTCGGTGCCGACCAACCGCGCTCCTGCGCTTCCATCCATTCGGTTTTGACGAACCCCATCATGCCTCCGATCGCTGCTGTCGTTCCGTAGTCGCCACATGCCTGGCGTCGTCTTCCGCGTGCAGATAGATGGACGTGGTGGCGATGGAACTGTGTCGTAGATTCTGTTGGATGTGGTGAATGGGGGTGCCTTCATCCGCCTGATGCGAGGCGGCGGTGTGTCGAAGCCAATGAGTCGACACGCGCCGCAGCCTCGCAGCGCGCAGGGGATCTTCGGCTTCCCAATCGTCGGCAATGCGGCCAAACGTATCTTTGATGATGAGGTAAATCGCCGTTGGCGTCAGTGCCTCATCGCGCCCCGCAATGCCCAGTATGAGCGGGCGTCGGCTATCGGACTGCGGCGTGGGCGGCAGCCCATGAAAAGCGCGGTAGCGCGCGAAATCCTGCATAAGCGCCTCGCTCAAAGGAACTTTGCCCTCTGTGCCACCCTTGCCGATGACGCGAAGCCACCAGCGGCCGCGGATCGATTGCAGATCCGCCTCCTGTGCCTGGGCTGCCTCAGACGCGCGTAGCGCCGTTTCGTACAGCAAGCAGAGCACCCAGCGGGAGCGTTCGTACCGCTGCTGTTCGCGCAACGTCAGGTGAGGCCCTCGGCCCAAATGAGTCAGGACGTCGGCCCAGAGGGAGTGATCTAAGAAGCGCTCGACTCGCTTCGAGGTCTGGCGGGCACTTCGGCGGCGGGGCTGCAGCGCGAACGGTGAGCCCGCCAGGTAGCCCGCGCGCACCAGGTAGTTGAACAGGCCGGACAAGATGCCTAATGCTTGGCGCCGACTGCGCTCGGATAGTGGGCCGGCAAAGAGTCGCCGATGATCGCCACGTCGCGCCAGCCCCTCATCACACCACGCGGGCAGCGGCTGACCCAGAAAGGCCTCGTATGCCAACACATCCTCGCGGGTCAGGCTGGACACGGCCTTGCTGCGCACCTGGGTCGCCCAGAGCAATAGTCGTTCGGCTTCCTTGCGGTAGCTGCGGAAGGTGTGTGGTGAGCCGTGGTGCTCGGCCAGCCACAAACCGATCGCCGCCACATCGTCGTTGGCCGCGATCTGGCGAGTGGCGCTTGCCGGCGCGCGATTGGCTCCGGTCACGCCCGAGAGATGGACAGGCAGCACGGTGGGTACAACGGTGCTCAGAGTGTGGTCACTCACGGGCTTTCTCATGTTGGTGACGATCCAGGCGAATAGCGTACACCCAAAGAATTTTTGATTATGGGAGTTATCGTAAATTTGTTGGATTAATCGTTACATATATAATGTAATACTGTGATATACGGTTATCATTATTCCCAAAATTGACCCTCCGAGCGACTGGAACTGCCATGAGCCGTGTCAGCGATACCCGCCAGCGTACCCGTGAAGCCGCTGGCCAGCTCGTTACCAGTGGCAAGCGGCCTCACGGAATCACCGTCG
The DNA here is from genome assembly GCA_963824525.1 of uncultured Gammaproteobacteria bacterium. Taxonomy (GTDB): domain Bacteria; phylum Pseudomonadota; class Gammaproteobacteria; order Xanthomonadales; family Rhodanobacteraceae; genus Dyella. The sequence goes on along the minus strand of CAWGPI010000004.1, from coordinate 1,113,030 downwards.
ACCAGATATACGCCGCCATCCAGCAGGGCAGCCGCACGACGATCAATGACGAACTGAAACAGTGGAAAGACGAACGTACGAAAGCGGATGCCCTCGGCGCCAATCTACCGGCTGCCGTGGCCGATGCCATGCGTGCTCTGTGGGTGGCAGCCGTCGAACAAGGTGAAGCGGTGTTCGCCGAACAGCGGAGCGCCTTGGAAACTGCCTTGGCAGATGCGGAGCAGCAGCAGGCTGCCATCTCGCAAGCGCGCGACGACGCCTTGGCGGCGTCGACGGCGGTGACCGAACAGTGCGAGGCACTTCGGCATCAAATTGCGGCACTGCAGGTGCGAATGGAGTCCGAGGTCACCGCGAAGAATCAGGCGCTCCAGGAGGGGCAGGCGCTGCAGCAAAAGCTCAGCGCATTGCAGACCGCTACCGCTGAACAGATCGAACGTATCCGTCAAACGCAAACTGCGCAGATTGAGGAATTCCAGGTCACGATCGCGAGCCGGGATGCGGATTTTCAGGCCGAACGCGAGAAAGCGAACGAACGGTTGGAGGTTGCCCAAGCCCGAATGCTGCAGGAGATCGACGCTGCGCGCGAAGGCCAGAAGCACACTGAGGGCCTGCTGACCAAAGCGCGAGAACGGCTGGAGCAGCAACAAACCAATTTGGCACAGCTTCGTCTGGAAGCGGGGCACCATCGACGTGAATTGGCAGAGCGTGACGCCCGACTGGAGGCATTAGTCGCAGACGCCGCGGATCGGGATCGGACGGTGATCGAACTGGCCGCGGCCCGCGGGCAATTGGTAGGGTTGGGTGCGGCGATGCAGTCGCTCGAAACCCGGGCCACCGCCGCCGAGTCGCGCATCAGTGCTCTACTGGCCGAACGGATATCGCCAGTGGCGGCTCGAAGCAAACGGGGCAAGCAGCGAGACGCATAAATAGCCTAGGAAAATATCGACTTATCAAAGAATTACAAGTCAGTTGGCCTCTCACCGTAGCTTCCCTGTCACTACCCCATCTACTGGCACGCGCCCGGCGCGCCGCGACCAAGCGCGGCGAGCGTCCGAGCAAGAAGACCGCGATCACGCGGACCGAGCTGAACGTCCTGCTGGCCACCTGCGATGACACCTTGGAGGGCCGGCGTGACCGCGCCCTGCTTTGCTTTGCCTTTGCTAGCGGCGGTCGGCGACGCAGCGAGGTGGCCGCGGCCGATCTCGCGGACCTGACGGCGATCGAGCAGGGCTACGTCTATCACCTGCCCTCCAGCAAGACGCGCCAGGCCGGCCCGGCCACCACGGACACGCCGAACAAGCCGCTCCTGGGTAGTGCCGCGCTCGCCTTGCGCGCCTGGCTCGACGCCAGCGGCCTGACCGAGGGCGCGATCTTTCGGCGGCCGTGGAAAGACCGGATTGGCGACGCGCCATCGCCCGCCGCGGTGGCGGACATCGTCAAGCGGCGCGCCGCGCGTGCCGGGATGCGCGGCGACTTCGGCGGGCACAGCCTGCGCTCAGGATTTATTACGGAAGGGGCACGCCAGGGCGTCGCCCTGCCTGCCCTGATGGCCATGACCGAGCATCGGGCGGCTGGTAGCGTGATCGGGTATTTCCAGGCAGGGTCGGTCGAACAGAATCCCGCCGCACGCCTGCTGGATGAAGGGCGCGATTGATGATCGACCTGCGCGCCACTGGGCGCGGGAAGTGTCTTCTGGATCGGTCATTTGGACAGTCGATCGTGCGTCTGCACGCCTTATAGTTAGGCGCGACACGAAGCTTAACTGTCGACACCTTTGTGCAGTCATCAACGACAGTCAAGCACTCGATCGGCCGGCCGTTGGCTAGCGCATCAAACACAAAATGCATCGACCACGTGTGGTTGGGGCCCGACGGGATTTACAGCGGACGTCGCTCTACGCTAACCGGCTCACGCCTGGATACCCACTGCTGCAATGGGTGACGGAAGGTCTTGAACTGGACCGGCCAGCGTTTCATAGACACATAGGAGCCGCCTTTTGGACTGCCCCTGGGATTACGGCACTTCCAGCCTATGATCTCGAGTGCGGCGGCATGAAAGCCTTCGCGCCAGCGCCACCCTTCAGTAGGTCATCGAGAAACGCAAGGGTGTAGCGGCCCACCCATGCGTAACCTTGAATGCGTCGACGTGCCCGGGGCGTCGTCTTGCGCAGCTGCACCTTTTCAAGATTGATGGAGTGCCCCCACGTCCCAGTTCCTACCACGTGTATTTGCCTCCTAACCGCACAACCGTAGCCCGGTAGCTCTGTTTGCCCCACTGGTAGCCCAGATTGGTCCAGGCCGACCAGCCGTGGCTTAGCTCAAGGTTGATGCCGGCTTTCGCTTCGTAGCGGTCTTTCGGGTACAAATCCTTGAGTACTACCTGATTGAACGCCAACGCGTTGTCCACGTTGTCGTGCCACCAGTTCAACGTCAGGTAGGGCTGCAGGCGCTGGCCGTCGTCGGTCACCCAGTTGCGGTAGGTGCGCAGGCCCAAGCGCGAGATCCAACCGTTGCCGTTGCTGCCGTTGACGCGTGTGCCGTTGATCTCGGTGATGTCGTCCTCGCTGTAGTCGACATAGATGAGCTGCGCCTGTGGCTCGACGATCCAGTCGCTGCCTTGCCGGATGCGCAGGGCATATCCGGTTTCGCCGGAGAGGTTGAACGCATGTGAGTCATAGCGCACCTCAGGCAACGTGTCGCCTTCCACGGAGTTCTTGAACCATCCGTAGGTAGCCCAAGTGTCAACGTACCAACCCAGTTTTTCCTTATCGTTCTGATACCAGGTGCCGTAGGCGCCCACGCTCCAGCCATGAATATCGCCTCTGGCCTGCGCCGGGTTGCCCGCGGCATCCGTATCGCTGCGCGCGCTGCCATAGCCAAGCATGCCGCCCAAATGCAGACGGCCACTCTCGCCACCGATGTCCCAGCGCGCGATGTCGCCACCGCCCTGAATCAGCGTGCTGTCAGTGTCCACTGCGAAGTTGCCGTCGCGGCTGGTCGAATCGGTGGTGCCACCGACGACGCGCAGCCAGGCCGAACTCGATAGCGCACTGGAGCTGCTGCCCTGGGTTTCGATCCATTGGGGCTCGCCCAGGCGGTCGTGCAGGCTGTGCACGAACATCTCGCCGGCCTGGCGCTGATTGGCCAGATAGGACGCAACCTCGGGACGGTACAAGGGTACTTCAATCTCCGGTGGCAATCCTTCCGGGGTCGCTGGAGGGACGGGCGGCGGCACTACCGGAGGAGCCGGAGGAGCCGGAGGAGTTGGAGGAGCCGGAGGCACTTCCGTAAGAGGCGGCGGTTCTTCCGGCGGAGGCACCACGGCCGGACGCTCCGAGCGCAAGTACCAGGCTTGGGCGTTGGCCGCGTCCAGGCTAGTGCGCACCAGCAGGTATTCGTACGGACCCTCTACCACTCGCTGGCTTAGCGCAAAGGCGCCGGCACTGGTGCTGCCACCATTGATGGTGTCGACGACAAGAATGCCGTTGCCTAAGGTCGCATCGCCCGGGCCGCCAGTACGGATGATATGAAGGGCAGTCTGCCCGGTCGCCGTGCCGCCATTGATGACCAGGCGATCCGACGGTGAATCATTGCCGCCCAAGTAGGTGTTGAGGCTAATCGTGCCACCGCCGCCCGAGTAGTTGACGGCCGTCAGCGCCTTGTAGCTCGAAAGCAAGGTAGGATCACCGCTCGGCGCGCCGAAGACGATGGCACTCGGGTCGTTGACCAGGTTGGTCACGTTGGAGGAGCCCGTCAGGTTCCATAGCGTGTTGTTCTGCAGCGTCATGTTCGAAACGCCGGTGGCATCGGCCAGCGCGGCGCCGTTGAGAGTTGCAGCATTGGCAGTTAGATTGAGCGTGCCTGCGCCACTCACCTGGGATAGCGTGCCACCGCCACCCGTGACTTGCGCTCCATTGGATAGCGACAGGTTCAACAGCGAACCCGTCACCTGAATGGCGGTCGATTGCGCACTGGTCAGGCTGCCGCCCGAGAGCGAGACATTATTTTGTCGGGAGGCACTGGTGGTGCTGGAGAACAAACCATAGCTGCCAGTGCCCTGGGCTTGAATCACACTGCCGGCAGCATTGATGGTGCCCCCAGTCAAGGCCGCGAGCCCATACGCGGCACTGCCCGTCGTCGTGATCGTGGCGTTCTGCAATTGAACCGTGGGGCTACCCGCCACAAAGGGACTGCCTAACGCGATCACTCCATGCGATCCAGTCCCGGAGGTCATGGTCGTGCCATTGCTATAGGTCAGCGTGCCTGCGACCCCAGGGGCATACACCGAGGTACCGGCATAAACGCCATAGACGCCATTGGCGGACACCGCGACAGTGACGCCATTGGCGTGGATGGCGCCCCCTTCCGCAAACAGACCAGCCCCCTGACGCAAGTACGTGGTACCGAATGACCCTCCGCTATCGGAGATGGTCCTGATGATGCCGCCATTTGTGTCCGAGACAGCGATGCTCGAACCGCTGATATTGACGGTTGAGGCGGTGTCGGCCACAACACCCATCCCGGCACCGTGCACGGTGAGATCACTCATGGTGACCTGCGCGCCGTTGGTGGCCGTGACGCCGGTTCCCGCAATGCCAGCGAAGTTCAAGGTGGCTCCATCGATCGTGCCAGCAGGAACGACGGTGTTGTCGGCAACGATGCCTGCCGAGCCGGCATTCAGTTGCCCGACGTTGGTGAGGATCAGCGGTGCGGTCGATGTGTCGACCCGCACCAGGCCGCCATTCAACATGTAGATGCCCGCTACGTCATGACCTGTGGTGGATATGCTCGTGCCGTTGCGAGCATCGATGACGCTGCCGGGTCCCACGGCCATCAAGACCGCTCCTCCGGGCGACACATCCGGACCAGTCAGCAGAAGGCGGCTACTGTCGATTAGGGTAACGGTGCTACCAGTATCCGCGCGCACTCCATACGTGACCCGGGAAAAATTGGATGTCAGATCTAACCCCAGGGTGACGGACGAATTCTGGACGGCGCGCAGGCCGTAACCGGACACGCTTGTACCGGTCGACGTGTTTACCATGGTAATAGGAATGCCTGAGCCGAGGCTGCCCGGAATCACGCTATTGGTGATCATGATGCCAATGACGCCATTGGTGCTCGCGGCGTTCACGGTGATCGGGGTGTTCTCGCCCAGAAGAACAGCGCCGCCATTGATCATATCGATGCCGTGCGCTGAAGACGTCGTCGTGACGGTCGCCCCTGGTGTGAGGTCGATCACGGTGCCAATGTTCGTGGCGGAAACGGCTGTGCTATAGCCGGTTGCGCTCAACACAGATCCGGGCGTTACGGCGCAGGTACCCGAGGTCAGGGCGATGTGACCCGACGAAATGACGCAGGTCTGCGCCTGCACAGCCTGACAACCGAGCCCCAGTGCCAGGACTATCGCGTTGTCTAGGAGATGCGTCGCCTTGCTGCGCATGACTCACTCCCGAAGGGAAGGTGCTGGGGCCGCCCGCGTCTGCAACCAGGAAAGAGGCCAACGCGACTCACGTGGCACTTTATGTAGAGCCGCGCGGAAAATCTAATCAAACCAAAGGTCTTCTCCAGGTGAATGTCGACGGCTTGACGCAAAAGCTCGCGCCGGCCCTCGTGGGCAGCATCAATGACCGCGTGCCAAGGGCCTGCAGGCAGGCAAATCGATCGCCGCCATACTGGAGGGACGGCAGGGATTCGTACAAAAACAGGCAATTTGTCTGCTGTGTATGCGGATTCAGCCGGTCGTTGCAACACTCCTGCTGCTCGCGCAGTCTTTAGTGTGCTCCAACGACCGGCTGATTCCGCATCTATCCGCTCGTCTCGCTTGTGGTTTTTATGATGTTGTCGCCCTTCGTCATGTGGAAGCCGCTTCCTCCTGAGGCACACGGCGAATACCGCCTTTTGCTAGTCTGCACGCCGATCTCCCCCATCGTTGCGGTGACCGCGTATCTTTACTACATCCAGCAGCCCGCGCAAGCCACTGCCTGCCTAATCGCACTCGCCTTAACCACCGCCATTGCCCTCTTGATGCTTCGGAAGAAGGCGGGTGGATTACCCAATGCGGGATGGCGCTATGCCGCCAAGGCCGCAATCGCGGGCTTGGCATGGGCCGTCGTCGTCATTGCCGCTCACTCGATTCACCCGCAGTGGTGACTAGCGCCACGAAATTTAGAATGGCGGTGGAACTGGCGTCGTTTCACGACGCCCTAGTACCCTTCCAAGCAAGCCGGCTTCGTTACGCGCAGCCACTCTGGATCAATCAACGCGCTGTCAAGGAGCATGCCTCGTTGCGCGAAATGAAGGATTCCGGCCAGTGGTTGTTGAGGGAGCTGGCCTTGGGGCCAAGGCACGGAGCAAGCCATAGCGCACGTAGTCGTTCATCGACACCTCGCTGATCGGCACATCTCCTTCTACGCCACCTTTATCCACGGCATGCAGCCGCCAGCGCCCGTGACGCTGCCGGACATCGGCTTCCACCGCCTGCGCTGGTTCGTGCACGCGCAGACCGGTGCCATATAGGAATCGCCGCACCCTACGAGCTCGCCCGGCGCGTTGACACTCGCGCGGCATCGCCTGCGGCCCGGCATCGATCTGGCGAATCGAGGAAACAGTCGATCGCCGCTGGCGTGTGCGAGCGACTGCGCAGCCGCTTCGCGGCGACCGCGGTCCGAAAGACAGGCGGCGATCTGCGCCGCACCGTGGCAAACCCTCGGCACACCAAGGTGCTTCCGAGTTTGGCCAGAAACGCCTCAGTAGCTGGTTGCCCCGTAGATCATTAGTTTCTTCATAGTATTGCTCCGGGCCATGTTCATTCGAGTTCGGCATCGATGCGAATGATCCGTCCGTCCGGATTGACCGTCATGTCCAGCACCCCGATCTCATGGCCGAAATCGCCGGTGAAATCGACGCGGATTTGCGTCCGATCGTCATTGAGGCCCGCGATCGACAGCAGCTGGGTGACGGTGTGATAACCAACGAAGTAGCGTGTCAGGTAGTCGCGGATACCGGCATGGGCAACGAAGCGGCGGCCGGTCGATGGATCGTCGATCACCGCATCCGGTGCGAACAACGCCAGCGCGGCTTCGACATCGAATGCGTTGATGGTGGCGATGAAAGTGCCCACCGTTGGACCCAATGGATGGTGTTGGGCCGCATTACGCATGCCCGTGCTGCCAGCTCTTGTAGACGAACTCCAGGCTGTAGCAAGCAGGACCCCTGACCTGCGCGGCGTAGTAGCGCGGGTCGTAGTGCAGTTGCGGTCCGGGGGGATGGATCTCGCGGGCACCGGCTGCCAGCGCGGCAGCATTAGCGGCGTTCACCATTGCCTCGGAGTCGGCCACGAAGCTGACATGCGCGGCTTCGGGCGCGGCGCTGCCCTGCCTGAGCCAGAAGACTACCCTGCCCTTAGTACGGAACCCTTTAGATCAGCACGGCCCGGCGGTGTCGCGTACGGACAGGAAAATTTGATCCAACATGGACATGCTCCGTTGGTGAATGATCAGATGACGTAACCGCCAGCCACCTCGATGGACTGGGCGTTGACCCAGGCCTGGTCGTCGGACAGTAGGCCGGCGATGACGCGCCCCACATCGTCCGGTTCGCCCACCCGGCCCAGCGCGGTCTTTGAGGCCAGCAGCGCCTCGAACGCATCATTGAGCCCACCGCCCAGTTCGGTACGGATTGCGCCGGGCGCGACCGCATTGACTCGGATGCGACGTTCGTCGAACTCCTTGGCCATGTAGCGGGTCAGCACGTCGAGACCGCCCTTGAATGCGGCGTACGGCGCCACGCCGGCAGTGGCCACTCGGGTGGTCGCGCTGGTGAGATTGACGATGCTGGATCCATCCGCGAGCAGCGACAGCAACGCCTGAGTGAGAAAGAACGGGCCCTTCAGATGCACCCTGAATAGGCTGTCGAACTGGTCCTCGGTGACCGTCTCAATCGGATTGAACACACCGAAGCCCGCGTTGTTCACCAGGCCATCGAGCGTGGCGGCGTCCCATGTGGTCCGTAACGTGGCGGCCACCTGCGCAGCGAAGCTGACAAACCTGCGGCTGTCGCTCACATCCAACCGTAGCGCCACCGCCGTGCCGCCCATGGCCTGGATGCGCTCGATCACCGCATTCGCCGCACCGGGCTGGGTGTTGTAGGTGAGGATGACGCCCATGCCGCGTTGGGCGCACCGGAGCGCGGTGCTGGCGCCGATGCCGCGGCTACCACCGGTTATCAGAACAGTTTTCATGGTGAGTCTCTGCACGTCTGGGGAAGCACAGGCCAGGCGAGCGGACCGATGGGCGCCTTTCCGATCCTCGCCGCTTCCTGCCTATTCCTGCTTGTGCTCTCGCCACAGTTCGGCTTCAGGCGTCCTATGGCGCCATGCAGACCGTACTCGACGAAATGCGCCGCCTGGCGTCCGGGGCGAAAAATCACCGGACCGACATCGGAATTCCCCGGGTCGCCATGGTGCAGGGAGCGATCCCCGACCACGTGCTGGCGGCAGTTTATGAGCCGATGATCAACCTGATCCTGCAGGGCGCGAAATCGATGACGATCGGGGACAAGACCCTGCATTACGATCCGGCGACGTATTTCGTGATGTCCGTCGACCTGCCCGCGGTCGGCTCGGTCCGACCGGCGGCCACGGGCGAGCCCTATCTGGCGGTCAGCCTGACAGTGGATGTCGCGGTCATCGCTGAACTACTTTGCGACCTCACTGGCTCGCCCGAGGTGCTCGGTGAGTGCCTGCCGTTGTCGGAGGCGTTCAAGGTCGCTGCAGTGACGCCTGAGCTGATGGATGCCTGGGTGCGCATGCTGCGGTTGATGGAGCGACCAGGCGACATTCCGGCATTGGCGCCGGCGTACGAGCGGGAGATCCTCTACCGCGTGTTGCAGGGCCCCCACGGATACGTGCTGCGTCAGCTCGCGACGCCGGATTCGGCGCTTGCGCGCATCAGCGCCGCGATCCAGCGCATTCGTCGCGAGTTCTCCATGCCACTGCGGATTTCCGCACTGGCCGAGCAGGTATCGATGAGCGAATCGGCTTTCCATCGGCATTTCAAGTCCGCCACCGCGTTGAGCCCCCTCCAGTATCAGAAGCAACTGCGCTTGCCGCAGGCGCGCCATCTCCTCTCTACATCCGGAAAGAGCGTGACCGCCACCGCGCTTGACGTGGGTTATGAGAGTCCGACGCAGTTCACCCGCGAATATGCCCGCGCCTTCGGCTTGCCGCCAACCCGGGACGCGGCGCGCATCGTCGCCAACCTGAGGGCTGGGAGTAGCAGCTCGGCCGGGACACAAACGCCTTGAGCTGCCTCAGTCCGGTGTAGCGGCGTTGTTCTGACAAAGCATCTCCGCAGCGCTTTGCAAATACCATCCTGCACGACGCCAGACGCTAGACGACCAAGGCTTTTGATAGCTGAATTGCGCAACGAAGCTGACCCACCCTACCCCTGATAACTTGGCCTAATCGTCCTTGGACGCGTGGCAGATGAGGTTTAATTTCTGCCCATCCGCGGCCGGGAACCGTTGCTACTCAATGGCGGGGGAACGTCGCAGCTATTCCAGTCGATGGTTTAGCCTCACCCAATCCTCGGATACGCACCAGAATTCCTCGCGCTTGAATACGCTGCGGCGATTCATGGCGAGCCCGTAATGGCTGCGGCACCAAGGCATGCGAAGAGCCTGACTTGGACAAGGTCCGGTTCATGCCTGAAGCCTTGCCCGAGCGTTCCAATCACCTGCGCTTGGCGGTTTCATCGCGCTGGATACATCCAATGACTAAGATGAGCTGACGGGTCCTGCGCCGTCCGTTAACGATTCGACGTTTTCGAAGCAATGACGATAGGCGAGAAGTGCAGCCTGTCGGGAGGGGTAGTAGAGAATCCCAGTGCGCTCGGGCGACAACCCTGCGCGCGTCACGCGCTTGATGAGTTGCGGCGTGCGTCCCGCGATCACCAACTGGATGTTCTTCCGGTCCAGTGCGCGACGTAGTTCGTCGATGGACAGGAAGCCGGTGATGTCGTTTTTGGTCATCGAGATCGCATCGATAACTACCCACTGCGGTTGTTGCCTCCGAGCCAGGCGGGTCACGCGTCGGCGGAAGTAATCGGCATTGAAAAACGTCAACGGCGATTCGAAACGGTAGATCAGCATGCCCGGGATCGGCCGGGCTTCGGGATAGTGCGCCAGTTCGTAGAAGCCATCCTGGCCGTCGATCAATCCAAACTGCTGTTCCGCCGGGCGCGCCACCTGCGAAAGGAAGTACAGCAGCGCCAGCGTCACGGCGAGCAGGATTCCCGACATCACGCCGAACAACACGACACCGACGACGGTGATCAGCGCGATGGCAAGTTCGCCACGACTGAATCGCCGCAACTCGCGCAGACCGCCAAGATCGACCAGGCTCATGGCCGTCGCCACCAGAATGGTGTTCAGGGCTGCATGCGGCACCATGGCGAGGGCGCCGGTAAAAAACACTATGACCAGCAGTATCGCCAGTGCGGCAATGATTGATACCAAGCGACTCTTGCCACCCGCCGTATCGCTGACTGCAGTACGCGAACTGGAGCCGCTCACTGCAAAACCCTGGCAAGCCGCACTTGCAAGGTGCGAAATCCCGAGCGCGAAGAATTCCTGATTGCCGTCGACCTGGTGTCCGTTTCTCGCTGCAAAGCTGCGACCGGTGAGCATTGCATTACTAAAGGACATCAAAGCCAGTGCGCCAGCCGCGGGGAAAAGCGTACCCAGCAGCTCATGCGGTAGCGACGGTGAGACCCAGTGCGGCAATCCGGATGGCAATGCCCCGACGACGGCTACGCCCTTGTTTGCCAACCTCAGGGTCCAGGTCGCGAAGGTGGCGCAGACAAGTGCAATCAGCGGCGCGGGGCCGCCAGGCCATACGGTCTTCACGCCCAGAAGCACAGCAAATACTCCGGCAGATAACAAGGCGGTAGGCCAATGGATATGAGGCAGTTGCGCCAGCAGCGATTGCACCTGACTGATGGTGTCGCCGCCAACTAGTGTCAGGCCGAACACACCGCCCGACTGGCTCACAAGAATGGTCACGGCCACGCCGTTCAGTAGACCAATTAGGATTGGGCGCGACAGGAAGTCAGCGAGAAAACCGAAACGAAAGCGGCCGGCCACCAGACACATCACGCCGGAAATAATGGTGAGCGACATGGCGTACGCCTGGTAGGTGTCGCTACCTGGCGCTGCTAATGGCAACAAGGTGGCGCCGAGCATGGCGCAGGTCGCCGCATTGGGGCCAATAATGAGGTGCCTGGACGAGCTGAGTAGCGCATACACGATCATCGGCAGCACCGTGCTGTACAGACCGATCATGGGGCTAAAGCCTGCCAGTTGTGCGTAGGCGATGCTGATGGGTAGCGCGACTGCAGCTACCGAGAGTCCGGCCTGCAGATCCGCGCGCAGCCACTTGCGTCGATAGTGAAGCAGCTCGGCCACGCCGGGCATCAGACGCAGCAACAGCGGATGAGACATGTCAGCGGCCAGGATCAGCGGGTAGCGGTGCCAAGCATGCCACGGCCACGTGTGAAGTCGCCGTCGAACGCTTAGTCGTTTCTATTCCCGGCGATTCAGGTGAGGGCCGAATCGCGCGTGCTGCTGGCGTATCACGCAGAAACGATGCCCTGTGGCTGCTGCATCACCCGCAGGTGCTCGCGGACGCATGCGACAGTCCCTTTATGATGGGTCACCTGCATCCATTTTGCCGCTACCGTCGTACAAGCCTGAAGTGATGACCTTACCCACGCGAACCATAAGGCTTCCCGAATCATATGCGGGCTTGCCACACCATCATGCGCGAGGGATTGACGGAAACAGCGTGGCAGCGGTGATCATGCAGCCGACGATGCATCGGGACCGTCGTCACGGGGCGGGGCTCAGCCCGATCCATGTGTCTTCATCTATCTGAGAGGTCACCCATGATCGCCCACAGCTTCATCTTCAGGCCGCTCTCTCTGGCTCTTCTCGCGGCCACGCTTACTCTACCGGCCATGGCTGCACCGACGGTCAACACGTATGCGGGGAATACTAGCGTGGCCCTGTCGCCAGCCTTACTTAACGCCCTCAGCGCTCTACATGTCGCGCCGAGCCGCCAGTTTCCGGCAACGCTCGAAGGGGCTACCAAATAGAGGGTTTCGACATCGTGGTATGCTTGATGGCGCCCACCCTACCAGGCGGGAATCAAGGGGAAACGTCCGTCCATGGACACTGCTGGCTTGGGCATCCCGCGGGCATTGACTGTCATCGAGTAGTACGTGTACCTACAGGACTTCGCTCAAATGGCGTAACGGAGAATGGCCGCCACTTGCTCTCCGCCAGGAATGTCTAGTTTTCGGACGCCGAGTACCCGCGCGCCTGTCGCGAGCGCTCGACTCGCGATAGCATCGATCACGTCGTAACTCTCCTTCGATGGCCCATCCGCCAATGTGATCCGCCCCGTTGCCTCATCAAACGTGCCAGGCACTACTCCATCGATATCGATGAGCAGCGTATCCACGGCACCAAAGGCTGCCGCGCGCGCCACCCCTGGAAGCTCGGTGACCGCACGATGTTCTCCCCTGCGAGTCTCGAAAACGTTGCGGATTTCAGCCAGTTTGCGCTCGTATAAGTGATCTAACAACGGACGCGCCGCTGCCGCCAACTCTGCGTCGGTGGTTCGATTTGGGTTTCCTGGAATCCGGTCCGCGGAGAGTTGCGTCAACCCCGAGACCAAACGAAAGATCGACGCCAGCGGGTCAACGCTCGCCAAAAAGAGGGGAATGTTCGTACCGCCCAGCAATGCTCGAAGCGCGACATCTACTTTGCGGGCGTATTTCGTTAGCTGGAACTTCTTGCCTTCCGCCCCTTGGAATCGATCGGACAGTGAGCGGACTTCGTGGCTCTCTGTGCTTATCGCGCTGGCGGCGTCTTTCGGAAGGTCTGGCACTTCCACCTCCACTGGGGCCCCTTCGGCAAACACTTCTACAAGCCTCACACTGCTTTCCGACAGCGCAAGCACCAGCGCCGCATGGGGAAACGTGATGGCACGAAGCAAGGGCTTAAGATGAAAGCGCCCTGAGACCTCAACCTGGGGCTGCAGCGTGTTCGCCAGTCGAAAGGTCCCGATCTTCTGGTGCGTCACCAGAATCGCCAAACTGTTCGCCTGATAACGCCAGAAGTCATAGTCCTCGATCAGCTCCTCGACATGTTCTTCAATCGCGGCACGCCTTTGCTTGTCGAAATTCGCGACCTTCAGTTGCCATAGCGCCTCTTTCAATAGATTGCCCAGTTCAATGCGGCTGGCGTCGACGTGCTGCGACAGCGGTGTCGTGGGAAGGTAGATCGATACACAAGCATCAGCACGAATCTGCCACAATTCCTCAAACTGCGCTGGCGTGGGAATGTCGAGATGCAGCATGGCTCCTCCTCGTAGACCACGACGCGGACTGGCCCACATGCAAGGGCAGGCACGCCACTCGTGTCTCAGTACTCATCGATGATCGATATAGCCGGCGGTTGATCGCGACGGTTCAGTTCGAGCAACCGTTGCTTTGCCTTCAGTAATCCACCGCGTCACGGACAATCGGGCACGTCATGCAATGACCACCGCCGCGTCCGCGACCCAGTTCCGCGCCGACTATCGTGATCACTTCGATACCGGCCTTGCGTAGCAAGGTGTTGGTGTAGGTGTTGCGATCGTAGGCGTAGACGACGCCGGGCGAGGCGCAGACCAGATTGGCGCCACTGTCCCACTGGGTGCGCTCGCGCTGGTAGTCGCTGCCACCGGCCTCGATGACGCGCAGCTTCTTGAGCCCCAGCGACTCGGCCACCACGTCGACGAAGTCCTTTTCTTCCTTATGCAGCTCGACGCCACTTGGGTGGCTGCTCGGACGGTACGAGAAAGCGCGCGTCTGAGCCAGGAAGTCCGGGGCCAGCAATACGCAATCGCGGTCCGCGAACGTGAATACCGTATCCAGATGCATGGCGGCGCGAATCTTCGGCATGGCCGCCACGATGACCCGTTCCGCCGCGCCCTTCTTGAACAGCGTGGCCGCAAGCTGGCTGATGGCTTGGCGCGACGTGCGCTCACTCATGCCAATCAGCACGACGCCTTTGCCGATCGGCATCACGTCACCGCCCTCCAGTGTCGCAAGCCGTGATCCTCGGTCGGGTCGCCCCACCACACGTTGACCTTGCCGGCGAAATCCGGGTGGAACTTGTAGATCGCGGTGGTGAGGACTGTTTCCTCGTGGCGTGCCGGCCAATACAGCGGATTCAGCGTCACGCCACCATAGATCCAGCACGTGGTGTCGCGCGTGTACAAGCGTATTCGGCAGCGGCGGCAGCAGATATTCGGTGACGCCAGCGGCTTCTTTGACGACATCCAGGGCCTTGCCGCCCACGTCCCCGGAAAGTCATGGGTCGACAAGCCGCCGATCAGCGTTTCGGCGAGCTTGCGATTCTCCAGGCCCTTCAAGATAGCTGCGGAGTTCGTCGATGAAGCCCAGTCCCACCTGGTCCGGCACGACCTGGTTGTCGAGTATCCATTTCTTGCCTTCGCGGACCGCGACCGTCTCAGCGAGCAGGTTGTGCATTTCCACCACTTCGATGCCGCGATCGCGCATCTTGTTGACGAAGTCGAAATGGTCGCGCTTGGCGTTGTCCACCCACAGCACGTCGTCAAATAGCAGTTCGTCGCAGTTGCTGGGGTCAGGCGCGAATGCGCGATACCTGGCGCGCATACCATGACTTTGCGCAACTGCCCGACTTCCGAATGCACACCGAACGGCTTCTGACGTCGTTTGCACTTCTTCGGCCTTCTTGACGCCGTCTCCTTCGCAATGTCTCTGAGACCTGATTAAATGGGACGCAGCCGTCGCCAGCCCGTACAACGCCGACAAGGCGCCGCCAATTGCCACAACGAAGATCACCCAGTCCGAGGTCTGGAACACGATCCGCCCCTGCTCGCTCGCGACCAAATGAACAGAACAGTGCCCGGCGCATAAAGCACCGCCGAAAGCACGATGAACTTCAGCCCGCCCGCATAGATCATGAAAATCGTATAGATCACGGCGATGGAGGCCATGATCAGGTCGCGTTGCGCTCCTGGGGACGTTGCTGGTAGGTTTCGCCGCGCTTGGAGATCATGAAGCCGTAAGCCGCGACGAACAGATACGGTATCAACGACGGCGCT
Source organism: uncultured Gammaproteobacteria bacterium (assembly GCA_963824525.1). Lineage (GTDB taxonomy): Bacteria > Pseudomonadota > Gammaproteobacteria > Xanthomonadales > Rhodanobacteraceae > Dyella. Next base: position 1,097,832 of record CAWGPI010000004.1, on the reverse strand, counting down.
CGTCAGGTTGAGCATCAAGGAAAACGCGTCGCGTGAGAAGATACGTGGTGATCGACGAACACCTGCATCATGATGTTGGTCATCCACAACGCGTCGGCCGGCACCTTGTTTTTATTCTGCTTGGCGAAGACCTCCGGCATGTCCTTGGTCTTGGCTGCAGTGAACAGCACTTCGGCGCAGATCAGCGACCACGCGAGATACGCGCCCAGCACCGACACGATCAGGCTCGAGCTGACGAAGACCGCCCCCCAATGGCCCGACCACAGCCTCCAGCACGCGCGGCCATCGAAGGCTGGCGCATGCCGGCGATGTCCACCCGCTGCAGCACGGCGTAGGGAAGCATCGTCACCAGCACCATCAGGCTGGTCACCACGATGAAGCCTACGATCGTCGCCGTGCCGACATCCTCGCGCTCTTTTGCGATAACGCGAGTAAACGCTCGCCCCTTCGATGCCGAGGAAGACGAACACCGTCACCAGCATCGTCGCCCGCACCTGGTCCGAACAGTCGCCCTCGAAGTCGCCGCCGTAGAAATTCGCCGCGGAACAGGTCCATCTTGAATGCGAAGATCATGATCACGATGAACACCATGATCGGGATGATCTTGGCCACCGTGACGATGCTGTTGATGAAGGCCGCCTGCTGGATGCCCTTCAGGATCATGAAATGGAACGCCAGATGCCGATGGACGCGACGACGATGGCGGTCACCGTGTTGCCGTCGCCGAACACTGGGAAAGAAAGCGCCAAGCGTCGACTTGATCAGCACCCAGTACGAAACGTTGCCGATGCAGCTGCCTATCCAGTAGCCGAACGCGGATAGGAAAGCCGGGATAGTCGCCGAAGCCGGCCTTGGCATAGGCAAATACGCCGGCATCGAGGTCGGGCTTGCGCTCGGCCAGCGACTGGAACACGCGCGCCAGCATGTACATGCCGGTACCGGCGATGAGCCACGCGATGATCGGCGCCCACGGGACCGGTGGCGTTGGCGAAGGTCCGCGGCAGCGAGAAAATGCCAGCGCCCACCATGCCGCCTACGACCATCGCAGTCAGTTGGGTCAGAGACATTTTCTTTTCGGTCGTAGCCATGCCAGTTTCCCATCTCAGGTTGTAGAGCGGAACTACAGATACGTCGTGGAAATACGGCCAATTTGGCTGTCGCGTGGCTGTATTCATTTAGCCTGATCGTCACACCGCTTTCATGTTTCAGGCCGTCGAAACATTTGACAATGGCTGCATGGATCAGTGTGATCGACTTCACCTCAAGGTACTGTCAAGAAACGTTTCTTTGCTGCACTACCGCGCAACCCGATGTTCAACGATGGCGTTTCTTCTCTTCCTAATCGATCACTGTTTCACCCGTTGGCCAAAGACCAAGCACGTCGGTTTCCAACGAAGAGGACGAATTCCGTGAACGGTTTGACTTCGACTTCTGTCGCTTGCCATATCTGCCTGCCTTCGAAATGGTCTGTTGTACCCATCCTTGCCGTCATCGTGATGGCGACGCTGCTGACCGCGAATACCGCGTTGGCGGCTCAAAACAGCGTTCCGGCTTGCCGCGCGCGGAGTACCGAACTCGCCCGAGCGCAACAGTTGCTTCACGATGGCAAGTACGCAGAGGCGTACGACCTGCTGTCGACCATGGCCGCAGAGCACGGTATCGATGCCGCCTTTCAACTCCCTGTTTGGCCGAGCCACCCTGGACGACCAGAATGAGACCTTCGGACAACCCATTTTCACTTGATCACTTCGGTGAGTTTTGAACGTTCACACACGATCAGTCCAGACGTGACATGAGCCAGGGAGTCAAAGATTGAACGCAATGTTGATTACTTCCAATCTCGCCATCGCGTTCTCGTTGGGCATTTTCATTGGTCTTGAGCGCCAATGGAGCCAGAACTATGCGGGCATGGTCACTCATGCGCTGGTGTCTTTGGGTGCGGCCGCGTACACCGCCATACCCGCACTCTTGGGCATCGGCGATGCCGCCCGCCTGGGTGGCCAGGTCGTCACGGGCATAGGCTTTCTTGGGGCCGGCCTGATCATGCGCGATGGCATGAGCATTCGCGGCCTCAGTGCTGCAGCTACCGTGTGGTCAACGGGCGCCGTAGGCTCGCTCGTTGGCTATAACCTTCGTTTGGCTGCAGGTGAAGTGGCGGCGCTAGTCATTCTGTCCAATCTATTGCTCCCGCGAGTTGCCTCCTTTATTGACCGATACTCCCCCGAGGAGGAATACACGCAGCACGTTTATGTGATTACTCTGCAATGTGCCATGCACAACGAGGCACTCGTTCGGGCACAATTGATGCAGGCTCTTGCGACACAGCGCCTGCGACTTCGCCACTTGGAAAGTCGCACGCTTGGATCCGATGGCGTGGAAGTCCACGCTTCAGTGCATAGCACAACAAAAAAAGATATCGAGATAGAGAACGTGGGTGGGAAAGATTAGCCTCTCACCTGATATCTCTTCTGCCGGATGGACCTCGGGCATCCAGACAGCGTAGGACCCTATATGGGATGGTTAGAAACGCAGCCGGACCATCCGGGCGCTACCGAGTGACGAATGGTTGGTCGATGCCAAACCGATTTGGTCCGTCACGCGATGTCGTTCGCAAAGAAATCACTTCGTTGGCCTTGGCCGACCAAGCGTAGGCCAACGCGCTCACACCGTCAGCGGCTGCTTGCATGACCTCCTTTGCCCTCAGATGAGCAGGCAGCATCCGCAGGTATACACCGAATAGCCACCACCAAGTGGGGACAAAACGGTGAAAGGGCGCTCTGATCGCCATGGCTGGTTTGCAAGAGTAGGCGACTCAACGTTTCATGCTCTCCCGTGTTCGTCACACTTATGTGAGAGTGATCCTTGGCGTCGTGATTGGTCAGGGCGGTCGGGCGAACCTATCGATGCCTGCCTTGCGCTGGTGCTCATAACACGAATCTCGAGCCACGGGCAGCATGGCTCGAGCCCGGAGCGGGGGCACGTCTCTATGGAGCTTTCTCTGGCCATTGCTGCGGTATTTTTCGCAATTTCTGCGGATCGTAGCCGAGTGCCTTCACGCGGGCGACCGACAATTCGTACAAGGGCTCGGGAATGCTAGGAGTGCGCGCCATGATCCACACATAGTCGCGCCTGCTGCGTCCGATAATCACCATGCGATAGTCGGGATCCAACCAGGCAACGACGTACTCGGCCTTGATTGGCCAGATGAACTGCATACCCCAGATCGCATTGCCGCTACCGGGCTGCACCGTGCCGATGGGGTGCATGGTCTTCACCACGGCGTCGAAGGGGCCGTCTCTGTATCGGAAAGTGGTGTGGATACGGCCATCCGGCTGCATTGCATAGGACTCCACCGCATTGTAGGCATGCCGTTCGAATCGGCTGGGAATGACCGCGATGACGTACCAGCTGCCCATGAAACGATCCAAGTCCACGTGCGGAACGGGAGGCATCGGTGGCTGCGACATGCAGCCCGCCAAAGGGAACGCAGCCAGCAATAGGACGCATAGCGTGTTCGTGAAGGCGCGCATACGTCGGCTCCCCTACCCCATCACTTGGGGCGAGCGAAACGGTAGTGGGCGACCATCCATTGCTGTCCATGCTGGTAACCGAACAGTTCGGCACACGACATCCAAAACATACGCCAGCGCTGGAACCACAGGGGGGCCAACGCTACGCCATAGGCCTGCCCCAGTACTTGCATCACTTCATCACGGTGGCTGTCCTGATTGGCAAGCCAATGGTTGGCGGTACGCTCGTAGTGCGTGCCGTCGATCAGCCAGTGTCGTTCCAGATAGAGGTCGCGCTGGAACCAGAGCAGCGTGTCCGCCGCGGGCATCAATCCGCCAGTGAAGAAGTGTCGGCCAAGCCAGTTATCGGTGCCTGTGGTCTCGAAAGGGTACGCCACGTTGCGATGGGCAAAGATGTGTACGAACAACTTGCCGCCAGGTCGCAGCCAGTTGGCAATGCGCGCCATCAACATTTCGTGATTGCGGACGTGTTCGAACATCTCTACGGAGACGCAGCGGTCGAAGCTGTCGGTCTCCAGGGCAAGCCTAGTGACATCGCAGGTGATCACTTGCACGTTGGTTAAGTGGCGCCAAAAGCATTGCGCTTGAATATGCGCTCGCTGCGAGTGCGAGTTGGATACCGCAGTGATGCGCGCGTGGGGATAGCGCTCGGCCATCCACAGTGTCAGCGAACCCCAGCCACAACCCAGCTCGAGGATGTCCTGACCATTCACCAGCTCAGCGCGCTGACTGTACAGCTCGAGCATGGCGTTCTCTGCCTGCTCCAGCGTTTCGTTGCCCTTGGCGTAGTAACAACCAGAGTACTTGAGACGTGGCCCGAGGCAATGCCGGAAGAAGGCAGGCGGTAACTCGTAGTGCTGGGCGTTGGCCGCATCGGCATGGATAGCCACTGGGCTATGCCGCAAGTGCTCGATCAACTGCTGCGCATGCTCCTGTTGGGCGCCAACTCCACCGGAATACATCTCGCGGAGACGTTGTGCGCACCGTCGCCGGATACCCCTCCGCAACATGCTGTCGGGGACCAGTCCGCGCTCCGCCCATCCGAGCAGCCCGGAGGCCGGCCGGTCGGCAGCGAGTTCGCTATGAGCCGTGAGGGAGGTGCTCATGTGTCACTCCTCGCCGGTCCCGGTGCTTTGGGAAACCAGGGAAACAGCATCGAGGTGCGCCGCTGATAGTCGCGATAGTCATCGCCACGGCTACGCAAGGCTTGTGCCTCGGTAAAGGGAATGCCGCTGATCCAACGCAGGAACACGTACATCACAATGGGACCTAACCAGGTGACCCAGGCAATGGGCGAGCCCTTGCCGAGGGCCACGTAGGTAAACCAGTGCAACCACTCGAAGAAATAGTTCGGATGTCGCGAATATCGCCAGAGTCCTTGCTCGCAGGTTTTTCCACGGTTGGCCGGATCATCGCGGAAGCGGGCCAGCTGCCGATCGGCGATGAATTCACCGCTCACACTGACGATCCAGATGGCAACGCCCAGCACCCACCATGGCGTGATGTCGGCGATGGCGTTGGACGTCACCGCCATGAACGGCATCGCAAAGAGCAGCACCAGCGTCGCTTGGAACTGGAAGAACGCGAAGAACTTGCCTTGATGGCCCCGCCAGCGGGCACGCAATTGGCGGTAGCGGCCATCCTCCTCCCGACTGACGCGCTGCCATAAATGCCAGGCCAGACGCAGCGACCAGATACCGCCCAGGCATGCTACCGTCATGCGTGGTAGTGCGGCGCCCACCCCCGTCACCGCCATCAAAAGTGCCGCGAGACCAAGGCCCAGCGACCACAGCACATCCACGATGCCTGCGTTGTTATAACGTCGCTGCCACAGCCAACCACCGCCCATGATCACGACCATAAGCAGGGCGAGCGAAAACATCTGTCGTCCGTAGCTCATAGCAACCTCGCTGGCGCGCGTCGTGTCCAGCGATCAGAGAGCGCCACCATCAACGGCAACGCAACAGCCCAACCGATCACCAACCAAACCCAGGCAAACCAAGCACCCGGCTCAAAGCGCACTGCCCGCCAACCGCCAGCGGCGGCGAGATAGGCAAGTGGTGCGCCAACAGCGCCAAACAGGATGGATAGCCACGGGCGACCACGTAATATTGCTAGCGACCGGTTAATCGTCATGGCGAACGAGGCCCATACCACCAGAATCCATACCGGCGCGCCGTGGGGAGGTACGGAAGGCGACGGCGAGGCGTAGCGTGCCCAACCCGTGATGGCCAGCACACCGTCAATCACGGTGCCAAGCAACAAGGCAAGCATCAACAAGCGCAACTCGACGACAGGTCGTTTGGAAGCCACCACGTGCCACGCGACGAAAATGACGCCGCCCGCCATCGCCGGCCCGATACGGCCATTCGCTGCGCCACTCACGCAAAGAAGCCAGACTAGCTGGTACCCGATGAGGTTGCACCAGAACATCATGAGGCATTCGCGCCCTCGCGAGCCGCCCAGCGTTGCTCCCCCGAGCGCGCACCAGGCCGAGCGAGCAGCAGATGCGATACGCCAATTGATCGCTCGAGGAATCCCCCCTCGCAATACGCCAGATAGAACTCCCACAGGTGCAGGAAGCGCTTATCGAAGCCCAAGGCACGTGCATCGGGCAACCGCTCCATGAAACGCTCGCGCCAGGCACGTAAGGTGCGAGCGTAGGAGGCTCCAAAATCCTCCTGATGGACCAACGCCAAGTTACTTGCACGGGTCTTCGCCGCGAGCATGGCGCTGACGGAGGGGATGAAACTGCCCGGGAAGATATGCCGCTTGATGAAATCCACCGACGCCAGCGCCTGCGTATAGCGATGGTCCTCGATGGTGATCGCCTGGATCAGCGCCATGCCGTCAGGTTTCAGTAGCTCTCCCACCTTGGCGAAATAGGTGGCCATGTGGCGGGCACCGATGGCCTCGATCATCTCGATGGACACCAGCTTGTCGAACTGACCATGAAGATCGCGATAGTCGCTCAACAGCAGTTGCACACGATCTTGTAGTCCCGCCTCCACGATGCGCTGGCTAGCCAGTGCGTGCTGCTCATGCGAGATGGTGGTCGTGGTGACATGGCAGCCATAATACTTTGCGGCATGCAAGGCGAAGCCACCCCAACCGGTACCAATCTCAATCACGCGTTGGCCCGGGCGCAAATCCAGCTTGCTGCAGATCACATCGAGCTTTCGGGTGGATGCCTGGTCGAGCGTGTCGTCACCCTGAGTCCACAACGCCGACGAATACATCAAGTCGGGCGATAGAAACAGACTAAAAAAGTTATTGCCAAGGTCGTAGTGGGCTGCAATGTTGCGCCGACTGCCCGCACGAGTGTTTTCACGCAGTGCATGCCATAGCCTCATCAGCAGGCCGCCAATGCGGGCCACACCCGTTTCCATGCGATCGAGAAGCTCGCGGTTGCGAACCAACAGGCGTACCAGCGCCACCGGGTCGTCGCACTGCCATAGCCCATCGCCGTAGGCTTCGCCCGCACCGACGCTGCCATTGCCAGCAATCGCGCGATAGAACCGCATATCGACCACACGAATATACACGTGCAACCCGGGCGGTTGCGATACGGGCGTACCAAGCTCGACGGTACCCAAGGCGTCATCGATCACCAGTCGGCCGTAACGCAGCCGGCTCATTGAGGAAAGCAGGCGCTGACGTAGAAAGCGGTCAATACCGGATACCTGCGCACCCGACGGGGCGGAGGCCCTGGTTTTGGCGATTTCGTTCATGGGACGTCCCCGAGCGTGGAGGCATCGGTTTCCGTTGTCGCGTGAGGTTCCTCATCCACGCGTCGACCAGGGTGGTCGTACACGGGATTGCGCTTGAGCCAGAGGCGAAAGGCCTGCCAGCGAATGGCACCGACCACCTGAGCCGTCATCAGTGGATAGCGCCACAACACACGGGCCAGCGAGCGGCTGTCCAGCGGACGGCGTTGCAGGGCCAGCGTCGCGTCGAACTCACACGCCCCCCCCGTTGCAGACCTTCATATGCACACGCAGATCCTCCGACGGCGTGGTGAAGCGCCAGTCGTAGCGGCGGTCCATCGGCATGAACGGCGAGACATGGAACTGTTTGTCAAACTGCCAACGGAACGCACGCCCATGTTGGTGGGAAGCCATTAGGGGAAGAACGTAAGCATGACGTTCTCCCCACGGGGTGTTGGTGATTTCGGCAACGATGCTGTCGAGCGTGCTGCCATCGACATCAAAGCAGTAGTAGAAGCTGACCGGATTGAACACGTGGCCCGCATATCGTAAATGGGTGAGAATACGGATGGGGCCCTGCGGCGCATGTCCCGTAGCTTGCCGAACACGCAGGCGTACCGCTTCGGCCAGCGACTTATCCGCGGGGCCCAGGTAATCATCGCGACGCCACTCCGCCACATTTCGGCGTCCGACCGACCAAAGCCAGCGCGATCGAAATGCTTCGTCGACTTCGTCGAGGTCGAGATAAAGTTGCGCCATGCGATATGAGAATGCATGCCCATGCGGCGTATGTCGCCGATGCGTCACGCGTCCCTCATAGACTGCGCTGGACAGGGCGAGCGGCGGATTCATGCGCCCACCTCGGCCACACGTCGGCTTTTCAGGGCGGCGGCTTGCCGGCTGCCCAACGCTTGGCCGACTTCCACGGCGCTGCGGATGCCGTCCTCATGGAAACCCCAGCCCCAGTAAGCGCCCGCGAACCATGTCCGGCGCAAGCCCTGGATCTCGCGCTTGCGCGACTGGGCAGCCACCGATTCGACTGTATAGACGGGATGGTGGTAGCACATGCGCCGCAATACCTTGGCCGGATCGATTGCCGCGGTACGGTTGAGCGTCACTATGAAAGGTTTGCGCGAGGTCACGCCCTGCAGAAGATTCATGCAGTAGCTGACCGTACAAGCCGCGCCAGGGTCAGCCGGTATATAGGCATTCCACGCTGCCCACGCTTTGCGGTGGCGAGGCAGCAACGAGGCATCCGTATGCAGTACGGTGTCGTTGGCTTGATAGGGGATGGCGCCGAGAATGTCCCGCTCGCGCTCGCTGGCATCATCGAGCAGTGCTAGCGCCTGGTCGCTATGGCACGCCAGTACGACTTGATCGAACCACTCGACGCCATACCGGCACGTGATCTCTACCCCATGTTCATGGCGCTTGACCGTGCGTACCGGACAAGAGAGGCGCTCATGCACCCGCCACTGCGCACGGAGCTTACGAATGTACGCCGCTGATCCGCCCTCCACGACACACCACTTCGGCCGCCCGCTCACCTGCAGCATCTGGTGGTTGGCCATAAACTGCACCAGGTAGCGAGCGGGAAAGGCCAGAATCTGCTGCGCCGGCGACGACCATAACGCCGATGCCATCGGTAGCAGATGCTCATCGCGGAAGGCCTTACCGTAACGCTGCTCTTCCAGGTAGTCCCCTAGGCTCGCACCGGTACCTGGCGAATCCAATAGGCGCGGTGCTTCGCGATAGAAACGCATCAGGTCACGCACCATCCCCAGAAAGCGCGCGGACAGCAAGTTACGGCGTTGACAGAACAAGGTATCCAGCGTGGCCGCGTTGTATTCGAGGCCGGTACCGCCATGGTGCACCGAAAAACTCATAGTGGTCGGCTTGGACACCACGCCAAGCTCATTGAAAAGGGAGTGCAGCAGCGGATAGTGCACGGGGTTATGCACGATGAAGCCGGTATCAATGCAATGGCGACGCCCGCCCTGCTCCATCTCGTGGGTATGCGTGTGGCCGCCCAAATAGTCATTGGCCTCGAATAGCGTGACCTCGTGCTCGCGCGAGAGCAGCCACGCCGAAGCCAGCCCCGAGATACCTGAGCCGATGACGGCAACGCGCATGATCAGTACCTCGCCTTGTTGGCGACCCAGGTAGGCACCGGTTTCAGGTCCCACACCAACCCTAGCGTCGACATCAGGCGCAGGCCGTACCAGGTGACATCGATTTCCCACCAGCGAAACCCCTGACGCGCGGATCCGGGATAGAAATGGTGATTATTGTGCCAGCCCTCGCCGAACGTGATCAGCGCAAGCCACAGGTTATTCCTGCTTTCATCGTGCGTATCGAAGCGGCGGCGACCGAAGCGGTGCGCTACCGAATTGATGGTGACCGTGGCGTGGAACAACACTACGGTCGATACAAAGAACCCCCAGATCAACATCTGCCAGCCGCTGGTTCCCCACGAGGGCGCCACGGCGTGAAGCCATAGCCCTAGTGCGAACAGCACTACCGCCAACAACACGGGTACAGCAATGTCGTAGCGATCCAGCCAGCGCAGCTCGGGGAATTGCCGGAAATCGGGAATGCGTGCCCAATCGGTGCGAAAGGCGCGGGGCGTGAGGAACCAACCCATATGGCTCCACACGAAGCCGGTGATGGTCGGCGAATGCGGGTCGAGCTCCGTATCGGCATGGCGATGATGCTGGCGATGATGTGCCGCCCACCACAGCGGACCGCGCTGCACGCAGGACGCGCCGATCACCGCGAACACGAACTGCACGATACGCGATGTGCGAAATGCCCGATGGGCGAAGTACCGATGGTAGAACCCGGTCAGCGCAAACATGCGCACCGCATAGAGCACCGCGGCAACGATGAGCGCGATCGGCGAGATGCCGACCCACACTACCCCAATACATGCGGCATGCATCGCGATGAAGGGCACCGCCCTCGCCCAGTCGACCTGGTTGTCGCGATTATCACCTGAGCCGGGTACCACCTGGGTATCGAACCATTGGCGCAGCGCGAAAAATACATGGGGTCGGCGCGCGGCCAATGGTGCAACGAACGAAGGCAAGCTCATCAGTCGGTCCCTGGTGGCGTTACATAAGGGTATACGGCGCCGGAGGCCGGGCGGATGCATGGCCGCTTCACATTTCCCCACATCCGGCCACCCTTACGCCGGGCAATGCGCCACCAAGGCCATGCTCCCCGCCGCATCGATCTCCGCTCGCGTCGGCGGGGAGCGTTCATCTGAAGGGGAAAACTCGATACGGACCCGCTGGTTGCGGCCCGCGTCGTCGCGGATGTTACTGATCCCCTGGAATCGCAGCAGCCGGTGGTCGCCCATCGCGTAGGTGAGTTCGATGGTCGGAGTCACCAGGCCAAGCAGCCCCGCGAGACTCATACGCAATCTGCGGACAGGCTGACCATCGAGGCTCCCGTCCTGCGTCACGTCCAAGCGTAGGTCCATGTAAGACAACCGACTAGGTACCATGAACGCCATGTGCAGGTCGCTTCGTTGGCCCAATCGCGCCCAGTGGTTGCGAACGTAAGCGTCGAAACCAGCATCGATCACCCCATCTTCGGGCAAGGCAAGCGTGGTCGCGCGCCGCGGGGCATCGGCACCCTTCTGCACATAGACCTCAAGACCATCCGCCTGTCGATGCGCACCCTCGCGGTATCCGTTGCGGGCATCGACAAAATCGAAATCCGGCATCACCGGCCGACCTCGCTCCCTCACCCACTTCCGGGCAAACGGCGCGCCCGACGGGCAGCGATAGAGCACCAGACGTGTCTGTCCGTCCTTGTCCTCATACACCCAGTGTTCCTCCCGATAGCTGACCCGGTCGCCTCCATCGGCATAAGCCACGCCCAAGTAATGACGGTCAGCGGCCTGGCAGGGCACCGCCACCAGCATGACGAGAACGCAGCACAACTCACGCGCGCACCCTGTCACACACCGTGCCAAGTGCGCCCTCACTTTGATCAGATCCGCCATGGTCTCCGCACCCTGGATCGGGGTGTTATCGAATGCCCATTCGATGGGATACGTAGTGCTGCCGCATTTGGACGCACACTTCGCCCGAGTACGCCGGCCACCCCCGGCATAGAAGCCGACGTTGACTGGCATTTCCGATATGGCAAAGGCGGAACCGGTAGGTTCAGGCGCTCCTGTGTCTTAGCCCCTGCCGATCCATGCATCGATTGCGAAGCAAGGCCGAAAAGCCGCCCCGCTTGACGGGGACGGCACGCTCTTCCGCTTCATACTTATGAACGGCACAACCGAGTTAAGGTATCAGCACCTTGTCGATAACATGGATGACGCCGTTGGACTGGATCACATCTCCGATAGTGACATGAGCGGTATTGCCCTTGGCATCGGTAATGGCCCACTGATCGCCGTCCTTGCGCACCGTGAGGTTTTGGCCTTCAACTGTGGTGAGTTCGACTTTGCCGCCGCCGGCCGCAGCTTTTGCGGCCAGGTCGTGCGCCGTCAGGCGCCCGGGAACCACGTGATAGGTAAGAATCTTGGTCAAGTTGTCCTTGTTCTCTGGTTTGAGCAGCGTGTCGACAGTGCCAGCGGGAAGTGCTGCAAAAGCCTCATTGGTGGGGGCAAATACTGTGAACGGACCCGGCCCGGACAGCGTATCGACTAGGCCCGCCGCCTTGACGGCGGCGACCAGTGTCGTGTGGTCCTTGGAGTTAATGGCGTTCTGGATGATGTTCTTGGTGGGATACATTGCGGCACCGCCGACCATCACGGTTTTCGGCATGCCCATGTCTCCTGCCATAAGCAAAGGGCACAGTGCGACAACGCTGAGGCCAACAAGAGAACAAAGAAGGAGCTTCCGCACACGTTGAGGGATCTTCATGATGGATCTCCGTCGCAAATGAGGCTCCCGACTGGAAGCATTTAGGTATACGAAGGAAAAAATCATCTGGATGCAGGTTGGTCAGAGTGACGTACTTCCAAGCAAGTGGCGCCGGCATCGAACGTAAGGGCGAATACGATCAAGTCAGTATTGGTGTTCCATTACGTGTATGCCGGCCCTAGGCCGCTTCAACCACGGAGCGGCCCTGCCAGCGCGTGGACGCAACGACATCCGCAGAAAGACGTTCCAGTCCGATGCCGCCTTCAACTGAAAGACGACGCGCACTAGAGCTCGACGTTCAATGTGAGGCGAAAGATGCGTCAAACCAGACAGCGGCTTCGGGCGCGTGGAAGCAGATACCCCGCACTCCTCTGAACCAAGGCGACTGAAAGCTAAAGCGCAGCGAACCGAATTTAGAGCTTGAACAGCGGCTGTAATGTCCGCGCGAGCCAGCCGGAAAAGCGAAGAGGTGCGTCCGTGGCGGCCACGCAAATGCAGGGCACACCCGGTGACGTAATCGGCTGGTGCTCGGTATCACTATCGAGATCGGCGACGTCACCGGGGGCGAAATGCCCGAGGCTGTCGTCGTAGGCGCCCTGAAGAATCATCGTCAATTCGTTGCCGCCATGCGTGTGCATCGGCACGCTCTTGCCCGAGGCGATGCGCAGTAGCATCAGGTGACCATCGGTGACGTTCGTGGCACGAAGGTGATGCACGCCAGGAGCGATCGTCCGCCAACGCAAGCTGCTGAATGTTTGACCGAAATACGGCCAAAGTGGGACCGGCAAACGGTCTGGGTCGTGGGTTTCGATGAATGCAGCCTCTGGTCGAGGCGCCGTGGCAGGCTCGTCAAACAGGCGCGACAGGATTGCCTCACGGGCTCCGATGGAGATCGGCGCTGATTCCTGCCGCTGCACGAGATAGCCGCCGACCCTGTCAGCATCCAGGAGCTGTTCGCGACACGCACGGCAGATGCTCAAGTGTGCCGACACCACAGTTAAGAATGCGATCGGTAGCGCGCCCGCCGAATAGCCGATCAAGGTGGCCGTCTCGAGGTGGTGGTGAGGTGTCATCATTTAGACTTCAGCCCTGCCTGTAACTTGCCGAAGGCCCGCCTTAGGCTTGACTTAACCGTACCCAGCGGCATCTGAAGTTCCAGCGCAATTTCGCTATGGCTCTTTGCTTCGAAGTAAGACATGCGGATCACTCGTGCCTGCAACGCGGGAAGTCCATCGATGGCGTGACTCAGTCCGGCGTGGTCGGCAAACGCTTCTGCTGTTGATGCCGCTTCATCAGACGCGTGGCGATCAAGCCATTCCAAGCCATCCTGGATGGGCAGCCAGTTCGGCTCACATCGGATGCTGTCGATGTATAAGTTTCGGGTCACGCGAAACAACCAAGTCGATAGGCAGGCCCGCGATGGGTCAAATAATGCGGCCCGATGCCAGAGTCGCAACATGGCTTCTTGCACGAGCTCTTCCGCCCGCGCATTGATGACGCCAAGGCCGACCAAGTAACGCTGCAGGCGCGGCGCAAAGTGATCGTAGATGCGCATGAAGCTTTCCACGTCACGACGTGCCGCCACCGCGGCCATCTGCTCGGACCAGTAGCGCGAATCGTCGGCGGCTGGATTGACTGGCGTGGACACGCGTCAAATCGCCCCAAGGGGCGTTACCTTTCGGGATGGCGGATCAGAGGCCATCATAGCCGCGGATTCGGTCGGCGGTGTCGTTTCATATCTCAACCGCAAGGCATCGAACGACCTGGTCGAGCGATGGCGACGGACGCCCTAGACCCGATGGGTGCCGCTTGGGCGTTTTACCGGCGATGCCCAATCCCAGACGCAACATCAAGCCCCCGCAATGTGATGATTCATCTTCTATACGCGGAATCAGATGTTTTGGATGCATAAGTGGGTCCGTAGGATGCAGCAGTGGCGAGCGGCGGGTAAAAACCCTTTTCTTGAAACTGAATGCCAACGGACAGGCAACGTGGCGCGCGCCTGCCCCTTCGGAAAGAGCATCCGTATCCATGTGATGAACGTATAACAGGCTCACGTCGAAGATACGGCGCACGTTCGCGGAGAGCAACTATGTTTCGAGCAAGGGTTTGGATGGTGTTGTGCCTGGTCTTTGTCACGCTCCCCGCGGCGGCGCAGACACTAGCAAATGAGCCGGTGGCGCAACTCGACCTCAATCACTACCTGGGGTCATGGCACGAGATCGCGCATCTCCCGCTGTACTTCCAGCGCCAGTGCGTCGACAACATCACCGCAACCTATACGCCGCCGAAAGATGGGCTCATCGGCGTTCACAATGCGTGCAGGACTAAGGATGGCACCACCGACACGGCCGATGGGGCGGCGAGAAGTAACCGTGACCGCCCCGGCGCGCTGGAAGTTCGGTTCGCGCCATCCTGGTTGGGCTGGGTGCCGTTCGTATGGGCCGATTATTGGGTGGTGGAACTGGACCCGGATTATCAGTGGGCGGTGGTCGGAAGCCCCAGCAAGAAATACATGTGGGTACTGTCGCGCACACCCACGATGAATCGAGCGCTTTTCGAGAAGCTTCGCAAGCATGCCGCTGAGCGCGGTTACGCCGTGGATAAGCTGATCATCGCGGGAAAGCTTGATTGATCAAACGTCAATCTTGCTGACGGCACGGACTCAGTGATCGGCGCGGCATTGCATACGGCGACTATTCGCGTTACATCAATCGGCCATGGATTCAAGTCGGATTGCGGCAGCCGTCGCTCCCTCGCTCCAGAATGCAGCATCGGAATTGCGGAAACGAGCGTATTGACGCGGCGAACGACCCATAACTCGTTTGAAGGCAGCGCTAAAGGCGCTGTCGGATGCGTAGCCGAACGAGTAGGCAATAGTGGCAATGGAATCACCGGATTTCGCCAGCCTGTCCCCCGCCAGCATCATGCGCCAACGAACTAGATATTCCATCGGCGGCTCGCCGACCGTCTCCTTGAACTTCTTCGCAAAGGTCGACCGCGACATGTTGGCGCGCCCCGACAACGACTGCAATGTCCATCGATGCGCTGGATCGCCGTGCATGGCGGTAATCGCAGCGCCCATCTGCTTGTCGGCCAGCGCGAAGAGCCAGCCCACGCCGGCCTTGGTGCCCTCTGCCAGATGTAGCCGAAGGGCGAGCACCAGCATCATGTGCCCGAGGTGCTGGGCGACAAGCGACCCGCCCGGCTGGGGCTCGCGCAGCTCTCGCATCATCATCCCCATCGACGAGCGCAGCGTTGCCTTGTCTGATTCCTTTCGGATATGCACGACGGCCGGCAACAGCGCCAACAGGACGCCGGCATGCTTGCCGTCGAAGTCGAGAAAGCCGCCGATTCCGGTGAACTCACCGCCGCCGTTGATCGTGGCGACACCTCCCTCACGCGCCTGGGAGAACCCCGTGACCGCGTCATCAGGCGCAAGGGATGTGTCGCTGGCGAGGCAAAAGGTCTGAGCTCTGGACAGCAGGACACAGTCTCCCGTCGTTAAGCGAATCGGGTCGCCGGCACGCTCGGCGATTAACCAACACGCTCCAGAAATCACGGCATAGCACCGGATGCCTTCGTGCGGGGTAAAACGGAGCGACCATGGCCCACTGACATCCAGGCCGCGGAACATGTAACTGCGAGGTTTCAGGAGCGACAGCACATCGGATAGTGGGTCCAGGGGTGCACCGGACGATTGCGACGTTAATGCGGACGCCAGAGTGTAGATCGTAAGGGTGCGCCAACCAGCGGGCGATGCGCGTGACCGACGTTGCAGCCAGTTGAGGGCCGACTTGGGAAGGCTTGCTAAGACCCGGTACCCCCAAGAGGGCTGCCGCTTTTAGCCAACGACGCGCTTACCTGACGCTGGTGGAGGGGCTAAGGCTCGCGCCGCAAACGATTTGTGAAGATGTGACCCAACTTTCCGGTTGCGCAGCATGACTCGCTGGCGACACGCTAGCCAGCTCCTGACATGTCGCCTATGCAGGTTCGGCAGCCTCTTCGGACAAGAACGCCTCCTGCTCAAGCCCCACCCAGTCCGCCGCCTCGACCGACTCGCGCACCATGTCGGCCTCCAGGTGCTCTCCGGACGCCCAGCTTGGGGAGCTGATTCATCATTAGGTGATTCATGACGGAGATGAATGCCTCCATGGAGAGTTCACTGCAATGGGCGATGCCGTGTGCGAGAGCCTCCTCCTGCAGCGTCTCCAGAATCAGATCGGCATCCGATTCGATCAAATAGCCGCCCGCTACCGCTTCGGGGGCGTAGTGTCCGATATACGTGGGGCCATGGCTTTCCGGGTATCGCATGATGTCGTAGCAAGCAACGCAATAACGGAAGTCGTCTTCAGCGCGCAACCCGCCTAGCTCCAACGTTCCGCGCAGAAAACGAGCGACGAGCTGACTTTTTTTCCCTCGGCGATGAACGTATGCCGCATAGCCCAAGCTCCTCTTGCCCAACGATTAGCCACTTGCATACGATTTTGTGGTTTGGACAAGTTCGTTATGCACGGCTGACAACAGGCTTAGGGTAACTGAATCCAGGTTTTGCCCTTCGTCGATGATCACAATGACCGATCGACGCGCCGACTGACTGGCCGCATCGACCACGCGGCCCACGAAGAGACTGCGCCGCACCTCTGGGTCAGCTTTGGTTGTGGGGTAACCCATGGTTCGTAGCGCATCACCAAAGAGCATTTTGGCCGAAGTGGTTCGATGCGGCTCTACCTCCATACTCACGACACTCACATCTCCGTGGAACAAGTCCCGGTGGTGGTCGACAACGTGATGGATCGCCCACGACTTCCCCAGGCGCGGCCTGCCAAGGCAGCCGCACCACGATCAATGACGAGTTGAAACAGTGGAAAGAGGAGCGGACCAAGGCCGATGCGCTCGGTGCCGATTTGCCGCCGGCGGTGGCGGACGCCATGCGCTCGCTATGGGTGACAGCAGTGGAGCATGGCGAACAGGTCTTCGGTGACCAACGCCAAGCACTGGAATCGGATCTGGCGGCTCTGCAACAGGCGCATGTCACTGTTGCTGCGGAACGCGACGAAGCACGAGCAGCCGCCCAGCAGCTACAACACGAGGTCGCGCAACTGCGCGCGCAAGGCATCGAATCGCAACAACAGCTCGGCCGTGAAACCGAAGCCAGGCGCGATGCGCTCGGCCAGGTCCAAGCGTTGCAGCATGAGGTCGACACGGTCCGAGCCGATATGACCCGCCAATTGGAGTCAGCTCGACAATCCCAGGAACGGTTGGCCGCGGAATTTCAGGCCACGATCGCGACCCGCGACGAGGCGTTTCAAGCGGAGCGGGACAAAGCGAACGAACGCGTGGAAGCCGCTCAGGCTCGTATGCTGCAAGAGACGGATGCCGCCCGTGAAGGACAGCGGCACGCCAAACAACTGCTGGCCAAGCTCCGGCAGCGCAGTGAAGAACAACAGGCGAACCTCACCGAGCTACGCATGGAGGTTGCTCGCCATCGCCGCGAATTGGCCGAAAGCGAATCTCGCTTAGCTACGCTGGCCAGCACCATCGCCGAACGCGATCAGTTGATCATCGAGCTGGCTACCGCACGTGGGCAGATGGCCGGGATGGTGACAGCGGTTCAGTCAGCAGAAGCCCGAGCCGTCGCGGCGGAAACCCAGTTGGTTGCTGGACAACCGGCCTCGCGTAAACGTTGGCGACCCAAATGAGATGCGCGACAATGGCCCGCTATGACGGGCAACGTGAGCACGCGACTCAGGAGATGCCATGAAGCATTCGGATTTTCATATTGGCCTGGAGTTCCTTGCTAGCGCCGGTTTTCGGTGGCGTTGCACTGAGGTCGGCACGCGGACCATCCTGGCCATTCACCTCGAGCGCAAGAATCCCGATTGGTACCTAGGGCCACCGTATATCGCCAAGGAAGAGGTGTTCGATGAGCATGAGATGAAACGCTGCCATCGAACCGAGGCGGAGGCGATCGCCGCTGCGCTACATGAGCACCAAACATCTGGTCATCCGGGCTATCCCAGCGAGGCGGTCGGCCGAATGATGAAAGCGCGGCATGCTCATCGCTACCCACATCAAGGGGTGCTGCGTTTCGACCGGCGCCGATCGGATGGCGAAATCCTTCATCCCTATGCGGGTCGGAAGGAGGAGGATGTCTGGGTGGTCGAGCTGTATCTGCCGTTCCCAGACACCTACGACACGATGGTGGAGAGCGATTTCATCGCATTGCCCAGGGCGTCGGCTCAGGACATTCGTGCAAGAGCGGATCGGCAGACTAGCGCTTAGGTGCGGCGCCCATTTTTATACGCCAAGCTCATGAATCCATGATGTTTTATGAATTCCATAGGGCATTTTTACACGTATCTCGGCTGAACCCGTTCACTGTTCTAGTCACGAGCGCCTCTCGAATTGGGCGTTTCTTTCGTGCGTATACTTGAGGCGCCCAGATCGGCCCACTCAAGGAATGCGCCCATGAAAGGACTCTTGCTGCTACTGGTGGTGGCCATCGTCTTCGCAGCGATCATCAAGATCGCGGGCAAGAACAAGCTGACACCCGCTGGACAACGGGGAAGGAAATTCGAGTACAGGCGACGCCAGCTCATCAACAACACGGAATGGCAGGTTTACCTCAAGCTCAAGTTGAGATTTCCTGGGGCCGTGGTGCTGGCACAAGTCGCCCTTGGAGCGATCATTGAGCCATTGGCGAAATCGAGCCCAAACGGTTCAGAGCGCTGGCAAATTGCACAGAAATACGTCGACTTCGTTATTTACGATCCGTCAACACACAAGGTGTTGATGGTCATCGAGGTTGATGGGCCCACGCACAATAGGGCTCGGCAGCGGAAAGCGGACACCGTGAAGGATGACGCTCTGACCTCCGCGGGGATACAAGTGGTTCGCCTTAGCGCAGATCGCTGGCAAGAGGATGCTCTCTTTCAGAATCACGTGGCCCCTACCCCTAGCGCCCAGAAGTACCATGGGATGCGACGCTCTGTCGTGTCTTGCTCAGTGGACACGTAGAGATTCCGTGACATCACCTCTTTCGGGTACGCCCAGAACTTTTTGCTATCGGACCGGCGCACATTCGGCTCGAAGCGGTCCCACCACAGGATCACCGCCTTCTTGAAGCCGAACTTGCGACGGATGTGCTCGTGGTGGTCGATCAGATCGTGGAGGAATACGTCGATCTGTTTGGATGGCGACTGACACACGAGAATAAAGTCATAGCCGTCATGCCGGTGCGTGGCCATCTTGTCGACGTGCTCAGGCACCTTGGCCGTGCCGCCGCGCTTCGGAAACACGCGGTAGCACTCGTCCATCAGGATCACCGAGCGGGGTGGGCAATTCATCCAGCGCGTAGGGTCTTTCAGTTCGATGAAACCGCACTCAGTGTATTTAAGGCCGCGCACGCCGCAGGCGTAGACCGGCCTCCCCTCTTTCACGAACTGCAACGCCTGCCAAATCGCCCGCAGCGTCTTGCCATGACCTGGCTGTCCCGTCTTCAAATAGATCATGCGTTGGTCACCGCTCGCAGGGCGATTTTGCCGGTGGCCACTGCCACGCACGCCGATACGATCATCGAGATGAAGACGTCGAAGCCCATGGCTCTGAACGCCTGAATGTAGAACGCCGGCATGCCAGTGGCCTTACATTGAATGAAGGCCATCAGCGCTGGGAGCGCCAATCTCTTTGACCGCCACCGATATGCCAAGCGTCACCAGAATTTTGAGCACCCATTGACCGGCATAGGTCGATACCAGCCACAGCAGCAGCGCCCCAACAAACCAATAATCGCAGGCATTAGCTCTTACTCCCTGCCGCCAAGATAACCGCCGCTGCGACAGCGCCGGCCAGCATCACAATCGCGCGCACCAACGCCAGATAGCGGCAGAAGAAATCTTGATCAGCCAAAAACGGCTTACCCAGCACTGTCGGTGTCGGAAGCGCTGGGCATGAATTGCCCGCCCAGCTGGACTGGTCAACCTTGTCCAGGCCGGCACCTTCACTCTTGAACACGGACCCACGCGACGTCTCCGACACCGCGTACTGGTCACCGTCATGATCGCCAACCTTGCTCCACTCCGGCTGCTGGCAGCGCGACAGCCATTGCTGCTGGCGGCGTGGGCGTTAGTTAGCCTTCTGATGGTGCCGGTCACCGGGTTCGGAACCGTTATGTCGTGGCGGCTGGATGCGCGGGGGAACTAGACCCTTCCAGGTCCGCCCATTAGCCGGTAAATTCGGCAGACACCCTTCCATGGGTGAGAGGCTATGGACCGACTCGAGGCCATCGAAATCCTGCTCGCGGCGGCAGACACCGGCAGCCTGTCCGCAGCCAGTCGCCAACTGCACATTCCGTTGGCCACCGTTAGTCGTCGTGTATCGGAACTGGAGGAGCACCTCCGTGTCCGACTTTTGCTGCGAGGCACACGAAAGCTCACTCTTACCGATGCGGGCCGCGATTACGTCGCCTCGTGTCGGCGCATTCTGGAAGACCTTATGGAGGCCGAGCGCACGGCCACCGGCGAGTATCGGGCGCCTCAGGGCGAGTTGGTCATCAGTGCGCCACAGGTTATCGGCCGCCAACATGTTGTCCCCGTGTTGGTCGAGTTTCTTCACGCGTATCCGCAGATTCGCGCTCGTATTCAGTTGAGTGATCGCGTCACCAATCTGCTCGAGGAACAAGTCGACGTCGCCATACGTCTGGGCGAGCTTCCAGACAGCGACATTATCGCCACCCGCATCGCACTCATCAGTCGCGTGCTTTGTGCAAGCCCGGCCTACCTGGCATCGCATGGCGTCCCAAGGGAGCCAAGCGATCTTGTTTCACACGAATGCATTACCTACGAGGGTTACTCAGCCGCAGACAGGTGGGAGTTTCGCTGCGAACAAACTTCTCAAGTGATCCAAGTAGCGTCGCGCCTCACAGTGAATTCGGCAGAGGCCGCGGTGATTGCCGCTGTCGCCGATGCCGGCATTGCCCGCGTCCTATCAGATCAGGTCGCCGATCCATTGAATTCCGGGGCGTTGGTGCGGCTTCTTCAAGCTTTCGAACCCACGCCCATGCCTGCCAGCTTGGTATATCCAAGGCAGCGCCACGTGCCGTTGAAGCTGCGTGCGTTCCTGGATTTTGCAACGCCACGGCTGCGGCAGCGCCTTGGCTATGCAAGCCCGAGCGCCTCCTAGGGATGGTCTGATCATCCCCCTTTCGTAGCAACAGCGGTCCTCTGGGCCGTCGCCTCACGGTCGACGACGGCTATCCATGCCACGTCATGGTGATTTGACAGCTCGTTTTGCCGCGTTTGATCGCGGCAGTGTGCGCGGCGGGCGCACCTATCCTGTCGTGGCCAGCAGATGCTTGCGGGCCATCCACACATTGCTCAGCGCAAACAGCGTCAGCACCTGCGCGCCGTTCTTGGCCAGGCCTCGGTAACGCGCCTTCACGTGGCCAAATTGCCGCTTGATCACTCGGAACGGATGCTCGACCGCCGCCCGTATCGAGGCCTTGGCATGTTCCAGTTTTTCGATCAATCCGCGCAGTTTCTTATCGGTGATCGCCTTGACCGTGTTGCGCTTGGCCGCAATCCACCATTGGCGACCACGTTTGGCCGGTGCGTGCTTCTGGACGCCCGTGTAGCCGGCATCGCCAAACACGGCTTTCTCCCTGCCGTGTAACAGTTGCCCCACCTGGGTCACGTCCGCCACATTCGCCGCCGTCGTCACCACGCTGTGCACCAGGCCAGTCGCTTCATCCACGCCAATGTGCGCCTTCATGCCGAAGTACCACTGATTCCCTTTCTTGGTCTGGTGCATCTGTGGATCGCGCGCCTTGGCGCGGTTCTTCGTCGACGAGGCCGCGCCAAGGATCGTCGCGTCGACGATCGTGCCCTGCGAGAGCTTCAGGCCTTAGTGAGCGCATCAGGATCGAAAGCACGGCGGGACCTAAACGGTGGCGCTGGCCTGGCACGTCGAAGTCCTCCGGCGACAACTTCAACTGGTCTACGCACCGGCAGAGTTCGGCGAGTGACGTCACCTTGCCCTCACTTTAATGACGAACGGCCTATGACCTTGGTTCGAGCATCTTAAGTTATGTTCTTTGCGTGCATCAGCCGCGCTAGATTCACTCGTCTGCAACGACACACGTGAGCCGAGTGGCGCCTCAAGGTCAGGGGTTGGCGCTTTTCGACGCGTCGACCCGGAGGGCTTATGAAGCGCATGCAACATGCTTCTCGCGCAACAATCAACAACCCCACACAAGTGGACGAGCTCACGCCTGCTCGGCTGCTGCAGTTGGGTATGGGCTTTTGGGCCGCCAAGACGATGCTTTCCGCCGTTGAGCTTGGGGTCTTTACGCACCTGGCCCAAGGTGGCCGAACCGCGAAGGAGCTTGAAGAGGCGATTGGCCTGCATCCGAGGTCATCGCGGGATTTTCTCGACGCCCTGGTTGCATTGGGTGCTCTGGGCCGAGAAGGTGATACGTACCGCAACGCCCCGGATGCGGACCTATTCCTCGACAAGGCAAAGCCGAGCTATGTGGGTGGTCTTCTCGAGATGATGAACTCGCGCCTCTATGCCCACTGGGGTTTACTCACCGAGGCACTCCGCACAGGCGAACCGCAGAATGAGGCAAAACGCGAAGGATCGCCATTTGACGAGCTTTATCGCGATGAAGCATCGCTGCGCAATTTCCTTCACGCGATGACTGGCGTGAGCCTGGGTGCGGCAAAGGCCATCGCGCGGAAGTTCCCTTGGCGGAACTACCGTACGTTCATCGATATTGGCGCTGCGCAAGGAGCTTGCCCGGTGCAGATCGCGCTTGCGCATCCGCACCTGAGCGGAGGCGGCTTCGACCTACCCTTGGTCGCACACGTCTTTGACGACTACGTGGCGTCACATGATCTTCAGGACCGGTTGCGCTTCTACCCAGGCGACTTCTTCAAGGACCCCTGCCCCACGGCGGATGTGCTGGTGATGGGACATATCCTTCATGACTGGAATCTGGCGCAAAAGAAGGAACTTTTGGCGAAGTGCTATGAGGCGCTTCCCCCCGATGGGAGCCTGATCGTCTATGACGCGATCATCGACGACGAACGCAAACAGAATGCCTTCGGTCTGCTGATGAGTCTGAACATGCTGATCGAAACGCCGGGCGGCTTTGACTATACCGGCGCCGAGTGCCGCGAATGGATGAGGGAGGCCGGCTTCCGTGAGACGCGTGTCGAGCCATTGCTTGGCCCGGATTCCATGGTCATCGGCATCAAGTAGGGCCCGTTTTGCCTAGCCACGAGGGCGTATCGAACCATGCCCATGGCTTCGTCGGGACAACGAGCATGCCGTTCATGGCGCGCGCCGGAGTTGATGCAAGGCCGGCTCGCATCACCCTCCTCCGTTTCCACGAAACTGCCTGCGACAGGCCATGCCTGTGCCAGGAACGGTTGCGGATGGGGATCAGTAAGGGCGCTGGCTGGCGGCGGGGTCGACCGGCCCGGCTTCCGCGCAGGCGTAGCCCAGCAACGACAAGCCCTCCTGCAGAAAATCAGCCGCCAGGGTCGTGCCGAGCAGGTAGTCAACCGTGCGCCCGTTGTGGGCCGCCGACGCCTCCTCGCGAATGGCGGGCCATTCGGTTGCCCGATAGCCATCCCGGCCGAGCCAGGCCAGCGCGACCAGGTCGATCTGTTCGTCGTCCGTGAGGTCGCCGATGTACGTGCTCAACTCCTGCAAGATCGGCGCGTTGCGATAGTCGTCCTCGTGCTCCTGCAAGGTGTCGAAGTCTTCCGTGTCGAGCGGCGGCATGTCTTCGTCCCGATCGGGTTCATTGGTGGCCACGCCGAGCAGATCGTATTCACGCAACTTCTCGATGATGAAACAGACGCGGTCGATGGGAATGGTGAGCGACGGTTCGATGGCTTCGGGCTCGGGCTTGGGCTTGGGCTTGGGCTTGGGCTTGGGCTTGGGAGTTTTGCGGTAAGCACTCATGGTGTCCACCTTGGGTGGGTTTTCGTCATTCGTTTCGCTCGGCCTCGGCATGCCGTGGGTATCCCACGGTCTGCGCGAACGTGATGAATTGATGCGGCCCCAGGCTCATCGCCTTGGCCAACTGCTCTCCGTCGAGCGCGCCACGGAATACCGTGCCAAGGCCGTTGCCGGCGCAGTACAGGTACACGTTCTGCCCGATGAAGGCGGCATCGACCGACGCGAACAGCCGTCGCTGGTCGATCGTGAGGTCGGGCATGCGATCGCCATGGGCCACGTACACAAGGTCGACAGGCGCCGTGCCGACAAAATCCTGCATGCCGGTCTTTACCCGCAGGTCGCCGGGAAGATGAAGCAGCAACTGATGTCGTTCCGGCGAGTACAGCCAGATGGCATCGGCCATGGCGACGTATACGTCCAGCACCATGATGTGGCGCCAATAGGGTGTCGTACGGTCGCCTCGGTCGGGCCGGTTGATGCCGCAAGCAGCCCACAGGAGGTTCGAAAGCTGCTGCAGCGGGAGTGAACGGGTGTCGTACTCCCGGGTAGAGCGACGCGAGCGCAAGGCCTCCATCAGTGGCATGCCTCCTTCCATTTGCGGCGGTGGCAATACCTTGGTTTGCGCTCGTGTCGCTTCGATCGACCCGGGCGTACCGTCGAGTCCATGCGAGTGAGTGGAAGTGTTCATGGTCGTCGCTCCCGTCATAGGTCGAGCGTGTGCACGACTTGCGAGCTGTCCGCCGAATTGAGGTCGCGGCGGAAGCCGAGGTAACTTGCCAGGTCGCGCATGCCTTCGTTGTCCATGGCATCGATCGACAACATCCGCTTGAAGCCCTGCCGACGCGCGTATTCGATGAGATGCCGCATCAGCAATACGCCGAGTCCGCGGTTTTGCCACTCGTCGGCCACGGTGACCGCGCATTCGCACTTCTTCTCGTCTGTCGTATCGCCCACGGCTTCGAGCACCGCATCGTCACGACTGTCGTCATCGTCCAGGCGGGGCACCTGCTGACGAGCCGCTTCCAACGGATTTATAGCAGCGGCGTGCAAGACGGCGACTCCAGCGCGCGAAGGCCGCCTCCCCGCTTGCGGTAGAGAGGCGATGGCCCTGTCAACTGACCGTGAGCTTGCGGGCGCCGCCGTCCTGCTTCTTGGGCAAGAGGAGGGAAAGCACGCCATTCGCGTAGCGCGCCTCGGCCTTTTCGCGATCGACTTCCGCAGGCAGGGTGAACGAGCGGTAGACCTTTCCATAGGCGCGTTCCGTGACGATCGTCCGCTCGTCCTCCTTCTTGGTCGTCTCGCGCTTGACTTCGGCGCTGATGGATACCTGGTTGTCGTTGATGGAGACGTCGATGTCGCTCTTCTCCACACCAGGAATATCCGCCTTCACGTGATAGGTGCCGTCGTCTTCGGTCACGTCGATGCGCACGTCGGGCGCCATGTCGACGTTGTTCCATGCCGGGCGCAGCGCGGCTGCGCGGAAAAGGTCGTCGATGCCTGAGAACGGGTCGATGCGTGACATCGATTGGGAAGGGTTCCAGCGTATAAGGGTTGTCATGATGTCGGGCTCCAATGGCGATGTAACGAAAGCGCCCTTCTGTTTTGGGTGAGTGGTCGAAGGGTGCCTTAACAGCATAGGAAAGCGGTGCAACGGGCTGTTGATGCCCATCAACAAAAGTCGCCGACACTCACAGCCAGCGCGCGAACCAGTCAGCCGCCATCGAAGCGACACGCTCCAAGGCACCCGGCTCCTCGAACAGATGGGTAGCCCCGGGAATCAATACCAGTTCGACGTGAGATCGCATCGTCGCCATGGCGTGGCGATTCAAGGCGACGACAGGCACATCCGCGCTGCCCACGATCAGCAGCGTCGGCGCCCACACCTGCTCCAGATCTTCGCGACCCGCAAGATCGGGGCGTCCCCCACGCGAGACCACCGCACGGATCGATTCACCCACGCGCGCAGCGACCACCAGCGCCGCGGCTGCACCGGTGCTGGCGCCGAATAGCCCGAATGGCAACTGCCCCAGCCGGCCGTCCCGCTTGAGGCTCTGCACCACGGCCTCGAGACGACGCGCGAGCTTCAGTACATCGAAGCGCTCGGCCCTGGTTTCGTCCTCTTGCGCGCTCAGCAGGTCGAACAGCAACGTTGCCATGCCATGCTGCTGGAGCACGGACGCGACATGGCGGTTGCGCGAGCTCAATCGGCTGCTGCCGCTGCCGTGCGCGAAAATCACCAGGCCTCGCGCCCGGGCCGGCACGTCCAGGTCGCCGTCGAGCGTGAGACCGTCGACGGAAAACTGCATGGCCTCCGAAAGCTCTCCCGCGTCCGGTTTGGCCGGAGCACGTCGCTCCAGCAATCGGACCACTTCCTGGTCTTCCACGGCGGGAAAATCGCGGTAGAACTGTCCAACGGCCCGAAAATCGTCGGGCGTCGACAGGCACACCACGTCGTCTGCGATGTCCCGCAGCGAGGCGAGGCTGTGTGGCGAGGCCACCGGCACCGCGCATATCAGCCGCAAAGGCTTGCGCCGCCGAACCGCAGTGAGTGCGGCCCGCATGGTGGCTCCGGTCGCCAGGCCATCATCGACGACGATGACCACTCGGTCCTTGGGGTCGACGGAAGCGCTGTGGGGGCTGTAGAGCTGGCGCCGCTGGCGAATGCGCTCCAGCTGCCGCGCCGCCTCGCGCTTGATGTAGTGCTCATCGGCACCGGCCTGCGCGGCGTAATCGGCGACCTGCAACGCTCCCGACTCGTCGATCGCGCCGATGGCGAACTCTTCATGCCCCGGCGCGCCCAGCTTGCGGACCAACACGACGTCCAGCTCGCCGCCAAGGCGGTTGGCGATGATGCGCCCGATCGGCACGCCTCCCCGAGGGATGGCCAGCACCAGCGGACGCTGTTCGTGGAGCGAAGCCAGGGCATCGGCCAACCGGGTGCCTGCATCGATACGGTCAAGGAAGTGGGTTGGGTGAGGGAGCGCCATGGCCGTAACTCCTCGTCATGATCAACATGATCCATTGTGCCAGTCGCAGAATCTGACGCTTTCTCCGAATCGTGTGTTGACCAAGGTCAGCATGTCGTCGCATGGGAATCATCAGGCGCGTTGATAAGCGTCAATTTCCTGGGAGGCGTGCCATCTAGAATCCGATGAAAGGCACCGTGATGAGGCGGCTGCCAACGTCGGAGGGTAGGTTCATGTCGACCACCTGGATTCTGGTCAGCGACGCCGCACGAGGTCGCCTGTTCGAAACCGCCGGCACGCATGGTGCGCTGACGGAATTCGCCTGCTACACCAATCCCGACCTGCGTGGACTGGCCCAGCAAGAGGGCTCGGGCCACACGACACCCCGTACGCAGGAAAGCGTTGGTCCCGCGCGCCATATCATCGAGCCGCACACGAGCCGCAGGGACAAGAGTACCCATGCATTCGCGCACATGATTGTCTCGGACCTGCTCGAGGCAAACTCGCATCACCGCTATGAGCGGCTGTTCCTGGTCGCACCGCCACACTTCCTCGGCATGCTGCGGGAGCAGTTGGGTGACACGGACGCCGCGCACGTCGAAGGCGAGCTGGGCAATGATCTTGTCGCCCTGTCGAGCGACGAGCTGCTCCAGCACCTTCATGGAGCCTTCCCGCATGCCTTTGGCGGCAAGCCGGCGCGGGTCGGCTCATGACCCCGGAGGGCGTTCGCCCCCATCCTGAAAGAACTTCGTTGCCCTCGTCTTTGGGAGAAGGAGCGATATTCAACACGTCCAGGGCGCTGCTGCGTCTAGCTGGCAGCCCGCACGAAGGCCTACCGCACGGTAGTCTCGGCATACGGATTCAACGCTCCGCACACATCAGAGCGCGCGCTGCATGGGGTCGTCTTCGTCACGGAAACGCTCGCCCCCAGGACAAATTCGCCGGCAAGCCTGCTTTCGGCCACGCGGTCGCCTGGTGGATTGACCCTCGTCAATTTCTGCCCTTGACCAGGTGCCTAGCATAAGTAAAACGGCAACCAGCGAGACGGAGCCGGGGCAAGGTCTAGACAGTCGATGCGGTGCATGTGTGGTTCGTTCGGAGCCTGCCCTTCACCAGAATGCTTGACCACTCCCCTCCCTGGATACGGATGCATCCGAGAGATGCCAGGCAGGCCATGCAAGAGTCGGCAACCAGCGAATGATCGTATTCGCGAACAACGCCAACACCGCCGCGACAGCCATCGGCCTCATCGCGGTGATGAAACGGTGAACGGCTTGGCGGCGGTTACACACCCATGCTGTTGGGAGCGTGCCATGAAAAGAATCACCTCGAACGACCTCCAAGGCGGCACGCCGGATTCATCCCTAGCGTTGGCGCCTCGCCCTCCCCTGCGTCCAAGGGCAGAGCGCCGCGCCGAGGGAAAATACCTGCGCGGCAAGTTCCCGCGCGAAGTTCACGCGACGTGGACGCCAGCGGCCGACCGCCCAGGTCCGGTGGCCCTGGTCCAGCAAGCCGATCAAGGGCGCCTGCCGGAACTGGTTCCGTTGCGCCACGGACGCATGGTCCAATCACCCTTCACTTTCTATCGTGGCGCCGCGTTGAACATGGCGCATGACCTGTCCTCGTTGCCCACGCCCGGGATAAAGGTCCAGTGCTGCGGCGACGCACACCTAATGAACTTTGGTGGATTCGCCACGGCGGAACGCCACATCGCCTTCTACATCAATGATCTCGACGAGACGCTGCCCGCGCCGTGGGACTGGGACCTCAAGCGCCTTGCCACGAGTTTCGTGGTGGCCTGCCGCGACAATGGGTTGAGCGATGCCGTCGGCAAGGATGCCGTGCTCTCCTGCGTGCACGCTTACCGCAAGAACATGGCCAAATTCAGCGAAATGAAATCGCTCGATCTCTGGTACCAAGCGATCGAGGCGGAAACCCTGATCGCCGACATCGACGACGCCAGCCTGCGCCACCGCGTCGTCCGGAGAATCGAGAAGGCCCGCGCGAGTAGCCTTGCCGAGGAACTCTTCCCTAAGCTGGCCTTCGGCACCGGCGACAAGGCCATCATCAAGGATGAACTGCCAACGATATTCCACCCGCGCGACACGGACCACGGCTCGCTCAAGCTCGCCATCAACAAGGCGTTTGATTCCTACCGGAAGTGCCTAGCTCCGGCCCAGCGCCTCCTGGTCGACCGTTTCGACATCGTGGATGCCGCAATCAAGGTGGTCGGCGTAGGGAGCGTCGGCACACGTTGCTGGGTCCTGCTGTTGATGGATGGAGCGGGCGACCCGCTCTTCCTCCAGGTCAAGGAAGCACGCGCCTCCGTGTTGGAGGCGTACGTTGGCAAGAGCACCTATGCCAGCCACGGCCAGCGAGTGGTTGTCGGCTACCGGCTCATGCAACCGGCTAGCGACGCCTTCCTCGGCTGGGCAAAGGGAGAACAGGGGCACGAGCACTACGTGCGGCAGCTTCGTGACGTCAAGGTCAAACCCGCTGTCGAAACCTTCGGAAAGTCGGAAATGATGATCTTCGCCGATTGGTGCGGCCAGTCCCTCGCGCTATCGCATGCACGTTCCGGAGATCCATCCGTCATCAGCGGCTACCTGGGAAAGAGCGCGCGCATCGACGATGCCATCGCCACGTTTTCCCTGCTTTACGCCGAGCAGAACGAGGCCGACTATGCCGTGTTCAAGCGCGCCATTGGCGACGGTACGATCGAGGCGGCGTTCGACCCGCCGGAGTAGGCCTCTTCACAATCTGCATGGCCCGATGGAGAACGCCATGAGCGGTATCGTCAAGACTGGGATCCTTCCGTTCCACTTTAGAGGCTTTTGATATGCGCGACTTTCTCGTCTATTGCGAAAGCTTCAAGAACTGGCCGGCCAGCGTTGACTATGCCGCGCGGCTGGCGGCTAGCTTTGATGGCCGCCTCACGGGCGTCTACGTATGCCCATCGCCTAGCGCCATGGTCCCCTCTTATGAAGCACCGGGACTGATGTCCGAGCTGTTCGAGGCGACACGGCAACTTGAGGAAGAAGCCTTCGGCGCGGGCCCCTCGTTCGAGGCGTTCGTTCATGAGCGAGGTTTGGCGAAGGCGACTTGGCTGGTCGCCGAGGACGAGGTGCCGCGCGCACTTGCCCTGGCTGGCAACTGGCACGATCTCCTGGTGGTGGGCCGTACTGGGCACACCTCGTGGGGTTCGCTGTCTGCCGTAGGCAGCATTGTGCTTGGTTCCAGCATGCCGTGTATCGTGGTGCCGCAGGAAAACACCGCGCTCGGGGCTGTTGATTGCATCGCCATCGCATGGAACGGGTCGTCCGAGGCGATCAGGGCCACTCACTCCGCACTGCCTCTGTTGAAGCGAGCGCGCCGCGTCGTCATCCTGCATGGTGCCCAGCAGCCCCCGGCCAGCATGAGCGCTTGGAAGCCCCTGTTCGAGTTGTCCGACTATCTTTCCAGGCACGGCATTGTGAGCGAAAGCAGGATACTTGGCGGGATCGAGGATGTGACTGGCACGGTGCTGCTCTCGGCGGCCCATGAAGCGAAGGCCCAGATGCTCGTCATGGGAGCTTATGGACACACGCGCTTCAGCGAATGGGTGCTTGGCGGGGTGACGCGGAGTGTCCTTGATCAGACCACCATTCCGGTCTTCATGCGGCACTGAGCGCGTTTCTGTTGCCGTGCCATGTCAATCGTCAAGCGGTTCGACGGCCTGGCTTTCGTCAATATGAAACACCGCGTCAAATTGTGCGGGCAACGAAGCCTTGAAGTAGTGGCTCTGGTATTCGGTGTCTGGCCGGTACAGGACGCCGATGGCGCGCTCGAGCATCGGCTCGCGTAGCGCCGCAGCTGCATCTCCTCGCAAACGGAGGTAGAAGCGATCCAGTTGCGATCGATAGAACAGCCCTTCATAGCTGTCAGCTCTTGCCGGGCGAACGTCCCTGCAATCGGGTTCGTCACCCCATTCGTACGCGGCAGTCACCGTTCCGGCATAGGTGCTGAACCCGACCAGGAAGGTGTCCTCGAGCCCTGCGTTCTGGCGCATCAACTGGCCCACGTTCCACTCGCCAGCCTGGGACATCTCGGTGGCACGCGCATCGCCAAGGTGGGAGTTGTGCGCCCAGACGGCGATGCGTCCGTCGCGTCCCTGAGCACGAAGAAACCGGTGCAAGGCCATCAGGGTTTGCACCATATGGCTATCGCGGAGGTTCCAGCTATCCGCCCGCGAACCGAACATGGCGCGATAGTAGGCTTCGGCGCTGGCCACCACATGAGCGTTCCTCTCGGCGAAGAAATAGGCGTCCGCCGCGGACCGGCCATCGCGACTCTGGTATTCCTGGGAACGCTTGATCAGGTCGGCCAGGCGTCCGCGCACACCGGCGCGACAGTCCGCGCGTATGCCAAGTACGGCTTCATAACCGTAGCGTTGCGGGTCGCGCACATGGTCGAGCGCTGCATATTGTTGGCGCGCAATCGCTGCCTGTTCGTGATCCACCTTTTCAAGATAGTCGATCACAGCTTCCGAGGATCGGTACAGGCTATACATGTCCAGGCCGTAAAAGCCCACGCGAGCCTCTGGCGCAAGCTCCGCATTGTGGCTGCGTAACCATTCGATGAAGGCCAGTACCTCAACGTTGCGCCACATCCAGCGCGGGAAGCGCTGGAAATCACCAAAAGCATCGAAAGCGCGGGCATCTGAGCTGTCCCCACGCACATAAAGGTTCAGGCGATAGACATCCGGCCAGTCGCCCTCCACCGCAATGGCATCTACATGCTTCTCGATGATCAGCCGCCGGCTAATCTCGGCACGCATGCGATAAAACTCCCGCGTACCGTGCGTCGCCTCGCCCAATAGGATGAATTTTCGCTCACCTACCGCGTCGAGCAAGGCATCGTAGTCGCTGTATTCACCCGAAAGACGCGTCGCTTGCGCGCGAATGGCGCCCAGCTTGCTTCCAGCTTCAGCATGCATATGCGCACCCATCCGATCGAGGAAGGCGAATGGCGATCATCCGCTGCGGCCTCCCTGTTTCGCGCGGGGAGGCCTCCGATGGCTTTAGCTCACGGTCAGCTTGCGCGTAGTGCCGTTCGCCTTCTTGGGCAGCTTCAGTGACAGGACCCCGTTCTCATAGCGGGCCTCGGCCTTGGCACTCTCGACCTCCGTCGGCAGCGTAAATGAGCGATAGACCTGTCCGTAGGCGCGCTCCGTCACGATCTCGCGCTCACCTTCCTGCTGCTTGGTTTCGCGCTTGACCTCGGCGCTAATGGACACCTGGTTGTCGCTGATCGATACATCGATGTCGTTCTTGTCGACGCCAGGGATATCTGCCTTGACCTGATAAGCGCCTTCATCCTCGGTCACGTCGATACGCACATCGGGAGCGACGTCCAGATTGCTCAGGAAGGGACGCAACGCGGACCTGCGGAAAAAGTCGTCGAAATCGGGGATCGGATCGATTCGCGAGAGAGATTTGAATGGATTCCATCGAGTGACGGTGGTCATGATAGGGATACTCCGCTCATAGGTTGCTGGGGTTGCCTCCCTTGCGCCATCTTTATGGCTATACGGTGTGACGAGGCGCCTTAGGTAGCCTAAGCAACC
The DNA here is from genome assembly GCA_963824525.1 of uncultured Gammaproteobacteria bacterium. Lineage (GTDB taxonomy): Bacteria > Pseudomonadota > Gammaproteobacteria > Xanthomonadales > Rhodanobacteraceae > Dyella. The sequence goes on along the minus strand of CAWGPI010000004.1, from coordinate 1,065,168 downwards.
GGCGCAAGGTCTCGTTGACGCGCGTCAATAAAGAACACGTTCGCCACCCGGGCATCCGTCACGTCATCGCTCGCCTGTGCAGCCAACGCGCGAGACAGCCTGGGGCACGCATGGCAACGATCACACAGCATGTCGACCCGCGTCAGCCGTGAAGGTCGGTATCCCGTTCGCGGCCGCCTGTCGAAATCCGTGGGCCCGTACTGAAGGCCCGGGAATGGGTCTTCCCGTTGATGTGCGTCAACTTGCCCGGCTGCCAGCCGCCTAGTCTCTCAAGTGACATTGACACTCCATAGTGTCGGCAGTGCTCACCACCAAGCAGTAGTGCTCACCACCAAGCAGTGCAGAGGGCCTCATGACAAAGTCATGGATACTGGTTGCCGACGCTGCCCGGGCGCGACTTTTCGAAACCGCCAAGGGAGATAGGAAATTGGTGGAAATCGCCTGCTACGCCCATCCCGATCTTCGCGGCGCGCCGCATGACAATCCTGGTCGACGTCTTCCTCGCAGGCGTAAAAGTACTGGACCATCACGCTATGCGATCGGGCCGGATACGAGTCGTCGCGACAAGCGTGCCTGTCAGTTCGCCCAATCTCTGACGGCGGCCTTGGAGAACGGCTATTCACATCATCGGTACGAACGGCTCTTCCTGATTGCCCCGCCGCGCCTCCTCTGCGTGCTGCGCGAGGGCCTGGGCGAACCGTTCGCCAAAGGGCTGGCCGGCGAGATCGGCAACAACCTTGTCGAACTGTCTCCAGACGATCTTCTTCATCACCTCCGTGCAACGTATCCGCACGATTTCCACGGCAAACGCGGAGCGGACCCGGCCCTGACGGAGGGCCGCTTGGGGCGCGGCCTGGCGAAGCAGTGAAAGATCACTACGCAGCCTTAAATCGTGGGCATGGCTGAAGCCGGAACCGAATGCATGAGGAAGGGTTCGACATGGCATTCAAGGATACGCGAGCGGCTCTTTGCGAGGGCGCCCAGCCAGTCGGGCGTCCATGACAGCGATTGGAAAGTCCGGGAAGCGCACTTGAAAGAGCTGGCTGCGGCGGATGATGCGCAGCTCTACAGGCAACTGGGCAGCGCGCCATCCGGCCTCACCGAGGACGAGGCGCACGCGCGCCTGGAACAGTCGGGGCCCAATACGGTCAGTCGGGCAAAGGTGCGCAGCGTGCCCGTGCAGCTGATGCAGAAGCTGCGCAATCCGCTCAATGTCCTTCTGCTTTTGATGGCGGTCGTGTCGACACTTGGGGGTAATGCCGTATCCGCGGCCGTCATCGTGGTGATGGTCGTGTTGAGCGTCTCCCTGTCTTTCGTGCAGGAGCAGCGGTCGAACCGCGCCGCGGAAGCGCTGCGGCGAATGGTACACACCACCGTCACGGTGTCGCGCCGTACGTCGGCCGAGGTTGCCGAGCCAGCTCCAGCGACGGGCGTTGAAGTGCTCGCGCACACGCTCGACATTCCCCTGGAGCAATTGGTGCCGGGCGACATCGTGCACCTGGCGGCGGGCGACATGGTGCCGGCGGACGCGCGCCTGCTGTCCGCGAGAGGCCTGTTCATCAACGAGGCGCCACTGACGGGCGAGGCCATGCCCGTGGAGAAGGACGCCCAGCTCGCCGTGCATCCAGACGCCGATGTCATGCGAATCGCCAACATCTGCTTCATGGGAACCAATGTCGTCAGCGGCACGGCCGTCGCGATCGTGGTGCATACGGGTCCACGCGCCGTGTTCGGTGATATTGCCCAAGCCATAGCCGGCGAACGCGCGCCGACCAGCTTCGATCGCGGCATTGCGGGATTTACATGGCTGATGATCTGCTTGATCTCGGTGATGGCGCCACTGGTGTTCCTTATCAACGGCCTGACCAAGGGCAACTGGCTGGAGGCGCTGTTGTTCGCTACGGCGGTAGCCGTCGGCCTGACGCCGGAAATGCTGCCCACCGAAGTCACCATCAACCTTGCCAAGGGGGCGCTTGCGATGTCACGCAAGCGGGTGATCGTCAAGCGGCTCGATGCCATCCAGAACTTCGGCGCCATGGACGTGCTGTGCACCGACAAGACCGGCACCTTGACGCAAGACCTCGTGATACTCGAACGTCACGTGGACCTGGACGGCAACGAAAGCGAGAAGGTGCTCGACTTCGCGTATCTCAATAGCTACTACCAATCCGGCCTCAAGAACCTTCTGGATGTTGCCGTGCTGAAGTTCACCGAAGTGCACAACAAGCTGCACGCCAGCGGCGCCTACCATAAGGTGGACGAGATACCCTTCGATTTCGTTCGGCGGCGCATGTCCGTCGTCGTCGATGGACCGGATGGACGGCTTCTGATTTGCAAGGGTGCCGTCGAAGAGGTGTTCAATGTATGTACGCATGGGGAGACCGGTGAGCTGCCGTTCGACCTGGACGAGAACCATTGGCACGAGCTGCGGCGCCGCAGTAACGACTTGAATGAAGACGGGCTACGCCTGATCGCCATCGCCTATGCGCACGCAGACCCGAGAAAGGTGGGCTTCGCGCCCGAAGACGAACGCGACCTCACCCTGCTCGGCTACATCGCATTTCTAGACCCACCCAAGGACAGCGCGCGCGAGGCGCTGGCCGAACTGGCCAGGCACGGCGTCGCCGTCAAAATCCTCACCGGCGACAACGACGTAGTGGCTCGCAAAATCTGCAAGGAAGTCGGGCTGGCGGTCAGCGGCGTGCTGCTGGGAGACGAGCTTGCCAGGCTATCGCCGGAGGAACTCGATACCCGAGTAGATGCCTGCCAGCTATTCGCGCGGCTCGCCCCTTTGCAGAAGGCATTGGTCATCGAGGCGCTGCGGCGGCGTGACCACGTCGTGGGCTACCTCGGTGATGGCATTAACGATGGTCCCGCCTTCAAGGCGGCCGATGTCGGTGTCTCCGTGGATACGGCCGTAGACATCGCCCGCGAGACCGCCGACATCATCCTGCTCGAGAAGAGCTTGCTGATACTGGACGAAGGCGTGATCGAAGGCAGGAAGGTCTTCGCCAACATTCTCAAGTACATCCGCATGGGTGCAAGCTCCAACTTCGGCAACATGTTCAGCGTGATTGGCGCCAGTGCCTGGCTACCGTTCCTCCCGATGGCACCGCTGCAAGTACTCACCAACAACCTTCTCTATGACCTGTCGCAGACAACTATCCCCACCGACAACGTGGATCCGGATTTCCTCGAGGCGCCGCGACGCTGGGGTATCGATAACATCGCCCGCTTCATCATGTTCGTGGGGCCGATCAGCTCGATCTTCGACTACGCCACGTATGGCATCATGTTCTTCATCTTTCGAGCCAACACGCCGGCGCAGGCGGCGTTGTTCCAGACCGGCTGGTTCGTCGAGTCGCTGCTTTCGCAGACGTTGATCATCCACATCATCCGCACGGCGCGAATACCGCTCGTGGAGAGCCGCCCCAGCCTGCCACTGGTCATGACCAGCATCGCCATCTGCCTGGGCGGCATCTGGCTACCCTATTCGTCATTGGGCTCACTGTTGGGGTTCGTACCCTTGCCAGCCAGCTACTGGCCGATGGTGACCGTTCTCTTGTTGAGCTACCTGACACTCACCTACGTCATGAAGCGGTGGTTCCACCGCCGCTTTGGCGTCGGTTAGGGAGTGGCGACATGACGATGCGCAATGCCGACATGGCTGCAATATTCGAGGAGATGGCCGACCTGCTCGAACTGCAGGCGGCCAACCCCTTCCGCGTTCGGGCCTATCGCGACGCCGCGCGGACCCTGCTTGCCTGGCCCGAAGAAATGGCCGAACGGCAGCGCCAGGGGCGGCCGTTCACCGACCTGCCTGGCATCGGCGAGGATCTCGCTGGCAAGATCACCGACATGTTGAAGGAAGGGCGCTGCGCGCCATTGGAGCGCCTGCGCGCCCAATTCCCCCATGGCATCACCGAGTTGCTCCAGGTTCCTGGCCTTGGCCCGAAACGAGTACATACGCTGTATCACGAACTCGGCGTCCATTCTCCCGCCCAGTTGCTCGCCGCCGCGCGCGAGGGAAGCATTCGACGGATCCCTGGTTTCGGCGCAACAAGCGAGAGCCGCATCGCCCAGGCCATTACCGGATACCTGGAGCGCGCATCCCGCTGGCCGCTGGCACGCGTCACCGGCGAAGCGAATGCCCTGCTTGCGCAGCTTCGCAACGCACCAGACGTTTCCGAGGCCGTCGTGGCGGGAAGCTTTCGCCGACGGCGCGACACGGTAGGCGATATCGACATTCTCGTGGCGGCCGGGCAGTCGCGCGGAGCCATCGAATCCTTTTGCTCATTCGAAGAATCCAAGCGTGTGCTCTCCCGCGGGACGACCCGGGCCAGCGTGATTCTCCGCAACGGCCTACAGGTCGACTTGCGCGTTGTCCGTCCTGCGAGCTTCGGCTCGGCACTGGTGTATTTCACGGGTTCCAAGGCGCACAACCTCTCGTTGCGCCGCCGCGCCCAGGCAAGCGGCCTCAAGATCAATGAGTACGGTGTCTACGACGGTGATCGACGCATCGCCGGCAACACCGAAGCATCGGTGTATGCAGCCGTTGGCCTACCCTTCATCCCTCCGGAACTACGCGAAGATCGTGGTGAGTTCGACGCCGCCGTGAATCACAAACTGCCTCGCCTCATCGAGCGCCGTGATCTGCGCGGTGACCTGCATGCGCACACCGACGCCAGCGATGGCCTGGACACGCTCGAGAACATGGCGGCAGCGGCACGTGACGCAGGACTCACCTACCTCGCCATCACGGACCATTCACGCAGGCTTCGTATAGCGCATGGGCTGGACGATCGACGACTGCATCAACAGATGGCGAAGATCGACCTTCTTAACGAGTCGATGCATGACATCGTGCTGCTCAAGGGCATCGAGGTGGACATCCTTCCTGATGGCCGCCTCGATCTCCCCGATGCGTTGCTGGGCCAGCTCGACCTGGTCGTGGGGGCCATCCACTCGGCGTTCGATCTTCCCGCAAAGAAGCAAACCGACCGGATTCTCCGTGCCATGGATCATCCCCACTTCAGCATCCTGGCTCATCCCAATGGCCGCCTGCTCGGCACTCGCAGCCCCTATCCGTTCGATTTCGAACGTATCGTTCGACATGCGCGGGAGCGCGGCTGCCATCTTGAATTGAACGCGCAACCCGAGCGCCTCGACCTGTTTGATACCCAGTGCCGCCTGGCCAAGGATGCGGGCGTGGCGATAGCGATCTCCAGCGATGCGCACCGCACGGCCGATTTCAACTGGCTCGAGTTCGGCATCGGGCAGGCGCGCCGGGGCTGGCTGGAAGCGCCCGATGTACTCAACACGCTGACGCTCGCGCAACTGCGTCACCGGTTGGCGAAAACCATGAGCACCCGGATATAGGCAATGGCTGGCAATCGGACCCGTGGCGACCGGAACAGGCGCCAGATCGCTTCGCGGTTCAGCCGAGACCGGCGAATCCGCCATGAATCGCAGCAGCCACTGGTAGAGGTCCTACCCACCGTGCCAGTGGGCTCGATGCAAGCCAGCCACCTGTGATCGTAAGGAGCTTGCGGCTTCCGTCGGGCATCCCAGTACACCAGTAGCCTCTTGATCATTCCATCCAAGCAGCCGTAATCAAGGCCGGTGACCAAGGAAGAATCTCCTTGATGAGATTCGTCGTCCTCGTTCGTCGCCAGCGCCTCGGCCACCCCATGGAAGGCATGGTCCGGCGAATCCTAAATGGCACCGGTCGTCGGCTCGACAATGGTCAGCTTGTCGTTGACGCCAACAACACCCGTGATATTTTCGGCCATCACACGTAGCGCATTACGCATGGCATCACTCGTGACCACGCCGTTGAGATCGATCGTTCCCTTCATCACAGTGACCTGGATCGCCGAACGGGTTATCCATGGATGCCTCAGCATCTCCTGATCGATATGTTTCTGAATATCAGCGTCCGATATGTTCGTCACCGGCTCGTCACCCGGAAGCTTGCTTAGAAACGTCCGCATCAGATCCGCTCGACTGAGGATGCCGATAAGCCGGCCTTGACGTGTCACCGGCAGCCGTTTGAAGTGGTGTTTCTCCAGCAGAGATACCGCGTTGGAAAGTGGCTCCGACTCCTCGATCGCCAACACGTCGGTTGTCATCAGGTCCCCTATCCGACGACTATGAGTCCCTACGTATTCCTGTGCCATGCGTCGGGGGCCGAGAAGAACCTCCAGCCAGCGTGGTCGCTTGCGCTCGGTGCCAAGCTCCGCCCGGCGCAGCAGATCACCCTCGGTGACGATTCCAACCAGGGCGCCCTGTGCATCGACGACCGGGAGACCGCTTACCCTCGCACCCAGCATGATGCGCATGACGAGCGACACCGTGTCCGAGACAAGAGCGGTGCGCACCTCACAGGTCATCGCGTCACTAACGTTCATGATGTTGACCTCCTCCGAATGATCCAAGTATTGGGTGGCTGGGACAGGAATGATTGATTCTTGTCAGTCTTTTGACGAGATACCGGCCAACCCGATGGCTCCGGCAAGGTCACAGGTGCTGTCGGCCGTCCAGACGCCTGGTCTTAGGGCCGGTCTTTCATCTCAACGCGGGCTACGCGGGGACCTTAGGCAGGCTCTGGGGTAGGCAGCGACGGCTCTTCCCCCGAATTGGGGGGTAAGTTGATCTCGATCAACGTCGGACCATGGACAGGGGGCCAGTCTCTGCCGCGTTGCGATGCACCGAAGGGGAGAAACGCAAATGCTCACCTGCATGAGACTTACCTATCGCTGTGGACTGCTCGCGATGCTCAGCCTGCTGGCATGGGCCGGGTTTACCGGCGCCGCATGGGCCGTCCCTGCTTACGCGCGGCAGACCGGGCAGGCATGCGTGGCCTGCCATGTGAGCTTTCCCGAGCTGACGCCTTACGGCCGCATGTTCAAGCTGAGCGGCTATACCATCGGCAAGCGCCAGGATCTCCCGCTGGCCCTCATGGCCCAGGTGGGCATTACCAGCGTCAAGGACAACAAAGACGACCAGGGCCAGAAGATCGTGCCCAAGACCAACCAGCCCGTCCTCTCCGGGGCGAGCGTCTTTGTTGCAGGCAAGGTCAACGACTACATCGGCGGCTGGATCCAGTGGACCTACAACAACCTCGCAACAGACAGCACAGGCGGCACCGTCGGCCACAGCGGTATCGACAACACTGATTTACGCATCGTTGGCCGTTCCGAGAACACCGATCAGACGGATATGCGTTGGCTCTATGGCCTCTCCATCCATAACAATCCGACCGTGCAAGACGTGTGGAACAGCACGCCAGCCTTCGGCTTTCCCTTCACGCTGCCGCCCAATGGCATCAGTCCGTCGGCCGCGACCATGCTCGATGGTGGACTAGCGCAGCAGGTTGCTGGCGTCGGCGGTTACGTCTACTGGAACCGCAGCGTCTACGTGGAAGTGACCGGTTACCAGACGGCCGATGGCTTCTTCTCGCCACTGAGGGCTGGACAAGTCACGGACGCGCCCGGCGGCGTGCTTCGCCTCAATGGCGTCAACCCCTACTGGCGCATCGCCTATAACCGCGAATGGGGTTTCAACTCGCTGATGGTTGGTACGTATGGCGCGCATTTCAAGATTTACCCTGACAACACGATGCCGTATACGTCGACCGATCGCTACACCGACATTGCGTTCGACGCGCAATTCCAGCACATCAGCGATCCACATACGTATACGTTCCAGTACACCCATATCCATGAGAAGCAGGACTATATGGCGAGCTATCCGGCCACGCAGGCCGGCGCTCCCATTGGCGTTGGCCCGACACCGGCCAACTCGCGCGACACGCTGATCACCGACAAGCTCAAGGGCACCTACTATTTCGAGCGCAAGTACGGTGCGACCTTGGCCTTGTTCCGGACCCACGGCACTACCGACGCGGGTCTCTATGGGCCAGGCTCGGTAAGCGGTAGTGCCAATGGAAGCCCCGATTCGGACGGGTATATCGTTGAGGTCGACTATCTTCCAATACAGAACCTTCGCCTGATGCTGCAGTACTACGGCTATGGCAAATTCAACGGCGCGCGCCACAACTACGACGGATCGGGCCGCGCATCGGGCGACAACAATACGTTCTTCGCCAATGTCTGGTTTGTCTACTGAGATGTTCACCAAGCCAGCTAGACCCATCGAGGGTAGGACATGACTCGCAGCCACACACGTTGTTTGTCGGCGTATGCCCTTCCGCTGCTCTGTCTCTTCGCCACGCACGCCAGCGCGCAATCGCCGGCGGCCAGCGACGATGCCGCCAGGAAGCTTGCCAGCCAGGTCTGCTCGAGCTGCCATGGCCCTGGTGGCAACAGCACCTCTCCCACCTTTCCGAAGCTCGCGGCGCAACAGCAAGCCTACCTCATCGCACAGATACAGGCGTTCAAGAGCGGCACGCGCGGCGAACAGGAAGCACACGATTATATGCTGGGCATGACCACGCTGATCGACAACGACACGGCGGCCGCCCTGGCACGCTATTTTGCGAGCCAACCGGCACCGCCAGGTGTATCCGGTAATCCGGCAATGGTGGCAGCCGGGCAGAAACTGTTTACCCAAGGTGTGCCCGACCACGTCGCGCCATGTGCCAGCTGCCATGGCGATCACGCCCAGGGCAATGGCATCTTTCCCCGCCTGGCGGGGCAGCACGCACCCTATATCGTTCGCCAGCTCAAAGTGATTCAGGCCAACCTGCGCAACTCGCCTGTGATGCACGGCATCATCAAAGACCTCAAGCCGCAGGAAATGGAAGACGTAGCTGCCTACCTGCAGTCGCTCTGACCGGGCTGCCCTATCTGGAGGCGGCTATGAAGAGGCCATTATCAAGCCAGCTCCTCGAGCGCATGCATGCCTACTGGCGCGCCGCGAACTATCTTTCCGTGGGACAAATTTATCTTCGCGACAACCCTTTGCTTGAGCTCCCGCTCAAGCTGGAACACCTCAAACCCCGCCTGCTCGGCCATTGGGGAACCACTCCAGGCCTGAACCTGCTCTACGTTCATCTCAATCGCCTGATCAAGCAACATGATCTGAACATGATCTTCGTCACCGGGCCCGGGCATGGCGGCCCGGGCCTCGTGGCGCAAACCTATCTGGAAGGCTCCTATACCGAGCGTTATCCGGCCATCGAGCGCAGTCGTAATGGGCTCGCGCGGCTCTTCCGCCAATTCTCCTGGCCGTATGGCGTCCCCAGTCATGTTTCTCCAGAAACACCTGGGTCCATACATGAGGGCGGCGAACTTGGCTATTCATTGGCGCATGCTTATGGTGCGGCGTTCGATAACCCCGACCTGATCGTGGCTTGCGTCGTCGGCGACGGCGAAGCCGAGACCGGCGCACTGGCGACCAGCTGGCATTCGAATAAGTTCATCCACCCGGCGCGCGATGGGGTCGTGCTTCCGATCCTTCATCTCAATGGCTTCAAGATCGCCAATCCGACCTTGCTGGCACGCATCGGTGATGGCGAACTGCTCGAACTGATGCGCGGCTATGGTTATGACCCGCACGTTGTCCAAGGCGACGACCCGGCCGCCGTGCATCAGCTCCTAGCTGGGACGCTCGATGTCGTGATGGAAAAGATTGACCACATAAAGCGTGCAGCGCTTTCTCGCTCCGGCGAGATCGAGATTGAGCGACCGCTCTGGCCGATGATCATCCTGCGCACGCCGAAGGGTTGGACCGGCCCGAAAATCGTCGACGGTCATCCCGTTGAGGGTACGTGGCGTGCCCATCAGGTGCCTATTGCCAACTTTGAAAAGCCGGGGCATCTGGAGCAACTGGAGGATTGGCTCAGAAGCTACCGACCCGAGGATTTGTTCGATGCGACCGGAAAGTTGCGCGACGACCTCGCCGCACTTGCACCAACGGGTCATCGTCGCATGGGGTCAAATCCGCACGCCAATGGCGGCGAGTTACTGGTGCCGCTGGCCATGCCCCACTTCCGCAATCATGCGCTCGCCGTGCCTTCGCCTGGATGCGTGATCGCTGAGTCGACCAGAGTGCTTGGCCTCTTCCTGCGGGACGTGATGCGACTCAATCTGGATACGCAGAACTTTCGGCTATTTGGTCCGGACGAAACCGCATCGAACCGGCTGGACGCCGTCTACGAGGTAACTGGCAAGGCGTGGATGGCGACGATCGATCCTGTGGATATCGACCTCAGCCCCCTCGGCAGAGTCATGGAAGTGCTTAGCGAGCACCTGTGCGAAGGATGGCTCGAAGGCTATCTGCTCACGGGACGCCATGGCCTGTTCTCGTGCTATGAGGCCTTTATCCACATCATCGACTCCATGTTCAACCAGCACGCAAAGTGGCTCAAGGTGAGTCGGGAGATCCCCTGGCGCAAGCCGGTCGCATCCTTGAACTACCTGCTCACGTCCCACGTTTGGCGACAGGATCACAATGGCTTCTCGCATCAGGATCCCGGCTTCATCGATCATGTCGCGAACAAGAAATCGGATGTCGTCCGCATCTATCTTCCGCCCGACGCAAATTGCCTTCTCTCCGTCGCGGATCATTGCCTGCGCAGCCGCAACTACATCAACCTGATCATCGCCGGCAAGCAACCAGAGTGGCAATGGCTCGACATGGACGGTGCCGCGCGCCACTGTGCCATCGGTGCCGGTATATGGGCGTGGGCCAGCAACGACGAGGACAATCCCGACGTGGTCATGGCCTGCGCCGGAGACGTGCCGACACTGGAAACGCTGGCGGCAGTGACCTTGCTGCGTGGCTACATCCCCGATATCCGCATTCGTGTGGTAAACGTGGTCGACTTGATGGTGCTACAGCCGCTGTCCGAGCATCCGCATGGCCTGCAGGAACAGGACTTCGACGAGCTATTCACGACGGACAAGCCGGTCATATTCGCCTTCCACGGCTACGCGTCGTTGATACACAAACTCACGTACCGTCGACGGAATCACGACCAGTTCCATGTGCGCGGTTTCAAGGATGAGGGCACCACGACGACGCCTTTCGACATGGTCGTGCTGAATAACCTGGATCGCTATCAACTGGCACTCGATGCCATCCGACGCATTCCCCGGCTGCATGATCACGTGAAAGATGCGCAGGAGCGTTACTGGTCGATCATGGAACGCCACAAGCTGTACATCAGTGAACATGGGGAAGATATGCCTGAGGTTCGCGATTGGCGCTGGACCTTGTGATGGAGGCGCAGCCTACTCATGGGAGGATCGACGTCCAATCTTGAAGTGGCCATGGAGCATTCGCGCCAAACGGCGCGACGAATCTTCGTAGCCGCGTCCGCTCGAGATGCCAGCATCAAGACAGGTAGGGAGACGTGAATCCCGTCTCAAACCGCATCTGTAGGAGATCGCACGGCGAAGCCGGTCATGGGCTCGATCGTGGTGATGTTGTCACGAATACTGACGACACCAGGAATATTCTCGACGAGAACGCGTAACGCATCGCGCATGGCATCGCTGGTGACGATGCCGCTGAGATCCACCGTGCCATGATCCACCTCTATGCCCACTGTGGCACGCGGATTCCACGGTTGCTGTTCGATCTCCCTATCGATGCGCTGCCGGATAGCCTGGTCGGATACCTCCTGGTCCATGCCAGGCCCCGGCGATGCGGCCAGGAACGTTCGCAGCAGATCCGCCCGGCTAATGACGCCTACAAGCCGTCCATGATCCAGGACCGGGAGGCGCTTGATATGACGCTCCTCCATGAGGCTCACGGCTTCCATCAGGGACATCGACTGATCAATGGTCGCCACATCAGTCGTCATGACTTCCGCAACTCGTCGCCCGTGTGTGCTTACGTACTCCTGCGCCAGACGTCCTTGACTGAGAATGTATTCAAGCCAACGTGGGCGTCTGCGCTCCGTACCAAGCTCGACGCGTCGAATGAGGTCGCCTTCGGTGAGCACGCCCACCAGGCGGCCTTGCCGGTCGATGACGGGAAGACCGCTCAGGTGGCCTTCCAACATCAACTGCATGGCGAAGGTGACAGAATCGTCGGCAAAGACGGTTTTGACGCCAGCTGTCATCGCATCAGCTACTTTCATGAACAGGCCCTCCGACGAGGCCCGATTATCTATCTGCGCGACCCACATTGATTGACTTTCGTCAATGTTCCAGCCGCCGCCCGCCTGCTGGAAAACAAGCGCACAACGCACATGTTGTTGACGCGCGTCAGCTCTGTGCCTCATGGCTGGGCTAGCGTATCCATTGGCACTATTCGCCGAGCGAGCGTTGCCCTTCCCTGCCCCCGCGGAGAAACGAGATGTGCGACATCCTGGTGAACTGTGAAAGTTTCAAACATTGGTCGCCCGCCGTTGATTATGCCGCGCAACTGGCCGCCACCATGGGTGGAGCGTTGACCGGGATTTTCGTGCGCCCGTCGCCGCGCGCCCTGATAACGCCTTATGAGACTCCGGAACTGATGATGGAACTCCTGGAGGCATCACTTGAACTTGAGCAAGATACCTGTCGGGCAGAGACACCGTTCATCGCTTTTGCGCGGGAGTGCGGCGTGACCCGGGCGATCTGGCAGATGGCCGAGGAGACTGTGCCAAGGGCGCTGGAGCGAGCGGGAGACTGGCATGATCTTCTCGTGCTCGGGCGGAGTACGCAGGGCTCGTGGGGATTGCCGTCGGCCGTCGGTGGTCTCGTGCTAAGCACTCACATGCCATGCATCGTGGTGCCGCCCGAAGGGGCCAAGCCGACGTTCGAATGTATCGCGATCGCGTGGAATGGATCGTCCGAGGCTATTGGCGCCGTCCATGCCGCCCTGCCCTTACTCATGAAGGCGCGCCGGGTCGTCGTACTCCATGGACAGCAGAGGCCGTCGGCGCGCATGTCTGCATGGAGGCCACCATTCAATCTATCGAACTACCTGACCACGCGGACCATCCCCCACGAGATCCGCATGCTGTCGGAGCCGGACCCATTGATCGGCAGCATCCTGCTCGACGCCGCCTCTGACGTAGGGGCCGACCTGTTGGTGATGGGTGCCTATGGGCACACCCGGTTCCGCGAGTGGATCTTCGGCGGCGCCACGCGGACAGCACTAGAGAAGGCTTCGATTCCTGTGCTCATGCGCCACTGAGACGGGCCGTCGCGCATGCATCCGGGGCGCCTTCGTCAGCCGCGGAAGATATCGAATGGCTCGATCTTGAGCACCCTGCGGATGCCGATATAGCTGGAAATGGCCGCGATCAACAGCACCATGCCGAATGCCAGTCCCAGATTGACGAAGGTAATGATCGCGGCGTAATCCGGAAGGCGTAGCCGAGCGATGGCGATCAGCAGCGTGCACAATCCTATGCCCAAGCCGTAGCCCGCCAGGCTGGTGAACGTCACCTGGAACAGGATCATGTAGACGAGCTCGCGACCCTTTGCGCCGATGGCTTTGAGCGCGCCGAACTTGTCAAGATTTTCGAGAATGAAGGTATAGAACGTCTGGGCCGAGATCGACAAGCCCACGATGAAGCTGATGATGGTCATCAACATGATGTTGGTGCCGACGCCGGTCCTATACTTGTAGAAATCGGCGATGCGGGTATCGAACTCATCCCTGGTCAACGCCAGATAGCCCAGTTTTTTCACGGCGTCCTTGATCGATGAAACATCATTGGCGCTCTTTGGCTCGACCAGGATATAGGACAGTGTGAAGCGAGTATTGGGAATATATTCGATCGCTCGACTATAGGTGGTATATAGCGTGGGGACGCCAAACAGGCCGAAAGAGTTCACTTTGGCCACGCCAACGATCACGCCACGGTGATCGTTGAGCTCGAACTCCGTGCCAATCGGCGGACTCTCAAGCTTCGGGTATTCGGCGTCGTCGACGGCGATAAAGGCGTTGTCGGCGTAGATATTCTCAATCTCGCCCTTCTCAAGCTCCGGGCGACCGACGAGGCTAGTGTCGTCCAGGCCGAGCACACTGACCGATTGGTACACGCCGCTCTTGAGCTTGACCAAGGCCCCGCCCGAGTAGAGCGGCGCGGCGTAGCGGACGCCGTCAATACTGCGAATGGCATCCAGCAGGTAGTCTGGCATGGGTATGGAATTGGCCACCGTCTGGATGGCCGAATCCATCACCCATATGCTCGCCCCGATGTTAGCCACTGTGGACGAGGAGCGCATCAGGATGCCGGCAAACATCGATGTCATCTGCACCATCAGGAAGGCGGCAAACGTGACGCCGATCAACAAGGCGGAGAATTTTCCCTTGTCGTTGATCAGCAGCTTGTAAGCAAGCCGGAGTATGCCGCCGATCTTCATGGCGAAGACTCCCCCGCCCTGGTCGAATCGCTCGCGGGTTGAGCATTCCACCAACCGCCGCCCAGCGCGACGAATAGCCCCACCGTATCCTGGTAGCGCTGCGCGACCACCTGCACATAGGCTATGCGCGATTGCTGATATTGCTGGTCGGCGCTGAGGACATCGAGATAGCCGGCCAGTCCTGCGGCGTAGTTGGCCTGAATGAGCTTCAAGGCATCATGCGCAGCCTGCATGGCCTCGTCCTGGGCACTCAACTGCTGGGCATCGTGCTGCAGGGCTTTCAGGGTGTCGGCCACTTGCACGAAGGCGCCAAGCACCGCCTGGCGGTAATCGCTCAGCGACGTGCGATAGCTTTCCTCCGCGGCCTTGCGGTGAAACCAGGCAGTGCCACCCTGGAATACGGGCCAATCGGCCGATACGCCCGCGCTCCAGAATGCGCTTTGTTTTTTGGAAAGCGAGCCGACCGTATTGCCATTCTTGCCGTAGTCTCCATTGAGGCTGAAGCTGGGAAACAGGGCGGCGGTGGCCACGCCCACATTGGCGTTGGCCACGTGGAGCTGCGCTTCGGCAGCAAGGATGTCGGGCCGCTGCCGCACCAGGTCCGAGGGCAGGACGAGTGGCAAGTCCGCAGGGAGGCGCAGATCGCTCAGGCGAAAACCAGCCACGCTGTCCTGCCCGGTGGTGTGCCCAAGCAGGGACGAAAGCAAATGGTCGGCCTGATCGCGATGCTGCTCCAGCACCGGAACTGACGCCTCGGTCGTTGCCAACGCACTGCGCACCGAGTCGATGGCGGAGTAAGGAACCGTGCCCGCACCGGCACGCGTACGTGTGATGTCCAGTTGCTGGCGCTGGAGATCGACCATGTTCTGTGTAATCTCCATCTGCTCCGCGTAGGCTTCGCGTGCGATGGCCGTGTTGACCACGTTGCCCGTCAGCGTGATGTCAGTGGCCAACAGCGTATAGCGCTGATAGTCCACGCTAGCTCTCAAGCCTTCCACGGTACGTCGCTGGGTGCCGAAAAGATCCAGTGCGTAGCTGATCGTCGCGCCCAGCGTGAACAGGTTGAATATGTTGCCGGCGTGGCCGAGGCCAAGCCGCGCCAACGTATCGCGCTGGCGTGTCGCGCCAACGTCGATGCCCATCTGGGGAAAGAAGATCCCATAGCCCGCGCGCAGATTGTCCTGGCTCTCGCGCAAGGTCGCCTGAGCGCCCTGAAGGCCGGGATTATTGGTCAGCGCCATGCTGACCATGGCATCGATCGAGCTTGAGCCCAAAAGACGCCACCAGTCGGCCGATAGGGATACCTGCACATCGAACTGTTGGACTTGGCCCAATGCATCGAGCTTGCCCGGTTGACTGGCTGCCGGCAAATACGTCGTATCGCCGGGTGCTGCCGGTCGCACGAAGTCGGGCCCCGCTGCGCAGGCGCTCAGCAGGGACAAGGTCGCCAACAGCCAGTGGCTACTTCTCACCCACATACACATCCACCAGTTCCCCGGGGTAGATTCGCGAATCGGCGGGATTCTTGAAGCGGAAGATGACCGGGAGTACGCGTAGATCAACGCGCTCCTGGCGTTGATTGGCCAACTCGATCTTCGGCGTGACGTACGGCTGCGTCCGCACGAACTCCAGGGGAATCTTGAGTTGGGTGCCCCTGACGGACATCTGGGCACGGATATGCCCGGGCGCGGGCAACCGGCTAACCAGGATCTCGTCGACATAACAGCGAACGGCAAGATAGTCCTGGGATGCGCCCATCACCACCACGGGATTGGAGGCCTGGGTGTAGCTGTCATAGACGCCTTGCGGCGAAATGAAGCTACCCACGGCCGTATTGACTGCCAGTACGACGCCGTCCGTCGTCGCGGTCACCTCGTACTTGTCGAGCAGTGCACTCGATGCCTTATAGGACTCGACCAGGGCGTTGTATTGCATTTGCTGGTTGTTGATGTCGTACACCCACGCGCCAGCGCGGGTCAGGTCGTATTGCCGGGTCGCCACCTGGAGGTTGGCGTCGGCGGCCAGCAGCGCATTATGTGCGTTGTCCAACGCGTCGCGACTTACCGAGCGAGGATCGGTATCGAATGAACGCTTCTGCTTGTCGAATTCATCGGATGCGGATTTTCGATTGGCCTGGGCGAGGACCATCTGCGCCCTCGCCACATCGAGGGTCTCCTTGCGCGGCATCGATTGCAGCTCCTGTAGCATGGCCAGTGCGGCCTTGGCTTGTTGCTCCTGCTGCGCGACCGTGGCGCGCTGCACGGTGTCGTCGATCTGCAGCAGGGGTGTACCCGCTTTGACGGAGGCGCCTTCGCGCACGAAGATCCGCGCCACCTTGCCGGCAACCTCGGGATAGATATTGATGTTCTCGCCACTGGCGAGGTAGCTCTCGACGATGCCGTTGGCATAAATGCCGTGCTCGTACGGATTGGTGGCGGGCGCGAACTCCGGAGGCATGGCCTTCTTTGGAAGGCTGGAAACCACGGCACTTGCCACCGCGAGCGCGGCCCCCAGTCCCGCCAGCCCGAAGAGATAGCGGGTCTTCATGCGTGCCCCGCCTCGAAGCCGGTAACCCGGCCATCTTCCATGTGCATGATGCGATCCGCGAACTCGAAGATGCGGGCGTCGTGAGTGACGATGAGGATGCATCGTTCGGGGCTCAGCACTTTCTCCCGGATGAACTGGAGAATCTTTCTGCCGGTATCGCCATCGAGCGATGCCGTGGGCTCGTCGAGTATCAGAAAGTCCGGCCGGCTGACCAGGGCCCTGGCGATGGCGACCCTTTGCTGCTCACCGCCGCTGAGTTTTACCGGCGGCAGGTCGGCGCGGTCAGCCAAACCCACCACCTCCAGGTCTTTCCTGCTTTCTGCGATCGCCTCATCCCAATCGCGGCGTTTGAGAATGAGGGGAATGGCGACGTTTTCAGCCGTTGTGAGGCGTGGAAACAGGTGATAGTCCTGGAACACAAAACCTATGGTGTTGAGCCGAAAATCGGCCAGAGCATCGGCGTCCAGGGCCCAGAGATCCATTCCCTTGACCCGGACGCTTCCCGAATTGGGCCGGAGGATCCCGGAAATCATGCTCAGCAGCGTGGTTTTACCGCTACCCGACGGCCCCACGATCATCAGTATTTCGCCGAAACTGACCTCGAAGCTCGCACCGTTCACGGCCATGGTCATGGCAGCACCTTCTCCAAAAGACTTGCTCAGGTCCTGGGAGGTAATGGCTGTACGGCTCATGGGCCGAGGCTATCGAAGGGTCTCTGGGGAATGTTGATACCGGTCAATAGTCCGGTCCCCGCACCGCGGAAACGCAAGATGTCACGAACCACCTGGCTAAGCCCCCATCCCTGCCGAGCCCAATGTTCACGGGCCCAGACTGGATGTATCTTCAACCCACGCTCCCGATAGGTCTGGAGAGCTGACGAGCAGGACGAGCCATTCCACCCCGGACTCTCTCTTGGCGGTTGCTGCCTATGCCTGTTGCCGAACTCGAATCGCCCACCCCGCCCCGCGCCCCGCATCTGCTGATCGTGGACGACGACACGGAAATATCAGGGCTCGTCAAACGCTATCTAGGACCCCAGGGCTTTTCGGTCAGCACGGCTGAGAACGGCGTGCAATTGAAGGAGGTCCTCCGATCCGCCCATGTGGATCTGGTGCTGCTTGATCTGGGCCTTCCCGGCGAAGACGGACTGGAGCTCACGCGCTACCTGCATGGGCACTGGCGCGGCCCCATCATCATTGTTTCGGGCAGAGGCGATTCGGTGGATCGCATCGTGGGACTGGAGCTGGGCGCGGACGACTACATCACGAAGCCGTTCGAACTGCGCGAACTGCTGGCGCGCGTGCGTAGCGTCTTGCGTCGATCGGAACGCAAGCCGCCAGCGTCGGAACTATCGGAATCCCGCTCCACGCTGGTGTTCGGCGGTTATCGCATGGATACGGTGGCCCATGTCCTTTTTGACACCCATGGCATCGAGGTACCGCTGACCACGGGCGAATACGAGCTGCTGAAGTTGTTTCTCGAACACCCCAATCGCGTGCTCTCGCGCAATGACATCATGACCCACATGCATGGTCACGATGCGGGCCCGTACGACCGCGCCATCGATGTCCAGATCGGCCGTCTGCGCAGGAAGATCGAAACGGATCCTTCTCGACCCAGCCTACTCAAGGCCATACGCGGCACTGGCTACATTCTCACCGAGCGAGTGCTGAGGCAATGATGACGGCGTCCGAGCAAGCACCCGAGGCAGGCCTGTTCAAGGCGCTTTTCGATACCGCCCCGGATGCCATGATTCTGGTTGACTATGACGGCCGCATCGTCCTTGCCAATCCGCAAGCGGAGCGCATGTTCGGTTACGGGCAGCATGAGCTTCATGGCGGGCAAGTCGAAGACCTGTTGCCGGACCGCGTGCGCACAGCGCATCAGTCGCATCGCGCCAACTACATGGCCAGCCCGCGCGTGCGACCGATGGGCGCGGGCTATGAGCTGACCGGAGTGCGAAGAAATGGGCAGCCGTTTCCCGTGGAAATCGGACTGAGCCCCATACGCACGGGTGGGCGCGTGCTTTTTGCCGCGTCCATTCGTGACATCTCCGAGACCCAGCGTGCCCGTCAGGCGCTGGTCCGAGCACGCTATGACACTTTTGTTGGCCAGGTCAGCCGCTTATTGATCGAGTCGCCAAGTTACGAGACCGCCGTCGACAACATGCCATCGCTGATGGTCGCGGCACTCAATACGGAAGCAGCCGCGATCCTGTTTCGGGACAGTCGCGGACGAGGATGGCATTGCCGTGCTTCCACGGGCGTGAGTCGCACCCTGCAGAAAGTCGTATGTCGGGATCTGTCCGAACGTGAAGAGGGCATCGATCCAAGAAAGCGAGAACTCCGCATCAACGACTTCGAACAGATACGGGACGAATTAGCGAAGACTCATGGTGCGCTGGTCGGCGCCGGCTTCGTCGACGCGGTCATGGTGCCTCTGCTGGATCGCTACGAGCCCATGGGCCTGCTGCTGATCATGGCCAAGGAACCCGGCAGCTTCGATCACGACAAGGTCCATTTCCTGCAGACCGTGGCCAGTATCTTGGCGGCGGCCGTCCAGCGCAGCCGGAGCGAAGAAAAGCTTTCTCATGCGCAGCGTCTAGACGCCATTGGGCAGCTCACCGGCGGTATCGCGCATGATTTCAACAATCTCCTGACCGTTATTTCAGGAAACCTGCAGCTTCTCGCCGCCGAATTGCCAGACGATCCGTCGGCGAAAGAGTCTCTTGATAGCGCCATTCGCGCGGCGGACCATTGCGCCACGCTCACCGGCAAGCTGCTCTCCTTCGCAAGTCGACGTCGCCTTTCACCCCAGGCCATTCAGCCCAGGCAATTGTTGGCCGAACTCAATGAGATGCTTGGCCGCACGCTGGGTGAGCGTATCGTCATCGCAACGGCCTGCCCGGACGACCTGCCTGCCATTGACGTCGACCCGTCGGAGTTCGATGCCGCCCTGGTCAACCTAGCCGTCAATGCGCGCGATGCCATGCCGCGCGGTGGAAGGCTGGAGATTACGGCTCGCCTGGTGCGAGATCTGGCCCAGGATGCGATGGCAGCCTATTCAAGCCACGAGCAGATCGCCTTCCGCGTGCAGGACACGGGCCTGGGCATGACCCCGGAAACACTGGCACATGCCTTGGAGCCCTTTTTCACGACCAAGGACATCGGCAAAGGGAGCGGCCTTGGCCTCAGCATGGTCTACGGCTTTGTAAAGCAGTCGGGAGGCTACGTGACGATCGAGAGTCGGCTTGGCTATGGCACGAGCGTCGAGCTGTATTTTCCTGTGGCAACCACCAGGGCTGTCGATGCCGCCACGGTTTCCACGACTTCCTACCGCGCCAGCCATGAGGTGATTCTCGTCGTCGAGGACGAGCCAGGCGTTCGCGCCGTCGCCCTCGCCTTTCTGCGGTCCCTGGGCTACATCACCCATGAGGCAGGCACCGCGGAGGATGCGCTGCGCATGCTTCGCGAGCACCCGCAGATCGATTTGCTCTTTTCCGACGTGGTGCTCGGGACTGGCATGACCGGTGTGGAACTGGCGGACTCGGCTATGCAGCTGCGCCCGGGAATCCAGGTATTGCTCACCTCAGGCTATGCACGGCTAGCGCCGGACTTTAGCGAAGAGACACTGAAGCGATTTGCCTTGCTGCCCAAGCCCTACTGCAAAGAAGACCTCGCCGAAGCGGTGTATCGAAGACTCGAGGCCGCACGCACCTCCTGAGCGGTTCATCGCGATGGCCGAATCAGGCGCGCTGGCTAGCCAGCGCGCGCAGGGCGCCGTCGTCCAGCACATGGATCTCGCGCCTGGCCACATCGATCATGCGCAAGTCGTGAAGCTTGGTCATGACCCGACACACGGTTTCGTTCGTCAGCGCCAGGAAGCTGGCGATATCGGCGCGACGCATCCGCAAAACGAAATGCTTGGCACTGAATCCCAACCTTGCGTAACGCTTGGCGACATCGAGCAGGAAAGTCGCCACGCGCTGCTCCGCATTCAAGGTGCCGATGGCCAGCATCCAGGCGTGATCCGCACGGATCTCTCTCGCCAGCGCGGCGGTGAGGCGCGTCTGCAATTCGGGAATCTCCCGACAAGCACTCAATATCGCCGGGTAAGGCAACTCCCAGGCCTCCCCGCTTTCCAGCGACACTGCGCCACAGGCATAGCTCGGCATCCCAATGGACTCGATCCCCAGAAAGTCCCCACGCATGCGAAAGCCGGTGATTTGGTCACGGCCATCATCAGCCAACTCAACCGTCTTGAGAAAACCCGCCTGGATGAAGAACAGCGACTTGAACGGTTGTCCGGCATGGAAGAGAGGCTGACCCACGGCAAGCTTATGCCGAAAGACCGGCACATGTTGTCGAAGCAGGTCGATGTCCAAGCTGCTGGACGCGTCCTCGAGGTTCCCGGTAAGGAAACCGGCCGCGCGCAGGTGCTGAGGATGGGTTTCTAAGCGCATGTTCATGGCGGCACCCCGATGTGATCACGACATTTCGCTTGCAGGGTGAACCGTAGTGCTCACCTGTTACGGGGCTAGTTCAAGCCGGCAACGTTTTGTAACAGTGTGTAACGAATACCCACGACGCAAGGAAGATTGACCCAACGCAATGCCAGGTTTTAAGTACCCGCCGACACTCGAGACAACGTCACGGGTGTCCCCTTGCCATGAACGAAGTTTCGGCGTTCGTTGATCTAGCTGCCGTGGAGGCCTGGGATGCCTGGTTCCGATGGCGCCAGGGGGATCAACTGCACGACATTTCAATCCAAGACACCTGGTCCAGGGTGGCCCGCACGTTGGCCTGTGCGGAAAAGCAGAGTCGGGTTGGAACGTTTGAACAGCGTCTGGGCGATGCGCTCAGCGAGTGGCGTTTGCTTCTCGATGAAAGAGTCATGGCATCGGCTGGCACGAACGCGCCAAATTGGCCGGACGATGAATTGATCGCGGTACTTAATCCGGTCAACTTCATACGCACCCCCGGCACTAGCCAGGCCAACCTGGACCTGGATGCATTCGAAGCGACCGCCGAACTCGCTGTCCACGCTCTGGACAATGCCGCAGCGCTCTGCGCGTGTTCCTCAAGTCATTCAGGCCTGCATCTTCGCATTGGACTGATGGGAATGGCCGACACCTTGGCCCTACTGGGGTTGCGTTACGACAGCGAGGCGGGTCGCAAGCTCGCCCGTGACATTGCAAGCCACCTTGCCAGTGGCTGTCTCTACGGCAGCCTTCGCCTCTCGCGTGAACGCGGCGCCAGGCGCGACGTTTCCGAGTGCCCTACGCTGGGGTACAAGCTCAGGGAGCTCTCGGCGGAGCTGGCCATGGATGCGGAACGGCTGGGGTTGCGGCAGTCCCGGCTGACGGCGATCACCTCGCAGCGACGACTGGCCCTGCTGGCGAATAATGTGACTGACGCAGTCGATCCGCTAGCCCTGGATGGGCGACAACGGTTCGACGCCGATGGGATGCCTCCTCGCTCGGTTCACTCCTCCGGCTATGTCATGGCGATGGCGCGCCGGATGGCCCTATCCGTCGAAAGTCAGGCCGCCCTGATGGAAGCTGCCACGGCATCCAAAGAAGCGCAGATCGAACTGCGCGCGGCCATGCAAATGTGGATTGATGAGCCTATCTTGTATCCATTGCGCGGTGATGCTTCAGCCAGTGTCGTCCCTGACCAGGTCATCACGTGAAAGTAGTCGATGGCGATAGCCCGTGAACCCCGCCTGTTGATATTCGTCAATATGGCCCGGAACCAGGGTAACAAGCTTGTTGCCACCTGCCGTAACTCTCCCGAGAGCTTGCCATGCCCAAAGTCGCCACCACACTCATCCGCCTGGATCACGCAGGCGTCGAGCCTGATAACGCGCTGCGGTCCCAGGGCGCGATATTGGCATCCTGGTCGTCATGGCTGCAGGACGCTGGACGCATGCAATCGGAGGCGGCCCGCTTTTTCAATAAGCGCATCGAGAGGGATGCAACCTATCTGACCAGGCTCGCCCGATGCCGTAGTCCCTGGGAATTCGTCACATTGCAGACGGAATTGTTGGGTGCGCTTGCGGCCGACTACATGGGTGAAGGCCAGGCGCAGCTCTCGCTTCTTAGGGATGCCGCCCAACGTGGCCTGGATCGGTCGGCGAAAGCTGCGGCCGCGGCATCGGTCCATTGAGAGGCGAAGGCGCGGCGCGGCCTGGGATTGTCTCAACAAAACCGGCACGTCACGTCGCACTTCAACCCGCCTATGGCGGCTCGATAGGGTTCAGGTTGCAGCTTGCAAGAGCAGCCCGTTCGGCCCGGACAACCACGGCTGCTTATCGCGAGGGTTGTGCCATGTCAAAAACTACCGAAAGTACGAGCGAAAAGGACTATGCGTGGGAAGGTCGCTTGCGCAATGGCAGGGTCATCCGCGTTCGCCCCATGCATGCCGTGGATGCCGCCTTGGAAAGGGATTTTCTATCGCGGCTGACGACCGAGGAGCTCGGATACTGCTTTCTCGGGATCATCAAGCCCCGACGCGATGACATCGCAACGGAGTTGACTCAGGTCGACGAAGGCCGCGAAGTTGGCCTGGTTGCCTTGGTCGACGAGGACGGTGACGAGAGGCAGGTCGGCTCGGCCCGCTATCGTGTCAGTGATGATGGCACCCGCTGCGACTGCGCCGTCGCGGTCGATCCCGCATGGCGACATTGTGGCGTTGGCGGCATTCTCATGCGACATCTCATCGGTGTGGCGCGCATGCAAGGCATACAGCGGATGTATGCCGTCGATGCAGCGCGATGCGCAGGTTCGCATGAACTCGCCGGATACCTTGGCTTTCGCAGCCGGCCGGATCCGGAAGATCCAGCCGCAGTGACGTTTGAGCTGGAACTGGACAAGTAGCTCCGCACCCGTGGGAGGTCTATGCAGCCTCTTCTTGATGATGCGCATCTCATGGGAGAACCATCGAAGGCATAGGCTGGGAGAGGCTGCGTGCCTGTTGTCGAGGCATGACCGCTGGTACCTGACCTCAACGGCAAGTCCCTGCTGGCGCGTTCCCTATGAGGTATGACTCTTGAGTGCCACGGACCCAACGCTGGAGCAAAAGGCGAAGCCACCACATGCACGCTTCCGTTTGCTGCTGGCCCAGTGCAGAGGCTTGCCCCCAATCCGCATGGCGGTGGTGCATCCGTGTGACGACCAATCGTTGCGTGGTGCCCTGGAAGCTCGGAGGGCCGGCCTGATCGAGCCGGTGCTGGTGGGCCCAGAGGCACGGATTCGTCAGGTCGCAGAGCGCATTCAGTGCGAACTGACCGGCATCGAGATCGTGTCGACGCCGCACAGTCATGCCTCGGCCGAGCGCGCCGTCGCCTTGGCCAGGAGTGGGCAGGCGGCGGCCTTGATGAAAGGCGCGCTGCATACCGCTGAGCTGATGCACGCCGTGCTCGACAGGGAGGCGGGATTACGCACGGAACGTCGCGCCACTCATGCCTTCGCGATCGACGCGCCTGGTTACGGTCATCCATTGATCGTTTCCGATGCCGCCATCAACATACTTCCAGACCTGGACACGAAACGCGACATCTGCCAGAACGCGATCCTTCTGGCCGACGCCTTGGGCATCGCCGAACGCAGGGCAGCCATACTCGCCGCGGTGGAGACGGTTCACTGCAACATGCCCGCGACGGTGGACGCTGCCGCCTTGAGCAAGATGGCCGACAGAGGGCAGCTGGTAGGCGCGCAAGTGGACGGGCCGCTGGCCATGGACAATGCGATCAGCGAGGACTCCCGCCGCGAAAAAGGTATCGTGTCTACCGTGGCGGGTAGAGCGAATATCCTCATCGTGCCAAATGTGGAGGCGGGAAATATCCTGGTCAAACAGCTCGTACTTCTCGCCAATGCCATAGCTGCCGGCATGGTGCTTGGCACGCGTGTCCCGATCGCGCTAACCAGTCGGGCCGACGATGCGCTCGCTCGTATCGCGTCCGCAGCCATCGCCCTACTAATCGCGCAGCGGCCGGAAGCCGAACGCCTGGCCTCGCTGCGAGCAGCCCATAGCTATGGCGCGGGATCAGAGGCCTGATGAGGTCCATTTATGGCTACGGCGAAGCTAGTGCTCACGCTCAACTGTGGTTCGTCATCGCTCAAGTTCGGCATGTATCGCGCGAACGCCGGTGCGGTGGAACCGATTTTCAGTGGTTCGGCCGAATCGCTGGGTACCGAGGCGGGCACCTTTCAGTTGGAGGAAGCCGGCGTCGGCGTCAGGCTGCAGGAAGCCGGGGCCCTGCTCGATCATCACGCCGCCTGCCTTCGTCTGGCGCGCCTGTTTGAAGACCGCATGCTGCCCTCCCCCGACGCCGTTGGTCACCGCGTCGTGCATGGCGGCGAGGCGCTGCGTGATCACTGCCTGATCGACGCTACGGTCCTTCGGCAACTGGAAGCCGCGGTCGCCGTGGCGCCCTTGCATACACCGGCCATGCTCGAAGGCATCCGCTTTGCGATACGTCACTTCGCGGGCGTTCCCCAGGTAGCCTGCCTCGACACAGCGTTCCATGCAGCCATGCCCGACGTGGCACAGACGCTGCCGATCTCAAGAAAATGGCGCGACGCGGGCGTCAGGCGATACGGGTTCCATGGACTTTCATGCGAGTCCGTTGTCAGTCAATTGGGAGGTGACGTGCCTGCGCGCCTGGTGGTCGCGCATCTCGGCAATGGAGCAAGCGTCACGGCCGTCTGGCATGGCAGATCCATTGATAACAGCATGGGGTTCACGCCGGGCGGCGGCCTGATGATGGCGACACGCTGCGGCGACCTCGATCCGGGCGTGCCGACGTATTTGATGCGTGAGCAAGGGCTCAGCGCCTCAGGCCTGGAAGACTTGATGGATCATCATTCAGGCCTGCTTGGTGTCTCTTCTCTGAGCGGCGACATGCGAGTGCTACGTGCGGCAGCCCCGGCCCATGCCGAAGCGGATCTCGCCATCCGCATGTTCTGCTACTCGGTTCGCAAGCACGTGGCTGCGATGGCTGCGGCTCTGAAAGGCCTCGACATGCTGGTTTTTACGGGGGGCATTGGTGAGCACGATGCCGGGACGCGTAGCGATGCTTGCGCGGGCCTGAGCTGGCTCGGCATTGAGCTTGACGAGCGGCTCAACGAGCGCGGCAGCGGACGGATCAGCACTCCATCCTCAGCCTGCTCGGTCCGCGTGATTGCCGCACAGGAAGACGTCCAGATCGCCAGGCACGTGTGGGATGTCACCGCACTCGCGAGCGCGTGAGGCCCAGCGCCGATGCTCGCATCCCAAGGGCGCGTTTTCTGTGGAGACCAGGTCCCGTTGACCGGACCCGCCCCCGATTCCGCGTTCAACGGCCGTGCCCGGCCGAGCGAAGCCAAAGTTGACGTGCGTCAATCTGGCCTGGAAGGCCGCTACTAACCTGCGAGTCAATAGCCATGCCTACGGAGTCGAGGTCATGGCATTTGAGCTGCCATCTCGTACGCAAAAGGGGCCGATGCGTTTTGCCTTTTCGACGCTGACATCGATTCTCGCCGTCGTGGCGGTGGCGAGCTCCCTGGCACTGGTGCATGACTGGGGCAGGCAAGCCATCCCCATCATCGAGTGGATCTGCGGTACCAGTGCCGTCCTGCTTCTTGTAAGCATCATTGCCGACTGGCGCCGTCCCTGATCGCTCTCTCCGATGAGGTCGCCTCTTATGTTCAAGCGCATCCTCCTGCCGATCGACGGAAGCGACCAGGCCTTGCGTGCCGCGGCGGTGGGTATCGATATGGCAACGTGTAGTGGCGCATCTGCCGTGGGCCTGGAGGTCCTTCCACCGCTGCCCACGGTGTCGTTGGCGGCCGATTTCATTTTGCATACCAACGACGGCTATGCCTGCAGGGCCGTCGAGCATGCCAGGGGTCATTTGGCCGATCTTGCCTTCATCGCACGCGAAGCCGCGGTGGATTTCAGGGATGGCTATGTCTTCGACCGGCGTCCGCATACGGCCATTGTCGCCGCGGCGAGCCAGTCGGGCTGCGATCTCATTGTGGTGGGTGCGAGCGAATACGCGCACGGTCATCACGTCCAGCTGAGCCGGGAGGTCGCGCGGCTACTGAGTGACGCCAAAATTCCCGTATTGGTATGCCACTGAAGGATTTGCCACTCATCTCGAGTCGCATGACACCGGAAGACCCGAACATCACGCTGCTGCGCAAGGACGGTAATTCAACGAGGAGCCCTCATGTTTCGACATATCCTGCTACCCACGGACGGCTCTGCGTGCTCTGAAAAATCAGTCGCAGTAGGCGTCGATCTGGCCAAGACGCTGGGCGCACGCGTGCTTGGTTTCCACGTAGCAAAGCCCTTCTTCTCCCTGTCCTATCTGCTTGAAGTGGTTGAGTCTCAGCAGCTCGCCTATGAAACCGAAATCGCCAAACGATCGGAGCGATATCTCGAAGATATCAGGCAAGCGGCACGGGAACATGGCGTGGAATACGAATGCGAATACCGCTATGCGAATCATCCCTACCAAGCCATCATCGACATAGCCAAAGAGCGCGACTGCGATCTGATCGTGATGGGTTCACACGGCAGACACGCTGTCGGTCGCCTGCTTCTGGGCAGTGTGACCCACCGGGTGCTTCTGCGGTCGGATCTGCCCGTGCTCGTCTGTCCCTGACAGACCTGCCTTGCGTTGAGTCGTCCGGTTGCAGGCTGCGCTCCGTAGTTTCACTACACTGGATTCATCAAGCGAGGACAGGGCTGATCGCGGGCACGCCGCTCGCACGCTGTTTTGGCCCGCCGTGATCAATGGCGTAATAACGGCACCGCTGACGGCAGTCATGATGTGGGTGGCGTCGCAGCGAAAGGCCATTCGACTAGTTTGACGTTACTGGCCGACTTCGCTGGCTTGGCTGGATGGCAACCGGTGCGATGGTCCCGGTTGTTATGGGAATGATGTTGCTGACATGGGGAGCCGCGTATGCGAGCCATGGTTGCCAAAGCCGCCGGCGTGGCACTGTCGCCGGAGACTCGCGACGACCCGTTGCCTGAGTCGGACGAGGTGCGCCTCCGGGTCGAAGCCTGCGGCGTCTGCCGCACGGATCTTCATCTCATCGACGGCGAGTTGCCACAGGCGCGCTACCCCGTTATTCCCGGCCACGAGGTCGTCGGCGTTGTCGATGCCATCGGACGTGACGTCAAGGTACTGAGCATCGGTGGTCGCGTCGGCGTCCCGTGGCTGGGAGGTGCCTGTGGCCTATGTGCCTACTGCCGCAGCGGTCGTGAGAATCTCTGTGACTCGCCTGTCTTCACCGGGTGCAGTCGCGACGGCGGCTATGCCACGCACATGACGGCGCGCGCCGATTTCTGCCTGCCGCTGCCCATGCGCGACTATCCAGATGCGGCCTCGGCCGCCCCACTCCTATGCGCCGGGTTGATCGGAGCGCGCGCGCTTCGACTTGCCGGTGACGTCTCAAGCGTCGGCCTGTATGGCTTTGGCGCCGCCGCGCACATCCTGGCTCAGTTGTTGCGCTACCAGGGGCGCCCATTCTATGCATTTACCCGGCCTGGCGATGCGGCTGCGCAAGCATTTGCTCGTGGGCTTGGCGCCGAATGGACTGGCGGTTCCGACGAGCTGCCCCCGCAACCACTGGATGCCGCGATCATTTTCGCCGCGGCCGGCGAACTCGTTCCCATGGCACTGCGTGCCGTGCGCAAGGGCGGCAGTGTGGTTTGCGGTGGCATCCATATGTCCGATATCCCCCGCTTCCCCTATCGACTGCTATGGGAGGAGCGCCGATTGCTGTCCGTGGCCAATCTCACCCGCGCGGACGGCCATGCGTTTCTCGAAGCCGCCGGGCGCGCGCGGGTTGCCACTCACGTGACAACGTACCCACTGGATGATGCGAACCGGGCGCTGGAGGACCTGCGTCTCGGACGCCTTCAGGGCGCAGCCGTACTACTGCCCTGACGGTCCGCTGCAGATCAGACCATCACGGACCGATCTGACGCACGCATTGATTTGTTGACGCTCATCAATAGCGATGAAGCCTAGCCATCTACGCTGGGGATGATCGTTGCAGCAGGACCAAGGCCGTGCAAGCCCTCGATATCGGCACTTCCAGGGTCATCGTCGCTACCCCGCTCCAGTCCATTCATGAGGCCGCCCGCCTCATGCATCAACATTTGACGGGTTGCGTCGTCGTGGTTCGTCCGGCCCCTAACGGCCAGGTTCCTGTCGGCATCCTTACTGATCGTGATCTCAGCAGGGCCAGATTGGCCGAAGGCCGCGATGCACAGGCCACGCCCATTCTGTCGGTCATGTCCCAACCCGTTGTCGTATGTCGCGACGACGCGACACTCGCGCAGCTGATCGCCGTCATGCACGGCAGCGGCATGCGTCGGTTGCCGGTGGTGGACGAGAAGGGCTCGCTGGTCGGCATTGTGACTGCCGATGACGCCCTCGTGGCAGTCACCGAACTGTTGCAGAGACTGACCCAAGTGTTGATGGTCGAGCCGTCCATGGATAGGCCCGCCGCCATCGCGCAAAACCCATGCGGACCTCGCGGCGGCAACGGCGCATGACGTCGTCGACACGTGGACGCTCAACGCATCAACTGTCAGTCCAGCAGGGGAAGCCGATGGGGTCCGGACATTCGAATGACAGGAATGGCCGCATCGAGTTGGAGGGCAGCCGCTTGAGGCGCCTCGGCATCGACACTGGCGACGAGCGCGTCGTATTTCTTCGGAGTGATTCACCCACCTGCAAGAGCGAGGGGTTCATCGCACGAAGCCGCGTCGAGCTGCATATCATGGAGCGTCGACTGGTCGCCATACTCGAGGTGGTGCACGGCGACCTGCTCGCCCCAGACGAAGCCGGCCTGTCTGAATCTGCGTGGCTGGCATTGGAACCGGAACCCGGGGACCTGGCCTATTTTTCGCACGCACCGACCGTCGAGTCGCTGACGCTGGTTCGCCGGAAGATCTACGGCCACGAGCTGGATGACGCCCAGTTCCAGGCCATCGTAGCCGATATCGCCGGGCACCGTTACTCTGGCATCGAGTTGGCCGCATTCATTGCCGCATGCGCCAACGGCCACCTGTCCGAGCGAGAAGTGGGCTGCCTGACCGGCGCCATGGTCAGCAGCGGCAGCCGGCTTTGCTGGCCAAGTGGCGTCATCGTCGACAAACACTGTGTCGGGGGCCTTCCCGGCAATCGCACTACGCCGATCGTCGTGTCTATTGCGACAGCACTCGGCCTGGTCATGCCCAAGACGTCCTCTCGTGCCATCACTTCACCGGCAGGCACGGCCGATGCCATGGAGATGCTCGCCCCCGTGAACCTGGATATCGAGACCATGCGTCGCGTGGTGGAAAAGACGGGCGGATGCATTGTGTGGGGCGGTGGAGTGAATTTCAGCCCAGCGGACGACGTGCTCATCCGTATTGAGCGGGCTCTGGAGGTGGACGGCGAGGGCCAGCTCGTCGCATCGGTCCTGTCCAAGAAAATCGCGGCTGGCTCGACACACGTACTGATCGACATCCCGGTGGGGCCGACAGCCAAAGTGCGCAGCCAGCAAGAGGCCGAATCACTATCAACGCTGATCCAGCGAGTGGGCGCGAGCCTTGGTCTAGAGGTGAGGGCCGTGCTCTCGGATGGCCTGGCGCCCGTCGGGCGCGGGATAGGTCCGGCGCTGGAGGCGCGAGATGTCATGGCCGTACTTAGCCGGGATAAAGCGGCGCCCTCGGATCTAAGGGAGCGCTCACTGCAATTGGCCGCCGAACTCATCGAGCTGGCCGGCTTCGATACGTCGCCGGTCGACGCGATGACGTTGGCCCGGCGCACCTTGGAAAGCGGCAAGGCGCAGGCCCAATTCCTGGCGATCTGCGAGGCACAAGGCGGGTTGCGCAGCCCTGGTGTGGCAGCTTTTCAGCACCCTGTTACGGCAAAGGTGGAAGGCAACGTCACATGCATCGATAATCGTCGGCTGGCCAAGGCGGCGAAACTCGCGGGTGCGCCACAGTCCCCGCTCGCCGGATTGACGCTGGATGTTCCCTTGGGAGGCTGGGCGACGAAAGGGCAGCCGCTCTTCACCCTGCATGCGCAAACCCGCGGAGAACTTGCCTATGCGCTCGAGTTCGTTTCGCGCCACCCGAGCATCGTGGAGGTGGCCCCGCCATGAGCTATGCCGTGTACGCCATGCCAGGCAATGAATCGTTTGCCGACCGAGTGGCGCTGTACGGACACTGGCAGAGACGATCGCTTTCTCTTCACCGATTTCCCGACGACGAAGCGTGCATCACGCTGGCCGAGCCGGGAAGAGACGGCCAAGCCTTTCTGGTCTGCACCCTCGATCATCCGGACGCCAAGATCTTTCCCCTCCTGATGGCAGCCGATACGCTGCGGGAACTGGGCGCGTCGCGTATCGGCCTGGTGGCGCCCTACCTTGCCTACATGCGGCAAGATGCCCGTTTTCACCCGGGCGAGGCCGTGTCGTCACGCGTCCTTGGCAAACTCTTGAATTCGTACTACGACTGGGTGCTCACCGCCGACCCGCATCTTCATCGCCACGCAACGCTGGCGGAAGCGGGGTTGAGCCAGGGCTATGCGTTACACACTGCCCCTGTCATCGCCGAGTGGATTCGGACCAACGTCACCCAGCCGTTGGTTATTGGCCCCGACCAGGAGAGTGCGCAGTGGGCAGGTGATATAGCGAGGCTGGTGGATGCGCCCATGATCATCGCCAGCAAGACCCGGATGGATGATAGGCACGTCACGGTTAGCCTCTCCATCCAGAATGCCGCTGCGCTCGCAGGCCATACACCGGTGCTTGTCGACGACATCATATCGAGCGGCCAGACCATGGCTGAGAATGTCACGCAGCTGAGACGCCTGGATCTTCGGCCACCGATTTGTATCGCAGTGCATGGCCTTTTCGACGCCGACGCAAGACAATCCATATTGAACGCTGGCGCATCCAGAATCATCACGACCAATAGCATCGAGCAAGAGAGCGACAGCATCGACATCAGCAACCAGGTTGCACTAGCCATCGCCGGGCTCTGAAGCGCTCGGAGGACCCCCAATCGCGATCCTACACCAGGCACGCTCCAGCTGAGATTCGACGCTAATCAGGTCAGATATTGACCTCCATCAATGCGGTTCGATGGCTCGGGCGCACGATGAAATGGAAGGCGATAGCAGGAGGTATGGCATTTGCGTTGGATCTGGCCAGCGCGGTTGGCGTTGATACCAATCGCGGCTGCTCAAACGGAAATCCTCGGCGATGGCAGCGACGCACTTCCTGCCGCCAGGGGACCAAAGCTGGCGAGAGGCTCTATGTTCAAGCGCATCCTACTTCCCATCGACGGGTCCGATGTCTCCGCACGCGCGATGGAGAAAGCGATTGAGTTGGCGAAGTTATGCGGCGCGCATCTCTTCGCGTTGTACGCGATCTTGCCCGAGGTGGCGGAGCAGTTCGTGTCTGGCCAAAGTCGCCCCTACCCTGTCGACAACGGCTCCGCTCGCGCCGATCGCTACCTTTCAGTCGTGCAGTTGGCGGCTGACAACGCGAATGTTCCCTGCGATTGCATTGTCATGCATGGTGGTGAAGCATGGGACGTGATCATCGGCGTTGCTCGTGAAAGGGCTTGCGATTTGATTGTCATGGGCGCACATGGACGCAGAGGGTTGGCCCGTATGCTGCTCGGCAGCGAGACCCAGAGCGTCCTGCTCCACAGCGACATTCCAATGTTGATTTGCCGCTGAATCCGTGCCCTGCCTGACGAAACGACGATTCGTTGACACGGATCAATTCGCGACCATCCGCGACCTATGAAACTAAAAACAGGGTGAGCTTCGTTCCCCGCACCCCTATTAACTCGAGAGCGCGCCATGTCCATCCATGCAAGCGGCACTGGAACAAAGGTCAATCCCTTCGCCACCTTTCCAGAGGCGATTACGGGCGACCACTGGATCGATTCGCTTCGCGATGGAACTCCGGTCCTGATTCGGCCACTACATGAGGCCGACAGGGAACGCGAACTGGCTTTCATCAACGGACTGTCGCATCGTGCGCGACGCATGCGTTTCCTTGGAGACTTCAAACAGGTAAGCCTGGAACAAATCAATCAATTGATGAACGTCGACTACCACAAGCGTACGGCATATATCGCGCTGATCCACGACAACGGCGTACTGAAGGAAATCGGAGTGAGCCGCTATAGCGCAACGAATGATGAGAACAGTTGCGAGTGCGCGGTAACCGTGGCGGACGATTGGCAGCAAAAGGGTCTGGGCGCACTACTGATGCGGCATCTGATCGATGTCGCCCGGCGTAACGGGTTTAAGCGCATGCTGTCGCTGGACGCGGTCAGCAACCATGGCATGCGTGAATTGGCCAGCTATCTTGGTTTCCGTTGCGAGCTGGATCCATCGGATCCAACCCAGGTGATTCACACGCTCGATCTCTAGCCGCACTCTCCTTCCGCACGTCCAGGTGAGCAGAATGAGCGAAACTGCCTTAAAGGCGACGCATGCACTGGATAACCCCGGCGGGGGTCCCATGGAAGATATCGTCGCCCTCGTCACCTCGACAGGGCCGTGGAGTTCGGCTGCCTTGTCAGCCCTCGCGCTTGCCGCGCGATTCGGCAGCCATGTAACCGGGTGCTATGTCGACATGTCACTTCGCGCCATCCATGGCGCCGACGCCGACCCAACAGCACTAGCCTTGTTGCTCGACACCCCCCGGGAAAATCATGCCGATCGCGATGCGTTCCAGGCAGCCGCGCGGCGCATGGGGGTGCGATCCGCCTCATGGGCGGTTACTCGCGCGAGCGTGGCCAGCACCATGCGCCAGATGGGCGCCTGGCATGACTTGATCGTGCTCGAGCGGGACATCCTGCAGGAGCACTCGCTATTTGACGCTCTGGGCGAAGCCTTGGTGGCCTGCCGGTCGCCGTGTCTCGTGTTGCCGCCTTTTTGGGAAGGGGGCGCCGATTTCAAACGAGTCGTCCTCGCCTGGAACGGCAGCATTGAATCCGTCCGAGCCATTCACGCGGCCCTCCCCTTTGCCAAAGCCGCCAAGGAAGTCATCATCATTGATGGAGAGACACCGCACTACGATGACGATCAGGGTCAGGATCCGCCATTCTTTCCCATCAACTACCTGCTCAGCCATGATATTTCGGCGAAGTCGCATCGAATTCATGTGACGGCGCGCGAAGCAGGCAGCGCGCTCTGGCGGATCGCGACGCAGGAGCGCGCCGACCTGTTGGTCACGGGTGCCTATGGGCGATCACGCCTGCGCGAACGAACGCTGGGTGGTGCGACCCGATATCTGCTGCATCACGCCTCCATTCCCATGCTCGTGCAGCATTAGGTCGGTGCCTCCCTTGCGCGCGACCTTTCTGACTTTCCCGGCCTCACGGATTTCTTAGAAGGGCGTCAGCGATGGCATCGAAGATCGTATACAGCTGCCACGGCGCCGCGCGGGAAGTTACCGGCTCTTGCCACCGAATTGAGTGCGGCGACCGTCAGATACTGGTCGATTGCGGCCTATTTCAGGGCGGACGCGACGAGGAAGCCGCCAATGCGGAGCCCTTTGGGTTCGATCCGCGCAATATCGATGCATTGCTCCTGACCCACGCGCATCTCGATCATTGCGGGCGCATCCCGCTCCTGGTCAAGCAAGGCTTCAAGGGCCCCATTTACGCGACGGCGGCGACCCGCGAGCTGGTGCGCATCGTACTCATGGACGCGGCCCGGCTGCAGGAAGAAGACGCGGCCCGCGCTTCGCGGCTAGGACATCGGCGCGGTGAGGCCGAGAGCCATCCGCTCTTCACACTTGAAGATGTCGTGCGCACACTCGACCTATTCGTTGAGGCCGTGCCTTATAACCATACCATCCGGCCAGCCACCGGCATCCGTGCGGAATTCATCGACGCGGGGCATATTCTTGGCTCGGCCTGCATCCTGCTTAGCCTGGAAGACAGTGGTGCAATTCGCCGCATCGTGTTCTCCGGCGACGTCGGCTGCAGAGGACGCGCCATGCTTCGTGACCCGACCCCGGCGCCGGACGCCGACTATGTCGTCATGGAATCCACCTACGGCGATCGGAATCATCGTTCGCTGGCGGATTCCATCGAGGAATTCTACGAGGCGATCGGTCGGACATTGGCCAGAGGGGGCAATGTCGTCATACCGACCTTCGCACTCGAACGGGCACAAGAAATCCTCTATTACCTGCATCGCGGCACCAAGGAGCGCCACATTCCGAAAGGAGTCTCGATATTCCTTGACTCGCCCATGGCCATCTCGGCTACGGAGATATTTCGGCGCCATCCGGAGGGGCTCAGGGAGTCCTTTGCCAAAGAGCTCCATGGCGACGATCCTTTTGCCACGCCCAATCTGCATTTCACGCGAGACACCGCGGAGTCGATGGCTGTCAATCGCATTGAAGGTGGTGCCATCATCATTGCCGGCTCAGGCATGTGCACGGGTGGTCGAGTTCGCCACCATCTCAAACACAACCTATGGCGCAACAAGAGCAGCGTGGTATTTGTCGGCTACGCAGCGCAGGGAACGCTGGCTCGCCGCATTATCGATGGCGCCCGTCGCGTCCGCATATTCAACGAGATCATCCAGGTCAACGCCAGCATCCATACGATAAACGGCTTCTCTGCGCATGCCGATCGCGAAGGCTTGCAGAGCTGGCTGGGCGATTCACCCCGGCGTTTAGTGATGCTCGTACACGGCGAGAAGGAGTGCGGCAGCCGAGCCTTGGCAGAGTGTTTGGAGGGCCGTGATTTTCACGTGACATTGCCGGAACGCAACCATCTCATGTCGCTTGATTAGTCCATTATCAGCATGCATGGAATTCATGTTCGTCACGTCCTTTTTTCGTTTCACAGGCTTAAGGATGCTCCGATTAACTTGGTTGGCGGAATGCTTCCCTGCCGATTGCTGCGACAGCGTTTTATTTATCAGGAGACGTTATGCGAAAAGCTCACTGGTTGCCACGCTGCTTAATTTTCTCGATGCTGGTGTCTCCCTTTTCCGTCTGGGCGCAGGCCAGCGCGAGTGGCCCCGAAGTGCGCACGCTAGAAGGCGTCGTGCGAGGCGTCAGCATCAACGACGTCACCAGCTTCAAGGGCATACCGTTTGCCGCGCCACCCGTCGGGGCCCTGCGGTGGCGGCCCCCGCAGCCGGTCAAGCCCTGGGCACAGACCTTGGATGCCACCAAGTTCGGCCCGAGTTGCATGCAGACCGATGACCTGCCCAAGTCGGAAGATTGCCTCACCTTGAACGTATGGCGACCGGCCAAGGTATCGAGCCCGCTCCCGGTCATGGTGTGGATTTACGGCGGCGCTCTTGCGCATGGCAACACCCCGCAATACCCGGGTGATGCGTTGGCTCGGCAGGGCGTAGTCTTCGTCAGCATGAATTATCGGATGGGGCGGCTCGGCTTCTTCGCCCATCCCGCGCTGACGGCCGAAGCTCCTGACGAAGTGCACGGCAACTATGGCTACCTCGACCAGATCGCCGCATTGAAATGGGTTCAGCGCAACATCGCCGCGTTTGGCGGCGATCCGAAAAACGTGACTATCTTTGGCGAGTCAGCGGGTGGCGGCTCCGTGATGGTTCATCTCGTGTCACCCCTCTCACAGGGCTTGTTCGAACGCGCCATTCTTCAATCCCCGGGCATTCCCACCGGACGCGCCAAGGCCATACCGCTCACGCCACTGGCCGATGCGGAGACGTCCGGCGTCACCTACGCCAAATCATTGGGTATCACCGACGATGGCGCACAGGCACTCATCGCGCTGCGCGCCCTGCCGGCGGAGAAGCTACTGCAGGGCGCTTCGGCAAAAGAAGTGCTGGCCAGTCTGGCGAGCGGCAAACCCATTCCTGGCGTACCCGGCTCGATCATCGACGGCCGCCTCGTGCCCACCGCGCCCGAGACCATGTTCGCCGAAGGCAGGCAGGCACGGGTGCCGGTCATGGTAGGTGCCAACAGCCGCGACCTTGCTCTCGGCGTGGCGGACAGCAAGGAAGCCTTGTTCGCGCCTTTCGGCCCACTCGCCTCCGCCGCGCGCGCCGCCTACGACGCACGGGGCGAGCAGACGTTGGACGAGCTCAAGCAGGACGTCTGGGCGGATGAAACGCTGGTTGAACCCTCGCGGCATCTTGCCGACGCTGTCGCACGCTCGGGACAGCCGGTTTACCTGTATCGGTTCGGCTACGTCGCCGAGGCACAGCGCGGCACGCTCAAGGGAACGCTGCACGGGTTTGAGATCCCTTACGTGCTCGATCTTCCTGCCGCGATCGTTCGCGACAAGGTCACTCCCGATGATAAGGCCATGGGCGCGCTGGCCAGCGCCTACTGGGTTTCCTTTGCGAAGACGGGCGACCCGAATGGCGCGGGACGACCCGACTGGCCACGCCACGACCCGTCGACGGATCGCCTGCTGCACTTCACCAACGACGGCGTGATCGTGGGCACTGACCCGCTCAGGTCGCGTCTGGATCTCGTGCAAAAAATGCGGGAGCAGCACTGATGCGCGTTATTCAACGCATGGATGCAACACGCAGGCCGCCGAACGATGGCGATACTTGATCGGCGTTGCCTTAGGCTGCCAACCGATGCTCGTAATAGGGACGCGCCCGGTCGTCGAGAATGTCGTATAGGACTTTCAGGTTGTTCGGATCAGGGCTTAGCCACGCGTCCACGAATTCCGGCTTGATCGGAATAATGCAACGGTCATGGCCCGCGGCCAGCACTTCGGGCGGCGGCTCATCGGTGATCGCGGCAAACGAGAACAGGTCGGTGCCATGGTCACCACCCGGTGACAGGTTCCATAAGCACGCCACCAGCATTTCCTGTGGCGGCTGCGGGTCGAATGCGAGCACGACGTTCTCCTCTTGCTCGCCCGGTCGCAGCTCCCTGCCCTCCATCTTGTGGCGGGACACGTTCTCGTAGAACCGGGTCACGATCATGATGCCGTGACGGTGACCAAACAGTTTTCCCCAGACCTTTTCAAGATTGTCCCGCCTGGCGTTATACGTGCCCGGCTTCCGCCGCTCCATCGATTCGGTCCAGCCGGGTAGCCGGCATTGATAGCGCATGGGCACCACGATGCGCTTGCCGTCCTTCTCGATCATGACCGGCGCGTATTGGCCGGGGTAGATGCGCGAGTCCTTGTCCAGAGGCTCCTTGCGGCGCATGTCATCGAGATTGCGCTGGGCGGCCTTGATCTTTCTGCTGGCCACCTCCTGATCTTTGGCGGCCGTCTTCGTAGGCTTCGGCCCCGCCAGGACTGCCTCGGCCTTCGCCAAGCGTTCGTTCTGCGCCTGCAGTTCGGCCTCGTACCTTTCGATCTGCTCGCGATCGCCCTCGGCGATCCATTTGGCGAGCTCGAATTCATCCTCGTTGCGCGGCTTTCGGAACGCCTCCCGCATCGACTTGGGGATCTTTACCCATTGGCCATCCTTGCGCTTCTCCCAGAACAGCTCCACGAAGCGCTTGAGGCTGATGACGGCACCCCACTCGCGCACGAATTTGTCGTAGTCGGCCTCGATCTGGGCGGAGTAGCACATGGCCAGGTGCTCGACTGGCGGGATCGGCTCCCACGGGAGAAATAGATTACCCCTACAGCGACCTGAGGTCATGAGATCGCCCCAAGGCGGAATTCCCTGTCGGCTCTGCAAAGCCTGACGTGTCGGAACGCAGCCAGGGCCGGACGTCCGCATCGAGCTCCATCGGAGCGCTGCCTCGACGATGGCCATGTCCTGTTTGTTACCAGGTCGGCGTTGCGTATCCCGATGAGCGCTGACGTATAGGCTTTGCGTTCGGAGCTCTCGAGCGAGAACGCCGGCGCGCCGTTCATGCGGTGCTGGAGCACCAGGTTGCCGTGACTGTCGATGACGCAAATCGCGACCGGAATCCCGGCCTGCGAGGCTTCGGCCTCCACGCGCTGCACTCCCGCTTAGCGCTCGAGCTGGCCTATGTGATAGCCGAGCCGATCTTCGACATCACCCGGCTTATGGAACCCAAGCGCGAACAAGGCCTTGAAGCTCTCCTGCGCGGCGGGCCGTCCCAGCGACGCGAGGCACGCATCCCACCCGGCACCGAGCTCGACGTCCGGCGGCAGGGTGGTGTTGACGAGGCGCTTGGTGTTGGCGATCGCCCACTTGTCAAACCGGGCGATCCGGGTCGCCAACGCCTCCACGAAGGCGTCCAGCTCGGCATCGGGCAAGCTTCGGTTGACGTAGCCATAGGCCTCGGCCTGATCGCCCCTGATGTCGTCCGCGCTCAAAAGCACTTCCAGCGCGCGGTTTCGGCCGATGAGCTGGGGCAGCCGCGCCATGGGGCCGCCGCCGGCGACCAACCCCACGCCCACCTCCCATTGCGAAAGGATGGCTTTCTCCCGACTGGCAAAACTCATGTCGCAGGCGAGCGTGATCTCGCTGCCATTGCCTGTTGCCCGCCCGCGGATGAGGGCGATGGAGACGACGGGCGCGCGCGTCAGGCGCACGAGGAAGTCCGGCCACGGCGGCAACCCAGTTGGACCGGCCGGCAGCGAGGTCAAGTCCTCGATCCTGGCCTCGAAATCGGAGTGATTCAGGAAATAGCCGTCCACCGCGCTGTCAAAGACCACGACCCTGACTTGCTCATCGGCCTCGAGGGCGTCGATGAGGGCGTGGAACTGCACGACCATCGGCGGGCCCATGACGTTGAGCGGCGGGTTGTCGATGGTGACGCGCCAATAGGCCGGGGACCGCTTGGCAACCCGAATCTGAGCGGAGTTCGTCGTCGCGTTCATTGGAACCTCGTCTCGCCAACACGTGCGCTGGGCCTGTTGCTTTAACGCCGGTTTCCGGATCGCGCCATTGCACGATGGTATTGCCGATGCCCGCACGCGGGCGACACCTTGGTGCAATGGCGGCCACCCTGTCGTCTCCGATAACCTTCTAAAGCCAAGCCGTCTGGTGTTCTCGGTGCGCGCGAGCGAAGCGCGGCAGCCGATGATCGCCTCCTCCAAGGAGCCCTGCATGAGCAACACTAAGAAGCGGAGTGAAGCCGCGATCGAGCGCGTGGACTTGGGCCCGATCAACATGTCGTTCGAGCTGGTCGTCATCCCTGTCTCAGACGTCGATCGCGCCAAACACTTCTATGTCAGCCTGGGTTGGCGGCTCGATCTCGATTTCAAGGGCGCGGACGACTACCGCGTGATTCAGTTCACGCCGCCCGGCTCGGCGTGCTCGGTGATCTTCGGCAAAAATGTTACAGCCGCCGCGCCAGGCTCCGCCCAAGGGCTATACCTGATCGTCTCCGACCTCGAGGCCGTCCGCAACGAACCGCTCCGTCGTGGCAACGAGATCAGCGAACCATTCCACGACACGGGCGGCGTGTTCCACCATGCCGACGGAAGAGGCGTGACTGGCGGCCTGAATCCGCAACGACACAGTTGCGCCTCATACGCCTCGTTCAGCGACCCGGACGGCAACAGCTGGCTGATGCAGGAGATCACGGCGCGATTGTCTGCAGACATCAAGCCGGGCGCCCCCCCCGGTTCACCCGTCAGATCTTGAATGCGATCTTTGGAGCGTCGGCTGGGTAAGGGACGGCGGCAAGAAGGACTCCGCTTTAGCGCGCGGTGCCTCTGATGGGTGATGATCTCGTGAATCACGGGCAAGCGCGGATCGAAGTGCAAACGCATGATCGGGAGTAGTGCCATGTTTCTTCAAAAGATGCTACTGCAAGTGATCGTGGGTTCAATCGCATGGATGGCACCCCACCTGGCCCACGGCAGCGGCCTGCCCGCGAAAACCTTTGGTGCCGTGTTGCCGGAAGACGTTGAGTGGGCGCCATTCCCGGCCTTCCCGCCAACGGCACGCTTGGCCGTGCTGGTGGGGGACCCTCAGAAGCCGGGACCCTACGTGATCCGCGTAAAGGTGCCCGCCGGCGTGAAACTCATGCCGCACACTCACCCCGAGGATCGCGTCTACACGGTCATCTCAGGCGTCTTCTACATCGGCCTGGGAAAGACCTTCGACGAAACCAAGCTCGTTGCCTACGCGCCGGGCAGCGTCGTCGTGCTGCCCGCGAACACGCCCCACTTTCACTGGGCAAAGTCGGGGGAATATGTCACTCAGGTCACGGGCTATGGCCCGCTTGGCATAGAGTACGTCGACCCCAGGACCGATCCGCGCCATCACTAGCAAACAGCCGTCAGCGATCCAGGGGCGCAGTCGCTTGAGAAGACCGGCAGGCACAGGTCTTCTCAAGCGACAAACGCATTCACTTCATGATGCTGAGCAGCGCCTCCGCAGTAATCGTAGAAGACGCAGGATTCTGACCGGTAATGAGGCGGCCATCGACGACGGCGAAGGGATGCCAGTTATCGGTTTTTTGAAAGATCCCACCGAGGCGCTTCAATTCGTCTTCGACCAGGAACGGCACAACCTTGGTTAGCTGGACTTCCTCCTCTTCGGTGTTGGTAAATCCTGCAACACGCTTTCCCTTGACGATAGGTTCGCCCTGGTACTTGACATGACGCAGCACACCTGGCGCATGGCAGACCGCGGCGACGGGCTTGCCGCTGTCATAGAACGATTCGATCAGCTTGACTGACACGGGATCCTCCGCGAGGTCCCACATGGGGCCGTGCCCGCCGGGATAGAACACGGTATCGAAATCCTTCGACGCGACGGAATCGAGGCGAAGGGTGCTGGCCAGCACCGCCATCGCATTCTTGTCCGCCTTGAAGCGAGTCTGCGCGGGCGTCTGATTGTTAGGGTCGTCACTCTTGGGGTCGATCGGAGGCTGGCCACCCTTGGGGGACACCACCGTAACCGTGACACCCGCATCCGTGAATACAAAATAGGGCGAAGCAAATTCTTCCAGCCAGAAGCCGGTCTTGCGCCCGGTATTCCCCAGGGTGTCGTGAGAGGTGAGTACCATAAGAATCTTCATGCAGGTTTCCTCCGGCGAGGTGACGCTCGATTGACTATCGCTAACCAGGAACGGTGAGCGCACCCTTCCGGGAACGACCCATCCGCATCCAATGACTTTCAACGCAGAGGCCTGTTCACCATGGCACCTCGCGTTGCCGAGGCCTCCCAGCAGGCGCCGAAGACGACAAGAAGACGCAAGTCGCAGCGGGCAGATGCCGATGCGTTGATCAACTCCCATCGACTGAATCGGATGAAATCCGATGCCATGACGATCCCGCGCCTTTCAGACTCGGCAAATACGGCGATCCCTTCGTGCCGCTCGAGCATTTTCGGAGCGTGCACCAGAGCATGGCTCACCGTCTATGCAGCTTTGGTATCGGTTTCGACCCGCCGATGGAACCCGCTTCGATCTCGCAAACCCGATAGGTCCGCAGCGCCGCGCCATGACCACACGGCGCATTTCCGCGAGCATAGATCGTGCCGTCAGGGAGGGAGCCGCCGGCACTGATCGCCCTGCCCTCGCGATTTCCCCGCCGCCGCGACTCCCCACCACACGATGAAGGCGCTGCCGCCGCCGTCGCGCTCGCGCAACGATCGGTATTTCACCGACTTCTGCGACTCAATAGGCCTGATCCTTCACATCTTGCTCATCCGCCCTGCACGAGTGCATCGAAGGGCGTATTGCAGACTACGCGTTTCAACACTTGTGTCGAATCGCGAGTATTGGACGATGGTGTCGGCATACGCTGGCGCAGAGCGCCATGACAAATGCGCCGGAGGAGGCACTCCGACCTTTCCCCTGCCCCATGAATCGCGGAGAGCAGCTGCGATAGCCCTCCGGCGTCAGGTTCGTCCATGGCGGCGTGACGAGCCGTGCGAGCCTGCAAGCCTGGCACTTGCGTCGGCGCTGACTTGCGCGGCGCGGCTGCCGACGAGGTGCCAACACCAAAGTACGATGGACGGACCTCTGAAGAGTGGCGCATAAACTCCGAGGAAGATTGCTGTGGAAAACGAGTTGATCCGGATCTTCGACGCGCTCACGGGCATCGCGTGGACGTCAGTTCCCGAGGGATGCGTCGAATTGATCAACAAGCGCTGGTGTGAATACACAGGGCTAAGCATCGACGAGGCCAAGGGCCAGGCGTGGAAGTCTGTGGTCCATCCAGACGATCTTCCCGCGCTGCTCCAAGGCTGGCGCTCGATGGTGGCTTCCGGAAAACCGGGGGAGCTTGAGGTGCGAATGCGCCATTGCGACGGAGACTATCGCTGGCTACTTTTCAGAATGAGTCCATTGACGGACCCATCCGGGCGTGTCGTCAAATGGCAGGGCATCAACACCGGCATCGAGGAACACAGGCGAGATGAGGGAGCCTCGCCGCTGAGCGAACTCCATTTGTCCCTGGTCATCGATAGTATTCCGTTTCCGGCGGCGGTGACGACGCCCTCGGGTGAAGTTATTGATCTCAATCAACCCACCCTCGATTACTTCGGCAAGACGCCCGATGAACTGAAAGGCCTGAATGTCTGCGACCTTACGCATCCGGATGATCGTCCCGGCATGCTCGCTGTGAAGTCGAAGGCGCGCGAAACGGGCTCTGCCTACAGCGTTCAAAGTCGCCATCGCCGATACGATGGTGTCTACCGCTGGCTCAACGTTGCCGGCATGCCCGTACGGGACACGCGAGGCCGCATCTTCTGTTGGCTCCATTTGCTGATCGATATCGATGATCGAAGGCACCCTGAAGACGCGTTACGCTCGACTGGGCGCGACCTCAGCTCGATCATCAATACGATTCCCGCGCTGGCATGGTCGGCTCGTACCGACGGCTCCGGCGAATTCTTCAACCAGCATTATCTCGACTACGTCGGCCTCTCCGCAGAACAGGCGAACGAATGGGGCTTGACGGTCGCGCTCCACCCTGACGACGTCGATGATTTGACTGCCTGGTGGCGACTCGTCATGGCCTCCCAAACGCCCGGAGAGACCGAAGCGCGACTGCGCCGATTTGATGGTGAGTACAGATGGTTCCTGTTTC
Organism: uncultured Gammaproteobacteria bacterium; assembly: GCA_963824525.1. Taxonomy (GTDB): domain Bacteria; phylum Pseudomonadota; class Gammaproteobacteria; order Xanthomonadales; family Rhodanobacteraceae; genus Dyella. The sequence goes on along the minus strand of CAWGPI010000004.1, from coordinate 1,021,382 downwards.
GTGTCAATCCACTGCGGGATGAGTCAGGCGGCATCGTCAAATGGTACGGCATCAGCATCGATATCGACGACCGAAAACGCGCGGAAGAGAAGTTGCGGCGCAGTGAGGCCTTTCTCGCCGAGGGCCAACGCACCAGCTTGACCGGCAGCTTTTCCTGGCGCCTGGACACCGACGAAATAGTATTTTCGGAAGAGCTTTATCGCATCTTCGAATTCGAGCTAGGCAGCGTCGTTACGCTGGAACGGATCGCCGGCCGGATCCATCCGGATGATATTCCGCTCTTGTCCGACAAAAAGGCCGATGCGCGACGCACGGGTGCCGACCATGATTACGAAATCCGGTTGCTTACGCCAGGCGGCTTGGTCAAGTGCGTTCACGTAGTGTCCCACCGTACGCGAGGTCGGTACGGGGAGCGAGAGTATATCGGCGCGATCCAGGACGTGACGCAACGCCGTGTCTCGGAAGAGACACTCGGCGCGCTCCGATCCGAGCTCGCCCGCATGGCCAAGGTCAACAGCCTCGGTGCATTGACCGCCTCGATTGCGCACGAAGTCAATCAGCCGCTGTCGGGCGTCATTACCAATGCCAGCACCTGCCTGCGGATGTTGGCCGCCGATCCCCCCAACGTCCACGGTGCGCTCGAAACAGCACGGCGAACGATCCGCGATGGTCATCGCGCCGCCGATGTCATCACACGCGTGCGTGCGCTCTTCAGCAAGAAGGATTCGATCGCCAAGTGGGTGGATCTGAACGAGGCCGCGAAAGAGGTCATAGCGCTTTCGCAGAGCACACTCAAGAGTTGCCGGGTGATTTTAAGGACAGAGTTTTCCGACGACCTCCCGCCCGTCATTGGTGATCGAGTCCAACTGCAGCAGGTCATCTTGAACTTGCTCTTGAATGCCGCAGAGGCCATGAGCGGCGTCGATGACCGACCCAGGCAGGTTGTGATCAGCACCAAGGAGGATGAAGGCGATTTTGTACGACTGACCGTACGGGACTCGGGCGTGGGCTTCGGACCTGAAGGCGTGAACAAGATGTTTGAGACATTCTTCACGACCAAAGATAGCGGCATGGGCATTGGTCTAGCCATCAGCCAATCGATTATCGAGCTGCATCATGGACTGCTACGGGCGACTGCGAATGATGGGCCTGGCGCGACGTTCTGGTTTTCCATTCCTCGCGGGCCCCATAAGACGCGCGCCACTGGGAATCCGTGACAGCCATGCACCCCTTGATCACAGTCGTCGATGACGACGAATCCGTCCGCGAATCGCTGCCCGACCTGCTCACCGAGTTTGGTTTTGCGGTCCGGGCATTTTCGTCCGCGGAGGAGTTTCTCACTTCCGATTGCATTGGGAGGGCCGAGTGCCTGATTCTCGACATAGCCATGCCGGGCATGTCCGGGCTCGATCTTCAGCGCGAACTTGCGCTCAGCGGCCGTAACATCCCCATCGTTTTCATAACCGCCAGCAGGGATGAAACGACCCGAGCACTCGCGCTCGAGCGAGGCGCGGTCGATTACCTTTTCAAGCCATTCAGCGAGACCATGTTGCTCGCCGCACTCAATGCAGCGTTTCATTGAGGTGAGCGATGGCTTGCTTCCGGAGACAACCATGCGTTTGTTGAATGAACCCGACCATGGAACCAGACCAGCTGCCGCCCTACCGACCACGCCTGTCGTTTTTGTAGTTGACGACGACATTTCCGTACGCGAATCGCTTGAAGCGCTGATCCGCCTCGAGGGCTGGCAGCCCGAGACGTTTGCGTCCGCCAGGGATTTCTTGGCTCAACCTCGAATCTTCGCTCCGAGCTGCCTGGTCCTGGACGTTTCGCTGCCGGATCTCAGCGGCCTGGATCTGCAAAAGCGCATTGCCGCTGATCGGATCGATATGCCGATCATCTTCATCACGGGTTACGGCGACGTGCCTATGACGGTGCAGGCGATGAAGGCAGGGGCCGTCGAATTCCTGACCAAGCCATTCGAGGACGACGTGTTGTTGCGTGCCATCCGGCATGCCATCGACCGTAGCCACGCCGCACTTGCGCACGAGGCCCAGCTGGGCGCACTCGAGGATCACTACAAATCACTCAGCAGGCGCGAACGCGAAGTCATGGCCCTGGTGGTCATGGGCCTGTTGAACAAGCAGATCGCAGGCGAGCTCGGCATCAGCGAGATCACGGTGAAGGCACACAGAGGGCAAGTGATGCGCAAGATGAAAGCCACATCCCTCGCCGACCTGGTGCACATGGCGGCCCGATTCGATCAGGCTCACGCGGGCAACGGCCCAAGTATTTTTCCCGTATTGCAGGAGCGACGACGACAGCCTGGTGATTAGCCTCGATCTCAAATAAGCATGAGTCGAATGGTTGCGACGTATTCGTGACGCTCAAGTCGGTCGCGCCCGCGGCCATGGCTGGAAGTCCATTGAGAGCTTCACGTCCGCATCCACGCCTTCTCTGCAGATTTCGCAGCTTCTGCGGCCGTTCGCCCCAATGCCGTTGCGCTAGAACATGTCAGCCGAACGATGCTGGCGTCGATAGTTCGCGGGCGTCACGCCAAGCCTTCGCACGAACGCACGTCGCAGCCCGTTGACATCAGCGTAGCCACATAGGCCAGCCACCTTCTTGGGTGCGTCGTTGCCTATCTCAAGCAATCGGCGTGCCGCTTCCACGCGAACGGATTCGACATACTCCGCAGGCGGAACGCCGACCTCCTGATGGAACACGCGCGCAAAATGGCGCGGGCTGAGCCCTGCACGGTGAGCAAGCGAAGCCACCGAATGGTCCTCCGCAGGGTTGGCGCCTATCCAGCGCTGCAATGCTTGTATGGCCGAGTGGCCTGCCAGCTCAGCTTCGCCATGTCGGCTGAATTGCAGCTGCCCGCCTGGTCGCTTGAAGAACATCACCAATTGGCCGGCGACTCGCATGGCCAGGTCGCGGCCAAGATCCTCCTCGACCAACGCAAGGGCAAGATCCATTCCCGCGGTAACCCCGGCGGCCGTGCAGACGCGCCCATCCCGCACATACAGTGCGTCAGCCTCGACGATCACGCCGGGATGTCGTTGTTGCAATGTCTCGACCACGCCCCAATGGGTCGTGATCCGGCGTCCCTCGATGAGGCCACTGGCACCCAGGACTAGCGCGCCATTGCAGATGGAGCCAAAGCGCCGGCTCTTTCTGGCAACGCCTCGAAGCCACTCGAGCACGCTCAGGTCGACCGATGCCTCGGGCAGGCCGGGCGCGCCGGCCACCAGCACGGTATCAAGTCGGCCCAGCGGATCGCGCAGGGTCGCATCGGGCATCAGTCGCACGCCCGACGAACTTTCGATGGCGCGCCCGGAAGTCCCGATCACCCGTAGCTGGTAGACCTCTTGTCCGGCCTGCCGATTCGCCTCGGCGAACACGTCCAGCGGCCCGGAGACATCCAGTAGCTGGACGCCAGGACAAGCGAGGATGGCGATGGTCTTGGGCATGTGGTTGACGCTGATGCGCCAGCATGTCTGGAAGTGCCACACAATGGCACGATTTGATACATCACGTCAATTCATGCCGCCTTAGTTTGGAGTTCCAATGACAGCGGCAACGCCAATACCCCTTCGTATCCACGCTATTTCAGTCTTGGAGCACACACATGACCAGCATTGCAGGAATTCACATTCCGGACAGCCAATTGGCCCGTGAAGCCACCGATCTGGTCAGGGACACCGAAACTGATCTCCTGTTCCATCATTCTCGCCGCGTCTTTCTGTTCGGTGCCCTGACTGGCAGGAAACAGCAGCGGGTGTTTGATCCCGAGCTTCTCTACATCGCCGCCATGTTCCACGACATGGGACTCATGCCTGCCTATAGCAGCCCCGACAAGCGCTTCGAGGTGGATGGCGCCAACTCGGCAGCGGATTTCCTGCGTCGTCACGGCATGGCCGAAAACACCGTTGATCTCGTCTGGACCAGCATCGCGCTGCACACGACACCAGGCATTCCCGAGTTCATGAAGCCCGAAGTGGCGCTACTCACGGCAGGCGTCGAAATGGACGTGATGGGCCTGGGCTTCCCCCATGTCGATGATCGCGATCGTGCGTCGATAGTCGAGGCGCATCCGCGCGGCACGCAGTTCAAGCAGGACATCATCGAGGCCTTCTATCAGGGCATCCGGCACAAGCCGGAAACGACCTTCGGCAACGTCAAGGCCGATGTGATGGCGCTCAAGGACCCGCATTTCCATCGCGGCAACTTCTGCAGCGTCATCATGGGTTCGGCCTGGCCGAATTGAGCCTTGACGCCCGGCGTGGATAAGCACGGGCCGGAGCAAGCGCCCTAACCTTGGTCATCTCTCCAAGCCAGTGACGTTGTTGCGGCTTGCTTGGCGGAGCCCTGGTGATTAATAACATCATGTTTGTTTCATAAGTACATGTACGTAATGTACTTTCTAATGATTCTGGACCAAGGGAGCAACCCGAGGCTCTTGGGTCCCTCCTCTGCTCGTCATTCCAGCGAACGCTGGCATCCAGCGCCTTCGGAGTACACAGCAGAGGCGCTGGATTCCCGCGTTCGCCATGAGGCCGCCTGAACGTCGGCCCGGCGTGCGGACCAAGCCTTATGGGCAGGCGCGCATCCTGGATTCGGGAGCACGGCTGCGATGAAAGAGCCAGCCTCAGCAAGCTTTGCCTGCCCTCCCCGAGCCGGCGCGCAGCATCATCGCCATTCCATAGACTGAGACTATGGTTCGCATCAAGACAATCGATTTCCTTCGCTGGAAACGCTGGCCTAGACTCACCGCGATAGCGGTTCCCCACGAAGCAGCCGCAGCGTTCGCCGCACGTCTCTCCCGCCACTGCAAAGGACGCCAGAGCACGTTGAAAACACTTGACCATTGGACGCCTGTCCACGAGTTGCCGAGCGCCAGAAGCCACTGACGCAGCGCATGCGCGCGTTGTGTTGTGCTGGGCTGGCAACTCGTCGAAACGATGGCATCAGCAAGATCACGTTGACCATAGCAACGCCTCTTTATCGGTACTCGGACTCCTTAACCGGGCCGAGCGGTTGTAGCCAAACGACCAAAGGTAGGGATTACATGTCAACCGAAACGAAGTGCCCGTTCAATCACGTCGCCGGCAGCGGCACGTCGAACCGTGACTGGTGGCCGAACCAGCTGAACTTGAAGATCCTGCACCAGCACTCGCCCGCATCCGACCCCATGGGCCAGCATTTCAACTATGCCGAAGCGTTCAAGAGCCTCGATTACGCGGCCTTGAAAAAGGATCTTCTGGCGCTGATGACCGACTCGCAAGACTGGTGGCCGGCGGACTTCGGCCACTACGGGGGTTTATTCATTCGCATGGCTTGGCACAGCGCCGGCACCTACCGCATCGGCGACGGCCGCGGCGGCGCCGGAGCCGGCCAGCAGCGCTTTGCACCGCTCAACAGCTGGCCCGACAACGTCAGCCTCGACAAGGCGCGCCGGCTTCTTTGGCCGATCAAACAGAAATATGGCCGCAAGATTTCCTGGGCCGACCTGATCATCCTGACGGGCAATGTCGCGCTGGAATCGATGGGCTTCAAGACATTGGGTTTCGGCGGCGGACGCGAGGATGTCTGGGAGCCGGAAGAGGACGTCTACTGGGGCAACGAGAAGACCTGGCTGGGTGGGGACATCCGCTATGGCAAGGGCCCTGCTGGCAATAACGAAGGCGTGCTGGTGGCCGAGAAAGAGCTGCATGGCTCCGAAACCAGCCGCACGGACCAAGGACGCCATCTGGAGAATCCGCTCGCCGCCGTGCAGATGGGCCTGATCTACGTCAACCCGGAAGGCCCCGACGGCAATCCGGACCCGCTCGCCGCCGCGCACGATATCCGCGAGACGTTTGCGCGCATGGCGATGGATGACGAAGAAACCGTGGCGCTCATCGCGGGCGGCCACACCTTCGGCAAGACCCATGGCGCCGGCCCTGCGTCGCATGTGGGGCCTGAGCCCGAAGCTGCCGGCATCGAGGAGCAAGGCCTCGGCTGGAAGAGCAGCTTTGGCACGGGCAAAGGCGCTGATGCCATCACCAGCGGCCTGGAAGTGACCTGGACCACCGAACCGACGAAGTGGGACAACAACTATTTCGAGAACCTGTTCGGCTACGAATGGGAGCTGACAAAGAGTCCGGCGGGCGCCAATCAATGGACCGCGAAGAATGGCGCTGGCGCCGGCACCATTCCGTACGCCCATGACCCGTCGAAGCGTCGCGCGCCAACCATGCTGACCACGGATCTCTCGCTTAGGGTCGACCCGGTCTACGAGAAGATTTCGAGGCGCTTCCTTGAGCATCCAGACCAGCTTGCCGACGCGTTCGCCCGGGCGTGGTTCAAGCTCACGCACCGCGACATGGGCCCGATCGCGCGCTATCTCGGACCGGAAATTCCTGCCGAACAGCTCATCTGGCAAGACCCCATTCCTGCGCTCGACCATGCCTTGATCGATGCCAAGGACATCGCATCCCTCAAGAGCAAGATCCTGGCGTCGGGCTTGTCCATCTCGCAACTGGTGTCGACCGCCTGGGCTTCGGCGTCGACGTTCCGGGGCTCCGACAAGCGCGGCGGTGCCAACGGTGCGCGCATTCGTCTCGCCCCCCAGAAGGATTGGGCGGGCAATCAGCAGGGAGAGCAGGCGAAAGTGCTGAAAACGCTCGAGCATATCCAGAGCGAGTTCAACGGCGCACAGTCGGGTGGCAAGAAGGTATCGCTCGCTGACCTGATCGTGTTGGCGGGGTGTGCAGGCGTCGAGCAGGCTGCGAAGAATTCGGGCCACGCCGTCACCGTCCCCTTCTCGCCCGGACGCATGGACGCCTCGCAGGCGCAAACCGATGTGGACTCCTTCGCCGTGCTCGAACCGGTCGCCGATGGATTCCGCAACTACATGAAGAAGAAATACAGCATCTCCGCCGAAGCGTTGCTGGTCGACAAGGCGCAACTGCTGACCCTGAGCGCGCCGGAGATGACGGTGCTTGTCGGCGGCATGCGCGTCCTCAATACCAACGTCGGCCAGACCCCATTCGGCGTCTTTACCAAACGACCGGAGGCGCTGACCAACGACTTCTTCGTCAACCTGCTCGACATGGGGACGGAGTGGAAGCCGACAGCGAACGACAAGGACGTGTTCGAAGGGCACGATCGCGCAACGGGCGCGCTCAAGTGGACCGGCACACGTGTCGACCTCATCTTCGGCTCAAACTCTCAGCTTCGGGCCCTGGCGGAAGTCTATGGGAGCGCCGATGCGCAGGAGAAGTTTGTGCAGGACTTCGTGGCGGCCTGGAACAAGGTGATGAACCTCGATCGTTTCGACCTTGGGTGATCTCGGCGGATAGGCTCCAAGCGCCCGCTCAACGTCTCTGTGCAGCCACAAGCCCCCCTCCCCTGCCTGCGCGGGGGAGGGAGTAAGTGCGGGCAAACTCTTTAGCTCTCCTGATTAGCCTCGAATCTCAGCCATGCGACTTCCCGCTCGTCCCAAGATGGTAGCGATCTCGTAGGAGCGCACCCTGTGCGCGATAGGCTACGCCCCAGCTTCCATAGCCATCGCCTACGTACCGCGTAGATGGCCCGCTGGCGGTAGCGATGGGAACAGGGGCCAGCGCCGATCGCGCACAGGGTGCGCTCCTACACCAAGAACGCTCCAGCTGAGATTCGGCGCCAATCGGGTTAAGGCAACGCTGATTAAGTATCGCCCTCGTCACCGCCCCTGTCTGCGCGCATCTCACAGGGGCGTCGGCGAAGGCAGCCTGGCTGGCTGTCGAGCCGACGCACCGAAGAGGTGCGGGCAGACAGGGGCGGCCCCAACCCATTGCATTCAAGGGACGGGGTGATGCCTGGAAGGCCCGCAGGCTGCACCGCACGGCTTGGCAAGACGGCCAGTCTTCCCGGCGCCATGCGGCGCAGCCTGCGGGCCTTCCAGGCATCATGACGATGGCGATACTTAATCAGCGTTGCCTTAACTCGTGGAAGGTGCCCAGGGCAGGCCCTCCCGAGCACCGCTCTCCTCACCGCACCCCTGGGGCCCCGCACACGGTCGCACCAGGGTTATGGAGCATGTCCATAGCCACAGTCAATCGCGTTCATGGCAACAATCAATTGGCTCAATCGTGTCAAGGTCGCTAACCTTGCATCTCCACTAACCACTGCGGAAGAAATCACGATGTCGCTGATCAATACCGAAATCAAACCGTTCAAGGCCCACGCTTTCAAGGATGGCCAGTTCGTCGAAGTCTCCGATGCCACGCTGAAGGGCAAGTGGTCGGTGGTGGTGTTCTACCCGGCCGACTTCACCTTCGTGTGCCCGACCGAGCTGGAAGACCTGGCTGATTTCTATCCCCAGTTCCAGAAGCTGGGCGTTGAGGTTTACTCGGTCTCGACCGACACCCACTTCGCGCACAAGGCATGGCACGACACTTCCGACGCGATCAAGAAGGTGCAGTACACGATGATCGGCGACCCGACCGGCGCGATCACCCGCAACTTCGACGTCATGATCGAGGAAGAAGGCCTGGCGCTGCGCGGCACCTTCCTGATCAATCCGGAAGGCCAGATCAAGCTGTGCGAGATCCATGACAACGGTATCGGCCGCGACGCTTCCGAGCTGCTGCGCAAGGTCAAGGCCGCCCAGTACGTGGCCTCCCACCCGGGTGAAGTGTGCCCGGCCAAGTGGAAGGAAGGCGAGACCACCCTGAAGCCGTCGCTTCACCTGGTTGGCAAGATCTAAGCCACCCAAGATCCAAGTAAGTGTTCTGTTTGGCGGCTCGCTGCATCGAGCCGCCCCGAACCTGGCGCGTCGCCAGGTTCGACCTCCGAATTCCACGCGCTCCCAACGTCCGGCACCGCCGGGTGATGGTGACGCGCGCCCCGAAGAAACCCAGGGAGTCACCATGTTGGATGCCGATCTGAAGACCCAGTTGCAGGCCTACCTCGAAAAGGTCGTACACCCGATCGAGCTGGTGGCTTCGCTTGATGAAAGCGCCAAGTCGCAGGAACTGCTGGGCTTGCTGCAGGACATCGCGTCCTTGTCGGACAAGATCTCACTGAGCCCCGATGGCAGCAACGCGCGCAAGCCGTCCTTCGCGATCAATCGCCTGGGTACCGACGTCAGCGTGCGTTTCGCCGGCATTCCGCTCGGCCACGAATTCACTTCGCTGGTGCTGGCCCTGTTGCAAGTGGGCGGCCACCCGTCGAAGGCTACGCAGGAAGTCATCGAGCAGGTGCGCAACCTCGATGGCGAATATCGCTTCGAAACGTTCATGTCGCTGTCCTGCCACAGCTGTCCCGACACGGTGCAGGCGTTGAACCTGATGAGCGTGCTCAATCCCAACATCAAGCATGTGGCGATTGACGGCTCGCTGTTCCAGGATGAAGTGAACGAGCGCCAGGTGATGGCGGTGCCGACCGTGTTTCTCAATGGCGAACCGTTCGACACAGGTCGCATGAGCATCGAGCAGATCGCGGCACGACTCGACAGTGGCGCTGCCGATCGCGCTGCGGCAAAGATGAAGTCCAAGCCGGCGTTCGACGTGCTGGTGATCGGCGGCGGCCCGGCCGGCGCCGCAGCGGCCATCTATGCCGCGCGCAAGGGCATCCGCACTGGCGTCGTGGCGGAGCGCTTCGGAGGCCAGGTGCTGGACACCATGTCCATCGAGAACTTCATCTCGGTGACCTATACCGAAGGACCCAAACTGGCCGCCGCGCTGGAGCAGCACGTGCACGAATACGACGTGGACGTGATGAACCTGCAGCGCGCCGACCAGCTGATTCCCGCTGATGAACCGGGCGGCCTGCATGAAGTGCGTCTGGCCAATGGCGCCACGCTGAAGTCGAAGACGGTCATCCTTTCCACTGGCGCGCGCTGGCGCAATATGAACGTGCCGGGCGAGCAGGCATATCGCAACAAGGGCGTCACCTACTGCCCGCACTGCGATGGCCCGCTGTTCAAGGGCAAGCGCGTCGCGGTGATTGGTGGCGGCAATTCCGGCGTGGAAGCGGCGATCGACCTCGCCGGCATCGTGGGCCATGTGACTTTGCTGGAGTTCGACAGCAAGCTGCGTGCGGACGAGGTGCTGCAGCGCAAGCTGCGCAGCCTGCCGAACGTGGACGTAATCGTCAGTGCGCAGACGACCGAAGTCCAGGGCGATGGCCAGAAAGTCACCGGGCTGACCTATACCGATCGCACCGATGGCGACAGCCGTCATGTGGCGCTGGAAGGCGTCTTCGTGCAGATCGGCCTGCTGCCGAATACCGAATGGCTCCAGGGCACGCTGAAATTGTCGCCGCGTGGCGAGATCGAGGTGGATGCGCGAGGCGAGACCTCACTGGCGGGCGTGTTTGCCGCCGGCGACGTCACCACGGTGCCGTACAAGCAAATCGTGATCGCCATGGGCGAAGGCTCGAAGGCTTCCCTGAGTGCCTTCGACTACCTGATCCGCTTGCCGGTCGCGGAAGAAGCGCTGGTGGCATAAGAGCCTGTTCAGAAGCTCGGCGGGGAAGTGTTTGCACCCCTTCCCGCTCGTCATTCCAGCGTTCGTCATCCCAGCGAAAGCTGGGATGACGGTGTGAGAAACCTCAGGCCCCGTGTCGATGGCGTGCCCTTATCCCTTGCGAGAGCCTAGACTTGCGCCTCGCGGGGAGCATTTCTCGCGACAATCCAGCGCGTTTCCAGTGTGCGCATGATGGCGATCTCGATAAGCAGCGCCGAAATCGCGAAAGATCCAACCAGCACGGATGACATAGGTGTCCTCCCCATTGAGAGAGCGTCAACGTCGGCGCCGATCAGGGCGAGCAACGGCTCCGACAGTGGTGACTAGAACATGGCCAAGTTTCGGTTTTGTTGCGAGCCAGTCTCACCTGCGGTGGCACGCAGCGACCTGCGCAGTCCTTGCCTGACCCCACGCCATCGTTAAGGCAACGCTGATTAGGTATCGCCATCGTCATGATGCCTGGAAGGCCCGCAGGCTGCTCGCATGGCGCCGGGAAGACTGGCCGTCTTGCCAAGCCGTGCGGTGCAGCCTGCGGGCCTTCCAGGCATCACCCCGTCCCTTGAATGCAATGGGTTGGGGCCGCCCCTGTCCGCCCGCACCTCTTCGGTGCGTCGGCTCGACAGCCAGGCTGCCGTCGCCGACGCCCCTGTGAGATGCGCGCAGACAGGGGCGGTGACGAGGACGATACCTAATCAGCGTTGCCTTAAACCTTCAACAAACGTTTACGCCCGCTGGCGCAACCTGCCTCTGCAACAGGGGCGGGAGCTTGTCATGAGTCGCATTGCCGTAGTCACCGGCGGGACACGAGGGTTGGGCCGCGCCATTGCGGTCGCGCTGAAAATGGATGGTCTCCAGGTCGTTGCGCTGTATTGCGGCCACCACGAGGCGGCTGAGCTGTTTCGCGAGGAAACGTCCATCCCCGTCTACCACTGGGACGTGTCCAGTTTTCAGGCTTGCGCCGAGGGGGTGAAGCGCGTCGAGGCGGAAGTCGGACCGGTCGACGTGCTCGTCAACAACGCCGGGATCACCCGCGATGCCATGCTTCACCGGATGAGCGAGCAGCAATGGACGGAGGTCATGTGCACGAACCTCGGCTCGATGTTCAATATGTGCCGGAACGTGATCGAGGGCATGCGCGAGCGTGGTTACGGCCGCATCGTGAATATCAGCTCGATCAACGGACAGAAAGGACAGCTGGGGCAGGTCAATTACTCGGCCTCAAAAGCCGGGGTATTGGGCTTCACCCGCGCGCTCGCCCTGGAAAGCGCCTGCAAAGGCATCACGGTCAATGCCGTGGCGCCGGGCTATTGCGAAACCGAAATGATCGAGGCCGTTCGGCCGGAGCTCTTGAAGGCCATCGTGGCAGCCATTCCCTGCGGTCGTCTTGGCCGGGCGGAGGACGTGGCGCAAATGGTTTCCCTGCTCGTCAGCGAGAGAGCCAGCTTCATCACCGGCGCCACCATCAGCGTCAATGGCGGGCAGTGGATGGGCTGATTTCAGGCGGATATCGCACGACCTGATCAGCGTGCGCCGCGTGCCGTCACAGCAGGCGGAACCGCCCACCGATTCGGCGTATGGTTGGGTGAGTCAATGGACGACCATGCCATGGACGGGTCTGGAGAAGTGCCTCGACTTATGCCGTGAGCATCGAAAACATGCTCACCGATGTCATGGGGAGGACTTATGTCGAATGCCTGGATTTTGGTGTCGGACGCGGCGAAGGCGCGGCTATTCGAGATGGCCAGGCCTTCCCATGCCCTGGTCGAGATCGCCTGCTTCACGAACCTGGACGGACGCGGCGCCCACCGCGGCGGCCTCGGTCGAAGGCTGCCGCGCGCCAAGGACAGCCTCGGACCGTCCCGGCATGGCATCGCGCCGCACAAGACATGGCGCGAGAAGCATGCCCTGCAGTTTGCCAAAGCATTGAAGAAGGCGCTGATCAATGGCCAGACCCATCACCAGTTCGAGCGCCTCTTCCTGGTCGCCCCGCCCCGGTTCCTCGGCGTGCTGCATGAGAGCCTCGATGACCACCTCACCGCACAAGTGGCTGGCGAGATAGGGAACGATCTCATCGCGCTCCGACCTGGTGACCTCCTCGATCGTCTGCATGTTGCCTTTCCGCATGATTTTCGGGCGCAACCGGCGCATGCGGCGGCGTAGCAGACGTGCCTATTGCAATGTACTCGGTGCATAAAGCACATTGGTCGAGAGGTGGAGCGCGCAAGTGCGTGTAGGCGAACCGCGTGGACATGGCATCGCAACGGCCTGGATGAAAGGCAGCGTGCGTGGCGCTCCATGCGGGCGCCAGCAAGCCGTTTCGGTGCCGCCATAATGCTACGGCGGGCTGGAGAGGCTCTGAGCGGTCCGCACACACCTAAGCATCATGAAAGCCACTTGAGCCGATACTTCGTTATCCTGGAGAGAAGAAATCCTTTTCCGGCAACGGGTTGGCGCGAGTTTCCAGTTAACTCCAGTTGAACGAACAGTCACTATCGGTGCCGCTTGAACAAAACCTTCGTGAATCAAGGGCAGGAGCCCATCCCGCGAAAAGGAATTTATCGGGTCCTCGTGTGCCGACCCAATCATCGGCTGGGCAATATGGTCTTGCTCACGCCGCTCATTACTGAACTTGAGCGTCTTTATAAGGGCGTCGAGATCGACATCCTGGCCGAAGGCGATATCGCGAAGGAAGTGTTCAGTACGTTCTTCAGCGTCAAGAACATCTATTGCCTGCCCAAGCGCGGCTTCAAACGCCCCGTGCGTTTCCTCGGCATGCTGCTGCGGGTGAGGAAGACCCGGTACGACCTGATCATCGACCCCGTCGTGGGATCCGGTTTCAGTCGCGCGCTGGTGAAGTTCACCAACGGCCGATTCAAGCTGGGCTACAGCGATACACCGGAAAAATCGGGGCTCACGCATAGCGTGCCTCTCGATGCCGCCCCGGAGCACATGGCGAAGCGTGCGATCGACCTGCTGCATTGGAATCCTTCCCACACCAGCGGCATATCCATCGACTATCCCACCCTGGATATGCGACTGACCGATGCGGAGCGTGCGCAGGGACGCAAAGTCATTCGCGAGATGCTGGATGTCCCGCAGCAGGCCATGACCCCACTGGTCGTCGGTGTTTTCGCCAATGCCACCGGTGCGAAGCGCTACAGCCGCGAGTGGTGGAAGGAGTTCATGGATACCTTCAAGGAAATGAGCCCCTCGTCGAACATCGTCGAAATCGTTCCCATGCATGGGCGTTCGATGCTCGATTCGCAGTGGCCCGGCTACTTCACTACCGATATCCGCCGCATGAGTGCCGTGATGGCGGGCGTCGATCTGCTGATCAGCGCCGACTGCGGCGTCATGCATCTTGCCGTCGCCTCGCGCATCCCGACCGTGGGCCTGTTCAGCGTCACCGACGCCTCTGTCTATGAGCCTTACGGTCTCGGCAGTTGCGCCCTGGTCACCAAGGGCCTGACGGCGCGCGAAACCGCCAACAAGGTGGTCGAAAGGTTCTCGGGCCTGCTCACGAAGGGGCCATCCGCGCAGGCGCCGCGTGAATCGATGCCATTAGCCAGGCCGGTCGAGGCCATCGTCGGCCCGGCAGGACCGTAGCGGGGGTTGATCCCCCGAGACACGGGGACGCGTATCTGGCACCCTGCGCGTCCTTATTGCACACACGATGACATCCGATGGCGGCTGAACCAGCGTTGCCGATTTCGCCTGTGCCGGCGGAAAAACCTTTGCGGCGCGAACGCACCCAGCGCTGGCTGCTGATGCTCGGCGCGCTCCTGCTGCTCGCCGCGGGCATGGGCTTGCGCGGGCCGACACCCTCCGACGAGCCCCGTTTTGCCCTGGTTGCGCATCAAATGGTGGCATCCGGCAACTGGCTGATCCCCCATCGGGGAGCCGACTGGTACTCCGACAAGCCGCCGACCTTCATGGCGATGCAGGCGCTGTCGTATACCCTGACCGGTCAATGGTGGGTGGCCTTCCTGCTGCCCTCCCTGCTCTGCTCCCTCGGCACGCTCTGGCTCGTCTACGACCTGGGCCGGCGGCTTTGGGGACATCGTGCCGGCCTGTGGGCCGGTCTTGGCCTGCTTTGCACGGTGCAGTTCATCTTCCAGGCGAAGCGCGGCCAGATCGACCCCACGGTGACCTTCTTCGTGACGCTGGCCAACTATGGGCTGCTGCGTCATTTCCTGCTGGGCCCCGACTGGCGTGCGTTCTGGCTTGGCTGTTTCGCGGCAGGACTCGGCGTCATCACCAAGGGTGTAGGCGTGCTGGCTTTCCTGATGTTCCTGCCCTGGCTGTTCGCACGCCAGCAAGCCTGGAACCAGCTGCCGTCGATCAAGGGGCACGCGTTGCACTGGCTGGGTGGCGCCGTCGCGTTCATGGCAGCCATCGCACTATGGCTGGTGCCGCTGCTGCTCTATGTGCACGCGCACGACAGCGTGACCGCGCGGGACTATGTCCACGACATCTTCTTCAACCAGACGGTGAATCGTTATGTACACCCGTGGAACAGTTTTCAGCCGCCGTGGTTCTACCTCGAAGTGCTGGTCACGTCCTGGCTGCCGCTGACGCTCGCGCTGCCGGGGCTACTGCCAGCGTGGCGGCAACAGGTGCGGGAGCGTGACGCGCGCTTCCTGTTGCCGATGGCATGGGTGGTCCTGGTGATCCTGTTCTTCAGCCTGACCCGGGCGAAGCGCGACGTGTACATCATGCCCGCGCTGCCACTGCTTGCACTGTGCGCAGGCCCCTTCCTCGACGCCATCCTGCAGCGGCGCTGGGCGCAGTGGACCGCGATCGGTTTCCTGCTCCTGCTCGCGCTGCCGGCGCTGGGCCTGGGTGCACACTCGCTGTTGTTCCATTCGGCGTTCGCCACGCACTTTGCGGCCGCAAGGCAGCTCGGCGACCAGGCCGCATCGATCTGGTGGATGTTTGTCGTGGCGGGCACGTGGCTGCTGCTGTGCGTGCTGGTTTTCCGGGTGCGTCGCGCGGGCGTGGCCTTGCTCGCCGGCCTCGCCGGCTTCTGGCTGCTATGGAGCCTGTGGGGCGCACCGCTGCTGGCGAAGGCGAGCTCGCCGGCCGGCCTGGTGCAACGGGTCGAGCACACCATCGGACCGGACGCGGAGCTGGCGCTCGTTGCCTGGAAGGAAGAGTTGCCTCTGGCGTTCGAGCGCAAGGTGACCGATTTTGGCTTTGTCACGCCGTGGCATCGCCAGTTGTCTGACGCCATCCAGTGGCAGGAAAAAGACCCGGCGCATCGCTGGGTGCTGATCCTCTCGGATGTGATGGCACCTTGCGTCAGTCGCGACGCGTCGATCGACATGGGCGTGACGAGCGGACGCGACTGGCGGCTCTACCGGCTCGATGCCATTGCACCTGCGTGCCGGGGCGGCGAGGTGCCTGAGGGCAAGGTCGAGGACTGGGGCGGTATCGACAGCCGACGCTGATGCGGCGTCGGCGCCGCATGACGAGGTAGCCGGGCGGTATCGATGATTCGCTCCCAAAGGTCGCCGGCAAGCCACTAGAACCCAACATCGAAGCCGAGTCATCCACGTGACACCATCAAACAACCCAGGCCAGCCCACCTCCGCCACGCCGCGCTCGCTACTCGCATGGGGCGTCCAGTGGTCATGGCTGTTGTTTTGGGTGCCCGCGGCGCTGATTGCCATCTTCCAGCATGGCCCGATGCCCATGTATTCCACGCGGACCTTGTCGGTGGCGTGGGAAATGTGGATTCATCACAGCTTCCTCGTGCCCTACCTCAACGGTGTGCCGTACAGCGACAAGCCGCCGTTGCTGCTGTGGCTGATCCATCTCGGCTGGGCGATGGGTGGCGTCGGCGACGTGTGGCCGCGCCTGCTCGAGGTGGCCCTGGGTGGCCTGCAGCTGATCCTCGTCTCCACGCTCGCGCGCCGGTTGTTTCCCGAGCGGCCGCGGGTCGCGCATGTCACGCCATGGATCCTGCTCGCGTTTTCCTATGGCTTCCTGTTCGGCCTGCAGGTGATGTACGAGGTGCTGTTGGCGAACTGCGTGCTTGCCGCGCTGTTGTGCCTGGTGCCAACGCCGCGCCGCGAGGCACCCCGCTTTGCCTGGTTTGCCTTGGCGGTCGGGTTGGGCTTGCTGGCCAAGGGGCCGGTGATGTTGCTGCATGTGGCGTTCCCCTGGCTGCTCGGTCCGCTGTGGAGCCGATGGGCGCAGCGTGAGCGCCGCCGCTGGTATCTGCACGGCGGCGCGGCGATTCTTGCGGGCCTCTCCCTGCTGCTGACGTGGGCATTGCTGGCCGCATGGGCCGGCGGTGAAACGTATCGACAGAAGTTGCTGGTGCACCAGACCGCCGGTCGCGTGGTGGATGCCTTCGCCCATGCCGAGCCGTTCTGGTGGTATGTGCCGGTGATTCCGATGCTGGTGTTTCCCGTCGTGCTGTGGCCGCGCGTATGGGTGGCGCTGGCGAGCCTGCGGCGTCCGTTTGAATCGGGGCTGCGCTTCCTGTTTGCGTGGATCGGCCCTGTATTGCTGGGATTTTCACTGGTCAGCGGCAAGCAGCCCTATTATCTGCTGCCCGAATATGCCGGCTTCGCCATGTTGATGGCCGTCGCCCTGCTGTACCTGCGGGACCGGCGCGGCAGCGGCAATCGCTGGCTCGGCCCGTGGCCGATGGCCGTGGCGAGTGCTGTCCTCGGCGTCGCCCTGATTTCGTTGGGTACGCTCGTCAGACATGGCATCACCAAGGAGCCGCAGTTTGTGGGGCTGCTGCCCTATAGCGTGCCGTTTGGCGTCCTGTATCTGCTGATCGCACTGGGCCTGGTGATCATTCGCAAGGGCGAGCTGTATCGAGTCGCGTGCGCCGGCTTGATCGCCACCGTCGCTGCCAATGGCCTCTTCAGCCTGACGTTGTGGCCAGCCTACGATTTCACCCCCGTGGCCGCGCTGCTGGCGAAGGCGGAAGCCGCCGGCCGACCTGTCGCCAGCGTCGAAACGAACGACGGGCAGTACGCCTTTCTCGGCCGGTTGACCCGTCCCGTCGACCAGGTGCATGGACTCGACACCACCAGGGCATGGGCGGACTCGCATCCCGATGGGCTGATCGTTACCTACCCGAAACGCTTGTCCGACGCTGACCGGGCGCATGCCGTCTACACCCAACCGTTCCGCGGCATTTGGCTGGCCGTGTGGCCCGCACCCGCCTACGCGGAAGCGCTGGAAAAGCAGCAGGTTTCGAACTAACTCACGTTCGAATCAACCCTGGGGGTTCTCCCGCGTACCGAGGGCGGCATCGGCGCGATCAAATGCGCGGATGGGCGAAGCCTTGGATCGCCCGTATCCGCCCCCATCCCGATAAGCTCCACCCCCACAGAGGTTCCCTCATGGAATACCGGCAATTGGGCGCATCGGGCTTCAAGGTCCCGGTGCTGAGCTTTGGCACGGGCACATTCGGCGGCAAGGGCGAGCTCTTCAGCGCCTGGGGCACGACGGATGTCGCCGAAGCGCGGCGACTGGTCGACATCTGCCTCGATGCAGGCCTGAACATGTTCGATAGCGCGGACGTCTATTCCGACGGCGCCGCCGAGTCCATCCTCGGCGAAGCGATCAAGGGACGACGCGATCGCGTACTGATTTCCACCAAGGCCACGTTCCGCTCCGGAGAAGACCCGAACGACGTCGGCTCATCGCGCTTTCATCTGCTCAAGGCCTGCGACGCCGCATTGAAGCGCCTGGGCACGGACTATATCGACTTGTTCCAGCTACATGGATTCGACGCCATGACGCCGGTCGAAGAAACACTTTCCACGCTGGACGACCTGGTGCGCGCAGGCAAGATTCGCTACGTGGGCGTGTCCAATTTCTCCGGCTGGCACCTGATGAAATCGCTCGCCGTGGCCGACCGTTATGGCTATCCGCGCTATATCGCCAACCAGGCCTACTACTCGCTGATCGGTCGCGACTATGAGTCGGAGCTGATGCCTTTGGGCCTCGATCAGGGCGTGGGCGCCGTCGTATGGAGCCCACTGGGCTGGGGTCGGCTTACCGGCAAGGTGCGCCGCGGCGCTGCCCTGCCCGCGCAAAGTCGCCTGCACGCGACCGCCGACAAGGGGCCGCAAATGAACGACGAATATCTCTATCGCGTGGTCGATGTACTCGACGTCATTGCAGCCGAGACCGGCAAGAGCGTGCCGCAGATCGCCCTGAACTGGCTATTGCAGCGCCCCACCGTATCCACTCTGGTGATCGGTGCGCGCAATGAGGAACAACTGCGCCAGAACCTGGGCGCCGTGGGCTGGAACCTCACGGCGGACCAGATGGCCAAGCTGGATGCGGCCAGCGCGTTCACGCCGGCGTACCCCTATTGGCATCAAAGCGGCTTCACTGAGCGCAATCCGTCGCCGGTCTAAGCGCGCCGTTCAAAATCTCCGCGGCGGCCACAAGCACCCCCTCCCAACCTCCCCCTGCGAGCAGGGGGAGGAGCCAAGGACGTGCCCGCCCTTACTGCCTTCTCTGCAAGCAAGGGAATGAGCCAGAAACATGCCCGCACTTTCCCCCTCCCCTGTTCGCAGGGGAGGGTTGGGGAGGGGTGCTTGTGACTTCACACAGACGTTGAACTGGGGTTGACGGTGATCGCGCTCGCCTGCCTCTCACGCCGCGCTTAGCGCGGCGTCGACCATGGCTTGCGCTTCCTCCAGCAGCCGCTGCAGGTGCGCTTCATCCTTGAAGCTCTCCGCATAGATCTTGTAGATATCCTCGGTGCCCGAGGGGCGTGCGGCGAACCAGCCGTTTTCCGAAACCACCTTGATGCCACCGATGGATGCACCGTTGGCGGGTGCGCGATCGAGCACGTTCACGATCTTTTCGCCCGCCAGTTCAGTGCTCTTCACCTGCTCCGGCGAAAGCCTGGAAAGCCGTGCCTTCTGCGCCGCATTGGCCGGCGCGTCGACGCGCTCGGATAGCGGGCTGCCCAGCTCCGCCGTCAACTGACGATACAGCTCACCCGGATCACGGCCGGTGCGCCCAGTGATTTCCGCGGACATCAACGCAGCAGCGATGCCATCCTTGTCGGTGCTCCACACGCCACCATCCCTGCGCAGAAATGAAGCGCCCGCGCTTTCCTCGCCGCCAAAACCAAGCGAGCCATCGAACAGGCCGTCGACGAACCATTTGAAGCCTACCGGCACCTCGTAAAGGCGGCGGCCGAGCCGTTTGGCCACGCGATCGATCAGCGCTGAACTCACCAGGGTCTTGCCCACGGCGGTGTCGGCGCGCCATTGCGGCCGATGCTGGTAGAGGTAATCGACCATGACGGATAGATAGTGGTTGGGCAGCAGCAGGCCGCTGCTGCGCGTCACGATGCCATGACGATCGTGATCTGTATCGCAGGCAAAGGCAACGTCGTAACGATCCTTCAAATCGATCAATCGCTGCATCGCGTAGGACGAGGAAGGATCCATGCGGATCTTGCCGTCCCAATCCACGGTCATGAAGCGGAAGGTGAGGTCCACTTCTTCACTGACGACGGTGAGATCGATCTTGTAGCGCTCGGCAATCGGCGCCCAGTAATGCACACCCGCGCCACCGAGCGGGTCCACGCCGAGGTGGACGCCACTGGTGCGTACCACGTCGAAGTCGATGACGTTGCCCAGGTCACGCACATAGGCATCGATGAAATCGTGCTCATGCGTGGTCGATGCACGCAGCGCCTGCGTGAACGGCATACGACGCACGCCGCTGAGCCCGTTTTCGAGCAGCTCGTTCGCACGCTTCTGGATCCAGCCCGTGACATCGGTGTCGGCCGGACCACCATTGGGCGGGTTGTACTTGAAGCCGCCACTGTCGGGCGGGTTGTGCGACGGGGTAACGACGATGCCATCGGCAAGACCCGTGCGGCAGTCGCGATTGGCGGTCAGGATCGCCTGCGAAATCGCTGGTGTCGGCGTGTACTCGCCGCCCTTGGCGATCATCGTCTGCACACCGTTGGCCGCCAACACTTCCAGCGCGCTTTCAAAAGCCGGCTGGGACAACGCATGGGTGTCGATACCGATATAGAGCGGACCATCGATGCCCTTGCCCTGGCGGTACTCGCAGATGGCCTGGGTGATCGCCAGCACATGCCATTCGTTGAAGCTGCGCTCGAATGAACTGCCGCGATGCCCCGAGGTGCCAAACGCTACCCGCTGCGTCGGCACGCCGGGATCAGGACGCAGATTGACGTAGGCGTCACGCAGGCGGGATACGTCGACGAGCAGCGATGCCGGCGCCGGCTTGCCCGCTAGCGGGCTGGTCTTGGCGCTCATACGCGCACCTCACGGCGGGTCGATGCGTGGATTTCGGCGGTGGCAAAGGACATCGTCATGCGATTACGCACTCTATACGCGGCAGAAAAGAGTGCTATTGACCCGCGCTTCGCCGACCAGTGTCAATACCGACACTCATGCCCTCCTCCATGAAGGCGCGTGGTCGCGCCAACCGTCAGGCCATCAACGCAGCTGACTGTCCTTGCTGCCGCGACGGTTGTAGCCACTCGAAGCCGCCTGCTCCCGGTCATGCGCCTCCTGGCAGGCGATGCACAGCCGTACGCCCGGCACGGCTTCGCGCCGCGCCTCTGGAATCGGCGCGTCGCAGTCTTCGCAGCGGCTCAGGCTTGGCCCCTTGTTGAGACGGCTACGCGCGCGCTTCACCGCATCTTCCACGGTCGCATCGATCTGATCTTGTACGGCGCCGTCGCCGGCCCAGCCTGTTGCCATGATCGCCTCGCGCATTGCTGTGGCGGCGCGCCCTTCGAAAGGCGCGAAACGTATTTGCGACGCCAGCCCGCCCGATGCCGCCACTCATCGATGGGAACTGACAAAATGAGGGCACCACGACGAAAATCCAGCGCTTCCGACCGCTTCCACCCGGGCAGGATGGGCCGTGTTCAGTCGAGCCGCTTGCTTAGGAAATACCGCGCGCTGCCCACGGGATGATCAGGGATCTCGCCAAACACGCCATAGCCGAGCCGCTCGTAGAAGCCGCGGGCCTGGAACGCAAACGTATCCAGCCAGGCGCCCACGCAACCGCGATCCCGGGCGATCTCCTCGGCCTTGCGCATGAGCTCCGTTCCCACATCCTGGCCACGCAAGCTTTCAGGTACAGCCAGCAGCTCGACATAGAGCCAGTCGAAGATGGTTCTCCCCCAGAGCCCGCCCACCGTTTGCCCCTGTTCGTCCTGGAGCAGGATGGCGACCGGAAGCATTTCCGTCGGCGCCGCGTGCTCACGATTGTAGGCGCGTAGCGGGGCCACGATCGCCTCCCGGTCATCGAGGGTCGGCGTGTCGAGGCTGAGCAGTCGATGCGTCATGGGGATCGCAGGGCGGGGCGGAAGGTCAGTGTATATGGGCCTGCTGCACGCGATGCGTGTGCCACCTGGTTTCCTGCCTGCCAATGTCGCTGGTGCACCCTCCGACATCTTCGTTCGGGCATCGCCTGCTGGCAACCTCGCGACACTTACCGGCTTGGATCGCTCTTGGCCGACGATGCCTGCGGCGGCCGCTCGGCCTTGACCTCGGCCACCTCCGCCGTACCGTCAAAACCGCCGCCCAGTGCCTCGATCAGACGGATGGAAATATCCGTCTGCTGGCTTTCCAGCAGGGCGAGCCGTTGCTGTGCCTGCAGCAGTTGTTGACGACTCGTCAGTGGCGTGAGCGGTCCCTTCAGGCCGCCACGATACGCCTTGATCGCGTCATCCCAGCTCTTCCGTGCGTCTTCCTCCGAGCGCTTCTCCAGCACGATCTGGGCGCGCACCGAGCTCAAGGCGGACACCTGGTCGGATACGTCGTTCAAGGCGTTGACCAGAAGGCCGTTATACCGCGCAACCAAAGCGTCATAACCCGCATCGGCGGCCGCAAGCTGGGCGCGCCGGCGACCGCCATCGAACAGCGGCAGGCTCAGCGCAGGGCCAAAGGCGTAGGTTCGCGCAGGCAGCTGGAACACGTTGGTGCTGCCACCGACAGCAATGAAGCCGGCCATCGCGCTCAGGCTGATATTGGGCAGGAATTCGGTCTTGGTGGCCTTGACGTCCTTTCCAGCCGCTTCCACCTGCCAGCGTGCGGCGACGAGATCGGCGCGACGGCCGATCAGGTCCACCGGCAGCTTATCGGGCAATACCGCGGGACCGCGATCGACCAGATGGGGCCGCTCGATGGCCAGGCCACGATCCGGCCCCTGCCCCAACAGGATCGACAGACTGCTGCGTGCCGCATCGATGGCGCGTTCGGCCGCCACTTTCTGCTGTTCCGCACCAGCAACCTGGGAGTCAGCCAGATGCTGTTGTTGCGGCGCCTCGAGGCCGCCCGTCACCAGCCGACGGGTTACGTCCAGTGCCTGCGTGGTGCGCTGCAGTTCGGCCTCGGTGACATCCTTCAGGTCGAATGCGTAACCCAGCAAAACATAGGCGCGCGCTACGTTGACGGACAGCTGGATGCGCGCGGCATAAGCGTCGATTTGAGCGGCGCGACTTCGGCCCAGGGCCGCTTCCCACGCATCGCGCTTGCCACCCCACAGGTCGAGATCCCACGAGAATCCGGCCGTAACCGACTTGCTCCAGGCGAACGTGCCCAGCACGTAGACCGGATAGATCGGATTCTTGCTGGAAAGATAGGCGCCGGTGATCGAGGCATCCAGCTGCGCTTGCGGCTTGCGACCGGCGTTGTAGCTGTCTGCCACCGCCTGCGCCTGCCGGGCGCGCGCCTCCGCCTCATCCAGGCTTGGATTGTTCTTGAGTGCCTCGTCGATCAGCGACGTCAATTGAGGATCGCCGAAACCAACCCACCAATCCTGCGCCGGCCATGCGGTGGCACTGAGCGTGACCTCCGCCAGGCTGCGCTCGGACGCGAGCCTGCCCGGATCGGTCAACGTGCCCGTGGTGTGCAGGCCGCGACTGGTGGCGCAACCGGCCAGCATGAGGCAAAGCGCCAAGGCGGTGGGAAGAACAGGTGAACGCATGGGGAAGATCATCCGAGGAAGGAAAACTAAAGAGGCGCGCGACGATGCCGTTCATTGCCCATCTCGCGAGGCCGCGCGAGGGCACCGCTGCCGATATGCTTGCCGGCGGCTTCGACATCATGGCCAGCCGTCACGCACTGCCGACGCAAGTGTCACCTGGCGAAAGCACGGACGCCCGAGTGCCTCAATTATATCGCCACCCCCTGACGCGTGCAGTTCAACAACGACATGCTCGAGGCGGCGGATCGGGTATTGTCCAATACGCAGCAAGTGAGCGCGCATTTCTGTGCCGCTACCTTGGTCCAATTGCGCGGCTGCGTGGGATTGCGCCTGGCATGCCATTGGCGACGCGGATGGCGCTGCCTACGCTGGAGCCGCCAAGTTTACCGCGTCACTGAGGCGCGTGAAGAGAGCACCGATGGGAGATTTACGACATGTCACGAGTTTCGCTGGCCACCATTGAATCCACTGGCGCCAACTATCTTCACCACATCGAGGCGGGCCACTTCGTCCTCGATACCGATGAGCCAGCCAAGCTCGGCGGGCAAGGTGCCGGACCGGCGCCCTTCGACTATTACCTCGCCTCGCTTGCCGCGTGCACGGCCATCACGCTGCGCATGTATGCGCAGCACAAAGGTTGGGAGCTCGGACGATTTCGTGCCGAGCTTGAATTGACCCGCGACGACGACGGGCGGATGCATGTGCATCGCATCCTGCGCTCGGACCAGCCACTGACCGACGAGCAGTGGCAGCGCCTGCTCGAGATTGTCGCGAACACTCCGGTGACCAAGGCCATGCGAGAAGGCGCGGAAATATCCAGCGCGCGAGGTGATGCGCTTTAGGTGCGGCTTGGCCCCCTGCCCATGGCCGGGGACAACGACATTCCGCGGCGATGCCCGACGCCCATCGACGCGATACATTGCCTTGTCGGCCAGGGGCTTGGTGGCGAATCATGCAGCCACGACTACGGTCATGCGCGAGCTCTCGCCGGCATCGCAAATAATCGCGATCGCGGACCATGCCAGTCTTGCGACGCTCTTCACCAAGAAATCACCGGTGAACGTGCCAGAGTTCGCTTTGGGAATCCAAGCGAGACACGTGCCGGGTGGCATGCCACCTGACTCAAGACACGCTGCCTAACAAGGACTCCTATCAGGGAAGTCGAGTGGCATTGCGCGCAGCAACAAGCCGTCCCAAACAGCGCGTGAAGCTCGAGGCATCGCAGGCATTCAGGGCGTCGCGTGGCGGTCGCCCGGTCTATCGGATTACCTCACACCCGGGCGAGCCCCGGGGAAAGTAGCAATCAAGGGGAAGCAAGCTATGGGGGAAGCAACAGGGCGATTCATCTGGGGCCGCCAGCTTGCCATCGCCGCCGCTTATGCGGCCTGCTACGTATTGCTGCGCAGCGTGTCCGCCTCACATTGGAACCTCCCGACCGGACTACGCCTGGCGTGTCTGCTGCTGGTTCCCACTCGCTACTGGCCTGCACTGTTCGTCGGCGAATTCATTCCCGTCGGCTACCACGCATGGAGTTGCCGCGACGAGTTCGGGTGGCACTGGGCACTGCTGGCGGCGATCCCTCCCATCGCCCCATTGGCCGTGGTGGTCGCGTGGTGTCAGCGCCGTTCCCGCCTGTTTCACGGCAACCACCAGATCAACATGATCTTGTTGCTTGGCGTGACGATGTTGGCCGGTCTGCTTGCCGCAGCCTGCAACACCGCCACCTTGACCACCGTGCAGATGGCCGGCCATCTGGCAGCGCCCGTTGTTACTGCACAAGTCGCATTTGGCTACTTCCTTGGCGATTACCTGGGTGCGCTTACGCTTGTGCCGGCCGTCCTCGCCCTCTATCTCTGGTTGACCGAGAGTCCGGGCGCAAGCTCAGACGCGTCGCTTTGGCAAAGCCACTTGGCAAGGGATTGTGTGATCGGCGTGCTTGTGCCCTTGCTTACGTTCATGGGCCTGGTCCTCAGCAGCCATGACGACAGCATGCAAGTATTTCGCATCGCCATGTTTCTTCCGGTGGTGTGGCTCACCTCTCGCCACGGTTGGCAAGGCGCAGCCCTGGGTGGCATGTTGGCAAGCATGGCCGTGGCGACCACATCGACCATGGTGCGCGATCCGGAAGTGATCCAGGCGCAGGCGCTGATGGCCTTTGCCATCACCACCCTGCTTATGCTCGGCTCGCGTATTGCGCATCAGGCAGATTCGGCGCGTTCCAGCCAGGTCGATACCTTGCGCGGCTTTCAGCTGGCACAGCAAGGTCTTTATCTTGAGGAATTGCGACTGCGCCAGGCTGCCGATACGCTCGAACATATCGGCCAGAACATTCGCGAGAATCACAATCGCCTGCTGGATCGCCTTCGACATGTGCTGCCGGCGAATGAGGAGCGCGCCTATTCCCGACAGGCCGCACTCACGCAACACGAGATGCATCGACTGGCGAACGCCCTCTACCCCCGCGGCTGGCGTGAGCGCGGCGTGCCTGCCACGTTGCGCGAAGGGCCGTTTGCCCAGGCAGTCGGCATGGCAGGTGCCACCTATCGCTGCGATCTGTCCGGGCGCGGACTGAGCCAACTGGCGCCGGATGTCCATATGGCGCTCTATCGCCTGGCCTGCGAAGTGCTGGTCTACGTGCTTGCGCGCGGTCAGTCGCAGCACATCCACCTGCAAGTACGCGGCGGCCACACGGGTGGCCAGCGTTGGGTCGTCATGCGCCTGGTCGGTAAGCGTGGAGCGCCCGATGACGATACGACCGCAGCCTCACCGGAATCCTGGAAACAGGCGATGACGCTCCTGGGGGCGAGCGGGCTCGGCATCGCGAGCATTCGCGACCGGGCACAGATCTATGGCGGCTACGTGCATCTGCGTGACCTGCCCGACGGCATGAGTGTCACGCTGCTGCTGCGCGATTCGCTACGCGCCTTTCCGTTCAATCGAGGCGCCTCCGCGTAGGAGGCGCCTCGGCTGTCCAGCACGACGCTCAAATCGTCACTGAATCCGCGACGTGCACTCGATGGGATCCGTACAACCGCCGCTTGCCGCAAATACGCGCAGCGCGCCATCTGCCTGGGGTGCCACGAACACTTTGACGGCGGCATCCTGATAAACGATTTCCCCCTTTCTGCTGGCCGGCGCGGGCAGCGGCTCCTGCGGAGTCGCCAGGCCTGCGGAGTCCGCTCCTATGGGCAGCCCCAGGAAATTGCCGGCTGCCGCCGCGAACGCGGTACGCACTTTGCCGTTCAAGTCATTGACCTGGATATAGCGGATCCCATCGCGCTGAAACACGTAGACGTGCCAACGAGGACTGGCACTGACATCGGTGGCATTGGGCCAGGACTGCCCCAGCCCCGTGGACGGCGGGCCGCCCGTTGCCATGGCGTTGGATATACCCGCCGCCATGACCAGCAAGCCAACCACTGCAAAGCGGGCGAACCGATTCGATGCATGTTGCACGTGCTTTCCCTTCATAACGGACCCCCTGATTCCTGGATGCCCTCAGGCATCTATCGATTGGTTTTCGGACGGGCGCCACCTCTCGTGTAGAGGCCGCCGATCCGCCGAATTCGCCTTGTCCACCGATATGCACAAGCATCCCCGGATGCATTCGCGGCAGTAAGGCCAGAGCTACCCAGCAGCGACGACACACTCACCGGGCGGTAGTGATGCGTCTGGCTGGATACGCGCTATAGCCCTTCAAACGCCGTGTAGCCGACGTGAATTCACTTGAGGTGCAAGATTTGCGCAGGGTTTCACCATGCCTGGCCCCGCCCTTCATGCGGAACGGGAAGCTCGCGGGTCGACCCATGCGTATTGCAACACCCTGAACGCAAGAGCACCCCTCGGACGAGCAGCCTTAAGGCAACGCTGATTAAGTATCGCCCTCGTCACCGCCCCTGTCTGCGCGCATCTCACAGGGGCGTCGGCGACGGCAGCCTGGCTGGCTGTCGAGCCGACGCACCGAAGAGGTGCGGGCAGACAGGGGCGGCCCCAACCCATTGCATTCAAGGGACGGGGTGATGCCTGGAAGGCCCGCAGGCTGCACCGCACGGCTTGGCAAGACGGCCAGTCTTCCCGGCGCCATGCGGCGCAGCCTGCGGGCCTTCCAGGCATCATGACGATGGCGATACTTAATCAGCGTTGCCTTAAACCTTGCCCCGCCAACCTGCATCCGACGCCCGGGACCGTCCTGCGCCATGATGGCGCGCCCCTCATGACAGGCGAAGCACGATGAAACGCATAGTGTATGTGTTGTTGGCTTTTGGTTACCTGCTTACCGGCATGGCCTGCGCGCAAGTGGCCGCCGGCTCGATGGACGTGCAATGGGATGGCGGCGCGGCGGACTGCAGTGCGCATCGGCCACGCCCGCTGCAGGTTCATCGCTACAACGAACACACCTACATTTTGCGCGAGAGCCTCTGTGCCACCTACGAGGCGCCCTTCATGTACCTGCTGATCGGCGACTCCAAAGCCTTGCTGATAGATACCGGCGACGTCAGCGAAGCTCAGAAGATGCCACTGGCATCAACTGTCATGTCGTTGCTGCCAACGATGGGGGGATCGAAGCTGCCGCTCATCGTCGTGCACACCCATGGCCACCTCGATCATCGCTCGGGCGATGCGCAATTCACGTCGCTACCCCAAGTGCAGGTCGTCGGCACCGATCTCGCACACGTCACCAAATACTTTGGCCTCCCCCACTGGCCCAATGGCGTCGCCCAGATCGACCTCGGCGACCGGGTAATCGATGTGATGCCGACGCCAGGGCACTACGCATCGCATGTCTCTTACTACGATCGAGCGACGGGACTGGTCTTCACGGGCGACTTCTTTCTGCCAGGTCGACTCATCATCGACGATGCCGACGCCGACCGGGCCAGTGCCGCGCGCTTGACGGACTTCGTTCGTACGCGTCCGGTGACCTACGTACTGGGCGGGCATATCGAATTGGACCGCAATGGCCAGACGCTGGCGATGGGCTCCACCTATCACCCGAACGAGCGGGCGCTTCCGCTGGACAAGGACGCTTTGATGAGCCTGCCATCCGTGCTGGCGAGCTATGACGGCTTCTACGGACAGGACGGCATGTTCGTGATGTACAGCCAGAAACGCATGCTCCAGTGCCTGGGAATCGCAGCGGTTGTGCTTCTTGTCAGTGCAGCCTTGGGTATACGCTGGTTCGCCCGGCGCCGCAGGCAGCGATACGCTTCACCTGAAACCGCGGTGTGACAGACGTTTCAGCACTCACGACACGGGAAGCCAGCCGATGAACGCCAAACTGCCGAGTACGATGACCGAAATCCAGATCACCGTGCCCGGCGGGCCTGAGGTACTGCAGCCGCGCAGCGTGCCCACGCCGCAACCAGGGCCCGGCGAATTGCTGATACGCGGCGAGGCGGCGGGCGTCAATCGACCCGACGTACTCCAGCGCGCCGGGAACTACCCGGTACCGCCTGGCGCCAGCCCCATTCCCGGCCTGGAAGTGGCCGGCACGATTGCGGCAGTCGGCGAAGGCGTCCACGGATTCGCCATCGGCGATGCAGTGTGTGGACTCACCAATGGTGGTGGCTATGCACAGTACTGTGTGGTCCCGGCGGGTCAGGTGCTGGCGATTCCGCAAGGACTGACCTGGCAACAAGCGGCTGCCATTCCCGAAACCTTCTTCACAGTGTGGGCCAACCTGTTCGATATGGTTCACGCCAGCAGCAGTGACACCGTGCTGATCCATGGCGGCACCAGTGGCATCGGCACGACGGCACTCATGCTGTGTCGCGAATTCGGTATACGCGCGTTCGCTACCGCGGGTAACCTGGAAAAATGCAACGCCATCCGTGAACTGGGCGGTGACCCCATCAATTATCGCGAAACGTCGTTCGTCGACAGCGTGCTGAAACAGACGGACGGGCGCGGTGTGGATGTCATCCTCGACATCATGGGCGGCAGCTATTTCAACGACAACCTGGCGGCACTCGCTCTCGATGGGCGCTTGCTGATCATTGGCTTTCTTGGTGGAGCCGTCGCCAAGGAGGTCAACCTGGCAGCCATCGCGCGCAGGCGCGCTCACATCACCGGCTCGACCATGCGGACGCGCACGGCGCGGGAAAAGGCTGCGATTGCCAATTCACTGCGGACCCACGTATGGCCGGCGCTGACCGAGGGCCGCTGCATACCGATGATTCATGCAGTCTTTCCTCTCGAACGCGCCGCGGATGCGCATCGCGCGATGGAGGCCGGGCAACACATCGGCAAGCTCGTGCTCGAAATCAGTCACCTAGGGATGCTCTGATCAACGCTGCGCAGGCGTCACCGGTCCTGTCTGTTCGCAGACCACAGGGGCGTCGGCGACGGCAGACTGGCCGTCTGTCGAGCCGGCGCACCGAAGGGATGCGGACAGACAGGACCGGTGACGCTTGCGCAGCGTTGATCAGAGCATCCTTAGTGTAGCGGCAGGTTCCCTCCGAACCATCGCCCGCTCCGCACCCCTGGTCAGATCAAAGATGCCTCGTAGTGCGTCATGGTTGGGAACGGCGTATGTCCTCGGGTCGTTTCCACCAGGTCTTCCATCTGGCGCCTGGCTTCGCGAATCTGCATCTCGCCCGATGGGTGCCGCCTCAGCTGCGCGCAAAGCAGCTCTATCTCCTGTTGCAGCAACGCATTCTGCTCAAGCAGCTCATCGCATGCGCGGGAAAGCAGGTCGTTTTCGCGTTCCGATTCCATGATCGCATCGCCTCGTTGCCCATGAGGGGTATTCAAGCTGCCGCTCTTGCCGTTAAACCAATGTGACCCTTTGGCTAAGGATTTCGCGCAGCGTTGATGGTGGCCCGGTGTAGGCTTCTAGACATGGCCAAGACGCATGCCGAACTCGATCAGATGCTCGATGCCCTGGATGAATTTATCCCCGGACTGGTGCAAAGCAAGTCGAATGCCAACGATTTCTGGGCCACGTTCAAGCATCTGGCGGACGCGGTCCAGGCACATGCCGGGCCCGGCGACCAAGGCTGGATCTGCGATCGCCTTGACGCTATCCAGGTGAAACATCACCTGGTGCCACCGGCCGATCTGATCTGAGTCAGTGACAAACCAGTACGGGAAGGTCGCAGCACAACATGACCTTGTGCGTGACGCTGCCCAGTAGCACGCGTTCCAGTCCCTGCGCACCACGTGACGACATCACGATCAGGTCGCAGTGATGTTTCGCCGCCGTCGCCACGATGGCCACATAAGGTCGCAGATCGAAGACATACTCGGTCTCGCACGGCACCCCGGCGGCGCTCGCGCGCCTGCAAACCTCACCCAGATAGTTTTCGGCCCGGGCCTTGGCGAGCTCGGTGTAGGAGCTCCGCGACTGGATCAGTTCGGCGACATATGAAACCGCGGGCAACGGCGGAAGCACATGAACTGTATGTACCCGGGCCCCGAGTTTTCCCGCTAGTTCGATGCCGATATCCACGGCATTGAGCGCATGTGCGGAACCATCGACGGGAAGAAGAATGTGCTGAAACATGTCAGAACCTCCCTTTAGCTGAGCCTGTATTAGTGTAGGCCGATGGATGCAGCCTGGCTGGCTGGCGATCCATCGCATTGATCCTGGTCACTCCACATGAAGGGTCCCTGGATCACAACATCGGCGGCTGCCGGGGAGCTCCGTCGCAAGCCGATTTGACCTGGATCAAAAAACCACCGACGAGCGCGCCTAAGCTCATGACAGGCGTTCCACCTCCGCTGCACGATACTGGACGCCACGACGTGGCTAGGTGCGCTCGTTCCACGGCGCCTGCTCCGTCGCCCGCGCGGCACTCAACGAGGACGCCCATGTACAAGCACATTCTCCTCCCCATCGACGGCTCGGAACTCTCCCTGCGCGCCGCAAAAGCCGGCATCGAGCTGGCCAGGATTTGCCAGGCGCACGTGCATGCCCTGCATGTGATCGCGCCATTTCAGACCATCGCCTATCTGGGCGCCATCCTCGCGGCCACGGAATACGCCTATAACGAGGAGGCCAGGACCCATGCCGAGCGCTATCTGGCCGATGTCCGCACCCTCGCAGAGGCGGCAGGCGTTCCTTTCGACGGTCAGGTGATGTTCGGCAGCCAACCTTCCGAGATGATTGTGCAGGCGGCGAAGGACAAGCAGTGCGACCTCGTCGTCATGGCCTCGCATGGGTGGAGCGGCATGACCCGCCTGCTACTGGGCAGTGAAACCCAGAAGGTCTTGCTGAGCAGCGCCACGCCAGTCTTGGTGTATCACTGATTTGTCCAGGGTGAAGTTGTCCATGCCCAGCGATACGGCCGCCCGAACACGCGCGGCGTGTTGGACGCGGCGGGCGTTACGATCGCCTGCTGGCGCGCTGTGCTCCTTCTTCCCCTTTGGGCGACCCGAAGGTAGTCCCTGTGGGAGAGAAGGCTGGGATGAGGGGTGGGTGCTCGCGATTGCGCGTGGATCGAGCGTTATCGCCAGCTTGCCGCTTACGCAGCGGGCGTTGCAATCGCCTGTCGGCGGCTGTGACTCCTTCTCCCCTTTGGGGAGAAGGTCGGGATGAGGGGCGGGTGCTCGCGGCAGCGCGACAACTGAGCGCTATCGCCAGCTTGCCGCTTACGACCGAAGTGGACCAGTCCCTGTGGGACGCAGCGGGCGTTTCGACTGCCTGCCGGCAGCCGAGTCACTTTTCTTTTGCTGGCCCAAAAGAAAAGTAACCCAAAGAAAATGGCCTAAAGAGCTCATAGCATTGCGCTGGATACGAGCCTGAAGGCGTGGCCAGATAGATAAGTTGCGGCCCATGGCGAGACACAACGGCTACACCGCAACGCGCCGTTGCACAGAGGGCTTAAATCGTGGGTGGTGGGCGGTACCTGAGCATCGGGATACCGCAAGCGTTTCGACCGTCGGCCGAGCCTGCTTTAAGTCCTCACCGCCTTGGCGCGTTGCGGTGTAGCTGCCGTGTCTCGCCTTGGGCAACCAGCTATTTGTTCGCGCAAACCTTCCAACGCTGCTATCTCACGGAGTGCTACCAGCTCTTGAGGCCGTTTTCTTTGGGTTACTTTTCTTTGACTCCGGGCATCCTGCCCTACGCCCTTCGGGCCGGCTTCGCCGTTCGCACGCGCTCCTGCGCGTGCGTGGGCCCGCAAAAGAAAAGTGACTCGAGCGCCGGCAGGCGATCGAAACGCCCGCTGCGTCCCACAGGGACTTCCTTCGGTCGTAAGCGGCAACCTGGCGAAACGCTCGGTTGTCGCGCTACAGGCGAGCACCCGCCCCTCATCCCAACCTTCTCCCTACCGGAGAGTAGGAGTAAGAGCGCGTGGCCCGGCGTTCAAGCCGATGGTCGAAACGGCCGCTAGACCCACAGTAAACTGCCCAGCTTCGCAGCCGCGAAGTTGACCAGGCCACCGTTTCAATGGAAGTCGCGCGAGCGGCTATCGAGCGAACCGAGCAACGAGCTGAAATCGATCAGCCGGTGCGCGATGAGGTGACTGACCCCATCCACATGTTCCCAACGCCCCTCCACGCCCAGTAGGCTCGCCTCCAGATAGATGCGCCGCTGCCGCTCGGCCACCTGACTCCAGACCACCACGTTGATCGGACCGAACTCATCTTCCATGGTGATGAAGGTGACGCCGCTGGCCGTCTGCGGGCGCTGTCGCTGGGTGACCAGGCCGGCCGCACGTACGCGACTGGCATGCGGCAGATGACTCAGCGCGCGCCCATCCATGCAATGCAGCGCACGCAGCCGTGTGCGGAGCTGCCGCAAGGGGTGCGGTCCGAGCGTCAGGCCCACGCGTGCATAGTCGGCCAGCGTATTTTCAGCCTGCGACGGTGGCGGCAACGCGACAGCCGGCTCCTCTGGACTGGCGTGGCCGAACAAGGGGAGTTGCGCCTCGATGCCAGCGATGGCCCAACGCGCGCGATGACGATGACCTGCCAGGCCACGCAGCGCATCGGCCTCGGCGAGTGCCTCCTGCTGCTGTCGATTCATGCCCGTGCGTACGCACAAGTCAGCCACGTCATCAAAGGGTCGGTGCGCTCGTTCCGCGGCAAGCCGCTCCGCCATATCCTGTCGGCATCCTCGAATCTGGCGAAAGCCAAGTCGAATAGCGAAGCCGCCTATGGACGCGGAGTCATCCTCCAGCGCGTTGTCCCATACGCTGTAACGCACGTCGACGGGACGCACGTTGACGCCATGGCGCTGCGCGTCCTGCACCAGCTGGCTGGCCGAATAAAACCCCATGGGCTGCGCGTTGAGCAAGGCGCACAGGAACTCCGCCCGATAATGGCATTTGAGCCAGCTGCTGGCATAGACCAGCAAGGCAAAGCTGGCGGCATGGCTTTCGGGGAACCCATACGAACCAAAGCCCTTGATCTGCTCGAACAAACGCGCTGCGAACTCCGGCGTGAATCCGTTCTTCAGCATGCCTCGCATGAGCTTTTCACGGTGAATCTCCATGTCGCCATTGCGCCGCCATGCCGCCATCGAGCGGCGCAACTGGTCCGCCTCGCCAGCCGTGTATTCGGCCGTGACGATGGCGAGCTTCATCACCTGTTCCTGAAACAACGGCACCCCGAGCGTGCGCTCGAATACGTCCCGCAAGGCCTCCGACGGATAGGTCACCGGCTCCTCGCCGCGCTTGCGGCGCAGATACGGATGCACCATGTCGCCCTGGATCGGACCCGGCCGCACGATCGCCACCTGGATCACCAGGTCGTAGAAATTCTCCGGGCGATGTCGCGGCAGCATCGCCATCTGCGCGCGCGACTCGATCTGGAACACGCCAATAGTGTCGGCGTTGCGGATCATTTCGTAGGTCTTGGGGTCTTCCTTGGGCATGCTGGCCAGAGTCACGTCGAAACCGTGATGCGCCTTCAACAGGTCCAGGCATTTGCGAATGCAGGTCAGCATGCCCAACGCCAGGCAATCGACCTTGAGCAAGCGCATCGTATCCAGATCGTCCTTGTCCCACTGGATGATGGTGCGGTCCGGCATGGACGCGTTTTCCACCGGCACCAGATGCGATAGCGGCTGATCGGAAATGACGAAGCCGCCGACGTGCTGGGAGAGGTGACGTGGAAAATCCCGCAACTCGGCAGTGAGCGCCAGTACGCGCCGCAACACCGGGCTATCCGGGTCGAAGCCGCGCTCACGCAAACGGCCTTCCAGCGGATCATCGCCATCCTGCCAGGCAAAGACGCGCGATAGCAGGTCGATCTGGTCCATGGGCAAGCCAAGTGCGCGTGCCACATCGCGCACCGCACTGCGGCCGCGATAACAGATGACGGTGGCCGCCAGCGCGGCACGATCGCGGCCGTACTTGTTATAGATGTACTGAATGACTTCCTCGCGCCGCTCGTGCTCGAAGTCGATATCGATATCCGGCGGTTCGTCGCGCTCGGCGGAAATGAAGCGCTCGACCAGCAGGGTCGTGTGCTCCGGGTCCACCGCCGTGACGCCCAGGGCATAGCAGACGGCTGAGTTCGCCGCCGAGCCGCGTCCCTGACAGAGAATGTTTACGCTGCGGGCGTAGCTGACGATGTCCTGCACGGTGAGGAAATACGATTCGTATTTGAGCTGTTCGATCAGGGCCAGCTCGTGCTCGATCTGCGTGCGCACCTTGGCCGGAGCGCCTTGCGGCCAGCGCCAGCGAACACCCTCCTCCGTCAGGTGCCGTAGCCACGCGGTCGCCGTATAACCCTCGGGCACCAGTTCGGCGGGATAGCGATACTTCAGGTCGGTCATGGCAAAACGACAGCGCTCGGCGATACGCACGCTTTCTGCCAGCAAGTGCGCCGGATAGATGTTCGCCAACGCCTCGCGCCTGCGCAGATGACGCTCGCCATTGGCGAACAGCAGATCGCCAGCCTCGGCCACGGTGCGGTGATGGCACAGCGCGGTCATCACATCCTGCAAGGCGCGCCGACGACGCACGTGCATATGCACATCGCCGGCAGCCACTGCAGGTACCCCTAGCGAATCGGCCAACGCCTCCAGTTGCACCAGGCGGCGTGCATCATCAGGACCGCGATGCAATTCGACCGCCAGCCACAAGCGATCATGGAACAACGAGTGCAGCCAGGCGCCATGTTCGCGATCGGGCTCGCTGGCTGGCAGCCATAGCGCCAAGGTACCGGGCAGCCCATCGAGCATATCCTGCCGCATCACGCGATAACGGCCCTTCTCCGCCGCGCGCCGCCCCCGCGTGATCAGCGCGCACAGCGCGGTATAGCCGTCCAGGTTTTCGCATAGCAGGACCAGCTTGGGGCCATCGTCCAGTTGGAACTCGGCGCCCACGATCAGCGCTACGCCGGTATCGCGCGACGCCTCGAAGGCGCGCACGATGCCGGCGAGCGAACACTCGTCGGTGATGGCCAGCGCGCGATAGCCGCAGTCCCTGGCCCGTTCGAACAACTCGCGCGCGCTCGATGCGCCGCGCTGGAACGAGAAATTCGACAGGCAATGCAGTTCGGCATAAGCGTTCATGCAAACCACCCGTGCAGCATCCACGCGCCCTGCTCGCCTGGCGCACAGAACACCCAGGCGTACTGGCCTTGCGCAGTGCGCACCACGTAATAGTCGCGACGCAGGTCGCCACCATCCCACCAACCGGTTTCGATGCGCTCGGGACCGGCCAGGATGGTCGGCGCCGGGCCACGCAGTGGTCGCGGCGTATCGAGCAACCAGGTGGGACGCGGCAGCGAGGTCGCATGGGCAGCGCCGACGCCTGCCGTGGTGGTCTGTGCAAACTCGGGCCGCGGATCCACCGTGCGGCGAAGATGCTGGATGGACGCTTCACCCAGGCGTGCACGCAGACGTTCACGCAACTGCTCCAGCGGCACGGCGTTGGTGGGTCGTGTATCGAACAGGTCGCGACCAGCCGGCACGAAAGGCGGCAACTCGCGCGCCACCAGACGCATCGCGACCACCGGCTGCGACAGCTCCAGCCGCTCCATGCGGCCACGCGCGCACTCGAACAACAGTGCCGCATCGCGCCCGGCCGACAGCATGCCCACCGTTACCCGCGTAGGCGACCCGCTGCGATGTTCCAGCTCAAGCTCGAAACGCTGCACGCCACCATCGCGCCCGGCCAGATAGGCGGACAGATCGCCGGTCAGGCGGCGTAGCGGAAATACCAGCGCCTCGACGTGCTCGATCTCGTGCGTCCACTCCATGCGCTGCTCGAATGTATCGGGCGGGCGATAGCTGTCCATCGGCGAAGGCTCGTCGCCGGTAAGCCGGTCGAGTTGTGCGACCAGCTCGCTACCGAAGCGGCGCTGCAAGCCGGCGCGCGGCAGCGCGAACAACTGCCCCAGCGTGCGAATACCCATCGAAGGCAGGGCCTGCGCCGCGTCGCCAGGCAGGCGGGCACGCGCCATCGGAATGGGCGACAGTGCACGCCGCAGCGTGTCGGGTGTCATCACGGCCAGGCCATCGTGGACACCGGTCAGCACATGGGCGGCATGCGGCGTGGGCGCGAGCGCGATGCGGTGGCGAAAACCCAGCTCCTTGAGGTCGTCACGCAGCAATGATTCGAAGCGTGGCCACGGCCCGAACAGATTCAGGCTGCGACTCACTTCCAGCACCACCGCATGCGCCAGCAAGCCGACCTCGCCGCTATAGCGATAAGCCCAGGCCGCCAACAGGCGGTGCCAGCGCGCCTCGTCCTCGGGATCGTGCTCGACCATCGCGAACTGGCTCAACAGCGCCTGCGCCGCCGTGAGGCGCTGGCCGCGATACAGGCCAGCGGCACGCGCGGATGCATTGGCTGCGTGCACGACGCGCGCCTGCGCCGGGCCACTGACCAGCACCAGCGGCGCATCCGTGGGCGGCTGCCGCCGGAGGACACCATCCAGCGCCAGCTGCGGCAGCAAGACACAGGCCCACAGCATGTCGCGTCCCTCACGACCAGCCGGCAGCGAGCGGCAACATGCCGGCCGGCGGTTGCCCGCCACGACATTTGCGTATGCGTACCTGCAACGAGGGCTCGCTTTCCAGCTCCAGCCGCAACGCCGCCGGTGACGCCTGCGCCGCATGACGCTGATCGCGAAACACGAACGCCAGCGCCTTGCCCGTATCGGCGGCCACCTGCAGGCGGCGCAAGGCGCGATCATCCACCTGCACCGGCCACGCCAGCACCGCGGCACAACTGCCCGAACGCAGGCATTGCTCGGCGGCCCACAGCACGTCGCGCTCCCCGGCCTGCACGATATCCACGTGCGCCATCACCACGCCGCGTACTTCCCAGCCAGGTACGTAGGGCAGATATGGCGGCGCGATCAGCATGACGCTGCGCGCCTCTCGCGTCAGTCGCGCCAAGGTGGGCAGCACCAGTTGAAGTTCTCCCACGCCATCGGCGGGCAGCAGGATTTCGGTCATCGCATGCTCGGGCCAGCCGCCACTGGGCAGTGCCTCATCGAGCGCGGGCCAACCTGTCGGCTGGCTGCTGTCGGGCAGCGGCGTCGCCCGCCCTTTCCAGACCTGGCGGGCGTGAAGCAGTGAATCCAGTGCAACCACTTGGCCCATGGCGTCAGCGCAGCATGCGCAGGCAACGGGTTACCACACCCCAGATCTCCAGCGTCTCACCTTCCCGGAACACGATGGGTTTGAAATGGGCGTTCTCCGGCAACAAGGCGATGTGGCCATCGACCTTGCCGAGCCGCTTGATGGTCAGCTCGCCATTGACCACTGCCACCACGATGTCACCCTGGCGCGGCGCAAGCGCGCGATCCACCAGCACTTCGTCGCGATCAAAAATGCCCGCGCCGATCATCGACCAGCCCGATACCCGGATGATGAACGTGCTCGGCTCGTGTCCGGGCAGGACCAGATGCTCATTGAGATCGACCACCTCGTCGACATCATCGTCCGCCACCGACGGCACGCCCGCCGGTACGCGGCTCAGGAAAGCGGTAAGCCCCACCGTCGTAGGTGTCAGCGACATCGGCCGCGGCGCTTCCAGTGAGGCGGCACCCCGGTAGGCCTCGAGATAGGCCAGCACCGACGGCACCTGGCTTTCAGGCACGCGGATACGCTGACTGGGCTCGCCGGCAGGACGACCGGCGCCTGGGCGACTACCACCGTGATCGGAAGGAGGCATGGGTCATCTTGAATAATGGACCGACAATCAAGATACCACGACTCGCATCTCACCACCTGAGATACATCGCGAATGCCTGCATCCGCCCCATAGCGAAGGCCGCGATGGAATTGCCCATGGTCACGGCCGCACTCACCGTCGTCGTGGCCGTCGCCGACCTGATCAGCAACGCTGGCGCATTCGCACAGGCATGGACGCCACTGACGCCAAGCGCGCTCGGCGTCGACCTGACCGGCATCGCCCTCGGCGTCGTTTTTTCCTGTTTTGCGCGCGCCACGGCGCGACGCGCCCGCACGGGTGGCGCCCATAGCGCATGGGCGCTGCCGGCCGTCTCCTGAGCAAGTGCGCCCAGCGTCTTTCGATGATCAATAAGCCATCCGCACCGCGCTGGGACGCGCGGCAGCAGGCGCGTCACCCATCAGTGCAATCTCATCCCATACCGTGTCCGCCTCACCATCGGCAAGCAACTCGTAAGCCGTGCGCCCGTCAAACGCATTCTGACGCCTGCACATCCAGCGTACGGCGCGATCCCGGTCGCGCAGGCTCTGCACCAGCATCGTGGCGAGCGAGGCATACTGCTTTTCCAGCGCGCCAAAGGCACGCTCCATGACGTCATCCCGCAAGGTGTTGATCTGAGCAAGCTCCGTGGCGACGTCTTGAAACTTGATCGTAACTTTGCGCATACGTTCGCTCCTTTCATGCCCGCATCCACACGCCTCTCGCCTGCGTCATGTGCTGCCTCCGACCTCCCCATCGATCGGATCAGCGCAATGACCATCTTCGCCCTCCCTGCTCCACCCGCCATTTCGCCGAATAACACGCGGCATCCGGCGATCACGACGATGCCGCTCATGCGACTCGATCATGCTCAAGGTTATGCTGAATTCGCGTGAATTCTGTAGGCTGATCAGCTACGACTTTTGGTTAGTCCTGACTGCCTTGGCATAGCTCGCCAGCTTGCACCAAACTCAGGGCGACAGAGTGGCCAGGACCGATTTGAGCCGGGACATGGACGCATGAATGGCGGGCACCGAAATATCGCCATAGCCGAACATGAGCCCGTGCCTCGCCCGCCGGCCGGCATAAAAGCGCGATATGCCATATAGTCCGATCTGGTCGGTACGCGCCCTGGCGATCACCACATCCTCGCTTAGCCCCCTGCGCAACAGGGCCGCTAAATGGATGCCAGCGACTGGCGCGATCGGTTCCAGCCAAGGCGACAGCTCGCCCTCCAAATGCCCCAGCAAAAGCTGGCGCCGCTCGGCGTAATACTTATGCACGCGCCGCAGGTGCTTGCCAAAATCGCCATCGAGCATGAAACGCGCAAGCGCGGCCTGGATCAGGCTGCTGCCGTGCCAGTCGTTGATCTGCTTGGCCTTGAGGAAGTCAGCGGCGAGCGATTCGGGCGGTATGACGTAGCCCACGCGCAACTCGGGAAAGATCGTCTTGGAAAAGCTGCCCACGTAGGCCACCACGCCGTTGCGATCGAGACTCCTCAACGACTCCATCGGTCGCCCCTCGAAGCGGAACTCACCGTCGTAGTCGTCCTCCACGATCAGGGCACCGCGTGCCGAAGCCCATTCCAGCAGCGCGATGCGACGCTCCAGGCTCATGGGCATGCCCAGCGGGAACTGGTGCGAGGGGGTGACGTAAACCAGTCGGGCATGATCCGGCAGTGCGCTTGCCACCAGCCCTTCACCATCCACACGAACCGGTACCACGCGCGCACCCAGTGCCAACAGGGCGGCGCGCACCGGCGGGTAACCCGGTTCCTCGACGGCCACGGTATCGCCGGGATTGACCATGACACGGGCGGCCAGGTCGAGCGCCTGCTGCGCCCCCTGGGTAACCATCACGTCCTGCCAGTTGCAGCTCACAGCGCGGTTGAACCCGACATAGCGCGCAATGGCCAGCCGCAGTTCCTGCTCACCACCCGGGTCGCGGTACATGCCACGCCCGCGCGCGTGAACGCGCAAGGCATGATTGATGCATTTGCGCCAGACGTCACCGCGGAACAGTGCCTTGTCGGTAACGCCGCCCAGGTAATCATAGGTGAGCTGCGTATCGGGCTTGGGCATCGACAGTGCGTCGGGCACGCGCTTCCACACGGCGGCGGGCCTGGGTGACGCGACGCCGCGTGCGCGTATACCCAAGGGTGCCGTCGCCGATCCTTGCGCGACGTAGGTGCCGTCTCCCGCATGGCTGATCAGAAACCCCTCGGCGATCAGCCGCTCGTAGGCCTCAAGCGGGGTCTTGCGCGACACGCCAAGTTGCCGTGCCAGATCGCGCGTGGATGGCAGCCGTTCCCCGGCGGGCAGGCGGCCATCCACGATGGCGGTACGTAGCTGCCGGTACAACTGGCCCGTCAGATCCCGGCGGCCGGCGATGGTCAATTGGATGTCCATCCAATGGTCACCTCAAATTGCTAAAAATTGGACATTTAGGTAGTCCAATGATGAGCATAGCCTTATCCCATCTTCCCCGCTGAATTTCGTTACCAAGGAGCATAGACATGAGCGAGCGTCTCGATTTCTATAAATCCAGCCCCGAGGCCATCAAGGCGATGGTCGGCCTGGAGCAGCGCATCGGCAAAAGCGGCCTGGAAAAGTCCCTGATCGAACTGGTGCGCCTGCGCGCTTCGCAGATCAACGGCTGCGCCTATTGCGTGGACCTGCATGCCTCCGATGCGCGCAAGGCCGGCGAAAACGAACGCCGCCTGTCGACGCTGAGCGTGTGGCGCGAAACGCCGTTCTTCACCGATCGCGAACGCGCCGCGCTGGAGTGGACCGAAGCCGTCACCCTGATCTCCCAGAGCCACGCGCCGGATAGCGTGTGGGAGGCCGTGCAACCGCACTTCTCGCCGGAAGAGCTGACGGACCTGACCTTGCTGATCGTGGCGATCAACGGCTGGAACCGTTTCGCCATTGCCTTCCGCAAGCTTCCTGCCTGAAGCCTTGGAACCCACACAAAGTGCCGAGTCAGCTCAGGGCTGACGAAGAATCTCGAGTATCTTCGTCAGCACTTCGTCGTTGAGATACAACTGGTGCCCGCTTTTCACGATGGTGGTGGAGGCGGCCCCGGGCAAAATGGCGCTGCTGAGTGGCACGAACCCGTCACCAGGTGGCCGTGCGCCGGGAAGGCTACCGGCGAAGGTGTAGTAGCGGACACTCTCGATCGGCATGAGCGATTGCGCGGCATGACTCACGGGCTGCTCCGAACGCAGGGTGCTTATGCTGCTCAGCCCCTCCTTCTTGTAGTCAGCCGCCAGCGCCAGCGACTCATGTTGGCGATTGGCCTTGGTAACGCGCAGAA
The DNA here is from genome assembly GCA_963824525.1 of uncultured Gammaproteobacteria bacterium. Lineage (GTDB taxonomy): Bacteria > Pseudomonadota > Gammaproteobacteria > Xanthomonadales > Rhodanobacteraceae > Dyella. The sequence goes on along the minus strand of CAWGPI010000004.1, from coordinate 979,522 downwards.
GCGCATCCAGTTCCGGGGCACGCACCCGCACCAGGCGCAACGCAAACTGGCCGATGAATGCGTCGGCAGCCGGACTGCCCTTATGCGGCGCGGCCAGGAAAATGGCCCGGCTCACGCCCGGATAGGCCTTGAAGTGGAAGATGCCATCCACCGTCGCGATATCGGCCGGACTGCCGCTTAACGCAGCGGCCGGCACATCGAACACCGCATTCCAGATCACTTCGCCGCTATTGGACACGAGCAGGCGCGACATCACGCCCCCCATGCTATGCCCTATCAGCACGATGCTTTGCCGTGCCGGGGAATTGCCTGACGGATCCAGCACGCGCCAGCCATCGTCGAGAAATTGTTGAACGCGACGACGATCGAGCAACATCGGCGTATTGGTGGGATAGATGACATGCCAGACCTGGTAACGCGCGTGCAACTCGGGCGAGCCGAAGATCATATTGGTCAGCTTGGCCCAGATCAGCGGACTTCGCCCCAGGCCATGCAGCATGATCACGGGCGTCTTGTTCGGATCGTAGTCCTCCAGCAAGTAGAGTCCTTCGCGAGCCGTCAGCTCCGTACCTCCAAGAAGATTCCACACCGCGAGCCGACCAAGCCGGGATTTATCGAATAACGCGGCAAACGGCGCGGTGACGTCGCTGGCAAGCACGACCTGGTGATCAGCCACCACGACGTCCGGATGCAACACCGGATCGGTCATGACCAGGTGCGGCAGGCCGTCGCCGCCCTGCTCCACCCAGGCCGTCAAGGGACGGGTCACCCCCTCGGGCGGCAGCAGCCGGCAAACCGGGCGATCGGTGCAGCGCGGCTGGATGGCCACCAGCGGAATACCCAAGCCAGGCGTCGCATAACGCGTGCCCATCACCGGCGGAATCAGCACGGCATCCGCGCGGACCAGCGCCATCGTTCCCGACAGGTTGCTCGACACCCCGCGGAATTCGACGGCGAGCTTTGCCTCACCGACGCTCAGCGTTTCCGACGTCCAGCGCGGCGGCTCGTGGCCGAGCAGAAAGTCCACCAGCAATCCGCCGCAGCTGTTGCTGATCGCCTCGGCCTCGCGTTGCCGACCAGCATCGGCGCTACCCAGGGCCAGGTAGGCGGTCGAAGCGCAATGCATGGCGATTCGCGCGGACGCCTCGGGGTCCGACTGATGCGGCAGCTCACGCCATAGTCGCCTGGCTTCGACCAAGGGGTCCTGCGGGGGCGCCGTCGACGGCGCGCCCTGATGGGGAGATGAGACGCACGAGGTCAGCAGCTGGCAGAGCGCCCAGAGTCCCAGCCAGCCCCATCGGGCCGCTACGCCACGCCCGACCTGGGCGCGCAGGCACGGAGACGCTCTCAAGCCTGCAGCGCGGGTTCGCTGGTCACAAGCATCAAGACGGCGCATGCAAGCTCTCATCGCCAGCAGTAGCTCTATCCGATACGCATCGAAGGCACGGCACGCAGCCCGAACCTGCCGCCATTAAGGCAACGCTGATTAAGTATCGCCATCGTCACCGCCCCTGTCTGCGCGCATCTCACAGGGGCGTCGGCGACGGCAGCCTGGCTGGCTGTCGAGCCGACGCACCGAAGAGGTGCGGGCAGACAGGGGCGGCCCCAACCCATTGAATTCAAGGGACGGGGTGATGCCTGGAAGGCCCGCAGGCTGCACCGCACGGCTTGGCAAGACGGCCAGTCTTCCCGGCGCCATGCGGCGCAGCCTGCGGGCCTTCCAGGCATCATGACGATGGCGATACTTAGTCAGCGTTGCCTTAACTTACGCTGTTCGCCATTCGCATGCATCTGTCCCGGCACTCCGCTCCTGACGCGGCCACGCGGAGCTGGCGAGCAGGCTCTAAAGCAGGTGCTCGATCGGCAACAGGTCACCCAGCCCCACTTTGAAGCGTCGCCACCAGGTCGTCTCGGGGGCGTGGTCATAGCGGATCACTTGACCGTCCGACTGCTGCGCCTCCCAGTAGACGCGACCCGTCGACGCGTCCAGCAACAGGCTATAGCTGTGCGTTGGCCTGGTGGCGTCCGCGAAAATAGCGAGCAAGGCCTTGGCCAGCACCGGTGATTCGATGATCACGCCGTCCTCGGTATTGAGATCGAGGGAACGCGGATCGAGGTTCATCGAGCCGACAAACGCATGCGAGTCATCCACCACGATCGCCTTCGCATGCAGGCTGCTGGAGCCCGAGCTGGAGCCAAAGAAATGGCTGCCCCCGCCATGCCCACCCCCGGCGTCGGGCTTCAGCTCATAAAGGCTCACCCCCATCTTCAGCAACGGCGGCCGGTACGAGGCATAAGCGTTATACACGTCGCCCGCGTCGGTCGAAGCCAGCGAATTGGTCAGCACGTGGACTTCCACGCCACGGTCGCGCAAGGTCTGCAGATAGGTGACGCCGCGCTTGCCGGGCAGGAAGTAAGGATTGATCAGGGTCAGCTGGTGCTGGGCCGAATCGGTCCAGGCCCGGATCGCCGGCACGATGGTCAGGCCATCGTTGCTGGTCGTCGGGTTCACCTTCTCGGGATCATCCGCCAGGTAGGTGGCCGCCCCCCAGGCCCAATCGCTGGCAGGCAGTTCACGCGTGGGATCACCTACACGAGTGACCAGGTTTTGCGCGTAGTTGCTCTGGCTGAAAAGGCGCTCGTTGGACTTTACGTCTTCACGAATGCTCGCCGCTTCGGCCGGACTCAAGGCCTTGTGATGAAACGCGGCAACGGGAAATGACTGGAGACTGTTCCAGTAGGTGTCGAAAGCGGCGCCGATCTGCGGGACGACGGGGCCGACGACCAGCACATCGAGATCGCGGAAGTTGACGTTGCCGCTGGCATCGAAGTACTCGTCACCGATATTGCGGCCACCCACGATAGCCATCGAGCTATCGGCGATAAACGCCTTGTTGTGCATGCGGCGATTGAGTCGCGAGAAATCGCCGGCGAACTGCTTGCCCATGCTCCACATCGACGACTTGCGTTCAAGGAAGGGGTTGAACAGCCTGATTTCGATGTGCGGATGACCATCCAGTGCCAGCAACACTTTATCGTTGCCGGCCACATGCAGGTCGTCGAGCAACACTCTCACTCTTACGCCGCGATCCGCGGCCGCCAGCAGATGGTCTGCCAGCAACTCACCCGTCGCATCGCTATGGAAGGTGTAGTACTGCAGGTCGATCGAGTGCCTGGCGCGGTCGGCCAGGGCAATGCGTGCCAGCAGCGCTTCGTTCGCATCGCTGATCAGGCGCACCCCGGATTCGCCGTTGTGCTTTGCAGTGAGGCGAATCGCGTAGGCGGCAAGCGGCGCATCGGCCGCTGCCGGCAACATCGTGCTGGGCGTGCGTGAATAGTCGGGGCGCAGGTCGGAATGCGTGCACGCGGCGAGCGCGAACAGTCCCAACCAGGCAAAGTGACGCAGCGATCTCCAGGCCATGCCTCCTCCCCATAGGTGAACGCCTCGTGTAGGAGCGCACCCTGTGCGCGATAGCCTACACGGCGATGACGCGATGCCTCGTCAAGCTGGATCGCGCATAGGGTGCGCTCCTACACACACACACAAAGGTAACCCGTCAGAGGAATTTTCAACGGCCGAAGGTGATCTCCTTGCCTTCGTGGTCGCGGTCCCAGCCGCGCAGCTCGTCACGGATATGCGCTACGCGCTGGCGACCGAGCGCGTTGCGCTCCTCATCCAGTACCTGGCCATCCAGCAGTTCGGCCAGTCGCTGGGCGGTCGGCAGCATGGCGTCCCAGGCGTCCAGCGCGGGAATCGGCGCCGGCAAGGTCATGAAGAAGCTCAGGCCGGGCGTCAGCAAGGCATCGAGCCGGGCCAGGTCGAAGTTGCCCGGCTTGAGCATGTTCGCCACGCTGAAGATCGGCCCGAGCTCGCGCTTGCCGTCCACCAGGCGGTGGTAGATGCCCATGTCGCCGAACTCGAGGCCGGCCTTCTCGGCGGCCACGATCAGATCGGCGCCGTTGAAGAGCGCTGCCTTCGCGCGCCACCACGAACAAGGTGACGATGCGTTCCACCGGCATTCGCTCCGGGCGGCGCCCCAGATCCGAACGCGGCGGTACGCGCGGTGCGGCGGGAGCCGGTGCGCGAGGCTGCACGGCCGCGGCTTGCATGGCGGCGACTGGCGACGCAGCAAGGCTGTGTTCGAACTGTTCCGGCGGCGCGCGCAACGCATCGACGATCGATGCGGCGATGCCGGCCGGCCGAGTGAGTCGGCGCGGGCTCGATCCGATCCTTGCTCGCCGGCCAGCGTGGCGCCGAGCCGCTCCAGCTCCTCGCGCAGCCCGATGTCCAGCTCGCCCTGGTGCGGCTGGCGTGTCGTCCGAGCGGATCCAGGTGGAAGTCATCGCGCGCGCTGAAGGACGGCTCGTCGTGCGATGGTCCTCGCTGCCGAAGGTCGGCTCACGCCGCTCACCGGCCTGGCGCAGGCACGACACGCCGCCTGCCCTGCTCCTTCTTTGGCTGGCCGAACAACCAGATCAGCGCGAGCACGATCAGGCCGACGATCAGCAACGGAATGCCGACAGCAGGATTCCAGGCGAAGGCAAGCACGGGTTGTACGGTCATCATCAGAGTCCTCAGGCAGCGCCTGCCAGTTTAGCCGCTTCGGCGAGATCCACCTGCACCAGGCGCGACACGCCGGCTTCGCGCATGGTCACGCCGCACAGCTGCGTGGCCGCTTCCATGGTGGCCTTGTTGTGGCTGATGAAGATGAACTGCACCTGTTCGCTCATCTCGCGTCACCATGCTGGAGAAGCGGCCGACGTTGGCCTCGTCCAGCGGCGCATCGACCTCGTCGAGCAGGCAGAACGGCGCCGGGTTCAGGCCGAAGATGGCGAACACCAGCGAGACCGCGGTCAACGCCTTCTCGCCGCCGGACAGCAAGGTGATGTTGGATACGCGCTTGCCGGGCGGGCGCGCCATGATCGCCACGCCGGTGTCGAGCAGGTCGTCGCCGGTCAGTTCCAGATAGGCGTGGCCGCCGCCGAACAGGCGCGGGAACAGTTCCTGCACGCCGGCGTTGACGCTTGATCGAACGTTTCCTTGAAGCGCTGGCGCGTCTCGCGGTCGATCTTCTTGATCGCGCCTTCCAGCGTTTCCATCGCGCTGACCAGGTCGGCGAGCTGGTTGTCGAGATAGGTCTTGCGCTCGCTCTGCTCGGCGTGCTCCTGGATCGCGGCGAGGTTCACCGGTTCCAGTCGCGCGATCTTCTGGCCGAGCTCGACCAGCTGCTGCCGCCACTGGCTCGGCGTCGGCGTCTTCGGCCAGCTCGGCCAGCAGGGTCTCCAGTTCCAGGCCGGATGCCGTGATCGCCTCGGCCAATTGCTCGGCGCGCAACTGCAGGGCCTGTGCGGCAAGGCGCTTCTCGCGAGAGGCTTTCGCGCAGCGCCGTCAGGCCATGCTCGATGCCGCTGGCGTTCCTGTTCGAGCCGGCGGAATTCGGCGTCGCAATCTTCCAGCGCGCGACGTGCCTCGACCAGTTGCTTGTCGACCAGCAGGCGCTGATCGAGATAGGTCTGGCGCTCGGCTTCCAGTTCGGCGATCGGGATCGGAGCCGGCGGCGAGCTGTTCGGCGATCTCGGCACGGCGCGCCTCGATCTGGCGCAGCTGGCGTATCCATGCGCGCCAGCGCCTGTTCCAGCGAGGCCAGCGACGAACGCTTCGACTCCATCGCAAGCGCCAGCGCGTGCGACTGGTCGGCCGCCTCGCGCGCGTTCATGCGCGCTTCCTCGCGCGCTTCGAGCAGGGCGCGGCGTTCGTTTTCCAGCTCGCGGCGCTGGTCTTCCAGGTCGCCCATCATGGCCGACCGATTCGTCCAGGCGCGCACGCGCCTCGCGGGTCTGCGTCTGCAGCTCGTCGAGCTGGCTGGTCAGGTCGGACAGTTCGCCGGCCACTTTCTCGGCGCGGGCACGCGCGGTTTCCATGCTTGCCGCGATGGCTTTGCAGCTGGCCGGCCAGCTCGGACTGGCGGCGGTGCGCGTTGTACAGCTCGCGCTGCGCATCGTCGCGCGCGCGCTCGGCTTCGAACTTGCGCGTGCGCAGGTCGTCGAGCGTGTTCGGTCGGCTTCCTCGATGCGCGCTTCCAGCGCCACGATCTGCTCGGCCAGCGTACGCATCTCGCGCTCACGCGCCAGCACGCCGACCTGATTGCCCTGCGCGCGGCGCACGCGCGCCCAGCCCGGGCCCAGCCATTCGCCGGCTGCGCGTCATCACCGACTGGTACGGCGCCAAGCGCGGACAGCTGGGCCACGCGCTCATGCGCATCGTTCGATCGAGTCGGCCGTGAGTACATGACCCAGGATGGCCATCGCCGCCGCCGGACCGCGCACATGCGCCGCCAGCGTGCCGGCGGTGTTGGCGCCACCTTCGGCCGCATCGACCAGCGCGACGTCGGCGTTTTCGCAGCGAGCCGAACTCGGATGGCCAGCGCGTGCGATTCGTCCACCAGCACGCTGTCGAGGAAGCCCGCCAGCGCAGTTTCGACGGCGGTTTCCCAGCCTGCTTCCACCTGCAGCGATTCGCCCAGGCGACGCGACTTGTCCAGCCCGAGGCGCGCCAGCCAACCGCTGGCGGCGCTCTCCTCCTGACCAAGCGCGGCGTGCTGCAAGGCTTCCAGCGACGACTGCCGGCCGCGGGCAGATCTGCAGCTGCTGGCGCGCCTCGTTCAGCGCGGACTGCACCTGGCGCTCTTCGTCCAGCACCTTTTCGTGGCTGGTCTTGTGCTGGTCGAGCAGGCTGCCCAACGACTCCGACCCGCTCGTGTTGCGTTTCGTGCTCGACCTGCAGCTGCTCGGCAGCCGCATCCAGCGCCGCCACATCGGTGGCTTTCTGCTCGGCTTCCAGCGCCTCGCGCCGACGCGACAGGTCGACCGCCTGGCGGTCGAGATAATTGAGCTTGGTGCGCTCCACTTCGGCGGCGCGGCTGGACTCACCTGCGTGTACGCGTGTGCGCAGTCCCAGCGCTGCTGCCAGTCGGCCAGCTTGGTTTCGGTGTCGCGCAGCGACTCGGCGGTGTCGTCCTGCATCTGCTGCAGGGCTTCCAGTCGCGGCTCGCCCTCGGCCAACGCCATGCGCAGCGTTTCCACCTGGGTGCGATCGTTGGCGATGTGCTCGGCCAGTTCGGCGTGTTCGCGCTCGGTCTCGCCCTGCGAACGCTGCAGGCGATCGGCCGTCTCGCGGTTGTAACGCACCTGCTGTTCGACGCGGGCGATCTCGGCGCCGACCTTGTAGACCTCGGCCTGAACCGCATTCAGATGTTCGGAAGCACCGGTATGGCGCTCGCGCACGCTTTCCAGCTGCGCCTCGACATGGCGCTGGCCGGCCAGCTGCCTCTCGATCTCGATCTCGGCGGCGGACAGGCCTGCGCCTTCGCCATCGTGCTGGCCCTTGAGCCCGCGATATTCAAGCGCGCGCAGTTCGGCTTCCTTGCGCGTCTGTTCTTCCTTCAGGGCCTTCCAGCGCTCGGCGGCGCGGGCCTGGCGATTGAGGTGTTCGAGCTGCTTGTCCACTTCGTCGCGCACGTCGCGCACGCGGTCGAGGTTTTCGCGGGTGGCCTTGATGCGGCTCTCGGTTTCCTTGCGGCGCTCCTTGTACTTGGAGATGCCGGCCGCCTCTTCCAGATGCATGCGCAGCTCGTCGGGCGCCGCCTCGACGATCTGGCTGATCATGCCCTGCTCGATGATCGAGTAGCTGCGCGGTCCCAGACCGGTGCCAAGGAACAAATCCGTGATGTCGCGGCGACGGCAGCGCGCGCCATTGAGGAAGTAGGCCGACTGGCCGTCGCGGGTGACCTGGCGCTTCACCGAGATCTCGGCGTACTGGCCGTACTCGCCCTGGATGGTGCCGTCGGCATTGTCGAAGATCAGCTCGACCGTGGCCTGGCCCACCGGCTTACGCGCGTTGGAGCCCGAGAAGATCACGTCAGTGAGCGAGTCACCACGCAGTCGACTGGCGGCGCTCTCGCCCATCACCCAGCGGATGGCATCGATGATGTTGGACTTGCCGCATCCATTAGGCCCCACCACGCCGGTCATATTGGTCGGCAGGTGCAACGTGGTCGGGTCCACGAAGGACTTGAAACCGGCGAGTTTGATCGTGGTCAGGCGCATTCGGGCATCAACGCTGGGAGAGATGCCCGAGGCTTTCGGGCGATGGGGCACTGTGCCAAACGCGGGCCGTAGTCGCAATGCGTTTCGGCGAGATGTTTCACATCAACATTATAAGGCATGTCAATGTTAATAAAGACTTTATTTTCAACGAGGCGGCTCGTCATCCCAGCGGCTTTCAACAGCCGGGGGCTGGTCAAGCTGGGATCCAGTGACTTTTTCGGACGCCAGAGCACCAAAGGCGCTGGATGACCAGCTTCGCTGTTGTGAATCTTCTCCAGCGTTCGCTGGGATGACGGCAACGTGGATCGCCGACGTTATTCCCCTGGCGCCTTGGCCTCAATCGACAAGGCATGGATACCGTTGTCCATCAGCCCTTCCAGCGCCGCATAGACCAGGCGATGGCGCTTGATCGACAGTTGTCCGGCAAACGCCGCACTGACAATGCGCACATGGAAATGCCCCTTGCCCGCATTGGCATGGCCGGCGTGCTTGTAGCCCTCGTCCAACACTTCCAGGGCCACAGGATCGAGCGCCTGCTGCAGGCGCTCGCGAATCTGTTCGACCATCGGCGCGCTCATGCCCGCGGCAGCGCCTTGAGGAACGGCTTGACGCTGACGCTGGCGTAGACGCCGGCGTCCACGTACGGATCGACCTTGGCCCAGGCCTCCGCCTCTTCCTGCGATGGGAATTCGGCAAGAATCAGACTGCCGGTGAAGCCCGCCGGGCCCGGATCTTCCGATTCGATTGCCGGAAACGGGCCCGCCACGAGCAAGCGCCCCTCGTCCAGCAGCTTCTGCAGGCGCGCGATGTGAGCCGGCCGAGCGGACTTACGTTTCTCAAGAGAATCAGGCACATCTGTGCCAATGATGGCAAACCACATAAATTAGGCCTCGGGGCGCATATAGGGGAACAGCAACACGTCGCGGATCGACGACGCGTTGGTCAGCAGCATCACCAGGCGGTCGATGCCGATACCCAGGCCGCCGGTCGGCGGCAGGCCCACTTCCAGCGCGCGGATGTAGTCCGCGTCGAAGTGCATCGCCTCGTCGTCGCCGGAGGCCTTGGCATCCACCTGGGCCTGGAAGCGCGCGGCCTGGTCTTCCGGGTCGTTCAACTCGGAGAAGCCGTTCGCCAGCTCCTTCGCGTTGACGAACAGTTCGAAGCGGTCGGTAATACCCGGTTTGGTGTCGCTTTCGCGGGCCAGCGGCGACACCTCGACCGGATGGTCGGTGATGAAGGTCGGCTGGATCAGGGTGTGCTCCACCGTCTTCTCGAAGATCTCCAACACCAAGCGGCCCCAGCCGTACTCGCCCTTGAGCGGAATGCCCAGACGCTTGCAGTGGGCCACCAGCGCATCACGGTCACGCAGCTCTTCGCGGCGGATTTCCGGATTCTGCTCCAGCACCGCGTCTTCCATGCTCCAGCGACGGAACGCCGGGCCGACGTCGATCTCGACGCCGTCCCAGGTGAGCTTGGTGGTACCGATCACCGCCTTGGCCGACTCACGGATCACCTCTTCGGTGAGATCCATGATCTCGGTATGGGTGGCGTAGGCCTGATACAGCTCCAGCATGGTGAACTCGGGGTTGTGCCGCGTGGACACGCCCTCGTTGCGGAAGTTGCGGTTGATCTCGTACACGCGGTCGAAGCCACCGACCACCAGGCGCTTGAGGTACAGCTCCGGCGCCACGCGCAGGTACAGGTCCATGTCCAGCGCATTGTGATGGGTGACGAACGGACGCGCGGTGGCGCCGCCCGGGATCACGTGCATCATCGGCGTTTCCACTTCCATGAAGCGGCGCGGCTCGGCTTCGAGCCACTTGCGGATAAAGCCGATGATCTTCGAGCGCTGCGCGAAGGTGCGGCGCGCCTCCTCGGTAACGATCAGGTCGACATAGCGCTGGCGATAGCGTTGCTCCACATCGGCCAGGCCGTGCCGCTTGTCGGGCAATGGGCGCAGGCTCTTGGTCAGCAGGCGCAGCACATCGACCTTGACCGACAACTCGCCGGTCTTGGTGCGCATCAGCACGCCCTCGGCGCCGACGATGTCGCCCAGGTCCCAGCCCTTGAACGCCTTGAACGTGTCCTCGCCCACCGTGCCCTGGTGGATGAACAGCTGGATGCGACCGCTGAAGTCCTGCATCTGCACAAAAGCAACCTTGCCCTGGTCACGCTTGAGCATGACGCGACCCGCCACCTTGACGCGGCGCGCGGTGCCTTCGATGGCCTCGGCGGTCCAGCGCTCGATGTCGGCGAACTCGGCCTGCAGGTCGCCGGCAAACGCATCGACCTTGAAGTCGTTCGGGAACGCCACGCCCTGCTCGCGCAACGCTTTCAGTTTCTCGCGACGCTCGGCGATGAGTTTGTTTTCGTCGTGAACGACGGACTCGGCGGGAGCGGTGGCGGGAGAAACGTTGTCGCTGGTCATGCGTGGGTTCCAGTCTAAGTGTTGGTTTGTTGCCGTCTGACGTGGCGCCCACATGAAGCTAGCGCCACACCTTCTTCGAAGCGTCATCCCTGCGAAAGCAGGGATCCAGTGCCTTTGTCGCTCGTCCTAAAGCGGCTGGATCCCTGCCTTCGCAGGGATGACGAGCCATAGGTCGATATAACCCGAAAACGCGTGAGCCTTACGCATCCACGCGCTTCGCACCCGCATCCAGCCCCGACTTCAGGCTGGCCTCGATAAATTCGTCCAGGTCACCGTCGAGCACTTTCTGCGTATCGGAGCGTTCGATACCGGTGCGCAGATCCTTGATACGACTCTGGTCGAGCACGTAGTTGCGGATCTGGCTACCCCAGCCGATGTCCGACTTGGTCGCCTCCAGCGCGTCCTTCTCGGCATTGCGCTTTTGCAACTCCAACTCATACAGCTTGGCCGCGAGCATCTTCATGGCGCGGTCGCGGTTGGCGTGCTGGCTGCGCTCGGTCTGGCAGGCCACCACCGTATTGGTCGGGATGTGCGTAATGCGCACGGCCGACTCGGTCTTGTTGACGTGCTGACCACCAGCACCGGACGAACGGTAGACGTCGGTGCGCAGATCAGCCGGATTGATGTCGATGTCGATGTCGTCATCCACTTCCGGCGACACGAACACCGAGGTAAAGCTGGTATGGCGGCGATTGTCCGAATCGAACGGGCTCTTGCGCACCAGGCGGTGCACGCCGATCTCGGTCTTCAGCCAGCCATAGGCGTAGTCGCCTTCCACGCGGAAGGTGGCGGACTTGATACCAGCCACTTCGCCACCGCTGACTTCCAGCAGCTCGGTCTTCCAACCACGCGATTCGGCCCAGCGCAGGTACATGCGCAACAGGATTTCGGCCCAGTCCTGCGCCTCGGTACCGCCAGCGCCGGCCTGGATGTCCACGAAGGCGTTGTTGGCGTCCATCTTGCCGGAGAACATGCGCTGGAATTCCAGCTTGCTCACCTTGGCATCGAGGCCGCGCAGGTCGCCGATCACCGAGTTGGCAGTGTCTTCGTCGTTGTCGGCGGCGGCCATTTCCAGCAGCTCACCGGCGTCGGTGAGGCCTGCGGTCAGCGTGTCGATGCCACTGACGATGGTGTCCAGGCGGGCGCGTTCGCGGCCCAGTTCCTGCGCGCGCGGCGGATCGTCCCACACCGTGGGGCTTTCCAGTTCGCGGCTTACTTCTTCGAGACGCTCACGCTTGGTGGCGTAGTCAAAGATACCCCCTAAGCGACTCGACGCGGCCCTTGAGGTCCGCAATCTGCGCAAGGATCGGATTGGTTTCGATCATTTGGGTTGAGCTTCCGTATCAGCAGCCCTTTAGGATAACAGAGGACTCCGATTTGCCGGTAAGGCGCAGCGCGACCTGGCGGGCCCCGGCCTGCCGGCAATTTCACATAAAAAAGTCGCGCCACCGGTAAGGCTCCGACACGGTCGGTCACGGACGGCAAGGCTAGACGCAGCCCGGCCCGCACCAGGCACCCCCTTTGCCCGGATCCATGCCCGCATGAACGAGCGATTTCAGTCCCTGGTGTATGGCGTGGTGCTCGCGATGGCCGTGGGGTGGGTGCTGCACGTCGGCAAGAAAATCTTCGAGCCGGTCGTCCTGAGCATCCTGGTGGTCTACGTGATCGTTGGTCTGACCCGCCTGCTCTACCGCATCCCGGTGATCGGCCCGCGCCTGCCCATGAAGCTGCACTACGCGCTATCGATCCTGGTGATCGCGCTGGCCTTGATGGCGATGGCCTCCCTGATCATGACCAACCTCACCCGCGTGGCGGCCATGGCACCGCAGTACCAGGCCACCCTGCTGAACATGATCCAGCAGGGTGCCGCACGCATTGGCTTCGAGTCCGAGCCCACCTGGGCCACCTTGCGTCGCGACGTACTTGGCCAGGTCAACATGCAACGCCTGATTGGCTCCACGGTGATGTCGGTCACATCCATCGCCGCCAGCCTGATCGTGGTGTTCCTCTACGTCGCCTTCCTGCTGGTCGAGAAGCGCAACCTGCCGAACAAGCTGGCCCATATGTCGGATCAGCCGCACAAGGTGGCCCAGCTCGAAAAGATCGTCGTGCATATCAACCAGCGCGTGGGTACCTACCTGGCGCTCAAGACCTTGCTCAGCCTGCTGCTTGGCCTGGTCAGCTGGGCCATCATGGCCTTCTTTGGATTGGAACTTGCCGCATTCTGGGCGGTGGTGATCACGCTGTTGAATTACGTGCCCTATATCGGCTCGTTCCTCAGCGTGTTTTTCCCAGTGGCCTTTGCCGTCGTCCAGTATGGCGACGCGGACACGGCACTGATGCTGGCAATCGCGCTGACCGTGCCACAGTTCTTTATCGGCAACTTCCTCGACCCGTACCTGATGGGGAATTCGTTGAATCTCAGTCCATTCGCCATCCTGATCAGCCTGACCGTGTGGAGCGGGCTCTGGGGTATCCCCGGCGCGTTTCTGGCGGTGCCCATTACCGCCTGCATGGCGATGGTGTTCTCGGAATTCCCGGGCACCCGACCGGTGGCTGTGTTGCTGTCGCGTAGTGGAGACTTGGACGACAACTGACCGCGCCGTTAGCTCCCTCTCCCCTCCGGGGAGAGGGCTGGGGTGAGGGGCCAATCTTGCGATAACCCCCACCCGAAGCATGTTTTGTAGCCAAGTTATCGCGAGCACCCGCCCCTCACCTCAGTCCTCTCCCCGGAGGGGAGAGGAAGAAAAGCCGCTACGCCAACGCCTGCTGATGCACCCCACGCACCGCGCGACCGGATGGGTCCGCGGCTCCCGCAAACGCCGGATCCCAGGCCAAGGCCGCAGATGATGAACATGCGATGGACTTGCCGCCCGGTACGGTCGCAGCGCACGCCGCCCCCGGATAGAAGCGCTCGAAGATGCGCCGATACAGATAGGCCTCCTTGGTCGCCGGCGTGTTGTGCGGAAAGCGCGTCGCCGCAGCGGCAAATTCGCGATCGCTTATCGCCTGTTCGGCATGCGCCTTGAGACCGTCGATCCAGCCGTAGCCGACGCCATCGCTGAACTGTTCCTTCTGGCGCCACAGGATCTCGTCCGGCAGCACACCCTGGAACGCCTCGCGCAACACCGCTTTCTCGATGCGTCCCTCGCCCGCCATCTTGTGGCGCGCATCCATGCCCATGGCCACGTCGAGAAACTCCAGGTCCAGGAACGGCACGCGCGCCTCCACGCCCCAGGCCATCATCGACTTGTTCGCGCGCAGGCAGTCGTAGCTGTGCAGCGCATCGAGCTTGCGCACGGTTTCCTCGTGGAAGGCCTCGGCCGACGGCGCCTTGTGGAAGTACAGGTAGCCGCCGAAGATCTCGTCCGAACCTTCGCCGGACAGCACCATCTTCACGCCCATCGCCTTGATCCGGCGCGCCAGCAGGTACATCGGCGTGGAGGCGCGGATGGTGGTGACGTCATAGGTTTCGATATGGCGAATCACTTCGGGCAACGCGTCCAGCCCCTCCCAGAACGTATAGACGAAGCCGTGATGCACCGTGCCCAGCGCATCGGCGGCGACCTGGGCGGCGGCGAGATCGGGCGAGCCTTCCAGCCCGATCGCGAACGAATGCAGGCGCGGCCACCAGGCTTCAGCGCGGTCGTCGTCCTCCACGCGGTGACGCGCAAATCGGGCGGCGCAGGCAGCGACCAGCGAGGAGTCCAGTCCACCGGAAAGCAGCACGCCATAAGGCACATCCGTCATCAGCTGGCGATGCACGGCCTGCTCGAAGGCCTCGCGCAAATCGTGCAACGAGACGTCGTGGCCCTTGGTATGCGGCGTAGTCGCGCCAGGGCTTGTGGTAATAGCGGCGCAGTTCGCCATCCGCGCTGTCGTACACATGGCCCGGCGGGAACGGCGCCACATCGGCGCACAGGCCCGACAAGCGCCTTCATCTCCGACGCCACGCAAAGCCGCCCTTCGCCGTCGTGCCCCCAGTACAGCGGGCAGACGCCGATCGGATCGCGCGCGATCACGATAGCGCGCTGCATCGCTGTCCCACAGCGCAAAGGCGAAGATGCCGTTGAGCTTGGCCACCCATTCAAGCGGACTGACCGTGTTCGCGATACAAGCGCATTGATCACCTCGCAATCCGAGCCGGTGGTGAAGTCGTAGCCGCTGGCGGCGCGCAGTTCGCGATGGTTGTAGATCTCGCCGTTCACCGCCAACGCCAGCGCACCGTCGCGCGATCGCAGCGGCTGCGCGCCGCTGGCCGGGTCGACGATCGCCAGGCGCTCGTGCACCAGGATCACGCCGGCGTCGACGAACACGCCACTCCAGTCCGGGCCGCGATGGCGCTGGCGCTGGGAAAGTTCCAGCGCCTGCTGGCGCAGCGCTGCCAGGTCATCGCCTGGCTGCAGGTCGAACATGCCGAAGATCGAACACATGACACAGGTCCCTTGGTTGGTTTTTCGTGCACTGGAAAAACAAAAAGGCCCGCTGGGAGCGGGCCTCTTGCGTGAATGTTTGCAGTTTCTGCTTACACGCCGGCCCACCCGTCGATGCGGGTATTGTCATTGGCGTTGTTATTCAGCGCGCACGCATGAGTGCTTGCCGTCGCGGAAGCGGCGGTCGCAGTCATGGAAACGAAACGGGCGCGAAGGCAGGGCATGACGCCGACTTCAACACAAGCGGCGGCGCCTGACAAGCGCCCTGCAAACAGTTTCATTTGTTCCCTTCTTCCGTCGCCGGCTTCGGCTCACGAATCCAGTCGATCGCGAGCACCAGCTCGGCATTGCTGAACAGCCGGAACTCGGCCGGCACCACGAAACCCATGGCCGTCGCCGCAATGCGCAGCCAAGGCACATCGGTCACCAGCGCCACGCGATCCCAGCCGCTGAAATGCCGGAAGCCGAGCATCATGTCGTCCCACATGGCGCCCGGGTCGAACCCGGTGAAATCCGGGCCGACGTGATAAAGCAGACGCAACTTGCGATTCAACGCAAACGCCGCCTCGATGTCCGGCACCAGCACCCGCTCGTAGTCAGCGGCAGTAACCTGCCCGCTGGCGCGAAATCCCAGTGTGCCCGGCGGCAAGCCTTGAATCTGTTCGATCATGGTTTGTGTCCCTGTGGATGAGCCCTTTGTATCGCAAAACGCATGTTACGCACACGTCATCGGTCAGGCACGCGCCATCATTTGCGCATCTGCACCGAGCCCAGCGGCACTGGCGTCATGGCATCGGCGATATCCACCCATCCGCCGCCCATGGCCTGGTACACGCTCACGACTTGCGTGTAGCGTTGCGCGCTCAGGCTGGCGAGTGACAGTTCGGCGGCAAACAAGTCGTTTTCCGAGACCAGCACGTCGAGATAACCGATCAGGCCGTTTTCGAATTTGAGGCGCGAGAGCCGCGCGTATTCGCGCAAGGAGTCCACGCGCTGCTGCTGCAAGACCACCTGCTCGATCGTCTTCTGCGCGCCGATCAGCGCATTGTTGGTGTCGCCAAACGCGTTCAGCACCGCCTGTTGGTAGAACAGCTGTGCCTGTTGCTTCTGTGCTTCGGCAGACCGTACCTGCCCACGGATCGCGCCCGAGGTGAAGATGGGGCCGGTCAGCCCCGCTCCTACCGACCACGCCTGCGCAGGGCCGGTCAGGAAGTCGCTGAAGGCCGTGCTGATCGAACCGAGCAGGCCGGTCAGCGAAATGTTGGGATAGTAGAGCGCACGCGTGGCGCCGACATTCGCATTGGCGGCCACCAGATTCTGCTCGGCCTGCAGGATATCCGGGCGTCGTTCGAGCACCGTCGAAGGTATATCCGCCGGAATGACCGGAAGCATCAGCTGGTCGATCGACTTGCCACGCGGGATCGGACCCGGATTGTGCCCCAGTAGAATCGAGATGCCGTTTTCCAGGATGGCGATCTGCTGATCGATGGCAGGAATCGCCGTCTGCGCCAGCTTGAACTGCGAGCGAACTTGCGACACCTCGGTTTCGGAAACCAGGCCCGACTTGTAGCGCAATTCGAAGATGCGCATGGTCTCGCCGAAGTTGGCCGCCGTCGCCACCGCGATCTCGCGCTGGCGGTCCAGTCCGCGCAGCGTGATGTAGCTGTTGGCCACGCCCGCCACCAGTGACAGCACCACGCCTCGCTGGGCCTGTTCGCTCGCATAGACCTGGGCCTGCGCGGCCTCGTTGAGGCGCCGCACGCGGCCGAACAAGTCGATCTGCCAGAACGCGGCGAGCGTTCCCTGGTACAGGTTGAACTCGGGATCGAGCGCGGGCGACAGCGGCGGCATGCCGACTTCGCTGGTGCGGTTGTGGCTCGCGTTCGCGCTGTAGCTGACCTGTGGCAGGGCCTGCGCGCGCGATGTGCGCAGGATGCCGATGAACTGCTCGACGCGCGCCGCCGCGACACGCACATCGAGGTTGTCGCGCAGCGCCGTTTCGATCAGTTGGTTCAGTACCGGATCGCCGAACTGTTCCCACCATTTGGTATTGACGACTTCTTCGGCCTTGGGCAGGTCGATGCGCCACTTCTCCGGCGTGTCCACCGCGGGGCGCTCGTAATTCGGCCCGACCATGCAACCGGCAACCGCGACCGAGGCGGCGGCGAGCATCATCAAAATCAACCTTCTCATGGCGCATTCCCCGTTGAAACAAACGGACTGGGAAAGACTCAACCGCAGCTAATGTGCGCGCTCACATGTGATGAAATCGCACGCCAGCATCAGCCCTCCATCATCAGCGTCCAGCCGAGCAACAACGACACCAGCAACAAGGCGATACATGACACGGCCCAGCGGCGCGTAAACGCGTCCACACGCTCGCACCAGCCGCCCGCCGCCATGCTGGCGTCTTCCAGCGGATGCAGAACCTCGCCCACATCGCCCGCGCGCACCCCGGGTATCCGCGTCCCAAGCCGATCCAGGCCGAACGCCAGCAGCGCACCCGCCAGCACCGGCCATAGCGCCGCCCACAAGGCGGCTGGCGCGACGGCTTTGGGCAGCGTGTCGATGGGTATCGCCAGATAGAGCGCCCACGGGATGAGCAGCGACGCCAGCGCCATGGCGAGCCACGAAACGACCATCGCTGCCGGAGCGCGGGCATCGGGTTCGACGGCCGTCATGGCGCTGAGGCGACGGAGGAAGTGGATCATCAACAAGGTCGTGGCGACCGACGACACCACCGCCACCGAGCCGGCAAGGCCCTCACCGAGCAGATCCTTGGCCGCGTATTTCGCGAGCGCACCACCAGTCAGCGGCAGGCCGCCCAATCCCAAAGCGATGACGGCAGCGGGCACCAGCATCGGCCAGCGGTGCCGGCGGCCCGTGAGCATCACCGCACCCACGGCCAGGAACAGCGCGCCCTTCACCAGCAGGTGGTGCGCGGCATAGAACGCCGCCGCCAGGGCGGTGCCGGTATCGCCGGCCGCCAGCCCCATGCCGATCACCGCCACCAGGAAACCCATCTGGCTGACACTCGAATAGGCAAGGATCACCTTGGGCTGCGCCTGGGTGATGCCGATGAGCGCGCCATAGATCGCGCCGAACAGGCCGATCAGGGCCAGCGCATGCCCGGCATCGGGGAGCGCAGCGCCCCACGGCAGGAAGCGGATCAGGGCGAGGATGCTGGCTTTGACCACGGCGCCACTCATCACCGCCGCCGCCGGTATGGGTGCCTCGCCGTAGGCGAGCGGCATCCAGAAATGTAGCGGCACCAGGCCGGCCTTCATGCCCAGGCCGACCAGCAGCAGGATCAGGGTGAGGTCGAGCCACGGCGAGTTCGGCAAGGCCGCCGCCGCATCGCGGATCGACAGGCTGCCATCCGGCGTGGCCTGCGCCAGCAGGATCAACCCCGCCAGCAAGAAGGCCTCGGCCAGCAAGGCGAGGCCGAGATAGATGGCGCTGGCGCGTATCGCTGGTGGACCCTCGCCCTGCAGCACCAAGCCGCTGGCGCCAACGCTGAGCACGGCCAGGAGGAAATAGAAGCCGATCATATCGGCGGCCAGGAACACGCCGACGCAACCGGTCAAGCTCATCAGCCAGCAGACCACCAGGCCGTCGCTGTTCGTCCGATCACGCAGATAACGCCAGGCAAAGATGCCGGCGAGAGCCCACAGCACGGCAGCACAACCCAGCAGCATCGCGCCCGGCAGGTCGAGCGCAAAACGCAGGGCGAAGCGTGCATTGCCGAGCACCAGCATCGATTCATGGCCAGCGCACAGCGCCGCTGCGAGCGCCGGCAGCGGTGCGATCACGAACAGCGCTGCCATGCGACGGCGCAGGCGTGCCGACGCGCAAGCGAGCAGCAAGATCAACGGCAGGCCCATCGCGGTGCCGAGCAGGATCTGGCTGATGTTCATGGCGAGCCCACCAGCGGTACGACCGCGCGGCCGATCTGCGCCACATCGAACGGCAGCAAGGCCGCCAGGCCGAGCAGGAAGGAACACAGGGCCAGCCCTAGCACGGCTGCCTGTTGATAGCCCGGCACCTGTTTTTTCGGCGACCAGCCAGGCGCCGCGGGCGCCATGGCGCGGACCACCACCATGAAGACATAGGCGCTGGTGAGCAGGCCACCCACCAGCATCACCAGCACCCACCACCATTGCGCCGTGGCGATGGCCGCCGACAGCAGCAACCACTTGGCCAGGAAACCGCCCGAGGGCGGCAGGCCGATCAGCGATGCGCCCGCCAGCGCGAACGCCGTCATGGTCATCGGCAAGGCGCGCCCGGCGCCGCGCAGGTCGGCCACGCGGTCGTGGCCGAGCGTGCTGTAGATCAGCCCCGCCGCCATGAACATCGCCGCCTTCGCCGTCGCGTGGGAGATGGCCTGCAGCAAGCCGCCGGTGACCGCCGAGGCGCTGTCGAGCCGCGCGGCATTCAGCGCCGCCACCAACGGAAACATTAGGAACAGGTAGCCGATCTGGGCCACCGTCGAATAGGCGATGAGCAGCTTCAGCCGTGCCTGTCGCAGTGCCACCACGTTGCCGACGATGATGGCCGAGGCGCCAAGCGCTGCCAGCAGCTGCGCCGCAGGCAGGCTCACGATGCCCGGGAACACGTCGACCCACAGCCGCACCACCAGGAACCAGGCGCCCTTGATCACCAGCGCCGAAAGCAATGCACTGGCGGCCGCAGGCGCGCCCGCATGCGCGGGCGGCAGCCACAGATGCAGGGGGAACAGCGCGGTCTTGGCCAGCAGGCCAGCCGTCATCAGCGCCGCCGCGATCCACGCGATGGGATGCGGCCCGACCCGCGCGGCCAGCAAGGCCATGTCGAGCGTGCCGTACGCGCCGTAGAGCAGAAAGCAGCCGAGCAGATAGAACATGGAACCAAGCAGGGCGTACAACAGGTAGCGCAGGGCCGCCTGCAAGGTCTCGGCGCGGCCATCGAGCGCCACCAGCGGCACGCCGGCAAAGGTCAGCAGTTCGAGCGCGACATAGAGCGTGAATACATCGCCGCTCACGAACACCAGGTTGAGCGAACCCCATACCGCGAGCAAGAGCAGCCAGAACGCGAGCGGGCCGCGGGCCTCGCGCTGGCCGGCGGGCGTACCGAAATCGCCGTTCGCGTAGATGCCCACCACGCCAACGACCACGGCGACCACCAGCATCATGCAGACCGAGAGGCCATCCGCGCGCAGGGCCACACCTAGCGGCGGCGTCCAGCCACCCAGCGGATAGACCAGGGACGCGCCCGATTTCAGCAAGGCCTGGGCCATCGCAAACACGACACCGATGCCGGCCAGGATGGTCGTCCAGGCCACCCGTTGCGCCTGCCGGCCGCCGAGCGACAAGCCGAGCAGCACGCCCACGAACGGCAACAGCACGGCCAGCACCAACAGCAGCCCGCCCGGCGTCGTCAGGTTCGCGGCCGCTGCGCTCGACACTTAGGCCTCGCCCTTCGCTGGAGACTTCGCGGGCGCGGCCGCGCCATCCGCTGCAAGCGAACTCGACCCGGTCTCGTCGAACTGGCGCAACATCAGCGCGACGGCGAGCGCAGAGGCCGCGAAGGCCACCACGATGGCGGTGATCAGCAAGGCCTGCGGCACCGGATCGCCGCCGACGCCACCGCTTGCACCACGCCGTGCAATGACCGCACAGACGAGGAATACGCCGTTGCCGATCAGGTTGAACGACAGCACCTTGCGCAGCGGCTGCGGATGCAGCATCAGGCCATACAGCCCGAAGCCCACCAGCACGGCGGCGCACAGCCCAAACAGCGTCGGGGCGCTCATGGGGGCGACTCCGGTCGTTGCGGCGGACCGCTCAGCAGCAAGGTCAAGGTGACGGCCAGCGATGGCAGCAGCGCCACCTCGATGACGATGATCAGCGGCTTGGCGAGGCCTTCGGGATAGGCCAGGAAAGCGTTTGCCGCGAACACGCCAAGCAAGCCCACTAGGATGAAGGCGGCCGGCCCCGCGATCAGCGCCAGCCGCACCCAGCGCTGGCTCACCGCAGGCGCATCGAGCAGCCCGGACATCATCAGCAGCAACCACATCGCGGCAAGCACGGTGCCGCCTTGAAACTTGCCGCCCGGCTCGTCGGCGCCCACCCACAGGATGTAGATGGCGACCACGATACCGATCGGCGGCAGCACGCGCGCCATGTAGGCCAGGATGCCATTGGGCTCGGCCACGGGCGCCGGTCCCGGCCGGCCGCCCCAATCGCGGTCGGATGCGAGCGACCAGATGCCGATCAGTCCAAACAACAGCACGATCGCTTCGAGCAAGGTATCCATGGCGCGGAACGACATCAGCACGGCGGTGATCGGGTTACCCACGCCGGTCGAGGCGATGTTCTTCGCCACCTCGGGCGCCAACGTTGGCGGGGGCTCCGGCAGCAGCAGCACGCAGGCAGCGATGGCCGCAGCCACCGCGGTGGCAACGATGGCCGCAAGCACACGCGTCGCCAGACCAGGCCGTTCGGTAAGGGCGGCCGCTTCGGCCTTGCGCAAGCGGGATGCGGCGACAATCAATAGCGCGCCGGTAAGACCGGCACCGATGGCCGCCTCCGTCAACGCGACGTCGACGGCCGCGAGCGCGATCCAGGCCAGCGTCAACAGCAAGCCGTAAGCAACGAAGCCTGCCACGGCCGCAAACGTCTCGCGAGCGACGACCGTCCACAAGGCCAGCGCCAGCAGCAGCAGGATCAGGGCGATATTCAGCGCGCTGCTCATGGGCGCGACCCATGCCGGCGCGCGGCGCGTGCGATGAGTTGCGACACCGTGGCCGACGCGAGCAGGACCAGCAGCCAAACCAGGATCATCTTGAGGCCAGCGAGCACACTGCCGGTCTGCGGCAGCAGCCCCAGTACCACCAGGCCCAGGCCGAGATTGTCGGCCTTGGTCAGCGCGTGCAGCCGCGTCAGCGTGTCCGGGAAACGCAACAGGCCGACCGTGCCGGCGAGAAAGAAGAAGCCGCCGGTCAGGATGGCGACGATCGTGAAGATGTCAGCGGCGATCTTCACGGCCCCTGCCCCGTTCGGTCTTCGTCTTTTGCCGACGCCTCATCGGCCTTGACGAACGCCACCGTCGCGAACGCCGCCAGCACCGCCAGGGTCAGCACCACGTCGATCACGCCTTCCGTGCCATTCACCACGCCCACCAGCAGCAGGGCCGCGATACCACCGGTGCCGAACAACTGCACCGCCATCATGCGGTCGGCGTTGCTCGCGCCGCGCAAGACACAAAACAGTCCCACCGCGACCATCACCACCACGAAGAACGTCATCGCGAGCAGGAATTCAGTCATGGTGGTCACCGCTGATCAGGGCCGCGCTCAGCCGCCTTTCCTCTTCCGCCAGCTGTTCGACGACGGGCTGGCCGGTATCCAGTGCGTGATAAACGATCTCGCCTTCGAGGTCGCCGGCGGGCACCGAGCCCGGCAACAGGCTGGTGATCACGGTGAACTCGTTTCGCGCCAGACCTGGTGGAAAGCCCACGCGGTAAACCACGAATCCCGGTCGCAACGGCAAGCGCGGATCGAACGCGCGACGAGCGACGTCCACGCCCGCGAGCACGGACTGCCACATGAAATGCGGCACGAACGCCAGCAAGGCGCCCAGCCGCAGATGACCCGACGCCGGTGGCAGCAGACGCAGGCTGGCCCAGGTCGACAGCGCCGTTGCAAGCAGCCCGACCGCCAGATCGGCCAGCTTCGCGCTCGGCATCAGCACCAGCCAGACCAGCAAGAACAGCAGGCCGCGCTCCAGCACGGTGAACGCGACCGACGGTGTCTGCCGGCGCTTGCGCGGGTCCGCAGCGGGCCTCATGACGGCACCCCGCCTTCCTGCACCATGGCCGTCATGCGGACGCGCAATTGGCTCAGGCGCTCGAACAGTCGCGCCTCGGCGCGTATCGGCCACCAGTCATAGAGGAAGATCTCCATCGGCCGCCACAGCGCCACCCAGGCGCCGATCACCACGCTTTCGTGCACCAACGTGGCGTAGCGCTCCCGGGTGAACAGGCTGAGGACGACTTCGCCGATGCCTGCCGCCACGCCAACGAACACCACCCCGATCAGCAGGCTGATACGACCCAGGCGAAACAGCTTTTTCAATTGACGCCGGGTGGCCAGCGCGCGATGCGCGTAGTAATCATGTACGGCCTCACCCGCCATGACGGCGTCCTGTCCGCTTGCGCATGGCTTGCCGAGATGGATGACCAGGTGCAGTGACTGCGTCGGCGGCAGGTCCTGGGCCCAGTCGACGATGTAGGCATCGATCTTGGGATCGAGATCGCGTTCGCCAAACGGCGCCAGGTCCATGGCATCGAACAACTGCGCGAATTCGGCCACGTACAGATCGAGCACCGCCGTGCGTGCGTCGTCGAACGGGGCTCCCGAAGGGAGGCCCGCGATCGCCGCTGATGTGGGTGCCAGCTTCATCGCGTCCGCCCTCATCCATCACGTCGAGGAGTCTTTCGCTGCGCCCGATAGCGCAGGTGTCCGTTCCTCCTTGCCGAACACCACCATGTAAAGCGCTGGCAGGAAGATCAGCGTCAACACCGTGGCCACCAGCAAGCCGCCCATGATGGCAATGGCCATCGAACCCCAGAACACGGTCGGTGCGATCGGGATCAGGCCGAACACCGTCGAGATCGAGGTCAGCATCATCGGACGCATGCGGGACGTGCCCGATGCCACCACCGCATCGAGCACGCTCATGCCTTCGCTGCGGTAGGTTTCGATCTGCACGATCAGGATCACCCCGTTCTTGGCGATCATGCCGATCAAGGCCAGGATGCCCAGGATCGCCACGAAGCCTAGTGGCCGGTTGAAGATCAGCAGCGCCAACACCACGCCGATCAGGCCCAGCGGCATCACGCAGACCACCATCGCCAGCCGCCTGAAGCTCACCAGCAGCACCATCATGCTGATCAGCATCAGCAGGATCATCAGCGGCACCACGGCGAACACCGAGGCGCTCGATTCCGCGCTTTCCTCGTACAAGCCGCCGGTCTCGACCTTGTAATCCTTCGGCAGCTTGGCGTTGAACTCCTTGATCTTCGGCGCCAGCGTTTCGACCACCTCATCGGGCAACACGCCACGCCGGACATCCGCGCGGACCGTAAGCGTCGGCACGCGGTCACGCCGCCAGATCAGCGGCGTCTCCTGCTCCTCCGCAAACGTCGCGAACTGGCTGAGCGGGACCATCCGGCCGCTCGGCGTGGGCACCTGCAGCGTACTCAGGGTCCGGATCGACATGCGTTGCTCTTCACTGGCGCGAGCCACCACATTGACCAGGTAGATGTCATCGCGCACCTGGGTCACCGTGGTGCCCGTGATCGTGGCATTCATGATGCTGGCGAGCGCGGCACTGCTGATGCCGAGCTGACGTGCCTCGTCCTGGTTGATGCGGATCTGGATTTGCCGCGCGGGTTCCATCCAGTCGAAATTCACGTGGCGAGCGCGCGGATCCGAGCCCAGGATGCCGGCCAGGTCGAGCGCAATCTTGCGTACCTGGTCCTTGTCCGGACCCGAGACGCGATACTGCAACGGCCATCCCACCGGCGGGCCCAGTTCGAGCGGGGAAATACGCGCGACGATATCGGGGAACTGCTCGGCCAGCGCCTTCTCGAGCTTCAACTGCAGCCGGTCGCGCGCCTCCAGATTCTTGGCCACGACGACCACCTGGGCGAAGAACGGATTGGCCAGCTGGACGTTGAGCGTGAGAATGAAGCGCACAGCGCCACGGCCGACATAAGTGCTGAAGTGGTCGACGTCAGGATCATTCTTCAGCAACGCTTCGAAGCGCTCCGCCTCGGCCTCGGTCGCGTAGATCGACGCGTTCTGGCGCAGGGTCAGGTCGACGGTAAGCTCGGGTCGATCCGAGGCCGGGAAGAACTGCTGCGGCACGAAGCGAATCAGGAACATCGACACCGCGAACGCGGCGAGCGTGAGCCCGATGGTCAACCACCGCGCGCGGATGGCGCCCTTCAGGAAGCCACCATAGGCATTGATCAGCTTGCTTGGTTTCGCATTGGCATCCGCCTTGGGCGCCTTCAGGATCGCCTTGCCGACCAGGGGCGCGAAGATCACCGCGCCGAGCCAGGACACGATCAGCGCGATCGCCACCACCGCGAAGATCGAGAACGTGTACTCGCCTGCCGAACTCCTGGCGAAGCCGATCGGCACGAAGCTCGAAATCGTCACCAGGGTGCCGATCAACATGGGCGCTGCCAGCGTCCGGTAAGCAAACGTGGCCGCCTGATCCTTGCTGTCGCCGGCGGCAAGCCGGTTGATCATGGCGTCGACCGTGGTCATCGCATCGTCGACCAGCAAGGTCAGTGCAATGATCAGCGCACCGAGCGACACCCGGTGCAGGTCGATATGCACAATGCCCATGATGGCGAACACGATCGCCAGGGTCAGCGGGATCGACAGCGCCACCACCATGCCTGGACGCACGCCCAGGCTCACGAAGCTGCACACCAGGATGATGATGATGGCCTGCCACAGCGAGGCCATGAAATCGTTGATCGCCACGTCGACCGTCACCGCCTGGTCGGCCACCAGGATCGGCTCGATGCCGTGCGGCAGGTTGGCGGTGACGTCGGCCATCACGGCCTTGATATTGCGTCCGAGCGCGAGGATGTCGCCGGCGTCGCGCATCGCGATGGCCAGGCCGATCGCCGGCTTGCCGTTGACGCGGAACATCGGCTGCGGCGGATCGGCGTAGCCGCGCCGCACCGTCGCGATATCGCCCAACCGGATGATGCGTCCGCCAAGGACCAGGTTGACGTTGGCGATGTCCTGCTCCGAATCAAAGGAGCCGCTGACCCGCATGAACACCCGTTCCTGGCTGGTATGCAGCACGCCCGCCGGCCGGATCACGTTCTGCGCCTGCAAGGCCGCGACGATCGTCGGGTAATCCAGGCGCAGGCCAGCCAGCCGCTCGGTCGAGAACTCGATGTAGATCTGCTCGTCCTGCGCGCCCAGCACCTCGATCTTCGAGACGTCCGGCACCAGCAGCAGGCGCGAGCGGATGGCTTCGACCCGGTCGCGCAATTCGCGGAAGCTATAGCCATCCGCAGTAAACGCGTAAATGATGCCGAAGGTGTCGCCGAAATCGTCGTTGAAGAACGGCCCGACCACGCCGGCCGGCAGCGTTTGGCGAATATCGCCGATATTCTTGCGCACCTGGTACCACGTGTCCGGGACTTCGGACGCAGGCGTGGATTGCTTCAGGTCGACGAAGATCGTCGTCTGCCCGGCCGTCGTGTAGCTACGCACGCGTTCGAGATGATGGGTTTCCTGCAGCGTGCGCTCGAGCCGCTCAGTCACCTGCGACGTCGTCTCGTCGACCGTCGCGCCAGGCCAGGCCGCCACCACGACCATGGTGCGAAACGTGAAGACCGGATCCTCGGCACGACCCAGCTTCAGGAATGACAGGGTGCCCGCGATCACCGAGATGATCATCAGGAACACCACGAGTGAGCGCTTCGAGAGCGCCCATTCCGACAGATTCGGGCCGATCATTTTGCCGCCTCGGTCCAGCGGACCTTCTGCCCTGGCCGCAATGCCTGCACACCGGCGGTGACGACCACATCCCCAGGCGCCAGCCCTTGCGATACCTGTACGCGTTCCGCGTCATAGGCACGAAGCTCCACGTTGCGCTCCGACACCGTTCCCGTCTTGGTATCCACGACCCATACGGCCGGCTTGCCCCCGGGCCGCATCAGCGCACTGGCCGGAATGTCGAGCGCGGGCACGCTGCCGAGCTTCATGCGCCCCGTCACGGTGCTACCCAGGCGCATCGCCGCCGGCGGATTGATCAGACGGACGCGCACGGTAAACGTGCCCGTGATCGGGTCGGCGCGTGGCGACACCTCGCGCACCTTGCCGACCGCCGTGACCGTGGGATCCCCTCCCAACGACACGAGGATGTCGGGATTCGCGGGGGCGACATCCTTGACGGCCGCCGGCACATCGAAGACAGCGTCGACCGCGCCTTCACGCGCCACCTGGACGATCATGCGCCCCGCGGCCACGACTTCACCGGCCTCCGGACCGCGCGCGGTGACGACGCCGGTTGCGTCGGAAATGAGGTTGGTATAGCTCAGCCGGTTCTCGGCGATCTCGACCAGCGCTTGCGCCGAGTCGATCTGCGACTGCGTGATCTTCTGCATCGCCTCGGCCTGCTCGAACGAAGCGCGCGACACGGCATGCTCGGCGAGCAGATCGCGCATGCGGGCATAGCTGGTGCGCGCCTCCAGCCCCTGCGCCTGGGCCGCGGCCAGTTGGGCACGCGCGGACTGCAGGCTGCTCTGCTCGTTCATCTGGTCCAGCCGCGCCAGTACCTGGCCAGGCCGGACCCGATCGCCGACGTCGACGTTGCGCTCGATCAAGCGACCATCGATGCGGAAGGATTCGTTGATCTCGGCCTGCGCCTGCAGCCTTCCGGTCAAGGAAATACTGTCGCCGACCATTTGCCGTTCGATGGTGATGACGCGTACCGGACGGACTTCAGCGGCTTGCTCCTCCTCGCTACGCCGGCACGCCGATAGCAGCACGGTTGCCGCGAGCGCGCATAGCACCAGGCTTGCAGGAGTAAGAACAACTCGACTGATCGCGGAGTTCGCAGACACGGGCGTCTTCCTGGTAGTGGCTTGGTTGCCGCCCCGGTTATCCGGAAACAACCCGGCAGCGGCGTTGGAGCTGTGTGCTCTTGCTGAAATCCTGGCCCTCCCACTCCTGCCGGCCGCGCTCCACCGACAGATCCAATGGCGTTCCCGCGCGAACGCGGCGGGAACGCGTCTAAGCCGTCAGTAATCCACCGCGTCGCGGGCGATGGGGCACGTCATGCAATGACCGCCGCCGCGCCCACGCCCCAATTCCGCGCCGACGATCGTGATCACTTCGATACCGGCCTTGCGTAGCAAGGTGTTGGTATAGGTGTTGCGATCGTAGGCGTAGACGACGCCGGGGGAGGCGCAGACGAGATTGGCGCCGCTGTCCCATTGGGTGCGCTCGCGCTGGTAGTCGCTGCCGCCCGCCTCGATGACGCGCAATTTCTTCAGCCCCAGTGACTCGGCCACCACGTCGACGAAGTCTTTTTCTTCTTTATGCAGCTCGACACCGCTGGGATGACTGCTCGGACGGTACGAGAAGGCCCGCGTCTGAGCCAGGAAGTCCGGTGCGAGCAAGACACAGTCGCGATCCGCGAACGTGAACACCGTGTCCAGATGCATGGCGGCGCGGATCTTCGGCATGGCCGCCACGATCACTCGCTCCGCCGCACCCTTCTTGAACAACGTGGCCGCAAGCTGGCTGATGGCCTGGCGCGAGGTGCGCTCGCTCATGCCAATCAGCACGACGCCCTTGCCGATCGGCATCACGTCGCCGCCTTCAAGCGTCGCCAGGCCATGATCCTCGGTCGGGTCGCCCCACCACACGTTGACCTTGCCGGCGAAATCCGGGTGGAACCTGTAGATCGCGGTGGTGAGGATCGTTTCCTCGTGGCGTGCCGGCCAATACAGCGGGTTCAGCGTCACACCGCCGTAGATCCAGCACGTCGTATCGCGCGTGTACAAGGTATTCGGCAGCGGTGGCAGCAGATATTCGGTGACGCCTGCTGCCTCCTTGACGACGGCCAGCGCCTTGCCGCCCACGTCTTCCGGAAAGTCGTGGGTCGACAGACCACCAAGCAGCGTTTCTGCAAGCTTGCGATTGTCCAGCCCTTCGAGATAGCTGCGCAGTTCGTCGATGAAGCCCAGTCCCACCTGGTTCGGGACGACCTGATTGTCGAGTATCCACTTCTTGCCTTCCGGAACCGCCACGGTTTCCGCAAGCAGGTTGTGCATCTCGACCACTTCGATGCCACGGTCGCGCATCTTGTTGACGAAGTCGAAATGGTCGCGCTTGGCGTTGTCCACCCACAGCACGTCGTCAAACAGCAGTTCATCGCAGTTGCTGGGCGTCAGCCGAGAATGCGCAAGACCTGGCGCGCACACCATCACCTTGCGCAACTGCCCTACTTCCGAATACACACCGAATTTGACGTCGTTTGCACTTGCCATAACGATCTCCGCAGAGTGACTAAACGGTAATGGCACCGGTCGCCAGCCCATAGATACCGGCAAGGGCACCGATGATCGCGATAACGAAGATGACCCAGTCCGAGGTCCTGAATACGATCTTCCCCCGCTCACGCCGCGCCCAGATGAAAAGAATGGTCCCCGGCGCATAGAGAACCGCGGAAAGCACGATGAATTTCATACCGCCCGCATAGATCATGAAGATCGTGTAGATCACGGCTATCGTGGCCATGATCAGATCGCGTTGACGCTCCTGGGGGCGCAGCTGGTAGGTTTCGCCACGCTTGGAGATCATGAGACCGTAAGCCGCCACGAACAGGTACGGGATCAACGACATCGCGCTGGTGAGGCTGAGCATCAAGGCGAAGGCGTCACGCGAAAAGAACGTGCTGATGACGAAGAGCTGCACGATGATGTTGGTGAGCCATAAGGCATTCGCCGGCACCTTGTTCTTGTTCTCTTTCGCGAAGAGCGCCGGCATATCCTCGGTCTTTGCCGCGGTGAACAGCACTTCGGCGCAAATCAGCGACCATGCGAGATAGGCGCCCAGCACCGAGACGATCAGGCCCAAGCTGACGAAGACCGCCCCCCAATGCCCGACTACAGCCTCCAGCACACTGGCCATCGAAGGCTGGCGCATGCCGGCGATGTCCGCCCGCTGCAGCACCGCGTAGGGAAGCATCGTCACCAGCACCATCAGGCTGGTCACCCCAATGAAGCCGATGATCGTCGCCTTGCCGACGTCCTCGCGCTCCTTGGCATAACGTGAGTAGACGCTCGCCCCTTCGATACCGAGGAAGACGAACACCGTCACCAGCATGGTCGCCCTCACCTGCTCGAACAGCCCACCCTCCAGGCCTCCGCCATAGAAGTTGCCGCGGAACAAGTCCATCTTGAACGAGAAGATCATGATCACGATGAACACCAGGATCGGTATGACCTTGGCCACCGTGACGATGCTATTGATGAACGCAGCCTGCTGGATGCCCCGCAGGATCATGAAGTGGAATAACCAGATGCCGATGGACGCGACCACGATGGCGGTGACGGTGTTGCCATCGCCAAAGATCGGAAAGAACGCGCCCAGGGTTGCCTTGATCAACACCCAATACGAAACGTTGCCGATGCAACTGCCGATCCAATAGCCGAAGGCGGAGAGAAAGCCGGGGTAGTCGCCAAAGCCCGCCTTGGCATAGGCGAACACACCGGCGTCCAGATCGGGCTTGCGCTCGGCCAGCGACTGGAACACCCGCGCCAGCATGTACATGCCGGTGCCGGCGATCAGCCAGGCGATGACGGCGCCAAGGGGGCCGGTGGCATTGGCGAACGTACGTGGCAGCGAGAAGATACCCGCGCCAACCATGCCACCCACCACCATCGCAGTGAGTTGCATCCGCGACATTTTCTTTTCGGTCGTAGCCATGCCTGCTCCCTATCTAATTCATGTAGATCGGAATTTCAGATATGCCCCGGAAATATCGCCCCTTTGACCAGCAGGCAGGCATTTTACCGGCCTGCTTCTCGTCGTCCCGCGTGGCGATGGTAAGTAAAGTCGCTGGCAATAAGATATCAGTAAAAATACTGGTCACGAGGCAGCTTGGCCATTGGTGCGCTTACACCGAAAACTCACTTTTTCTACACCATCGAACGGATCAAATCCGCGGCGTGAGCGCAAATGTCACAACTCATGCACAATTCAAAGCTTCGCGACTGAAACCATCACGTTTCCTGCACAATCGGCGCCATCACGCTTTCTTCATGCACCAAGCCGCTAAAACCACCCATAGCGGCTAGTAATTCATGCGCGACAAGCGGCAACTAAAAGCCTATGAATTAGCAATTGATAATGGTCACTAATATCCAATCATGGGAATACATAAGCCAGTATTTTGGGCTGTTCAAATAAATCGTTTGTTCGACATATAAAACCACCATCGATTGAGCATCGTTAATCGACCTAAAAATCAGGAAAAGCCATGAATGGGTTGACTTCCGCTCACACCGCTTTCCGCGGTCGCCCGTGTCCGAAATGGTCAATCGTGCTCATGCTTCTAGTCGCTGCCCTGGCATCACAGCCCTTCAATGCCGCTTTCGCCGGCGAATCCGCACCGACGAGCGCCGCCTCAAGCACTGAGCTCAGCCACGGCCGTCAGTTGCTTCACGATGGCAACTACGCCGAGGCGTACGACCTGCTTTCGCCCATGGCAGGCGCCAACCGTGGTGACCCCACCTTTGACTACGTGTTCGGTCGCGCCGCACTCGGCTCCGGCCACGCGGAACAGGCGAAGGAACTGTTTCTGGCCAGTCTTGCGGCACAGCCCGACTCGCCGCCCGCGCATCTCGCACTAGGCCGCGCTTACTACGCGCTTGGGCGCTACGCCGAAGCGAAAATCGAATTCGAGACCGTGCTGCGTTTCGATAATCTGCCGCCCGACTTGCTAAGCCAGGTCAAGATCTACAACGAGGCTGCCATGCAGTCCGTGGAAGAAGGAAGGCGCCTGACGGGTTTCGGTTATCTGGAAACCGGCATCGGCGTCTACAACGTGCACGACACCGTCGGCACACGCACGTTTGGCGGCAGTGATCGCCGGGACACGTTCTATAACCTTCGCGCGGGTGGCGGACTCAACTACGAACTCGACAACGGCTACGCGCTCAACGGCACGCTGGACTATCGGTTCCGCTATTACGACAACGCCGATAGCCGGGACGACTCCGATCTACGCTGGAACATGGCGGGCAGCCGTTCGTTTGGCGACAACAACCTGGCCGTGGGCTTCCGGGGGCGCACCAGCTATCGCGGCAACGGCAACTATCGCAACGACGCCGGCATCTATGCGGACTACCGTTACCGCCTCGATACCGACAATCAACTCACGTTCGGCGCGGAATACTTGCGGCGCAGATACCCGGAAGGTCCGTTTCGTGGTCGCAACCGCACCAGCACCACGCTCTCGGCAGGCTGGGAG
Organism: uncultured Gammaproteobacteria bacterium; assembly: GCA_963824525.1. Lineage (GTDB taxonomy): Bacteria > Pseudomonadota > Gammaproteobacteria > Xanthomonadales > Rhodanobacteraceae > Dyella. The sequence goes on along the minus strand of CAWGPI010000004.1, from coordinate 947,495 downwards.
CATTCGTTCCTGGATGGCGTCGGCAGCTTCAGCTTCGCCGGGCACGGTGGCAAGCACTACGCAACCACGGGGGCGGATGGCAACTCCGACTTCTTCGGTGCGATTGCGTCGCTGGATTTCACCATAGGCAGCAAGGTGAACTGGGGTGTCTTCGGCTGGTGGGAGCGTGACGACTTCAATAGCGATGCCATCCATTTCCATCCGGACACGGAGGACAACCTGATCCTGCTGGGACGCAGCGACAATCTCTATGAGGCAGGAAGCTATCTGACCTGGGAGTTCGCGCCCACCTGGACGCTGCGACCGGAGCTACTATGGATCCGCGATCACAGCAACGCCGTCGCGTTCAATTACAGCTCGACCGAGGTCTTTCTCAACGTGCGCAAGAGCTTTTGATACGACCCGCACTGCCTTCGCCACCATCGTATAGGTGCCTGCCGCGAGGCCGTGCGGCTAGCCCGACCGCAACACCGTCTTTAGCGTTCCCACGCAGTCCGTCGAGACACCCATGAACGACGCGCCCCAGACAGCTCGCATACCCAGGCAGCCTTCCTACCTGGATGCGATCATCCCCCTGCTGACCTTGATTGGACTGGTGGGTGCATCGGTCGCTCTATTTGGACTCAACGCCGTCGAAGGCCCTCTGCAGGTCGGCATCATCCTCAGCACGATGGTCGCCATCGCGGTCATCTTCAAGAACGGGCACGCCTGGGAGGAAATCGCGGAATCGGGCCGCAAGGGCATCTCCACGGTCGTCGGCGCCATTTTCATCCTGCTCGCCGTGGGGGCCCTGATCGGCACCTGGAACATGTCCGGAACCATTCCCACCCTGGTGTACTACGGCATCAAGCTGATTACGCCCGCATGGTTCTATCCCATCGCTTTCCTGATATGCATCGGAACCTCCATGAGCATCGGCAGCTCGTGGACCACGGCGGGCACCCTCGGCGTCGGCCTGATGGGACTATCCCACCTGATCGGCGTATCACCGGCGATTACCGCAGGCGCCATCATTTCCGGCGCCTACGTGGGCGACAAGATCTCGCCCCTTTCGGAAAGCACCGTACTCGCGGCTCAGTTGAGTGGCGTGGACCTGTATGTGCATATCCGCGCGCAGATCTGGACCACGGTACCGGCCGGACTGATCGCCCTGGTCGCGTTCCTGCTGTTCGGACTCAATCGCGGCGGCGGCTTCGACAGTTCGGTGACGGAAGCGGAGCTCGCCAGATTCGACGCGCTTTTCAACATCACGGCATGGAACCTTGTTCCCCTGCTGTTCCTGCTGGGGCTATCGATACGCAAGGTGCCCCCTTCGCTGGCCATCATGAGTGCGGCCTTGCTCGCCAGCATCATGGCGGCGTTCATGCAACCGCAGGCCGTGGCGCGCTTTGTTGCCGAACCCGGCACGGCCATGCCCCTGGTTGCCGTCAAGGGCGGATGGTTGGCGATGGCCAGCGGCTTCAAGGCGAACTCGGGCATCCCACAAGTGGACGACCTGCTGTCGCGCGGCGGCATGGACAGCATGCTGCTGACCATCTGGCTGATCATCGGCGCGGTCACGTTCGGCACGCTGGTCGACGATTTTGGCCTGCTCAACAAGCTGGTGACGCCGATCCTGCTGCGCGCCAGGACGGTGGGGCGACTGTTCTTCACCGTGGTCGTGACCGCGCTGGGGCTCAACATCGTGGCCGGCGACCAGTACATCGCGCTGTTGCTTCCCAGCCGGCTATTCAGTGCCGAGTTCGCCAAACGTGGGCTGGCACCCGAGAACCTCTCGCGCGCAGTAGGCGATGCGGGCATCGTCACGTCGCCACTGGTGCCGTGGAATTCCTGCGGTGCGTACATGGCCGCGGTGCTGGGCGTAACCACGATGGCCTACCTGCCCTTCGCGATCTTCAACATCGCCGCACCGCTCGTGACCTTGCTGCTCGGCATCACCGGCTTCAAGGTTCGCCACATTCCGATCGTCCCGGCTGCTGCGACACCAGGCATTCACACGGACGACACACAGAAAGCGAGGGAATAGCATGGTGAACTGGAATCGGCGGCAGGCCAGAGCCACTGGAGGCGGAACGGTTTGGACGTCCATTCAAAAACCAATCGCTGGCGCAGAGCACAGCCGCCAGTTAACCAAAGGCATCCCGTAGTCTCGGTACTCAAGCGTGGGATTGACCGCAGATTGCCACGGGGCTGCAGACCCTGAAAGGACATCGTGTCATGCCAGGTTCCATGATCGCTTACTGTGGTCCCGCCGCCGTCCCAAGCGATGTGTGGGCGCGCTGGAATACCGACCCCGTTGTCATCACCGCCCTCGCGATCCTGGCACTGGCCATCGTGCGTGGCCGTTCGGCCCATGCGCGTGCGGGCTGGGGCGCGATCACCCTGATGCTCTTCATCTTCGTCTCGCCGCTTTGCGCGCTGTCATCGGCGTTGTTCTCGGCGCGCGTACTGCATCACATGCTGCTGGTCGCCGGTGTCGCGCCGCTGCTGGCTCGCGCATTTCCCCAGCAGCGCGCGAATCCGGTGCCGCTTCCCGTGCTGGTCGCGGCTCACGCCGTCATCCTCTGGCTGTGGCATGCGCCGGGGCCGTATACCTGGGGCCTGGCCAGCGTGCCCGCGTATTGGCTGATGCAGCTGTCGCTGCTGGGCAGCGCGTGGCTGATGTGGCGCGCCATTCTGGCGCCGTCCCAGCCGACCGGACCGGCCCTGCTGGCCCTGGCCACCACGATCGGACAGATGGGTCTGCTCGGCGCGATCATCGTCTTTGCGGGGGAGCCGCTCTACGTCGTGCATCTGACCAGCACCGCCGCCTGGGGCGTGTCACCGATCGCCGACCAGCAGTTCGCCGGATTGCTGATGTGGGTGCCCGCCATGCTGCCCTATCTAGGCGTGGGCCTGTGGCTCGCCTGGTCCAGCCTGCGGCCCAGCGAGTCCACCTTGTGACCACCGCGCTGAAGTTCATTCATCTGGCGGCGATCGCACTCTGGTCAGGTGGCCTGATCGCCCTGCCGTTTCTGTTCTGGCAGCGTCGCCTGCTCAAACCGGGAGAAGAACTCGAGCAACTGCATCGCGTCACCCGACTGGTCTTCGTCGAGCTGACCTCGCCCGCCGCTTTCATTGCGATCGCCAGCGGCACGGCGCTGATCTTCCTGCAACGCACGTTTCAGGAATGGTTCTCGCTGAAGATGGTGCTGGTGGGGATCATGGCGATGCTGCATGTGGTCGCCGGTCTCGTGACGCACCAACTCTTCCTGCCTAACGGACGCTTCAGCCGGCTTGCCTACCTCACCCTGTCCAGCGCCTACATGGTGGTGATTGCAGGCATCCTCTGGGTCGTGCTGGCCAAGCCGCATATCGACGCCAACCAGATCGCCGCGCATCTGTTCGAGCCCGGCGGACTGGCCCGATGGCTGCATCAGTCCTTCGGCGAAACCAAGATGCCCACGCCATGATCGAACACCAGTTTGCCTCCGTGCCAGCCGGCGAAACCGACCATCACCGTGGCGATGGCCGAGACGACCAGGCCATGCGGCAGGACATCGGCGGGATTGACCAGGCGAATACCCCAATTGGCTGCGGCGATGCCGACCAGGGTCATCGCGGCCACCGCATGCGACCAGCTCGCTTCCAGCATGCGGATGCCGCGTACCAGCAACAGCTCGCCGGTGCCAACGATGCTGGCGGCCACGCCACTCCAGAACGCCATGCCCGCGGACCACAGGCCCGCACGCACCCAGAACGCGTCGCCCGACCACCAGTAGAGAATGTCGATGCCAAACGTCGCCACCACGAACGCGACGGGGAAATGCACCATCATCACGTGGATCGGGTGCCCGACCAGGGCCACCGCGGAACCCACGTCCAGCCGCATCGTCTCCAGCAGGACCTGACTCCTGGGCTGGCCTCCGGATTCGTTCTGCTTTGCCATGGCCATCGTCCTCCGCGCCGAGTACGTCGACCGTTTTCGCAGCCTCATCGTCTTCCCTGCGTGATGGTCCAGGCGGGATTGATGGCCGCGCTCTCAGGCTGCAGCGGCCCCTTGTCGACGCTCGACCCTTCCGGACCATCCGCGGCGTCGATCGCCTTGCTTTGGTGGGTGATGCTGGCCGGTGCCGCCGTGCTCTTCGCACTGGTCATGACGCTTTTTCTACTGGTCATCCTTCGTCCGGGCTGGGGTTCACGGCTGCCGTCCTCGCGCTGGATCGTGCTGGGCGGCCTGGCACTTCCCGCGGTCATCCTGCTCCCGCTGATCTGCTACGGCTTGCTGGCCGGCGAGCGACTGCTGCCGCTGCCCGGGCACTCGCCGCCCCGGATCGAGGCGGTGGCCAGGCAATGGGTCTGGACCTTCCGCTATCCCGATCGGGGCAACGTGGCGACCACCAACGTGCTGCACCTGCCCGCGGGCACGCCCGTCGACATCGATGTCAGCAGCGAGGACGTCATCCACGCCTTCTGGGTGCCGCGCCTCGCCGGCAAGATCGACGCCGTGCCCGGACAGGTGAACCACCTGCGCATCCAGGCCGATACGCCCGGTCGCTACGAAGGCCAATGCAACGAGTTCTGCGGCGTCGGCCACGCCAGGATGCACTTCGTCGTCATCGTCGATCGTCCAGCAGACTACCCCGCGGCACTCGCTGGCGCGGTAGCCACCACGAAGGCGGAGCCATGAGCGCTAGCGTCGAACAGCCACCCAAGGGTGCACCGGCACTGCGGCTGCATCGTCAACTGGTGAAGATCTGGGCCACCGGTCCGGGATGGCAAAGACTCGCCGCGGTCAACCATTCCGTGATCGGCTTGCGCATGGTGATCACGTCGTTCGTGTTCTTCGCCATCGCCGGCGTCCTCGGCATGCTGACGCGCGTGCAGCTCGCGACGCCGAATGGCGACTTCATGGACGCGGAGACCTATAACCAGGTCTTCACCATGCATGGCTCCATGATGCTGTTCCTGTTCGCCATTCCGATGGTGGAGAGTTTCGCGGTGTACCTGACCCCGAAGATTCTCGGTACGCGCGACTTCGCCTTCCCCCGGCTCACTGCCTACGGCTACTGGTGCTACTTGCTGGGCGGCACCATCCTGACGGTCTCCCTGTTAGCGAGGGTGGCGCCGGACAGCGGCTGGTTCATGTATACGCCGCTGAGCTCCAACGTCTACACGCCGGGCGTCAACGCCGATGTCTGGCTGCTCGGCGTCACCTTCGTCGAGATATCGGCGCTGTCGCTGGCCATGGAGATCGTGGTCTCGGTGCTGAAGATGCGTGCACCCGGCATGTCACTGGATCGCATGCCGATCTTCGGCTGGTACATCCTGGTGACCGCCATGATGATGATCGTGGCGTTTCCGCCACTGATCCTCGGCTCGATCCTGCTGGAGATCGAACGCGCCTTCGGCCTGCCTTTCTTCGACCCGACGCGCGGCGGCAGCGCCCTGCTATGGCAGCACCTGTTCTGGCTGTTCGGCCATCCTGACGTCTACATCATCTTCCTGCCCGATGGCGGGCGCGTTGTCCACGATGATTCCGGTGTTCGCCAACCGGCCACTGGTCGGCTATCGGGCCATCGTCGTCGCAATCATTGCGCTGGCGTTCCTCAGCTTTGGCATCTGGGTGCACCACATGTTCACGGTAGGCATACCGCATCTCGCACTGGCGTTCTTCTCGGCCGGCTCGGCGATCGTGGCGGTGCCGACGGCGATACAGTTCTTTGCCTGGCTAGCCACGCTGGCCCATGGCAGGCCACGTTGGGACGTGCCGATGCTGTACATCTTCGGCTTCTTCTTCGTCTTCACCGCGGGCGGCCTGACCGGCGTCATGCTCGCCATCGTCCCGTTCGACTGGCAGGCGCACGACACTTATTTCATCGTCGCGCATATGCACTATGTGGTGGCCGGCGCGCTCGCCTTCCCCATGCTTGCCGGGTTTTATTACTGGCTGCCGTTGCTGACCGGGCGTACGGCCGCCTATCGACTCGCCGTGCCTGCGTTCTGGCTGATCTTCATCGGCTTCAACCTGACCTTCTTCATGATGCATCTCACCGGCCTGCTCGGCATGCCGCGACGCGTATTTACCTATAACGGCGACGAAGGCTGGAACTGGCTGAACCTGTTGTCCTCCGTGGGTAGCTTCGTAATGACAATCGGCTTCGGCATGGCGGTGATCGACATCATCGTGCAGTTGCGCTACGGACGTCGGGTGCGACGCAACCCATGGAATGCAACGACGCTGGAATGGGCGATGCCGATGCCTCCGGCGCCTTATGCCTTCGCCTCGATTCCGCGCATCGCCCCCGGCACGGAACGTGTTGCTCCCGGCCAGCTCGCGCTGTCGCTGGCGCGTGGCGAAGGCTACCTCGGTTTCGCACGCAACGGCTGGCAGGAGGCCCTGGGCGTGCACATGACGTCGGGTGAGCCGGACCAGGTGATCGTGTTGCCTCAACCCACCTATCTGCCACTGGTGACCGCACTATTCACCGGCGCCGCGGTGCTGGCGATGCTATTCAAGCTTTACATGCTGTCGCTCGCCATGGCGCTGGTGACCATGGGGCTGTTCGTGCTTGCAGGCCAGCGTGCCGGCCTCGGTCGCGACTACGGCCCGCTGCCCATCGGCCACGGTGTCAGCGTGCCGCCGCATACCGAAGTCGCCAGTACGCCGCCATGGCTGGCGTTGATTTGCGTCCTGGTTGCCGACGGCACACTGTTCACTTCACTGGTCTTCGGCACGTTTTATCTCTGGATCGCCGCACCGCACTGGCCGGCCAATCTCGCGCCCGAAGCCAGTCGCGTCCTCGCCCTGGGTGTGATCGTCGCCCTTGTCATCGCAGCCGTTGCTGCTCGCGGTTCGCTCCTCTCGGCATCCGCCGGCAGCAAGGTCCAGGGCTGGATAGGCCTGGCCATCATCGCGCTGCTTGCGGCCATCGCGGCGGCCGTAGGGCTTATCGGCAGCGTCACGCCGCATCCACATGAACACGCACTCGGTGCCACGGCCGCTGCGCTGATTGGTTTTGTCGCCCTGCACGCAGGCATCGGCCTGCTCTTCCTGATCAGCAACCTCCTGCGCATCAGGGCGGGTTTCATTTCGCCACGGCGCTTGACCGATCTGCGATTGACCCGCCTGTGGCTCGACTACACGACCGCCACCGGCGTCATCGCGCTCGGCCTGGTGCTGGCGCTGCCCGCGCTGGTGGCCACGCTGGGAGCCCGGCCGTGAACGGACGTCCCGTTCCACCCCGGCGACTCTGGCTGCTGGCGGCAGGTTTCCTCGTGTGGTGCAGCGCGCTGGTCGTGCTCTATGCGTTGCACGCCATCGGCTGCGCGTTCGGCTGGCGGGCCGGTGCACTACGCTGGAGCCTCGCCATCGTGCTACTGGTGCACCTGCTCGTCATTGCCTGGATGTGGCGTCATCTCGCCACGGCCAGGCCCGACCCCGAACTCGGTCAGGGCGCAGTCTTCCTGCAGACGATCGTGGTCTGGACCTTGATCGCCGCCTTGATCGCTACCGTCGTCACGTTCGCACCTTCGCTGGTGCTCAAGACCTGCATCTGATCTGTGAACCAACGCCGTCGAGGGGGATGACATCGATGCGGTCACGCGACCTTCTACACAAGGCCATCTGGTCGGCGATCTACCTGTTGTTCATCCTCGCCCCGCTGTTCGCCTTGCTGACCCGCGCGCTGCCGCCCACTAGAGGTTTCGGTACCGAGTTCTCGATCGCGCTCGGCTATTCGGGGCTGGCCATCATGGGCTTGCAGTTCGGGCTCACCGCGCGCTTTCGCCATGTGACCGAGCCCTGGGGCGAAGACGTCATCTACCACTTTCATCGCCGCGTCTCGCTCATTGCTGTGAGCCTGGTGATAGCGCATCCCATCATTCTGCTTGCCGTGGGCTCGGAGTCGATGGTGCTTCCCGCGTCCATCCCCGAACTCCCGCTGGGTGCGGTCTTTGCGGGATTGTCGATCGGCTCACTGATCCTGCTGGTGGTGATGGCGCTATGGCGCACCCGGCTCAAGATCAGCTACGAAACCTGGCACCTTACCCACATCGTGCTCGCACTGACGGCGGTGATCGGCGGCATGTCGCATATGGTGGCCTGGGGTTATTACCTGGTCGATCCGTGGAAGCGAACGCTGTGGATGGGCTTGGCAATCTTCTGGATCACCCTGCTGCTCTATGTGCGCATCATCAAACCCCTGTTCATGCTGCGCCGGCCGTACCGCATCGCCGAAGTGCGGCGGGAACGCGGGGACACCACCACCCTGGTCATGCGGCCCGATGGCCATGCCGGCTTTCGTTTCCGCCCCGGCCAGTTCGGCTGGCTGACCCTATGGGGTAGCCCGTTCAGGATCACCGGCCATCCGTTCTCGTTCTCGTCCAGCGCCGAGGCCAGCGACGGGCGCGTCGAGATGTCCATCCGCAAACTGGGCGACTTCACCAGCGCCGTACCGACGGTGACGGTTGGACAACGCGTCTACCTCGACGGACCCTATGGCGCCTTCACCATCGGCAACCCGGCGGACATGCATGTGCTGATCGCGGGTGGCATCGGCATCACGCCGATGATGAGCATGATCCGCACCCTGGCCGACCGCGGTGACCAGCGCCCGTTGATCCTGCTGTACGGCAGCAAGGACTGGGAATCGATCAGTTTCCGCGAAGAACTGGAAGCGCTGAAGTCCCGTCTCGACCTCAACGTCGTCCATGTGCTTTCGCAGCCACCCGAAGGCTGGACCGGCGAAAGCGGTTATATCAATGCCGACCTGTTCAAGCGCCATTTGCCACCGGGCTACGCCGATCATGAGTATTTCATTTGCGGACCGAACGTGATGATGGACGCGATCGAACAGGCACTGGGCGAGATGAAGGTGCCGCTCGCCAAATATCATTCGGAGCGCTACAGCTTCGTCTAGGAGGTTCCCATGCGTCGCTTGTTTGCCGATCGACTCGTCGTTGCCACCGGCGTCATCGTCGTCCTGCTTGCCTTCGTGTTCGCCTTCGTGCGCGTAAACGCCTAGCTCAACCCGTTGCATTCACTTCGCAACGTTTGCGTGCGCCTCCAGCCATGGCATCAACGACACCTGCCAGATGTTGTACTTGCCGTTATCCCAATCTGCGCGTGTCGCACCCGGGGACAAGTCGCTAAGCCGGTCGCTGGCGAAATACAACGTGCGATGGTCGGGACTGAGGCGCGCTTCGGCATCGGAGCCGGCGCTGTTCACCACATCGCCCAGATGTATCGGCGTGCCCCATTGTCCGCGATCGCGAAACACGATGAACAGATCGATCTGGCGTGCCGGTGCGCGATTGGAACCGAACACCACGAACGACTCATCCGGCGCCACCGCCGGGTCAACATCCGTCGTCGTGCCATCGCTGAACGGCAACGGCTGCGGCTCCTCGTAAGCGCCATGCGCATAGGCAGCACGATAAAGTCGGAAGTGCTGCGGATCTTCCGCCGGATGCATGAAATACAGCGTGCCATCAGCCGCCACGCTGGGTGCAAAGCTGGAGTCGCTGCGATTGACCATGTCGGGCAACCGCTCCGGCGCACTCCAGCCATTGCCTTGGCGCGTCACCATCCAGAGATTGCCTCCGGCTCCGGGGAAACTGCGCCCCATGAAGAAGCCATCCAACACCTTGCCACCCGCGACCTCTGGCCGATTGGAGATAAATACCAGGGCGTGCCCATCCGGCGACATGGTCGGCTCCATATCACTCCACTGCCCGGAGAACGGCGCCGTCGTTGGTTGCGACCAGTGGCCTCGTTCGAGATGGCTGACCAGGATGCTCGAATGCGGTCCATCGCTGCGCGAGAAGTACACCGTCGTGCCATCGGGCATGAAAGCCGGCGCGCTATCGTGCAAAGGGCCCGAAATGACGCCGGGCGCAAAGACGGTGGGCGTTGGATCGGCGGCCCAGGCCGGCGCGAAGCCCAGTACAAGCAGGCTGATGAACACATGGCGGAACATGGGGTGTCCTCGGCTAAGCAAGAAGGAAAGGCATAACCACGTACGCGTGCGTGCACTCATGTGACTCGATAGCGGCGAAGCATACCGGCTGGCTTCACGAAGAAACGCAGACCCTGTCGATGGTCACGGAAGCGCTCGCTTGAAGCGTGCGGGCTGACAGCCCTACCCCTTCACTATTCGAAGACGCGGACACATCGATCTTTCACCCTGGACTCCCCAGACTCGATGCCCCTGGCGCCGACCATCCTGTGCCGACCGGGCATCTCCGCCCTCTTCAACGGAGGTATCTCCATGAAGTACCGTCTGCTACTACTTCCGCTCGCGCTGGCCGCCTGTTCGCAATCGCCTCAATCGACGGCCCCCGCGTCTTCGACGAGCACCGCCAGCACGGCTACGGCTGCAGCGGCACCGCCCGTCGCAACGACGGCAGCGCCGACCGACACGAGCCTGCTTGGCCGGTATCACTGGCAACTCAAGGACGCCACCGATAGCGGCGGCAAACGCATCGATGCGCTGTTCGTCCGTGCCGACAAGCCGGTACAACTGGACTTCAATGCCAACCGCGTCAACGTCATCAACAGCTGCAACGTCATGGGCGGGGGCTACAGCGTCGAGAATGGGCGTCTGCAGATAGGCCCGATGATGCAGAGCAGGATGGCCTGCGTCGAACCCGCTCTCTCCGCGCTCGACGGCGCCATCAGCCAACGCCTCCAGGGCAGCTTGAAACTGAGCCTGCAAGCCGACGGCGCCACGCCTCACCTGCAATTGGTCACTGACAGCGGCGACACGTTGAGCTTCAGCGGCGTGCCGACGGCGGAGACGCGATTCGGCGGTCCCGGCGAAACGGCCTTCCTTGAAGTGGCCGCGCAAACCGTGCCGTGCAGCGGCACCGTGCCGGCGAATCATCCCGTACTAGCCAACCATCCCGTGCTCGGCGCCCAGCAATGCCTGCAAGTGCGCGACCGCTTTTTCGATGAGCACGGCCTCGCGACTGGCACACCAGGCGAATGGCGCCCGCTGAACCAGGACATCGAGGGCTATACCCACGAACTCGGCATTCGCAACGTGCTGCGCGTGAAGCGCTTTACCATCAAGAACCCGCCTGCCGATGCACCGTCTTCCGCGTATGTGCTGGACCTGGTGGTGGAGTCGGAAAAGGTCGCGCAATGATGGGGTCTCCCCGCCTGTCGCTGCACATGGCAGGCGGGATGAGCGGCACCGCGATGCCCGCCCAGGACTGAGCGCTCAGATCGACACCTGCCTGCCTATGTCCACCACCTGGTCAGGCGGCACCTGCAGGTAGTCGGTAAGGCGCGTGCTATTGCGCAACAGCACGCCGAACAGCGACACGATCCAACGCGGCAGACCGCGGCCATCCATCCGCGGCACGATTTTTTCAATGCCGGTGAAATAAGTAAGTTCGTGCGTGCCGATGGGACAGCCACCGGTGGCGATCTGCGACATCAAGGACGGCAGGTCGGGTTTCTGCATAAAGCCGTAGCTCGCCGTGATCGACCAGAAATTCGGTGCCAACTCCACCATCGTCAGGCGATTCTTTGCCGCAATGTAAGGCGTCGATGCGACATCCAGGGTCACGGCCAACACGCGCTCGTGCAAGGCATGGGTGTGCTTGACGTACCACATCATCACCGGGGGCGTCGTGCCTCGGGCACGCGTCAGGAACACCGCGGTGCCGGGCACGCGAGATACCCCGGACTCCGCCATTTCGCCAAGGAACGCATCGATAGGCACGGGATTCTCGCCGAGCCGGTTGGCCACGGCCTTGATGCCTTTGTGCCACACGAACATGATGAGATAGACCATGGCCGCAAGCAGCAACGGTACGTAGCCGCCCTCCAACAGCTTCATCATGTTCGACGAGAAGAAGGCGGCATCGACCACGAAGAACAAGCCGGCCACCGCGCCACTCGCCGCTATGTTCCACTTCCAGATTTCGCGCATGGCGATGAACAATAGCGCCGTAGTCATCAACATCGTGGCAGACACGGCGATACCGTAGGCCCCGGCGAGATTCTCCGATTTGCGAAAAGCCAGCGCCAGGCCGATCGTTACCAGCATCAGTATCCAGTTGACGCCGCCCACGTAGATCTGGCCGTAGCCCGCACCTGAGGTTTGCCTAATTCTCAGGCGTGGCATCCAGCCAAGCTGGATCGCCTGCCGCGTCATGGAAAACGCGCCGGTGATGATCGCCTGGCTGGCGATGATGGTGGCAACGGTCGCGAGAGCGATCAGCGGCAGCGTCAACGATGCAGGGCACAGATCGTAGAAGATATTTCCCTCCGTCGGCGCACCTTCCAGCACGATGGCTCCTTGCCCGGCGTAGTTCAGCACCAGGCTCGGAAACACCAGCGACGACCACGCCAGTTTGATTGGACCTGCGCCGAAGTGGCCCATGTCCGCGTACAAGGCTTCCGCGCCCGTCACGCACAGGAACACGCCACCAAGAACCAGAAACGCACCACGGCCCCCATGCACCAGGTAAATCAGCGCGTAATACGGATTGAGCGCCCACAGGATCCCCGGATGCCGCGCGATACCCCACGCGCCAAGCACCGCCATGGTCAGAAACCAGACCGCCATGATGGGACCGAACGCGCGTCCGATTTTCGCCGTGCCCATGGGCTGCAGTGCAAACAGCGCGAGCAGGATCACAATGGTCAGCGGCAGCACATACGGTCGCAAGGATGGCGTCGCGACATTCAAACCTTCCAGAGCCGACAACACCGAGATGGCAGGAGTGATCGCCCCGTCACCATAAATCAGCGCGGCACCGAACAAGCCCGCGGCCACGATCGCTGGGCGCTTGCGCCGCTTCACGCCGAGCAAGGCCATCAAGGCCAAAATGCCACCCTCCCCATCGTTGTCGATGCGCATGGCGAAGCCGGCGTACTTCACCGTCGTGACGATGATCAGCGTCCAGATCAGCAGTGAAATCACCCCGAAGATGGTTTGTGCGGTATGACCGCCGGTCAAGTCCAGCACCGTCTTGAAGGTGTAAAGCGGACTGGTGCCGATGTCGCCGAAGACCACACCCAGGGCCCCGACACCAGCGACCAGTGTCGAGGGTCTCCTCCAGGGGCTCGATGTGGATTCCTGGCTCACTGGGGCACCTCATCGACGCCAAGCGAATAAGGCGGCAGCGTACTGCCCCTAGTCAATAAGAGAGGGACAAAGAAACGCCGGGCCCACGCGCCTTCGCAAGAAATGGCACCACATGCATTCGAGACAATGACCGCTCCCCAAAAGATGGGGTGCAGGAAGCACGGCGGCGGCCATGGCAGTACCCGCGCTTGAAGCCCGCACGTTCGGAACGCGCCTGGCACGCTCACGCAAAAAAGCTGGCCCGACAATTTGGCGCATCGATGCCATCCGTTGGCCTGGCACGCAGCCAAAGGCCGCCACATGGCGGCCTTTGTCGTCAGGACAATTGTCGCACCAGCGATTCCATAGGCAGGTGCAAGACGAATTACTCAGCCACTGCTATTGCCGGTATCGCTCGCTGCAGGTGCGCTCTCTGCGTTGCCGTTGAAATCAACGACCAGTGCCACACGACGATTGGGTAATCCTTTTTCGCCATAGGCTCCGGCTACAACTTGTCGATTCTTCGCCTGACCATAACTCACTGCCCGAACCTGGCTGTCGGAAAGCCCGCCCGTCTGCACCAGGTAATTGCGCACTGCTTCTGCACGCCGCATGCCCAGCCTATAGTTGTGACCTGCCGAGCCGGAGGGGTCGGTGAAACCCTCGACCGTAATCAGTGCGTTGGAGTGGTGCTCTTTCATCACTTTCGCGTACTCATCGAGCAGTGCCTTGTCCTGGTCGCGCAAGTCCGCCTTATCAGTGTCGAAAAGCGCAATCGTGTCGACGCGAATACGACCCTGCATCTCGGCGATCGCCGCATCGTATTTGGCGAACCGCTGTTGCATCTCCTGCTTGATGGCGTCGATTTCCTGCTGCTGCCTTTGATCGTTGTTCCGTAATTCCGTAATGGCGGAGTCGAAATCTGCCTTTTTTACGAAATCCGAGCAGCCGCCGAGCGCCATAACGCATACACACACGAACCCGTAACCGATTCGAGAGCTCACGCGTACCATGATCGATCTCCTCTTCTTGGGCGGCATGCTCGCGGGCATGCCGAAATCAGGAGCGCGCAAGGTGGCTCAGGAAGAAACTTCCACTGCACGCGCTATGCCTCTACAACGCTGCGACGCTCGCGAAGCGCGGCCCGCCGGGAACATGCAACAAATCGCAGCAACCTGAACCACCCCCTAGGCCGCACGAATTTGCGACGCTCACGAAGCGTGACTCGTCGGGAACGCGTCGGGTGAAACATGCGCCATGAGACGGCAAGCTGGCGTGAATATGCAGGCTGTTCGGCGGGGGACGGATGACCGCCGTGGCGCCCCGTTAATGCACCATTTCTGAACTATCCGCTCGAGCCCTAGGGATGCTCTGATCAACTCTGCGCGGGCGTCATGATGTCCAGAAGGCCCGCAGGCGGTGTTGCGTGGCGCCGCGAAGACTGGCCGTCTTGCCAAGCCGCGCGGCACCGCCTGCGGGCCTTCTGGACATCACCCCATCACGTTGAATGCAACACGTGGGGCCGGTCCTCAGCCGGATCGCCCCAGGCCGCGGAATGGAAAACCACGCATGAGGGAACATGAACTTCCTGGCTTCGTCGTGGTGTACCGCTCCGCCAAACGCCACTCGCCGAGGCTGGCCCGATCACCAGGGGCCTGACGTATACGGCCAAACTCGCAGTCACGGATCGTGCTATGGCCTATGGCCAGGCACTGCGTTCTGGCCATGGGCCTGCACATCTCGCAAGGCTTCGCTGATGAGCCGGTACGATGAGCCCATCATAGGCCGTTGACCGGACCATTCACGCCATGTCGAGGAACGTATGAACATGTGTCGCCCCACGTTAGCGGGTCTGCTGATCTGCGTGACTCTCTGCGCGTTTTCGTTGCCTGCGGCGATGGCCGCCGACGAAGGTCTCGCCAGCGCGGAAGCGCGCTGCTTTGGCGACCCGCATGAGGCCAGCACGGTGACGACACTATTGGCGGGCGTTCCGGCGATGGTCCGCGTTCCCGCCAAGGCGACCAGACCTCCGATCATTCTGTGGCACGGCTTTGGCTCGCCGGATAGCGAGGTGGCCTTGGCGGCCGCGCTGCCATTGGACGACGTGCCGGCGATCAAGGTGTACCTGGGGCTGCCGCTGTTCGGGCGGCGTGCTCCTGTTGGAGGCAAGGCCGAGCTCGTCCATCGGCAGAAGGAGGATGCCGGCCTGCTCGTCTTCAAGCCGATCGTGGTGGGCGCCGCCGATGAGCTGCCCGGGGTAGTCCAGGAGCTTGAGCGGCGTGGCTGCATGAAGGCGGGCGAGAAGATCGGGCTGTTTGGCTTCTCCGCCGGCGGCGCGGCGGCCTTGCTGTCCCTGGCGGAGCACAAGGTGCCAGTCAGTGCCGCGGTGGTACTCAATCCATCCGCGGGGTTGAGCAGCTCGATCGAGGCGTACGAGCATGCCACGGGGCAGCACTACGCGTGGAGCCCGCAAAGTCGCGAACTTGCGGCCCGTTCCGACGTCGCGGGGCGTGCCGCGGATGTCGTGACCGGTACACCTCCTCCGGCGCTGCTCGTGCTTGAAGGGAGCGACGACGACGTCATCGCGAAAGCAAGCCTGCGCCAACTCGATGACGCATTGAGACTGCGCTACGCACAGGCCCATGCGGCGGAGCGCTTCAAGCACACCGTCATGGAAGATGTGCCCCATCAATGGGTGGACCAGCCCGGACAAGCTCAAGTACGCCGGCAGGTCGCCGCCTGGTTCGATCGCCACCCGTAACGCAGTCGTCAGCCAAAAAAAAGAGCCCCGGCACCGGGGCTCTTGTGGTTTCTCACTACAGCTCTCGCCTAGAACTCCTGCGTGAAACGCATGCCGAAGGTGCGCGGCTGGGTCATCACGGTATAGACCTGTCCGTTCGGATATTGCGGTACCACGTTGTGGGCCGCGCACACCGCTTCCGCGCATTCGGCAAAGCGGTAGAGCTGCCCACGTTTGTCGAACGCGTTGCTGACATAGAAATCCAGCGACAGGCCGTTCTTCTTGATGCCCGCCGAGAAGTCCACCGTGGTGTAGGCCGGCATCTGGCCCAGCAGTCCGCGTTCATACAAGCGCAGATCGGACTGACGCGCACCGACATGCACCACCGCTGCCTGAACGTAGGCGTCCTTGCCACTGATGTCCCACGAATAGCGTGCCGTGAGGTTGCCCTTGAACTTCGGCGTTACCGGCAGCTGGGTGCCCGATGGCGCCTGGGGTCCAGTGACGGTGTCGCCGGTCAGCGGATTGATCGTGCCGGCCGGACAATAGGTGATCGGGTGTCCATTGGCATCGGTGAAGCCGCAGTAGTTCGCGGTCAGCTTGGCGTTGTACAAGGCAAAGCCTGCACTGAGCTGCAGGTTATAGGTGGCTGCCCAATTCAGATCCGATTCCAGGCCGTCGATGCTGGGCCTGGCTGGCGTTCTTGATTTCGGTGAGACCGTTGGCGCCGAGGATGCTGAACTGGAAGTCCTTCCACTTCTCGCGGAACACCGCCCCGTTCAACGACAGCCGGTTGTCGAGCCAGGTGGTCTTCCAGCCGAGCTCGTAGTTGGTGAGCCAGTCCGACTGGTAGGGCGGCAGGCTGCCACGGCGATTGATGCCACCGGGACGGAAACCCTCGGACCAGGTGCCATAGATCATCTTGTCGGGCGTGATCTGCCAGGTCAGGTTGGCCTTGCCAAGTGAGCCGTTCTCCTTGGTCTGCTTGGCGAAGTCCATGCACGGTGCGCCGCGGTAAGGCGTGGGCGAGATGCAGCCCGCCTCGCCGTAACTGGAGTCGGGTGCGTACCCCGCACTGAAGCCATAGAAGCCGCCCAGGCTGTTGTCGGTGTGGAAATAGCGCCCGCCAATCGTGCCGGTGAGTGTTTCGGGGATGAAATCGTACGACAGCTCGCCGAAGATCGCTTCGTCCTGGTCGATGCGGCATCTGCTCGGTCAACCAGATGGTGTTGGGCCAGCCCGTCACCGATAGGCTGTCGGCAAAGCCATTGATCATGTAGCGCTGCTCGATGTCATGCACCTGCTTTTGCCAGAACAGGCCACCCGACCACGCGCAAGCGGTCGTCCCTCGGCGAGGCGATGCGCAGCTCGTGGCTGTTCATGTGTAGCGATCCTTGCCGCTGGATGAACTGGGACGGATTGATCAGGTTGCCGGCGTTGTCGTAGATGTAGGCGCCGTAGCCGGCCAACGTGTCGTACCAGAACGAATAGTCGCTGTAGTCGCTTTCTTCCTCCTGGTTGCGCTTGAGATGCGCGTAGGCGTAGGTCAGGTCGAAGTTGCCGATCTTGCCCTGCACGGTCAGCGCGGCCTGAATCCAGCGGTCGTCGGAGTGCTCCGGATAGAAATGGGTGAGGGCCAGGCCGCCGACCTGCGGGTCGCAGGCGAATTGCCGTTGGCGATCGTCTGCTGCCCCATCATGGTCGGGCTGATCGACCAGTCATCGTTGATGCCGACCTTCAGCGCCACGCGGGCGCCGCTGGTATCGACGTCGTTGTAGTTCTTCTTGGCGGTTCCGGTGCACACCAGGGTCGGCGCTCTGCGTGCAGCCATGCGCATTGCTGACCGTGATGCCGGAGACCGGGAACGTGCGCGAACCGGCTTCGTTGTCGATGTAGCCGGCATCATGTTCGTGCCAGCCGACCAGGCGAATGGCCGAGCTGGTCGACATCGGTATGTTGATCATGCCCTCGACGGTATAGCCAATGCCGCCGTGATCGACCGAATCGATGCCGAGCGCTGTAGCTGGCGGCAAAACCGCTGGGGTCGGGCTTGTTGGTGATGATGCGCAACGCGCCGGCCTGCGCGCTGGCGCCATACAGCGTGCCTTGCGGACCGGCCAGCGCCTCGACGCGGGCGATATCGTACATGTGGATATCGAGCGGCCCCTGAATCGTGGTGACCGGCTGCTCGTCCAGGTACACGCCCACGCTAGGCTGCGAACCGGAGTGGTTGCTGTTGCCGCCGCTGGCCACGCCGCGCATGTAGATCAGGGCGAAACCCGGGCCGAATGCCCGCTGCTGGTAGGAAACACTTGGCAGGTATTTCACGTAGTCGTTGAAGTTCTTGCACGTGCAGTTCCTCCAGCTGGTCTGACCCAGCACATTCATGCTGATCGGCACTCGCTGCAGATTCTCCGTCGCGCTTCTGTGCGGTAACCGTCACCGCCGTAAGCGTCTTGGCGCTTGTCGTCTTGCTCGGTGCCGTGGTCGGCGCCTGACTTTGGCCAGCGTCCTGCCCGAACGCCGGTGAAGCAACCGCAAGACAGATCGCCGCGGCCAGCGGCAATCGCACCAATCTCACTGGTCGCATACTTATTGGTTGTCTGAGCCTACCCCTATGCATCGACTTCCTCCCCTTGTTCTGATGACGGCGACCCTTTGGCGCCCGCTGCGTTACTTCACTCCGGCGTATCGGGATAGCTCCCGAGCACCGGCCCCAATGCCGACACCAATGGCCCCAACCAGGCTGCGTAATGCCGCCAGTGATCCACACCCTCGCGGTAAATCGGTCTGCGTACCTGTTCGGAACTGGCCGTGCGCACCGGCCGGGCGTTCTCGAAGAAGCGCAGGCACGATGGCTCGAACGGCAGACCGCAATAGTCGAGCAGACGCCGAACCTCTCCTTCGGTGTCCTCGACCATGTGCTCGTAGATGACTCGGTGGATGCGCCCCGGCAGCACCTCGTCAAAATGCGCCATCAGCGAAACGTAGTCGCGGTAGTAGCGCCCCATGTCTTCCTGGCTGTAGCTGAAGCTCTGGCCCCGGGCGAAGTGCTGCTTGAAGCCGGAAAAGCAGCAAGCCAGTGGATGCCGGCGCGCATCGATGATCTTCGCGTTCGGCAAGCATCAGGTGGATCAGGCCGAGATGCATGAAGTTGTTCGGCATCTTGTCGATGAAGAATGGCGCCGAGGTCTTGCGCTGGATGCGCGTATGGGCGAGGTAGCGTTCGCCCAGCTCACGCAGCGCGTCCCCATCGAGGGCCGCCAGCGCCTCGTGATAAGGCATGCCGCTGCCGGCATCGCCCTGCGCGCGCAACGTGCGCGTGATCGAGGTGATCTCCGGCAACTCCATGGTGCCTTCGACCTGGCTGTGGCTGGACAGGATCTGTTCGATCAGGGTCGAGCCTGCGCGCGGCAGGCCGACGATGAAGATAGGATCGGGCGCCGCGCAACCCATGCCGGCGCGGGCAGCGAAGAACTCACGCGTATAGCGCTCGCGGATATGGCTGCACGCGCGCGCTGGTTTCGTCGGCACTGTAGTGCAGTTGGGCACGCCGGATCGCATTGCCTTGCGCGTAGTGCTGGAATGAAGGCTCGTACTCGCCTGCGTCCTCCAGCGCCTTGCCGATGGCGAACTCCAAATGCAGGCGATCATCCTCGCCCAGGTCGGTGCGCGCCAACTGCATGCGCATGCTGGCCAGATCATCGGCGCTGAAGCGGAACGTCTTGAGGTTGGCCAGACTCCACCACACCTCGCCGAAGGACGGTTCCAGTTCCAGACTGCGCCGATAGGCGGCAATCGCACGGTCGCGCGGAACCCGCCGTCTTCAGCGCATGCCCGTAACTCATCCACACCTTGGGATTGCCCGGATACTGTTCGAGCAGGTCGGCATAGATGCCGATGGCGGGCTGGTAATCGCCGATCCGGCACAGCACCGCGGCCTTGAGGTTGCGGTAACCAGGGTGGCCTGGCGCCACCGCGAGCAATCGCTCGATCTCAGCCAGCGCCCGCTCGGACTGATTGCTACGGTGCAATACCAGCGCGTAGTTCTGGCGCGCGGCATGGAAGCCGGGCGCCAGCTCCAGGCATCGCGCGAGCAGGCTCAGGGCATCCTCGGTGCGCCCCTGGCGCGCGGCAACCTCGGCGAACATGCGCATCGCTGCGACATCCGTCGGCGCCTGTCGCAGGTGTTCGCGTAAGGCAGCCTCGGCCTCCGGAATGCGGTTTTCGACCAACGCGGTGGCAGCGGAAAGCAGGCCCGGATCGCGGGTGGAATGACGGACATGCTCGGCATAGGCGGCATCGGCGGCCTCGTGTTCGCCGGCGGCCATCAGGAGATCGCCGAGCTCGCGCCACGCTTGTGGCAGGTCGGGCTTCAATGCCACCGCCTTGCGCAGCGCGGTGATCGCCGCGTGTCCTTGTCCGCCACGGCCCAGCGCAATGCCCAGGTCGAGATGGACCAGCGCCCAGTTCGGCTGCGCCTGCGCCAGCGGTGCAAGTATGTCGATCGCCCCCTGCACATCGCCTTGGGCCGCCCGGGCCAGCGCCAACACGCGCAAGGCCACGGGGTGGCCGGCAACGATCTTGAGGATTTCCGCCGCCTGCTCGCCCGCCAGCACGGGATCTCGCGCAAGCAGGCGCTCCGCGTGGGCCAGCGCCTGCTCCAGCGTGCCGGTGGCATGTTCGGTCATCATGCGCGCGCCCCGCACCGTTCGGCGCATCGATCCGGACAGCATGCGGGGCGCTTGGCTCGGGACACCGTGCAGTGCATAGGGCGACGCAGCTCCTTAAAGGTCTTTGAGCAACCGGTAGTTGAATTCCAGCGACTCGTAGTAGGCATCGACCAGGATGCGCTCGTCCTGCCCATGCGAACGGTCGTCGTCCACGTCATAAGGAAGCCCGTTGAACACATACGACGGCATGCCGGCGGCGCGCAGGAACACACTGTCGGAAGCGCCGGCGGCCATATAGGGCGATACCGGAATCGGCCCCCACATGCTTTTTGCGGTGCTGGCGACCTGCGCGAACAGCGCCTTGTCCACCGGGCTCGGCGGACTGGGTTTGGGCGGGGCGACCCGTGCGATTTCCACGGCGGGGTCGGCCACGGCGCGCTTCAGCGCGGCATCCACCTGGTCGAGTTCTTCGTCCGGCAACAGGCGGCAGTTGATCGTGGCTTGCGCCATCTGCGGCAACGCGTTCTCGGCGTGCCCGCCCTGCAGCAGGGTCGGCACGCAGGTGCTGCGAAGCTGTGAATTGTTGTACGCGGAGCTTGCCGCGAGCCGTGCAAGCGCGGCGGGATCGGACGGCTCCTGCGCCACCGCGCGCATGTCGGCGGCCGTCTGCCCGGTATAGAACTTTGCCAGTCCCGCGTAGTAGCCACGTGTCGCCGCATTGGTGCGCAACGGGAACTGCCATGATGACAGCCGGTCCAGCGCCTTGGCCAGCCGATAGATCGCGTTGTCGGCAGTCGGCAGGGAGCTATGCCCGCCGGGGTTGTGCACGGTGAGCGTGTAGCTCAGGAAGACTTTTTCCGCGGTTTCCACCGACAGCACGGCCGGCTTGCCGGCGCGGATCTCGGGTCCACCGCCGTCGACATTGATCGAATACGCCGAGCGGATCAGCTCGGGGCGGTGCGCGAGCAGCCATTCCACGCCATTGGAGACACCATCCTCCTCGCCAGCGGTCAGCGCGAGTATGTACTCGCCCCTGGGCTTGATGCCTTCGCGATGCAGTCGCAACAGCGCACTGACCAACCCTGCCCCGCCACCCTTGATGTCCATGGTGCCGCGACCGTAGAAGTAGCCATCGCGTTCAGTCAGGGTGAATGGATCGACGTGCCAGTCCTCGCGACGCGCCTCCACCACGTCCAGGTGCGCGAGCAGCAGCACCGGCTCGCGTTCGCCGCGACCATGCAGTCGCACGACCAGGTTGCGACGTTTCGGATCGTCACCGACCAACTGCACATCGGCGGGCGGGAAGCCTGCGGCGAGGAAGCGCTGCGCAAGCTTTTCGGCGGCCACCGTCGTGCTGCCATGTTCCGATGTGGTGTCGATGGCGATCAATTCGCTCAACAATTCGCGACCCAGCGCGTTCTGGCTGGTGGCCGCGTCCTGCGCCGCGTGAGCAGCCAGCGGCAGCAGCGCTGCCAAGGCGATGGCGAGACGGAAATTCGCGATGCGTTTCATGCCTGCTCCAAGGCCAGGGCCAATCCCTGTCCGACACCTACACAAAGACTGACCAGCGCACGGCGCTGGCCGTGCCGACGCAGCGCAAACGCCGCCGTCATGGCCAGGCGCGCGCCACTGGCGCCCAGCGGGTGGCCGAGCGCGATCGCACCGCCATTGGCATTGAGATGCCCGGCGTCGTCGGGCAAACCGAGCATCCGCGAGCAGGCCAGCACCTGTGCCGCAAACGCTTCGTTGATCTCGATGCGGTCGAAGTCGGACAGGCCCAGGCCCGTGCGTGCGCATAACCGACGAATCGCCGGGACCGGTCCGATACCCATCACACGGGGTGCGACGCCGGCCGAGGCCATGCCGACGATGCGCGCCATCGGCTGCAGGCCGTACTTGCGCAGCGCCGCCTCCGATGCCAGCAGCACGGCTCCGGCGCCATCGTTGAGTCCGGATGCATTGCCCGCCGTGATGCTGGTGTTCGCGCCAAGCAGTGGCTTGAGCGCGGCAAGCTGGGCGATCGTAGTGTCCGGGCGCAGATGCTCGTCGGCATCGACGCTGACCGTCTGTTTGCCTCGCGGCGCTTCGACGACGGTGATCTCTTCGGCCAGCCAGCCCTGCTGCCGCGCATGCGCGGCACGCTGTTGGCTGCGCCATGCATAGGCATCCTGGTCGGCACGGTCGATGCCATGTTCGCGCGCGAGGTTCTCCGCCGTCTGCGTCATCGAATCGATGCCGTAGCTCGCCTGCATCCGCGGATTGACCAGGCGCCACCCCAGCGTGGTGTCTTCCAGTTGTTGGTCGCGCGCGTGGGCGCCCGTCGCCTTGGCCATGACGTAGGGCGCGCGCGACATGCTCTCGACGCCACCGGCGATGACCAGATCCGCCTCACCGCAGGCGATCGCGCGCGCGCCCTGGCCAATTGCTTCGAGTCCCGACGCGCAAAGCCGGTTGACGGTGACTGCGGGAACGCTCTGCGGCAGCCCCGACAACAGTACCGCCATGCGCGCCACGTTGCGGTTGTCCTCGCCCGACTGGTTCGCGCAGCCGAGGATCACTTCGTCCAGCGCCGCCCAGTCGAGACGCGGGTGGCGCTTCATCAACGCTGCGATCGGCAGCGCCGCCAGATCGTCGGCGCGCACGCCAGCCAGCGCGCCAGCATGACGGCCGAACGGAGTGCGTGTCGCGTCGACGAGGTAGGCGCTAGTCATAGACTCCTTGCATCGCCATGTGCGGTTGCCAGCCACCACGCTGGATCGTGTGCTCGATCGAGCGTTGCGCGTCCTGCAGCGCCGGCAGGATCAGTTTCAGCGCGCGCGCCGGAGCGTCGTCGCTGTAGGGCATGCCGACGTTCAGCGCGGCGACGACGCGACCGTCGCCCGCGCGGATCGGCACGGCAATCGAAGACAGCCCGACTTCGAGCTCGCGCGACACGAGCGCATAGCCCTGCTCACGAACGCGTTTGATCTCGGCCTTGAGTGCCGTTGCCGTGCGTAGCGTGAACGGTGTGAGGTGGCGGAGCTTCTGGCCGCGCAGCCAACCGGCAAGTTCGGCTTCGGAGAGGCCGGACAGGATCGCCCGACCCATCGAGGTGGCGAACGCCGGCAGACGCGCACCGACGCCCAGCGCCACGCTCATCACGCGGCGCACCGGCACGCGCAGCACATAGACAATGTCGCTGCCGTCCAGCACGGCCATCGAGCAGGACTCGCCGACACGCTCCGAGAGCAAGGCCATGCTCTGCTGCGCCAGTTCGGTCAGGTCCAGCGAACTGAGGTAGCTGTAGCCGAGCTCGAGCACGCGAGGCGTGAGATAAAAGCTGCGACCGTGACTGCCGACGTAACCCAGGTGCTGAAACGTCAACAGCAGACGGCGCGTCACCGCACGCGACAAGCCGGTGCGTTCGGCGACCTGTGAAAGGCTGGGGTTAGCCAATTGGCGATCAAAGGCGCGCAGCACCTGAAGTCCGCGCGCCAGTGACTGCACGTAGTCCGCACTCTCTTCGAAGGGGTTCGATTCCATACGTCACGAAGGTCCATTGACAGATCGAGCGTAGAAGGATTCCAATGAGTTCGCAATACGAATTATTGTTCGGTAATCGAACGCGGTCGATCCGGGGGGAGAGGCTTGGCACACGAAGGCGATAGCGTTCTGCACAGCTGGTGCGTGCAGTCCGAATGGCGGGCGCCGACGGTGGTCGGCGGCAGGGGCGCGCACCTTGAGCTGGCCGACGGCCGTCGCATCCTGGACATGAGCAGCCTCGCCGAATGCAGCAATCTCGGCCACCAGCATCCTGCCGTGGTCGAGGCGATCCGTCGCCAGGCCGAGCAACTGTGCTTCGTCACCTCGGCCTGGGGTGCCGAGCCGCGTGCCGCGCTGGCCGCAGCCTTGCTGGAGAAGGCCCGGTTCGAAGGCGGCCGGGTGTTCTTCACCCTGGCCGGGGCGGACGCCAACGAGAACGCGGTGAAGTTTGCGCGCCAGGCCAGCGGCAAGCGGCGCGGCCACATCATCACGCGCGACCGCTCCTACCACGGCGCCAGCTACGCCTGCATGGCTTTATCCGGCGATGCACGCACGCGCGACCAGGTCGATCCGGAAGCGCTCGGTGTGCTCCACGTGCCGCCGCCCTATGCCTATCGCGGGGCCTTCGGCAGCCATGACGCAGCGACCTGCGGCGAGCGTGCGGTGGAGGCCATCGCCGCGACCATTGATCGTCTCGGCGCAGACTCTATCGCCGCCGTACTCATGGAGCCCAACGCCGGCACCAATGGCATCGTTGCGCCGGACAACTATTGGCCAAACCTGCGCCAGGCCACCCGCTCGCGCGGGGTCTACCTGATCGCCGATGAAGTGATGAGCGGCTTCGGCCGCTGCGGCGAATGGTTTGCCTGGCAGCGCTATGGCGATATCGGCAAGCCGGATCTGATGACCTTGGCGAAAGGCCTCACCGGCGCCCATCTACCGCTCGGTGCCGTCGTGCTGTCGGCGGAGATCGCCGCGCGGCTGCAGCACGAGATGCTTTATACGGGGCTCACCTATTGCGGACACCCCTTGTCCTGCGCCGCTGGGCTCGCGGCGCTGCGTGCCTACGAGAACGAAGACCTGATCGTGCGCTCGCGGACCCTCGGCGCGCGGATGTTCGCCGAACTGAAGACCATGCAGTGTCGCCATGCGGTCATCGGCGATGTACGCGGCGGGCACGGACTGTTCGCGGTGATCGAGCTGGTCGCCGATCGCGTCACGCGCGAGCCACTCGCACCGTGGCCGACGATGCCGGCCGCGCTCAACGCGCTGATCGAAGCGGCGATGGCCGAGGGCGTGTCGTTCGCGTGCCGCGGCAACCTGATCCTGCTGGCGCCGCCACTGGTCATCGACGAGCACGCCCTGGCCGATGCGCTGGCCCTGCTCGACCGTCTGCTGGCGCGCTTCTTTCCTGCACAATCCTGAGGGCTCGTCGATGAGTTTTCGTCTCACCTACGCCACCATGTACAACCCGCCGGAGGCGATGCACGAGCGCTTTGATGCCGCCATGCTTCGCGTCGAGGCCGCCCTGGGTGGGCGCCATCCCTTGTTCGTCAATGGCGCCGACTGCTACACCGCCGAATACGCCGATCGCCGCGCACCGTTCGACAGCGATCTGCACCTTGGCGAGTTCGCGCTGGCATCCCCCGTCGACACCGACGAAGCCATGGCCGCCGCGCGGGCGGCGTTTCCTGCCTGGCGCGCCATGCCCGTGACGGAACGTGCGCGGCTGGTGCGACGTGTCGGCGACCTGATGGAACAGCGGGTCTATGAAATCGCTGCCGCGCTCACCCTCGAAGTCGGCAAGAACCGCATGGAGGCGCTGGGCGAAGCGCAGGAGACGGTCGATTTCTTCCATCACTACGCCGACGACTTCGAAAGCCACGCCGGCTACGCGCACCGACTACCGGACGACCCCATCGACGGCATCGCTTCGCACAATGCCAGCGTGATGCGGCCGTACGGCGTGTGGGTGGTGATCGCACCGTTCAATTTCCCGCTCGCCCTCGCCGGCGGCCCCACCGCCGCCGCCCTGGTCACTGGCAACACGGTGGTACTCAAGGGCGCCAGCGATACGCCATGGGCCGGTCGCCTGCTGGCCGATTGCATCCGCGACGCGGGCTTGCCGCCCGGCGTGTTCAATTACCTGTCCGGCTCAGGGCGCGACATTGGTGAAGCCCTGGTGCAGCATCCATACACTGCGGGTATCACCTTTACCGGTTCGGTGCCGGTGGGCCGGCAGCTCATGCAACACATGGTGAGTGGCGCGTATCCGCGCCCATGCATCGCCGAGATGGGCGGCAAGAATCCCTGCATCGTCACCGCCCGCGCCGACCTCGATCGCGCGGCCGCCGGCATCGCACGTTCCGCCTACGGCATGAGCGGACAGAAGTGCTCGGCGCTATCGCGGGTCTACGTGCATGAGAGCATCGCCGAAGCGCTGATCGAACGCCTGCAAGCACAGATCGCCGCCATCCGCATCGGTGATCCGCGCCGACGCGAGCACTGGCTGGGACCGGTGGTCAATGCATCCGCCTACGCCAACTACCAGCGCTACGCCGAAGACCTGCGCGCCTCGGGCGCGCGCCTGATCAGCGGCGGCGCCCAGCTCGGCATGGCCAGCGACGGCGATCCGGCGCTCGCTCGTGGCTACTACGTCGAACCACTACTGGCCGAGGCACCGCTTGCCCATCCCCTGTGGCAACAGGAGATGTTCCTGCCGATCCTGATGCTGCACCGCTATGGCGATCGCGACGAGGCGATGCGATGGGCGAACGATTCGCCGATGGGCCTCACTGCGGGCTTCTTTGGTGGCGAGGAAGAGGTGGCCTGGTTCCACGATCACATCGAGGCCGGCGTCACCTACGCCAATCGACCGCAGGGCGCCACCACCGGGGCATGGCCAGGCTACCAGCCCTTCGGCGGCTGGAAGGGTTCGGGCTCCACCGGCAAAGCCATTGCCTCGTTCTATTACCTCGCGCAATACCTGCGCGAACAGTCGCGCACCGTCGTGGAGTGAAAGCCTCTTGATGTCACGCTGCCGTGTATCGATCTACCTGTCTCCGTTCGTCCTCGTCCCGCGCGCATGGCGTATCCAGCGCAGGCCCTGTGCAGACCATCAAAAGGCTCTCGCATGTTCTTCTCGCTAGCCGACGCGATCCACGACTACATCACCGATGGCGCCAGCGTGGCATTGGAAGGTTTCACGCATCTGATCCCCTTTGCCGCCGGCCACGAGATCATTCGCCAACGCAAACGCGGGCTGCACCTGATACGCATGACACCGGATCTGGTCTACGACCAGATGATCGGCATGGGTTGCGCACGCAAGCTCACCTTCTCCTGGGGCGGCAATCCCGGCGTCGGCTCACTGCACCGGCTGCGCGATGCGGTGGAACACAAGTGGCCAAACCCGCTGGAACTGGACGAGCACAGCCACGCAGGCATGGCCGCCGCTTTTTGCGCGGGTGCCGCGCGGCTGCCATTCGGCACCCTGCGAGGCTATGTCGGCACCGACCTGCCGGCACGCAACCCGAATATCCGCAGCATCACCTGCCCCTTCACCGGCGAGTCGCTGGCCGCCGTACCGGCGATCAATCCCGACGTCACCATCCTGCACGCGCAGCGCGCCGACCGCGAGGGCAATGTCGCCATCGAGGGCATTCTCGGCGCAGCCCGTGAAGCGGCATTGGCGGCACATACGCTGATCGTGACCGTCGAGGAACTGGTCGATGAGCTGCCACCGGCGATGAACGCGATCGTGTTGCCGCACTGGATCGTCACGGCGGTCGTGCACTGCCCGGGCGGCGCGTATCCGTCCTATGCGCAGGGGCACTACACCCGCGACAACAGCTTCTACCAACGCTGGGACACGGTCGCGCGCGAACGCGATGACTTCCTCGCCTGGATGGACCAGCACGTGGTTCGCACGAATGATCATCGGGCGTTTCTCGCCGGCCTGACACGAGTCAATGGATGAGCGCATGTTCGCGCAATGAATGGATGACCATCGCCGCGGCGCGCCTGTTGAGCGACAAGAGCGTTTGCTTCGTCGGCATCGGCCTGCCGAGTGCGGCCTGCAACCTTGCCCGCCTTACGCACGCGCCAGGGCTCGTGCTGATCTATGAATCGGGCACCATCGGCACACGGCCGCGCATATTGCCACTGTCGATCGGCGACGGCGAACTGGCGGAGACGGCAGCCTACGTGGTGCCGTTGCCGGAGGTCTTCAGCTATTACCTGCAGGCCGGGCGCGTCGACATCGGCTTCCTCGGTGCGGCGCAGATCGATCGCTACGGCAACCTCAACAGCACCGTGATCGGCCCCTACGACCAGCCAACCACGCGTCTTCCAGGCGCCGGAGGCGCGCCGGAAATCGCCTTGCACGCCAAGCAGGTGTTCGTGATGGCCAAGGCGTCGAAGCGCAGCTTCGTCGAACGTCTGGATTTCTGCACCAGCGCAGGCTACCTCGATGGCCACGGCGCGCGCGCGCGTAGCGGTGCGCCCGGCGGTGGTCCGCGCGCGGTCATCACCGATTTCGGCATGTTGGCGCCGCATCCGCAGACCGACGAGTTGCAACTGGTCGCGCTGTTCGCCGATGCCAGCATCGAGGAGGCGCGCGCCGCCGTGGGCTGGCCACTCGCGCTGGCCGAGAATATCGACACGATCGCCCCGCCCACACCGCACGAACTCGATACCTTGCGTGCACTTCTTGCCCGCACGCGTGAAGCGCACGCCCGCCCTGTCCACCTGCCGCTACCACCCGAAGGACTGCCGTGAACACCAGCGCACCGAACCCGAATCACATCCGGACCGCCCTGCCCGGCCCGAATGCGCGCGCCATGCTCGCCCGCGACGCCGAGGTGATCTCTCCTTCGTACCCACGCGACTATCCCTTCGTGATGTCGCACGGCCGCGGCACCGAGGTGTGGGACGCCGACGGCAATCGCTTCCTCGATTTCGCGGCCGGCATCGCCGTATGCGCCACGGGTCACGCGCACCCACAGGTAGTGGCAGCCGTGAAGTCGGCGGCCGATCGGTTTCTGCACATCTCCAGTGACTACTGGCATGAAGAGATGACCGCGCTTGGCGAGCGGCTCGCGCGCGTGACCCCCATCACCACGCTCGCTGGTGAGCCGGCGATGAGCTTCCTGTGTCAGTCCGGTACCGAGGCGGTCGAGGGTGCGCTGAAGCTGGCGCGCTATGTCACGCGGCGGCCGCGTTATCTCGGCTTCCTGGGCGGCTTCCATGGACGCACCATGGGCTCGCTGTCGTTCACCTCGAGCAAATACACGCAGCAGCTCGGCTTCGCGCCGACCATGCCTGGCGTGACCCACGTGCCGTTTCCGAACCCGTACCGGCCGCTGTTCGCCGGCGCCGACCAGGGCAAGGCCGTGCTCGACTACATCCGCATGCTGTTCGAGCGCAGCGTGCCGGCCGCCGAGGTCGCGGCGATCCTGGTCGAACCGATCCAGGGCGAAGGCGGTTATCTCGTGCCGCCGGACGGATTCCTTGCCGGGCTGCGCGCACTGTGCGACCAGCACGGCATCCTGTTGATCTTCGACGAAGTGCAGTCCGGCGTTGGCCGCAGCGGAAAGATGTTCGCCAGCGAGCACTGGGGCGTCGCCCCCGACATCCTGACGCTGGCCAAGGGACTGGGTTCGGGCCTGCCGATTGGCGCGGTGGTGGCGAAGAAATCACTGATGTCGCAATGGAAGCGCGGCGCGCACGGCAACACCTACGGCGGCAACCCACTGGCCTGCGCCGCCGCCAATGCGACGCTCGACCTCGTCGCCAGTGGATTCGCCGACAACGCCGCCACCGTTGGCGCGCATTTCATCGCGCGCCTGCGCGAGCTTGCGCGCGACTATCCCTGCATCGGCGAAGTGCGCGGCAAGGGCCTGATGATCGGCATGGAACTGGTGGAGAACGATGCCGAGCGCACGCCCGCTCGCGCGCTTTGCGACGACGTCGTCACCCGCGCCTTCCACAACGGCCTGCTGCTGCTTTCCTGTGGCACCAGCACGGTGCGCTTCATGCCGCCGTTGAACGTCAGTACCAGCGAGGTGGACGAGGCGATCCCGCTGTTGCGCGCAAGCCTCGACCAGGCACTCGCGGGGCGCTGAGTCTATGCATCGTCGCCATTCGATCGTCCTGCTGGCTCTCCTCTCATGTGCCGGCACGGCGCACGCCGCACGCGAGCCCGTGCTCAAGCAGGTCGACCTGCCGCACAGCTACTACTGGCGTGAGCTGTACCTGCCGCAGGTCACCACCGGCCCTGGCTCGGTGAGCTTCCTGCCCGACGGCGACACGCTGGTCTACAGCATGGCGGGTTCGCTATGGCGGCAACGCATCGACGGCGACACGGCAATCGAACTGACCCACGCCTCACACGCCTACGACGACCAGCCCGATGCGGCGCGCGATGGCCGCAGCCTGGTGTTCACCCGCTACGACGGCAGCGCGATCGAACTGTGGCGACTCGACCTGGAACGTGGCAGCGAGAAGCCACTGACCACAGGCGGGGCTGTGAACGTCGAGCCACGCTTGTCGCCCGATGGGCGGCGGCTGGCCTGGGTTTCGACCCAGGGTACCGGCCACTTCAACCTGTTTGTCGCCGATATCGACGCGTCCGGATTGCACCATGTGCGCAACCTGCTCGGCGAGCACAAGAGCACGCTGGACCGTTACTACTATTCGGCGTTCGATCACGCGATCAATCCTTCGTGGTCACCGGATGGCAAGACGCTGTATGTCGTCAGCAATCCGGACATCGCCTGGGGCACGGGTGACCTGTGGGCGGTGCCGGTCGCCGATCCGGCACAGCGCAGGAAAGTCCTCAGCGAGGAGACCAGCTGGAACGCGCGGCCGGAACTCGCACCGGACGGCAAGCGGCTGCTCTACGCGAGTTATCGCGGCCGGCAGTGGCAGCAACTCTGGCTCACCACGCCGGATGGCGCTGCGCCGTTGCCGTTGACGTTCGGCGATTTCGACCGCCGCAACGCTCGCTGGTCGCCCGACGGCCGACGCATCGCCTACATCGATAACCAGTCGGGCAATACCTCGCTGCAGGTGATGGACACGCTAGGCGGTGCGACGCACCCGATCGTTCCCACCACGCGTCAGTACAAGACGCCGATGGCGCACCTGGTGCTCGACATCGTGGACGAGCACGGCGAGCGCACGCCGGCGCGTGTCGCCGTGCTGGGCAACGATGCGCGCGCCTATGCGCCCAACAATGCCTGGATGCATGCCGACGACGGCTTTGACCGCAAGCTGCAGGCCACCGAGACGCATTACTTCCATTGCGCCTCGCCCTGCGCGCTCGACGTACCCGCGGGACAGGTGCAACTGTGGGTGCAGCATGGCTTCGCCTATGCGCCGTGGCGAAAGACCCTGCAAGCGCCGGCAGGTCGCACGACATCGCTGCGCGCGGCACTGCAGGCGCAGCCCCTGCCCGCGGCGTTCGGCGACTGGATCAGCGCCGACCTGCACATCCACATGAACTACGGCGGCCACTACCGCAACACGCCCGCCAACCTCGCCCAGCAGGCGCGCGCGGAGGATCTGGACCTCGCCTATGACCTGGTGGTCAACAAGGAAGAGCGCGTGCCCGATGTCGCTTCGTTCCGTATTGATGCCGATCCGGCCAGCACGCCGCGCAGCCTGGTCCAGCACGGCCAGGAATTCCACACCAGCTTCTGGGGGCACCTGGGCCTGCTCCACCTGGGCGACCACTTGCTGACGCCGGATTTTTCCGCCTACCGGCACACCGCGTTAGCCAGTCCCTACCCAACCAATGGCGTGATCGCCGACCTGGCCCACGCCCAGGGCGGACTCGTCGGCTACGTGCATCCGTTCGACAGCTTGCCCGACCCGGCGCACGACGCCGTGCTCAGCGACGAGCTGCCCGCCGACGTGATCGAACGGAAGGTCGACTACATCGAGGTGATGGGCTTCTCCGATCACCAGGCCACGGCGCAAGTGTGGTACCGACTGCTCAACCTCGGCTTCCACCTGCCCACCGGCGCGGGCACCGACGCCATGGCCAACTACGCCTCGCTGCGCGGACCGGTTGGGCTCAATCGGGTATTCCTGGATACCGGCGGCAAGCGTGACGTCGACTCGGCCATGGCCGCTCTGAAGGCCGGCCACGGCTTCGCCAGCAACGGCCCGCTGCTTGGGCTGCTGCTCGACGAGGCGAAACCTGGCGACACGCTCGCAGCCACCGGCCGCCATCACTACCGGGTGGCCCTGCGCTCGCCGGTGGCCGTCGAACACTTGGAGCTGGTCCACAACGGCCAGGTGGTGAAGACCTTCACGCTGACGGGCAATCATCAACAGTTCGACGAAGCCGGCGACATCGATCTCGACGGCGGCTGGGTGCTGCTGCGCGCCTGGAACGAAGGCGCCGACCCGCAGGTGCTCGACCTGTATCCCTACGCCACCACCAACCCCGTCTGGCTAGGCGACCATGTGCTGGCGCCGAGTGCACGCAAGGACGCGGCCTGGTTCGCCGGCTGGTTGTCGCGCACCCTCGAAGCGGCGGCCGCACGCGATGACTACAACACGCCGGAGGAAAGGCGCGCGACACTCGACTATCTCAGTCAAGCGCGCGATGCGTATCGCTCCATGGCCGGCAGCGAAGCTTCCACCGGATCCGTACGAGGCACCCCATGAAGCGACCCTCGTTTCTGCCCCTGTGCCTGCTGGCGCTATGGGCCAGTGCAGCATCCGCGCATGCCGACGACACGCGCTTCGCCGCCGCTGACATCAATCGCCTCGCCGAGGTCGGCGAGCCGGCGCTGTCGCGTGATGGCAACTTCATCGTCTATACCGTCACCACCGCCAACCCGGACCGCGATCAACCGCAGTCGGACCTGTGGCGGGTGCGCTACGACGGCACTGCGCGCACCCAGCTCACCCGCACGCCCGACAGCAACGAGTCGCGACCGCAGTGGTCGGCGGATGGCAGGTTCATCGCCTTCCTGTCGGATCGCAAGATGGAGGGCGACGCCAGTGGCGACGACGCCAAGATGCAGGTGTGGATGATGCCCGCCGATGGTGGCGAGGCGCGCCGGATCACCAGCCTTCCCAGCGGCGTGGAAGACTTTGTGCTCGCGCCCGATGGCAGGCAGCTCGCCGTGATCGCCTTCGACCCCGAGCGACCAGCCGACGCGAAGAAGCCCAAGAACCCGCCGCCGATCGCCACCGACCGTTTCCAGTTCAAGGACGACGACAACGGCTGGCTCGACGGTCGCCACAAGCACCTGTACGTCGTCGACATCGACAGCGGCAAAGCCAGCGTGCTCACTCCGGGCAAGCATGACGAACAGCTGCCGGCCTGGTCGCCGGACGGCAAGCTGATCGCCTATGTCACCAAGCGCGGCGACGATCCCGATCGTCATCTGAACTACGACATCTTCGTGATCGCACCACAGGCCGGCGCCAGCGAACGCCAACTCACCACGTTCCCCGGTTCCGATCTCGATCCCTACTGGGAAACGCGCCCGGCGTGGAGCCCCGACAGCACGCATATCGCCTACCTGCAAAGCGGCGAGGATCGCTGGATCTACTACGCCCCCTGGCAGCTTGCCGTGATCGACGTGGCGACCGGCAAGGCCACGCTGCCGGCGCCGATCGACCGCTGCTTTACCAAGGCCCACTGGTCACCGGATGGACGCAGCGTGTATGCACTGGTCGAACAGGCCGAGGTCACGCATCTGTCGCGCATCGACCTGGCCAGTGGCAAGGTCACCGCACTGACCCATGGCGATCGCTTCGACACCGATCTCGATGTCTCCGGCAACGGCCGCATCGTGGTGCTAGGCGGCGACGACACCCACCCCTACGAGCTGGCCGCAGTCGAAGGCCACGGACTGCGCACGCTCAGCGATCACAACAGCTGGCTGCGCAACAAGCACCTTGCCAGCGCCGAGACCCTGCATATCAACAGTGCCGATGGCACGGCGCTCGACGCCCTGCTGATCAAGCCCATCGATTATGTGCCTGGCCACCGCTATCCCACCATCGTGCGCGTCCATGGCGGCCCGGTATACCAGTTCAGCCACGAGTTCATGCCCGACTGGCAGGTCTATGCCGCGAACGGCTATGCCGTGCTCGCGGTGAATCCGCGCGGCAGCTCCGGCCGCGGTTTCGAGTTTGCCAAGGCCATCTATGCCGACTGGGGCAACAAGGACGCGCAGGACGTGCTGGCTGGCGTCGATCACACGGTGCGACTGGGCATTGCCGATCCGCAGCGCCTGGGTGTCGGTGGCTGGAGCTACGGCGCGATCCTCACCGATGAGCTGATCGCGCGCGACACGCGTTTCAAGGCCGCCATCGCCGGCGCGGGCTCCGGCAATATGTACGGCATGTACGGCGACGACGAATACGCGCGCGAGTACGAGCTCGAACTCGGCACGCCGTGGGACCACCGCGCGGCCTGGGACCGCGCCAGCTACCCCTTCCTGCATGCCAACCAGATCAAGACGCCGACGCTGTTCCAGTGCGGCGAGCGCGACTTCAACGTGCCCTGCATCGGCGCCGAACAGATGTACCAGGCCCTGCGCTCGCTGCGCATCCCCACCGAACTGGTGGTCTATCCGGGCCAGCATCATGGCCTCACAGTACCGAGCTATTTGCGCGACCGCATGGAGCGCAACCTGGCCTGGTACGACCGTTTCCTCAAGAGCGGAAGCGGCGCGCCATGAACGATGTAGTCTCCGTCGAAGCGGCCTTGCCGCTGCCAGTCCATCTTGAGAGTGAAACGACGCATGCCAGTTGACACCACCATCACAAGCCTCGATCACGCACGTGCCCTGTCGCCGCTCTACTACTTCGGCGACGCCATGCTGGCGATGGAGCATCGCGCGGTGTTCGCGCGCAGCTGGCAACTGGTGGCGCACCAGGGCCTGCTGTCGGAGCCGGGCGATCACGTGGTCGAACACGTGGGTGGCGTGCCCGTGCTGCTGGTGCGCGGTCAGGACGGCGTGCTGCGCGCCTTTCCCAACGTCTGCCGCCACCGCGCCGGACCGCTGGCCTTGTGCAACGGCAAGGGCGCACGCTCGCTGCACTGCAAGTACCACGGCTGGACCTACACGCTGGAAGGCCAGCTGCGCGTTGCGCCGGAGATGCAGAGCGCCAGCGATTTCCGTGTCGAGGACATCCGCTTGCCGCCTTTGCGCGTGCACGAGTGGCAGGGCCTGGTCTTCGTGGCACTGGACCCTTCCGTGCCGCCGTTCGAGGAGGTGTATGCGGATATCGCCGAGCGCATCGCGCCGATCGACCTCTCCGCCATGCGTTACCTGCGCCGCGACAGCTACGACATCGAGTGCAACTGGAAGGTCTATATCGACAACTTCCTGGAGGGCTATCACCTGCCCCATGTACATCCGGGCCTGTCGAGGGTGCTCGATTACCGCGTCTACGACACGGAACTATTCCCCTGGTACTCGCTGCAGTCCTCGCCGCTGCGCAACAGTTCGGACATTTATGGCGACGGCCAGGCGTTCTATTACTTCATCTATCCCAACGTGATGCTCAACATCATGCCGGGCCGTCTGCAGACGAACCGCATCCTGCCATTGGGGCCGGGACGCTGCCGCGTGGAATTCGATTACTACTACGCGCAGGACGATGCCGCGCAGGCGCGCATCGCGGCCGACCAGGCCTTCAGTGATGAAGTGCAGCAGGAAGACATCGATATCTGCGAGGCCGTGCAAAAGGGCTTGGCTTCCGGCTACTACGAGCCCGGAAGGCTGTGCCCCAGGCGCGAAAGTGGCGTCTGGCATTTCCACAACTTATTGCGCACGGCCTACGCCCGTGACGCGGGAGATTCTGCATGAGGTTGAAGCTGTCCAGCCTGTTCTGCGCCGTCGTGGTGATGGCAGCCATCCCTGCCGCCGACGCCCACGGCGCGGAGCGCACGGTGGTGCATGCCGGCCACTTGCTCGACGTCGACACGGGCAAGATGCTGGCCGACCAGGCCGTGACCATCCAGGCCGGTCGCGTCGTCAGCGTGCAGCCCTGGTCCGCTGCCGCCACCACTGGCGCGAAAGTCCTCGACTGGACTGGCTACACCGTGGTGCCGGGCCTGATGGACATGCATACCCACCTCGCCGATGAAACCGAGTCTGCCGATCCCGGCGCGGCGCTGAAGAGCAATCCGGCGCGCGATGCCTTCATCGGCGCCAAGAACGCGCACGATACCTTGCGCGCCGGCTTCACCACGGTGCGCGACGTCGGCGTCTATCGCGGCTTCGCCGACATCGCCCTGCGCGACGCGATCAACGCAGGCCTGGTGCCGGGACCGCGCATGTTCGTGGCGGGCGCCTATATCACCATCCCGGGCGGCGGCGGTGAGATCACCGGTTTGCCAGCTGGCACGGAAGTGCCGATGGAGTTTCGACGCGGCGTGTCCAAGGGCGTGGACGACGTGCGCAAGCATGTGGACATCATCCTCGACCACGGCGCGGATCTCATCAAGGTCATCGCCACCGGCGCCGTACTCACCGACGGCACCGAACCGGGACAGTCGGAATACACCGAAGCGGAGATCCACGCCGCGGTGCAGGAAGCCGCCAAGCGCGGCAAGTTCGTGGCCGCGCACGCGCATGGCGCCGAGGGCATCAAGCGGGCGGTGCGCGCAGGCGTGCGTTCGATCGAACATGGCTCGTTGATCGACGACGAAGGCATCGCGCTGATGAAGCAGCACGGCACCTGGCTGGTCGCCGACATCTACAACGGCGACTACATCGACAGTGTCGGCCGCAGCGAGGGCTGGTCGGCCGAGAAGCTGCGCAAGAACATCGAAACCACCGATGCCCAGCGCGACGGCTTCCGCAAGGCCGTCAAGGCCGGCGTGCACATTGCATTCGGCACGGATGCCGGCGTCTATCCGCATGGTGACAACGCGCGCCAGTTCGCGTACATGGTTCATTACGGGATGACGCCGCTGCAGGCGATCCGTACGGCCACGATCGACGCGGCGCGCCTGCTGGGCAAGGAGAAGGAACTGGGCTCGATCGCACCCAACAAGGCCGCCGACCTGGTAGCCGTGGCCTGCGATCCACTACAAAACATCGAGTGCCTGCGCCAGGTGCAAGGCGTGGTCAAGGACGGTCAGCCGGTTTCCCTCGACTAACCCTTCAAGAGTGCGGACATGAGCGACGGCAACAAGATCGGTTTCTGGACCTGCACAGCCCTGGTGGTAGGCAATGTCATCGGCATGGGCATCTTCATCCTGCCCGCGTCGCTCGCACCGTACGGCTTCAACGCGCTGATCGGCTGGGTGGTCACCCTGGCCGGCTGCCTGGTGCTGGCACGCGTGTTCGCGCATCTCTCGCGCGCGTTGCCGGGCGCCGACGGCCCTTACGGTTATATCCGCAGCACCCTGGGTGAACTGCCGGCGTACATGGCGCTCTGGGCGTACTGGGTATCGTTGTGGCTTACCAATGCCGCGCTGGCCACCGGCGTCGTCGGCTACATCACCGTGGTGATGCCGGAACTGGGCAGGATCCAGCCAGCGCTGTTTGCACTGGGCCTGCTGTGGTCGTTCGTGGCCGTCAACCTGTTGGGCGTGCGCACGGGCGGTGGCGTGCAAATCGTCACCACCGTGCTGAAGCTGCTGCCCATGCTCGCCATTGCGGTGCTCGGCGGCTGGATCCTGCTGACCACGCCAGCCACCTTCGTCGCGCATCCGCCGGCGACGCCGGTCACGCTGAGCAGCGTGATGGCGGCATCGACCATCGCCTTGTACGCGATGCTCGGCATCGAATCGGCCAGTATTCCTGCGGGACGGGTCGTCAACCCGGGACGCACGATTCCACGCGCCACCATGGCCGGCACCGTGCTGACCGCGCTGGTCTACATCGTCGTCTCCACCGTGCCGATCCTGCTGATCAAGCAATCGGAACTGGCCACCTCGGGCGCGCCGTTCGCCATGCTGATGGACCGCTATGTGGGCGCCGGCGTCGGACGCTGGCTGTCCCTGTTCGTGGTGGTCAGCGGACTCGGCGCGCTCAATGGCTGGACCCTGCTGGTGGGCGAACTCACCCGCACCATGGCCGTCAACGGCGTGCTGCCCAGGACGTTCGCGCGCAACAATCGCCACGGTGCGCCGGCCATCGCCCTGATCGTCACCGGCGTGCTCGCGTCGATCATGATCTGGATGAGCTACAGCAACTCGCTGGTGGCCGCATTCACCTTCCTCACCCGGGTCGTGACCGCCGCCAATCTGCCGCTCTATCTGTGCTGCTCCCTGGCGCTCGCCGTGCTGTGGCGTCGCGGCACGGCACCCCAGGTCGGACGACGAGCGCTACTGGTCGCCATCACTGGCTCGCTCTATGTGGTCTTCGCCTTCATCGGCAGCGGAGAGGAGCCGTTCCTGCTCGCCCTCGCCCTGATGGCCGCGGGCCTGCCGCTGTTTGCCTTCATGCGCCTGCGACGTCACGCCATCGCGCCCGTCAAGGTCTAAGCGCTTGTTCCATCTCTCTGTGGGGCCTAAAAGCACCCCTCCCCAACCCTCCCCTGCTAGCAGGGGAGGGAGTAAGCCCGGGGCACGCATTTGGCTCCTCCCCCTGCTGGCAGGGGGAGGCTGGGAGGGGGTGCTTGTGACCACACGCAAATTTTGAGCATGCTCTGACTGCCGAACCCGAGCGCCCAACCTCCAGCGCCATCACTCAGTAGTGTCTCGCCTAACACTCCGTTCTCTTCCCCGGCTAGCGCGCAAACCGATCCCGATGCAAGCCACCTGCAGCCACAGAACAGGTTCCAACCATGCGCGACCCCCGCTACGACATCCTGTTCACCCCGCTGAAGATCGGCCCGGTGACGGCCAAGAACCGCTTCTTCCAGGTGCCGCATTGCAATGGCATGGGCCACGCGATGCCGCTCGCCCACGCGGCGATGCGCGAGATCAAGGCCGAGGGCGGCTGGGCGGTGGTCTCCACCGAGGAATGCGAGATCCACCCCAGCGGCGACCTCACGCCGTACGTGGAGGCGCGGCTGTGGGACGACCGCGACATCCCCGCGCTGGCGCTGATGTGCGACAAGGTGCACGCGCACGGCGCGCTGGCCGCGCTGGAGCTGTCGCACAACGGCCCCACCGCGTCGAACCTGTACTCGCGCGAAGTGCTGCTGGCTCCGTCGCATCAGGCCGTCCAAATACGGCTACCCGTCGCAGGCGCGCGCGATGACGCAGCCACGACATCCGCGAATACCGGCGCTGGCACCGCGAGGCGGCCCTGCGCGGCAAGCGCGCGGGCATGGACATCATCTACGTCTATGCCGGCGCACGACCTGTCGCTGCCGATGCACTTCCTGCAGCGCCGGCGCAACCAGCGCAGCGACGAATACGGCGGCTCGCTGGAGAACCGCGTGCGCCTGCTGCGCGAGGTGCTTGCCGACACGCAGGACGCCGTCGGCGATACCTGCGCCGTCGCCCTGCGCTTCGCCACCGATGAACTGCTCGGCCCCGGCGGCGTGGAACTGGCCGAGGCGCAGGACATCGTCGGCCATGCTGGCCGAGCTGCCCGACCTGTGGGACGTCAATCTCGCCGCCTGGTACAACGACTCGGTGCCCTCGCGCTTTGCCGCCGAAGGCGCGCAGGAACCGTTCATCGACTTCGTCAAGAAGACCACCAGCAAGCCGGTGGTCGGCGTCGGCCGCTTCACCTCGCCGGACACCATGGTGTCGCAGATCCGGCGCGGCGTGCTCGACATGATCGGCGCCGCGCGCCCGTCGATCGCCGATCCGTTCCTGCCCCGCAAGATCGAGGAAGGTCGCATCGACGACATTCGCGAATGCATCGGCTGCAACATCTGCGTCTCCGGCGACATGACCATCTCGCCGATCCGCTGCACGCAGAACCCGACCATGGGCGAGGAATGGCGCAAGGGCTGGCACCCGGAACGCATCGCGACCGCCGTCGCACGGCGAGCCGCGTGCTGGTGGTCGGCGCCGGACCCGCCGGGCCTGGAGGCGGCGCGCGCGCTCGGCCAGCGCGGCTATGAGGTGAGCCTCGCCGAGGCACGCCGTGAACTGGGCGGCCGCGTCACCCGCGAAGCGCGCCTGCCGGGCCTGGCCGAGTGGGCGCGCGTGCGCGACTGGCGCGTCGGCCAGATCAGCAAGCTCACCAACGTGTCCATTTATCTCGACTCTGTGCTCACCGCACAGGACGTGCTCGACTTCGGCGCCGAACACGTCGTCCTCGCCACCGGATGCCATTGGCGCCGCGACGGCTTCGGGCGCAGCAACGGCCTGGGCATCGCCGACCTTGCCAACCACCCGCAGGTGTACACGCCCGACGATCTGCTGGATGGCCGCATGCCGAGCGGCCGCGTCGTGGTGTTCGACGACGACGGCTTCTACCACGCGAGCGTCGCGGCCGAACTGCTGCGCCAGCAAGGTTGCGACGTCGCCTACGTGACGCCAGAGGACAGCGTCGCGCCATGGAGCGTGAACACGCTCGACTATCGCCACATCCGCAAGCGCATGGCCAAACTGGGCATCGAAGTCATCGTGTCGCACAACATCGCCGCCTTCGCCGACACGACGCTGACCCTGGAGAACGGCTGGGACGGCCAGCGGCATGAGCGCGCCTGCGACGCCATCGTCCTCGTCACCTCGCGCTTGCCCGACGATGGGCTGTACCAGGAGCTGTTGCAGCGCGAGGCGGACTGGGCCGATGCCGGCCTCCGCTCGCTACGCTGCATCGGCGATGCCGAAGCACCAGGCCTGATCGCACACGCGATCTACGCCGGCCATCGCTATGCGCGCGAACTGGAAGAAGCACCATCGGGCGAAGTCGCCTTCAAGCGCCATTTCCACACTGCGGACGCCGACGATTTGCGACGCACACCGCCGGCATGAACTTGGGTTCGGCGTTCAGACCGTTGGATTCGGATGGTGGACAGGTTGGCACAGAATGCCTCGTGCGCGCAGGCAAAGCCTGCCCGCACGAGGCGCTTGAGCATCAGGTCCCGAAGTCGAGACCGAGCTCCAGATAGACCGCCCGACCCAACGCGCTGTAGTTGCCAACGTCGTAGTAGGGCCAGCTTCCATTGGTGTTGTCGACCGGCGGGCGCTTGTTGGCGATGTTATTGACGATCAGCGAAATCGACGCCTTGGGGGTCACCTTATAGTTCACGCTGCCGTTGAAGGTGATCCATGGACCGATGTCCTTCCTCGTGCCGATCGCATTCCAGGTCGCGCCATCGCGGACGCCGAACAGTGTGCTGCTCCACTTGCCGATGGTCCAGGTGGCCGACCCGCTGACGCGGCTCTTGAACTCGTCGGAGTTTGCGCAGCACAGGTAGTTGAGCGTGGGGTCGCCCGCCTTCTCCTGGTAGGTGTGCCTGAGCTCGTCGTAGTAGTCGAGATTGAACTGGAACGTGCCTATGGATGCGGTCGGCAGGTGATAGGCGAGCGAGGACTGGATACCCGACTGGAATTCCGATGCCACATTGATCGGATAGGTATCCACCTCCTGAATGCCGCCGGGATTGATCGGATCGGTCGACGGCAGCCGCTTCACCTCGCCCAGCACTTCGCGGCAGGTGGGTGAATTGATGTCATAGCCGGTCTGCCCGTTCGCCGACACGCCAAGGCGGCAATTCGCTTCCTGTGACAGGATCTCGTCGGTACCCAGCGTCACCACCTCGTTGGATATGCGGATGGCGTTGTAGTCGACCGACCAGCTGAGGCGGTTGTCCGCGGTGGACCACACGAAACCGTAGGTGAAGGATTTCGCGGTAATGTCCTTCAGCCCCGTATTGCCCGAGCTCACCGCAAGCATCGATGTGCCCGATTGCGCGCAGTCGCCATAGGTTTGCGAGTTGTAGCCGGCCACCCGACACTTGTAATAGTCGGTGGCCTGGGAATAGCCACTGCTACGCGACGAGAACAGATAGAACATGTCCGGGGCGCGGAAAGCAGTGGCGTAGCTGCCGCGCAGCAACAACGTGTCGATGGGACGATATTCCAGACCAAGCTTGTAGGTGGCCTTGCCGTTGCCGCCGTCCGCATAGCTGTATTTGTCGTAACGCGTCGACACATTCGCGGTCAATTGCTGCAGCAGAGGTATACGCATTTCGCCGCCGAACGCGTACTGACTGCGCTTGCCGGATGCCGTTGTGCTGCCCGTCACGCCGCGGAAGTAACCCTGGTCGGCCAGCGGGCTGGCGGAGCGATTATCGAAGCGTTCGTTGCTGTTCTGCACGATGGCCGCGAAGCCCACGTCGCCCGCAGGCAGCGTGAACAAGCTGGTGGTGTTGGCGGTTACCGTCTCGTTCTGGATCCAGGCCATCGAATCAGCCCGGTTAGTGGCGGAGAACTGGTCGTAAAGAGCGCGCGTCAACGGCTGATACAGTCGATCTAAATTCGGCGAAAAAATCGGGTATCCGCTGGCGTCCGTACCCAATTGCGGACCCAGGTAATAAGCATCGATACCGTTATTGGCCAGGAAGTCGGTGGACTTGCGCTCCACATCGGACTGCGAGCGGTTGTAGTAGGCATCGTAGTTCCAGTTTGAATTGCCGATGCCACCGCGCACGCCCATGCTTACATTGTAGCTGCGCGTGAATACGTGCTGGTCCTTGGCATCCAGGCCCACCTCCTCCGGCGCAAGGATACGCTGCCACAACTCGTATTGCCCGCTGGCCTTGTTGTAGAACGTCTGATTCCAGAACGGGCTGCCGCCGGAATAAGTCGGATTGCTGTAGCTGTACAGCATGTCCGAATACAGCTCGGTGTTGTCGTTGACGTGGTAACGCACAAACAGCGAGCCGTTCGCGTCCGTGCTCTCGTTGGCGAGCGTGGCGTAGCCGACGTTCTTGGGGCTGCCGCAGTAATAGCCGAGGCTCGATCCAGCCCGGTAGCTGTAGGTGGTGCTGCCGTCGTAGAGGTTGCTCAGCGGCGCGCATGTCGCAGCGCCGGGATCGATGTAGTGCGGATTGCTGCCCTGGGCCATGCGCAGGAAGGTGCGCGAGTTGACCGCACCTTTTCCGGTGGGGTCGTCGTCGTAGGAATCGATGGTGCTGCGCTGATAGGCGTAGACCGGATCTTCCTTGGACAACTGGATGCCGCCGCTGACCTCGAGCGCTCCCCACTGATGGCCCGAACTGAGCTGAAAGCGCTTGCTGGCGCCGCCGCCATCGCTGTAGTCGCCGTACCGCAGACCCAGATGCGTGCCTTCGATATGGTCCTTGAGCACGATATTGACCACGCCGGCGATCGCAGCCGAGCCGTAGATCGACGATTGGCCACCGGTCAGTACGTCGATATGGTCGATCAGGCCGACAGGGATATTCGCGATATCGGTGATGTTGTTGTTGCCGTTGTAGGCGAGCGGATAGCTGGCCATCGGCCGACCGTTGAGCAAGGTCAGCGTAAAGCTTGGACTGAGGCCGAACAGGCTGATCGTCTTGGCGCCCGGCGTGTAGCCGCCGGTCGATTGAGGGTCCTGCACCGAGCCGTTCGCAATGGGCAGCGCGCGCAGGGCTTCGAACGTATCGGCAAAGCCCTTGCGGTCAATATCCTTCGCGGTGATGGTGGTGATGGGCGAGGGCCCCTCGATCTGGGCGCGCGGAATGAGCGAGCCGGTCACCTGCACGGCTTCGAGCTTTTTGGCCTTGCCGTCGTTATCGGCGGATTCGGTCTTGCTGCTGTCGTCCTGCGCGGGCGTTGCCTGTGCGGACGGCGATGGCGTGGCGAGATCGACTTCGGTGGCCAGGGCCTGCGTGATCGACAGTGCCAACAAGGTGGTAGCAAATGCTCCTGCGATGTTCGATTTCATGATGCAACAGTTCTCCCTCGGATGTTCTCCGGTCACCGCGAAAGGCTCGCCCTGCGGTAACCCCCTGTGCAGTCGCCCCGCCCTTGCGGCTTGGTGAAGGCAAAGCCTCCCCCTTGCCGCAA
Organism: uncultured Gammaproteobacteria bacterium; assembly: GCA_963824525.1. Classification (GTDB taxonomy): domain Bacteria; phylum Pseudomonadota; class Gammaproteobacteria; order Xanthomonadales; family Rhodanobacteraceae; genus Dyella. Next base: position 903,581 of record CAWGPI010000004.1, on the reverse strand, counting down.
GGGTGAGTCCCCCGCGACCGTGTTCTTTCCTGCATTGATTTACTCAGGACTCGGGCGGGTACCCGAGCCACTCGATCTCGGACACGGCGACGCCATGCGTCGCGGCGTTCTGTTCAATACGCAAGCGGTAGGTGGTGAAGTCCCCCGGATGGGTAGCCGCGAATACGCGGGTCTGCCGGCGCCAGCGGAACGATTCGCCACGACGCTGATCCAGCGCGGTCCAGTGCACGCCGTCGGACGAGCCTTCCAGTTTCCAGTTGCGAGGATCCTGACCCTCCTTTGCCGCCGACGTGATCGTGTACATGAGCACCCGCTGCGCAGCATCGAAGCGCACCTGTACGGCGGGCTTCGCTCCGTTCAATACCGCTTCCGTCGCTGATGTGTTGTCGCTGACCGCACGGGCGGCGGCGATGTCGCCATCGACCGTCACCTGTGACTTCACCGCGTCCGCGAGATCGACCAGCGGCGAAGGCGGTTTGTCGCCCTGCGTAAGCGACGGCAGCCGGGCCTGCTCGCCCGTCGTGCCCCAGCGCGATGGCTGCGGCCCCATGTGGAATACAAGCCCGGCGCCCTGGGCGAGGTCGGCGTGATTCAGCCAGGTCTTTTCGTACGGCTGGCCATTGAGCGTCACGCTCTGGATGTAGCGATTGCGGTCGCTTACCTCAGGTGCGCGGATGTCGATGTCACGGCCATTTTCCAGATGGAAGATCATGTGTGGGAAGTAGGGCGCACCGATGGCATACGTCGGCGTGCCCATGCGCAGCGGATAGAAGCCGGCAGCGCTGAACAACCACCAACCCGACATTTCGCCATTGTCCTCATCGCCGGGATAGCCCTGCCCGATCTCGCTACCCACGTAGAGTCGGGACAAGGCGTCACGCACTTTATCCTGAGTTTTCCATGGTTCGCCGACCAAGTCGTACATATAGAGAATGTGATGCGATGGCTGGTTGCTGTGGCCGTACTGGCCCATGCGCACGTCGTGCGCTTCAAGCATCTCGTGAATCACTTCGCCGTACGCGCCGACGTGAAAGTCGGTGCCTGCGTCGAAGAACGCGTCGAGCTTCCTGGCCAGGCCTTCGCGACCTCCGTAGAGGTTGGCCAGGCCCTGCCCGTCCTGCACGCCTTCGAAGGCCATATTCCAGGCATTCGTTTCGGTGTAGTCACCACCCCAGGAGCGTGGGTCGAAATGCGCGGCATCGGTGCGCCAGGCGCCGTCCGGCGCACGACCCACGAAGAAACCAACGGCGGGGTCGAACAACTTCGCGTAGTTCGTCGCGCGACTGTGGAAGTAGCGCGCATCGTCGGCGTAGTGATCGGCGTACGGATCGTTCGCGTCGTGCGTGGCGGCAAGGGTTTGCGCCAGTTCGCCGATGCCGAAGTCGTTGAGATAACCGGCCATCGACCAGGACAGGCCTTCGTCGACACTGTTGTCCACGTATCCGTTGAAGACGGAACGGCTCAGTCCCTTGCGACCTGCGCCAGCGATATCGCTGACCACCGTCGCGTCTTTCAGCGCAGCCTGGTAGAACGAGCGCACATCGAAGTTGTGCACCCCCTTGTTCCACGCATCGGCAAACGCAATGTCGGCACTCGTGCCTACCATCAGGTCGGCATAGCCCGGCGAGGACCAGCGAGCGATCCAGCCACCATCCCGATATTGCTGGACGAAGCCGTCGATCATCTCGCCGGCCTGGGTGGGCGTGAGCAGCGCATACGCGGGCCATGCAGTGCGGTAGGTGTCCCACAGGCCATTGTTGACGTAGGGCCGGCCAGCCAGCACACGCGCGCCGGTCTGCGTGGGTGTGTTGGCACCCTCCGCGGCGGAGAAGGGACTGGCGTAACGATAGTCCGGCTGCGCCGTCGTACCGACGTTCTCGAACGCTTCGTTCGGATAAAGGAACAGGCGGTACAGGTTGGAATAGAGCAGCACCTTGTCCGCTGGCCTGGCGTCGGGTAGCTCGACCGTGCCGAGCAGTTGGTTCCATCGCTCGGCAGCACGTGCCTGCACCGTGTCGAACGTGTCGCTCGAGGCCATTTCCTGGGCCAGGTTGCGCTTGGCCTGCTCGACGCTGATCAGCGACGTGGCGATGCGCATCGTCACCGTCTTGTCGGTGCTCGTATCGACGCCAAACCAGGCGGCGACATGGTCACGCCCTGCCCCGGTCAGTCGGCCACTCTCCGTGACCGGGTGGTCGATGGTGGCGTAGAAGAACAGCCGCGTCGCGCCGGTGGAGAGTCGGCTGGCCACGTCCGAATAGCCGCTGATGCTTTGCAGCGACGGCTCCAGCACGATCTCGCCATGGTCATTGCGGTTGTCGAACACCAGCTGCGCGCGCTTTCGGGTAAAGGTGAAGCGGAACATCGCCGCATGGCTGGTCGGCGTCATCGCCGCCGTCATGCCGTTATCGAAGTGCACCTGGTACAGGTCGGCGCGGGCGATTTCGTGGTCGTGGGTAAAACTCAGCGCGCGCGCGGAACGATCGAGCGGTGGCGCGCCTGCCGGGACTTCGGCGGGCATCACCTGGAAGGTCTGGCGGTCGCCCATCCAGGGACTGGGTTCGTGACTGAGCGCAAACGCCTCGATCCGAGGGTGATTATTCGCGTCGTTGCGCTCCTGGTACTGATAGATCCAGTCGGAACCGGCGTTGGTGGTCGGCGTCCAGAAGTTGAAGCCGTGCGGCAGCGCCACAGCGGGAAATGTATTGCCGCGCGAGTAGTGTCCGTTCGCATAGCTGCCGCGCCGCGTATCGACATAGCTATGGGGCTTCGCCATCGCGTCCGCTGGCACAGCATCAGCCAGGCGTACGTCATCGACATAGCCATGGAAGGCCGGGCTATGCGCCGGCGCATCCTCCGTGAGTTCAATCGCGATGAGCGTGCGTCCTTCGGCGACGGCACCGACATCGATATCCAGCGCATTCCACTGGTTGTCGTACAACACGCGCGCACGTCCCTGCGTGCTGGCGCCGGCAGGCACACGATGTTGGTCGTGCGCGTCCAGCGCGGACAGGCGCGATCCGTCTGCGAAAAGCAGGTCGATGGCGACGTACTGCGCGGGACTTTGCGCACCGTCGCCAGACCTGACTGGAAACATCGCGTAGGACAGATGGGTGTTTGCACCGACGCGCTGGTGAAGACGAAACAGCGTCGCGCGCCGGCCATGATCTTCATCGCCTACCGCATCGGCGTCATAGCGCAATGCGTGCGTACCTGAAAAGCCGACGCCCGGCTTGGAGGTGGGAGGCTCCTCCTTGCCGGGGCCGGGTACTACGCTCAGATGCCAGCCTTTCGAGCCAGCCAATCGGGGGGTCGCATCGCCCGTTTCGAACGAACTCGCGAAAGCGGCGCGACCGTTGCCGGCATCGCTCTCATGACGAGCCGATGCGTACGCACCCGTCATCAGGAACAAGGCCAGTAACGGGCACGCAAGATGCTCCCATCGATACGGAAAACCGCTACGTTCGGACGATGCGTTGTTCATTCATGCCATCCAGTATTGCGTTGATCGATACACGTTTCGTGCCCTGGTTGACCTCATGGCCCCGAGAGGGCTGCGCTTGCTTTCACGCAGCCCTCCGGGACCATCGCTTCTCTACGCGGACAGCTAGAACTTGACCGTCACACGAGCCCAGAAGTAGCGACCCATCAAGTCGAAGTCGCTGGGGTCGGTATTGGCGTTGATCGTGTTGTTCGCGTACAGCATAGGCGGCTGCTTGTCGAACAGGTTGTTCACACCAAAGTCCACCCGCGTATTGATCGGTGCGATGTTGTAGCCGAGCGAAACGTCGCTATACATCGTCGAACCGTAGTGCAGGATCTTGCCGGGCTCGAAGTTCGGCTGCGTGTCATTGACCGAACCCGCAGCGCCGCCGTTGGTGAAGCCGCTGATCCAACGCAAACGCCACTGGGCGCTCCAGCCGCCCTGCTGCCAATCCACGTAGCCCTGCGCGCGCCAACGCGGGAACAGGCAACCGCCGATGTTGTCCGGACAGGCTGCCGCCTGCGCGGAACCGCCTGGCAGATAGCGACCGGCGTTCTGGTAGGTGATATTGCCAGCCACGCCCGGTGCGGTGTTCTGCGTGTAGTACTTCAGGTAGGTCGCGTTGACGCCCACGTTGAACTGGCCAAAGGAGAACTGCGGCAGCTTGTAGTTCGCCGACCAGTCGATGCCGCTGGTGCTGATGCTGCCCAGGTTGCCGGTGGGCTCCACCGTGGACTGAAGCAGCTGACCCGCATTCGGGCCGGTGGGCGTACGCTGAATGTACTGACAGTAGATGGTCGAGCCGGCGGCACAGAGATTGAGCAGGCTCTGCAAGCCCACGCTGGTGATCGTGTCATTCAGCGTCACGCGCCACACGTCAACGGTGGTGGAGAGGCCTGGCACATACGAGGGGCTATACACCGCGCCAAAATCATACGACGTGCCATGTTCCGGCTTGACCGGGAAGCCTGCCACGCGGGCGCCCTGCGTCACCGTGCCCGCCTGCGTCTGCGAGGCCACGGAGTTGTTGACGAACGTACCGTTGGTGGGCACGTACTGGCATGCCAGCGCCAGCGGCGAGCCCGCCGGCGCACCGGTGAAACCGGTACACGGATCGGTATGGATCATCGGTGAATCGGAGCCCGAGCTGTAGAGCTCGGTGAGGTTCGGCGCGCGGAACACGTCTTCCATCGTGCCACGCAACAGCAGGTCGTCGAACGGCTTGTATTCCAGGGCGAACTTGAAGTTATTGGTGCTGCCGAAGGTCTGGATCTTCGAATAACGGTCGCCGATGGTCAGGTTAAGCGACTGCACGCCCGGCAGCCCCGCCAGCAGCGGGATGAACGCTTCGGCGTAGACGTCCTTGGTGCTATAGCCACCCTGCACCGCGCTGAGGCATTGGCTGCCCAGGACACAGTTGCCGGTACTGGGATCGAGCAACAACTGCGGCGCGGGAATGGAGCGCTCGTAATCCGTACGGTACTCGGCACCCACGGCAAGCTGCACGCTACCGGCAGGCAAGCTGAACACCTCGCCGCTGAGGCCCGCGTGCCACGTCTTCTCGATCGTATAGAGGTTCGAAGGAGCCGTGACGCTGGCGGCCTTGATCGCGGCCACGGAACCTGGCGTATTGATGTCGAACGGATTGAACTGGCAGGCCACGGCGCTGGGACAACCCGCACCCGTCGCCACGCCGTTCGCACCCATGGTGGAGGCGCCGGTATACAACAGGGTTCCGTCAACCAGGCCACCGACCGTTTTGACGACGCTCTGGTGGCCGTAGTTGTAGCCAGCATCCCAGTTCCAGTTCTTGCCCCAGGCGACGAAGTCGCCGCGGAAGCCGGTATTGATCTGGGCGTCCGTGCTGCCGTTCAGCGCCGTACGATTGCCATTCGAGGTCAGTCGCGACGACAACGTATTCCCGTTCGAACCGAAACCCACACCGAACGGATTGAACGCGTTGTTCTGATCGATCACGGCGCCCGTCGACGCGGTGCCGTAGACCGTCGGCGCCAATTGAGCGCTCGACGAGGTCTTCTGGTAGATGGCATCCACATAGGCCGTTACGTGGTCGCCGAGGTGGTAGTCGCCATTGAGGAAGCCGCCGGTGCGTTCCTGCGGCGTCATGATCAGGTTGACCGCGGCGTAGTTGTACTTGTCGCCGTTGCCGTAGCAATGATAGTTCGCGTTGTCGACCACCTGGCTGTTGCCGCCGGCGTTCAACGACACATAGCCGCAACCGAACTGGCCGGCAAGACCGCTCGCTTGAATGCCCTTCGCCGGGTCAGCGACGGTGCCGGGGAGCTGGATACGGCCGACCGGTGTGGATGCCGAGCCACCGACGACCACGTTGCTGCCGGACAGCGTCAGCGCATGCTTGGAGAACGCGCGGTTGGCCGCCAGCACGCCATCCTGCTTGTTGTAGTTGATGCCGGCCATCAGGCTTCCCTTGTCGGACGACTGTCCGAAAGTGAAGGTATAGCCGCTCTGGTCGCCGTCGTTGCGATCGGACTGGCCGACGTTGGCGGTGAACGTGGCGCCCTGGTAGTTGCGGCGCAGGATGAAGTTGACCACGCCGCCGATGGCGTCCGAACCGTAGGTCGCCGAGGCACCGGTCGGCAGCACTTCGATGCGCTCGATCGCGTCGGCCGGAATGGCGTTCGGATCCTTGCTGAGGAGGCGCTGGCCATCGACCAGGATGAGCGTGCGGTTGGAACCCAGGCCGCGCAGGTTGATGCTCGAACTGCCGGTGCCGCCGCCGTTATTGACCTGCGGGTTGACGTTACCGCCCGTCATCGCCGGCAGCTGCTGCACCAGATCACCCAGGGTCTGCTTGCCGGTGGCCTGGATCTGCGCACGATCGATGGTCACGACCGGGCTCGCCGTTTCGACGTCCACGCGGCGAATCAGCGAACCGGTGACGGTGACCGTGTCGAGTGTCTTGCTCTTGGCCTGGTCCGGCGCTGCGCTATTCGCAGCCTGCGCGTCCTGCGCGAAAGCCGCAGTACCGTACGTGCTCGCCGCGAGCATACCCAGCGACAGGGCCAGGCGCACCGACGTGCATAGTTTGTTCTCTCCGATCTTCATCAAGCACCCTCTTTTTTTATCGATGTGTTCAACTACTTTCTTAAAAACGTATGCGGGCTATCGCTCAAAGCACCTGGTGCGTTGGGAGACAAACCCTCTCCCCGATCGGCCACCAAGCTTGCAAAGCACCCGCAGCTGACCATCCAGACTCTTGCAAACCCGCCATGCTTTGATCGATCCAAATCCGAAACGAAGCCCGCCCCCATACCGCCGCTCAGGACTGCGGCGGTGAAAAGGACGGTGGAGCCTTGCTGATATCACTGCCCCAGTGCTGGTCAGGCGCGGCACGCAGCGTGAAGTCGAGATGCCCGCCGTGGATCGCGAAATCCGCGGGCAGCCAAGGGCGTCTGCAGCTTTGCCATCCACCGTGAGCGCGTGCACGAACGGCGTATCGGCTGCCGGCATCCAGGCGCATCGATGTCCACGTCGCCACCACTGCGATGCATGACGGCGTGCGGAAACAGCGGGCTGCCGATCAGCAGCTCGGCGCGGCCGGGAATTTCCGGATACAGCCCAAGCGCCGCCCACACATACCAGGACGACATCTCGCCCAGATCGTCGTTGCCCGGGATGCCGTCCGGCGCGTTCTTCCACAACGTGTTGAGCACGCTGCGCACGGCTTCCTGGGTCTTGCCACGGCTGGCCGGCGAAGTCGTACAGCCAGGGCGTACCGATCGAGGGTTCGTTGTTCAGCTCGGCGTGCAGTGGACCGGCGTTGGTCAGCGCCCAGCTGCCGTCGGCGTCTGTGGAAGAAGCGATCGAGTCGCTGCCGCGGCCTTGCCATCGCCGCCCAGCATGATCGAACAACCCTGCACGTCGAACGGCACCATCCACAGATAGACCGAGGCACTCGCCTTCGACGAAGCCGTCGTCGGTGGTCGGCGTGAATGCTGGCCAACTGCCGTCGGCATTGCGGTTCTGGATATAGCCGCCCTCCGGCGTCGCCTTGGGATTGAACAGGTTGCGCCAGTAGCCGGCGCGGGTCAGAAAGCGGCGCTCACCCTCGGCGTCACCGACGCGCTGCGCCAGTTGCGCCAGCGCGAAATCGGCGGTGGCGTCCTCCAGCGTTTCGCCGGCGCCGCCCCAGGCGTGCGAGTGTGGTGGCGATGTAGTGCAGTTTCAGCCATTGGTCGAGCGACGGCCGCTCACCGACGCATTCCACGTTGCAGCCGTCGTCGCTGAGGTCGTGCGCGGTCGGCACGGTGGCGGCCTTGACCAGTGAGGCATACGCGCCTTGCAGATCGAAATCGTGGCCGCCGAAGGCGGCGATGTCAGCCAGCGCCGGCACCGCCGGGATCGCCGCTCATCACATGCGTGCCGCCGATTTGTGCGTCCAGCGGTCCCATTCGCCGTGATTCTGTCGTGCCTGGTTGTACAGCGATTGCGCGATGTCGCTGCCGAGCTTCGGGATCGAGCCAGGTGAGCAGTTGCAGTTGCGATCGGTACACATCCCAACCGGAGAAATTCGGCGTACTGCACCGCGCTGTCGTGCCAGCTGACCGATGGATCTTCTGGTCGAAACCGCGGTATTCGCCGTTGCACGTCGCTGAAGACGTGTGGGATGCATCAGCACGTGATACAGCGCGGTGTAGAACATAGTGCGCTGGTCGGCGTGCCGCCACCGATACGCGATGCGTCCGAGCGCCGCGATTCCAGGCAGTCGAGCGCTGCGCTCGCCGCACGCTGCGCCAGGGTCGTGCCCTTGGGAATCTCCGCTGTCAGGTTGGCCTGCGCATTGGCCAGGCTCACGTAGGAAATGCCGACTCGCACACTGACACTCGTGTCGCCTCACGTCGCGCAAAACCGACCCACGCGCCGGAGCCCGTTGCCCGGCTGGCGGGAAACCCTTGTCGCCGTATGTGGTGCCGCCCTGCGCCTTGTTGCTTGCCGGTGCTGCGACCTTGTCGTCCTGCCAGGTGCCGCTGGCCGGCAAACGGCTGGTCGAACTCGGCCACGAAATACAGCGTGTAGTAGCTGCGCTGGTCCGCCTCGGCCAGATAGCCGCAGAAATTGCCGCTGGTCACCGATCCGGTGACGGTGCGCGTTTGCCTGTCGATCTTGCACGCTCGGCGGCGCTGCTGCCGACTTCCGAATCGGATAGCGCGGATCAACAGGTTGGCCGGACTTGCCGGCCGGAAACTCGAAGCTGTGCGATGCCGCTGCGCAGTGCGCGGCGCAGAGTCCGACCATCACGCCGTTGGCCAGCCGCACGCGGTAATCACCGGCCTTGGCGCACTTCGTCGGCGTGGCGAAATCGCTGCGTAGATACTGTCGGTGATGTCGGCGGATGGCGAGCTGGTCACCGGCACCGTGATCGGCATGAAGGGAATGTCGCCGCTGGCACCGGCGCAGCCGGTGCCGGAGATGTGGGTAAGGCTGAACCCGCGGATGCGGGTGGCGTCGTACTGATAGCCGCCGGGCGCGGCCATGTGCGTCATGCTTGCCGCGCGTGTTCTCCGGGCTCCACTGCAGCATGCCGAAGGGCATCGAGGCGCCGGGGAAGGTATTGCCGCCATTGCCGCTGCCGATCAGCGGATTGACCAGATCGGCCGTGCGACTCGTTTCCTGCGCCATGGCCTGCCCCGCCGCGGAGGCAATGAGCCCGGCCAGCGCCATGGCGAGGCCTCGTTCCCACGAACGCCCCTTTGGCTTAACCCTGCATCCGGAACGATTCATGGCAGACGACGGTTGATTCATAAGGAAACGCTTCCCTGAAATTCGTTGGCCCCAGCAGTTGGCTGGCAACGATCCCAGCCCCACCCGTTAGATTTAGATCGATCTAAATTCGTACCAAAAAAAATGGCGGACGCAGTCGCACGTGGTTATCGAGCCCCTGGCGATAGCCAAGAGCCAGAGAAGCACGCAACGCCAACATGGCCGACGCGTTACGCATGGTCGCGAACTCTATATCGACTCCGCCCCACAAAGCTTGCTGCATTGCATGAAAATTTCCCCAACGCCCGCCCGACCCCGCATCCCCGCCCTCACCTCCGTAGGAGCGCACCCTGTGCGCGATCATCCCCCAGCTAACCGTGGCGCCATGACTACGCGACACGCTTCGCATGCGGGCTTTTCGCGCACAGGGTGCGCTCCTTATGTGTTGATTCCCGTGCCTGCAAGGGCGAGAGTCCCCGACTGATCATCGGTGGGAACAAGGTGACGCTGGTGCGCTCCTTAGGCTCCAAGCCTGCTTTGTAGATAAGTGCCCTTGTTCCGCTTTTTTCTCGCCGTGAGCTTGAACGGTATCGTCGGCCCGCCTTTGGGTGGAAGCCTGTACGGATAAGGCTAAGCGTGGCGAGCGTGGTTCGATGATCAGCCCCTGTTGAATCAAGCTAGAAGGAGTACCTCTATGTCCGTGCCGGTGGTTGGTGTCGATATTGCCAAGGCGTCGTTCGATGTGGCGTTACCGCTGGTCACGCCCGGCAAATACAAGACCCGCGCCAAGCTGCCCAACAGCCCCGGAGGCTTTACCCAGTTCCGCGACTGGCTGCTCCAGCATGCGCCGGAGGCCGCCGTCTGCATGGAGGCCACCAGCGTCTATCACGACGCCCTGGCGACGTTCCTGCACCAGCACGGGGTCACGGTCTTCGTGGTCAATCCGGCGCAGATCCACGCCTACGGCAAGAGCGAGCTGTCGCGCACCAAGTCCGATCGCACCGACGCCAAGCTGATCGCCCGCTTTGCCATGGCCCAGGCCCACGCGGCGCGACCGCTGTTGCCCTGGCAGCCGCCGACACCGGCCCAGCGCAAACTGCGCGCCCTCGCGCACCGCCTGGACGATCTGGAGCGGATGCGCCAGATGGAGAGCAACCGGCTCGGCACCGCTGATGCCGCGGTCATCTCCTCCATCCAGCAGCTGATCTCGACCCTGCAGCAGCAGATCGACGACCTGCATCGAGACATCGACAACCACATCGACTCGGACCCGGACCTGCGGCGTGACCGCGACCTGCTGCAAAGCATCCCGGGCATCGGCCCGGTCCTGAGCACCTACCTGCTCGCCTGCGCGGGCGGCCTGCGTGCCTACCGCGATCCCGATAAGCTGGCCGCCTACGTCGGCCTCAATCCCGCCGTGCGCGAATCGGGCAAGTGGAAGGGCAAGACCACCATCTCCAAGCTCGGTCACGCCCTGCTGCGTGCCAAGCTCTATTGGCCTGCCGTCACCGCCTCCCGGCACAACCCGCCCATCAAACGCCTCGTCGATCGGCTCGTCGCGCGCGGCAAACCGCGCATGCTGGCCATCACCGCCGCCATGCGAAAACTCCTCCATATCGCCTGGGGCGTGGTGCGCTCGGGCAAACCGTTTGACCCCAACATCGCGCTTGCGTGACCCCGGGCGACACGGTATCTACAACAGCGGGAAGATCAGCCACCGAGGAACCCGATCCTTGTCTCTCGGGCGTCGCCCACCACCACACCGGCGAAAGCGGTTTTCGTTTGCGAGCACCCAACCCTATTCGTAGCCCAGCTCGTCCAGCGACAACCTGCAGGTGAGTTCCGCCTGTTCGCTGAGGAAGTAGAGCGCCGCGAACATGCCCTCGGTGACCTCGCTGTCCAAGGGCCAGTTGCCGGGTTCCATTTCGTCGCATTTCGACTGGATCACGCGGAGGGTGTCGCTATTGGCCAGGATGCGCGTGACCGCCTGGATGCCCATGCACAGCCCGGTGAGTCGAGCGGAGCGGAACTTGTCAGCGTCCTTGCCGAGCGACAGCGTCCAGAACGGACGGCCCAGTGGATTGGTGGGACGGGTGACGCCGTTGGGTGCGGAAGGACGCGCGGCTGCCGTATGCTCGACTGTAGCCATGATCAACTCCTTGTAAGTTGGTTGTGGTCAGCGGGTCGTCTGGGTTGCTGCCCTTTCGGCCCGCGCTATTTCACTTGCGATGAAGCAACGTGTCGGCGGACAAATGGGATGCCTCGCAGCCGCCGACTCGCGAACCATCGCATGCGGCATAAGCCGTGTCCGTCCGGAGAAGTCCCGCGCATGGCTTGAGAAGCGCTGCGTTTTGCGTGGTGCGGCAGCGGGCTTTCGTGTGGGTTTAAGCTGTTATTGGCGTCGGCTATCTGCAAATGTGCGAGGCTGCCGGTTAGCTCCCGCAGGGCCCCTACTCGGTGCGCTGAGACAAATGACCGAAGGACGTCCCGCATACCGTACGCGCCATGGATAGTGAGGGCGACAACTTTGCCTGGGTAAGCGATTCCGAGCGTTTCGCCCTGCCCTCCACTCGATCAGCCATCGAGCCGAGCGGGCTTGGCTGGCAGTCATGGCCATGACGCGGCGATTGCATTCGTGCGGCGTGGTGTTGGCGACCTATGAACCAGCCGGTTACGTGCCGACCGGCTCGTTCGAGACCAAGGAACCGAGCGCAGCGGAGCTGAGGCGACGCGAGAAGGGGGCGCAGGAAGAGGCTTCAGCCTCCAGATCGGCGCGCTGAAGCCGCTGAGTTATCGCCCACCTTGGGGAACCTGGCGATCGCTTGCTGCGCGGCCGCTTCCAGCGACTCCACGACTTCGTTCACGTCCGCACCGACAGGCCCCAACTCCTCTCGCGGGCTCAGCCATGCCGGCAGCAACACCGCCACGATGCAGGCATTGGGGAAGCGCACGCGCATGTCGCCGGCCAGTGCATCGGCCTGCTGCGCACGGGCCGGATCGGCGCTGACGATGTAGAGCATGGACACCGCATTGGGGGTCAGCTCCGGATGCGATTCGGCTTCGAAGGCGACGAAGTCCTCCGCCGACAGATGCCGCGCATCAATATGAAGATTGCGCAGAATGCGCGTAAGTATCTCCGTGGCCAGATCGTCGGCCATGGAACCCAAGCCCACGCAAAGCACCACGGATTCCGGAGCCACAGACAGCGGTCCCTGCCAACGTCCGCTGACATTTTCGCGCTGCTGTCGCAGGCGACGCCCAATGCTTGCGTCATCGAGCACCGAGGTGCGACGGCGCTGGCTCGACCACCGTCGCGCTTCGCCGCCCAGCGTCTCGACCACCGTCACGATGACGTGTCGCACGCCCTCCTGCTGCTCGCGATTGATCGCCCCCCGCGTCAGGTCGATACGCGCAAGCTGCATGGCCGGCAACAGCACGGCATCGCAATAGGCCGCAAACGACTTGCGCTTCAGAAACACGCGGGCTTCGGCAATGATTTCCTGTGAGTCGCCGGAAAGCGCGCGCTGATAAAGCCGCTGCGGCATCGTCAACGCGGGTGCATCGCCGAGCAGGATGCTCAGCAGATCCAGCGCCTTGACGTGACGCCCGGCCACCACGAGGCAGAGCGTCATGGGCGTGGACATGATCAGCCCGACCGGCCCCCACAGCCAGCTCCAGAAGATCGCCGCCACCACGATCGCCAGCGGCGACAGACCCGTGGTGTGCCCGTAAAGCAGCGGCTCGACCAGCTGGGACACCACGAGCTCGACCACCAGATACAACGCCAGCGTCATCAGCAGCAGCGACCAGCCCGGAACCACCGCAGCTGCGAATACCGCCGCGAGCACCGCAACCATCCATACGCCCACATAGGGCACGAACCGCAGCACCGCAGTGAGCACGCCCCAGAGCGGCGCACCCGGTAACCCCATGAGTGAAAGCCCCAGCCATATGGCCGCCCCCACCCCGAAGTTGACCGAGAACGTAGAGACGAAGAATCGCGACAGGCGCTCGCCCGCGTCATTGATGGCTGCGGTACTCGCGCGAAGATCCGCACCACCGGCCAGGCGGATAAAGCGATCGCGCAAGGACTCGTGTTCCAGCAACACAAACACCAGCACGACCAGCACGATGCCGGCGGTTTGCAGCGGAATCCATACCGTGGAGAGGATGCGTGTGATAACCGCCGTAGGCGTGGCGGGCGTCGGTGCTTGCACCGGCTCGGTGCTTGGTGCCGTGGGCGCGAGATACGAAGGCGCACTGGCCGATGTGAGCGGCGGATAGACGTTGCGCGCCTCGGGCAGGCTGATCACCTTGCCGAACTCGCCCTGTACCGCCTCCAGGCGACCGACCGTCATGGCGCGCAGCGTCTGCGCCTTGGAGTGGATGGTCGCCTGGTACTGGGGAAGACTGCGGGCCATGTGCACCACCTGGGAGCCAATCACCGTCGTCAGCCCGGTAGCGATCACCACCAGGGCGAGCACGGCAATGAACACCGAAAGGCCATGCCCCAAGCCCAGGCGGCGATACAAGCGCACCCAGGGATCCATCAGCAGACTGAAGAACAGCGCCAGCGCAATCGGCACCAGCACCTCCCGTCCGAAATAGAGCAAGGCCAATACCGCGGCCGACGCGATGATGGTGATCGCGCGCTGGCTGGGTGAGGCCGCTGGTACTGCTTGAGATTCAGAAGACATGAAACCCTCCAGCCACTCTCGGTTTACCCGGCGTCGGATCGTAACGCTCTCTCTAGGCTGGCAAGAGCATAGCTTGATGGGGTCGGCGACGTCGCCAGCGCAGAGACGATCCCCCGGACTCTAAAGCATGGCGCAGCGCAAAGTGGGGAGACGACGTTGGGACGGGAGCCTCTCCCTGCCCTATTCCGATCTCCGTCCCCGCCCTCCCTGTAGACACTCTGTTCGAAGTCAAGCGATTTTAGCGGTGGCATAGAGCTTGGTGGCGTCATACGGCTGAGGGTCGCGGACGATGACCCAAGCCGCCGTGAGCATTTTGCGCATGATGGCCACCGTGGCTTGCATTTTCGTCTTGCCACGGTCGAGCAGACGTTGTTTGAACGCCTTGGCCAGTGGATCGTGCTGGCCGGCACTCAAGGCCGGATAGAACAAGGCCGCGCGCAGGTACTTGTTGCCGTGGCGGGAGATGTGCGGCGCCTTGTGCACACTGGTTCCGGACTCGAACACCTGCGGATCCAGGCCGGCGTGGCATACGCAAGCGCGGGCGCGCAGGGTGGACGGCAGCACCATCAGCTCGCTGAGCATGGAGATGGCGGAGGTGTCGGCGACGCCGACGATGGAAGTGAGTGCATTGAAGCGGGCTTGCAGCGGCGGGTCGGTCTTAATCAACGCCAGTGCATGCCTGCGCAGGCGGTCCATTCGCCGCTCCAGCGTGGCGATGAAGCGCTTCAGGTCAGCGCGCAGGTAAGCGGGACTGGCTTGCATGCTGTTCAACGCATGAAGCCGGTTGCTGGCGGCGGTGTGCTCTTTGGTGAGCTGGACCAGGTAGCGGCCATAGCAGCGCAGTTCCAGCAAGGCCTTGCGTGGTGCCGTCCAGGCGGTGAACGGCATGCGCTTGAGGAAGTCCAGCAGCATCGCGGCATCGAGACGGTCGGTCTTGTTGCGCTGCTGCATGGCCTGGGCAAAGTTGTGCGTCGCGCGCGGGTTGACCACGCTCACTTCGGCACCCAGTTCGGCCGCCAGCAGGGCCACGTCCAGGTAATAGACGCCCGTGGCTTCCATCAGCACGCGCAGCCCACTCGCACGACGCATCAGGCCGGTGAGGAGCGCCCGTAAGGTGGCGGGTGTGTTATCCACTGACCCGGTTTCCCGGTGCTCTCCCAGCGCCCACGCAAAGGCATGTTTCCTGGCGCCAATATCCAGCGACAGCAAGACCGGTTCGGTTGATTTGTTCATGATGAATCCCCTCCACGTGGCGAGTACGATGGTTCCCGGTTCCCCGACCCCGCATCTTTCGCGGCACACCCTTGTCACGCTGGCTCAACGCCCCGGGACACTCTTCGTGCTCAGCGAATGGGGCGGGGAGCCGCTCTACAGACGAGGTCAGTCAAGCTGCCCCAAGGAGCGAACGGCTTCCCCAGAAACTTGATCGGTATAAACCTTCTCGTGTGATGCTTGGCCAACGTACAAGGAGCGCACCCTGTGCGCGACCGTCGCCCAGCGAGCATCAGCGCCATCACCACGCGCCACGCCTCGTAGATAGGACTTTCGCGCACAAGGTGCGCTCCTACAACAGCGGGAAGCTCGGCCACCGAGGAACCTGATCCTTGCCTCCGCTGTGGCGCACAACAGTGTCGGCCTCGCGAGCACCCGACGTCCCCCGCTTTCAGTAGCGGATCAATTCAGAGTCCGGGTTCAGCCTGACGTCGTCCCTCAGCGTTGACGCGCGTCAATAAATAGTTCGCAGCGACGAGTAATTACTAGATAGATAGAAAAAGTGATCGCCTTTCTCACCGCGCAAGAGTGACGCCTCAGCCTTTGGTCGCATTCGACGGTTGCTGCGCTTGGCGGTATGCGGGACAACCTGAAGGAGCGCCGTAGGCAATGAACACCAAGCAAGTGCGAGGCGGCATGGCTCCCGCACGGTCCGAGGGTTGGGGTGAGGAGAAGCGCGCTCATAAATTGAAGACGCAAGCCTTCGGCGCGGGAAAAAGATACCTCGGGATTTTTCTCTATCTCTACGTGATCTTCGCGCTCTTCAACATACACGAATACGTGGTGCTGACGCAGCATGGGATCGATTTTACGAATTATGGCTTCGCAGCAGTCAATGCATTCGTGATGGCGAAGGTCTTGATGATCGGGGAAGAACTGCACTTCGGCGAGTACTTTGAAGAGCGCCCCCTCATCTACCCGATCCTGCTGGCCTCTCTGCTCTTCGGAATCGTGCTCATCGCCGTGCACGTCATAGAACACGTGATCCTTGGCGTGTTGCACGGGCAGACGGTGGTCGAGAGCATTCCCACCGTCGGCGGCGGCGGACTGGTCGGCATCATCATCGTCGGCACGGCCATGTCCGTGACCCTGATTCCCTACTTCGCGTTCAGGTCGCTCCGGCGCCTCATCGGCGGTCCCGAGCTTTACGCGTTGCTGTTCGTACACGGGCGCAAAGACGTGAACATCGAGGTCAAGCTACCGCCGAAAAGCGGTGGCGGAGGCGCGGAGCGAAGCTCAAGCGCCACTCCCTAGACTTCGGTGATCGCCTTGAGCCGGCCCTCCCTGACCGCCTTGATGAACGCCCGGTAATCTCGCTCATTCTGGTCGGCGTACTCCATCGCGAACTCGCTGATCGCGTCGTCGAATGTGGAGCTCGAGCCCATGTAGCCCGCGATCATCGCGGCGTCGCCCGACCTGGCATGCGCCTTGGCCAAAGCCCAGCCGCACAATTTCCCATACTCCTTCAGCGTACCCTCTTCCCAATCCTCGACGATAGCCGAGAGTTTCACGTCGCGCAGTTGTCGCACGTAGACATCGCGGCCATTCGCGCCCGTCGTCCATCCCAGGAAGATGTCGGTCGCGGACTGCATGAGCCGCTGCCCGTTCACGACCCGCTCGCCATGGTTTTTGAACTCGCTCTTTCCCGCATACGGCTCGAGCACCGAAGCCCGTGCTTCCTTGATCTGCAGGAACAGCGGATCATCCTCCGCTGCGATGAACAGTCCGATGGCGCACATGGTGCCGACGCTGCCGATGCCGACAACCTTCATCGCAATGTCGCAGAGGCGGTAACGGTCGAAGAGTACGCGGATATGATGGGGCAGCGACGCGCGATAGCGTGCCAAGGGCTCGCTGAATCCCGTGGTGACCCCGGACGCTATCTCTGCCGAGGGGTGGAAGATCAACGGTGGATCGTCCTTGAACCGCGGCTCGGCGCCACGGTGCTCGACGAGTTTCGGAAACACAAACTCGGGGGAGCTCCGTTCCTGCGCTTTCTCGATACGCGCCTTCACCGTCTTGCGGGCCTGCTCGTCGGCGGTCGCCAGCGCCTCGATCGCGGCATCGACGCTGATCGTCTCATACCAGACCTCGAGTGCCCGCTTGGACGAGTAGTCGCCCATGTGCTCTCGATAGGACCGCGCCGTCGCATCGGCCACTCGGGCACACTCCGTCTCGCTCAGCCGGAGATATCGACCGGCGATGACCACGCTCGCCGTCAGCCGCTTGACGTCCCATTCAAACGGCGCCGGCAGTGTCTCGTCGAGATCGTTGATGTCGAATACGATCTGCCGCTCCGGTGTGGCGAAGCCGCCGAAGTTGAGCAGATGCGCATCGCCGCAGGCCTGCACCCGCAGCCCCGATTGCGCCGTGCTCGCCAGATCGGCCGCCATGACGGCCGCCGAGCCGCGATAAAACGTGAACGGCGACTGCATCATCCGTCCGAACCGGATCGGGACCAGATCCATGATGCGGCCTTCATTCGACTCGATCAGCAGGTCGATCGGGTCGCGCCTATCCTCCGGTGCCTTCCAGCCCGCGTGGGAGGCGCGCGGCACCGTGTCCCGCAACGCCTTGCCCTGGGCGCGGCGTTCACTCGGCGCGGGTTTCGCCGCAACCGTGTCCATTTCGGCGCCCTTGTTCTTATGGTGGGCCTCAGCTTTGTTCTTGCCGTTCTTGGCCATGTCGCATTCTCCGCGCGCGGCGCATCCGAGCTTGCAATGCTCCGTGATTAAAGCGCTGCCGCCCCCGCCTTCATTGATCTAAATCACCAAGACGAACAATCCACCTCGAAAACGGCACGCGGGTCTTCGGGCAGTGGCATTTCCTTGGGCTCTTGCGTCGTACTCGAGGCGTCGCTGGCCTGCCCATTTCTTTCTCATCGGTCGCTTCTCGTGCCAGTCGGAACAAAGTCGGACGTTTCCATAGCTGTATCCCTCGCGCCAAATCGGCAAAGCTAACGCCCACATGGGGCATTGATGCGCTTTTCGGCCTACGAAAACGCCAGCACCGTCGAGTGTCGGCCCCGCCGCGTGAGGGCTGAGGCAAGAGATTCGAACAGCGGACCCTCGCGGGTCACAAAACCGTGATGCGGACGTTCGCGCGCGGTCGATGGGCTGTCGCTGACAGAAAAAGTGCAATCTGACCCAAGTCTTTCTGGCAAACCATCGCTGAGAGAACGTGAACGTCAGCCTGGAAGACCTACCCCCCTCAGATTGCAACCTAATCACCCCGTGTCGTCCTGGATCGACCGGAGAAACATCGACAGATGCTCACGAGCGTGAGGCTTCAAGCGAGCGACGGCGTGAGCGATGTGCGGGTGGATCTGCTGGACGGATGGCTTGTGCTGCTCCATATCTCCCCGCCCTAGCAGCAGCCAGTCCATGGAGATGTCCAGCACGTCGCATAGGACCGTCACGTTGTCCACGGTCATCTTGCCACCATGGCGCCATCGGCTCACCGCGCTTTCGGTCACCCCCATCGTGGCAGCCATGGCACTCAGCTTCGTCAGTCCCCGCCTGTTCATGGCGGACTGCAGTCGCTTCGCTCGTGTGTCGGTCATGCGAGTTCCCCTCGGTACCGACCGAACATGAGACCACATCGCGCGCACCCATCAACGGCGAGCCCCACTTTTGGAGGGTCGTATTGGCCAACTGGAATAGATCAGCACGCTCACGAATCGTGCACATGGCGCAAGGACTTTGACTGGCACGCAAGGTCCCGCGCTTGAGTTCGCTATCGACACCGGCGCACGCTGACTCGGTGGTTCGAGGGGCTTGTCCGCATGGCTCCCGGAGGTCGAACCATGAATCAGCAGATCACCTTCACGGGTTCAGCAGCTTGCGCTGCAGCGAACCCGCCCAGTCGTCTTACCCCATCCCAACGTCCGTGCCGACAGCGATTCGAAAATTGCATGGTGAGCTGCCCCCGCTTTCCACTGGCAGTGATCTCGTGGCGACTTCGCTCGCGCCATCGGCCATAGGAGGAATCATGAGCAATGAAAGCGTTCTGGTGCGCCGTCAACTTCGTCGCGCGCTTGCCCTGCCGCGCAGGCGCCATCCAAGCTACCTCGTGACCATGACCGATCAGGGCAAGTGGCTGCACGCACCGAGTTCGGACTTCCTGTTTGCATACATCGAAAATGATTGGCCGAAGGATGTGGTGGCCGACGTCACGAAGGCCTTCGAAACCGCATTGGGGATGTCGTCGACGATCAAGGCGGCGGTCAAGAATACGAGCGGCCAGGAAGTGGTGAATGGGCTGTATCTCCTGGACCAGTCCGCCATGACGACGGCGATGAACTCTATCGACGGCATGGCAGAGACCACGGCTGACCAGAACACGCAACAAGGGTCGGGGACCGCGGCCAGCATCAACGGGGAGTTTTTTTCCGCCGTCCTGGGAGGCCTGAGCGGGGACGTGGCGCCGATGTTGACCTACCTCACCACGGAAATGGGCGATGTCCAGGCCCAGACCAAACAGAGCACCGTCACCGAGAACTTCGGAACCATCATCGGCATGATCTCCGTGATGCCGGTATTGAACGTGGTGGTGACATCCTTCCAGTACGTCTATTCGACGTCCGAGGTGAGCACGTGGTTCGTCAGCGTGCCCTGCGGCAGTGTTGAGCATCAGTCGTACGACTACTCGTACACGGTGGTCAACTACAACTACGTCGCGCCGTCGAAGTAGTCCCGTCCGGGCTCTATGCGTCCGCTTGCCACTGCGCCAGCGGGCGTATCCATCCGCTGTGGGCTGCCATGTCGCCACGGCCACGCTTGGCTTCGCCGTGGAATCGCTGGCGTAATGGAATCCGACTCGGGCCCTGCGGGACCGGTGGATTCGGCGCGCCACCCGGTTCCCCGGCATGATGCGAGGGAAGTCGTATGTTGGATATCCAGGTGCGTTTCTCATTGCCGATCGCCTACCAGAACGCGTTTGTCACCTTGCATGATGGCGAGCACAAGGTGGACTTCCATTTGAAGGAAGGTACGCACGTAGCCCAGTCGGAGTTCGTCGATCTTGGCGTCGTCGACCGCGTGGAGGGTCGGCGACTGTTGGGCAAGTTCAGTTTCGAATACACCTACGAGCCGGAGACACATGTCGTCACGGTCAACGGTACCGACTTCGACTCGGCCCGCTCCATGTGCCTGACAACGGTGCCCGAGGGAACGTCGGAATTCTGCCGTCAACGGGTCACTGGAGGAGGCTTCGTCGCCGACGACCTGACGTCCAATCCTCGCTGGAACTACGTGACGCCGTTGACGCCAGGGCTCAAGGACGTTTTCAACGGGATCGTAAGGACCGTCAATGATCGGGTGATCGAGGCACTGCAGGAGCAGCCTCATCTGATCGTGCAGGTTCGCAAGCATCCACCCGAGATGTCAGCGGAAGAGCATCAGAAGTTCCTCACCGTCTACCGGGACGGCCAATTTCAGGGCCTCCACCAACCGGGTCGCCAGTATGGGCCTGGAGAGCAGGTCTTTACCGTGGATTCGGTCTTTGGTGGCGAGGTCACGCTCAGCTACGGAGAAGCATTCGCAAACGTGATTGGCAGCACCCATGATCCGAAGATCGCCGGACTGACCTGGATACAACTGTGGGCCAACCAGTTCAACACCTATCCCGTCGTCTGCACGTCCTACCAGTCCAATGGGTTCGGCTGCGGGAATGGTTTGGTGGGAGGCCATGTCATCGCCGGGCAGCACGCCTCGATTGTCCCTCAAGGCTCCAACTCGGTATGGATCTTCCCCATCTGCGTGCAACACAACAATAACGACAACGTCTACATGCAGGCACTCAAGTATTTGAAGGGCATCTGGCTACACAACTACATGGGCTGACGACCGCCGATAAATTGCTCCGCGTCGTGGAGACCCTAGCGTGGTCTCCGCGAGCGGATGCTCGCGCATCGAGGAGTGGCTTGGACAATTCGAAAGGTTCGGCACCGAGCGGACAACCGACAAAAGAAGTACTCGGCCCGGATGCCCTCTGTTGCTCGGAAATAACGAGCACATCATGCGCCGTTTGATATGGTGCTTGCGCAGGAGGCTGGTAGATCGGAGAAGCTCATGAAAATGGTGCTCGCACTCGTATGCATGCTGCTCGCTTCAGACGCCTTTGCCGCGGATTGTGTCACCAACGCTCAAGGCAAAGTCATTTGCGCGAATGGCGAGAAGGCTGTTGCCATTAACCCAAATACAGGCAGCGTCAACACGGCCACGCGTAACCGGGACGGAGCGACAACATTCAATAGCAGCAACGGCAATGGTGCTGCCGCCTACAATCCTCGGACCGGCAATGCAGCCGTCGCAGAGAAGAATCAAAATGGGGTCACGACCACGCAAACCACCAGGGGCGGCGAGTCAAAGACCAAGAATGGCAAGGGGGTTTACCAGGCTCCCAATGGGACTAAGTGCGTCAAGACAGCCAATAACAAAGGCTGCAGGTGATGTATCAGTGCCGCCGGAGCCAGCTCCACTGCTTGGCATTTGGCTAGTGCATCGCGAAAGGCTTCGCTGTTGACGAAAATGTGTACCAGTGCGGGTATCCCCATGCGATACACGGCGAGCACAGCCTCGCTACGAGCCTTGGGGCCACGGCTTTCGGAAGGCATCCAGTGCATGCGGCCATGGTGACTACTTCATATTTGGCAGCGAGCGGGATTGTTCGGCTCATCCATGAGCCTCACCCCTCCGCGCTGCGCGCTCCGGGGCCAGCCTGCGGCTGTCCAAAATGGTTCCGGACCATTTTGTCGAACCGGCGGGTTCGTCCACGCCACTCTCTCCGCCAGATAAGCAAAGCGCCCCACAGGGGGGCGCTTTGCTTATCTGGCGGAGAGAGTGGGATTCGAACCCACGGTAGGCTTACACCTACGGCAGTTTTCAAGACTGCTGCCTTAAACCACTCGGCCATCTCTCCGGATTGTTGCTGCGCTTCGTACTGCTTGAAGGCGCTGGGTCCCAGCCTTCGCTGGGACGACGAGCTAGTGACCGTACTCGCCATTTAGGGCCGACATCCTATCAGGAATGAGGCGCCGTGCCCTGCCCTTTTTTCGACAAGGCGATCATCGCCCATAGCATGATGGCGACGGGGATGGCGGCGCCGACCAGGGGCAATAGCAGGATGGGTTGGCGGACCACCATCGGCACCAATTGGGTGGCGCTGGCGAAGCCGATGATCCAGAAGCGGGCCTTGCGGCTGGTGCGGGCGAACCAGAACGCGCCGATGACCAGCACCGTAGCGATGATGGATAGCACCAGGTCGACCGGAGGCAGCGGAAACATGCTGAACAGCCCGAGGCGGGTCAGCAGTTCCGTGGCCAGGATCGTCAGCAAGGTGTAGCTGGCGGTGAGTTCGACCTTGTCCCAGCGCTGGGTGCTCATGGGCCTCAGGCGACCTTGTCCAGGCCGCGCATATACGGGCGCAGCGCCTCGGGCACGGTGATCGAGCCGTCGGCGTTCTGGTAGTTCTCCATCACGGCGACCAGGGTGCGGCCGACGGCGAGGCCGGAGCCGTTGAGCGTGTGCACCAGTTCGGGCTTGCCCGTTTCCGGGTTGCGCACGCGCGCCTGCAGGCGGCGCGCCTGGAAGTCTTCGAAGTTGGAGCAGCTGGAAATTTCGCGGTAGGTGTTCTGGCTGGGCAGCCACACTTCCAGGTCGTAGGTCTTGGCCGAGCCGAAGCCCATGTCGCCGGTGCACAGCAGCACCTTGCGATACGGCAGGCCGAGCAGCTGCAGCACCTTCTCGGCGTGGCCGACCATTTCCTCGAGCTGCGCGTAGGAGTCGCTGGCGCGGGCGATCTGCACCATCTCGACCTTCTCGAACTGGTGCTGGCGGATCATGCCGCGCGTGTCGCGACCGTAGCTGCCCGCTTCGGCGCGGAAGCACAGCGTGTGCGCGGTCATGCGCAACGGCAGCGCATCGGCTTCCTGGATGGTGTCGCGCACCAGGTTGGTCAGCGGCACTTCGGCGGTGGGAATCAGATAACGCTTGCTGTCGCCTACCTGGGTGGCGAACAGGTCTTCCTCGAACTTGGGCAGCTGGCCGGTGCCGAGCATGCTGTCCGCGTTGACGATCACCGGCACGTTGCATTCCAGGTAGCCGTGCTCGCCGGTCTGCAGGTCGAGCATGAACTGCGCGAGTGCGCGATGCAGGTGCGCCAGCTGGCCGCGCAGCACGGTGAAGCGCGAGCCGGAGAGCTTGGCGCCGGCCTCGCCGTCCAGCCAGCCATGGCGCTCGCCGAGGTCGACGTGATCCTTGACCGGGAAATCGAACGGGCGCGGCGTGCCCCAGCGCAGGATTTCCTGGTTGTCGTTTTCGTCCTTGCCCAGCGGCACGGACGCGTGCGGGATGTTCGGCATGCCCAGCGCGATCTCGGCGAGCTTGGCCTGTACGTCGGCCAACGCCTGTTCGTTGGCCTTGAGCTTGTCGCCGATGCCGGCGACTTCGGCCATCAGCGGGGCCACGTCCTCGCCCTTGCCCTTGGCCTGGCCGATGGCCTTGGACCGCGTATTACGCAGGTTCTGCAGTTCCTGGGTCTCGGTGGACAGCTGCTTGCGCTGACTCTCCAAGGCCTCGATGGCGGCCACGTCGAGCGTGAAACCACGGGTTTCCTTGAGGCGCTCGGCGGTTTCGGCCAGGCGCGAGCGCAGCAGTGCGGGGTCCAGCATGATCGATCCAGGTTGATGACTCGGAACGCCGGATTATCGCTGGGTGGCTGGGATGGCCGCAATGTTGGGGGCGTGAGGGGTGGCGACGCTCACACCAGGGAGTGGCAAGCCTAATCTGATCGACACTCCCTCTCCCCGCTGGGGAGAGGGTTGGGGTGAGGGGTCAATCTGGCGACCCGACCGCATTCAGGCCGGTTCTTTTGCGACCTTCCCGCGAGCACCCGCCCCTCACCTCGGTCCTCTCCCCGGCGGGGAGAGGAAGCAAAAGCGCGCCTCTAGAACGTCTTGCGCCGACGTCCCAGCCACCAAGCCATTACCGCACCGGCCAGCAACCAGCCCACCAGTTGCTCGATCAGGGCGGCCATGGTCATCTGCGAAGGGAAGCGATACCAGGTCCAGTACGGCACCAGTTCGCTGAGCCACGCGAACAAGGCAGCGGCCAGCGCAATGTAGACGCGCTTGATGAAGCCGAACGGCCCCAGCGCCATCACAAAGGCCAGCGCGAGCGCAGCCAGGGTGTCCGAAGCCCACTGTCGCGGTAGTTGCCGGGTCATGTTGGAGAGATCCTCGCCCTGCGGCATATAGACCACCCACGCATAAGGGGACGCCTGGGACTTGCTGGAGTACGCGGCGATGGTGGCCTTGTCCCCCATCTTGGCGGGATCGATCGAAGGCAGGATATACACGCCTGGCTCCGTGCCCAGGCCCTGATGCAAGGTGCTGAGCACCACATCCTCATTCACCGGCTGGTGAATGCCCGGATTACCCAGGCCCAGCGCCATATGCGCAATAGCACCCCAGATAAACATCACGATGCCGCCGATCAGTGCTGCCACGAGTACGCGCATGGTCCGCTCCCCACGAAACCTTCGGTGGGCCGAATCTATGCCCGCGGTGCGACAGGCCGCAAGCTGTGTCGCAACAAGGCGGCCCGGGATTGCCCAGTCATGGCGGGTGCAACGCGCTCAGATCGAGCGTGCCACGCCAATCGGCAAGCTCGCCACACGCTGCATCTCGGGCTCGTCCCATAGGGTGGGATCATGCAGGCAGGCGAGCGCGAAATCATGGGCGTCGTCGCCCCAGAACAGACGGCCGTCCAGCGAAAGCGTGGGAACGCCAAACACGCCATCTTCCATGGCGGCATCGAAATTCGCCTTGAGTTGCGCCTTGACTGCAGGATCGGCGATGGCTGCCGCCGGATTGGCGACACCTAGGCGCGCCGCGACTGGCGCCAGCGCCTCCACGCTGTCGCCCGCGTGGCCTTGACCCCAGATCCAGTCAAAGATTGCGTCGGCTGCTTCAACAGTGCTGCCAGCGGCGATGCATAGCCGCAGCGAAGTCAGCGGGTTGAATGGATGCGCGGGCGGGAAGCGCAGCGGCTGGCCGGCCTGGCGGGCACGCCATAAGGCGTGCCGATAGGTGAACTCGCGTTTGACCGGAATTTCCGCTGGGCCTTTCTGGCCGCGGCGGTCGAGCACGCCGGCGAACAGGATGGGGCGCAAGGCCACCGGATGCGTGGCGGCCAGCGCCTTGAGCTTGGGCCATTGCAGCCAGGCGAAGGGGGAGATGAAGTCGAAATACCAGACGATCGGCATGGGGGACCTCCGAGGAAACGTTGGGGCTCGTTCGTGACTACGAACCATGGCCGTCTAAGGCAGAGAATGGACCAAACGATACGTCATCCTCGGGAAAGCGGGGATCCAGTGCCTTTGTAGGTCCGAGCAAAGCGAAGGCGCTGGATCCCCGCTTTTGCGGGGATGACCGGCAGGAGAACGGCGATTTCTTCCCGTCATTTATTGCGCGCTTGACGCCTCGCCTCGCGCAAGCTCAACAGCTTTTCGCGCAACTTGAGTTCCAGGCCACGCTCCACCGGTTCGTAGAACACCGTGCCATCGAGCTGGTCCGGCAGGCATTGCTGGTCGAGCGCGACACCGCCTTCTGCATCGTGGTCGTACTGGTAGCCCGTGCCGTAGCCAAGGCCCTTCATCAACTTGGTCGGTGCGTTGCGCAAATGCATGGGCACGTCGAGCGTGCCGGTTTCGCGGATCAGGGCGCGGGCCTGGTTGTAAGCCTTGTAGGCGGCATTGCTCTTGGGTGCGATGGCCAGCCAGATGGCCAGCTGCGCCAGGCCCAGCTCGCCTTCCGGGCTGCCGAGGCGTTCGTAGGTATCCCACGCGTCCAGCGCCATGCGCCATGCGCGCGGTTCGGCGAGCCCCACGTCTTCCACCGCCATGCGAGTCATGCGGCGGGCGAGATAAAGCGGATCGACGCCGCCATCCAGCATGCGACACAGCCAGTACACGGCAGCGTCGGGATCGGACGAGCGCACGGATTTATGCAGCGCCGAGATCTGGTCGTAGAACTGCTCGCCGCCCTTGTCGAAACGGCGCGTGCGATCAGCCAGCACCTGAGTCAGCGTGGTGTCGTCGATGTGGTGGTTTTCGGCCAGCTCGGCGGCGATCTCCAACAGCGTCAGGCCACGGCGCACATCGCCGTCGGCAGCGTGCGCGATCAGGCGCAGCGACTCATCGGAAACCTCCAGCGCCAGCTCGCCGAGGCCACGCTCGTGGTCGTTCAAGGCGCGCTTGAGTGCGGTGACGATGTCGTCGATCGTCACCGCCTCGAGCACATGCACGCGGCAGCGCGAAAGCAGTGCGGAGTTCAGCTCGAACGACGGGTTCTCGGTGGTGGCGCCGATGAAGATGATGACGCCGCGCTCGATATGCGGCAGGAAGGCGTCCTGCTGCGCCTTGTTGAAGCGGTGCACCTCGTCCACGAACAACACGGTGCGGCGCCCCTGGGCGAAGTTCGCCTCCGCCTCGGCCAGCGCCTTGCGCACATCGGGCAGGCCCGACAGCACGGCGGAGATCGCGCGGAAGTCCGCATCCGCATAGCGCGCCACCAGCAGCGCAATCGTGGTCTTGCCGCAGCCTGGCGGCCCCCACAACACCATCGAGTGCACGCGCCCGGCTTCCAGCGCGCGCCGCAGCGCCTTGCCGGGCGCCAGCACGCGTTGCTGGCCGACGATTTCGTCGAGCGTGCGCGGGCGCATGCGTTCGGCCAGGGGCTTCAATTCATCGGACTCGGCAAACAGGCCCGGGGCGTCGTACATATCGCGGCGTGACATGCCCCGAATGATAGGACATCGACGCGCCACCAGCCGCAAAGGCGGTGCCAGCCGCGCACCACAAGCGTGGATGTCGACTTGAACTGGTTCACGGAAATCATCCCGACCATTAATCAGGCAATACCTGTTTATTACAAACCTTATGGACAGCTTATAATTGCCTTATGGCTATTTCTTCACCTTTCTTATTATTGTCTTAGCGTAATTTTATTCGATTATCAAAACATAATCGAATAATCATTTTGTTGCCAAACTGTCATATCGCCCGATTACGGTGAGGCTCCGCTTCACACCTCAATAACAATCAATCGGGCTCCCCATGACACGGCAGACTAAGGCGCTTCATTTGCGCTCTCGGACGACTATTGCTCTTTGCCTGGCCGCAGCTCTCGCGACCCCCGCCTGGGCAGGCGACGCTTGGACGCCAGACACCAATGCCGCGCCGGCAGCGGCCAAGAACCTGGATGCCGTCCAGGTCACCGGCACCGATACCATCGGCAATATCTCGCCGACCCAGGGCTCGGCTATCGCCACCCAGCCGCAGTCGATCATCAGCAGCCTGTACATCCAGAAGAACGTGCCGCCGACCGGTGACTATACCGATGCGATCGCGATTGCACCGAGCATTTCGACCGTGGCGCCGAACGGCCCGGGCCTGATGGAGGCCCCGGTCGTCGCCATGCGCGGCTTCCAGGACGGCGAATACAACGTCACGTTTGACGGTATCCCCTGGGGTGACCCGAACGACTTCACCCATCACTCGACCTCGTACTTCAACAACGCGACCACCGGCAGCATCTTGATCGATCGTGGTCCGGGCACGGCCAGCACGCTTGGCAACGCGACCTTCGGCGGCACCGTCGGGGTGAACTCGCTGACGCCGTCGGATCACTTCAGCATCGAGCCCTACCTCACCTTCGGCAGCTGGAGCACCGAGGTGCAAGGCGCAACGTTCAACACAGGGCGCATCGACCAGACCGGCGGCACCACGGCCGCGATCAATGTGCAGAACAGCGATTCGGATGGCTACCTCACCTACGCGGGCCAGCGCCGGCAGAACGTGTTCGCGAAAGTCGTGCAACCCATCGGCGACAACACCACGCTGACGTTCGCCGGCATGTACAACAACATCCACCAGTACGTGCCGTTTGGCGCCACCGCCGCGCAGATCCAGCAGCACGGTCCGAACTACGCGCTCAGCAATGATCCGACGAGCCAGAACTACTACGGCTATAACAAGGACGAAATCAGCACCTACCTCGGCTATATCGGCCTGCACTCGGAGTTCGCTGGCTGGACCATCGACAACAAGGCCTACACGCTGGCCTACAACCACTTTGGCTACAACGGCGAAGACCCCAACGGCGAGACGCCGAATGGGACGGTCTACGGGCCTGACAACGTGCCCGCCCAGCGCATGCGCAACTGGTACCGCTCCTGGGGCGATATTTTCCGCCTCACCAAGGAACTGGGCCCAGGCGAGATTCACACCGGCTTCTGGTACGACGACCAGGACAACCTGCGCTGGCTGCATGAAGTGGATGCCACGCTGAACGGTGCGCCGAACGCGGTGCCGGCGTCGGCGGCCGTCGATCGCGACATGACCGACTCACTGAGGACGTTCCAGCCTTACCTGGAATACCAGTGGAACATCACCGATGCGGGCTACCTGGTCGGCGGCATGAAGTACGTCGACTTCAAGCGCGATATCGATGCCACGGTGAACCAGAAGACGGGCGATCCGCTGAACTATTCCAAGGACTGGACCAAGGCCCTGCCCTCGGCGGCGCTGCACTGGCAGTTCACGTCGAACTGGACGGCCTATGTGCAGTGGGCCAAGGGCTTCCTCGCGCCCAACCTCAACACGTTCTACACCACGGCACCGCAGGACAGCACGGTCAGTCCGCAGCAGACCATCAATCGCCAGCTCGGCACCAACTGGAACGACGATCGCCTCACCTTGTCGGCCGACGTCTACTACATCAACTTCAACAACAAGATCGAAAGCCGCAAGGTCGGTGGCATCACCACCTTCTTCAATCAGGGCGGCGCGATCTACAAGGGCTTCGAGGCGGAAGGCAGCTACCTGATCGGCGCCGGCTTCAGCGTGTACGCGAACGGCTCGCTGAACCGCGCCACCGACACCACCACCAACCAGTGGCTGCCGAACGCGCCGAGCAAGACCGCCGCGCTCGGCGTGATCTACCACGAGGGCCCGCTGTACGCATCGCTGATCGACAAGTTCGTCGGCTACCGTTATGGCGACACCGGGCAGACCCAGCCGTTTGGCGGCTATGCCATCACCAATTTCGCCGCCAGCTATGCGTTTACGGATATGCCTGACCTGAAGGAAATCCGCGTCGGGCTGCAAGTCTCCAACCTGTTCGACAACAAGAGCATCTACGCCCTGGCTGGCTATACGGCTGCAGACAATACACCGCTGTATTTCACCATCCCGGAGCGCAGCTACATGGTCACGTTATCGGCGAAGTTCTGACGATGATGCGAACGACCATCCTGGGGCTGGCACTATTGCTCGCCCTTCCCGCCGCTGCCTCCGGCAGCGGCGGCTCAACCCCGGACCTGGTGGCCGTGCTGCCGCCTCCGCCTGCGGCAGGTTCGCTGGCGGAACAGCACGAGCTGCAGGCCGTGCTTGGCATGCAAGCGAGCCGCACGCCAGCGGACGAGGCCGCCGCTCGTGCGGACACCGAACATTCGGTGTTCCGCTTCGCCGATGTCTTCGGCAGCGGCTTCGATGCAGCGAAACTGCCGCACACGGCGGCCTTCTTCGGCCGGTTGGTCAGCTACGACAAGGCGGCCGTCAAGCCGGTGAAGAACTACTGGCATCATCCGCGCCCGCCTGTCGCGTCGGCGCAGGTGAAGCCGCTGGCGCAAGAGAAGCCAGACGACTGGAGCTATCCGAGCGGTCACGCCACGCTGGGCTATAGCGAAGCCGTGTTGCTGGCCAACATGGTGCCGGAGAAGCGCGCGGCGATCTTTGCCCGTGCCGACCTGTATGCCCTGCATCGCATGGTCATGGGCGTGCACTTTCCCAGCGATATCGAAGCCGGTCGACTGGCCGGCACCGTGATCGGTGCCGAACTGCTGCATGACCCGGATTGGCAAGCAGACTACGAGGCGGCGCGAGCGGAATTGCGTGCCTCGCTGAAACTGCCTACCACCCCTCCCAAGGACGGACCGGGCTGATCGCCCGTACGGCGGCATCGGCGTGGAACACCGATGCCGCCAACAAGGCCTGCTTGAACGACGGATGCTAGCGTGGTTCGTTGGGACCGCTGGGCAACATCCTTTGCAGGGTGTTGTCCCGCTGCACGTAGTGATGGAACAACGCGGCGGCGGCATGAACGATGGCCAGCCACATCAGGATGTCGCCGGCCGTTTCGTGGACATCTCCGATGCGATGCGCTAGCTCGGTGTCGCCAACGCCCAGCACGGGCAATGGCAAGCCGAGCAAATTCCAGGGCTTGCCCGCGGTGAACATCATTGCGATGCCAAGCAGAGGCACGGTAAAGGCGAGTAGGTACGCGGCCAGGTGGACGAGCTTGCTGAGCACGTCCTGCCATCGTGGCGGCAGCGGCGATATCGGCGGCACCGCCGTCCGTGCGCGCACCAGCAGTCGCGGCACCATCAGCAACAACACCGCCATGCCAAACTGCATATGGGCCCATTTGACCCCGCTGCGCAATGCAGAGCCGCGCGGAAACCAGCCGTGGGTCTCAATCAGCACAAGTGCGCAGACGATGAGCAAGGCGATCAGCCAATGCAGACGGCGCAACCATGGCGCATAACGGATGGTGGACACGGCAACCTCGATGGTTTCAGGAGTGGAACGACGATGAAACCGACCTCGTTCCCGATGCCGGCAAGTCCAACACCAGGCATTGTCGGCGAAGCCGGCTTTGATCCTGCTTAGGATCCGCGGGTGACCTCGGCGCCATCAAGCCCCACACTGAGGTAGCGCGTCGTCTTCCAATGACAGCACGTGTCAGCAAGCAACCCGCTGCCGCTATCATCCGGTTTCACATGCGGTATCCAGGCTGCCGTGAGGCGAAATGTCACAGCGACAAGGCAGGTTTCACCCAGACGGGACGGTGCCGGGCAGCGCTGTGCTGCCGTTGCGCGCTTTGCCTGCTTCGGCGTCGCCTGCTTTAGAGCCGTATGTAGGCAACCGTTACCTTCGTCGCCTGCTCTATGGGCTCGCGTTCCTCCTCATCCTGCTGCTGCCACTCGGCATGGCACGCGCCGACGATCCCTGGGCGCCGTTCGATGCGCCATGGTTCGACAAGCTGGGCATCAACGATGGGTTGCCCCATTCGATCACCACGGCCATCGTGCAGGACCAGCGCGGCCTGGTGTGGATCGGCACCCTTGGCGGGCTGGTGCGCTACGACGGCTATCGCATGCAGGTGTTCACCGTGGCGGCCGGAGGCCGATCGGGGTTACCTGACGCGTATGTGCGAAGCCTGCTCGCGCTGCCAGACGGCGGCGTACTGGTAGGCACCAATGCGGGAGGACTGAGCCGCTTCGATCCCCTCAGCAATACGCTGCGCAACTATCCGATCGGCCGGGGCGGCACCTCGGATCGAAAGATCTATGCACTGGCGCACGACGGTGACAACGGCGTCTGGATCGCCACCGATCACGGCCTGGATTACCTGGATCTGCACACCAACCGGATTACCCCGGTAGCCACCGGCGCCACCGCCTCGCCACGCAACTTCAGCGTGCTGGAGGATCGCGCGGGCAATCTGTGGCTGGGCAACAGCAACGGCCTGTTGTTCCGCCGCGCCGGCGCACACACTTTTGTACGTCCACCCCGCCCCGACGGCAGCATCGACACCGTTCTGAACGATGGCATCTGGGCCATCCACGAGGACCGCGAAGGCCGGGTCTGGATCGGAAGTACGCAGGCAGGCGCCGTCTACCGCGATACCGACGGTCACTGGCAGGCCATCCACGGCTTCAGTGGCTATCAGCAGGATCACGCACGACGCGCCACCGTGCGTGATTTCCTGGAGATCTCGGCCGACAGGATCTGGATCGGCACGGACGGCACCGGCGTGCTCACCTACTCGCCCGGCGCCTCCGGCGTACACGCCATCGCCCACGACACCGCCGTGCCTTCGTCGCTACCCGGCGATTCAGTGCGCGCGCTGATGCAGGACCGCTCCGGCAATGCCTGGGTTGCCACCGACCTGGGCATTGCACGGCACGATCCGAACGCCCGCACGGCTTTTGCGCTGCTTCCATCGACGCGGGAAGACCGCGCGATTGCCAACACCAACGTGCGCGGCATCTATGTCGATTCGCGCTCACGCATCTGGCTGGGCATGAGCTCGGGACGGATCGACATCATCGATCTGGACAAGGGGCAGATCCGGCATATCCAGCTAGGCGGCAACCAGGCTCGGCGCGACGTGCAGGCTTTCGCCGAGGGGCCGGACGGCACGATCTGGGTCGGCACCCAGGGGCTTGCGCGCGTGAATCCGGACACGCTTGTGCTGCAAGACTCCCTGCTTGCCGAACTCGACGAAAAACCCGTGCTGAGCCTGCTCAGCGATGGCGAACAACTGCTCATCGCCACCTACGACGGCGTCTATCGCTACAACACACGCACGCACGCCGTCGTGCATTTCCATCACGCCACGGATGATCCCCGCAGCCTCTCCAGCGACACCGTGCGGCACATCGCCCGTGTCGATCATACGGTGTGGTACCTCACGGCCTACGGTATCTCGATTGCCGCCAACTCGTTGCAGACCCGCGACTTCACTCGCGTCCTGAATCGCCCAGGCGACCCGTCCAGCCTGCCTAACGACCTGGTCACGTCGATGGCGACCGATCCGGAGGGGCAGCTATGGATTGGCACGGCCGGCGGCCTGAGCCTGCTGGAACAACAGGACAGCGACAACACGTTTCACTTCCGCCATATCGGCACGGCGGATGGACTGGCCAGCGACAACGTCAACGCCGTGTTGTCCGACGACAACGGCAATCCATGGGTAAGCCTGCCCAATGGCGTGGCCATGATCGACGGCTCCACCCATACCGTGCGCAATCTTGGCATCCGCGATGGCCTGCGCATCGCCAGTTACATCTACGCGGCTGCCGCACGCGCGCCCACTGGCGAACTGCTGTTTGGGGGGCTTGGGGGACTCACCGTGATCCGCCCGGACTGGCGTCCGCCGAACACCCCCGATCCCCCGTTGATCGTCACCCAGGCCGAGCTCAATGGCGTGCCCATGCCGTTCGGCAAACTCCCCCGCACAGGCGAGACGCTAAGGCTCGGCACGCATAACCGCAGCCTGCGCGTGGATTTCGCCCTGCTCGATTTCCAGGCGCCGACGGAGACCAGCTATAGCTACCGCATGGAAGGCTTCGACGAAGGCTGGAGTGAGGTTCCCCGCGGCAGCCTGCCATCGGCCATGTACACCAACCTGCCCCATGGCGAATACACCCTGCGTCTGCGTGCGACGACCCAGGGCATGCAGCCGCGCCGCATCGAAACTACGTTGGAAGTGCTGGCCGAACCCCGCTGGTACGAAACCATGACCGCCCGGATCGTGGCGGGCCTGCTGTTGCTGGCCCTGGTCATCGGACTGATCCAGCTACGCACGCTCTACCTGCATCGGAAGGCCCGTCTGCTGCAACAGCAGATCGACATGCATACCCGCGACCTGCGCGTGGCCAACCTGCGCCTCGACGAACTGGCCAATACCGATGAGCTCACCGGCGTCAGCAACCGCCGACGTTTTCTTGCACTTGCCGAGGAAGTCCGCCAGGCAGCGCCGGACGGCGGCGCCTGCATCGCCTTGCTCGACCTGGATCACTTCAAGCAGATCAACGATGGCTACGGCCATCTGGCGGGTGATGCAGTGATCCGCGGTGCAAGCGCGGCGATCCTGAAACAGTGCCGCGAGGGGGACCTGGTCGGTCGCTACGGTGGCGAAGAGCTGGTGATATGCCTGCCCGGCGGCACCCTGGCGCATGGCATGGCCGTGGCCGAACGCATCCGCCAGGCGGTGGCCGAGCAGCACGCCGTCCACGACGGCCGCGCGCTTGAAGTGACGGCCAGCATCGGCGTCGCGGCCTATCGTGCGGGCGAAAGCCTGTCGCAATGGCTATCGCGTGCGGACGATGCGCTGTACCAGGCCAAGCACGCCGGCCGCAATCGATGCGTGGCGGCGGCTTGAGGCGGGCTGTTGGAGTCTGCTCAAAACAAGCGCCCGCTTGGGCCCGATTAGCAGCGAATCCCAGCCACGCGACTTCGCGCTCGTCCCACAATGTAGGAGCGCACCCTGTGCGCGATAGGCTACGCCTCAATTCCCCCTAGCCATCGCCGGCATCCCGCGTAGATGGCACGCTAGCAGCAGCGATGGAAACAGGGGGCCAGCGCCGGTCGCGCACAGGGTGCGCTCCTACATCCAGCACGCTCCAGCTGAGATTCGACGCTAATCAGACCCCAGGAGCAGGTTGGGAGAGGGCTTTTCTGGCCAGCGCCGAGACTTTGAACAGGCTCTCAGCGTGCCGCCATCATGCGATGACGATAAATCGCGTAGCCCAGGCCCACCGCGCCGGTGAGCACCGCCGGCACCAGCAACACGCGCTCCTGCCAGGCCAGGAAACCGAGCGCACCGAGCGTGGCGCCAACGATGAAGTTGCTCGCCACCAGCAGGCATACATGCACGCGCAGCATGTCCACCGGCAATCCGCGCAAGCGCTGGCCCAGGTAAATGCCGAGATCGGTGAAGATGCCGGAAAGATGCGTGGTGCGGAGCGTCGCGCCGCTATACGTGCTGACCATGGCGTTCTGCAATCCACAAGCCGCTGACGCCAGGTAAAGGCCCAGGTCACGCTGCTCGTGGATCAAGGGCATCGCCGCGAACAGCAGCGCCGATTCGATCATCAACACGACGCCATAGCGGCGCCCCAGCTGCAGCACGCTCTGCTGCACGATAAAGCCACTCAACACCGCGCCGGCCAGGAACGATGCAATGGCCAGTGCCCAGTGCGCGATCTCGGCCGCATCCAGGCGCGCCAGCGCCAGGCCCAGCTCGGTGCTGGTGCCGGTCAAGTGGGTGATCGGCTGATGCCGAAAACAAAGATAGCCGACCGCGTTGATGCAGCCGGCTATCAGCGCCAGCAGACCGCCGCCGATCCAGGCCCAGCGAGGCAGCTGACGCAGCACGGCCGCGCTCAGTTCCTGATCGGCTGGGTGCTGATCACCGGCGCGTCGCCGATGACGTCGGCGCCCGGCGGCGGAACGAAATTGAAGGTGGCAGGCGCAATCGGCACGTTGCGCTGCCAGGCGGAGAAACGGATATCCGTGGTGGCGCCGAGCTGGTCGCGGAACACCATGCGGGCCAGGCCGTTGGCGTCAAAACCGAGGTCCGCGTAGTCGAACTGCGGATCCTTCGCCGTCGAGGTGAGGCGCAGCCAGCTCAGACCATCGTGCTCGCCCTGCTCGGCCACCTTGAAGTCCCTGTCCATCTGTTTGAGGTCGGTCAGCACGGTGAGCGGGCTATGCGATTCCTCGGAACTCTGCACGCGCACGGTGACCTGCTCGAGGTCCGGGTCGTACAGCCACACGCGGCTGCCGTCGGCGACGATGGTCTGCTTGTATGGCGTCAGCGTCTCCCAACGGAACTGCCGCGGCGCTTCGAGCGCCAGCGTGCCGGAACTGACCTTGGAGGTACTGCCGTTCGCGTCGGTCAGCGACTGGGTGAACTTGCCGGTGAGCGAATGCAGGCCGGTAGCGAAGACATCGAGCTTCGCGCGCGCCGGGCCAGCGGCGGCCTGGGCAAAGCCGGTCAGCGAGAGCAGGAGCGCGGAGGCGGCGAGAAGAAGCGAGCGTTTCATGGGGACCCTGTGGGTGGAGCGATGAGCCAATTCTGAGTGGGACTAAGCTTAATGGGGACTGGGGTATTCGGGTGATGCGACGCCTGGTCATCGTCCCATCCTGATCGTCAGCTCATCCCGACCGTCATACCAGCCTACCGACATCTTGCCCTCACTGTCGTTCCGCCCCACCGTCATCCCAGCCTTCGCTGGGATATCGGCAATCACCCTAACCGCGATCAGTTCTTCGGCGGCGGCGGCGCCAGCACTTCGCGGTTGCCGTTGTGCTGGGGTGCGCTGACCACGCCGTCCTGCTCCATCTGTTCGATCAGGCGGGCGGCGCGGTTGTAGCCGATGCGCAGATGGCGCTGTACGCCGGAAATCGACGCGCGGCGGGACTCGGTGACGATACGCACGGCCTCGATCGTACAGCTGCGCCTCGGCGTCGCCACCCTCGTCGCCGTCCTGTGGCAGGCCGGAGTCGTTGATGAACTTGCCGTCGCTGGTGGCCTGCACTTCCTCCAGCACGCCTTCGATGTACTGCGGCGCGCCTTGCGCCCTCAGCCAGTTCACCACGTTATGCACTTCGTGGTCGTCCACGAAGGCGCCGTGCACGCGCTCGGGCGTGGCCGTGCCCGGCGGCAGGTAGAGCATGTCGCCGTGGCCGAGCAGCGCTTCGGCGCCGGATCTGATCGAGAATCGTGCGCGAGTCGATCTTGCTCGACACCTGGAACGCGATGCGGGTCGGGATATTCGCCTTGATCAAGCCGGTGATCACGTCCACCGACGGACGCTGCGTGGCCAGGATCAGGTGCACGCCGGCGGCACGCGCCTTCTGCGCGAGTCGGGCGATCAGCTCTTCGACCTTCTTGCCGACGATCATCATCATGTCGGCGAATTCGTCGATGATGATCACGATGTACGGCAGCGGTTCCAGCGGCTCGGCCGCCAGGTTCGGCATTTCCGGGTTCGGGCGGAACAGCGGATCGAGCAGCGGCTGGCCGGCGTTCTCGGCGTCCTTGACCTTCTTGTTGAAGCCGGCGAGGTTGCGCACGCCCACCGCGGCCATCAGCTTGTAGCGGCGCTCCATCTCGGCCACGCACCAGCGCAGCGCGTTGGCGGCTTCCTTCATGTCGGTGACGACCGGCGCGAGCAGATGCGGAATGCCTTCGTAGACCGAAAGCTCGAGCATCTTCGGGTCGATCATGATCATGCGCACGTCTTTGGCGCTGGCCTTGTACAGCAGGCTCAGCACCATCGCGTTGACCGCCACGGATTTGCCCGAGCCGGTGGTGCCGGCCACCAGCAGGTGCGGCATCTTGGCCAGGTCGGCCACCACCGGGCGACCGCCGATGTCCTTGCCCAGCGCCAGCGCCAGCGGCGACTTCATCTGGTCGTACTTGTCCGAGCGCAGGATCTCCGAAAGATAGACGATCTGCTTGCGGGTATTGGGGATTTCCAGGCCGATCACGTTCTTGCCGGGAATCACGTCGACCACGCGCACGCTGACCACCGAAAGGCCGCGCGCGATGTCCTTGTCCAGGCTCGATACCTGCGAGCCACGCACGCCGGCGGCGGGCTCCATCTCGAAACGGGTGATCACCGGGCCGGGATAGACGCCGACCACCTTGGCCTCGATACGGAAATCCTTGAGCTTGAGCTCGACCTGGCGCGACAGCACTTCCAGGGTTTCCTCGGAATAGCCCTGGCCCCTGCTCCGGCGCTTCGTCGAGCAGCGATAGCGGCGGCAATTCACCCGGCGCCGCGGCGCCGGTGAACAGCGGAATCTGCGTTTCCAGTCTGGCCCGCTCGCTCTTCACCACCGGCGCCGGCGGCACTTCGATGCGTACGGGTTCGCGCTTCGCCTGTTTGACGGCCTCGACCTTCTTGACCACTTCGCGCTCGGCGCGTGCCTGGCGGGCCGCCAACGCGTCCGGCGCCTCGCGCAGCTTGCCGCCGAACCAGCCGGCGAACCTGACGACGCCCTGCCCGGTCACGTCCATCAGCCCGAACCACGACAGGCCCGTGGCGAGGGTCACGGCGACCAGGAACAAGGCCAGCAGCAACAGCGGCGCGCCCTTGTCGCCCAAGCGCATGCATCAGGCCACGGCCCACCCACATGCCGATGATGCCGCCCACACCTTGCGGCAGCACAGGCTCATCATGGAAGTTGAGATACAGCAGCGCGGGCGCCGTGATGAAGAAAAACACCGAGCCGATCAGGCGCAGCGAAGGCTCCCACGGCTGCACGTTCGTTTCGCCGCGATTGCGCAACACCTGCACGCCGAGCACCAGCAGCAGCAACGGGAAGCAGTAGGACACCAGCCCGAAGATGTAGCGCAGGACATTGGCGATGTTCGCACCGACCGCACCGCCAAAATTCCTGGCGTGCTCGGCCGTGCCGACATGCCCCCAGCTGGGGTCCTGGTCGTTGTAACTGAACAGGCAGACCAATAAATACAAGGCCAACGGCAGCAACAGCAGTGCCCCAGCCTCGCGCAGACGGCGCTTCAGCTCTTCGCTGAGGCCATCACGCTCCTTTTCCTTCTTGACGTTCGCGCTACGCGCCACCGTATTCCTTTTCCTGATGCCTGTTTTTATGGAATGCCGGGTCATGCCAGGCATGGCCGGTTTTTCTATGTCCCCGGATGGGTGGACAAAACTTACGCCATGCCCTTGACCGCCGGATGAACCAGCTCATCACTGCCCACCTCGACGCCCCCAACGCAGCGGTTCGAACTGTCGCCCTTCGTTGCCGGCGGCTAAACGCTGCACGCTGCAAAGAATAGCGGGAGAAAGAGTTACCGACGAGCACTGCCGCACAAAGGCCGCCACGAGCTTCGCGCCGAGCCTGGAAATGGAGCGAGCCAGCCCCAGGTGGCGCAGCCTTGAATAGACCCGGTGTCTTCCCCATTCTTGCGGGTTCGGACGCAACGCGTCGGTCTTTTCGATGCGGCCGGCAGAAACCGCTGCAAAGGCTGGGGCGAATGAGTCACCAGGTCGCCAGCGAATTCGAAGGATGATAGCGATGGCCCGGAGGTCGTTTTCACATTTTCATCACATTGCATCGCCAAGCCACCGGCCAGATGTCGAGGAAAGTCAAAGGGATATCCATGGCGAGGCGTAAAACCTGCCAAACACCCCTAGGTAAAAACGCCGCCCCGCCAGCCAGTCACCCGGGCATGGGCTTGTCACGCCACGCTGGGTTTCGTCACCCAAACCACCGATCATTGCCGCCTCACCACGCGGATAGAAGGAAAGCATGAACACAGTCACCAAGCACAGCCGCCTGCTGATTCTCGGCAGCGGTCCCGCCGGCTACACCGCCGCCGTCTACGCTGCCCGCGCCAACCTCAAGCCGACCATGATCACCGGCCTGCAGCAGGGCGGTCAGTTGATGACGACCACCGACGTGGACAATTGGCCGGGTGATGTCGAGGGATTGCAGGGTCCGGCGCTGATGCAGCGCATGGCTGAGCATGCCGAGCGCTTCCATACCGAGATGGTGTTCGACCATATCCACACGGTGGATCTCAAGCAGCGCCCGTTCCGCCTCAAGGGCGACTCCGGCGAGTACACCTGTGACGCGCTGATCATCGCCACCGGCGCTACCGCCAAATATCTGGGCATCGCCAGCGAGCAGCATTTCAAGGGTCGCGGCGTGTCCGCCTGCGCCACCTGCGACGGCTTCTTCTTCCGCGAGCAGGAAGTGGTGGTGATCGGTGGCGGCAATACCGCCGTCGAGGAAGCGCTGTACCTGTCCAACATCGCCAGCAAGGTCACCCTGGTCCATCGCCGCGACAAGCTGCGTGCCGAGAAGATCATGCAGGACAAGCTGTTCGAGAAGGCCGCGGCCGGCAAGATCGACCTGGTGTGGAACCACACCGTCGACGAGGTGCTGGGCGACAACTCCGGCGTGACCGGCGTGCGCGTGAAGGACATCAACACGGGCGAAACACGCGACATCGGCGCCACCGGCTTCTTCGTCGCCATCGGCCACACCCCAAACACCGGCATCTTCGACGGCCAGCTCGATATGCACGACGGCTATATCAAGATCCGCACCGGCCTGAACGGCATGGCCACGATGACTTCGGTAGCGGGCGTGTTCGCCGCCGGCGATGTGGCCGACCATGTGTATCGCCAGGCCGTGACTTCGGCCGGCTTCGGCTGCATGGCCGCACTGGACGCCGAGCGCTGGCTCGATCAGCAGGGTCCGGCCTCCTGAATGGCGGTTGCCACGCTGCACTACATCCATGATCCGCTGTGCGGCTGGTGCTATGCCGCACAGCCGCTGGTCAGCGCGGTGGTCGACACGCTCGGCGACCGCGTCGCGCTGAAGCTTCACGGTGGCGGCCTGTTCGACGAGCCCCACACGCTGGAACCGGAACTGGCCGAGCACATCGTGCATTCGGACGAACGCATCGCCTCGCTCAGCGGCCAGCCGTTCGGCAAGTCGTACCAGGAGGGCTTGCTGGCCGAACAGGGCACGGTGCTGTTCTCGCTGCCGCCGATTGCCGGTGTGTTGGCCGCCCAGGCGCTCGATCCCGGCAAGGCGTATCCCATGCTGGTGGCGGTCCAGAACGCGCACTATCAGCAAGGCCTGCGTGTGGTCGAAGCGTCGGTGTTGACCGAGCTGGCGGAGACGCTGGGCCTGGATGGCGAGGCGTTCCAGCAGTCCTTCGCCAAGATCCAGGGCACCCAGACGTTGGAGCACGTCCAGGGCAGCCGTCGCCTGCTGGGTGAACTGGGCGGCCAGGGCTTTCCCACGCTCGCGCTGGAAATCCACGGCAAGCGCCAGCTGTTGCCGCATCACTACGATTACGGCCGGCCCGCCAGCTTCGTCAATCGCATCGCCGCGCTGCTGCCGGCGGTACATTGACCGCATGCAGCCAGCCCGCTTGACACTCGACCCACCCGCCTTGCCTGTGCAAGCCGGCATGCGGTGTCGTGATGACGTCGGCGGACTGGCCCAGCATGGCTGACCTTGCCCCATCGGCGCCTATCGTGATCGACGTCCGCTTCCATTCCAGCATCGACGATATTCCCGCACACGCCTGGGACGGATTGCGGCCGGACGACAATCCATTCGTGTCGCACGCGTTTCTCGCCGCGCTGGAGCGCACCGGTTGCATTCGCGCCAACTGGGGCTGGCAGGCGCATCATCTATGCCTGTACGAGGAAGGCCAGCTCGTCGCCGCCGCACCGCTCTATCTCAAGGGCAATTCACACGGCGAGTTCGTCTTCGACTGGAGCTGGGCCAGCGCCTGGGAGCGCGCCGGCGGCGATTACTATCCGAAGTTGCTCAACGCCGCACCCTACTCGCCCGTGCCCGGCCCACGTCTCCTGGCCGGCACCGGGCCACAGGCCGCGGCGAGACGGCAGGCACTGACCTCGGCGATGGTCGCGTTCGCCAAGCGCATGAATATCTCGTCCGTGCATGCCAATTTTCTGCGCGAGGAAGAACTGGCCGCGTTCGGCGACGAGTGGCTCGCGCGCACGGACATACAGTTTCATTGGCAAAATCGCGACCACACCGACTTTGCCGATTTCCTGGCCGCGCTAAACCACAAGAAGCGAAAGAACATCCGCCAGGAACGCACCCACGTGGCCAGCTGCGGGCTCGCCATCGAGTTGCGCCGTGGCAGCGGACTTAGCGTGAATGAGTGGCAGCGGATTCACGAACTCTACGAATCCACCTTCGACGCCAAGGGCAATCACGCCGCACTGACGCGCGATTTCTTTTTGGCTCTTGGCGAGACGCTGGGCGATTCGGTGCAGGTGGCCATGGCGCACGATGGGCATGACATCGTCGCCATGGCGCTGTTCCTGCAAAGCAACGACACCTTGTACGGGCGCTACTGGGGTGGTGACGTGGAGGTGCCGGGACTGCACTTCGAGCTGTGCTACTACCAGGGCATCGAGTACGCGATACGCCATGGGCTGCGCCGGTTCGAGCCCGGCGCACAGGGCGAGCACAAGCTCGCGCGCGGCTTCCTGCCGGTGCGAACCCATTCGCGCCATTACCTGGTGAACGAGGATTTCCGCGCCGCCGTGCGGGCAGCGCTGGTGCAGGAGGACGCGGCAGTCGAGGAGTACGCCCAGCACCTGCAGTCGCATAGCCCCTACGCGAGGCGCTGATATCGCAACACCTCGCCGCCGCGCTAGCCGAATGAAAGCGAGGCCACCTTGCCGGCCTCATCGATGCCCAGGCCGAACTTCAGCATGCTGCCCGGCCCGAACTGGATCAGGTAATCAAACCACCTCACGGCGCCATCCACGCGCTGGCCCTTGAAGATAAATGCGGTTGGCGCGCCGTAGGGCGAGAACTGCTTGGCGAGGCGTGCGGAGAGACCAGCTTTCATCTTGCCATCGAGCTTGGCGCCAAAGCGCGCGGGGTCCTCGTTACCGAGCTGCAGTTGCGTGAACGTCGTCCTGGCGGCTGCGGTCATGGCTGCATCCTCTCCCACCGCAGGCTCGCGCATGGCGGCGTAGATCTCCGGATAAAGCTCGTTGAAGATCGCCGTCGTGAGCATTTCACCCGGCTCAGGGTTATCCCCGTTGTTGGTGAACGCGATGATGCGAACGCCCTGCTTCGGAAAGTACTCATTCGCGGTGGTGAACCCGAACGAACCGCCCGTGTGCCCAACCCGGGGCTGGCCTTCCACCGAGTCGACGAACAGGCCAAGTCCGTAATCGGCACTCCCCTTTTCCGTCGTCATCACCGACGTAGTCATCAACGCATAGTCCGCCGGGCTGACGATCTTGCCGCGCGTCAGGGCCTGGTTCCATTTCTCCAGATCACCAAGGGTGGACACGAGATTGCCTGCCGCGCCGCCAAACGTGTCATGGATGGTGGGTGCGCGCTCCAGCTTCCCCTGCGCATGCCGGTAGCCAATTGCCATGAGCGGGAGACGGCCCTCATCCGCGATGGTAAAGGTCTGCGTCATGCCGGCCCGATCGAGCAGATGGGTTTGCACGTAATGCCGGTAGGACTCCTGCGAGACGACTTCTATGACGCGTCCCAACATGAGATAGCCCGTATTGCTGTACGACCAGCGACTACCCGGCGCGAAATCGAGTGGTTTGTCCTTGATGCGCGCCACCAACTGGTCGAATGTGGCCGGCCTGGTGGCCACCTGCTCGATATCCGGCCCATCCAGGTACTCCGGCAGGCCGCTGGTATGTGACAGCAGCTGCCGCAACGTGACTTCGTTGGCGTGAGGGGCGTCAGGCAGATACGCGGCCAGCTTTGCATCGATCGAGAGCTTGCCAGCTTCCTGCAACTGCAGGATCGCTGCCGCGGTGAACTGCTTGGTGATCGAACCGATTTCGAACCAGGTATCCAGGCTGGCAGGGAGATGGCCGTCGCGGTTACGTAGCCCATACGCCTGGCGATAGACCAGCCGCCCATCCTTGAAGACGGCGATGGCCGCGCCGGGTGTATCCGTACGCTGCAGCACCGCGTGGACATCGGCGTCGATGCGCTTGTCGACATCGGCAGCGGCGGGCACGGCCGCCGCAGCCAGCGAAGCGCACAACAGGCATACCAGCCAAGGAAGTCGCTGCATGTGAATTGTTTACCTTGGGGGAAACCATCATGCTAATCGCATCGTCATCCGGTTAGCATCTGTTGGACGGCACACGCCGACCACTCCGCACTCATCCGATGGGCCACGATGATTCGCTTGCCCCTGCTCGATTCAGCCAGGCCGGAGCATTTCCCCGATCCGCGCAAGGCCCTGAGCGACCCGAACGGCCTGCTGGCCTTTGGTGGCGATCTGTCGCCGCGACGCTTGCTGGCCGCCTATGCCCAGGGCATCTTCCCCTGGTTCAACGAGGACGAGCCGCTGCTGTGGTGGTCGCCCGATCCGCGCTGCGTATTCCACACGCACGCGCTCAAGCCCAACCGCAGCCTTCGTCGTCGCCTGGCGCAAGTGTCCTGGCGCATTACCGTCGATCACGCCTTCCGCGACGTGGTGGAGGCTTGCGCCGCTCCCAGGCCAGGCCAGAGCGGCACCTGGATCGTGCCCGCCATGATCGACGCCTATACGCACCTGTACGACCTGGGCCACGCGCATAGCGTCGAAGTATGGGAAGGTGAGCGGCTGGTAGGCGGTATCTATGGCATCGCCGTGGGCCGCCTGTTCTGTGGCGAGTCCATGTTCAGCGCCAACAGCGGCGGCTCCCGCGTGGCCTTGATGGCGCTCGCCAAGTTGCTGCAACGCTGGGATTTTCCGCTGATCGATGCACAGGTGACCAACGCCCATCTCTTGCAGTTGGGTGCGGTGGAATACCCACGCGCACAGTTCCTGCGCATGGTGGCGCAGATCACCCACCTGCCCGGACAACCAGGCAACTGGGCGGAGTTCACGCCGCTAGCGCAACTGTAGCTTGAGGATGGCGACCGAAACGCCACACGAGCATGGCCTCATTGAGGGAGTGCTTGCTTCCGGGGCAGCGGCCATTCATTCGTCATGGCGCCCTACGAAATCGTGATGAAGCCCCAGCCGCGCAACAGGTCAGATATCCCGTTGATGATGAATTGCACGCCGATACATACGAGCAGAAAGCCCATCAAGCGTGCCATGGCATCGACGCCGGTCTCACCGAGGAAGCCCACGATCTTGGTCGCGCCACGTAGGCACAGCCAGAACACCAGCGCGAACAGCAAGGCCGTGATGATCACCGAGGCATGCACCAACGGCGACATCATGATGCCCGGAAGGCCGGACGAGGCACTGATGATGAAAGCGA
The DNA here is from genome assembly GCA_963824525.1 of uncultured Gammaproteobacteria bacterium. GTDB lineage: Bacteria > Pseudomonadota > Gammaproteobacteria > Xanthomonadales > Rhodanobacteraceae > Dyella. Next base: position 858,972 of record CAWGPI010000004.1, on the reverse strand, counting down.
TGGTGCCAGGGCCGGTGGTACACGGCATGGTCAGCGGAATGAAGGCGATGTCTTTCAATTTGGCCGAGCTGACGTTCGACGCCATCTCCACTTGCACGTCGTCTTCCGCCACGCGCGCCGGGGGAAACAACATGCCGAAGCCGATATAGGACACGATCAGCCCGCCAGCGACGCGCAGCCCGGGAATCGAGATGCCGAAACCGCTGATGATCGCGTGCCCCGCGTAAAAGCACAGCAGCAGCATGATCACCACGTAGATCGTAGCCCGATTGATCTGCCGGTTTCGCTCGGCCTCCGGATAACGGCCAGTGAGTGCCAGCAATACGGTGGCACTCGTCAATGGGTTGGCGATCGGCAACAGTCCCAGCAATCCCAGCGCGATATTGTCGATCAACGTGAGCATAGAGGTCTGCTTCCTTGGAGATGGCGCTAGCCTGGTGCGCTGCATCTCCAGCGACGAACCAGGGATACCACACCAGATACACATTCTTCACGACAAGAATTTGTGAAGGCTCTCTATGGCCGCAGCAGTTCGGCCTGAGCGTGAGCGCATCATGGCGCTCACCGCCTCCGAATCAGCGAGCACCGTCCACGCCGATCGCCTTCATGTCGTCGTAATGCTCCAGAAACAAGCCCACGATCTGCGGATCGAGCTGACCGCCGGCGGCGTTGCGTAGATAGTCCAGTACTTCGTGTTCCGGCCAGGCGGATTTGTAGACGCGCGGATAGCTCAATGCATCCCATACGTCGACCACGCTGAAGATGCGCGCCGCCAGCGGTATCTCTTCGCCGCGCAGGCCGCGCGGATAGCCGCTGCCATCCCAACGCTCATGGTGCGCATAAGGAATGTCGGTGGCCGGCCGCAGGAACGCCGTACGCATCAGCAAATCCCGCCCCAGCGTCGTGTGCGTACGCATAAGCGTCATTTCATCCGCGTCCAGCGGGCCAGGCTTGATCAGGATCGCATCCGGCAAAGCCAGCTTGCCGATGTCGTGGAGCAAGGCACCGAAGCGCACGTGGCGTAACGCTTCGCCTTCCATGCCTACGCGACGTGCGAGTGCCACCGTCATGCGCATCACGCGTTCTGAGTGATCACTGGTTTCCTTGTGACGGATATCCATCGCCGAGACCAGGGCACGCAACGACTGCTCATTGCCGTTCAGCAGCATGTGGTTGAGGTTATCCAGGCGCCGCACATCGCGACCGATCAGCCAGTACAGCAAAATGCCGGTACACAGTACGAACAGGCAGGCCTTGACGCTGTGCACCACGCTCAACGTGTGCGCGTCATGAATCAGCGCAAAGAGCACGCGGTCCGAAAACACGATCCACAACCACGCGGCCACGACGTAGATGATCACGATGCGAAATTGTGGCTTGATCGTCATCACTGCCTCACGCCGGACTTACCCCCTGAAGCATCACCTCAGACCCTGGAAGCCGGGGGCGAGCATATCCTTGAGCATGCGCAACGACAGCGCTTGTTTTGTGTCGCGCGTCACATCAAATCTCTTCGGGCTCGATCAGCACGTCGACCAGTTGTCCGACGCCCAGGCCCGTGGCGGCAAACAAGGCCTCATCCAGCAACAACCAGAACGCGCCGGCACGCTCGACCACAGCGCCCTGGAAGCTCTGCCCATTGAGGCTGCCGCGGACCCGATGGCCGTGCCCGCATTTCCACAGTGGCCGCGCCGGCGTGGACCACTGACTCACCGGATCGAACGGCAACGGCAGGAACCGTTGGTTGTGACCACTCTGCACGGCGGCACGAAATGCCACGGCGCGATGCCTATTCATCCCCCGTCTCCCTAGAGAGCCTGTCGTCTCTGGTTACCCCGACCATGAAGATAACGGACGCGGGGCGTCCAGTGCGAGGGTGCAGAGGCTCATCGATGCGAATGAGTTCCAGGCCGGCGCTCCTGAACGCAGCCAACCAGCCGCCTAGCGTGCGGAAGTACCAGGGTGCCGGCTTGCCGAAACCTTCGCCGCAGCCGTCCCAGGAACCATCGCGCCAGCCATCGCGATAGGGCTCCGCGGCCGCGCACCGCCAGTGGATGCAGGGTCTGCACCAGCAGGACGCCGCCAGGTTCAAGCAAGCTCGGCACCGCGGCCAGCAGCTCGTCCACCGACGCCTCGCCCAGCAGGGAGAAATTGCACACGACCACATCGGCGCGCCGTTCCAGCGCGCCGGCCGCCACGTCCGCATAGGAGAGCAGATGAAATTCGCCGCCACCCTGTGCCTGGGCGGCCTCGACCAGGGATGGCACCACGTCCACGCCGACCACCTGACACGCCCGCGCCCGCCAGGGTCCGCGCCAGCCAGCCTTCGCCGCAGCCCAGATCGATGACCTTGCGCGGCGAGCGTGACAGCACCGCATTTACGATGGCCTGGTCGGTAACCAGTCGGCGGCTCTCGATGCGCCGGTCGCGCACGGCGCGCTCCCAGGCATGCGCATTGACCTCCCACGCGTCGAGGATTTGCAGTTCGCTCGACGAGGTCGTCATGCCCGATGATTTATCCGACGCGACTGGCGTATTTCGTGGCGACGTACTGGTCGAGTATGCCGATGAATTCGCCGGCGATATTGTCGCCGCGCAAGGTCATGGCCTTTTCGCCGTCGATGAACACCGGTGCGGACGGCGCCTCGCCATTGCCGGGCAACGAAATGCCGATATTGGCGTGCTTGGATTCGCCCGGACCGTTGACCACGCAGCCCATCACCGCCAGCGTCAGATTCTCCACGCCGTCGTACTGCACGCGCCACAATGGCATCTGCTCGCGCACATGCGTCTGCACGGTCCGCGCCAGCACCTGGAAGAATTCGCTGGTGGTGCGTCCGCACCCCGGGCAAGCGGTAACCAGCGGCGTGAACGCACGCAGGCCCATGGTCTGCAGCAGCTCCTGCGCCACGATCACTTCGCCGGTGCGCGATGCGCCAGGTTCCGGCGTCAACGAGATGCGGATGGTGTCGCCGATGCCTTCCTGCAACAGCACCGCCAGCGCCGCGGACGACGCCGTAATGCCCTTCGAGCCCATGCCCGCTTCGGTGAGGCCCAGGTGCAAGGCGTAATCGCAACGCGCCGCGATGTCGCGATACACCGAGATCAACTCCTGCACGCCGGAGACCTTGCACGAGAGAATGATGCGATCGCGTGGCAGACCGATCTCTTCCGCCCGCTGCGCCGAATCCAGCGCCGAACGGATCAAGCGCCTCGCGTGCCACATGCGCGGCATCCCAGGGCTCGGCGCGCCGGTGATTCTCGTCCATCAGCGTGGCCACCATGCTCTGGTCGAGCGAACCCCAGTTGGCGCCGATACGCACCGGCTTGTCGTAGCGCAGCGCCATCTCGATGATCGAGGCGAACTGGCTGTCCTTCTTCTTGCCGAAACCGACATTGCCCGGATTGATGCGGTACTTCGCCAGCGCCTCGGCGCAGGCCGGCTCGGCTTCCAGCAGCTGGTGGCCGTTGTAATGGAAGTCGCCGATGATCGGCACGTCCACGCCCATCATCTCCAGCTTCTCGCGGATGCGCGGCACGGCCGCGGCCGCGGCGGGCGTGTTCACGGTGATGCGTACCAGCTCCGAACCGGCGCGCGCCAGTTCGGCGATCTGCTTGGCGGTGCTTGCCGGATCCTCGGTATCGGTGTTGGTCATCGACTGCACCACGATGGGTGCGCCGCCGCCAACGGTGATCTTGCCAATCTGGACGCCCACGCTGGGACGACGCTGGGCGGTACGTGGAGAGGAAGAGGTTTCACTCATGGGATGGGTCGGTCAGGCACCAAGGCCGCAAGCGTGATGCGGCGACCCCTAGAGGATAACCGAACGGCTGCGCAGAGTTGATCAGAGCATCCCTTGCGACTCCGAAAAGCCTGGAATGGCGAAAAATCGTGCGGCAAAACCGCGCAGAAGGCCCCGCTCCCGTCGTCAACGTGGATGATTGAAACCTGGAAACCGTCCGGAAAAGGAAGCCTGAACCGTCATGTTCCATACCTACGCCTCCCCTACCCCAAAAGTTCGTATGTCGCCCTCCCCAAGCTGCGCCGGATGTGCTCATGCATCCGTCTGCCAGGCCAGCGGCTTCGACCGGCCGGAGCTGTCCGGCCTGCGTCATATTGCCGAGCGCATCGGCCCGCTGCGCACGGGCGAGTACCTGTACCGGCCCCTATCACCTTTCCGCGCCATCTACGCGGTGCAGACCGGCATGGCCAAGACGGTCGCGGTGGATGTCTCGGGCCGTGAGCAGGTGCTGGCATTCCATCTGCCTGGCGAGATGATCGGGCTGGATGCGATTGACCGCGAGCTTCACCACAATGCCGTGGTGGCCCTTGGCAAGACGCAATTCTGCCGTTTCCCGTTCAACGCCATCCGCCAGATCGCCGCGGAGCAGCCCGACGTGCCCTGGCACCTGATGCACGCGGCCAGCCACCGTATCTCGCATTTGCAACTAAGCGGCGGCAACTACCTGGCGGAAGAACGGTTCGCCGCATTCCTGATCGATTTGCGCGATCGCCGCGCGACGCTCGGTCTTTCCACGGACCACCTGCCGCTGCCGATGTCGCGCGCCGATATCGGCAACCATCTGCGCCTGACCACCGAGACGGTAAGCCGCCTGCTGGGCCGATTCCGCCAGCGCGGCTTGATCCAGCTTGACCGGCATGGAGTAAACCTGCTCGACCTGGAAAGTTTGCGCGAGCTTGGTCAGTCGCTGTTGATGCACTAACTCGCGAGCCGCTGGCCCGACGTCGGATGGACGCGCCGCAACGCGGCTGCCAGCAGACGTCGGAGCAGGCGTTCGCCCAGGCCATGGGGCCGGGCGAGGCTCATGCGTTCCAGCGCTTCCTGCTCGCCATCGACGGGAGCACCCGGCCGGATCAGGGCTACCACGATGCCGAGCTTGCCGCGCCACGTCCGGCCTGCTGCCTGCAGCCACTTGAGCGCCGGCAGCAGGCACTGCTCCACCTCGGTAAAGTCACTGCCGAACGGAAACGCCGGCAGCAAGCCCTTGCGCTGCCATGGCGCCAGGGCGTCATGCAGAAACTCCGGCCGGTTGTTGCGCCAGCGTTCGGGTATCTGGAAGTCCGCCGCCAGCTTGCCGTGCGACTTGGCCTCGGCGCAAAGCGCGTCTAGAAAGCGGGCATCGCTGATCGCCAGCATCGCCTCGATGCATTCGCTATCGGTCTTGCCGCGCAGGTCGGCAACCCCATACTCGGTGACATACATATCGCGCAGATGGCGTGGAATCGTGGTGTGACCGTAATTCCAGCGGATATTGGTTTCGACGCCACCACGACCGCGCCGGGTGGAACGCAACAGCAGCACCGAGCGGCCATCGGCGAGCTCCTGCGCCATGGCCACGAAGTTGTACTGCCCCCCCACGCCGCTCACGACCTCGCCATTCTCCAGCCCGTCGGAAACAGCCGAACCCAGCAGCGTGGCCATCATGCAGGTATTGAAGAAGCGAGCGCCGCGGCGTTGCATGGATGCAAGCGCCTGATGATCGCCATACAGGTGGTTGACGTTGGACACGCGACACATGTCGATGGCATCGGGATCTTCCGCTTCCATCGCGGCCAGCCATTCGTAGAGTTCGTGCGACCCCAGGAAGAACGCTCCCCTGAGATAGTGGCCGCCCGGCGTTTCGGGCGACAGCCGGCCACAGGCGGCGGCGCGCTCGAGCGCGATATTGTCCCAGGCGCGCCGCTTCAGGATGCCGGCGCGCTGCAGGTGCATGAAGCCATCCATCACCATCTCGCTGGCGCCATACAGGCCGGCCCGAAACGGCGCGAGCCCGCCCATGCGCGCGGCCAATGCATGGGTGCCGCCACGGGGATCGATGGCGACCAGCGCGCGGCGCCATTGCGTGTTGTCCTGTTGCCGCAACCGCAGCGCGTAGACCAAGGCATCCGACAGCACGCCGATGCCGATCTGCAGGCAACCGCCATCCTTTACCAGCGCACTGGCATGCAGGCCCAAGGCGTACTCGGCGAGGTCGACCGGTTGGCGTGGCACGGCGAACAGTGGCGGCGATGCTTCGGGACAAAGCTCAAGATCGAAATAGTCCTGAGCCACCTCGGCGTGCCCGCTTATGTAGGGCAGGCCCGGGTGCACCACCGCCACGCACACGGGCCGTGGCTTGCCGGCTTGCACCACCTGGTCGATGAAATCGAGCGTCAGGTCGGGGTTGCACGAAAGACTGTAACGCACCCCTTCCGCCGTCTCCCGCCGCGCCACCAGTTGCACCAGCAGGTTGATGTCCTGCACCGCGAGATCGCGCGCAACGTGGGTGTAGTTCTGGCTGATGTAGTTGCGCTGTGCCGTCGACGAACCGAGCAGTGCGCCGGACTGCATGTAGAACTCATGCACGACCACGTTCGTGGGCAACGCGTTGCGCGCCTGGTCGACGGCGTACTGCGGGTCCACCGCATCGTCGCCGAAATGTCGCGCCATGAACGGCCCGGTAAAGCGCGCCTCGAGGCCCGGCGCAGGGTGCGGCCGGGTCAGCGATAGTGCGGTATAGAGCGACAGCGAACGCGACGTATCGGCCGTCGTCAGCTGGTAAAGCGCATTGAGCAGCCCATGCGGCTTGCCCAGGCCAAGCGGTGCGGCAACGCGCAGATCAGGTCCCAGCCGCTCGGCAAGGTGGTGTGCGCAGGCCTCAGTGTCCGTATAGCAATGCTCTGGCGACATGGAATGATCATGGCAGAAGGTTCGAGGGAACGACATGACCGGATCGTGGGTGTATTCCTGACACTGTCCGGGTGAACGTGGTTTGAAGACAGCGCGCACCCATGTCCTACACTCACCCCATGAATTCGACGCCGCCGCTTGCATCCGCATCCGCTCGCCTGCTCGCCGAACAGGCCCTGAGCCGCGCCGCCGGCGCACCGCTGCTTGGCGGTAATTCAGTGGATCTGCTCATCGATGCCGCCGCTCACTTCGAGGCGTGGCTCGTCGCCATCCGCAGCGCCAGGCAGCGCGTCCTGCTGGAGAACTACATCGTCCGCGACGACGAGGTGGGGCGCGCCTTCCGTGATGCGCTGGTCGAGTGCGTACAGCGCGGCGTGCACGTTGCGGTGATCTACGATTGGCTCGGTTGCAAGGGACAGTCCCGGGCCAGTTTCTGGACGCCACTGCGCAACGCCGGCGGCCATGTGCGGGCGTTCAATCCGCTGCAGCTCGGCCATCCGTTCGGCTGGATCAGTCGCGACCATCGCAAACTGCTGGTCGTGGATGGCAGGCAGGGCTTTCTCTCCGGGGTGTGCCTCAGCCAGAAATGGCTGGGGGATGCGACGCGCAAGTTGGCGCCATGGCGGGATACCGGTGTCGCCCTGCGCGGGCCGGCGGTAGAAGCACTGGAGCATGCGTTCGCGGAAAGTTGGTCCAGCATTGGCGCGCCTTTGCCTCCACTCGCACCGCCTGACCCCGCGACGCCGATGGGTGCGGTGGCCTTGCGCGTTATCGCCACGCAGCCCGCTACGGCCGGCATGTATCGGCTCGACCAGCTGATCGCCGCCATGGCCCGCAAGACGCTCTGGCTCACCGACGCTTATTTCATTGGCGTCGCACCTTATGTGCAGGCGCTCGCTGCGGCAGCACGCGACGGCGTCGACGTGCGCTTGCTGGTACCGGGCAGCAGCGACATCCCCATGGTGGCCAGCATGTCACGCTCGGGTTATCGACCGCTGCTCAAGGCGGGCATCCGCGTGTTCGAGTGGAACGGCTCGATGCTGCATGCCAAGACCGCGGTGGCCGACGGCCAATGGGCTCGCGTCGGCTCGTCCAATCTCAACATCGCCAGCTGGTTGGGCAATCGCGAGATCGACGTGGCCGTCGAAGATGCCGACTTCGCCCAACGACTGGCCTCGCAGTACGAACAGGACCTGGGCAATGCGACCGAGATCGTGCTGGCTCCGCGCCGCTGGAACCCGCGCTCCGATCACGTGCAAAGCAGTTCGGCGCGACCGCCGCGGCCGCGGCACGCGGGCGGCAGCTCCGGGCGCGCCGCCGCGGGCGCCCTGCGCATCGCCAATACCATGAGCGCGGCGCTGACGGATCGACGCGTGCTGGGCGACACCTCGACCGGCCCGCTGGTCACTGGCGCATTGATCCTGACCCTGCTGGCCGTGCTCGAGATCGCCTGGCCCGCCGTCCTCGGCTGGCCGCTGGGTGTGCTGTGCGCCTGGATCGCGCTCAATTTCGGCGTTCGTGCCTGGCGGCTGCGCCGTCGCTTCCGGCAGCACGCGGCCGATGCCGATGAAACCGCCTGAGCCGGTCATTGCCTTTTACATTCAACGGATTATGAAGATTGCCTCATGGCCAGACTATGCATGAGCGGCCAAGCGGATGTAATCCAAGCAATACCGCTCGGATGGTCCGTGTTAGTCTCGCGCCTCCATGCACGCGTCCGACGACAACACGACTGATCACAGCACGGCCGATCAAGGTGGCTCTCCGCCGCGCCACATCCTGACCCCCAGCTCGCTCAATCGGCTGGTGCGCGACCTGCTGGAAGACGCGCTGCCGTTGATCTGGATCGAGGGCGAGCTGTCCAACGTGGCGCGTCCAGCGTCGGGACACCTGTATTTCACGCTGAAGGACAGTGGCGCCCAGGTGCGCTGCGCGATGTTTCGGCCCAAGAGTGGCTGGCTGAAGTTCAAGCCCGTCGACGGCCTGCACGTCTTGGTGCGTGCCCGCGTTGGCCTGTACGAGCCGCGGGGCGAATTCCAGCTCGTCGCCGAGCATATGGAGCTGGCCGGCGAAGGCGCCTTGCAGCGCGAGTTCGAGCAGCTCAAGGCTCGTCTCGATGCGGAAGGCTTGTTCGATCCCGCCCGCAAGCGCGCCCTGCCCCGTTATGCGCGCCGCATTGGCGTCATCACCTCCGCCACCGGCGCTGCCATCCGCGACGTGCTGAGCGTGATGTCGCGACGCTGGCCGCTGGCCGAGGTCGACGTCCTGCCCGTCCCGGTCCAGGGGCGCGAGGCACCGCCGGCCATCGTCAACATGCTGCGCAAGGCTTCGGCCAGCGGCCGCTACGATGTACTGCTGTTGACCCGTGGCGGTGGTTCGCTGGAGGACTTGTGGGCCTTCAACGACGAGCGGGTCGCTCGCGCCATTCACGCCAGTGCGGTGCCGGTGGTGTCGGCCGTCGGCCACGAGATCGACTTCAGCATCGCCGATTTCGTCGCGGACCTGCGCGCACCCACGCCTTCCGCCGCCGCCGAATTGCTGGTGCCCGACGCATTCGCGTTGCGCCGTCACCTGCAGCAACTGCAACAGCGCCTGACCACACTGGAACAGCGCCGGCTGCAATCGCGCATTCAACGCGTCGATCACCTGTTTGCACGCTTGCAGGCGCAACGGCCACAAGCGCGCCTGACCCGCGACCGCGAACGATTGCAACACCTGCAAAGGCGCCTGATCGGCATCCAGCGCGAACAGACGCAGAGCCGCCGCGCAACCCTGGATCGCGTGCACGCAAGGTTGCTGGCCCAGCATCCGCGCCTGCGTCTCCAGCTGCTGCAACGTCGCGTGACCGAACTCCGCCAGCGCCTGCGCCAGTCGGTCGAACGCCGGCTCGAACGCGATCGCCTGACCCTGCAACAGGCCGGCCGTGCGATGCATGCGGTCAGTCCGCTCGCCACGCTGGAACGCGGCTATGCCATTTTGTTCGATGCGGAAGGCAAGGTCCTGCGCTCGGCCCTGCATGTCGAGCCAGGCACAGCCTTGCGCGCCCGCCTCGTCGATGGTGAGTTGGCGCTTTCAGTCAGAGCAGGCCCCGAGGACAACAAGCCGATCGAACGGTGAGGTCGTAGCGTCTCTCGTGCGCGAACCGAACCTGCCTGTCCTTAGAGCCTGTTCAAAGTCTCATTGCACGCACCATGTGTTCCTCACATTCAAGCTCGTCATTCCCGCTTTCGCGGGAATGACGGCGTCTCTTGGAGACTTTGAGCAAGCTCTTAGCCCTTGGACCCTCGCACCTCACACCGCGTGAACGATTTGTGTCGCATCCTTCACGCTTCCACCCGAGGAGCTTGGCATGAAGGCAGCAGTACTGTTCGTCAAGGCGCTGGAAGCGGAAGGTGTGCGCAGTATCTTTGGCGTGCCGGGTGAGGAAAACCTGGATCTGGTCGAAGCGCTGCGCGATTCGTCGATCCGCCTGATCGTCACCCGCCATGAACAGGCAGCAGGTTTCATGGCGGCCACCTGGGGCCGGCTCACCGGCGAAGCCGGCGTGGCGCTGTCCACCTTGGGACCTGGCGCCACCAACCTGGTGACCGCGGCGGCCTATGCCCAGCTCGGTGCGATGCCGATGCTGATGATCACGGGACAAAAGCCCATCCGCGAAACCAAGCAAGGGCTTTTCCAACTGGTCGACGTGGTCGACATGATGCAGCCGTTGACCAAGTTCACGCGGCAGTTGGTTTCCGCATCGACCATCCCTGCGCGCGTCCGCGAGGCGTTCCGCCGCGCGGAGGAAGAACGCCCAGGCGCCGTGCACCTGGAGCTGCCCGAGGACATCGCCCGAGACGAGGTGAACGACCCGATCCTGTTGCCCACCGAGTACGCCCGCCGCCCCGCGCCGGATGATGCCGCGCTGGTGCAGGCGGCCGAGGCGATCAGCAATGCCAAGCATCCGATCCTGATGATCGGCGCCGCCGCCAACCGTCAACGCACGACGGTGGCGCTGCGCGCCTTCATCGACAAGCTGGGCATCCCGTTCTTTACCACCCAGATGGGCAAGGGCGTGATCGACGAGGACCATCCTCTATGGCTGGGCAATGCGGCGCTCTCCGACGGCGATTTCGTGCATCGCGCGATCAGTGCGGCGGATGTGATCATCAATGTCGGCCACGACGTGGTCGAGAAGCCGCCGTTCTTCATGCAAAAAGGACGGCGCACCGTCATCCACATCAACTTCTCCTCGGCCGAAGTGGACGCGGTCTACTTTCCGCAGATCGAAGTCGTCGGCGATATTGCGCACACCGTGGAGCGGCTTACCGATGCGCTGCAAGCGCAGGCGCATTGGGATTTCGCCTACTTCGATCGCGTGCGTGTGGCGTTCCACGAGCAACTGCGCGTCCACGCGGACGATCCCCGCTTCCCCATGCATCCCGTTCGCGTCGTGGACGATACGCGCCGCTACATGCCCGATGACGGCGTGCTATGCCTGGACAACGGCATGTACAAGATCTGGTACGCGCGCTATTACCGTGCACGTCAGCCGAACACGATCCTGCTCGACAACGCGCTGGCCACCATGGGCGCCGGCCTGCCTTCGGCGATGGCGGCAAAAATGGTGTATCCCGAGCGCAAGGTACTGGCCATCTGCGGTGACGGTGGTTTCATGATGAATGCGCAGGAGCTGGAGACCTGCGTGCGCCTGAAGCTCGACCTGGTGATCCTGCTGCTGCGCGACGATGCCTACGGCATGATTCGCTGGAAGCAGGCGGAGATGGGCTTTGCCGACTATGGCATGGTGTTCGGCAACCCTGATTTCGTGGCCTTTGCCGAAGCGCATGGCGCGCATGGCCATCGCCCGGACAGCGCCGAGGCCTTCCTTCCCACCTTGAAGCGCGCCTTCGACGCTGGCGGTGTGCACCTGATTGACCTGGTCATCGACTATTCCGACAACCACCCCATCCTCAACGAAGAGATCCGCCGGCTCAGCGCCGCCGTGTGATCGCCCGGAGTCATGCATGCTCGCGAAAAGCTATCCCTACTACCTCGCCAACCAGCCACAAACCTCGAAGGAAATGATGGATGTGCTGGACAAGTACAGCGGCAAGGTCGCCACGCGCGTCGCCGTACCGGATGCGAAAGCCACCGAAAAAGCCATCGCCGCCGCCGTGAAAGCCAGCGGCCCGATGCGTGAATTCAAACCCTGGGCGCGTCAGCAGGTGCTGCAGCACTGTGCCGATCGCTTCGCGGAGCGACGTGAGGAGCTGGCTTACGCGCTGTGCGTGGAAGCGGGCAAGCCGATCAAGGACTCGGATGGCGAAGTAACGCGCCTGATCGAGACGTTCCGCATCGCGGCCGAAGAAGCCGTGCGCGTCAATGGCGAAACTCTCAATATGGAACTCGCCAAGCGCCTGAACGGCTATCACGGCTATACCAAGCGCGTACCGCTGGGGCCGGTGTCTTTTATCACGCCATTCAATTTTCCCTTGAACCTGGTCGCGCACAAGGTGGCGCCAGCGATTGCTGCGGGTTGCCCCTTCGTGCTCAAGCCAGCCGAGCGTACGCCCATCGGCGCGCTGATCATCGGCGAGGTGCTGGCCGAAACCGATCTACCCAAGGGCGCCTTCTCGATGCTCAATCTCGATGGCAAGCACGCCGGCCCCCTGGTGGAAGATCCGCGTTTCAAGCTGCTCTCCTTCACCGGCAGCCAGATCGGCTGGGACCTGAAAGCGCGCGCGGGCCACAAGAAGGTCATGCTGGAACTGGGCGGCAATGCCGCCTGCATCGTCGACGCCGATCAGGGACCGAAAATGGATCACGTCATCGAGCGGCTGGTCTTTGGCGCGTTCTATCAATCGGGACAAAGCTGCATCAGCGTGCAGCGCATCTATGCGCACGAGTCGATCTACGACGAAGTGAAAAAGCGCCTGGTCGCCGCGGTGAAGAAGCTCAAGGCCGGTGACCCCAAGAAAAAAGACACCTTCCTCGGCCCGATGATCGACGCGGCAGCCGCGGAACGCCTGCACGGCTGGATCGAGGAGGCGCGCAAGGGTGGCGGCAAGGTGCTATGTGGTGGCAAGCGCAACGGCGCCATGCTGGAAGCCACGCTTGATGGAGAACGTGCCATCGGACAGCAACGCCCATCGGATGGAAGCGTTCGGCCCGTTTGCCCTGCTCGCTCCGTATCGCAAATTCGATGACGTGGTTGCGATGGTCAACGATTCCGACTACGGCCTTCAGGCCGGCATCTTCACCGACAGTCTCGACCATGCCATGCGCGCCTGGAACGAACTGGATCAGGGTGGCGTGATCGTCAACGACGTGCCCAGTTTCCGCGTGGACAACATGCCCTACGGCGGCGTCAAGCTGTCCGGCATCGGCCGCGAAGGCGTGCGCTACGCCATCGAGGACATGACTGAGGTGCGGCTCATGGTGGTGCGGGAGCTCTAGGAGCCCGTTCGGCATCTCCTCCCACCAAGAGCACCCCCTCCCAGCCTCCCCTGCGACCGCAGGGAGTCCCCTTTTGGGACAAACAGGGGGAGGAGCAAAAGCATGCGCGCACTTACTCCCTCCCCTGCTCGTCCCAAAAGGGGACTCCCTGCGGTCGCAGGGGAGGGTTGGGGTGGGGTGCTTGTGCTCGCACGAACTCGTTGAAGCATTGCAGCTGTGAGCTGTCTCAACCATTGAGACAGCTCGCAGCTGCAATGCAGGCTCCAACGGAGCCTGCTGATGAACGCCCTACCCAACCCCCTGGCCCAACGCGCCGTACGAGAGGACGGGGCGCTCGCCGCGCCGGTCAGCGGAGGGGACCAACTGGCCAGGCGACTCGCGCGGCGTTATCGCGATCGCATCACCGGCGCCTTCGTGCTGCCCGGCAAAGACGGCGAGTACGCGCCCCTGCCGGCGGATATGCCGGCGCCGCTGATGGAGGCATTGCGCGCACGCGGCGTCGAGCGCCTCTACGCGCACCAGGCCCAAGCCTGGCAGGCCGCTGCGGCCGGAGAGCACGTCGTCGTCGCCACGCCCACGGCTTCGGGCAAATCGCTCTGTTACACGCTGCCGGTGATCAGCGCCGCCATCCAGCAGCGATCCAAGGCGTTGTTCCTGTTTCCCACCAAGGCACTGGCACAGGATCAGGTGGCGGAATTGCTGGAGCTCAACCAGGCCGGTTCCCTGGGCATCAAGGCGTTTACCTTCGATGGCGACACGCCGGGCGACGCGCGCCAGGCCATCCGCCTGCACGGGGATATCGTGGTGAGCAACCCGGACATGCTGCATCAGGCCATCCTGCCGCATCACACGAAATGGGCCCAGTTCTTCGAGAACCTGCGTTTCGTGGTGATCGACGAGGTGCATACCTATCGCGGCGTGTTCGGCTCCCACGTGGCCAATGTGCTGCGGCGTTTGCAGCGCGTTTGCGCGTTCTACGGCGTCTCGCCGCAATTCATCCTGTGCTCGGCCACCATCGGCAATCCGGCCGAGCACGCCAGCGCCTTGATCGAACAAGCCGTTACCGCGATCACCGAAAGCGGCGCTCCGGTGGGCGAGAAACATGTCCTGCTGTGGAACCCGCCGGTGGTGAACCCGGACCTCGGACTGCGCGCATCGGCACGATCCCAGTCCAATCGCATTGCGCGCACGGCCATCCGTGCCGGGCTGAAGACGCTGGTCTTTGCGCAATCGCGCCTGATGGTGGAAGTGCTGACGAAGTATCTGAAAGACGTATTCGATAGCGACCCACGCAAGCCGGCGCGCATCCGCGCGTATCGAGGCGGCTATCTGCCCACCGAACGCCGTGCGGCGGAGCGCGAGATGCGTGCCGGCCAGGTGGACGGCATTGTCAGCACGTCGGCGCTTGAACTTGGCGTGGACATCGGCGCGCTCGACGTGGTGGTGCTCAACGGCTACCCCGGTAGCGTCGCCGCCACCTGGCAGCGCTTCGGGCGCGCCGGACGGCGGCAGCAGGCATCGCTGGGTGTACTCGTAGCCAGCAGCGATCCGCTGGACCAATACCTCGTGCGTCATCCGGAGTTCTTCCAGGGCGCTTCACCGGAACATGCCCGCATTGCGCCGGACCAGCCGCTGATCCTGCTCGACCATATTCGCTGCGCCGCGTTCGAACTTCCCTTCAACAGCGGTGAGCTGTTTGGCCCCCAGGACGCCACGCCGTGGCTGCAAGTGCTGGCCGAAGAAGGCGTCTTGCATCAGGAAGGTGACCGCTTCGAATGGATTGCCGACAGCTATCCGGCCAACGCCGTTTCCCTGCGCTCCGTGGCGGACGGCAATTTCGTCGTCGTCGACCGCACGCATGGAAGGCAGACCATCGTGGCCGAAGTCGACTTCAGCGCCGCTGCGTTGACCCTGTACGAGGGCGCCATCCACATGATCCAGTCCGTGCCGTATCAGGTGGAACACCTGGACTGGACCGGCCGCAAGGCCTATGTCACCCGCACCAAGGTCGACTACTACACGGATGCCATCGACTACACCAGGCTCAAGGTGCTGGAGGCATTCGACCACGCGCCAGCCGGCGCGGGCAGCGCGCATCACGGCGAGGTGCATGTGGCCCGGCGCGTCGCCGGCTACAAGAAGATTCGCTATTACACGCATGAGAACATCGGCTATGGCCCGGTCAACCTGCCGGATCTCGAACTGCATACCACCGCGGTCTGGTGGCAGCTGCCGCAGCGCGCACTCGAGCAGGCTTTCGACCATCGCCAGCAAGCGCTGGACGGTTTTCTCGCTGCGGCCCATGCGTTGCATATCGTTGCGACGGTGGCGGTGATGGCCGAGGCACGCGATCTGCAGAAGGCGGTAGGCAGCGGCGACGGCGCGTGGTTTGCCACGCCTGACCTCAACGGACGCGCACAGGTGCGCTCCAGCCTGGGCGAGCTCGATGCCGGCGCGCATGGCCCGTTCATCCCGACGCTTTATCTCTACGATGCCTTCCCCGGCGGCGTCGGCTTGAGCGCACCACTCTACGAACGCCGCGAGGACCTGGTGCGCCTGGCACGCGAGCTGGTGATCCGTTGCGACTGCCGCGCGGGCTGCCCTGCCTGCGTGGGGCCGGTGCTCGCCTCTGACGAGGACAACGAAACGCCGCTGAAAACACTGGCTACGCGCGTGCTCGATCTCGTCGTCGCCCTATGAGCGCACTCGCGGACAAGCTGCGTGGACTTCGTCGCCAGGCTGGCGTCACGCCGATGCAGCTTCGTCGCGCCGACCCACTTCCTGCTGGCTGGAGCCAACTGCTTGGCGTGCGGCAGCGCAAACCCGTTCTGTTGCACCGAGCGGCGGAAACGCAAGTCCTGCCCGGCCGCACCATCGCAGCGGGTTTGCAGCTGAGCGAAACGAGCGGCATCTGGCCGCCTTCGCCTTCCGCATTCGATGCCTCCTTCGCCCGCATCAGCGAAGATATCGAACCGGAACGGCTACTGCTGTTCGACACGGAAACCACCGGCCTGGCCGGTGGCACGGGCACACGGGCCTTCATGATTGGCGTGGCCGACTGGCACCAGGGCCAATTTCGCGAACGCCAGCTACTGATCACGACGCTCGCCGCGGAAGCCGCCATGCTGGACTGCTTCGCGTCCTGGCTGCGTCCCGACACCGTCCTGGTCAGCTACAACGGCAAGTCCTATGACGCACCGCTGCTGAAGACGCGCTTCCGTCTCCATCAGCGCGCGTGTCCGTTGAACGGACTGGTCCACCTCGACCTGCTCCATCCGGTTCGCCGACGCTGGCGCGGCGTCTGGGAAAACTGCCGCCTCGCCACCGTCGAGCGACAACTGCTGCACGTCGTGCGCGAAGACGATCTGCCCGGCTCGGAAGCACCGGCTGCCTGGCTGGGCTTTCTGCGCGGTGGCTCGGCCGCGCCACTGCACCGCGTCGCACGGCACAACAGCCAGGACCTCCGTAGCCTTGGCGGCATCCTCGGTCACTTCACGGGTGAAGCCGATGCATAGATCGCGCTAGCGGGCAGCCTCGACGAACGCGACATCCGCTATCCAGTTGCGTTGCCGGCGGGCGAGTCGCGACGCCTTGTCTTCACCCTCGAAGCTTCCCGTCACTCGACGAATGAGTGATGGGTCGACATCATCGAACGCGTTGACACTGACCACCGCGTACAGGCGGCCATCGATCTCGCTGGTGACCACCGGCACGACCCCGCAGCGGGTGCAGGTATGGAATATCGCCGTCCTGGTGCCAAACGCATAACGGGATACGAGCGTCGGCTCCTTCACCACGACTTTCAGCGAGCCAGTGGGACAAGAAGCCCATATACCGCCGTGCTTGGTGCAAAAGGAGCAGTCGCAGGCGCGTGCGGGAATCTCGCTGGGGTCGGGCTTCCAGATCAGGGAAAAGGCGATGTTGCCGCAATGGCACTGACCGTGGATGAGCATGCTTTCGATATCCGTTGATGAATCAGGCGACCGAGCCCACACCAGGCTCGCTTGCGCGGGAGCATACCCGCCGAGCGCCGCATACGGACCCGGCGACAGCCTTGGAGCCACTTCCGGCCATCGGTCCGGAGCATGGCGACTTCGCGACTTTTCATGGTTGTCGTCGCAACACCGCCTACAATAGCCATCCTCACCCCTGGCCGCCCCTGATGACCGAACCCGTCCGCCTCGCCAAACGTGTCGCCGCCATGGCCCAGTGCTCACGGCGCGAGGCAGAGATGTACATCGAAGGCGGCTGGGTGCGCGTGAATGGCGAGACGGTGGAAGAGCCGCAGTTCAAGGTGCTGGATCAACTCATCGAGATCGATCCCCATGCGCAGCTTGAACCCGCCGAACCGGCCACTCTGGTTCTGCACAAACCCGCGGGGCTTTCCGCCGACCAGGCGCGCGCCCTGATCAGCATCGAGAGCCATGCCGACGACGATGCCTCCGGCATGCGCCTGCTGAAGCGCCACTTTGCCCGGCTGGAGTCACCCCTGCCCTTGCCCGACAACGCCAGCGGCCTGCTGGTGTTCACGCAGGACTGGCGGGTCAAGCGCCGATTGGAAGAGGACAGCGATCGCATCGAACAGGAGATCATCGTTGAAGTGGCCGGCACGCTCGTGCCGAATGGTCTCGCGCTGCTCAATCACGGGCTCAGCTTCAACAACTACGCCTTGCCGCCGATCAAGGTGAGCTGGCAGAACGAAACCCACCTGCGTTTCGCGCTGAAGCGGGTCTCGCCCAGCCTGGTCGAACGCATGTGCAACGCGGTTGGGCTGAAGGTGCTGGCGATCAAGCGCATTCGTGTCGGCCGTATTCCTATGTCGCGCCTCCAGCCGGGTCAATGGCGTTATCTCGCCAGCACCGACCGGTTCTAAGCCACCGCAAGGAGACGCCGAGAACGTCCAAAGCCACGCATGCGGCCTCTGCTGCACCTCCTACGCGTAGCCCGAGGGGTCATCGCCCCTGCTTCAGGTTGAACGTCAAGGCGGCCGCCCTTGCGGATATGGCGCCGCGAACGCGAGTGGTGTTCAATCATCAGCGCCGGATCACCCTGCCGTTGGCGCCACCTGGCGTGCGAGCAGGCATGGCCGATGGCGATGCCTTTCAGGCGCCTACGGGCCGTCGTGTAACCGCGAGGAGCCTCACGATGCAAGGGAAGATCGCAATTTATATCGCCGCCCTGATCATGGCGATGCCCGTATGGGCGCAGTCAGTCGCGCCGCCTGCGAACGCCGCCAGCGGGGTCAAGCCCCCATCGCCCGACAGCGCCGTGAGCCTTCAGGCCGTCACCGTGACCGGTCAACAGCCGGGTCCAGCGCTTTGGCGGGTGCGCCGGGGTGATCATGTCCTATGGGTGCTAGGCACACTGTCACCCCTGCCCAAGCACGCACAGTGGCAAACAGAGCAGATTGAAAAGGTCCTGGCTAGCGCCAAGGAGCTGCTTGAGCCGCCGTCCGCCGAGTTGAAGATGCCGTCCAGCCTCTTCAACCGGCTGGCCTTGCAGCCCTCCGCCCGCCTGAATCCGGATGGCGCCACACTGCAACAACTGCTCCCGCCGGAGATGTACGACCGTTGGCTGGTGCTCAGGCGCCAGTACTTAGGCAATGACGACGCCCTGGAATACCTGCGCCCTATCGTCGTCGCCGAACAGCTCTACGAAGCGGCGCTGGCATCGGCGGGCCTCACCAATGAAACCGATGTCGCCGCCATCGTCCAGAAGCTGGCGCGCAAGCACGGCACCCGCGTCATCCCGGTCACGTACCAGCTGATCATCCCGCACGCACCGGCGCTCACCCAGACGGTCGATCAAGGCAGGCAGCAGGGCATCGACTGCCTGGATCAGACCATGCACCTCGTCGAGCACGATATGGGCACGCTCACCAAGCGCGCGAATGCCTGGGCTACGGGTGACATGAGGACACTGCAGAGCCTGTCGCAAGGAACGGCCTACGAGTCATGCGTGGTCGCCGCCATCAATGGTGATTTTGCCAAGCAGCTGAATATTCCCGACCTGCCGCAACGCATCGAAAGGGCGTGGATGGAGGCTGCCGAATCCTCGCTCGTTCGAAACAATCGTTCGGTCGCGGTGCTGTCGATGGAACAAATACTCGCGCCCGACGGCTTCCTCGCCAAACTCAAGGCCCGGGGCTATATCGTGCAGGCGCCGGACGAGCAGAATTAGCCGTGACCCTGCGTCGATCTCCCTGCCGCGTGCCAAACCAACGGGGCGCAAGGCAGCAGCGCCTGCGCACCACTCATCGGCACTTGCGGGCACCTCGAAGAATCGCACTTTTTTACGTCATTCCCGCGGCTCTCAACAGCCGACCCGATGAGCGTCGAATCTCAGCCATGCGACTTCCCGCTCATCCGAAACTGTAGGAGCGCACCCTGTGCGCGATGGGCCACGCCTCAGTTCCATAGCGATCGCCAGCGTACTGCGTGAGTGGCCCGCTGGCGGCAGCGATGGGAACAGGCGCCAGCGCCGGTCGCGCACAAGGTGCGCTCCTACACCAGGCACGCTCCAGCTGAGATTCGACGCCAATTAGGACAACCGAAGGGCTGATCAAGCGGGAATGACGAGTTTTTTCGAGGTTCTCCTAGGGCGTATCCTCAGTCATGACGTATGACGCTGGTACCGTCGGGATGGCTGACGATTTGCCGGATGGATTGCTGTAGCGCTCACGCCAGCGGAGGAAGGGACGTTCGACACCGTAGTGCAACAGCGCACCGGCCAGCAGCACCGCCACGGCATAAACGACGAAGGCGACGAAGGCATGGCCATCCAGACGCTTGCCCATGGCCTCGCGAACGAGATGGAATACCGCCTTGTGCGTGAGATAAAGGCTGTACGACGTCAGTGCGAGCCAGCCTGCGCCTGGAATCCTCAGCCTTCCCAGCAAACCGTATGCACTCGTGCCAGCCAACACAATAAAACCGAGGCCCAAAGACAGCAGCGGGTAGCCCAGCAGCGACGGGATGAATCCGGTGCGATCGCGAAACAGCCAGATGGCCATCGCCGCGACCGCCAGGCCGATCGGCAGCATGGCGTTCGCGCGACGCTGCAGCCGCGCCCATAGTGGCTTGCGATAAGCCTTGATGCTGGCCAGCACCACACCCGCCAGCAAACCGTCCAGGCGCGACCATGAGGGATAGTAGATGCCTTCGAGGAAATGCCGCTGCACTTGGGCACTCTCACCGACGGCCCTGGCCGGCGCCAACGCGTGCAACCAGACGTAGCCACGAACCAGCATGCCAGCAGCGATGACTGCCACGCATACGGCGATAAACCGAGGTGCCGATGGCCGGCGCGCCAACCACCACGCCAACAACGGAAACAGCAGGTAGAAGTGTTCTTCGACACATAGCGACCACACGTGCGAGAACGCGACGTTGTGCTGGGCATCGATCAACAAGTTCACCGTGAACGTCAGGAACTGCCACAGTGGCTGGATGCCAGGCGCTTCGCGGATGGCAGGCAAGGCGAAGTAAAGAGCCACCATGACCAGATAGGCCGGCAGGATGCGGAAAGCCCGCCGCACATAGAAGTCGACCAGTGACGGCGCCCGCCCTTCGGCCAGCGGCGTGAGCAACTGCGAGCCGATCAGGTAACCGCTGAGGACGAAGAACAGGTCGACCCCCATCCAGCCGTACTCTTCCACGCCACCGAAGTGTCCCCAACCTCCCACGAAGTAGGAGTGGAAAATCATTACCCATACGATGGCAATCGCGCGCAGAAGATCCAGGCCTGGCAAACGGTTCATCATGTTCCCTTGATGTAAATCCCGCTTGCGATCATGCCGGGCATTCGAGTCTTCCCGGAGCCGACGTCAGGGCAGCACCGTGGCGCGGGGCACGAATTTTTATGGAAATTATATGGGGAAGCCAGCACGCGCTATCGCATCTTTATGGCGCGAAAGCGGACCATGACGCCATGAAATCCCAGGTCCAGCGAATACGAACCGTCGGGTTGGCCGTGATCGGCGTGCTCTTCCTGATCTCGGTTCTGCAACTCACCCAGTCATCGGCCGCGCCTGCGCAAAGCACAAGCGAACCTTGTGGGCAGGCCGCCAAACCAGCGTGCAACCGTCCGCCGCCTGGCGGCGAGGAGCGTATCGCTCTATGGCGCGGCCTGGCCATGGCTTCGCTCTACTTGGGCTTCTGCCTGCGCCCCCGGCGCCGCGGTTGCAACGAGAGCAGGTACGCCATCGACAGGTGACGACGGCAGCCAGTTAAGGCAGCAGCCCCTGGCCAATGCGCTCCTCGCAGGGTCTTCACCCAACCGCGAAACGCGTCATGGCCAGAGGCTGAGGTGTCTTACTTGGCGTTGTACATCGCCGCGGCGTCAGCCTTGAACGAAGCGGCGCTGGCGGGTCGGCTGTAGAACATGTGGCCACCCGGATAGACCGACAACTTCACGCGCTGCGTCTGACCAAAGCTCGGCATCTGGTTCAAGATCAGCTGCGAAGTGTAGAACGGGCAGGACAAGTCGTTGTAACCATGCACGATCAAGGCCTTCATGTGCGGATCGTTGCCGATCGCCTTGCGCAGGTCGGCCACCGGCTTGTCGTTCGCATCGCCGCGATCCCATGCCTTGTTCACGGCATACGACAGCGCCTCGTAGTGGGCATCCGTCTTCCAACCCACTTCGCGGGTGACGAAGTCCACCATGGCGCTCGTCGTCGGCGCGAGCAGGGCTTCCAGGATCGGATCGCCCGACTGGCGTTCGGCGGAACCGGGGAACGGATCGAATGCGGTCACGTTGGAGTCGTACACGCTGCCGATCTTCTTGTCGTTGCGATGCGCTTCACGCAGGAACGTGCCGATATCCACGCGACCGTCGAGCTTCGCCACCACCGAGGGGTCCAGACCCGTATAGGCCGAAACCTTCTGCACCATGCGGCTGATCGCGCCCGGGTCCGAACGGCCCGCCAGGAAGTCGGTGACGTACTGGGTGCGCACATAGTTTTCGACGTCGCTCATCGCCGCCGGCGTCAGCCTGCCCTGGCTTTCCAGGTGGGCGGCGGTCATCGACGGCAGGTTGATCATCCACGGCAGCGGCGACAGCGCGTCGCCATCACCGATGGCGGCCGGATCGAGATACGGCGACACCATCACCAGGCCATTCACGCCCACACCCATCTGCGTCTGCAAGGCATAGGCGATACGCGGCGCGCGGTAGCCGCCGTAGCTCTCGCCCATCACGTACTTGGGTGCGCGCAGGCGGCCGTGCTTGACCAGCCAGTCATACACGACACGCGACAGATACTTGATGTCCGCCTCGGTGGAATAGAAGTCCTTCTTGGTCGTGTCCTCGTCTTCCAGCGAGCGCGAAAAGCCGGTGCCGACCGGATCGATGAACACCAGGTCGCTCATATCGAGCCAGGTGTTGGGATTGTCCTGCGTGATCGCGGCGTCCGACGGCGCATCGCCATCCACGCCGAACTGGATGCGCTTGGGACCGATCGCGCCCATATTGAGGTAGACCGACGAAGCACCCGGACCACCATTGAACGCGAACGTCACCGGTCGATGAGGATCGTTGCCCGGAACCGTATACGAGGTATAGACCACCTCCGCGATCTTCTTGCCCTTGGCGTTGCGCACCGGAATCACGCCTACCGTCGCCTCGTAGGACACGCTGCGCCCACCCACCTTGACGCTTTGCTTGATGGTCTTGTCCGCCGGCAACGGCGGCAGGTCGATATCGCTCTTCTTCTCGGCCGCGCCCGCATCGGCAGCGGCGGGCTTGGCATCAGCGGCGGCGGCGACCGTCCACGGCGCCAGCGCCAGGCCGGCGGCCAGCACACAGGCGCACCAGGCGGCACGTCGCCCCACACGGGTTACACGAACAGGCAAGTCACGAATCATCAGGCGTCTCACACGGAAGCGTTTCAAAGGGAAGCAGCAAACTCGCCAGGTACGCGCTACCCGACCACCGCTCTCGATGAAAGCGGCCGGATACGCGCCATGTGCGAACCGACATAGATGCGGCATGCCGGGGGCCTATCACCAGTGCCGTAAGGCAGGGGTAAGCAGCGATGGTCGATTTCTGCGGGTCGGGAACGTCCCGCGCGTCGCCAGCGGCCTGGACGAGGACATACTGCGGCAAGGATTTGCCTGCTTCGGGTCGATGGCCTCAGGCAACCGCGTCCGCATCAGCGAAACGCAAGCGCGCCACATCGCGCAACGGCGGTGCACCAAAGTGGCGGCTGTATTCGCGACTGAATTGCGAAGGGCTTTCGTAGCCCACACGATGCGCCGCCGTGGCGACGTCGCATTGGCCGGCCAGCAACAGACGGCGTGCCTCATGCAAGCGCAACTGCTTTTGATACTGCAGCGGACTCATCGCCGTGATCGCGCGAAAGTGATGATGCAGCGACGACGCGCTCATGTTGACGCGCCCCGCCAGGTCGTCGATACGCAGCGGCTTGTCGTAATGGCGGCGCAGCCAGTCGATGGCCCGCGAAACCTGGTGACCCTGGCTACCGGAGGTCGCGATTTGCGCGAGGTGCGCGCCTTGCTCGCCCGTCAGCAGGCGATAGAGTAATTCATGCTCGATCAGCGGCCCCAGCACGGCCAGGTCGTCCGGTGCATCGAGCAAGCGCGCCAGCCGTAACAATGGATCGAGCAGGCCACCCTCCAGGGGACTGAACGCCAACCCCCGTGACGACGCCGGTGCGGCTCGAGGCGCCCTCACCTCGGGCAACAGTTCGCGGATGCGCTGCAGGTCCAGTTGAAACGTCAGGCACAGGCATGGTTCGTCCGGTGTCGCGCGTAGCACCTGCGACGACACCGGCACATCGACCGAGGTCACCAGGTACGAAGCGGGTTCATGCACAAACGTCTGCTGCCCCAGCAGGATCTGCTTGGCCCCCTGCAGCGCCAGTCCCAGCCCCGGCCCGTACATCGCACAGGTAGGCACACCGGGCGAGTCGGCGCGAAACAGGCTCAAGGCCGGCCAGCGCGTGGCGTGCACGCCCTCATCCGGCGTCAATCGTTCAACGACCGCTGTCAATTCCTCGCGCCCCTGCTCGAGACGCGAATCCAACGCATGCGAAGAAAGCTTGTTATTCATGAGCTTGCTGAAATGTCGGGCCCGACTAGATTGCCTGTTCCTCCGCTCGATGGCGAGCGCGAGGCATGCAGCATCGTAGGATCAGGCAAGGATCTCGCAGGATCCGGCTACCCGTGGCCGGACCACGGCTCGCATACTCCGCTCCTTCGCCATCCCCCGCCCTCCAAGGAGTTACGCATGGCCCTCTCCATCCTCGGCTACGCAGCCCAATCGGCAACCACACCACTGGCTCCCCACCACTTCCAGCGTCGCGACCCGCGCCCGGACGACGTGGTGATCGACATCCTCTATTGCGGCGTCTGCCACACGGACATCCACCAGGCCCGCAACGAATGGCATGGCAGCGTGCTATCCGATGGTGCCGGGCCACGAGATCGTCGGCCGCGTCAGCGCCGTCGGCGCCAAGGTGAGCAAGTTCAAGCTCGGCGACATGGTCGGCGTCGGCTGCATGGTGGATTCCTGCCAGCACTGCGCCGTCGTGCAAGGACGGCCTGGAACAGTATTGCGTGGAAGGCGCCACCTTCACCTATAACGGCATCGATCGCCATGACGGCCTGCCACCCACGGCGGCTACTCCGAGCGCATCGTGGTGTCGGACAAGTTCGTGGTGCGCATCTCCGACAAGCTCGATCCGAGAGCTGCCGCGCCGCTGCTGTGCGCCGGCATCACCACCTAGTCGCCGCTGCGCCACTGGAAGGTGGGCAAGGGCAGCAAGGTCGCCGTGGTCGGCCTGGGCGGCCTGGGCCACATGGGCCTGAAGTTCGCCAAGGCGATGGGCGCGGACGTGACGCTGTTCACCCGCTCACCCGGGCAAGGAAGCCGAAGCGCGCCGCCTCGGCGCGGACGCATGTGGTGCTCTCCACCGACGCCGCAGCAGATGGCGGCGGTGGCCGGCAGTTCGACTTCATTCTCGACACCGTGCCCAACGCAGCACGACCTCAACCCCTATCTCAACACGCTCAAGCTCGACGGCGTCTATGTGCTCGTGGGCCAGCTCGAAGCGCTCGACCCGCCGGTGCAGCTGCCGGCGCGCTGCATCGGCGCCGCCGCTCGATCTGGCCGGCTCGGTCATCGGCGGCATCGCCGAGACCCAGGAGATGCTGGATTTCTGCGGCAAGCACGGCATCGTCAGCGACATGGAGATGATCGATATCCAGGACATCAACAAGGCCTACGAGCGCATGCTGAAGAGCGATGTGAGGTATCGCTTTGTGATCGACATGGCCTCGCTCAAGCAGACCGCCTGAGATAGCGGCAGGAGTGAGCGGACAAACCACCCCCTCCCAACCTCCCCCTGCAGGCAGGGGGAGGAGTCAAAGGCACGCTCGCATTTACTCCCTCGCCTGCTCGCAGCAGGAGGAGTCAAAGGCACGCTCGCATTTACCCCCTCCCCTGCTTGCAGCAGGAGGAGTCAAAAGCACGCTCGCATTTACCCCCTCCCCTGCTCGCAGCAGGAGGAGTCAAAGGCACGCTCGCATTTACTCCCTCCCCTGCTCGCAGCAGGACGAGTCAAAGGCACGCTCGCATTTACTCCCTCCCCTGCTCGCAGCAGGAGGAGTCAAAAGCACGCTCGCATTTAGCCCCTCCCCTGCTTGCAGGGGAGGGTTGGGGAGGGGTGCTTGTGACCGCACTGAGACCTAGATCAGGCTCTAGCGCCCCTGTATCGACTCGCCTGATGCGCCTCACGCAAACGTCGTGCGTGCGCAGCCAATAAGTCACCACGCGTAATGATGCCCACCACCTGCTGTCCTCCTTCACCGCCGACCACGACCAGACGCCCCACATCCGCCTCGACCATATGGTCGGCAGCATCGCGCAAGCTGTGATCTTCCCGCACCACCAGCGGCGGGCGACGAAGCAAGTCGCCTACGGTCACGTCATCTGCCAGGCCAGCAGCGAGCAGGTCGCGCCGCGTCACCACGCCAAGCAGTTGCCCCTCATCGCCCAGCACTGGAAAACCCTGATGTCGGGCCACGGCGCTTTCGGCCTCGAGCCATCCACGCACGGCGGCCATACGCTGCGATGCGCGCAGGCTGATCACCTTGCGGCTGCAAGCCTCGCCCACGCTGATCCGCTCCAGAAAGTCCGCGCTGTATTCGGCAGGCACGCGCACGCCGCGGCGTGCGATCTTCTCGGTCATGATGGTGTTGCGCATCATCAGGCCAGAGACCAGGTAGGCCATGGCACATGCACCGAGCAACGGCAGCAGGCCGTGCGGTTGCTGAGTCGTTTCGAATGCAAACACCACGGACGTAAGAAAGGCGCGCGACGCACCGGCGAAGATCGCCGCCATGCAGACCAGCGCAGCCACACGCGGATCCACCTGCAACCACGGCAGCCACGTGACGCAGGCGATGCCAAGGACGCCGCCCAGCGCACCGCCGATGGTGAACAACGGCGCCAGCGTGCCGCCCGACGTGCCGCTGCCCAGCGCCACCGACCACGACAGCAACTTCAACAGGCACAGGGCGAGCATGCTGCCCAGTCCGATCTGTCCTGCCACGACGGCGGCGATATTGCCATAGCCCACGCCCAGGGTGGCGGGCATCACGTAGCCCACGAGCCCTACGACCACGCCACCGATCGCTGGCCACCACATCCAGTGGATTGGCAGCTTTTCGAAGCCGTCCTCGATGGCATAGGTCAAACGCGTGATGCCTACGCTGGCGACTCCGGTTAGCAGCCCCATCAGCATGTAAGCGATCAAGGCCGCCAGGGTCGGCGTGGCGATCTCGGGCATCGGAAACATCGGCGCATTGCCTTCCAGCACGTAGCGCACACCCGTGCCGATGACCGCAGCCAAGGCCACCGGAATCAACGAACGCGCGCGCCGCTCGAACAGCAGCAGTTCGATGGCCAGCAACACCGACGAGATCGGCGCAGAAAACACCGCCGCCATGCCCGCGGCAGCGCCAGCAGCCAGCAGGGTCTTGCGCTCGTCGGCCGTCACATGCAGGAACTGGCCAACCAGCGAGCCCAACGCGCCACCCGTGGCAATGATGGGCCCCTCCGCACCAAACGGACCGCCGGTGCCGATGGCGATGGCCGACGACACCGGCTTCAGCCAGGTCATGCGCGCAGGAATGCGGCTCTCGTTGAGCAGCACCTGCTCCATCGCCTCGGGAATGCCGTGCCCACGAATCGCCCGCGAGCCCCAGCGCGCCATCGCGCCCGACGATCAAGCCACCGACTACCGGCACGCCGATAACCCACAGGCCGAGATGATTGTCCGCTGGGCTACTGAAATCGCTGCTCCAGCGTCCATGGAAGGCGAGATTCGTCACCAGGCCGATCAATGCGGTGAGCGCGCGCGCCACCAACGCCACCACGGCGCCCAAGACCATCGCCAGGCTGGCTATCCACAATACCCGCCGCCCCAAGGGGCGGAATTGCCGCGGCATGTGCGCCTCGGCCAGCGTGGCGTCCATCGACGGGGCAAGCGGAAGCGCCGCACGCGAGTGCGGTTCGGACGTTTTATCGGAGAGCATCGGTAGCCGGAATGGCAGAAGGTCCGCGCAAGGTTACGCGGAACTGCGCTCGATAGCTGGCTGGAAAATGAACAGGGGTACGCCGTGCGTACCCGGTGACTCACGGCAGCAGCGGTGGCGCTTTCGGCGCATTCCAACCCAGCATGTTGTAGACGTGATAACGCAGAATGCCTAGATGCTCGTGGACGGCCGCATCGGTTGCCACGAAGTTCCACGACACGGGAATCGCGATCCGATTCGCCCTTATCCAGTCGCCTGCGACCGGCCGCGGCGTGATGCCGAAATGCGCGAAGTAGAGAAGGCTGCGTTGCAGATGGATGGCCGACGTCACCAGGACGATGCGCTGCGGCGCGTACTGCGCCAGCAGAGGCCGGCTGAACTGGGCGTTCTGCCAGGTAGACATGCTGCGCGCCTCTACCATCAGGTCAGCCTCGGGAATGCCCAGCGCACGCAGCGCACGCACATAGACCACCGCCTCCGGTTCACCGTGATCCTGAGAATCGCCGCCGCTCACCAGCAGACGGCATTGCTTGCCCGCGGCCTTGCAAGCGTCGTACAGCTGCGCCGCCCGCAGGATGCGCCCATTCGCGTAGTACGAGGGCTGGAGCCGCTCATCGTTAGGCCCCACCGTACCTGCCCCCAGCAACACAATGGCATTGCGCTGCGCCCAGTCGATCGCCGGCTCCATGTAATAAGCACCCTGCAGGCTACGCAGCAGGAAGCGCGGTATCGGTCCGCAGCCAATGCCCAGGAACAGCAACAGGGTCAGCGCGATCAGCGTGTGCCCCAGCCAGCGTCGGCGCAGGCGGTACAGCAACGCGGCCGTCAGCAGCATGATGAATAGCACGACGAGCATGGAGGCACCCGGTCCCTGGAAAGTCGTGGCATCTTAGAACCTGGCCCCATGGAGGCGGTAGCCGATACCCATGGCCATGGGTAGCCGGTAGACAGCGCGCCAAACGGATGGCGAGACACCAACGAACCACCAACTCGCGATCGGAGCGGTATCCCTGACCCGGAACGTTCCCGGGTGCCAACCCCGTCGACGCGGCTGCCGCGTTTCACGGATATTGCCCGGAGCGCCGGAAGACCCTGCCGTTCATGACCGACCACCCCGTCGCCGCGATCCACGCTTACCCAATCCGGCGATTTGGCTTAACCTCGCCGCCCATGGATGCTGCCGTGGATGACGACGCGACGTTGATGCTGGCCTATGCACGGGGCGAGCTGGCTGCGTTTGATGCGCTGTATGCGCGCCATCGGGGCACCTTGTATCGATTCCTGTTGCGCGCCGCACGCGATCCGCGGCTGGCGGAGGAGCTGTTCCAGGAAACCTGGAGCCGCGTGATCGCGGCGCGCGAGCGCTATGCGCCACAGGCCAAGTTCACCACCTGGCTGCTGCAGATCGCCCACAACCTGCTGATCGATCAACATCGACGCAAACGCCCGCTAGCCACGGGCGAGGAAGCCGAAAGCGCGATGGCCAACCTTGCTACAGCTGAACACGAACAACCAGACCATGTGCTGTCCGAGTTCCAGCGTCGCCGCCGGCTGCAACGCGCCATCGAACAATTGCCCGATGAGCAGCGCACGGCGGTGCTGCTGCGCCTGGAGAATGACCTGAGTGTGGAGGATATTGCCGAAGTGACCGGCGTCGGACGCGAAACCGCGAAGTCGCGCCTGCGCTATGCCATGAACCGATTGCGTGAACAGTTGGCCGAATGAATACGCACGATCACCACGACGACGCATCGCCGCCCGGCGAAGACGAGCTGCAGGCGCTTTATCGCAGCCTGCCGCGCAAGGAGCCGTCGCCAGCGCTCGACCAGGCGGTGCGACAAGCCGCTGTCGACGCCGTGTGCCCGACGGCACGCCGGCGATTCGCACGTTGGCCCGTGGCCGCCGCCAGCGCCGCCGTGCTGGTGCTCGCGGCGGGGCTCGGCCTACGCATGCGCGAGCAGTCCCCGAGCGGGCCGGCACCCACACCGGCAGCGGCCACGATCCAGGCGAACTCGCCAGCCGAAACCCAGTCGCCCGTGTCTGCCGGCAACGCGCCCCTGGTGCCGCCATCCGCGTCCGCAGCGCCGACCGTCGCGCAGGCGCCGCCTGCGGAAATTTCCCAAGCCATGCGTCGCACGCACGAGTCCGTCAAGTCGCTGGCCAAGTCACCTGCGGTGAGTTCCGAGATGGCCGACCAGGCATTCGCTCCGCCACCACCGGCCCCCGCCCCTGCGATAGCGATGGGTCCAACGACCGTGGCATCTGCGGCGCCTCCCGCGAGCCCTGGCCACCGCGCCGAGCCGGCAGCACGATCGATGGCCATGAAGACCATGGCGGCTCCCGTGCCTGCCGCAGCAGCGCCGACCGCGGATGCCGCGGCGGCCAACCCGAACGACACGCCCGCGCAGGAACTCGACAAGATCCGCATGCTGTTCGCCCAACATCGCCGCGACGAAGCGTTGCAGCGCCTGTCCGCCTTCCGCCAGGCGCATCCAGACTTCCGCTTGCCTGACGATGTGCGCGCTCAATTGCCCGACCATGAGTGAAACGCTGTACACCCTCGCCGCCACCCACCAGCACAGCGAGGAGATCAAGAAGAGCCGCTTTCTCGCCCACGCCGCACCGGTGCAGTCATCCGAGCAGGCGCTGGCATTCGTGCGGCAGGTCAGCGATCCGGCAGCCACGCATAACTGCTGGGCCTACCGCATCGGCCAGGACTACCGCTTCAACGATGATGGTGAGCCAGGCGGCACCGCGGGGCGGCCGATCCTGCAGGCCATCGAAGGCCAGTGCATCGACCGCGCTGTCGTGGTTGTCACGCGCTGGTATGGCGGCATCAAGCTCGGCGCGGGCGGCCTGGTTCGCGCCTATGGCGGCAGCGCGGCGGAATGCCTGCGCCTCGCCGAACGCATCCCCATCGTGGCGATGGCACGACTAGGCCTGCGTTGCGATTTCGCCGAACTGGCCCTGCTGAAGGCGCGCCTGCGCGAACTGGATGCCGACGTGGCGCGGGAGAACTTCGATGCCGAGGGTGTCGAACTCGAGGTCCAGCTGCCGGCATCCCGGGTGGACGAGGCCCAGGCGCGCATCACCGATATCAGCAGGGGCCGCCATAGCGCACGCCGGCTGGATTGAATCGCCAGCCAGTCGCCCCACCTTTGGAGACAGGCACCATGCCGGTGCCATCTCTTCTCCAGCCTCTATCTGCGAGCACGAATGAGCGACGCCGCCAATACGCCACGCCCTACCCGCCGCCTTGGCGCTTTGTTGCAATTGTGGCCCTTCCTGAGGCCGCATCGCGCACTCGCCATCGGCTGGCTGGTGTTCCTGGCGATCTCGTCATCGGCCACGCTGGTGCTGCCCATGGCGGTGCGCCACATGATCGACCAGGGCTTTGGCCACGCCAATGCCGCCGCGATCAATACCACCTTCCTCGGCCTGTTCGGCGTGGCGCTGGTGCTCGCATTTGCCACGGCGGCCCGCTACTTCTGCATCACCCTGCTCGGCGAGCGCGCGCTGGCTTCGTTGCGCGCCAAGCTGTATGCGCACGTGATTCGGCTCGATGTGAGCTTCTTCGAACGCAGCCGCGTGGGTGAACTGATCTCTCGCCTGGGCACGGATACCGAGGTCAGTGCAGGCCTTGATCGGCTCCGGCATCTCGGTGGCGCTTGCGCAGTGCCGTGATGCTGCTCGGCGCCACCGTGTACGATGGTGTGGACCAGCCCGCCCCTGGCCGGCCTCACCGCGCTGGTGATTCCGGCCGTGATGCTGCCGATCCTGGTATTCGGTCGTCGCGTGCAAAAGCTTTCGCGCGCCAGCCAGGATCGCCTCGCCGACGCCGCCGCTGATCGCCAACGAAACGCTCAATGCGTCGCCCGCAGTGAAGGCCTATGCGCGCGAAGACATCGAAAGCACGCGTTACGGCAGTGCGATCACGCGCGCGCTGGCCACCGCGCGCCGAGCGCATCGGCATGCGATCGGCGCTTACGGCAGCGGTGATCGTGCTGTTGTTCGGCGCCATCACGCTGGTGCTGTGGGCCGGCGCACGCGACGTGCTGGCCGGCACGCTTGAACGCGGGCGTGCTGGGACAGTTCGTGCTGTATGCCATCTTTGCCGCCGGCTCGCTGGCGGGGCTTTCCGAAGTGTGGGGCGACGTGCTGCGTGCGGCCGGTGCCATGGAACGCATCGGCGAACTGTTCCAAGAACATGCCGAGATCGCCGAGCCCGGCGCAGCCAACGCCGCTGCCGCAAGCCGATGCAAGGCGCGCTTCGCTTCGAGAATGTCGCCTTCCACTATCCGACGCGACCCGATGCGCCGGCGCTGCACGACTTCGACCTGGCGATCCGCCCGGGCGAGACGGTGGCGCTGGTCGGCCCGTCCGGCGCCGGCAAGAGCACGGTGTTCGCCCTGCTGCTGCGCTTCTACGATCCGCAGAGCGGACGCATCAGCCTCGACGGCGTCGACCTGCGCGCGCTGATCGCTGCCCGGGCTGCGCGGCGCCATCGCACTGGTGCCGCAGGAGACCGTCATCTTTGGCGGCAGCGCCGCCGACAACATCCGTTTCGGCCGCCAGGATGCCGGCGACGATGAAGTACGCGAGGCCGCGCGCGCGGCCGAAGCGCACGAGTTCATCAGCGCGCTTGGCAAGGGCTACGACGAGGAACTGGGCGAGCGCGGCGTGCGCCTCTCCGGCGGCCAGCGCCAGCGCATCGCCATCGCCCGCGCCATCCTGCGCGATGCGCCGCTGCTGCTGCTCGACGAGGCGACCTCCGCCCTCGATGCCGCAATCGGAAGCCGCCATCCAGCAGGCACTGGAGCGACTGGAGAAGGGCCGCACCACCCTGGTCATCGCTCACCGTCTCGCCACGGTACAGCGTGCCGACCGCATCGTGGTGATGGATGGTGGCCGCATCGTGGCCCAGGGCACGCATGAAAGCCTGCTGGCTGAGGGCGGACTCTATGCGGAACTGGCGCGGTTGCAGTTCACGGCCTGATTTCGATGTGGCGCTGCACTTCCCTTGGGCTTGAAGGCCTGTGCTTTTTTTGGGCACACGATGGAATGAGGGGCGAGTGCTTGCCTAAGCGCGACAACTGAGCGTTATCGCCAGGTTGCCGCTTACGACCGAAGGAAGTCCCTGTGGGACGCAGCGGGCGTTTCGATCGCCTGCCGGCGCTCGAGTCACTTTTCTTTTGCTGGCCCACGCACGCGCAGGAGCGCGTGCGAACGGCGAAGCCGGCCCGAAGGGCGTAGGGCAGGATGCCCGGAGTCAAAGAAAAGTAACCCAAAGAAAACGGCCTCAAGAGCTGGCAGCACACCGTGGGATAGAAGCGTTGGAAGGTCGGCGCGATCAGATCGTTAGCTGCCCAAGGCGAGACACAGCGGCTACACCGCAACGCGCCGATGTGGTGAGGACTTAAAGCAGGCTCGGTCGACGATCGAAACGCCTGAGGTATCCCGATGCTCACATGGCCACCCCACCACCCATGCCTTAAGCCCTCTGCGCTCCGGCGCGTTGCGGTGTAGCTGCTGTGTCTCGCCATGGGCCGCCACCTATCTGTCTGGCCACGCCCTTCAGGTTCGTATTCCGCGGAATGCCATGAGCCTTTTAGGCCATTTTCTTTGGGTTACTTTTCTTTTGGGCCAGCTGTATAGACCGGAGACATGGGTAACAGACGTGCCAGGACATGGGTAACAGTTTAGTCCACGTCGCGCAGGTCGATGGTCGTCAGGTGGTGATGAGCAAAATAGAGGTCGTAGAGGCCGTCCTGGGCATCGCGTGGTCGTGCCGCGATACGGTGACCGCGTAGGGCATTGGAGACCTTGAGGGCGTGGCCATGCAGGTACACCCGACCATTGGCCAGCACCGTCAAGACTTCATCCTGAGGCGCGTACTCAATGCTCGGCAAGACCTCGGGAAAGGCCCGGGAGCTGGGTCGATAGCGCGCCTGAGGCACCGCCATGGCGATCCCTTCGTGCGGCCGGATCTGGTTGTAGATGGTGCGCCAACGATCCAAGGCTCGCTGCATGTGCGCCTGATCGGTGAAGGCAGCGCCCTGCAGGACCTCGGCCTTGAGGCTGCGATGAAAGCGCTCGTCCTTGCCGTTGGTCTGCGGGTGCGCCGGCGCGCTGAAGCTGACGCGAATCCCCAAGCGGACCAGCCATAGACTCAGGGCCGACAGACCCCGGGAATCGCCGCCGGGACTTCCCCAGGGCGAGCCGTTGTCCATGTTCATGCGCAGCGGCAAGCCATACCGACGGAAGGTGTGGGTCAGCGCGGTCTGCACGGTGGCGGCGCGCATATCGGGCACCGCGCGTAACGCCAGGTTGTACCGGGAATGGTCATCCAGCACGGTGAGTGGATCGCAGCGCCCTGACCCCAGGACCACCGTCCCCTTGAAGTCCATCTGCCACAGCTCATTGGGCGCGGCGTGTTCAAAGCGTTGCCATCCCGGCGAGGTTCCCGGGGTGGCGGGGCACAGCAACCCGTGCCGGCGCAGGATGTGGGTGATCGTGCTTGGCGCCGGAACGTCGCTATGGCCGCGGTTGTGCAACACGCGCGCTAGCTTGCGTCCACCCCAGCACGGATGCTGCTGACGCAAGCGCACCACAGCCTCCTCCATCACCTCATCGGTGCGTGTGGGTGAGCTATGTGGCTGGCGTGAGCGATTGCTCAGCGGCTCGTCCGCCGCCGCTCGCTGTAACCACTTATAGGCGGTCTTGCGACTGATGCCGAAACGGCGTGCCAGCTCGCTCATGCTCACGCCTTGGCCGTGTGCCAGGGCGACAAACTCGGTACGAAGAGACATCGGTGTGGCTTCCTTCCAAGGCATGGAAATCGGCACCTCGTTAGCGCCTTAAGGCGATGCCGAGGTGTAACCCATGTCCTGGCACACCTGTTACCTATGTCTCCGGTCTATACAGGGCCAGCAAAAGAAAAGTGACTCGGCTGCCGGCAGGCAGTCGAAACGCCCGCTGCGTAAGCGGCACACTAGCGAAACCGCTCAGTTGTCGCGCGATCGCAAGCACCCCCCCTCATCCCAACCTTCTCCCCATTAGGGAAAAGGAGCGCTTTCGAAATGCCTACCGAGTCCCGCAGGGACTTCCTTCAGTCGTATGCGACAGCCGATACCGTGACAACCGCGCGAGAGCCAACTTAACGCCCCCAAAACGGCGTCTAGGCAAGCGCCGCCACCAACGCGCGCACCGTGTCGATGTCACTGCGCATCTCGCCACCGCCATCTCGGGCAGCACGGCGCGTTCGTCATGCGCATGGACGACGGCAGCTCGCGCTTCGCCGAGGCGTGAAATTCTTCCGCGCCAGTCAACGTCCTCAACGTGGCGATATTGCCGGGAGCAATGCCGGCGCCGGGCATGACGGTCAGCCGATCGCCCGCTTGCTTGATCAAGGCGCGGATGCAGGTCGCCCCCTCCATCGCCGAGCGCGCGCCACCCGACGTAAGCACGCGCTCGGCGCCAAGCGCGATCACGTCCTCCAGCGCACGCGACGGATCGCTCGCCATGTCGAACGCGCGATGGAAGGTCACGCCCATGGCTCCGCGCCGCCGACACGAGTGCGCGGCAACGCGCCATGTCCACGTTGCCTTCGGCATCGAGCGCGCCGATCACCACGCCATCGCAACCGAGCGAGGCGCAGGCCTCGATATCGCGCCGCATCGTTTCGATCTCGAGATCGTCTGTAGAGGAAATCGCCGGCGCGCGGACGGATCAGCACATAGAGCGGCAGCGCCACGCGTTCGCGCACCAACGCGATCTGCGCCATGCGAGGGAGTCAGCCCACCCAGCTCCAGCGCCGTGCACAGCTCGATACGTCCTGCACCGCCCGCCTGCGCCGCCCATGCCGGATGCCAACGAATTGGCGGCCACTTCGAGCAGACTGCACGGCATCGTCATGTAGCACGCTCTTGCGACGGCAGCAGACCGTCCTGTCGCTTCGCGTCGCACACCGCATAGGAGAAGCCGGGCTGGATCGCCTATGCACCGACTTCGCCCTCGCGGTTCATCGCCAGGAAGCCCACCTGCAGGTCTTGGATGCATCGGGGCCGGCGCTTCACGATGCGCATCACCGCCTCCCGGCAGGCGTCTTGCGGCGAGCGCCCCTGCCGCATCAGTTCCACCACCAGGAAGCTGCCCGCGTTGCGGATCACTTCCTCGCCGACGCCGGTCGAGGTGGCGGCGCCGACCTCGCCGTCCACGTACAGGCCTGCGCCGATGATCGGGCTGTCGCCGACGCGGCCGCGCATCTTCCACGCCATGCCGCTGGTGGTGCAGGCGCCGGCCAGGCGGCCCTGCGCATCGATCGCCAGCATGCCGATGGTGTCGTGATTGCCGCTACCGCCTGGCATGCCGGTCTTGCCGTAGTCGCGCACTTCGCTGTTGATCGATGGCTGGTAATGCGCCGTCTTCAGCCACTTCCTGCCAGGCCTGCTCGGATTCCGGGCGTCAGCAGCTCCTCGCTTCTTGAAGCCCTGCTCCAGCGCGAACTGCAGCGCGCCCTCGCCGACCAGCAGCACATGCGGCGTGCGCTCCATCACCCGTCGCGCCACCGGAATCGGGTGCTCGATATGTTCGAGCGCCGCGACCGCGCCGCAGCTGCCGTCGGCGTCCATGATGCTGGCGTCGAGGCGTGACGTGGCCGTCGCGGTCCGGATAGCCGGCGCGGCCGACGCTGTGATTCTTCAGATCGGCCTCGGGCACCATGCACGCCGGTCTCGACCGCATCCAGCGCATGGCCGCCCTTGGCGAGGATGGACCAGGCCGCCTGGTTCGCCGCCACGCCGAAGTCCCAGGTGGAAACCACGCGTGCCACCGGTGGCGCTGCTTGCCGCGCAGCGCTGCTGCCGGCAGCTTGCCTTGCCCGCGAGTGCGAGTGCCGAGGCACCCAGCAAGGAGGCCTTGAGGAAATCTCTACGGTCTGCCATGGCTTGCTCCGGGAACGCCTGTTTGGTTCGTCCACAGGGCTTGTTCACGCTCTCCGCGTGGCCCGCGATGAGTGCGTGAACAGGCTCTACAAAAAACCCCGCGCCTTACGACGCGGGGCTTCCATTTACCTCGATGACCGGCGCGCGCGCCGGAACGCCGAAATCAACCAGCGATCTCGACGCCCGAAGCCTGGGCGCCCTTCGGGCCCGTGGTGACTTCGAACTTCACGCGCTGACCTTCCTGCAGGCTACGGAAGCCCTTGGAGTTGATCGCCGAAAAGTGGACGAACACGTCCGCCCCACCGTCCTCAGGCGCGATGAAACCGAAACCCTTGGCGTCGTTGAACCACTTGACCGTACCGAAACGCATTGCGTGAACCTCTGAATCATGGACTGGATGCACCACGGATAGCGCTGAACCACCTTGACCCCTCGGTCCGCCGCCCCTGGCACGGCGGAAAGTATCAACATGTTTCATAGCAAAGCGCAATATGGTGATCGCATTCACACGATCAAAATCGAACCGTGCTCAGCTTTTGACCAAATCGCCGAGGATGCGGGGCACCTCGGCGGTGGCCGCGGCCAGATGAGCGAAGATTTCCTCGATGCTGATCTCCGCCTCGTCGCCGCAACCTGCTGCAAAATTAGCCACCAGGGCCAGGCAGGCGTACTCCAGCTCCAGTTCGCGGGCCAGCGCGGCTTCCGGCATGCCGGTCATGCCGACCAGGTCGCAGCCATCGCGCTTCATGCGGGCGATCTCCGCCCGGGTTTCCAGACGCGGTCCCTGGGTGGCGCCGTAGCAGCCGCCGTCGATGACCGCGATGCCAGCCGTCGCCGCTGCCGCGATCAGCTGACGACGCAGCGATTCGGTATACGGCTCGCTGAAGTCGATGTGCTTCACCTCGGCCCCCTCGACATCGCAAAAGCTGGTGTAGCGGCCGTGGGTGTAGTCGATGACCTGATCCGGCACCACGATCACCCGCGGGCCCATATCGGCGCGGATACCGCCCACGGCATTGACGCCGATGACCCGGCGCGCACCCAGCGAATGCAGCGCCCACAGATTCGCGCGGTAATTCACGCGATGGGGCGGCACCGTATGGCTTTCGCCGTGACGGGCCAGGAAGGCCAGGCGGCGTCCGGCAAAGTCACCGATCACCACGTCGCCGGAGGCCAGGCCGAAGGGTGTCTCCACGCTATGGCGCGTGGTGTTCTCCAGCCCGGGAAAGTTGTACAAGCCGCTGCCGCCAATCACGGCAAGGTCGATAGTCACAAGTCGTTCCTGCATCGGTAGTGAGTCATCCCGCCGTCGCGGCCAGCCGCTCGGCGAATCCCTGTAGATGACGGCCCAGGGCATCACGCGCGCGCTCGTCGGCAAGCCGTCCATCAATGATCTTCGTATGCGCCTGGAATACCAGCACCTCACCCTGGGGCTCGCTGCGGGCACCGGCCCGACGCAGCACCAGCCTCAGTTGGTCCTGGGCACGCACCGTACCGGTGATGCCGGGGCTGGCGCCGATGATGCACACCATCTTGCCGGTGAGCGCGGCTACCTTGCGCCCCTTGCCGATGCGCGAGGCCCAGTCGACCGCGTTCTTCAGCACGCCGGTAATACCGCCGTTGTACTCCGGGCAGGCCAGCAGCAAGCCGTCCGCCACATCGATCGCCTGCTTCAGCGCCGTCACCGGCGCCGGATCGCCCTGCTCTTCCACGTCCTGATCAAACAGCGGCAGATCGTGCAGGCGATGCAGGGTGATGTTCATGCCGGCAGGCGCCAGTTCGTGTGCCGCATGCAGCAGCGCCGTATTGAAGGACGCCTGCCGCAGGCTGCCGGAGATGCCGAGTATGTTCATGCGTCCGCTCCGCGGTTCGATCGCCAGCCACGTCGTGCTGGCACGATGAAGCTCATCTCAGTGCGTAGATACCCGGCAGGTTGCGTCCCTGCTCGTAGTAGTCCATGCCGAAGCCGAATACATAGCGATCGGGCAGCTCCACGCCGTTGAAATCCGAGCCATGCCCTCGACCAGGCGGTCGTGGTGCTTGGTGCACAGGCTCACGATCAGCACGCTGCTTGGCGCCACGGCGCAAGCAGTCGTCGCGGACGGCCTTCAGCGTATGGCCTTCGTCCAGGATGTCGTCCACCAGCAGCACAGTCCGTCCCTGCAAGTCGGCAACGCGGCTCGCGCAGCCAGTGCAGCTCGCTACCGGACGTGGCGCCGCGGTAACGCGTGGCATGCACGTAGTCGAACTCCAGATCGGTGCGGATGGCCAGCGCCAGGTGCCCGGCGAAAATCAGCGCACCATTCATCACGGTGAGGAACACCGCACGCTCGCCATCGAGCGCGGCATCGATGCGGCGCCCCATATCGGCGATCACCGATTCCAGTGCGTCGCGATCGAACAGCAGCTCGGCTTCGGCCAGTGCGGCGGCCAGCGAGGGTCGTACTTGTGTTCATGCCTGCCCTTCCAAGGGTTGTCCTGCCACGGGATGGAGCGCCGTGATGCGCGCGATGAAACGGTCGCGCTGCGGGTTATCGGTAAGGCCGTCCCAGGTCGATGCCGACGGCGCCGCGCAAAGCGGCCAGTCGCTGGGGATCGGTGGCGGCGCGGCCTTCGATGGCGGCGATGCGCTTCCTCCACCACGTCGGGAAAACAGGCCAGCACCAGATCGCAGCCGGCATCGAGATGCGCCTGAACACGCTCGCCGACGCTGCCGGCAGCGCCGGCCGCGGCCATGCTGATGTCGTCGCTGATCACCGCGCCGTTGAAACCCAGCTCGCCACGCAGGATCTGCTCGATCCAGCGCTTCGAGTAACCGGCCGGTCGATCGTCGACCGCCGGATAGATGACGTGCGCCATCATCACCGCCTCGACGCGTGCGCTCGATGCCTTCGACGAACGGCAGCAGGTCGTCGCGGCGGATCTCGTCGAGCTGTCGCGGGTCGATCGCCAGCGGCCTTGTGGGTATCGACGGCCACCGAACCATGCCCGGGGAAGTGCTTGAGCACCGCCGCCATGCCGCCCAGGTGCATGCCGCGCACGTAGGCCTGCGCCAGCTCGGCGGTGACTTGCCGGATCGGCATGGAACGCGCGCGGACCGATCGCCGCATTGCCTCGCGCCAGGTCGACCACCGGCGCAAAGCTGAAATCCACGCCGCTGGCGCGCAGCTCGCTGGACATCACCCAGGCATGCTCCTCGGCCAGTCGCACGGCATCGTGCGGGATCGCGATCGTAGACGGCGCCGATCGCCGCCAGCGGCGGCAACCGCGTAAAGCCCTCGCGGAAACGCTGCACCGGGCCACCTTCCTGGTCGACCGCGATCAAGCAGGTCGTCGCCGCCGACATCGCGGATCGCATCGACCAACGCACATCAACTGCTCGCGCGAGCTGATAATTGCGCGAGAACAGCACCACGCCCGCTACGCCGGACGCGTTCAGCCAGGCGTGTTCCGTGTTCGGCCAGTGCCGTGCCGGCCACGCCGATCATCAGCATGCGGTCGGCTCCTCGGCGTCGCGCTCGTCCTGCGTCCAGTGCCGGTACGGATGCGCAATCAGGTTGACGTTGTAGTAACGCGACCAGATGCGCTCACCTCGCGGCCCAGCCATGACGGTTGCGGAAACGGGGCATCGGGCGCGGCAAGTTCGATCTCGGCCACGACGAGGCCCGCGTTGTCGCCGAAGAATTCGTCGATCTCGAACAGCGCGCCGTCGACGCGTGACGTGATGGCGGATTTTTTCCAGCACGCCATCGCACAGCGTCGCCAGCATCTCTTCGGCATCGGCGAGCGGCATCGGGTATTCGAACTCGGCGCGCTCGATGCCGAGCTGTGGCCGACTTGATGTTGAGCCAGGCGTGGTCGCCGGAACGGCGCACGCGCACCGAAGCCCGCGCCGTGCCATCGCGCAACGCCTGTGCCCCGACCAGATAACCCTGCGCGATGCGTTCGCTGCGCTCGACCGTCTGCACGCCAGCTATCGTCGCTCAGGAGGAATTTGCGTTCGATCTCGATGCCCATGGTGTACGTCACATATCTGAGTTTGAGTGAGGTGGAGGTGAGACGTGGCATAGGGTGCGTGCCACCTCCCCCGACACCGGACTAGCGTTCGAACAGCGCGATCGATTCCACATGGGCGGTATGCGGGAACATGTCCATCACGCCCGCCGCACTCAAGCGGAAACCGTGCTGCTCGACCAGGATGCCGGCGTCGCGCGCCAGCGAGCCTGGGTGACACGAAACGTAGACGATGCGGTGGGTCTGCTTGTGCGGCAGGTATTCCAGCACCTTGTCCGCACCGGCGCGCGGCGGATCGAGCAGCAGCTTGTCCCACGGCTGTTTCGCCCAGTGGGCATTGCGCTGATCCTCGAACAGGTTCGCGACCTCGAAACGGGCATGCGTCGATGCCGTTGCGCGCGGCGTTTTCCGCGGCGCGCTCGACCAGGCCGTGCTCGCCTTCGACGCCCACGACTTCGGCGACGCGGCGCGCGATCGGCAGGGTGAAATTGCCCAGGCCGCAGAACAGGTCGAGCACGCGGTCGCTCGGTTGCGGATCGAGCAGTTCCATCGTGCGCGCCATCATGCGTCTGATTCATGCCGGCGTTGACCTGCACGAAATCGAGCGGCTGGAATTCCAGTTCCACGTCGTCGAATGCCGCGTCGCCGCTGGCGAATGCGGAACGCCAGTCGCGGATGTTCCGGCCACAGCGGATGCACGCTGCTGATGCCGCCCGGCTGCAGGTAGATGGCAAAGCCGTGCTGCTGGCCAAACGCGACGAGCGCGGCCTGGTCGCGTTCGCTCAGCGGCTGACATGTGGCGGAACACCAGCGCCACGGTGTCGTCGCCGGCGGCGAATTCGATCTGCGGAATTTCGGTGGCCGCATCCATGCTGCCGACCAGATCGGCCAGCAGGCCGATCTTCGGCCCGAGCGCCGGATGCACCACTTCGCATTGCTGGATATCGGCAACGAAGCGCGGGTTGCTCTCCTCGCGAAAACCGACCAGCACGCGGCCCTTCTTGGCCACGCTGTCGCACCGACAGGCGTCCCTTGCGGCGATAGCCCCATGCCTCATCGGTCAGCGGCGGCAACCACAGCGCCGGACTCACCTTGCCGATGCGCTCGAAATTGTCCGTCAGCACGCGCTGCTTCGCTTCGATCTGCGACGTCGGCATCCAGGTGCTGCAGCGAACAGCCACCGCATTGGCCGAAATGGCGGCAGCGCGGCTCGACGCGGTGCGGCGAGACGGTTTCAGCAACTCCACGACCTCGGCCTCATCGAAGTGACGATGACGTTTGCGGATGCGCAGCAAGACGTCTTCGCCGAGCAAGGCGCCGCTGACGAAGACGGCCTTGCCGTCGATGCGGGCGACGCCCTTGCCGTCGTGGCTGAGGTCGGTGATGGTGGCTTGGAATTCTTTCATGGTGTTCTGTGATCAGCCAAAAACGAATACGCCCGGATCGACGGACCCGGGCGCGACAATCGGGTGGGTGGTTCGCAGGGGGCGAGCGGCTTACTTCTGCTTCCAGGCGCCCGAGGCGTCCTGATAATACCAGCCTGCGCGCGCACGCTCGATCCAGCCCTTGGCAAACGTGGCGCGAATCTGCGCCTCCCACTCCGGATGGTTGTTCGCATTGGCCACCTCGCGATAGAGCGCGTTGCGGTCTCGATTTTCGTCCGCCACGGCGGCGTTCACCGCCGCGCGCTGATCCATCGGCACCTTCGCCGCGTCGCGTACGGCGACCAGGCCGTCCTTGGTGAAACCAACCGCACCACTGTTGAACAGCGGCGCGAGGGTGCCACGAAAGCGTTGCCGCATGCGATCGTGGATGGCCTCGGTAGTCGCTGTCTGGATACGGATATTCGGCGTATCGGCCGCATAGGCCGCGGGGATCAGCAGATCGAGCAGCATGGCCGAGGGTTGATTGCCGTCTTTGGCGGGCGCTGGTTGCTGATCCTTTTTGGGAGCCGGCGCCGGGGCATTGCTGTCGAGCACGGTGCCGATGAACTGATCGGCCGCCTTCTGGGCCGCCGCCTCGGGAAAATAGACATTGATGGTGACGCACCCCACCATGGCCACCAGCAGGGTGGTCAGCAATCCATAGACAAACTTCCGCATGATCGACTCCTTCGGGGATGGGGTGTTGCCGGTCCTCAACGAACCTCCGGCGGGGTGCCTTCCGTAGCCGCTTTCAGGCGGCGCACCAGGGTTGGCCAGTCCACCTGGGTCTGGTGGCCGATCGATTTGCAGGTGCGGCAGGCCGCTACCTTCCAGAATAGTGTACCCATCCGCATCGTTATCGAGACCGCCCATACGGCATACCGATCCCTGCAACACGCAGCTTAGGCCGATCCGCTTATAGCCAAAGGTCTTGAACAGCTTCAGCACGGCGCCCTGCAGCCCGGTCGCCATACTGCCACCGCCGACCGTGGTGAGGTTGTTCACGGCACGCTGGCTGATGCGACCGCCGCTGCCCGCCAGCAAATTGGCCTTGAACGCGATCGGACTCCAGTTGACCAGGCGCAGTTCGTCGATCGAGCCGTCCAGGCGCCCGGTGATGCTGCCGAAATCGAACACACTGGTCATCAGCGCCAGATCCAGCTGCCGCAACTGGATATCCGCGGACAATACGGGGCTGGAACCGAACGGCCCCTGCAACGACATCCGAGTTATGTCGAGGAAGCCGTCGAACACATTCATCGTGAAGCCGCCCGCCATCTCGATACGGTCGTCGACCCAACGCAAGCCCGGCATGGCGCCACCCAGGGTGCCCTGGAACTCGGGCCAACCCATGGCGCGCGAGAAAGCCGCCATGTCGATGCCGGCAAAGGTGAGCGATGTCTCCAATCGGCGCCCCCGCGCGGCTGCAGGGCGCCATTCGAGGTCCCCGATGCGAACCTTGCCATTGAGCAGCGGCACTTCCAGCGCGCGCTGCAGGCTCAGGGCGCCCGCCCGGCTCTGCCAACGCGACTGCGCAGGGCCATTGACCATGCGGTAAACCTGCAAGCCCTGCCAGTTCAGCGTGGTGGCGGGACGCTCGCCTTCAGCGGCCCAATCGAGGCCTCCACGCAGTCCCTTGATCGACAACCGCCCTTCGCCATCGGCCAGGTCCAGCCCATCTGTGTCGAAGTCGAAACTGCGCAGGCCCGATGCATCAAGGTCGAGGCTGCCCGCAAGCTGGCCATCAATGCGGAGGTC
Source organism: uncultured Gammaproteobacteria bacterium (assembly GCA_963824525.1). Taxonomy (GTDB): domain Bacteria; phylum Pseudomonadota; class Gammaproteobacteria; order Xanthomonadales; family Rhodanobacteraceae; genus Dyella. Next base: position 815,140 of record CAWGPI010000004.1, on the reverse strand, counting down.
GCGCATGCCCAGCGTGGTGAGCCACGCCTGCCCATAACGCTGGTAAGCCGCAGGGAAGCGCGCCTGCAGCTTGTCGAGCTTGAGCTTCTGCACTTCGCCCTTGGCGTTGAACGCCAGCATGCCCTCGAACTGCAGTGCATCGGCGTCCGCCACGCGCAGGCGCGTGAAGGCCACCGCCCCGTTGTGCGTAGTGGCCGCCAGACTCACCTGGACGGGATGATCAGGCAGCCGCGCGTAAATCGGCCCCAGCAGCAGCTCGCCGCCACGCATGCTGGCATCGAGATCGATACGAGACGGCGTGCCCGTGGTATCGATATTCAAACGACCGTTGCCGTTGACACCCTGTCCTGCCAGCGTGCCACTGGCCGTATCGAACCCTGCCGCACTCAGTGCGAATTGACCCGATGCCTGGATGCCCTTGTTTTCCAGGTCCAGCGCCATGTCCGCGTCAAGCTTGCCGGCCGTGGCGCGTCCCGACCAGATGGTGCTCAACAGACCCTGCAGCCAGGAAACCGGCAAACCCTTGAGGCTGATCTGCGCATGCGTGGGCTGATCCAGCGGCAAGGCCATGCTGGCTTGCGCCGACGCCTGGGTGATGTCAACTTCCAGCGTGTTCGCCGCCTCGTCCACGACCATGGCGACCTTGGCATTGCTCAAGGCTGCGCCTGGCGCTCCAACCAGTTGCACGATGCCGTCGAACAGCCAGCGCATATGCACATCACGCTGCAATGTGCCCTGCAGATTCGCATTGACGCGTCGCCACCCCATGGTCGGCACGTCGGCCTTGGCGGCACGCAGGCTGAGCTTCAGCCCCCCCTGGCCGTCCTCACCCACCAGCGCCTGAACCTCCTGCATCTTCAGTCCGGGCAGACTGACCGTCTTGGCACCCAGGGCGACATCCGCGCGCGCGGGCAACACCAGGCCGACCCCAAAAAGGATGCCTAGACTGAGCAAGAGGTGGCTTGATGAGAAGCGCATGAGGCGCCATTCTGCCAAAATCAGCTGAACGACACGGACTTGTCATGCTCAACACGCTCCCCAGCGACGTTTTACGCGCCTCCGCGGCCTCCCAGACCGCCCGTGCCCTGGTGGCCGACGATGATCCTGCCAGCCGGCTGTTCCTCGTCGAAGCCTTGCGCAGCCTCGGTCTTGAGGCCCAGGCCTGCAACGACGGGAAGGCAGCCATTGCCCTGGCCCACGACGAAGCCTTTGACCTGCTGCTGCTCGACTGCCACATGCCGGGGGCGGGCGCCATGGAGGTTTTGGCCGCCCTGCGGCGGGATCCTGATGCGCGCTCCAACGAATGCACGGCCATCGCCACCAGCGCCGAAATGGACCTGACCGAGCGACGGCACCTGCTGGCGGCCGAGTTCAGCGAAGTGCTGATGAAGCCCTGCAACGTGGCTGATCTACGGCTGATTCTGGGCCTGGTGCAGGCGGGCAGCGCCTCGCTGCCACTGCTTGACGATGCGCAGGCGATCGCCACCATGGGCGATGCCGATGTCGTGAACGCGATGCGCACCTTGTTGCGCGTCGAACTGGTTGGCCTCTACCAGGATCTCGACGTGCTGTGCCATGACCCCGAGGCCTTTGCGGAGAGACTGCATCGCCTGCGCTCGTCCTGCGGCTTCTGCGGTGCGGCGTCTCTCGCCACACAAGCCACCTTGCTGCAGCGACATCTCAAGCTGGGCCACTCGGGTTCGCTGGCATCGTTTCCGCGCTTCAAGAAGGCCTTGCTGGCCACGATCGAGGCTTTGGCGGGTACCGGCTGAACGCCTAGGATGCTCTGATCGGAATTTGACTGGCCGGTCTTGCCAAGCCGCGCGGCATGCGGGCCTTCATCACCGCCGATCACTCGTCCATTGAATTCAATACTGGGCCGGCTGTCTGTCCGGAATCTGGTCGGGCTCGCACAGACGGCCAGTCTCGCCGTCGACGACCAAGCCCGCAGACAGGATCCGGTGACGCCTGCGCATTGCGAGCATCTCGTCGCGACATGGCCGCGGCAAGCACATGCCATGCACGTAGCTCGCCTCCCCCCAGATGGAAGCGGACCACCTCGCGCATCATGACGCGCAAGGCGGACAAGCCCGCCGTGTCGGGCATCTGGTCCTTTGCCAGTGCCAACAGGTCGCTGCCGCGTAGGGCATGGGCGGTACCCGGCCGACATCGGGACGGCCCCACTTCGACGGTGTAGCGGTAGAGCTGACCCGGCTCCAGCGGCTCGCCCGATTCGGCGTCCGACTCCAGTTGCAAACCGTAACCGATCGCCTCGAGCAGATCGCGCTCGAAGCGCCGCAGCGACCACGCCAAGGACTCCGTCATGGCAAGGCGCGGCAGCGCTCGAGCATACGCATCGAACAATTCCGGCTGCGGGTCCTGGCGACCCGTCAGACGAACCACGAGCTCGTTGAGATAGAGCCCCGCCAGACCTGCATCGCCCAACAGGCGCAATGGCACGCCAATCGTTTCGGCGCTTTGCAAAGTCGCCAGCTCACCGCGCAACAATAGATCCAGCACCAGCGGCTGGAACGGCTCAAGCTGGGCGCGTTGCAGGCGGGCACGTTCGCGCCGCACGCCGCGCGCGACCACCCCGATGCGCCCGTGATCCTGCGTCAGGCATTCGAGCAGCATCGACGTCTCGCGGTAGGGCCGCGAATGCAGTACATAGGCCGGCTGCTGCTCGATGCGCATGGAACAACTAGCGGTGAGCAGGAGTAGCGAGGGCGCCCGGTTGCCGTGTACGCGCAAGTCCGCGTACTGGCAAATGCCGCTCGGACTTGCGCGCTCGCCGCTCATCCCTCGCCCCTTAATCCGTATAGCCGAACTTCTTCAACATGGTCTCGTCGTCGACCCAGCCTTCGCGCACCTTGACCCACAGGCTGCAGGAACACCTTGCGTTCGAAGGTACGCTCCATGTGACGTCGCGCCGAGGTGCCGATGGCCTTCAGCTGGGCGCCACCGTTGCCGATCACGATCGCCTTCTGGCCATCGCGCTCGACCCAGATCATGGCATGGATCTCGGCCATGCCATCCGGGCGATCGGTGAACTGTTCGATCTCGACCGTCGTGGCATAGGGCAGCTCCTGGTCCAGGCGCAACATCAGCTGCTCGCGCACCATTTCGGCGGCCAGGAAACGTTCGCTACGGTCGGTGACCTCATCCTCGCCGTAGACCGGGGGCTGCACCGGCAGGCGCTTGAGAATGCCCTGCTCCAGCTCCGCCAGGCCTTTTTCCTTGAGTGCGCTGACGTAATAAACTCGTCAAAGCTGTGGCGAGTCATCAAGCTCGGCCACGAACGGCAGCATGGTGGCCTTTTCCTTGGCCAGATCGACCTTGTTGATGACCAGCAGGCGCGGCACTTTCTGCTCGACCAGGGCGTCGTAGAGCGCCTCGTCCTCGTCCGTCCAGCGCCCCGCCTCGATCACCTGCACCACCACATCGACTTCGCTGATCGCCGAACGCGCCGCGCGGTTGAGGCTGCGGTTCATCGCCCGCTTGGCGCCGCGATGCAGGCCCGGCGTATCCACATACATGATCTGCCCGGCCTCGCTGGTGGCGATGCCGAGAATGCGGTGGCGCGTGGTCTGCGGCCGCGGACTGACGATGGACAGGCGAAAACCGATCAACGCATTGAGCAAGGTGGACTTGCCTACGTTCGGTCGACCCGCCAGGGCCACCAGGCCACAACGGAAATCGTCATGGGGAAGTTCGGCCGGTGCGCCGAGATCGAGATCAACGTTGTCGTTCATGGTCAGAGCCTGTTTCGGATGTCCTCGTGGCCCGCGCGAGTGGGTTACGCGCAAGACACGGGAGAGATAGAGAGTGTAAGTCGTTATTCGACCGGGTGATAAGGTCGTGGAGTGGCGAAGTCGTCCCCGCCTGGCCGATGCGGCGCACACCCAGGGCGCGGTGCCAAGAGCCACCCTATGAAAGCCCGTTCGATGAAAGTCCTGAGGGGCCAAGCCAGCCTTGGACAGCGCGGCAATCAGGCTTGTATGTCCTGCAACCGGCGCAGCACAGCCTCGGCGGCATCCTGTTCGGCAGCACGACGACTGCTGCCGCGACCCTCGGCCCGGATCGCCTCGGGTTCGGCGATTTCACAGGATACGTCAAATGTCTTGGCGTGATCTTCGCCGTGGCTGTCGATCAGGTCGTAATGAGGCAGCGGCCAGCCGCGCGCCTGCAGCAGCTCCTGCAGGCGCGTCTTGGCATCCTTGGACGAACGCGGCAATGGCCGCCACGAGCGGCTCGAACAGCGCCCGCACCACTGCCCGGCATTCGTCGAAACCGGCATCCAGGTAAACCGCCGCGACCAGCGCCTCGAACGCATCGGCGAGAATGGATTCGCGCCGAAAACCGCCGCTCTTGAGTTCGCCCGGGCCGAGCTTGAGCTCGTCGCCCAGCTCAAGCTCGCGCGCGATCGCCGCCAGCGCCTGCCCGTTGACCAACTGCGCGCGCAAGCGCGAAAGCTCACCCTCGCTGGCATTCGGGTGAGCCTCGTAAAGCAGCTCGGCCACGATCACGCCAAGCAGCGCGTCGCCGAGGAATTCCATCCGCTCGTTGTTCGGCTTGCCCACGCTGCGATGGGTCAGCGCCAGCTGACCGAGCGCCGGATCACGAAAGCGGTATGCGAGTTGGTCAAATCTTAGCCTGGTTAACCACCGACATTGCCCTGCAGCGGCACGCTCTTCTCGAAGTGCAGCAGGAAGTCGATGTTGTACATGAACGGAATCGCTTGTCGTAGGTCACGTTGAGCTGCGCTGCACCGCCGGTATCGCGTTGATGGTGATGTCCTTGCGGCTTGATGGTGGCAGTCGTCCACGTACTGGAAGTCCATCTTGATCATCAGGTCGCGACGGACTCGTCCAGCGACTTGCCTTCCATGCTCCGGTGGCGATCTGGTTCATGGCCTTGTTCACGCCCATGTACTCGGAATAGGCCGGCATCAGCTTCATCGCCATGAAGCCGAAGAAGCCCACAACGATCAAACCACAGAAACCCGATCAGGGTGATGCCCGACTGCTTCGATTTCATAGTCCCCTCGCTATGCCGCGCTGCGGCGATACCTCAAACTGTGCCATGGCCAGCGCAACGCCAGTGCGCCGGCCGCGCCGATTATGCCAGCAGATTCTGCACCTTAACGCGCACGCAGCAGGTCACCGTACGCTGCCAATGCACGCCGCACGTTCAGTGGATGACGTGCCGATACGCGGAAATCCACGCCTGACCGGTCCCCAGCCCTTCCAGCTCATCCAGATCAGGAACGCCTTGCCGGCCAGATTCTGCTCCGGCAGGCAGCCCCACCAGCGGCTGTCCGTGCTGTTATAGCGGTTGTCGCCCATGACCAGATAGCAGCCCTGCGGCACCACCGAGCGGCACGCGGGCATTGGGCAGCGGCGGCGGGGTGGCGTAGTCGGGCATGCGCGCGATCAGGTGGTTGACCACGCCGCCCTGCCCGTTCGGCAGGTGTTCGTTCCAGACGGTGGCGCCCATTTAAGCATCAGGCGCGATTCCTGCCGCTGTCGGATCGCCCTCGTAGGGCCCGATATCGTCCGCCGCCACGGGCTCGCCGTTGATCAGCAATCTGATCGCCGCGCATTTCCACGCGATCGCCCGGCATGCCGATCACGCGCTTGATCCAGTTCTGGCTCGGCACGGGCGCATGCGGATCGGCGCAGCTCTGGTCGCCGCTGCGCACCAGCTTGCCGTCGTCCTCGCACAGATAACCCGGGAAACGGAACACCACCACGTCGCCGCGCTTGGGCTCGCCCAGGCTCGAGGAACTTGTTGTTGAACGCCGGCATGCGCAGGCCATAGGCGAACTTGTTCACCAGGATGAAGTCGCCCACGTCAAGCGTCGGCATCATCGAGCCTGACGGGAATCCGGAACGGCTCGGCCACGAACGAACGCAGCAGCAGTACCACCAGCACGACCGGAAACAGCGAGCGCGACCAGTCCACGGTCACCGGTTCGCGCTACTCCTCGCCGCGCCGCATTCGGCCGTGCCTTGCGCCGCTTGTAGAGGAACAGGCGATCCAGGCCCCACACCACGCCGAACAGCGACGGTGAGGCCAAGCAGAATCGCCGAAAAATCGAAATTCCATGCCCTACTCCAAGGTTGCTCGGCGTGAGGGACGCCGAATCCGCAGGATCAGTGATTCGCAAGAGCGAAATTGCAGCGTTTCCTGATCCACCTAATCCAGTATCCCCAATCCAGGTCTTGTCTATTTATCCACCTTCAACACGGCGAGGAAGGCTTCCTGCGGAATTTCCACGCGGCCGACCTGCTTCATGCGCTTCTTGCCTTCTTTCTGCTTCTCCAGCAGTTTTTTCTTGCGGCTGACGTCGCCGCCGTAGCACTTGGCCAGCACGTTCTTGCGCAGGGCCTTCACCGTGGAACGGGCGATGACCTGCGCGCCGATCGCGGCCTGGATCGCCACGTCGAACTGCTGGCGCGGGATCAGGTCCTTCATGCGCTCGACCAGCTCGCGGCCACGGCGGTCGGCATGCGCTGCGATGCACGATCAGGCTCAGCGCATCCACCCGCTCGCCATTGATCAGCACGTCCACGCGCACGAACGGGCCCGCCTCGAAGCGCTCGAAGTGGTAGTCCATCGAGGCATAGCCGCGCGAGACGGACTTCAGCCGGTCGAAGAAATCCATCACCACCTCGGCCAGCGGCATCTCGTAGCTGATCTGCACCTGGGTGGCCAGGTACTGGATCGAGCGCTGCACGCCGCGCTTTTCCTCGCACAGCGTGATCACGTTGCCGATGTAGTCCGGCGGCGTGAGGATGTTGGCGACGATGATCGGCTCGCGGATTTCCTCGATCAGATGCGCTGCCGGCAGCTTGGCCGGGTTGTCCAGCAGCATCACCGAGCCGTCGCTCTTGAGCACCTCGTACACCACCGTCGGCGCGGTGGTGATCAGGTCCAGGTCGTACTCGCGCTCCAGCCGCTCCTGCACGATCTCCATGTGCAGCAGGCCGAGGAAGCCGCAGCGGAAGCCGAAGCCCATCGCCTCGGAGCTTTCCGGCTCGAAGAACAGCGCGGCATCGTTGAGGCGCAGCTTGTCCAGCGCCTCGCGCAGCGCCGGGTAATCGTCGGCGACGACCGGGAACAGGCCGGCGAACACGCGCGGCTGCATGGTCTGGAAGCCGGGCAACGGCTTGTCGTGCCGGCTTGCCGGCCAGGGTCAGCGTGTCGCCGACCGGCGCGCCGTGCACGTCCTTGATCGACGCAGTGATCCAACCCACCTCGCCCGGCGCCGAGCTTTTCGAGCTTCTTGCGCTTGGGCGTGAACACGCCGACCTCGCCCACTTCGTGGGTGCGGCCGGTGGACATCACCAGCAGCTTGTCGCCCGGGCTTGATTTCGCCCTGCATCACGCGCACCAGCGAGACCACGCCAAGATAGTTGTCGAACCACGAGTCGATGATCAGCGCCTGCAGGCGATCCGTGTCGCGCGGCTTCGGCGGCGGGATGCGCGCCACGATGGCTTCCAGCACCTCGACCACGTTCTGGCCGGTCTTGGCACTGACCGCCACCGCGTCGTCGGCGTCGATGCCGATGACCGCCTCGATCTCGCCCTTCACCTTTTCGATGTCGGCCGTCGGGCAGGTCGATCTTGTTCAGCACCGGCACCACTTCCAGGCCCATGCTCCACGGCGGTGTAGCAGTTGGCGACCGACTGCGCCTCCACGCCCTGCGCGGCATCGACCACCAGCAACGCGCCTTCGCAGGCGGCCAGCGAACGGCTGACTTCGTAGGAGAAGTCCACGTGCCCGGGCGTGTCGATGAAGTTGAGCTGATAGGTCTTGCCGTCGCGCGCCGTGTACGGCAGCGACACCGACTGCGCCTTGATGGTGATGCCGCGCTCGCGCTCGATCGGATTGTTGTCGAGCACCTGCGCCTCCATCTCGCGCTCGGCCAGGCCGCCGCAGATCTGGATGATGCGGTCGGCCAGCGTGGACTTGCCGTGATCGATGTGGGCGATGATGGAGAAGTTGCGGATCAGTTCCATGGAGCACGCTAGCTGCGTTCGACTGCGCTGCGCGGCGCGCAGGCAGCGCATCGCCGGGGTGGCGATGCGAACCCGGCATTATCGCATGGAACCAGGTCTCCGGACGTGACGGCCACTGCCACCGGCATCGACGCTAGGTCAGCCTGCGCCCGGCAGTCGGCGACCGAAACGTCGCGGGCCCGCTCCCGAGGAGAGCGGGCCCGTCGCAGCCGTCTGCGCACGACCGCCTTACTCGTCCTGCTTGCCCGCCGGCACCGTCAGGCCGATGAAACCGCTCTGGTCCCCGTGGCGCACCAGCAACAGCACCGTGTCGCCCGGCTTGACATCCTTGGTCGCCGCGCGGAACGCCGCCACGCTGCCCACCTGCTTCTGGTTGACCATCAGGATCACGTCGCCGGGCTGCAGTCCTGCGCCTGCGCCGCCACCGATCCGGTGATGTCGCTGATACCCACGCCCTCGCCGGCCTTGAGACCCAGTTGCTGGCGGGTGTCGCCGTCCAGGTCCTGAACCGCCGAGGCCCAGCGCAGTGGCCGCGTCCGTGCGGCCGGCTTGCCGGCGCCATTCGAGGCCATCATGCGCGCTCTTGTCGCGCGGCATTTCGCCGACCGTCACCGTCACGATCCTGCTTCTTGCCGTCGCGCAGGATCTCGCACCGTCAGCCTTGCTGCCCGGCTTGGTGTCTGCCGACCAGCGGCGGCAGATCCGCGCTCTGCGTGATGCGTCTGGCCGTTGTAGGAAAGGATCACGTCGCCCGGCCTGCATGCCGGCCTTGTCGGCGCCGCTGCCCGGGGTGACCTGGGCCACGGCCGCACCGTTGCCGCTATCGCAGACTTGAGGCTTTGGCCATATCGTCGGTGACCGGCCTGACCTGCACGCCGAGCATGCCGCGCGAGACATAGCCCTTGCTCCTTGATCTGCTCGACCACGTTCATCGCCACGTCGATCGGAATGGAGAACGAAACGCCCTGATAGCCGCCGGTGTTGGAGTAGATCTGCGAATTGACGCCGACGACCTGGCCCTGCAGGTTGAACAACGGGCCGCCGGAATTGCCGCGATTGATCGGCACGTCGGTCTGGATGAACGAGGTATAGGGCTGATCCTGCTCGCCCAGGTTGCGCCCGACGGCGCTGACGATGCCCTGGGTCACGGTGTAGTCGAAACCGAACGGCGAGCCGATCGCCAGCACCCACTGGCCGGGCTTGAGCGCTGCGCGAATCGCCGATGCGTCACCGTCGGCAGACTGCCGCCTCGCTCCACCTTGAGCAGGGCGATGTCGTAGTGCGGGTCGGTGCCGACCACCTTGGCGGTCAAGCGTGCGGCGATCCTGCAGGCGCACCGTGACCTGTCGGCGCCGTCCACCACATGGTTGTTGGTCAGGATGTAGCCGTCGCTGGAGATGATGAAGCCCGAACCCAGCGAGGTGTGCTTCTGCTCGCTCGGGCGACGGCATCATCGGCATGCCGAAGAAGCGCCGGAACATCTCCGCCTGCGGATCGTCGGCATGCCCTGGCCGGGCATCCGCTCTGCCGCTGCCTGGCTGCTTGCTCGTGCCTGCTTCTCGCCGTTGTACTTGGCCTCGACATGCACCACCGCGGCGGCGTTCTTCTGCACGATGCCGGTGAAATCCGGCAAGCTGGCGCACGGGCGCCGTCTGGGCCTGCACGCCGCCGACGCCGGCCAGGCCCAGCAAGGCACAACACGCCAGGTGCGCAAGATGGAATGATTCATGACTCCTCCTTGGTTGACTTCAGCCGGCAATGCTTCAGGCTCATGGATGACCTCATCAGCGCGGCCCGGCGAGTCGGACACGGCGCTGCCGCACAGCAGGACGGTCGATGGCAGCGAAACCAGCTGGGCCGCGGCCGTCGGACAATCACGCGCGACCTCGCTTATTGCGCGCCGGCGGCAGCCTGCGCGGGCGTACCTGCATCGCCTGTTGCCGGGATCGAGCAGCAGCAGATAGCTGCCGTCGTTGTTGTCGAGCGTACGGTAGCGATGCATCGGCTGGATAGGTCGACAGGCTGTCGCGCGAGTACAGCAAGCTGGTTGCTGCCGAATGGCGCACCCAGCGTGGCCGACGCCTGCTGGCTCAGCAGTCGCGGCCGAATTGCCGCTCAGCCACGGCGGCACCGGCGGCGGGCGCCTCGGCACGGCCGGTCGCGCATCGCTGCGACAGCTGGCACCGTGCGCGGTTGCCGACGCCGTGGTGCCGTCGCCCGGTCGGCGCCCGCCTGCCGGCTGGCGATCATCAGCGCCGCAGCGGCCACGCTGGCGGCGATCGCGCCACCGGCCGGACCAGCGCAACCAGTGACTGCGCCTGACCGTGCGACCGCTGGCACCGACTCCTGCTCGATCGCCTGCATCACCCGCTCGGCAAATCCGGTCGATGCCAACGGCGGCAGCTGCCGGCGCAGACCGTCGCGGGCGACGTGATAGCGCGACCAGCCTGCTGCAACGAGGCATCGTGATCGAGCCGGCGCAACAGGAAGCGCAGCTGCTCCCTCGACAGCTCGCCATCCATGCCGGCGGAGAGGTTTTCGCGGACGTTGGGTGATTCATGCTGCCTGGTTCATGTCTGATCCTCGCGGTCCGACAACAGCGGCCGCAGTTTTTCATCAATCGCTTCGCGCGCCCGGAAGATGCGTGAACGCACCGTACCGATCGGACAACCCATCGCTTCGGCGATTTCCTCGTAGCTGAGGCCGTCCACCTCGCGCAGGGTGATGGCAGTCCGCAGTTCCTCGGGCAAGGCTTGGACAGTGGAAAACACGGATTGTTCAATTTCCTGGCGCATCAGTTCGCGCTCGGGCGTGGCGCTGTCGTGCATGCGCTCGGCACCGGCCATGAACTCGGCATCGTCGGTGTCGATATCGTCCGGCGGGCGGGCGCCGGCCCATCGCCACCAGATGGTTCTTGGCGGTGTTCACGGCGATCTTGTACAGCCAAGTATAGAAAGCGCTGTCGCCGCGGAACGAGCCGATCGCCCGCCAGGCGCGGATGAACGCCTCCTGCGCGATGTCCTCGCACTCGGCATGGCTGCTGCACATAGCGCGAAATCAGCCCGATCAGCTTGTGCTGGTATTTGCGCACGAGCAGGTCGAAAGCGCGCTTGTCCCCTTGCTGGACCCGCTCGACCAGCGCGCGATCCAGTTCGTTTTCGCCCATCCGGGCCGTCTCCATCGTCAATGCCGTCATCCGCTGCGGGTGCTTGTCTTAGAACTGAACGCGGCGCTCAGACCAGGACAACGCGCCCAAGTTCAGCATGCGTGCACGTTTATCAACCCCTGCCATGACGCCTAACGTCGCATCACCTGGAGCGCCGGTCGTCATCGCGCGCCGACCGGATGGCCGATCCCCGCGCCAGCATCCGGGCTCATAGCGCCTGCTATGATATGGGGACGACGCGTCAGCCGGCTCAAGCAGGCTCGGCCGCTGACGCCCGTCGAGCAGGCGCTGGCGCTCGGCCAGCAGCTTGTCGAAACTGACCGGCTGGGCAACGGGCGGCAGAACAGGTATCCCTGCAGCTCGTCGCAGTGGTGGGCGCGCAGGAACTGCATGTGCTGCTCGATCTCCACGCCTTCGGCCACCACGCCGCGCTTCAGCCGATGCGCCATTTCGATGGTGGCGCGCACGATCGCCTCGTCGTCGGGATCCACGCCGATATTGCGCACGAAGCTCTGGTCGATCTTGATGCGGTCGGCCGGCAGCCGGCGCAGATAGTCCAGCGAAGCGGCGCCGGTGCCGAAATCGTCGATCGCGATATGGCAGCCCAGTCGGTGCAGCGCGCTGCAGGTTTTCCACCAGATTCGGCGCCGCCTTGATGCTGATGCTCTCGGTGACCTCCATTTCCAGCAGGGTCGGCATCCAGCCCGCGTCTCGCGCAGCGCCGCTGCCACGATCTCCAGCAGTTGCGGCTCCATCAGCTGCACCGCCGACAGGTTCACGCCCAGGCGCAGGCGCAGGCCATAGCGACTGCTCCCATTCCTGCGCCTGGCGGCAGGCGGTGCGCATCACCCATTCGCCGATCGACACGATCAGGCCGGTTTCCTCGGCCAGCGGAATGAAGACAGCCGGGCTGATCATGCCCAGCTCGGGGTGCTCCCAGCGCACCAGCGCCTCCATGCCGACGATGTCCTCGGTCTCCGCATCCACCTGCGGCTGGTAGACCACGCGCAACTCGCCGTTGCGCTCGGCATGGCGCAGGCGCGGATCTTCAGCGCGCATGCCGTGTTGCTGCGGCATACTCCGGCGCTGACCTCGTAGATCTGGATAGTTGTTGCGGCCCAGGCTCTTGGCCGCATACATCGCCTCGTCGGCGTGCTTGAGCAGGGTCTCGGCATCGGGGGCATCGTCCGGGAAGAAGCTCACGCCGATGGACGCCGTGACCTGCAGTTCGGTGCCATCGTCGAGGCGCAACGGCGCGCTCCATCACCTGCACGATCTTCTCGGCAATGCGCAGCACGTCATCGCTCTTCACGATGTGGCGCAGACATCGACCATGAACTCGTCGCCGGCGTAACGCGCCACCGTATCGGACGCGCGCACGCTGCCGCGCAGCCGTTGCGTGGTACGTCAGCAGCACCTGATCGCCGGCGGCATGACCGTAGGTGTCGTTGATGGTCTTGAAGCGGTCCAGGTCGACGAACAGCACGGCGAAGCATTCGCCGGTGCGGATCGGCCTCGCGGATGATCGTATCCAGACGGTCGTTGAACAGCAGCCGGTTCGGCAGGCCGGTGAGCGCATCCACCAGGCCCTCGGCACGGCCCTGTTCGCGGGTATGCCGCAGCTCCAGCGCTTGCGCAAAACGGGCCGCGGCGCAGCGCAATACCGGCTCGACCGATGGCCAGTTCGGCAAAGCCGCTGGCGGGTGCCGGCCAGCAAGGCACCAAGCACGGTGTGACGCTCGTCCTGCAGCGGCCAGCCGGCGAAACCAGCCAGGCCCAGCTGCTGCAGCAATGGATCCATCGCAGCCAACCTCGCGGCATCGGACCGATGCAGCATGGCTTGCCGCCAGCACCAGTTGCAGCGAGCTCTGCAGGTGCGGCCCGGGCCACAGCGCTCCTCGCCCCGCCAGTACTGCACTAGCTGGACGGGTGCGCTGCCGTCGTCCGGTCGCGCCGACCATACCGCCAGATAATCCAGCGCCATTTCCTCGATACAGCAAACGGCCGGCCTCGCGATGCCTTCGTCGCCACTGCCGGAAGCAAACATGCGCGCCAGCAGCGACAAGCGCCACCTCGGCGCGCAGGCCGGCGCGATCGCTGCGAAACACCAGCGCCAGGGCGTCGCGCCCGGCATGTCGCACAGCGCCGCGCGTTGGCCTCGCCACTATCGACGCCACGCGCGGAACGACGCCGGCCGGGATACCAGCGGCGAGACCCTTCGGCGATGCACCTGTTCCGTCGTGACATCCGCAAACGTGAGCACTTCCTGCAGGGAGCGGCCACGCAATTCGTGGTCGGCAAGCCGCTATGCCGGCCAGCGCGGGACTGAATTCACAGGATCCGGCCACGCGTCGGATCAACGATCAACCACTCGCTGTCGACCTCGTCGAAGGCAAAGCGGTAATCCCCGTCGCCCGGTTCCGAGCGCGAGCCTTGCGCTGCGCCAGCGCCGGCCGACACCCGTTGCAACCGCTGCCAGCGCGCCAGCAACTCGCGTATCGATCTGCGACGCGTAGAGCCAGTCGGCCACGCCGGCAGGCAGCACGGCAGGCTTGAGCAAGGCCTCATCGTCGAGTACGGCGATCAGTGGCGCCTGCGCACACGCCGGCAGGCTGCGCAGCACCTCGATGCCCGCCGGGCATCACGCCCATCGCCGTCGAAAGCCACCAGGATGAGATCGCAGCGGCGGCCGCCCCTCCAGCAGAATCGCCGCATGGGTGACGTCCGCGCGCCGAATGCACCACAAATGCCCGCCGCGATCGAAGGTATCGAACAGGGCGCGACGCAGCTCGCGCTGGGCAGCTACGACCAGGATGCCGGCGGTGATGAGTCATGTCAGAGCAGCCAGCGGCCGTCGCGCAGACGCAGGCGCCGCGGCCGCCTCGGGCTGGCAGCTCAGGCGTACCAGCACATCATTGAAGCTGGCGACCAAGGCCTGGCGGTGGGTCGAGCAAGACGATTCGCCGCAGGTGGCCGGTGGTGGCGCGCGCCAGCTGGCGCAGCAAGGTGGCGTCTCCCATGGCCAGGGCAGCGGCAGTGCGCTGCAACAGGATAGACGCCGAAATGCGTGCTCTGCTGCATGTAGCGCAGCGCATTACTCAGCCGCTGGGAGCCCGGCAGCCCGCTGTGCTCTTCACGCAGATTGCCCAGGCCGTTTTCCGGGTTCCACAGATAGACCGCCTGGCCGCTGCGGCGCACCAACAGCCGCAACTGGTCGATCAACGCCGCACCTCTTCACCGCCCTCCAGGGCGATCAGGTTGCCGCGCGCGGCCAGGATGCGCTCGAAGATCTCGGCGCCGGCCTGGCTGAGTGGGAATTGTGGCATATGCGTTGTACTCATGCGGTGCCGTGAACGTCTGACGGTGTCCGGAGGCCTTCGTGAAGGCCTGGCGTTGCAAGCCTCGCCGGATTCGGCTGCCAGCATATTCCATGCGGCAGTGCACAGGTCGCGGATTTACGAGGATCTTCATGATTTCGCACCGGCACAGGCCTGGTCGAGCGCGTCTCGCATTCCTCGCTACGGGAAGGTATGGTGCAGGCTTCTCGTCCACCCTCCCCATACCCCATGTTCGAAGGATTGCGCTTCAATCACTGGAAGACGAATCTGGACGACAGCGGCATCGTCACGCTGTCGCTCGATCGCGCCGACAGCAGGTCAACGCCATCTCCCGAGCCGTGCTGGACGAGCTGGACAGATCGTCGAGCGGCTGGCGATCGAGAAGCCGGCCGGTGTGCTCATCCATTCGGCCAAGCCCTCCGGCTTCGCCGTCGGCGCCGATATCAAGGAATTCGTCGAGTACGCCCAGCAGGGCACGCGTGCTGGAGAACATCGAGAACGGCCAGCGCGTCTACGAATCGCTGGCGCGGCTGCCCTGCCCCACCGTGGCAGCCATCCACGGCGCCTGCATGGGCGGCGGCACCGAGCTGATCCTGGCCTGCCGCCAACGCATCGCCGCGGACGACGAAAAGACCCGCATCGGCCTGCCCGAGGTGATGCTCGGCATCCATCCCGGCTGGGGCGGCACGGCCCGCCTGCCGCGCCTGATCGGCGCGACCGAAGCGCTGCCGGTCATGCTGACCGGCAAATCGCTTGTCGGCCAGGCGGGCGCTGGCCCTGGGCGTGGTCGACCGCGATAGCGCCGCCCGCAGATTTGCTGGCCGAGGCCCGCGCTGCTGCTGCGCCGCCCCCATGCGCGGCCGTTCGCGCGGCGCGCCAAGGCGTGGGCCAGCAATACCTGGCTGGCCCGCCAGATCCTGGCACCGATGGTGCTCAAGCAGACCGCGGCCAAGGTACGCAAGGAGCATTACCCGGCGCCGTTCGCCCTGATCGACGTATGGAAGCGCGGCGGCTCGAGCATCCAGCAGCGGCTGAAGCTCGAGGCACGCTCGGTGGCGAAGCTGGCGGAGACGTCGACGGCGCAGAACCTGATCCGCATCTTCTTCCTGCAGGAGCGCCTGAAAGACCAGGGCAGCGGCATCGAACACGGCATCAAGCATGTGCATGTCGTGGGTGCCGGCGTCATGGGTGGCGACATCGCGGCATGGGCGGCGTTCAAGGGTTTCGATGTGACCCTGCAGGACCGCGAGATGAAGTACATCCAGCCGGCGCTGGATCGCGCGCGCCAGTTGTACGAAAAGAAGCTCAAGACGGCGGACAAGATCGAGGCGACCACGCGTCGACTGCGCGCCGACGTCGACGGCAAAGGCGTCGCCACGGCCGATCTGGCGATCGAGGCGATCTACGAGAACGCCGAGGCCAAACGAGCGCTCTACGCCATCATCGAACCGCAATTCCAGGCCGATGAGATGCTGGCCACGCAACACCTCGAGCATTCCGCTGGACGAACTGCGCGAGGGCCTGAAAGCGCCGCAGCGCTTCCTCGGCCTGCACTTCTTCAATCCGGTGGCGCAGATGCCGCTGGTCGAAGTGGTGCGCCACGATCAGCTCGACGCCGGCCACCGAGAAACGCGCACTCGCCTTCTGCAAGGCGATCGGCAAATTGCCGGTGGCCGTCAAGGGCACGCCCGGGCTTCCTGGTCAACCGCATCCTGATGCCTTATCTGCTCGAGGCCATGCGCCTCTATAACGAAGGCGTGCCGGGCCCGGTGCTGGATAAGGAAGCGAAGAAGTTCGGCATGCCGATGGGCCCGATCGAACTGGCCGACACGGTGGGCCTGGACGTCTGCGCTTCGGTCGGCAAGGAACTGGCCCCGTTCCTCGGCCTCGAATTGCCGCCAGGACTCGAAGAAAAGCTCGAAGCCGGCAAGCGCGGCAAGAAGGACGGCCAGGGCCTGTATGTATGGCAGGACGGCAAGCCGCAGAAGCCGGAAGTCGATCCAGACTATGTGCTGCCGCCGGACCTGCAGGAACGCATGATCCTGCCCATGGTCAACGAAGCGGTCGCCTGCCTGGCCGAGGGCGTCGTCGACGACGCCGACCTGCTCGACGCCGGCGTGATCTTCGGCACCGGCTTCGCGCCGTTCCGCGGTGGCCCGATCCAGTATGTGCGCAGCGAAGGCGCCGACGTGGTGCAGGGCAAGCTGGAGCGGCTCGCCAAGCGCTACGGCGAACGCTTCACCCCGAAGAGTGGCTGGGATTTGCCCACACTGGTACAAACCGGCTTCGATCTGTCGACCGCGACGACGCCGGCGGAAACCACCGACGCCTGATCCCATCACGCTCGGCAAAACAGCAGGCTCGGCCATAACAAAGCGCCCGGCCATGGCCGGGCGCTTTCACGTGAGGCCATACCCGTCGGTAGCGCCGGTCACCACATCAGGTCGTCAGGCACGCCGTCCTCGCCCACACCCGGCGTGCTGCCAGGCTCAACCAGCAATGCCACCAGATGAGCATCGATGGCTCGCACCTGTTCGGCCATCTCACGCGTCACCAGCAGATAGCGCCCCTGCTGCTGCACGACACCCAACTCGCCGACATTGAGCGCGGCCAGCTGTTCGGCGTCCACGTGCACGCGACGGATCTTGCCGCCGTATTCGAAATGCCGTACGTGATCGACCTCCGCCTTGTTGAGCGTCTTGCCTTCCAGCAACTGCTGGATCCTCAATTTGCGCTCACGACGCAGGCGAGCCTCCTCGGCCGCCGCCTGCTCGGCGCGCTTGCGTTCGTTCGCCTCTGTCTGCGCGCGGATGGCATAGGCCTTGGCCAGATCGATCTCTTCCTGGCTTTTGCCCGGCGACGGCTTGTGCGATGGCGACGACTTGCCTTGCGGCTTGTGATGCGGCGGCTTGCCGGCGTGCTTCTGGAAAGGCGGCCTGCCTCCCTGGGGTGGCAGCGGACGCTTTTCTTCGCGGACCTGTTTGACGATGCCGCTCTTGAGCAGCTGATCGCGCAGGGATTCGGCCATGATCGGGACTCGCTTGCGTAGTACTGAAAGAGATGGTGGTGCGATCAATAGTGCGGCGGCGGCGGCTCGCTATGCGGATCGTGACCTTGCGATAGGCGCACCGTCGACAGTTCGTTGCGCAAATCGCGAATGGTTCGCTCCAGCGCTGCGATTCGCACCGACTGTTCCGCATCCGCCGACGCCAGTGCATTCACCGTGTCATCGATGAAGGTCAGCTTCACCTCTAGCTCGGTCAAGCGCTGCTGCAGTGAATCGTGGGACATCGTCAACGCCTCAGGCTGCGTCCGCGACCGATCCCATAGTAGGCCAGACCGGCTTCCTCGACGGCGGCGGGTTCATACAAATTCCGGCCATCGAAAATGGCAGGATTTCCCAACATCGCGCGAATACGCTGGAAGTCCGGACTGCGGAACGCCTTCCACTCGGTGACGATGGCCAGTACATCGGCACCGTCGAGTGCCTGATAGGCGCCGTCGCACAAGCTCAGGTCGTCGCGATCGCCGTAGATGCGATGGGTCTCCCTGGCCGCCTCCGGATCGAACGCACGCACCTTGGCGCCAGCCGCCCACAGCGCTTCCATCAGGTTGCGACTGGACGCCTCGCGCATGTCGTCGGTGTTCGGCTTGAAGGCCAGCCCCCACAGCGCGACTGTCTTGCCAGCCAGCTGACCATCGAAATGTCGCGAGATAAGCTCAAACAGCTTGCTCTTCTGATCGCGATTGACGGCTTCGACAGCACCGAGCAGGCGCGCGTCGTAACCGACACCGCGGGCCGTTCGCTCCAGCGCCTGCACGTCCTTGGGAAAACACGAGCCACCGTAACCTGCACCCGGATAGATGAAGTGGTAGCCGATGCGCGGATCGGAGCCGATACCTTGGCGCACCAGCTCAACGTCGGCACCTACGCGTTCGGCGATATTGGCGATCTCGTTCATGAAGCTGATCTTCGTAGCCAGCATGGCGTTGGCCGCGTACTTGGTCAGCTCGGCGGAGCGCTCGTCCATCACCACGGTGCGTTCGTGGTTACGGTTGAACGGCGCGTAGAGCTTGCGCAACACGCTCACCGCACGCTCGCTGGAGCTGCCGATGATGATGCGATCGGGACGCAGGCAATCCTCCACCGCATCGCCTTCCTTCAGGAATTCCGGATTGGAAACGACATCGAACTCCACCGAAACGCCACGCGCCGCCAATTCACCCGCAATTGCTTCGCGCACACGATCCGCGGTGCCGACCGGCACGGTCGATTTATTGACGACGACCGTGTAGCGCTCCAGATGCTTGCCAATGGTTCGCGCCACACCAAGCACATACCTGAGGTCGGCACTACCATCCTCGTCGGGCGGCGTACCCACCGCAATAACGACCACCTGGCCGTGTTCGATGGCCGGCTCCGGGTCGGTGGTGAAATCAAGCTGCCCACCGGCATGGTTGCGCTTGACGATCTGCTCCAGGCCGGGCTCGTAGATCGGAATCTCGCCGCGCTTGAGGCGCTCGACCTTGCCCGCATCGATATCGACGCACACGATGTGGTTACCCATTTCAGCCAGGCAAGCGCCGGTGACCAAGCCCACATAGCCAGTGCCAAAAATCGTGACCTTCATTGTCGAGAGAACTCCTGGAAGCAAGGCCACGGATTCTAGCAGGCCGCGCGGCGAGCCTGGTTTACCGCTACTGCCGGCGCAACGCGTCAGCGGCACCTTTCATTCACGTCAGGCACGACATGCGATCCCCACAAAAGCAACGGGGCGCGAATTGCTTCGCGCCCCGTTGCCACGTCTTGAAGGTCAGCTAGTGCTTACTTCGCACCGGCCGGCTGCTCGCCGCCCTGGGTCGGACCGGTCTTGACCAGGTTCACGTCGAACACGATCGTCGCATTCGGCGGGAAGCCGTTCTGCGGCTGCGCACCGTAGGCGATGTTGGACGGGATGAAGAACTTGTAATGGCCGCCGACCTGCATCAGCTGAATGCCTTCACGGAAGCCCGGAATCACGCCGGCGAGCGGGATCGAAGCCGGACCGCCACCCTCGTGCTTGGCCGAGTCGTCAAACACTTCGCCATTGACGAAGCTGCCGACATAGGTCACGTGCACGGTGTCGCTCGGACCCGGGCGGGCGCCGGTACCCTGGCTGATCACCTGGTACTGCAGACCCGAAGCGGTGGTCTTCACGCCAGGAGCGGTCTTGTTCTTGGCCAGGAAGGCTTCGCCTTCGGTCTTGTTCTTGCTGGCGACCTGGGTGTATTCGGCCTTGGCCTTGGCCTGCAGATTGGCCACAAACGCGTCACGAACCTGCTTGGCTTCCGCCTCGCTCATGGTCGGCTTCTGGCCGGACAGGGCGGACTGCAGCGCACGGGCGACCGTGGCCGGATCCACTTCTTCACGGACCAGCGGCGGTAGCGAGCTCGCCAGGTCCCAACCGACGACGTAGCTGGCCTTGGTCTTGTCGACCGTGCCGGCGGGAGCAGCGGCGGGGGCCGCGGCAGCCGGCTTGGCAGCCTGTGCGTGCACGCCAGCGGTCAGGCCCAGTGCAACAGCCAGCGCGGCCGCCGTCAGCGTGGGACGCAGAAAATGCTTCATGTGGAACTCCCTCGTATTTGGATATGCCGGCGCTACCGGACTAGCCCCCCCGATGGAGGCAGGCCCCGCATTGTGCGGCGCTTGTTGAGTCTTGGCAACGATGCCGGGCTATGACCGTCGATTGTGATCGAAAGTTCACGACGTGGCTCACTAACGCGGTTTTTTACGATTTCTGCACAAAGCTTCGTGCTGGACATCGACACCGTCATCACACCCTCAGTCAATCGTGACCGTCATCCGAGCGTCCCGGCTTGTCCAGCGTGTCCCGCAAGGCCGCCTGCAAACGAGCATGTACCCGGACCAGGCCGCGCCAAAGCAACCACACCAGCAGCAACAAGATCAGGATCAACACCACGGCAACCTCACGCGGCGGCAGGATGGTCGAGGCCAGTGCCGCAACCAGCAGGCCCAACATCCACATCGTCGCCAGCGGAATCACCCGCGCCAGCAACGCGCGTAGGCGCATGTTGTAGGCGCCGCCAATCCGTTCCGGAATGCCCAGTTCCGCCAACAGCATGCCCAGCGCGGAGGCCTTGCGGTACGCAGCGACGATCATCGGCAATGACACCAGGGCCGCGATCGACCACGCCAGGCTGCGCTTGATCTGGGGGCGACCGGCAAGGAAATCCCCGTGAAAAACGCCGCGACGATACAGGTAGGACATGATCAGGAACGCGGCCACCACCAGCATCATATTGATGACCACGTGCCATACCAGGCGCCGGATCATCTTCATCACCACGGCGCCCTGCTCACCCAGGCTCAAGCTGCCCATCCAGTCGGTGTACGCGCCAAACACGCCGGTAAATCGATGCGGCAGGCGCCGCCCCAGCAAGCTGGCCAGAGGGTTTGCAGCGCGTATGAGATAAGGCGTGAGGAAGGTGGTGATCGCCGACACTGCCACGGCCACGGGATAGAGGAAGCCGCTGGTCACTTTGAGACTTAGTCCCAGCGATGCGATCACGAACGAGAACTCACCGATCTGCGCCAAGCCCATGCCTACGCGCAGCGATGTGCGGGCATCATTGCCCGCAACAAACGTACCAAAGGCGCAGGTAAGAACCTTCCCCACCACGACGACGACGGTGACGACGAGGATAGGCAACCAGTACTGCGACAGCATGGCGGGATCGATCAGCATGCCGATTGCGACGAAAAATACCGCACTGAACATGTCACGCACGGGACCAATGATGCGTTCGACGCGCTCCACGCTCGCCGATTCACCCACGATGGCGCCGATCATGAATGCACCTAGCGCAACGCTGTAGCCCATCTCGGTCACCAGCAGGCAGAAGCCGAAGCAAAGGCCCAGCACTGCGACCAGCAGTACGTCGTCACGGCTCACGCCAGCGATGTAGTCGACCACGCGCGGCACCAGCAATAGGCCCACCACCAGGGAGACCGCCATGAACAGCGTGAGTCGCCCGATCGCACTCATCGCCTCGCCGGCCTCCAGGCCACCCGTGCTGGCAATACCGGTAAGCAAGGCCATCAAGACGATGGCCAGCACGTCCTCGACGATCAGGATGCCGAACATCAGCTGGGCGAATCGCTCGCGCTTCAACCCCAGGTCGTCGAGCGCCTTCATGATGATCGTGGTCGACGACATCGACAGCATGGCGCCAAGGAACAGCGCATCCATTGCGCTCCAGCCGAAGAAGCGCCCAATCTCGTAGCCCAGCCAGAGCATCAATACGATTTCGCAGACGGCCGCCACCAGGGCCGCGCCACCGACTTCGCGCAACTTTTTCAGGCTGAATTCCAGGCCCAACGCGAACAGCAGCAGGATCACGCCCAGCTCGGACATCGTGCGAATGGACTGCTCGTCGTGGATGAACACGACAGGAAACGTATACGGCCCCACCAGCACGCCGGCGATGATGTATCCAAGCACGACCGGTTGACGCAGGCGCTGGAAGATCACCGTCGTCAGGCCAGCGATCAGCATGACGGTGGCAAGATCCTGGATGAATTGCAGATCGTGCATCGACAAAACCCGTGGGTACGTCGGGCAAGACTAGCAATCGGGCACACGATCAGCAGCTTTTTACGTCAACGAGGTCGGCTGCCCTCGTCGCGCATCACGATGGACTCACCGTAACTACTTGTTGTGATTCGTTCATGCCATTTTCTTGAAAAAATTTCGTAGCGAATGCTTGACGAAATCCCAAACCCGACCTATTCTTTCGGGCTTCCAGAGGCACGGGGCCATAGCTCAGCTGGGAGAGCGCCTGCATGGCATGCAGGAGGTCGGCGGTTCGATCCCGCCTGGCTCCACCAACTTAGACACGTCCCCATCGTCTAGAGGCCTAGGACATCACCCTTTCACGGTGGCGACCGGGGTTCGAATCCCCGTGGGGACGCCAAGTTGGATTTGGTAAGCGTCTGGAAGAAAAAATGTGGAGCGGTAGTTCAGTCGGTTAGAATGCTGGCCTGTCACGCCGGAGGTCGCGGGTTCGAGTCCCGTCCGCTCCGCCACTTTACGAGAAGCCCGCCATTGGCGGGTTTTTTGTTGCCTGCAGAAAACCTTGCGGCACCACCCCTCCCTGTAGGAACGCACCCTGTGCGCGATAGCCTACGTAGCGGTAAGGCCGAGATCGCACACAGGGTGCGCTCCTCTACAGGGCGGGCGCGTCGTCTGGGCGATGCTCGTCCAGCCGCTCCAGCGTCCCCTTCGAATGCCCCTGCTCCGCCAGGTATTCCAGCCAGCGCGAGAGAAACCCATTCATGCGCAGGCGATGCTGCAGCACCGTGTGCGCCGGCGGAAACGGCCCGAGCACCTGCCAGAGGTGGCGCCCAGGATGACAATGCAGCGCCTCGGCCACATGCGCATCGGTATACATGCGCAACTGCGCCGATGGCGACGGCTGCCCCGTATGCGCATCGACGAAGTTATAGGTGAGCTCGAGTTCCAACGTATACGGATGGCGCTCCTGGATCTGCAGCCGCACATCGAGACCATCGTCCACGCTGGACACGTAGAAACCGGGCGGCAGCTCCTGTGGCGCAAACAGCCTGGCCAGCCGGTGATAGTTCTCCGCATACAGCCCCATCAGGAAGCCAAATCGTCCCGGCAATAAGGCATGTTGCGGCTGTCCAGTACGGCACTCATGGGCTGTAGGCAACTCCTAGGGCTCAGAACTCAGAACATGGTCCGCTCGATACCGAAGCGGTCGAAGATCTTGCTCGCAATTTCCTCGATCGAAACGTGCGTGGTGTTGAGGTTGGGAATGCCCTCGCGGCGCATCAGTCGTTCGGCCTGCTCAAGCTCCCAGCGGCACTGCTTCAAGCGTGGCATAACGGCTACTGGCGCGCCGCTGTTCGCGGATCTGCGCCAGCCGCTGCGGCATCGATGGTGAGACCGAACAGGCGGTCCTTGTAAGGACGCAGCCGCGCCGGGAGTTCAAGCTTGTCCAGGTCGTCGTCGGTCAATGGATAGTTGGCGGCGCTGACACCGTAATGCAAGGCCATGTACAGACAGGTCGGGCGTCTTGCCCGAGCGCGACACGCCGACCAGGATCAGGTCGGCCTGGGCGTAGTCCACGTCGATGCCGTCGTCATGCGACAGCGCATAGTTGGTCGCATTGATGCGCGCCTCGTACTTGTCGAAGTCGACCAGGCCGTGCGAGCGGTTGACCGCGCCGGAACGCGTGGCGCCAAGCTCATCCTCCAGCGGGCCGATGAACGGCGCGAACACGTCCAGCATCAGCGCACCGCTGCTCGGCGACGATTTCGCACAGATCGCGCGATCGGCCATGGTATTGACCACGATCGGCCGCTGCCCGCTCTGCGCGTAGTGGGTCTTGATCCGCAGCGCCGCCGCTTCCGCCTTGTGCGCGTCATCGATGAAGGGCAGCGGTGCTTGTCGAACTGCACGCCCTTCGAACTGGGCCAGGATGCTGTTGCCGATCGTCTCGGCGGTAATACCAGTGGAATCGGAGATGAAGAAAACGGTTCGCTGCATACGTAATCCCGAAGTCGCCTGACTGTTCCTGGCGTCCACCTTAGCTCAAGCGTGAAAAGCCTGTCTCCGCTTGACTCCCGCCTGACTGGTATGCAGTTGGCTTGGGTTTTGCCCGTCATTGGTCTTCTTGTGCTCCGCACCATCGGCAGCGGACAATACCAGTTCTTTGCAGCCCGGCTTCCGGCCAGCCGCGCCACCGATGACCTTCACAACTTACGGCTCTTGAGGAGACTCCCTTGAACGATCTGGTGCTTTGGCTCGACCAACTGCGCATGACCGACCTGGGCAAGGTCGGCGGCAAGAATGCCTCGCTCGGCGAGATGATCGGCAACCTCGCCAAACTCGGCGTGTCCGTGCCGGGCGGATTCGCCACCACGGCCGATGCGTTCCAGCAGTACCTCGAAAAGAGCGGCCTCGCCAAGCGCATCCAGGAGCGCCTGGCAACGCTCGATGTCGACGACGTCGAGGCGCTGGCCGCGGCGGCAAGGAAATCCGCGGCTGGATCGTCGACACCGCCGCTGCCCGCCGAGCTCGAGCAGGCCGATCCGCGACGCCTACATCAAGCTGTGCAAGGACGCCGGCTGCCGACGATATCGCCGTCGCCGTGCGCTCCTCCGCCACCGCCGAAGACCTGCCGGACGCGTCGTTCGCCGGCCAGCAGGAAACCTTCCTCAACGTGGTCGGCATCGACGACGTGCTGCACAAGGTGAAGGAAGTCTTCGCCTCGCTGTACAACGACCGCGCCATCGCCTATCGCGTGCACCAGGGCTTCAAGCACGAGGACGTGTTCCTCTCCGCCGGCGTGCAGCTGATGGTGCGCTCGGACGTGGGCGCGTCCGGCGTGCTGTTCACGCTGGACACCGAGTCCGGCTTCCGCGACGTGGTCTTCGTCACCGGCAGCTACGGCCTGGGCGAGATGGTGGTGCAGGGTGCGGTGAACCCGGATGAGTTCTACGTGTTCAAGCCCACGCTGCGAGCAGGGCAAGCCGGCGGTGCTGCGTCGCAGCCTCGGCGCCAAGCAGCTGCGCATGGTCTATTCCGACGCAGCCGGGCGAGCGCGTGCGAGATCGAGGAAACGCCGGCCGCACTGCGCAACCGTTCTGCATCAACGACGACGACGTGCAGGAACTCGCCAAGCAGGCGCTGATCATCGAACAGCACTACGGCCGCCCGATGGACATCGAGTGGGCGAAGGACGGCAACACCGGCAAGCTCTACATCGTGCAGGCGCGCCCGGAAACGGTGAAGTCGCGCGCGCATGCCACCCAGCTCGAGCGCTTCCATCTCAGCGAAAAAGGCAAGGTGCTGGCCGAAGGCCGCGCCATCGGCCAGAAGATCGGTGCCGGCAAGGCGCGCGTGATCCGTTCGCTGGCCGACATGAACAAGGTGCAGCCGGGCGACGTGCTGGTCGCCGACATGACCGACCCCGACTGGGAGCCGGTGATGAAGCGCGCCGCCGCCATCGTCACCAACCGCGGCGGCCGCACCTGCCACGCGGCCATCATCGCGCGCGAGCTGGGCGTGCCGGCCGTGGTCGGCACGCGGCAACGCGCTGGACGCTGATTCCCGACGGCGCCGAAGTCACCGTGTCCTGCGCCGAAGGCGACACCGGCATGATCTACGAGGGCATCGCTGAAGTTCGAGCGCGATCACCGCCGACCTGGGCGACATGCCCGAAGCGCCGCTGAAGATCATGATGAACGTGGCCAACCCGGAGCGCGCGTTCGACTTCGGCCATGCTGCCGAACGCCGGCATCGGCCTGGCCCGCCTGGAAATGATCATCGCCAGCCACATCGGCGTGCATCCGAAGGCGCTGCTGGAATACGCCAAGCAGGACTGCCGAGACCAAGGCGAAGATCGACGAGCGCATCGCCGGCTATGCCGATCCCGGTCGAGTTCTATGTCGACCGCCTGGCCGAAGGCATCGCCACCATCGCCGCCTCGGTCTATCCGAAGCCGGTGATCGTGCGCCTGTCCGACTTCAAGTCGAACGAATACGCCGGCCTGATCGGCGGTTCGCGCTACGAGCCGCACGAAGAAAACCCGATGATCGGCTTCCGCGGCGCCAGCCGTTACGTCGACCCGAGCTTCGCCGAAGCGTTCGCGCTGGAATGCAAGGCGGTCAAGCGCGTGCGCGAGGTGATGGGCCTGGACAATGTCTGGGTGATGATCCCGTTCGTGCGCACGCTCGGCGAAGGCCGCAAGGTCATCGAGGTGCTGGCGAAGAACGGCCTCAAGCAGGGCGAGCACGACCTCAAGGTCATCATGATGTGCGAAGTGCCCTCGAACGCCCTGCTCGCCGACGAGTTCCTCGACATCTTCGACGGCTTCTCGATCGGCTCCAACGACCTCACCCAGCTCACCCTGGGCCTGGACCGCGACTCCAGCATCGTCGCCAACCTGTTCGACGAGCGCGACCCGGCGGTGAAGAAGCTGCTGTCCATGGCCATCAAGACCGCCCGCGCCAAGGGCAAGTACGTCGGCATCTGCGGCCAGGGCCCGTCCGATCATCCGGATCTGGCCGAGTGGCTGATGGACCAGGGCATCGAATCGGTGTCGCTGAACCCGGACACCGTGGTCGATACCTGGCTGCGACTGGCCAAGCGCAAGGCGGCCTAAGACCGAAGTCGTGACTCGAGAGGGCGGTGGCAACACCGCCCTTTCCCATGTCTGGCGCGCACCAGGCCTCGGCGTGAAGCGACTGTCGGAAACTTTGGCTCAGACCCAAAGTCTCATTCATCGATCCGTCGCCCATCCGTGCCGACTCTGCCAAAGGACATAGCATGCGCGCCATCCTGGGGCTGCTCTCGCGAAACAAGGGCTTCCTCACCTTCATGCTTTGCATGGTGGTCTTCCGTAGCGCGGTGGCGGACTGGAACGTGGTCCCCACCGGCTCGATGCAACCCACCATCCGCATCGGCGACCGCATTCTGGTCGACAAAGCCGCCTACGATGTGCGCCTGCCGCTTACCCACATCGCGCTGATCCATCGTGCCGACCCCCAACGTGGCGACATCGTGGTGCTGGATTCCGCCGCTGCCCATGAACGGCTGGTCAAGCGGGTGATCGGCGTCCCCGGCGACCAGATCGCGCTCCGGCTGAACCAGCTGTACATCAACGGCCAGCCTGCCAGCTACGAACCCATCGTAGTTCAGGGCATTCGCGACGACCGCGAGGATCCTGCGCGCTACGCCATGGAAGATGTGGGCGCCATCCATCACCCGGTGCGCTGGTCGCTTGCCCAGGCGGGTCATGGCAAGGATTTTGGTCCCGTCGTCGTCCCAGCCGGCCAATACCTGTTGCTTGGCGACAACCGCGACAATAGTGCCGATTCGCGCTACTTCGGCTTCTTTCCTCGCGCCGAAATCACCGGACGCGCGACTCGCGTGGCCCTGTCTCTCGACCCCGGCAACCACTACCTGCCCCGTGGCGACCGCTGGGGCGTGGCCCTGCAATAAATCGTTGGCGTCGGGATCGCAAAACCAGTTGTCAGCACGCCACCGTCCGCGTAAGATTGCCGGCTCGCGTGGACCACACGCACCGCTTTTGGAGAGGTGGCAGAGTGGTCGAATGTACCTGACTCGAAATCAGGCGTACGTGTAAGCGTACCGTGGGTTCGAATCCCACCCTCTCCGCCAAAAAAGCAAAACGCCCCCTCGTGGGGCGTTTTGCTTTTTTGATGGTGACGGCTGGGTGAGAACCCACCCGGGTTCGACCATTTTGTCTGGAACAAAATGGGACAGCCGCAGGCTAGCCCCGTAGCGCGCAAGCGCGAAGGGGTCGGGTCCATGGATGGACCCGACAATCCCACCCTCCACGAAACGAAACACTCGTTGGATTTTTGAGTTTCGAAGGATGGTCTGAGTAAGCGACCGCCCGTCATTCCCGCAAAATCGGAAATCCAGTGACGTCCAATGGATGCAAAGGCACTGGATCCCCGCTTGACCAGCCCTTCGGCTGTTGAGAGCCGCGGGGATGACGAATTCTTCAGCCCTTCCCAACGTCCAAACACCCCCACTTCCTTTGCGCAATCCCCCCACATCCGTCATGCTCCCAACGACCCGCCATGCCAGGTCTCCCATGATTGAATTCGGACACGGAACCCACGTCGGATTGCGTCGTACGCGCAATGAAGACACTTATTACGCCGACGCATCGCTCGGCCTGTTCCTTGTCGCCGACGGCATGGGCGGCCACCAGCACGGCGAAGTGGCGTCCGCCCTGGTACGCGATGCCGTCGCGGACCTGGTTGCGCGCGGGCACGGCCTCGTCGAAGCGGTGCGGGCCGCGGACGAACGGCTGATCCAGTTCAGCCGTAGCTTCAACGACCCTCGCCCCATGGGCACCACGATCGCCGCGCTAAAGCTGGGTGCGGAGAATTACGAGGTCGTATGGGTAGGCGATAGTCGCGTCTATCTGTGGCAAAGCCATCTGCGCCAGGTCAGTCACGATCATTCGCTGGTGCAGGAACTGGTTGCCGCGGGCACGCTTGATGCGGCGCAGGCGGCACGTCATCCGCAGCGCAACGTGATCACCCAGGCCTTGGGCATCACAGCGGCCGACCAGCTGCATATAGGTATGGCGCGCGGTCGACTTGAGCCAGGCATGTGCTTTTTGCTATGCAGCGACGGGCTCACCGAGGATGTCGGCGACACCACCATCGCAAGCATCGTATCGCGCCAGGACTTGTCGGCTCAGGAGTGCGTCGAACATCTGCTGCTCGCCGCCTTGGACGGCGGCGGCAGCGATAACATCACGGCGATCCTCGCACGCGTCAACTGAGGGTCTTCACCAGCGTCGGGTCATGCGTTTCGAATGACGCAAGTCACCGGAGCAGCCTCAGTTGACGGTCTCCGCTTCCTCGCGACGCCAGACACTGATGCCGCCGGAGCTCTTGTCCAGTCCATCGAGGCGACGCTCATGGGTGGCGATCTCCTCGTCGCTCGCGCGCAATACGCGTGGGCGACGATCGAGCACCATAGGCGTCAGCGTGACGGACGAGCCCTGCTCCTGTGCCCCTTCAAAGGCGAGGTCGAGTCCGACCTGACCCGAGGTCATCGCGAGATAGACCTCGGCCAGCAGCTGCGCATCGATAAGGCCGCCGTGGAGGTCGCGCGCCGAATTGTCCACGCCAAGGCGTTTGCACAACGCATCCAGGCTATTGCGCTGCCCCGGATAGCGCTCGCGCGCCATCAGCAGCGTATCGAGCACGCTGCAGCGATCGGCGATGCGGCCGTAGTGCTCGCCGGCGCGCGCCAGTTCCGCATCCAGAAAACCGACGTCGAAGCTGGCGTTATGGATGATCAGCTCTGCGCCATCGATGAAGGCGAGGAACTCATCCACCACATCGATGAAATGCGGCTTGTCGAGCAGGAACGCATCTTCGATGCCCGTGACCTGACGCGCGCCTTCATCGATCGCGCGATCCGGATTGAGATAGGTCTGATAATGCCGGCCGCTCGGGCGACGCCCGATCATCTCCACGCAGGCGATTTCGATCAGTCGATGTCCCTGCCGCACTTCGAGGCCCGTGGTCTCGGTATCGAGCACGATCTGCCTCATGCCTTGCTCCTGAACTGCTCGGCCTGCTCGCGCGCCGCCTGATCCACGCGCTCGTTCTCGACATGGCCGTTATGGCCGCGCACCCAGTGCCAGCGCACTTCATGCATCTGGGTGGCCGCGGACAAGCGCTCCCAGAGATCCTGGTTTTTCACCGGCTTCTTGTCGGCGGTGCGCCAACCGTTGGCTCGCCACTTCGGCACCCACTCCTCGATGCCTTGCATCACATAGCGCGAGTCGGTCGTCAGCGCGACCTTGCATGGGCGCGTCAAAGCTTCAAGCGCACCGATGGCGGCCATCAGCTCCATGCGATTATTGGTGGTGGCCGCCTCGCCTCCGGCGAGCATCCGCTCGGTTCCCTTGGCACGCAACAAGGCAGCCCATCCACCCGGCCCGGGATTACCCAGGCACGCGCCATCCGTAAAAGCTTGCACGTCAGTCATTGTTACCCATCAATCAATCGTTGTTCATCAAGGCGCTGCGTTGCGACGCGCGCCGGGCGCCAATCCCACATTCACAGGTGCGGACACGGGTTTTGGCTTCAGGCGGATAGGCGTGGCCATGCGACGCCGCTTGCGCGCGATCAGCAAGTACCCTCCGCCGAACATATGTGAGGCATCCAGGCCAACGCTGCCGCTTGGCCAGAGGCGGCCAACCCGCTCCACTCGTTCAATATCCAGGTCAATCCGACGAGCCCACCGCTCCAGCAACAACGGCGAACGCAAGGCGGGCGGGCGTCCACGTGTACGCCACATCATCCACGGCAGCCAGGCACTGAACGGATGCAGGCCAGTGAGCGCGAGGATACCGCCGGGCGCCAAGACGCGCGAAGCCTCTTCCAGCAGCGCCTGCGGCGTGTCGGATACTTCCAGCGCATGCCGCAACAGCACCAGGTCGAACGCGTCGTCCAGGAAGGGCAGCGCTTCGTCACTGCGCCCGCGCACGTCGCCCGCGTAGCGATCGGCGTCAATGCGCAAACGGGTCCAGTTGCCCAGCAAAGGTAAGACGGGCGGCACGTCGTCTGGCGCGGCGCTGACCAGTAGCGCATGCGTGCCGCTGCAGCGCTGCAATTCCGGCACCAGGGCCACCGTCTCTTCGGCGAGCAGGCCGCGCAACGGCGTGCTGGTGTAGATGTCTTGGTCGCACTGCAACATGCCTGGGCGGCCCGGTATGGATCGATGCCGACAGTGTACCGGCAGCCACCCATAACGTGTCCTGGTTTGCACCGGGACCCACGACCGCTCCACGAGTCTGAACGGCTGCGACCCCGATTAACGTCTCACTAACGAGTGCGCCACCGACCCGCTTTATAGTCGGCCACTTCGCGCATGCACGGATGCCTGCGTCAGTCGATACGAAACCGCGGAGGCGATCTCCTTGCACGTCGTACCGTTACCGGCGCTTGCCGACAACTACATCTGGCTGCTGCACGATGATGCGGGACAAGCCATCGTCGTCGATCCGGGTGAAGCCACTCCGGTCGAGGCGGCCCTGAGGGAACGCGGACTCCAGCTGCGCGCGATCCTGCTGACCCATCATCACCACGATCATATCGGTGGCGCCGAGGCCTTGCTGTCCAAGCATGCGGTACCCGTCTATGGGCCGCGCGATGAACGGATCGCCAGCGCGACGCTTCGGGTCAGTGACGGCGATGTGGTCAAGCTGGATCACCCATATGCACGCTTTGATGTCATCGCCGTGCCAGGTCACACCACCACACATATCGCCTATGCCGGCGAGGGCGTCTTGTTGTGTGGCGACACGCTTTTCAGCATGGGTTGCGGACGTCTGTTCGAGGGCACGCCGATGCAAATGCTCGCTTCGCTCGATCGACTCGCCGGGCTGCCCGGCGAAACGTTGGTCTGTTGCGCACACGAATACACCGCAGCAAACGGCCGCTTCGCACAGACTATCGAACCCGGCAATGTGGCCCTGGCCGCTCGTCAGCAGGAAGTCGCTGCGTTGCGCGCAGAAGATCGCCCCAGCGTGCCTGTCACGCTGGATACCGAACGAGCGACGAATCCCTTTCTGCGCACGGACAGCGATGCCGTCATCGCATGGAGTCGCCATCACGGCGTCGATGGTGACCGGGTTGCGCGTTTCGCCGCGCTGCGCGCCAACAAGGACGTTTTCCGCGGATGATGACCCGACGCCTACGCCCCCTGCCCTTGGCCTTGTCGATTCTGCTGGCCGCCTGCGCCACTGCACCGGCCCAGAAGCCGCACGCGCCCGTCGTACAGGCGCCAGCCCCGGAGCCCGTGCGTGATATCAGCCATCCGGTCGCTGGCCCGGCGACGCCCGGCGATGGCAATGCCAATATCTGGGATCAACTGCGCGGCAGCTTCGCCATGGCGGACTGCGATGCCGATCCGGGCATCGTCGTATGGGCCCATCGCTATACCCAGGACCCACAACAATTCGAAAGCCAGATGAGTGTGATCGCACCCCGACTCGCTTACGTGCAGCAGATTGCCGCCAAGCATGACGTCGCCGGCGAATTCGTCTTGTTGCCGTGGATCGAAAGCCAGTATCGACCCGTGTCGGGCGGCAAGAGCCTGCCGTCAGGCATGTGGCAGATCATGCTCTCCACCGCGAATGCGATCGGCATTAGGGTCGACAAGAATTTCGATGGCCGTATGGACGTCCCTGTGGCCACGGATGCCGTCATGACGATGCTGAGCCGCTATCACGATGATCTCGGCGACTGGCGCCTCGTTGACTATGCTTTCAACGCCGGCGAATTCGGCGTGCGTCGACTGGTCGACCAGCATGGCGTGCCTGCGGCCGATCCCGTCGTACCCAAGCTTCCGGTAAAACGGGTTACCCGCGAGCATCTGCTCAAGCTGCTGGCGATAGCCTGTGTCATCCGCGAGCCTGCCCGTTTCAACGTGAGCCTGCCGCTGCTGCCTTCCGAGCAACGCCTGGTTGCGGTGAACGTAAGCAACTCCATGCCGATAGAACACGCCGCCAGCCGCGCCGGCATGTCGTCCAGCGAATTGAAGGAGCTCAATGCCGGCTTCCGTAATGGCATGGTCGATCCGAGCGCGGCGTCCTATCTGCTGATGCCAAGCAACCGCGTCCAGCAGTTCCGCAGCTCGCTGCTTGCCGACAACGAAAGTGGCGGCGATGTTCAGAGCGTGCCAGGCGCCGCGGCACTACCTCCGCTGGCCGCCGTCCTGAATGGAGCCACCGATGATCGTTCCGAGGTTTCAGCGTCACCCGCGAAAACGAAGCGGACCTCATCGTCGGCGAAGACGCATACCGTGAAATCGGGTGAAAGCCTTTGGAGCATCGCACGCCTTTACTCCGTCGACATCAAGCAGTTGGAACAGTGGAACCACCTGCGGGGACCCGGCGTCAAGCCGGGCCAGGTGCTGAAGATCAGCTCCCCGGGCTGACGGGACGCGTAGAATTGCTTCCTGGGCCGCGCCGCTTGGCACGCCCTGGGAACTGCCAGGCCCGGCGGTCCACGCAAGCTTGGCGCGCTTTCTATGGCTGGGA
Organism: uncultured Gammaproteobacteria bacterium; assembly: GCA_963824525.1. Taxonomy (GTDB): domain Bacteria; phylum Pseudomonadota; class Gammaproteobacteria; order Xanthomonadales; family Rhodanobacteraceae; genus Dyella. Next base: position 781,978 of record CAWGPI010000004.1, on the reverse strand, counting down.
GGACGCATGGGATTCCTGCACGGCAAACGGGCGCTCATCGTCGGCATTGCGAGCCAGCGCTCGATTGCCTGGGGTATTGCCAACGCCATGCATCGAGAAGGCGCGCAACTCGCCTTTACCTATCAGAACGATCGCCTGAAGGACCGCGTCGACGAAGCCGCCAATACCTTCGGCTCCAACATCGTGCTGCCTTGCGATGTAGCCGATGATGCGCAGATCGAGTGCCTGTTCGCCACGCTAGGCAAGCACTGGGGCGGTTTTGACATCCTCGTGCACTCCGTGGGGTTTGCACCGCGCGAGGCACTGCAAGGCGAGTTTCTGGATCATCTCACGCGCGAGAATTTCACCATCGCGCACGATATTTCCAGCTATAGCCTGGCCGCCCTGGCCAAGGCTGCACGGCCGCTGATGGGCGGACGCGGCGGCGCCATTCTCACGCTCAGCTACCTTGGCGCCGAGCGCGCCATGGACAGCTACAACGTCATGGGCCTGGCCAAGGCCAGCCTTGAGGCGAACGTACGCTACCTCGCCTTCAACCTCGGTCCGGAGGGCACTCGCGTCAACGCCATCTCCGCCGGCCCGATCAAGACGCTTGCTGCGGCCGGCATCGCGAATTTCCGCAAGATGCTCGACCATGTCGACGAGCATGCGCCGCTGCGCCGCAGCGTCACCATCGATGAAGTCGGCAACGTCGGCGCCTTTCTGTGTTCCGATCTTGCCTCGGGCATCACCGGCGAGATCACCCACGTCGATGCCGGCTACAACATCCTGGGCATGGCCGGCGTCTAGCCCCTCTTCCATAATTATTCCAAACAAAAAAAGGGCGGCCATCGGGCCGCCCTCTGTTTGCGTCACGACAGCGGCGCCGGATTACATGCGCTCGGTAGCGATCTTGATCTCGGTCTTCGCCTTCAGCGCCTCGACGAACTCATGCGTCGCGATGGCGCCGTAGGCCTGCGCCATCTGGGTGCGCAGCATGGTGCGCTGCTCCGGCGTCACCTTCGTCAGATCGCCGTCCTGCACCTTGTCGACGGCCACTACGGCGAAGCTGCCATCATGCATCTGGACGCGCGCGAACTGCGGCTTGCCCGCCACTGGATGCGGCAACAGGAAGGCCTGGTCGAGCACTTCGGCCGGCAGTTCCTGCTGCACGCGAATGGCTTCCGGGACAGCCTGTACGGCAGCGCCCGCCGAGGCCGCCACGGCCTGCATGTCCTCACCCTTCTGCAAGCGCTCGAGCAGACCATCCGCGCGCTTCAGTGCCTCAGCGACAATGCGTTCATCCAGGACCTTCTGGCGGACCTGATCGCGCACGTCGGCCAACGGGCGCGCCGCGGCCGGCACATGCTTGTCGACCCGGATCACCACAGCGTGGTTGGTGCCCAGGTCGATCAGGCCGGAATTGTTGCCCTGCGCCAGCACGTCGTCGGAGAACGCCGCCTCGACGAGCTTCGGATTCGCGGCCAGACCCGCACCGCCCTTGCGCGAGAACAGCCCCGTGGTCTGGATCGGCAGGGTCAATGCCTGCGCCGCCGGCTCCAGCGAGGAGGGATTCTGGTAGGTCTGATCGGTAAGCTTGCCCGCCAGTTCGCTGAACCGGCGATCGCGCTCGGTGGTCAGGTAATCCTTGGCGATCTGGTCACGCACTTCCGCAAAAGGCTTGGCCTGCCCGCTGCGAACGTCGCGCAGCCAGATGCATGTGATAGCCCTCGTCGGACAATACCGGCTTGGAGACCTGCCCCTTCTGCAACGAGAACAGCGCGGTATCGAAGGCCGGGTTGGTGACACCCTTTTCCAGCCAGCCCAGATCGCCGCCGGATCGCTTCGAACCCAAGTCGTCCGAATTCTGTTCGGCCAGCTTGGCGAAATCCTCGGGGGTGGCTTCGGCTGGCGATCTTTTCAGCCCTGGCCAAGGCCGCCTTCTGCTGATCCGGCGTGGCGTTCTTCGGCACGTTGATCAGGATGTGTGAAACCAGGCGCTGCTCGGGCTGCACGAAGCGCTGCTTCTCGTCTTCGTAACGCTTCTTCAGGTCGTCCTCGCTCGGCTGTGCGTCGAGCTTGAGGTCGGCGCCGTTGACTTCGATGTACTTCACCGAGACCTGCTCGGGGTTCATGTAGTCCGCCTGGTGCGTCCTTGTAGAACGCCTCGAGCTGCGCATCGGTTACCTGCGTGTCGGTCAGTGCCGGACGCGGCAGCGCGAACCAGCGCAGGTCGCGGCGCTGCGTGCGCAGGGCCAGGTAGCGATCCATGTCGGCGTCGGTCACGATCGTGCTGGCAGAAATGGCTTCCGGCAAGAAGCGTGTCTGCCAGCGACGCGCGCACGTCGTTCTCGAACATGCCCGGCGACTTGTTTTGCGCCGCGAGGACGGCACGATAGGTATTGGCGTCGAACTGGCCATTGACCTGGAAGGCCGGGATCCCGGCGATGAGGTCGCGCACGGCGCATGTCGGATACCCGCATGCCCAGCTTCTCGTTAGCCTGCAGCAGCAGCTGCTCGTCGATCAGCTGCTCGAGTACCTGCACGCTTCGCTTCGGGCTTTCTCGAAGATCGTGGGATCGAAGTGGTCACCCTGCTGGGCGCATGGCCTGCTGGCGCAGTTGGTTCATGCGCTCCTGATATTGCTGTCTGGCTGATCTCGTGCTTGCCGACCTTCGCCACGAAGGTATCGGTCCGCGAAGTGAAATAAGCTCTCGATGCCGAAGAACGACATAGCGAAAACGGCAAATGCCCAGAACGATGATGGAAGGCCATCCGTGCATCTTGTTACGCATTGCCTGCAGCATGTGAAGTTTTCCGCGGCTATTGCGTTGTCTCGGCGCACCATTGTCAGCGCGAGCGCTTAAAACGACAAAGGCGCCACACGGGCGCCCTTGCGAACTGTGGCGGAGTGGACGGGACTCGAACCCGCGACCTCCGGCGTGACAGGCCAGCATTCTAACCGACTGAACTACCGCTCCGCATTTTTCTGGTGGGTGCTGTAGGGATCGAACCTACGACCACTCGCCTTGTAAGGGCGACGCTCTACCGCTGAGCTAAGCACCCGAAACCAAGCAGAAGAGCCGCTTAGTTTAGGGCATCCTTGAGGGTCTTGCCAGCCTTGAATGCCGGAACTTTCGAGGCCTTGATCTTGATCGTCTCATTGGTGCGCGGGTTGCGGCCGGTGCGGGCAGCGCGCTTGCGCACGGTGAAGGTACCGAAACCCACCACCGAGACGTCCTCGCCCTTCTTCAGCGCCTTCTGCACGGCCTCGAAGATAGGCTTCGAGAGCACGGCCGGCGTCAGCCTTGGTCAGTTCGGCCTTTTCGGCGATGGCATTGATCAGATCGGTTTTATTCATTGAGACACTCCCTTATTCGGTTATGCAGCCCGCGTGGTCAGTCTGGGACAAGACAACGCCGGCATGGATGGCTGGCCATGCGAGGCGCCGTAAGCAACCCCGCATCACTGCGCATCGTGCATCGGCGTCAGGCTGCGGTATCGCCTTTATACCAGTGGCCTTGCCGGGTCCGCAATACAAGCAACACCAAGGTTTCCGCGCAGTTCAGCGTTATCCGAGATCGCTTGCAAACTGATGACCGAAACGCTAGCGACCGGGGCCGCCAGCGCATGAGCCCGGCAAAAAACGGGCGGAAGTCCGCCCGTTTTCATAAGGGTCAAACCGGTCAGGAATCAGTGCGGCCGCGCGTACGACTCCTGCGACTCGTCCTGCGCATCGTCGATCGGTGCCTCGACCTTGGGCTTGCTACCGTCTTCGACGGCCTGCAGCGGCTGCAGCGGCCGCTCAAGGGCAATGTCGAGCACTTCATCGATCCAGCGCACCGGATGGATCTCCAGCGAGCGGGTGATGTTTTGCCGGCATGTCCGCAAGGTCCTTCTTGTTGTCCTCCGGAATGATCACCGTGGTGATGCCGCCGCGATGTGCCGCCAGCAGCTTTTCCTTGAGCCCACCGATCGGCAGCACGCGACCGCGCAGGGTGATCTCACCCGTCATCGCCACTTCGGAACGCACCGGCACCTTGGTCAGCACGGACACCAGCGCCGTGCACATGGCGATACCCGCGCTAGGACCGTCCTTCGGCGTGGCGCCCTCCGGCACATGGATATGGATATCCAGCTTCTGGTGGAACTCCGGATCGATGCCCAGACTGATCGGCACGCGCACGCACCACCGACAGCGCCGCCTGGATCGACTCCTTCATGACGTCGCCAAGCTGCCCGGTATGCACCAGCCGGCCCTTGCCGGGCACCACCGACGCCTCGATGCTGAGCAGGTCGCCACCCACCTGGGTCCAGGCCAGCCCGGTGACCAGGCCGACTTCGTTCTGCAGCTCCTTGCGGCCGAAATCGAACCGGCGCACGCCCAGGTAATGCTCGAGGTTGGCCGAGTCCACCGTTGACCTGATCCGGTGCTTTCGACTTGGCTTTGGCCGTCTTGCCGCCGCCACGCCTTCTTCACCTGCCCCTTGGCCAAGTCTTTCGCTACCTGCGCCTTTCTTGACCTGCCCCAGGGTCAACTCCTTGACCACCTTGCGGCAGATCTTGGAAATCTCGCGCTCCAGATTGCGCACGCCGGATTCGCGCGTGTAGTAGCGCACGATGTCGCGCAACGCGTCTTCGTCGACGCTGCAGCTCCTCCGCCTTCAGGCCGTTGGCCTTGAGCTGCTTGGGCAACAGGTACTTCTGAGCGATGCCGAGCTTTTCGTCCTCGGTGTAACCCGGGATGCGGATCACTTCCATGCGGTCCAGCAGCGGGCCGGGAATGTTCAGCGAGTTCGCGGTGGCGACCCACATCACCTCGGACAGGTCGAGGTCGACTTCCAGATAGTGGTCGTTGAACGCGTGGTTCTGCTCCGGATCGAGCACCTCGAGCAGGGCCGACGACGGGATCGCCGCGGAAATCCATCGACATCTTGTCGATTTCGTCCAGCACGAACAGCGGGTTCTTGGCGCCGACCTTGTTGATGTTCTGCACGATGCGGCCCGGCATCGAGCCGATATAGGTGCGACGATGGCCGCGGATCTCGGCCTCGTCGCGCACGCCACCGAGGCTCATGCGAACGAACTTTCGGTTGGTCGCCTTGGCGATGGACTGCCCCAGCGAGGTCTTGCCCACGCCGGGCGGACCCGACCAGGCACAGGATGGGACCCTTCATGACTGTTCACGCGCTGCTGCACGGCGAGGTATTCGAGGATGCGCTCCTTGACCTTCTCCAGACCGAAGTGGTCGGCATCGAGCACTTCCTGCGCCAGCTGCAGATCCTTGCGCACCTTGCTGCGCTTCTTCCACGGCACGCCGACCAGCCAGTCGAGGTAGTTGCGCACGACCGTAGCCTCGGCCGACATCGGCGACATCTGGCTTGCAGCTTGCCGAATTCCTGGCGCGCCTTGGCCAGCACGGCCTTGGGCATGCCGGCAGCTCTCGATCTTCTTCTGCAGTTCCTCGATCTCGTTCGGGCCTTCCTCGCTCTCGCCAAGCTCCTTCTGGATCGCCTTCATCTGCTCGTTGAGGTAGTACTCGCGCTGGCTCTTTTCCATCTGCGACTTGACCCGGCCGCGGATGCGCTTTTCCACCTGCTGCAAATCCATCTCGCCATCGACCAGCCCGATCAGCAACTCCAGGCGCTGGCCGACGTCGGCCGTCTCCAGCACCTTCTGCTTGTCGGCCATGCGCACGGAGAGGTGCGCCGCGATGGAGTCGGCAACACGCGAAGGGTCATCGATGCCCGACAGCGCTGGCGAGCACTTCCGGCGGCAGCTTGCGGCTCTGCTTCACCAGCTGCTCGAACAGCGAAATCAGCGTGCGCGACACCACGTCGAGCTCGCGCTCCTTGGCGCTGTAGACCGGCTCGATCATGCGCGACGTTGCGGTCAGCATGCCGCCGTCTTCGTTGAAGTCCTCGACGGCAACGCGCGACTGTCCCTCGACCAGCACCTTGACCGTGCCATCGGGCAGCTTCAGCAACTGCAGCACGCCAGCCAGCGTACCGATCTGGTGCAGGTCGGCGATGGCCGGATCATCGATATCCGGGCTCTTCTGCGCCACCAGCAGGATCTGCCGCTCGCCCTCCATGGCGCGCTCCAGCGCACGCATCGACTTGTCACGCCCGACGAACAGCGGAATGACCATGTGCGGATAGACCACCACGTCGCGCAGCGGCAACACCGGCAGGGCATCCAGCGCAGCTCGGTGGCCTGGGGATGGGGGCGTTCTTGGCCATCGAAGAGAGTCTCCTCGTAATTCGAGTATGTCGTTTCGTCCCGACACTGCGCCGGGGCCTTCTACACGTCAAGTGGAGGCAAACGACGCACTGCACACAAGGTGCATGACAGACCACAAAACGAAATGGCCCCGGCGATGTCACCGGGGCCGTTGCGCTAGCTAAAGCGACGTTGCAGCGAGTCAGGCAGCGGCGTCGCCGCCCTCGCCCGCCGCACGCTTGCTGCAGGTTGCCGCGATAGATCAGGTAAGGCTCGGCCTGTCCGTCGATCACGGCGTCGTCCACCACCACCTTGCTGACATGCTCCAGCGACGGCAGCTCGTACATCGTGTCCAGCAGCACCTGCTCAAGAATGGTGCGCAGGCCGCGAGCGCCGGTCTTGCGCTTCAGCGCCTTCCGGGCAATCGCCTGCAGCGCTTCAGGGCGGAACTCCAACTCCACCTCCTCCATCTCGAACAGCTTCTTGAACTGCTTGGTGACCGCGTTCTTCGGCTCGGTGAGGATCTTCACCAGTGCCGCCTCGTCCAGCTCGTCCAGTGTGGCTACCACCGGCAGACGCCCGACGAACTCCGGGAATCAGGCCGAAACGCACCAGGTCGGCCGGCTCGACGTCCGCCAGCACCTTGCCGAGGTTTTCGGTGCGCTCCTTGCTGCGCACCTCGGCGGAGAAGCCGATGCCGGTGTTCTCGGAACGCTGCTGGATGACCTTTTCCAGACCGGCGAACGCGCCGCCGCAGATGAACAGGATGTTCTTGGTGTCGACCTGCAGGAATTCCTGCTGCGGATGCTTGCGGCCGCCCTGCGGCGGCACCGAGGCCAGCGTGCCCTCGATCAGCTTCAGCAGCGCCTGCTGCACGCCTTCACCGGACACGTCGCGGGTGATCGACGGGTTCTCGCTCTTGCGCGAGATCTTGTCGATCTCGTCGATGTAGACGATGCCCGACTGCGCCTTGTCGACGTCGTAGTCGCACTTCTGCAGCAGCTTCTGGATGATGTTCTCGACATCCTCGCCCACGTAGCCCGCTTCGGTGAGCGTGGTGGCGTCGGCGATGGTGAACGGCACGTTGAGCAGGCGCGCCAGCGTTTCGGCCAGCAGCGTCTTGCCCGAACCGGTGGGGCCGATCAGCAGGATATTGGACTTGCCCAGTTCGATGTCGTCGCTCTTCTGGCGCGACTCGATGCGCTTGTAGTGGTTGTACACCGCCACGGCCAGCGCTTTCTTGGCGCGGGTCTGGCCGACCACATACTGATCCAGCGACTCGCGTGATCTCGCGCGGCTTGGGCAGCTGGGTACGGCCGGAGGCGGCCTTCTCCTCCAGCTCCTCGCGGATGATGTCGTTGCACAGCTCCACGCACTCGTCGCAGATGAACACGGACGGACCCGCGATCAGCTTGCGCACTTCATGCTGGCTCTTGCCACAGAAGGAGCAGTAGAGAATCTTGCCGCTGTCGCTGGAACGCCCCTGCCGGTCGTCGCTCATGCTCTGGATCCCGCTGGTAAATCGGTTGCGGCTTGAGAATAGCACAGGGTTCCGCGTCTGCCGCAGACGCGGAACCGATCTCGGCAGAACTCGGGGCCGGGCAGCCTGAAATCAGGCCGATTTCACCGTCTCGCCGGCACGACGTGTCCAGCACCGCGTCGATCAGGCCGTATGTCCTTGGCGTCGACTCGGCGCTCATGAAACGATCACGCTCCATGTCCCGCTCGATCTTCTCCAACGGCTGGCCGGTAGTGCTGAACGTAGATCTCGTTCAGGCGATCGGCGCAGATACAGGATTTCGCTGGGCCTGGATTTCGATGTCGGTTGCCTGGCCCGCGCGCCACCGGAAGGCTGGTGGATCATCACGCGCGAGTTGGGCAGCGAATACCGCTTGCCCTTGGCGCCGGCCATCAGCAGCAGCGACGCCCATGCTGCAGGCCTGACCGATGCACATGGTGCTGACGTCGGGCTTGATGAACTGCATGGTGTCGTAGATCGCCAACCCGGCGGTGACCGCACCGCCCGGGCTGTTGATGTAGAGATGGATGTCCTTGTCGGGGTTCTCCGACTCAAGGAACAGCATCTGCGCGACCATCAGGTTGGCCACCTGATCGTTGACCTCGCCCACCAGGAAGATCACGCGCTCCTTGAGCAGGCGCGAATAGATGTCGTAGGAGCGCTCGCCGCGGGCGGTCTGCTCGACGACCATCGGTACCAGATTGAGGTTCTGGATCGGGTCCATGGCCATGCTTGTCGCTCTCCGGTTGATGGGCCTGAAGGATGCGCTCAGGCGCTGGCCGGGCGCATCACCTCGTCGAAGCTCAGGTCCTGCACCGTGGTGCTGGCGTGATCTGCCACCCACTCTGCCACCTGGTCTTCCATCACGCGATTCTGCAGCCCTGACATCAGTTGGGGGTCACGGTTATAGAGTTCAATGACCTTCTCCGGCTCCTCGTAGGTCGAGGCGATGGCCGCGAGCTGCTCGGCGATGCGGGTACGGTCGATCACCAGCGCCTGCTTGCGGGCGATCTCACCCATCAGCAGACCGGCGATCACGCGCTTGCGGGCGATCGGCGATGGCGGCCTCGATCAACTGCGGCGGCACCTGCTGGCCGCGCGGCACGCTGCCCTGGGCCAGGTTCTGCGCCTCGGACTGCACCATCACGTTCGGCACATCCAGGTCCGGATGCGCGTTGGCCAGCTTCTCGGCCACTTCGGACTTGAGGCGGGCCATCAGCGTCGCCTTGAGCTCGCGCTCGAGGTTGGCGCGAACTTCCTTGCGGAACTTCTCCAGGTCGCCGTCGACGATGCCGAACAGCTTGGCGAACTCGCCGTCCACCTCAGGCAGCTTCGGTTCCTGCACCTTGATGATCTTGAAATTGACCTGGGCGGTCTTGCCGGCCAGGCTCTCGTTGCGGAAATCGGCCGGGAAGTCGATCTCGGCGTCGAATTCGTCGTCTGCCTTGCGGCCAGCCAGCGCCTCGTCCAGCGCCTTGAACAGGGTGCCCGAACCCAGCACGCTGCCTGCACGCTCGAGGCCTTCGGCCGGGAAGCGGTAGTCGCCGGCCTGCGGCCGAGTATTCGAACATCACGAAATCACCCTCGGCCGAGGCGCGCTCGACCGGGTCGAAGCTGCGACGCTGCGCGCGCAAGGTCTCGATCATCTTCTCGATGTCGGCATCGGTCACTTCCGCCACCGGACGAGAGATTTCCAGCTTGGCAACGTCGACTTCGGGGAACTCCGGCATCACTTCGAAGGTAGCGGTATAGGCGATCTCGCCATTCACCGGGTTACCCGTGGTGTTGATGGCCGGGTTGGCGATCGGGCGCAGCTTTTCCTGCTCAACCGCTTCGCGCAGCGTGCTGCCGATCAGGTCGGAGAGTACTTCGCCGCGCACCTGGTCGCCAAAGCGCTGCTGGATCACCGCGGTCGGCACCTTGCCCGGACGGAAGCCCTTGAGGCGCACCGTGCGACCCATCTCGGCAATGCGTGCGCTCACCTGCGACTCGAAGCGCTCCGCGGGAAACTTTACCGTGAGCTTGCGCTCGAGCTTGCCGACGTTTTCAACCGAAACCTGCATGACGTCTCCTGGAGTACCTGAATGTGCGCCCGTCACAGGCGCATGGCGGCCCCCGGCCGCCTGTAATAACAGTAAGGGATGGTGCGAAAGGGGGGACTCGAACCCCCACGAGCAAGCCCGCTGGAACCTAAATCCAGTGCGTCTACCAATTCCGCCACTTTCGCATCAGAACAACTATGAGGAACTTACCGCAAGCGCCGGATTTAAAAGGGAAAAGCTGGACGAATCCGCTCTTGCACCTCACCCCGCCAGCCTCCGGACACTCCGCCCTAAGTCGATGATTCCCTTACACGAAAGCGGCTCATTTTACGGTTCGGGCAGGCGACAACACAAGCGCTGAAGCGCTCTTCGCACGAGGCCTTATGGCATGGATGCTTGCCGTCTCGACGAGGTTGCGACGGTGATCTCATCTTGTCGCCTTAGAGTTCACGCAAGATGCGGAAGCCCACGCGACCGCTGCGCACACTGGCATCGGCGCCCTGACGGTAAGCCGAGCGGACCTGTTCCGGCGAGCTGCCCCAGGAGCCGCCGCGCACCACCCGCACGCTGCAACCCGGATTGACCCAGGCGCTGCCGTCACGGGGCGCGCGCAGGTAGCTGTCATGCCAGCAGTCCTGCACCCATTCGGACACGTTGCCGTTGATGTCGTACAGACCAAACGGATTGGGTGCATAACTCATCACCGGCGCCGGCCCCCACGAGCCGTCGTTATACCCGCGAAAAGCATGGCTCCAGCGGCGCCCGCTCGGCGAGCGATCGTTGCCGCCGGTGAGGTTTTCCACCTTCGAGGTTGGCCCACCGTCGCCCCACCAGTAGCGTGTCGTGGTGCCACCGCGCAAGGCATATTCAAACTCGGCCTCACTGGGCAGGCGGTAGGTTTTGCCGGTGCGCTGGCTGAGCCATTCCACGTAGGCCTTGGCGTCGTTCCAGGAAACGTTGACGACCGGCAGGCGGGCGTCGGCCGGGCGACCGACATAATCCGTCTCCCAGCTCGCGTTGACGTCATCGCGCATCGCCCCGGTACCTTCGTCGTAAACGCTGGCACCACCCAACTTCACCGAATCCGGCTGATAACCACTGGCGCGAACGAACTCGCGGAACTGGCCAACCGTGACGGCGGTGCGTGACAGCGCGAAGCCCTTGCCGATGGTGACCTCGTGTTGCGGGGTTTCGGCGTCCTGTCGTCCAGCCTCCGCATCAGGCGCGCCCATCTGGAATGTCCCCGTGGGTATCACCACCATTGAGGGTGTTTGTCCCGGCATATCCACAAAGCGGTCAGTAAAGACCTGGCTCGGCTTGAAGCTGGCATAGAGCCTCGCGTTGGTGAGGCGCTCGCCGAAATCACTCAGGCCGGCCAGATCGGGGCTGATCGCCTTGGCCTGCTCGGCCAGTTGCCGGGCCAGGGTCAGGTTGCCGGCATCGAGTGCGGAACGAGCCTGGGCGAGAATGCCAGCGCCACGCGCCTGCCGCATACCGTCGACACGCGTATGCACATCGCGCAGCGCCGGCGAATCGGGGAGGATCTGTGCCGCCTCGCCCAGCGCCTGGTCCGCGCCCTTGAAGTCGTTTTGCGCCACCGCTGCCAGCGCCCGGTCGAGCACGGCCCGCTGCACCTGCAAGACGCCCTGCGCCGCCACGGCATTGTCCGGGTCCATCTGCTGCACCTGGCGATAGAGCTCCAGCGCATTGGCGCCCTTGGGCTGGTCTGCGTTGCCCTGCTGCAGCAGGGTGGCCGCCTTGGCCAGCAGCGGACGCGCCTGCGTCAGGGTCTTCAACTTCACCTGGAGCTGGGCCACGTCGTCCTTTGAATCGAGGATGTTCTTGAGCGTATCGAGCAGGTCGCCGGCCGACTCGGCGTCGCCAACGGCCAGGTCCTGGTTGATTTCCGCCACCATGCGGGCGCGCACTTCAAACAAACCTTGCGCTGCACGACGGCTGTCCGGCTTGAGCTTCAGCGCCTGCTCGTAGAGTGCGGCAGCGCTACTCTCGTCGCCCGCCAGCTGACCGGCGCGCAGCGCCTTGCCCGCACGAGCCAGCAACGCCTCCACCTCGGGCGTATCGGCGCTCAACTGCTCGGGCAGATGGGTGTCCTTGTGCCCGAGCCGCGCCACGATGACCTCGGTGGGCGCCAGCGTCAGCGGCGGACCGGCATCGATCTCCGCCACGCCCCGGGCCGGCGCCGCGGGCGATCCGGGGGCGATGCTCGGGAGCGGGCCCAGGTTCATGGCGCGCTTCCCCGCGACCACCGACGGCTCCACATGAAAGACGCGTGGGAAAAAGTGATAAACGAGCGCCAAGCCGAGCACGGCAACGCCCAGGGTTCCACCCATGGCACGCTGGCGGCGTACGGATTCCTTGCTCGGCATGTTGGGCGTCCTTGGTCGGCCTGCTATGGTGCACCGCTTAACCTTAGGCACAAACCGATGTCAGGACAATGCGCCCATGCGCGTTCTGCATCGCCAGGAACACGCATGCATCAACACTCCGCCCTCGCCCCCGACGCAGCATGGATCGATCACCGCGACGCCCTGCAAGGCTGGCTGGGCGAGTTGCCCGCCGATGCCGTGCTGGGCTTCGATACCGAATTCATGCGCCGCAATACGTTCTATCCCCAGCTGGCCCTGATCCAGCTGGGGTGGAATGGACGCTACGCACTGGTCGACCCCGTGGCCTTCGACATCGGCGACGCACTGCGCCCGTTGATTGGCGACGGTGGCGCCGTGACCGCCATGCATAGCGCCAGCGAGGATCTCGAAGCGCTGTCGCCGCTGCTGCCGCACGGTCCACATCACTTGTTCGACACGCAGATCGCCGCCGCCTTCGTCGGCATGGGGCTGGGCATCAGCTACCGGGCCCTGGTGGCCGAACTGACCGGTGCCGAGTTGGACAAGGGCGAAACGCGCTCGGACTGGCTGCAACGCCCGCTTACCGAATCGCAACGCGTTTACGCCACGCTGGACGTGGTCTACCTCAAGCCGGTGCACGAACAGCTCGCTGCGCGCCTGGCAGGACGCGATCGCACAGCCTGGCATGCCGAAGACTGCGAGCGACTCAAACAACGCGCCTGTCACCGCGAAGGCGACCCGCAGCCGCAGCGTTCGTTTCGCGGCGCTTCCGAATGGCCACCGGAGCAGCGTGCGCTGCTTCGACGGATCTTGCGCTGGCGCGACCAGGCCGCACGCACGCTCGACCGCCCTCGCCCGTGGTTGCTCGAGGACGCGCTGGCCATGAGCCTGGCGCAGCAACCACCGGCCTCGGCCAGCGCGCTGGAACAACGGACGCGCGGACAGCGGGCACTGCGCTCGCCGCAGCGAGTGGAGCTGCTGGACATGCTTCGTCTCCCGCTCGACGCCGAAGAAATCGCCGCAGCCGAACCCATCCCCGAGTCCCCGCAGGGCGAGGCGAAGAAGGCGCTTGCCGCCATGAAGACTTATACCGACAGCCGCGCCACTGAGCTGGATCTGCCCGGCGGCCTGCTTTGCCCGCGCAAGGTGCTAGAGGAATACGTTGTGACGGCGCAGTGGCCGGAGTTTCTCGAAGGCTGGCGCCGCGACGTGCTGTATGACGGTTTGACCCGCCTGCTGCCCTGAGCGACCGCTGATCCAGGGGCTTGGCGAAGGCTGGAGCCCACTGGTAATATCGTTCCCTCGTGTGGGGCGGTAGCTCAGCTGGGAGAGCGCTGCGTTCGCAATGCAGAGGTCGGGAGTTCGATCCTCCTCCGCTCCACCAATTCATTTCAGTCAAAACAGCGTTTTACGCCTAGCGGCGTGAAGCGCTGTTTTGCTTTGGGCGGGATTGCATTCCGCATGCCGGAACCGCGAGGCTCAGGTCTGGCCACGCACGCCCCCTGCCTCACGTCGGCTACACGCTGTTCCGCAACACACTGCGCAAAGTCGGCACGGGTGGGCAAGCGGCGATGCCCAAGACGGGGACTCCCTTGAGCCGATCCATTGAACGATATTCAAGCGCAGTTCGTCGGTTTCCCGGTTTGAAGCGGATTCATCCAGCAAGACCACGTTGAATGGCTGCCGCCATCGCCAGTTGGACCCGCGATGGAGAGTCTCCCGCATACCCGGCTTCTGAAAGTCAGCACCCGCAACGCCATTGTGGAGTGAGCGATGAACGAAACGGCAGGCGAAGGACGTCGAAGTGAGACCCCGGCCTGGTATGCCGTGAGCGCGGAAGACGCGGCGAAGAAGCTGGGAGTCAATCCGGCATCGGGACTGGAGGCCGCGGAGGCGACGGGGCGGCTGCAGAAGTACGGCCCCAACCGCCTGCCGGAAGCCGGCAAGCAAAGCCTGCTGGCGAAGTTTCTTGGCCAGTTCAACAATATCCTTGTGTATGTGCTGCTCGGCGCCGGCTTCGTCAAGCTGATGCTTGGCTTGTGGATCGATGCATCCATCATCCTCGGCGTGGTCGTGATCAATGCCCTGCTTGGTTTTGTGCAAGAGGGCAAGGCCGAGAAAGCGCTCGATTCGATTCGCAACATGCTTTCCGCAGAGGCGCGGACCTTGCGCGCGGGCGAGACGCGCATGCTCGCATCGGACCAATTGGTGCCTGGCGACATCGTGCTGCTCGAGTCCGGCGACAAGGTGCCTGCCGATCTCCGCCTGATCGACGTGAAGAACCTGCGCATGGAGGAAGCGGCGCTTACCGGCGAGTCGGTGCCAAGCGACAAGTCCGTCGCCCCCGTTGCCGCCAATGCCACGGTCGGTGACCGCCACAGCATGGCCTACTCCGGAACGCTGGTGGTGTCCGGCCGCGGCACCGGGCTGGTCGTTGCAACGGGTAGCGAAACCGAGCTCGGACGCATCAATCAAATGCTGGCGGCGGTCAATGCGCTGGAGACGCCGCTGCTGCGCCAGATCAAGAAGTTCGGCTACGCGATCACGGCCGTCATTTTCGTTGTCGGCGCACTCGTGTTTGCCTATGGACGATGGGTCGAAGGCTTGCCGTTCGTCGAGATCTTTCAGGCTGTCGTCGGTATTGCGGTGTCGCTGATTCCGGAAGGCTTGCCGGCGATCATCACCATTACGCTGGCGATTGGCGTGCAACGCATGGCCCAGCGCCACGCCATCATCCGACGGCTTCCCGCCGTCGAGACACTGGGCTCGGTGTCGCGGATCTGTTCCGACAAGACCGGCACGTTGACCTTGATGGAAATGATGGTGGTGTCGGCCGTCACTGCGGATGCCGCCTACACGATCGAAGGCGAAGGCTATGCGCCGGGAGGACGGGTTCTGCGCAATGGCGCGCCGGCAAGCCCGGATCCGGTCCTCGATCTGATGGGCCGCGTATCCATGCTGTGCAACGACGCCGACCTGCGCCTCGAGGAGAACGTATGGAAGGTCGAAGGCGATCCCACGGAAGGCGCGCTGTATCCGTTCGCGAACAAGATCGGGCTGGAACGTCAAGCGGAGCAATCGGCTTATCGCCGCGTCGATGCGATTCCGTTCGAGTCGGAACATCGATTCATGGCCACGCTCAATGAAGCGGCGGATGGCGGCCAGTTCCTGCTCGTCAAAGGCGCGCCCGAAGTCATCCTCGAGCACTGTGATCGGCAACAATCGAAAGACGGTCCGAAGCCGATCGATCTTCCGCATTTCCTCGCCGCGTCTGACGCATTGGCCGCTCAGGGCGAGCGCGTGCTGGCGCTCGCCTGGCTTGATCACCCCGGTCTCGCGGATCGAAATCTCGCTCCGGCGGACTTGCCCAAGACGCTCGTCCTGCTCGGGCTGGTCGGCCTGCTCGATCCGCCGCGCAAGGAAGCCATCGAAGCGGTGAAGGAATGCCATGCGGGCGGCATACGCGTGACCATGATCACGGGCGACCACAAGATCACCGCCGCCGCCATCGCGAAGATGCTCGGCATCGGCGACGGCAAGACGGCGCTTACCGGGGTCGAGATCGAGGCTATGGATAACGCTACGCTGCAGGAGCAGGTGCGGAAGGTCGATGTGTTCGCGCGCGCCAGCCCCGAGCACAAGCTTCGGCTCGTCAAGGCCATCCAAGCGAACAACCAGATCGTGGCGATGACGGGCGACGGCGTGAACGACGCACCCGCGCTCAAGAAAGCGGACATCGGCGTGGCGATGGGCATCAAGGGCACCGAAGTCACCAAGGAAGCCGCAGCCATGGTGCTCACCGATGACAATTTCGCGTCGATCACGGCCGCCGTGCGCGAGGGGCGAACCGTCTACAACAACATCGAGAAAGCCATACTCTTCATGTTGCCGACGAACGTGGCCCAGGCAGCCGTCATCATGGTGGCGATCCTGCTTGGCCTCACCATGCCGATCACGGCACCCCAGGTGCTTTGGGTCAATATGGTCACGTCGGTCGCGCTTGGCCTGGTCATCTCGTTCGAGCCGCACGAGCAGGACGTCATGCGCCGCCCGCCCGCCGTGGCCGGGCGTCCGATCCTTAGCGGGTTCGGCATATGGCGGGTGGTTTTCGTCGGCATGAGCCTGCTCGCGCTGACCTTGTGCGCGTTCTTCTGGATGAAGGCCCAGAACGCGTCCGATGAGCTCGGCCGGACGGTTGCGGTCAATACCCTCACCATTGGCCAGATCTTCTATCTGCTCAACACGCGCTACCGGGTCGATTCGTCACTGTCGATCAAGGCGCATCTCGGCAATCGCTATCTGCCCATGGGCATAGCCGCGGTCGTGGTCCTCCAGCTTCTGTTTACCTACGCGCTGCCGCTGCAGGAGCTGTTCGGCACCGAGGCCATTCCGCTGCGTATCTGGCCGTGGCTCATCCTTGGCGGCTTGGTGTTCTTCCTCGTGGTCGAGGCCGAGAAGTGGATCATTCGCATGTCGCGCGCATCGAAGGGATCCTCTTCGGCCTAGCCCCAGGCCCGGTCCTGGAACACGGCAGCTCGTTTTCGACGGCCATTCTTTTCAAGGAGCGTGTCATGAGGAAAGCCAGCCCATGATGATCACCGCACTCGCAGAGATCGAGCCGAGCAGCCTGAATCTGATCCGCATGTTCGGCTTGCTGGTCGGCGGCCTCGCCCTCTTCCTGCTCGGCCTGGAGTTCATGACCGGTGGCCTCAAGGCCATCGCCGGATCAAGGCTGCAGGCCATGCTCAGCGCGCTGACCGCCAACCGGTTCCGGGGCGTCCTCGGCGGCGCCATCATCACCGCCTTGCTCAATTCGTCCACGATCACGACCGTGCTGATGGTCGGCTTTGTTTCCGCCGGCTTGATGACCTTGAGTCAGTCGGTGCCCATGATCATGGGTGCCAATATCGGCTCGACGGTCACGGCGCAGATCATCGCTTTCGACGTGTCGCGACTGACGCCCTTCATGCTCGCCATCGGCTACCTGCTGCACGCCTTCGCGAAACGCGTGCTGCTGCGGCAGCTTGGTGGCGTCGTCATGGGGTTGGGCCTGTTGTTCCTCGGTATCCAGTTCATGGGCGACGCCACCCGCCCCCTGCGCACGTTTCAGCCTTTCATCGACGCCATGCAGGACATGGAGAACCCCTTGCTGGGGATCATCGTGGGCGCTGTCTTCACCGCCGTGGTTCAAAGCTCGGCAGCGACGCTTGCCATTGTGATCGCACTCGGCGGCCAGGGATTGATGCCCTTGGAAGCGGGTATCGCCCTGATCCTCGGTGCCAATATCGGCACCTGCGGCACGGCGTTGCTGGCCGGCATCGGCAAACCGCCCGAGGCGGTCCAGGTCGGCATCGTGCATCTCATCTTCAACGCCCTGGGCATCCTGTTCTGGGTTTTCTTCATCCCGCAGATGGCCGACCTGGTGCGCTACATTTCGCCGTCACACCCTGAATTGCAAGGCGTTGCTCGACTGGCAGCCGAAACCCCGCGCCAGGTGGCCAACGTCCATACCATCTTCAGCGTGGCAAGCACCTTGATCCTGATCTGGTTCACCGGGCCGATCAGCAGGCTTGCCCAACGCATCGTTCCATCACGACCCAAGGAAGCCAAACCGGCGGGCGAAGCGGTGTACCTGGACGAATCCTCCCTGACCGTACCTTCGCTCGGCGTGGAGCGGGTTTGCCTGGAGCTCAAGCGCCTGGGCGAGCATGTCGTTGGCGTCGTTCGACGCGGCTCGGTCACCGTCATCGATGGCAGCATGGAGGACATCAACCGTCTGCTCGAGCAGGACCGGGACACCGATCAGCTGGCGTCCGAGATCCTTCATTACATCGGCCAGTTGTCCGAAGTGGAACATTCCAGCAAGGAAGGCCAACGCATGGTCGGCCTCGCGCAGGTCACCACCAACCTCGAGAGCGTCAGCGGCATCATCGCCACCAACCTGGTTTCGGTCGGTCAGCAACGGCTGTCGCAAAGCATCGATCTGACGCGATTGCGCGACGAATCGACCGTCCGTTTCGCTGAGGCCGTGCTGCGAAACTTCGAGCTGGCCATCACCACGATTGGGCAGCCAAGCGGGGAAGCGGCGTCTCAGGTCAGCGCCGCGAAAGCAGAGATCGAGGCGCTGGCCGCCGCCGCCCGGCAAGGCGTGCTCAATCGGCTGCAACTCGCCGACCGGGCCGATGTGCAGAACTTTCGGCTGGCCACCGACCTGATCGAACAGTTCAGGCAGATCGCGCAGTTCTCCCGCGCGATAGCGAAGCGATCCGAAGACTTCAACTAATGCAGCCCGCCGATGGTGACATCATGAGCAAACAGAAAGCCAAGCAATCCGCATCAGTGGTAAGTCCCGAGGCAACCGCCCAGGCGAAGCTGAGCCGTCGGGATTACGAAGCGAAAATCGCGGAGCTGCATGCCGAGCTGGTCAAGCTGCAGATCTGGACCAAGCAAACCGGCGCCAGAGTCGTCGTCATTTTTGAAGGAAGGGACGCGGCCGGCAAAGGCGGCGTGATCAAGCGCATCACCGAACGCGTCAGTCCCCGGGTTTTCCGCACGATCGCGCTGCCCGCACCGTCCGAACGTGAGCGCACCCAGATCTACTTCCAGCGCTACTTCAAGCACTTCCCGTCCGGGGGAGAAATCGTGATTTTCGACCGCAGCTGGTACAACCGCGCCGGCGTCGAGCGGGTCATGGGCTTCTGCACGGACGACCAGTACCACCGCTTCCTGCGACTGTGCCCGGCGTGGGAAAAGGACATCGTCGATTCGGGCATCACGCTGATCAAATACTGGTTCGAAATCAGCAAGGAAGAACAGACGCGGCGGTTCAACGGGCGCATTCGCGATCCCCGGAAAATCTGGAAACTGAGCCCAATGGATCTGGAATCGCATCGACGCTGGTACGAATACTCGGAGGCGCGCGACGCCATGTTCACCGCCACGGATACCAAGATCGCGCCGTGGTATGTGGTCGAGGCCGACGACAAGCGGCGGGCCCGCCTGAACTGCATCTCGCATTTCCTGAGCCTGATCCCTTACAAGGAAATCGCGCACCCCAAGATCGACCTACCGCCCAGGCAGAAGGCCAAGGGATACCGGGCACCGGCGTACGACTATCACTTTGTACCTGCCAAGTACTGACTTCGACCCTGCCGGCCCAGGTCATGGCCGCCGAGCCATTGCGCGGCGCCCATCGAAAAACCCTGCGATTGGCTGACTGCCAGGCAAACGGATACCTCGGCACACTTGATGTCACGCATAACGGGCACACTTCCGGCACTGCCCACCTGGCATGCTGCCGGTCAGAGTGGGCGCCATTCGCCGTCCCACGGAGATTCGTACGTCATGACACCGCAGGAACAACAGCTACTCGATGATTTTCTTCTGCGCCTGGCCGCTGCCAGCGGCGTGGCCAAGGACCCGCAAGCGGATGCGTTGATTCACCAGCGCCTCGCTGCACAGCCCGATGCGCTTTACCTGCTGGTGCAGCGCAGCCTGCTGCAGCAGCATGCGCTCGACAGCGCCAAGGCGCAGATCGCCCAGTTGCAGGCCCAACTGGCCGCCCAGCAAGGTGGCGGCAGTTTCCTGGGAGGACAGCAGTCCGCCTGGGGCGCCACGCCACCGCCCATGCCGCCCCAGGCCCAGCCGCAGCCCGCCACGCCCAGTTGGAAGGATCGTTTGTTTGGTGGCGGCGCGCCCGCCCAGCCGAGTGCGGCCCCGAGCTTCCTGACCAGCGCGGCGACCACCGCAGCCGGTGTGGCCGGCGGCATGTTCTTGTTCGACGGTATCGAAAACCTGCTCGGCGGCCATCACGGTGGCGGCGGCTTCTTTGGCGGCGGTGGCCAGCCATCGGTGATCGAAAACGTTACCGAGAACAACTACTACGACAACAATTCGCATGACTTCGGCTCGCATGACGTCGGCTCGCGCGACGTCAGCGACCAGGATTTCGCGTCCACCGATTTTGACGATAGCAACGACGGCGGCTTCGACGACAGCAGCTGGTCCTGATCCCCGCTTGCCCACGCGCGCGCCACCGGGCGCACGCGTGGGCCATTGGCTGGCCCGGCCCTCCCTCACGCTTGCGCCAGCGGCGCGGACGATGCAAAGCGGCCCCATCCCCCTTCCGGCAGGCAACCAATGGCCTAGCTGAAACGATGCCATACCCTGTTAGCCTTGTTGCGCTGACAGGCGCAGGGGCGTTCGCGCTTAACCGGAACTTGGCACGGCCCACACGTGCAGGGGTAGCTCGCAACCCATCCGGGTAATCCATCGGATAACCTGCTGGCCAAATCCGTGCCCATTCAAACCAGCAACCGGGACGTTGGTATGCAGAATCTGGAAAGCACCAAGCTCGCCATCATTGGCCTTGGCTATGTCGGTTTGCCGCTGGCGGTGGAGTTTGGCAAGCGCTATGACACTATCGGTTTCGACATCAACCACAAGCGCATCGCCGAGTTGCGCGAAGGCCGCGACAACACGCTGGAAGTGAGCGCCGATGAGCTTGCCGGTGTCGGGCACCTGCACTTCAGCTCCGAACTCGCCGACCTCGCCGACCGCAATGTCTACATCGTGACCGTGCCCACGCCGATCGACGCGGCCAAGCGGCCGGACCTGACCCCCCTGATCCGCGCCAGCGAAACGCTCGGCAAGGTACTCAAACGCGGCGACGTCGTCGTGTACGAATCCACCGTGTATCCGGGCTGCACCGAAGAAGTGTGCGTTCCGATCCTCGAGCAAGGCTCGGGCCTGGTCTACAACCGCGACTTCTTCGCCGGCTACAGCCCCGAGCGGATCAATCCGGGCGACAAACAGCACCGCGTCACCAGCATCCTGAAAGTGACCTCCGGCTCCACGCCGGAGACGGCCGATTTCGTCGATCGCCTGTATGGCTCCATCATCACGGCCGGCACGCACAAGGCCAGCTCGCTGAAAGTGGCCGAGGCCGCCAAGGTCATCGAAAACACCCAGCGCGACCTCAACATCGCACTCGTCAACGATCTCTCCATCTTGTTCAACAAGCTGGGCATCGACACGCTGGAAGTGCTGCAGGCCGCTGGTACGAAGTGGAATTTCCTGCCGTTCCGGCCCGGCCTCGTCGGCGGCCATTGCATCAGCGTGGACCCCTACTACCTGACCCACAAGGCGCAGGAAGTGGGCCATCACCCGGACGTGATCCTGGCGGGACGCCGTACCAACGACAGCATGGGGCCGCATATCGCCAACGAGGTGATTCGCCTGATGGTGCGCAAGGGCATCAACCCGGTGCGCGCGAAGGTGCTGATACTCGGCCTCGCCTTCAAGGAAAATTGCCCCGACCTGCGCAATACGCGCGTGGTGGACATCGTGCACGCGTTGCGTGGCTACAACGCCGAGATCGATGTGCACGATCCGTGGATCGACGCGGCGGAGGCCGAGCATGAGTATGCACTGACCCCGATCGCGGAACCGCCACCCGGCAGCTACGACGCCGTGATCGTTGCCGTCGGTCATCATCAGTTCGTCGCCCTGGGCGCCACGGGCATTCGCGCCTTTTGCAAGCCAGCATCGGTGGTCTTCGACGTGAAGTACGTGCTCCCTCGCGCCGATGTCGACGGCCGCCTCTGAATCAGGAACGCCTCAATGAAAGTGTTGGTCACCGGCACGGCCGGATTCATCGGGTCTTACGTCGCTGAACGATTGCTCGATCGGGGCGATGAAGTCGTCGGACTCGACAACCTCAACGATTACTACGACGTCAGCTTGAAGAAGGCGCGCCTTGCGCGCTTCGTCAACCGACCCGGCTATACGCACATCCATGCGGACCTGGCGGATCGCGGCGCCATGGAACAGGCGTTCGCCAACCACCGGCCGCAGCGCGTCGTGCATCTCGCGGCGCAGGCTGGGGTACGCTACGCGGCGGAAAACCCGCATGTGTATGCGAGCAGCAACGTGGTGGGTTTTCTGCATGTGCTTGAAGGCTGCCGCCACCACGGCGTCGAACATCTCGTGTTTGCCTCGACCAGTTCGGTGTATGGCGCCAACACGGCCATGCCGTTTTCCGAACACAAGTCGGCCGAACATCCGCTCACGCTATACGCTGCCACGAAGAAGGCCAACGAGCAGATGGCGCATGGCTATGCGCATCTCTATGGCATTCCAAGCACGGGGCTGCGCTTCTTCACCGTGTACGGCCCATGGGGTCGGCCCGACATGGCGCTCTTCCTTTTCACTCGTGCCATTCTCGCCGGTGAGCCGATCCGGGTTTTCAATCACGGCAAGCACAAGCGCAGCTTCACCTACGTGGACGACATCGTCGAAGGCGTGATCCGCACGCTCGACAAAGTGCCCACGATCGATACGCAATGGAACAGCGACGCCCCCGATCCGGCGAACAGCGGCGTCGCACCTTATCGCCTTTTCAACATCGGCAACGAACGTCCGGTGGAGCTACTGCGCTACATCGAAGTGCTGGAACAATGTCTTGGCCGCAAGGCGACCATGGAGCTGCTCCCGCTCCAGCCGGGCGATGTTCCCGACACCGAAGCCGATGTAACGGACCTGATACAGGCCGTTGGCTATAGGCCGCAGGTGTCGGTAGAAACCGGGGTCGATAACTTTGTACGCTGGTATCGCGAGTATTTCCGTGTTTGACTGAAAGGGTCGCCAGGTAGCCCCGGATCGCCTGCCCGATCCGCCACGGATCAGTTCCGCAAGGCGGCGCGATGTCGCGCTTCCGCGGCTTCATAGGCGATAGGGGGATGGGGTGTTCATCGACTACCTGATCGGGTCGCATGCGACCGACATGGAAGCGGACCTGTGCATCATCGGCGCCGGCGCGGCGGGTATCGCGATCGCGCGATCGTTCATCGGCACATCGGTCAAGGTATGCCTCGTGGAAAGTGGCGGCGAGGCTGGCGAGCAGCAAAGCCAGGCGCTGTACGAAGGTAGCTCGGTGGGCGCACTGCCGCTGGACCCAGGCAGCTCCCGCATGCGCGTCTTCGGCGGCAGCTGCAACTTGTGGGGTGGCGGCTGCATTCCGCTGAGTCCCTATGATCTCGACCAGCGCGATTGGGTGCCGCACAGCGGCTGGCCCATAGCCTATAGCGACCTCGTGCCCTACTACATGCGCGCGAGGGCCTTTTGCCAGATCGACGCCCATGAATTTGCCGACGGCTCGTTTATGAGTCCGACGACCCATCCTCCGCTGGAGTTCGAGCCATCCAAGCTGGTCAACCACATCTTCGCGCGAAGCCCGGTCCTGTTCGGTGAGGCGTATCGCGAGGAGCTGGATCGGGCAACGAACATCCACGTGCTGCTGCACGTCAATCTGCTTGAGCTTCTGCCGACACCCGATGGGGCTGTCGTACAGGAGGCACGCATCGGAACGCTGGGCGGCTATCGCGGCACGATTCGCGCCAAGCAATACGTGCTGGCCTGCGGCGGGATCGAAAACGCGCGCCTGCTGCTGCTTTCCGACTCGGTCGTGCCGCAAGGGCTGGGTAACCAGAACGACCTGGTCGGGCGCTACTTCATGGATCACCCCAGTGGAAAACTGGGCACGCTATCCACCGATGCACCTCACCGTGTCACTCGCCCCTACGACCGCCGGAATGGCAGGGGAACTTCACCCACGTTTCCCGAAATCGGGTTGTCTCCGCAGGTACAACGTCGACAGCGGTTGTTGAACGGTCGCGTCCACCCGTTCGGCGTGGAAGGTCCGCTCCCCAACGGCATTCGCGCCTTGCGCGAACTGCGCGCGGCCTTGCGCCGCCCGGTGCAGGATGAAGGAGCGTTGCTGGAGGCCCGGCTGTGCGAAGCGCTCAGGAACGGCCCCGCTAGCGGGGGATTCGCCGCTCCCACCGAGAGCCTGGGTACCCTGGCGCTCAGGCTAGGCCTCGGCATCGGCGATATTGCCCGCGCGTTCGTGCAGAAGATCGCCGATAGACCTACGGTGAGCAGCAGTCATATCGACTTGGTAGGTTTCTTTGAGCAGGCCCCCAATCCACATAGCCGCATCACGCTCGGGCCGGAAACCGACGCACTGGGGCAGCGCAAGGTGAACGTGGAGTGGCGGCTTACACCACTCGATCGTCACACCTACCGCTCGGCGGCCACGCTGTTCGGCAACGAACTGGCGCGTGCGTGCGAGGGCAGCTTCGCGCTTGAGCCTTGGCTGGAACATGACGACAGCGCCGCTCCCGATGTACACGGCAGGGCCCATCACCTGGGAACCACGCGCATGTCCGATGATCCTCGCTCGGGTGTCGTCGATCGCCATTGCCGGGTACATGGCATGCGGAACCTGCATATCGCCGGGAGCTCGGTGTTTCCCACTGGCGGCTGGGCTTTTCCGACCTTCACCATCGTCGCGCTGAGTCTTCGACTGGCCGACCAGTTGCGTAGCGTGCTTGCTACCTGCAAAAGCGCGGGTATGTCGTAGCGGCCATGCCGGCCACACTGAGCCAGCTATTCACGCACAGCGCCAGGGCCGCACTGGATCGTTGCGGTCTCAAGCCGTGCGCCGCGGGCGAGGCCTGCGTCGTGCTATTCGACAGCGCGCCATGGAGTCACTTCAGCGAGGAAGCCTGCGCCCTGTTGGATCAACGCGAGCGCGAACGGGCCGCCCGCTTCCGGCATGCACGTGATCGCGATACGTATGTGCTGGCCCATGCGATGTGGCGCCATGTACTTGGCCTGACGCTGGGTCTGGACGCCGCTCGGGTCCCGCTATCCATGAGCCAGTCAGGCCAACCGATACTCGCCGACACGGCCTGCGCGACGAGCCTGAGCCACAGCGGTACGCAGGTTGCCATCGCGATAACCGATGCCGCGACGATCGGTGTCGACATTGAACTCGCACCTCCACATGCCACCTTGCGCGATCTTGCCGACGTGCTCTGCTCTGCCGATGAAGCCGCCCACCTGGCCTTGCTTCCGCCCGCGGAACACGAAGCATGGCTGCTGGGTCTATGGACGCGTAAAGAAGCCTTGCTCAAGGCGTTTGGCATAGGCCTGAAGGAATCTCCTTCCAGCATGTCACTCAGCGGTACGAGCGTGGTTGCCCCACCGGCTTCCGCCGGCAACGCACCCGCCTGTCGCGTTCACCTGCTGCCACTACCGATCGGACTGGTCGGCGCATGGGCCGCTCCGGTGAACGTGGCACGCTGTTCGTCATACGTGCTTGGACCGCCGCAACCCTAGGGATGCTCTGATCAACGCTGCGCAGGCGTCGCCGGTCCTGTCTGTTCGCAGACCACAGGGGCGTCGGCGACGGCAGACTGGCCGTCTGTCGAGCCGGCGCACCGAAGGGATGCGGACAGACAGGACCGGCCCCCACGTGTTGAATTCAAAGTGATGGGGTGATGTCCAGAAGGCCCGCAGGCGGTGCCGCGTGGCTTGGCAAGACGGCCAGTCTTCCCGGCGCCACGCAACACCGCCTGCGGGCCTTCTGGACATCATGACGCCTGCGCAGCGTTGATCAGAGCATCCCTAGCCACCACGGCCAAACTCGCCCGCCCCGTACGTCGGCAACATGGCTGTTTCACGCCTGAAACATAGGCATGACTGCCGGCGAAACTCTTACGTAAGTTGCATCGACACTGGTCATGGCACGGCTCTACTCTTTCTGCCCGCTGAGGGAAAACAGCGCAAATCTGGGGAAGGGGGGAAGTCGGATGCTTCGATTCCTGCGTCGGCAATCCGTACGTTGGCTGTTGCTGCTCGGCTTCTGCGAGCTGTTGTTGCTCGCGCTTTCCTTGAGCGTGGCCACGTACCTCCGGTATTTCCGCAGCCCGGATGAACTCGCCGAGTTTTCGGTGCATTTGCCGGAGCGTGCGCTGGTGTTCGGCACGGTCATCGTCATTGGCATGGTCGCGCTCGGCCAGTACCAGTCGCATATGCGCACCAGCCGTTTTGGCTTGCTTGCGCGACAAGCCGTGGCGTTTGCCCTGGGTGGCACCCTGCTGGTGATCGGCTATTACGTCGTGCCACAAGCCTACGTTGGCCGCGGCGTACTGGCCATCGCGCTGTCGCTGGGCTTTGCCCTGGTGCTGGGATTTCGTCTCGCCTTCCTGCGCCTGGTCGATGTGAATGCACTCAAGCGCCGGGTACTGATTCTTGGCGCCGGCCTTAGAGCCGCACAGATTCACAACCAGATGCGCCGTCGCACTGATCGACGCGGCTTCTGCGTGGTGGGTTACGTACCGCGCATGGATGAACCCGTGGCAGTACCCAACGAACAACTCATGAGGCTCAACACGCCGTTGCACGTCATCGTGCAGCGCGAGCAGATCGACGAGGTTGTCGTTGGCGTGGACGATCGTCGCGGTCATCTGCCAATGGATGACCTGCTCGAATGCCGTCAAATGGGCGTGACGATCACCGACCTCACCACGTTCTTCGAGCGCGAGTCGGGGCGCGTACAGCTCACCATTCTCGATCCGTCCTGGCTGGTCTTCTCAGGCGGCTTCAATGCCACGCCATTGCGCCTGCTCAGCAAGCGCTGCTTCGATCTGGGCGCCGCCACGCTGCTGCTGCTGACGCTTTGGCCCTTGATGTTGCTCGAGGCGCTGGCCATCTGGCTGGAATCGGGCCCGGGTCACCCTATCCTCTATCGCCAGGAGCGCGTCGGCGAACACGGCCGCACCTTCCTGTTGCTCAAGTTCCGCAGCATGCGCACCGATGCCGAACGCGACGGCGTAGCGCGCTGGGCCAGCAAGAACGACGACCGCGTGACACGCGTCGGGCGCATCAGCCGCAAGCTGCGCGTCGACGAACTTCCGCAGTTGTGGAATGTGCTCAAGGGCGACATGAGCATTGTCGGGCCAAGGCCCGAGCGTCCCCAGTTCGTGGCCGACCTGGCCTTGCAGATTCGCTACTACAGTCTCCGGCATTGCCTGAAGCCCGGCCTCGCCGGCTGGGCTCAGCTGAGCTATCCCTATGGCGCCACCGTCGAAGAGGCGGCCGAGAAGCTCAAGTACGACCTGTTCTATGTGAAGAACCACAACCTGCTGCTCGACCTGCTGATTCTTATTCAAACCGTCGAGGTCGTGCTGTTCGGCCGCGGGGCTCGTTGATTGTCGGACGCCGTCGGCACACTAATTAATTGTCGGACGCCGACGGCACGCTTGGTGCGGCGTCTGGCGTGCGCTTGGCGGTGGCCAGTGAACGTAGCGGCGAGCTGTACCAGTCCACGACTTCGTCGTGCTCAAAGCGAATCCAGGAAGGGCCGTATTCCCAGCGGTCATCATGGATGCTGGTTGGCTCGCCTTCGATCGAACGCACCTGGTCGGAAGACATGCCGATCTCCAGCGCGGGCGTAATCACCGCACTGCCTAGCGGCAGACCGGGCGTTTCCCTTGCCTGTACGGAGGTATCCGGTGGCGGCGGCGACCAGGCGATGCCATTCCAGACCAGCGCCGCAACGACCAGAGCCACCACCAATGCGACGATGCCAGAGCGGCGTGAACCGCGGCGCCCCGATGGCAACGGTACGCGTACGGACTGCGTGCTCGCCTCCGGCACCGAAAAGCGCACCCGCAAGGTTGCGCCGGGCAGGCGTCCGTGCTGACGCTGGAATTCCATCGCGGCGCCATAAAGCGCCGTGATGCGTTGCAGCCGGGCTGCGTCCGCCGGGTCATTCGGCGCGCCACCCATGCGATCGGGATGCACTCGTCCGACATGGCGGCGGTAGGCTTGCTTGAGATCAAGCAGGCTACAACCCGGGCGCAGCCCGAGCGTTCGATACAGATCGAGAAAGTCGGTCTCGTTGGCCAAGCCGGTCCCCTGTCGGCGTTTCCACGATGCCAAAGAGGGTCTGCTCAATGACGCTGAGCAAGCCACGATAGAGTGACCCTGCAGCACAAAACATTCTTGACATAGTGCGACCTGGTTCGCAATATCTCTTTCCCAATAGACGGAGGGGACCGCGTCATGCACGGCCGTCGAAACCACGTTGCAGCCTCATGCCGGCGAGCCACGATGGCAGCCCTGCTGATGGCGGGGGCCCCCGCGATCCAAGCATCTGACACTTCTCCCACCGTGCAAGCCGCGCCATCGCTGGGTGCACACACCTTGTTGACCCATTCCGAGGGCATGGGCGTAGCGCCAGCCGTCACCGCACCCATCGATACGCAGACCACGGGCAGCTCGCTGATCGTTCTCAACGGTGGCTACGCGGGAAACGCCGACAAGCCTGTCGACAGCTATGGCAATCGCTGGAAGCGCATTGGCGATACCGTGGTCTACAAGGGTTACAGCGGCGCTTTCACCGTCTGTGCCTATGCCGTGCTCTCCGCCAAGGGAGGCGCTGGCCACACGGTTACCATTGCCAAGCGCGCCAATCCCGCCGGCGAAATCTCGGTGCCCTTTATCGAGGTCATGCATGCCGGCGTGTTGCAGGACATGGCGCAGAACTACCCTGCCCCGGGGCTCGTACTGACCAGCGGCAACGTCACCACGACGGGACCGGCGACCCTGGTCGCCGTCTGGTGGGGGGATGCCGGCGTCAAGCGTATGACGACGCGTCCGGACCATGAGTTCACCATGATCGACAGCTACCTGACCCTGCCGGACAACAGTGGCGTGCAAGTTGCCGTCGCCTACAGGCAGGTGGCATCGGCAGGCAGCTATAACGTCAGTTGGATTGGCTCGCCGATCCAAGGCGCCATACTTTGGCTATTCGCCTTCCAGTCCAAATAGGCTTGCGGCGCCGAAGCGCGTGACATCGACTCTGGAAACGTGACTTAGCGACACGCTGGTTGATTTCAGGGGGGACGACCATGCTGGGCCAATTCATCTCACCAGCCGGCTATGCCGACATTCTGGGCCGTGGTCGCGCGCAACAAGTACCGTTGCTCGCACTGGCGCCCGCGGCACTGCGGACCGACTACAACCGCAAGCCCTTCCTGGTCGGGCATGGTCTGAGCGAACAATCGCTATTCGAGCTCGACGCGCTCTTTGCGCTATGCCGCCGGCTGCCGCCGGAGCAGATTCTCTACCGCGTTGGAAAGATCCCAGGCGACGCGCCGCTCGACTCATCGTATGACGATTTCAAGCAAGGCCTCACGCTCGAAGACGTGCTTCGGAACTTCGAGGAAAGGCAGGCCTATATCTGCATCAACAACCCCGAGCGCGACGCCGCCTACAGGCCCATGATCGAGGGGCTGCTGGGCGAGATCGCCGCACAGACCGATCCGCTCGACCCCGTCATGAGCTGGTATTCCTCGTACATCTTCATTTCCGCGCGCGATTCGGTGACCCCGTATCACATGGACCGCGAAATGAACTTCCTGCTGCAGATCCGCGGCCAGAAGACGGTGTATTTGTGGGATCAGGACGACGACGAAATAATGAATTCCGAGCAGAAGGATCGCCTCCTCTCACGCGTCGGCGGACGCCCCGCTTACCAGCCGTCGTTCGAATCAAAGGCCCTGGCCTTCGACCTGCGCCCCGGCACCGGCGTGCACCATCCGTTTATCGCGCCGCATCGCGTGCATACCGGCGCGGAGCTCTCCGTGTCGCTGGCGCTGACCTACCGCACGCGGCAATCGGACATGTGGACCGACGCGCATCGCTTCAACGCCCGTATGCGGGGGCTGGGGCTGCGGCCTGCGCCGGTGGGACGCCATGCCTGGCTGGATCGCGCCAAATGCAGCGTGGCTCGAGCTGGGCAGCGCCTGCATCGCATGCTGGGTGCCACCCAGCACGATGCTGCCTGAGCGCCTGTTCAAGGTCTCCGCTGCGGCCACGAGCACCCCCTCCCAGCCTCCCCCTGTAACCAGGGGGAGGAGCCCAAGAGCATGCTCCCTTACTCCCTCCCCTGCTTTGTCCCGAAAGGGGACTCCCTGCGGTCGCAGGGAGGGTTGGGGAGGGGTGCTTGTGACCGCGCAAAGACTTTGAACAGGCTCTTAGAAAGCGTGACGAGGAAGCCAGCCCCACGAACGATGAGAAAGGCTTCGCCTGCCCACGTCGGGCACAGGCATAGGCAGTAGGGAATAGAAGCAGGAATAGCCGGGATGGACTAGGGAAATGCCCAGGCGTTCGGCCGACAATCACAGTAAATCCACGATGTCGGCTGCGTTCCGTGCCTGCGCCACAGGGCCACAGACACGGCGTAATCAAGCCAAGGGGGCCGGCGTTCCGACGTCGGTCACGACCACACCGCGCTGGGGAGGTGTCATCCATGCACGCCAACGCTTCCGCGTTAATCGATATGGATTGGGAGTCATTCGATCCATGGCGACCGCAGGCTGTGCGCCATCGGCTCACTGAACATCCCTTGCTGCAGCCCGATCAGCTGGTGGCACTGGGCAAGCGCTTCCAGGGCACGACGCATCTGTTCACCTTCAACAACCATGCTGGCGCGGACGCCAACTTTGACGAAGTCGCGCGCATGTACCCGAACCGCCGCTCGGTCACCGAAACGCTGCAGCAGATCAATTCGGCCAAGGCGTGGATGCTTCTGCGCCACGTGCAGGCCGACCCGGCCTATCGGGAACTGATCAACACCGCGCTGGACCCGATCCAGCCCACGATCGAACGCCATGACCCGGGTATGTATTACCGCGCTGGCTGGATTTTCGTGGCTTCACCTCACACGACGACGCCTTTCCACATCGATCGCAACCACGGCATCCTGCTGCAGATACGCGGCACCAAGAAAGTGTACGTGTGGGATCAGGACGACATCGAGGTATGCAGCGAGCGCGCTCGCGATTGTTTCCACTCAAGCCACAACCTTGACCTGGTCAAGTGGCGTGAGGAATTTCGCGAACGCGCCCACGTGTTCGAAGTCGGTCCCGGCATGGGTGCATACATCCCCATCACCAGCCCGCACATGGTGGAAACGGGCACCGAACCTTCCATCACGATCAGTCTCACCTACAGCACCCGCGCCACGCGCCATAACGCGATGGAGCATGTGCTGCACGATCTGCTGCGCCGCCATGGCATGTCGCCACCGCCCGTAGGCAGACACAAACTGCTGGATGAGCTCAGTTTCATGAGTGCATCCGCCCTGATCGTCATGCGCGGCGTCGGCAGCCGACCGCCCGCCTGCCCGTCGCTGGCGCGCAAGACCGCCTATGCCGTAGCCGATTGAATGACCCGGCCGCCGTGAGCGCTCGTCGATGACTTCAACATAGTGAATGCCATGGATATCAACAGGGACGCCACCGGGGAAGACGGAATCGCCGCCATGCGGTTGTTCGATGTACTTCCTTGTCCGCACGGCAGCACCGCCAGTACCTGGCTGCGCCGCAGTTATGACCTCGGCGACGATTATCCGACTCCGATCGGTCCCGTTGTCGCCATGTGCGCCGCCCTTGCATTGACGGAGTCGCGCCTTACCGGTGCCGACGTCATTACCAGCAACGTGTCCACCTCCCATGGTGCTTACCAGGTAAGCATCGGGGTTCCGCGCGATATGCGTCGAAACGCGTGGATGGAAGCCGTCGCGGACGCGCTGGCGAACGCTTCCATGCCAGCCGCACCAGCTGCCTGGCAGGTGGTTCACGATGATGAGATCGATGAAGAGTCGGAGGCGAACGCGTACAGCCATTGGCGCCTGCGGAGTGCCCCCTCGGCGCGCTTGGAAGCCAGGTTCCGGTCGCCTTTCGACGCCCATGCGATCGATCTGTTTGCGGGCTGCGTGAGGCGTGCATTGACCGCGCTACTCGCTGCGGATGATGTGCCCCTGGCATCGATCGACGTGGTCGACCCGGCAGAGCGCGAACGTCTACTGCATCAATGGAACGCGACGGCCAGGCCCCGTCGCCCCGAAGATACCGTGCACGACCTGTTCGCCGAAGTGGCAAAGCAGTACCCGACGCGAGTCGCGATAGAAGCCGCGGACGGCACGTTCTCCTACGCGGACCTCGATGCACGCGCGAATCGCATCGCCGCTGGCCTCGCGGCCGCAGGCGTGAGGCCAGGGGCAACCGTCGCCCTGCTGCAGGATCGCTCAGCCGAGGCGATCACCGTGCTTCTCGGCATCCTGAAGGCCGGCGCCGCGTACCTGCCGCTGGATGCGAATCATCCCGCGGAACGCCTGGCCTTCACCATTAATGACGCCAAGGCGCACTTGGTCATCGCGCCGGCCGATACGCAGGTGCCACCCGGCATCAACGCAGCAAGCGTGACTGCTGCGCAGCTTGAAACAGCGACCTTGGCAGCCAGCCCGCCAGCCTTGGATGGTGAATCGCTCGCCTATGTGATGTACACCTCGGGCTCCACCGGGACCCCGAAGGGAGCGCAAATCACGCACCGTTCGATCATTCGCCTGGTGCGCGACGTGAGCTATGTCGACTTCGGCGACGCGCCGCGACTGCTGCATGCCGCTCCGCTCGGCTTCGATGCGTCGACCCTGGAAATCTGGGGTGCGCTACTCAATGGCGGCACGTGCATCGTGCATGCCGAGCGCATTCCCACCGGCTGCGGCTTGTACCGCACCATCCAGCGGCATGACGCGCACATTGCCTGGCTCACGGCGGCCTTGTTCAACGCCATCGTCGACGACGATGCCAGCCGCTTGCGCGGGCTGCGGCAACTGTTGATTGGCGGCGAGGCCCTGTCGGTGCCGCATGTACTCAAGGCTTACGCGGCGCTGCCCGACGTAGCCATCATCAATGGCTACGGCCCTACCGAATGCACGACCTTTTCGGCCACCTATGCCATACCCCGCGCGTTCGACGCGCAGGCGCGTTCCGTACCCATCGGCAGCCCCATCGCCGATACCACCTTGCATGTGCTCAATGCACAGGGCGAGCTGGTACCCATTGGCGTCGCCGGTGAACTGTATATCGGTGGTATCGGATTGGCGCGCGGCTATCTGGAGCGCCCCGAGCTGACGGCGGAGCGCTTCGTGCCCGATCCCTTCGGCGCACCCGGTGGTCGCCTCTATCGCACGGGCGACCTCGTTCGCTGGCTGCCGCAAGGCGTCGTGGAATTCATTGGCCGTGCCGACAACCAGGTCAAGATCCGCGGCTTCCGCATCGAGCTCGGCGAAATCGAAGCCGCCTTGCAACGCACGCCCGGCGTGCGCGCCGGCGCCGTGCTCGCACGCGAGGATCGACCGGGTCAGAAGCGCCTGGTGGCGTATTACGTCGCCGATGACGCCACGACCAGCGCGCGTCACCTGCGCGAACAACTTTCGCGCAACCTGCCTGAGTTCATGGTACCGGCCATCTATCTGCGGCTTGAGCGCTTCCCGGTGACCCCGAATGGCAAGCTCGATCGCCGCGCCTTGCCGGCGCCCGACGGCAGCCGCCCTGAACTGGTCGACGCCTTCACGCCAGCCGTCGGCCCACTGGAACAACGGCTTTGCCAGCTGTTTGCCGATGTGCTTGGGCTGGACCAGGTCGGGCGCCACGACAACTTCTTCGACCTCGGCGGCAACTCGCTGCTCGCCGTACGCACGCTTGCGCGCATTCACGCCGAGCTATCGGATCGCCCCACCGTTGCCGCCTTCTTCGGCGATCCCACACCGTCCGCCCTCGCTGCACAGATCGAAGGGCGAGACAGCCGTTCCGCGCTCGCATCGCGGATCGCACGCGGCCGTCATGCGGATAGTGGCGAGCCCATCGCCATTATCGCCATGGCCGGTCGCTTCCCCGGTGCCGGCGATGTGGAAGCGTTCTGGCAAAACCTCTGCGACGGCCGCGAGTCGATCACCTATTTCAGCGCCGACCAGCTCGATCCCGGCGTGCCGGCCGCCGATCGGAAAGATCCCGCGTACGTCGCTGCACGCGGCGTGATCGACGGCGTGGAGGATTTCGATGCAGCCTTCTTCGGCATGTCGCCGCGCGAAGCCGAGTTGACCGATCCGCAGCAACGCATCTTCCTGGAACTGTGCTGGGAATGCATGGAGCGCGGCGGTTACGTGCCGGACGCGCACGATGTGCCGGTCGGCATCTTCGGCGGCATGCACAACGCCACCTACTTCCAGCGTCATCTGAGCACCCGGCCCGACCTGATCGAAAAGCTCGGCGCCTTCCAGGTGATGCTCGGCAACGAGAAGGATTACCTGGCCACCCGCGTCGCGCACAAGCTCAACCTGACCGGCCCGGCGATCAGCATGAACACTGCCTGCTCGACGTCGCTCGTGGCGATCTGCCAGGCCACGGCTGCGCTGCGCGCGGGGCAATGCGATATGGCATTGGCCGGAGGCTCGTCCATCACCTGCCCGCCGCGCAGCGGCTATCTCTCGCAGGAAGGCTCGATGCTGTCGCCCGATGGCCACACCCGCACATTCGATGCGGACGCCAAAGGCACCGTGTTCAGCGATGGCGCCGCCGTATTGCTGATGAAGCGCCTTGCCGATGCAGAGCGTGACGGCGACGACATCATCGCGCTCGTTCGCGGCATGGCCATCAACAATGATGGTGGCCTCAAGGCGAGCTTCACCGCTCCCAGCAGCGCAGGCCAGGCCGCGGTCATCACCATGGCACTGGCCGATGCCGGCGTCGATGCGCGCTCGATCTCCTACGTGGAAGCCCATGGCACGGCGACGCCGCTAGGCGACCCGATCGAGATCGAAGGGCTTACTGCAGCCTTCCGCCAAAGCACAGACGAACGCGGCTTTTGTGCCATTGGCTCGGTGAAAAGCAATGTGGGACACCTGGTGATGGCCGCCGGCGCAACCAGCGTCATCAAGACGGCGATGTCGTTGCGCGAGCGCGTCCTGCCACCGTCGCTGCATTTTCAAGCCACGAATCCCAAGGTCGACTTCGCCGGCTCGCCCTTCGTGGTGAACGACACACTGCGGGACTGGCCGTGCAGCGGTAAACCGCTGCGCGCCGGCGTCAGTTCGTTCGGCGTGGGCGGCACCAATGCGCATGTGATTCTGGAGGAGGCGCCCCCCGTGCCCCCTTCAGACGCCGCCGATGGCCCGCAGTTGCTGCTGCTTTCGGCGCGTTCCGGCACCGCGGTCGCCCATGCCGCCACACGGCTGGGAGAACACCTCGCGACACGACCCGAGGCCAACCTCGCCGATGTCGCCTATACCTTGTTGCATGGGCGCAAGGCCTTCCAGCAACGCTTGCACGTCGTCGCGAACACGGCCGAGGACGCCGTGGGCCGGCTGCAACAGGCGGCCACCGGATCTCCACGCGCGGTCTCGAGCCAGCCCCTCGGCGTGGTCTTCATGTTCCCCGGCCAGGGCTCGCAGTACGCAGGCATGGGCCGCGCGCTATACGACACCGAGCCGGTCTTTCGCGCCGCCATCGACGAGTGCGCGCAGGCATTGCTCGACGACCTGCCGTTTCGATCTACGCGAACGACTGTTTGCCGATGATGCGGATGCGTTGCGCGAAACCTCGCTGACCCAGCCGGCAACGTTCGCCATCGAGTACGCACTGGCGAAGCTCTGGATGAGCTTGGGGATTCGCCCTGTCGCGATGATCGGCCACAGCGTCGGCGAATTCGTGGCCGCCGTGCTGGCCGGCGTGATGAGCCTCGGCGACGGCGCACGCCTGGTGGCGCGCCGTGGTCGTCTGATGCAGGCATTGCCACCCGGGTCGATGCTCTCCGTGCGCATGGATGCCGCGCAGTTGGCCGAGCGACTCCCCACAGCCCTGCAGATGGCTGCCGAAAATGCCCCGAATGCCTGCGTGGTCAGCGGCACGGCCGACGACATTGAGAGCTTCCGCGCCGCACTGGAAGGCGACGGTATCGCCTGCCGCCTGCTGCAGACCTCGCACGCCTTCCACTCGGCGATGATGGAACCGGCGCTGGAGCCGTTCCGCCAGGAAGTAGCGAAGGTCTCGTTGTCTGCACCGAGCATGCCTATCGTCTCCACGCTGACCGGCGAGGCACTCGGTGACGATGAGGCCAGGTCGGTCGACTACTGGACGCGGCATCTTCGCGGCACCGTGCGCTTCTCATCGGCGCTGCTCATCCAGCTCGCTCAGCCGCAGCAGGTGCTGCTGGAAATCGGGCCACGCACGGCCTTGACCACGCTCGCGCGGCAACATCCGCAGAGCCGCTCGCACATCGTCGTGCCCTCGCTCGCCGACTCGTCCGCCAACGAGCGCGCCGCGTGGCTCGATGCCATGGGCCAGCTGTGGTGCGCTGGTGCCAGCGTCGACGTGGCCAAGCTCGACCGGCGCCAGCGCCGCCTACGAGTGCGCCTGCCGACTTATCCCTTCGAGCGTAAACGTCATTGGGTGGATGCGGTGGTCCCCGCCGCGGCACCCGCGACCATCGAACCCGTGGCAGCGAATGTCGTTCCACTGTTCACCACGCCGTCTGCACCTCTCGCGGAGAGTTCCATGGATGCCAACCTCACCGGCACGACGACCGGCTCTGCACGCCATACCCGCCTGGTCACCCAACTCACCGAGTTGTTCGAGGACGTGTCCGGCGCCGAACTGCAGGGCGCCGACCCCACGTCCGGCTTTGTCGAGCTGGGCCTTGATTCACTGGCTCTCACCCAGGTCGCCCTGCAATTGCAGAAGACCTTCGCGCTCAAGATCACGTTCCGCGAATTGATGGAGTCGTTTTCCAGCTTCGAGCGTCTTGCCATGCATATCGATCAAATGTTGCCGCCGGATACCAGCGCACCGGCCGCGCCTACGCCTGCGGCAGCCACTGCCATCGCCACAGCCTCCCCGATCGGCATCCAGCCCATGGCAAACGGCAACCTGATGCAGGACGTGATCCAACAGCAGATGCTGATCATGCAGCAGCAACTCGCGCTCCTGGCGACAGCAGCCGCTGGTGCGCCGATGGTGGCAGGTGCCGCCGTGCCCCCGACCGCGTCAATGCCAACGCAAACCGTCACGGCAGCGGCGCCGTCCGTCACCACCGCGGCGCTGAGCAAGCCAGCCGACACGCCCGTCCAGGACGAAGACGCTGCGCTCGCGCATACCACCTACGACGTCAAGAAGGCCTTTGGCGCCATCGCGCGCATCCATTCCACCCATACGGAACTGACCGAGCGCCAGCGCGCCCGGCTCGACGCCTTCATGCGTCGCTATATCGACCGCACCCGCGCATCCAAGGAATACACGCAGCGTCACCGCGATCACCTTGCCGATCCGCGCGTGGTCAACGGATTCCGGCCGCTGTTGAAGGAAATGATCTACCAGATCGTGGTCAACCGCTCCAAGGGTTCGAAGGTGTGGGATCTCGACGGCAACGAGTACGTCGACGCACTCAACGGCTTCGGCATGAATCTCTTCGGCTGGCAACCGGAGTTCGTGCTCGATGCCATACGCCGTCAGCTCGACGCGGGCTACGAGATCGGTCCGCAGCATCCGCTCGCCGGCGAAGTCGCCGAGCAGATCTGCGAGATCACCGGATTCGATCGCGCCGCGCTGTGCAACACCGGTTCCGAAGCCGTGATGGGCACGGTGCGCATCGCGCGCACCGTCACCGGCCGCGATACCCTGGTGATTTTCACCGGCTCCTACCACGGCATCTTTGATGAAGTGATCGTGCGCGGCACCAAAAAGCTGCGCTCGGTGCCTGCCGCACCCGGCATCCTGCGCAATACCTCGGAAAACGTGCTGGTGCTCGACTACGGCACGCCCGAATCGCTGGCCATCATCCGCGAGCGCGCCTCCAGCATCGCCGCCGTGCTCGTCGAGCCCGTGCAGAGCCGCCGTCCCGATTTCCAGCCACGCGACTTCCTCAAGGAGCTGCGCGCGATCACCGCCGATGCCGGCGCCCTGCTGATCTTCGATGAGGTGGTCACCGGCTTCCGTGCGCACCCGCGCGGCGCACAGGCCGTGCTCGGCATCGATGCGGACCTGGCCTCGTACGGCAAGGTCGTCGGCGGCGGCTTCCCGATCGGCGTGATCGCCGGCAAGCGCCGCTATATGGATGCGCTTGACGGTGGCGGCTGGCAGTACGGCGACGCCTCGATTCCCACGGTCGGCGTGACCTATTTCGCCGGCACCTTCGTGCGCCACCCGCTCGCCCTGGCAGCCGCGCATGCCGTGCTCGACCACCTCAAGACTGCCGGCCCCGCCCTGCAGGAGCGGCTCAACGCCCGCACGGCCTTGTTGATGGATGAGCTCAATGCGTTCTGCGCCAGCGTGGGCGCGCCAATCAAGCTGGTGCATTTCGCCTCGGTGTGGAAAACCGGCTTTACCGAAGACCATCCGCTGCAGGATCTGCTGTTCGCCATGATGCGCAGCCGCGGCGTGCACGTGCTGGACAACTTCCCCTGCTTCTTTACCACCGCGCATACGGAACAGGATTTCGTGGCCATCGCCAAGGCCTTCAAGGAGTCCGTGCTGGAAATGCAGGAAGCCGAATTCCTGCCACGCCGCAAGCACGTCGAGGCGCTGGCTTTCGACGCCAGCCGCCCACCGGTCACCGGCGCGCGCCTGGGCAAGGATCCGGATGGCAACCCGGCCTGGTTCGTGCCCAATCCTGATGCGCCCGGCAAGTACATGAGGGTCAACGCATGAGCCCGAACGACACGACAGCCGCCCCGGTCGCCGTCGACTACGATCCGTTTGCTGGCACCGCGCTCGCACGCGTGGCACCTGCGCTGGAAACGCAGCGCGAAATCTGGCTCGCCAGCAAGCTGGAAGCCGAGGCCTCACTGGCCTATAACGAGTCCATCTCGCTGCGCCTGCGCGGCGCGCTCGATGTGCCGGCCTTGCAGGCGGCCTTGCAGCAGCTGGTCGACCGCCACGAGGCGCTGCGCGCCACCTTGAGCGCCGAGGGCGACGAGCTCTATATCGCCGCGCAGCTCACCTTCCCTTGCCCTTTGCGCGACTTGTCCGGACTTGCCGCCAGCGAGCGCGAGGCGGAAGTTGCCAACACCTTGCATCACGTCGTCACCACGCCGTTCGATCTCGAGAACGGCCCCCTGGTGCGGGCGCAATTGCTGCAACTGGGCCCGCAGGATCACCTGCTGGTGTTCACGGCGCACCACATCATCTGCGATGGCTGGTCGTTCGGCGTGATCGTGCGCGATCTCGCCGCGCTGTATGCGCGGCAGACCGGCCACGGTGATGGCGCGGGCCCGGTCGACGGGTTCACCGCTTTCGCGCTGGCCGAAGCGAACCGCGCGAACACGGACGAAGGCCAGGCCGCCGAACATTACTGGCTCAAGCAATTCAGCGGCGTGAGTTCCTCACTCGACCTGCCAACCGACCGCCCTCGTCCACGTCGACGCACGTTTGCATCCCAACGCGAGGACTACACGCTGGACGCCGCCCTGGTCGCCGAGATCAAGCGCATGGGGGCACAGCGCGGCGCCAGCCTCTATGCCACCCTGCTCTCGGGGTTCGGCCTGCTGCTGCAGCGACTGAGCGGCCAGGACGACGTCGTCATCGGCATTCCCTCGGCGGGACAGGCGGCGGGTGGACACGACGCCCTGGTCGGCCACTGTGTCAACGTGCTGCCGCTGCGCGTGGCGATGGATCGCGCCGCGCCTTTTTCGACGGGTGCTCGGTCAGCTGCGCGGTGATTTGCTGGACGCCTTCGAGCACCAGCAATACACGCTTGGCAGCCTGCTCGCGCGTCTCGCGCTGCCGCGTGATCCCAGCCGCCTGCCGCTGGTCAGCGTGCTGTTCAACCTCGACCAGGCGCTGGACGAGCGGACCGTAACCTTCCCTGGCCTCGAGTTCGAGTTCTCGGGCAATCCGCGTGCCTTCGAAAACTTCGAGCTGTTCGTCAATGCCGTGCAGGTGAACGGTGGCGTACGGCTGGAATGCCAGTACAACAGCGACCTGTTCCGCGGCGAAACCATTCATGGCTGGCTCGATGCGTACGAGACCCTGCTGCGCCATGCGGTCGCTGCACCGGACGCCGCCGCAGGCACCCTGGGGTTGGTCTCCGCATCCGCGCAGCTCGCCCTGCAATCGCTGCAGCCCGCACCGACCCTCTACCCCGAGGCACAGCTCGCGCACCAGTACTTCGAAGCCCAGGTGGATCGCGCACCGGGCCGGGCCGCCGTCCGGCATGGCGCGACGGGGCTGAGCTATGCGGAACTGGAAGCACGCGCCAACCGCATCGCACACGTGTTGCGCGAGCGCGGCGTGGGCCGTGGTTCGCTGGTCGGCCTCTCCCTCACGCGTGGCACCGACATGGTCGCCGCCGTG
This sequence comes from uncultured Gammaproteobacteria bacterium, assembly GCA_963824525.1. Taxonomy (GTDB): domain Bacteria; phylum Pseudomonadota; class Gammaproteobacteria; order Xanthomonadales; family Rhodanobacteraceae; genus Dyella. The sequence goes on along the minus strand of CAWGPI010000004.1, from coordinate 741,810 downwards.
CTGGCCGTGCTCAAGTCGGGCGCCGGCTATGTGCCGCTGGATCCGTGCTTCCCGACCGATCGCCTCGCCTTCATGGCGGAAGATGCCGCGCTTGCCGCCCTGGTGGTGAACAACACGGTACCCGCCGCCTTCGAGTTCCCCACCTCGCGCGTACTGTCGCTTACGGCGGATGCCGCGGAGATCGAGAGTGCGAGTCCGGAACGGCCCGAACGCAATGAGCGGACCGCCACGCCGGATGCCGTCGCCTACCTGATCTTCACCTCGGGCTCCACCGGCCGCCCCAAGGGCGTGCGCGTGCCCCATCGCACGACGTCGAATTTCCTCACCAGCATGCAGCGCGTACCCGGCATTGGCGAGAACGACCATCTGGTGGCTGTCACCACGCTGTCGTTCGACATCGCCTTCATGGAACTGATGCTGCCGCTGAGCGTCGGTGCCGAAATCATCGTGGCCGACCACGACGATGTGCGCGACGGCGCTGCCCTGCGCAGCCTGGTCGAACGCAGCGGCGCCACCATGATGCAGGCCACGCCCGCAGGTTGGCGCATCCTGGTCGAATCGGGCTGGCAGGGCCGTCCGGATTTTCGTGCCGTCTCCGGTGGCGAGCCGCTGCCGCTCGATCTGGCCGAGGCCCTGCTCCAGCGCTGCGGTGAAGTGTGGAACGGTTACGGCCCCACCGAGACCACGGTGTATTCCACCTACTGGCGCGTCGAGCAACCGCGTCATGGGATTTATATCGGGCGCCCCATCGCCAACACCGTCGTGCACGTTCTCGACGAGCTGGGCGCGCCCTGCCCGCTGGGCGTGCCGGGTGAGATCTATATCGGCGGCGCAGGTGTCGCGCTGGGCTATCTGAACCGGCCGGAGCTCACGGCGGAGCGCTTCCTCGCCGATCCATTCGCAGGCACGCCGGAAGCCCGCATGTACCGCACCGGCGATCGCGGCCGTTGGCTGGCCCAGGGTCAGCTCGAACACCTGGGTCGGCTGGATTTCCAGGTCAAGGTGCGCGGTTACCGCATCGAGCTGGGCGAAATCGAAGCCGTGCTTGCCGATGTGCCGGATGTGGCGCGCGCCGTCGTGATGGCTCGTGAAGATCGACCCGGCGATGTCCGCCTGGTGGCTTATGTGGTGCCACGCCAGGGCGCCACGCTGGACGAGGAGGCACTACGCGCCGCCATGAAGCTTCGCCTGCCCGACTACATGCTGCCGCAGCACGTCATGCAACTGGAGTCGGTCCCCCTGCTGCCGAACGGCAAGATCGACCGCAAGGCGCTGCCCGCGCCGCCGGTCCAGTCGGTGGCCGCCGGCACGGAACGAGTCGCCCCGCGCAACGACACCGAGCAGCGCGTCGCCTCGGCCATGGAAACCGTACTGGCCTTGCCGGAACTCGATGTGCGCGACAACTTCTTCGCGCTCGGCGGTCATTCGCTGCTGGCGGCGCAGCTCACTGCGCGGCTCAATCGCGACTTCGGCATATCGCTGTCGTTCCGCACCTTGTTTGACGCGCCGACCATCGAAAGCCTGGCGGCCGCCATCGACACCCAGCTCGCCAGCGGCGCTGCCGCGGCCGTCGCACCGATCCAGCGCCGCCCCACGCAGGACCGCGCACCGTTGTCATTGATGCAACGGCGCCTGTGGGCACTGGAAGAACTGCAACCCGGACGCGTCACCTACAACGCGCCTTCGGCACACCGTTTGCGTGGGCATCTGGATGAGGCCGCGTTTGAACAGGCGATGCAGGAACTCACGCGTCGCCAGCCGATCATGCGCACGGCCTTTCGCCATACGGGCGACGACATCGAGCAAATCGTCGAAGAGAGCGTCGATACCCGCCTGTTCCCTGCCGAGGATCTCTCTGCGCTGCCAGAGGACGAGCGCGAACGGGTCTTGATGCAGCGTCTGCAGGCGCTCACCGACACACCCTTCGAACTCAGCCGCGCCCCCTTGTTCAGCGCGCGCATGTTCCGCCTGGGCGAAGCGGACCATGTGTTCTTCTTCATGCCGCACCACATCATCTGGGATGGCTGGTCGTTCGACATCCTGTACGCGGAACTTTCGCAGCTGTACCGCGCCTTCGCGCAGGGATCACCCTCGCCGTTGGCCCCGCTGCCGGTGAGCTATGGCGACTTTGCCGCCTGGCACGCGCAGTGGCTGGAAACCGAACCGTTCCGGTCGCAGCTTGCCTACTGGCGCGAGCGTCTGACCAAGGTGGAGGAAACCCGCGCGCTGCCCACCGACCACGCCCGCCGCCCAGGCATGTCCGGCGTCGGCCGCACCGAATGGATACGCGTACCGAAGGAAGCTACCGAGACCATGCACGGCGTCGCCCGCCAGGCCGACGCCACGCTCAATATGACCCTGCTGGCGTTGTACTACGTCTTGCTGAGCGGCATGACAGGTGAGCAGCATCTGGTGATCGGCACGCCGGTGCGCGGTCGCAACCAGACGGAAGTCGAATCGGTGATGGGTTATTTCAACAACCTGTTGCCCCTGCACGTCACCGTGGATCCGTCGCTGTCGTTCCTCGAGTTCGTGCGGCAGGTGCGCACCACCGCCATCGAAAGTTTCGGATATCCGGATGTGCCGCTGGAATATCTCCAGCGCGAATTGCGCAGCGGTCATGGCAATGGCGCCGTGCTTTACCAGGCGCTGTTCTCGTTCCAGGACGCGCGTCAGCGCATCGTGGACTGGGGCGGCCTCAGCCATGAGCAGATCCTGTTGTTCCAGAGCGGCGCCACCGAAGACCTGGGCCTGTGGTTCCTGGAGAACAACAAGGGCATGCTCGGCGGCGTCACCTACAACGCCGACATCCTGCAAGGCGATACCGCCCGCCTGCTGCGCGATCGCTACCTCGCGCTGATGGCCCGAGTCAGCGAGAACCCGGCGCAATCGATCGAGTCGCTCAACGCCATCGGCCTCGGCGAGTTGGAGCAGGTACGGCAGTGGAATGCCGCACCAACGTCTTCGCCCGCCGTGGACAACGTGGTCGCGCTGTTCGAAGCCCAGGCGGACCGAACGCCGGATCAGACAGCCGTGCTCGCTGGCAGTTGGGGCACGCCCTACGCGGAACTTGAACAACGCGCCAATCGCATCGCTACCTGCCTTCGTCAACGCGGCATCGGCGCAGGTGTCGGCGTGGGTCTGTGTGTCGAACCCGGCCTGAACCGCGTGGCCAGCATGCTCGGCATTCTCAAGGCGGGCGGTAGCTGCGTCCTGCTCGACCCGAAGGACCCGGTAGCGCGACTGCATGACATCATCCTCGACGCGGAAATCGACCTGCTGGTGGGTGAGGCTTCCCTTGAGGCAAGCCTGGGCTGGCCGCGCAGGAAGGCACTGTGGCTCGATGCGGATACCAGCGAAATCATCACCGCATCCAGCGCACGCCACGAAACGGGCGGCGTGTCCCCGGATGCCGTGGCTTTCGCCCTGTATGGGCGAGGATTGGCCGGCCAACCGCTGGGCACGGCCATCACCCACCGTGCGCTGGCCCATGTCTTGAGCGGACTCAAGGACACGCTGGGCATGACGGCTGGAGAGCGTGTGCTGGGCACGGCACCCTCGGTCACCGGCATGTCGATCGTCGAGTGCCTGCTGGCGCTTTGCCATGGCTCGACCTTCGTCCTGGGCAGTCCGCATGACCTGATCGATGGCGAGGCGCTCGCTGAACTCGTACAGGACAGCGCCGCCAATGTGATGTTCGCCGCGCCCACCACCTGGCAGTCGCTGCTCGCTTCCAGCTGGCCCGGCGACCGGCAACTCAGGGCCGTGTGCTTTGGCGATGTACCCAGTCCAGAACTTGTCACCACCCTGGCCGCGCAGTGTGCCGGGCCGTGGAATATCTTCGGTACCGACGATGGCGCCGTGGTGGCGAGCGCGGGTGCCGTCAAGCGTGCGAGCGACAGCGTCCATCGCGGTCGTCCGCTGGCCGGTGCCCAGGTGTGGATTCTCGACCATCAACAGCGTCCCTGCCCGGTGGGTGCCATCGGCGACATCGTGTTGGGCGGTGACGTGCTCAGCCAGCCGTTCGGTGGTCGCGCCAAAGCTGCAAACACCGCTCTCCTATCCATCGAGGAGACAGCCGCGCCGCTTGCGCCGACCGGCTTCCGTGGCCGCTGGTTGGCCGATGGCCATCTACAGGCGATGGGGCGTCGCGACCGCCGCCTGGTGGTGAACGGGCGCGATGTCGAGCCGGCCGCGATCGAAGCCTGCTTGTTGGCTTGCCCGGGGGTGGCGCAGGCGATGGCCGTGACCCGGACGGATGCTTCCGGCTCCCCGCAGATCGATGCCTATGTCGTCGCCGCAGCGGGCGTGGAGCTCGATCGTGATCGACTGCGCATCGCACTTGCCAACACGCTGCCTGACTACGCCATGCCGCGAAACCTGCTTATTCTCGATGCCATGCCACAGACGGCCCGTGGTGAGGTGGATATTTCCGCACTGCCGGTGCCGGACCAGCGTTCCGATGATCTCGCGACGCTCGCCATTCAGCCAAAGACACCCGACGAACAGCGACTCGCCGCGTTGTGGTGCGAGCTGCTGCACCTCACGCAGGTACACACCAGCGACAACTTCTTCGACGTCGGCGGGCATTCGCTCCTGGCGGTGGAAATGGCCGCGCGAGTGCAACGCGAGACTGGCGTGCGGCTGAATCTGCTCGATATCGCAAACGGCACGTTGGGCACGCTGGCGGCGGAGCTGGACAACGCACCGACTCAACCAGGAAAGCCGGCACCACTGGGACAGCGTCTGCGCAATTTGTTCGGGCGACGCTGATATGAACGCTTCGGTTCGGGGGAGACCGATATGAGTTCGCTGGCTTACGCCACGTTTCTCGTTTCCGGCTGGCTGCTGGCCTATGTCTTCATAGGCTATCCGATGGGCATTCTGCTGCTCGCTCGCCTGAGCCCGCGACGCGTGGACAAGCAGCCGCAGACGCCATCCGTCACCGTGATCATGGTGGTCCAAGACGGCGCGCCGTACATCCAGTCCAAACTCGCCAACCTCGACACGCTCAATTACCCGCAGGATCTGCTGGAGATCATCGTGGTATGCGATGGTTGCCGAGATGGGACGGCGGCATTGGCGCGCCAGTTTGGCGATCCGCGCGTGCGCGTGCTCGATTACGTACCACGGCGCGGCAAGGCCGTCTGCCTCAACAGTGCCATCGTGCGCGCGCGCGGCGACGTACTGATGCTTACCGAGGTACGCCAGAAATTGGCACCCATCGCCTTGCGCGAACTCGTTGCCAACCTCGCCGATCCCTCGGTAGGTGTCGTTGGCGGCGAACTGCTGCCGGCCCACAATGAAACCACTTTTGCCGAGGGCGTCGATGCCTATTGGCGCTACGAAAAAAGAATACGGCTCGCCGAAAGCCAGTCGGGCTCGACCATCGGCGTCAGCAACGCGCTCTACGCCATACGGCGTGACCTCTACGAGCCCTTGCCGCCCGCCACCATGCTGGATGACTTGCTAGTTCCGATGCGCGTGATTGCGCGCGGCCGACGGGTGGTTTTCGAACCTCGGGCGCTGGCCTGGGACCGGCTGGTGCAGCACCCGGAGGAAGATCGCGAACGACGTATCCACAATTTCGTTGGCCATTGCCAGCTCGTCCGTCTCGCCCCATGGCTGCTTTCGCCGACGGAAAATCCGGTGTGGCTGCGTTTTGTCAGCCATAAGCTATTGCGCCTGGCGACGCCCTGGCTGCTGCTGACCGTCGCCTTGATGTCCGCCTTGCTGGCGCGGCGCCACCTGGATTGCGCGGTCACCCTGGCCTTGCTGCTTGCTGGTGCCTGCCCTGGTGGCCGCCGGTCGGTTGCAGCCCACATGGACACGCTGGCTGCCCGTGCGACTGGCAGTGACCTTCTTCTACCTGAATCTCTTTTCCGCGCAGGCGCTGGTGGTCTTTGCCCGCAATCGGGGATCGCTCCCATGGTAACGCAGGCGGAAGACCGCGGCATGGCTGTCGGTCTGCGCGGGCAGCTGGGCCAGTTCTGCTATAGCAGCGGGCTGTTGCATTCGCTGCAACGCTTGCGCTCATGGCTGCAAAAGGACCTGCGCATCCTCGCCTACCATCGCATCATGCCGTTACCCGATCCGACGACGTACGAGTTCGATCTGGAACTGATCAGTGCGTCACCGGAGGGTTTCCGCGAGCAGATGCTGCTGCTGAAGCAGCGCTATAACCCGATGCGACTGAGTGATGTCGCCGCCGCGCTGAACGAAGGCAAGTCGATTCCAGCCGACACGGTCGTCGTGACCTTCGACGATGGCTACGACGACAACTACCGCATCGCGTTTCCGATCCTGCGTGAGCTCGGCGTGCCGGCTACGTTCTTCGTATCCACCGGGCATATCGACAGCGGCCGACCCTACGCCTACGACTGGCTGGTGCACATGATCCTGGTGACCGCTGCACCACAGACTGGTGCTGCCGGAGCTGGGCCTGGATGTGGCGCTGCCGTCTGATCGCCAGGCGCGCCGCGCCATCGCCACCGACGTGCTGTGCCGGATGAAGGAACTCGGTGCGCTCGAACAGGCGGCGATGATCCGGCGACTTGAGCAGGCGTGGCGGTTGCCCTCCGACACGGCGCCAGCCGACTGCCGTCCCATGACCTGGGACCAGCTTCGCGAAATGCATGCAGCCGGCTTCGAGATCGGTTCGCATGGCGTCCATCACTGGATGCTGTCCAAGCTGCCGCTCGCGGAACTGGAGAGCGAAGTACGTGATTCGAAGGCGGCCCTGGAACGCGAGCTCGGCATCATGCCGCTGCTGATGTCCTATCCCGTGGGCAGTACGCGGGCCTTTGACGATCGCGTGATCGATATCACCCGCGACGCCGGCTTCCAACTGGCGTGCAGCTATATCAGCGGGACCAACCCGCGGCCGGCGTCCAATCGCTACGCGCTCTATCGCCTGGCGATCGAACGCAATATGGGCAAGGGCTGGTTCGCCTCCATGCTCACCATGCCTCATCTGATGAGCTATCCCACGCCTGCGCTATCAGTCCGGTGAACGGCGAGGAGCCGATATGTTCCCACTGATCCTGCTCTACCTGATACTGACCATCGTCCGACCGCAGGACTACATGCCCGCGCTGGTCGGCGTGCCCGTGTTTCCGGTGGTCCTGGTGCTGGCCTTCGCCAGTCTGGCTGGCGTCCAGCGCCAAGACCTTTGCGGCACCGCAGTTCGTGATACTGCCGATCTTTCTGGCCGTGCTGATGATTTCGACGGCGGTCAACGGCTGGCTTGGCGGCGCGCTCGACCAGTTGCAGAAGTTCGGTCCCGTGGTGATTGCCTTCTTCGTGTTTGCCGCCGCCTGCACGCAACCCGCGCCGTCTCTTGATTTCCATGGCCGTGATCGTGATGTGCTCTGTCGTGCTGGCAGTGCACGGCATCGAGCAGGCCAGGAGCGGTATCGGCTGGACGGGCGTGCCGATCGGTGAAGACGGCCGCATCCAGTACGTGGGTATCTTCAACGATCCGAACGATCTTGGCTTGCTGTTCGTCGCGGCGCTGCCGATGTCGGTCTTGCTCAGTCGCGCGTGGCGGCTTTTTCGGCCGCCTGTTCTGGCTCGGCTGCAGCGCGCTTGCTGTTCTACGGCGTGTACCTGACCAATTCGCGCGGTGCGCTGCTCGCGGTGCTGGTCGTGGCCGGCGTCTATACTGTGGCGTCGACGCGGCGCGGTAGTCGCAAGTCTGCTCGGCGCCGCAGGCCTTGCGGGCATGAAGATGCTGTCCTCGCGCATGCAGGAACTCGATGCCGGCGAGGAGTCCGCCAGCGGCCGGGTGGATGCGTGGTACACCGGCATGCATCTGTTCACCTCGCATCCCGTTTTCGGCGTTGGCGCCGGCAACTTCACCGAGTACAACGATCTCACCGCGCACAACTCGTTTGTACTGGTACTGGCCGAGACCGGCTTCGTCGGCTACGTGCTGTGGCTGGCCTTCGTCTGCTACAGCTTCTGGATGATGCTGTCGCTGCTGCGCTACGCCCCTGCCGATACCGGCGATCAGATACAGGCGGCCCAGCTACAGCGAGAGCGATCCGTCGCGCTCACGCTGCTGCTCTCGCTGTGCGGCCTGTTCACCGCCGCGTTCTTCCTCAGTCGCAGTTATACGATCGTGATGTACCTGATCATCGCCATGGTCACCGGCCACTATGTTGGGGCACGCCAGCGCTTGCCCGGCCTGCGCGGCTTCGCCCTGGGCAAGGACTGGTGGCGATGGGTGCCGGCAGCCATGGGCAGCATCGTGGGCTTGTTCGTACTGGTCGCCGTCCTGCTGAGGACGTCCGGATGAATGTCCAGCGCGAAGATCAGCCGGGTCGCGTACGCGCGACCGTCCGTTTCGCCAGTGTTACTGGGAGGTTGACGCGATGAGCGGCTGGTACGAGCGAGCGTTCCGCCATGTGCTGTATCCGGCTTATGAAACCGGGCTACGCCGTCGCGGCACGCTGGCCTGGCTCGACGCCTACGAGCACGACCAATGGCTCGCGCCGGATCGCGTGACCGCGCTGCAGTTCGAACGGCTCAAGCGCCTGCTGGATCACTGCTATCGCGAAGTGCCCTATTACCGCGCTCGCTGGCGTGCACTCGACATCCATCCGGGCGACATTCGCGAGCCTTGAGGATGTCGCCCGACTGCCTACCCTTACCAAGGCGGACATCCGCGAACACGCCGACGAGCTCGTCGCGGAAAGCTGGCGCGGGCGCCTGCTTTACAAGGCTACCGGTGGTTCCACCGGCGAACCGCTGCGCTTTGGCTATACGCGCGAAAGCAACGAACGACGCATGGCGGTGATGTGGCGCGGCTACGCCTGGGCAGGCTCACGCATGGGCAAACGCACGCTGTACCTGTGGGGCGGCGCGGTCGGTGAGCCCAGTCGCGCCCACCAGCTCAAGGATCGCCTGTACAACGCAGCGTTCGCACGACGCATGCTCAACAGCTTCCATATGACGGAGGCGAACATGGCCTCGTTCGCCGACGCCATCGACCGCTACCGACCTGACATCATCGTGGGCTATGTAGGCCCGCTGATGCGCTTGGCGCAATGGTTGCTGGAAACCGGGCGCACCCCGCATCGGGCCCAGGCCGTGATCGGTGGTGCCGAGGCACTGCACGAGTTCCAGCGCCAGACCATCGAGCAGGCGTTTGGCTGCCCGGTATTCAATACCTATGGTTGCCGCGAATTCATGCTGATCGCCGCTGAGTGCGAACGGCGCCATGGTCTGCATGTCAATGCCGACCATTTGTTGCTGGAGCTGCTCGATGCGGATGGCGCGCCTTCCGCCTCCGACCACGGTGAGGTGGCTATCACCGACCTGTTCAACTATGGCATGCCTTTCATACGCTATCTCAATGGCGATATGGCGACCGCCACCGCCGAGCGCTGCGCCTGCGGACGCGGACTGCCGCTGCTCGCCCGCATCGACGGACGCGTGCTGGACGCGATCCGTACGGCGGATGGCCGCTATCTTCCTGGCGAGTTCTTTCCCCATATGCTCAAGGATGTACCGGGTATCGCGCGCTTCCAATTGGTGCAACGCCAGCTCGAACGTCTCGACCTGTCCATCGTGCGTGACGCGGACTTCAACGACGATTCGTTGAACATGATCCGCCACGAGGTCCACAAGGTCCTGGGCGACAGCATCGAGCTGGACTGCCACTTCGTCGACGATATCCCCTTGACCCATGCCGGCAAGACGCGCGTGACGGTATCGGAACTACCGCCATGAGCATGGTTCGCGCTATTGCCAGGCATTCGATCGGAGATGGTCCATCAGGCACAACCAGGAGGAGCGCCGTGATGAGTGGATGGTATGAAGCAGCTTTTCGGCGAGTGCTATACCCCGCCTACGAGAGCGGCCTGATGCGCCGTCGCACGCTGACCTGGCTGGCCGAATACGAACGCACCCAATGGCTCTCGCCGCAACAGATCGCCGAGCTGCAATGGACACGACTCAAGCTATTGCTCGAGCACTGTTATCGCGACGTGCCGTTCTATCAACGTCAATGGCGTGAACTCGACATCACGCCGGACGATATTCGCTGCCTTGACGACTACGCTCGCCTGCCCTTGCTTACCAAGGCCGACATCCGCAACCACGCTGACGAGTTGAAGGCCACCTCATGGCGCGATCAGATGTTATACAAGAGCCACCAGCGGATCGACCGGCGAACCCTTGCGGTTCGGCTTTACGCGCGAGAGCAATGAGCGCCGTCAGGCGGTGATGTGGCGCGGCTACGGCTGGGCCAACGCGCTCCCTGGCCGGCGCAGCCTCATGCTGTGGGGCGGCGGCATTGGTTCGACCAACCCGGGGCGGCGCTGGAAGGACCGCCTTTATCACGCGGCTTTTGGTCGACGCGTCGTCAACATCTTCCACATGACGGAAGCGAACATCGGTGAGTATGCCGATCTGGTCGATAGCCATCGTCCGGAGATCCTGCTGGGCTATTTCGGTCCCCTGCTGCGGCTTGCGCAATGGCTGCTTGCTACCGGACGACGAGTACACCAGCCAAAGGCGTTCATCGTCTGTGGTGAGGCGATGCACGAGTTCCAGCGCCAGATCATCGAGGAAGCCTTCGGCTGTCCCGCATTCAATACCTATGGCTGCCGCGAGTTCATGCTCATCGCCGCCGAATGCGAGCAGCGCAGGGGCATGCACGTGAATGCCGATCATTTGCTGGTCGAGCGACTGCCACCGAGCAGCCCCCATCTCCATGCGCATACCGGCGAGGCGGTGATCACCGATCTTTTCAATTACGGCATGCCCTTCATCCGCTACGCCACCGGCGACCTGATCACGGCGTCTCATGAGCCATGCGTCTGCGGTCGCGGCTTGCCCCTGATCAGCCAGGTCGAAGGACGCATGCTCGACGCGATCCGCACGCCCGACGGTCGAATCCTGCCGGGCATGTTCTTCCCGTTCCTGCTCAAGGAAGTACCGGGCGTCAACCAGTATCAGGTCGTGCAACGCCAACTCGACCGGCTGGATCTCTCGCTGGTCCGCGGCGAGGCGTTCACCGATGACTCCCTGGCCATGATCCGCCGTGAGATCCACAAGGTACTCGGCGACAACATCGAGGTGCATTGCCACTTCGTCGACGACATCCCACCTACGCCTAGCGGCAAGACGCGGCTCACCATTTCGGAGCTGCCGCCGTGAACATTACCCACGTGGTCGAGAACCTCAATCGCGGCGGCCTGGAGCGCATGGTGCTGGAACTGGTGAAGATCCAGCATCGGCAAGGCCACCGCTGCCAGGTGCTGTGCCTGTTCGAACCCGGTTCGCAGGCGCACGAACTGGACGCCTTGGGTATCCCGGTCAGCAGCTGTCACAAGCGGCAGGGACTCGACCTGCGTGCACTGGCACTAGCGCGCAGCATGATCCGCCGGCACGATACCGAGATCCTGCACACGCACAACGCCGTGGCGCATTACCAGGCCGTGCTGGCCAGCTGCGGGCTGGGTGTCCGCCGGGTGGTCAATACACGCCACGGCATGAGCATCAACCAGCGAACCGGACGCCGCGAATGGCTTTATCGGCGTTCGCTCGCGCGTACGGACGCCGTCGTCACGGTATGCGAAGCAGCCCGGCGCGACGCGGTGGCACGAGGCATCGTGCCCAAGCTCAAGGCCACGGTGGTGCCCAATGGCATCCCGGTCGACACGTTTGCGCAGGCTTCGGCCGGCATGCGCGAGCGGCTGCTGCATGCGCTGGAGCTGCCGCCGCACAACCGGCTTATCGGCAATGTCGGTCGCCTCAACTGGGCCAAGGATCAGGTCGGCCTGATCCAGGCGTTCCGTCGCGTCCACGCACTGCGTCCCGATACGGCCCTGGTGTTGATTGGCGACGGTGAACTGCGTGCACGGCTCGAGCAATGCGCCCAGGAGGAAGGAATACGCCAAAGCGTGCATTTCCTTGGTGATCGCAACGACGTGCACGAACTGCTACAGGGACTGGACCTGTTCGTACTCTCGTCACGCAGCGAAGGCTACTCGATGGCTTTGCTGGAGGCCTGCGCTGTCGCACTGCCGATCGTGGCCACCGACGTGGGCGGCAACGGTGAAATCGTGCATGACGGACGCACCGGGCGACTGGTACCCGCGGGTAACCCGCGCGCCCTGGCCGACGCCATGCTCGCCTTGCTGCAAGAGCCTCAGCAAGCCACCGCCTGCGGCCGCGCCGCACGAGCGTGGGTGGAACAGAACGGTTCACTGGAAGCGATGGCCGGGCGCTACGCGCGGCTGTATCTAGAGACAAGGGACTGAGCCATGCGACTGCGCGTACTGATCCTCACCAACCTGTTTCCCACGCCCTGGGACCCACTGCGCGGCGCCTTCAACCGCCAGCAGTTCGAGCGCCTTGGGCATTATCACGATGTCGACGTGCTGACCGCGGTGGATTTTCGCGAGCGGCTGGGGGGCGTGAAGGGCGAGGTGAAAGTAAACGGTCTGCGCACCGATCACTTCACCTTCCTCTATCCACCGCGCATAGGACGTACCTTGCACGCGATGTGCTGGCTGCTGTCGCTGCTGATCCAGCGTGGCCGCCAGTTGCGCTCCGCCAACTACGATTGTCTGCTGGTGAGCTGGGCCTACCCGGATGCCGTCGCCGTCGGTTGGCTGGCGCGGCGCCTGGGCATTCCCTATGTGGTCAAGGTGCATGGCAGCGATCTCAACGTGCAGGCCGAACATGCCCTGCGCCGCCCACAGATACGCTCCGCCCTTCGCCACGCCAACGCGGTGATCGCCGTGAGTGAGGCGCTCGCCACCAAGGCGATTGCCCTCGATGCCGATGCGGCGCATGTGCACGTGCTTTACAACGGGGTCGACCCGAGCCTGTTCGCACCCGGCTCGCGCAGTCAGGCGCGCACGCAACTCAACTTGTCGCCGGACACGCCGCTGGTGCTGTACGTTGGCAACCTCAAGCTCGCCAAGGGCTGCCTCGATCTGCTCGAGGCATTTCCAGCGCTGCTGGCCGTACGCCCCCATGCACAGCTGGTCTACGTGGGCGCCGGCCCTTGCCATACGGCCTTGCTCGAACGTGCAAGCGCCCTGGGCTGCGCCAGCCGCGTATTTCTTGCCGGTCCCGTCCCGCACGATACGCTGCCAGGCTGGTTCCGCGCTGCCGACCTGCTGTGCCTGCCCAGCCACAATGAAGGCGTGCCGAACGTGGTGCTGGAAGCGATGTCTTGCGGCACACCCGTCGTCGCCACCCGCGTGGGTGGTATTCCGGAAGTGCTGCCAAGCCAGGCCGGCCTGCTCGTACCACCCCACGAGCCTGATGCCTTGTCTCGCGCCTTGATCGATGCCGCTGGCAGAACCTGGGATCACGAGGCCATCGTCCGGCAAGCCGCCGCATTTCGCTGGGACGACAACGTAAGCCGGCTGGCTGGCATCTTGCGCGACGTTGCCGCCGCCTCCCCCTCGCCCTTGAGGGCCACTGCATGAACCTCAAACCCAAGCGACAAGAGCTGCTCCGCCTATTGCCGGCCAGCTTGGTGCAAACGCACGGCTCAAGTTATGGGGGCGCCCGCTACCTGACTTTTGACGATGGTCCGGAGCCTGATTACACGCCGCGCCTGCTCGATCTACTGGCCGAGCGTCGCATCCATGCCAGCTTCTTTCTGATCGGCCAGAAGATCGAGCAGTACCCTGCCCTGGTGGAACGCATGGTGGCCGAGGGTCACATGATCGGCAACCATTCCTATACGCATCGGCTGTTCAAATCCTTGCCTCTACGCGACCAACTCGATGAGTTCCGTCGCACCGACGAACTGCTGCGAACTTTCGACGCGCGCCCGCGGCATCGCGTGCGCATGCCACAGGGCTACCTGGACACGCGCCTGTTGCTCCATTGCGCCCGCCACGGGCGCAGCATCGTCTATTGGTCCTACGACAGCCTCGATTACCAGAAGCCGACACACGATGCCTTGGTGGCAAGGCTGCGCGCGCAGCCTCCGCTCCCTGGGGACATCGTGCTGATGCATGATGACAGCCACCAGGCCATCGATGCGCTGCGCACCCTGCTGCCTGAGTGGCTCAGCGAAGGTCATACGTTCCGCGCCCTGCCGGGGGATGCTCCATGAGGATCCTCTATCATCACCGCACGCGCGGTCGCCACGTCGAAGGCGTGCACATACGCGGCATCGTGCATGCGTTGCGCGGCATGGGGCACGAGGTCACGGTGCTCTCGTTCCCGGGCGCTGATCCCGAGCATGAGCACGAGACGCGCCCGCCACAGGCCAAGCCGTCGCGCGGATGGCTCGCACGCGTCGTTACGCGCATGCCAGGCGTGTTGTTCGAGTTCCTCGAACTGGCTTACAACCTGGTCACCCTGGCGCGCATGCAGGGCGCATTCCGCCGGCTGCGACCCGAGCTGATCTACGAACGATATTCCTTGTTCCTGTTCGCCACCGTGTGGATGGCGCGTCGCCGTGGCATCCCCCTGGTGCTGGAGATCAACGACTCCGCCCTGGTGCAACGCGTGCGCCCGCTTTACCTGAAGACGTTCGCGCGGCGTATCGAGGGCTGGTGCCTGCGCAACTGCACCGGGCTGGTGTTCATATCCAGCTACTTCCGCGACCAGGCACAACAAGCCTATGGCGAACTGGCTCCGTCGGTCGTCTCACCCAATGCCGCCGACCTGTCGCGCTTCGACCCCGGCCGCTTCGATCGCGCGCGACTTCGCGCTGACCGAGGTTTGCGCGATCGCATCGTTTGCGGCCATGTCGGCGCGTTTGCCCAGTGGCATGGCGTGGAGCACTTTGTCGAGAACATCGCCGCCCGCTTGAACGAGGCGCCAGATCTCGCCCTCGTATTGGTAGGCGACGGCCTGATGCTGCCAACCATCCGCCAGATGATCGCCGCGAGAGGGTTGTCCGACCGTGTGCTTACGCCGGGCCGCGTGCCGCATGAAGATATCGCCAGCTGGATTGCCTGCATGGACTACGCCGTGCTGCCCGACTCCAATCACTACGGCTCGCCCATGAAACTGTTCGAGCTGATGGCGATGGGTGTGGCCGTGGTGGCACCTGACTACGATCCGGTCGCCGAGGTCATCAGCGACGGTCGTACGGGCTGGCTGTTTCCCCGTGGGGCGACCGAGCGCTGCGTCGAGCGCGTGCTCGAACTCACGGCCCGCACGGACGAATGCCATCGCGTAGGCGCCGCTGCGCGGGACTACATCGTCCGCGAACGGCAGTGGCGCAACAACGCGGAGCAGTTGCTGACCCTGCTGCCGACCGGAGGCGCGCCGGCATGATCGCCATCCTGTCCCTGTTCGCCATTCTGCTGTTGGCAGCGGCGGTCCTGATCAAAGGTATCCGCGCCCGCCATATGCAGATATGGCTCGGCAGCTATCTCCGTCGTCGCCCACCGGCGCCAGGCCCTGGTCCGGTGCATGTGATGTTCTGCTTCGTCGATCATTTCGAACCCGCCTGGGGAAAGGCCGACCTGGAAACCCAGCGCGCGCGTGTCGATCGCTGGTGCCACGACTACCGCGTACTGGCATCCGCTCACCGCGATGCCGATGGACGGCCGCCCCAGCACTCCTTCTTCTATCCCGAAGAGGAGTACCTGGAGGAGCACCTGGACAAGATCGCCGCGCTATGCGCAGAAGGCTATGGTGAAATCGAGATCCATCTCCATCACGACAACGACAACGAAGACAACTTCCGCGCCACCATCACGCGCTTCAACGAACTCCTGCACACGCGCCACGGCGCGCTGCCGCGTGACCCTCGTACCGGCGAACTGCGCTTCGGCTTCATTCACGGCAACTGGTGCCTGGACAACTCGCGTCCGGACGGTCGCTGGTGTGGCCTCAACAACGAGCTGATCTTGTTGCGCGAGCTTGGCTGCTACGCGGATTTCACCCTGCCATCGGCCCCCAGCGACACCCAGACGCGCACCATCAATGCAATCTACTACGCCACCGACGATCCGCGGCGCCCCAAGTCCCACGATGTCGGCGTACCGGTGCAGGCCGGCGGGAAACCCACGGGCGACCTGATGATCGTGCAGGGTCCGTTGGGCCTGAACTGGCGTCGACGCCGTTTCGGCCTCGTGCCACGCATTGAGAACGCCGACGTCCGACGCTCCTGCCCTCCCGACGCCGATCGCATCGATGCATGGATTCGCACGGCCATCCAGGTCGAAGGCCGGCCTGACTGGATCTTCGTAAAGATCCACACCCACGGTACGCAGGAGCGCGATATGGACACGCTGCTGGGCGAGGCCGCGCACGCCATGTACGAGCATCTGGAACAGCGCTACAACGATGGCAGCCACCATGTGCTGCACTACGTGACGGCGCGTGAGATGTACAACATCGTCAAGGCCGCAGAAGCCGGCCACAGCGGCGATCCATCGCGCTACCGCGACTACGAACTGCCACCTCCGCCGGGCCTGGCGAATGCCCCCTGGCATCGGGCAGCGCGGGAGCGACAGGGGACGACGGTAACTGCGGACTGGGCCGACCTGGAGGGATGATCATGCATTGGCGTGCCAAAGGTATGTTGCAAAAGGTACTTGGCCATGTGCCGGGTGGTGAACAGGCGCACTACGTGTTGCAGCGGCGCTTCGGTGGCTTGCGCGACTTCGGACGCGAGTTCGATGTGAAGATGGACGACTGGCGCCTGATGGCAGGCCATCTGCGCGAGGCCGGCAGGCCCATCGTAGGAGCAAGACTGTTTGAAATCGGCAGCGGCTGGTACCCCACGTTTCCATTCGCCTGCTATCTCGGTGGCGCACGCAGCGTGATCACGGTCGACCTCAACCGCCACCTCAAACCTGAGCTGGCGCGGGCCTGCGCGGTCCATCTTGGCCGCTATACCGCCTTGATCGCAGCGGCCTGCGAGATTGCCGAGGACCACGTGCGCCAACGGCAGGAGCAACTGGTTCAGCGCCTGCGCGAAGGCGCCGATATCCATGCAGCGACCGACGGTGTCGTCACCTATGACGCACCTAGCGATGCCGCACAAACCCGTTTGGAGCCGCGGCAAATCGACTGCGTCTTCTCCAACAGCGTGCTGGAGCATGTGCTTCCCGAAGCGGTCGACGGCATCTTCCGCGAGGCCATGCGCATCCTCGCCCCGGGCGGCATCATGTTCCACTCGGTCAATTGCGGCGATCACTACGCCTATATCGACCACGAGATCAACCAGCTCAACTATCTCCAGTATTCCGATGCCGAATGGCAGCGCTGGGATAATGCGTTTCTCTACCAGAACCGTCTGCGCGCCTTCGAATTCATCGATCGCGCCAAGGCCGCCGGCTTCGATATCACCATGAGCACTGAGACCGCGCGGGAGAATCGCCTGAAAGAACTCGCCGCGCTGCGGGTCCATCCGCAGTTCGCGCATATTCCGCCCGAGCGACTCTGCGTGACCTCGATCGACTTCATCGCACGCAAGCACGATGCGGGGTGACGGGATGACACCGGACCTGGTCAGCGTGATCATGCCCGCATACAACGCGGAGCGGACGCTGCGCGCCTCCGTACTGTCCGTGCGCGAACAGACCTATCCCTCGCTGGAACTGATCATCGTCGACGATGGCTCGCGCGATGGCACGACTGGGCTCATCTGCGAACTGGCGCGCGCCGACCATCGCCTGCGCGTGCTCTATCAACCATCCAACAACGGCGTGGCCGCCGCGCGCAATGCCGGTATCGAGGCTGCTCAAGGGAGCTACATCGCTTTCCTGGACAGCGATGATCGCTGGCATCCGCATAAGCTTGAGTTGCAGATCGGCCACATGCGCCGCACCGGCGCGCTGGTGAGCTATACCGCCTACGATCGCGTAGCCGAGGATGGCCATGTGCTGTCACGCGTGCGCCCGCCTTCAATGGTGACCCACGTCGACATGCTGCGCAGCAACCATATCGGCAACCTCACCGGCGTCTACCACCGCAGCCTCGGGGACGCGCGCTTTCTTGCGGTGGGACACGAGGACTACGTGTTCTGGCTCGACCTGGTGCGGCGGGCGGGCGGCGCGAGTTGCGTACCGTACGCCGATGCGTTGGCATGGTACCTGGTACATGGCGGATCGCTGTCCTCGGACAAGCTGCGCGCTGCGCGTTGGCAGTGGCATATCTATCGGGATATCGAGCGCCTGGGGTGGGTGGCGGCGTCGCACTATATGTGCCATTACGCCTGGCAGGCGGTGCGCAAGCGCCATTGAGCGACACCGCTAGATAGGATGTGGCCACTAGGCTCCTTCTCCCCTTTGGGTCGAAGGTTGGGATGAGGGGGCGGGTGCTCGCCTATAGCGCGACAACCGAGCGGTACCGCCAGGTTGCCGCTTACGCAGCGGGCGTTTCGATCGCCTGCCGGCGCTCGAAACGCCCGCTGCGTAAGCGGCAAGCTTGCGGCCACGCTCAGTTGTCGCGCTGTCGCGAGCACCCGCCCCCTCATCCCAACCTTCTCTCCCACAGGGACTACCTTCGGGTCGCCCTGAGGGGAGAAGGAGCTAAAGCCGCGGTGACTCCGCTTGGTCACACGCGAGCCCGCGCAAAACCACACCCTTCAAGCCGTCACCCTAACCCTCAACATCTGCAATCCCCGCATGAACATCCGCCCCGGCAACCCCAACCGCCCAGCAATTGTCCCGAGCAAGGCATAGTCCTCATCCGTCCAATAGCGCACCAGCACGCCAGCCGGCGCATAGAGGCAGACGAACGCGATTCCTGCCGGCACGAAGGCGTACCTGCCCGGCACCAGTTCCAACACCAGCCACGCCACGGCGGTGGCAACCACCCCCACGGCGAACAGGCGCAGCATGGGTGACCAGGGAATGCCTTCGCTGGTGACGCGGCGCAGGTAATAGACCGCCAATATCAGCTCGGAGATCCGCGTGCCACTGTAGGCCAGTACGGCGCCGGCCAGACCGAACCGTGGTATCAGCACGATGCCAAGCACAAGGTTGACCATCAGGGCGCGCCCGGAGAGGCGGATACGATCGTCCTGGCGATCGACGACGGTCTGGAACGCCACGATGCCGTTGACGAACAACAGCAAGCCCGCCAGCACCAGGATCGTAATGATGCTTGGAATGGCCTCGGTGTATTTGTGTCCGTACATCAAGGTCACGAGGCCCGACGTCGTGACCAGACCGAGGCCGGCAATGGCTAGTCCAGCGGCCCAGTAGAAGCGGGTCGCCTCGGCCAGGAAGCGAGCCGCGTGATCCTGGCCTTTCTGCCCGAAGGCCTTCGCCATATACGGCAACAAGGTGGCGGTGAGTCCCACCGAGAACAGTTCCACCGCCCCACGTGTCAGGGTCGAGGCAATGGCGAAGAAGCCAACCGCGGTTGTGGTGGAAAACGTGTTGAGCATGAACATCTCGACGGTGCCGCCCTTGATGGACGTGAGCATCACCAACGTCGCGGTGAGCCACAGATGGCGTCGCAGTCGAACGCTCATCTCCGCCGGAATCGGGCCTGGCACGATCGGGAGGCAAAAGCGGCGATAAGCGATGCGGTTGATCAGATTGAGCGACAGCGACGAAACCGCGTAAATCGCGATAAAGGCGAGCAGATCCGCATGCACCAGGGTCGCCGCAATCACCAGGCCGACGGTCAACGCACCGCTCAAGACCGTAGCGATGGCCTCGGGTTCGAAATGCTCCTGCCCCTTGGAGATCGCCACGCGCATGGCGAAATTCGCCCGGGCGGTCACCGCGACGATGGACAGCACGATCATCGGCCCGAGGAACATCCGCCATTCCACCGGCTTGACGATAAAGCTGATCAGCGCAAACGCGACCAGCACCAGGCAAAGGCTGAGATGCTGCACACGGTTCAGGCCGGAGGCGATATGCGAGGCGATGTCTTCCCTGCCTGCCCCGTCGGCCTCGGCGATGAACTTCATCGACGACGTGGTCAGCGCATGGTTGCTGCAGATGATCAGCCAACGGCACAACCACACCGTGAACGCATAGCGGCCGAAGTCCGCGGGTCCCAACGCGCGCGCCACCCACACGCTGACGACCAGGCCCAGCCCGTACTCGATATAGGCTGATACCGATACGATGGTGACGCTGCGCAGGACGGCTAGGCGTTGGTTCATGAATAGTCCATCCGCGCGACTTTGGCTGTGTGGCGATACGGAGTCATCGTGTTCACTGGCCGACAGGGCGGGACGCAAGCGCGGCAGCACCGCTGCCCGCCGGCTGATGGATCATCCATTGCACGACGCCGCTGCCGCGGTTGTTCCAGTTGAAGCGGCGTGCCGTATCGCTGCGCTCGGCGCAATCGACGTTATAGGACGAGGTCAGTGCTTCCAACCTCCGTTTCAGTGCGGCACTCTGGACAGGATCGGTCTCGAAGTAATACGCCGCTGCCACCGGCAAGCCCAATTCCACATTGTGGGCATCGCTGTACCAGCCGTCGGAATCCTCGATATGGGAGAGCACCGTGGTGCTGGCCTGTGCCGACGACCAGTACCAGGCAATGAGACCATCCGGACCAGAACATGGGTTGCGCCAATCGTGCGAACCCGACATCAGCTTGCGATCGATCCACCCATACTTTTCCATGTAGCGCCCGAAACCCGTGATCATTTCGGGTATGCGTTTGTCGCCAGTGACCAGCCATGCATGCCACAGCGCATCAATGATGTTCTCGGTCATCCATGGCGACGCACCACGCACATCGGTGGCCGGGTTATAGCTGTCGTTCTCATGCAGCTGCCAGCTATTGCGCCAGGAGCCATCGTTACCCAGGTGATCCGGATTGTCGCGCTGATGATCGTAGAGCCAGCCAATGCGCTGCTTGATCATGGCCAGCTCGTGCGGATTGCCGCTGAGCTCATAGGCACTCACCGTTGCCAACAGCCCAAGCCCCACCAGACGCTCGGTGAAATATTCCGACGGCTGGGTATAGGGACCGGGCTCGCCGCTCCAGCCGCCATTTGCCCACAACGTCACCATCTTGTTGACGGTGTCCGTATCGTGCGTGGTGTCGTTGCCGGTCAAGGCGACCGCCAGCAGGATGGGTTCGATGTAGACGTACTTGGCGTCACAAGGTTTTCCACCCAGGGTCCAGCCACCACCGCAGGACGGACCCATGGGTAATCCGTCGCGCTTGATGTACTTCATGTAAAAGCGATAGCTGGTATCGGCCGCCTGGAGATAGTCGAAGCGACCTGTGCGGATATAGGCCTTGAACAAGGTGGAGGGGCGATCGAACAACCATGCCGTCGGGTCGTCCACCGGCAATTTCTGGGCCCACTGGAACTGGCGGGCCACGTACTTCGCATACGCCTCGTTGGGGCTCGCTGGAATCTGTGGCCCTGCGATCAACGACGCCGTCAGCCATTCCGGCGTCAAGGTTCCAAGAACCATGGGAACCCGCAGCCCCTGCTCGCCATCGACCAGTCCCGTGTCATAAGGCCAACCCGCGATCTCTTCCTTGCGCGGCTTGCCGATAGCGAAGTAATACGTCTCTTTGTCGGTCGCCAATGGCGCGCGGAATTGCACGCGAACCGCGCGAACGCTGCCGTCCTTGAAATGCCAACGCAACATGACCTTGGCCACCGAGGCCACCTCGTTGCCTTTCTCGTCCAGGATGCGCAGCAAGTTCGGATCGGTGAGCGCACCGGGCGGAAACGGGATGCCCAGCGACACCAGCACGGGCGATCCCGTGCCGGCATTGCGATGAAGCACGATCTTCTGTTCGGCAACGATGTCCGACGGCGTCGATGCCGCATCGCCAGCGTGCTTGATCGAACCCGTCGCTTGTGCCGCCATGCCTCGCGGGGAGGCGTTGAGCGGGTGTGCGGCCAGCAGATAAGCGCTCAATACCAGCAGCAACAGCAGCGACAACACCGCGCGAACCTGGCGTAGCCGCGACATCGGCAAGTTAGCTGACATAGTCGACGCTCTGTGCCAGCTTCTGTTCCCACTGGAAGGCGGTGCGCACGATAAAATCGAGGTCGTCATATCGTGGATGCCAGTCGAGCACACGCTGCAAGCGATCGCTGCACGCAATCAGCATTGGCAGATCACCGACTCGACGGGGCAGTTCGACCACATTCAGCGGACGGCCACTGACCCGCGTGACCGCATCGATTACCTCGCGCACGCTATAGCCGTGACCGTAACCGCAGTTAAGCGTAAGCGACTCGCCGCCGGCCCGCAGATGATCCAAAGCGCGCAAATGGGCCGCCGCCAGGTCCTCCACATGGATGTAGTCGCGAATGCCGGTGCCGTCCGGTGTGTTGTAGTCGGTGCCGTAGATCGCGAGGCTCGCGCATTTGCCCACCGCATGCTGGCATGCCACCTTGATCAGCAAGGTCGCATGCGGCGTCGAATGACCGATGCGCCCCGCCGGATCACAACCGGCGACATTGAAGTAACGCAGGATGACGTGCCGCAATGCGCCAGCGGCGCTGAGATCGCGCACCATCGTCTCCGACATCAGCTTCGACATGCCATAGGGGTTGATGGGCCGGGTCGGCGTGTCTTCGTCGGCCACGCCACCGTCGGTCATGCCGTAGACCGCCGCCGTCGATGAAAAGATGAACTTCGATACTTCGGCTTCCGAGCAACACGCCAGCAGATTGCACGTGTTGCAGGTGTTGTTGCCGTAGTACTTGACCGGGTCGCATACCGATTCAGGCACGACCGTGTGTGCTGCGAAATGCAGCACCGTATCCACCCGATGTTCGGCCAGAACCCGTGCAACCAGGCTACGGTCGCCGACATTCCCCACCACCAGCTCGGCGCCATGCACGGCGTCCCTGAAGCCGGTCGAAAGATTGTCGATGACCACCACATGCTCGCCGCGCGCCACCAGCTGCTGCACGACATGACTGCCGATATAGCCGGCCCCGCCGGTGACGAGGACTCCGTTCATGGTGAGATACCTGCGTGAGCGACGGGAAAGTTACGGCAAAGCCATGCTTCGACGTGGTCGATAAGGCGCTTGCGGTCATCGACCAGCACGAAGGTATGGTCCATTTCCGCCAGGTAACGAGTGCTCACCGCCGGATCGCTCATGACACGGCCAAAGCACTCGCGAAACTGGTGCGCATGATTGAAATACGTGTTGATCCCGCCGCTGTAGATCAGGCAAAGCTTGATACCCCGGTTGATCATGCCGGCGAAATCCATGCGCACGACCGCCTTCGGCAAGGGCGCAACCCTGAATACCGGCTCGCTGACGGCGCCTTCGGTTGCGGCGCGCGCCCTCGTCAGCCGGCGCCACCAGCGCAGCGGATTGAAAACGCGAGGCAGGTAGTGGCGAATCCTGAAACCCATCGTGCGATAGGCGTAGCCATCCATGAATACCGCGCCGGCGATTTTTTCATCGCGGCATGCCACGGCATGCGCATTCTGAGCACCCGAGCAAAGTCCAATCAAGACGAAGCGCGAGCAGCCGGCATATCGACGCAACAGCCCCATGGCATCCTCCGCATCGGCATGAATCTGTTGCACGCGCGACTGCGATTCACCGCTGGCGCCGCTATCGCCGACGGTCGAAAAGTCGAAACGAAGCGTGGGGTAGCCGAGCGAATTGAAGCGCCGCGTCATCTCCACGGCCAGTCGAAATGGTCCTACGCGATGGACCAGTCCCGAGTTGAGCACGATGACGCCGACGGTGTCCCGCTTCGCATCCGGCAATCCTGCGATCCCGATCAGGTGCCGAGCCCTGCCAAAACGGAATGCCTGCTCGGTCATCAGTGCGCGCCCTGTACATGTGCCGTAACCGTCTGCACCAGGGAGTGCGACAGTATCGCCACCTCCAGTCGCGCCAGGTCATCCCAGGGCGTTGGCGGCTCCAACAGCTTGATGCTGGAAGCGTCGTGGGCCAGGTCCTTCCATGCCTGCGGGGAAGTCTGTGCCAACGAGTCCAGCAGCAGCGACGGTGCCGTTTCCCAGTCCGCCACCAGGCCGCTGATCTGCTCGCGCAGTTCAGGATTGACGGCGAAGCCAAGCCACTGCTCGCCAGCCAGTTCGGCCGGGCGCGGCTTGATGAAACGATGGGTATCCTGGCGCAGCGCCTCCTGCATGGCATCCAGCGTCGCGACATAGGCATGGCCATCGACCACGGGGTCCCAGACGATCACATCGGCCAATCTCGCGGCAGACGCCGCCGCCAGAGCCAGGCTTCCGCCCAGGCGTGCGCCGAATGCCACCACGTGATCGATGCCACTGCGCGCGCGAAGTTCATTGGCCGCCGTCACCGTGTCGCTAATGCAGCGGTCCCAGCGCACCTCCGCACTTTCACCCAACGAATCTCCGCAGCCGTAGCAGTCGAAGCGCAGCACGGGCATACCTGCCGATGCCAGTGCGTGCGCCAGCTGCCGATACAGCCGGTGGCAGCGGATCTGATCCTGCCCGAGAGGCGCACACAGAAGCACCGCCTTGCCGGCCGTTCGCGCGGCCGCATGGTAAATGCCAAACAGCTCGTTACGATCTCCGAAGAAGAAGGGTAGCTCGGCTTCTGTCCGCATCGTCATCGTGTGAATACCACCGTCAGCAGATACTCGTTCTCGTGATAGCTCTGAGCAGCCGCGTCGCTGCTGCGAATCTGCCGCACGTATGACGCATGCCAGCTCCAATGCGGTGTCCACTCATGTCCAAAATCGATGCCGAAGCGATAGTCCTTGTCGGTTCGATTGATGTTGTCGTAGACAAACCTGTCAACCGTGGTGAACCCGGACAACGTCACTTTCGGGCGCAATTTGTAGGAGGCGGTGAAGCTGATTCCGCGGTCGGACTGGTTGAGCTGGGTGTTGTTGACATAGTCCAGCTTGTCGTAGGCGGGTGCGATCGTCAGTGACAGCCGCTCGTCGCGATAGTTGTAGGACGCATCCAGCCGGCGCTCCTTGTAGACATCAGAACTGATGATCGCCGTTCCCGTGTTGATGCCACCACGCACGTCGCTGAGCACCTGGGCGACCGGTTGCAACGGCACCACGTCCGTACCTATCTGGACGCTGTTTGGCTGCAGGATGCTCTGCGCCGCGTCGACGTACTGGTAGGCACCGGACAGCGTGAACGTGCTTTGCGGGGTCGGGCGCCATCCCAAGGTCACGCGCGCGAGCGGATCATCGAGAGACGGTCCGTTGCCGCTGTAGTCGATCTTGGTCCAACCGGCCGTCACGTTTGCATCGAAGTGGGCCAGTCGCGTTGAATAGCTGCCATATACCTCGTAGCGGTCGTAGTTTGGACCTGCCGTGACATCGGTAAAGGTGACATGCTGGAACTCGGCATTGAACGAGACCTGGTCGGTTGGATTGATATCCCTGAACAGACGGAACGCCGCGTCCCCGCGCGACGAATTGAACTCGGTCAACTTCGAGGCGTAGCTGTTGATGTAGTGCAGCTCCACCTGCCCGGTCATCGCTTCGCCGACCCGGAAGTGCAGCGTCGGGCCCACCGCCAGCACATTGGTCTGCTGCTGGTTGCTGGGGGCGTTGGGGGCCAGCGGGTCGACGGGCTCCACGCCCGCATAGTCCTGCAGGAACACATCCAGACGTTGCGGCACCACGGTCCAATTAGCCTGGGCGGCCAACGCGCCTACCGTCTGGTTGCCAAAATTGTTGCCGGGGTAGTCGCGGTACTCGATGTTGCCCGTGGCGGTGGCCTGTATGGTCGATCCCTGCTGCGTATAGGCGAAATTGACACCCGGAATGATGACGTTCTGGCTGATCGGCGCCGACGTGCTCAAGGTGATGTTGTCACTGTGCTCGAAAGACATATAAAGCGAGTAATTGAATTGATCCGCCAACGCGCTTCCCGAGGTGGCGGCCAGTGCAAGCCCTACGGATCGGGCGAGTATCGTGCGTACCGCCATGTTCCTTCCTCCAGTGGATACGTCGCGGCAGGAATCGCCCCCAGGAAAACCATCGCAGCTGGTGCCCCACGGATCTAGGGCAGATAGTTGAACACCACACCCGCCATCTTTTCCGGATCAAAGTTGGTCACGGCCTGGCTGATGGCAGCCGGCGTATCGCGGCCATAACCGGCAACCACGACCACGAAATCCGCGAGATCGGACAGGATGCGCGCATCCGGCGAACCCTTGATCGCAGGACCATCGAGAAACAGATAGCGATCCGGATAGCGGGAGCTGAGCGAATCCAGCAAAGTCCCCATGCGATGCGATGAGAAATACTCGCCGCTGTTCTCGCGCGCCTTTCCCGCGGGAATCAGTCGAACGCGTGGGATGCCCGTCCGATAAAGCACCGGCGCGATGCCAAGCGCCGGCTGTTCCAGGAAATCGATCAAGCCACCCGCCACTGGCTCGACGCCGAGTGCCTTGTGCTGGCTCGGATAACGCAGGTTGCAGTCAATCAGCAGGCTTGTCTTGGTCTCGTCGAATGCAAAAGCAGCCGCCAGGTTGCGGGAGACGAAGCTGCCGCCGGAGCGCGGACTGACCGCTACCACGAGGGTAACGAAATTCTGTTCGCCGGCGATACCAAGCAGGCGGGTGCGGATCTCGCGAAACGCGTCGGACTGCCGACGTACCGATTCCTCGCGGTGGATCAGTCGGCGCTCTTCCAGCTGCAAGGGCACGAGGCCACCCACGCCGTCGTTCATCCGTGCAATCGAATGACCATGCGTCGAGTGCCTCTCCAGGTTCCGGGCCGCGCTCTCCAGCACTTCTTCAATGCTGCCAGCAAGGTCCTTGTCGTCCTCGTCTTTCATGCTCATTGCCTTAGCCTCAGCCAGAACATGGCCAGGTACACCACCCCCACACCGGCCACCGTCAACAGCAGGATCACGTTGTGCAGGCGATCGCGACGGCGATCGTCCGGCGTTGGATAGAATGGAATCGAGGCCAGCACGGCGAGCCCGGTGGCCTGTTCCAGCCGCTCGACCGAGCGCACGCGCGGGTCAAACCGCACCACGCAGAACAGCAATCCCAGCGGTATCGCCAGCGATAGTGCGATGCCGGCCAGACTGAAATGCATGAAGCGCAGGCCCGAAGGCGTCAGTGGCATCACGGCGGGATTTTGGACAAGGAAGGTGAGGCCGCGCTGCTCGGCGTCCAGGTTCATCGAAACGCGGGCGTTTTCTCGGCGTTTGAGCAGATCCTGATAGACGTCGCGGTTGACGTTGTAGTCGCGCGTCAATTCCGAAGTGACATTCTCTGAACTGGCGATGCGAGCGCTGCGCTTCAACTCGGACTGCAGCATCGCCTCGCTTGCGCCCAGGCGGGCCGCTGCTGCCGCCGAGGAAGCCCGCGTCGCCGCGAGCTGCGTCTTGATCTGCTGGTAGGCGGGATTGAACTGCACGCGGTTGTCCAGCGCGATCGGCGTACCGGACACCTGGGCCGCGGCCTTGCGTTGGTCATCCTGCGCCATCTGCTGCCGCAGGTCCTGCATCTGATGCCGAACGCGGATGACGTCGGGATATTCATCGGTATAGGTCAGCAGCAGTTTATCCAGCTGTCCTTGCAGGTCGGCCATCTGGGTCTCGTAGATACCGCCGGTCGTCTGCACTGTGTTCACTTCCGATTCGCCGGTCAGCTGAGACGCCAGCGAACCCTCTTGTGAGCGCCGCTCCATCATGTCCATGCGTGCGGTTTCGATCTGGCTGCGCAACTGGCTGATGCGTGCATTGGTGTCGGCTTCGCTGCCGGGGCGCGCATCATCGTTGCTGTCGCGATACGCCTTGAGCTTGTCCTCGGCGTCGGTCAGCTTCTTGCGATAAGCCTCGACCTGGCTGTTTATGAATTCATAGGCGTCGCGACTTTCCCGTTGCTTCGAGGCGAGACTCTCGCTGATGAACAGTTGGGCAAGCTGGCGGGTGACCAGGTAGGTGCGCCTGGGGTCGCTATCGAAATAGCTGATCGTGATGAGATTGTCGTGCGCGGTGACAACTTTGGTGCGGGCCTTGATCCCCTCGACGATGCGGTCCTGCTCCACCGGTGACGGATGCCTGGCCATCCAGCCGCCAGCGACGAGAATCTCATTCATCACCTTGCGACTGAAGATCACGTCACGCGCGATGCTCGCGCGATTCTTGTTGCCCGTGGCCGCCGCCGCGCCTTCCATCAACGGCGAGATGATGCTGCTTTCCTGCGCGAGGATGGTCGTCGACGCCTCGTACTTCTTGGGCCACAACATGCCCGTGACCAGCGCCGCCAAGGCGATGAGCGCGAACGCGATGCCCATAGCCAGGCGGCGCCGCCGAGCCTCACTCACGATGGCAGGCAGCACGCTGGCAAACGTTGTCATTTCCCCGCTCATACCCTTCCCCCCGCCTTGTCCCTAGGCGTTGGCCTGCGTCAGAAAGCTCGCATCGGCACCGTGACGACATCGCCAGGCTGCACCGGATAATTGGTCGCCAGGTCGCCCTGCTTCAGTACTTTGTCCAAGCGCACTGCGTATTGCTTGGTCACGCCATCACTACCTTCGCGATAGAGCTCCGTGCGGTCCGGCGCCGCGAATTCCGTGGTACCTCCCGCTGCCAGAACGGCGTCGAGCACGGTCATGCCCTGGCGATAGGGAATCGACACTGGCGAGCGAACAGCACCCGTGACACGGACACGCGACAGGTATTCATGGCTGCGTAGCTCCGTGAGGATCACCGCCACCTGCGGGTCGCGCACATACGACTGCAATTTGTCCTTGATCTCGCCCGCGACTTCCTCCGGTGTCTTGCCACCCGCGATGACATCGCCAATCAGCGGCACCGTGATCATGCCGTCTGGTCGCACCGGCGCATTCACGCTGAGGTCCGGGTTGTGCCACACCGTGATCTGCAACTGGTCATCGACACCAATGCGATAGGTGGTGACGGCCTGCACGTTGGGATCGATCTTGGGCGCCTCGTGTGATCCGCCGTTGCTGGCGCATGCCGTCAACGTGAGCACAAGGCACAGAGCGATAAGTCGCAGCACGGTGTTCATGTGGTTCCCCTGTCCGACAAAACTGTGAAACCGGTCACGAATGAGTATATCCAAGAACAAAATTGGCTTGACAAATCCATTCGGCCTATGGCTACCGACTACTTACCGTGCGCCTCGAACAAGAGCAGCGCCAAGTCGGCACGAAGGGAGCCGGGAAATCCGCACGGCCACCAGCAGGTTCGCCATAGGTCATAGCCAAGACGGCCGAACCGGATTGCCGTTTTCTTGCGGGACCCTCGCCGGGATACCGGATTGCGCCTGGGCAAAGCCAGGAGACACCACCATTTGCATTCCGGCCTGCGCAAGAAGGGAACGCCAGCAAAGCGCCTGAAACCCCGCCGAATGTCCCGCCAACCCGTTCTCCGCTGTGCCGCTTCATGGATTGGGGAATGCAACCTCATGCGATCGACACCTCGTCGGCGGACACGATGCATAGCCTGTCCACTGACACTTGGCCCGGCGGTCCCCACTCCTTAGCCACCGATCACTCCGAGGCGACCGCGAATTCAGCTGGACCCTATAGCCATTAGCCTATGGACGCGCCGTTCCATTTCTCTTTGCGAGGTAACGCCATGATTCGTCCTCCCGCCATTGCCAAATACGATGCCCTTCCGCTGCAAGGGCGGGTGATCCTGGTCACGGGCGGCGCACAAGGCGTCGGACGCGGTATTGCGCAAGCTGTCCTGGGAGCCGGCGGTAGCGTCATGCTCGGCGACCTCGACGCCGAAGCCGGACAGGCATGCATGCTGGAATGGCAGGCGGGTGAACGCGCCGCATTCGCGCGCCTGGATGTATCGCGCGAGGCGAGCGTGAGGCGCTGGGTCGCCTCGGCGCTCGAGCGCTTCGGCCGCATCGATGGACTCGTCAACAACGCAGGCATAGCGAACCCGCACGTTGCCTGTCTCACCGAGTTGCCGCTTGCCCATTGGAACAACTATCTGGCGACCAACCTCACCGGCGCGTTCCTGTGCAGCAAACACGCCCTTCCCGCGCTGTCGGAGCACCGGGGCGCCATCGTCAACATCGCGTCGACACGCGCCTTGCAATCCGAGCCCGATACGGAAGCTTACGCAGCAAGCAAAGGTGGACTCGTGGCGTTCACGCATGCTCTGGCCGTCAGCGCCGGGCCACGGGTACGCGTCAACGCGATCTTGCCAGGATGGATTGCCACGGATGCGTGGCAAAAACCGTCACGCCGAAAGGCCCCAAAACTGAGCCGCCAGGACCACGCCCAACATCCCGCCGGACGCGTCGGCACGCCCGAGGACATCGGCGCCATGGCCATCTACCTGCTTTCAAGCGCATCTAGGGATGCCCTGATCAACTCTGCGCAGGCGTCATGATGTCCAGAAGGCCCGCAGGCGGTGTTGCGTGGCGCCGGGAAGACTGGCCGTCTTGCCAAGCCGCGCGGCACCGCCTGCGGGCCTTCTGGACATCACCCCAGCACTTTGAATTCAACACGTGGGGGCCGGTCCTGTCTGTCCGCATCCCTTCGGTGCGCCGGCTCGACAGACGGCCAGTCTGCCGTCGCCGACGCCCCTGTGGTCTGCGAACAGACAGGACCGGTGACGCCTACGCAGAGTTGATCAGAGCATCCCTAGCTTCGTCACCGGTCAACAGTTCGTCGTGGATGGCGGCATGACCGTGAAAATGCAGTACGTCTAGGGCGCGCGCATTTCATCCAGTGCGCGAAAATGCGGCTCGCCCGCGCCCACTTCGCGGGGGCTCCCATCCGCCCAAAAGAAAAGGTTCTTCACGGAACCGCGGGGAAGTAGGGATTGACGGGCGAGGGTTGGTTACATTGGCAGTCGCCAAACACACCAACCCAACCGTCCCTCGCCGTCCCGATGAATGCTATGAGCCTGCCTTCCTTCTGGGAAGGTTTTTGTGTGGAGTCCTGTGAAGAGCAGGCCGACGATCAGCTGCTGATCACGTTGCGTGCCGATCCGGCATGGACACCGCGGTGCGGTGGCTGTGGCGCTCCCAGTCCGTTGATCCATGACCGTCAGTGGCGACGCATCCGTGAGCGCGACCTGCTGGATCGGCGGGTGTGGCTGAAGGTGGAGCTACGCCGGGTGGATTGCCTGCGTTGTGGGCGACGTCGCGAACGGGTGGGTTGGCTGGATCCGCGGGCGCGGGTGACCCGTCGTCTTCAGGCCTGGATCGAGGCGTTGACGCAGATGCTGCCGATTCGTCATGTCTGCGCGCTGACGGGACTGCACTGGCAGAGCGTCAAGGACATCGACAAGCGTCGCCTGGTCGCGACACAGGGCGCCTTTGAGGCCGGCGCGGTACGTCGCCTGGTGATGGACGAGTTTGCCCTGCACAAAGGGCATCGTTACGCGACGGTGATCATGGATGCGCAGACCTTGCGCGTGCTGTGGGTCGGCGAGGGCAACAGCCGCAAGGCCATCGCACCCTTTTTCGCCCTGTTAGGGGATACCTGTCGGCACATCGAAGCGGTCGCCATGGACATGAACACGGCGTTCGATCGGGAGGTGCGCACACACTGTCCACAGGCCGAAGTCGTCTACGACCTGTTCCATGTCGTCGCCCGTTTCGGTCGCGAGGTCATCGACCGCGTGCGGGTGGATCAGGCCAACGCCTTGCGTCAGGACAAGCCCGCCCGCCACGTCATCAAACGCAGCCGCTGGCTGCTGTTGCGCAACCGCGAGAATCTCCAGGAAGAACAGGCCGTGCGCCTGCGCGATCTGCTCGCCGCCAACCAGCCGCTAGCCACGGTCTATCTCCTGAAGACCACACTCAAGGAGATCTGGTACGCCCCCAGTGTCCGCGAAGGCTGGTTGCGCTGGCGTCAGTGGCAACGCATGGCCGAAGAAAGCGGCATCCCCGCGTGTATCACCTTCGCCAGACGACTCAAACCGTACCTGCGCGGCATCCTCGCTAGTGCCAAATACCACCTGCACACCAGCGTCCTGGAAGGCGTCAACAACCGCATCAAGGTCATCAAGCGCATGGCCTATGGCTTCCGCGACTCGACCTACTTCTTCCTGAAAATCAAGGCCGCCTTCCCCGGGAAAGCGTGAAGAACCAAAGAAAAGGCACCTAGGTTTCCCTAGGTGCCTGTTCCAATTGGTGGGCCGTGAGTGATTCGAACACTCGACCAATTGATTAAGAGTCAACTGCTCTACCAGCTGAGCTAACGGCCCGACAAACTTTTTTTTAAATGGGGTGGAAGATGGGACTCGAACCCACGACCCTCGGAATCACAATCCGATGCTCTAACCAGCTGAGCTACATCCACCGCAAAACTGGAATTGGCGCGCCCGACAGGAATCGAACCTGCAACCGTCGGCTTAGAAGGCCGATGCTCTATCCGGTTGAGCTACAGGCGCTCTTGCACTTCGTGCATAGCATCTGCTGGTCGGGGCAGAGGGATTCGAACCCACGACATCCAGCTCCCAAAGCTGGCGCTCTACCAGGCTGAGCTATACCCCGATTTCGAACCCTCAACCGCCTAGGCGGGCTGAAGCTTAGAAATGCTACGGGTGACGCTTAGCCTAGTCAATCCGTATCAAAGCACACCGAACTTCAAACATCTCGTCCAGCTCGCCCGGCGATCCACTGCCTTGCGATACAAGCGGTGATTCTGAACATCACAACCTGCTCAAAATGGCGCGCCCGGAGAGATTCGAACTCCCGACCACCAAGTTCGTAGCCTGGTACTCTATCCAACTGAGCTACGGGCGCGTTTTTAAACTTTAGCTCTGTCGCCAACCACCGAAGTGAAAGCGCCGAAGCCAGAAGCGGAATTATTCAGATTCGTGGCGTGTGCGTCAACTCTTTTTTTCATTTTTTTTTCATCACCGTCGACAAATCTTCACGTTCGACGGCAAGAGCACTGCGCCTGAGCCGTTCATTTTAGCCGTCCGTTCGTGTTTCGGCTACACCTTTTGATGAACTTCCTTCGCAGATGCACGCCGCCTGCGTGGTCGCGATGACGGCTACACGCAAAAGAAAAAAGGCGGCACAGGGCCGCCTCTTCTCGTTTGCCAAATCGCGATCAGCGATCGGCCACACGACTCTGCGTGGCAGGGTCACCCACCTTCGCGCCCGCATCGCCACGCGGCGGCGGCGGTGGCGGCGTCGAGCCCGTTGACGACGTCTTCGACCAGTCTGCCGGCGGGCCCGGCACGCGGCCGGCCATGATGTCGTCGATCTGGTGCGCGTCGATCGTCTCGTACTGCAGCAGCGCGTCGGCCATCGACGTGCAGCTTGTCGATGTTCGTCCGTCAGCAGCTGTCTGGTGCGCTGCATAGGCGCGATCGAGAATCGCGCGCACTTCCTCGTCGATCTTGCGCGCGGTCTCGTTGGAGACGTTCTTGTGCTGCGTGACCGACGCCCGAGGAATACCTCGTCCTCTTCCTCGCCGTAGGTCATCGGACCGAGCTTCGTCGGACAGGCCCCACTTGGTCGCCATGTTGCGCGCCATCTTGGTGGCACGCTCGATGTCGTTGGAGGCACCGGTGGTGACCTTGTCGTCGCCGAAGATCAAGTTCCTCGGCAACACGTCCGCCGTACAGCGAGCACAGCTGCGACTGGATCGCCACGCGATTGATGCTGTACTTGTCGCCTTCGGGCAGGTACATGGTGACGCCCAGCGCGCGACCGCGCGGGATGATCGTGACCTTGTAGACAGGATCGTGCTCCGGCACCAGGCGGCCGACGATGGCGTGGCCAGCCTCGTGATAGGCGGTGAGCTTCTTCTCGTCCTCGCTCATGGCCATCGAGCGGCGCTCGGTACCCATCAGGATCTTGTCGCGCGCCTTGTCCAGATGGATCATGCGCACTTCACGGGCGTTTTCGCGCGCAGCGAACAAGGCCGCCTCGTTGACCAGGTTGGCCAGGTCGGCGCCGGAAAAGCCCGGCGTGCCACGCGCGATCGTCATCGCATCGACGTCGCCGGCAATCGGCACGCTTGCGCATGTGCACCTTGAGGATCTGCTCGCGACCCCGCACGTCCGGCAAGCCAACCACGACCTGGCGGTCGAAGCGGCCCGGACGCAGCAGTGCCGGGTCGAGCACGTCCGGGACGGTTGGTGGCGGCGATGACGATGACGCCCTCGGTACCCTCGAAACCGTCCATCTCGACCAGCAACTGGTTCAGCGTCTGCTCGCGCTCGTCGTGACCGCCGCCGAGGCCGGCGCCACGATGGCGACCGACCGCGTCGATTTCGTCGATGAAGATGATGCACGGCGCGTGCTTCTTGGCCTGCTCGAACATGTCGCGCACGCGGCTGGCGCCGACACCCACGAACATCTCGACGAAGTCGGAACCGGAGATCGAGAAGAACGGCACCTTCGCCTCGCCCGCGATGGCCTTGGCCAGCAGGGTCTTGCCGGTACCCGGGCGGACCGACCATCAGCACGCCGCGCGGAATCTTGCCGCCCAGCTTCTGGAACTTGCCGGGATCGCGCAGGAACTCGACCAGCTCGCCGACTTCCTCCTTGGCCTCGTCGCAGCCAGCCACGTCGCTGAAGTTGACCTTGATCTGATCCTCGCCCTGCAGCTTGGCGCGCGAACGACCGAAGCTCATCGCACCGCGACCGCCGGCGCCAGCCTGCATCTGGCGCATGAACCAGATGAACACGCCGACGATCAGAATGATCGGCAGCCAGTTGAGCAGCAGGCCAAGCAGCGAGAAGCCGTTGTCGGACGGATCCTGGCGCACTTCCACGCCCTTGTCCTGCATCTGCTTGACCACCGATTGGTGGACCAGCCGAGCATCGGCGCCACCGTGCGGAACGAGCTGCCGTCCTTCAGCTTGCCGCTGATGGTGGCTGGCTGATCGGCGCTGATCGTGGCCGTGGACGACGTTGCCGTTGTCCACGCTCTGCACGAAGCTGCTGTAGGCAAGGTCCGAGGAGGACGCGCCACGCGGATTGAAGCTCTGGAACACGGTGAGCAGGACCACCGCGATGATCACCCAGAGCAACAGATTTTTCGCCATTTCATTCATGCACGGTTCTCGCCGGTTGCCCGCCGGAGGCCTTGCGGCCGACCGCCAGTGCGTACACCTCCCGCGAACGTGCGCGGGAGGCCTTAGGTTTACGCATGGTCACGCGGCTGAAGTCTGCGCGCAAGCTGCGCAAGTAATCGTCAAAGCCGTCCCCTGGAACAACTTGATCAGGAACGAGCCGCCGGGCTTGAGCCATTGACGGCTGAAATCCAGCGCCAGGTCGGCCAGATCCATCGCACGGATCTGATCAGCCAAGCGCCACGCCACTCATATTGGGGGCCATATCGGACAGCACAAGATCAAGCCTTGTTGCCCCTCCAGCGCGGCTCTCCAGCTGGCGCAGCACGGTTTCTTCACGGAAATCGCCCTGCAGGAAATCCACCCCGCGCAATGCCCTGCATCGGCAGGATATCCAGCGCGAACACCTTGCCGCTGTCGCCCAGGCGCTTGCGCACCAGCTGCGACCAGCCGCCCGGCGCCGCACCCAGGTCGACGACGCGCATGCCCGGCTTGAGCAGGCGATCTCGGTCGATCAGCTCCTCCAGCTTGAAGACCGCACGCGAACGCAGCCCCTCGGCCTGGGCCTTCTTCACATAATCATCATTGAAGTGTTCGCGCAGCCAGACGGGAACTGCTCTTGCTGCGAGCCATGGTCGGCGCGGGCCACTGATACGGGGGAGGTGACGCCGCATGATACCCTTAGCAGTCTCATTGCCGCGAATCCGAGACTGAACGCATGGCCCTTTCCTCCTCGCAGCGCCGTTATCTGCGCAGCCTCGCCCACGATCTTCATCCCGGTCATCCTGCTGGGCACCAAGGGTGCCACCGAGGCCGTGGTCAAGGAACTGGACCTGGCACTGGCCATCACGAACTGGTGAAAGTGAAGCTGTCCGGCGGCGACAAGGAGGAACGCGACGCGCAGATCGAGCTTCCTGTCGGAAGGCACGCAGCTCGGAAAACGTCCAGCAGATCGGCCATGTCGTGGTGCTGTTCCGCCGCAACGAAGACGACCCCAAGATCGCCCTACCTCGCTAGGACCCGGATGGATCTCTCGCTCGACCGCCCGAAGACTATTGTTCGTGCGCCGCGTCGGCGCGCGCAGTATCACCGTGGTCGACCGCGAGTTCACTTCGCAGCTTCCTGCTGTCGCCGGATCGCGCCGTCGAGAACTGGCCGGTCGAGCGGCGTCCCATGAGCTGGATGCCAGCCATGTCGACGCCATGCTGGAACTGAAGCCGGAGCTGGTCATCCTGGGCACCGGCGAACGCCAGGTTTTTCCCGCGGCCGCCTTCATGGCCGGCCTGCTGCGCAAGGGCATTGGCGTGGAAGTGATGGACAATGCCGCCGCCGCGCGCACCTACGACCTGCTGGCCGGCGAAGGCCGCCGCGTGGTCGCGGCGTTCATCCTGCCGGCCTGGGCGGCGTCAGGGCGCCAACTGTAGGAGCGCACCCTGTGCGCGAAAAGCCTACGAAGCGGCGACGCGCCAAGTTCCCATACGAAGCGGCCATGACCGAGCACCCCGCCATCGCGCACAGGGTGCGCTCCTACACAGGAGCGTCAGCGCGACGGCAGATAACCCATCGGATCGACCGGGTTGCCATCCTTGCGGATCTGGAATTCCAGCTCATCGCGTGACGCGCCGGTGGAGCCCATCTCGGCAATCTGCTGCCCGGCGCTGACGCGCTGCCCTTCCTTGACCAGGCGCTTGCTATTGTGGCCATAGGCCGAGAGGAAGCTGTCGTTGTGCTTGATGATCACCAGCTCGCCATAGCCCGACCAGGCCATTGCCGCTGTAAACCACCACGCCATCGGCTGCCGCGCGCACCGGATCACCCGTCTTGCCTGCGATCTCGATGCCCGGAATCGCATCGCGCTGCTGGAAGCGCTGATCAGGCTGCCGTCCGCCGGCCAGCGCCAGCTCACGCCACCATTGCTGCGTGTCGCGCCCGGTGCCGCCGGCGCTACCGGCGCTGGAGGCGGCGTGGCGTTCGCCGTCCGGCACGGGCACGCCGGCGACCGGCACGACTTGTGTCGTCGCGGCAGCAGGCGGCGATGCAGCTGTCGAGGCGACGCCGTCGTGGCGACGCCGCGGCGGCTGTCGGTGCGCAGGCACAAAGCCACTGCTGAGGCTGGCTACTCGGCGCAGCGCCGGATGACGGCGCGGACGAGGCTTGCCCGTAGCTCACTACTGCAGCGCGCATGCGACCGGGCGCCTTGCCGGTGGACGACGCCAATTTCAGGCGCTGACCAGGCCAGATCGTGTAGGGCGCGGCGATGTCGTTCCACTGCGGCGAGATCGCGAAAATCCACGCCCTTGCGAAAAGCAATCGAATACAGCGTGTCGCCCTTCATCACCTTGTAGCTGCCACCCGGGATCGGCGTACGCGCCGGCGTCACCGTGCGCGGCCACGGCGATGCCGTCACCTGGCGGCGGCTCGACCACCACCGACTGCGCATGGTGCCGCAGGCGGCCAGCGATGCAGGCAGAGTGACTGTCAGGGCGAATGACCGCGAGATATCCATCCATGCGCGCCAGCATAACGAGGCGGAGCGGTATTTTCATGCAGATAGCACAACAACCGCCGGCCGCCGTTCAGCGCAGCCACAGCCACCACGCCAGCAAGGCCCCAGGATCACCAGCGGCGGCCCAGCCAATCCATTCGATGTGCTTGTGCAGGATGCGCTCGGCGCGCTCGCCGAACAGCCGGATCAGCAAGCGCCAGCAGCCATACGCGCTTGCCGCGCCCCACGGCGATGCAGACCAGGAACGGCATGACCGGCACGCCGACGATGCCCGCAGGCCCAGGTGACGAACTTCATCGGCACCACCGGCTGCAGCGCGGCCAGCATCAGCACCGCAGCAGGCCCAGCCAATGCTGATTCATCTGCGTGCGCAGGTTTGCCACGCCGGTCTCGATCGGCGCCAGCAGATGCACGGCGTCGAGCAGCGGCTTCAGCGCCTGGAAAGCCCAGTGGCCCAGCGCATAGCCCACCAGCGAACCCAGCAGCGAGAACAGCAGGCTGATGTTGGCGTAGAAGAACGCCTTGTGCCGCTTGCCGAGCATCATCGGCGCCAGCATCACTTCCGGCATGATCGGGAAAATGAACGCCTCGACGAAGCTCAGCCCGCACAGGTAATAGACCGCCCTGGGGTGCGCGCGCCCACGATCAGTGCGCGCGCGTCACGTCCGAGATGTCGCTCGAAACTAGTGCGCA
This sequence comes from uncultured Gammaproteobacteria bacterium, assembly GCA_963824525.1. Lineage (GTDB taxonomy): Bacteria > Pseudomonadota > Gammaproteobacteria > Xanthomonadales > Rhodanobacteraceae > Dyella. The sequence goes on along the minus strand of CAWGPI010000004.1, from coordinate 703,743 downwards.
TCAGCCGATGCCGCCAAGCAGTGGCACGAAACTGACCGCGGCCCAGCTCCTCCTGGATGAAATCGCCCTGCCCGTCGCCGCGCATGCGGATCAGGATCTGCTGGCTGGGCGAACCCACCGGCGCGACCAGCACGCCGGTGGGGCTGAGCTGATCGAGCAATGCGGCTGGGAATGGTATCGCCGGCCGCGGTAAGGATGATGGCGTCGAACGGTGCCTCGTCCGGCCAGCCCAGCTTGCCGTCGTCATGACGCGAGCGGATGTTGGTCAGCCCGAGCTGGCGGAACCGGCGGCGCGCCTGACGCAGCAATTCCTCGATGCGCTCGACCGTGATAAACCTGCGGCACCAGCGCGGCGAGCACCGCCGCCTGGTAACCGGAGCCGGTGCCGATCTCCAGCACCTTCTGCGGCACGCCCGAAACTCGAGCAGAGCCTCGGTCATGCGCGCCACTACCCAGGGCTGCGAGATGGTCTGGCCATGGCCGATCGGCAGCGCGGTGTTCTCGTAGGCGCGCGAATGCAAGCGCCTGATCGATGAAATGATGTCGCGGCACGTTGCGGATCACGTCGATCACGCGCTGATCGCGAATGCCCTCCTCCTTCAAGCTCGGCCGACCAGGCGGTCGCGCGCGCGCTGCGAGGTCATGCCCTCGCCTTTCAGTTCGGCCGGCGGCAATGGATAGCACGTTCATCGCTCAGGCCGCCTCGTCGCTGGCCGGGCTGCCCTCGGCCATGCCGTCGCTCAGCGCCTGCACCCAGCTGCTGACCTTTTCCAGCGCCTGGAAGCGGGTCAGGTCGACATGGATCGGCGTGACCGAAATGATAGCCGCGGCGCACGGCATTGAAATCCGTGCCCGGGCCGGCGTCGTCCACCGTCGCCGGCCGGGCCGATCCACCAGATCGGCCGTCCGCGCGGATCGGTCTGCGCGATGCACGGCGCCGAGCGATGGCGCTCGCCCCAGCCGGGTCACCTCGAAGCCGCGCGATCTCGGCCCACGGCCGATCCGGCACGTTGACGTTGAGAATGGTGTCGGCCGGCAGCGGATCGACCAGCAAACGCTGCATCAGCAACAGCACGGCCTTGGCCGCCGAGTCGTAGTGCACGCCATTGTGATCCTTGCTCACCAGCGACACGGCGATGGCGGGCAGGCCGAGAAAACGGCCTTCCATCGCCGCCGACACCGTGCCGGAATAGATCACGTCGTCGCCCAGATTGGCGGAGTTGTTGATGCCCGACACCACCATGTCGGGCTCGTCGTCGAGCATGCCGGCCAGCGCCAGATGCACGCAATCGGTCGGCGTGCCGGCCACGCGGTAATAGCCGTTGTCCATGCGCGCAGCACGCGGATCGGTGCATCCAGCGTGAGCGAATTGCTGGCGCCGGAGCGGTCGCGATCCGGCGCGACCACGGTCACCTCGCCCACCGCGCCAAGGCGCTCGGCCAGCACGCGGATGCCCGGCGCATCCACGCCATCGTCGTTGCTTACCAGAACTCGCATGATGATCCGTTCAAGAGCCAATCGCAGGGCGCCGCACTGACGAGCGACGCACACCTGCATGAAGCCTGAAGTCTACCGGAGCGGGACGGCGGTTTCACAGCGTTACGCATGTTGTCCTGCGATCCATCACAAGCCTCCACGACGCCGCCTGGCGACCCGCCGGCTCACGCGATCACGCGACACCCGGCCAGCGGCTGCATTAGGATGGGAGCGATGAAGCACCGCCTCCCGCCCAGATTTCCGACGACGACGCCGCCTGTTCCGCGAGGCTATCGGCGACGTGCGCCCGTTCGACCCGGTCGCACCCGCCCCTGCAGCGCCCAAGCCCAGCCCCATCCGCACATGCTGGAGGCCGACGAGGCCGCCGTCCCCGGCGAATTGCTCGACATGGCGTTCGACCCGGCCAGATCGAGGTTGGCGAGGAACTGAGCTATCTGCGCGACGGCTATCCGCCGAAGCTGCTACGGCAGCTCAAGCGCGGCCAGTTCAGCATCCAGGACGAGATCGACCTGCATCAGATGAATGCGGCGGCAGCCCAGGCCACCATCGTGGACGTTCCTGGCCGAGGCAAGACAGCACGGGTTTCGCTGCGTTCGCATCGTGCATGGCAAGGGATTGCGCTCGCGCGCCAGCGGCCCGGTGCTGAAAGCGCTCACCGACCGCATGCTGCGCCGACGCGACGACGTGGTCGCCTTTGCTTCGGCGCGGCCGATGCAGGGCGGCACTGGGGCGGTCGTGGTGCTGCTGAAGGCGTAGCCGCGCTTACTCCCTCTCCGCTGTGGGCCTGATTAGCGTCGAATCTCAGCGGGAGCGTGCTTGGTGTAGGAGCGCACCCTGTGCGCGACCGGCCCCTTGGCCCCTGTTCCCATCGCTGCAGCCAGCGTGCCGTCTACGCGGTACGTTGGCGATGGCGATGGCGATGGCGATGGCGATGGAAACTGGGGCGTAGCCCATCGCGCACAGGGTGCGCTCCTACATTTTAAGTGGTGGCCAACTCACGCACCACCGTGGTCGCATAAGCACCCGCCGGCAACTCGAAGCTCAGCTCCAGCGATTCACCATCCAGCCAGCGCCAGGCCAGGTTCTGCGGAATCATCCGCAACGGCCGGCGTTCCTGATCCATCCTGGCGCCGACCAGCCCTTCGGCCAGATCGGCGTGAGCGGCGGCAATCGCCTCTTCCAGCGCACCGACATCCGCCTTGGCTGGCGTTTCGCCATGCCCCCACAAGCGGGCCCGATGGATGGATGTCCCCGCGCGCGAGTCGCTCCGACAGCGTGGCGTCGAAGGGCTCGGGGCCGAACCAGGAGCGCGAACCCGCCAGCGACCAGATCTCGCCTTCCATCGGCGTATCCCAGTACGCCCTGCTCCACGCGTGCCGCCAACACCGCATTGAATATCTGCGAGCGCGCCGCCGACAGCAGGAACGAGCGCTTGTCGCGATCGACCCGGCGCCCCGCGAACATCGCCCGTGCCTGCGCCACGTTGCCGCCCTCGCGACCGAAACGCTGCTCGCCGAAGTAATTGGGCACGCCGCGCTGCGCGATCTGTTGCAGCACCTGCTCGGCGACGGCGGATCACCCTGCGACCTCGCGCAGACACCAGCACGAACCGATTGCCGCGCAGGGCACCGCGCTTGAGCTTGCGGCGAGTGACGGGTCGCGGCCAGCACTTTCACTTCCGCATGCGGAAACGCGGACCAGTCCGGATCGGGCCTGCCCGGCAGTTGCACCGAAAACGTCTGGCGGGTCACCGCATGGCGATCCTTCAAGCCCGCATAGCCCACCGTTCAATCGGCGGCACGCCGGCGAAGCGCGCCAGCTCGCGCGCCACCCAATCGGTATTCGCGCCACGCTTCTCGACCCATAGCAGGGCGTGCTCGCCCTCGCCGTCGGCGTCGTAACCCAGGATTTCCTCGACCTGGAAGTCCTCGGGCGCGCTGCGCAACACGGCGGAAAGCGGGGGGTTGCCATAGGCATAGGGCAATTCAAGATCGGACATGGGACTCCGCCGGAGATACCGGCTGCAGGAAAACAAAGACCGGCAGCGCGATGGCGCCAGCCATGGGCATTACACCAAGGGTCACGTGGCGAGACCGAGAAAACGCTACCGGCGCGCCAACGGACATCGCCCGGATCGGCTAGTTCATGCCAGCACCAGGAGCACGCAGGCCTGTGCTGCAATACCTTCGCCGCGCCCGGTGAAACCGAGCTTTTCGGTGGTGGTCGCCTTGATGCTGATGCGATCGATCGCGCAACCCAGCTCGGCGGCCACGCATTCGCGCATGGCCTGAGCATGCGGGCCGACCTTGGGCGCCTCGCAGATCACGGTGACATCGGCATTGCCCAGCGCATAGCCGTTTTCGCGCATCAGCCTGGCTGCATGCTGCAGGAACTCGCGGCTGTCCGCGTTGCGCCAACGCGCCTCGCGTGGGCGGGAAATGCCGACCGATATCGCCCAGCGCCAGCGCACCGAAAATTGCGTCGCACAGCGCGTGAATCACCACGTCGCCATCGGAATGGGCGACCAGACCGCGATCGTGCGGCACGCGCACGCCACCGAGCATCGACGTGGTCACCGTCGCCGAAGGCGTGCACGTCAAAGCCTTGGCCAATTCGCATCATGACGTGATCCTCATACGGTTCTTGGCAGCAGAAACTCGGCCAGCGCGAAATCCGCGGCCGTCGTTACCTTGATGTTGTCCTCGGCACCTTCGACCAGCAACGGTGCGAAGCCTGCCCGCTCCATCGCCATGGCCTCGTCGCTGACCTTAACGCCCGCCGCGACGCGGCGAGCAGGGCTGCGGACAGTTCGGCCACGGCGGAACATCTGCGGCGTAAAGGCGCGCCAGCGCTGCTCGCGCGGCTCGGTCGCACTCGACTGCGTCCATCGGCGTTCGCGCGCTTGAGCGTGTCGCGCAAGCGGCGCACCAAGCAGTCCGCCACCGGCCGGCACGGCCAGCTCGATCAAGCGGCCGATGTCCGCGCGCCGCACGCACGGCCGCGCGGCGTCGTGCACCAGTACGAATTCGTCATCGGCCACCTTGGCTGGCAGCGCACGCAGGCCGGCGAGCACCGAATCGCAGCGCTCGGCGCCGCCGAGGGTCGTCAGCACGGGCTTGCCGCTGAGCTCATCGAGCGCGGGCCAATGCGCATCCCGGCTGCCAGCACAACCATCAAGCCGCAATCGAGCGGGTGCGCCGACAGACGCTCCAGCGTGTGCAGGATCAACGGTCGGCCAGCCAAAGGGAGGTATTGCTTGGGCATATCGCCGCCGACGCGGGCGCCTCGCCCCGCCGCAGGCACCACGCACCAGAGGAGCGCCATGCTCAATGCCCGCCGCTGGATGCAGCCGACGCGGGTGCCGGCATTGGCACCCGGCTTCTCGACGACCTGGTAGAACGTCTCGCCCGGCTTGATCAAGCCCAGTTCGGCGCGCGCACGCGCCTCGACGGCCTGTTCGCCGTGTCTTCAGATCGTCCACGTCGGCGGCCAGCGCCTGGTTGCGCTGGGTCAGCTTGGCGTTGTCTTCGCCTTGCTTCTTCACCGCGGCGCGCAGGGTGTCCACCTCGTGCATGCCACCGTTGCCGGTCCACAGTTTCATCTGCAGACCGATCAGCAGCAGCAGAAGAATCAGGGCGATCCAGCGCAGCATGGTCGAGCGCTCGGCAGCAGTCTGGTCAGGTTGGGGAACGCGTCGCGACCGGCATAACGCGCGTCGGCACCCAGCTGCTCCTCGATGCGCAGCAGCTGGTTGTACTTGGCCACGCGATCGGTGCGGCACAGCGAACCGGTCTTGATCTGGGTCGCGGTCGTGGCCACGGCGATGTCGGCGATGGTGGTGTCTTCGGTTTCGCCGGAGCGATGCGAAATCACGGCCGAATACTTCGCCGCATCGGCCATCGCGATGGCTTCCAGCGTTTCGGACAACGTGCCGATCTGGTTCACCTTGATCAGGATCGAGTTGGCGATGTGCTTCTCGATGCCTTCGCGGAAGATCGCCGGGTTGGTCACGAACAAATCGTCGCCGACGATCTGGATGCGATCGCCGATCTTGTCGGTAAGCAGTTTCCAGCCATCCCAGTCGCCCTCGGCCATGCCGTCCTCGATGGTGATGATCGGATACTGCTTGGCCCAACTGGCCAGCAGATCGACGAATTCGGCCGAGCGTGTACTTCTTGCCCTCGCCGGCCAGGTCGTACTTGCCGTTCTTGTAGAACTCCGAGCTGGCCGCATCGAGGCCCAGCAGGATCTCGCTGCCGATCTTGTAACCGGTCTTGTTGATCGCCTCGAGGATGGTGTCCAGCGCTTCGATGTTGGAGCGCAGATTCGGCGCGAAGCCGCCTTCGTCGCCGACCGCGGTGTTGAGGCCCTTGCCCTTCAGCACGCTCTTCAAGGCGTGGAAAATTTCCGCGCCGGCGCGCAGCGCCTCGGCGAACGTCGGCAAGCCGACCGGCAGCACCATGAACTCCTGCACGTCGACGTTGTTGTCGGCATGCGCACCGCCGTTGATGATGTTCATCATCGGCACCGGCAGCGCGCCCGGCTTGCCGGTGGTGCCATTGATGCTGGCCAGGTACTGCCACAGCGGCTGGCGATTCTGCGCCGCGACGGCGTGCGCGGCGGCCATGGAAACGCCGAGGATGGCGTTGGCGCCCAGCTTGCCCTTGTTCGGCGTGCCGTCCAGGTCGATCAGCTTGGCGTCCAGGCCACCCTGGTCCGCCGCATCGAAACCCTTCAGCGCGCTGGCGATGGCGCCATTGACGTTGGCCACCGCGTTCTTCACGCCCTTGCCCAGGTAACGCGACTTGTCGCCGTCACGCAATTCGACTGCTTCGCGCGAACCGGTGGAGGCGCCGCTCGGCACCGCAGCGCGACCGAAGCCGCCGCCGGCCAGGGTCACTTCTGCTTCTAGCGTGGGGTTGCCGCGGGAATCGAGGATTTCACGGGCGTGGATGCGGGTGATTTCGGTGCTCATGGGGTCCGTTGCTTGATGGAGGTGACTGAAGCGAGATGGAGAATCATCCGTGACTGATTGGATCGCGATTCGCGTGCATTCGCCTCCCTTGGAGGCGATCCAACGAGGTGAGCTTCATAGCGTGATGTTCGAGGAACGTGTGGCGCTTGGTGACCTGGTCCAGTTCGAGCAGGGTTTCGAGCAGCGCTTCCATCTTGCCCAGCGGCCAGGCGTTGGGGCCGTCGCTGAGTGCCTTGGCCGGATCGGGATGCGTCTCGGCGAACAGGCCGGCCACGCCCACGGCCACGGCGGCGCGCGCCAGCACCGGCACGAACTCGCGCTGGCCGCCCGAGCTGGTGCCCTGCCCGCCCGGCAATTGCACCGAATGGGTGGCGTCGAACACCACCGGGCAGCCGGTATCGCGCATCACGCTCAGCGAGCGCATGTCCGAGACCAGATTGTTGTAGCCGAAGCTGGCGCCGCGTTCGCAGACCATGATGTCGTCGTTGCCGACGGCCTTGGCCTTCTCGACTACGTTCTTCATGTCCCACGGCGCCAGGAACTGGCCCTTCTTGATGTTGACCGGCTTGCCGGCGCGCGCCACGTTCTGGATGAAGTCGGTCTGGCGGCACAGGAAAGCCGGCGTCTGCAGCACATCGACCACGGCGGCCACTTCGTTCATCGGCGTGTATTCGTGCACGTCGGTGAGCACCGGCACGCCGAGCTGGCGCTTCACTTCGCCCAGGATGCGCAGGCCCTCCTTCCAGGCCGGGGCCGCGAAAGCTATTGCCCGAGGAGCGGTTGGCCTTGTCGAAGCTCGACTTGAAGATGAAATGGATGCCGAGCTTGCCGGTGATTTCCTTCAGCTTGCCCGCGGTATCCAGCTGCAACTGCTCGGACTCGACCACGCAGGGGCCGGCGATCAGGAACAGCGGCTGGTTCAGACCGACCTCGAAGCCGCACAACTTCATGCGACCGACTCCTTGGCGAAGCGATCACCTTCACGCACGGCCTTGAACTCGCGCGCGGCATGGACGAAGCCGATGAACAGCGGGTGGCCATCGCGCGGCGTGGAGGTGAATTCCGGATGCGCCTGGCAGCCGAGGAACCACGGATGCTTCTGCGGCGGCAGCTCGACGATCTCCACCAGCAGGTCGTCCATCGACTTGCCGGAGATCACCAGGCCCAGGTCCTCGAAGGTCTGGCGATAGCGGTTGTTGAACTCATAGCGGTGGCGATGACGCTCGCGCACCACGTCCTGGCCGTACAGTTCGCGCGCCAGCGTGCCGGACTTGAGGCGGCATTCCTGCGCGCCCAGGCGCATGGTGCCGCCGAGATCCGAGCGCTCGTTGCGCTGCTCGACTTCGCCGGTGGCGGTGGTCCACTCGGTGATCAGCGCGATCACCGGATCCGGCGTATTGCGGTCGTTCTCGCTGGAATCGGCATCGGCAAGGCCGGCCACGCTGCGGGCGAAATCCACCACCGCCGCATGCATGCCGTAGCAGATGCCGAAGTACGGCACGCCGTGTTCGCGGGCGTAACTGCGCCGCCAGCACCTTGCCCTCGAAACCGCGCTTGCCGAAGCCGCCCGGCACCAGGATCGCATCGGCGCCGCCCAGCGCCTTGGCGGCACCTTCGGCCTCGACCTGCTCGGAATCGACCCAGTTGCAGATTGACCCGCGTCTGCTGCTTGATGCCACCGTGGCGCAGCGCTTCGCCCAGGGACTTGTAGGCATCCTTGTGCTCGACGTACTTGCCGACGATGGCGACGGTGATCTCGTCCTTCGGATGCTCGACCGCATCGACCGTGCGCTGCCAGCCGGACAGATCGGCCGGGCTCGGCCTCGAGACCCAGGCGCTTGACCACGATCTCGTCCAGGCCCTGCTTGTGCAGCCACAGCGGCTGCTTGTAGATGACGTCCACGTCGGCCGCGCTGATCACCGCGTTCTCGGGCACGTTGGTGAACAGCGCGATCTTGCGGCGCTCGCTGTCGGGCAGCGGCTGCTCGCAACGGCACAGCAAGATGTCCGGCTGGATACCGATCGAACGCAGCTCCTTCACCGAATGCTGGGTCGGCTTGGTCTTGATCTCGCCGGCCGCCTTGATGTACGGCACGAGGGTCAGGTGCATGAACAGCACCTTTTCCGGGCCATGCTCGATGCGCAACTGACGAATCGCCTCGAGGAACGGCAGCGACTCGATGTCGCCCACGGTGCCGCCGATCTCCACCAGGGCCACGTCGAAGCCACGAGTGGCCTCGTGGATGCAGTGCTTGATCTCGTCGGTGATGTGCGGGATCACCTGCACGGTGGCGCCCAGGTAGTCGCCGCGGCGCTCCTTGCGGATCACCGACTCGTAGATCTTGCCCGTGGTGATCGAATTCTTGCCGGTCAGGCGGGTATGGACGAAGCGCTCGTAGTGGCCGAGATCCAGGTCGGTCTCGGCACCGTCGTCGGTCACATAGACCTCGCCGTGCTGGAAGGGACTCATGGTGCCCGGATCCACGTTGATGTACGGATCGAGCTTCATCATGGTGACCGATAGGCCACGCGCTTCCAGGATGGAAGCCAGCGACGCCGCGGCGATGCCCTTGCCAAGCGAGGACACCACACCGCCGGTGACGAAAATCAGGGGGGTCATGGGATGCAGCCGTGCTGGAAATCGGCATTTTAGAGGAAGAACGCTCTCGCCGCGAGGGCTTGACTGGCCGGATGGCCGATTCGTTCAAGTTTGGCCGGGGCCTTGATGCCAGAGGCGAGGGACGAGGGGGGGAGTGGCGAGGGCGCCAAGCCGAACTGTCCGGTAAGCCCGAGCGCGCGCCGATTTTGTCGCAGATGGGGCCCATCCTCTGGTAGTCGGTCGTTGCGCCCTCGCCACTCACCCCTCGCCCCTATCAACCCGCCACAAATGACAAGGGCGCCCAAAGGCGCCCCGTCAAAACCAGCCATAGCCAACCTCACTCCACCGGCATCATCTGCGACGTCGGATGCATCATGTTCTCGTTCATGTTGTGCAGTACCCACAGCGAACCGACCACCACGATGGCCAGGATCAGGAGGGTGAACAGCATGATGCTGAGGTTGCCGCGCTGCGACGGCGACGTGCCCATGTGCAGGAAGTACACCAGCTGCACCAGCAACTGGGCCACGCCAAAGACCACGATGCCCGGCATCATCAGGTCATGCGGCACCAGGCCGCTCATCACGACGCCGAACGAAGCCAGGGTCAGCACCACCGACAAGGCAAAGCCGATGACATAGGACTTGGTACTGCCATGGTCGGCATGGGCGGCCGCGTGATGGGCCGCGTCGTGGGAATGGTGAGCGCCGGCCATCAGATGGCTCCCCGCAGGTAGACGAAGGTGAACACGCAGATCCAGACGATATCCAGGAAATGCCAGAACAGGCTGAGGCAGGACAGACGGCGACGGGTGGCGTCGGTCAGGCCGAAGCGGCGCATCTGGTCCATCATCACCACCAGCCAGATCAGGCCGCAGGTCACGTGCAGGCCGTGGGTGCCGACCAGGGTGAAGTAGGACGACAGGAAGGCGCTGCGACTCGGGCCTGCCCCTTCATGGATCAGGTGGGCGAACTCGTAGACCTCCATGGCGATGAAGCCGGCGCCAAACAGGAAGGTCACCGCCAGCCAGGCGATCAGCTTGTTGCGCCGGCCGGCATGCATGTTGAGCATGGCCATGCCGAAGGTGACGCTGCTGATCAGCAGCAGCATGGTCTCGCCCAGCACGTAGGGCAGCTCGAACAGTTCCTTGCCGCTCGGGCCGCCGGCCGTGGCATTGGCCAGCACGATGAAGGTGGCGAACAGCGCCGAGAAGATCAGGCAGTCGCTCATCAGGTAGATCCAGAACCCCAGCAGGGTCTTGGATCCGTCATCGTGATGGTGGACGTCCCCGCCGTGGGAGACGTCCTCGAACGCGCCGTGCGTGGCGCTTAGTGCGGTACTGCTCATGGGTTAAGCCACCTTCTGGCGCGAGGGTGCCACCGGCACGACCTGCGTGGTGTTGAGCTGCTGCAACTTCGCCAGGCGCGAACGCTCGAGCTTCTCGACCTCGGCCGCCGGCACCCAGTAATCGACATCGCTGATCGTAGGCACGGGCGATGAACGAACCGATCATGCCCAGCAGGCCTACCGCCGCCAGCCACCAGATGTGCCAGACCAGGGCGAAACCCAGGACCGTACCGAACGCGCCCATCACTACACCGATGCCGGTGTTGCGGGGCATATGAATGTCTTCGTACTTGGCAGGCTGCACGTAAGCGACTCCGTTTTGTTTGTCTTCCCAGAACTGGTCCAGCTCGGCGATCCGCGGTACCAGGGCGAAGTTGTAGAAAGGTGCTGGCGAGCTGATCGACCACTCCAGGGTGCGGCCACCCCACGGGTCGCCGCTGGGATCGCGGTGAGCTTGTTGCGGTCACGCACGCTGACGTAGAGCTGCAGCACGGTGAAGAAGATGCCCATCGCGATGATCACGGCACCGATCAGTGCCACCACCAGGTAGGGCTGCCAGTCGGGGTTGGCGTAGTGGTTCATGCGGCGCGTCATGCCCTTGAGGCCAAGGATGTACAGCGGCATGAAGGCCACGTAGAAGCCGACCAGCCAGCACCAGAACGAGGCCTTGCCCCAGCGCTCGTTCAGGCGTGAAGCCGAACGCCTTCGGGAACCAGTAGTTGATCGCGGCCAAGCAGCCGAACACCACGCCGCCGATGATCACGTTATGGAAGTGCGCGATCAGGAAGAGGCTGTTGTGCAGCACGAAGTCCGCGCCCGGCACCGCCATCAGCACGCCGGTCATGCCGCCGATCACGAACGTGACCATGAAGCCGATCGTCCACAGCATCGGCACGGTGACAGCTCGACGCGACCGCGGTACATGGTGAACAACCAGTTGAACACCTTCACGCCGGTGGGCATCGAGATGATCATCGTCATGATGCCGAAGAAGGCGTTGACGTTCGCGCCCGAACCCATGGTGAAGAAGTGGTGCAGCCACACCAGGAACGACAGCACGCCGATCGCACGTGGTGGCATAGACCATCGACGTGTAGCCGAACAGCGGCTTGCTCGAGAACGTGGCGACGATTTCCGAGAACACGCCAAAGCACGGCAGCACCAGGATGTAGACCTCGGGGTGACCCCAGATCCAGATCAGGTTCACGTACATCATGGCGTTGCCGCCAAGCGTCGTTGGTGAAGAAGTGCATGCCCAGGTAGCGGTCAGCGCGCAGCAGCGCCAGCGTCACGGTCAGGATCGGGAACGCCGCCACGATCAGGATGTTGGTGACCAGCGCCGTCCAGGTGAACACCGGCATCTTCATCAGCGTCATGCCGGGCGCGCGCATCTTCAGGATGGTCACGATGAAGTTGATGCCGCTCAGCGTGGTACCCAGGCCCGATAGCTGCAGCGCCCAGATGTAGTAGTCCACGCCGACCGTTGGACTGTATTCGAGCTCCGACAGCGGCGGATAAGCCAGCCAGCCAGTCGCCGCGAACTCGCCGACGAACATCGACACCATCACCAGCACCATGCCGGACACGAACAGCCAGAAGCTCAGCGAATTCAGGAACGGATAGGCCACGTCGCGCGCGCCGATCTGCAGCGGCACGACCAGGTTCATCAGGCCGATGATCAGCGGCATGGCCACGAAGAAGATCATGATCACGCCGTGGGCGGTGAAGATCTGATCGAAGTGGTGCGGCGGCAGATAGCCGGCCGAATCGGCCGAGGCCATGGCCTGCTGCGCGCGCATCATGATGGCGTCGGCGAAGCCGCGCAGCAGCATGACCAGGGCCACGATGATGTACATGACGCCGATTTTCTTGTGGTCCACGGAGGTGAACCACTCGGACCACAGGTAGCCCCACTTGCGCATGCGCGTGAGCAGGACTAACAGCGCCAGCCCGCCGAGCAACACCACGGCAAGAGTGCCCATGATGATCGGCTCTTGGTACGGGACCGCCTCTAGGGTGAGCTTTCCAAACATGGCTTACTTCTCTGCCTTTGCCGCGGTGATGGGCGAGGACATCGCGTCCCCGTCCGCGTGGTGATGCATGTCCATCGACATGGCCTCGTGCGACATGCCTTCGTGCGACATGCCGCCCATGTACTTGTTGAGGATGTTGCCGAACAGGCCCGGAGCGACGCTGCCGTAGTAGGCAACCGGCACCTTCATGCTTTTCTGGGCCAGCGCCTTGTAGGTCTCGTCGTTGAGCACGACCGGCGCGGCCTTGGCCTTGGCGACCCAGTCCTTGAAGCCGTCTTGCGAGGTGGCGATGGCCTGGAAGTGCATATCCGAGAAGCCTTCGCCGCTGTAATTGGACGACAGGCCCGCATAGTTGCCCGGCTCACGCGCAATCAAATGCAGCTTCGTCTCCATGCCAGCCATGGCGTAGACCTGGCTGCCCAGCTGCGGGATGAAGAACGCGTTCATCACCGAATCGGAGGTGAGCTGGAAATTCAACGGCACGTCGGTCGGGAAGGCGATCTCGTTGACCGTGGCAATGCCGTAGTCCGGGTAGACGAACAGCCACTTCCAGTCCAGCGCCACCACCTGGATGGTCACCGGCTTGGCATCGGACTCCAACGGCTTGTACGGGTCGAGCGTGTGCGAGGTCTGCCAGGTGATCACCGCGAGGATCGCCACGATGATGGCGGGAATCGTCCACACCACCACTTCGATCCTGGTCGAGTGCGCCCAGGTCGGCGCATAAGTGGCTTGCTTGTTGGATGAGCGGTAGCGCCAGGCGAACCACAATGTCATCGCGATCACGGGAATCGCGACGATGGCCATCAGGCCGAGCGCGATCAGGATGAGGGACTTCTCATGGGCACCGATATCGCCCTTCGGATTGAGAACTTCCATGTTGCAGCCGCTCAGGAACACGGCGGCGCCAACGCCTGCATAGCGCAAGCGCGAGAGAAGAGCATGCATTTTCACGGACAACCTACGGGGGTACGGCGTGGGGACGGGCGGCATGCTAGCGACTTGAACGCCCGAATGATCGCGCTTGAGACACAATGCCGCAGTGGTAAATTCTTGCGCATCGCACTGCGGCGACTTGACACGCAAATGCAATAGCCCGTACTTCCTTTTGCGCAGAAATATAGAGGTGGCTTTTTCTCCCCTTTGGGGAGAAGGAGCAGAGCAAGCGACTCGGCATTCGAGCGAACGGTCGAAACGCCCGCTACGTCCCGCAAAGACGACCTTGGGGGTCGCCCAAAGCAGGGAAGAAGGATCAGTAGCGTGTGCCGCGACGCCAAGCAGCCACGATGCGATGCCCTGCTAACATGCTCCGATGGACCCGACCACGCCCGAAAAACTGGCCGCCCTGCGGCAAGCCATGCAGCAACATAACGTCGCCGCCTGCCTGATCCCGAGCGCCGATCCCCATCTATCCGAATACCTGCCCGAGCACTGGCAAGCGCGCGCGTGGCTGTCCGGCTTCACCGGCTCCGCCGGCACCCTGGTCGTCACCGCCACGCATGCGGGACTGTGGACGGATTCGCGCTACTTCGCCCAGGCCACGCAGGAGTTGGCCGGCAGCGGCATCGAACTGATGAAGCAGCGCATTGCGCACGCGCCGGAACATCTGGAATGGCTGCAGCAGAGCCTGCAAGCGGGCCAGACGCTTGCCGTCGCGGGCGACAGCATCTCGCTGGCCACCGCAAGGCAGCTCGAGCATCGGCTCGAGCGACATCGGCACCGGCCTGCGCACGGATCTGGACCTGCCCGGACTGATCTGGAGCGACCGGCCCGGCCTGCCCCATAACGCCATCGTCGAGCATCCGTCCCGCTACGCCATCCTGTCACGCGCCGACAAACTCGCGCGCTTGCGCACGGCCATGCGCAAGCTGGAAGCCACTCACCACCTGCTATCGAGCCTGGACGACATCGCCTGGCTGACCAACCTGCGCGGCAGCGATGTCGAGTGCAATCCAGTCTTCCTTGCCCACCTGCTGGTGCACGCCAAGGGACACGCCACGCTGTTCGTCGACCGCGGCAAACTAGAGCGACGCCCTGGTGGTCGCCCTGGCCGCCGACGGTGTCCGCATCGCCGACTATGCGACGGTTGTCGACGCCCTCGCCGAGTTGGAGCCCAAAGACCACCTGCTATTCGACGCCGGACGCGTCGTGGTTTCTGTCATTGGCAAGCTCGCGTCGCCGCGTGCGAACCATCGAGGCCGCCAACCCCACGACGCTGTTCAAGGCGCGCAAGAGCGAGCCCGAACTCGATCATGTGCGCGACGCGATGCGTCGTGACGGCGCGGCGCTGGTGCGCGCCTTCCGTCGCCTCGAAGAGCGCCTTACCGCGGGCATGACGCAGACCGAGCTGGATGTGGACGCGCTGCTGCGCGAAGAGCGCTCGGCGCAGCCGGATTTCGTCGGCGAAAGTTTCGCCACCATCGCCGGCTACCAGGCCAACGGTGCCCTGCCGCATTACCGCGCCACGCCCGAACAGCACAGCACGCTGAAAGCACAGGGCTTGTTGCTGGTCGACTCCGGCGGCCAATACCTGGGCGGCACCACCGACATCACCCGCGTGCTGGCCCTGGGCGAAACCACCGCCGAGCAACGCCGCGATGCCACCCTGGTGATGAAAGGCATGATCGCGCTCAGCCGCACGCGTTTCCCCAAGGGTGCCAGCGGCCCTCAGCTCGACGCCCTGGCTCGCGCCCCGCTATGGGCCAGTGGCATGGACTATGGCCATGGCACCGGCCACGGCGTGGGCTACTTCCTCAATGTGCACGAAGGGCCCCAGGGTATTCGCCCACCCGTCTCAGGCGCTGCCCTGGTGGCGCTGGAACCCGGCATGATCAGCTCGATCGAACCGGGCCTGTACAAGCCCGGCCGGCATGGCATCCGCCACGAAAACCTCGCCGTGGTAGTCGAAGCCGACAAGACCGAGTTCGGCGAGTTCTATGCCTTCGAGACGCTGACCCTATGCCCGTTTGACCGGCGCGCATTGGAACCCGGCCTGCTCAATCCCGAGGAACGCGCCTGGCTGGACGACTATCACGCCACCGTGCGGGCGGCCCTGGCGCCCTTGCTGGAAGAGGCGGACCTGGCCTGGCTGGAGCGGCATTGCGCCCCCCTGTAACCCGTTGATTGTTGCAGGAGCGCACCCTGTGCGCGATCCAGGCTGGCGTCGTGTCGCAACCGTGTAGGCGGTTCGCGCACAGGGTGCGCTCCTACAGAAAGCATCACACGCTTGACCTGCCCGCCCCCGCAACCCATCCTCCCGCGTCTGACCACGTCGAAACCTCCCGCATGAGCAGTCGCTACAACGCCGCCGACATTGAAGTCCTCTCTGGCCTTGACCCGGTCAAGCGCCGCCCCGGCATGTATACCGACACCAGCCGCCCGAACCATCTGGCGCAGGAAGTCATCGACAACTCGGTGGACGAGGCCCTCGCCGGCCATGCGAAGTCGCATCGAAGTGATCGTGTATGGCGACGGCTCGGTCGAGGTCAGCGACGACGGCCGCGGCATGCCGGTGGACATTCACCCCGAGGAAGGCATTCCGGGCGTCGAGCTGATCCTCACCCGCCTGCATGCCGGCGGCAAATTCTCCGGCAAGAACTACAACTTCTCCGGCGGCCTGCACGGCGTGGGCGTATCGGTGGTGAACGCGCTGTCCAGCCGGGTGGAAGTCACCATCCGCCGCGACGGCAACGAATACCGCATGGCCTTCGAGCATGGCGACCGCGCCAGCGATCTGGAAGTGATCGGCACGGTGCCGAAGAAGAAGACCGGCACCACCGTGCGCTTCTGGGCCGACCCGAAATATTTCGATTCGCCGAAGATCCTCGCTGTCGAAGCTGCAAGCCACCTGCTGCGCGCCAAGGCCGTGCTGTGCGCGGGCCTCAGCGTCAAGCTCACCGACGAAGCCAGCGGCGAAGTGAACGAGTGGCACTACGAGGACGGCCTGCGCGATTACCTGCGCGACGAACTGGAAGGCAGCCGAAGCACTTCCGGCCGAACTGTTCGTGCACCACGTGCAGCGCGAGGCCGATGGTTTGGACGTTGCGCTGGCGTGGCTGCCGGAAGGCGAGCTGGTGCAGGAAAGCTACGTCAACCTGATTCCCACCGCGCAGGGCGGCACCCATGTGAACGGCCTGCGCACCGGCCTCACCAATGCGATCCGCGAGTTCTGCGACATCCGCAACCTGTTGCCGCGCGGCGTGAAGCTGGCGCCGGAAGACGTGTGGGAGCGCCTCGCCTTCGTGCTCTCCGCGCAAGCTGCAGGACCCGCAGTTCGCCGGCCAGACCAAGGAGCGGCTGTCGTCGCGCCAGGCCGCCGGCATGGTCGAGGGCGTCATCCACGACGCCTTCAGCCTGTGGCTCAACCAGCACGTCGAACTCGGCGAACGCATCGCGCAGCTCGCCATCGAGCGCGCCAGCGCGCGCCTGAAGGCCGCCAAGCAGGTCGTCCGCAAGAAGATCACCCAGGGCCCCGCCCTGCCCGGCAAGCTGGCCGACTGCACCGCCACCGACCTCAGCCGCACCGAGCTGTTCCTGGTGGAGGGCGATTCCGCCGGCGGCAGCGCCAAGCAGGCGCGCGACAAGGAATTCCAGGCCATCCTGCCGCTGCGCGGCAAGATCCTCAACACCTGGGAAGTCGAGTCCGGCTCGGTGCTGGCATCGGAGGAAGTGCACAACCTTGCCGTGGCGATCGGTTGCGATCCGGGCAAGGACGATCTCAGTCGGCCTGCGCTACGGCAAGGTCGTCATCCTCGCCGACGCCGACTCGGACGGCCTGCACATCGCCACCTTGCTGAGTGCGCTGTTCCTGCGCCATTTCCCCAAGCTGGTAAGCGAAGGGCACGTGTTCGTGGCGATGCCGCCGCTGTTCCGCGTCGACGTAGGCAAGCAGGTGTTCTACTGCCTGGACGAGAACGAAAAGAACGCGATGCTCGAACGCATCCAGCGCGAAAAGATGAAGGGCCAGGTCAGCACCACCCGCTTCAAGGGCCTGGGCGAGATGAATCCGCCACAGCTGCGCGAATCCACCATTCACCCCGATACGCGCCGCCTGGTGCAGCTCACCGTCGAAGGCGAAGACGGCACCACCAAGCTGATGGACATGCTGCTGGCCAAGAAGCGTGCGAGCGATCGCAAGGCGTGGCTGGAGGAAAAGGGCGACCTCGCAACGCTGGAAGTCTAAGGCTCTTTGCTCCCTCTCCCCGTTGGGGAGAGGGCTGGGGTGAGGGGTCAATCTTGCGATCAGGCAAGCTCGAAGCCGGCTCTTTCGCGACGACATCGCGAGCACCCGCCCCTCACCTCAGTCCTCTCCCCAAGGGGGAGAGGAAGTAAATGCGGCGCACTGATCCACATCAAGGCCTGGCATCGGCGTGAGTGTCATCGTCGTCCAATGCATGCCGCCTGGACCCGCCGCGCCATTCAAATCCTCGAGGCCGAAGCCCATCGCTCGGCCGATACGCACCTTATTCGCCTGGATCTGCCCGCCTTTCCCGGCATCCCCCTGTATCTGAAAGACGAGTCGGTGCACCCCACCGGCAGTCTCAAGCATCGCCTGGCCCGCTCGTTGTTCCTCTATGCCATCTGCAACGGTTGGCTGGATGCGGATCGCCCGGTGATCGAAGCCTCCAGCGGCAGCACCGCCATCTCCGAAGCCTATTTCGCCCGGCTGCTCGGCCTGCCGTTCTTTGCGGTCATGCCGCGCAACACCTCGCGCGACAAGGTCGCCCAGATCGAATTTTTCGGCGGCCATTGCCATTTCATCGACGACACCGATGTCTACGGTGCCGCGCAGAGGCTGGCCGCGGAACTGGACGGCCACTACATGGACCAGTTCACCTACGCCGAACGGGCCACCGACTGGCGCGGCAACAACAATATCGCCGAATCGATCTTCCGGCAGATGCAAGGCGAACCCGACACGGAGCCACGCTGGATCGTGGTCCCCGCGGGCACCGGAGGCACGTCGGCCACCATCGGGCGCTATGTCCGTTATCGCTCGGCGCATCACGCGCCGACGCGTCTCGCCGTGGTCGATCCAGAGTATTCGGTGTTCTACGACTACTACGTGAGCGGGGACGCGAGCCTGCAGCTGACGAGGGGCACGCGCATCGAGGGCATCGGTCGCCCGCGGGTCGAGCCGTCCTTCCTGCCTGACGTGATCGATCTGATGCTGCGTGTCCCGGATGCCGCCTCGATCGCCGCACTGCGCGTGCTGGAGCAGCTGCTTGGACGACGTTGCGGCGGTTCCACCGGCACCAGCCTGGTCGGCGCCTTGCAGTTGATGAGCGAACTCAAGACCCGCGGCGAGCGTGGCCCCGTGGTCACGCTAATATGCGACGGTGGCGACCGCTATCGCGGCACCTGCTACAACGAGGACTGGATCCGCGCCGAAGGCCTGGAGGTCCCGACCCAGCTGGCCCGCCTGCTGACCATCGTGCACGAAGGCCGCTGGATCGACTAGCCATCCTTCCCCGTAGCCGGCTACCGCACTATCTTGTTGGCACTCTATCGCTGGAACGCCCCATGTCCCTGCTGCCACCCATCGACCTGAAGCGTTGGATCGACGAACACCGGCACCTGCTCAAGCCACCGGTGGGCAACAAGTGCATCGTGGATGGCGACTTCATCGTGATGATCGTCGGCGGGCCCAACGCGCGCACCGACTATCACTACGAGGAAGGCCCTGAGTTCTTCTACCAGCTCGAGGGCGAAATGGTGCTGAAGGTGCAGGATGATGGCGCCATGCGCGACATCCCCATCCGCGCCGGTGAGATGTTTTACCTGCCACCCTGCGTGCCGCATTCGCCGCAGCGCATGCCCGACTCGATCGGCCTGGTGATCGAACGCCAGCGGCTGGCGGGTGAAAAGGACGGTCTGATGTGGTTCTGCGAACGCTGCAACCACAAGCTGTACGAGGAGTACTTCACGCTGGAGAGCATCGAGCACGATTTTCCGCCGGTATTCGAGCGGTTCTATCGCTCTATCGAGTCGCGCACCTGCGTGGAATGCGGGCATCTGAACCCGGCTCCCGCGCGGTACGCCGACTGAGACCGCATCCAGCGACATCGACTCATCCGCGCAGCAACCATTTGCGCGCCATGCGGCGCAACGAGACGTCGCTGGCGGGATCGTCGGCGATCTCCCGGACCAAGCGCCAGGCCAGCGCATTCGATTCGTCGTTGAGCACGAACTGCTCATTCGCTCCGGCGCGGACCACGTAGCGCACGTCGTAATGCCAGTGCTCCGGTTCATCGCCGCGTGCGGGAATGCGGTGGCGGTCGAGATCGAACGGCTCCGGCAGCACGTTTAGATCGTCAAGCCCCGACT
Organism: uncultured Gammaproteobacteria bacterium; assembly: GCA_963824525.1. GTDB lineage: Bacteria > Pseudomonadota > Gammaproteobacteria > Xanthomonadales > Rhodanobacteraceae > Dyella. The sequence continues at coordinate 683,966 of CAWGPI010000004.1, read as the reverse complement.
CTTCTTCCGCCTCGCGCAACGCGACGCGTGCCAGGTTGGTATCGCCATCGGCATGCCCGCCCAGTTGCAGCCAGCGGTCCAGCTTGCGGTGATGCGTCAGCAGCACGCGCTCTCCATCCGCACTGACCAACCATGCCGAACCAGTGAAGTGGGCATCCAGGGATCCCCTCTCAAAAGCGTGCGGGCGGGTCGCAAGCAACTCGACAAAATGCCGAGTGTCTTGCTCTGCCGGCCACTGCCGACCGTAATGTTGAAACTGCGCAAGAAGCACGCTCATGTGGTGTCCCAGGACCATGCAGCGCCGCACCCTAGCACGCGGCGGCCGAGCATTATTTCAGACATTCCGCCGGGCACGCGTGGAAGATCGCCAGCGCCGCTACTGGCGGGCCCCGTCCTGCCCGCAGTGCAACTTGTACGCCCGCACCCCGCTGGGCTATGGTTCTCCGTCGTTGCCGGGGTAGCGATGAGCCAACCGTGACATCTGGCACGGTTATATGCGGTAAAGAATGAAAACAAGGCTGTAGGGGAGAGATATGCTGAAAAACCTGTTCGCGACGCATCCGATTCAGGCGTCGCCACACGTCGACGCGGGCGAGCTGCCCCACGACAGCCTGCAAGGCGAAGCCAGCCTCAAGCGCGTATTGACCGCGCGCCACTTGATCATGCTGGGCATTGGCGCCGTGATCGGCGCCGGTATCTTCGTCATCACCGGCCAGGCCGCTGCAGAGCACGCTGGTCCGGCCCTGGTCATCAGCTTCATCGTCGCGGGCATTGCCTGCGCCTTCGCGGGTCTTTGCTACGCCGAGTTCGCCGCGATGATCCCGGTATCCGGCAGCGCCTACGCATACTCCTACGCCACGCTGGGCGAGATCGTCGCCTGGTTCATTGGCTGGAACCTCGTTCTCGAATACCTGTTCGCGGTCGCCACGGTGGCGGCGGGCTGGTCGGGCTATTTCAACGAATGCCTGTCCATCCTCAGTCATTGGACCGGCCTGTCATTGTCGCTCCCCGACAATCTGGCTTCCGCGCCGCTGGCGTTCATGGATAGCAGCCAGATCGAGCACCTGAAGGCCGGCCAGCAGATCCTCGCCAAGTTCTCCGAGCACTTCTACCTGGTCAGCACCAACACCATCATCAACCTGCCGGCCATCCTCATCGTGACCGCGCTGACGATGCTGTGCTATCGCGGCATCACCCAGTCGACGTTCGTCAACTCGATCATCGTGGCGATCAAGGTGGTGGTGATCCTGCTGTTCCTGGTGTTCGCCTTCCGCTACATCAATCCCGCCAACTGGCATCCGTTCATTCCGCCGGCGGAAGGCCCGGGCCGTTTCGGCACCAGCGGCATCTTCCGCGCGGCCGTGCTGGTGTTCTTCTCTTACGTCGGCTTCGACGCGGTGTCGACGGCAGCCGGCGAGGCGAAGAACCCGCAGCGCGACATGCCCATCGGCATCCTGGGCTCGCTGTTCATCTGCACCCTGCTGTATATCGCGATGGCGCTGACCCTGACCGGCATCGCCCCGTATCGCATCTTGGGCACGCCCGAACCGGTGGCCACGGCGTTGAGCATCCATCCGGAACTCAACTGGCTGAAGGCGATCGTCTCGTTCGGCGCGCTGGCCGGCCTGAGCTCGGTGATCCTGGTGATGCTGCTGGGTACCTCGCGCATCTTCTTCAGCATGGCGAAGGACGGCCTGCTGCCCCGACCATCTCGCGCGTGCATGCCAGGCACCGCACGCCGCACGTCGCCACCATCATTGCCGGCGTTGCTGCACTCGTACTCGCCGGCCTGTTCCCGGTAAGCATCCTGGGCGAACTCGTCTCGATGGGTACCCTGCTGGCCTTCACCACGGTGTGCCTGGGCGTGCTGATCCTGCGCTATACCCGGCCGGACCTGCCGCGCTCGTTCCGCGTGCCAGGCATCTGGGTGGTCAGTGTGCTCGGCTCGCTGATCTGCCTGTATCTGTTCTGGCAGTCGTTCCAGGCCAATTGGCCGCTGATGCTCGGCTGGACCACGATCGGCATGCTGATCTATTTCGGCTACGGCTACGCCCATAGCAAGCTGCGCAAACCGAACGCCTGACAAGACACGAAGGGCCGGCCCAGTGCCGGCCCTCTCGTTTTAACCGATGGCGGCATGCCGCCCCCACGACCAACGTTGCACCAGGTTGTTGCCCCATGCTCAAGCAGTTATTCGCCCGCAAGACCGACTTCTCCGACGCTGACGACGCCCACGGTCCCGCCCTCCGCCGCACGCTCGGCCCGTGGGGTGTAACCGCGCTGGGCATCGGCGCCGTGATCGGTACCGGCATCTTTGTCGTTACCGGCCAGGCGGCCGCCGAGCACGCTGGCCCGGCCGTGCTGATCTCGTTCATGCTGGCGGCGATCTGCAGCGGCTTTACGGCGCTCTGCTACGCCGAGTTCGCCACCCTGATTCCGATCTCCGGCAGCTCCTACTCCTACGCCTACGCCACCCTGGGCGAGATGGTCGCGTGGTTCATCGGTTGGAACATGGTGCTCGAGTACGGCATCTCGGCCTCGGCCGTGGCCGCTAGTTGGACTGGTTATTTCACCAGCCTGCTCGACAATATCGGCATCCATCTGCCGCAGGCGCTTACCGAGGCGCCGCTGGCGTATACCAATGGACACTTGGTCAGCACTGGACACTTGATCAACCTGCCCGCCGTGGCGATCGTGGCCGCACTCACCTGGCTTTGCTACGTCGGCATTCGCGAGTCGTCCGGCCTGAACGTGCTGATGGTGGCGCTCAAGGTCGGCCTGATCATCGTGGTGGTCGTCGCTGGCTATCGCTACGTCGACCCGGCCAACTGGCATCCGTTCATTCCGACCGCGGAAGGGCGCCGGCAAATATGGCTGGTCCGGCATCATGCGCGGCGCCGCCATGGTGTTCTTCGCCTATATCGGTTTCGAGGCCACCTCCACGGCGGCCCAGGAGTGCAAGAACCCGCAACAGCGACCTGCCGTTCGGCATCGCTGGTGTCGCTTGGTGATCTGCACCGTGCTCTATCTGGCCATGGCTGCGGTCTTGACCGGCCTGATCTCCTACACACAGCTTGGCACCAGCGAGCCGGTGGTCACGGCGATCGGCTGCCATCCCGAACTCGGCTGGCTGCGACTGGATCGTCGAGATTGGCGCGATGATCGGCCTGTCGTCGGTGATTCTGGTGATGATCATCGCGCAGCCGCGCATCTTCATGGTGATGGCGCGTGACGGCCTGTTGCCGCCGGTGTTCGGCCGCATCCATTCCCGCCATCGCACGCCGCACATCAACACGCTGATTACCGGCACCGTGCATCGCCATTCTCGCGGCCATCTTCCCGCTGGATCTGCTGGCCGACCTCACCTCGATGGGTACGCTGATCGCCTTCGTCGGCAGTGTGTTCCGGCGTGCTTATCCTGCGCTACACGGCCCCGCATCTGCAGCGCGGATTCCGCGTGCCGTGGGCCTGGTTCATCTGCCCGGCCGGCGTGGCTCAGCTGCCTCGCCCTGCTGTACTTCACCTGGACTGGTTCAACTGGGCCTCCTGATGATTGCCTGGACCGTGCGCGGGCTGGCGATCTATTTCGGCTACGGAATCCGCCACAGCCGTCTACGCGCCCAGCTGAATCGGTAACCCCGAAGGATTGCCCGCCAACGGCGGGCAATTCCTTCGAACGTCAGGGAACAGGCTTTTCACGCCCCCGATGATGAATATCCATCGCAGCGTGATGATTCGTGATGCAAAGTCTCGAATGGCCATATAACTTATTGTTTTTCTTGAATTTAACGAGACTTTTTCGATAATTTTTTTGGCGGCACAGGCCCCAATACACCTGGCCGGGAGTATCATCTGTGCTCCGTGGGTATATCACTTGGCAGTGGGCCCCGGATTGCCGCCCGGCGCGTCAGGCGGGTCAGCTCCTCGGCCTGACGCGTCTGGGCAGCATCTTCCAGTCACCGAGTTCTTCGGTCGAAGTTGCCCTTCAGTGATTTGAAAAAGCTTCGCGCATTTGCGCCGAAGCCGCATGCCTCAGTGACGGCACCAGAAAAAGCAAAGGCCGGCACCAGGGCCGGCCTCGCAAAGATGCAACGCGCAGCGAGCGATCAGGCTTTCTTGACGGCGTGCGAGACGCACCAGCCCTTCGCGCTGACAGCCTTGCCCGGGAACAGCTGGCACGGGCCAAATCCCGTGGGGCCGCCGCTGTAGAACTGGCAGTTGGCACAGGTGTCACCGGCCTTGCGCTTGGCATCCGTCGTCTTGCTGGCATCCTCGACATAACCGAGCGCCTTGGCCGTCGGATCTGACTCGGACAGGTGCGGCAAATCGGCAGCGCGTGCGAAACGCGGCAAACCCCCGATCACGACGGCAGCGGCAGCGGTCCCTGCAACAGTCTTGAGAAAACGACGACGCGATTCGATATCTTTTTCATGCGACATGGTTGAACTCTCAGTCAAGTGGAACATCCCTATCCACCACGCCCGCGGCGGATTTCAGCCAAATCCTACTAGCCCGAAAAAAGCATCGTGAGAACGAATCGCATTTTCGCCGCGTGGCAAAAAACAGGCGTGTTATAGTGCGCCTTCATTTGGACGTCCATTCACCATGAGCCAGGCCCTCCCCGCCACCATTTCGCCCGAGCTGTTTGCCCAGCGCGCCGATGCCATTGCCGATGCGGCGCGCGAACTCGCTGCTGCCGGCTGGACCCCTGCGACCAGCAGCAATTTCTCGATGCGCATCGATCGCGATCACGCGGCCATCACGATTTCGGGCCGCGACAAGGGGCGCCTGGGTCGCGACGACATCATGCTGATCGACATGCAGGGCAAGGCCGTTGGCACGTCGGCGCGGCCCAGTGCGGAGACCGCTCTGCATACGCAGATCTATCGCCGCTGGCCGGAAATGAACGTCGTGCTGCATACGCATTCCCGCACCCAGAGCGTGGCTTCCCGCCTGTTCGCTCGCGAAGGCGTGGTGACGCTTGCGGGCTGGGAATTGCAGAAGGCCATCGCCGGCCAGACCACCCATGACAGCGAGCTGGCGATCCCGGTATTCCCGAACACGCAGCACATGCCCGAGCTGGTCGCGCAGGTCGATGCCTGGCTGGACGGTGGCCGCCCCCTGCACGCTTATCTGATCAACGGCCACGGCATCTATACCTGGGGCCGCGACATGGCCGAGACACGTCGCCACCTGGAAGCGCTCGAATTCCTGCTTGGCTGCGAAATGGATTTGAGGAGTCTTTCGCGTATGAGCCGCCTGCGCATCTTCGATGACACTCAGCCGCAAGCGCCATTGTCCGTGCATGTCGATCATGCGGACATCGCCGCAGCAGCTGGCCAAGGTCGGCGTGCGCTTCGAGCAGTGGGAAGCGAACCAGCCGATTGCCCCGGGCGCCAGCCAGGACGAGGTCATTGCGGCGTATCGCAGGATATCGATCGCCTGATGGCGGAGCAAGGCTACCAGGCGGTCGACGTGATCAGCCTCAAGCCGGACCACCCGGATCGCGCCACCCTGCGCCAGAAATTCCTCAGCGAACACACGCATAGCGAGGACGAAGTGCGCTTCTTCGTCGCAGGCGCCGGCCAGTTCACGCTCCATCTGGAAGGCAAGGTCTACGACATCCTGTGCGAGCAGGGCGACCTGATCGGTGTCCCGGATGGCACCCGCCACTGGTTCGACATGAGCGAGTCGCCGTATTTCGTGGCGATCCGGCTGTTCACCAACAAGGACGGCTGGGTGGCCCAGTTCACCGGCGAGGATATCGCCGAACAGTTCCCCCGCATGACGCCGCACGCCACGGCCTGAGGCCCGCGTCGCAGGCGCTACGGTAGGCGGCGACCGTGGTCGCGGGTAAGCTTGTGGCCCCCGCCCCCTGGTTCCCCGCATGACCGTCATCCGCGCCATCGTCACCGATATCGAAGGCACCACCAGCTCGATCAGCTTCGTCAAGGACGTGCTGTTTCCCTATGCGCACAAGCGTCTGCCCGCGTTTGTGGAAACCCATGGCGACACGCCCGAAGTCCAGCACTGGCTGCACGAGGCAGCCAGGGAAGCAGGGCTTATCGAGGCGCCGCCGGCAGGAAGTGATCGAATTGCTGCTGCGCTGGATCGACGAGGATCGCAAGTCCACGGCGCTGAAGGCGCTGCAGGGCATGATCTGGAAGGACGGCTACGAGAGCGGCGATTTCCGCGCCCACATGTATCCGGAAGTCGGGGCGAAGCTGCATGCCTGGCGTGCCGACGGCCTTCACCTCTATGTCTACTCCTCGGGTTCGGTGCCCGCGCAGAAGCTGTTCTTCCGCTACAGCGAGGCCGGCGACCTGCGGCCCCTGTTCTCCGGCTACTTCGACACCGAGACCGGCCCCAAGCGGGAACGGGCCTCGTACGAGAAGATCGCCGCGGCCATCGGCGAGCAGCCGGGACATATCCTGTTTCTCTCCGACATCGTGGAAGAGCTCGACGCCGCCAAGGCCGCCGGCTTCCGCACGGGTTGGCTGCTGCGCGCTCCGTTGGCGATACCCGACGCGCCGCGCCATCCCGCTTATGCCGACTTCGACGCCATCGTCCTCTGACCTCCGCGCGAGCCCCCGCCATGCGTACCGCACTCACTGCCCTGCTCGCCTTCGCCGCCGGGGTACTGCTGATGCTGGTGCTCGCGCGCCATGCGCCGCCCCCCGCCAAGCCAGCCGACGGCTATAGCACCGTCGCCGAGGTGCACTCCGCGCCCGCCCCCGCCGCCACCACGGCAGGCGACGACGGCAACGACGCCTCCGACGCCACGGACAACTGGCCAAGCAAGGCACCATCGCCCGAGCAGGTGATCTATGGCCAGCACGACATGGTGCAAAAAGCGCTGGCGCGCCTGGAGCCGCGCATCACCGGCCGCCCCAACCTCTACGTGCTTGCCTTCGGCGCCGATGGTGGCGAGGACGTGTTCCGCAACGAAGCCGAGTACGCCGGCAAGCTATTTCCGGAGCGGTTCGGTGCAGGCACGCATGTGCTGGTGCTGGAAAACAATCCGACCTCGCTGGAGAAGCATCCTCTGGCCACCTGGAGCAACCTGGAGGCCTCGCTGGACGGTCTTGCCGACGTGATGAAGCCGGATGAGGACATCCTGCTGGTTTATCTCACGACGCATGGCGGAGAAGACCATAGCCTGCTGGTCGATATGGATCCGCTGCCGCTGGACCAGATCGGTGCGCCCGACCTGGGCGACATTCTGAAAAAGCGTCCGTTCAAGTGGAAAGTAGTGGTGGTAAACGCCTGCTATTCGGGTGGTTTCGTGCCGACCCTGCATGGGCCTGGCACGCTCGTACTCACCGCGGCTCGCGCCGACCGCAGCTCGTTTGGTTGTGGCACCGATTCGGACATCACTTATTTTGGGCGCGCCTGGCTGGTTGACGCGCTGAATCGAACACCGGATTTCATGGAGGCCTTCAAGCTGGCCGCCGGTGAAATCGCGCAATGGGAACAGAAGGACAGGCTCACCCCATCCGAGCCACAGATGGACGTCGGTGCCGGCATCGCCGATCAACTGGCCCTGTGGCGCAAGCACATCACACCAGGCCCAGCCGTGGCGTTCAAGCCGGCGCCATCGGTGGGCACACCGGCGGTCCCGACGGCAACGCACTGATTTGCTGACGCGATTACGCGTGTACGCGGTGTGCCGCGTGCCAGAGCCAGCGCTCTTCGTTGATCGTCGCGCCGTTCGCGTCGCGCGGAAACAACACCGCGCTGCGGGGTGCGACCCGTAGCTCCATGCCTGCATGCAGTCCAAGGCGGGATAGATCCTCGCTGGCCACATCGGCTTCCAGCGCCTGATCCAGCGCGGGTACGTGCAGATCGAGGTGGGCCACGCTGCCCGCCAGATAGATATGACGCAAGCGTGCCTCCCACGCGGGCTGCGACGAAGAGACCGCAACACGTAATTGCTCGGGCCTCACATATGCCTGCGCCCCGGCAAATCGTCCTTCCCACGGGTCACCATCGGGCGCCCAGCCACCGGCCGCGAACCCTTCGCCGCCGCGCGTTACCGTGAATCGATTGACCTTGCCGATGAACTCGCACACAAAGGGGGTGGCGGGCTGCTGATAGATGATTTCCGGCGCCCCCACCTGCTCGATGCGTCCGTTGTTCATCACGGCCACGCGGTCGGCCAGTTCGAGCGCCTCTTCCTGGTCGTGGGTGACGAAGACCGTGGTGAGCTGCAGTTCCTCGTGCAACTCGCGCAGCCAGCGCCTCAACGTCACCCGCACCTGGGCGTCCAGCGCGCCGAACGGTTCGTCCAGCAGCAGCAGGTCGGGCTCCACCGCCAGTGCGCGCGCCAGCGCGACGCGCTGCCGCTGGCCACCCGACAACTGCGACGGGTAACGGCTGCCAAATCCTTCCAACTGCACGCGCTTTAGCAGGCGATCCACCCGTCCGCGTATATCGGCGCGCGACGGGCGCGACCGCCACGAGCGCACGCGCAGGCCAAAGGCAATGTTCTCGGTGACGGTGAGATGGCGAAACAACGCATAGTGCTGGAACACCATGCCGATCCGGCGCTGCCGCGCCGGTGTGGCGAGAAAGTCCTCATCGCCTTTCAAAACCGTGCCGCTGTCCGGATAGTCCAGGCCAGCCAGAATGCGCAGCAAGGTCGTCTTGCCGGACCCCGAGGGGCCGAGCAGCGCGAGAAACTCACCAGGTGCAATCGTCAGGCTGACATCGTCCAACGCGGCAAACTCGGTGAAACGGCGGTTCAGATGGGACAGTTCCAGTGGCATCGGGTGTCCTCAGTGACCGCCAGGCGCGTGCGCGGCAATTTCGTCGCCATAGCGCCATTCCAGCAGCGATTTGGCTGCCAGCGTGATCAGGGCCAGCATGGCCAATAGCGAAGCCACGGCGAATGCGCCCACGTAGTCGTATTCGTTATAGCGCATCTCTACTTCCAACGGCATCGTGGTAGTCAGACCGCGAATATGACCCGATACCACGGATACTGCGCCGAACTCACCCATTGCGCGCGCATTGCACAGCAGCACGCCGTACAGCAACGCCCAACGGATATTGGGCAAGGTCACGCGAAAGAACATCTGCCAGCCGCTCGCGCCAAGCACGCGTGCCGCCTCTTCCTCCTCGCTCCCCTGAGCCTGCATCAGCGGTATCAACTCGCGGGCGACGAAGGGCAAGGTGATGAAGATGGTCGCCAGCACCAGTCCCGGTACGGCGAAGATGATCTTCACGCCATGCGCATCGAGCCACGGCCCGAACCAGCCCTGCGCGCCGAACAGCAGCACATAGACCAGGCCGGAGATCACTGGCGAGACGGAAAAAGGCAGGTCGATGAATGCGCCCAGCAGCGCCTTGCCGCGAAATTCGAAACGCGTCATGGCCCAGGCCGCGGCGATGCCGAAGACCAGGTTGAGCGGTACGGCGATGGCCGCAACGATCAAGGTCAGCCGAATGGCCGCCAGGGACTCGGGCTGCTTTATCGTGACGACATAGGCAGCAAGACCCTGGCGGAACGCCTCCACGAAAACCGTCGCCAGCGGCAGCAGCAGGAACAGCAGCAAGAACGCCAGTGCGGCCAAAATCAAGGCGCCATGCGCAAGACGACGCGGCCAGCCGACGTGACGGGAACGCAGCCGAGGATTCATCGGGCACACTCCGCCCAGCGACCGCTCCAGCGTTGCAGCAAGGCCACGATGACCAGCAGTGCGAATGAAAGCAGCAGCATCACCGCGCCCAGGGCGGCGGCGCCGGCGTAATCGAATTGCTCGAGCTTCTGCACGATCAACAGCGGCGCAATCTCTGAGTGCATTGGAATATTGCCGGCGATGAAGATCACCGAGCCGTACTCACCCATCGCCCGCGCCAGGGCTAGCGCAAAGCCGGTCAACAGGGTCGGCGCCAACATGGGCAGAATCACACGGAAAAACGTCTGCCAGCGCTGTGCACCAAGGCTCTCGGCAGCCTCCTCCACGTCGCGCTCCATCGATGCCAGCACGGGTTGCAGCGTCCGCACCACGAACGGAAACCCGACAAACACCATCGCCACGAATACACCGAGCGGCGTATAGGCCACCTTGATGCCAAGCGGATCGAGCCACTTGCCGAGCCAGCCATTCGGCGCATAGAGCGTGGTTAGCGCAATGCCCGCCACCGCGGTCGGCAAGGCAAACGGCAGATCGACCAGCGCATCGAACAGCCGCCGTCCGGGAAAGCGATAACGCACCAACACCCAGCCGACGAGCAACCCGATCACCGCGTTGCACAGTGCTGCCAGCAAGGCGCCGCCGACACTCAGTCGCAGCGCCGCCAGGGTGCGCGGCGTACTGAGCAGATGAAGCAGTCCTTCAAAGCCGATACCCGATGCTTTCCAGGCCAGCGCCGCCAACGGCAGCAACACGATCAGCCCCAGGTATGCCAGTGCATAACCGAGGCTGATGCCGAAACCAGGAAGGACCCGGTGCCGCATGTCGCTTAGTTTCCCGTGCCGATCTGGTCGAAGATGGCCCCTTCGTCGAAGAACTTCTTTTGCGCCTGTCGCCAGTCGCCAAACACTTCCTGGATGGTGAAGGTATGGGTTGCAGGAAATTGATTGGCGTATTGCTTCGCCACTTCCGCTGAACGGGGGCGATAGAAATTCCTGGCGGCTATCTCCTGCCCCTGCGGTGAATACAGGAACTGGGCGTAGGCCTCCGCCAAGACACGCGTATCCCGCTTGTCCACATTCTTGTCGACCACGGCCACCGGCGGCTCGGCAAGCATGGTGATCGACGGTACGACGATCTGTACTGCATCGTTGCCCAGCTGCTTGCGCGCCAACAGCGCCTCATCTTCCCAGGCGATCAGCACGTCGCCGATACCGCGCTGGACGAACGTGTTGGTGGCGGCACGCGCGCCGGTATCGAGCACCGGCACGTGCTTGTAGAGATCGTGCACGAATGCCCTGGCCGTCACGTCGCTGCCACCAGGTTGCTTGAGTGCGTAGCCCCAGGCGGCCAGGAAGTTCCAGCGCGCGCCGCCAGAGGATTTCGGATTGGGCGTGATGACCTGCACACCGGGGCGGACCAGATCCGCCCAGTCATTGATGCCCTTGGGGTTACCCTTGCGCACCAGAAATACAATCGTGGATGTATAGGGCGAGGCGTTGTACGGCAGCCGTTGCTGCCAGTTCCTGGCGATCAGGCCATGATCGGCGATGGCATCGATATCGTAAGCCAGCGCAAGCGTCACGATATCCGCGGGCAAACCATCAACCACGGAGCGCGCTTGCTTGCCCGATCCACCATGCGACATCTGGATGGTGACATTGTCGCCATGCTGCGCTTTCCACTGTGCGACGAATGCGCTATTGATCTGGCGATAGAGTTCGCGCGTGGGATCGTAGGACACGTTGAGAAGGGTCACGTCCTTCGCTGCCGCGGCCGCAGTCGCCAGCATGCCTGCGGCGACCAGCAACACGGTGAGGAACTTCTTCATGACGCCTCCTGCTGATGAACGAACGGCCAGATTATCGTCCGGGCCTGACAATGCGAAATCGCAATATGGCATGACCTCATGTCGGCGCCTTGAGCGACATCACCCCGCTACGCGTGGGCATCAGCCTTTGTGGCCATCGCCCGCGCTTTCTCGCGCAGCCGCACCTTGCCCGGAAAACTGCGCCGCGAGCCGATGCGCGGCGATGCGTATCTCGGGCATGGCCGTGCACTCCCACTAGTTTCCACGCAAGAGCGAACCGATCGCGTACAAGCCTCGCTGCGGCTCGCCGGACGCGCCAAGCAACGGTCCATCGGTCCCGGCGAGTACGCCGAGCTGAAGCGGGGAAGACGCCCATGCTCGACGCCGAAAGCTGCCGCTCCCGCCGCACCACCACCAATCACTGCGATATCCGCCATAAAACGCACCTCGTGTCGCGGACGCGGAGTCGTGCGGTCTGCCGAGGCAGGTCGCCTGATCCACGCCGTGCAGGACTGCTCAGCTAAAAGAGGGATTCACACCGCAAAACCAGACGACGGATCCAGCGCTTGGGAAGACACTCACGACCTGACGCCAGCGAACCTGGGGCACGCGTACCAGTACAAAACTGGCAGATTCGACCCGCATGACGCTACCCCGATGCGTGAAGTGCCCGATGCAGAATCAATCACAGTCCCTGTTAAGGCAACGCTCATTAAGTATCGCCATCGTCATGATGCCTGGAAGGCCCGCAGGCTGCGCCGCATGGCGCCGGGAAGACTGGCCGTCTTGCCAAGCCGTGCGGTGCAGCCTGCGGGCCTTCCAGGCATCACCCCGTCCCTTCAATTCAATGGGTTGGGGCCGCCCCTATCTGCCCGCACCTCTTCGGTGCGTCGGCTCGACAGCCAGCCAGGCTGCCGTCGCCAACGCCCCTGTGAGATGCGCGCAGACAGGGGCGGTGACGATGGCGATACTTAATCAGCGTTGCCTTAAGGCGGCGCTAGCCATTCGTCGTCGCTGGCAGGACCGACTTGCCCTGAAGGTCATGGCGCCTCCCGGATGTGCGAGCGGCAAAGACCGCGTCAGCCAGGGATGCTCTGATCAACGCTGCGCAGGCGTCATGATGTCCAGAAGGCTCGCCGGTGGTGTTGCGTGGCGCCGGGAAGACTGGCCGTCTTGCCAAGCCGCGCGGCACCGCCGGCGGGCCTTCTGGACATCACCCCATCACTTTGAATTCAAGACGTTGGGGCCGGCCCTGTCTGTCCGCATCCCTTCGGTGCGCCGACTCGACAGACGGCCAGTCTGCCGTCGCCGACGCCCCTGTGGTCTGCGAACAGACAGGACCGGTGACGCCTGCGCAGCGTTGATCAGAGCATCCCTAGCTGCCTGCCCGCTCCGCGTGGCGCTCGGCCAGCAAGGCGGCGACATCGCCCAACCCCAGCCCACGGGCGCGCAGCGTCACGATCAGGTGAAAGATCAGGTCGGCCGATTCGCCAAGCAAGGCGGCGTCATCCTGCGCGACCGCTGCAAGTGCGGTCTCCACGCCTTCTTCACCCACCTTCTGCGCCAGGCGGCGAATGCCGCCTTCAAACAACGTGGTGGTATAGCTGCCTGGCGGGCGCTCGGCATGTCGGCGGGCAACCAGTGCGTCGAGCTCGGCGAGAAAACCCAGTGGCGGCGTCACGTCGTCGCCAAAGCAGCTGCGGGTGCCTTTGTGGCAGGTCGGTCCATGCGGTTCGGCGAGCACCAGCACGGTGTCGGCATCGCAGTCCATGCGCAGGGACTTCAGCGCCAGCACATGGCCGGATGTCTCTCCCTTGGTCCACAGGCGCTGCTTGCCGCGACTGAAGAACGTGACCAGCCCCGTCGCCTGTGTTGTCGCCAACGCCTGCGCATTCATATAGCCCAGCATCAGCACTTCGCCACTCAGCCAGTGCTGCACGATGACGGGCAGCAGGCCGTCGCCTTTGGCCCAGTCGAGTTGGGTCGGGTCGAGGTTGATCGGATCCATCTGCATTGCCTCTTGAAGAAGAACGGGTGACGGCTGCGGCAAACCGGGCGCGTTGAAGCGTCAACCCGGTCTGCGTCCTGCTTCACTGCCCGCTGCTAGCATCTGATGACGACACCTTGCGAGGCCAGCCACTGCTTGAGCGTGGGTATGGCGATGCTGCCCGAGTGGAACACACTGGCCGCGAGTGCACCGTCGACATCGGCCTGCACGAAGGCATCGCGGAAGTGCTCGGGCGCGCCGGCGCCACCGGAAGCGATCAAGGGCACCTGGCAGATCGCGCGAACGGCCGCGAGCTGTTCCAAGTCGTAGCCCTTGCGCACGCCATCGCTACCCATGCAATTGAGGACGATTTCGCCGGCACCGCGTCGCTGCGCTTCAATGATCCAGTCCAGGGTGCGGCGGGCGAGCGCCTGCGTCTTCGACGGATCGCCGGTGTACTGGCGTACCCGCCATTCGCCATCCGCATCGCGCAGGCTATCGACGCCGACGACGACGCATTGCACGCCGAAAGCGCCAGCGAGCTCATCGATCAGCTCCGGCCGCTCCAGCGCTGGCGAATTCACCGAGATCTTGTCGGCCCCCGCGTACAGCACCGCACGTGCATCCTCGGTGCTGCGGATACCGCCCGCCACGCAGAACGGTATGTCGATTTCCCGCGCCACCCGCTCGACCCAGCCCCGATCGACGCTGCGCCCCTCGGGACTGGCCGTGATGTCGTAGAACACCAGCTCGTCGGCGCCTTCGTCGCGATAACGCAAGGCGAGATCAACGATCTCGCCCATCACCACGTGGTCGCGGAAGCGCACCCCCTTGACGACCTTGCCATCACGTACGTCGAGGCAGGGAATGACGCGGCGGCTCAGCATGCCAGTGCCTCGGCAGCGGAAAAACGGCCTTCCAACAAGGCCCGACCCAGGATCACGCCGCTCGCGCCCGCCTCGCGCGCCGCGCGGATATCGTCGAGCGAACGTACGCCACCTGACGCCTGTACGGCGAGCGATGGCACGGCGCGGGCGAGATAGCGATACAGGTCGAGATTGAAGCCGGCCAGCATGCCGTCACGCTGGATATCCGTGCACAAAAGATGCCTCGCGCCACGCGCGGCGTACCAGGGCGCTAGATCGTCGAGCGTGCGCGACTCCGCTTCGGTCCAGCCCGCGCTCGGAAGCGTCCATGCGCCATCCTTCTGCAGCGTATCGAGCGCCAGGGTGAACCGCTCGACCCCATAGGACTCGAGCCAACCGGCGACCCGGTCCGGCTCGCGTATGGCCAGGCTACCCAGCACCACACGTGATACGCCCGCATCGAACAGGCGCCGTACATCCGCTTCGGCCCGCACGCCGCCGCCCGCCTGCACGCGCATGCCGTCGCCGGCAATCGCCTCGATCACCGACAGGTTGTCCAGACTGCCGCCGCGCGCACCGTCGAGGTCGACCAGATGCAACCATTGAGCACCAGCCTCGGCATAGCTGCGCGCCAGCGCACGCGGATCGAATTCATAGGTGGTCTGCTGGGCGTAATCGCCCTGCTTGAGCCGCACGACACGGCCGCTACGCAGGTCGATCGCCGGAATGACGGTAAAGGTCATAGCTCGAGAAAATTCTTCAGCAAGCGAGCGCCGACCTTGGCCGAACGCTCCGGATGGAATTGCATACCGTAGAAATTGCCGCGTGCGATCACCGAGGCGAATTCGCCGCCGTAGTCGGTGGTCGCCAGCGCGTAGTTGCCATGCGGCACGGCATAGCTGTGTACGAAATAGGCCCAATCCTCGGCACCGAGGCCTGCGAGCAACGCGTGCTCGCGCCGTCTCTGCAGACGGTTCCAGCCCATGTGCGGCACACGCAGCCCGGGGTGCTCGACAAAGCGGCGGACGGTGGCCGGAACCACGCCCAGGCAGTCGACCTCACCCTCCTCCGAGCGTTCGCACAGCAGCTGCATGCCCAGGCATACGCCCAATACCGGCTGAGTGAGCGAGCGCATCAGGTCGACCAGGCCAAGCTCGCGCAGGCGGGCCATGCCCGGCCCGGCAGCCCCCACGCCCGGCAGGATCACCTTGTCGGCGGCGCGAATCGCGGCAGCATCCGAGGTCAGCGCCGCATCGACACCCAAGCGCTGCAGCGCATAGCGTACCGAACCGATATTGGTGCCGCCGGCATCGACCAGGACCACGCTCATTACAGCGCTCCCTTGGTGCTCGGCAACTCGTTGCCCTCGCGCCGGATGGCCCGGCGCAAGGTGCGCGCCACGACCTTGAAACACGCCTCGACCATATGATGCGCGTTGTCGCCCCGCACTTTCAGGTGCAGGTTGGCGCCAAGCGTTTCGCTCAATGAGCGGAAGAAGTGCGGGACCAGTTCAGTCGGCACGTCGCCCACACGCTCGCGCGGGAATTGCCCGTCGAACACGAAGTACGGACGCCCGGAAAGATCCAGTGCGGCGCTGGCCTGCGCTTCGTCCATCGGCAACGTGAAATCATGCTGGGCTTGCGCCGTGGTTTCTTGCCGAGGCAGGTCCTCCGGCTCGAAGCCGTAACGCCCGATGCCGCGCTTGTCGCCCAGCGCCTGCTTCAACGCCTGACCAAGCGCCAGGCCGCAGTCCTCGATGGTGTGGTGCTCATCGATATGGGTGTCGCCGTCGCAGCGTAGCGCCAGCGCGAAACCACCGTGCTTGCCGATCTGCTCCAGCATGTGATCGAAGAAGCCAAGGCCGGTATGGATCTGCGGCTCGGCGGGCTTGTCCAGGTTCACGCTCACGGTAATGCGGGTTTCGCGTGTATTGCGCTCCACCGTCGCCATGCGAGGTGCATCGAGCAACTGGTGCACGATCTCGTCCCAGCTCGAGCCGTGCGTCCCCACCTTGAAGCCGCGCACACCCATGTTGGCGGCGAATTGCAGATCGGTGTCGCGATCGCCCACCATGGCGGATGCGGCGCGACTCCAGCCGTCGTCGGCCAGGTAGTGACGCAACATGCCGATGCCCGGCTTGCGGGTGTCCTTGCGCTCGTGCAGGAAGCTGCGGTCGATCAGCACTTCGCGAACACGGATGTCCTGGGATTCGAGTATGCGCATGAGCAACTCGTGCGGCCCGGCAAAATCGATCTCGGGAAAGCTATCGGTCCCGAGACCATCCTGATTGGTCACCATCACCAGTTCGTAGCCCGCCGCCACGCAGCGCTGCAGGGCTGCGATGACGCCGGGCAGCAGGGCAAACTTTTCGTAGCTGTCGATCTGGAAGTCGTCAGGCTCCTCGATCAAACAACCGTCACGGTCGATAAAGAGAATCTTGCGGCTCATGCATGTTTACCTGCTGCCGATCCATCGGCAAAACCCGGGCCATCCATGGCCGGACTATTGGATTCTGTTGCCGATCCATCGGCAAAACCCCGGCCATCCATGGCCGGACTATTGGATTCTGCTGCCGATCCATCGGCAAAACCCCGGCCATCCATGGCCGGACTATTGGATTCTGCTGCCGATCCATCGGCAAAACCCCGGCCATCCATGGCCGGACTATTGGATTCTGCTGCCGATCCATCGGCAAAACCCCGGCCATCCATGGCCGGACTCTTCAATGCGGCTAGAACACTATCGTTCTCTTCCGGCGTACCGATGGTGATGCGCAGCGCATCGCCTAACTTGGGATAGCGGCGTACGTCGCGCACCACGATGCCGGCCCTCGACAGGCGCTGGTACACGGCTCCGGCATCATCAAAGCACACGGCGAGGAAATTGGCCTGGGACGGTAATACCTGGCGAATACCGGGGATCGCCGCCAGCGCCGCCTGCATGCGTTGACGCTGCTCGCGCACGACCTCGATGTGCTCGCGAGCCATTGCCTGGCCACGCTCGGAAAGCGCTTCCAGCACCAGCTCCACACATGGGCGTGGCAAAGGATACGGCGGCATGATGCGGCGTAGCAGCGCGATGATCTCCTCGTTCGCCAGCAACGTGCCGATGCGCGCGCCAGCCAGCGCCCAGGCTTTGGACAGCGTGCGCAGCACGGCGAGATTGTCGAAGCGATCGATCAGGCCTGCCATGCTCGTGGCATCCGCGAACTCGATATAGGCCTCGTCCACCACCAGCAGCGCACGGCCTGCGAGCGCCTGCGCGAGACGCTCGACCTCGGCCTTTGCCACCAACTGCCCGGTGGGATTGTTGGGCGTGCAGACGAACACCAGCTTGACCGCGGGTGTCAACGCAGCGAGTAGCGCATCCACGTCGAGCGTGAACGACGGGCTCAGTGGCACTTCGACCACCGTCGCGTTCTGGATCCGCGCGCACACCGCATACATGCCGAAGGTGGGTGGCTGGATCGCGATGGCATCCTGGCCCGCGCGGCAGAATGCGCGCACCAGCAGGTCGATGGCTTCATCGCTGCCGCGTCCCACCAGCACCTGGCTGGAACGCACGCCATAGAGCGCGGCCAGGGCATCGAGCAAGGCTTGCGGCTGCGGATCCGGATAGCGATTGCAGCCCAGGCCATGGTCGCCCGGTGGCGCCCACGCCGACTCGTTGGCATTGAGCATGATCCTGCCACCGCTCGCCTCCATGCGCGCGGACGAGTACGGCTGCATGGCGCGGATCTCGGCGCGCGCCAGGTCGAGCACGCTCATGCGGCGTCCTCCAGCGCTGCCAGGCGCAAGGTCACCGCCCTGCGGTGTGCCTCCAGCTGTTCGGCGGCGGCCAGCGTGGCGGTACAGGGTCCGATCGCACGCAGGCCATCCGGGGACACTTCCTGCACCGTGATCTGTTTCTGGTAACTGGCTACCGACACACCGCTATAGCTGCGCGCGTAACCATAGGTCGGCAACACGTGATTGCTGCCGCTGCAGTAGTCGCCTACTGACTCGGGCGTCCATGCGCCCAGGAAGACCGAGCCGGCGCTTTCGATGCCATCGAGCAGTTCGCGCGCGTTGTTCACCTGGAGGATCAGATGTTCAGGCGCATAGCGATTGCTCACCTCGATGGCCTGCGCCAGCGAGTCCACCGCGATGAGCCGGCTTTGCGCAAGCGCCTGCTCGGCGATCTCCGCACGCGGCAGCGCCGCACATTGACGCGCCACCTCTGCCTCGACCGCATCGAGCATCGTCGGCGACGGACTCAACAGGATCACCTGGGAGTCGGGGCCGTGTTCGGCCTGCGACAGCAGATCGGCCGCCACAAAGGCCGGATTGGCCCCGGCATCCGCAATCACCAGAACCTCCGAAGGGCCCGCCGGCATATCAATGGCGGCGCCCTCCGGATCGGCGGACACCTGCAACTTCGCTTCGGTGACCCAGGCATTGCCTGGACCGAAAAGCTTGTCGCACTTGGGCACCGATTCGGTGCCATAGGCCATGGCGGCAATGGCTTGCGCACCACCCAGCTTGAACACCTTGTGGACACCGTTGCTCCGCGCCGCATAAAGCACGGCTTCGTCGCAACCACCATCGGCACGAGCCGGCGAACACAGCACGACCTCGCGGCAGCCGGCAATGCGCGCCGGAACGCCCAGCATCAGGGCGGTGGAAGGCAGTGGCGCGCTACCTGCCGGCACATACAGCCCCACCCTGCCGACAGGGCGGAGCACGCGCTCCACGCGCACGCCAGTTGCCGTATCCAGTGCGACCGGTGTGGGTGCCGCTGCACGGTGGAAAGCCTCGATTCGTGCCGCCGCCTCGTCGATGGCAGCCTTCAGTTCGGGTGCAAGCTTCGCCTCGGCCGTGCGAAATTCTTCGTCCGTGACCTCGATGGCATTGAGCGCGCAACGGTCGAAGCGCGTCGTCAGTTCGCGCAATGCCGCATCGCCATCGGCGCGTACGCGCGCAATGATTTGTTCGACGCCGCTGCGCAGGCTGTCAGCGCGCGATTGCGGTGGCCGGTCCAGCGCCGCGCGCTGGCCGGCCTTATCCAGGGAATTCCACTCCAGGCGGTTCATGCTCTCGTACCTCTCGCTTCCGCCCGCATCACGCAAGCATCTTCTCGACCGGCAGCACGAACATTTCGCGTGCGCCCGCCTTCTTGATTTCTTCCAGCTGCCGCCAGCTCACCTCACCGGCACACAGCGCCTGCAGCATGAGCTGGTCGGGCTGGCCGGCCACGGGCAGCAAGGTTGGCTGCGGACCACCCGGCAACAGGCGGATCACCGCATCGAGCGCCCCGCGCGAGGTCTGCAGCAGCAGCAGGCGCGACTCGCGCACCTGGATCACGCCATCCAGCCGCTTGAGCAGCAACTCGATCAAGTCGCCGCGCTCATCGGCCGGTAGCGTCTGCGGACCCGCCAGCACGGCTTCGCTTTCCAGCAGCACCTCGGCCTCGCGCAATTGATTCGCTACCAGGGTGCCGCCGCTTTGCACCAGGTCGCAGATGGCGTCGGCCGTGCCCAGGCGTGGTGCAATCTCCACCGAACCGGCCAGGGTGACCACGCCAGCCTGCACAGCCCGCGTACGCAACCACTCACCCAGCAGGCCGGGATAGGAGGTGGCGATGCGTTGACCATTCAGTTGGGCAGCGTCGTGATAGTCGAGCTCCTGCGGCACCGCGATGGACAAGCGGCAGCGCCCGAAGCCGAGCGGGCGCCACTCGGACAAGGCGGGGCCTTCGCGACCGGCCGTGAGCTGGAATTCGCCGAGCACGTTGCGCCCCACGATGCCCAGATCGCATACACCCTGCGCGATCAGCCCCGGAATATCGTCGTCGCGTACAAGCAAGAGATCGACCGGCTCGCCTTCGCCGAAGCAGAACAACTTGTCCCGGCTTTGGCGAAACGTCAGGCCACAGCGATTGAGCAGTTCCAGCGCAGGCTCCGTGAGCCGGCCGGATTTCTGCATCGCGATACGCAGTCTATCCCGCGGTTTCATGCTTTTGCCTTCTTGCTGGCCGTCCGGCGACGGGCGGCACGGGCGCCTGCGGCGAGATAACCGCCACTGCCCTGATTGAGATAACGCGCCACGCGGCCGATGGTGGTGATGCTCACGGCCGTGCGCTCGTGAATCTCGCGATAGGAGACGCCGTCGAGCAGGTACGGCACCACCCGCCAGCGGTCGATCATCACCTCGAGCTCGGCCGGCGTGCACAGGTCGTGCAGGAACGCGGACATCTCGTCGGCATTCTTCAGCGACAGCAAGGCCTCGCACAAGCTGAGCTCGGCGGACTCGGCCGGGGTTTCGGGATCGATCGATCGGCGCTTCATAATGTACTAATGCGTTAATACAGTGGAGCGCATGATACGCAGGTTGGGGCGTCGCGGCAAGACGAGCGGAACCAATGACCCCGGTACGATTCAGCCTGGGGCTCCGCCCCATCAGGCTCCGAACAATGCGAGACTGGAAACGTGCCTGGCGCGGCCGCCATCGGACAAAAACTGTCCCCGGACCCCGTTCCAGGCGACGCATTCGTTGCCGCGCCCGCATCGCAACCGCACCATTGCCGGCCAATACCTAAGTGATTCAATGACTTGGAGAATCCAGTCAGACGGGCACAAGTCTTGCTTCCTATCTGGTTAGGCGCCCCCAAGCCGTTGCCACTGGTCGAGATTCGATGGAAACGAAGGCACTCACCCCGCTGAACAAGATTCTCGATCTGCTGCTCGACGCCATTTGCGTCGTCGATGTCGAGGGGCGCTATGTCTTCGTCAGCGCCGCGTTCGAGCGCATCTTCGGTTACACGCCCGAAGAAGTCATCGGCAGGCGCATGATCGAACTGGTGCATCCCGAGGACCGCGAGATCACGCTGCGCACGGCAACGGAGATCATGGCCGGGCATCACCAGTCGCACTTTCACAACCGCTACATTCGCAAGAACGGCGAAGTCGTCCACATCATGTGGTCGGCGCGCTGGTCGGAGGTCGATCAGGTGAGAATCGCCGTGGCCCGCGACATTACCGAGCTCAAACGCGGCGAATTGATGCGCTCGGCGCTTCACGCCATTTCAGAGGCGGCACACGCCGCGGAAAACCTGCACGCCCTGTTCGAGCAGACCCATCGAATCATCGGCGAGCTACTGACGGCGGACAACTTTCTGGTCGCCCTGCTCGACCCAAAATGTGGCGAGATCAGCTTTCCGTATGTGGTCGACGAACAGATGGGAGAGCTCAATCCGCGATGCCTTGACGCCGACACACTTATCACCCAGGTCATCCGAACCGGACAACCGACGCTCCTCGATCCCGCCGAACCCACGGCGCCGCCTTCAGATGTCTACGCCGACTCCGGTAGAAAGGCCGTGCATTGGCTGGGCGTACCGCTGAACACCAAGGAGGGCACGATCGGTGCGCTGGCCGTAAAGGGTTATTCGGACACTACGCGGTATACCGAAGCGGACCAGGAACTGCTGCAGTTCGTTTCCACCCAGGTCGCCGCGGCGATCGAGCGCAAGCTCTCGGAGGCACGACTTCATCACCTTGCACAGCATGACTCGCTGACCGATCTGCCGAATCGCGAGCTCTTCTATCGCCAGTTCGACATCGCGCTGGACCGTGCCAGACGCCACCACAGTCGCGTATCCCTGCTGTACATCGACCTCGACCGATTCAAGCAGGTCAACGACAGCTTCGGGCACCACATCGGCGATCTGCTGCTTTGCGAAGTCGCGGCCCGTATCCGTCGCTGCCTGCGCGAATGCGATGTCGTAGGGCGCGTCGGTGGCGACGAATTTGTCGTCCTGCTCAACGCGATCCAATCGCCCGACCAGGGGATGGACGTCGCCGAGAGAATCCGCGAGGCTCTCGGCGCGCCCTTCCATCTCGCCGATCAGTACATTCGGATCTCAACCAGCATTGGCGTCGCCAACTATCCCGCGCATGGCGAGGATCCCGACCTGCTCACGAAAGCAGGCGACCATGCCATGTATCACGCCAAGAAAGGGGGCGGCAATCGGGCATTGATCGCCACCCGTCCCGACTCCCCTGAAGGCACACCGACTGGTTCTGACCATACGCCATGACCACGGCGCTCAATGCGCCAATGCCTCGACCGGCGAAAACGCGCGGGGACTAGCGCGAAATCCTGTTGAACTGGGCGCCCCAAGTCGACGCGAACACGTGGCTCAGATCACTTCCACTGATAGGCAGCTGCACGGACGATGCGACTGCGCGCCTTGGCCGAGAGTGCAGGAAAGGATTGCTCCAGAGCAAGTTCTGCTGCAGCGGACCCTTCGGCCAGGGATCCATCCGACCAGTGACGCTCGTCGCATCCTTCCGACCAGATGGCGGTGATCAGGGAACGTTCGTCTTCCGCAAGCCGCTCGATCGAGACCACGCTGTCATAGAACATCCATGGCCGGGCCCAATCGGTATAGGCCTCGATCACGGCGTTGATTTGCGAAAACTGACCCATGCGGTTTAGCTCGCTCAACAGAGTAAAAAGCAGCCTATCAGTGTCCAGGCTGTCCCGGAAGCAACATTCCCCCGGTCTTGCGCGCCGGAACGCCGCCACGCCATGTTTCGAGTGGAACCGTCGCCTGGCGTGTCCCATCGTCCGCCCGTTGGAACGGGGGGAGTGGCGCTGGCTTCCGGCTACGCGATATCTTTGCCGGCATGCCGCGCCGCGTTCGTTCGTCCTTTGCGGGGACCATACGCCATGCTGAAAGAAATCCTCCAGACCGTCCTGCTGCTTGTCACGGGTCTATTCCCCATTATCGATCCCCCCGCATCGGCGCTCATCGTGTTGAGCCTCATGCCGCACGCAACGCCGGCCGAGCTGGGTGAACTGGCTCGGCGCATCACCATCAACAGTTTCGCCATCCTGCTGGGCTCGTTGTTGATCGGTGCATATGTGTTGTCCTTCTTTGGCATTTCCATTCCGGTGCTTCGCGTGGCGGGTGGCCTGGTCATCGGCATGGCCGGCTGGAATCTGCTGCAAAAGCCGGATGACGAAGACAACGACGACGAAACCCAGGCCCTCAAGGCACGCAGAAGCGAAGGCTCACTGGCCTCCAAGGCGTTCTATCCCTTGACCCTTCCACTCACGGTAGGTCCCGGCTCCATCGCCGTGGCCATTGCGCTTGGTACGGGTTCACCTCGTGAAGGACCCTCGGCGGGCCACTTCATCGGCGTAGGTGCAGCGCTGGTCATTCTCTGCGCAAGCATCTATGTCTGCGTGCGCTTCGCGGGCGATCTGGAAAGGCTGCTGGGCACCGTTGGCACCAAGGTTGCCATGAGGCTGTTCGCCTTTGTGATCTTCTGCATCGGCGTGCAGCTGTTTTGGCTCGGCCTTGCGGACTTGCTCGCTTCGCTGCCGCCGAAGTGAGTGCCGCTCCGGAGCGTGAAGCCCAGTCTCGATTGCACAATGCAGGCCCAGCGCCGCCTGACCTGCTTTGCGCTGCGTGACGCGTTGTCTCACCCGCGGCGTGAGTGCCTTACTCATGCTAAATTAGCCGACTGAACACGTACTCGCGCCCTGGAAATTCCGGTGCTCCAACGAAAGGCCCTTCGTCAATTCGTAGCGTGGCTAGCGATGCTGGCCATGCTGCTTATTGTCGTGATGCCGGCCATTTCGCGAACCATGCCGATGACGGGCCCGATGCCCGGCATGGACGACGCCTGCCCCTACCATGTCGCGGGAACCAGGCACCCGGCGTCGCCCGACAGCCCCGCCGACTCCACGGAACGATGCGGCTACTGCGTTCTGCTTAACCACCATTCGCTGCTCGCCTCTGGCAAGGTGCTGCATCTGCTCCCGGCTGCTCCCAGCCCGAGCGTTCCTGTTCTGGCCATGACGGAGGGCGCCTACGCGTCGCCGATTCTGAGTGCCCATCCCCGCGGACCGCCGTTGATCGGCTAACGGCCAGCAGACTCTGCGGCGGCCTGATGGCTGCCGCCGTCTAC
This sequence comes from uncultured Gammaproteobacteria bacterium, assembly GCA_963824525.1. Lineage (GTDB taxonomy): Bacteria > Pseudomonadota > Gammaproteobacteria > Xanthomonadales > Rhodanobacteraceae > Dyella. Next base: position 659,707 of record CAWGPI010000004.1, on the reverse strand, counting down.
TTCTCCCTCAAGCGATCACCTCGGTGCAGGTGGCATGCCGCGTTGCCGAACGCCGCTTCCCCCGCATCTCGCTTGGACACAGACGACACCGCAGCGTGAGCGGCCGTGAAGGCTGCATGCTGCCCATGGATTTCCATTCATGCTCACCATGAAATCGACAGGCACGTCCCCCATGCAAACCCGAGAGCCCCCCCTTGGATCTCGATGCCACGCATTCTCCAGCCGAGCAGACGTGCCGCGCCTCTCGACCCGGCCGCTGACTGCGATCGCCGTCATTCTGGCGATGGGCATGCTGCCCCAGGCGGCGCAAGCCTGCGCCACCTGCGGCTGCACCCTCAGCACGGATGCAGCCACGGGGTACTCCACCGCGTCTGGTTGGCGCATCAACGTGGATTACACCTATATCGATCAGGACCAGCTGCGCAGCGGCGGCAGCAGGGCGACGCCGGAGCAGGTGGTGAACCAGCCCTCCGATCCCTCGCTGGGCGGTGGAGAAATCGAAAAGCGCACGATCAATCGCTACTACAACGTTTCCGCCGCATATCGGTTCAACGCCGACTGGGGCATGACGTTGGTGCTGCCCTATGTCATACGCGATCACTCCACCTACGGCACGCAGCTGCAGCCGTATACACCCGCCGCCATTGCGCCCGACCAGATCAGCAATGCGCACGTAGCAGGCATCGGGGACGCCAAGCTGCTCGCCAGCTACCAAGGCTTCCTGCCCACGCACAACTTCGGCGTGCAATTCGGCGTCAAGCTGCCGACAGGCCACTACGGTGGCCAGAACGATGACGGCAATTTCATCGGCCACCCCACCACGTTCAACTCGGGTCCGGGTCTTGGGCAATCGCTGGATACCAGCCTGCAAGCCGGCACCGGCAGCACGGACCTGATCGCGGGTGCGTACTACTACCAGCCGGTAAGCCAGAACTTCGACGCCTTCGTCAACGGACAATTCCAGGCGGCGATCAAGCAGAACCTGGATGCACCGGGTGCTGATTTCCGCCCTGGCAATCTCGCTTCCGTCAGCCTTGGGCTGCGTTACGAGGCCCATGCCAACTGGGTACCGCAGGTGCAGATCAACTGGTTCCACAAGAGCGCGGACCAGGGCGCCCTGGCCGACCGGCCCGACACCGAGGGAACGGTGGCTTACCTGAGCCCGGGCATCAGCGGCAGCCTGAGCGAGAACCTGCAGGTTTATGCCTTTGTGCAGGTGCCGGTCTACAGTCATTTGCAGGGCTACCAGCTGTTCCCGCGCTGGACCGGTACGGTGGGCATCAGCATGAAACTTTGAGCCCGAATCGCCGATCACACCTCGGCTGGCGCTGCGGTAATTTTGCCGCAACGCTTCACGAGGCACTTCCATCACCTCTTCTACATTCCACACCATGGCCCACTATCTACGCCACCTATGCGCGAGTCTATTGCTCGCCGCCCTGGTACGGCCCGCACTCGCCAACGATCTGGTGGTGGGCAAGGCCGCCCCGCCGATTGCCTTGAAGACCCTGGACGGGAAACAGATCGACTTGCGTGATCTGCACGGCAAAGTGGTGATCGTGACGTTCTGGGCCACCTGGTGCGAGCCCTGCCGTGAGGAACTCCCGCTGCTTTCGCGCTACGTGCAGGAGCATGCCGACCAGGGCTTGGTCGTGCTCGGCTTCAGCCTCGATTCGCCGGACCAACTGGATCAGGTGAAAACGGTGGCAAGCACGCTGAACTTCCCGGTGGGGCTGCTGGGTGACCCGCACGTCCCTGGCTATGGGCGTATCTGGCATTTGCCCGTGAGCTTCACCATCGACCGCAACGGACGACTTATCGACAACGGCTGGAAGGATGAGCAGCCCGCATGGACGCAGGACCGGCTGGACAAGGTCGTGACGCCCTTGTTGAGCGCAACGCGGTAGGAAGACTTCGCGAGCGTCCTCCATGGCCAGGCTCGCATCGAGCACGATCTTCCGTCGATATGGGGCTCGCCCATGAGCTTGTTCAAAGTCTCCGTGGCGGCGACAAGCGTCCCCTCCCAACCTCCCCCCGCGAGCAGGGGGAGGAGCTAAATGCATGCCCGCACTTACCCCCTCCCCTGCTCGCAGGGGAGGGTTGGCGAGGGGTGCTCGTAGTTACACGGAGACTTTGAACTGGCTCTAAGACAAGCCTAAGTATTCGGTCGGGTACATCACGCGCACGCAACAGAACTGTCAAACGGGCCTTTCACGCTAGCGGGCTATTGAACCCACCACGTAGGCCACCATGCCCAGCCGATTCAGCAGCAAGCACGCGTCCGTTCATTCCCTTGCGCTTCGCCCGATTGCCCGCGGTCTACGTCAATGGCATGCACCCTTTTGCCTGATGATGGTGGCGGGCCTGTGCCTGAGCACGTATGCGCATGCCGCGGATGACAACACCGCTGATGCAGCACCGACCCGAGCAGCCTCCAAGCCGCCCAAGCAGTTGGAAGAAGTCGAGGTGCAAGGCACGGCAAACCAATCCGCGCTGACGCAAACGCCAACTCAGGCGGACCTGAATATCACCCAGCCGCAATCGGTGATCGGCCTCGACTGGATCAGCAACCACGTCGCACCCACGGCCGACTACGCAACGATTGCGTCCATCGCGCCGGGCGTCACCAATGTAAGCCCCGCCGGCCCTGGCCTCGGCGAATCCAAGCAGATGACCCTGCGCGGCTTCAACGACAATCAGTACAACGTCACCTATGACGGCATTCCGTTTGGCGACACCAACGATTTCAGCCACCACACCAGCAGCTACTTCCCGGCCAAGATGATCGGCCAGATCGTCGTCGATCGCGGCCCGGGCAATGCAAGCACGATTGGCGAAGCCACCTTTGGCGGCACGGTGGCCTTGAGTTCGAAAGACGCTCTCGACAGCTTCGCGTTCATTCCTACCCAAAGCATTGGCAGCTATGACACACGGCTGACGAATCTCGAGATCGACTCTGGGCGCCTGGACGACCTCAACGGCGGCAAGTTCATCCTGAGTGGCCAGTACCTCAGCACCGATACCGCCAGGACGAATGGCGACACCACGCGCAAGACCGGCTATATCAAGTACGTGCAACCGATCGGCAACAGCACCGAACTCACGTTCGTCAGCAACTACAACTACATCAACTTCAACAACCCCAACCTGAGTTCGCTGACACTGCAGCAGATCGCGCAGCTCGGCCGCAACTTCGGCTTGAACAACGATCCAACCAGCCTTAATTGCGCCTGCTACAACTATCAGACCAAGCAGACCGACCTGGAATACATCGGCGTGCATAGCCAGCTGTCGAACAGCTGGTCGCTGGACAACAAGCTCTATACCTACGCCTACGACAACACCAGCCATGAAAGCCCATACGTGGGCACCAAGGCATCGAAGACCAACATCGGCGGTTACGTCAAGATCAACAACTACCGCGCCTGGGGCAATACCCTCCAGGTCGCCCACACCGACGACATCGGCCAGTTCCGCACCGGTGGCTGGTACGAGTACACCAACAATGATCGCAGCAGCGTTGCCATCGACTACGGTCGTGGTGGCGCGATCGATGTGAAAGCCGGCCAGCCGTTGCAAGGCAGCTTCAACGCCAAGGGCGTGTATAGCGGTCCGTATAAATACACCATGGAAGACCAGTTGCACACCGGCCAGCTCTATGCGGAGTACGAGTGGTATGCGACCGACGGCCTGAACATCACCCCGGGCGTGAAGTATCTGCAGATCAGCCGCGATATCGAGGCGCCGATCAACCAGACCACCAAGACGCCGCTGTACTACAGCCAGACCTGGCGCAAGACACTTGGCTACCTCACCGCCAATTACCTGCTGCGCGATGACTGGAGCATCTACGCAACGGCTGCGCAGGGCTTCCTGACGCCGAATCTCAACGAGTTCTACGTACCCAATCCAGCGCTGAACAACCCGGCGCCGGAGCAGACGATGAACTACCAGTTCGGCACGGTCTACAAGACCGACCGCTTCAATGCAGACGCCGACCTCTATTACATCAACTTCAAGAACTACGCCTTCTCAACCACCATCCCCGGCACGACCGATGCGGTGTACTACCTGGCCAGGGGCGCGTATATCAAAGGCGTCGAAGGCGAAATGACGTATTTCGTAGGCCACGGCACCAGCGTGTTCGCGAACGGCTCCCTGCAGGACGCTACTTTCAAGGGCTCGCAGCTCGACATCCCCAACGTGCCCAATCGCACGGCGGCGCTCGGCGTGATGTACGAAGACTCGGGCTTCTTCGCTTCGCTGTACGACAAGTACACCGGTGGCCAGAAGGCCTACAACTCCAATTTCAATCCCGATGTGGCCTCGTCGGTGACGTCGACGGTGTCGACTGGAGGGTACTGGCAGGCGGCGATGAGCATCGGTTACGGCCAGAACCTGACGAATGCGGCGATCAAGAGCTACAAGATCCGACTGCAGGTGGACAACCTGTTCGATGCGCACGACCTGGTGATCAACTCGGTCAGCGGCAATACGGGCTCGTACTACGTGCTACCGGGTCGGAGCTGGTTCCTGTCCGTTTCGGCAGCGCTCTGATCGGGCCATGGAGGATTGCTCATGAAGTACGCCCAACTCTCTCGCCACCTGGCTCTCTTCCTGCTGCTGTCCGGCGCGTGCATCGCCGGCAGCGCGCATGCCGCCAGCTCCTACCTCAGCACTGCGCAGGTCAACAACGTGATGGCGGCGCTGCCACCGCCCAGCACACCTGGCAGCGCGGAGGACCAAGCCGATCGCGCAGCCACCAATGATGCATTCGCTCATCGCACTGCGGCGGATTTCAACGCGGCGGTGCAGGAGGAAAAGTTCGACGCGTTTGCATTTGCCGTCGTCATCGACCCTGATTTCCGGGCCGACAAGCTCCCGCAGGTGGCCGCGCTGTTCAAGCAAGCGGAGCTCGAAACGAAAGACGCCGTCGATCTTTCCAAGAATCATTGGAAGCGCTTGCGCCCCTGCCCGCCGGACTCGGCCTGCGCGAAGGATCCGCGGCGGGCCAAGAAGAAGAGCTTCGGTTATCCAAGCGGACATGCGAGCCGTGCGACGGTCGATGCCATCCTGCTGACACAGCTGTTCCCGCAGGATGCCGATGCACTCAGGCAGCACGCCCAGGACATTGGCTGGCGGCGCGTCGTCAAGGGCGTGCACACCTTGCAGGACATCTACGGCGGCCGGATGTTCGGCCAGGCCCTGGCCAGCGCCATGCTGAGCTCCCCCGCCATGCAGCACGACCTGGCGGCCGCGACTGAAGAGCTTCGTGCCGCGGGGCTGATCAAGAGCATGGCTCCGGCGGCGAGCAGTCACACGGCTCCCTGAGCACGTCCACACGGGCCCAGGCCTTTACTGCGGTGGCGGACTCCGCCACCGGATCCGCCGCGTCGCAAGGCCCCGCATCCGCTGGGTCGCGCCGGTTTACCCAGTCCTGTCACAAACCTGCAAGACAATCGGCCCAGGCGGAGCGTCAAGCGTTCGGCGAGCTTCGCGATCGCATCATTGACGGGGGACATGTGCACATCATTTTGGTTGAGGACGATCAGTCGTTGGGCGCCGCCATACGGCGCGCGCTCGAACGTCTCTCGTATACCGTGACGTGGCTGCTCGATGGCAGCCAGGCCGCTGCCGCCCTGCGTGATGAATCGGCCGACCTGGTGCTGCTGGATCTTGGGCTTCCCGGCAAGGATGGCCTCGATGTCCTGCTCGAAACGCGCCGGAACAAGATCACGACGCCGGTGCTGATTCTGACTGCGCGTGATGCCGTCCAAGCCCGCGTACAAGGACTGGATGCCGGCGCGGATGACTATCTCACCAAGCCGTTCCACCTGGATGAGCTTGGCGCCCGCATCCGCTCGCTGACGCGTCGCGTGCAGGGTCTGGCCGTGAACAGGATCGAAGCGGGCGCGTTGTGTCTGGATCTGGCAACGTCCGACGTCTCCTTTCGGGGCAAGCGGGTGGAACTCACCCGCCGCGAATTTTCCTTGCTCCAGGCCTTGATGGAACGCGCCGGCCGCCTCGTCCGCCGGGACGCTCTGGAAAAATCGCTCTACGGCAACGACAAAGTTGTGGGCGATGGCGCACTGGACGTGTTGGTGCACTCGCTGCGACGCAAGCTGAGCTTCGAGACGATCCAGAACGTACGCGCGTTCGGCTACATGATCCCGCGAGATCCGCAATGACCTTGAACAGCCTTCGCGGCCGCTTGCGCTGGATGATCGTCGCGATGTTGCTGATCGTGTGGGTGCCCCTGGCCATCTACAGCTTCTCGCACACGAGCGCGGAGCTGGAGGAGATGTCCGATGGCCGGCTTGCCCAGGCCGCCCATACGATCAGCGCGCTGGTCCAGCGCGTGGGTATCCAGGGGCTAATTGGCAACGAGCGGTTACTGGCTAGCGTGCAGAAGAAGAAGGTGATCCAGGCAGCCGGCGACGTTCCCACCTGGGAGTCGGAAGTGGGCTTCCAGGTATTCGACCCGCATGGAAAGTTGATCCTTGGCTCGGCCAACCTGCTGGCGCTGCCACCCTCGCCGATGGGTCGTTCGTCGTATCAGGATCTGCGCAAGGCGCACCACATCTGGCGCGTCTACACCTACGTGGATACGTCCAACGACATGGTGATCCGCGTGGCCGAGCGCTACGACACGCGCTTGGAGATCATCAACACGCTATGGCTCGAACACGGCCTGCCCTTCCTGCTTGGCCTGCCGGTGCTCGCGCTGCTGATCGGCTGGTCGGTCGCACGGGGCCTGCGACCGCTGGTGGCGCTTGCCTCGGCGCTGACGTCACGCGAACCGGGTAGCCGCGAGCCGATCACGCTGGACAACGCTCCACAGGAACTGCAACCCGTACTCACCGCCCTCAATGCCCAACTGGCACGCCAAGAGGATGCGCTGGAACGCGAGCGACGCTTCAGTGCCGACGTGGCGCACGAGCTGCGGACGCCGCTGGCGTCGATCATGCTTAATCTGGAGAGCGCCATGGCGACGAACGATATGTCCGAAGTGCATGACAGCCTCGCCGGCGCGCAACACAGCGTGGGCACGCTGGCCCGCCGTATCGAACAGCTACTTGCGCTGGCCAAGCTCGAAGCGGGCGCCGCTTCCGGTCAGCTCGCTACCGTCGACCTTAGGGAAGTGGCCGGCGGCGTGATCGAGGAATTGACGCCGTTGATCGCCGGCAGCGGCGTGGAGCTTGACTTCCCGCCATCGAAAACGCCTGTGCTGGTGCAGGGCTACGATGCGGCGCTCGCCGCCCTGCTGCGCAACCTGCTGGAGAATGCACTGCGCCATGTGCCGGCCGGAGGCCAGGTCCAGTTGGCCATCGAGCAACACGATCACGAGGCGACACTGGAGGTGATCGACGATGGCCCCGGCATTCCGCGCGAACGCCGGGATGCTGTGTTCGCAAGATTTCATCGCGAAGCATCGAGTCGGGGCGAGGGCTATGGCCTTGGACTTTCCATCGTGCAGCGTGCCGCCGGCATGCATAACGCGTCCATCGAACTGCTCGACTCGCCGTTCGGAAGGGGCCTGCGGGTGAGAGTCGCCATTCCCGTGGGCGTATGACGTCTTTGCAGCACGTCCACGCCGATCTCCATGCCATGCGAGACGGACTGACAAGCCCTGGTGCCGTGAGACAATGTGTCTTCCTGTCAGGACCACGACCTTTTATGACCGTCCCCAAAGACGCCTTCCGGCGCTTCCAGGAAGAACTCGCCGAACTGGATCGCAAGCAGCAGGCGGCCCAGAAAGAGCTCACGGACGACGCTCGTCTCGCCCTCGCAAAGAGTGAGTTTCTCGCGGTCCAGCAGCGCTACGGCTTGTCTGTGGCCGATGTCGTCGCGTTCTTCCCGGAAGAGGAAGGCATCCAGTATCTGCAGCGGCTCATCGCGGCAAGCGAAGCCGGCGCAAAGCCAAGGAAGAGCACCAAGAAGCAGCCGTAAGCCAGGCGCGCCTTTGCCGCCCTGGCCGCTGCCGTTTGGATGGGCGAACGCTGCCTCACCCATCTGAGATCAAGCGACGCTCGCCTTCATACGTTGCCCTGGAGCAAATAGATAGGTAACCTACCTATCTATCATCCCTGGCTCTATTATCCCTGGCGATGCCATGGCCACGTCCTCATCCGCCCCAAGCGACGCAGCGACGCTCGCCGAACAGTTACGGCCGGCGCTACATCGGATTATTCGCCTGCTGCGGCGCTCGTCCGACGGCGCTCCGATCTCCCCACTGCAAAACCTGCTGCTGGTGGCGATACACGACCACCCCGGCATTGGCGTCGGTGAGCTGGCGAAGCTGGAGCGCGTTCGCAGCCCGACCATCAGCGGCCATCTCAAGTCGATGGAGGCCGCCGGACTGGTCAAGCGCGCGACGCCGTCGTCCGGCGACAAGCGTCGCGTCGGCCTGGTGGTTACCGAGAGTGGGCAGGCCATGATCGATGCGATGCGCAAGCGACGTACCGACAGCCTCGCCTACGCTCTTGCCCAGCTATCGCCCGAATCACGCGAGTCGATCCGCCAGGCCATCCCTGCATTGAACGAGATCGGCCAATGACGCAACAGACTTACGCCAATGCAGCCCTGGCGGGAGACATCGCCACTGCGGCAAGCCACCCTTCCGAACGCGAGATCGGACAGGTCTTTGCCGGCCTGATCATCGTGCTGGCGCTTGGCGCGATCGATCAGAGCATTGTCGCTACCGCCCTGCCGCGCATCGTGCGGGACCTTGGCGGCATCAGCCATCTGTCCTGGGTGGTGACCGCTTACGTGCTGGCCTCGACCGCGACCATGCCGCTGTATGGCAAGTTGAGCGATCAGTACGGGCGCAAACCGATGATTTTTGCAGCCATCCTCACGTTCCTGCTCGGTTCGGCCTTGAGCGGCGCCGCGCAGAGCCTCACCGAACTGATCGTGTTCCGGGCGATTCAAGGGCTGGGCGCGGGCGGCTTGTTGCCACTGGCGCAAATCATCATCGGCGACATGGTGCCGCCAAAACAGCGCGGTCGCCGCCAGGGTGTGATCGCGGCGGTCTTCGCCATCTGCAGCGTGGTCGGCCCGATACTCGGCGGGCTGATCACCGACTTGTGGTCCTGGCACTGGATCTTCTACGTCAACCTGCCGGTTGGCGCCGTGGCGCTGGTGATGATCGGCCGCACGCTGCGCCAGTACGCCCCCTTGCATCGACGGCGCATCGACTATCTTGGATCGGTGCTGCTGACCTCCTGCACGATTGCGCTGCTGCTGGTGCTGACGCTGGGCGGCTCGGCATGGGCGTGGGATTCGGCGGCCATTCTCGGCCTCAGCGCCTGCGTGGCGCTGCTCGGCGTGGCCTTCGTGCGGCATACGCGACAGGTGCCCGAACCCGTGTTGCCACTGGACCTGTTCCGCAATCGGCTCTTCGTCATCGCTTGCACGGTGCTGGCCCTGACGTTCATGGGCTTGCTCGGCGCGACCCTGTTCTTCCCGCTGTTCTTCCAGTTGGTGATGGGGGTCAGCCCGGCACGCTCTGGCTTGCTGACCGGGCCGTTGATGGTCGGCATGGCGGCTGCCTCGCTCTTCAACGGGCGCGTGCTGCTGCGCTCGGGGCGTTACAAGCCAGCGCAGGTGGCCGGCCTGGCCATCGCTGCCATCGCCTTTGGCGTACTGGCGTGGAGCGCATCCACAGCGCAAGGGTTCATGGTTATCGAACCCGCCATGTTGTCACTGGGTGTGGGCTTGGGCCTGGTCATGCCGAACATGACCATCGCCGTACAAAACGCGCTGTCGCCGATGCATCGCGGCGTGGGAACAGCCACGCTGGCGTTCTTCCGCTCGCTGGGCGGCCTGATTGGCGTGGCGGGCTCGGGCGCCATCCTGGCCTGGCAGATACGCAGCCTGGGCGGCGCTCATGCCCCTTCCACCACCGTGCTCGCCGAAAGCGGTGCCGCGCCAGCGGGCGCGCTCTCGCCATCGGCCCAGGCCGCCGCCGTGATGGTCTACCGGCATGCCATTGCATCGACCTTCGTCGTCGGTACCTGTATCGTCGCCTGCGCTTTCCTGGTGATCCTGCTGCTGCCGGAAATCCCACTGCACGATCATCATCACGCCCCGGCGGCCGCCGAATAGCGCGGCATGAGCCTCACGATGCCCCACCCTCGCAGCCGCATGATGTCGCTGTCGATCGGTCTGCTCGTCATCGCGATCGCGAACTTCGTGCTGACGGCGGGCGTCCTGCAGTGGGCACGGGCAGACCTCGATCCGATCGCCATGCCGCTGAGCGCCTATCTCATCGGCGATGGTGGCGTGTGGTTGCGTTGTGCGTATGACCTGATGGCCGCCTCGCTGGCGTGCCTCGCCTGGGCAAGCTATCGCGCGACGATACCCCGCGAGCGCAGCGGACTCGCGAGCGCGCTGTTCGTCGTCGCGGCGCTAACACTGCCCGCCGTGGCCTTCACGGCCACCTACGAATACAGCGCGCAGGAGAACCTGGCGCGACTGATACACAGCATGGCGGCGCAAGCCACGTTCCTGTGCCTGGTGATGGGCATGCTGTTGTTGTCGTCGCGCTGGCGACGCGATCCGCGCCTGCGGCGTGGCAGCCAGGTGGGCATCGTGCTGGCCTGGCTGGCCTTCGCGCAGATGTGGCTGCTGGCTCTTTGGAAGAGCGCGCCGCCCGGCCTGACACAGAAGGTGCTGATCGCACTGATCCTGCTGTGGCTTGGCTGGGCAACGCGCCAGTTGCGGCGCGTTACCCGTTAGAGCCTGCTCAGCGCCGCGCGAAGACGCGATCGCGCACCAGTTCGCACACGCTGCGCACATCGCCGTCCATCGCGCGGTCGCGTGCCATGAAACCGATGTGGCGACGCAGTGCGTCATGCGCCTCGCGTACTGCCGAACCGGCATGGAAGTCGCCCACGTTGGCCAGCGCGCGGGTGAGCTCCTGCACTTCGGTGACGAACTGCGCATGGTTCGGATGGCCTTCGCGCGGTGCGTTGGCCACCTTGCCGGCGAGTGCCTGCCAATCGCCGCGGGCCGCGAGCCGGCGTGCTGCGTTGAGCATCGCCTGGCGGAAATCCAGCGCCTGCGCAGCGGTATACAGCTCCAGCGCAATCACGTAGCCGAGATCTTCCATCATCTCCAGCACGTGGCGCGCTTCGTTCGCCCCCATCGACACATGGTCTTCCGCATTCGCACTGGTCGGCACGCGAATACACGCTGGCCGGATGCGCGCGCGTGGCCAGATCGTTCACCAGCGCCGCGGCGGTGTACTGCACGATCATGAAGCCGGAATCGGTGCCGTCCTCGTTGCCGGTGAGAAAAGCCGGCAGGCCGTCGTTGGTGGCGGGATCGACCAGCTTGTTGAGGCGACGCTCGGAAATCGAAGCCAGCACCGGAATCGCCGCCTTCACGTAGCTCATCGCCAAGCGCCAGCGGCATGCCGTGGAAATGGCCGGCGGAGATCACCTGTTCCTCGATGAACTGCGCGTCCTCGGCATCCGGGAAGATCAGCGGGTTGTCGGTCACCGAGTTGAGCTCGATATCGATCACGCGACAGGCCTGGGCCCAGGCATCGCGCACGGCGCCGTGCACCTGCGGCATGCAGCGCAGGCAATAAGCATCCTGCGGCTGATGCTTCTTGCCACCCTTGAACGGCAGGAAGCGCGAGTAGAACGCCTCGCGACCGTGACGCTGGTTGGCCGGCACCCAGTCCCAACCGATATCGAAGCTAAGCGCCTGATCGGCCGGCTCGCCCACGCCTCGGCGCTCCACGGCTTGAAGCGCGGCACCAGATGATAGGGAATGTCGACCAGGGTGCTAGCCTGCGAGCAGTTCGCGCACATGCGCGGCCGTTTCGACCTGGCCCGGATGCGGGCGCAAGCGCATGCACTTCGGGACGCAAGGCGCCGCTGCGGCCGGCGAACGCATCCAGCGTCATGGCCGCCGCCAGATCGGCGGTATCGAGCAGGTGTTCCAGCGTCGTCCAGCGCCAGCGTCGCCGTGGCGAGCATCTGCGCCGTGCCGTTGTTCAGCGCCAGGCCTTCCTTGAACGACAGCCGAATCGGCGACAGTCCCGCGCGCTTCAGCGCTTCGGCACCCGTGACGCGCTCGCCCTGGTAGAACGCCTCGCCGCCACCCAGCAGCACGATGGCCAGATGCGAGAGCGGCGCGAGATCGCCGCTGGCGCCGACCGAACCCTTCTCCGGCACCACCGGCACCACGCCGGCATTGAGCATCGCGGTCAACGCTTCAGCGTTCCCACGCGGATGCCCGAGTGACCGCGCATCAGCGTATTGATGCGGATCACCAGCATCGCGCGCACCACGTCCGCGCCGAACGGCTTGCCCACGCAGACGGCGTGCGTGATGATCAGGTTGTGCTGCAGCTCTTCGAGCAGCGTGCCTTCGGGCTTGTGCGCTGATCGGCCACCACGGCAACTCGTCGCGCAGTCGATGCGCGCCCAGCAACTTGTCGGCATTGCTGCCGAAACCGGTGGTGACGCCATAGGTCGGTTCGCCACAGCTGACCTTGTCGGCGAGGAAATCGGCGGCGCGCTGCACGCGCACCAGCTGCGATTCGTCCAGCACCACACGCAGGCCCCGCCGGGCCACGGCCACCAGCTGCGCGCGGGTCAGGCTATTGCCGTCCAGAAGTATCGTGTTTGCGGTCACTGCTTGCTCCGAGCCCGGACGGGCCATCGATTGACGTTTTCATGTCTTCATTGCCGCGCATGGGGATGCGCGGCAACGGTTCATCAGGCGCCGATTTCGGCCTGCGCCAGCTCCACCCGCAGCGTCTTGATCAATTCCGCGCGCGCCACCTCGAACTGATCCTCGCGACGCAGATCCTTCACCGTCACCACGCCCTTGGCCAGCTCGTCCTCGCCCAGCACGATCACGAAGCGGATGCCCGCACGATCGGCGTACTTGAACTGCTTGCCGAGCTTGCCGCCTTCCAGCACCACTTCCGTGGCGATGCCGGCGCCGCGCAACTCACTGGCCAAGGCGAGATAGGCCGGCAGCTGTGCCGCATCCATCTGCGTCACCAGCACGTCGACCGTGCTCGCGCGGTGCCGACCAGGCCGGCCTCGCGCAGCTGCCAGTAAAGCCGCGTCAGGCCAATGGAAATACCCACGCCCGGCAAGTGCGACTTGGTGTACTGGCCGGCCAGATTCTCGTAGCGACCACCGGAGCAGATCGAGCCGATCTGCGGATGATCGTTGAGCGTGGTCTCGTAGACCGTGCCGGTGTAGTAGTCCAGGCCGCGGGCAATCGAGAGATTCAGCACGTAATGAGACTCCGGCACGCCGAACGTCACGGATCATGCCCAGCACTTCCTTCAGCTCGGCCGCGGCCCTGCTCCATCGCTTCCGGGCCGGGACCCAGCGCGTCGAGCTTGTCGAATGCATCCTGCAACGAGGTGGAGCGCATCTGCACGAAGGCGAGAATCTTCTGCGCCGTCTCGTCGCTGAGGCCGAACGCGTCGCCCGTGAGCGTGTCGCGCACGTAGTCGGCGCCGCGCTTGTCCAGCTTGTCCACTTCGCGCAGCACCAGGGTCTGCTGCTCGCCATCGGTGATGCCCAGGCTCTCGAAGATAGCCGCGCATCAACTTGCGGTTGTTGAGCTGGATGGTGAACGGGCCGATGTTCAATTCGCGGAACACGCTATAGATCACCGCCGGCACCTCGGCGTCGTAACGCACCGACAAGCTGTCCTTGCCGATCACGTCGATGTCGCACTGGTAGAACTCGCGGAAGCGGCCGCGCTGGGCGCGCTCGCCGCGGTAAACGCGCTGCATCTGGTAGCGACGGAACGGGAACGACAGGTCGTGCTCGTGCTCGGCGACGTAACGCGCCAGCGGCACGGTGAGGTCGAAGCGCAGGGCCAGCTCCGGCACGCCATTGCCCTTTTCGGCATTCAGCGCGCCGGTGGATTGCACGAAATAGACCTGACGCTCGGTTTCGCCGCCGGTCTTGGTAAGCAGGACGTCGGAAAATTCCATCACCGGCGTTTCGATCGGCAGGAAGCCGAAGCGCTCGTAGTTGCGGCGGATCACGTCGAGCATGCGCTGGAACGCGATCTGGTCGAGCGGCAGCAGCTCGAGCACGCCGGGCATAGTGCGGGCCGGGGTAAGCGCCATGAAATCCTCTGCTTAGCGATGGTAAAAACGTCGAATCACCGCCTGCCGGGACACCGTCAGACGGAGCCGTGTAGATTAGCAGAAGGCCACTCGAAGCCCGAGTCGCAAGGCTGGAGCGGCGACCGCCGTACGCAGCGTCGGAAAATTCGCTCTCCCCTGTTGCCAAGCTCGCGCAGGGTCATTAAGATACGCGGCTCCCACGGGGTGTAGCTCAGCCTGGTAGAGCGCTACGTTCGGGACGTAGAAGTCGCAGGTTCGAATCCTGTCTCCCCGACCAAAATTCGAAGAAAACAAGGCCCTGAAAACCGCTACGCAGCGTGCTTTCAGGGCCTTTTTCTTTGTCCGGTGCAATTGCTCATAACCCTCATATGTGAGCTAAAGCGAAGCATTAGGGCGAATCTGTGTGCGCGACTGCGCAGAGCACGCCAGCGTGGCTGCGGTGCACCAGGGATGCCCAGATTGACTCTGCGCGTCCCTAGCTCAGCGCCTGCCAGGTCGCCGGACCGACGATGCCATCGGGTACCAGGCCGCGGGAGCGCTGGAACTCGCGCACCAAGGCCTCGGTGTGCGGGCCGAAGTAACCGTCCGGACTCGCAGCAACTTTGCTCTGTATGACTTTGACCAGGTCGCCTGTCGCGCCGCGTCGCAAGGTGGGACGGCCTGGCGCGTGACCGGGTTGGCTCGGTTCAGCCGACGGTATCAAGGGGCGCACGGGAAAGCTGCCACTCATGACGCCGACGATGGATCGGCGAAATACCACCATGTCAAAGGACGGGTCGATCTTTCTGCCGGCAGGAAGCGCGTATTCCTTATGCCCTGCGCAGGCGTCGGCGCCGCGCTGCAGTTTTGCGAGGATGGCAGCCACGCCGCGACGAAATGCATCCATCTGGACATCTGGCCACGGCTCGCCGACGCCGGAGTTCTCGGCTTCAATACCGATGAAACTCGAGTTTCCTGTCGTACAGCCCTGCCACATGCCTTCACCCGCGTGATTGCAGCGACCGGCCGCCACCACATAGAACGTGCCATCCCGCCCCAAGCCTAGTTGCGCGAGCGGACCGGCCAGATCCGGCCTGCCTTCAATCAGCGTGCGTAGCGTCGGCATGTTGCCTGGCGTGGCGTTGGCGGTGTCATGACACATCACGCCTTCGAGCTGCGCCATGTCGCCGCGCCCGCGTGTTTCCCAACCATCCACGGTGGCCACTTTCAACCCCGCGTTGCGCAGCACGGGTTCCAGCCAAAGAAGACTGAAGGTCATTGCACTACCCCTCCTTGGGCGGGAGGAAGGTCCTGGTCCAGCGTCGGTGCGAGCGGGCTGACGCCGCAGCCATCCAGCTGCGCAAAGTCTACGCCGGCCGCGGCCGCGGTAATTGGAGGTGCAGCTACCGGATGAACCGCATGGGTCGGGGGTGCCTCGCCACTAGAGCCACCCGTCACCCAGGCGCCGCCCCGATCGCGTGCTGCGACGGGCTTGATGCTGCTCCTGAAGGTCATGATCTTGTTGAGCACGTCGAACCAGAACGGCGCCCCGAGTGTTACGGCAAAGGCCGTGAGCAACCACCCCAAGGCAGGGGCCACGAACGTGTGCCAGACGTACGGAGCGCTCCCGGCGATTTGCGCGGCACGATGGTTGTCTTCCTGCGCCCACCCGATCGGCAATGACGTCTGCGCCAACCTGGTCTGGATCAGCTCGAAATCCTCGTTGCTGCCCACCGAATTCTTCGCCAGGCTCTCGGCTTGGGCAACCAGCGCCTGGCGTACCGAGGGATTGCCATACAGGTAATCAGCCAGGGCAATAGTGTTGATATTGAAGCCGATGGCAAGACCGAGACCGAGCAGGAAGATCACGAGCTGGCTCGCACGCTTGTACATGCCGGACACTCTGTCCATGGCGCTGTCGTACCAGGCCTCGACATTTCGTATGGTCTTTTCCAGGTCGTTGCCGGCCGTGTTGACCGCCATGCTGAGCACGCGTTGCAAGGTCGCATTCGGAAGTGTCTGGATGCCGGATCGAATCGAGGCCAAAGAAACTTCCACACTGTCCGCAAGCATCGGTCCCGCATCCGCCTGGGCGGTATTCGACGGTCCGCGTGCGGCCATGTCCAGCAACGCAAGCGCAAAGTTGCGCGACGGAATATAGGACGGAAGATTGCGCCCGCGGCTGTACCAGCGGGGATTTGCGGCAAGGGGATGAGTGGGATAGGCGCCGAAGTAAAGCGGATCGATAAGGGGGTGCTCATACAAGCGCTTGGTCAGGCTTCCCGTATTCACATCGCTCAACAACTCTCGTATCCCGCGTTCGAGATACGCTGCGCGCGTCCTGAGCCAGCCCTCTATGCCTTCGCGCATAGCCGAGCACATCATGCTCAGGATGATGTAGATGAAGACGATGCCGATCGCCACGTCGAGGATCGCGGAACCAAACATAGATCATCGTCCTTCTGCTGATGAACGGCCATCACGGTCGATACCGTCGATTCACGCCATGGGCGCGCACTCCTTGCACCACAGATGCGCCACCTTCTAGCCGGGCGGTGGTGCCTTTCGCGCTCGTTTTCGGGTCGACTTGGTCTTGGCGGGCACGCCTGGCGCCGCATCAGTGACTGCGGGCTTTACGACTGGATTGGCCGGCGCCGTGGCGGACGGGCTCGCCGGTGGTGGTGCCCCGATCGAGGTCATGCGATTCGCCGAGCGCTGCAGCAGCGAACACAGTGAATCGAACCGACAACAGCACTCGGAGAACGACCCGGCGCTTTGACTGATGCCAAGCACCGCATAGCGACGCATGCCGCGGGATTTCAACGCACTTGGCTGGCCGTTGGTCTGGGGCCAGTCGAGGGTGCCGTTCCCCGCAACGCGCGCCGGTATCAGCCAGTAGTCACCCGTGGCGTAAACGCCACCCGGGGAAAATGTCACCTGGATGCCGTCCTCCAGATCGTGCGCAGCGCCCTCCGTGAGCGGCAGGCAGCCCTGCGTGTTCACACCGTGCTTTTGATCCCAACGACGCAGCAGCGGATGTTTCTGTGGGCTATTGCTGATCGCATACGCGGTCACGCCCTTCGGTGCCACGAGGGTCACCAGGCCATGCGACACGTCGATGGCGGTGACTTGCAGCAGCGGGCTTGCCAGCTGCCCCAGCGTGTAGTCATCGTCGACGAGTTCCACCCAGTCGTTGACGGCGAGGCCAAGTCGCTGGTCGCGGCCAAGGCTTGCCACGGTCACAGCGATCTGTGCACTGCCATCGGGTTGCGAGGTGCTGGCCGCTTGCAACACCGAGAAGATCACCGAACCATCTTCCCGGGAAAATTTGAACGTTGCACCATTCGCGCCTCCCAGCGTGCCGGCCAGCCCCCCCTGGTGAATCTCCACGCGATAGAGCTGGTTTTCGCATCCGCGATAACGGGCGTCCGCTGCGATGATGCAGGGATCGCTGTCCGTTGGCGCCGGCCCCAATTGGGCCGCCATCAGCGGCCATGCGTAAGTGGCGCGGGCGCCGAGCATGCCGGCGATCGTCTGGCACAGGTTGTTGCCGTTTGCGACACCCGCGGCTACGGCCCGCCGCAGCGAATCGACCTGCGCCAGCTGATTATTGATGGCCGTTTGCGCGTTGGCATTGTTGCTGGCCACCTGCAGGCGCGTATTGAGTGCCGCCGTGATGTTATCCAACAAGCTCGCATCCAGGCCGAGCAACCGAATCTGCCAGACCACCTGAGCGCGCGATGCTGTGTCCACGCCATCCAGCGCGAGATCGAGAATCGATGGCGCCTCGATCGCCGACAGATGCCGCTCCCACACGTCGAGCCATAGCGCGAAGCTCGCGGGCGGCTGATTCCAGCTGCCGCCGCCGTCGACCGGCGTGGGCGCATAGGGCTGGCCGCCCAGCGTGCAGTCGGCGTCGTTCTCGCAAAGAATGCCGTCGACGTAGAAGTGGCCCGCTGTCACCGGCCACGTCGACAGGTTGCCCTGGCTAGCCGTCACCTGGAATCCCGTGCCCACCGCCCAGCATGGGCCCACCAGGTCGCGGATCAGCGCGTGCAGGAGGTGGAGCTGGATGCCGACCTGCTCGTTCCAATCCGCTTCCAGCAGCACCCTGCCCTGTTGCTGTAGCACGCGCGTCCGGTGATTCGTCGGATCGAACGTGACTCGCGCAAAGTCGCCCTTCATGGTCGATCTCCTAGCTCGCGAAGAGGATGCCGGCGTCGGTGTTGGCCGGCACGTATTCTTGCAGTCGCAGCGCCAGGTTCGCTTCGCGCTGCGGCTCGTAAAGATCGTGGTACACGCCCATCGCCGAGCCGTCGGACGCACCGCTGCGGATCTCGTCGCAACAACGGTCGTGCAGGCGGACATAGTTGGGCGTCGAATAGCGAAGGCTGCGAAGCAGCGGTGTGACGCGCAAGGTTTCGGCAGGTCGCTGCGACAAGGGCACGGCAGCCGTCGCCAAGTCAGGCTGGCAATGGAAGCGTTGCGGCGTGCGCGAGCCGGGCGGCACGTAGCAGAAACGCATGCAGCCCAGCTGACGGCGCAATACGCGCACCAGGCTTATAAAAATGCTGTCCTCGGCCAGTTGGATACCGTGCACCTGCACTTCGCCGATGACGGTGCAGCGCCGAATGCTGGTGGCCACATAAGCCACCGCTTCGTCGGGCGCGCCAATCGCCACGCGCTGTGGGCCTGTTGCGTCCAGCACGCTGTCGCACAACTGCACCCGCGGTGGTTCGCCGCGCTGCGGCGGACTGATCACCGAGATGGGCCCGATGATGCTGTGCTCCACGCGGAGCGAGGCGCGCGTGCCATCCAAGGTAACGCTCGGCTCGCCGGGGCGCTTGGGGTCGCATTCGCATTGCAGGGTCCAGCCCGGCACCAAGGTGCAATGGCGGATGACCAGCTCGCACAGGTCCGGTGCAGGAGTGGATGACTCCGTGTCATCACCCTGTACGTGGACCTCGATGCCTCGCCCAATGACCAGCAGCCCATCCAACAGGAAGCGACTGCCAGCGCCGCCGCTTACGCCAAGTGCATCCGACTGGCTGGCGCGCGCATCGAGCAGGCGGAGTACCGGGCGCGTGCGATCCGCCGCCCGCACCTGGATGGCCTCGCCTGCCGCCAGCTGCAGGTCGAGGCTGCCGTCGTACACGCCACTCTCGGCCAGTTCGATCACCAGTGCGTTCAAGCTTGGCGTCGCCGACTTGGCCCTGGACCATGCCGCCAGGGCGTCACCGATGCTGGCGAAATGCCCTGGTGGCAAATTGCCTTGGGTCGGGTCGCTGTTCGGCAACAGCGTATGCACGATGTAGCGGGTGGCGTTTTCCAGCTCGGGCGTGGTCCGTGCGTACTCGCCACCGCCGAGGTCGGCGGCGAAGCCGTACTGATAGCTCACCCACACACCGCGCTTCGGGCGGAGATTGGCCGGAAACATCAGACGCCCGCGCGCGGCATCGACGGCCACGCGCCCCTTGGGAATCTGGTAGCGCCATCCCGACAAATCCGCCGGGATCAGCGCCTCGCGCGGGACTGGCAAACCCTGCCCTTTGGATGGCCAGTCGGGCGCATAGATCACCACGCTCTTGCCTTCGCCGTAGAGTGCGTCGGACACACTCGCGTAGTCGGCCCGCGGTCCGCGATCGGCAAAGCGATAGCGACGCAACGGCACTGGCAGCTCGCTTTCCCGCGCGATGCTGGTCGCTGCTTGCGGCGTCTCGGGGCGCTGGAATAAGGGCGTATCGTTGCCCAGCACGCTGAATGCAAAGCAATGCGGCCCGATGTCTTCGACGCAATACGCCGGTGTCGTCGTCACCGCATAGCTGCGCAGCCTGAAGACGAACAAGCCCACGTTGGGCACAGCATAGCGACCGCGGCGATGATGGCTGCCCAGTCGCCGCACGTCCACACTGTGTGCCAGCGGGTCAAAGGCACCGTTGGCCCAGCCGATGCGTTGCATGACGCCCGGATCGCGCACGTCGGCGGTACCGCCTCGGCACCGGTGCTGGTGGTCGAGGTGCTGCATCCAGCCGAGCAAACGAAAGAATTCCACCGCCCGCGCCGGCCAACCCGCGGCGTCGCGCGCCAGATCGTCGAGTAAGGCAAGCGTGCCTTTGCGGCGCCGAGCATCGATGGTGTTTGCCACGTCGGCGCGAGGGGCAAGCGCGCGGCCGAGCTTCGCTGCCGGCACCCCATCCTCCCCCAGGGCTCTTGCTTCCGGCAGCAGGGCGTAGCCGAGCAGGTCGCCGATGTAGGGAACGACCCAGTCGTCGCAGGTCTCGATGAACCAGTTGTTGTAGAGCCGCGTGATGTCCGCCTCCAGCACGTTGGCCTGGGTCGCCATGACGCGCAGGAAATCCCGCAGCGGATAGCCGATCTCCGCATCGCGCATGCGATAGACGACGGGCATCAAGTCGTACAGGCGATCCGGGTTCGCGCTCACGACGTAGCCTCCTGCAACAACAAGGTGTCCGGCACATCGGCCAGGAAGCAGGCGATCTGCGCCGGCTTGAGCATGCCGTTGGCGTCATAGCGCGTGCCCAGGACGACAACGGATGAGTTCACGCCATCGGACGTTTGCGCGGAGCCGGCGGCTGGCGCGGACGCCAGTGCCGCCGAGCCGACACGGCCGACAACCTCGCTGCCGTCGCCGTTGGTTGGGGTATCGATGTCGAAACCCGCAAGAATGGTGGCCTCATCCAGGCTGCCGAACGCATCCATGTCGACCCACGCCACACCCCGCACCCCCTGCATGCAAGCAAGGATTTGACTGAGATAGACGCTCTGCGCGAGATCACGGCGCTCGAAGCCGAAGCGATCGAGCAGGGTCGTTCGCAGAACGGGCTCAACAGCATCCCAGGTGAAGTCGGCCTGCAGGCCAATCTTTGCGCTGAGCGTCAGCGCGATCAGTTCGCGCACGTTGAGTCCCACGGACAGCGATGGGTCGCCGTAACGTTGCATGGCCTGCAGCAGGTTCACGTAGAGATCCGACGTTTTATCGACAGGCACGTCGCCGGCGCCGGCGATGGTCACCCACACCTGTCCACCCAGCTTCGCCGCCGAGGCCTTGCCGACACCGCCGAAGGTTCGGGCGAAATCGGCATAATCGGCCACGGAGACCAGGCGATCGAGCGCAAGTACGGCCAACGGTGCATTGCGTCGCGCCTGATCGCGTGTTTCGGCGTCGGCACCGCCGGTCGCGGCCAGCGGATTGATGACGTCTTTCACGCCCAGCGGCTTGGTGGCCAACAGGCTGATCTGGCCCGCATCGACATTGCCTGGCGTGCCGATGCCGTTGCGATACGTGGCAACAAGATTCTCGATGCCGGTGGGCACGCGCGCGCCGTGCACACCGTTGCCGAAGATTACGTTGGTCTTGCCGCTATCGCCGGTGGAGGTCGCAAAACGGCGATCGGCGGGCGCGGCCCCGGCGAGGCTTCTCTCCTCGTGCCATTGCATGCCATTGATGACCACCTGCAGCGTGCTCCGCACGCCATCGACGGTCGGCGCCGATACATAGGTCAGCGGCGCCTGCTTCAGGGCAAAGCTCGGCATCGCGACCGAACCGTCGCCATTACCGAGCACTTCGTTGCGGGTTTCGCCATGGGTCGCGCGCACCACGTTGGCCTGGATCGTCAAGCTGCTTCGCTTATACGTATAGGCCAGCCCTTGGTTCGCGAATACCAGAGTGGTGTGCACGGTATCTCCTGGAAGGTCCGGAGCTGTGCCCTGCTCCACGGCAAGCAACATGACCGCTTCCGCCGCAGCGACCGTATCGGTGCCGGGCACATCGGTGCGCTGCCCCTGCACGACGACCCAGCGACCCGCCTTGAGGCCATCGACGGGTGTATCGAGCGTGAGACGGGTGGCGCCGTCGTTCGCGACGCCGGCACTCGTGGTAGCGATGTTGCCCACGTCGTCGTTGATCACCAGCTCGGCCAGCGGCAGCTCTTCGCTCTGCGCATAAACCACGGTGCCGCGCAGGGTGGCCTCGTCGGGCACTGCCGGCCAGGTGTGATCTGCACCCTCGTTGCCGGCCAGCGTAATCTGCGTGCTCTTGCCACTTATGCCATACGCGGTGCGTGGCATGGTTCGCGCGCCCTGTACCTGACCCACCATCGGAATGCCGACCGTCGGTTGAATCAGCACGTAACTTCCGTCGACCACGCCGTCGTAAGCGTTGTCCAGCCAAAGGACATTCTGAGACTCGGCAATCGCCAGGCCATTTGGGTCAGCTTGGGTCTTGGAGACCCATTGGCTGTTGGTGCTATCCCAACTCTGCGTCGCCATCATCGGCGACGGCGCGTTGTAACCGAACAGGGGTGCTTCCAGGCGCATGGCAAATACGCCGCTGAGATTCGGCGACGGATTCCCTTGCGGTACGTTGGTCCAGGCGCGATAGAAGGTATCGATCAGCGGCGTTGCGAAGTTCAGCAGCATCTGCGGCCGGGTGTCGCTGGCCACGCCCAAGGCCGTGGCGGTGCTGCGCTGCAGTCGCAAACTGTTGGCCGGTTGCAGCGTCGGTGGCAGCATGAGAGCGCCAAACAGGGCGTCAAATGCCATGGGGGCCGGCTTCGTGACAGGAGCACTGCCACCGAACGCCAGCTGCACGGCTTGCGTGAAATCCTGCACAGCTTGTGGACCACTGCTGCTGCCTTCCAGATCAGCAGCGAAGATGCGCGTGAATTCGATCACACTCCCGCCATTGCCGTGGCCCAACAGCAGCTTCTGGCGTATGTCTTCGATGGACTGAAGCCAAGTTGCGTCGGCGGTCGAAAGGGCCTGGATGGCCTTATTGGCCGCCGCCACGATCTGTACTGTCACCGGGTCGAGCGGCTGCAACAGAACATGGGTGCGTTGATCCAGGGGCTGCAGCATCGCGCCGGTCGCCGGATCCGTCTGCTGCGCTTCTGCCGACGCCACTCGCCGTATGGCTGTCACGCCGGTGGCGAGATCGTCGAACAGGTACAGCAGTTGATCGTTTGCCTTCAGATTGGCATTGGCACCGACCACCCATAATTCATTGAGGCCTGCGACGGTGTCGAGCGATATGTTTTGCGGCTGCGTAATGCGAGGCCGCAAGGTATTCCATTCGCTACGCGCCTCGAGTGTCTCGGCGGTCTCAAAGGTCTGCATCTGTTGGCCGGGCGCGGGCACCGACTGCGCCTTGGAACCGGCAGGAATGGTCACTGGGGGCGAATTGCTGTTCAGGGTGTAGGCAAGATAGACGCTCGCGGATACGCCGGGTCGCAGACGGTAATCGATCAGGCGACCCAGCTGCAGTACCGAGCATCGCTCCGTGGCGGTGCGCAGGTAGCCCTCGTTGGCGATACGCTCCTGGTAAAAGCTGATGACATCCGCGCCGATGGCCCAGGCGTCCAGCAATGCCATCGAAGGGTCGCCGGGATCGCGCGTGCGCAGGCCCTGCAGCGCCGGCAACACGGCGGCGCTCAGGTCGATTTGCATGGTTGCCATGAAGTCGGCGTAGGTGCCGACACGGTAGCTCAGGCTAGGCAAGCCCGGGCGGTTGTACAGTGATACGGGCGTGCGCGCAGGTTCGCCGCACCCGCATGCACAGGCATGTTGACCGCAGGCGCTGCAGCAACTCATCGGCCACCTCGCATGGTGAAAGTGATGCTTCCGTGATCCGGATGGTCAGGATCGTTGTCGACCTGCGCGATTTCCACGCTCGCCAGGTGCAGCTCACCGTCCGTGGGCACATCGCCGGACTTGCCACCATCCGCACGCGCCAGGGTGACCACCTCCACGTGCGCCACGCCCGTCACCGCCTGGGCTTCGGCGAGCACAGCACTTTCGAGCACCGGCTCACCAAGCGTCAGGCGATCCGGATGGAAGAATCCAGGCAGGCCATCGTTGCGAAGACCGGCACTGAAGCGATTGATGAGCTCCGCCTCGACGTGTGCCACCAGGAAGTCAGGCAGCACGCAGACCGATAGCTCAATGATGAGCGGCACGTAATGCGCTCCAAGCACGGCCAAGTCGTGACCGATCCGGCGATACGGCCACAGCGCTTTCTTTACGCTGCTGGCAAGCGCGGGATCGAGGACTTCACTGCCCTGCGGATCGATGACGACGTCGGACTCATACCAGCTGCCTGTCCAGGCAAGGTGGCAGGCAGCGTCCTGCACGCCGGGCTGCTGGTCGGCAAATTGCGCGTAGTCGTCGGCCACGATGGCGCGCAACGGTTTCGCGCGGAACGCGCCAGGTGCGTATTGCTTCACCTCGCCGAGGGTTTCTCGGGCCGTGCCGCCGATTGCCGCCAGCGGGTTGCGCGGAACCATCCCAGCCGGGGGTACGTCCGACTTCAGCGCAAACCAGACGATGCTATCCCGGCCGACATTGCCGGCCGGACCATTGCCTATGCGTACCAGTGCGCGGAAGAAATCGCCGGCATCGGGTTGCCGCCCAAGTACGCCATCGCCGAAGCGCAGGTGGGCGTCGCCGTCGTCATCCATCTCGACCACGTAGTGAAGATCATCGGGGCCACTCTCCAGAAGATCGCCCTGCGCTTGCCACCCGTGGGCGTCCATCGGTACGCCGTCGACGAGTATGTCGGCCAAGGGCCCGCCATAGACGCGCAACTGCGGCAGCGCCTGGCGAGGATCGCGCGCCAGCAACTGACACACCGGTGCATGGGGACCTGGCGGTAGCGGTTCGGCCCAGGTCAGCGGCGCGCCTTGCAGTACGTGGCCGGTATCGCCGGGCGGAAGGGTCACGTCCTGCACCGCGCCATCGCAGGCGCAACAGCCGTAGTTCGTCGTGCCAGGCACCAGCCAGCAGTCTTCGGCCAAGCTGTGGCATCGCTCGCAGGCATCCGGCACGGCGGCCAGCGCATCATCCAGCCCGGGATAGGTCGCATCGTCGGCGGTGCCCAGCGGCACGCAGAGCGCATCGCATTGGCACTGCCCCGGTATGTGGTCGCCGTGGTCAACCATCAGCACATTGCCACGCGCCAGGCTGACATCGTGAATCCAGGAGCAATCCGGCGCCGGCATGCGCACGGACAGGCACAGGTCGAAGGGCAAGGCGTCGCAACGGTCCCAACTCACTTGCAACAGCAAGGTGCCATCGAGCGGATCAAGCAGTTCGTTGACCGAGGTCAAGCGCACGACATGGCGATGCATCGGGTTCGCATCGGCGGGATTGCCGGTGGCCGGGCCCAGCACTTCTTCGAAGATCAGCAGATCGCCTATCTGCAGCTTCAACACGCGCTGCGGCACGGCGACCGCCGCGGCGCTGGAACGATCGGTCGATGTCGGCGATGCCACCGCTCCGACCGCCGTCGAAGCCTGACCCTCTGGCGGCGACGCTGCGGCCGGCGAAGGTGCGGCACCGGTCGCGGGCGCTGGTGGGCTAGAGGGCGCTGGCGACGCAGGAGCCGGGGATGGTGTGGGCGACGCATCGATCAATACAGCCTGCGTGCTTCCCTTCGGCAGGCAGCAAAGCTCACCAGCCCACGTATGGAAGCGGATCGCGCTTTGCGCGGCCACCACGGTGATTGACGTACTGCCATCCAGCGCCATCGGCTCGAACACGATCGCACCATTCGCGCGGGCGGCGGCCAGTTGCGTCGCGTCGATGGCGCCAGGCGTGACATTGCCCTGCCCTGGTGGCGGCGCAAGCAACAGCAGATTATCCAGCGCCAGAGTCGCCTCGCCGGCTGACAGCGACAGGGTGACAAACGCCCTCGCATTGCAGCCCTCGTGCATGCGGTAGTCCACCAGGCGCGCGTGACGTCGCACCGAGATGCGACGCCTGGCGGTCTGCAGATAGGCCTCGGTGGCGACGGCGTCCTGGTAATAGCAGAGGTAGTCGGCCACATAGGCCATCACCTCGATCATGGCCACGCCGATGTCCGGCACGTGACGCTCCTGCCATGCCGGTACGTTCAGCGCCATGCGATCGAGGAACAGTTGGCGGAAGCTCTCGTAATCTCTCGCGAGGTAGTTGATCTCGGGCAACGACGCGACCGGCTTGACGCACGGCGTCTGCGCGGCGCAATCGAGATCTCTGCCGCAGCCGAGTCGGAAGCGCAGTTCCGCGCAGGCATAGCGCGGATCAAAGCCCGGATAGGCGATCCAGCTTGCGGGGTCGGCACCGGAGGCCGCGTCCACCAGGCACAGGCAATACGGGCTGTAGTCACCTTCGCGGTCCAGCACGACGCGCAGGCAGACATCGTCGTGCAGGTCGGGCTCCCGTTCTTCCCGCACGCTCAAGGCGCGCAGGCCGACGATGCGGTCGCCGCCGCTCACGCGCACATTGGCGACACCGATCCCTTCAGGCACCTCGCCGAACAGATGCACGCAAAGCGTGACGCCATCGTCGCCGACTTCAACATAGTCGATGCCGTTCAAGCTCCCGCCAAGGCGAACGCGTTCGCGCCTCGTATCCTCGGCGCACGAGGGCAGCAACTGGCAGCCAATGGGTCCGCGACCTTCGCTGGATTCCACGGCACTCATGGCGCACTCCGGCTATAGGTGGCGCTGCGGGCGTCGCCGGTGGCAAGCAGCACATAGCTCAGATCGACCGTCAGCGTGGAGTCCTCGCTGCTGACCTCGATCGTGCTGACCGTGATCACGTCACCCAGGTACCGTTGCAACGCGGCCTGCAACGCGAATTGCAGGGCGGCTGCCACCTCGGGGCTGTTGGGCGCGAACACCATCTGCAGCAGGCCGCTGCCGAAGTCCGGCCGATTGACCCGTTCGCCGGGGCTGGTGAACAGCAACTCCTCGATCATCTCCCTGACGTGATCGTCGTACACCGCGGTTGCCGTGCGTCCGTGGCGGTCGAAGTGGTAAGGGAAGTCGATGTAGGCCGGCGTGTCCATGACCACCTCACATCGCGCTCGCGCGCGTTTGGCAGGCGACGATCAATAGCGGCGTACCGGTCGGCGCGCAGATCGCCTGGCTGTCCTGGCACAACAGAGGCTGCCCGCTCGACGTGACGCGTGTCGCCGAGCTAACGAACTGCGCTGTCACACAAGGTCCGTTCGCGGCAGGCGGCGGTGGCAGGGCACACCCCGCCACCAGCCACGGACCCGACATGGCCACGGTCGGTTGACCGCTTACCAGGACACGTGGATTGGGCGCCGTCGCCTGTGCCTGGCCTGCATGGGAGCAAAGTACGCTGGCGCCAACATGAAGCAGAAAGCCGGGCATCACGCATCCCTCCTAGGTGACGACGAGCGCGCCGTTGTTGATGGTGACGGTGGGGCCGGTCAGTACGATCGAGGCGCCCTTGCCGTTGGAAATGGTGATGCCGATGTCGTTCACCACGATCATCGCGCCGGTCGTGCTGGTCAGCATGATGCCGCCGGTGGGGCCAGGCAGATCGCTGATCGCGATGATGTTTTGCAACGCAGATGCCAGCACGATGCTCGGACTGGCGGGATTGCCCGCAAGCGCAAGCGCAGGCACTTCAGCGGCACTGCCCCAGAATCCGCCCGTCCACACGGGATAATCCGAATCGCCTTGCTCGAACTCGATCCAGACGCCCGCGCCGATCTGCGGGACCACAAACGTTCCGCTCGACTTGCCGGCGATGGGTACACAAGGCATGGCCCAGCTGGATGGCAGCAAGCCGGAGACATCCGGCACCATGGCCTGGATGCGGCCCATCTGTTCCGGGTCGACATTCTGGATCACCGTGCCCCGGTATTTGCCGTAGTACTTGGTCATGGCGGCACCAGCGGCAAGGTGGAAATGAGTCCTTTGCGCGACAGGCTGAAACTCTGCTTGTACTCGCCGCGCTTGATCGTATGGCGCACTTCGCTGACGTAGTGCAGGCCGTCAAACGCCGGCCCGACGCCGCGCACGCCCACCAACTGGCGCGCCTTGAGCACGCGTCCGTAACGCGTCACGTCGAGCGTGCCCTGCCCCGTGACGGTATCCCCCGACTTCGCGGCCTCCGCCATGCCAAGAAGGAGTGCGCGCACGGGCGAGTACTTGGCGGTCTCGGGCAGCGGGCGCGTTTTCTGTGGCGGTGGATCGATCAAGCCGAGCGGCGGGTTGAGCGGCCCCACATCCGGAATCGGCAGCGGGAGCGGCACCTTGGTCTGCAGGTTCTGGATATAGACGATGGGCAAGGTGCGTGCGTTGCCGTCGTAGCTGAAACTGAGGCTCTCGACATTGCTGGCCGCGTCCATGTCGCCATTGAGCGCGGGTTGCGGCACGCCCACCTTGATCTTCGGCCCCCAATACGCGGTCGTCATGCCAGGCGCCGGGCCGGGGTCGAGATAGAACACATAGCCTACGCGCGACGCCAGCAGGCGGATGTATTCCAGATCCGTGCCCTGCTGGGTCGGGATGCGCTCCGTGGGAATGGGCACATCGATGTTGACGCTCGGTATCACCAGCGGCACGACGCCAAGGAACGCGTACTTGGCCAGCAGCAGCACTACGATGGCCTCCGCCGGCATCGCCGGATAGGGCAAGCCATCCAGGCCCGAGAACTCCAGTTTCTGCATCACCGTGGTGAGATCGTCACCGCTCACATTCAACTTCGTGTGGCGCTGATCCGCACCGGGCGTCACCTGGGTTTTGGTTACGACGCCGTCAATCAGCACCTGCGGCAACCCGTTGACCGTCACCACCACGATGACTCGCAACAGCGGCACCACCCCACCGCCACTCAGTAAGAACAAGGTATGCAGGGGCGATCGCACGCTGAGCGTGAATTCCAGCGTGAATGCACCCGCAGCCTCGTCAGGCTGCACCACTTCGACCTGGGTGAGGGCATCCAGCACGATCTGCGGCACCGGCACCGGCACCACCGGTCCCACCAGCAAGGTCAGGTGTACGCCCTTAAGCATGGGGCACTCCGGGTATGCCCTCGGGCAAGGTGATGGCGATGCGTCGCCCAATCGTTTCGGTCAGCTCGTCCGGCCGCAGCACGCGGTTCGCATCGCACAATCGCCAGAACTGCTCGGGATCGCCCAGGTAGCGGGCCGCGATGTTATCCAGTCGCTCGCCTTGCACCACGCGATGCCATTGGAGCAGCGAAAACTTCTCCGGCGCCGGAACGAACCGGCGCTTGAGATACGTGATGGGCGTACCGTCCGCACGTACGAACGTGTCGGTCGGCGTCAGCGCGTAGCGACTGGTTGGAGGAAAGTTCGCACCCATAAGGCCACCCGTCTCCGACTTGCCAGGGAACCACCGGTTTCAATATCGCCCGCTTCAACCTAACGACCTACCAGCGCCTACCACTCCTGGCGCCCTCCACTCACGGCACGCCAGTCAGCCCCAACGCGGACAACTGACCCGGAGCCAGTCCGGCCAAGCGTTCCTTCTGCTGCAGATAACTCATGAACAGGCCCTCGGCCTTGTGGCCCGTGGGCACGTCGTTCACCGACAACACGCGCATGCCGAGGCTCACCTTGGCGCGAATCGGGTTGAGCGATGTGTCGAACGCTTCCTCGGTAATGCTCAGCTCGGTCACCCGCACCGGCAGGATGCGCGAGCGGCTCCACACGAACAGTGCCAGCGGCGTTTCCATCGGAATGATTTCCAAGGTGCCGATCTGCGCCAGCGTGTCATTCATGCTCAGCTGCGAACTCGTTGGATAAATCAATGTCTCCAGCGCGGCGAGCTGGGAAAAGACGCCGGACTGCGTCGTCGTACTGTTCTGGTCGGGGAACTCCAGCTGATCCGTGGCGTCGATTTCCGCCTCCAGCTTGATCGTTTCCACCGGCGGCCCCTTGAGTCGCAATACCTCCGAACGATCGCCGCCATCCGCGCTGATCGACTGCACCTGCAGCGATCGCGTGATCGAATCCGGGTTGTACTGCAGCGCGATCACGCGCAGCAGCGCCGAGCTGTCCGGATCGATCAGGACGATGCCACCCTTGAGGATGCGCGGCGAGCCGGGGAAGCTGCTCATGACAGGCGCCTCTCGCCGCCAATGGACACCGTGGTACGCGCGCCCGCGATGGAGACTTGGATGATGAAGCGCATCGCCATTCCCTCTAAGGCTTCCCGGCCTTGCACACGGTTGCCTTCACCGTGCCGCCGTTGGCGCTCGCCGCGGCATTTGCCTGATCAAGGGTGAACCCCACGCAATCGGTCTTCTGCTCGGAGTACTTCCTGATGCTGGCGCTATAGGCGTCGGCGGCGCTGAAGTAGGTCGTCATGGCGCTCTTGAATGCTCTTTCGCCCATCCCCCTGCTGCCGGCAAACGTGGGGAAGCGATGCGTCTCGAGGAAATCCTGGAAATCGACGCCGTGCTGACCTTCGTGGAACCCGAGCGAGGTCGTCCCGGAGGCCTTGTCAGAAGCCGTGGTGCCGCGGCCGTAACCACTGGTCGAGCTCGTCGTGGCGCCCGGCCCATAGGTCGTGCGGATGGTCGCCTGCGGCGAACCAGGCCCGGTGAATGTATCGATCTTGCCCAGCTTGCTGGTGAAGTGAATCCCCCCATGGGCGATATCGATGGTGGTTTCGGCGGTCCCGGTCTTGGCGACGTCGGTGGTCGTGGCATCGGGTAGGAACGTCACCTCGACGTTGCCAACGGTAAAGTTGGTCGAACCATCTGGCCGTGCCTTGGTGCCGTAAGGCTGCGGCGAGGTAATGCCTGGCACTTGCTTGAAGCGCGGTCTTTCGGTTTTCTCCCCCAGCACCTGTTCGCGGCAATAGTCGGCATTGTCTTCGCCCATGATGCGCGTGCATTCGAGCAACTCGGTGGCCTCGCGGTACGGCAGCATGCCGTCGCGCCGACGCCGTTCTTCGCCGCCCTGCCCGCCACCCAGGTCGGGCGCACGACGCAGAAACCCGCGGCTGGCAGGGCGTAGCGCGAGGGCGCCGCGCATGGTGGCCGGCGGTATGGCCGCTGGCCGCGGATCGGTCATCGGCCATAGGTTCGTGCCACTGCCATCGACGACACGCCTGGCCACCCGGTCCGCCTCCTGTTCCAACGGATCATCGACGGCGCCGATTTCCAACTTGGCCTGCGCATTGACTGGCGCGGCCTCACCACCGCCCTGCTGGCCGGCCATCGCCAGCGCGCGATTGGCGATGGCCTGCGTATCGGGCTCGACATTGGCCTGGCCGGGCTCATCGCAGAAGGTGAAGGTGCACACGGCCGCGGTCTTGGTGCCGACCAGCACACAGGCGCAGGTTCTGCCGTTTTCGCACTTGTAGATGCATACGCCAGGCGATACCGCCCCTGGAAGATTCGATGTTTTGGCTGAATAGCAGTCGATCAGGCGACAGATCGAACCGCCATAAGCGTACGGCGCCGGACACGGCACGCCTTGATCGCGGCAGCGCGTGATCACGCCGGGGAATGGTTGCCGGCGCAGCTGCGTGGAGGCGGCGCCGCTAATTCCCAACGTCGGTTCACCGCCGTGCTCGGCCGACCGGCGTAGTCCGGGGCGCTGCTGCAGCACGTGCGTCAGTTCGTGAGCGAGCAGCAGTCGGCCCGCGCGCGAAGCGGGATCGTACTGGGATCTCCCGAACACGATGTGTTCGCCGACGGTATAGGCGCGAGCTTCCACTGTCCGCGCCGAAGCTTCCGCCCGCGCGTCCGCATGCACCCGTACCTGGCTCAGGTCATGGCCGAAGCGCGATTCGAAGAAGCCACGGACACCGCTTGCCAGGGGCTGGCCGGCTTCGTTCAAGGCGGCGTGTACGTCCGGGCCAGGTACAGAAACATCGGCGCGACCCGTTGGCTTACGCCGCAGCTGCTGCTTCTTGCAGTGGTCGCATTCGCCGCCGGCGGCCTGCGCGCCGCAGGCGCATTTGCGCTGAAGCAGATGAGCGCCTGCGCTGGACGGGGTGAAGGACTTGCGCGCGTGATTGAGTAACTGATGGGTCATCGTGAATCCTCAGGAACGCTTTGCATCGGTGGGCGTATGCAGCGCGTCCACGCCCTCGACATCCTCGAAGTGCATGGAGTCCACGCCGCCGGGCTCCCATTGCGTGCCCTGGTCGAAACCGTGTTTGACCATCTCCTCCATAAAGTTCAGGTCGAAACCGTGCAGCGGTGTGGGCGCAGCAGGTTTGCGCGCCGGCTTGGTGCGAGCGGCAGTCGACGGCGCCCCGCTCGGGCTTGGCACGGGCGCCGGCGCCGCAACGGGCATCGCGTCGATATTGAAAAACCCCTTCGAAAACAGCTGCACCAGCGATGGATCGCGCGGCGCTCGATCGGCCTCTGCGTCGGCATTGCCGATCCCGAAGACCAGGCGCGCATCGAATCCGGCGCCGGTCAGTCCGCGTTGCAGGTCTTCCAGATTTTGCAGCCAGAGTCGCCGACCCTTGGCCTTGCGTGCCTCGTCCAGCTGTGCGTCGGCTTGCGCTTGCTGCGTACCCGCCGCGACACGCTTGCTCGCGCTTGCGGTCAGCGCGGCGGCCGCGCGGGTCCGTTCGGTGTCCTCAGTCGCGCGTTGCGTCTGCAGGCGGTTGCGCCGCGTATCGTTTCGTTCGGTCCTGATGCGTGCATCGAGACCGGCCTCGGCCCTGGCGTGCTGGTCGAGCAGTCGGCGCGCCTGATTCAGTTCGCGATCGGCAGCAGTCACGGCGCGCTTCGCCGTCGCGCTGGCCTTGCCCAATTGGTCCAGCGCGGCCTGATAGTCCTTGTCGGTATCAGTAACATGCGGCAGCTTGCTTACTTTGCGAATGTCGGCATCGGCACGGTCGATCAATCCATGCAGAATCGTACGCGTGCGGGCCACGATGGCAGTTCGTTTTCCCGCCACCTCAATCACTTCCGCGATCAGCCGTCCACGCTCCGTGGTGGTGTCCGGCGCCAACATCGAGTGGACGAGTTCTTCGGGTGAAACGTTGAAAGAGCCGCCTGGGCCCAACCTCTTCTTCGCCGCCTTGAGGTGAGCATCGAACGCCTTCTGCAGCTTTTGATAGTCTTTGTATTGCGTGCGCAGCGACTTCAGCTCGGCCAGCTCATTGGCGGGAATTTCCTGGGTGATCGCCTGATTGCCGGCCAGGTCGCGCTGACCTTCGGCATGCAGCTTAGCGAGAAAATCCTTGCGTTCCTGAGCGCTTTCGCCCAACTCGCCCGTGCCCATCTTGCGGATCGTGTCGCGCCGCGCCTTCCATGCACCGGTGCTCTGATGAAAGGTGGTGGCGCTGGTGGTGTACAACGCCTGTACCGCCACCAGCCTGGCGTCCTTCACATGCGGATTGACGCCGGCGCGAAAATCGATGGCATAACCCATCGCATGCACCATCAGCCCCGGAAACGGCACCGTTAGCTGCCGGATGAGGCTACGCAAGGCGAAGCCGGTGCCCGACGAGGGCATGTTCTTGGCACCGATCACGGCCTGCACCGCTGCCAGCTTGGCCAGCGTGTTCTTGTGCAGCGGCAGCTTGGTGCCGTCAACGAACTTGAATTCCGCAATGTCCTTGAAGTGATCGACGGTATTCGGATGCGGCCCAAGGTAGAGCGAGCAGCGATAGAGAAATTTTCGTTGGTAGGCGATGTCGGTGCCGAGTTCGCCCTGCACCAGCGGCGAGGTCTGGGCAATGGCCGCCGTCACATCCTGATCGGCCGGGTAGACTTTCGCGGTGTCTTCGATGGCCTCCGCTTCGGTACTGGGCACCCGTGTGGGTAAGGTCGGTGGCGCCGCGCCGGTGCCCGACGTCGCCGACCCGGCGGGTACGCTACCCGTGCCCGCACCGCCGTCGGACGAAGCGTCGAGGTTGCCAGCGTCGCTGGCGCTGCCGGTACCAGCGTCCACCGGTTGGCGTTGCAGCGCCAGTGGCATGGATCGCTGCTGCAATACATGCGCCAGTTCGTGCGCGAGCAGATGCCGGCCCGCTTCGCTGGCCGGCGCAAAGCGATTTGGCCCGAACACGATATGCGAACCCAGCGTATAGGCCTGTGCCTGTCGAAGCGATGCCGATGACTCGGCGCCCGCTCCGGTGTGGACGCGCACTTGTGAGAAGTTGTGGCCGAAGCCCTGCTCCATTTCCTGACGCAAGGCTGCCGGAAGCGGCGCGCCGGCATCGGCTATCGCGGCGGCGACATCGGCAGGCATGGCTGCCATGGCGTCCGGCACGATGGGCGTGACTTGGGCGATGCCTTCGCGCAGTCGGCCAGCGCGCATACGGTCCGCCAGTCGATCGGCTTCGCGTTCATATCGGCCAGCATCACGCAGCGCCGCGGTCTTTCGTTGCGGGACGACGGGGGCTGCCGCACAGCGCGCGCATGGACCCATGCCTCGCGTATGTGTGCCGCAAGCACAGCGGCGCTGCCATCGCATGCCGTCCATCGGCGTCGATGCGGGCGACCAGGACGACTTGGCCGCGATCGGAGCCTTCGCCTGCATCATCGTGCGCCTCCCCGACCGACACCCAGGCCCTGCTGTATGCCCGAGGCGATGCGCGCGCCCAAGCCTTCGCCCGGATGGGTGGCTAGCGGCAGACTGCACGGGGGCAGTTCGGCCACTGCGCCGATACATCGCAATGCGTCGACAGTACCGGTCTGCATCAAACGTAGCGACAACTCCCGCTCGATCCCCTGGCGCAGCGCCTTGGCCTCGCCTTCGCTGAGCAAGGCCTGATCCAGCACCAGTCTCTCGATATGCAGCGTGATACTCATGGCTGGCCTCCAGCGCTTTCCAGCCAGCGGAAGTCGGCTTCGTTGATCGGCTTGTCGAGCTTGCGGAATTCGGCGCGCGCGGCGTCGAGGATCAGCGGCATGTTGATCTGCACGCCGGCCGTGGCGGCCGTGAAGGCGGCGTTCAAGGCGATGCCATGGATGCTGCCGCCGGTGAGCGCGAGCCTGGACAGGCGTTCGACGTCGAGTGCCGCTGTCGCCGCCTTGGCTGGGAATACCGAGGCCCAGATCGCCTTGCGCTCGGCCGCGCCGGGGAACGGGAAGTTCACCACGAAGCGGATGCGGCGCAGGAACGCGCTGTCGAGCGCGCTCTTCATATTGGTGGCCAGAATGGCCAGGCCGCGGAAGGATTCGAGCCGCTGCAGCAGGTAGTTCACTTCGATATTCGCGTAGCGGTCGTGGCTGTCCTTCACCTCGCTGCGACGGCCGAACAGCGCGTCGGCCTCGTCGAAGAAAAGGATGGAGCCGCCCTCCTCCGCCGCGTCAAATAGCTTGCGCAGATTCTTCTCGGTTTCGCCGATGTATTTGCTCACCACCGCGGACAGGTCGATGCGATACAGCGACAAGCCCAGTTCGTTCGCGATCACTTCGGCCGCCATGGTCTTGCCGGTACCGCTTTCGCCCGCGAACAAGGCGCTGATCGACAGGCCGCGATTCATGCGTTCGCGAAAACCCCAGTCATCGTAGACCGTGCTGCGTTGGGCTACCTGGTCGGCGATCTGGCGCAGCAAATCCCTCTCGGCACCCGGCAACTTGATGTCGTCCCAGCGGGCCTTCGGCTCGATCCGCTGGGCGAGTTGGTCCAGCGCTGGCCGTGTGCGCGCCAGCGCGCCCTGCCACAGCGAGCGACGCAGCGCGCCGGTATTCTGCTCGGCGGCGGCCAGCGCCGAGTGCGCCACCTGCTCGATCTTGCCCGGGCTGAAATCGAAATGGCCTGCCAGTTGCTGCGGATGGTCGCCAGCCCCCTCGCCCAGCAGGCGCTGCCACAAGCTGCGCTGCTCGACCGGCGTGGGCTTGGCCACGTCCGCGCTGAGCATGTGCACGGCGCCGCCGCTCCACGGTTCCCGTGTGTCGATGAAGTTGAGTCCGCCGGCACGCGCCAGGAACCGATTGATGTGTGCCGCCGCGGCATCGCCGCGCTCGGTGTCCGCGGCATCCACGTACAAGGCGATCGGCAGCAACAGGCTTTCGCGCTGCCATAGGCGCACCAGGGTCTCCTGTTCGGCGATCGCGCCTGGCAGCAGGTCAGCCGACAGCCGATAGGCGCGCGCGCCCAGCGTGGAGGCCACGGCATAAGCGATGGCCTGTTTGCTGGTGCTGTCGCTGCCGATCAGCTGCACCGTGGGCAGGGCCTCGCCCTCGGGCACGCGAGACAGGTTATCCACCACGCGATCGGCCACTGCTTGTTGCGAGGGCGGCAAGGCGGCCGGCGACAGCGGGACGAGCAAGGGCGCCAGTCGGTCATCGAGATGATTCATGCCCTTGACGAAGTTGACGATGCGCTCGTCCGCGCTCAGCGCGGCACCGATGAGCGGCTGCGGACCGGGTTGATGAATGTCCAACAGGCGCCAGTAACGCAACGGCCGTTCGGGTGACAAGGCGTCCCAGGCGGGGTCATCGAGCACCGCAAAGGCCAAGGCAAACGTGGGCCAGGGTTTGCTCGCATCATGCTGGGCCTGCGCGCACAAGGCAGGCATGCGCGTATCGAGTTCCATGCCGATACACAGCAGCAGGAGGTCACGCTCGAAGTCGCTCAGGCCAAGCCGTTGGGCAAGCAACACCAAGGCAGGCACGAGCGCTTCAGCAGTGGTTGCACCACCATGCATCGCCGGTGATGAGATGGACGCGGCCGCCGCGCCGTCCTGGCTGGCTACGTTGACCGCGAGGGAGGTGGCGGGCCGTGATGCGTGGCCGGAGGGCGCCGCTGCCTGCACTGCCTGGCTGCTGCGACCTGCCCGCCCCCCGAACATCCAACCCAGCCAGGAGCTGTGTTTGCTGCTGGATGCCACAGCAGCCGTCGGCGACACCGCGGTGACTGGCGTCGAGGGCGGCGCGTGACCGACGCCGCCGCTAGCCACGCTCGTTGCCTGCGAGGCGGCACGCTGCAAGCGGTCCCGCAATCCGGCGAGCGCCGTGGCGAGATATTGGTCGTTGGCGGCGAGCCAGGCGGCGTAATCGCTCATGACACCACCACTTGCTGATGATTGTCGAAAGCCGGCGCGCTGCCGCTGAAGTCCACCGGAATACTGTCCGCGCCATCCACGCGCAGGCGCACGGTATAGGCGCCCTTGATTACGTTTGGCACGGTGAAGCTGAGCGAGCTGGGTTGATGCAGGTCCGCTGGATTGCTGATGCTCGATGGCGCCACCAGCTGGTCGCCGAACAACAGGAACACGCGCTGCCCATCGCGGACGCGCGGCAGGCAATCGATGGTGAGGTTGATCGTACCCGCCGGTGCGATGAGCGGGTTGACGCTGATCGAAGGCGCCAACGCCAGTGGCAGCTCGTTGCTCATCATGGCTGGCAGTCCCGCGGGTTGCAGCAACAGGGCCACGGTGTAGATCCCCGGCGCCCAGCGTGACGGCGCCTCCGGATCCTGCGTCGCATCGGCAAGATGGACACCCAGCGTGCCCGGCGCAGCGCCCAGCACAGGGGCCACATCGACCGGCGCCTCCAAACGCAGGCTGCTGAAGCGAAGCAGTGCATTAGTGATGGTCAGTTGGTTCCCGCTCACCACGATGTCGTCGCCCAGGCGGGCGGCCGTCTGCTGATGGGGGAGCGCGAGGGCCGTCAGTACCGCCGCCGCGGAAACCGAGCTGAAAACGCCCTGATCCTGCGCGCCACGCTTGAGCACCGGCAGGCTTGCCTTGGCAGGTGCCTGGCTATCGATCAACACCACGGTCGCCTCGTAGGCCGACGACACGCGATAGTTGGTCTGGAAGGCCGTCCATAGCTTGGAGATCTCGTCGACGCTTTGTGGCAGCGGCGTGAGACGAATGCGCTCGACCTGATTGGCCAGGTCGTTGTTGGGCAGCGCGTTGCGGATGTCATTGCCGTCGAGCACCGGCCGATCGTGCAAGGTACTCATGGCGGCCGCGAGCACACGGTGGTTCACCGCATCGGTGTCGCTGTCGCCGCGTCCCCAGGCCGAAATGAGATAGTGCAGATTCAGCGCCAGGGCCGGCTGAGCCGTTTCCCCAGGCCGCGTGCGGCCCGGCATGTCCAGGTTGCGCCAGGCTGCGTTATAGGCCACCTGATAGAGGTACAGGTTGAGCTGCGCCTTGCTGATGCCCTTGCGTGCGACATCAGGAGGCT
The DNA here is from genome assembly GCA_963824525.1 of uncultured Gammaproteobacteria bacterium. GTDB lineage: Bacteria > Pseudomonadota > Gammaproteobacteria > Xanthomonadales > Rhodanobacteraceae > Dyella. The sequence continues at coordinate 621,706 of CAWGPI010000004.1, read as the reverse complement.
GCAGCGTGACCTCGAGGTCGCTGAGATCGTTATCGAGTATCGGCATCTGCGTCATCAGCAGATTGCGCAAGGTGCGCGTCACAGCCGCAATGGCGAGGACGTTGCTCATGGCGATGCCTTGCCCCGCTGGCGCAGATAGTCATCCAACGGGCTGGATCGCGGCGCGTCCTGGCGATGCGCCACGGCCTTGCCGGGCGAAGGCGTCGCGCGCACTTCCAGCCGACCGATGCTCACATGCACGACCGGCTCGTGCGTTCCCGATGGCGGCATCGCCGTCGCGGGGTGCCCGATCGGGGAACGCGATCCCGAAGCGGTTATCGGCGCAGGCGGCGTGCGGAAGACGGACTGCGCGGGCGGCAGTAGCATGCCTTCATCCGCAGCCTTGCGCCCCTCGATAGCCGACAACACTTCCACCCGTCGCTCCCGCTGCACCCATGCGGGCGCGATGGCTCCTTGCTGAAGTGCAGGAGCTTGCAGCGAATGCGAACGCCGCGGCCTGTCCGGCTCCAAAGTTTTTGGCCGCGCGACTGGCGACTCCGGCGCGGGCTCGGCATCCACTTCAATCCGACTCACTGCCGGTCGCTCCGACTTCGCCGAAGGAATTGCCCTCGTCTCCGCCTGCACGCTGGCACCCGCGGAAGCTACCGGGGCTTCCCGCTGCGTCGCGACAGGTCGCTCCATCGTCATTGCCGGATGAGGAGCCGGCGCCACGACCTCACTGATCTCTTCGAGCACGCCTACCGGCAGCGGCCGCTGTGGTTCGAATAACGAGGGTAGCCGCGGCGACAGCATGGACTCGCTGCCCAGCGCGCGTGTCGTCAGCCTGTCGATGAAATCCCTCACGACACGCACTGCTCGAGATAGGCCTGGCGGCGGCGCGGGCTCAGGGCCAGGATGTCCGACTCGCTCCAGTGATACGAGCGCGCCAGCGTGTCGACGTCGCGCAGCAGCCGCAGCGCCCAGGCGTGGAGCTCCTGCCACAGAAAGCGCGCCACATCGAACATCGGTTCCCACGACTGCTGACAGTCCGGACAGGTGAATTCCAGCGAGAGGTCCGCCTGTGGATCGGCGTCGGCCATCGCCTGGGCCAGCGCGAGCTGCATGGCGTCGGATAGCGCGGCGGCATCCACATCCTGTTCCGCGCCGACAACGCCGATCACGCAGCGCTGGATCAGCAAACGCCGCGCGCACGCCGCGTCTTCGCTCGCTTGCATCGCCAGGAGGTCGCGGCTGTCCGGCAAGCGAAAGCGCATGGGTTCGGCGCGCCCGGCCACGTGCAACTCCCTCGTCAAAACGTCCTCGGCACCCGTCGTTCCGCCACCCGGCTGAGTCCCTTGTCGCAACGCATCGACATCGAAGTCGGCCTCGACCGACGCCCCGCAAGCCGGGCAACAGGCCACGCCATGCATGCGTCGCCCGAATAGACGTTCCCGCAGATCCAGCAGCAACGCATCCCGTCGCCCCAGCGGCAGCGCGAGCAAGGACTCGGCGTCGAGGTCCTCACAACTGGCCTCAAGCAGCCACAGGCCGCGTGCGGCTGCGGAGGACTCCGCGCCGCGCTCCCACGCCCGCATCAACTCGCTGGCCGACGGCGTGTGCACGTGTCAACCCGCCGGTACCGTGAAGCTGGGCTCGGTCGGCTCCTGCACGCTGACGTCGCGTTCCCAGCCCTCGTTCTCCAGCTTCAGATGCTGGATGGCCACCGCGTTCGCATTGGCATCCAGATCCGGCAGTGCCTGGAATTCGGAGACCCAGCAGCGAAAGAGCCGGTAGGCGATCGCCAGCTGCCCAGCCTCGTTGTAGACCTCCAGGATCAGGTCCTTGCGAAAATCCTTCAGCGATACCTCGGCACCCAGTCCCGCGCCGAAATTCCACACCTTGTTCGCCCACTTCTCGAATTCAAGATCATGCGTGACCCCACGCTCGATCGTGATTGCTTCGTATTCGGTACGTCCAGGCGATTTGCGGCTGCTGCTTGGATCGCCTCCCTCGCGATGCTTGACCACTTCCGTGGTGCGCTTGAGCCCGGATACCTTGCTGACGCCCGCCACATAGCGGCCATCCCACTTCACCCTGAACTTGAAATTCTTGTAAGGATCGAAGCGCTGCGCATTGACGCTGAACTGAGCCATGACATTGTCCTCAGGTCTGGATCTGGCCGGCCATCTGCTGCAGCTTGATGACCACGAACTCGGCAGGCTTCAGTGGTGCGAAACCGACCACGATGTTCACGATGCCAAGGTTGATGTCGTTCTGCGTAGTGGTTTCGCCGTCGCACTTGACGAAATAGGCATCCGTGGGTGTCTTGCCCTGGAAGGCGCCTTGGCGAAACAGGTTCTGCATGAAGGCGCCGACGTTGAGCCGAATCTGCGCCCATAGCGGATCGTCGTTCGGCTCGAACACCACCCATTGGGTGCCGCGAAACAGACTTTCCTCGATGTAGAGCGCCAGCCTGCGCACTGGTACGTACTTGTAGTCGTCCGCGAGCAGATCCGCGCCGCGCAGGGTCCGCGAACCCCACACTACCGGGCCGCTGAGCGGAAAGTTGCGCAGGCAGTTCACGCCCATCGGATTGAGCATGCCGTTCTCATCGTCGGTCAGCACGGTCGACAGACCCTGCACGCCGTTGAGAGACGCATCCAGGCCAGCCGGCGCCTTCCACACGCCGCGCTGGCTATCGGTGCGCGCCATGACGCCAGCGACAATGCCGCACGGTACAAAGGTATCAAGCTGGCCCTGGCGCGCCGGATCCGATTCGATCACGCGCGGGAAGAACACGGCCGCATTGCGCGCCGACACCGTACTGAGATTCAGCGTCGACAGATCGACCTTGCCTGGGCCACTCCAGGCCGACGGCGGATCCACGATCAGCACAGCCCGACGGGCCACGCACAGTTCCAAGGCATTCTGGTAAACGCCACTATCGGTGTCGCCGCCGCGCACATCGGCGGGAATGCATAGCAGGTTGAACAGGTCCACTTTCTTGAGCGCGTACATCCCGGTCTTCGCGTTCTCGTCGCCCTCGTAGGTGGTCGGATCGAGCGGCGCGCTGTCGACGGCCTGGGTCGTTACGCCCGTCGACGTACCATCCTGATCCCATACCGTCTTGCCTTGCGGTGGATTGTTCGGCATGGCCGCCGGCACCGCCGTGGCCGGTAGAGCGAGGCTGGCCGACACCCGGATGAGCGACGACCCGGCCAGCAGCACGCGATCGACGCGTCGCGGGCTTTCCTTCACGCTCAGATTGAGAAAGCTCTCCTGTGCCCCGCTGGTCATGTTGCGCACGGTAAGGTTGAACAAGTCCGCCGCTGTCAGCCCATACAGGGCGGCCACATCCGCCGACACCTGGTTATCGATACGTACTCGCAGCTGATTGCCCCAACTGCCCGCCGACGCCGCCTCCAACGGCAGGCTCGCCATGGCGAGCTGCGCCTTGGCCTTGCTGGCATCGCCCTTGTAAAGGCGAACGATGATCGCTTTCGCGCCGCCATTGAGATAGAAATCCCGCACCGCGTAGCCCAGGGGGTAATTCGGATCGAGCGCACCAAAGTTGCGCTCGTAATCGCCATAGCTGTTGATGACCACCGGACCATCGGGATCCGTATCCGTAGCCCCTTGCGCGGCTCGTCCAATGAAGGCAGTGATCGATGTCGCCACCCCCGTGATGGTGCGCACACCACTGGGGATCTCTTCGACATAAACGCCCGGGTAACTCAGCGTGACAGGCATGGCTGCTTCCTCGTGAATGGCTGGGTTCGAGCCTCATTCCGGCGGCTTGCGGTCGGGATGATTGAGCGCGTAAAGCACGGCGCCATCGGGCAGGCGATCGCAGCGCAGTTGCCCGCGATCCACCATCTCGCTCAGTGTCCGTTTGATATGCTGCCGCTCGATCTCGTAACGCTGTTGTGGAAGCCACCAGCTAACGATGCCGTCGAGCGTATCGGCGGCCTTGGGATGACGCCGCAGGTAGGTGAGTACGGCATCCTCCACCTCACGCGCACCTGCGCCGCCGCTGGGTTGCCGCTGAGTCATGCGGTGCCTCCACGGTCCACCACGACAGCGAGGCAATTCGCATGCCAATAGTTGAGCGCGGGAAGACGACGTCAGATCGCGCTGCGCTGAGATCTGACACGTTGGCTCCGGGTCATCTTTGACCCAGTTTCAGTGGGCAAGTGGGGCTGGTCGCACCCATGCGAACAAGAGCGGCGGCCCACCGAGCGGGCGAGCCGTGCAAGGGTCGGGCGCCCCCCACGTGGGGGGCGGCTTCGGGAAGGTGCGCAAGCTACGGCTGCGGTCGGAACCGCCGGGTATCGATGCCATGCTTCTTCAACAGCTTGCCCAGTTGCCGGCGCTCGGTGCCGGAAAGGCGCGCTGCCGAGCTGACGTTCCCGTTCGCACACATCATCAGGTGCATCAGGTAGCGACGTTCGAAGGCGTGCATGGCATGGCCCTTCGCCACCAGGTAGCGCAGATCCATCGGACCCGTCGCATGCGCGCCGAATGCGACGATGTCATGCTCGCCGACAAGTTCGACGAGCTCGGCGATCGCAGGCATGTCCACGACAGGCTCATCGGTGCGCATGTACGCCCGCAGCGCCACGTTTTCGACCTCGCGCACATTGCCCGGCCAAGTGTAGGCGCACAGCATCCGCATGGCCTCGTCCGTCCAGGCCTTGCTGGGGCCATCGAGCCGCTGCGCCGCCATGTTGAGGAAGTGCTCGGCGAGCAGCGGGACGTCGCCTTCTCGCTCTCGCAACGGCGGCAGCTTGACGTACAGCGCGTTCAAGCGGTATTCGAGATCGCGTCGAAACAGACCGTCAGCCACCCGCTGGTGAAGGCTCGTATTGGTGGCCGCAATGACGCGTGCATTGGAGACGCGTGCGTTGCCGCCAATCGGGCGGAATTCGCTGTTCTCCAGGAAACGTAGCAAGGTCACTTGCGCCTTGGCGGAGAGTGCATCGACCTCATCGAGGAACAAGCTGCCGCCGCGAGCGTGATCGATCAAGCCGGGCTGGGCACTCTTGGCGTCGGTGTAGGCGCCGCGCTCGTGGCCAAACAACTCGTTCTCGATAAGATTGTCCGGCAAGGCACCGCAATTCACCGGAACAAAGGGGCAATCACAGCGAGAACTTGCGTAATGGATCTCGCGCGCCGCCAGCTCCTTGCCCGTACCAGTCTCGCCTTCAATAAGCACCGGTACATCACATGCGGCATAACGGCGCAATTGTTCGCGCGCCAACAGAAACGCCGCGGATTGACCGAGCATGGCACGCATCGTCCCTTTCCCGGTGGCCCTTTCGGGGATGGCCAGGCCAGCGCTATCCAAAGCAGTAGGAACCCTGAAAACTACGGATGAGCGGCGGTACGGTCAGAAATATAGGCGCGACGATGAGGCGATCCCATCGGCTTTTGGTAATAGAAGTGTTAACCAGATCACACTTGCGGAGGATCGCAGGCGATCTTGCGCAGAACCATCAGGAACCCTGACCGACAGGCGCGCGGGTAGTTGCGCGGATTCTTCGTTACAGCCGGAAACGCTCGTACGCCTTCTCGTCTATTTTTCGTGAATGCGCTGCAAGTCCCGGTCAATGGCGGCGACAAGACCGATCTCTGGCGACTCCTCGGACCACTCCATGGCTTGCGCCCCATGGAAGAGGCCTGAGTATCGCCTCACGCGCCCCATGCAGAAGCGATGGCCGATGCCTTCGACCACGCGTCTCAAACGTCGCAAGGGCGGCATTCGCTTGGGCGGCGTCCCTGCCGCACGCAAAGTGCCGATATCTGGCTGCCCCTCAGGGGGTCTTTCCCGATTGCAGCTGCTCGACCACGGCGAGCGACTTGCTTACGTGCTCCTGCGGATGCAGATGGTCGGTTTCCGACGAGAATACCGCCGCAATCTTGCCGTCGCGGCCGATGACGAACGTGGTGCGCGATATGAAACCGTGGTCGATGACGTCGCCTCGCACGTCGGTCGCGTTGGGCTCGGCCGCGGACATTTTCAGATCGTACGAAGCGGCGATCTTGCCGTCGGGATCGGACGCAATCGGAAACTTGCCAGCGCAGAAGTTCGGGTCGGCGGAAAATTTATTCAGTCGCTGAATGCTGTCGGCGGAGACACCGATGATCGTCGCGCCAGCAGCCGCAAACTTCGCTGCCTCGGTGGCAAAGGCATGCGCCTCGATATCGCATCCGCCGGTATAGGCCGATGGAAAGAAGTACACGATCACCGGCCCGTTCTTGAGCGCCCCTGCAAGTGAAAGCGTAAAGTCCTTCCCTGCCTTGCTGGCCTGGGCGGTAAAGGTGGGTGCGGTGGTGCCTTGACCTATCGCCGCGAACGCCGATGGCGCGATAGCCATGCCAGCGATCATGGCACCTGTTGCCAGCGAGTACATAAGACGCTTCTTCATGCAGTAACCCTCGTTGTGTACCTGGAAAGAGACAGTGCGAAAGCTCCGTCAGGCTTCGGCTTGAAATCGCCGATACATGCCCTCTTGGAGCGCTCTCCCGACGTTCAGTTGATGGATCATAGCGAAGGGCTCGTTAGAAACGACACGTGGTCCATGCGGGCCGCCCTAAAGGATTGGCACGGCTCCTGTAGTGGAAGCCTTCCGTTTCGCCGGTTCCATGACCAGCCCTGCGCTCCGCGAGGAGACGACAACCGCCTTTCGCGCTCCGACCGCATCGCTCACCAGCCTCCAGAGCGACACGTGGTAACTGCCCGTGTGGGCTTAAGGTAGAGTCCAGTCCCATGTCACACGTTCGCCGCCACCGCGACTTCGTTTCGAAGGCTGCCGGGCCAGCCCACCGGAAGCACGCCTGCGGGCCATGGCAGCGCCGCGCCGGGGAACACCTTGTTCGGCGCTGACAAGACGCGACCGGTCGCTTTCGCCCTGGAGCGCGTGAGCAAGCGCTATGGTGCCGTCGTCGCACTCGACGCGGTCAGTCTCAGCTTCGCCGCGGAAAGCACGACCGCCTTGATCGGCAGCAGTGGTGCGGGCAAATCAACCGTTTTGCGCCTGTTGCTCGGGCTGGACTGGCCCGATGAGGGTGTGGTCAGGACGGGCGGCGAGATCCTTCTGCGTTCCGAAGTGTTGGAACTCAGGCGACGGGTTGGCTACGTGATCCAGGATGGCGGCCTGTTTCCGCACCTCACCGTCCTGGGCAACCTGGCACTGCTGCCACGCTATATGGGCTGGACGGCCACGCAAGTCCAGGCGCGGGCACAGGAACTCGCCGAACTCACCGATCTTTCGCGTGACGTATTGAAGCGCTATCCCGCCGAACTGTCGGGCGGCCAGCGCCAGCGCGTGGCCTTGATGCGCGGCCTGATGCTGAACCCCGATGCCCTGCTCCTCGACGAACCCCTGGGGGCGCTGGACCCCATCGTCCGGCGCGAGCTTCAGGACGAACTCAAGCGCATCTTCGACCAGTTGGGGAAGACCGTGATCGTCGTCACCCATGACCTGGCTGAAGCGGCATGGTTTGCCGAGCGCCTGGTCCTGTTCCGCGACGGTAAAGTTCTGCAGGATGGCCGCCTGGTCGATTTCTGCGACCGGCCGGCGGACGAGTTCGTCACCCGTTTCGTAAAGGCGCAGCGATACTTGCCCGAGGCATCCGCATGAAGCGCGCGCTGTTCACCGTACTGGCGATGCTTCCTGTGCTTGCTTGGGCAGCGCCAGTACGCATCGGCTCGAAGCAATTCACCGAGTCGGTGATCCTGAGTGAGCTGGCGCGACTCAACGCGCAGGAAGCCGGCGTCGACGCCAGCCACCAGCGGGAGCTGGGTGGCACCAGCATTCTTTGGAGCGCTCTTCGGCATGGCGATATCGATGCCTACCCGGAATATACCGGCACGATTACCCATGAGCTGTTGAAAGATGTCGCCCCCGACGCCGACATTCCTGCACTGCGCGAAAAACTGAAACCGCTTGGCATTGGCATTACCGATACGCTTGGCTTCAGCGATACGTATGCCATCGGCATGCGGGAGAGTCGCGCGGCGCAGCTCCACATCACGCAGATTTCCGACCTTGCATTGCATCCCGAGCTGCGCTTCGGCTTCTCCAACGAATTCATGGATCGCGCAGATGGTTGGCCCGGTGTCCGCCAGCGCTATGGCCTTGCCCAGACGCAGGTGCGCGGACTGGATCACGCGCTGTCCTATCGTGCGGTAGCGAGCGGCGCCGTCGATGCCATCGATCTCTATAGCACCGACGCGGAAATTCCCTACTACCACCTGAGAACGCTCAACGACGACCGCCACTACTTTCCGCGTTATGAGGCGGTCTTCCTCTATCGACTGGAACTGGAACGAAGCGCTCCCGCTTTCATCGCCACCTTGCGCAACCTTGGCGGGCGCATCGATGAAGCTGCGATGCAGCGGATGAATGCCGAGGTGAAGCTCGACGGCATGAGCGAGACCGACGTCGCCGCGCGCTTTCTTTCCGTCCCGCCTGCTGGCGACGATGGCGGATTCTGGCGGCGCCTTCGGAAGCGCAGCGCCGAGCACGTCACCTTGGTCGCATTGTCGCTCGGCATGGCCGTGTTGCTGGCGATCCCGCTGGGCATTCTGTCGGCGCGATCGAAACGCGCAGGTCAACTGCTCATCGGCCTTACCGGGATCCTGCAGACGGTGCCGTCGCTGGCGATGTTCGTCTTCATGATACCGCTGCTCGGCATTGGAACCTGGCCGGCCATCGCCGCGTTGTTCCTCTACAGCCTGCTACCCGTCGTGCGCAATACGCATGCGGGCCTGCTCGACATTCCGCTTGAGCTGCGCGAATCCGCCGCCGCCCTGGGCCTTCCGAGCAGCGTGCGCTTGCGTCGCGTGGAACTGCCCATGGCGACGCGATCGATCCTCGCCGGCATCAAGACCGCGGCGGTCATCAATGTCGGCACCGCCACACTGGCCGCGCTGATCGGTGCCGGCGGTTATGGCCAACCGATCCTCACCGGTATCCGCCTGGACAATATCGGCCTGATTCTGGAAGGAGCCGTGCCCGCTGCCGTGCTGGCCTTGCTGGTGCAAGGCCTGTTCGAGGGCATTGAACGCTGGCTTACGCCGCGTGGGCTGCGGATCGAGGCACGGCAGTAGCTATCCACGTCGGCACGGAATCGTCTGGATAGACCGTGCGCATCATCCCGGACCACCCTTGGTGGCTGAGCGCACGGGCTCCTTCCCCTGGATGAACATGCCGGCGCTGATCGCGCTCAGCAGTGCCAAGGCGGCAGAAATCAGCATGACCCAGCGAAAACCGGCGACAAATGACAGACGAACGGCGCGCTTCAGCGCGGACGTTACCGCTTCGGAATAGCCCTCGGGAACGACGATACCGGCGAGCTTCTCGCGTTGCCCCATGATGGAAGAAACCAGTGATGTCGGCGCATGCAAGGTCGCCAACGCTTCGCTCAAGCGGTTATGGAAAGTCAGGGTCAAGACGATGCCGAACACGGCAATCGCCAGCAGCGCCGCCGTACGCGAAACAGCATTGTTCACACCGGAGGCAGTCCCCGCGAGCTCTTCGCCAACGGCATTCATCACCGTGGCGGTCAAGGGCGCCACGGTGATGCTCATGCCGAGGCCAAGGATGCAGATTGCCGGAAAGAATGCCGTCCAGTAACTGTCGCCGATGGACGGCAGCGCGAACATCGCGAATCCAACGGCCGCTATCACCGGCCCCACCACGAGTGGCAACTTGGAGCCGAACCGATCGACCAGGCCGCCCGCCCAGCGGGACAGCACGAACATGATGGTGATGAAAGGCAGCAGCGCCGCACCTGCTGCAGTGGCGCCATAGCCTTGTACCTGGATCAGATCGAGTGGGAGAAAGAACAGGCTGCCTCCCAGCGACGCGTAGAGCAGCAAGGTCAGTGCATTGGCCCCGGCAAAATTGCGTTCGCGGAACAGTCCCAATGGCAACATCGGCGCGGCAGTGCGCATCTCCACGCGAACGAACAGCCATAACGCAAGCACGCCAATGACGGCGGCCATCCATACAGGAGCCGCCCCCCAGCCCCGCGAGGGCGCCTCGATAAATGCGAACACCACGCCTGCCAGCCCGACTGTTGCCAGGCCGGCGCCAGCGACGTCGATGGCCCCCCCACCTTCCCCGCCCCTGCTCTCAGGAACCTTCACGGCACAGATCAACAACAGCACGACACCAAGCGGCGCATTCACCAGGAAAGCCCAGGTCCAGGCATAGTGCTCGACGAGAAACCCGCCGATGACCGGCCCGATCGCCGCTGTGATGCCAGTGAATCCCGACCAGGTGCCAATCGCCGCGCCGCGCTCGGACTGCGGAAACGTGGCACTGATAAGGGCGAGACTGCCCGGCACCAACAGCGCGGCACCAATGCCCTGGAACGCCCTTGCGGCAATCAGCGGACCAATGGCCGTCGACAATGAGCAGCCGATCGACGCCAGCGTGAACAGGCCAGTACCGATCATGAAGATCCGCTTGCGCCCGAACCGATCTCCCAGCACGCCACCGACCAACAACAGCGATGCGAGGAACAGCGCGTACGATTCCATGATCCATTGCGCGTCGGGTGTCGTGGCACCCAGGTCGCGTTGGATCGCGGGCAAGGCGACATTGACCACCGTGCCATCGATGAAAGCCAGGCTGGAGCCGAGGACGGCGGCCAGCAAGGTCCAGTGCCGCGAGGGTGCGGAGCACGGCCTCGCCACCCCGCCATACAGAATGACGCCGTTATCGCAAGGAGGCTTTCCAATCTGGCTCATGGCATTCGCAACGGCCTCGGGGTGGCGTGCCCTACGGGATCTTAGAGCCTGTTCAACTTTGCCGCAGGACGGTTCCGAGCAGCTTGAATAGCCACTACCCCAAAATCGGCATCCCAGCGAAGGCTGGGATACCGACGTGGCAGAAATATCACACTCCCACTTGTCCTCAACGAACCCTTCACCGGCACCGTGGATCACTGGGACCCCGCCCCTACCGACGGGCGCGCCAAGAACCGCAAAAGATCGCTACCGATGGCTGATGCGGCCCCTGCTCTTTGCGAGGCGGCGCAGCACACCGATGTCCCTATCGCCATAGGAAATACGACCATGCAACTGCCCAGCCCAGGCACCGCCCGAATCGTCAGGATCCCGGGGCCGGATCACCCCATCACGATCGAGCGCAACACCCATCGCATCGTCGTGAAGGTCGCCGGGAAAATCATTGCCGACACGCGCAACGCGCTCACACTGCAAGAAGCAAGCTACCCCGCAGTGCAGTACATCCCCCGCCAGGACGTCGACATGGCGTCACTGGTACGCACCGACCACGCCACCTATTGCCCCTACAAGGGCGAATGCAGCTACTACAGCATTCCATCCGGCGGCGATCGCACGGTGAACGCAGTGTGGACGTACGAGCATCCCTACGACGCCGTCTCGGCGATCAAGGATCACCTCGCGTTCTATGCCACACGCGTCGAGGCGATCGAAGAGTTCGACTGAGTCCTGTTTGCGCCATTGGCTCGGAAGGAAACGACGTCGTGACGCGCTCACGGATGAAACGGCCCTGGCGACGGCTGCCTCGGCCGCGCCGGCCTCACGTGCGCATCGCGTGCGCGTCATCACTTGGCAGCCCACCCTTTTGGCATTCCGCCCGCAGGGTGGGCCTCTTAAGACGATGCGTGGATTCACTGTCTCATGGGAAGAAATAGCGCAAGCGATGCACCTTGCGGATCACGCAGCACGGAGAAGCGACCAATGCCGGGGATATCCGTGGGCGGTACGCAGATATCGGCCCCCAGGGATTTTGCTTTCGCCGTGCTGGCGTCCACGTCAACGACATGCACATAAGGCAGCCACATGGATGGCGCATCGGGGCTGAAGGATTTCATGATGCCGCCACGCCGGTTGTCGCCGTTCTTCATCACGTAGTACGCGCCATCGCTCATCGGTATGGCGTCATGCGTAAGACCGAAGAGTCCTTCGTAAAACACCAGCGCCTTCTGCGGGTCGCTTGCCTGCAACTCGTGCCAGCACCAATGGCCCGGCGGCACCTCGGCGTCGGCACGATCGTCCGCCGCGCTACGCCAGATCGACACCGTCGCACCCACCGGATCGAGCAAGGTTGCGCCACGACCCACGGGCGCAAAATCGGTAGGTGGCAGCCACGGCTGGGCTCCGGCCAGCAGGGCTTGCGCATAGCTCTTGTCGACATCCGCAACGCTGAGGTAAATACCCCAGTTGCAGGGCTCCCCCTCCTGCGCGGGTCGATAGCCGCCAATGCCCTCCCCTGCATTGCTGATGACCTGATAGCTGCTGCCAGCCACCTCCATCGCCGAGCTGGTCCAGCCGAACAGCGCCTCGTAGAACGCGCGTGCTTTGACGGGGTCTGCACTAGCGTGCTCCACCCAGACGAGTTTTCCGGACATCGCATTCATGGGTTGATCTCCTCGAGAGTCACAGGAACTACGGATGCATGGGGCCCGCACTATCGTCAATGGGCGGTAGGCGGTTGCGTCGCTATGAAACTGGGCCGCGCGCGCATCACCGCCTGCGCGCGCCGTACGTTCGGATGCTTGTCGAGCATCGCGCGGCCCTCGGGAAACGCGTCGACGTAGCACAGGATCGGCGCCAACAGATAGTCCGCCATGGAAGGCGCGGATCCGGCGAGATAATCGCGCGCGCCGTACGCCTCATCGAACAACCCGAGCTGGCGGCCGATCTCCGGCACGGCCGCGTCGATCGCGGCGCGATCAGGTTGGCCATCCGCTCCCCTCGGGAAGACGTACTGCATCACATAGCGCCGGACCATGGCGTCATAGGTGTAGCAATTGATCACGCTGATCCACTGCTCGCCGCGCGCGCGGATCGCGGCAGGCCCCGCCGGCAGCAGGCCCGGCCCGTCAAAAGCCTCGTCGATATAGCCGAGGATCGCGCGTGTCTCGTAGAGCTCCAGGTCGCCGTCGCGCAGCACGGGAATGCGGCCGAATGGGTGATGATCGGCGATGTCCTGCGAGTGCGGGGCGACCGGCTGCAGCGTATAGGCCACGCCCTTCTCGGCCAGCGCCATGCGCACCGTTCGGCAATAGCTGCTGCGCGGGTCGCCGATCACCGTCAGCGTGCCCGCGCTGCCGGCAGGGTCCAGGTAATCGGACAGGCGATTGAAGACCGACTGCCAACCCGGCATGTGGCCATCGCGGGTCATCGCATCGGGGAAGCCGGTATGCCGCATATGCAAGGACGTGCCGCCATCGCGCGCGGTAAGCGTCACTTCGATCAGGGTGACCCGATCCGGCGGCATCGCACCTCGTTCCCAGGCCCAGGTGTAGGCGAGAAAGTCCGCGCGATCGAGCGATTGATACTCGCCGCCGACGATAAAGCATGTGCCATCCCGCGCCGTGATGGCGATGCGATAGCGGCCGCCCACGCGTGCATCGGCGCTGACATCGGAAACTTGCATGCCGCGCGGGCAATGCCAGGCAGCCAGCGCTTCCTGTTGGGTAAAGGCATCGAATACTCGCTCGCGCGGCGCGCGGATGAAGCGGTTCATTTCCAGTTGGAACGTGGCAGCTTGAGTCATGGCTTCTTTCTCCGGGCAGGGGAAGCGTGCGTGGCCGCGCCGTGCGTGCGTTCGACGAATTCGACCAGGCGGTCGAGGTTGTCTTCCCAATGGCGCCGGTAGGTCTCCAGCCAGTCATGCGCACCGCGCAAGCCATCGGCGCGCAGATGGCAGATGCGCCAGCGCGCGTCGATTTCGCGTTCGATCAGGCCGGCGTCCGCCAGGACACGCAGATGTCGCGAAATGGCCGGCGCGGAGATGCTGAAAGGACTGGCGAGGTCACCGACCGTGGCCTCGCCTTCGGCGAGCCGGGCCAGGATGGCGCGGCGGGTCGGGTCGGCAAGCGCCGCAAAGGTGGCGGAAAGCGGGTCTTGATCCATGGGCATGCCATCACTTAACCACTTGGTTAATTGATAGTCAAGTGCCTTGGACCTGGCCAAGGCTCCAAAGACGCTACTTGGGGCGCCTCAGGCTTCCAGTGCCAGCGCGGTCAGTCGGTCCAGCTCTTCGTCGTCGAAGCCCGCTTCCAGCCGTGCCTGACGGTTGAAGGGGCCGCGCAAGGTGCGCCCCATATACCTGCGCAGCAGATCGATGAACGCCTCGCGCGGTTCGATCCCATCGCGTTCGCAGCAGTGGCGGAACCAGCGCGTACCCGCGGCCACGTGGGCCACCTCCTCGCGCAGGATCACTTCCAGAATGTCGACCGTGCGCGTATCGCCCACGGATCGCAGCCGCTCGATCATGCTGGGCGTGACGTCCAGCCCCCGCGCTTCGAGCACACGCGGCACCAGCGCCATGCGTGCGGTGTCGTTGTCGGCCGTCTTCTCGGCCATTTCCCACAGGCCGTTATGCGCATCGAAGTCGCCATAGGCGTGGCCCAGCTCGGCCAGGCGCGCAGACAACATGGCGAAATGCCGTGCCTCGTCGTGGGCGCAGCTGGCCCAATCGCGGTAATACGCATCCGGTTTGCCGCGGAAGCGATACACCGCGTCCCACGCAAGATTGATGGCGTTGAACTCGATATGCGCGACGGCATGCACCAGCGCAACGCGTCCTTCGGGCGTGCCAAGTCCACGTTGCGGTACCTGGCGCTGGGGCACCAGTTGCGGTCTTGCTGGACGTCCTGGCGCACCGATGGGCTCGGGCGGCGGCGAGTTTGGATCCGGACGCAATGCGCCGGATTGAAACGCCTCCCACGCGTCGTGGGTCAGGCGCAGTTTCTCGGCGGGATCGGTGGCGTCGAGGCAGCGCTTGGCGGCGGCGTGGAGGTCGGTCGTCATGGCACGCGTCTGTTGTCCTTGTAGGAGCGCACCCAGTGCGCGACAGCAACTCACGGCATCACCGCTCCGTTGGCTGGTCGCGCACTGGGTGCGCTCCTCAAAAACTTCCCTGGCCGGTGCTTACGCCGTGCGGCGGGAGGCCTTGGCATCGTCGGAGCGGAGCATTTCGATCTGCTCCAGGTAGTGCTTTTCCAGGCCGGTAACGTATTCGCCGGAGAAGCAGGAGGTGTCGAACTGCTTCAAGTCCTCGTTGCCGTCCTGCACGGCCCAGACCAGATCGGCCAGATCCTGGTAGATCAGCCAATCGGCGCCGAGCATTTTCTCCACTTCCTTCTCGGTATGGCCGGCGGCCACCAGCTCCGACGCGGCCGGCATGTCGATGCCGTACACGTTCGGATAGCGCACCGGCGGCGCGGCGGAAGCGAAGTACACGTTCTTGGCGCCCGCATCGCGCGCCATCTGGATGATCTGGCGCGAGGTGGTGCCGCGCACGATCGAATCGTCCACCAGCAGCACGTTCTTCTTGCGGAATTCCAGTTCCATCGGGTTGAGCTTGCGGCGCACCGATTTCACGCGCTCGCCCTGCCCCGGCATGATGAAGGTGCGGCCGATGTAGCGGTTCTTGACGAAGCCCTCGCGGAACGGCACGCCGAGCGCTTCGGCCAGCGCGCTGACGCCGCGGTACGCGCGGTATCCGGAATCGGGATCACCGCATCGATGCCGTGGTCCGGCCGCTCGCGCAGGATCTTCTCGGCCAGCTTCTGGCCCATGCGCAGACGGGCCTTGTACACCGAGACGTTCTCGATCATCGAATCCGGGCGAGCCAGGTAGACGTATTCGAAGATGCACGGCGCGTGCACGGCATCTTCCGCGCAATGACGCGCATGCAGCTGGCCGTCGTTGGTGATGAACACCGCCTCGCCCGGCGCCACGTCGCGCAGGCGCTTGAAGCCGAGGACATCCAACGCCACCGACTCGGAAGCCACGGCGTATTCGCGCCCTTCCGCGGTGATGCGCTCACCCAGCACCAGCGGACGGATGCCGTTGCGGATCGCGGAAAGCGAGCAGGCCGTAGCCCAGCACCAGCGCCAGGCAGGCATAGCCGCCACGCGCGCGCTGCATGCACGCCGGCGACGGCCTTGAAGATGTGATCCGGCGTCAGCGCCATCCGGTCCTGAATCTGCAGCTCGTGCGCCAGCACGTTGAGCAGCACTTCGGAATCGGAATCGGTGTTGATGTGGCGCCGATCGTCTTCGAACATCTCGCG
Source organism: uncultured Gammaproteobacteria bacterium (assembly GCA_963824525.1). Classification (GTDB taxonomy): domain Bacteria; phylum Pseudomonadota; class Gammaproteobacteria; order Xanthomonadales; family Rhodanobacteraceae; genus Dyella. Next base: position 605,639 of record CAWGPI010000004.1, on the reverse strand, counting down.
ACGCAGGGTCTCGGTGTTCACCAGGTTGCCGTTGTGCGCGAACGCGATGCCGTAGGGCGAGTTCACGTAGAACGGCTGCGCCTCTGCCGAGCCTTCCGAACCGGCCGTCGGATAACGGCAATGACCGATGCCGATGTTGCCGCGCAGGCCGATCATCGCACTCTGGCTGAACACGTCGCGCACCAGGCCATTGCCCTTGTGCAAACGCAGTCGCGCGCCATCCACGGTGGCAATGCCGGCAGCGTCCTGGCCACGGTGCTGTAACACGGTCAAACCGTCATAAAGTGACGCGGCCACCTCAGTGGTGCCGACGATACCGATGATTCCGCACATGGTTGTTGCCTGTATTTAGAAAGTCGTCGCAGTAGCGGCCGTGGACGCGGCCGCCGGGTGGGCTCTGTGGTCGGTCGCTGGTAAAGCGCCCGGCACAGCCGCCGGCAAGGCGGGAAGATGATCCAGCAGCGCTGGGGGATTGAGGTGGTGACGAACACTGTCCGGCACCTGTTCACCCAGCCACGCAGCCACTCCCTTGAACTGCGGCAATAAAACCGATTCGTTCCACCACGGGTCGCGAATCACCGCGGTAAACCCGAGCAGAAACACCGCCAGCGTCACCAGCAACACGCCGCGGGCGAAACCGAACAACATGCCAAGCAAGCGATCCGTGCCGGACAAGCCCGTGCCCTCGACCAGCTTGCTCACCAGAAAACGCAGCAACGCTCCTGCAATCAATACGGCGAGGAAGCAGATGCCGTAACCCACCAGGATTCGCGCCGACGGCAGCTGGATGCTGTGTTCGAAGTAGCCCGCCACGCTCGGACCAAATAGCCAGGCCACCCAGAACGCCAACGCCCACACCACCAGACCCAGCACCTCCGAAATGAGGCCTCTCCATAGTCCAATCAAGACCGATAGGCCAACGACGGCAAGAATGATGTAGTCGGCCCAATTCACCGGGTCACCAGTTCAGAAAGTTCAAGGGGCGCTGACGACGTTGCCGTCGACGCCGAGCTTGGTCTTGATCTGGTCGCGTATCCGCACGGCGTCAGCGCGCTGCGTCTGCGGGCCCGCACGTACGCGCCACAACTGCTTGCCGCTGGCATTGACGGTATCGACATAACCATCGAAACCGTTGGCGCGCAGCTTGTCGCGCAGCGCATTGGCATCGGCCTGGCTACCCATCGCCGCCACTTGCACCGCCCAACCGCCCGCGCCCGCTGCACTCGACGCGGCTGCCGTATTGGCGGCATTGGCGGGCTTGGCGGCCGGCATGTCGTCCTGCGTCGGCGTGGCAGCGCTGCTTTCGAGGCGTGCGGGCGCACCCGGAATGGACTGGCTGATCTTCAGGCGAGCGGATTCGGCCGCGGCGCGCGACTCGAACGGGCCCGCCGTGACCATGGTCAGCTGCTTGCCGGCCTGGGTGATGGCACGACCGGACACCGGGTAACCCAGTGCGTGCACGCGCTGGATCAGGCTCTGCGCACTGGCCTGTGACGCATAGGCGCTGAGATTGACCGAATACTGGCCATGCGCGGCGGTCGCGGCGGCGGTCGCCGGCTGGGGTTCCGGCTGTGCGGGCACTGCCGGGGTCGCGCTTGCCTTGGTCGGCTTGAGCGTGGACGCCGCAGGCGAGGTTTGGGCGGGAATCAGCGGCTGCGCCACCGTGGAGCCGCCCTTGGTGACCGTGGTCGGCTCAGGCTTCTGCCCTGCAGCGGGGTCGATCTCCACGTCGCGCGGGCGGCTGGAACCAATATTCACCCTGGCCAGCTGATCCGAACCCGCCGGCGTCGCGGCCGGCGCCTTGGCCACGTCAATGGCTGGCTTGGGTGCTGGCGCTGCGCGTGGATGGCGCGGCGGCCCCCGGCGTCAGGCTCATGGTCTTGGTCTGCAGGTCCCGATCCGGTGCGGGCGGGATGGCGAGGCTCACCGATTCGTCGGCACTGCTGCTCGGCGGGCTGCTGGAGAAGAACATCGGCACGAAAAGGACCGCCAGCGCAATAAGAACGGCAGCTCCCAGCAGACGTGTTTTCAAGACAGGCTCCAAGACGGTGCGGTGCGAGAACGGCGGGATTATACCTGTCTGCGTCGCCGATCAGGCCGAAACCCGTCACCGTGATTCAGCAAGCACGGCCGCTGCCACGAAAAAAGAACCGAAAGCCAGCACGCGTTCGCCCGGTTTCGCCGCTGCGCGCGCCGCGGCGAGTGCCACCGAGACGTTCTCGTGGACGTCGAAGTGCGCTTGCGGCAGCGCCAGTTTCAATTGCTCCGCCAGCACGCTCGCTGACAGGCCGCGCGGCGTCTCGCGCTCCAGCCCGGCGAGGTGCCAGTGATCGATCCTCAAGCCAAGCGCCCGGATCACGCCACCCACGTCCTTGTCGGACAGCGCCCCATAAACGGCACGCGTGCGACCGCCAGGCTGCGCGTCCAGCCAGTCGGCAAGTGCGCGAGCCGCCTGCGGATTGTGTCCCACATCGACGATCAGGACGGGATCGCCGCCCAGCGACTGCAGACGTGCCGCCATCTTTACCGTACGCAAGCCGGCACAGGCCACGGCCTCCAGATCCATGGCGGCCAGCGGCGTATCCATGGCACGCAAGGCGTGCAGGGCTGCGATCGCGGCGGCGGCATTCGCGTATTGAACTGGCGCAGCGAGTGCGGGATCTGGCAACACCAGGGTCGTGCCATCGAGGTGACGCCAACGCCAGCCTTCGGCCAGGCGTTCGACGGTGAAATCCACGCCGGCCCGCGCTATCCGAGCGCCGATGCGACCCAACGCCTCGATCAGGCCCGCCGGCGGATCGAGTTCGCCGACGATGGCCGGCCGGCCGGCGCGCGCGATACCGGCCTTCTCCACACCGATGGTGTCGCGATCCGGCCCCAGCCAGTCCATATGGTCGAGATCGACCGTGGTGATGATCGCCACATCGGCATCCACGATGTTCACCGCATCCAGGCGCCCTCCCAGCCCCACCTCGAGCACGGCAACGTCGAGATCGGCGCGCGCGAACAGGTCGAGTGCCGCCAGCGTGCCGAACTCGAAATAGGTCAGGGAAATATCGCCGCGTGCCGCCTCGATGCGCTCGAAGCTGGCGATCAGCAGGCTGTCATCCGCGTCGCGCGCCATCGATGCGCACGCGCTCGCGGTAATGCAGCAAATGCGGCGAGGTGTAGCAGCCCACGCGTTGCCCCGCGGCAGACAGCATGGCCTCCAGCATGGCCACGGTGGAACCCTTGCCATTGGTGCCGCCGACGGTTATCACCCGTCGCGCCGGCGCCGGCGCGCCCATGCGCTGCCATACCGCGCGCACGCGGTCGAGGCCAAGTTCGATGCTGCGTACATTGACGCGTTCCTGGTACGCCAACCATTCGTCGAGTGTGCGGGTCATGCGCAATTCTATAGATGATTCAGGCGTCCAGCGGACGCATCCAGCAAGGCAGGCGATGTAAGGCTCGATCAGCGACTAGCTGGCGGACATCCCATGGTTTCCGGTTGTGCTACGGGTGCACAGCTTAAGGCAACGCTGATTAAGTATCGCCATCGTCACCGCCCCTGTCTGCGCGCATCTCACAGGGGCGTCGGCGACGGCAGCCTGGCTGGCTGTCGAGCCGACGCACCGAAGAGGTGCGGGCAGACAGGGGCGGCCCCAACCCATTGCATTCAAGGGACGGGGTGATGCCTGGAAGGCCCGCAGGCTGCACCGCACGGCTTGGCAAGACGGCCAGTCTTCCCGGCGCCATGCGGCGCAGCCTGCGGGCCTTCCAGGCATCATGACGATGGCGATACTTAATCAGCGTTGCCTTAAGGCATGCTCGCCACCGGCAATGAGTTCCAGGATCTGGCGATTCGTTGCCGTCATCCCGGCAAAAGCCAGGCACCAGTTTTGCGGGAACCCGTATGCAACGCGTGCCTCATGTAGGAGCGCACCCAGTGCGCGAAAAGCCAACGAAGCAGTGACGCCGTGATCGCGCACTGGGTGCGCTCCTTGTACGTTGGCCAAGCATCACACGAGAAGGTTTATACCGATCAAGTTTCTGGGGAAGCCGTTCGCTCCTTGGGGCAGCTTGACTGACCTCGTCTGTAGAGCGGCTCCCCGCCCCATTCGCTGAGCACGAAGAGTGTCCCGGGCCGTTGAGCCAGCGTGACAAGGGTGTGCCGCGAAAGATGCGGGGTCGGGGAACCGGGAACCATCGTACTCGCCACGTGGAGGGGATTCATCATGAACAAATCAACCGAACCGGTCTTGCTGTCGCTGGATATTGGCGCCAGGAAACATGCCTTTGCGTGGGCGCTGGGAGAGCACCGGGAAACCGGGTCAGTGGATAACACACCCGCCACCTTACGGGCGCTCCTCACCGGCCTGATGCGTCGTGCGAGTGGGCTGCGCGTGCTGATGGAAGCCACGGGCGTCTATTACCTGGACGTGGCCCTGCTGGCGGCCGAACTGGGTGCCGAAGTGAGCGTGGTCAACCCGCGCGCGACGCACAACTTTGCCCAGGCCATGCAGCAGCGCAACAAGACCGACCGTCTCGATGCCGCGATGCTGCTGGACTTCCTCAAGCGCATGCCGTTCACCGCCTGGACGGCACCACGCAAGGCCTTGCTGGAACTGCGCTGCTATGGCCGCTACCTGGTCCAGCTCACCAAAGAGCACACCGCCGCCAGCAACCGGCTTCATGCGTTGAACAGCATGCAAGCCAGTCCCGCTTACCTGCGCGCTGACCTGAAGCGCTTCATCGCCACGCTGGAGCGGCGAATCGACCGCCTGCGCAGGCATGCACTGGCGTTGATTAAGACCGACCCGCCGCTGCAAGCCCGCTTCAATGCACTCACTTCCATCGTCGGCGTCGCCGACACCTCCGCCATCTCCATGCTCAGCGAGCTGATGGTGCTGCCGTCCACCCTGCGTGCCCGCGCTTGCGTATGCCACGCCGGCCTGGATCCGCAGGTGTTCGAGTCCGGAACCAGCGTGCACAAGGCGCCGCACATCTTCCGCCACGGCAACAAGTACCTGCGCGCGGCCTTGTTCTATCCGGCCTTGAGTGCCGGCCAGCACGATCCACTGGCCAAGGCGTTCAAACAACGTCTGCTCGACCGTGGCAAGACGAAAATGCAAGCCACGGTGGCCATCATGCGCAAAATGCTCACGGCGGCTTGGGTCATCGTCCGCGACCCTCAGCCGTATGACGCCACCAAGCTCTATGCCACCGCTAAAATCGCTTGACTTCGAACAGAGTGTCTACATGAAAAAGACGAAGGCCCGCCAGGGCGGGCCTTCATTCCAACACGATGTCGCATGGCCATTCGCCCAAAGCGAAGGTTTTGAAGCAGCGATGCTGGCTCCCAGCTTGGCCAGCCCTTCGGCTGTTGAGAGCCGCGGGGATGACGGCAAAGAGCGAACACTCGGCTTCAACCCCACAGGTGAACGCCGCTGGCGCGCAACACCCAGTACATCCCGAATGCCGTCCAGAACATTTTCTTCAGCGCACGTGCCGCGAGCAGTGCCACCAGCAGTCCCAGCAGCAGCGGCATGTGCTTTTCCAGCGTGCTGCGCGTGTTGTCAATGATGTTCATGGTGTCCCCTCCCGCACCCCATCGGTGCGGGAGGCATCATCGGCGTCGCGCGCTGCGCGCGGCAGGGAGTCCCGTCAATCATTGCGGGTGACAATCATCACAACGGCAGGCGGCGCAGCCGCAACGCATTGCTCACCACCGACACCGACGACAGGCTCATCGCCAGCGCCGCGACCATCGGCGAGAGCATCATGCCGAACCAGCGGATACAGCACGCCTGCCGCCAACGGCACGCCGATCGCGTTGTAGACGAAGGCAAAGAACAGGTTCTGATGGATATTGCGCACCGTGGCCTGCGACAGCTTGCGGGCGCGCACGATGGCCGCCAGCTCGCCCTTGCACCAGGGTCACCTGCGCGCTTTCCATGGCCACGTCGGTACCGCTGCCCATGGCGATGCCGATGTCGGCAGCGGCCAGTGCCGGTGCGTCGTTGATGCCATCGCCGGCCATCGCCACGCGGCGACCCGGCGACTGCAGCGCGGTCGACCACAGCGGCCTTGTCGGCCGGCGACACGTCCGCGTGTACTTCGTCGATGCCCAGCGCGTCGCGCCACCGCCTTGCGCCGTGGTGGCGTTGTCGCCGGTCAGCATCACGATGTGCAGGCCGGCCGCGCGCAGGCCGCGGATCGCCGTCGCGGCGTGCTCGGCTTGATCCGGTCGGCCACGGCGATCAGCGCGCCAAGCGCGCCATCGACGGCGAGAAACATCACCGTGGCGCCCTCGCCCGCGCAACTGCCTCGGCGCGCGTGCGCGCCGCGTCATCGGGCTCGACGCCGAATGTTCCGCCAGCAGCTTCGCAGTTGCCCAGCGCGACCGCATGACCCTCGCACCTCGCCGCCCACGCCGCGACCGGTCAGCGGTGCGGAACTCCGCGACCGTCCGGCACGCCGATGCCGCCGCTCTCCGCGCCCGCACGATCGCGCGCGCCAGCGGATGCTCGCTCGGCCGCTCCAGCGCCGCGCCAACGCCAGCAGTCGCTCGCGCGATAGCGCGCCGAGGGAATCACGACCTCAGTCAACGCCGGCTTGCCTTCGGTCAGCGTGCCGGTCTTGTCCACGCACCAAGGTGTCGATGTCGCGCAGGGCTTCGATCGCGGCGGCGTCCCGGAACAGCACGCCGTCCTGCGCGCCGCGGCCGCTCGCCACCATGATCGAGATCGGCGTGGCCAGACCCAACGCGCACGGGACAAGCGATGATCAGCACCGACACCGCGGCGATCAGCGCATGGGCCAGTTGCGGTCGCGGGCCCAGCGCGGCCCAGCCAGCGAACGCCAGCACGGCGACGGCGACCACGGCCGGCACGAACCATGCCGCGACCCGATCCGCCACGCGCTGCAGCGGCGCCTTGCTGCGCTGCGCCTGCGCCACCAGCGCCACGATCTGCGCCAGCATGGTTTCGGCGCCGACCTTCTCCGCACGCATCATCAGCGCGCCATCCTGATTGATGGTGCCGCCGGTCAGCGCGTCGCCGCTGCGCTTGGCCACCGGCATCGGCTCGCCGGTGAGCATCGACTCGTCGACATGGCTCTTGCCGTCGAGCACCACGCCATCGACCGGCACCTTCTCGCCGGGACGCACGCGCAGCGTGTCGCCGGCATGCACATCGTCCAGCGCCACGTCGTGCTCACTGCCGTCGGCTGCGATCCGGCGCGCCGTTTTTGGCGCCAGCCCCAGCAACCCCTTCAAGTGCCGCGCCGGTGCGCCGGCGCGCGCGCAGCTCGAGGAAATCGCCCAGCGTCACCAGTGTGACGATCACCGCCGCCGATTCGAAGTACACGCCGACACGGCCGTGCGCATCGCGGAAGCCGGCGGGAAACATGCCAGGCGCAAGGAATGCCACGGCGCTGTACACCCAGGCCACGCCGGTGCCGAGCGCGATCAGCGTGTACATGTTCGGCTGACCAGGGCTTGAGCGATCGCCAGCCGCGCGCGAAGAACGGCGCGCCCCCCCACAGCACCACGGCACGTCGCCAGCACCGCCTCGACCCACGCCAGCGGTGCCAGCCCAGGGCGACGGCCAGTGCCAGCCGAACAGATGCGGCCCCATCGCCAACGCGAACACCGGCAGCGTCAGCGCGACCAGCGTCCAGAAGCGTCGCGCCATCGCGCGCAGTTCGCCGCCGTCGTCCTCGTCCTGCGACTCGGCATCATCGGCTCCAGCGCCATGCCGCACTTCGGGCAATGGCCAGGACCGACCTGCTGCACTTCCGGATGCATCGGGACAGGTGTAGATCGTGCCGGACGGCGACCGGCGCGGGCGCGGGCGCTGCCTGTCATGCAGATAACGCCGCGGATCGGCGATGAACTTGTCGCGGCAGCGCTGCGGCACAGAAGTACTAGGTCGAGCCGCCGTGCTCGGCATGATGCGGTCGCGGTCTCGCGGATCCACGCTTCATGCCGCAGACCGGATCGTCGCCGTGTCCACCGCTTGATCGTGATGCGCGTGTTGATGGTGTTCGAGCGGAGCCGAGGAAGCTTCGCCACCGCTACAGCAGGATTTCTCCACCGGCTCGAGCGCTTTCGCTTTTGCGCCACAACATCCTTGCTGGTCGCCGCTCATGCCTCGCCCTCTTCGTCCGCCAGCGCGCGCAGGATCGGGCATTGATCCGGCGAACCGTGACCGGGACAGGAGTCGACCAGTTGTGCCAACCCGTCGCGCACGCGGGTGCAGTTCGGCGATGCGCTGCTCGATCGCGGCAGCCGCTCCTGCGCCCGCTTCTTCACCGCCTTCACGCCACGCTGGCGATCGGCAGACAAGGCCAGCAAATCACGAATCTCCTCCAGCGTGAAGCCAAGATCCTTGGCCCGCCGGATAAAGCGAAGCTGCCGCACGGCGCTGTCGTCATAACTGCGATAACCGGACGCGCGCCGCAGCGGCTCAGGCAACAGCCCTTCGCGCTCGTAATAACGGATCGTGTCGATCGCCACGCCGACGCGCTTGGCGACGGCACCGATAGTCATGGGTGAGCTTTGAGTGTCCATGGGACAAGTCTAGACCTTTGATCAAGGTCAAGAGTCAAGCCGCCTCTCTCCATGGGGGCTGTTGTCGAGAGTCCTTAACCTTGGCACTGAAGCCCATTACCTTGGCACTGACCCTTAACGATGGCACTGGCCAGCACGAATACGAAGCTAAGTGACTTAGTTGAAAGCAGCCATGCCGCGCGGTAGGCGTTCCCGCTTGCCCACCCGCGATAACTTGCCCTAATCGACGACGGAGAGCGTCAGCCCCGTCACGATGCCAGCGCATTTCTCGATGGGCCACGAATCAACGCTTGGCGTCTCATCCGCCCGACGGCTTCGAGCGCGCTTCCTGGACCTGGCCAAGCAAGCGGGATGGAGTTCGGACGAGATTCGCGGACAACTGCGCCGCCGCACCCTGCCCCTAGATGCCCCTCAGGCGCCTCCGGGCGATCGCTTGGCCGCCATCGAAAGTGCCGCACTCAAAAAGCGGCCGCCGCCCGGACGAGGCGGCTAGGGATGGTCTGATCATCCCCCTTTCGTAGCAACAGCGGTCCTCTGGGCCGTCGCCTCACGGTCGACGACGGCTATCCATGCCACGTCATGGCGATTTGACAGCTCGTTTTGCCGCGTTTGATCGCGGCAGTGTGCGCGGCGGGCGCACCTATCCTGTCGTGGCCAGCAGATGCTTGCGGGCCATCCACACATTGCTCAGCGCAAACAGCGTCAGCACCTGCGCGCCGTTCTTGGCCAGGCCTCGGTAACGCGCCTTCACGTGGCCAAATTGCCGCTTGATCACTCGGAACGGATGCTCGACCGCCGCCCGTATCGAGGCCTTGGCATGTTCCAGTTTTTCGATCAATCCGCGCAGTTTCTTATCGGTGATCGCCTTGACCGTGTTGCGCTTGGCCGCGATCCACCATTGGCGACCACGTTTGCCGAAGAACGTCAGTCCGCCACGTGTCCGCCATCCCTCTATTTGGGTTCACGCATTAAGCCCAAATCGCTGAAAGGTTGGACGTTTGGCGTGCAGCGGCATGTAAAACCCGTGGCCAGCATGCTGGAGCTATTTGTCACGCTCGCCCGCGACGGTCGCTGGGCTCCATCGGAGCCACCCTTGACGGTTGGGGTGCTTACGCCGCAGCGTCCGGTTTTTGTGCCCGCTGACTCCACCGTAAGCGCAGCGCTCAACGGCGTACTCAAGAATAATTTTTGGGCCGGTTCCCACGTGCTGGAATGGTCGAGCCAATCCAAAGACTCGCTATTGCCCCTGGGCGGGCCTAAGTGGCTGCCGTTCACGTGATTCCTATGCTGACATCGGCGAATTCTCGGTCTATCTCGCGCCTGAGGCCCGAGGGCGCGGCGTCCGTCGTCTCTTGTCCCATGCGTTGCTCGATACGGATCGGGCTCGAAGCTACTGGAAGTTCCTGTCGCGCATTTTTCTCTTTAACGGCGCGAGTCGCGCCCTGCGGCTTCCACGAAGTTGGCATCTGTGAAAAGCACGGCCAGCTGGAAGGCCGCTGGCTTGATGTCGTGATCATCGAGTACCTCATTCCCGAAAGCCTTGCCGTGGCGGAAAGCTCAAGCAGCTTCACACCGGCAGCGCCGTCGTCTTCATCACCGTGCGCAGCGCCAGGGTCGACTGCACGCGCACCACGCCCGGGAGCTGGGTGAGGATTTCGGTGTGGATGCGCTCGAAATCGGCCGCGTCCGCATAGACCACGCGCACCATGTAATCGGCGACGCCGGCCAGCAGGCAGCATTCGGTGACCTCCGGGTGGTGCTGGATGGCCGACTCGAACGTGTCGAGCGCCGCGCGCCCCTGCTGGTCGAGTGTGATCAGGACGAATGCCGTGCCGGGAAGCCCGGCGGTTTTTTCGTCCACCAGCATCACGTAGCGCGAAATGACGCCGCGCTCTTCGAGCAATTTCACGCGGCGTAGGCAGGCCGAGGGGGATAGATTGATCTGGTGGGCGAGCTCCAGATTGGTCAATCGGCCGTCCTGCTGGAGCAGCTGGAGAATCGCCCTGTCGCGGTCATCGAGGGCCGGATCGCTGATTGGCATAACATTCCACTTATTACTATAAAAATCGAATTTAGCACCACATTATCGCTAGCAATCAAGCCAAATGAGCGAGTAATTGCTTGATGCCTAGATCATACTGCCGCCCTGGCATTGCTGCTAAACGCAGCCCTCCCATCATCCCCAGCGAGAGAAGCAAGTCATGCGCATCGGTGTGCCCAAAGAAATCAAGAACCACGAATATCGCGTGGGCCTTATCCCGTCGTCCGTGCAGGAACTGGTGCACAACGGCCACCAGGTGATGGTGCAGGCAGGCGCAGGTCTTGGCGCGGGCATCACCGACGCCGACTACGTCGCGGCCGGCGCCACCATCGTCGAGGGCGCCGACCAGATCTTCGCCGAGGCCGAAATGATCGTGAAGGTGAAGGAGCCGCTGGCCGTCGAGCGCAAGAAGCTCCACAAGGGCCAGATCCTGTTTACCTATCTGCATCTCGCGCCCGATGCGGAACAGACCCACGACCTGATCGCCTCCGGCGCCGTCTGCATCGCGTACGAAACGGTGACGGCCGCCAATGGTTCGCTGCCGCTGCTGACGCCGATGTCCGAAGTCGCCGGCCGTCTCGCACCGCAGGTGGGCGCGCATGCGCTGGAGAAGGCGCAGGGCGGACGCGGCGTGCTGCTCGGCGGCGTGCCCGGCGTGCCGGCGGCTGAAGTGGTCATCCTGGGCGGCGGCGTGTCCGGCACCCACGCGGCCACCATCGCCGTGGGCATGGGCGCCAAGGTCACCGTGGTCGATCGTTCGGCCGATGCGCTCAAGCGCCTCGCCACGCAGTTCGGCACTTCGATCTCCACCGTGTTCTCCACCCGCTCGGCCATCGAGGAACTGGTGCGTCGCGCCGACCTGCTGATCGGCACCGTGCTGGTGCCGGGCGCCGCCGCGCCCAAGCTGGTGACGCATGACATGGTGCGCACGATGAAGGCGGGCTCGGTGATCGTCGACGTCGCCATCGACCAGGGCGGCTGCGTGGAAACCTCGCACGCCACCACCCACTCCGACCCGACCTACGTCGTGGACGGCGTGGTGCACTACTGCGTCGCCAACATGCCGGGCGCGGTCGCCCGCACCTCGACCTTCGCGCTCAACAGCGTGACCCTGCCCTTCACCCTCGCCCTGGCCAACAACGGCTGGAAGAAGGCGCTGGCGCAGGACGTCCATCTGCGCAACGGCCTCAACGTGTCCGAAGGCCAGGTGACCTGTGAGCCGGTCGCCCAGGCACACGGCCTGCCGTACGTGAAAGCGGAAACCGCGATCGGCCTGTAAGCCCTCGCAAGCATGGCCTCCCTGTGCTTCGCCGCAGGGAGGCCATGGCGCCGGCCTATCCCTTCCTTGAGCTGACCCGCTCACGGGCGCAGGCCCGCCCCGATTCCTCGTCCCCAAGGGAAAGCGGCGCCTGCTGCCAAAGCTTCCTTTTGCATGATTGACGCCCCTCTTGTGAGCGCGTAGCGTCCGCCGGGCGTCCGGGCTGGCCGATCCTGGCGCTTCGGCACCTCTCCTTCGATGGCACACGCTTGCTGTGCAAGCCTCCGCCCGGGCACCAGCGTAGCTTTCGGGATTTTGTTATCCGCGGTGCCGGCTGCGCTCATGACGCTCATCACGGCCTTCTCGACTTGGCGGAATAGCAGTCTGCCGCCTGCACCAGGACACCCGGTGAATCGGGCACTGATCGCGTGATCAGCCGTCAAGGACCCTCGACGACCTCAGCAATGATGTGGAGGACCTGTCATGGCAGTCGCAAACCGTCGTTATCTGCAATGGGTGTTGGTCGCTCTCGTCTATGCCTGTGCTGGAGCCGTCATGGCCCAGGACATGGCAACCGTGTCGCCAAGTACGACCAAGGTGCTGATCGACAAACCGGACGTGAGAGTGATGGAAGTGAACGTGAAGCCGGGTGAAGCCATCCCGATGCATTCTCATCCGGAAAACGTCGTGTACTTCGTTACCGGTGGGAAGATCAAAACCACGACACCCGACGGCAAAGTGACCGAGACCACGCGCAGGCCGGGCGAAGTGTTGTGGAGCGCCCCGGTGACCCATAGCAACGAGAACGTGGGAACGACCGCTGAGAAGGTCATTCTCATCGAGCTTAAATCAGCCAAATAGCCAGTCGCGCTTGACCGATGAAACGGCTCATCATCAGCTTCGGCGAATATGATTAGCGTCGAATCTCAGCGGGAGCGTGCCTGGTGTGTAGGAGCGCACCCTGCGCACGACCGGCGCTGGCCCCCGTTCCCATCGCTGCCGCCAGCGTGCCATCACGCGGTACGCTGGCGATGGCTGTGGGAACTGAGGCGCAGCCCATCGCGCACAGGGTGCGCTCCTACATGTTGGGACGAGCGGGAAGTCGCATGGCTGAGATTCGACGCCAATCAGGTCGGCGGAAGCCGCTCATGCCACTCCGCTTCAGGCATTTGGGTGGCATCCGCCAAGGAGAGCTTGGCCGATGTCCACCGCCATGCCGATGAGTGCTGGCGTTGCCTGGCAACCGTGGGCCGGGGTTTCAAGCTGGCGAACGGGTCCGCATCCACGTAACCACTGAGTCCCATCCAACGAAATCTGGTGTTCACCCCCTACAACTACCTGGCCGGGAGCGCCTCATGCCTGATTCGTCCGACACATCACCGCCGCCGCGCCAGCTTTGGCGCTGGAGCGTGATCGCCGTTGCTGTCATGGCCTTGGCGCTAGCGTTTGCCTATGTTGCTGGATGGCTCACGCCGCAGCGCCTGACACCCCAGCGCATGGTCAGCGCCCTGCAGAGCAACAGCGGCCTGTATCCGGGATACCGCCGCAATCATGCCAAGGGCGTCTGCGTCGCCGGCTATTTCGAAGGCAACGGAGCCGCGTCGACCTATTCCACGGCTTCCGTCTTCGAGAACGTCAGGACGCCGGTGATAGGTCGCTTTTCCATACCTGGCGGCAATCCTTATGCGCCGGACGGCAGCACGCCGGTTCGCAGTCTGGCGCTGCGCTTCAACCTGCCCAATGGTCAACAGTGGCGCACGGCCATGATCAACCCACCCGTGTTTATCGTTTCGAATCCCGACGCGTTCAACCAGTTGACCGTGGCAACCCACCCGGATCCGGCCACCGGCAAACCGGACCCCGCACGCGCCGGTGCCTTCTTTGCGTCCCACCCTGAAACCGCGGCATTTCTCACCTGGGCCAAGGCCGCCAAGCCGTCGGCAAGCTTTGCGACGGATAGTTACTACGCGCTTAATGCGTTCTATCTTGTCGACGCCCACGGACAACGGCAGGCCGTGCGCTGGCACGTTGTGCCGGAGGCCAGGGACGAAGCGGGCGCCGCGCCGAAGGCCGACGACGATTATCTGTCGCAGGATTTGCGGCAACGTCTGGCGACCGCACCGCAACGTTGGCGTTTGCTGGTGACCCTGGCCGCACCCGGCGACCCGACCAACGATGCCACCAAGGCGTGGCCAGCCGAGCGCACGACCATCGATGCCGGCACCCTGGTCATCGAAAGCGAACAACCGCAGGTGAGCGGCCCCTGCCGTGACATCAACTACGACCCTACCGTGCTCCCTGAAGGGATCATCATCTCCGATGATCCCTTGCTGCCGGCGCGCTCGGCGGCCTACGCGGATTCCTATCTGCGTCGCACCCGCGAAGAAGCGCGGCTCCCCGGCACAAGCCATGCCGCCACGCCCAAGACGGAGAGCAAGTGATGACTTCACCCAAGGCTTTCCATCCGCTTGCGCGCCTGCTGCACTGGACCATGGCCGTGCTGGTCTTGGCGATGCTGTTTATCGGTGTAGGCATGGTCTCGACGGTATCGCCAAAGCATCAGTGGCTGCTCGCCATGCACAAGCCACTCGGCATCACGATTCTGGTGCTGGTCGTCGTGCGCCTGGCCGTGCGCCTGCGTTTCCGGCCACCGGCGCTACCCGCGGACATGCCTGTCTTGATGAAGTTTGCCGCGCACGCGTCGCATTGGGTGCTGTATGGCTTGATGCTGGCCATGCCGCTGATCGGCTGGGCGATGCTTTCGGCCGGAGGCTACCCGGTCATGCTCGGAAGCTCGTTGCGTCTTCCGGCGATTCTCCCCGCGAGCCCTGTGCTTTTCGCCTGGCTGCGCGAGGCGCACCAGTACCTGGCGTATCTGTTCTTCCTCACCATTCTTGGGCATATGGGGGCTGCGCTGTACCACGCACTGATTCGGCGCGATGACGTCTATCCCAGCATGACGACCGGGTTCCCAGCGCCCCTCGAGGCAGCGGAGAAGCCGCCGGAGAACATCGAGCCACCGGCACCGGACGTCCTGCCTCCATCGGGTAACGCCGACTGATCAGCGTTCGCGCGCACGCATGGCACGCGTGCGCGCGGCCCGGGTAGCTCCCGCTGAGCGCCCGGTGGCGCCTTTGGCGTGTGCGATTTTCTTCGTGGCGACCTTGCGTCCTGCCGAGCCCTTGGTGGGCGCAGCCTGTTTGGCCAGGGCCGCGGCTTTTCCCTTGCGCTTCAACGCGTTGGTGGAAGCACGGCTACGCGTCGCCGGCGTGCGCGTCGCCGTTTTCTTCGCAACGGCTTTTTTGGCGACTGGTTTCTTGCGTGTGACCTTTTTGTTTGCCGCAGCTTTCTTGGCTGGCACGTTGACACCGGCGCGACGCGCTTCGGACAAGCCGATGGCTATGGCTTGCTTGACGGAGCGAGGCCCATGCCCGCCTTCACCCCTATGCTCGATCTCCTCGCGCACGAATTCGCCGGCCTGAGCGCTGGCCGATTTTCCTTCATGCTTGTCTTTGCGCGCACGAGCCAGGGCTTTTTCACTGGGCATCACGCTGCTCCGATGACGGAAGGAAGTCGCCATGCTGCAGCTTCGCCCGTGAAGTGCGGGACAAGGAAAGCTCAAGATGCCGCAATGCTCTTCAGGCGATGGCACTGTCCTCCGCCGGGTCTTCCGCCGCGACAAAACCACCGGTCTGCCGCTGCCACAGTCGCGCATAAAGGCCGCCACGCGCGATCAGCTCGGCATGCGTGCCGGTTTCCACGATCTGGCCCTTGTCCATCACCACCAGGCGATCCATGCGCGCGATGGTGGAGAGACGATGGGCGATCGCGATCACGGTCTTGCCGCTGCATCAGCAGGTCGAGACTTTCCTGGATCGCCGCTTCGGCTTCGGAATCCAGCGCCGAGGTAGCCTCGTCGAGTACCAGGATCGGCGCGTCCTTCAGCAACACGCGGGCGATCGCGATGCGCTGGCGCTGGCCGCCGCTGAGCTTGACGCCGCGCTCGCCCACATGCGCGTCATAGCCGCTGCGACCCTCGCCGTCGACCAGTTGCGGAATGAATTCGTCGGCGCGCGCCTTGCGCACGGCCTCGATCATCTGCGCCTCGGTGGCGTCCGGGCGGCCATACAGCAGGTTGTCGCGGATCGGATCGATGCAGCAGCGAGGTGTCCTGCGTCACCACGCCGATCTGCGAGCGCAGGCTTTCCTGGGTGACGTTCGCGATGTCCTGGCCGTCGATCAGGATGCGCCCGCCTTCCAGGTCGTACAGGCGCAGCAGCACGTTGACCAGGGTCGACTTGCCGGCGCCGGAGGGGCCGACCACGCCGATCTTCTCGCCACGCGCGCACCGACAGATCCAGCCCCGCGATCACGCCGCCCTGCTTGCCGTAATGGAAGTGGATGTCCTCGAAGCGCACCGCGCCGTTCGGTCACCTCCAGCGGCATCGCGCCTTCGCTGGTCCTGCACCGCACGCGGCTGGGAAATGGTGGTCGATGCCGTCCTGCACCGTGCCGACGTTCTCGAAGATGCCGTTGACCACCCACATGATCCAGCCGGACATGTTGTTGATGCGGATCACCAGGCCGGTGGACAGCGCGATCGCACCGACCGTCACCTTGCCCTCGCTCCACAGCCAGATCGCCAGCGCCGAGGTGCCGACGATCAGAAAGCCGTTGAGGGTGGTGATGGAGGCGTCCATCGCGGTGGTCAGGCGGGTCATCGGACGCATGCTTGCTCGATCTGCTCGCCCATCGCATCGGCCACATAGGCCTCCTCGCGCTGGGTATGCGCAAACAGCTTGAGCGTGAGGATGTTGCTGTAACCGTCGACGATGCGGCCCATCAGTCTTCGAGCGTGCCTCCGATGCCGCCACGAACGCTGCTTGACGCGCGGCATGAAGAACGCCAGCGTGAGCGACATAGGCACACCAGCCACACCACCAGCGGCGCGGCCAGCCAGCAGTCCGCCTTGCGCGAACAGCACGATGGCGCTGCCGGTATAGATGGCGACGTACCAGATCGCATCGACGATCTGCACGGCCGATTCGCGCAGCGCGCCGCCGGTCTGCATGATGCGGTTGGCGATGCGACCGGCGTAGTCGTTCTGGAAGAAGCCCAGGCTCTGCCGGATCACGTAGCGATGGTTCTGCCAGCGGATGCGGTTGGTGAGGCTGGGCACGATGGCCTGGTTCACCAGCAGGTCGTGCAGGCCAATCAGCACCGGCCGCGCAAACAGCGCCACGAAACCCATCCAGAGCAATTCGCGACCGTGCTGCTGGAAAAAGTCCGCCGCCGGCGCCCCCTTGGCCATGTCCACGATGCTGCCGATGAAGCCGAACAGCGACACCTCGACGATGGCCACGCCGAAGCCCACCACCAGCGCCGCGGCGAACACCGGCCACACCTGGCGCAGGTAGAACACGTAGAAGCGCCACACCGATTCGGGCGGCATGCCGTCGACGGGCTCCTTGAAAGCGTCGATCAGGGATTCGAACCAGCGGAACACCATGGGGATCGTCCTTGGGGAACATGCGATGGGTAGTTACTGCGTGAAGGCTCAGCGCCCCCGTTTCAAGCAAAAGCTGAAGAACGGGGCCGGCTGGCCTTGCATTTGAAAAATTATACGATATATCTTAAGACTGTTACTTAAGACTGTTACTTAAGACTGTTACTTACGACATATCGGAGTCATCTCATGGGATTTCGTCATTTATTTGATCGGCACCACCATCATCCTCATTGCGAAGGCCGTGACGCCTGGGCGCGCGAGGCCATGGGCATGGGCCGCGGGCGCGGCTTCGGACGCAGCTTTGGTGACGACGACAGCCACGGCGGCCGGGACGGCATGGGCGGCCGCTTCCGCGGCGGCCGCGTGTTCGGCCACGGCGACCTCAAACTGATCCTGCTGGCGCTGATCGCCGAGCAGCCACGCCACGGTTACGAGCTGATCCGCACCATCGAGGAGATGTTCGATGGTGCCTACGCTCCCAGCCCGGGCGCGGTCTACCCCACGCTGACCCTGCTCGAAGAGATGGGCCACGCCAGCGTGGAAAGCAGCGACGGCAAGAAACTTTACGCCGTTACCGACGAAGGCAAGGCGTTTCTCGCCGCCAACAAGGACGCCGTCGATGCGGTGATGTCGCGCATGGAACACACGGCCAAGATGTTCGCGCGGGCCGCAGCCCCCATGGCCTTGCGCGAAGCGATGCATAGCCTCAAGCGTGCGCTCTTCATGCATGGCGGCCCCTGGAATGCCGCTGAAGTGAAGCGCGTGCTCGACATCATCCGGAAGGCCGCCGACGACATCGCACAGGGCAACAAGGATGCTTGATCGCGTCCACGCGGCGATAAGCGATGGCGGCGAATGCCCGACCCGCGCCGGGCCGCGCGCTTTGGCTATCGACTGGTGTCGATAAACGCCAGTCGACCGTCGGCTGACTAACGGCGACGGTCGCGCCGCGAGGCCAGGCGGTCGGCCAGACGCGTTGGCTCCGGCAGTCGATATTTCGTACAGCACGCCAATACCAGGTCGGGCGCGGCCTGCATGCTCACCCGGTGTCCCGGCGAGATGATCAGCGGCCGCACCTTGTCCTTGCTGCGCAGCACGCAGCCGATCACGTCGCCCTTGTGATGCAACGGCACGCGGTCGCCCCGCCGCATGCCGACGCCCTCGTGGATGCCAACCAGGATCGACTTGGCCACGCCTATGGTTGGCAAATCGGTCACCACGCCCAAGTGCGCGGCGATGCCGAGACCGCGCGGATGCGCTATGCCATGACCATCCACCAAGACCAGATCGGGGGTTGCGGGCAACTGCGCCAGTGCCTCGAGCAAGGCGGGCAGCTCACGGAACGAAAGCAGGCCCGGGATATACGGCATGCGCGTGGGTTGCCGTGCAATGACTTCCGCCAACGGCGCCAGGGTTGCCGCATCGAGCAGTACGGCAGCGGCGCGGGTCACGGCGCCGTCTTCCTCGAAGCCGACATCGACACCGGCGATGAGTCGAAGCGGCGGACGATCATCGACCAATCGCACCTTTGCCGCGAGTTCGGTCTGCAAGGCGCGCGCCTTGGCTACGTTGCCGTCCCAGGCGGGCACGGCGTCTGTCGGTAATGCGTGATCCATGGCGATAACGTGAATTGGGGCCGTTGAAGCTGCCGTCAAGGCATCCATTCATGTTCACGCATTGACCCATCCATGGCGCGCCGGGATCATGCCGGCATGCCTATCCTGCTTCGCTTCCTGCTGGTCCTTCTCCTCACCACCGGTGGCGTCGCCCCCGCATGGGCCCAGGACACCCAGAATTCTGCCCAGATCCCGCAAGCCGCGGCCATCAATCCCGATCAGCTCAGCAGCCAGCTCGACCAGATCAAGCAAAGCATCACGGACCGGACCAAGCTGACGGACAGCCTGCTGACCGATGCCCGCAGCAAGGCCTCGGCCATCCAGCAGCAGGCGGACCAGCTGACCGCCAGCCTTACACCCCAGGGCGACGCGATCCAGGCCAAGCTCGATGTGCTGGGCAAGCCACCGGAGAAAGGCGAACCGGCCGAAACGCCCGAAGTCGCCAGCCAGCGTAAGCAACTCAACAAAGACAAGGCCGATCTGGCCGGCCAGATTACCCGCGCGAAGTCGCTGAGCCTGGAAAGCCAGCAACTGATCAACCAGATCGCAGCGCTGCGCCGGAACCTGTTCCAGGCGCAGATCAGCCAGCGCACGGCCTCTCCGCTGAGCATGGCGTTCTGGTCCCAACTGGGCGAGAACATGGCCGATGATCGCGCCAACCTGGCCGCGCTCGGCACCACCCTGGTCGGCGCGTTCGCACAAGCCTGGCAGCCGGCCAACCGAACCCCGTTCATGCTCTGCCTGCTGGCTGCCGCCCTGCTGTTGGCGGCCGGGCGGCGCCTGCTGGAGCACCAGATACTCGACCTCGCCAGCAAGCATCTGCCGGCCGGCCACCTTCGCCGCAGCGCCATGGCCTTGCTGATCACGCTGGGCACGACGCTCACCTATGGCACCGCCGCGTGGCTGGTCTATCTGGCGATGAACTGGCATGGCGTATTCAGCCAGGACCTTGACGATCTCGCTCGCCTGACCGTCTTCCTGATGTTCTTCGCGGCCACCATGGCCGGACTCGGCCGCGCCTTGCTCAGCGTCAAGCGCCCTTCGTGGCGATTGCCGCCGGTCTCGGACGACCTGGCCCGCCGTCTATGGCCCTTCCCTACGCTGCTGGCGTACAGCACGTTGCTGCTGAGCGTGTTCGAACGCATCAACAACGATATCGGCGCCAGCGTCGCCATGGCGGTGGCTTCCAATGCCTTTTTCGCCCTCTTGATCGGAGCCCTGTTCACCGCTGCGCTGATACGCATGGGACGCGCTCGACGCGCCCTGATCGCTGGCGGTGATACGCCGGCCAAGCGTCCGTTGTGGGTAGGTGCGCTGGTGGCGGCTGCTTTCGTAGGCACCGTGCTGATCTTTGTCAGCGTGGCCACCGGCTATATCGCGCTGGCGTTCTTCGTGGCGCGCCAGATGCTTCGCGCTGGATTTGTCATCGCCGCGCTGTATCTGTTGATGCACCTGATCAATGATCTATGCGAGACGCTGCTCTCGCCTGATTCGCGCAGTGGCACGCGCATGCAGGATACGTTCGGTATTTCGCCGCCACGACTCGAGCAAAGTGCCACCGTGTTGTCGGGTGTGACCCGGGCGTTCCTGCTGCTGCTCGCGCTGCCGCTGATGCTGGCCCCCTATGGCGCTGGCGTATCCGACTTGATGGATCGCGGCTCGCGCCTGTTCGCCGGTCGCACGCTGGGCTCGCTCCCCATCGATCCCGGAAACATCTTCAACGCGCTGATGGTGTTGTTGGCCGGCGCCATCGTCGTTCGCATCATCAAGCGCTGGCTGAGCAGGCAACTGCTGCCGAAGACCTCGCTCGACGTCGGCATGCAGACGTCCATCGTGACGCTGCTGGGCTATGTGGGCGGCATCCTGGTCTTCGTGCTGATGCTGGGTGCGCTGCAAGTGAACGTGCAGAGCATTGCCTGGGTCGCCAGCGCCCTCTCGGTCGGTATCGGTTTCGGCCTGCAGGCCATCGTGCAGAACTTCATCTCCGGCCTGATCCTGCTGGCCGAACGCCCGGTAAAGGTCGGCGACTGGATCAGCATCACGGGCGTGGAAGGCGATATCCGACGCATCAACGTGCGCGCCACCGAAATCCAGCTTTCCGATCGTTCCACCATGATCGTGCCCAACTCGCAGCTGATTACGCAGAACGTCCGCAACGTGACCCTGGCCAATGCCCTGGGTCGAGTGCAGATACGCCTGCCGATGCCGATGAGTTCGGACGCCGCCAAGGTGCGACAGATCATCCTGGACATCCTGCGCAATCACCCGGCCACGCTGAACGCACCCTCGCCCAGCGTGCAGCTGGACAACGTCGACGCCGGTTCGATGATGTTCGTCTGTACGGCCTACGTGAGCAGCCCGCGAAACGCCGGCGATGTGAAGAGCGACGTGCTGTTCGAAATCATCGATCGCCTGCACAAGGCCGATCAGCCGTTGACCACACCGCAGGACATGGTGGTGCGCACCATGCCGCAGGAAAAGGCAGTGGAGGCTAATCCGCTCACCACGGTGATTCCTGGCAACAAGGCCTGACAGCGCCAGCCCATCGGCCTAAACTCCGACTATCGTCAGGAGTCTGCCGATGGGACATCACGTTGTCGCACCCGCGCCGCCACTCGATGCCCTCATCTCCCGCTTGTGGGATTGGGAGATGCCGCCTGCCGCGCATCACTACGAGCGCGTACTGCCGACCCCCGGCGCGGCGCTGATCATCAATCTCCACGAAAACGAAACTCGTGTGTACTCCGATGACGCGGAGCGTCGCTGCGAGCGTGCGCCTGCTGCCGTCATCGGCGGTCCCTGCCTGCGCAGCCAGATCATCGACACCGCGGAACAGGTTCACGTGATGGGGGTGGTGTTTCACCCCGGTGGAGCGCATGCGCTGACGGGCGAGGACCATGCAGCCCTGGTCGAGCGTGATATCGGCCTCGAGGATATTTTCGGCAGCAGCGCACACCAGCTGCGCGAGCGCCTGCTCAACACGGCCGACGCCAGGTCGCGTCTTGGCATACTCGAGCACTGGCTGGCGGCACGCATGAAACTGCCGCAACTGGCGCCGGAGGTGCTTCATGCTCTCGATGAAATCGCCCGTCAACCGCAAGTGGCACGCATTGGCCCGCTGGTTCGCGACATCGGCCTTTCCGACTATCGATTTGGACGTCTATTCCGCCGACAGGTAGGCATGGGCCCCAAGCGCTACGCCCGGCTGATGCGCTTTCGCGGCGTGATCGACGCGGTGTATCGCTGTGCGTCGGTCGACTGGAGTGCGGTCGCCGCCGATGGAGGCTACGGGGACCAGGCGCATCTGGTGCATGAGTTTCGCGACTTCTCGGGGATGACGCCGACCGCATTCATGGCAGCGCGGGGGCCGTATCCGAACCATGTGCCGTTGGAGTGAGGTGACATGGGCATGCCGTATTCGGCAAGGTAGTGGCATGCCACGCGCGCGGAATGCCCGCTAGTTCTTCACCGTCATCCCCGCGAAGGCGGGGATCCAGCGCCTTTCGTTTTTGCTCTAGCGCCATCGTAAGCGGGCGAGCCAGATCGTGGGAACACAGGAAACAGAGCGATAGTCACTGGATCCCCGCCTTCGCGGGGATGACGGTGAGGGGATAGCGATCTCACTGTGCGCTTTTCCAACGTTCGCGAGGATGACAGTGAGGGGTGACTGGAACTCCGCGTGGCACCCAAGGAAGCCACACTCAACGCCCAACTAAGAAAATCGACAAGACACCCCCATCCATCGGGATAAGCTCAAGCATGTCCACCCAAAGGAGTTCAAACCATGGCCACCCAACCTAGCCACGGCAGCACCATCATTCCCTGCCTCCGCTACCGCGACGCCCATGCAGCCATCGACTGGCTATGCAAGGCATTTGGATTCCAGAAGCACGCCGTTTATGACGATGACGATGGTGGCGTGGCGCATGCGCAACTCGTCTACGGCAACGGCATGCTGATGCTCGGGTCGGTGCGCCACAACGACTTCGGGCGAAACCTTGTGCAGCCCGATCAGGTCAGCGGCAGCGAGACGCAATGCCCCTGCGTGATCGTGCGCGACTGCCGGGCGCACTACGAACAGGCGAAAGCGGCGGGTGCCGTGATCATCGACGAGTACGCCGAGAAGGACTACGGCGGCGCGGGCTACAGCTGCCGCGACCCGGAGGGACACCTGTGGTGGTTCGGCAGTTACGACCCGTGGGCTGAAGCATGACGATGCAAGCACCGAAGTGCCGCGCGCGTACACGACTGGCCAGGTCAAGTTCGGCCATCGTGCCCGCGGCGTCACGCGCTGCGGCTCGCCTCTTGCGCCGTCAAGCTGGCTCGCTCGCCATGCAACTTGCCCCATTCCGCCAACGCGTCGAGTGCCGGGCGCAGCGTGCTGCCTAACAGCGTGAGCGTATAGCCGGGCGGAAAATCGTTACCGGCATGGTTGCGCATCACCATGCCGTCGCGTTGCAGGCGCGTGAGTTGCTGGCTCAGCACTTTATGCGCGATGCCTGGCAAGGCCATCTGCAACTCACTGAAGCGCTTAGCGCCGGAGGCCAGCTGCCACAGGATGGCAGGCTTCCATTTGCCCATGATGGCCTGCAGGGCCAGTTCGACGGGGCAGCTATAGAACGTGGTTTCCATCTGGGACATAAGGTGGCTCCTCTACAGAGTCCGTCCAGGTGATCCTCAAGTCATGCTGGTTACCGACCGGTGCGTATCGTGCGGTCGATCGTTGCGCCATGATCGGACCGCCTTTCCCAAGCCCATTCCTTGGAGCAGGACATGATCGTCGAATACATTCGTTACAAATTGCCTGCAGCCGACACCGGGGCATTCGAGGCGGATTATGCACGTGCCGCCACCAGCCTGGCGGCCAGCCCTTTTTGCCTGGGTTATGCCCTGGAGCGTTGTGCGGAGGAGGCGGGCGTATACGTGTTGCGCATCCGCTGGACGTCCGCCGAAGACCACCTCCAGGGCTTTCGCCGTAGCGAGCATTTCGGCCCCTTTCTTGCGGCCATCCGCGCGTATGTCCCACGAATCGAGGAAATGCGCCACTACGAACCTACCTCCGTCGCGGGTGGCCGCGCGGACTGAGCCGCGCGACCAGGCGTCTATGCAGGAAGTCATGGTGGGAGTGCCGCAGCCGGTCGCTTAAAGTCGACGGCTGCAACACCTCGGTCATCTTTCCAACCCAGCCCGGGCCAGTCGTGGCAACGACCGGCCCGTCCGGAGGTTTCATGCGCATCCGCCGTACCCTGCTCGCCGTCACTGCCCTGGTTACCGCACTCGCGGCCGGCCTTGCACTCGCCCAGACCGCACCGCTGACGCCGGATATTCCGCAGGGAACCTTTGCGCCCTCAACGGCGGGTTACGACTACGTCAAGCGCGAAGTGATGATCCCGATGCGCGACGGCGTGAAGCTGCACACGGTCATCGTCATCCCCAAGGGCGCCAGGAATGCCCCGATCCTGCTCACGCGCACGCCATATAACGCCGACGGCCGCGCCGCGCGCATCGAGTCGCCGCACATGCTCGCCGAACTGCCGCAGGGCGACGAGGTCTTCGTCCGCGGCGGCTACATCCGCGTATTCCAGGACGTGCGCGGCAAGTACGGTTCCGAAGGCGAGTACGTGATGACGCGTCCGCTGCGCGGCCCGCTCAACTCCAGCGAGGTCGACCACTCCACCGATGCCTACGACACCATCGACTGGCTGGTGAAGAACGTGCCCGAGTCGAACGGCAAGGTCGGCATGATCGGCTCCTCGTACGAGGGCTTCACCGTGGTGATGGCGCTGATCCATCCGCACCCTGCGCTGAAGGTGGCGGCGCCGGAAAGCCCGATGGTCGACGGCTGGATGGGCGACGACTGGTTCCACTACGGCGCCTTCCGCCAGACCAACCTCGACTACATCTACCGGCCAGACCAAGCAGAAAGGCAAAGGCGACAGCGTGCCGCGCGCGGGCTACGACGACTACAGCAACTTCCTCGCGGCCGGCTCGGCCGGCGACTATGCGCGCGCCCACGGCTTCGAGCAGCTGCCGTTCTGGCGCAAGCTTCGACGAACACCCGGCCTACGACGCGTTCTGGCAGGACCAGGCGCTGGACAAGATCATGGCCGGGCAGCCGTTCACGGTTCCCACCATGTGGCTGCAGGGCCTGTGGGATCAGGAAGACATGTGGGGCGCCATCCACAGCTACGAGGCGACCGAGCCCAAGGACAAGAACAACGACAAGAACTTCCTGGTGATGGGCCCGTGGCGCCACAGCCAGGTGAACTACGACGGCACCTCGCTGGGCCCGCTGCAATGGGAAGGCGACACCGCGCTGCAGTTCCGCCGCGACGTGCTGAGCCATTCTTCGACCAGTATCTGGACGACGGCGCGCCGAAGGCGACACGCCGCCGGTGCTGATCTACAACACCGGCGAAAACCACTGGGATCGCTACAAGTCCTGGCCGCTCAGCTGCGACAAGGGCTGCCCGAACAAGTCGAAGCCGCTTTACCTGCGGCGCCGGCGGCACCTTGTCGTTCAACGCACCGGGTAGCGATGCGGCCAAGTACGACGAGTACGTCTCCGATCCGGCCAAGCCGGTGCCGTACCAGCCGCGCCCGGTGCACTTTGCCGATCACGATGCCTGGACGCGCTGGCTGGTGAACGACCAGCGCTTCGTCGATGGCCGTCCGGACGTGCTCACCTTCGTCACCGAGCCGCTGACTGCCGCCGCTGCATATCGGCGGCGCGCCGCAAGTGAACCTGTACGCCTCCACCAGCGGCACCGACAGCGACTGGGTGGTGAAGCTGATCGACGTCTATCCGGACACGGTGCCGTCGAAGCCGGACATGGGCGGCTACGAACTGCCGGTGTCGATGGACATCTTCCGCGGCCGCTACCGCACCAGCTTCGAGCATCCGCAGGCGATCACGCCGGACCAGCCGCTGCTGTACAAGTTCGGCCTGCCGACCGCCAATCACGTGTTCCAGCCCGGCCACCGCATCATGGTGCAGGTGCAGTCCAGCCTGTTCCCGCTCTACGACCGCAATCCGCAGACCTTCGTGCCGAACATCTTCCACGCCAAGCCTGCGGATTATCAGAAGGCCACCCAGCGCGTATGGCACACGCCGGGCAACGCCAGCTTCATCAGCCTGCCGGTGGTACCGAACGGTTAAGCGCCACCTGTAGACAAGCAGACAGCGATTCACCCAACGGGCCGGCAGCCATGCCGGCCCGTTCTGATTTGAGCGTCCATCAACTGCATCAATCCGCCCACCCTTGCAAATAATTAAATACACGATTAATTTATCGACATGAGCACCGAGAAACCGCGACGCCCTGGCCGGCGCGTTCCCGCACGTGCGCCAGGTCGCCCCTTACTAGACAGCCCCGACCTGCGCCCTCGCCTGATCGACGCAGCCCTTGCCTGCTTTGTCCGCGACGGCATTGCAGGTACCTCACAGCGCAGCATTGCTGCCGATGCGGGCGTGACGCCAGCCCTGCTCAACTACTATTTCGGCAGCAAACTGGCCCTGCGCGACGCCGTGTTCGAAGAGCGCCTGATGCCGGCGGTGATCACCTTGCGCGGACACGTTGCCAACGCAGGAGACGACATCCAGGCCTTGGTGAGCAGCTTTGTGCGCGGCGTGTTCGGACTGGTCGCCACCTATCCCTGGTTCCCCTCGCTGTGGGTCCGCGAAGTGCTGTGCGAAGGCGGTGCGCTGCGCGAGTTGCTGCTCACCCGCATCGGCCCCGAATTACCGCAGATGCTGGCATCGCGCTTCGCCGATGCCCAACGACGCGGACAGCTCAATGCCCAGCTCGATCCACGCTTGCTGGTGGTGTCGCTGATCGGCCTCACCCTGTTCCCCGCCGCGAGTGCACCGATCTGGGGGCAGATCTTCCAGGCCGACCTGGGTGCCGACGCCATGGTCAATCACGCCCTCGCATTACTCGGCCATGGACTGGATACCAAGCATGAAAGCTGATCCTTCAACGCATCTGCGATGCCACCCGCGCCTCCTCCTGCTGTCGGCCATGCTCCTGCTGGCTGCCTGCCAGCCCACGCCGCCACACGTACTGGGCACCGTGGAGTTCGATCGCATTACCCTGCCGGCGCCCGCCGCCGAGCACATCGTTGAGATCGATGTGCGCGAGGGGCAGTTCGTGCCAGCCGGCAAACGCATCATGCAGTTGGAAACGACGCGTACCCGCGCGGCGCTGGAATCGGCCCAGGCGGACCTGCGGCAGCAACAACAAGCCCTGCTCGAACTTCAGAACGGCCCGCGCGAGGAGCAGATTCGCCAGGCACGTGCCACCCTGGTCGGGGCACAGGCCCAGGCTCGCGATGCGAACGCCTATTACCAGAGACTGTCTGCGCTGGCCAAGCAGCAGTTCGTGTCTGCCGCCGATCTCGACCGCGCCCGGGCTTCCGCGGCCAACGCCGATGCGGCGGTCGGTGCCGATCGCGCCACACTCGATCTACTGGTCAACGGTTCACGCGCCGAGGACATCGCACAGGCACGAGCCTTGGTCGCCGCTGCCCAGGCGACCGCCAGCTCGCGAGCCGTCGATTTGGAGAAGCTGGACCTGATCACCCCACGCGACGTGCGCGTGGACAGCCTCCCCTACAAGCTCGGCGACCAGGCCCAACCGGGCACCCCACTCGTGATCCTGCTGGCCAGCGACACGCCCTACGCACGTGTATACGTGCCGGCCGACTTGCGCACATCGGTGAAGGTCGGCGACGCCGCCGTGGTGACCTTGCAGGATGGCAAGCGCAGTTTTCGTGGCACCGTGCGCATGATCCGTAGCGAGCCCACGTTTACGCCCTACTACGCGCTCAGCGGCGATGACGCCACGCGCCTGAGTTATCTGGCGGAAATCGCGCTGGGACAGGATGCGAAGGATCTACCCCAGGGCTTTCCAGTCTCGGCGACGTTTCCGGGGAACAACGGGCATGACTGAGATGGCCATCCATGCGCATGGACTCACCAAGCGCTTTGGCCCACTGGTCGCCGTCAATGCGGTGAACCTGGATGTATCGCGTGCCTGCGTCTACGGCTTTCTCGGCCCGAACGGCTCGGGCAAGTCCACCACCATCCGCATGCTGTGCGGCTTGTTGACGCCTACCGATGGCGAGATCGACGTGCTCGGCCTGCGCATTCCGCAACAGGCGGAGGCGCTCAAGCAGCGCATCGGCTACATGACGCAGAAATTCTCTTTGTTCGACGATCTTTCGGTGCGCCAGAACCTGGAGTTCCTTGCCACCGTGCAAGGCCTGTCGCGCAGCGATGGCCGGGCACGCGTGAACGATCTACTCAAGCGATACCACCTGGACGATCGCACCGAGCAGCTCGCCGGCACGCTCAGCGGTGGACAGAAGCAACGCCTGGCACTGGCTGGCGCCATCGTGCACAGGCCCGAGCTGCTGTTTCTCGACGAACCGACCAGCGCAGTCGATCCCGAATCACGCCGCGACTTCTGGGAAAAGCTGTTCGAACTCGCCGACGGCGGCACCACTATCCTCGTATCCACCCACTATATGGACGAAGCCGAGCGCTGCCATCGCCTGGCCATCCTCGACCATGGCAACCTGGTTGCCGACGGCACACCGAAGGAGCTCACTGCGAAGCTGCAGGGCCGCACGTTCCTGATCCGCGCGCAATCCCCACGCAAGGTGAAGGAAGCGCTGGACGACCAGCCCGACGTGCTGAGCGTGGCACAGATCGGCAATGAGTTGCGTGTGCTGATGCAGCAGGACAATGAAAGCGTCGATGATCTGAAATCCCGACTGCAGCACGTCGACGCATCGACCGACGTGGCCCGCGTGGATCCCAATCTGGAGGACGTCTTCGTCGTCGCCACCCGCAAGCATGCCAGCCATCGGGAGCAGCCCGCGTGAACCTGCGCCGCCTGTGGGCCATCATGATCAAGGAACTGCGCCAGCTGCGGCGCGACCGCGTCACGCTGGCCATGATCATGGGCATGCCGATCCTGCAGCTGCTGCTATTCGGCTACGCCATCAATCTCAATCTGCGCGACCTGCCCGCTGCGGTGGTCGATCAGGCGCAGACCACGGGCTCGCGCGCCGCCGTGCAGGATCTGCTTGCCAGCGGCGTCATCCAAGTGCATGCCACGGCGCAGAGCCCGCAACAGCTGGTCGACCTGCTGCGCGAGGGCCGCATCAGTGTCGGCATTGCCGTACCGCCGGACTTCGAGCGCCGCAAGCTTGACGGCCGCGAGGCGATCCAGGTGATGGTGGACGGCAGCGACAATGTGGTGCAGTCGGCCGCCGCACAACTGGCGCAATACCCGCTCAACCAGCCCGACGATTTCCACGCGCGGGCCGGAACGCCGATCAGCGTGGTCAGCTTCTACAACCCCGAGCGACGTTCGCCAGTGAACATCGTGCCCGGACTGGTGGGTGTCATCCTCACTATGACGATGGTGCTGTTCACCGCCGTCGCCATTGTGCGCGAAGCCGAGCGCGGCAATATGGAACTGCTCATCACCACACCGGTAAGCCGCACGGAATTGATGATCGGCAAGGTACTGCCGTACGCCGCCATTGGCCTGGTGCAGACCAGCGTGGTGCTTTTGCTCGGCGTGTGGCTGTTCCGCGTGCCGATACGCGGCAGCTTATGGGATGTCTACATGGCGGCCAGCCTGCTGATCCTGGCCAATCTATCGATGGGCCTGCTGATTTCCACGCGGGCGAAATCGCAGTTCCAGGCCATGCAGATGACGTTCTTCGTGTTCCTGCCGTCGATCCTGCTGTCGGGCTTCATGTTTCCTTACGCCGGCATGCCGCCGCTGGCGCAATGGATTTCCGAGCTATTGCCGCTGACCCATTTCATGCGCCTGATTCGCGGCATCATGCTGCGCGGTGCTCCGCTGGGTGACCTGTGGCCGGATAGCCTCGCGCTGGCCGCTTTTATCGCGGTCATGCTGACGCTGGCTATCCGGTTGTTCCATAAACGACTGGACTGAGAGCCTGCTCAGAGTCTCCGCGGCGGCCACAAGCACCCCCTTCCGGCCTCCCCCTGCAAGCAGGGGGGAGGAGCCAAAGGCATACCCGCACTTACTCCCTCCCTGCTTTACCCCTGCAAGCAGGGGGAGGAGCCAAAGGCATGCCCGCACTTACTCCCTCCCTGCTTTACCCCTGCAAGCAGGGGGAGGAGCCAAAGGCATGCCCACACTTACTCCCTCCCTGCTCTACCCCTGCAAGCAGGGGGAGGAGCCAAAGGCATACCCGCACTTACTCCCTCCCCTGCTTTGCAGGGGAGGGTTGGGGAGGGGTGCTTGTGGCCGCCGCGGAGACTTTGAACAGGCTCCAGGCACGAACACCGATGCATCTAGCCTCAGCTGTTCGGTGCCGGCCCCTTCACCGCGGTCACGAAGCCTTCCGGACGGACATGCTTGGCATAGGCCTGCTGCACGTCCGACGCCGTGAGTTCCAGATAATGCTTTGCCGCCACGATGCCCTGATCCAACGGCTGCCCGCATTCGGCATACGTCAGCAGCTGATTGGCGATGCTGCCGAAGCTCGACTCGCTCAGCGGCACGCGCCGCAGCAGGATGCCCTTGGCGCGCTGAAGATCGGCGTCGGCCACCGGCTCGCTTTGCATCTGCTTGAGGTCCTTGAGCACCAGCGCGCGAGCATCCTCCACCTTGCCCGGATCGGCGCCGAAAGAAACCGTGTAGCGCCCGCGGTGCTTGTCCAGTTCGAATTCCGAGTCGACGGTATAGACGAGGCCGGAGCTATCGCGCAGGTCCCGATAGAGCCGCGACGCATAGAAGCCGCCGCCGAGCACTTCGTTGCCGAGGTTCAAGGCGTACCGCGTCGGGTCGTCGCGGGTCACATCGATGACCTGGGCCATGCGCACGCTGTCCTGCACCGAACTCGCGTCCGGTGTATGCAGCTGGACGGCCTTGTTGGCTGGTACGGCGGGATAGTCGATATCCGGCTTGGGACCATCGGCCGTCCACGCACCAAAGGTTTGCTCCACCACGGCCTTCGCCTGCGCCGGATCGACCTTGCCCACGATGACCAGCGTGGTCATATCGGGGCGGAACACCTTCGCGTAGTAGTCCTTGACGTTGTCATAGGTCAAACCCATGACGCTCTGTGGCGAGGCGTGCCGCAATTGAGGATCGCTCGCCGGCAACAAGGCCTTGTAAAGGCCCAGCTCATCCAGAAACTCCGGAGACTGCACTTCGCCAGCCCAGATGCCCGCCTGTTGATGCTGCATCAGCGCGAACGCCTGCCTGGGCAAGGCCGGATGCAATTCGTTGTCGGCCAGCAGCTTCATGCCTTCCGCGAAATGCCCCGCGGGAACGCCCAATGAGAACCTCGCGCCCGCCGTCTGCTGGGCGCTGATGGCATCGAGCGCCTGCTGGAATTGCATGCGATCAAGACTCGTGCTGCCGAACTGGAACATGCCATCCAGCACTTCGCTCACGCCGTCCTGCCCCTTGAGCGACTGCAGATCGGGGTTCGTCCGCACGCTACCCATCACTTCGACCGTATCGCTCACCGACTCAGGTTGCACGATCAGCTTCAGGCCATTGGGCAAGGTATAAGCCACCGGATGCAGCATCGTGCTCGGCATGTCGAGCTTGGCGAAAGCCTGTTCCGCCCACGTCGGCAATGGCACCGGTTTGTCCGGGCTGCTGGCGAAACTCTCCGCGCCACCAAAGCCCTTGCCCTCGCCCGGCTTGCCGGACTTCTCCGGCGTAAGGATGGCGGTGACCGCCTGCGCGGGATCAAAGCTCGCCTTGGCCAGCGCATTCACCGCCTCGGGCGTGACGGACTCGATCGCCTGCTTCATCGCGTCGGGCGAATCCAGCCCCTGCTCTACCAGTGCGGTAGACCACGCACCGGCCAGCCCCTCCACGGAATTCCTCTTGGTCTCCAGCTCCGCCATCGCCTTGCGCTTGGCCGCCTCCACCAAGGAAGGATCGATGCCTTTGCTTGCGGCCTCCGCGAGTATCGATTGCATGCGCCGCAGCACCGGCTGCGGATCGGAGCCCGCGGGGAACACGCCCACGGCAAGGCCAATGCCCGCCTCGGGCAGGGCCTCCTGTTCGAATCCGCCAAACAGGGCCTTGCCCTCCATGCCCATGCCGTACAGGTCGGCGCGCTGCGAGCCAAGCGCACTGGCCATCACCAGGGCGGTGGCGTAGTCCGTGGATCGTGCGCCGGGGAGGCGATACGTGAGGTAGACCGAGCCATACGGACTGTCTGTCGGCAGGCGCAGCGTCTTGGCCTGCACTGGCGTGAAATGAAACGTCGGTCGCGCAGGTAGATCCTTGCGCGGCACGTCGCCAAACTGAGCCTTGACCTTGGCGAGCGTGGCCTGCGGATCCACGTCGCCCACAATCACCAGGATCGCGTTGTTGGGCGTGTACCAGGTGTCGTGGAACTGCTTCAGCATCGCCGCGGAAGTCTTGTCGAACGAGTCGCGCGTGCCCAGCGGCGAGTGCGCATAAGGCGTGCCGGCGAATATCTGGCCGAGCATCCGGGTGTAGAACTTGAAATCGGGACTGGACAGGTCACGCGAGACTTCCTGTTCGATAGCACCACGCTCCTTGGCCCACTCCGCCTGGGATACATCGATGCCGCGCATGCGCAGCGCTTCGACGTGCAGGGCTATGTCCAGATCCTGGGCGGGCGTCACGAAGTAGTACTGCGTGGAAGCCTGCGTCGTCTGTGCATTGAACGCACCGCCCATGTTGGCGGCGATCGCTGCCAACTGGTCCTTCGACAGGCCTGGACCACCGCGGAACATCATGTGCTCGACCGCATGGGCCGTGCCCGGAAACGCGGCCGGCACTTCATCCGAACCGGCAAGATAGTTCACCTCGGTCGTCACCACCGGCGCGAGCGCATCACGAACCACCACGACACGCAAACCATTGTCGAGCGTGGCACGCGCCACCTGCGCATCGTCTGACTTTGCTGCGGACGTGCCGGCCAGGACGCACGCGATCGCCGCGGCCAGGTACTTGAACTGCTTTCTCACAAACATCTCCAACGCCAACGAGGGGCTGATGCAAAGAGGGCCGACGTAAGCCGGCCCTCGGGACTTGGACAACAGGTTTTGCTGAATTACTTCGTGCAGGCCTTGCCATGATCGGCGTGGAAACCCTTGGCCTTGGCATCGGCTTCGCTCATATAAGCGCCTGCCTTGGTCTTGCCATACCACTTGTCGCCAGGGCAGTGATACACCTTGCTGCTGGAGTTGACCCAGACCATGCCTGGGCCGCCACCCGGGGCGGCCGCCGTAGCCGGCGCCGCGGAAGGTTCCTTGGTGCCCGGCACGGGGGCAGTGGTGCGTGGGGTCATGCTGGGTGCTGCAGCAGCAGGTGCAGCCGCTGCCGGCGCGGCAGCAGCCCCGGTGCTGGCGGCGCCAAACCATTCCTTCACGCCCTGGTGGCCGGAACAGGCACCCTTCTTCGTCGCGTGGGTCGTGAACGTGCCGTCCTTGCACTGGCCGGTCGACCCCGGCGGCGCCGACGCCTGCTGTGCATAAACGGCTGGACCAGCAAGAAGACCCACGATCAATACAGCGATCAAACCGTACGATTTCATCTTCGATCCCTCCAGCGCAAATTCGTCTGTTCCATGGGGAAACGACCGTGCGTGACGGCCGCGCTTCCCCTCCTCACATCACCGCGGATGGAAGTCCGAGGCATCCACCGGATGACACCCTCCAAGCGTGAAGACGCTTGCAGCACCGACTATGCATCAAGCACGCAGCGCGTCGTGACCGTGCCTCAAACTATGTTTAGGTTCCGTGAGGCTGATTCGCAGTAACTTGCGCAAATCCCGGCTCGCCAAGGCACGGTCTTGAGCTCATAGCCGTATGCACGTCACCGCGGTTTTCCAGTCGCCTTGGCGGGATCGCATCGCTGCGATGAAGCGACGCAATCCGGTCGTCCTCAGTGGCTGAGCATGATGTCGGCAATGATGCCGCTGGTAACGGCTACGAGCAGGAACTCGCCATTGTCGCTACGCACCCATTGGTAGCCACGAGGCGGTTCGCGCAGGTGATACTCGTGCCAGTTGTCCACGACGTAGCGATGGTCGCGATACTCAGGAGGCACCGCGCCGCCTTTTCGATACCACCCCTCGTGCACGCCACGGTCATGCTCCACGACAGGTCGACGCTCGTCATGGCCATAGGCATGATCGTGGTGTTCGTCGTGCTGGAACGGCCCGGCGGTGGCAGCTGTGGAGGCCACGAGTGCGCCGAGGAACAGGGCTAGCATGGTCTTCTTCATCAAGCGTTCTCCATCGGGAAAGAAAGTCGATGACCACCCGGCAAGATGGCAGCTTCGACGCTTTCATGATGTGTGCCGCAACGGTGCACGACCGATGAATCCGGCCGCAGGAAGTGATGATAATGGCGCGAAATATCCTGCGTTGAACCAGCGTTTGGTTTTTCGCAGACAGCGGCCTCACGTTGCGTGGCAAGCCCCTTTCCTGCGCGGCGCTCGCGTGCGTCGGCGGACGATCCAGGCGCTCCTGCGGCACGGCGGCGTGCCGCAGGAGCACTGGCGATACTACGGAGCCGCGCGCTTCAGCGTCGATTGCGGGCGTGCTACCGCATACATCTCCCATGCGATCTGCTTGAGTAGCGCCGTACGGTCACTGCCCTCCGCGTAAAGGTCGAAGTGCGTCTTGTTCGGCAGGAAACGGATGTCCGATCTGCGCGTGCAGGCCGTCGAGCACGTCCTTCAGGTGGTGCGCCGAGCCGTCGAGATAGAACGTATCGGCCGTACCCACGATAAGATGGATCTTGCCATCAAGGTCCGGCTTGAGCTCGGGCCACCGTGCTTGCAGGCGGTGGGCAATGTCGTAGTGATCACGCCAGTAAGCGAGTACGTTGGCATCCACGGCGCCGGTGTCGCGGTCGAACATCGGTTGCGGACGGCCATCCGCGCCGCGCGGCGAGAACACCCAGTCGAACGAGGCCAGCTGGCCGCCATAGCTGCCGAGCACGCGCTCCATCCCGGCGTACTGTTCAAAGGTGGCGAGCACCTTGCCGTTGTCGCGGATCAGCGGATACGCCGAGCCATCGGCCCGGTGATAGACGTTCGCTTGCGACGCATAGAGGTCCACGCCAGTGAAATCGTGGAAGTCACTGGGATCAGGCGAAGTGGACCAGGTGCCACCGAACACTTTGGGATAGCGCGTCTGCAGCCACAGCGTGGCCCAACCACCGGATGAGTGGCCATTGAGGAAGCGGCCCGTCGCCTTGCCATCCATGCGGTACGCCGATTCGAGGTGCGGAATCAGTTCCTCGTAAGTGCCTGCCCCCAGGGTCCATTGTTCACCGAATCGGCAAACTCATGGGTGCCCGTGGGGCTCGATTCGTCGAGATACACCCAGATCATCGGCGGCATCTCACCCTTCGACATCGCCAGCCAGGTGCCGGCGATGCCATTGGCAAAATGTCCCAGACCGCCGCCGAAGCCGTGGGTGAGGTAAACCACCGGATAGGTATCGGCACTCTTGGCGTCATAGCCAGGCGGCAACAGCACAAAGCCGCGCATATGCACCGGCCGTCCCCAGAATGCCGACAAGGCCGGGCTGACGAAATCGAGGTCCTCGGTGTGGCTGCGTGCCCCCGGCAAGGCATCGCGCACAGCCTGGCTGGCGGATGCAGGCAGCGACCACAGGTCATGGACCGGCAACGTGGACGTCAGCTTCAACGTTGGCGCCGACGCGGCTGGCAAATGCACCTTCACCACGTCGCTGACGAGGTCACCGCCATCCCGGCCGGTGTAGTTGTAGCTGTGATCGACGTCGAGCACCGCCTGCACGTAGTAGTCGCCCGGCGGCATTTTGGCGAAGGGCGCGGGAAAAGCCTGCGCAGCGGTATCGACATCCACACCCCGGCCTGGCTCCAACCGGCTTACCTCGCGCGCCGCGACGCTCACCTGGTCGGGGTCGAGCTGGTTGATGTCCACCGCGGTGACTCTGCCGTCTTTGGACGATGCCTCCGCGGTCTTCGCATCCTCCGCGAATACCAGCAGGCGCCCTGTCTTGGCGCCGGACCCTGTCGCTGCGAGTTCGACATGAAAAGCGTGAGTTGCCGGCGGCACTTCGTTGTGCGTACAGCCCGCAATGGCCGGGCCGAAGCACAGTAGGAGGGCAAAGGTGAGTCGGTACGTCCGCATGACATTCTCCCTGGATGGCTTTGAGGTTGCGCGGAAACGAATAGCTCGAATCTTCGTGGCCCCGGCGCTTGCCGGGTTCAAGCAGTCTGGGATGGCGACACGCCGACACATGTCGGCATGTCGCCGCAATTTGCCGATCAGGCGAAGATCATTCCGACTTCATCGCCTTGGCATCAGTGACGGGAACAAGCCTCAAATCCTGGAAGTCGAAACTGAAATCGGTCAGCGGCGAGACCGGCTGCATGCGCACTTCGCGCACCTTGCCGTCGGCATCGAGCGTATAGGTGACGAAGGCGTCGGCATTCAAGGAACGATCATCCCAGCGCACGATGAACGTATCGTGCTGCCATGCTTCCATCGTGCCGACCAGCTGCGCCGTCCTGGCGAAGCGAAGACGCAACTTGCCGCCTTCCTTGCCCACCACAATGTCGCCATACCAGGGATCCCGATAGGTACCCGCGTAATCGGCCAACGCCAACGATGGTTTGCTGCCCTTGTCACGCGCGGCCTCATGCTTCTTCCAGCTGTCGTCGGCCTTGCCTTCGGACTTCTTCACGGCAGCGGCATAGGCGGCCACCCAGTCCTTCTTGTCCTTGCCCAGATAGGCATCGAGCACGCGATAAGTCACCGCGTTGAAAGCCGCGCCGGATTCCTGGTTGGTCAGCACCACGATGCCGAGTTTCAGCTCGGGCACCAGGGTGACGCGCGAGACCATGCCGGGCCAGCCGCCGGTGTGCCAGACCAGCCGCTGGCCGCGATAATCGGAAAGGAACCAGCCCTCGCCATAGCCGGCGAAATTCGGCCGGGACTCGTTGAGCTCCGGCACTGGCGGCTCGCTGATCTTCATCGGCGTGAGCATGGACCACATCTGCTTGTGGCTGTCTTCGGAGAACAGCCGCTCGCCGTTGGGCAGCAAGCCCCCGGCGAGCTGTACGTTCATCCACTTGGCCATGTCGTGCACGCTGGCGTAGATGCCGCCGGCACCGGGGTTGTTCAACCAGGCCATCGGCGGCACGGGCTTGAGCTTGCTGAAGTTGAACTTGGCATGGCCCACGGCCACGTTCATGCCTGGCTTCAGATACGTCATGTCGACCAGCGATTCGTCCATGCCCACCGGCTTGAAGATGCGATCGCGGATAAAGTCGGCATAACGCTGGCCCGACACTTGTTCGATCACCAGTGTGGCCACGGCGAACAAGATATTGTCGTAGGCATAGGCGCTGCGGAAGCTGGTCGCCAGCGGCACGTGGCGCAGTCGCTCCACCACTTCCCTGGTGGAGTAGGACGTCGGCGGCCAGTAAAGCAGATCGCCGGCACCCAGGCCCAGGCCACTGCGATGCGCCAGCAGGTCGCGGATGCGCATTTCGCGCGTCACGTACGGGTCGGACATCTGGAACCACGGCAGATGATCGATCACCCGATCATCCATATGGAGCTTGCCTTCCTCGGCCAGCATCTGCAGGGCCGCTGCCGTGAATGCCTTGGTGTTGGAAGCGATGGCAAACAGCGTGCGCGCATCCACCGGTTCGGTCCTGCCCAGTTCGCGCACACCGAAACCCTGCTCGAGCACCACCTGCCCGTCCTTGACGATGGCTACGGCGATGCCCGGCACGTCGAATTGCTTGCGGGCACTGTCGACGTACGCGCCAAAATCCTGCAGCTGCGCCGGCAAGGCTGGCTGGATCGCGCCAACCAGCGGAGTGGTCGGCCTGGCTGTCGGCGCGGCGCTCTGCGCCCAGATGGGCGCGGCCAAGACCAGCAATGCAAGACAACCCGTCAGGCGCGGGGGCCGGATTCGCTGGAACATCTTCGACTCCATGGACGACAAAGGACGCACTATCGCCGCAAAGCCACGGCCAGACCAGCACTGAAAGTCACGCCACATGCCCTCGACGGCCCTCCCCGCTCCGTGGATCATGTCCCGCTGGCTTGAGGACTTGTATGAACGAACTGGTTGAATGGATTGCCGCGCACGCCCTGCTGCTGTGGGCCGGGCTGCTGCTCGTGGCCGTGCTGGTGGGCGACGCGGCGTGGCGCTGGAACTTGCGCCAACGCGAAGCCGCCATCGCCCTTGGCCGGCTACCCGTCGCTATCCGCGCACGCACCGTAGCCATGTTGCTCATGGCGATGATCCTGCTGTTTGTCGCCATCGCGATCGCCATTGGTGCGGAAGCACAGGGCTTGTTGCCTGGTTTCGATGCCGCACTCGCGTCCGATCTGCGCGCACACTTGCCCGATACCACGCTACGAATCATCGCCGCGATCACGCATCTTGGCGATCTATGGACCGCGGCTGCGGCTTCCGTGGTCGTGCTGGCCGTTCTGCTGTTGCGCCGGCACCCGGGCTTGGCCACCAGCTGGGCCATCGCGGTGGCGGGCATCGTGCCGATCAACAGCGGCATCAAGGCCTGGTTCCAACGACCACGCCCGGTGCATGGCTACATGACGGAGGCAGGCTGGAGCTTTCCCAGCGGCCACGCGTTTGGCGCCATGGTGTTCTACGGCATGCTCGCCTACGTGCTGCTGCGTCTTTCGCCGCTGCGCTGGCACCGTCCCGTGGTCGCCGGCGCCATAGCGATGGTGACAGTCATTGGCGTCAGCCGCATCCTGCTGCAGGTGCACTATCTCAGTGATGTGCTGGGTGGCTATGCGAGCGGCTTGGCGTGGTTGGTGGTGTGTATTGGCGGGGCGGAATATTGGAGATTGCGGCGCGCTGCTTGAATGCTCAGCCCGGTTGCGTCATCCCGGCGAAACAGCTACCTCTCACCGTCATCCCGGCGAAACGGTTACCCCTCACCGTCATCCCGACGAAACGGTTACCCCTCACCGTCATCCCCGCGAAAGCGGGGATCCAGTGACTCTCGCCTTTGATCTATCGTTACTGCGGCAGGCGAGCTCGGTCGATGAAGGACAACAAGAGGGCGAAAGGCGCTGGATCCCCGCTTTCGCGGGGATGACGGTGAGGGAGCTGGTGGGCGTTCTGCGTTTGCAAGACTCGCCCCTACTCCGACAAATACAACTTTCCCAGCAGCAATTCCTTCGCCGCTTGATCCGGCGCCCCCAGCCAGATCAGATCGTCATTCGCCGCATCATTGCTATCGACGTCGTTCGCCGCTCCAGGCTTGCGTCGCGCAAATACACCCGACATCGCATGGGTGCTCTCGTCGTAGAGCACCAGGATGCGCTCGGATGGACAGTCGTGTGGTTTGCAGGCTGCAACCAGCCACATCGTGCGACCGTCGAGCACGACGCGCTGTGCGGGGGTGGAGGTGCCGCCCCGACCGGGCCATTCGGGTAATTGATCAGCGTCCGACAATGCCGCGAATGCGGCGCCGAAATCGCGGCGCTGCAGCAGATCACCGAAGTACAGCGGCCCATCCGCGATGGCCGAATCCGCCGCCGCGGCCGCAGGAGCCGGTGCGGCATGCAAGGCAGAAGACGTTGCAGCGGATACCGGCGCCATGGCGGCTTGCCCTTGAGGCTCTGAGCACGCCGTGCAAGCGGCAGCCACCCCCAGCGCAAGGATAAAACGGTGTCGCATGCAACCCTCCCGGCCTTGCGATGGCGCGCCTGCCGAACGCGACGAAGGAGGCGTGGCGATCCGGATAAGCCGGCATCGCCACGCGCGTTCCATCAGGCCAACTTGCGCGCCGCCGCCACGACATCCGCCTCGCCCGGCAACACCAGCAGCGCCGCGCCGGCCAGCGGCGTGAAGGTATCGGCACCCACGACGCGCTGCAGCGGCGTGGCGCCGCAGCCGCCTTCGACGATGGCGGTGATCACGCCCTCGCCCACGCCGGCGCTCTTGCGCCCTTCGTCCAGCACGAGGATGCGCTTGGCCGTCTTCGCCTGCGCCGCGATGAAGGCATCGTTGAGTGGCGCCAGCCAGCGCAGATCGACCACACGCACCTGCCAGCCCAGCTCCGCCTCGATGGTGCGCGCGGCGCGCAATGCCATCGGCACGCCGTTGCCGAACGTGAAGACCACCAGATCGTTGGCCTGCTCGTTGTAGACGCGGCCTTCGCCCAAGCGTCATCGCCTGACCCGGTGCGGGATAGTCGAACTGCCACTGGCCGTCGCCGGCCTCGTACAGATCCTTGGTCATGTACAGCGCGATCGGTTCGAGGAAGGCGCAGACGCGGCCGTCCACCTTCGCCAGCGCCATCATCGTGCGCAGCATCGTCGCCGCGTCGTCGCCGCGGCTGGGGCAGCCCACCACCAGGCCGGGAATGTCGCGCAACGCGGCGATCGAGTTGTCGTTGTGGAAGTGGCCGCCGAAGCCCTTCTGGTAACCCAGCGATGGCCACGCGCATCACCATCGGGTTGCGGTACTGGTCGTTGGAGAAGAACTGCAGCGACGCCGCCTCGCCGCGAATCTGGTCGCAGGCGTTGTGGAAATACGCCAGATACTGGATCTCGGGAATCGGCAGCATGCCCATGTTGGCGTAGCCCTGGGCGAGCCCGAGGATGATCGTCTCGTCGAGCAGGGTGTTGAACACGCGGCTGCCCTTGAACGCCTTGTGCAAGCCCTTGGTGACGGTATACACGCCGCCCTTCTGCGCCACGTCCTCGCCGAACAGCAGCGCCTCCGGGTACTTCGCCATCAGGTCGTGCAGCGCCTGGCCGATCTGGATGGCCAGATGACGCGGCGGCTGCTTCTCCGGCAGCTTGTCCTCGCCGCCGAACACGGCGATGCGACGCTCTCGGCGTAATCGGTGCGCTCGGCCTCGGCCTTCACCGCGGCGGGCGTGTACGGCGCCAGCGGCTTCATCACATCGGCCAGCGATGTCAGCCGCGGGCGCGATCGGCGTCTTCGGCCGCGGCGAAGCAGCGCTTGCGCGTGGCCTCGTACAGGTTCAGCAGTCGTTCCTTCGTATACAGGCCCGACTCCAGCGCGATGTCAGCCGAACGCAGCAGCGGATCGGTGGCTTCCACGGCGAACAGTTCCTCGATGCTGCGCCATTCGATCTCGAAATCGGTGCCGGCATGGCCCATCACGCGCGTGGTCTTCAGATGCAGGAAGGTCGGGCGGCGCGTGCGGCGGCAATGCTCCACCGCGCGCTGCACCTGGGCGTAGCCTTCGGCCAGGTCGAGGCCATCGGCGAAGAAATAATCGAGGTTGGCGCGATGCTGGAAATTGTTCGCCACCCAGCCGGTCGGCGTCTTCACCGAGATGCCGATGCCGTTGTCCTCGCACACGAACAGCACCGGCGCGGGCAGCTTCTGGTAGGCCGTCCACGCCGCCGCGTTGAACGCGGTCTGCGCGGTGGCGTGATTGCTGCGAAGCATCGCCGAACGAACAGATCGCGATGCTGTCGTCGGGGATCGGCAGCGTGTGGCCGATGCGCCGCGCCTGCTCGATGGCCACGGCCGTACCGAGCGCCTTGGGCAGATGCGAGGCGATGGTCGAGGTCTGCGGCAACACCCACAACGGCTTGCTGCCCCACACCTTGTGGCGGCCGCCGGAAGCCGGATCGTCCTTGCTGGCGGCGAACGACAGCGCCGAATCCATCACCGGGTCCATGCCGGGCAGCTTGCGGAAACGCTCGGCCATGAAGCCGCCGGAGCGGTAATGCAGGAAGGCCGGATCGGTGTGGCGGGTCAGCCGCGCCACCATCGCATTGCCCTCGTGGCCGCTCGAGCCGATCGTGTAGAACACCTTGTTCTGCACGCGCAGCACGCGCGCCATCAGGTCGAGGTGGCGCGAGATCAGCTGCGATTCGAACAGCTCGCGGAAACCGCGCGCATCCAGCGCGCTGCCCGGCAGCACCGGCTTCGTCGTCGCGCGGCGCCGTGCGCACCTCGCCCTGCCACAACTGCACGAACTCGATGAAGTTCTGGTCGACGATCTCGGCGCGGTTGAAGCCCTTGTGGCGGGCGTGGATGGGATACGGAATGGCAGTCATGGCGATATTCGGGTCGTGTAAGCGGTCGCCGCCATGCGGCGATCAATGGGATGAGGAAATCGAGGACGACAAGACAGGCGGGAGGGAATTCGTGGCAGCCAGCGTGCGCAAGGCGGCAGCGCGACGCAGGTCCTTCTCGCGGCCGAAACTTTCGAGCATGCGGATCTGGTCTGCCATGGAAGGCACCGGCACAGCCAGGCCATTAAGGCCGACCAGCGGCAGCCGCCCTGCGCGCACGAGTTGCCAGCCGTCATCGCCATGGAGTTCAAGCCCGCCCATGACCTCGACCGGCATCCCCGGAAAACGGAAAGCGGGCGAAATGCGAGCGGAAAGCGACCGTGCATCGGCTGGTTCATGGACGTCGTCGCGCATCGAAGCCCACAACGTCATCAAGTCGCT
The DNA here is from genome assembly GCA_963824525.1 of uncultured Gammaproteobacteria bacterium. Taxonomy (GTDB): domain Bacteria; phylum Pseudomonadota; class Gammaproteobacteria; order Xanthomonadales; family Rhodanobacteraceae; genus Dyella. The sequence continues at coordinate 563,182 of CAWGPI010000004.1, read as the reverse complement.
CGGCATCAGCCCGCGAGACCAGCACATCCACGTCAGCCACATCGACCTCGGCGCCCAGCAGCAGCGCGGCGGTACTGCCGATCAGGCACCAGGGTCGAGCGCAATGCACATGCAGCTCCGGCACGACCTCGGCCAAGTGTGCGATACAGCGCGGGCGATACGTGGCTCATGCGCGGCGACGCCTCCATTCGTCGCGCGTCTGACCCCAGATCTCCATCGGTAGCTCCTCGAATGGCGCGCGGCAATCTGCCGGGGCCGAGCAGGCGCGAGCCCAGCCGCTGCGCCAACGCCTGCGAGGGCGCGTTTGGCGGGATCGATGCAGTGGATCATGTCGGTCCAGCCCAGCTGGTCGAAAGCCCAGTCGATCGCAGGCACTGGCGCCTTCGAGCGCATAGCCCTTGCCCCAGGCGTGCCGCGCCAGAGCCCCAGCCCACCTCGGTGCCCGGCCAGCCTTCGGGTTGCCACGGGCCCAGGCGGCCGAGCCACTGGCCGCTGCTCTTCTCGATCACCGAGAACATGCCGAAGCCCTGGATCGCCCAAGCGCCGGCCATGGTGAGGAAATCCGCGCCACGCCGCCGCACGCGGCTGCACGCCACCGATGAAGCGGGCCGAGCTCTCCTCGTCGGCCATGATTGCGCGGCCCAGCCTTCGAAATCCTCGGGCGCGGCGGGCGCAGGATCAGGCGATCGGTTTCGATGACGGATGTCTTGCCAGGCTCATTCCACGCAGCCTCCTTCGGAGAGCGAGATCCGGTAGCCGACGCTCGCCGAACCCTCATCCGCACGCGTGCAGCTGCGATCGCACGGGTGCAGTGCCGAGGAGACGCGCATGACTCAGAACGCGTTGATGCCGGTCAGCTCGCGGCCGACCACCAGCTCATGCACGGTCTCGGTGCCCTCGTAGGTGATCACCGATTCCAGGTTCAGCGCATGGCGGATCGCGCACGTGCTCGGTGGTGATGCCGGCGCCGCCGAGGATGTCGCGGCACTGGCGCGCGATGTCGATCGCCATGCGGCAGTTGTTCCATTTCGCCAGCGAGACCTGGGTCGGCTGCATCTTGCCGGCGTCCTTCAGGCGACCGAGCTGCAGCGACAGCAGCTGCGCGGTGGTGATGCGGCGGGCCATGTCGGCCATCTTCAGCTGCACCGCCTGGTTCGACGCCAGCGGGCGGCCGAACAGGATGCGCTCCTTCGTGTAGTCGAGCACTTCCTTGAGGCAGGCCTGTGCGGCGCCGATCGGACCCCAGGTGATGCCGTAGCGGGCCTGGGTGAGGCAGCCGAGCGGCCCCTTGAGGCCCTTCACGTTCGGCAGTCGCGTTGGCTGTCCGGCACGCGCACGTTGTCGAAGAACAGCGCGCTGGTGACCGAGGCGCGCAGGCTCATCTTCTTGTGGATTTCCTGCGCCTTGAAGCCCTTCGTGTCGGTCGGCACGATGAAGCCCTGGATGCCGTCCTCGGTCTGCGCCCACACGATCGCGATGTGCGCCAGGTTGCCGTTGGTGATCCACATCTTGGCGCCGTTGATGACCCAGTCGCCGCCATCCTTCTTCGCGTTGGTCTTCATGTTGGCCGGGTCGGAACCGCCGTGCGGCTCGGTCAGGCCGAAGCAGCCGATCACCTCGCCGGCCGCCATCTGCGGCAGGTACTGCTGCTTCTGCTCTTCGCTGCCGTAGGCGTAGATCGGATACATGCACAGCGAGCTCTGCACCGAGGCGAAGCTGCGCAGGCCGGAATCGCCGCGCTCCAGCTCCTGGCAGATCAGGCCGTAGCTGACGCCGTTCATGCCGGCGCAGCCGTACTTTTCGGGAATGCGTGGCGCCGAGCAGGCCCAGGCTGGCGATCTCGGGAACCAGTTCCTTGGGGAAGCGCCCCTGATCGAAGCAATCGCCGATGATCGGCAGCACCTTCTCGTCGACGAAGCGGCCGACGGTGTCCTGCACCATGCGCTCCTCGTCGGTAAGCAGCGAGCGGACGTCGTAGAGATCGAGGGGATTCAGGCGAGCGGACATGCTTCGGTTCCGTAACGGGAGGGGCAAACCGCCATTCTAGCGATCCTGCCGCGCCGGGTCATGGGCAGGGATGCCCTGATCTATTCAATGGGGGTGGCATGATGTCCAGCAAGCCCGCAGGGTGTGGGGCGCGGCGCCGCGCAGGCTGGCCGCCTGGGTAAGCCGCGCCCCGCGGCCTGCGGGCTTGCTGGACATCACCCAAAGGGCCGGTTCTGTCTGCCCGCAGCGGCGTGCCGCGCAGTCTCAACAGGCGGCCAGCCTGCCTTCGCCGACGCAGCACGCCGCTGCGGGCAGACAGAACCGGTGACACCCCCATTGAATAGATCAGAGCATCCCTACGTGCAGCAGGGCCGGGGTAGGCGGCCGGGGGCGGCTATGGGACCATGCGCGCCTTCTCGTCGTCCCAGCGCAAGCTGGGACTCGGCGTCTCCATTCGTGCCGTCAAGGCACGGGATCCCTGCTTTTGCACGGATAACTAGCCTTCCCAGCCGGAATCCCCATGTTCAAAGGTGTCTTACTCGGTTTCGCTTGCTACGCCGCCTATGCGATCAGCGACGCTTTCGTGAAATCCCTGCACGGCAGCCTGCCCGCCTACGAGGCGGTGTTCTTCGGTGCCGTGCTGATGCTCAGCGCCCTGCCCTTCATCCGCAAGCCGGATGATCGTTATGTCGACGTGTTCCATGCGCGCAAGCCTCGGCTTTGGTGGATTCGCGCCATCACCGGCGCCATCTGCAATATCGCGGCGGTGATCGCGTTCACCGCGCTGCCCATGGCCGAGGCGTTCGCGCTGATCTTCCTGCTGCCGATCTTCGTCACCCTGCTCTCGGTGATTTTCCTGAAGGAGCACGTTGGCTGGCGGCGGTGGTCCGCGGTCATCGTGGGCTTTATCGGCGTGCTGGTGGTACTGCGGCCTGGCTTCCGGGTGTTGGGGCCGGGCCATCTCGCCGCGATGATCTGCGGCCTTTCGGGCGCCGTCTCGGTGGTCGCCTTGCGCATGGCGGGCCCGCATGAGAAACGCATCAGCCTGTACGGCGCCGGCGTGATCGGCCCGCTGGTCAGCGGCGGCTTGCTGATGTTGCCGGCCTTTGTCTGGCCAAACTTTCACCAATGGTTCCTGCTTACCGGCTACGGCCTGCTCGCCGGTTTGGCCGGCGTTCTGCTGATGCTGGCGACCCACCACGCCCCCGCCAACCGCGTGGCGCCTACCCAGTACAGCCAGATGTTGTGGGCCATCGGCTTCGGCTACTGGCTGTTTGGCGATCATCTGGACTGGCCGATGCTGATCGGCATTGCACTCATCCTCGGCTCCGGACTGTTCACCCTGGTCCGCGAGGACCAAGTCACCTCGTGGTGGCGCCGCGCCAAGATGGTCTAAAGAGCCTGTCTAAAGCCTGCGCGTGGCCCGGGTCGGGATCGCTATGGGTCTGCGCCCAATCGCCGAGGCATGCGCTGACGACGTCGCCTATGGCACATGCGCAGCACGCTTGGCACACTGCGCGTCTTTCCCCGCCCGATCAACCGATGTCGCCTCCCCTTGAACTCTCACCCATCGTCGCCGGCCTTTGGCGCATCACCGACTGGAATCTCAGCGTGGCGGAACGCGTGCGCTGGATCGAACACGCGCTGGAGCTGGGCATCACCACGTTCGATCACGCAGATATCTATGGCGACTATCGCGCCGAGGCCGAGTTCGGCGAGGCCTTGAAGGCGGCGCCCGCGCTGCGTGCCCGGATGCAACTGGTGAGCAAGTGCGGTATTCGCCTGCGTTCCGCCGAGCGTCCTTATCGCATCAACTACTACGACACCTCGGCAGCCTATGTGCGCGCCCAGGTGGAGCAGTCCTTGCGCAAGCTGCAGACGGAGCAACTGGATCTGGTCCTGATCCATCGCCCCGATTATCTGATGGACGCCTCCACGCTGGCCGAGACCTTCGCCGCACTGACCCGCGAAGGCAAAGTGGCGCATTGGGGTGTTTCCAACTACGCGGCCAGCCAGTTTGCCCTGCTGCATCAACACCACCCGCTGCTGACCAACCAGGTGGAACTGTCTCCGTTGAAGATGGACGCGCTGGACGACGGCACGCTCGACCAGGCGCAACAACTTGGCCTGCGCCCGATGATCTGGTCGCCATTGGGCGGTGGCCACCTGTTTACTGGCGAGGACGAACAAGCCGTGCGCCTGCGCGCAGCGATGACGGCGATAGCGACGCGCTACGGCATCAGCCTGAGCACGCTCGCCTTCGCCTGGGTGCTGCGCCACCCGTCACGCCCGCACCCGATCACCGGCACCGGCCGCATCGAAGGCTTGCGCGATGCCATCGCCGCACTCGATGTGCAACTCGATGCGCAAGACTGGTACGCGATCTGGACGGCGAGCAAGGGGCATTCCGTGCCCTGAGTGGCCTAATGTAGGAGCGCACCCTGTGCGCGAAAAGCCAACGGAGCGGTAACGCCGTGATCGCGCACAGGGTGCGCTCCAACAAACTGCGCTGTCAACGATTGCTCACGCCATGCGGCACATGCCCCGTGGCCACGTGCTTGCGCGCCGATTCCACGTTGGCCGGCGAATCGTCGAAGAAGATGTCGGCACCAAACGCATCGAGGAACGGCCCCTTGTCGCGTCCACCAAGGAACAGCGCCTCGTCGATACGCACGCCCCAGCGGCGCAGGGTGAGAATCACCCGCTTGTGGGCAGGCGCGGAACGCGCCGTGACCAGCGCCGTGCGGATCGGTGAGTCCTCCGCTGGAAACGCCGCCTGCAAGCGATGCAGGGCGGTGAGGAACCCGCGGAACGGGCCTACCGACAGCGGTTCGGTCGGCCAGCTCGGTCTCGCTGCGATGGAACGCTTCCAGACCTTCCTCGCGCGACACGCGCTCGCCTTCGTCGCCGAAGATCACCGCGTCGCCGTCGAAGGCGATGCGCAGCTGCTCGGTGGCCCGCGGCGGCGCGATGGACTGGGCAGGATGGTGGCGGCGGCCACGCCAGCGACGAGTGCACGGCCCACGTCTTCCGCATTGGCGGAAAGGAACAGGTCGGCCTTGAACGGGGCGATGTAGTCGGACGTGGGCGCCCCGCTGGTGAACGCAGCGCGGCTGATCTCCAGCCCGTAATGCTGGATCGCATTGAAGATGCGCAGGCCGGTGTCGCCGGAGTTGCGCGACAGCAGGATCACCTCGACCGGCGGCACATCACCGGCCAGCTTGTTGAGGTCCGAGCAGTTTCTGCACCAGCGGAAACGCCACGCCAGGCTTGCAGGATCTCGTTCTCGTGCTCGATCTGGAACGAACGATACGCATCCAGGCCATCGCGCTCGAACAGCGCGTGGCTGTCACCCAGGTCGAACAGGGCGCGCGAGGAAATCGCCACCACCAGCCGGTTGTCATGGGCCGAAGCAGGATCGTGAACATCGGGGGTGGGGGCGTTCATGGCGTCCAATCTAGCAAAAGCGGGGCAGGGACGAGGGATGAGTAGTGAGGGCGCCAAATCCGACCACCTGAGGTAAGCCTGGAAGGAGCGACAACCCTTCTGGCAATGACGATACGCTTACCTCAGGTGGTCGGACTTCGCTCCCTCACTACTCACTACTCATCCCTCGCCCCCTGCTCCACCGTCAATCCGGGGCAAACTGCTCATCCAGAATACGCTGCTCCAGATTGTGTTCGGGGTCGAACAGCAGGCGCACGCCGTGGCCCGCCGACTGCCGGATCTCGACCTCGCGAACGTCGCGCACTTCGTGGAAATCGGCGGTGGCGCTGACCGGGCGTTTGCCCGGATCGAGGATACGCAAGGTGACGACGTGCGATGCGGCAGGATCGCACCGCGCCAGCGACGCGGCCGGAACGGGCTGATCGGCGTCAGCGCCAGCACATTGGCATCCAGCGGCAGGATCGGACCGTGCGCCGAGAGGTTATAGGCCGTTGACCCGGCCGGCGTGGAAACCAGTATGCCATCGCACACCAGGGTGGTGCAGCTTCACCGTATCGTTGAGTTGCACTTCCAGATGCGCGGCCTGGTTGCTCTGGCGCAGCAGCGACACCTCGTTGAACGCCAAGCGCGTGATGTTCCGCCCGTCGGCATCGGTGACGCTGCATCTGCAGGGGATACAGCGACGGCGGCGTGGGCACGCTCGATGCGCGCTCGGCAGGTCGTCGATCCGGTGCTTGTTCATCAGGAAGCCGACCCGGCCCAGCTTCATGCCATACACCGGCACCGCCAGCGCGCGATAGGCATGCAGCGTGCGCAGCATGAAGCCGTCGCCACCCAGCGCCACGATCACTCGGCCTGCTCCGGCGCCACGTCGCCGTAGCGTTCGACCAGCTTGCGCCGGGCCTGCTGGGCAACGTTGGTATCGCTGGCGACAAAGGCAAAGCGCATAAGGCCGGACATCAGTCAGGTGACGAAGGCTTCAGTTGAGACTTAGATGGACGAAGGGCGCAAGACCGTTGCCGATCCGCGCCCTTCGTCTCCTGACATCAAAGGCCCGGGGCCGGTTGGCTGCCGGGACCGGTGACTTACTGGTTCACCGGCACCTGCGCCAACTGGGCCAGACGACGGACCGCGACCGAGGCGATCGGGTAGTCCGCATTCTGGGTGAGGATTTCCGCCAGCATGCTGCGGGTGTACTGCAGCGTGGCATCGTCACGCTGCAACCATGCCTGCACCGGCGAGACATCCTTGCGCGCCACCGGTCATCGACAGCACCTGCAGGACCAGCGCGCGATGCTGGTGGTTGAGCTCGTCCAGCAGCGAGCCGCGTGCCTGCGCGTGCCAGTGGCCTTCCACCGGCAACGCCTCGATCTGGCTGCGCAGCCATTCCAGGTCGAGCGCCTCGCCCAGCTCGTAGAACACGCCGGCCACCTTGTCCATCGGCTGAGCCGCTCTGCTGCACCACCTCGACCATGTCCAGCGCGCGCGCAGCTCCGGCATGCGCGCCAGGCGCAGGGCCAGTTCCGCCGGCAGGCCGAGGCCTTCCCACTTTTCCTGGCTGCAGGAGAAGTCGCCCTTGCCGGTTTCGGCGTGAGCATCGTCTGGCAGCGCGCATGCGAGCGCCGACACGCCATTCTGGTAGCGCTCCACGTTGGCGGCGATGTCCAGCGTGCCGCCCGGACGGTTCAGCAGCCAGCGCGTCATGTGGCGCAGCAGCGACCAGATCTGCAGGATCGCGTCGATCTGGGTGTCCTCGGCGACCTTGCTGTCCAGCGCCTCGATCTCCGCCCACAACGCAGCGCGCGTCGAGAATCTCGCGCGCCGCCGTATATGCCTTGGCAATCGCCGCCGGACCCTGACCGGTGTCTTCCTGCATGCGCATCATGAAGGTGGCGCCCATGCGGTTGATCGTCGAGTTGGTCACCGCGGTGGCAATGATCTCGCGCTTCAGGCGATGGCGCTGCATGTGCTCGGCGTACTTGTCGTGCAACGGCTCGGGGAAGTAGCGCACCAGCTCCTTCGACAGGTACGGATCTTCCGGCACGTCCGAATCCAGCAACTGCTGGAACAGCCGGAGCTTGTCGTACGACAGCAGCACCGACAGCTCCGGACGCGTCATGCCGATACCGCGCGTCTTGCGCTCGACCAGCTCCGCTTCGGTGGGCAGGTTCTCCACCTGGCGATCGAGCAGTGCCCTCGCTCTCCAGCATGCGGATGAAGTGCGCCATCGAGCCGATACGGCTGCACCGACTGGTGCTCCATCAGGGTGATCGCCTGGTTCTGCCGGTAGTTGTCCCACAGCACCAGCTCGCCGACTTCGTCGGTCATCGCGGCCAGCTGCTTGTTGCGCGCGTCCTCGGTCAGCTCACCACGCTGCACGGCATCGTTCAGCAGGATCTTGATGTTCACCTCGTGATCGGAGGTGTCCACGCCGGCGGAGTTGTCGATGAAGTCGGTATTGAGCAGCACGCCATGCTGGGCAGCCTCGATGCGGCCCTTCTGGGTCAAGCCCAGGTTGCCGCCCTCGCCTACGACCTTGCAACGCAGCTCGCCACCATTGACGCGCAGCGCGTTGTTGGCGCGATCGCCCACGTCGGCATGCGTCTCGGCGGCTGGCCTTCACATAGGTGCCGATGCCGCCGTTCCACAGCAGATCCACCGGCGCCTTGAGGATGGCGCTGAGCAGTTCGTTCGGCGCCAGCTGTGTCGACCTCGGCCTTGAGGCCAAGCACGGCACGCACTTCCGGCGACACCGGAATCGACTTCAGCGCTGCGCGGATAGACGCCGCCACCGGCGGAGATCAACGACTTGTCGTAGTCCTCCCAGCTCGATCGCGGCAGCTTGAACATGCGCTCGCGCTCGACGAACGAACGCTCCGTATCCGGGTTCGGGTCGAAGAAGATGTGGCGATGGTCGAACGCGGCCAGCAGGCGGATATGCGCGCGACAGCAACATGCCGTTGCCGAACACGTCGCCCGACATGTCGCCGATGCCGACGCAGGTGAAGTCCTCGGCTCTGGCTGTCGCGGCCCAGCGCGCGGAAGTGGCGCTTCACCGACTCCCAGGCACCCTTGGCCGTGATGCCCATGCCCTTGTGGTCGTAGCCGTTCGAGCCGCCGGAGGCGAACGCGTCGCCCAGCCAGAAGCCGTGCTCGATCGAGATCGCGTTGGCGATATCGGAGAACGTGGCCGTGCCCTTGTCGGCAGCCACCACCAGGTAGGGGTCGTCGGCGTCATGGCGCACCACGTCGTGCGGCGGCTCGCACCTTGCCCTCGACCAGGTTGTCGGTGATGTCGAGCAGGCCGTTGATGAACATGCGGTAGCAGGCGATGCCTTCGGCCAGCTGCGCATCGCGGTCGCCGTTCGACCGGCGCACGCTTGACGAAGAAGCCGCCCTTGGAGCCGACCGGCACGATGACCGTGTTCTTCACCATCTGCGCCTTCACCAGGCCAAGCACCTCGGTGCGGAAATCCTCGCGGCGGTCGGACCAGCGCAGGCCGCCACGCGCCACCGCACCGAAGCGCAGGTGGATGCCTTCCACGCGCGGCGCGCAGACCAAGATTTCGCGGTACGGCACCGGCTTGGGCAGTTCCGGCACGCTGTGCGAATCGAACTTGTAGCTGATGTAGCTGCGGTACGCGCCCTCCCACTGCTGGAAGAAGCTGGTGCGCAAGGTCGCGCGGATCAGCGCCATGAAGCTGCGCAGGATGCGATCCTCGTCCAGGCTGGACACGTTTTCCAGCAAGCGCGCCGATCGCCCCTTCCACCACCGCGATCTGCTCGGCGCGCGGCTTGGAAAGAGCGCCGACCAGATCATCGATGAGCGCCGGATGCGCCGCCTGCACGGACTCCGGAATCAGCGCGCGCATTTCGCCGGCAGAGCGCCACGGCCGCCTGATCCAACTCATCGGCCGACAACGTTTCGCGGCGCGGATCGAACTTCGCCAGGAACAGCTCCACCAGCAAGCCGGCGATCGCCGGATAGCGGTTGAGCGTGTCCTCCATGTAGCTCTGCGAGAACGCCACGCCGGTCTGCAACAGGTACTTGCAATAGCCGCGCAGCATCGCGACCTGGCGCCAGCTCAGCTTGCCGCCCAGCACCAGCCGGTTGAAGCCGTCGTTCTCCGCATTGCCGCGCCAGATCTGCTCGAACGCATCCTCGAACAGCGTACCGACCTGCTCCACGCTGAAAGCGAGGCTTGCCGACCGGTCTGCACCTCGAAATCCTGGATCTACAGCAGCGAGCCATCGACGTGAATCGTCGTAGACGTGCTCGGTGAGCACGCGCAGGCCAAGGTTCTCCAGCTGCGGCAGCACTTCGGACAGCGCGATGTCGCCACCGCTGCGGTAGACCTTGAAGCGCAGCTCTTCCGGCGCCTGCGGCGGATGGTAGAACGACATGCGCACCGCGTTGTCGCCCTTGCAGCAGCGACAGCTGGTGGACGTCCTCGGCGGCCGCCGCCGGCTCACGTCTTCGACGTAGCCGGCGGGCAAGGACCTTGGCGTAGCGATTGGCCAGCACCACGCCATCGTGTTCGCCGCGCGTGCTGCACCAGTGCGTCGCGCAAGTCGTCGTGCCAGTTGCGCACGATGGCGGCCACGCCCTTTTCGAGCTCGGCCACGTCGTAGTGCGCCTGGTCGCCGATCTTCGGACGCACCACCATGTGCAGCCGGGCCAGCGCGGCCTCGCCCATCAACACGGACGAATCGCAGTGCTCGCCATGCATGGCGTCGCTCAGCAGTGCTTCGATGCGCTCGCGCACCGTCGGTATTGAAACGATCGCGCGGCACGATACACCAGGCAGGTGAAGAAGCGGCCATAGCGGTCGCGACGCACGAACAGGCGCGTGCGCGCCCGCTGGCGCAGCTCGAGGATGCCCATCGCGGTGTTGTAGAGCTCGTCCTCGCTGCTCTGGAACAACTCGTCGCGCGGCAGCGTCTCCAGGATGTGGCGCAAGGCCTTGCCCGAGTGCGAATCGCGCTTGAGCCCGGAGCGCGCCATCACGCCTCGAACTTCTGCCGCACCAGCGGCACGTCCTGCGGACGGGCCATGTAGGCGTTGGAGGAAAACAGGCCCGAGGAAGCGCTGCTCGGCCACCGGCCTGCCGTCGGCGTCGAACTTGCAGCACGCCGACGTAATCCATGTAGCCCGGACGATGCACATGCGAACGCGCATTGGTCTTGGTCAGGATGATCGCGTCGGTGGAACCGGACTGCGGCAGCTCGCTGCGCCGCCAGCGTGCGCAACGAGCGCGGCGCCAGCGAGCGCTCGCTCTTGTGCAGGATGCCCATGCCGGACGGCTCGACCGCGCGCAGCACTTCCTCGCCATCGGCTTCGGTCACTTCGTATTCGCGATAACCGAGGAAGGTGAAGTTGTCGTCCGCCAGCCAGCGCAGGAATTCGCGACGCCTCCTGCACCGAAGCGGCATCGAGCGGCAGCTGGCGCTGCGGCAGCTCGGCGGCAATCGCCAGCGCCTTGTCGCGCATCGCCGCCCAGTCGTCGACCGCCGCGCGCACGTCTTCCAGTGCCGCCTCGACCTGCGCCTTCGAGCTGTTCCTGCTCGGCCTCATCGGCCACGCGATCGATCTCGAAATGCATCACCGATTCGGCATGCCCGGCCGCATTCGTCAACGAGCTCTGCAGCAGCTTGCCGGCGGCATCGCGCGATCACCTCGACGACCGGATGGATCACCGCGTGGATCTGCAGTGCTCGGCCGCGACCATGCTCACCGTATCCACCAGGAACGGCATGTCATCGGTGACGATCTGCAACAGGCTGCGGCCGGCATGGCCAGCGCCGGGATTGATCACGCGTACGGAGGCGCGCCCGGCTGACGCTGCTGCATGAAGTCGAGCAGGCCCGCGATCAACGCGGCCCATTGGGTCGGCGTGTGCAGTTCCAGATCGCTGTCTGCAATACGCGCAAAGAAAGCGTTGATAAAAAATTGCGCCTCATCAAGGCGCTGGGGCGTTAGTCCGCTTTTCTTCAGTTCGTCGAAAACAACAGTGGGGAAGGGAGCTGCTGCTAGCCGCACGAATCGCGTTCATGGCATCTACTGTTCAGTGGAGACGGAATGAGGCAAAAAAAGCTCTAGAAGAATACGCCTCGCGTCAGACCTTAGCTACCATTGCAGTGAGATCACTTCAGCTTGTGGCAGGTCATGACGCCCTTGCAGCAACGCCGACAATGAGCACGAAGCGCGTGCACAGAAACGCGCATGACAGCTTCCACATCATCGGCACCTGGCGCAGAAAAACCCGTGGCAACCGCGTGTTGCCGACACTGTCGGCGCCCTCGTGCCGAACGGGCGCAACGGCAATACCTGCGCGTATGCCGCACCGATCGATCGCATCGAGTGCACCTCAGGCCTACCCCGGACGCTGCAACGCAACAGACAAAACGGTTGCCGCGATACTCATCGTCAGGCCGGCGAATGGATCGGCCAGACATTACCTGCAGCCCGCACGTGTCGACAGGGCGACGGAGCATGGCAGCCGTACCGTGGGGCAAAGGGACCTGCGTCCGACACCGTTCCTTCACGGATGTAGGTCAAAATTGACTGGCCAGAAACCGGCGCGGCGAGAACAGCTCTCACAGCAGGCGATGCCAGTCACTTTTCTCCCCCACGCGGCCGGCTCTGGGCGTCAATCGAGAGGCAAAGTCAACGGCTCTACAAATTTTAAACTGTACGGTATAGTCCATGCCCGCTCACTCACTGTGAGCCGCTGCTTGCGCCCCGATCACGCCCAGGGCCTCTCCCCAGGACCAAAGGCACTCGGGGCGGTCGTGTGCTCAACGTAAGCTCAGCCTTTTGTCGTCGCCCGGAGTGGCGTCGATGTGCTGCATCCCGACCACATTAAAAGAATGGAGCCCACATGAAGTCCTCGTCACTGCGCACACCCCTGCTGTGCCTTGGCCTGCTGTCACTGGCCGCCTGCGGCAAAGGCAAGGAACAAGGTCCGCCGCAGATGCCGCCGCCGGAAGTTGGCGTGGTCAAGGTACAGCCGCAGAACTCGCCGCTGCGCAAGAGCCTGGTGGGCCGCCTTTCCCCTTATCGCAGCGCGCGACGTGCGCGCTCGCGTCGCCGGCGTGCTGCTCAAGCGCGTCTATGTCGAAGGCACCGACGTCAAGCAGGGGCAGTTGCTGTTCGAGATCGACCCGGCGCCGCTACCAGGCTGCGCTGAATGCGGACCTGGCCAACCTCGCCCGGCCAAGGCGACCTACGCCAACGACCAGTCCAGGCCGAGCGTATCGTGCGCTGGCTGCCGAAGGGCTTTGTTTCCAAGTCCCAGCTGGACACGCCGAAGCCACCGAGCGCAGCTCCGCAGCCGCCGTGCTGCAGGCCGAGGCCGATGTGCAAACCGCCCGGATCAACCTCGGCTATGCCAAGAGTCACGGCCCCGATCGCGGGCCGCTGCCGGCCAGCAGCAGGTCACCGAGGGCGCCATCGTCGGTCAGCAGCACGGCCGAACCGGTGCAACGCCACCCTGCTCACCACGGTCGACCAGCTCGATCCGCTGTATGTGAACTTCACCATGAGCGTGGCGCGATCTGGATCGGATGCGCCGGCCCAGAGCAACGGCAATGTCACGCTGGCCGAACCAGAACAAGGCCACCGTGGCGGTCACCCTGCCCGACGGCAGCGTGTACGCCGAGCAAGGCACGCTCGATTTCTCCGACACCACGGTCAACCCGCCACGGGTGCGGTGAACCTGCGCGCGCAGCTGCCGAACCCAGACCGCACCTTGCTCCCTGGCCATGTACGTAACGCTCAACGCCAACCTGGGCGAGCAGCACAAGGTGTTCCTGGTGCCCCAGGCAGGCGCGTGCTGCGCGACACGGTGGGCGCCTACGCCATGGTGGTCGGTGCCGATGGCAAGGTGATCGCGCAAGAACGTCACCGCCGACGACACCAGCGGCAACAACTGGGTCGTCACCAATGGCCTGCAGGCAGGCGATCAAGTGGTCGTGTCGGGCCTGCAGAATGTCAAGGAAGGCGCTCCGGCCAAGGCCAACGCCGTGGCAGCCCGACCAGGGCGCCCCGAGCGGCGCCGCCAAGCCGGGCCAGGCCCCGGCTAGCGGCAAGCCGGCCGGCGGGCAAGTAAGGGAGTCGACCATGCCGAGTTTCTTCATTGACCGCCCGATCTTCGCGTGGGTGGTGGCGATCCTCGATCTCCCTGTGCGGCATGCATGGCGATGCTCAACATGGGCGTCGAGTCGTACCCGACATCGCCCCGCCCCAGGTGACGGTCAACGCGACCTATCCCGGCGCCAGCGCGGACACCACCGAAAAGACCGTCACCCAGGTGATCGAGCAGCAGCTGACCGGCATCGATCACCTGCTGTACTTCAGCTCGTCGTCCAGCTCCAGTGGCTCGTCAACCATCACGCTGACCTTCGAAACCGGCACGGATCCGGACATCGCCCAGGTGCAGGTGCAGAACAAGGTAGCGCTGGCCACGCCGCGCCTGCCCACCGAAGTGACCCAGCAGGGCGTCGTGGTGGCCAAGTCCAACCCCGACTTCCTGATGTTCATTGCGCTGACCTCGGATAACCCGCGATCGACAGCGACAAGCTCACCGACATCGTGCCTCGCAGGTGCTGGACCAGATCGGCGCGTATTCCGGGCGTGGGCAACACCCGCCAGTTCGGTTCCGAATACGCAATGCGCGATCTGGCTCAACCCGGACAAGTTGCAGGGCTATAGGCTTGTCCGCCACCCAGGTGCTGACCGCGCTGCAAGCACAGAACGTGCAGTTCGCCGCTGGCTCGCTGGGCTCCGACCCGGCCCCGAACGGCCAGGGCTTCAGCGCCACCGTGTCCGCGGAAGGCCGTTTCGCCACGCCCGAGCGAGTTCGAGGGACATCATCCTGCGCGCGAACACCGACGGCACCGCGGTCACGCTCGGCGACGTGGCCGCGTATCGACTTCGGCCCCGCAGAGCTACGGCTTTGCCGCCACCTACAACGGCACCGCCACCGGTTCGTTCGGCGTGCAGCTGCCGCCCGGCGCCAACGCGCTGAACGTGGCCACCGCCGTACGCGGCAAGATGGACGGATCTGGCCATCGAGCTTCCCGCCAAGGCGTGACCTGGTTCGCTCCGTACGACAGCACCACCTTCGTGAAGATCTCGATCAAGGAAGTGGTCCACACCCTGATCGAGGCGGTCATCCTGGTGTTCCTGGTGATGCTGCTGTTCCTGCAGAACTTCCGCGCCACCATCATTCCGACCCTGGTGATTCCGGTCGCGCTGCTGGGCACCTTCCTGGGCATGTTGCCGCTGGGCTTTACCATCAACCAGCTGACCCTGTTCGGCATGGTGCTCGCCATCGGCATCGTGGTGGATGACGCGATCGTGGTGATCGAGAACGTCGAACGCATCATGACCGAGGAGCAGCTTTCGCCGAAGGAAGCCACGCGCAAGGCGATGGGCCAGATCACCGGCGCGGTGGTGGCGATCACCGTCGTGCTCGCTGCGGTGTTCGTGCCGTCGGCGTTGCAGCCGGGCGCCTCAGGCGTGATCTACAAGCAGTTCGCGCTGACCATTGCCGTATCCATGGGCTTTTCGGCGTTCCTCGCACTGTCGTTCACGCCAGCACTGTGCGCCACCATCCTCCAGCCGACCCACACCCACAAGAAGAACATCGTCTTTCGCAAGTTCAACGACGTATTCGAGTGGGTGACGCATACCTACACGGGCCATATCGGCGGCGCCGTCAAGCATGCACCGCGCTGGATGATCGTGTTCGTGCTCATCGTGGTGTTGTGCGGCGTCCTGTTTACCCGCGTGCCGACCAGCTTCGTGCCTGAAGAAGACCAGGGCTATGCACTGGCCATCGTAACCTTGCCGCCTGGTGCGAGCCTGCAACGCACGAAGGACGTGAACCGGCAGATCCGCGAAGTACTGCTGAAGGACCCCGCCGTCGAAGGCGTGTTCCAGATCTCGGGCTTCAGCTTCGTGGGCACGGGTGAAAACACGGGCATGAACTTCATCCGCCTGAAGGACTGGGATGCCCGCGCCATCACGGCGACACAGTTCATCCAGCAGGCCAATATGAAGTTGCACGGGATTCGCGATGCGCAAATCTTCGTGGTCAACCTGCCCACCATCCGCGGCCTCAGCCAGTTCGGCGGCATCGACATGTACCTGCAGGCGCGTACGGGCCAGTCACGCGATGAGCTCACCCAGGCACGCAACATCCTGCTCGGCAAGGCCGCGCAGAGCCCTGCCCTGGTCGGCGTGCGTCCAAACACGCTGGAGAGCGCCCCGCAGCTCGACCTGAGCGTCGATCGCCAGCAGGCGCAGTCGATGGGGCTATCGGTCAGCGACATCTACAACGCGATCCAGCTGACGCTGGCTCCGGTGTACGTCAACGACTTCTCCTACGGCGGCCGCGTGAAGCGCGTGATGGTGCAGGCCGATGCGCCCTTCCGCATGGGGCCCGAAGCGCTGCAGCACATCTACACGCCCAGCACGCTGGCCGCAGCCAGCAGCTCACCCACCGTCAACAACATGATTCCGTTGGCGAGCGTCGTTAACACCAAGTGGGACCTGGCCGCACCGGCACTCACCCGCTACAACGGTTATTCCGCGGTGGAAATCGTCGGTAACGAGGGCCCGGGTTATTCCACCGGCCAGGCCATGGGCGTGATCGAGGACATCATCAACGACAGCCTGCCGAAGGGATTCGGCTTCGACTGGACGGGCCAGTCGTACCAGGAAATCCTGGCGGGCAACTCGGCCGCGCTGCTGTTGGTGCTGTCCATCTTCATCGTGTTCCTGTGCCTGGCGGCGTTGTACGAGAGCTGGTCGATTCCGGTGTCGGTGCTGTTGGTGGTGCCGCTGGGCGTGCTCGGCGTGGTGGTGTTCACCATGCTGCGCGGACTGTCCAACGACATCTACTTCAAGATCGGCATGATCACGGTGATCGGCCTGGCGGCGAAGAACGCGATCCTGATCGTGGAGTTCGCGGTGGAGCAGCAGCAGGAAGGCAAGACGCTGCGCGCTGGCGTGATCGAAGCGGCTCGCCTGCGACTGCGCCCGATCCTGATGACATCGATGGCGTTCATCCTGGGCGTGTTCCCGCTGTTCATCTCCACCGGCGCCGGCGCCAACGCTCGCCACGCCATCGGTACCGGCGTGATCGGCGGCATGCTGTTCGCCACCATCCTCGGGCTGCTGCTGATCCCGGTGTTCTACGTGGTGGTGCGTCGCCTGCTCGGCGACAAGCTGGACGAGGCTTCGCACTCGATCCGCGGCAGCCACGGCGGCCCCGCAGCCGCAGGCGGTACCGGCGGCACCCCGCCGCAGGGTCCGGGCGGCATGCAGCCGTTCGACTCGGACCCGCGTCGCGGAACCTGATCCGAACGCGGCGATACCCGCCTCAGGTAAAACAAAAGCCCCGGTCGCGAGACCGGGGCTTCTGCTTGGTCAGTAACGTGACGCGTGTCAGTCGCTGGCGACGACGGTATTCCTTCCGCGCTGCTTGGCTTGATAGAGACGTCGATCCACCAGTTCAACGAAGGACAGCCGCTCGTCGCCGTGCATCGGCACGACCGTTCCGATGCCAATGCTGACTGTAATTGCCTTGCTGGCCATGGAGCGCTCGTGCGGGATCCACTCCTGCACGAGTCGCTGCCGGCATTGCTCGACCACGCGCATGGCGGATTCCGCATCCGTTTCCGACAACACCAGCACAAACTCCTCGCCACCAAACCGGGCAATGAAATCATGCGTGCGATTCACTGCCGCACTCAACACGTTGGCCACCAGCTTGAGGCAGTAATCACCCTGCAGATGGCCGTAGTGGTCGTTGTATTGCTTGAAGTAGTCGATATCGAGCATGACCAGTGACAAGGGTTTGCCGCTGCGTCGTGCATTGGCCCACTCTTCTTCGAAGACAGCATCGAAACGGCGCCGATTGGCGATGCCGGTCAGTCCGTCCTTGTACGACAGCGCTTCCAGCTCGCGTTGCAGGTCCAGCAAGCGTTGTTCGGTGCGCTTGCGCTCGCTGATGTCGAACATGAAGCCGACCAGCGAGTCCACGGAGCCATCGTCGTTGCGCACGACATGCACCACGTCGCGAATCCACACGTACTCGCCGTTCTTGCACAACGCCCGATAGTCGGCTTCGTGATCGACGCCGGCTTTCGACTGCGCTACGCAAAACGCCACCGCCCAGTCCCGATCTTCCGGATGCATGCGATCGGCCCAGTCCTGCACGCTCACCCAGCTCGACGGTTCCCACCCAAGCAGCTCCTCGATTTGAGGACCGACATAGGCAAAGGCCATGGTGTTCCAGTCGATTTTCCATGGAATGGCCTTGGTCGACTCCAACAAGGCCTTGTAGACCGTGCCCTCGGTACCCTCGATGCCTGTCGGGCTATTCCGGGCGCTATCCAGCACTTGCGATGACATGGCTTCCCCCTGGACCTGATGTTGCCTGATGACTAGCGGTACCCGATCAGGCACCACAGTCGGTGGCACAGTCAACACCTACCGGATAGCGGAACCGACACGCGCGGTCCATCGCGACGCTCAGGACGATCAGAGCATCCCTAGGTCGTACGTTCGAGCGCGCGCAAGTCACTGACCTGGGCGGGAGCGGGCCTTGCCTTGGCGAATCGCGATGCTTTGCGATTGCCTGCTGAACCTCGCCACCAATCCAATCGCGCGGCGATGGAAACGAAAACGCCCAGCAGGTCATCCCGGCCGGGCGTTTCCAGACAAGCGGCAGCACGCTCAGCGCAAACCGGTTTCCGCGCGGGCGATCACCAGGCGCTGGATCTCGCTGGTGCCCTCGTAGATCTCGGTGATCTTGGCGTCGCGGAAGTAGCGCTCCAGCGGCATCTCCTTGGAGTAGCCCATGCCGCCGTGGATCTGCACGGCCTGGTGGGCGATCCACATCGCCGCCTCGGAGGCAGTGAGCTTGGCCACCGACGCCTCGGTGCCAAAACGTCCACCGTTCTTGTCCGCCTCGCCCTTGGCCCAGGCCGCGCGCAGGGTGAGCAAGGTGGCCGCATCGAGCTTGCACTTCATGTCCGCAATCTTTGACTGTGTCATCTGGAACGTACCGATCGGATGGCCAAACGCCTTGCGGTCACGCGACCACTGCAGGGTCGCCTCATACGCGGCGCGGGCAATGCCCACCGACTGCGAAGCGATGCCGATGCGGCCGGCGTCGAGCACGCCCATGGCGATGGAGAAGCCCTTGCCTTCGTCGCCCAGCAAGTTCGCCTTGGGCAGCACGTAGTCGGTGAATTCGATTTCGCAGGTGGCCGAGGCGCGGATGCCGAGCTTGGGCTCGCTCTTGCCTGCGTGGAAACCCGGCAACTGGGTATCGACGACAAAGGCCGACACGCCCTTGGCACCGATGCCCGGCGTGGTGATGGCGAACAGGATGATGTAGCGCGCGACCGGACCGGAGGTGATCCAGCTCTTCTTGCCGTTGATAACCCAGTCGCCGTCGGCATTCCGGGTGGCGCGGGTGTGCATGGCCGACGCGTCGGAGCCCGACTGCGGCTCGGTCAAGGCATAGGCGCCGATCGCCTCGCCCTGCGCAATGGCGCGCACGTACGTCTGCTTCTGCGTCTCCGTACCGTGCTTGAGGATGGCGTTGCAGAACAGCGAATTATTGACCGACATGATGGTCGAGGTGGCGGCATCGGCGGCGGCGATCTCGATCATCGCCAGCACGTAGGCGATCGGGTCCATGCCCGCCCCGCCGTACTCGGTCGGCACCTCGATGCCCATCAGGCCCAACTGCCCCATCTCGCGGATGTTCTCCAGCGGGAATTCGCCCTTGGCGTCCAGCTCGGCCGCCACCGGCAGAATGCGCTTCTGCGCAAAATCGCGGGCGATCGACTGGATGGACAGTTGGTCTTCGGTAAAACGGAAATCCATGGACTACTCCGGAACGTGAGCCAGCCCGCTATTTTAGCCCGCCGAGCGTGACGAGCCGTGTGCGGGTGCAGCAAGAACCTCTCCCCAATGCAGGAGCGCACCCTGTGCGCGATCACGGTGTCACCGCTGCGTAGGCTTATCGCGCACAGGGTGCGCTCCTACATTGATGGGCAAGGGTTCTTCTTGACGCACGGCACGGAGGAGCCTAGCCTTACGCATCTCTATATCGCGATACAAGGATGCTAGATGGACTTGGCCACCGCCTCCAGCGTGCTGCGCCTGCTGGCGGACCCGACCCGAGTGCGCTTGCTCGCCCTGCTGGAACGCGAGGAACTCACCGTGGCCGAACTGGCCGCCGTACTGCACCTGGCGCAGCCGCGCGTGTCGACGCATCTGGCCAAGCTCAAGGAAGCCGACCTGGTACGCGACCGCCGTGCTGGCGTATCGGCGTATTACCGCGCCAACAACGAAAGCGACGAACAGCAACAGACGCTGCTGAGGTCACTGCGCGACAGCATCCATGATGCCCTGCTGCGCGAAGACGCTGCACGCCTGCCCGGCGTGCTGGCCCAGCGTGCACGCTCGGAAGGCTGGGCCGACACGGTGGCCGGCGACATGGAGCGCCACTACTCACCCGGGCGCACCTGGGAGACGCTGGCGCGCTCCCTGCTGCAGCTGCTGGAAACCGGCGACGTGCTGGATATCGCCTCCGGCGACGGCATCACCGCCGAACTGCTCGCCCCGCATGCACGCTCCATCGTCTGCGTGGACAGCAGCGAACGCGTGGCCGAAGCGGCGGCGCAACGTCTGAAACCCTTCACCAATGTCGAAGTGCGCCATGGCGATATGCATGCCCTGGACCTGGGCGACCGGCGCTTCGACCTTGTCCTGATGCTGCACGCCCTCACCTACGCGGAACAACCCGCCAAGGCGGTGGCCGAGGCGTCGCGCCTGTTGCGCAGTGGCGGCCGGCTGCTCGCCGTCACGCTCGGCAAGCATGACCACCGCGCCGTAGTCGAGCCCTTCGATCACCTCAATCTTGGTTTCTCCGCCGATGAACTGGGCGGCTTCGCCCGTTCGGCCGGACTGGATGTACTGAGCTGTACCCGGCTTAGCCGCGAACGCAAGGCACCTCACTTCGAAGTGATCAGCCTGCTCGCGCGCAAGCCTTGAGCCGAGATTCCGACCCATGAGCATGCTCCCCTGGCTCCACCCCGAACGCGTCGCCCTGCTGGAGCGCCGCTGCGCGAACGCATCCTGATCATCGATGGCGGCATGGGCACCATGCTGCAAGCGCCATGAGCTGGACGAAACCGCGTTCCGCGGCGAACGCTTCGTCGGCGGACATGACAGCGCGCACACCCACGACCATCCAGGCAGTTGCGACCTCAAGGGCAACAACGACCTGCTGACACTGACCAACCCGGACATCATCCGCGGTGTGCACGAGGCCTATCTCGAAGCCGGCGCCGACCTGGTCGAAACCAATACCTTCAATTCCACCCGCATCAGCCAGGCCGACTACCACCTCGAACATCTCGCCTATGAGCTGAACCTGGACGGCGCGCGGCTGGCACGCGCCGCCTGCGACGCGATCGAGGCCAAGACGCCGGACAAACCCCGCTTCGTGATTGGCGTGCTCGGCCCCACCAGCCGCACCGCGTCGCTGTCGCCGGACGTGAATGACCCGGGCTTCCGCAACGTCACGTTCGAGGAACTGGCCCTCAATTACACCGAAGCGGCGAGCGGCCTCATCGATGGCGGCGCCGATATCGATCATGGTCGAGACCATCTTCGATACGCTCAACGCCAAGGCGGCGCTGTTCGCGCTCAGCGAGCTGTTCCATCAGCGCGGCGCGCGCGTGCCGGTGATGATCTCCGGCACCATTACGGACCGTTCCGGCCGCACCTTGTCGGGGCAGACCGCCGAAGCGTTCTACTACTCCGTGCAGCACGCGCGGCCCCTGTCCGTAGGCCTCAACTGCGCGCTGGGCGCGGACGATCTGCGTCCGCACGTGCAGGTGCTGGCCAACTCCGCCGAGCTGCTTCGTCAGCACGCATCCAAACGCCGGCCTGCCCAACGCGTTCGGCGAATACGACGAAACGCCCGAACACATGGCCTCCGTGATCGGCAGCTTCGCCCGCGACGGCCTCTTGAACCTGGTCGGTGGCTGCTGCGGCACCACGCCCGCCCATATCAAGGCCATTGCCGATGCCGTGCGCGATTGCGCGCCGCGTGCGCTCCCGACGGCCAGCCGGGAGGCCGCATGAGCACATGGCCGCGCCTTCCCCTGCAGGCAGGGGAAGGTTGGGAGAGGCTTCGTCCACAGCGAACGGCCCCGACATGTGACTGGCTTCACCCCTCCCCAACCCTCCCCTGCTGCACGCAGGGGAGGGAGCAATCCCGCTTGCCTGAAGGTTGCAGCAACTCATGAGTTCCGCCCGCCATACCCGCCTCTCCGGCCTTGAACCGCTGGTCATCACGCCTGACCTGCTGTTCGTCAATGTCGGCGAGCGCACCAACGTCACCGGCTCGGCGCAGTTCAAGAAGCTGATCAAGGAAGAGCGCTACGAGGAAGCCGTGGATGTGGCACGCCAGCAGGTGGCCAACGGCGCGCAGATCATCGACGTCAACATGGACGAGGGCCTGATCGATTCCGAGGCGGCGATGACGCGCTTCCTCAACCTGATCGCCGCCGAGCCCGACATCGCCCGCGTGCCGGTGATGGTCGACTCGTCCAAGTGGACGGTGATCGAGGCCGGCCTGCGCTGCCTGCAGGGCAAGGGCATCGTCAACTCGATCTCGATGAAGGAAGGCGAGGACAGTTTCCTCGAACATGCGCGCAAGGTGCAGCAATACGGCGCCGCCGTGGTGGTGATGGCGTTCGACGAACAGGGCCAGGCCGACACCTGCGAGCGCAAGGTGGAGATCTGCTCGCGCGCGTACGAGCTGCTGACGACTCGACTCGACTTCCCGCCCGAAGACATCATCTTCGACCCGAACATCTTCGCCATTGCCACCGGCATCGAGGAACACAACAACTACGCGGTGGACTTCATCGAAGCCACGCGCGAGATCAAGAGCCGCTTTCCCGACTGCCATGTCTCCGGCGGCGTGTCCAACGTGTCGTTCTCGTTCCGCGGCAACAACACGGTGCGCGAGGCGATCCATTCGGTGTTCCTGTATCACGCGATCAAGGCCGGCATGGACATGGGCATCGTCAACGCCGGCGCGTTGACGATCTACGACGACGTCGCCGGAAGAGCTGCGCGAGCGCGTCGAGGACGTGGTGCTCAACCGCCGACGCCGACGCCACCGAGCGCCTGCTGGAGATCGCCGACAAGTTCAAGGGCGAAGAAGGGCGAAGTCGTCGTCGAGAACCTTGCCTGGCGCGATAAGCCCGTGCACGACCGGCTCAGTCACGCGCTGGTGCACGGCATCGACCAGTACGTCAACGAGGACACCGAAGAGGCGCGCCAGCTTTCCACGCGTCCGCTCGACGTGATCGAAGGCCCGCTGATGGACGGCATGAACGTGGTCGGCGACCTGTTCGGCGCCGGCAAGATGTTCCTGCCGCAGGTGGTGAAGTCCGCCCGCGTGATGAAGAAGGCCGTGGCCTACCTGCTGCCGTACATCGAGGAGGAAAAGCTGCGCACCGGCGACATGGGCAAGAACAACGGCAAGATCGTCATGGCCACGGTCAAGGGCGACGTGCACGACATCGGCAAGAACATCGTCGGCGTGGTGCTCCGCTGCAACAACTTCGAGGTGATCGACCTCGGCGTGATGGTGCCGGCGCAGAAGATCCTCGACACCGCGCGCCGAGCACAACGCCGACATCATCGGCCTGTCCGGCCTGATCACCCCGTCACTGGAAGAGATGAGCCAGGTCGCGCGCGAGATGCAGCGGCAGGATTTCCACATCCCGCTGCTGATCGGCGGCGCCACCACCTCGCGCGCGCATACCGCGCTGAAGATCGAGCCGCATTACAAGGCCCGCACCGTCTGGGTCAAGGACGCCTCGCGCGCCGTCGGCGTGGCGCAGTCGCTGGTCAGCAAGGACCTGGTCGATGACTTCATGGCCAAGATCCGCGCCGAGTACGCCGAAGTGCGCGAGCGCCATCGCAATCGTGGCCCCGGCAAGCAGCTGGTGCTCGCTGGAAAAGGCACGCGCGCAGCGATTCTCGCTGCGACTGGGCGAATTACCAACCGCCGCAGCCGAAGCCAGCCCGGCATCACCGTGTTCGACGATTACGATCTCGCCGAGCTGCGGCCGTATATCGACTGGACGCCGTTCTTCCAGGCGTGGGAACTGGCCGGCCACTATCCCGCCATCCTCACCGACGACATCGTCGGCGCCCAGGCCAGCGAACTGTTTCGCGATGCGCAGGCCATGCTGGACAGGATCATCGCCGAGAAGTGGCTGACCGCCCGCGGCGTGATCGGCCTGTGGCCTGCGGCCAGCGTCGGCGATGACATCGAGGTCTATACCGGTGCCGACGGCGCAGAAGCTCGCGACGCTGCATCACCTGCGCCAGCAGGCCGACAAGCCGGTCGAGCGCCCCGATTTCTGCGCTGGCCGACTTCATCGCACCCAAGGACGCGACAAGTCAGGACTGGATCGGCGGCTTCGCCGTCACCGCCGGCATCGGCATCGAAGAGCACGTGGAGCGCTTCGAAGCCGCACACGACGACTATTCGTCGATCCTGCTCAAGGCACTGGCCGACCGCCTCGCCGAAGCCTTCGCCGAGCGCATGCACGAACGCGTACGCCGCGAATTCTGGGGCTATGTGCCCGATGAAGCACTCGACAACGAAGCGCTGATCGCCGAGAAAGTATCGCGGCATCCGCCCTGCCCCCGGCTATCCGGCCTGCCCCGACCATACCGAGAAGCGCACGCTGTTCGACCTGCTCGATGCGACCCGCAACACCGGCATCGAACTCACCGAAGGCTTCGCCATGTACCCGACCGCGGCGGTCTCCGGCTGGTACTTCTCACACCCGGACAGCCAGTACTTCGTGGTCGGCCGCCTTACCCGCGAACAGGTCGAGGACTATGCCAAGCGCAAGGGCTGGACGCGCGAGCGAAGCCGAGCGCTGGCTGGCTCCCAACCTCGACTACGACCCCGACTGAGATCCTAGTGTGGTGTCTCAAAAATAATTTGAACTAATTTAACGCATGTCTGTCCATGGGGTTCCGTCTGCTGGAAACTATCCCAATGGCACGAACAGGACGACCGGTCACGAAGCTGTTGCTGACGGATGGCGAACGCGCTGAGTTGAAAGCGCACCTGGCGATTCGTAAGGCACCGGCCGATGAGAAGTTGCGTATCCGCATCGTGCTCGGTTGCGCCGACGGTGAGTCAGGCACGGTGATCGCCCGGCGGCTCCATACCACGATCCAGACCGTCTCAAAGTGGCGCCGTCGCTATGAAGCGTATCGTTTCGCCGGCCTGAGCGATGCACCGCGTGCCGGCCGTCCCCGCACGGTGCTCGATGAGCAGGTCCAGGCGATCGTGGACAAGGTTCGTCAGACGACGCCGGACAACGCCACGCACTGGAGCGTGCGGCGCATGAGCGCCGCCACGGGCGTCTCGGCGCCGACGGTGCAACGCATCTGGCACGCGTTTGGTTTGAAGCCGCATTTGCAGGACACCTTCAAGCTGTCCACCGATCCGTACTTCGTGGACAAGGTTCGCGATGTGGTGGGTCTGTATCTGGCACCACCCGATCGCGCGCTGGTGCTTTGTGTTGACGAGAAGAGCCAGATTCAGGCACTGGATCGCACGCAGCCCGGCTTGCCACTGACCTTCGGCAAGCCCGCCACGCGCACGCATGACTACAAGCGCCATGGCACCACGTCCCTGTTTGCGGCCCTGGACGTCGCCACCGGCAAGGTCATCGGACAGCTCAAGCGACGCCATCGCAGTGCGGAGTTCCTGCAGTTCCTGAAGGCGATTGATGCCGCCGTGCCGCCGGATCAGGCGATTCACTTGATTATGGACAACTACGGCACCCACAAGACCGATAAGGTGCGCGCCTGGTTTGCAGCACATCCCCGCTACCATGTGCACTTCACGCCAACCTCGGCGTCCTGGCTCAACCTGGTCGAGCGCTTCTTCGGCCAGATCAGCGAGCAGTGGATCAAGCGCAGCGCACACACCAGTGTCGCCGACCTGGAGCAATCCATTCGGCATTACATCGACCGCCACAACGCCGATCCCAAGCCCTTCGTCTGGCACAAGAGCGCCGATACGATCCTCGCCAAGGTCGCACGGGCAGCGGTTAGACTTGATTAAAGTTATTTTTGAGACACCACACTAGGGAAGACCCGAGTAAGTAACTGCCCATCATTCCCGCGAAAGCGGGAATCCAGCGTCTTTGCAACCATTTGAAGTCGCTGGATCCCCGCTTTCGCGGGGATGACGGATTGTTCAGACCTTCCCTAGAGGTGCCTCTACAGTTACACCTCGCTCTCGACCAGCGAGCGGCGCTTTACCTCGCGCATATGCACGACCAGGTTGTAGACCGACACGAACGACGGGAAGAAGTTGGAAAGAATGCCGACCGAGTCGTTCTTGCCAAAAATGAAATACGACAGCAGCAAAGCACTGCCGATCACCGACAGCCACCAGAACGACAGCGGCATCACCACGCGTTTCAGCTTGCGCGTGTAATAGAGCTGCACAAACCAGCGACTCGTGAACATCACCGAACCGAGGAAGCCTACGATCTTCCAGGGGGTGAATTCGAACCGTTGCAGGGATTCGAGAATGTGGGTGAATTCGTGCTGTAGGAAGTCCATGAGCCAGCGCCGCCGGGGAAAACAGAGCATTGTACCCATCCACCTTTCAGTGAACTGCCCTACGCGACGATTTTTCCGCCCCTGGCCTTGACCGGGCACCCCGTCCCTCGTATATTAGCGCGCTCTCGGCGGGCGATTAGCTCAGCGGTAGAGCACTGCCTTCACACGGCAGGTGTCGCAAGTTCGATCCTTGCATCGCCCACCATCTAGATTCAACGACTTAGGCCACCTCACAAGGGTGGCCTTTTTCGTTGTAATTGCACGGCCAGTGCACGCGCGGACCAGCCCCCCATTCCCTTCCCCAGCGAGGTTCACTACGCCTGGCTAGCAAAGCCCTGGCAGGCTTCCATCACCGAGGACGCCGGCCAGGGAGTCGCCCTGCCCGCGCTGATGGCGAAGAACGAAGATCGCCCTGACCTGCCCCGGGGATCCAACGCGACGGGCAATCCACGCCGGCTCGGCAACGGAGAACTCCGCCGCCTTGCTCGGCACGCCGACAGGAACGGGAATTCAGCAAGACTGCCGCGTATTTCAAGATGCGGGGTGGTCTGGCACGAGCACTTGTCTGCCAGCCTGGCTAGGCGCAACCTAATTATTCGTCCAAGCGGCCCCGTGTACCGCGCGCCGCTTCACTCAGGTGCTAGATGCCTGCGTAGCGTTGGTGTCGCAAGCACACGGACTCATATGGAGGCCGACGATGGAAGTGCGGAACATTCGGATGGCCCTTGATCGACATTGGGCTGCATCCGCTTCCGGTGATTTAGATGCCGAGCATGATATCTATCACGATGATGCGGTGTGCGAGTACCCGCAGTCAGGCGAGGTCATCCACGGCCGGCGTAACCTGCAAGCACTTCGTAGCCACCACCCGGGCAGACCATCGGGGTTTGCGGTCCGGCGCATCACAGGAGAGGGAAATCTCTGGGTTAGCGAGTACGTCATTAGCTACGAAAGTAGTCGCGCCTACACCGTGAGCATCATGGAGTTCCGCGACGGAAAGGTGTCGCACGAGTCCCAATACTTCGCCGATCCCTTCGAAGCTCCTGCCTGGCGAGCGCAATGGGTCGAGCGAGGCGCATGATCCACAGCAATTCACTTCGCCACTCTGCATGCCATTCAACGAAATCGCTCAGTTCACATAACGTCCATCGACTTCAAGCAGTGACGAGCGTAGCGTTCACGAGATGGCGAGGCGCGGGATGAAAACGCGTGGCGCGCGCAGCGCTGGCCTCTCCGCGGAGGACGTATGAACGATGCAAATCGAAGTGCCGTGGGCGAACTGAGTCATTTCATCGACGGGCGACGCGTCGCCGGGACGAGTGGGCGGTTTGGTGACGTATTCGATCCGGCGCAAGGCCGCATTGCAGCCCGCGTGCCGTTCGCAGATGCTGGCGAAGTCGCCGCGGCCGTCGCAGCTGCGAAGGCCGCGTTTCCGGCCTGGAGCGAAACCGCGCCGTTGACGCGCGCGCGCCTGATGTTCAAGTTCAATGAGCTGCTCCACGCGCATCTGGACGAACTCGCCACGCTCATTACGAGCGACAACGGCAAGTTGCTCGCGGACGCGAAGGGCGAGGTGGTGCGCGGTATCGAGATTGTCGAGTTCGCGTGCGGCATTCCGAACCTGCTCAAGACCGAGTTCACCGATCAGAGCGCCGTCGGCATGGACAGTTGGAATCTACGTCAACCACTCGGCGTGGCCGCAGGCGTCACGCCGTTCAATTTCCCCGTGGTGGTGCCGTGCTGGATGTTCGTGATGGCGGCCGCGTGCGGCAATACGTTTGTGCTCAAGCCCTCGGAGCGCACGCCGTCGGCGTCGATTCGACTGGCCGAGCTATTCCTCGAGGCAGGTTTTCCGAAAGGTGTCTTCAATGTCGTCCAGGGCGACAAGCTCGCCGTCGATGCGCTGATCGAACATCCCGATGTGGCTGCGATATCTGTTGTCGGCTCGACGCCCGTCGCGGAATACATCTACAGCGAAAGCGCCAGGCACGGGAAGCGCGTGCAGGCTTTGGGCGGTGCAAAGAACCATCTCGTCGTCATGCCCGACGCCAATTTCGATCAAGCCATCGATGCGTTGGTCACCTCATCGTATGGCTCGGCGGGTCAGCGCTGCATGGCGACCTCGGTCGCCGTGGCCGTAGGGCGCGTTGCCGATGAGCTCATCGAACGCCTCGTGCCACGCGTGCGCTCGCTCAGGATCGGCGGCGGCATGGAGCCCCATTTGGACATGGGTCCCCTGGTCACCGCCGCGCATCGCACCAAGGTGTTGGGCTATATCGAGGCGGGCGTCGCGGCAGGCGCCAAGCTCGTCGTCGATGGCCGTGGCCATACGGTGCCTGGCCACGAAGAGGGCTTCTTCCTCGGCGGCTCGCTGTTTGACGACGTGAAGCCCGACATGAGGATCTATCGGGAGGAGATTTTCGGGCCGGTCCTATCGGTCGTCCGCGTGCCTGATCTTGCCAGTGCAATAGCACTCGCCAATGCGCATGAACTGGGGAACTGCTCATCGATTTTCACCTCGGACGGAGGAGCGGCGCGCGCATTCACCCGACAGATCAAAGCAGGCATGGTTGGCATCAATCTTCCGAGCCCGGTGCCGGTGGCATGGCATTCGTTCGGCGGCTGGAAGCGATCGCTGTTCGGCGATCAACATGCGTACGGCGAGGAAGCCGTGCGTTTTTACACGAACTACAAGAGCGTCATACAGCGCTGGCCCGACAGTATCGCCAAGGGTGCGGAATTCGCGATGCCCGCGGCCCGCCAGGCCGCGCGGCATTGATTCCTCAAGAGCGAGGTTACTTCTCTTTGACGGCCATATTCTTTTGAATGATCTGAGCCACCTGCTCGTCGGCGTGTGACAACTGCCGCTGATAAACGTCCGTACTGAAGGCGGGCTTCTTGGGTACCTCATGGGCAAGCTTCGGGCCGCTCTCGTCATGCAGATCTACTTTCACATCCAAAGACATACCGACGCGCAACGGATCCTGGTCCAGCTGCTTGGGATTGGTGAACACCACGCGTACCGGCATGCGCTGCACGATCTTGATCCAGTTGCCGGTAGCATTTTGCGCGGGCAGCAGTGAGAAGGCGCCCCCCGTCCCCACGCCCAGCTCCAGCACTTTGCCGTCGTACTTGACCGCGTGACCATAGATGTCGGAAGTCACTTCCACCGGCTGACCGATACGCATGTGGGCGAGCTGAGTTTCCTTGAAATTGGCGTCGATCCATACGTCGTGCAGTGGCACAACCGCCATCAAGGAGGCCCCCGGCTGCACGCGCTGGCCGACCTGAACGATGCGCTTGGCGACGTAGCCGGTGACTGGCGCCAGCAGGGTCGTGCGTACTTCGGTGAGGTACGCGGCGCGATATTGAGCGGCGGCGGCCTTGACATCCGGATGCGACATGACGACGGTGTCGTCAACCAACACCTTGTTGGTCTGCAGTTGCTGCTCGGCCGTCGTAAGCGAGCTCTCGGCGGCGGTCAGCGTATCTTTTGCGTGTGAGAGTTCCTCCGCCGAGATGGCGCCGGAGCTGACCAGGTCGACGCGCCGATCGTAGTCTTCCTTCGCTTTTTGCAGTGCCGTCTGCCGCACCAGCACATCGGCCTGCGCCCCCGATACGGTGCTGTACAGGCCACGTACCTTGCGCACGGTGTTGGCAAGATTCGCCGCTGCGTTCTCCAGGGCGACATCCGCATCCGCCTTGTCAAGCGTGACCAACACGTCTCCCTGCTTCACGAAGTCGCCATCATCGGCACCGATGCTGACCACGGTCCCGATAATCTGCGGCGTGATCTGCACGATATTGCCGTTGACGTAGGCGTCATCGGTGCTTTCGTACCAACGGCTTAGCAGCACGTACCAGACAACAAAGCCGATGACGCCCACCAGGACGCATGCCCCCAGGATGCGCAGCATGAATTTCCGTCCCTTCTTCGGTGGCATGGCAGCGGCGGAATCCACAGGGATTTGAGTCGACATGATGGCTGCCTCAAGACCGATGATGGATAAGCGCCGGGGATTTCGCATCGGCAGCGACGGTCGGCGGGTCAGGCACGGTCTGTCCCGGGCGGAAGCCGCCGCCGAGCGCCTGAATGATTTGGACCGAATAGTCGATCTGTTCCGCATGCAGCGCGGCCATGCGCTCCTGATCGATCAGCAGCTGCTGCCGCACGATGAGCGCTTCGAGATAGCTTCCAACACCTGCCTTGTAGCGTTTTTCGGCCAGCGTCCAGGCATCATCCGCGGCGGAGGTCGCGCGCTGCTGCGCGTCGATCTGTATCCCCAGCGAGCTTAGCGCATTGTTGAAGTCGCATACTTCGTTGACGGCGCGCACGAGCGTGTTGTTGTAATGCGCCACGGCCAGATCGAATAGCGCATCCTTGCCGTTCAAGTTCGCGCGACGGCGACCGCCATCGAAGATCGGCAGGCTGATCGCCGGCCCCACCTGGTAGAAGCGGGACTCTGCCGTAAAGAGGTTGCCTCCGCCGAGCATCACCAGACCCGCCATGGCGCCGATATTGATGTTCGGCAGGAACTCGGTCTTGGCCGCGTCGACCTGCTTGCCGGCCGCCTCCACACGCCAGCGGGCGGCAACGAGGTCGGCGCGATGCCCCAGCAACTCGACCGGCAGATCCGCTGGCACATGCAGTACATCCGGAGACATCAGCTGTGGGCGGGCGATCGCCAGGCCGCGATCGGGACCTTTGCCCAGCAGCACGGATAGCGCCGACTGCGCCGCATCGATCGCGCGATCCGCCTGTGCCTTTCGTTCCTGTGCACCGGCGACTTCTGCATCGCTCTGCTTCAGCTGCACCTGACTATCGATACCCGCGCCAAGGCGCTTTTGCGTCAGCTTGAGCACATCCGTAGCGCGACCGAGCTCCGCCGTTGCCACATCCTGCCGGGCGTAGGCGTAGCCGAGCTGAACATATGCGCGAGCCACATTGGCAGAAAGTTCAATACGCGCCGCCTGGGCATCGACTTCCTCAGCACGCTGTTGCCCGAGAGCGGCCTCCCAGGCAGCGCGCTTGCCGCCCCACAGATCGAGATCCCAGCTGAAACGGGCGTAGACATTCTTCGCGGTGCGGGTATGGCCCTTGCCAATCGGTGGCAGCGTGGTCGGCACGCGGACTTCGTATATGCCAGCCCCAGCGTTTACTTCCGGTTTGCGCTCAGCATCGGCCTCCGATGCCTCGGCCTGCGCCTGGCGTGCCCGTGCGTCGGCTTCGGCGAGACTCGGGTTGTCATGCAAGGCCTCGCCAATCAGCGCATTGAGCTGACTGTCGCCCAACGAGGTCCACCAGTCCGCTTCGGGCCACGCGGCCGGCGACAGCTTTACGTTGGCAAGAGTGCGCGACGTCGCAAGGGAGTCGGGGCTGATCGGCGTGCCGTCCGGATGCAGGCCGCCGCTGGTTGCACAGCCGGCCATTGCGAGTGTCAATCCGACCGACGCCGCCGCTGGAAGAGCACGCATGGTTTTGGCCTCGCTTAGTAGGTGGACCTATCGAATCGTGCGCCAGCAATCCTTTCGCTTTGAGCTCACATGGGCGAAATCCATCATGCTGCTCCCGCCCCGACGTCCACATCCTTGCTGGGATGCGTGACCCAGATCAGCGGAATAATCAGCACGAAGATGATGGCGGACACCCAAAAGACATCATTGATACCGAGCATGGCCGCCTGCGCACCCAGTCCGCGCTCGATAAACGCGAATGCATTGGACGCGCCGATATCAAGCGTCGACTGCGTCTGTGCAATCGCGTCCGTGAAGTTCGGGTTATAGCCGTTCACCTGCTCGATCAGTCGTGCGTGATGCATGATCGTACGGTTGTTCCAGCTATTCGACAGCAGTGATGTTCCGACCGCACCCGCGAACACTCGCACGAAGTTGGACAGGCCCGCGGCGGATGGGATCTTGTCGGGCGGAAGGCCCGACAGGATGATCGCAGTCAACGGAACGAAGAACAGGGCGGTAGGAATACCCTGTAGCAGGGTCGGCAGGATCAACGTGTATCGATCGATATTGGTGGTGTACAGCGAGCGCATGAAAAAGACGATGGCAAAGCCGACAAAGGCCAATGTCGCCAATATGCGTGCGTCCAGCTTCATCATCAACTTGCCCATCATCGGTGCAAGGATCACGGCGAATATGCCTAGCGGGGCGGTCACCAACCCGGCATCGACGGCCCGATAACCGAGGTACACCTGGATCCATTGCGGCAGGAGCACCAGGTTCGCGAAGAAGATCGCGTAGGCCACGGAGATGGCAATCGTGCCGCCGAGGAAGTTGCGTCCGGCAAACAGCCGCAGGTCGACGATCGGCTTCTCTTCGGTCAGCTCCCACACCACGAAGAACGCGATGCCGATCAGTGCGACCACGCCGAGCAGCCAGATGAGGGGGGAGTTGAACCAATCCAGGTCCTTGCCCTTGTCGAGCATGACCTGCAGCGCGGCGACCCACACGATCAAGGCAAGCAGGCCGACCGTATCGATCGGGAGACGACGAGTTGCTGTTTCACGGCTGCGATAAACCGTCCACACCACGGCGGCCGCAAACAGGCCGACCGGTACATTGATATAGAAGATCCAGGACCAGCTATAGCTGTCGGTGATCCAGCCGCCCAACGCCGGGCCGACAATGGGGCCGACCGTTGCCGTCATGGCCCACAACGACAGCGCGCTGCCGCTCTTGTCTTTGGGAAACGTGGTGAGCAGCAAGGCTTGCGACAACGGTATCAGTGGACCGGCGGCCACTCCCTGTAGCACACGCGCCGCCAGCAACACCGATAGGCTCGGTGCCATGCCACACAAGGCGGACGCAATCACGAACAACAGAATCGCTCCGGTGAAGAGCCTGACCTGACCGAGGCGTTGGGTCAGCCAGCCCGTGAGCGGAATCGACACCGCGTTGGCGGCGGAGAACACGGTGATCACCCAGGTGCCTTCGTCCACCGATACGCCAAGATCGCCGGACAGGGTGGGAATAGCGACGTTGGCGATGGACGCGTCGAGCACGTTCATGAACGTGGCGAGTGCCACGGCGAAGGCGCCAAGTGCAAACTGCATACCCGCTAGCGGGGCCGGGCTCGGAGACGGTACGGTGGCGGGGTCGGATGAGTTCATGGGCATCCGGTGCGGCGAAGCAGAGGCGAATGCAGCGCTTCGCGGGTCACCTGTCTAGCTCAGATAAATCATGGAAAAAACGGAGAACCGTTTGCCTAACAGCCGTTTGATCGATGGTCATCCGTGCCCACGTCGATCGCCAGTATGAGCTGCACCGTCGACGATCAATCGTGCGCAGGCTGTCGCAACCGGCGCCATCTGGGTTTCGGATCAGCATCACCCTCCGCCATGGTTGGGGCTTGGGCCTTCCCATGGCGCCGTTTCGGACAGGTCCGACTCCTCTTCCGTGGACCGAGGCTGCGCCAATCGCCACCCGTGCCCCGGGATCTGCCTGGAGCCGAACCATGTCATGAGCGCCGGTTCTCGGTGCGGTTGAGCGTCAGAGCATGTGCATGGCACCGAAACCGAAGCCACGATTCCATGTCTTGCTCATCACTCGATGCCTCGCACCGGCGCGCAGCACCGACCATCCTATCGACCCGATTTCAATCCATCAGGGTCAGCAAGTCCATAAGACGAAGGTGTCGATGAGCCATGGGAGAAGGCTGGTGACTGACTCGAATGCAAGTTGCCGACGAGTGTTCCCGTTGCCTGCGCGACATGCAAAATCAAGCATGCGCCGCCAGCGGCACTGTCCACGCTTCCAGCCATTGGCCTGATGAATCGGTGTTTCGCTGAGCTCACGAACCCTTTTCGCCACCGAGCACCACACGCACCGCATGAACCTTCCCGTCATCGACCAGGGGAATCGGCGAAGCGGCGGATGGCAGGACGGCGCCATCAAGTTCGGCCAGCGCAACGCCGTGACTGACGCCGTCAGGATTCTCCACCGCGATCTCATAGCGGGTGATTCGTGAGGTCGACCCACGGTGCCGATAAGTCATGCTGAAACCCGGCCAAGAGGCGGGTATGCACGGATCCAGCAGCAAATAACCTCCCCGCCGCCGGAAGCCGAGAATGGCGTCCAAACCGGCGCGATACAGCCAGCCCGCCGAACCCGTATACCAGGTCCAGCCACCGCGCCCTATGTAGGGGTCCACCGAATAGACGTCCGCGCAAGACACATAGGGTTCGACCTTGTAGCGATCAATCGCCCGAGGCGTATCGCTGTGGCGGATCGGGTTGAGCATGTCGAACGTCGCCATGGCGCGCTCCCCTTGTCCCAGCTTCGCATAGGCGAACACCGACCAGGTGGCACCGTGGGTATATTGCCCGCCGTTCTCGCGGATACCTGGTGGATAGCCCTTGATATAGCCCGGGTTGTCGCGCGTCCGATCGAACGGCGGCGCCAACAGCAGCGCGATTTTTTCCTTGTGCATCACCAGACAACGATCGACCGAGTCCATCGCCTGAGCGGCATGTTCAAGCGGGCCCGCACCGGCGATCACGCTCCACGACTGGGCGATCACGTCGATCTTGCATTCATCGCTTTCATGCGAGCCCAGGGGCGCACCGTTGTCGTAGTAGCCGCGCCGATACCACTCGCCGTCCCACGCAACATCGCTCTCAAGCACCTTGCGCAAGCGACTGGCGTAGCGGCGCCACGCGTCAACTCGATCCGCGTCGCTGCGCGCCAGCGCCAACGGCTCGAAGGCCGTCATGGTGGCGAGCAGAAACCACGCCAGCCAGATGCTCTCGCCTCGCCCCTCGGCGCCCACGAGGTTCATGCCGTCGTTCCAGTCACCAGCGCCCATCAGGGGCAGTCCATGGGCGCCCTGGGTCAGGCCTGAATCGATGGCACGCGCGGCATGTTCGTACAGGCTCGCCTCTTCATTCGACATGCCGGGCTGAAAATAGGCATCGGCGTCGCCCGGCTTGATCGGCGGGCCATCCAGAAAGGGGAGGACCTCGTCCAGCACGGCCGCATCGCCCGTGACGGCGACGTAGTGTGCTGCCACATGGGGAAGCCAAAGGCGATCGTCGCTTATGTGCGTACGGACGCCCTGCCCCGCTGGCGGCAACCACCAGTGCTGCACATCACCCTGCACGAACTGCCTGCCCGCGGCCCGAAGCAGATGCTCGCGCGCGACCTCCGGGCAAGCGATGCACAAGGCCATGGCGTCCTGCAGCTGGTCGCGGAAGCCGTAGGCACCGCTGGACTGGTAGTAGGCCGTCCGTGCCCACATGCGGCAGACCAGCGCCTGGTACAAGAGCCAGTCATTGAGAAGTATATCCATGGCGCGACAAGGCGTGCGCACCTGCACGGCGTCGAGCACGTCGTCCCACTGCTTGCGCACTTCGCCCAGCATGGCATCCAGATCCGTCTGGCGATACTTCGCGATCAGCGCGGATGCGGCATCGTCCGAGCCGGCTTCGCCGAGCATGGCTGCGATGTCGATGCGCTGGCCCGGGGCGATCTCCACAACCGTCTGCAACGCTCCGCAGGGAGAAAGTCCCGCGCCGGTGCGCTCCGCCAGTCGCGCGCCATCAGCGAGCGCCGCGGGACGGGCAACGCTTCCATACCGGCCAAGAAAGGCCAGGCGATCACCGCTACCCGTGCAACGTCTGCCCGCAAGATCGATAAACGCCACCCGGTCGGCAAACTCAGCCCGCCATCGGTTGCGGGCCAGTAAAGCGCCCGTGGCCGGATCGCGCGAGGTGATCACGAACGGTGCCGGAACCGCGCCGTTCGCACCCAGCGCCCATTCGACATACAAGGTTATGGCCAGGCGCCGACGCCGCGTCGACCCGTTGTGCAGGTTTAGCCGGGACAGTTTAATCGGATCGCCGGGCGGCACGAACTGGACCAATTTCACACCGATGCCATGCGCCTCATGGCTGAAGCGGCTGAAGCCTTTACCGTGCTCCACGACATAGCGCCGCCCCGGCACGCGAATCGGCGCTGGCGTGGCGCTCCATAGCTCGCCGCTGTCCTCATCGCGCAGATAGAGGATCTCGTGTGGCATGTCGCTCACCGGGTCGTTAGGCCACGGGGTCAGGGTGTTCTGCTGACTGTTGCTCGACCAGCTGTATCCACCGCCCTCCGCTGATACCAGAAAGCCAAAACCGGGATTGGCGATGACGTTGACCCATGGCAAGGGCGTGCAACGATCATCGTCGAGCGTGATGGCGTAGCTTCGACCTGAGGCGACGAAGGCGCCGATGCCGTTGCTGAACTCCGACCCTTCGGCGGGCAGGTGTGCGCGAGTAGCATCCTCATCCGGAGCAGGTTTCCCGTGTTCATGGGCTCGATCGCCGCTGGGCACGCATTGGATCACTGGTGGCGCCGGTTCCGGCAGCCCCTGCGATGCGTCAAGCACGATGCGCGCGGCGGCCGTCAGACCTGTTCGCAGGGCTTCGGGTAGATCTTGCCAGGCCAAGGCAAATGCCTGGGCCGGTGCGGCACCCGCCGTGCCGGCAAGGCGCGTGTTCTGCGCCATGGCCTGTTGCTCAAGCTCGGCGAACCATGCGTCAGGTTCGGCGCGACCTGCGTAGAGCAAGACGACATCTACGCCCAATCGACGGGACTGCCAGTAACGTTGAGCCAGCAGCAAATCGGACACGCAAGCAAGCGCCGGTTCGCCCTCGATGTGCAAAAGCACGATGGGCCGGTCGCCAGAGATGCCCACGCTCCAAAGCACAGGCGCCCCACCCTGGGCAAGTTCCAGCACACTGGGTGGAGCCCTCCATGGGTTGCATGCATACAGCACGGCGCCGACGAGGTTGTCATAGCGCGCCGCTTGCCCGGGATCGACGCCGATGTGTCCAAGCCCTGCAAGATGGAATGCCTCGGCGCGGGCGATGAGACCAGCGCTTGATTGCCCCATCTGCGCCGATGACAGCAGGTCCAGCACCGCGTCTCGCGAATGGGCAATCGCCGTCATGAAGGACACCGTGGCCGTGTCGCCAGGAGCCAGCTTCACCGAGCGGCGCAAACTGAATATCGGATCGAGCACACAGCCATGCGTGCGAGATAGCACCTGCCCGGGCTGCATGGCTAAAGCGTCACGTAGCGTGCGCCCGCGACCAAGAAAGCGCATGCGATCGGTCTCGTATTCGCAGACCAAATCTGTTGTCGTGGCGACGTGCGCCAGGTGCGCCGCCCAGACCTCCTGTTCGCCTGGGGAGCGTCGACGTCGCGTGGCAAGGAGCAGTTGCTCCTGCGACAGCCATTCGGTCTCGACAAACATCTTGGAAAAGGCCGGGTGGGCCGCATCGGCACCGGCCGGACCCAACACCAGCTCCAGGTAAGACGTGACGCTGATCTCGCGAGGACGATCACCCGTATTGGTCAGCGTAGCGCGACGCCATTCGAGATCCCCATCGGGCTCGACCACGATCTCGAGCGAGCTGAGCAGCGCATCGTGTTGGTGGGCAATGCGCACATGACTGCCCGATAATTCGGTCGTGTACGGTTCGGGTCCAGCATTAAGTGGTTGGAGACTGGCGGACCATACGTCGCCATTATCCTCATCACGCAGCAGTACGTAGCTTCCCCATCCGTCGCCGACCGGGTCTTCGCGCCAGCGCGTCACCGCGACATCGCGCCATTGGGTATAGCCGGAGCCGGCGGCACTCACGGCCACCGTGAGCTTACCGTTCGACAACAGCTGAACCTGTAACGCGGTATCGAGGCCTGATGGCGGCTGGGCTGACATGCAATGGCCGACGCTGGGATGCGGCCGATATCGGCCCGTGAGTGACCCTGGTTCGCGAGGATACCGGCAACGCCGGGTAATGCTTCGTGAAATCGACGGGCATGACGCGTGTGCTTTCAACACCGCGCATCGAACAAGCATCCGTTACCTTTTTCTACACGCAACACATGCACCTCGTCGCGCCATCATCGCGTTTGCCGGGCATGCTTATGGCGATTCGCGCTCCCATGAATGCGATTGGAGCGTACTTGGAGCTAGGTTTCTTGCGCTCTCGACGCAAGAACTTCCGGCGCGCCATGGCCCGCGAGAAGCAGCCCTAGGCCGGCCGAACTCGATGCCAAAAATACTGCCGATCAAAACATCTTCCGCGCTGGTGGACGACGCGTGGCTTGACCAGCTTCAGCGTGCCGCGTTCGAGTACTTCCCGAGCCATACCAACCCGTCCAACGGACTGGTGGCCGATACGTCGCGCGACGGTTCTCCCGTCAGCATTGCGGTGGTGGGGCTGGCGCTCTCGTGTTACCCGGTGGCGATCGAGCGGGGCTGGATCGGACGGGACGAGGCGGCGCGATACTGTCTCGCCGCGCTGCGTTTTTTCTCCGCCAGCGATCAAAGCGGCACCCCATCGGCCACCGGCTACCAGGGCTTCTATTTCCATTTTCTCGATATGCACACCGGCGCACGGGTGTGGCGATCGGAGCTCTCGATGATCGACACCGCGTTGTTGATGGCCGGTGTGCTCACGGCAGCACGGTACTTTGCCGCGGCAACGGAGCAAGAGGCCGAGCTGCGCGAGCTCGCCGATGCTGCTTTATCGTCGCATCGACTGGCCCTGGGCCCAGGATGGCTGCGCCACCGTCCGGCAGGGATGGAAGCCCGAATGCGGCTTTTTTCATTACGGCTGGGAGGGATACAGCGAGGCCATTGTGCTGTACGCGCTGGCCATGGGTTCACCCACGCACCCGATTACCGGGGAGTGCTACAAGTCGTGGACGGCGACCTATCAGTGGGAAAATCTGTACGACTTCGATTTTCTCTACGCCGGCCCGCTGTTCGTGCATCACTACTCGCATGCATGGATCGATTTTCGCGGCATACGCGACAGCTTCATGCTGGCAAAGCGCTCCGACTATTTTGAAAACAGTCGACGCGCCGCCTATATCCAACGCGAATATGCGCAACGCAATCCGTACGAATTTTCTGGCTATGGCGAAAACTGCTGGGGCTTGACCGCATGCGACGGCCCCACCGAGCAGAGCCCAGGCGCATCGGGCGACGTGCACCGCGTGTTTGGCTACGCGGCGCGTGGCGTGCCCTATGGGCCCGATGACGGAACCCTGTCCTGCCCCACGGTGCTGGCGTCGTTGCCGTTCGCACCCGACATCGTGCTCGAGGCGGCGCGATACATGATGGCGCGCTATCCGCAAATCATTTCCGACGGACGCCTGGCGAGCAGTTTCAATCCGACGGTCACCGATAGCGAGGGGCGCCCCTGGGTCTCTGCCGGGCATTACGGCCTCGACCAGGGCGTCATGATGATGATGATCGAAAACTACCGTACCGGCTCGCTGTGGGCGCTGATGCGCGGATGTCCTTATCTCACCAAGGGCCTGCGCAATGCGGGTTTTGCGGGAGGCTGGCTGGACAAGCTTGCCGCCAGCAACGCAGGAGCGAGCTGATGGCGAAGTCATTCGACGTACCAGTAGTTCCGCCGGACGATGCCTACGAACGCGATCGCGAAGCCAATGTGCATCCGCCTTCCTGGATCAATCCGCAGCCGGCCGCCCGGTATCAGCTGGCGGTGATCGGCGGCGGACCGGCCGGCTTGGTGGCCGCCAAGACCGCAGCGGCACTGGGTGCCAAGGTGGCACTGATCGAGCGGGACCGGATCGGTGGTGCTCGCCTCAATACCGGCAGCGTGCCATCGAAATCCTTGCTTCGTACCGCACAGGTTTATGCCGATATGCGAGATGCCCGGCGTTTTGGCGCGCAGGTTCCCAAGGGTATCGAGTTCGACTTTGCCGCCACGATGGACCGTGTGCGCCGAATTCGCGCGCATATGAGTGGCAACGAGTCCGCCCAGCAACTGGTCGATCAGGGCATCGATGTGTTCTTCGGCGAGGCAAGCTTCATCGCAGCGGATGCGATCAAGGTCGACGGTCAGATCATTTGCTTTGGCAAGGCCATGATCGCCACCGGTGCACGCGTAGGCGTCCCCGATATCCCGGGCCTTGCCGAAGCCCAGCCCCTGGACAGCAGAACAGTGTTCGATGTGACCGAGTTGCCGCGGCGCTTGCTGATCATCGGTGGTGGGGCGATTGGTTGCGAGGTCGCGCAGGCGTTCTGCCGCCTGGGCTCGAAAACGACCATCGTGCAGGACATGCCACTGTTCCTGGGCAATGAAGAGCGTGATGCAGCACAGATTCTGTCGGACGCGCTTGCGCGCGACGGGGTTGAGGTTCGGCTCAATACCACGGTCACCTCGGTACGGATCGAAGGTGACGAAAAGTTGGTGGACCTGGTCAGCGATGACTATCGAAACACCATCGCGGTGGATGTCATCGGCGCCGGTGTTGGCTACGCCCCCAATGTGCAGGGGCTGGGCCTGGAGGCTGCCGGCGTGGACTACGACATCAAGCACGGCATTCGTGTGGACGACTTCCTTTGCACCACCCAGCCGAACATCTATGCGGCCGGGGACGTCTGCCTGGCACACAGGTATACCCATACCGCGGAGGCCTCGGCGCGCATCGTGGTGCAGAACGCGCTGTTTCGCGGGCATGAGCGCATGAGCGCACTGGTGCTGCCCTGGTGCACCTTCACCGACCCGGAAATTGCCCATGTGGGCCTGTATGTAAGAGAAGCCAATCGGTTGGGCATCCCCATCAAGACCTTCACCGTACCGATGCATGAGGTTGATCGCGGCGTGACCGACAGCGAGCAGCGCGGCTTCGTGAAGATCCATGTACTCGAGCGCACGGACAAGATACTTGGCGCCACCATTGTCGCCCGCCACGCAGGCGACATGATCAACGAAATCACGCTGGCCATCATGGCGGGCATCCGACTGCGCACGCTGGCCAAGGTGATCCACGCCTATCCCACCCAGGCCGAGGCGATTCAAAAAGCCGCCGAGGCCTATTACCGGACACGCTTCACGCCACGGGTGCAAACCAGGTTCCGGGGTTCGCTGACGCGATGAAGAAACCGCGGCCTGCCCTCCCCGGCCTATTCACCAAGAAGCACGTCGAGATCTCAGTCGAGGACATCGTATGAACATTGGCATGATTGGCCTCGGGCGCATGGGCGCCAATATGGCCCAACGCTTGATGCAGGGTGGCCACCTCGTGGTGGGCTTCGATCCAAACGCGCAGGCGCGTAACGAGCTGGAGAAAAAGGGCGCCCAGTCGCGCGACTCGCTGCCCGCACTGGTGACCGCACTGGCCCCGCCACGCGTGCTGTGGCTGATGGTGCCTGCCGGCGAGATCACCGATAGCACTCTCAACGCACTACTACCCATCTTGAAAACGGGCGACACCGTGATCGATGGCGGCAATTCCTACTACAAGGACACCTTGCGCCGGGCCCAGCGATTCACCGACAAGGGCATCGCCTATGTTGACTGCGGCACCAGTGGCGGTGTCTGGGGTCTCGCCGAGGGCTACAGCATGATGGTCGGTGGCGACGAGGCGGTTGTGGATCGCCTCAGGTCGATCTTCGAAACACTTGCACCGGACAAGGACAAAGGCTGGAGTCGGGTCGGCCCAGTCGGCTCCGGACACTTTGTGAAGATGGTCCACAACGGCATCGAGTACGGCATGATGCAGGCGTATGCGGAAGGCTTCGCGATACTCCAGCAAAAGCAGGCGTTTGCGCTGGATCTGCAAGCTGTTGCCGAGATCTGGCGCTACGGCAGTGTGATTCGCTCGTGGCTGCTGGATCTCACTGCCGATGCCTTGCAGAAGAATCCGCAATTGAGCGGCATTGCGCCCTATGTGGTCGACTCCGGCGAAGGTCGTTGGACGGTGGACGAGGCTATCGAGCTCAATGTGCCCGCCCCCATCATCACCCAGTCGCTGATCGAGAGACTACGCTCGCGCGACAACGATTCATTCTCCGACAAGCTGCTATCGGCCATGCGCAATGAATTTGGCGGCCATCCGATCAAGAAGGAATGAGCGCTGCGCGTTCACCGCGTACGCCGCCTCACCTGCCCAGCAAGGCTTTCGCACGCGCGTAGACGGCGTCCTCGGTGAATCCGTATTTGGGCAGCACCACGCTGATCGGCGCGGAAGCTCCGAAGCGCTCGACGCTGATCATGTCGCCGTGCGCGCCGATGTAGCGCTCCCAGCCTTGCTCCACGCCAAGCTCGACCGCCAATCGCGCACCGACTGATGGCGGCAGCACCGCATCGCGCTTGGCCTGCGGAAGTGCATCGAACAGCTCCCAGCTCGGCATGGACACGCAACGCACGGCGATGCCTTCCGCCTCCAGCCGCTCGGCCGCCTTGACGACAAGGCTGACTTCCGAGCCGCTGGCGATCAGGATCAGTTCCGGCTTGCCATCTTTCGCATCGGCGAGCACATAAGCGCCTTGGCGCAACCCGTCGGCGGATGCATAGCGAGTGCGATCGAGCGTGGGCACGTCTTGCCGCGTCAGCACGAGCACCACGGGGCCGCCGCGTGTTTCCACGGCAACCCGCCAGGCCACCGCCGTTTCGTTCGCGTCGGCGGGGCGGATCAGCACCAGATTGGGCATGGCGCGCAGGCTGGCCAGGTGCTCCACCGGCTGATGCGTGGGACCGTCTTCGCCCAGGCCGATGCTGTCGTGGGTGAACACGTGGATCACATGCAAGCCCATCAGCGCCGCCAGCCGCATGGGTGGACGCATATAGTCCGAAAACATCAGGAACGTCGCACCATAGGGAAGCAAGCCACCATGCGCGGCGATGCCGTTGACGATGGCGCCCATGGCATGTTCGCGCAAACCGAAATGCAGGTTTCTTCCCTGCCGACTCCAACCCGCCGGATCGGAACCTTGCAGATCCTCACCCTTGGTAGCGTCTGGATTGAAGTCGCCCAGCCCCTTCAGCGCAGTCTTGGTCGATGAATCGAGATCGGCAGAGCCACCGGTCAGGGCGGGAAGCTTCGGGGCGATCGCGTTCATGACCTTGCCGGCAGCATCGCGCGTGGCGATGCCCTTGGCATCGGCGGGAAAACTCGGAATATCGGCGTCCCAACCCGCCGGCAGCTCTCCACGCACCGCACCCTGAAGCTCGGCGTGGCGTTCGGGAAACGCCTTGGCGTAGGCACTCATCCGCGCATCCCAATCGGCCTGCTGGCGTTTCCCAAGATCTACCGCGGCACGGAAGTGCGCAAGCGCCATCGTCAGGCACCAGGAAATCGGGCTCGGTGGGCCAACCGAGGTTCTGCTTGGTCTTGCGCACACTCTCCACCCCGAGTGGCGATCCGTGCGCCTTGAAGGTGTCCTGCTCGGGCGAGCCATAGCCGAGATGCGTGCGCACGAGAATCAGCGATGGTCGGTCGACTTCCGCGCGGGCCGCGTGCAACGCCGCGTCGATGGCGACCAGGTCGTTGCCGTCGGCCACCCTCACGGTGTGCCATCCATAAGCCTCGAAGCGGCGCGCGCGATCCTCGGAAAAAGTCATGTCGGTGCCGGCCGCAAGGGTGACCCAGTTGTCGTCGTACAGGCAGATAAGCTTGCCGAGCTTGAGATGCCCGGCCATGCGAGGCCGCCTCCTGCGACACGCCTTCCATCAGGTCGCCATCGCTGACGAGCGCATAGGTGTAGTGATCGATCACCGCGTGCCCCGCGTGGTTGTAGCGGGCGGCCAGCTGAGCTTCGGCGATGGCCATGCCCACCGCGTTGGCCACGCCCTGACCCAGCGGCCCGGTGGTGGTTTCCACACCTGGTGTGTCACCGCGCTCCGGATGTCCCGGCGTCTTGCTGCCCCACTGGCGAAATTGCTTGAGGTCGTCCATCGAGAGCGCGTAACCGCGTCATGTGCAGCAGGCTATACAGCAAGGCCGAGCCATGGCCGGCAGACAACACGAAACGGTCGCGATCAAACCAGTGCGGGTCATGCGGATTGAACTTTAGCCAGTGCATCCACAGCACATAGGCCATGGGCG
Organism: uncultured Gammaproteobacteria bacterium; assembly: GCA_963824525.1. Classification (GTDB taxonomy): domain Bacteria; phylum Pseudomonadota; class Gammaproteobacteria; order Xanthomonadales; family Rhodanobacteraceae; genus Dyella. Next base: position 519,159 of record CAWGPI010000004.1, on the reverse strand, counting down.
CCGCGCCAAGCGGCAGCCCGGGGTGGCCGCTATTGGCCTTTTGCACCATGTCGACGGATAGGAAGCGAAGTGTATTGATGCATCGTTGGTCGAGATCGTTGGCCATGGGACACCTGTAAAGGGCACGATGACGCGGTTGTCAGGAGCTCTTCAGCGCAGCATCCACAATCTGCTGCGCTTCCTGCAGGATGGATGTCAGATGGGCCTCATCCTTGAAGCTCTCCGCATAGATCTTGTAGATCTCTTCGGTGCCGGACGGGCGCGCGGCAAACCAGCCGCTGGCCGAGATCACCTTGATGCCGCCGATCGCCGCGCCGTTGCCCGGCGCCTGGTCCAGCACCTGCTCGATCTTCTCGCCGGCCAGCTGCTTGCTCTGCACCTGCTTCGGCGAAAGTCTTGCCAGCGCTGCTTTCTGGGCCGGCGTGGCGGCCGCTTCGACGCGATCGGCGAACGGCTTGCCCAGTTCGCCGGCGAGCTCGCCATACAGCTCGCCGGGATCCCGGCCACCGCGCGCGGTGATCTCGGCCGACAGCAGCGCCGGCACCGATGCCATCCTTGTCGGTGGTCCAAACCGAGCCGTCCCGGCGCAGCAACGACGCGCCCGCGCTCTCCTCGCAGCCGAAACCGAGCGAGCCGTCGAACAGGCCGTCGACGAACCACTTGAAGCCCACCGGCACCTCGTAGAGCTTGCGCTGCAGGCGCTTGGCCACACGATCGATCAGCGCGGTGCTGACCACGGTCTTGCCGACCGCGGCGGCGACGCCCCATTTCGGGCGATGCCGGAACAGGTAGTCGATCAGCACCGACAGATAATGGTTCGGCTCCATCAGGCCGCTGCTGCGGGTCACGATGCCATGGCGGTCGTGATCGGTATCGCAGGCAAAGGCGACGTCGTACTGGTCCTTCAGCCCGATCAGCCGCTGCATGGCGTAGGACGAAGAAGGATCCATGCGGATCTTGCCGTCCCAGTCCACCGTCATGAAGGCAAACTGCGGATCGACTTCGTCGCTGACCACGGTGAGGTCGAGCTTGTAGCGTTCCGCGATCGGCGCCCAGTAGTGCACGCCGGCGCCGCCGAGCGGATCGACGCCCATGTGCACGCCGGCGCCGCGGATCGCGTCGAAGTCGATCACGCCACCCAGGTCGTCGACGTAGGCGTCCAGGTAATCATGTTCATGCGTGGTGGCTGCGTTGCGCGCCCGCGCAAACGGCATTCGCCTGACCTCCTTCAGGCCGCCTTCGAGCAGCGCATTGGCGCGGTCCTGGATCCAGCCGGTGATGTCGGTGTCGGCCGGGCCGCCGTTGGGCGGGTTGTACTTGAAGCCGCCGTTGTCGGGCGGATTGTGCGATGGCGTGATCACGATGCCGTCGGCCAGCCCTGCCGAGCGTCCGTGGTTGTAGACCGAGGATGGCGTGCGAGATCGCCGGCGTCGGCGTGAACTCGCCACCCACGGCGATCATCGTCTCCACGCCATTGGCGGCCAGCACCTCCAGCGCGCTTCCTGACGCCGGCTGCGACAGCGCATGGGTATCGATGCCCATGAACAGCGGGCCGTCGATGCCCTTGCTCTTGCGGTACTCGCAGATCGCCTGGCTGATGGCCAGCACATGCCACTCGTTGAAGCTGCGCTCGAACGAACTGCCGCGATGCCCGGAGGTGCCGAACGCAACGCGCTGGGTCGGCTCGGCAGGATCGGGTTGCAGATCGGCATAGGCGGCGAGCAGTTTCGCCACGTCGACCAGTAAGGATCGTGGCGCGGGCTTGCCGGCCAGTGGACTGATGCTGGTGCTCACGAGTTGCACAGTCCGTCTTTGCCGGTACCGCCGGATCAAGGCATTGGTCGAGCTGTCGTGGGCCAGCTCGGGCTCGCCCGCAGCGGTCGATTTGCGCGGCCGTGCGCTTGGCCAGGGCCTTGCCCAGCTCCACGCCCCACTGATCGAACGAGTCGATGCCCCAGATCACGCCTTGCACGAACACGCTGTGCTCGTACAGAGCGACCAGGCTACCCAGCGCATAGGGGTCGAGCCGCCGCGCGAAAATCGTCGTGCTGGGCCGGTTGCCCTCAAAACGTCGTTGCGGCACCAGGGCGCGGCGCGGTGCCTTCCGCCCGCACCTCGGCAGCGGTCTTGCCGAAGGCCAGCGCTTCGCCCTGCGCGATCAGGTTCGCGATCAGCAGGTCATGCTGGTCCTGGCCGTGCATATCGAGCAAGGGATTGAGCGACTGGCGGAAACCGATGAAATCGCACGGAACCAGCCGCGTGCCCTGGTGAATCAACTGGTAGAACGAATGCTGGCCGTTGGTGCCCGGTTCGCCCCAGTAGATCGGTCCGGTGGCGTAATCCACACGTACGCCATCCAGCGTCACATGCTTGCCGTTGCTCTCCATGGTCAACTGCTGCAGATAGGCTGGGAAGCGCTTGAGGTACTGCTCGTAGGGCAGCACGGCCACCGTCGACGGCGTCGAGGAAGTTCGTTGTTCCAGATCGCCAGCAGCCCCATGAGCACCGGCAGGTTCTGTGCCATCGGCGCACTCAGGAAATGCTCGTCCATGGCGTGGAAGCCGGCCAGCATCGCGCGGAAACTGTTCGTCACCGATGGCCAGCATGGTGGACAGGCCGATGGCCGAATCCATCGAGTAGCGCCCGCCGACCCAATCCCAGAACCCGATACATGTGCTCGGTATCGATGCCGAACTCCGCTACGCCCTTGGCATTGGTCGACACCGCAACGAAGTGCTTCGCGATGGCGCCGCCCTGTTCGGCGTCGGAACCACCCAGGCCGTTGAGGCACCAGTCGCGCGCCGCATGCGCATTGGTCAGGGTTTCCAGGGTAGTGAAGGTCTTTGAGCAGACGATGAACAGTGTCTCGGCCGGATCCAGGTCACGCGTCGCCTCGACAAAGTCGGTGCCGTCGACGTTCGATACGAAGCGGAACGTCATGTCGCGCTGGCTGTAGTGGCGAAGCGCCTCATAAGCCATCACCGGTCCGAGATCCGAGCCGCCGATGCCAATGCTGATCACGTTGCGGATGCGCTTGCCGGTGTGCCCTTTCCACTGACCGCTGCGGACCGACTGCGTGAAAGTGGCCATGCGATCCAGCACCGCGTGGACCTTGGGAACCACATCGTGACCGTCCACTACGATACTGCTCGCGCTGGCGCGCGCAAGGCGACATGCAGCACCGGGCGGTTCTCGGTGGTGTTGATGCGATCGCCCTTGAACATCGCGGCCCGGTGTTCGCGACAAGCCGCAGGCTTCGGCCAGTTCGCGCAAGCAGGCGCAGCGTCTCGTCAGTGACGCGCTGCTTTGAATAATCGACGTACAGGCCAACCGCCTCGGCGTGCATGCGCTCGCCGCGCGCGCCATCGGAGGCAAACAGTTCGCGCAGATGTGCCTTTCCCATCTGCGCGACATGCTGCTCGAGCGCATGCCATGAAGACAGCCGCGTAAGGTTGGGGGACGCGGGGCCGCCAGGCTCGGCGTTCATGACGAGGCTCGCGCAAGTTCTGAGGTCTTGTCCGCGATGCGCTGCAGCAGCTGCTGCCAGGACGCCACGAACGACTTTGCACCATCCTTCTGCAGCTGGCTGGCCAGCGCGTCCAGATCGATGCCGGCCTGGATAAAGGCAGCGAGCACCTTGGTCGGCATCGCCACCGTCTTCGGCCATGACGCCTTTCAACGAACCATGCTCGGCCAAACGCGAGCAGGGTCTTTTCCGGCATGGTGTCGATGGTGTCGGGTGCGGCCAGGGCCTCCACATACAGCGTGTCCGATGCGGACGGATCCTTGGTGCCGGTGCTCGCCCACAACAGGCGCTGCGCCCGCGCACCGGCATCGGCGAGTTCACGCCAGCGCGGCGACGCCAGCAGTCGCCCGATAGGCCTGATAGGTCTCCTGAGCCACCGCGATGCCCAGCTTGTTGTGCAACTCGGCGGGCACTTTGTCCTTGATGGCCACATCCCAGCGGCTGATGAAAAGGGAAGCGACAGAGCGACGCGCGGATCAAGCTTGGCCTTGACTCGTCGCTCGATGCCACGCATGTAGGCTTCGGCTGCGGCCAGGTATTGCTCACGCGAGAACAGCAAGGTGACGTTGATCGGTATGCCGGCGAAGATCGCCTCCTCGATGGCAGGAAGGCCTTCCGGCGTGCCGGGGATCTTCACGAACAGATTCGCTCGTGCGGCTTGCCGATGGATGTCCTTGGCGGCCGGATGCTCCCGGCGGAGTCGCTGGCCAGCAAGGGCGACACCTCCATCGAGACCCAGCCATCGACGCTGCTCGCTGGCCTCAAACACCGGCTGGAACAAGTCGGCGGCGCGACGCAGATCCTCCAGCGCGAGCTCCATGAATAGCGCCTCGCCCGACAGGCCGGCCCTGGCCTTCTCATGGATGCCCGCGTCGTAGGCATGGCCGCTGCCGATGGCGCCATCGAAGATGGTCGGGTTCGAAGTGAGGCCGGTGACCGACACTCCTCGATGTAGCGGCGCAAGGTGCCGTCGTCGAGGATGTCCCGGGTGATGTTATCCAGCCACAGGCTCTGGCCGAGTTCATGTAGTTGCTGGGTGGGCTTCATGGCTACTCCGGTGAAGCATAGGCAGAATCGGCACGAAAGTCGGGCAACGCAATGCGGGTAAGCTCGCCAATATGAGTGACGGTCACGTCGGGCACGGGATCGAGCGCGGAAGACTCGGCCTGGGCCGCGTAGTGGCCCTGCCGCACGAAGACCGTGGTAAGACGGTCGCCGAGCATGCGCTTCATGGCGGCGAGAAGCTTGGGCTTGTCGTCCACCATCACATAGTGGAGAGCGGGAAAACGTTGCTGCATGGGCTCGCTCATATGTTCCTTGTGCACATAGATGAGCACCCGGCCAGCGACCGCCTGCCACAGGCCCGACCGATGGATCTTGTGCGGCTGAAACACAATGTCGCCATCTGAAAGAATGACGGTGGTGCCCAGCGTGCCAAGATGCCTGACGGTTTCCAGCGCGCCGGGATACAAGCCTTCGGCAAATGGGTAGTCGAGCAGGTAGGAGGAAAACCGCAACAGCGATGGGTTGGCCTCGCGGCCGAGTCGAAATTGCTGGAGCGCGCCAAGATAGTCGGCGTAGCCAAGCCTGTCTCGCAGCTCCTCATAGATGGACCAGTAGCGCCTGCGCTCATCCTCGCCAAACCGCGCGTCAAGCGTGGCCGTCACGTCGGACGCGAAGCGATCGTTATCGAACAAGGTGTTGTCGACATCGAGAAGGAACACCACCGGCCCCGTCGTCAGCACGGCTTGTCCTCCTCCGGCTGCGGGTCATGCCAGCCGCCCTGAATGAGGTTGTCCGCCGCTGCCGGGCCCCAGCTTCCCGCGTCGTATGCGGCCAACGGCACCGTGTCGCCGAGTACCGGATCGACCACCGACCAGGCGATCTCCACGGACTCATCGCTGGTGAATTGAGCGACGTCACCGTGGATCGCACCACCTAGCAGGCGCTGGTAAGGCAGCTCATCGTGTTGCGTTTGATGCCGCGCCACCAGCTCCACCGCCTCTCCGCGCATCGCTTCGCCCGGCCGCTTGACCTGGGCCCCGAGGGAGATGATGACTTCGGGGCTCACCCGGAATCGGAAATGATTGGCCGGCGTTGGCAGCACATCGTCGAACACCGCCAAGGGCGGATGCTTGAGCGTGACGAAGACTTCCGAGCAGGTGATGGGCAGACACTTGCCCGTACGAATATAGAAAGGCACACCTGCCCAGCGCCAATTGTCGATATGCAAGCGCAGCGCAGCGAAGGTTTCGACCTGGGAGTCCGGCGCCACACCCTTCTCCTCGTGGTAACCGCGAAACTGGCCCCGCACGACATCTTCGGGGCGCAGCGGGCGCATCGCGCGGAACAGGCGCAGTTTCTCGGCGCTCATCACCGTCGCGTCGCGTCCGATCGGCGATTCCATCGCCAGCAAGGTGGTCACCTGGAGCAGGTGGTTTTGTACCACGTCGCGGATGGCGCCTGCTTCCTCATAAAAGCTGCCGCGCCCCTGGACACCGAATTTCTCTGCCATGGTGATCTGCACGCTATCGATATAGGTGCGATTCCACACTGGCTCGAGAAAGGTGTTGGCGAAGCGGAAATACAGCAGGTTCTGCACGGCCTCCTTGCCCAGATAGTGGTCGATACGAAAGATGTCCGGCTCGGCAAAGACTTCGTGCAAGATGCGATTCAGGGCCTTGGCAGATTCGAGGTCGCGTCCGAACGGCTTTTCGATGATGATGCGCGCACCCTTGGCACAGCCCGAACTCGCCAGGCCATGGGCGACCGTGCTGAACATGCTCGGCGGGATCGCCATGTAGTGCAGAGGGTGACGGGCATCGCCCAATGTCTGCTTCAGACGGTCGTACGTTGCCTGGTCGTTATAGTTGCCATCGATGTACTGTAATCGCGCGGAGAGCCGGCTGAAGGCCTCCTCGTCGACACCGCCGTGCTCCTTGAGGCTGTCGCGCGCTCGCGCGCGCAGCTTTTCCAATGTCCAGTTTGCATACGCCACGCCAATGACCGGCATCTCGAGCTCACCCGCACGGGTGAGCGCCTGCAGTGCCGGAAAGATCATCTTGTAGGCCAGGTCGCCCGTCGCACCGAAGAAGACGAAGGCATCCGAGTGAATGGCGTTCATGAACACAAACCCGTGTCGTTGCCACACTATCTGGCAGGCGAGAGAGACTGAGCTTGGCTGAGATAACGTTAAGAGCACGCAAGGACGGCATGGCCACGGTGTGACGTCCTTTTCGCTCGACTAGGTCGCGGCCCGGAAGTTGCACATCCATGCAATGATCCTGCCCATCGTCGATCAGCAAAATGCATTGATCCGCCTGCGGTTTGCGATCCAGACTGAGCTGGATGCCATCAATGGGATCATCGGTGCGGGAAACAGTAATATCGGCTTGTCGTACCGCTATCAAATGGCTGATCGGGCGCGCCTTGTGGCGGATGGCGGTGCATTCGAGGCCAACATCGATCAGATTGACGCGACCCTGTATAACGCGCGCCTCGGAGTGGAGTTCTTCCCGTGGAAACCCCTTGGCGTCGTCACGCGATACTCCCACGACAAGATCGACGCTGGCATCAACCGATCGCGTTTCCGCAGAAACACCGATGTCGAGTTCAAGGGCTTCCAGGTGCCCTGCAAGGGCGCTTCCAGGCAGCCATCAATCCGATCCGTCTCAAGGAAGAATTGCCCGGTTGAAGCTTTCACTTCTGCAGTGGCGATGTCAGGCCATTCGCCGACACCCCAGTCTCGGGCGCGCCACTGGATGCCACAGGTGCATTGCCCACCGGCCAGCCATAGCCGAGCGCTTTGTAGACGTTCACGACCTGGATAAGGCGCAGTCCTTGCAGGCTCGATTGCGACAATTGAGCGTTGAACAGGCTGCGCTCGGCGTCAAGTACCTCCAGGTAGCTGGTATAGCCGCCTTCGTTCAGCGCACGTGACAGCGACGCATACTGGTCCAGCGCCCTGACCTGCCGATCGACGGCTGCCAGCTGTTCCTTGGTCTGCTGTTCGCCCACGAGTGCATCTTCAACGTCGGCGAACGCACTCTGTATCGTTGACTGATAAGTGAAAAGCGCTTCCTGTTGGCGCGCCTCCGCCTCCTTGACCGTGCCCGCAATGGCCCCCGCGGTGAAGATCGGCAGCGACGCCGCACCCGCGTACGACCACATTTTCGCCGGCCCACTCCATAGCGAAGACAGCGCCGTACTCGCCGCACCGAACAAGCCCGTGAGGCTGATGGCCGGAAAGTATTGCGCTCGCGCAGCACCGATCTGCGCATTTGCCGAAACCAGTGCTTGCTCCGCCTGGCGAATATCGGGGCGTTGGTCCAGCAGCGCCGAAGGCAGGCCTGCCGGAATGCTCGGCACGGCGATCTGGTCGATGGGCCTGCCGCGGGGAATCGGCCCCGGGTTCTGGCCGAGCAGGAGCGACAAGGCGTTTTCCTGTTGGGCAATCTGCTGCTCGAAGTCGTGCTCCGCTGCCAGGGCAACGGCGTATTCGGAGTCCGCCTGGCTGACCTGGACCTGCGATACTACGCCACCTTCAAAGCGCTCCTTGTACAACGTCAGCGCCCCGGCTCGGCTATCGAGCGTGGCGCGTGAAATCACCAGGCGCTGATCAAGATCGCGCAAGCTGATATAGGCCGTCGCGACACTGGCCTCCAACGAGATCAGCGTCGCATCGCGCGCGTATTCGGTGCCCAGCAGGTCGGCGCGGGCCGACTCGCGCAGGCGGCGCAAGCGACCAAACAAATCAATCTCCCACGAGGCCATCACGCTCGCCTGCACTTGCGTGCTCTCGTATTCCCGCGTGAGTGGCGTGGCCGGGTAACGCTCGCGGCCACCGGAAAGGCCGGCTGAGAGTTGGGGATAGAGCGCCGACCGGGTGGTCATCAAGCGGCCGTAATACTCGTCCACGCGCGCTGCAGCGACCATCAGGTCCTTGTTCTGGGCAATCGCCTGCTGAATCAGCGCGTCGAGCACGGGGTCATTGAACTGGGACCACCAGGCCGCCGTGCTTGTCTGCATGGCCTGGACATCCGCATAACGATAAGTGACCGGCGTCTCGACGGTCGGCCGGTGATAGTCGGGCCCGACGGCACAGCCGTAAAGGATCACGCTGCATGCCACCCAGGACCAGCATAGCCACGGGCGTCGCATCTCAACCCTCCTGGCCGATCGACGGATGATCATCGTCGGGCTTGGAAGGCTCCGTCCCGGATGGCTGAGCCTCGACGCGCTTCTTGCCGGCCGACAGCGTTTCCAATCCCCAGAAGAACATCGGAATGAACAGCAGCGCGATCACGGTGGCACCCAGCATGCCGAACACGACACCCGTGCCCAGTGAGCGGCGGCTCGCGGCGGAGGCACCACTGGCGATCGCCAACGGCACGCAGCCGAGAATGAAGGCCAGCGACGTCATGATGATGGGACGGAGGCGAAGCTTGGCCGCGTGCAGGGCCGCGTCATAGGCATTCAGCCCCTCCTTCTCACGCATCTCGACGGCAAACTCGAAAATGAGAATCGCGTTCTTCGCCGCCAGCGCGATCAGTACGGTCAGGCCGATCTGGAAGTACACATCGTTTTCCATGCCGCGCATCAAGATGCCGACGAGCGCGCCAAACAGCGCAAACGGCACGGCCATCAGCACGCCTAACGGCAGCGACCACTTCTCGTACTGCGCCGCAAGAATGAGGAACACCATGCCGAGCGCGAAGGCGAACACGGCAGCAGCCGTCGAACCGGCCGTCTTTTCTTCGAACGCCTGGCCGCTCCAGGCGTAGCTGTAGCCGGCGCCGAGCACTTCACGGGCGGTGTCCTCCATGGCCGCAATGGCCTGGCCGGAACTGTAGCCCGGGGCGGCGTCGCCCGTGATCTTGGCAGCGGGGAAGTTGTTGAAACGGGTGACGATATCCGCACCGGGTACGTAGCGGCTGGTGGTCATGGACTTGATGGGAACCATGACGCCGCTCTTATTGCGCACATAGAGCTGCTGGAGATCCTCCGGCCGCATGCGAAATTGCGGTTCTGCCTGCAAGATGACCTGGAACAGACGACTGCTCTTGGGAAACTGGCTCACATAGAGCGATCCAAACATGGTCTGCAGAACCGAGTAGACATCTTGTACGGCAACCCCCTGCGATTCGGCGCGCTCGCGATCGACCTCCACCAGCAACTGGCGCGAACGCGTGTTGATGAGTGAATTCACGCCGCGCAGCTCCGGTCGCTGCTTCGCCTTGGCAAGAAAAGCACGGGTGGTCGCCTCGAGCATCTGGTAGCTGCCACTGCCCGTGCTCTGCAACCAGAACTCGAAGCCTCCGGTCGTGCCAAGACCAGGAATGGACGGCGGATTGACTGGGATCACCGCACCCTCGGTGAACGCGGAGAAGGCCTTGTGCGACTCACGGATGAGGTCAGCCGCGCCCTGCCCTTCGCCGCGCTCCGCAAAGCTCTTCAGCGTCACGAACAAGGTGCCGGCATTCGCCTTGTACTGGGAGTCGACCAGGCTATACCCGACAGGCGCCGCGATCGACTTCACGCCAGGCTGCTTGGCGAACCAGTCCTCGGCGCGCTTGGACAGGTCGCTGGTACGATCCAGGCTGGCTGCATCAGGAAGCATCACGGCGGCAAAAATGTAACCCTGGTCTTCCGTCGGCAAGAAGGACGATGGAATGTGCTTGAACAGCCCGACCGAGATCGCGATCATTCCCGCGATGATGAGCAGGGAAGCGGTGACTCGCTTGATCGCCAGTTGCACGGAGCGACCATAGCCTTCCGTAAAACGGTCGAACTGGGTGTTGAACCAGGTGAAGAAGCGATTCTTCTTATGGCTACCTGGCTTGAGCAGGATCGCGGAAAGTGCCGGCGACAGCGTCAGCGCCACCAGGCCCGACAGCAGCACGGAAACAGCCAGCGTCACCGCGAATTGCTTGTAGAGCTGTCCCGTGATGCCCGAGAGAAACGCCACCGGGATGAACACCGCAAGCAGGACCAGCACGATGGCAACGACCGGTCCGCTGACCTCGTCCATTGCCTTCTTGGCCGCCTCCTTCGGCGGTAGCTTGAACTCCGTCATATTGCGTTCGACGTTTTCGATGACCACGATCGCGTCATCCACCACGATGCCGATCGCCAGCACCATGCCGAACAAGGTCAGCATGTTGATCGAAAACCCAAGCGCGCTCATGCCGATAAAGGCTCCGATGATGGATACCGGCACGGCCAGGATCGGCACCAGGGTGGCGCGGAAGCTCTGCAGAAACAGGTAGACGACGACGATGACGAGGATCACCGCCTCGCCCAGTGTGTGCACCACTTCGCCGATCGAATCCTTCACGAATTCGGTGGTATCCAGGGCAATTTCATAGTCGAGCCCCGGAGGGAAGCTCTTCTTCAGCTCCGCCAGCGTGCTGCGCACTTGCTTGGCGACGTCGAGCGCGTTGGCGCCTGGCTGCTGATAGACGGCAAGCAAGGTGGCCGTCTTGCCATTGAAGCGCCCGCGCAAGGTGTATTCCTTCGAACCCAGCTCGGCCCTGGCCACATCCTTCAGACGGATCATGGCGGCGGCATCGCCGGTCCCTCCGCGCAGGATGATGTCCTCGAACTCCGCCGGCTCCGTCATGCGGCCTTTCGTGGCAATCGGAAAGGTCTGCAGCACCGGCCCAGGCGTGGGCGCCTGTCCGATGCGGCCCGCGGAGAACTGCTGATTCTGCGAAGCGATCGCTTGCTGGACATCGCCCACGGTGATGCCCAGTTTGGCCATCCGATCGGGCTTGAGCCAAATGCGCATGGCGTAGTCGGCGGAACCGAAGATCGACGCCTGGTTGGCGCCGGGAATGCGCTTCAGGGCATCGAGTACATAGACATTGGCGTAGTTCGCGACATAAGGCTGATCGAATGCGTTGTCGGGCGCAAAGATGGCAATCACCATCATGAAGGCCGATGAACGCTTCTGCACGGATACGCCTTGCGCCGTGACGGCGTCAGGCAAGAACGGCAGCGCCAGGTTCACGCGATTCTGCACATCGACCTGAGCCAGGGACGGGTCGGTGCCTATATTGAAGAATCCCGTGATGGTCAGGTTTCCCGTCGACGAGCTCGTCGAGTTCATGTAGAGCATGTTGTCGGCACCGTTGATCTGCTGTTCCAGCGGTGCAGCAACGTTTTGCGCGACGATCTCCGAACTGGCGCCAGGATAGGTGGCGCTGACGGTGATCTGCGGCGGTGCGATATCGGGAAACTGCGCGATCGGCAGATTGACCATCGCCACCAGGCCGGCGACGACGAGGATGATGGACACCACCGATGCGAAAATCGGCCTGTCGATGAAGAAGTGCGAGAAATTCATCGCGCTTCTCTCGATGACCCTGCTGGCCCGCCGGCGACGACCGTGATCTCCACCCGGCGCGCGTCATCCTTGGTCCCGGCCGTGATATCCGTTGGCGGACGAAGCTCGATGCGGCCTTCGGGTACACCAGCCACGATCAAGGCCGCCCGCACGGCCTTCGCGCGGGCGGAGGCCAACTTGAGATTGGCCGCATGCGAACCCGATGCGTCGGCGTAACCGGAGATCACGGCGCGCCCTGGCGACGGGCCATGCAACTGTGTCGCGATGGGCGCGAGCTTCGATGCCGCGTCTTCCGTGAGCTGGGCACTTCCGACATCAAACAGCACCTCGGCCTTCGCTCCCGCATGGGCCTGACCAGGCGAGGCGCCAGCGAGGGATGGCGCAGCCTTTGCGGCACCGGCATTGCCCTGTTTCGCGACGGCTTGCGGCGCAGCGGCGGCGGCAGGTTTTGCAGGGTGGGTCTTTACCGGCGCGCCGGGTGCCAGCCGGATGAAGTTATCCACCACGACCTGGTCCCCCGCGTGAAGTCCTGAGTTGATGATCCAGTCCATACCGCTCCACTCACCGGTTTCCACCAGTCGCGGCTGAGCCTTTCCTTCGGGGGTCACGGTCCACACGAACGCGCCTTGCTCACCCTGTTGCACGGCTTGCTGGGGCACCGAAATGGCCTTGGTTCGTTCCGCGCCGGCCACCTTCACACGCACGAACTGCCCGGGTCGCAGGATACCCTCGCGATTTTCAAACACCGCGCGCACGAGATACGTTCCCGTTTCCGTGTTGAGCGCGGCGTCGGAGAACGAGATATGACCGCGCTCCGGGAACACGCTGCCATCGGCAAGCACGATTTCCACTTCGAGCAAGCCGCGCGCCGGCAGCTTGAGCGCGCCCGAACCCGTTTGATCGCGTAACCGCAGGACCTCGTTTTCGGAAAGGGAGAAATTCACCCACATGGGGTCCAGCTTCGCCACATAAGTGAGCAGGCTGTTGGTGGCATCGATATACGAGCCATCCTGCTTCTTGGCAAAGCTCGACAGTCCCGTCACGGGCGCCGTGATGGTGGTGTATCCGAGATTGAGCTGTGCGCTGATCACATTGGCACGCGCCTGCTCGACCGCGGCGGCGGCGGCCTGTTGCTGACCGGTCGCGTCGTCAAGGTCCTTCTGGCTCAAGGCGTTTTTGGCCGCGAGCGGGCGGACCCGATTGAGGTTGGCCTGCGCCGTATCGAGGCGAGCACGCTGCTGGCTAAGTTCGGCCTGCGCGGCTTCCAGGGCCGCCTCGAATGGCTTGCGATCCATGCGGAACATCACGTCACCTGTGTGCACCATGGAACCTTCCGTATAGACACGTTCCTCCAGAAAACCATTGACGCGCGCGCGTATCTCCACTTGCTGGGAACTTTCGGTCTGCCCCACGAATTCATACAGCACCGGGACGTCGCGTAGCGACACGGTAAGGACGCCAACTTCGGTGGGTGCGGCGGCAGCCGCTTCGGGCTTGCTCCCACTGCATCCGCACAACGATGCGGACAAGAGCGCCACGGCAACATAGGCATGTAGTCTGCGCATCATTCAGACCTTCTCACCGGCAAGCATTGCCGACGTGCCCCAGCACGCCTCTGGCTCCCCTTTGGTGTCGGACAAGGGGCTGGTGTCCACGATGACTCCGACAAATCCTCGTCCCGCATCTCGAGCTCGACTCCGCTCGATCGGACCGTAGATCTACGTGGGTCCGCGTGCGTTGCATTACTGGTCAACCCGACTTACTCGTCATGACTGGCTTGCCAACCGACCTTGGCAAACCATGCGCAGCGAAGCTCCCTACCCCGCCTGCACCGCCGCCAATATCACACCAATCGAGTGAGCTTGAGAATCGTAAATTTACTGGCTGACGGAGCTCGTCTCCGTTGTCCTGCGCCTGCGCCCCCTGAGTCGCTCTAGGCAAACCAGCCTGCGATCGAGGGCCGGGCCACTGCAGGAAACCTGCGACTGGCATGCAGGCGCAGTGAACGGACGCGGTCATGCTTCATTGCTCAAGCTGTTTGCTGGCCATATCGTTCCGCTGCGCCTGACCAGCAGGCGCAACAGCATCAGGCAACCAGAACATTCAGCGTGCACTAGCCGAGCGCGCCCCCACCAATTGAGGGTGTAGACTTTTTCCGGCGGCTTGGCCAAAAGCTTGGTCATGCTAGAAACGACTGAGCGTAGCGGTTGGGTGCGACCAGTCACTTCCCTTTCTTGCGCACGCGCGTACTGATTCCGCCTTGATCTAGGGATCTTCGACCCAGAGCGAGCATTCGTTGAATGCGCCCTCCGCCTTTTCAAGGCGTCTAGGCGGATCAGACGGAAAACGTGGTTTACCTGCGATGGGTGGATTGGCGGATCACCGGGAGTATTCGCGACCATGCAACACCATTCGTCAACGAACTCCGCAGCCGGCCGCCTGTTAGCTCCGCTGGATTGGCTCAATGGATATCGGCGGGAATGGATCAAGCCGGACCTCATCGCGGGCGTGACTGTTGCCGCCGTCGTCATTCCTAAAGCCCTGGCCTATGCCACCGTGGCGGGCCTGCCCGTGCAGGTCGGTCTTTATACGGCGCTCTTCCCGATGGTGATTTACGCGCTCTTCGGGTCGTCGCGCCCTCTCAGCGTGAGCACCACCGCGACGCTCGCCATCCTCGCCGGAACAGCCCTGGCGCGGGTGGTGCCCGGCGGAAGCGAGGCCGACCTACTGCGCGCCTCGGCGACGCTGACCTTGCTCGTCGGCTCCATCCTCACGCTCGCCGCGATCCTGCGCCTCGGCTTTGTCGCGAATTTCATCTCCGATCCCGTGCTGACCGGCTTCAAGGCAGGCATCGCGGTCGTCATCGTGCTCGACCAGTTGCCGAAGCTCCTCGGCATCCACTTTCCCAAGGGCACGTTTTTCCACAACGTGCTGGCTATCGCGACCGGCCTTCCGCACGCGTCTGTGGCGACCGTGACCGTGGGACTAGTAACCATCGTGATCCTGGTGGCGATGGAACATTTTACGCCGCGGGCGCCCGCGCCGCTGATTGCGGTGGCGTGCGGGATCGGCGCCGTCGCACTATTTGGCCTTCAGTCTCACGGGGTCGACATCGTCGGTCATGTACCGACGGGCCTACCTTCGGTAACCAAGCCGGACCTATCGCTCATCGAGTCGCTCTGGCCGGCCGCCGCGGGCATCGCACTCATGAGCTTCACCGAAACGATTGCGTCAGGGCGAGCCTTCGTCAAGAGCGGTGAACCCATGCCACAACCGAATCGGGAGCTGGTGGCGACCGGCCTCTCCAATATCGGCGGCGCGTTGCTTGGGTCCATGCCGGCCGGCGGGGGCACCACCCAGACGGCGGTTAACCGGCTCGTAGGCGCACACAGCCAACTGGCAGCGCTAGTCACTGCCGCCGCTTCCCTCGGCACCATGCTGCTCTTGGCCCCTTTCATCGGGCGGATGCCGCACGCCACGCTCGCGGCGGTGGTCATTGTGTATTCGATCGGCCTGATCAAGCCCGCGGAATTTCGCGCCATCATCACCGTGCGGCGCACGGAGTTCATATGGGCGCTCATTGCGTGCGCAGGTGTCGTGCTGCTCGGTACGTTGCAGGGGATCCTGGTGGCCATCGTCGTGTCGCTTGCGGCACTCGCTTACCAGGTCTCCGACCCTCCGGTTTACGTGCTGGCCCGCAAACCTGGCACGACGGTGTTTCGCCCCGTATCCGACGAGCACCCCCAGGACGAGACGTTCCCCGGCCTCCTGCTGCTGAGGCCGGAGGGGCGCATCTTCTTTGCCAACGCAGAGCACCTCGGCCAAAAGATCCAGCAGCTCATGGCCCAGGCGAATGCCCGCATCGTCGTGCTGCACCTGCGCGCCGTATTCGATCTCGAGTACACGGCACTGAAGATGCTGATCGAGGCGGAAGAGAAACTTTCAGAGCGGGGCATCACGCTCTGGCTGGTCGGGCTTAACCCCGGCGTGCTGGCGATGGTGCGACGGTCGCCACTGGGCGCGACCTTGGGAAACGAACGCCTGTTCTTCAATCTGGATCAGGCGGTAGCCGCATGGAATGCGCAAAGCGCGAAGAGCAGCCCGTCGACCACGTTCGGTGACGCGCACTGAAGCTTGAGCCGCCGTTGTTCGGTCATGCCGGCGTGAGCCGGAAAGCGTGGCCTGCCGGGTCAAGCACAAACTAACCACGAGCATGCCAGCCATAGTGCGGCCGTCCTCGTATTTGCTTCGATCATGCAACATCGCTCATTGCCCTGCGCACCAAACGCGAATGGCTCGCGAGCAAGCAAGCCCCCCTGCAGCAGCGCTGGTCAGACGTTTTATCGCTCGCCGGTGTTCACACGCCTTTGACCAGAACACGCGCAGCCTCTTCCGAGATTATGGGGATCAAACAATTGCCTTTGCAGGTGCGACAAAAACGGACCGGCTAGGAATCGAGCGTCCATCGGCCGGATACGAAACTCCTTGACATCGAAGGATGGGGGAGGAATCAGATGCCCGGCACCAAGAAGATGACCATGATGCAGCTGACCGTTTTGGTCGCTGTGAACATGATGGGCTCCGGCATCATTATGCTGCCGGCCAACATGGCCCAGGTCGGCGCCATTTCACTGCTTTCGTGGGGCGTCACGGCGATCGGATCGATGGCCATCGCCTACGGCTTTGCGCAGGCGGGCTTGTTCAATCAGCGCATTGGCGGCATGGCCGCGTACGCCGAGGATGCCTATGGAAAAGGCGGGTATTTCCTCACGTTCTTCCTGTACTTTCTTTCGCTGGCGATTGGAAACGTCGCGATCGCGATTTCCGCCGTTGGCTATCTCGCGGTGTTCTTCCCTGGCATGTCGGTAACGCCCATCGCCACCTGCGTCAGCGTCATAGGCCTGCTCTGGCTGACTACCGTCGCGAACTTCGGTGGACCAAGCATCACCGGGCGCATCGGTTCCATCACGGTTTGGGGCGTGATCATTCCCGTCGCCGGCTTGTCCATCATCGGCTGGTTCTGGTTCAAGAGCGCCACGTTTTCGGCCGCCTGGAATCCCAAGGGACTCAGCCTTTTCGAAGGCGTGGACTCGAGCATCGCGCTCACACTGTGGGCTTTTCTCGGCATGGAGTCCGCTGCGCAAAACTCGGACGCCGTGGAGAACCCGAAGCGCAATGTTCCGCTTGCGTGCATGCTTGGGACACTCGGCGCAGCCGTCATCTACGTGCTGTCAACCACGGTGATCCAGGGCATCGTACCGAATGCGCAATTGGCCGAGTCGACCGCGCCATTCGCTCTCGCCTATTCGGAGATGTTCAACCCCACCATCGGTGCGGTCATACGCGCGCTGGCCATTCTTGCCTGCCTGGGCTCCCTGCTCGGATGGCAGTTCACCATCGCCCAGACGGCCAAGACAGCCGCCGAGGGGCGCATGTTTCCCAAGTTCTTTGCGAAGACCAACCGCCTGACGGCACCGGTGATCGGCATGATCGTCATGGGCATCGTGCAGAGTGGGTTGGCGTTATCAACGGCCTCCCCAAGCCTGAGCAAGCAGTTCGCGGTACTGGTCAATCTGGCTGTCGTCACCAACGTCGTGCCGTACATTATTTCCCTCTCGGCGCTGATGCTCATGATGAAGAAAGCCGGCGTCAGCCAACACACTTATGGCATCAACACCTTTGTCGCCGCCGTTGCGATGCTTTACAGCACCTATGCCATCTACGCCTCGGGCAAGGAGGCCGTCCTCGGCGGCACTATCGCGATGGCGCTCACCTTTGTGATCTACGGCTTCCTGGCACCGCGATTCCCGCCTCCGTTGGTGGTCGAAGAAGCGCGAACTGCCTGACGCACTGGCAGGCGGAATTGAGGAGAGGCACATGCAGATCGCCCGTTTGATGGCTTCCAAAAAATTCACCTGGCCGTTGATGCTGCTGATCGCTGCAGCCATGGCGCCATCGATGCTATTCGCCCAAACGCAGGCGCAGGCAGCAAGCACCCTGGATCGAATCCGCGCATCGGGAAAAATCACGCTCGGCTACTACGCGAATGCCAGACCGATCTCGTTTCGGGACGAATCCGGCAAGGTCGATGGCTATGCCATCGCGCTGTGCCGACTGATCGCCGCCGACGTGCAGTCAAAGCTAGGCCTGCCAAATCTCGCGACGGAATTCGTGGCTGTCGATGCCACCGAGCGCTACAACGCGGTGAAAGACAGGCGCGTCGATCTGGTCTGCGGACCGTCGGAGGCTACCCTGGCGCGGCGCGCAGACGTCAGCTATTCGATACCTGTCTTGAGCAGCGGCATCGGGATCCTGGTTCGCCGGGATGCACCCGCTGCGTTTCGCGATCTGCTTGAAGGTCGCGAAGCAGCCGTGCGGCCGCTCTGGCGTGGGTCGCCAAGACTGCAGGTTCTCGAGGAAAAGCGTTTTGCCGCCATCGGAGGCTCTACGGCGCAGCGTTTATTGACTGAGCGCCGGGCTGAACTCAACGTCAACGCTTTTGTCTCCGTCGTTCCCGACCTCGCCACCGGCTTTCAACAAGTGATCGACGGGCGAGCCAATGGGTTCGTCGCCGATCGAACCGTACTGCTCGATCTGGCCCGGCATAATCCCGCTGGCAGCCAGGTGATGGTGCTGGATCGAGTCTTCGATCGACAGTCGCTTTCCTTCGTCTTGAGCCGCAATGACGACGACTTCCGCCTGCTCGTGGACACCACGCTGAGCAGGCTGTACCGCTCGGGAAAGATCGACACCATCTATGGTCAGTTTTTCGGTGCGCCGGATGCGGCTATGCGCGATTGGTTCCACAAGACGGCGCTGCCGGACTGATTCGCCCCGGATCAGCGTGAGCGCGCGATCCGGACCGTGCAAATTGGCGAGGATTTAGTGATGCACAATCGATCGCGTTGTCGCACGGGGCTGAGCGCCTTGGCATGCCACTGGCTCGTGTCGATGGCCTTCGCGCTGTTGGCATGCTTGGCCGCGCCGGCTGCGCTAGCCCAGTCGAAGGATTCATCCGCGGACCTGAAGGCAGAGATCGCGCAGATGCGTCAGCAAATGCAGGCGCAGCAGCAGGTGATGCAAAAAATGCAACAACGCCTGGATGAGCTCGAAGCGAAGGAGGCGGCCCCGAAACCGCAGGCGGTCGCGCAAGCGCCCAGCCCACCGCCCAAGCCGGCCGTGGTCACGCCGACGTCCGAACTTGCGGCCGCCAAGGCCGCGCAATATCACCCGCCGTCGGCGCCGGCCGGCGTCGCCGAGCCGCTGCCCGAGGGCTATGTACGCCTCGGCGATACCGGCAATCTGCTCAAGGTTGACCTCGTCGCGCAGGTCGACGCCATGGCGGACAACACCTACATGGGCGCGCAGGACTTGTTCGTGCCTTCATCCATCCCCGTGCGCGGGGCGCCGTTCTACGGCACCGGCTGGCGCTCCAATATGAGCGCGAAGCAGAGCGTTTTCCGCATGGATTTTCGCCGCGACACCGATTACGGCACGTTGAAGGTGGTCTACAAGAACAACTTCTTCGGCAGCGGTACCGGCGACATGCCGTACAACCTTCAGTACTTCTATGGCGAGCTTGATAACGAGCGCTTTACGCTCCTCGCGGGCTACAACATCTCGGCTTTTACCGATATCGACGTGTTTCCCAACACGCTCGACTACGAGGGTCCGAACTCCTTCACCTTCAAATACGGCCCCCAGATCCGCTTCTCGCCGATCCTCTATAAGCACGGCGATAGCTTGTTGACCTTGCCGCTGTCGATGGAGAAACCGAACGCCGACATCACAACCATCGAGGGCTTCAATACGTATTCCCGGCGGCCGGACTTCGTGTTCGGCCTACGCTGGGAGGCGCCCAGTTGGCATATCCAATGGGCCAACCTGTGGCGCGACCTGCGGGTTGAAAGCGCCACGGCACGCACCCGAGGCACCAACGGCTACGCCACGCAACTCACCGGCACCACCAAGCTTTTCGAGCGTGACAGCGTGCAGGGCTGGGTCAGCAATGGGCGGGGCTACGCCAATTTTCTGCAGGACATCTCCGGTCTGGGCTTGGATGCCGCGTTTAATACTCAGGGTGACTTGAGGGGGATTCGGGCCCGCGGCGCGGGTGCCGGCTACACCCACGGATGGAACAGTGATCTCAGCAGCAGCCTGTCCTACGGCTACCTTCGCATCAGCCCCCAATCCAACCTGTTGATCGACCAGACCCTGCCCAAGAGCACCAAGTTCGCGTCGCTCAACCTGGCCTGGCAGTTCAGCGAGCGCGCCATGCTCGGCGTCGAATACCTGTGGGGCCAGAACATCGATCTCACCGATATGCGCGGCCAGGGCCAGCGCATACAGACCACGCTGCGCTACGACCTGAATCCATGACCGCGGACGAATTGCGCCAGAACCACTAGTCACCCACCGTCATTTCATCGAGGGATCAACGCGAACTAGACCACGGCGACGCCCAGATGGATGGTGGACACCTCTCCGCCCCCGGAGAAAGTTGCGGGCGTCTCCGACAGGCCTTTCGATCCGCTCACGGGACTGCCCGCGTCAATCAAATTCGAGGTGTGATGCCATGCTTGAACGTCGCAACCAGCGCCAGAAGTTCCGCGCGCTTCTGGTCCATGCCAAGGCGGGTTCCCTCGATAGCGCGGGGGGCCGGGCCTGCCGAACCCTGGCGGAAGAATTCACTGAGCGCAATATCGAGACCGTGATGGTCTCGGCGCTGGAGGATGCCCGCGCGACCATCGTCTCCGACGCGGCGATCCACGCGATGATGATTGATTGGTCGCTGCCGGACGATGGCGGCAAATCTCACGACAATGCAGCCGCCACTAGCCTGATCAAGTTGATTCGTTCGCGCAACGAGAACGTGCCGATCTTCCTGTTGACCGAACGCGACAAGGCCAAGACGCTCAACGTCGAGCTGATCCAGTCCATCAACGAATTGGTCTGGCTCCTCGAAGACGTCGCCACCTTCGTGGGTGGGCGCGTCCAGGCGGCCATGAATGTCTACTTCAACACGCTGTTCGGACCGTTGACGTCGGCGCTCCAGTCGTTCAACCAGGTGCACGAGTATTCCTGGCATACGCCCGGCCATACCGGCGGCACGGCCTTCCTGAAGCATCCTGCTGGCCGTGCGTTCTATGATTTCTACGGCGAGCACGTATTCCGCACCGACCTTTCCATCAGCGTCGGCGAACTTGGCTCGTTGCTCGACCACAACGGGCCGATCGGCGATAGCGAGAAGTACATTTCGCGCATCTTCGGTTCGCATCGCAGCTACACCGTGACGAATGGATCGTCCACCTCCAATCGCATCATTTTCATGGCGTGCGTCGGGCGTGACCAGGTCGTTCTGTGCGACCGAAATTGCCACAAGTCCATCGAGCACGGCCTGACCCTGACCGGCGGCATACCGCAATACCTGGTGCCATCACGCAACCGCTATGGCCTGATCGGGCCGATCTATCCGGAGCGCTTCGGTGAGGCCGCCATTCGCAAGGCCGTGGCTGCCAATCCCCTGGCGAAGGGTCTCAAGGACAAGCGCCCGGTCTTCATGGTGGTGACCAACTCCACCTATGACGGCCTCTGCTACAACGTCAAGCGCGTACTCGAAGAGGTGGGTGGCTGGCTGGATCGCGTGCATTTCGACGAGGCCTGGTATGGCTATGGGCGCTTCAACCCACTGTATGCCGGGCGCCTGGCCATGCATGGCGAGGCGTCGGAACACGACCCGAAGGGCCCCACGGTCTTCACCACCCATTCGACCCATAAATTGTTGGCGGCGTTCTCGCAGGCCTCGTACATCCATGTCCGCGATGGCCGCAATGCCGTTCCACACGAGCGCTTCAATGAGTCGTTCATGATGCACGGCTCCACCTCGCCGTTCTATCCGATCATCGCGTCCAACGAGGTCGCCGCATCCATGATGGATGGCATCAGCGGCACGGCGTTGACCCGCGAGAGCATCGATGAGGCGGTTACCTTCCGGCAAGTCGTAGGTCGCCTGCGCCGCGACTTCGAGAAGAAGAAGGAGTGGTTTTTCCGCACCTGGAATCCGGACAAGGTCAAGGATCCCAAGAGCAACAAGCGCATCGCGTTCGAAGACGCGCCCCAAGAGCTGCTGGCGACGGATCCGGACTGCTGGGTGATGCATCCGGGTGATACGTGGCATGGCTTCGACAAACTCGAGGACGGCTATTGCATGCTCGACCCGATCAAGGTGTCGGTACTGACACCCGGCGTCGAGGACGATGGCTCGCTCGGCAAGACGGGTTTTCCGGCTTCACTGCTCACGGCCTATCTGCATGCGCGCGGCATCGAAGCCGAGAAGACCAGCGACTTCGCCGTGTTGTTCCTTTTTTCCCTCGGCATCACCAAGGCGAAGTGGAGCACCTTGCTGACAGCCATGCTGGACTTCAAGCGCGACTACGACCTGGATGTCTCGCTGGCACGGGTCATGCCTTCCCTGGTGAAAAGTCATCCGGATCGCTACGGGGGACTTGGCTTGCGCGGCCTGGGCGATCAAATGTTCGCCGAGCTGAAGAAGAGCGGACAAACCAGTCACCTGCAAAACGCCTATTCGCATCTGCCCGAGATCAAGATGTCCCCGGCCGATGCCTACCAGCAACTCGTGCGCGGGCAAGTGGAACGGGTGGCGCTACCCGCGCTTGCCGGGCGCGTGCTCGCCACGAGCATCGTGCCCTACCCGCCGGGCATCCCGATGGTGATGCCCGGTGAGGCGGCCGGGGCGGCGAACGGGCCACACATCGGTTATCTGAAGTCCCTGCAAGGCTGGGACAAGCAATTCCCGGGCTTTGGTCACGACACGCACGGCGTCGAAGTGGAGGACGGCGAGTACTACGTGCAATGCCTGAGATCGTCTTGATCTCATGCATGCCTGACAAGGAGAAGCATCGGTCACCGAGCTTGCTCTGGGTCGCACGGCGGCCATGCGAAGCAACGCGCGAGCCCGCTCCATCGCCGCTACGCGACAGAACTTCCGAAATTGAGGGTAGACACCATGTCGATGAACAATCCCTGGTTGCTTTACATAACGAGCGACCCGCCGGATGAAGGTTCGGCCTTCCGACTTGCGCTGGAGCGCATCGGCAAGGCCATCCAGGCCCGCGGCATCGAGGTGATGAGAGCACTCACCTGCGAGGATGGGCTCGCCATTGCGAAAGGCTCCGCTACTTACTCCTGCGTCGCCGTCGACTGGGATCTCGGAGAAACCGCTGAAATGAGCGAAAGTGCGGTGCTCAAGATCATCAGCGCGGTGAGAGAGAAATCGCTCAGGATTCCCATCTTCCTGCTTAGCCGAGGCTCGACTATCCAGGATATTCCACTCAGCGTGATCCGTGAGGTCCGCGAGTACGTCAACCTGGTGGGCGAAACGCCGGATTTCCTTGCGCGTCGAATTCAATTCGCCATCGACAATTACCACTCCGATCTGCTTCCGCCCTATTTCAAGGCGCTGAAGAAGCTGACCGAAGAAGGCACCTACCAATGGGATGCGCCCGGCCACATGGGAGGCGCCGCCTACCTCAAGCATCCTGCCGGCGCCGAGTTCCATCGTTTCTTCGGCGAAAACATCATGCGTGCGGATATCGGCATCTCCAACGCCGAGCTTGGCTCCTGGCTGGACATTGAAGGGCCACCCGCGGATTCGCAGCGCATGGCCGCCCGCATATTCGGCGCCGACTGGACGCTCTATGTGCTCGCCGGGTCATCGGCATCCAATCGCATCGTCGTACAGGCGGCGATTGGTTCGAACGACATGGTGATCGCCGATCGCAATTGCCACAAGTCGCTCAATCACGCCATGACGCTGTCGGGAGCCCGGCCTGTGTATTTTCAGCCGAGCCGCAACGGCCTCGGCATGATCGGCCTCATTCCACCCAAGCGATTCACCAAGGAACATATCCGGTCCCTGATCGCCAAGTCGCCGCTGACGGCGGGCGCCAACTCCAAGGAGCCGGTCTACGCGGTGGTCACCAACCCGACCTATGACGGCATCATCTATAACGTCGACAAGGTGGCCGAGCTGCTCGCGGACAGTGTGCCTCGGATCCACTTCGATGAGGCGTGGTATGCCTACGGCAAGTTTCACCCGATCTACAAGCATCGCTATGCGATGGGCATCCCGCACGACATGAAGAACCGTCCGACGGTGTTGGCGGTGCAGTCGACGCACAAGATGCTGCCCGCCTTTTCCATGGCTTCCTATATTCACGTCAGCAATAGCAAACGTGGTGAGCTGGCGTGGTCGCCGCTCAAGGAAGCGTTCATGATGCATGGGACGACGTCGCCGTTCTATCCCTTGATTGCATCGCTGGATATCGCCACGGCGATGATGGACGAGCCGACCGGAAGCGCCCTGCTGCGAGAAACCATCGGCTATGCCGTTGAGTTCCGACAGGCCGTGGCGTCGGTGGCCAAGCGCCTGAAGAAGGATAACGAATGGTTCTTTTCGTTATTCCAGCCCGACACGGTCAAGGTCGGTGGTAAGAACGTGGAGTTCTCTTCCGCACCGGCCGATGCCCTGGCGAACGATCCCAAATGCTGGACGCTTCGGGTTGGCGAGACCTGGCACGGCCTGCCCAATGATGTCGTGGCCGACGATTTTTGCATGCTCGATCCGACCAAGGTCACCATCGTGTGCCCGGGAACCGATGCACAGGGCCGACTCGCCAAGCGTGGCATTCCAGGAGCCATTCTCAGCAAGTTTCTGGATGCGCGCAGGCAAGCCATTGCTCGCACGGGTGACTATACCGTGCTGGTCCTGTTCTCGGTGGGCACGACGCAGGGCAAATGGGGCACCCTGCTCGAGACGCTACTCGCCTTCAAGCGCCTTTACGATCGGGATGCAAGCCTGGAAGAAGCGTTGCCCGATCTCGTACAGGCACACCCCGAGCGCTACCGCGGCATCACGCTACCGCAGCTTTGCGACGAGATGCACAAGGTCATGACGGATCTCGACTTGCAGGCGATGGCCAACGAGGCCGGCGAAGTGCTTTCCGAACAGGTGCTGACGCCGTCGGAGGCCTACCAGAAGCTCGTCCACGGCGACACCGAGGAAATTCGCATTGACGATCTACCGGGCCGCCTGGCCGCCTTGATGATCGTGCCGTATCCACCGGGCATTCCCGTCTTGATGCCTGGCGAGCGGGTCGATGCCAAGGGCGGACCAATCGTGAAATTCCTGACCTCAGTGGAGGAGTACGGCAGGCGATTCCCCGGTTTTGGCCGCGAAGTGCAAAACGTCCACGCCGATGCGCATGGCGATATGTGGGTGCGCGTGATCGTAGAGAAGACGGCAACCGCCAAGGGAAGCAAGACCCACAAGAAGAGTTGAAACGCCGCTGCTCCCACGGTTAGGACCTCGCCATGATCGAGACGTCAGGCATGGTCGCCGTCGCGCGGGAGGCTGCGGGCCTGGCATCGCCGGAGGTATGACTCTCAATCCACTGCCTGCAGCTCAATCACGGGGAACCCGCACAGAGAACGCAATCGGGAGTATCCATGGCGGCACCACAGGCGAAGAAGATGGGATTGATTGGCGCTTCCTCGCTGGTCGTGGCGAACATGGTCGGCACGGGCGTGTTCCTGCTACCTTCCAGCCTTGCCAACATCGGCAGCATTTCGATTTTCGGCTGGATCATCTCGGCCATCGGCGCCAGCGCGCTTGGCCTTGTGTTCGCGCATTTGGGCATGGTTTCGCCACAGGCCGGTGGACCTTATGCCTACGCGCGTGACCATATGGGTCCGTTCGCGGCATTCCAGACCAATATGCTCTACTGGGGCGCGAACGTGATCGGCAATGTCGCCATCGCGATTTCGGTCACCGGCTACCTGGCGGTGTTCTTTCCGATGCTGAAGAGCCCATGGTTGGCGAATGGCTGTACGGCCCTCGTGATCTGGCTTTTTATCGGGCTCAATTTACGTGGTGCGAAGGCGATTGGTGAATTCACGGCCATCAGCACGCTCGCCGGCATCCTCCCGATCGCCTTTGTCGGTTTGCTTGGTTGGCATTGGTTTCGACCTGAAGTCTTCAGCGCCGGATGGAATCCGAGTTCTTTGCCCACTCATTCCGCCGTAGCCCAAAGCGCGTCTATCGCGCTGTGGGCTTTCCTAGGCGTCGAGAGCGCCGCCGTCTCGGCAGGTGTCATCGAGAATCCCAATCGCAATGTACCACTGGCGACCATCATCGGGCTCGCGATTTCAACAGCGATCTATGTGTCCTGCTGCACGGCGATCATGGGCATTCTTCCCAATGACGCACTCAGGAATTCGGCCGCTCCCTTCGCCGATGCGGCCCGCCTCATGCTGGGCCCCTGGGCAGCCGTGACGATCTCGGTGGCCGCCATCCTGAAGGCAGCCGGCGCGCTCGTTGGCTGGATACTCCTCGTTGCCCAGTCCGCCCAGGCCGCCGCCGCGGATGGCATGTTCGTTCGCCGATTCGCCGTGACCAACGAAGTAGGCATGCCTACACAAAATCTCGTCATCACCGGCGTGTTGATGACGGCGCTCCTGGCCCTCACCACATCCCCCACCATTGCCAAGCAGTTTTCGATCATCACCAACGCGACCGTGGTGTTGATGGCGCTTCCCTACATCTACTCGGTGGTTTCGATGTGGCGCCTCAATCAAACCATCGAATTGCCAGCCTCAAGAAGCCGCGTGCTGCTTATCGCCGGCGTGATCGCATGCTTGTACTGCGTTGGCGTGGTGGTGGGTCAATCCGATCTCCTGGACCGCAGGGCGCTCATCGTCCTCCTATTGACGACGCCACTTTTCGCGCTGATGAAACGCCCGCAATAGACGGGCCGAACGACTCCGGCCGCCTTGCGGAAGCGATCGGAGTCGTTTGATCAGTTCCTTTCTGGAACTGACGACATCAGGCTATCGAACGCACCACGCCACCATCAACACGCATGGCGGCGCCGGTCGTCGCCGACGCCTGTTCCGAGGCAAGATACACGGCGAGGTTTGCCACCTCTTCCACCGTCGCCAGCCGCTTGATCAAGGACGATGGACGATGCGTCTGGATGAAGTCGCGCTCGACCTGCTCCTGCGAAATGCCCTGCTCGGCCGCAATCTTGCCGAAGAAGTCGCCGACACCTTCCGAGCGGGTTGGCCCCGGGAGAATGGCATTGACCGTCACGCCCGTTCCCGCGAGCGACTCGGCAAGCCCACGAGAAACCGCAAGTTGCGCCGTCTTGCTCATCCCGTAATGCACCATCTCCGCCGGGATCTGCAGTCCAGACTCGCTGGATACGAACTGGATGCGCCCCCAGCCACGCCTGGCCATGCCCTGTGCGTAGTGCCGCGACAGGCGAACGCCGCTCAGCACATTCACTTCGAAGAACCGCAACCAGTCCTCGTCTGGAATATCAAAGAACGCCTTCGGCTCGAAGATGCCCAGGTTGTTGACCAGGATGTCCGCATCGGGAATCTTGGCCATCAGTTGCCGTGCGCCATCAGGCGTGCCCAGATCGGCGGCCAGTCCTGTGAGCGTGGCGCCGGCGACGGTCGCGCGTATGCTGGCGATGGCCTCGTCGACGCGGGCCTGGGTGCGGCCGGTCACGACGACATGAGCACCTGCGGCAGCGAGACCTTGCGCGATCGCCAGGCCAATGCCAGCCGTCGATCCGGTTATGACGGCCACCCGGCCGGTCAAGTCAATATGCATGGGAATTCTCCTGAGAAGCGGTGGATGCGCTGTTGCGCTCATCCGCAAAGGTGGCGCCACTACTTCGCGATACAAGGGCTGCGCTCATCACCTGAGCTAGCCCGATGCACAAACGGGTGGCTTACTTTTCGACGAAGAACCCGGCTCTATTTTCGGCGGAAATCAACACCGCACGATGTTCTTCCCAGGGTAAAGTCGCTAGCAAGCCTCCTCCCTGGCGGCTGATCACCTCGTGGATTGATCCTGGTCAATTTCAATCCCTGGTCGCGATCCTATCGTGAACAAGCCGTCAACCAGCAAAGCGAAACCAGATCAGGCAGGGCTGAAGCTATCGCCTCTGCACACGCCGTAATAAGCCCGGCTTCTACCCTTCGACCGAACGCTGTCTGCTTCCGCCTCCGCCCTGGGTGCTCGGCATCAGTCCAAGAGGCGCCAACGGGTGACGCAAGGGCTCGGAAACCGGCAATTGGCGTATTCGCGAACAACGCTGACGCGGCCGTAACAGCCATCGCCCCCTGTCGCGATAGGACGGTGAACCGCTCGATGGCAGTCAGACACCAATGCTGTTGGGAGCCAGACATGAAAAGGTTCACGTCGAACGAACTCCAGGGCCGCGCGCCGGAGTAACCGGGCCAACCAATTCGAGATAGCTGCATGAGTCCAATTAATCACATGCAGCGCGTTTTTCCATGACAGGGAGCGGACGGTAACCCAGCGGAACGAACGGGGAGGCAACAAGATGGAAGGCGGTCAAAACGTGGAATCGAAGAAGACATCGCGCACACCCATGTCCGGTGACGACAACTTGCCGGAAGCGCAGAACTTTTCGATCGTTCTAGGCGGACCACTCTTTCAGCTATTGCGTCGAGCACACTTGTCCGATGATGCGCTGATGCTGGTGCGCCAGCGCGTCATTGTCATCTCATTGTTCGCCTGGCTTCCGCTTCTGGTGCTGACTGCCCTGGAAGGGCATTTGTGGGGAACCAGTGTGGCAGTGCCGTTCCTGCTGGACCTTGAGGTTCACATTCGTTTCCTGGTCGCATTGCCTCTCCTAATCCTTTCCGAGCTTGTGGTGCACAAGCGCATGCATCGCATCGGGCAGGCATTCCTCGAACGCAATTTGATCCCTGAGACGGCCAAGCCGCAATTCGCCGCGGCCATCAAATCAGCATATCGCCTGCGCAACTCGGTGCTCGCCGAGGTGTTATTGCTTGGTTTGGTGTATGGCGTCGGTGTCCTGATCGTTTGGCGCCAATACACCGCCCTCCAAACGGCGACTTGGTACGCAATACCATCTTCAGGCGGCTCGAATCTCTCACTTTCCGGGATATGGTACGGCTACATCAGCCTACCCATCTTCCAGTTTCTACTGATCCGCTGGTACTTTCGCTTGTTCATCTGGGCGAGGTTTCTATGGCAGGTATCACGTATTGAACTGAGCCTTATTCCCACACACCCCGACCGGGTTGGCGGACTGGGCTTTCTTTCCCAAACCGTCTACGCCTTTGCCATCCTGCTCGTCGCGCACGGTGTCATCGTCGCCGCACAATTGGCCAACCACATATTCTTCCTCGGGGCTGCACTGCCGCAATTCAAAATGGAGATCGGGGCAATGGCCATCTTCCTGCTGGCCGTGGTCTTTGGTCCATTGCTGGTGTTTGCGCCGCAGCTTGCGAAGGCCAAGCGCGAGGGTCTTTATGAGTATGGCACTCTGGCGGAGCGCTACGTTCGTGGGTTTGACGTCAAGTGGCTTCGTAGCGGCTCACCCGCTGATGAATCTTTGGTGGGTAGTGAAGATATCCAGTCGCTTGCCGATCTAGCCAACAGTTATGAGGTAGTGCGGAGCATGCGCATTGCGCCCATTACCAAAGATGCCGTAGTGCAACTGGCGGTTGCGGTGCTCTTGCCCATTGTGCCGTTGGCGCTGACCATGATGCCGATGGAAGAATTGCTGAAGCAACTCTTCGGTTTATTGTTCTAGCAGGCCGTTGAGAAGGTCCGTTCCGGCACGCTGGCCATAGCCTCGATCAATGACAGGCGGGCAAAGTGAGGTCTACATAGTCCGTTTTGTCGCGCTGCGGGCGCACGTCTCCCGTCGCCGCTCAGGTCGGCGATGGCGCCCACCGCGAACCGATGCCGCCCAGCCGCACACGGCCGCCAGGCCGACCAGCGGCAGTCTGCCATGCCCAAGTGAGCGGCCCTCAGCCGGGGCCGTTCATGGGGTCGCGACGTTCACGCGCCAGGTAAGAAAATTCTGACTCAGATCAGGGCGCAACGCAGAGTGGCATCGTCAGACTATCGTGTGCCGCTCCTGGCGCCCCTTGCCTAGGCAGCCTTCTCCATGCGATCCACGAACCCAGCTCCTCCGCTTTCCCAGCCACTGACGACGCTGCTCGAGGCTCCGCATCGGGCGATGTTCTTTGTGGGCGCCACCGCACTTTTGGCCAGCATGGCATGGTGGACGTGGGTGCTGCTGGCTTCGTGGCGCGGCTGGCCGTTCGTGCGTTATGCCATGCCGGTCAGCTGGGCCCATGGCTTGCTGATGCAGTACGCCGCACTCGCTCCCTTCGTGCTCGGCTTTCTGCTGACGGTGTTTCCGCGTTGGCTCGATCTCGCCGCCGTGCCGAAGCGCATCTACGCCGCGGTCTTTGCTCTCATGTTCGGCGGCGCCGCGCTGGTGATCGCCGCGCAAAGTGGCGCCCCCATGGTCCTGCCCGTCGGCCTGGCCGCCATGTTGTTCGGTTGGCTATCAGCGATGTTCGCGCTGGGATCACGGCTGCATCGTCATGGGTATCGGGATGTGTGGTCCGTATCGGCTTTTGCAGCCTTGGTCTTGGGTGCACTTGGGCTTGCGCTAGCCCTGCTTTATGCCGTGGGTGGATCGCCGGCATTCATGCCGATCGCCATCGGCATCGGTACGTTCGGTTTGCTGGTGCCAGTGTATTTCACCGTGGCGCATCGCATGGTGCCGTTCTTTTCGAGCAATGTGCTGGCCGGCTATCGTGTCGTTCGCCCGGCCTGGTCGCTGCTGGGCGTGTGGGTGCTGAGCCTTGCCCACCTTGCCTTCGACCTGCGCGATGCCCACGGTTGGCGCTGGTTGGCCGACCTGCCGCTGACGGCGCTGCTGTTGTGGCAATGGCTGGCCTGGCAACCGTGGAAAGCGCGCGGACCGGGGCTGCTGACGGTGCTCTATATCGCGCTGGCCTGGTTGCCGCTGTCGTTCGGCTTGTTCACGGTCGACAGCCTGAGAATTCTGGCGATAGGTGCGGCCGGTTGGCCGCTGGCACCCTTGCACGCGCTCACCATCGGCTTCTTCAGCTCGATGCTGGTGGCCATGGTGACCCGCGTGACGCACGGCCATTCCGGCCGGCCTCTGGTGATGGGAGCACTGCCGTGGATGGCGTTTATCGGCATGCAGCTCGTTGCGGTGATTCGGGTGCTGGCCGAATGCGCGGCGCGTCCCCTGCCGTACTACGTGCTGGCGGCCGCGCTGTGGCTGCTGGTGCTGATGCCCTGGGTGGCGCGCTCGTCGTGGATTTATCTCACGCCGCGTCGTGACGGCAAGCCCGGCTGATCGATTTCACTATACCCGGAGACCTTCCATGTCGCTTTTCCCTAAGGCCACCGAGGTCGGCATTGCCACGCTGGTCGATCGTTTCTATGACAAGGTTCGTGCGGATGAGCAGCTGGGGCCGATCTTCAACGGCGCCATCGCGGACTGGACCGCGCACAAGCGCATCCTGCGCGACTTCTGGTCGTCCATCGTGCTGCGCTCGGGCCGCTATCGCGGCAATCCCATGGGCGTGCATCGTGAGCTGCCGCGGTTTCCGCAGGCGCTCTTTCGGCGCTGGCTGGCACTGTGGCGGGAAACGGCTCGCGAGGTGTTCGATGCGTCGACCGCCGAGCTCTTCATCGGCACGGCGGAACGCGTCGCCCAAGGCCTGAGTATTGGGATGAACCTGGGGCGGCTTTCACTGGAGCACCCATCAGCCATCGTCGGGCCGCTGCACATCGTGTCGTAATGCCGCAGTGGCTTAGAGCCTGTCGCCGCCCCCTTCCATGCCGGGGGGGTGCAGGCGCACACTATACAAATGAGAACCACTCGCATTTTTAGGCGCCTCGCGCTCAGCTACACGCTGACCTTGTGGGCCTGCCTTGGCATGGCGAGCGTGCTGCACGCTGCGGACGCGCCCGCGAGCGCGTCACAGACATGGCAGATGCTCGATTACCTCGCCACTGATTACGCCGGCGCGGTAAACAACGGCGCCGTGGTCAGCGCTTCCGAATATGATGAGATGCGTGAGTTCGCGCGCAATGCACGCGAGCGCATTCGCGCGCTGCCCCCCTCGCCCGGGTCGGCCGCACTGCAGCAGCAGGCAGATCAGCTGGTGGCGTCGATCGACGCCAAGGCGTCGCAGGCTCAAGTGGCGCGCGAAGCGCACGCACTCGCGGATGCGCTGCTACAGAGCTATCCCGTGCCTACGGCTCCGACGCACGCACCCGATCTCGCGCGCGGCGCCGTGCTCTACCAGAGCCAGTGTGCGGCGTGTCATGGCGCGGGTGGCCACGGCGACGGCCCGGTGGGACTCAGCCTCACGCCACGCCCGATCGACTTCACCCATCAGCAACGCGCCGACCAACGCAGTGCGCTGTCGCTCTATGAAGTGATCACCCAGGGCGTGGAAGGTACGCCCATGGCGAGCTTCGCCAGCACGCTGTCCAGCGACGATCGCTGGGCGCTCGCGTACTACGTCGGCACGCTTGCCTATCCCGACGCAGCCAGCAAGGGAGCGCGCGCATGGCATGACAATGACGCCGCGCGCAGCGAAATCGCCTCGCTCAGCGAGCTTTCCCGCGCACGGGTCACCCAGTTGTCCGACACGCTCGGTGCGGCACAGGCCAGGCTGATCATCGGTTATCTGCGCGCACATCCCCAGGCCGTTCAACAAGCGTTGACGGGTATTGCGCTTGCACGCGCCCGCCTCTCCGCCAGCACGGCCGCCTATCGCGCCGGAAACGTGGACGAAGCCAGGCAACTCGCGTTGTCCGCCTATCTGGATGGCGTGGAGCCGGTGGAGGCTCAGCTCAATACCCGCAATGGCGAACTGCGCGCGCGTATCGAGACTGCCATGGGTGCGTATCGCACGGCCTTGTCGAACGATACGTCGGGCGATGAGATCGCCGCGCAGGCATCGGCCATCGAC
Organism: uncultured Gammaproteobacteria bacterium; assembly: GCA_963824525.1. GTDB lineage: Bacteria > Pseudomonadota > Gammaproteobacteria > Xanthomonadales > Rhodanobacteraceae > Dyella. The sequence continues at coordinate 486,385 of CAWGPI010000004.1, read as the reverse complement.
ACCATGCTGGCGCGGGCCGGCGAGGTGACGTCCGAAGCAGCGAGTAGCCCGCTGACCATCTTCCTTGGCGCACTGACCATTCTCGTCCGCGAAGGCCTGGAAGCCCTGCTGGTCGTCGTCGCGCTGCTCGCCTTTCTACGCAAGGCCGACCGGCACGACGCCACACGCTATGTCCATGCGGGCTGGCTGCTCGCCCTGCTGGCGGGCGCACTGACCTGGGCCGTGGCCAGCTACGCCATTTCGATCAGCGGAGCAAGCCGTGAACTGACCGAGGGGCTGTCGTCGCTGTTCGCGGCGGCGGTGCTGCTAGGTGTCGGCTTGTGGATGCATCAGAAGAGCATCGGTGGGCGCTGGCAGTCCTATCTGAAGGCCAAGATGGCCACGGCACTCGATCGCAAGTCCGCCTGGTTCGTCTTCGGCCTGACCTTCATCTCGGTCTACCGCGAGGTGTTCGAGACCATCCTGTTCTATGCGGCGCTGTGGAACGAAGGCCAGGGTCATTGGCTGTTGGCCGGCATCGCAGCGGGTGCCGGCATCCTTGGCCTGATCGCGTATGTGCTGCTGCGGACCAGCCGGCGCCTCCCGCTTGGCGTGTTCTTCTCGGTCAGCTCGCTGATCATCGCCGCGCTGGCCATCGTCTTGACGGGCAAGGGCGTGGCAGCGTTGCAGGAAGCCGGCTGGACGGCGGTCACGGTGGCGCCGGTTCCTTCCATAGAACTGCTGGGTATCTATCCGACCTGGCAATCGCTGCTGGCCCAGCTGGCAGTTGCGTTGATGCTGGCCCTCGGTTTCGCCATCAATCGCTGGCGGGCACGCGCTGCCTGACCCTCGGCATCACGGACCGGACACCGCTCAACGGATCAACAGACGCAACTTGTCCGGCTTGCCGTCCCACTCGGCGGCATCCGGCATCGCGGGAATCTTCGCGGCGATGACTGGCCAGCGCTTGGCCAGCTCCGCATTGAGGCCCAGGTAAGACTCCTGCCCCGCCGGCACGTCGCCCTCCGCGAAGATCGCATCGACCGGGCACTCCTCGACGCACAAGGTGCAGTCGATGCATTCGTCCGGGTCGATCACCAGGAAATTGGCGCCCTCATGGAAGCAGTCCACGGGACAGACCTCGACACAATCGGTGTGCTTGCAGTTGATGCAGTTCTCAGTGACGACGTGGGTCATACCAGCGCTCCAGCGACCTGAACGAAAAGCCTGCCAGCCCGAGCGAGCCTTCGCCCTGATCCGGGTCAATAGATCGACCGCTGGTCGCCACGCCTTGGGCAAGGTCGGCCACCGGTCACTGAAGACCGCGGCAACACACCGCGGGTTTGTAAGGCTATCATCGCGGAAAATTGATCCAAGTCATCGAAGTGCGTCGATTGATCAGAGCACCATCCATCCATTGCTCAAGGTGGGGTTTGCATGTCTGTGACCGAGTACTACGACGACAAGGTCGTCCGCCTGTTCCTGTTGGCCGCAGCCGTATGGGGCATCATCGGTATGTCGGTCGGCGTTTACGCCGCCGCCGAGTTGATGTGGCCCGCGCTCAACTTCAACATTCCCTGGCTGACGTTCAGCCGAATCCGACCCGATCACACATTTGGCGTGATATTCGCGTTCGGCGGTTCCGCCCTGATGGGCACCTGCTATTACGTGGTGCAACGCACCGGCCACACCCGGCTAGCCCTGCCACGCCTGGCCGAGCTCACGTTCTGGGGCTGGCAGCTGATCTGCGTGCTGGCCATGACGACCATGCCGCTGGGCATGACGCAGAGCAAGGAATACGCCGAACCCGAATGGTTCATCGACATCCTTGTCGCCATGGTATGGGTCTCGTTCGGCGTCGTGTTCTTCGCCAGCCTCGCGCGCCGCCGCATCCGCCACATCTATGTCGCGAACTGGTACTACGGCGCCTTCATCATTGCGGTGGGCCTGCTGCATATCGTCAACAACATCGCGCTGCCGATCAGCCTGACCAAGTCGTATCCGGTCTACTCCGGCGTGGTGGATGCGATGGTGCAGTGGTGGTACGGCCACAACGCGGTGGCGTTTTTCCTTACCGCGGGCTTCCTCGGCATGATGTATTACTTCGTGCCGCGGCAGGCGCAGCAGCCGCTGTGGAGCTACCGCTTCTCCATCGTCAATTTCTGGGCACTGATTTCCGTGTACATGTGGGCCGGTTCGCACCACCTGATGTACACGGCGCTGCCCGACTGGGTGCAGTCGGTGGGCATGGCGTTCTCGCTGGTGCTGCTGATGCCAAGCTGGGGCTCCGCCGCCAACGGACTGCTCACGTTCAACGGCTCGTGGTCGAAGCTCAAGACCGATCCCGCCGCGAAGTTCATGGTGATGTCGCTGGTGTTCTACGCGGCCGCCACCTTCGAAGGCTCGATGATGGCGATCAAGACGGTGAACTCGCTGTCGCATTACACGGACTGGACCATCGCCCACGTGCATTCGGGCTCGATCGGCTGGGTGGCGATGATCACCATCGGCTCGCTCTATGCCATGGCGCCCCGCGCACTGGGCCGGCCGGCGATGTATTCGAACAAGGGCATGGAAGTGCACTTCTGGCTGCACATGACGGGCCTGTTGCTGTACGTCGGCTCGATGTGGACCGCCGGTGTCATGGAGGGCCTGATGTGGCGCGCCACCAATGCGGATGGCTCGCTCACCTATTCGTTCCTCGACAGCCTGATCGCGATCAAGCCGATGTACCTGATCCGCTGGACCGGCGGCTGCTTCGTGCTGTCGGGCATGGTGGTGATGGCCTGGAATCTCTGGCACACCGCGGCCGATGCGCGTGCCCACCTGATCAAGCCGATCCCGGTGCCGATTCCCGAGCCTGAGCCGCACCAGGTGCCCGCTCCGCTGCCGGTGGCAGGCTGAGGAGCGCACCCATGGCCTACAAACATTTCGAAATGATCGAGAAACACGCGGCGCTGCTTGGTGTCCTCACCGCCGTCATGGTGTCGCATCGGCGGACTTGCCGAGATCACGCCGCTGTTCATGGAAGCCCATTCGGTCAGGGCGCCGCTGGGGGTCAAGCCTTACGACCCGCTGCGCCTGGCCGGCCGCGATGTCTACGTGCGCGAGGGTTGCTATCTCTGCCATTCGCAGATGATCCGCGCGCTGCGCGCCGAAACCGAGCGCTATGGTCATTATTCCATCGCCGAGGAGTCGGTGTACGACCGGCCCTTCCAGTGGGGCTCCAAGCGCACCGGACCCGACCTCGCCCGCGTCGGCGGCAAGTATTCCGACCAGTGGCACCAGTTGCACCTGATGGATCCGCGCAAGGTCGTGCCGCAATCCAATATGCCTGGCTATCCGTGGCTGGCGGAAACCAAGCTCGATGCCGCCGACATCCAGGCGCGCATGCGCGGCCTGCGCAAACTTGGCGACCCGTATAACGACGCCGATATCGCCAGTGCACCCGACGCACTCAAGGACAAGACGGAACTGGATGCCCTGGTCGCCTACCTGCAAGGTCTGGGCGTCAAGAACGAACCGACGGCGGCGGCGAACGGCCAAGCGGCCAGCGACGGAGGCGAGCCATGAACGAGATCTGGGGTCACCTCACGGGCGTGATCATCGTCGTGATGATGTTTACCTTCATCTGCATCTGGGCATGGGCATGGAGCGGTCGTCATAAGAAAGCATTCTCGCGAATGGCGGAGCTTCCGATGGAAGATGAGTCGGCCAGTGAGCATTCGAAGGTAGATGCCGACGCGAAGGATGCACAGCCATGAGCCTGTTCTGGTCGTTGTGGATCATGTTCCTGGTGGTGCTCAACCTCGGCATCACGCTATTCCTGTTCCTGTGGGCGCCACGTGCCAAGATCCCCGTTCAACAGGACGGCACCAGCGGCCATGTGTGGGCCCACGGCGTGTTGCGCGAAGGGGTGCACAAACTGCCGCTCTGGTGGATCGTGTTGTCGGCCGCCATGTTTATCGTCGGCTTCGCCTATCTGGCATTGTTTCCGGGTTTTGGCCGCTTCAAGGGCCTGCTTGGCTGGACGTCCCACGCTGAGCTGGCCGCCAATGTGGCTTCCAACAACGCCCGGCTCGACGAGCTGATGAAGCGCTTTTCGCTGTATCCGATCGAGCAGCTTGCCGGCGATCCTGCCGCGCAACAGCTGGGCCAGCGGCTGTTCCTGGACAATTGCGCGGCGTGCCATGGTCGCTCAGCCAACGGCAATCAGTTGCTTGGCGCCCCCAACCTCACCGACAACGACTGGCTCTACGGCGGCGATGGCAAGGCCATCTTCACCTCGATCCACGACGGCCGCGCTGGCGTCATGCCGCCGTGGGCGAGCCTGGGCGAGGAAAACGTAAGGAACCTCGCACAATACGTATTGAGCCTCTCCGGCAGGCCGCACGACGAAAAACGTGCGGAAGCCGCCAAGCCTCTGTTTGCGACGTGCGCTGCCTGCCACGGTCCCGATGGCAAGGGTAACCAGGCGCTGGGCGCGCCCAACCTGACCGATCAGATCTGGCTGCATGGCGGCACGGTGACCGATATCGAAGCCACCATCCGCGGCGGCCGTCAGGGCCATATGCCGGCATGGAGCCCGCGCCTGAGCGAGGACCAGATCCGCGTACTGGCTGCCTACGTTTATCACCTGTCACACCCGGACCATGCCTACCCGCGATAAACCCCGGCGCCACGCCGCATCGAACTGGTATCGGCAGCCGGTACTTTGGCTCGGAGTGGCTGTCTTCGGGGCTTCGCTGGCCGGTTGCGTGTGGATGATCGTGCTTGGCGCACGACACGCCGATGATCCGGTGGATGCACCGCATGCGGTGTTCGGCGTGCCTTCGAGTACCCATGAGCATCGGGGCGCCAAGCCGTGAACACGTATGAAGCATGGGCACATCCGCTGCTGGCGGCCCAGGTGCTGCGCGCGCGGCGCGATGGGCAGAGCGAAGTCGCGCTGCGTGTCGACGGATTGCAGGGCGCGCGTCAGGTACTACGGCTGGAACAGGTCATTTATGCCCTCCCCGGCGTGCGACGGGTCAATGTCGATGCGCCGTCGCGGCGCGTGCGCGTGATCTGGGATCGCGATCGCACCTCCCTGCCCGCCCTGCTGCAAACCCTCGCCGCCATGCACTGTGCCGCGCAACCGCTGCGCAGCGACAGCATCGACGATACGCGCTCGCGCGAGGCGCACGACTTGCTCAAGCGCTTGCTGGTCGCCGGCATGTGCGCCATGCAGGTGATGACGTATGCCTTCGTGATCTACATCGGCGTGGTGGACTTCGTCGACTTCACCACGCGCAGCCTGTTTCGCTGGCTTGGCCTGATCTCCACCGCACCGATCGTGTTCTATTCGGCGCACCCGTTCGTCCAGGGCGCGCTGCAGGAACTGCGCCGTCGACGCCTGGGTATCCATCTTCCCGTCGCCGCCGCCGTATGGCTGGTGTTTCTCGCCAGCGCGATCAATACCGTGCGCGGCCAGGGAGAGATCTACTTCGATTCGGTCAGCATGTTTGTATTTCTGCTGCTCGCGGCCCGTTACATCGAGCTTCGCGCCAGGCATCGCAGTGGCGCCCTGGGCGACGCCGTGATCGACGGCGCGCCGATGCTGGCAGAGCGCCTCCGCGCCAATGGCGAGCTGGAAACCGTGCCGGCGATCGAACTGCTGCCCGGCGATCAGGTGCATATCGCCGAAGGCGGCACCGTACCCGCCGACGGTGTGCTGGAGAGTGCGTCGATCCAGGTGGACGAAGCCTTGCTGTCGGGCGAATCCCGTCCAGTCACGCGGCACCATGGTGATCCACTGGTGGCCGGCAGCGTCCTGGTCGGCGGACCGGCGCGCCTTCGGGTCGAGCGCAGTGGCGATGACACCGCCGCCGCACGCATCGGCGCCCTCAGTACGCGCACGCGTCTGGCACGTGAAGCCGCCATGCAGGTGGATGACGCGGAACTAAGCCGCTTCGTCGCTCGCGTGTTGTTGCTTACGCTTGGAACTGCCGCAGTGTGGCTGCTCGTCGACCCCTCACGGGCGTTCGAGTCGGCCGTCGCGGTGCTCGTCATCGCCTGCCCCTGTGCCTTTGCGCTCACGGCACCCAGCGCCATGGTACGGGCGCTAGGCGTCCTCGCCCAGCGCGGCGTGCTTGTGGCGGACAGCGCCGCCTTGTCGACCCTGGCGCGCGTCGACGTCGCCGTCTTCGACAAGACGGGGACGCTGACCGTACCCCACATCGATCTCGGCGAAGCCACCCACGTACGCGCCGATCGCATCACCGAGTGGCCTGCTCTCGCCGCTGCGCTCGCGAGGGAGAGCTCACATCCGATGGCCCGTGCCGTGGCGCAGGCAACATCAAGCTATCGGCCGGCGACGGCAACGCAGGTCGAAGTAACACCCGGCTCAGGCATTTCCGGCAATGTCGATGGCCACACGCTACGGCTGGGGCGCGGTGCGTTCGTGCTCGATGGAGCCGAACCCTCATGCCCTTCCCACAATCTGTGGCTTGCCGATGCACAAGGCCCCATTGCCGCGTTCCGTGCGCACGAAGCCGCGCGCGACGATGCTTCAAAGACGCTCGATGCGCTGCGGGAAAGAGGCATGGCGACGGTGATCGCGAGTGGCGATGCCGAGCAACGTGTTACCCAAATGGCCGCGGCTTTGAACGTGCATGAACACTACGCACAACAAGCACCCACGGACAAACTCGCCCTGCTTGAACGCAAACGCCGCGAAGGCCACATCACGCTTGCCGTGGGCGACGGCAACAACGACGCCCCGATCCTCGCTGGTGCCGATGTCTCCGCGGCCGTGGCCTCAGGCACCGAACTCGCCCAGGCTCACGCCGACTTCCTCCTGCTGCACGGTCAACTGCATGGACTGGTGGTGGCACGTGATATGGCGTGCAAGGTACGCGACGTCATCGCCCAAGGCCGGCGCTGGTCATTGGGATACAACCTTTGCGCCGTGCCCTTCGCGGCGCTGGGATGGGTGCCGCCGTGGCTGGCAGCCATCGGCATGTCGGCGAGTTCGCTGGTCGTGGTTCTCAACGCCTGGCGCATCGGTCGCGACAGTCCGCCAGCTCCCACGGTACGCGCATGAACATTCTGCTGGTGCTTATCCCCGTCACCTTGCTGATCGTCATCGTGGCGGTCGCCATCTTCTTCTGGGCGGTGAACCACCAGCAGTTCGATGACCTGGAGAGTCCCGGCGTGTTGCCGCTGATGGAAGAGGCCGATGCCACCGAACGGCCTTCGAACAGCAGCGAGACGCCCACTGACGCCGAAGAACCGCGACGCTGACGTGTACGGCCTACGCCGCCGAGGAAACCTGCCATAGCGCAAAACCCGTGTCGCGCAGCGCCTCGACATGACGCAATTGCACCCGCTTGCCTTCAACAGAGACCCAGCCCTTCGCGCGGAACCGGCTGAGGACCCGGCTTACCGTCTCGGGTGCCAGTCGAAGATAACTGGCCACGTCGCTACGCGACATGGTGAGCTGGAAGACCGTGTCCGACAGGCCGCGCTGTCCGTGACGCTGCCCCAGGTCCAACAGGAACGCCGCCACTCGCTCGTCGGCGGTGTGATCGCCTGCGAGCATGCTGGCCATGCCAAGCTCCCGGCTCAACATGCGAAACAGATGCTGTCGTACCGCCGGCACCGTGGCTGCGAGATCGCTCATGGCGGGAAACGAGAAGCGACAGAAGGTCGACCGCTCCAGCGTGATCGCATCGCTTGGATAGCAGTCGGGATAAATGCCGTTGAGTCCCACCACTTCGCCAGGCAAATAGAAGCCGAGTACCTGTTCGCGGCCATCACGGCTGAACAGCGCCACCTTCACACTGCCGGTGCGCACGGCGTAGATCGCGCGAAACGGCTCACCCCGCCGAACCACGTACTCGCCTTCCGCTAAAGGCGGCGCATGCTCCACGAGGCACTGCAAAGCCGCCAAATCGCGCTTGCCGTAGCCCATGGCGGTGCATGCGCGGGAAAACGCGCAGGCTTGGCAAAAAGCCTGCGCATCGACATGGGCGGTCGCTTCACCAGCGGGTACCTGCGAAATGGGATGCATAAGGATGCGTTGGCTGGTCTTGGTGGAAAACAGTCTTGCTGGAGCGCGCCATTCTACCCAGCGCGGCGTTCGGTTCCTGACCTGCGGCCTCGTGCCACAGTCGTCATGGCCGCGCCCCGGAATGGCCCGTCCGGTCGGTTGGGGCCAACGTCCGGAAGCCGATGTTTCGAGGCTAGGCGCATGCACGCAGGGCTTTTCGTAGCGGTCGGTTCAATATAACATGTATTTCGTAGACATCTTAATGGCCCCTCCGATGCGCCTGAACGTATTCACCGACTATTGCCTGCGCACGCTCATGTACGTCGGTATCAACGAAGACTCACTGACGACACGCAGTGACATTGCCGATGCTTACGGTATTTCGGACAACCACCTGATGAAGGTCGTGAACTGGCTTAGCCGCCAGGGCTATATCGACACCGTGCGTGGCAAGGGCGGCGGCATGCAGCTCGCGCGCGTAGCGGACGCGATTTCGATCGGCGAACTGATTCGTGCCAGTGAAGCCTCCATACCTCTGGTGGAATGCTTCGACCCTGCCACATCCTGCTGCCGCATCGCCCCCGCCTGCCGCCTGAAGGGCATCCTCGGCGAAGCCATGGAGGCCATGTACAAGGTATTGGACAACTACACGCTGGCCGACCTCATCATCAAGCCACGCCACCTCGCAGCACTACTGCAGATCGCCTGAACAACAAGCCCCCTTCGCGCCGATCTGATCGGCATCTCAGAGATTGATCTAAAACATGGATATCGAATACATCTATCTTATAAGTTGCATTTTTCATACATATTTTTAGTGCTCCGATCCATCTTCAAGCAGGAGAAAACCGATGCAATCCACGCGGAAACTGTGGCGCTGGCTCGCCATCATGTTCTTTGCGTCCTTCGCCGTCCTGGGATGGCTTGGGCGAGAAATCTACCTGGCAGCGCCCCCCATTCCCAAGCAGGTGGTGGCGCCCGATGGCCGGGTGATCTTTACTGGCGAACAGATCGAGCGAGGCCAGCAAGCCTGGTTTCAGGCGGGCGGCCAGCAGTTGGGCACCGTGTGGGGCCACGGCAGCTATATCGCGCCCGACTGGTCCGCCGACTGGCTGCACCGGGAAGCGCTCTCGCTTCGCGAGCTCTGGGCGCAACAACGCCATGACGCGTCGTTCGACCAGCTCGACGCGGAAGAGCAAGGCGCACTCGGCCATCGGCTAAAGACCGTGATGCGCGCCAATACTTACGACAGTGCCACAGGCACGCTGACGCTAAGCGCCGATCGAGCCGCCGCGGTTGAAGAAGTGGCTCGCCACTACGAAGGGCTGTTCGGCAATGACCCGGCCCTGGACAAGCTGCGCGAGCAGTACGCGATGATGCCCGGCTCGCTGACGCAAGCCGAGGATCTGCAAGCCCTGCCCGCGTTCTTCTTCTGGTCATCCTGGTCGGCCGTGACCAACCGCCCCGGCGAAGCGCATCTGTCGTACACCAGCAACTGGCCGCACGAGCCGTTGGTCGACAACGTCCCCAGCACCGCCAATGGCATGTGGTCCATCGCCAGCATCATCGGCCTGATCGCCTGCATCGCCGGCATGGTCTGGTATCACGTGACGCATCATGAAGAAACCGATCCCGTGGCACCTAAATCGGACCCGCTGTTCGACCTGAAGCCGACCCCTTCCATGCGCGCAACGATGAAGTACTTCTACGTCGTGATCGCTCTCATGCTGCTGCAAATTTCCATGGGCGTGATCACCGCCCACTACGCGGTGGAAGGACAGAGCTTCTTCGGCATTCCGTTGGCCTCGATCCTTCCTTTCGTCGCCAGCAGAACGATTCATACCCAGCTGGCGGTGCTGTGGATCGCTACCGCATGGTTGGCCACCGGCTTGTATATCGGCCCGGCACTCTCGGGGCATGAGCCGAAATACCAACGGCTCGGTGTCAACGTGCTGCTTGGCGCGCTGGTCTTTGTCGTGGTCGGCTCGCTGCTTTGCGGCTGGATCGGCACCATGCAGAAGTTGGGCTTCCACTACGCGTTCTGGTTCGGCAACCAGGGCCTGGCGTACACCAGCATGGGGCGTGTATGGCAAATCCTGTTGTTTATCGGCCTGATGTTCTGGCTCTTGCTGATGGGTCGCGCCTTGTGGCCCGCACTGATGCGTCCATCGGAAAGCCGGGGCTTGATCGCCATGGTCTTCGTCGCCGCCACCTGCATCGGCCTGTTCTACGCGACCTCCCTGGTCTGGGGAGAACGCACGCACTACTCCATGATCGAGTACTGGCGCTGGTGGCTGGTTCACCTGTGGGTGGAAGGTTTCTTCGAGGTCTTCGCCACCGCGGTCATTGCGCTTATCTTCTCGCGCCTTGGCCTGATCCGCGCAGCAACGGCGAACACGGCGATCGTGCTCGAAACCATCGTGTTCCTGTTCGGCGGCATTCTCGGCACCCTGCACCACCTCTACTTCACCGGCACGCCCACCGCGGTGATCGCGTTCGGCGCGATGTTCTCTGCGCTCGAAGTCGTGCCGCTGGCCCTCGTGGGTTTTGAGGGTTATCGCAACTATCAGCGCAGCAAGGCGGCGCCATGGGTCGCTTCGTACAAGTGGACCATCCTGTGTTTCATCGCCGTAGGCTTCTGGAACACAGTCGGGCGCCGGCCTGCTTGGTTTCACCATCAATCCGCCCATTTCGCTGTACTACGTGCAAGGCCTGAACCTGACCCCCGCGCACGGCCATGCGGCCCTGTTCGGCGTCTACGGCATGCTTGGCATCGGCCTGACGTTGTTCTGCCTGCGCGGCCTGGCGCCGAGCGGGAACTGGTCCGACGGGTGGCTGAAGCCGATGTTCTGGCTGCTCAATATCGGCCTGGCCATGATGGTCTTCCTGTCCCTGGTGCCTTCGGGTATCTACCAGGCCTGGACGAGCGTGGAATACGGCCTGTGGTATGCGCGTTCGCCTGAGGTCGTGCACTCCCCGCTCATGCAGGCCTTCGTCTGGCTGCGCGTTCCCGGCGACATCGTGTTCACCCTGGGCGTCGTTTGCCTGGCGACCTTTGCGCTGAAGCTGCTTGGGCGGTCCCGCGTGAAGCTGGGCCGAGTGGCAGCCCAGCAAATCTAGCCAAGCGCGGTCTCGCCTGCCTTCCGGCCGCCCGAACGCGTGCCCGCCACGTTAGACGACATCCGGTCCAGCCTCTCGCTGGACCGGATGTCATCCACAACCAAGCGTTCCTGCTTGCGGCCCACCAGGCCCGCCCCGCCGGTACGCACCGTCCTCCGATTGAAGCCAGCTATCGAATTTACGAAAGCCATTGACCGCCCAGACAGGGCCAAGGCTTCAGCGGCAAGCCACGCGGCCGACTCGGGGCAACGTGGGGCTCCTGCGCCAGCGTGTCTGGCCCGCGGCCCTCGGGCCATCACCCACCTCCGGCTGATTGACCGAATTTTCCGATACACAAATGGCCCGCCTCGGTGGAGAATGCGCGATCAATTTCTCCGGGGGGATCGGGATCATGAGTCAGAGCGACGCTACGGCGTATCCCGTGACGCAACTGCTTACGGTCACGCGCAGCTTGGTAGAACTGACAGACCGCGCGGTGTCCGACAGCGAACTCTCGCATGCGGCCGCCGACGTACTGGTGTTCGCCGCGCGCCAGGCAGCCAAGCTGGTAGAGGACGTGGTCGGCGCCCGCCTGCATGACGCCGCCGTTGCCCACGCTTTCGCGCAGTGCTCCATCAGTACCGACCTGGATCGGGCCTACTCTGATCTCGAATGCCTGGCCGAAGCTGCCGGCATGATCCGCGCCCACGGCATCGGTTCGCAGTATCGCGCGCACCTCGCCTATCTCATGCGCTACGCCGCCGAATCGGCATGCAGTGCGCTGGAACGTGCCGATCGATCGATGGCCGGAGCCAGCGTGGTGGCAAGCATGGTCGACATGCCGGCGGTCACGTTGCGCAACTGACCGAGCCCGGGCGCGCGGTGTTCAAAGCACCGCCCCCCGGAGGCATCGCCCCGAGCTGAACGACGACGTTTCTAAATCGACGCATGCGTATCGCATCGACGAAGGTGAGCCGTGGCAGGGCTCGATGGATCGACCACCAGAACGATCGTGGTCATGCACAGGGATGCTCAGGGAGCCGGACTCATGTGTAGCCATTCCAGCGCGCTGGGAAATTGGGTGGGCCGTCCCTCCTGGACGGATGGCCACCCTGCGCGTCCGCACTCCGTTACGGACCCTGGCGCGTGCCTCGCGGCACGCTCCCCCTTTGCAGGAGGCTCCTTGAAACTCGCCACCACACCGAGGGCTGACCGCCCCGGGTCAGAGCCGCCTGACCCGGCATCACTCTCGTAAGGCTGGGCGCAAGTGTGCGGCACGCCACTGACCGCCTCCATAAGACTTATCTGAAATCACGTAAAACCCCTCGTGCTGGATGGGCAGAAGCCGGCACGCCAAGTCGCCGTACCGATGCTTGCCTTGACGCGATCAACTGCACGCGCCGGGCGGCAAGGCGTTGCTCCCCGCCAGGCCTGCTGCTTTCTCGCTCGGTGAGAAAGCAAACGGGCAGGATGCGGGACTTCCTCCAGCCGCTCGGCGAGAATGCCCCCATGAGCAAAGCCGCCCCCTGCCTACCGTGAGCCACACCCTGGACTTGCCTCTTGAATCGCCCGTCGAACCGGGCCTGATGGTTATCCATGGCAATCGCATGGAGGACCTGCGTGACCTTCTGACGGCCTGGCTGGCCCGTGCGCCGCTACGCCCGCTGGAAGACGAGCTGATGCTGGTGCAGAGCAACGGCATCGCGCAGTGGCTGAAATGGGCACTGGCTCGTCCGACGGACCACGGTGGTCTCGGCATCAGTGCCGCGATCGACGTGCAGCTGCCTGGTCGGTTTCTATGGGCGGCTTATCGCAGCGTACTGGGCCGCGAAGCGGTGCCCACCACCTCGCCGTTCGACAAATCGCGCCTGGCGTGGCGACTGTTGCGACTGCTGCCCGAACACCTGCACGAAACCGATTTCGCCCCGCTGCGCGATTTTCTCCGCGACGACCCGGACGAACGCAAGCGCTTCCAACTCGCCGAGCGGGTGGCCGATCTGTTCGACCAATACCAGGTCTATCGCGCCGACTGGCTCGCCGATTGGGAACAAGGCCGCTATCAACTCCGCGACGACCTGCGCAACCGCCATACGCCGTTGGGCGATGACCAGCGCTGGCAGGCCCGGCTGTGGCAGCTGGTATTGGACGACGTGGGTGAGGAACGGCGCAACCATCGCGCGGCGGTCCACCATGCCTTCCTCGATCGCATCGGCAGCATGACTTCGCGGCCTGCCTCCTTGCCGCGACGCATCGTGGTGTTCGGCATATCCTCGCTGCCGCAGCAGACGCTCGAGGCACTGACCGCCCTGGCCCGTTTCAGTCAGGTGATGCTGCTGGTGGCCAACCCCTGCCGCCACTACTGGGCCGACATCATCGAGGACCGCGAACTGCTCAAGGCCCACCAGCGGCGCCATGCCGGAAAGCCGGGCCTACCGGCCGAGCCACGCTACGAAGACCTCCATCTACACGCCAATCCACTGCTGGCCGCCTGGGGCCGCCAGGGCCGCGACTACATTCGGCTACTCGACGCCTTCGACAAGCCTGAGGGTTATCGCCAGCGCTTCGCCGCCTGGAACCGCAGCATCGACCTGTTCGCCGATACCGATGGCGATACGCTGTTGTGTCAGATCCAGCACGCCATTCTCGATCTGGAGCCGCTGCCGCCCCAGCCGTCGCAACGCAAGGCGTGGCACCCTGGCGATGCTTCATTGCGATTTCACGTCGCCCACAGTGCGCAGCGCGAAGTGGAAATTCTCCACGACCAGCTGCTGGCGATGTTCGAGGACGCGCGCCGCCGAGGCACCCCATTGTCGCCGCGCGACGTGATCGTGATGGTGCCCGATATCCAGACCTACGCCCCGCATGTGCAGGCAGTATTTGGCAGGGTGCCCCCCGACGACCCGCGCCACTTGCCCTACTCCCTGGCCGACCAACCGTCGCGTGGTGCAGTGCCTTTGATGGTGGCGCTGGAGCACTTGCTCTCGCTGCCAGACTCGCGCTTCGCGGTGAGCGATGTGCTGGATCTGCTCGATGTGCCTGCGTTGCGAGCACGCTTCGACATCGACGAGGCTGGACTGCCCACGCTGAGACGCTGGATCGAAGGCTCCGGCATTCGCTGGGGCCTGCACGGCAGGCAGAAGCAGAGCCTCGACTTGCCCGGCATCGAGCAGAACAGCTGGCGCTTCGGCCTGCAGCGCATGCTGCTCGGCTATGCCGCGGGCGATGCCGACACCTGGCAAGGCATCGCACCCTACGATGAAGTGGGCGGGCTGGACGCGGCCATGATTGGCCCGATCACCGAGCTTTTCGATCAACTGGAACGCTACTGGCAGTTGCTGCGCGAACCGGCCGCGCCGGCCCAGTGGCATGAGCGTCTACAGGCGCTGCTCGGCGACTTCTTCGCGGCCGACGATGCGGCCGACAGCGATCGACTGGCACGCCTGGGCGATGCGCTCGACGCCTGGCAGCAAGCTTGCACGGACGCGGCATTTACGCAGCCCATTCCACTTGCCATCGTGCGCGAGCATTGGCTCGAGGCGATCGATGAAAGCCGCCTCTCGCAACGCTTCATGGGCGGCGCGGTGAGCTTCGGTACGCTGATGCCGATGCGGGCCATTCCGTTCCGCGTGGTGTGTCTGCTGGGCATGAACGATGGCGATTACCCGCGGCGCCAGGCGCCGGTCGACTTCGACCTGATGGCGCAGCCCGGCCACGCGCGGCCCGGCGACCGATCCCGTCGCGAAGACGACCGCTACCTGTTCCTCGAGGCGCTGATCTCCGCGCGCGATGCGCTGTACATCAGCTGGGTGGGCCGCAACGTGCGCGACAACAGCGTACTGCCACCCTCCGTGCTCGTGGGCCAACTGCGCGACTACGTCGCCGCCGGCTGGCATCGCCACGGCGATGACGCAAACGACGCCTCGACCGGCAAAGCGCTCATGCAGGCCATGACGACGGAGCACCCCCTGCAACCGTTCAGCCGGCGATACTTCAGCGCCGATACGCAGACGCATGTATTCACCTATGCGCGCGAATGGCGGCAGGCCCATCGCACTCATATCGCTACACATGCCGACAACGCGTTGGCGAAATGGGAGCCGGATGCCGGGCTCGGCATCGGCCAATTGCAAAGCTTCCTCAACCGGCCGGTGCGCTTCTTCTTCAACCACCGCCTGAAGGTGCACTTCACCGAGTTGGAAGAGGAAGCCGCCAATGCCGAGCCGTTCGCGCTGAACGCGCTGGAGCGCCACGTCGCCAACGCGACCGTGCTACGTGCTGCCGTGCAGGCGGACGATGCCGGCCAAGCCGTCGACCTTGCCGCACGCCACCTCGCCGAACAAGGCTCGCTGCCGCCCGGCGGATTCGGCGAACTGCTGCGCGAGACCTTGGCGCGGGACACCCGTGAACTCGCCGCCACCTGGCTGGCGGCCTGCCGGCGCTGGCCGCAGGCTGCCGACAAGATCGAGCTGCAGTACACCGCGCACGGTGTCGGCATCGAGGACTGGCTGACTGATCTGCGTGTGGGTGACGAGACAGCCTTCGTTCGCCTGGAGCTTGCCTCCGGAAAACTGCGGCAAAAGGATGGTGGTCTTCGCCATGACAAGCTGATCGGCGCCTGGCTGATCCACCTGCTTGCTCACGCCCACGGCCTGCGCCTGCAGACGCGCGTCATTGGCGCGGATGCGCAAGTGATGCTTCGCGTTCTGGATAAAGCCGAAGCGGTTGCCTGGACCAACCACCTGCTGGCAGCACTGCGCGAAGGCATGAACGCGCCGTTGCCGATCGCCCGCAAGGCCGCGTATGCCTGGCTGCAGCATGCCCAGGACGAGAACAAGGCCCGCAAGCAGGCCGAACTCGCCTACGAAGGCAGCGGCTTCAGCCAGATTCCCGGCGAAGTCGAGGAGGACGCCTGCCTCGCTCGCGCGTGGCCAAGCTTCGCCCGCATGGAAGCCGCGGGATTTACGGCGTGGCTGGAGCTCTATCGCCCCCTGATGGATGTTGCCTCGCTGGGAGACCTCGCGTGAGCACCAGCGCACCGCTCCAACCACTGCAGTTGCCGCTTTACGACATCCAGCTCATCGAGGCGAGCGCAGGCACGGGCAAGACGTGGACCATCGCAGCGCTATATCTGCGCCTCGTGCTGGGTCACGGCCGCATTGACGGCGAGCCATTGCTGCCTGCCCAGATCCTGGTGCTCACCTTTACCAAGGCAGCCACGGCCGAGTTGCGCGAGCGCATTCGCGAACGCCTGAGCGAAGCCGCCGAGGCGTTCCGTCACGATCGCGCGTCCGATGACTTCCTGCGCGAACTCATCGCTGCCTATCCCGATGCTGATGCGCGCGCAAGCGCCGCCAGGCAACTCGAGCTGGCCGCGCAGTGGATGGACGAAGCGGCTATCCACACCATTCATGCCTGGTGCCAGCGCATGCTTGGCCAACACGCCTTCGATAGCGGCCACGCTTTCGTGCAGGACACCGGGATCGACGAAAGCGAGCTGCTCGCCGAAGCTGTCCGTGATTACTGGCGCACGTACTTCTTCCCACTCGACCGCCACGGTGCGGCGGTCGCCTCGCACTGGTGGAAAGATCCGCCCTCGCTGCTGAAGGCGCTGCGCCCCCTGCTCCGCCAGCCGCTGCAAAGCTTGCGCCTGGATGGCAGGCCACTGCCCGATCCCCCACGCGCGCTCAGTGAATTCACTCGCGGCGTCGAAGCACTGAGCGCGGCTGAAGCCGCCGCACGACAGCAATGGCTGGAGAACGTGGAGCCGATCGAGACCATGTTTGCTGTCGCACTGGAGTCGGGAGCGCTTAACGGCAACAAGATGAGGCGCGAGAAAGTGGTCGCCGAACTGGCTCTTCTGCGGCAATGGTCGTTGGGGCTTGCCGACGCCAGCGAGACCCTGCCTCGTTACACCCAGTCCGCACTGGCCGCGGCCAAGAACAAGAACGCCGCGCCGCTCATCCACGATGCGTTCGTGGCCGTCGAAGCGTGTGCCACAACGCAAAAGAGTCTCGCTGCGTTGCAGGCGACCATGCTGGCCCATGCCGCCACCTGGGTGGCCCAGCGGTTGGAACACACCAAACAGCGTCGCGCCCAGCTCGGCTTCGATGACATGCTCAAGCGCCTCGACGATGCACTGCACAGCCATGCTGGCGCCAGGCTGGCCGACACGATCGCCACGCAATACCCGATCGCCTTGATCGACGAGTTCCAGGACACGGACCCGCTGCAGTGGCGCATCTTTCGCCGCATTTACGCCGGACGCGCGTCCACCGGCCTGCTGCTGATCGGCGATCCCAAGCAGGCCATCTATGGCTTCCGCGGTGCGGACATCCATACCTACCTGCGCGCCCGCGCCACGGCGCAGCAGCCGACGTGGACGCTCGACACCAATTACCGCTCGACCCGGGCGCTGGTGAGCGCGGTCAACCGCATCTTCGAGCACGCCGACACCCACGCCGAGGGCGCCTTCGGCTTTGGACATGGCAGTAGCGCGCTGCCGTTCCATCCCGTCGCGGCGCGTGGACGAAGCGATCGGCTCGTGCTCGATGGCCAACCGCTGCCACCGATGCAACTGGCCGTCGAAGACAGACCGGAAACCATCAGCGCTTCGGCCTATGTGGACTTGATGGCCCGGCACGCCGCTGCCTACCTGGTGCAATTGCTGACCGCGGCAGCGGATGGACGCTGCGGCTTCATGGGCCAGGACGACCAGATCACGCCATTGAAGCCGGGCGATATCGCGATTCTCGTGCGCAACGGCACCGAGGCGGCGCGGGTGCGTGCTGAAATGCAGCGGCGTGGTCTCAAGAGTGTCTATCTGTCCGATCGCGATTCCGTTTATGCCTCGGCCGAGGCCGCCGATCTGCTGCGCTGGTTGCAAGCCTGTGCTGATCCAGGGTCCGACCGCAGCATGCGTGCAGCCTTGGCCACGCCGACGCTGGGGCAGAGCGACGCGGCGCTGGACCGCCTCAATCTCGACGAGCATCACTGGGAAGCCTGCGGCGAGCGCTTCCGCCAATTGCATGTCACCTGGCAGCGCCATGGCGTGCTGGCCATGCTGCACGATCTGCTGCACGCCTTCGATCTCCCCGCCCACTTGCTCGCCCAGCCCGACGGCGAACGCGCACTGACGAATCTGCTGCACTTGGCCGAACTGCTGCAGCACGCCGCCGCGAGCCTGGACGGCGATCATGCACTGATCCGTTACCTGGCCGCGCAGATGGCCACGGCCGTCGACCCGCTGGCGGATACCGCGGAAGAGCAGATCGTGCGCCTGGAAAGCGAGGCCGCGCTCATCAAGGTGGTGACCATCCACAAGTCAAAGGGTTTGGAATACCCGCTCGTACTGCTGCCTTTCATCTGCTCCGCACGAGAGGTGAAGCGCGAGGACAGCTTCCTGTGGCATGACGCGGAAGGCGAACCCCAGATGGACCTGCGCGCCGACGACGCGGCACGCGCGCTCGCCGATCGCGAGCGCCTGCAGGAGGATCTTCGCCTGCTCTATGTCGCACTGACCCGCGCGCGCTATGCCTGCTGGCTGGGCATTGCTGGCGTGGGCGGGGCCAGGACAACACCTCTGCACAAGTCCGCCTTTGGCCATGTGCTGTCTGGTGGCGAGGCGATCCAGCCGGGCGAGCTGATGCACCGCCTCGATACCTTGCGTGGAGGCCATCCGGACCTTTCCATCGAGACGTTGCTGCAGCCAGAGCAGCATTTGCTCAAGACCTCCGAGGGAGACATCACCCCGCTGTGGGATGCGCGCACCTATACCGGCGGAGCCCAGGAACGCTGGTGGGTCGCGAGCTACAGCTCGTTGAAATACGCAGAGGGGGAACTCGTTTCGATATCCGCGCCGGAGACGGCAACGCAGGACGTGCTTGTCGAGCTGGGCAACGAGCAACCGGCCATGGCAGAGTTCCTGCCTACGCACGCGCAGGGCATGCACGCTTTTCACGCCGGCGCCGAGGCTGGCACGTTCCTGCACGACCTACTCGAATGGGCGGCCGACGAGGGTTTCGCGGCGATCGCGGATGACGCCAGCGGACTCGAAAAGGAAATCGCCCGACGCTGCCAACGGCGCGGCTGGCAAGCCGACATTCCCCTGCTGTCGCGCTGGATGCCCGCCATGCTTCGCACACCCCTGGCCCTCCCCGATGGCGCATCGGCCAGCCTTGCCGGCGTGGATGGCTACTACGCCGAAATGGAGTTCTGGTTCGAGGCCCAGCATGTCGACACACTCGCGCTCGACCGGCTGGTCACCGAGCACTCGCTCAATGGCCAATCGCGCACACCGTTGTTGCCCGAACGCATCAATGGACTGCTCAAGGGCTTTATCGACCTGATCGTCGAGTACCAGGGGCGTTACTACGTGATCGACTACAAGTCGAACAAGCTCGGCAACGACGCCAGCGCCTATACACCCACGGCTATGCGCGAATCGATCCTGCGTGAACGTTATGACCTGCAGTACGCCATCTACACGCTGGCCCTGCATCGCCAGTTACGCGCACGCCTGCCGGGTTACGACTACGACCGCCATATGGGCGGCGTCGCGTATCTGTATCTGCGCGGCATCGACGGCGCGGGCCATGGTGTTCACCAGGAGCGTCTGCCACGGGCGCTGATCGACGCGATGGATCGCCTGTTCGCGACAGGAGCGCACGCTCATGCGGCATGACTCCCGGCTCGACCTGCTGGACCAGGCCACTGAGCGTGGCACGTTACGTGCCCTTGACGTCGCGTTCGCCCGCTTCCTCGCGGCGCAGGATGCGCATGCCCCGGCCGTGCTGCCCTTGCTTGGCGCACTGGTGAGTCGACAACAGGCCGACGGGCATCTCTGCCTCGATCTGGCATCGTGGGAGCCACTGGCCGAAGAGTTCGCGTGGCCATCGAGCTGGCGTGCACTCATCGCGACCGCAACGGCCGATCCCGCGTCATTGAGCCATTCGATACTCATCGCCACGCCCGACGCGGGTGATCGCTCCAGCTCGCCCTTGGTACTCGACGGCCAGCGGCTCTACTTGCGCCGTTACTGGAATCACGAGCAACGCGTCGCGCAGGCCATCGACCTCCGCTTGAGCCAGTCGCCCAGCGCGCCGCCACAGCTGGCCGAACAACTGGCGCGCCTGTTTCCCGCCGAGGCCACCCACCGCCCCGACTGGCAACGCATCGCCTGTGCCTTGGCAGCGCGCGGCGCTTTTACCGTCATCACGGGCGGCCCGGGCACGGGCAAGACCACCACCGTCGTGCGCCTGCTTGGCCTGCTGCAAACCCTGCAGCGCAACCACTCTCCCCGTCCGCTGCGCATTCGCCTGGCCGCACCCACCGGCAAAGCATCGGCGCGACTGCAGGCATCGATCAGCGCGCAGATCGCACAGCTTGATGTCGACAGCGATGTGCGCGCGACAATTCCCGGCCAGGTCGATACCTTGCACCGGTTGCTGGGCGCACGGCCGGATACGCGCCGCTTTCGTCACGACAGCAGTCATCCGCTGCACCTGGACGTACTGGTCATCGACGAAGCCTCGATGATCGATCTGGAGATGATGTCGGCCGTACTGGCCGCGCTGCCTGATGAGGCGAAGCTGATCCTGCTCGGTGACAAAGACCAGCTCTCGTCGGTGGAAGCGGGTGCCGTGCTGGGCGACCTGTGCCGCCGCGCGGACATCGCGCACTACAGTCCGGCAACGGCCGACTGGCTGCGTCAGACCACGGGCGACAATGTCGATGCCTGGGTGCGTGCCGACGCCTCTCCACTGGACCAACACGTCACCATGCTGCGCCACAGCCACCGCTTCGGTGCCGAGAGTGGCATCGGCATGCTCGCGCAGGCGACGAACGAAGGTCATGTCGCCCGGGTTCGGCAGCTGCTGAACCGGCCCCATAGCGACATTGCATGGACGGACTCGGCCGTCGAAACGCAACGCCTGGCCGAACTCGTGCTCGAGGGCGGCGCCAAGCGCTTCGTCACACGCGGCGACAACGCCTCTCCCCAGGGCTATCGCCACTATCTTGAATGGGTACGCCGCGAGCGCCCCGCCACTGAAGCTGACGCGGCGGCCTTCGACACGTGGGCACGTGGCGTTCTGCAGAGCTTCGGCCGCTTCCAACTGCTATGCGCGCTGCGTCAGGGCCCGATGGGCGCCGAGGGGCTCAATCGACAGGTGACCGATATCCTGCACCGCGCCGGACTGATCGACGCGAGCCGTGAATGGTACGAAGGGCGCCCCGTGCTCGTGACACGCAACGACTACAACCTGGGCCTTATGAACGGCGACGTCGGCATCACGCTACGCGTGCCTGACGAAAACGGCAGGCTGCATCTGCGCGTGGCCTTCGAAGTGGCGGGCGAGACGAACGATGCCAATACTCGCATCCGCTTCGTGCTTCCCTCACGCCTGGGCGAGCGGGAAACCGTCTATGCCATGACCGTGCACAAATCACAGGGTTCCGAGTTCGACCACGCCGCGCTCGTCCTGCCGGACGAGCCAAGCGCGGTACTTACGCGCGAACTGCTCTATACCGGCATCACGCGGGCAAGGCGATGGTTTAGTCTGCTTGCGCCTGGGCCGATCATCGCCCACATAACGCAGCAATCCGTACGCCGCCATTCGGGGTTGCATACGCACTGGGAAGCCTTCAACGGGTGACGCAGCCAAGCATGGCGCCGCGTGTGAGTGGAGCCAAGGCCGCCATGCGTGGCTCTGTCCCGAACAAAGACGAACGCGCTACGGCCAGCAGCCAGAACCACCTGGCGTGCGCGCGCCCTTCTGATCCAACGTCAGCGTTCCGCACTGTCCACCCTCCCTTGCTGTCTGGACGGATAGTGGGGTCGCCGTAATGCGGTAGCTCGTCGACGCCATGGCGAGTGTGATGACGTAGCTGGATGCGCTCCTGCCCTGGCAATCCAGGTGCGGATCGGTGTTCTCCACGCCCGAAGACGTTTGGTCATAACGCAGATGGGTCGTGTAGAACCGTTCCATATAGTTCGCGTACTCCCCCAGACATCCCTGTGCAGCGACGCGGTTCGCCTTGGCGATGTGCCGGGTGTACGTGGGGTAGGCAATCGCGGCGAGGATCGCAATGATCGCCACCACGATCATCACCTCAACCAGCGTGAAACCCAGCTTCGCGCGGGAATTTCCACGCTCATGATGGCCACGATCCCGTCGGGTACTGCAAGCACCCATGCAGACCACGAGCGGCCCATCGAACGAACGAGTCACACGCATCATCATTCCTCAGGGATTGGCCAGTTCACGCCAGGACACCCGCATGGAGACGCCGTCGGAACCTGCCGTATTCACGCTGCCGTTGGCACCGTTATCGAAGCTCACCAGCATCACGCCGCCCACGAAGATCGGATTGTTCGGCAACGAACTGAAGCCGATGCCGCTGTTTCCATAGGCGTTCTCGCCGGAGACGAGCGAATCGCCGTCGTTGATCGAGCCGTTGCCGTTCAGATCGAAGAAGCTCGACGATGGCGCATTGCCGGTAAACGGATTGATGGCCATGATCCAGCCCCGACCCGACGGGTTGCACACATCGGTGGCCTGGGGGATACGCGTGGTACCCAACAGCAGACTGCCCTGGAACTGGCTGGGCGAGACCATGCGTTCGCCCTCTGCACCGTGGAGTGGCGACGTGAGATCCATATACCAACCCGACTTGCCCACCATATCGCTCAGCGTGGACGCCGCCGTGATCGCACGCCCCGGTGACACCGGAGGCGTGGCGGTCGAATCACCCGCCGTCTCGACGATGATGTTGCGCTCTACCAACGCGCGGCGCCCATTGGCGGCAAGGTTGCTGACCAGCGCATCGGTGCCCGACTGCACGATAAGCCCGTACCAAGACTGCGTGGCGGTGTTGCTGAGATCGGTCGCCGCCAGGTACTTGCCGGTGCCAAAAAACAACCAGAGGTTGCTGGTCGCCGGATCACGACCTATCAGCATGCCGGCGGTAATGGGTTGCGCAACGCCGCCACTATCCTGCGCGGTGAATACGAGGCTACCCGTGCTGCTTGGCTTGGCGTCCGTTCCATCGTTGAGAATGAACTTCCACACCTGCCCCTTTGCATCGCCTGCATATGCCACCGTGCCTATGCCTTTGACGTTGTCATCGATCCACACGGCCGGCGCCGCCAGGCCGTTGCCCGCATTCGCATCCGTCGTGGCGCGCACGCTCAGCGTACCGTCGGCCAGTGCGAACTGAAGCAGCGCCGCTGTCCCATGGCTACTGTTGTAACCATTGCCCATCAACACCGACCACGCTCCGCCAGCCGTTTGTGCGATCACCGGCTTGCCGGTCATCTGCCCGATATAGCCGCTGTTGATGCCACCATCTGCAGCAGAGCGCTCCCACAGCAGTTTGAACGTGGCCGGATCGGTGACATCAATCGCATAGACCGCTTTCGCCGCACCACGCCCCGTGGTCCCCACCGCCACGGTGTGCCAGCTGGCAGGGGAACCGAAATAGACGTCCGCAACCGTCAGTTCTCCGTCATTGAAGTACTGGTGCGGGATATCGTTGCCGCCATAGTTGGGATCGGACAACTGCTTGAGTTGGCTCGTGATCACCGCGCCCGGCAGATACGCGTAAGCCTCCACGCCGGTGCTCGCATGGAAGGCATGCAGCATCCCATCGTTGGCGGCGACCAGAACGAGCCCCGTGCGCGCTTTCTTGTTGATGGCATAGCTGGCGAATGTGCCCGAGCCCGTGAAGCTCTGACCCACGAACTGGTTGGGGTCCGGAGCTCCTACATAGACAGGCTGCGAGTTGACGATATCGCCAAGCGCCGTGTCGCGACTACGAAGCGCCCCGGAATTCCGCAACTCCTGCGAGGCATCGCCTCGCAAGTAATTGATCATGCGATGCTGGTCTGCCGGGGCGCCACCCAAGGCGCTCTTCTGCGCTGCCGAAAGCAGGTCGACATTCGCACTGGTGAATGGAAACACGGCCGCGTCGGCCGACGTCGCCAAGGGGTTATACGTATAGATGACGCGGCTTCCAAAGGCCGGCAACACCGTGGCGGCTGTCCAGGTGGGATTGGCAGCGATGGCGCCGCTATGGGGGTCGATGGCCAATGCCTTGAGATCACCCTTCCATTTCGCCGTGTAGTAGTTCGCTTGATACGCCACCGTACCCGTCTTCAGCTGGGTGGAGTTGGCAGCAAGGCTGGCGCCGGTACCGACGCGTTCCGTCGCGCGCTTGAGTGCATCCTTCAAACCGCTGGTGAACGCCTGGGGGCTGGTGGCGGAATAGAAGCCGCCATGGCCGTTCACCGCGGCATGCGCCAGGTCGGCAATATTGTTGATGCTGTCGGCGGAAGGCGCCGGCCAGCTGAAGTTGGCGATCGCCGTGCCACCGCGTGCCCAGTTGAAGATCTGGTCTACCGTCGTACCGCTTGGCTTGATACCTGTTGGCGCGAACCCCAGGCCCAGCGTAAACGTGGTCATGTGCTGCCAGAACGCCGGATCTTCCGTATTGGTCGGCACTTCGTTGGCCGTGTTGCGGAGATCGTTGACCCAGTAATACATCGCCACGTCGGCAAGCGTGCCGGACATGCCGTCCTTATAAGGTTTGTCCGCAGTGAACGTGTACGACTGGTTATTCGGTCCTGTGATGGTCTTCCTGGTGCTATCGGCATCGCCGATGCTGGTCGAGGCGGCTGCGCCGTTCCAGAAGCCATCCGTCGTCAGGATCGTGTACGACTGGCGGCAAGCCAGCTCGCCTGTTCCGGCACCAGTGCCGTAATCGGGATCGGTGGACATCGCCGACCATGGCTGGGCAGTCTGGTAGTACTGGCCCACGGCATCGAGTGCCGCGCGCAGTGGCGTGCCGCTATTGGCCGTTTCACCGGCCAGCCAGTTCCAGAACGCCGTCTTTTGATCGGAAAAAGGCTTGACGTTGGCTATGTTGATGCTGTTCTTCTTGGTTTGATCGGATGGCAGGTTGGCATCGTTGTTGCCGTCGATCGAGCCAAAGCCCACGCGAAACGTGGCATCCAATCCTACGAACGAATTCATCAGGCCACTCTTTGCCATCAGCATGCGCGTATGGAAGTACGAGAACCAATTGGCCACATTTTGCTGCGCCGTGTCGCTCTCGGTACACACGGAGGCATCGAGCGATGCGGCGGCGCACGCGCCGGACTTGCCGACGTAGTAACGCGTATAGGTACCGTCCGCGTTCTTGATGGTGTACTTGAACAGGTACGTATAGGTCGTCTTCGTTGCGATGCACTGCCCGGAACTTGAGCTATAGCTGTCACCGGTGTTGCATTGGGGACCGGGGGCGTAATACGAGCCACGACCGCTTTGCTTGCACTGCCCCTTATAGGAGCCCGTGGTCACCAACGAGTCCCCCGGATTGCAGCCCGTCGTCGCCGCATAAGCCGACGTTGAAGTCGCGGAAAAAGCCTGTGAGTAACCAATACTGCTTTTCGACGCGCCACTCCGACTGGCATCGCTTGAGCCATCGTACGAAGACAGGTCCACGCTTCCCGCCGACTGCTTGAAGCCGTTGATCCATGCCGCCGCGAACGCAGCGTCGGGGTACTGCGAACCATCCGCCAGGTACGGTGGCTGATAGTTGACGGTTGGGTTGTAGTACAGACCGTTGATCGCGCCACTGGTCAACGCGTCGGCTGTCGTGGCGCTCAGATAACCCCAATCGGGCATCACGTCCCACGCCATGGAGCCGGAGTCGTCGAGCATCAGCACGATATTCGGCGGCAGCGATTTCTGGATGATCAGCGGCTGCTGATCAACGGTGACTGCGGCCCGGGCCGGCGAATGGATCACGCCAAGGGTCCAGACGACCACGCTCGTGGAAAGCACCCCACCCAGGAAGCGGCCAGCCTTGCCGGGCAGACAGGGTGTGTTCTTCATGACGATTCCGCTTTGAAAGTGAGCCGCGCGAGACAAGCCCGCGCCGGGTCAAGGTGACTTAGCGCTGCTTGATGACTGCCTGGAGCACGACGACTGCACGGTCCCCAATCAAGGCGGGGTCGCCGTTGCGCGCCGTGATTCGGTAATAGGCCGCTGTAGTGGAACCGCCGGACACGCCATAGTTGTGCGAACTGGCGTTCTGACTGAAGCCAGTATCGGCTGTGGGATCCGCCCAGTTGCCCATGTTTTCGATGACGTACTGCGGCTGGCCCGCAGCCACCGTGGCTGCGGTGAACTCACCATCGGCCGTACCCTTGGCAACGTCATGGATACTGTTGGCAGGCAAGTTCGGGTCGTTGAATGGATTGGACAAACACACCGTCGAACTCGTGCGGCAATGGCGCGCGATATCCCCAGGATTCGACGCGATTCGCAGTTTCGCGGCACGCAGCGCTGCCTCGGCGCTCTGGAACGCGATCTGCCTGTCGTACTGATTGGCCGCCATCTTCTGCTGCATGATGGTCCCGCGGATAGCAGCGATTCCCACCAGGCTGATCACGACCAGCAGGATCAGCGCTACCAGCAGCGCGACGCCACGCTGATCTGCGCGAAGAACGGCGCTGCCTCGATGGCGCGCGCGCGCCCGCGAATCGCGGCCGATGAACGTAGCTGTCGCTTCGATGGCTCGAGACAAGGGCTTCATCTCACAACACCCGGTTCCGCAACGTCGTGGTCGCGGTGAACGAGCGGGAAATCGGCCTCGCATTCATGCCGGCACGCTCATCATCACCCTGCATCGTCAAGGTGACTTTCACTGCGGTGACGGCGCTCCAATCGGTGATGCTGGCAGCATCCACGAAGGCCGTGGCGAGCCCCGATTGGCGATACGCCAAGGCCATGTTCGTCACGCCAGTCACCATCTCCTGCGTGGTCGGTGTGCCGCCCGCGCGCGCCAGTCGATATAAGGAGGTGCCGCCAGTCGAGCTCTTGCCGATGTACCAGTCGGACACATTGAGACGCGTAATCAGCGCGTTGGAGCCAAAGCTGTAGCGGTTGCCCGTGGTCGTGCACACCGTGGGATAGCCAAGCCCAGTCGAGCAATTACCGCCACTGGTCCCGTGTCCCATCGTTTTGGCCGAATGACTGAACGCACTGGATTGAAAGATGGCCGCATGGTCGAAATCGCACACGATAAAGACGTCACCCGAATTCAGGTCCGCGCTGCTTTCGTTCAAGGCGAACTGTGCCGCGGAGGCGTCGTGCGACGCGACGCTAAAGCTCAGGTCATCGCCGCCAAGGACCTGGAGCGAGGGCGAGCCAGACACGCGAGCGCCCTGGCCGTTGCCTACGGGGACCACTGGATCGTTACCGGCATAGCCGCGGATGGCGTTGTTCCAATCCGCCCACCAGACAGTTCCCGCATTGCTTGGCCCCGCATTGAGCACGTTGCCCACGCGATGGCTGTTGCTGCAGGCGGTGAGTCCCGCATGACGGATATCCCGCGCAAGCATTTCGAAGGCGATGCGCGCACTGTCCTGCACATCACTCAAGGCCCTATGGGCGCGATATACCTGCTGGTTGGACAGAAACACGCTAGCTACGCCGGCCGTCACCACAAGCCCCAGCAGCATCGCCACCATGAGTTCGATCAGGCTGAAGCCGCGCGCATGACGGCACACCATCCGCGCTGCATTTTCCATGCGACTGCGCTTCGTGGCCGGCCGCGCGCTCATAGCATGCCCTTGGTGACCATGACTTGATTGCTCGCGCCACCGCTACCCGCGCGACTGTCGTCAAAGGTGATGGTGATCGTGCAATCGCCGCGGGTTCCCAAACAGCTGATGGCGCCGGTGGTGGTGTCCGCCTTTCCCAGGGTCGCACCCAACTGGTTGCACCAGTCGTTAAGCTGTGCGTTGACCAGCGTGTCATCAACGGTCGGGCATGCGCTAGCCTTCAGAGGCGTCGCGGTGTTGTAGGCTCCGTTCGCGGCGGCACTCACATCGGCCCTCATGGCGTCGAGGATCGAATAGCTGGCGATCGTGGCCATGCTGCGGGCCATGGCGCTGTTATTGGTGGACAGCGACTTGGCCTGCAACGCGGCCATGCCGAGGAAGCCGATCGACAGAATCAGCACAGCCACCAGCACTTCGATAAGACCAACGCCACGCTGCGCCACCGCCGATGACGCACGACGGCTCACGGCCACGTCAGGGGAAGATCGATCTGTCATATCGATGCGATGGGCAATGGAGATGCCTGGGCGCAGGCTCGGCATGGCGGGAACGATGCCGGCATGGGCGAATGGGAAATCAGCGGCGTTGCGAACGCCCTCATGACGAACAACTCCCCGACTTGGTCGTCGTCGTGATCGCCGAGCCAGCGGTCATCCAGATGATTCGGTGGTTGTCCGCATCCAGCAGTGCCGTGCAGATATCCGCCACCACGCCGGTATAGGGGCTCGACTCACCCACGGCATAGCCCTGGCCCTGACCGTGAAAGCGCAACGCCTTCAGGTCACCTTTCCATTGGAGGGGCGACGTCAGATCCGCGACAGCGGCGCGTACTTGCGTGACATCGGCGCCCACCATCGAATAGACGGCCCCGGCAGACGTACCGCATGCGGTCCCCAGCGTGTCCGTGGCATTGACCGATGCGTTACCGCTGCAGAACTGCGTGCTGGTATTACGCTTGATCGCTTCCATGCGGGCGGAGTTGATGGAGGCGATGACGTCGTTGGCGGCGGTAGTGAGCCGATTCGAAATCGTCAACTGACGGTAACTCGGTACCGCAGCCGTGATGAGCACGACGGCCACGGCCAGCGCAATCAGCAGCTCCACCAAGGTGAATCCGCGCTCGTCCAACCCAATACTGTCGCGCGCTGGCGTTCGCCCACCAGGCACGGCCATGGGTGCGGGTCCGCGCTCAATTCGCCCGCCATTCGCCCGTGACGACAAGATCTGCATGACAAGCCCCCTGCTACCTCGCGGAAGGCTCCAATAGACTTGATGCCGACGTAAATACTTACGCCGACTAGCAGTATGAAGTTGCCGACGAATGGCAAGTTCTTTCGCTTACCGCAACAGCCACTCCCAGCAGATCACAAAATAACTACATATCAATGACTTATGTATTCGTTGAGCCCGGTATCACAAAAGAAAAACGAAATACCTTGCCCTTTGGCGGCAATACGATCTCACAACAGCGGCCATACTCACGCTCTGCCCCAGTCTCGACCGAAGGTCGTCGCAGTGGCGGAACATTCCATCGGCGCAAAAGACAAAGGCCCGCTTGCGCGGGCCTTTGTCGTGAATCTGGTGCCGGAAATAGGAATCGAACCTACGACCTACGCATTACGAATGCGCCGCTCTACCAACTGAGCTATTCCGGCGAGGAACCGCTAATTCTACGGAGCTGAGGGAAGCGGTGCAAGACGTTCGCGCTTACAGACTCGCGGAAGAACTGCCGACCATGCGCAGTTCCTTGGGTAGCGCGAACGTGATGGTTTCCGGTTCGCCGTCCAGTTCACGCACTTCCCCAGCGCCCCAGGACTGCAGGCGCGCAATCACGTCGCGAACGAGCTTTTCAGGTGCGGAGGCGCCGGCGGTGAGGCCAATGCGCGTGACGCCGTCGAGCCAGCTGCGCTCGATATGTTCGGCGCCATCGATCAGATACGAACGCACGCCTTGCTTCTCAGCCAATTCGCGCAAGCGATTGGAGTTGGAGCTGTTCACCGAGCCGACCACCAGCATCAGGTCCACCGCATCGGCCAGGCGGCGCACGGCATCCTGGCGATTCTGGGTGGCGTAGCAGATGTCGTCCTTGCGCGGCCCTTCGATATCCGGGAATTTCTCGCGCAGCGCGGCGATGATGGCCTTGGTGTCATCCACCGACAGCGTGGTCTGGGTGACGTAGGAAAGCTCATGCGGGAACTTCGGTTCGAGCGCGGCCACGCACTCCACTGACTCGACCAGCAGGATTTCGCCTGTATTCGCGGCATTCCACTGTCCCATCGTGCCTTCGACTTCCGGATGGCCGGCGTGGCCGATCAGCACGACGCTGCGCCCCAGGCGTCCCAGCCGCGCCACTTCCATATGGACCTTGGTGACCAGCGGACAGGTGGCGTCGAAAACGTTGAGCTTGCGCTGGTCGGCCTCTTCGCGCACAGCCTTGGAAACGCCATGCGCGCTGAAGATGACGGTGGCGCCATCGGGCACCTCGTGCAGCTCTTCAACGAACACCGCGCCATCGGCGCGCAACTTGTCGACCACGTAACGGTTATGCACCACTTCGTGCCGCACGTAGATCGGAGCGCCATAGGATTCGAGCGCACGCTCGACGATGGCGATGGCGCGATCCACTCCGGCGCAAAATCCACGGGGGTTGGCGAGCAGGATATCCACGGAAGCTCCGAACCTGGAATCGGTCGACTGACAGGCCTGCATTATCGCACGGCCCGCTCCAGGGCACGTTAGAGCGCGCTCAGGCCCTGGCCTTGCCCGTGAACAGGCCAAACACGATCAACATGACGGCGCCCACCGTGATACCGCAGTCAGCCAGGTTGAACACCGGGTAGCTCCACTGGCGGTAATAGACCTGGATGAAGTCGGTGACCTGGGCCGCATGCAGGCGGTCGATCAGGTTGCCCAGTGCCCCACCGATGATGAGACCGAGTGGCAGGGCCGTGCGCCAGTCGCGGCGCGGCGTGCGCGCCAGCCATACCACCAGCACGCTGGTGATCACCAGCGCCAGCAAGACGAAGAACCAACGCTGCCAGCCCGCGCTGTCCGCCAGGAAACTGAAGGCCGCGCCGGTATTGAAGGCCAAGGTCCAGTTCAGCAGGCCCGGAATGACCGGATGCGGCATACCCGCCGGCTGCAACGCACCCAGGGCCCACCATTTGCTGAGCTGGTCGAGCACGATGACGGCTGCGGAGAGCCACAGCCAGGGAAGTGCGTTGGGCTTGGAGTTCATAGGCGAGTCACAGTGGAGAATTAACCCCCTCTCCCCTTCGGGGAGAGGGTTGGGGTGAGGGGAAAATCTTGCGACAAGGGGGGAGCGAAGCGGCTTTCTTTGCAAGTTCGTCGCGAGCACCCGCCCCTCACCTCGGTCCTCTCCCCTCTGGGGAGAGGAAGAAGCGGCGCGTCAGAACCAGCGGCGATCTTCGCCCGGGCCTTCCACATTGCTGATGCAGCGATCGCACAGCTCAGGATGCGCGGCGTGCGTGCCGACATCATCGCGGCGGTGCCAGCAGCGCACGCACTTGATGGCATCGCTCACCGTGGCCGAGACCCATACGTCGGCACCCTCCAGCTCGGTCAGCACGGCATCCGCTGGCTGGCCACCGGCCAGATCCATGCGCAGCTCGGACGTAATGAAGAAGAAGCGCAGCTCGGATGCCGCCGGCGCATAGCGCGACACGATGGCCGGATCGGCGTGGATCGCCAGCTTCGCTTCCAGCGACGCGCCGATCTGCTCGCCCTTGCGCATGCCTTCGAGCACGCGCGAGGCGGTATCGCGGATAGCCAGCAAGTCAGACCAGTAGCGACGCTGCTCGGGCGAACCCTGGGTGGCGGCCAGGCCGCCGTACCAGGTTTCGAACAGCACGCTCTCGCTACGCTCGCCCGGCATGTTCTGCCAGATTTCCTCTGCAGTGAACGTCAACACCGGCGCCAGCCAGCGCACCAGCGCCTCGGCGATGCGGTACATCGCACTCTGCGCGCTGCGGCGACCGTGGCTGTCGGTCGGCATGGTGTAGAGGCGATCCTTGGTGATATCCAGATACAGCGCACCGAGTTCGTTGGTGCAGAAGTTCTGCACGCGCTGCACGATCTCGGGGAAGTCGTAGCGGTCGTAGGCCGCCGCCACCGCCTGCTGCACGTCATACGCCTGCTGCACGGCCCACTGGTCCAGCAACAGGCTCTGCTCCACCGGCACCAAGTGCCTGGTCGGATCGAAACCGTCCAGGTTGCCGAGCAGGAAGCGCGCGGTGTTGCGGATACGGCGATACGTATCGGACACGCGCTTCAGGATCTCGTCCGACAGCGACATCTCGTTGCGGTAGTCGGTCGAGCAGATCCACAGGCGCAGGATGTCCGCGCCCAGCGTCTTCATGATGTCCTGCGGCTCGATGCCGTTGCCCAGCGACTTGGACATCTTGCGGCCCTGCGCATCCACGGTGAAACCGTGGGTGAGCACGTCCTCATACGGCGCGCGCGCGAACATGGCGGCCGACGTCAGCAGCGACGACTGGAACCAGCCGCGATGCTGGTCCGAGCCTTCCAGATACATCACCTTGTAGCTGCTTGCGTTGCCCTGTTGCAGCTCTGGGCGCTGGCCAACCACGGCGAAGTGGCTGACGCCGGAATCGAACCACACGTCGAGCACGTCCAGGACCTTCTCATAGTCCTTGGCCTGGTCGCCCAGCAGTTCGGCCGGATCCAGCGCATACCACGCGTCGATGCCGCCCTGCTCCATGCGCTTGGCTACCTGTTCCAGCAGCGCGACGCTGTCCGGGTGCGGTTCCTGCGTCGCCTTGTGCACGAACAGAGCGATAGGCACGCCCCAGGTACGCTGGCGCGAGATGCACCAGTCCGGACGATCACCCACCATGCCGGCAATGCGCTCCTCACCCCAGCCCGGCACCCAGCGCACGTTCTTGATCGCGTTGATCGCCGTGTCACGCAGGCCGGCCTGCGTCCATGCTGATGAACCACTGCGGCGTGGTGCGATAGATCACCGGCGTCTTGTGACGCCAG
The DNA here is from genome assembly GCA_963824525.1 of uncultured Gammaproteobacteria bacterium. GTDB lineage: Bacteria > Pseudomonadota > Gammaproteobacteria > Xanthomonadales > Rhodanobacteraceae > Dyella. The sequence goes on along the minus strand of CAWGPI010000004.1, from coordinate 453,626 downwards.
CAATGCGGATAGCTGTGCTCGATTTTGACAAAGGCGAGCAGCGCGCCGCGCCGACGCAGCAGCTCGACAATGACGTCATTCGCCTTCCATACGTGCAGGCCGGCGATGGTCGTGCCATCGAGCGCTGCCGGCGTATCGGCGCGGAACGTACCGCGACTTTCGATGTAGTTGAGCGTGTCGATCCCATAGCGGCGCGATACCACGAAGTCTTCCACGCCGTGGTCAGGCGAGGTATGCACGGCGCCGGTACCGTCCTCGGCCGAAACGTGCTCGCCCAGCAGCACCGGCACTTCGCGCGGGTAGAACGGATGCTTCAACAGGACGCCTTCGAGCGCCTGACCGGCCGCGTGGCCGAGCACCTGCGCGTGCTCCAGGCCATAACGCTGCGCAGCCTTCTCGGCCAGGGCGCTGGCCACGACCAGCAGTACACGCCGACCATCGCGCGACGGCGCCTCGATCAGCGCATATTCCAGTTCCGCGCCAAGCGAGACGGCCAGGCTTTCCGGCAGCGTCCACGGCGTGGTGGTCCAGATCGGCACGGCAACGATGGCGTCGCCCGCGTCCACGCCAAACTTCTGCGCAAGCGTCTTCGGATCGACCGCGTCATAGGCGACGTCGACGGCAGGCGAGGTCTTGTCGGCGTATTCGATTTCCGCCTCGGCGAGCGCCGAACCGCAGTCAAAACACCAGTACACCGGCTTGGCGCCACGCACGACGTGGCCATTCGCAACGATGCGCGCCAACGCGCGCACCATGTCGGCCTCGTACTTGAAATCCATCGTGCGGTACGGATGGTCCCAGTCGCCCAATACACCCAGGCGCTTGAAGTCCGTGCGCTGCAGGTCGATCTGCTGCTGCGCATATTCGCGGCACTTCTGGCGGAAGGCGGCGGCGTCGAGCTTGTCGCCCGCCTTGCCGAATTTCTTCTCGACCGCGATCTCGATCGGCAGGCCATGGCAGTCCCAGCCGGGCACGTACGGCGCGCGGAAGCCGGCCAGCAGGCGCGACTTCACCACCACGTCCTTCAGCACCTTGTTGACCGCATGGCCCAGGTGGATGGCGCCGTTCGCGTAGGGCGGGCCGTCGTGCAGCACGAACACCTTGTCGCGTTCGGCCGCGCGCTGCTGAATCTGCGCGTAGCGGCCCACCTGTTCCCAATCGGCCAGCCATTTCGGCTCGCGCTTGGGCAGGTCGCCGCGCATCGAGAATTCCGTCTGCGGCAGGTTGATGGTGTTCTTGTAGTCCTGAGTCATTGCCTGAATGCCGTCGGGTTGTGCCTGGCGCGGACATGCCGGCGCCGTTGCTCATTACTGTCGGGGTCGCCATGGACATGGCGAAAGCGCCAACGTTACCGGATTTGGGGCGCTTACGCCTCGCTGAGGCGCGGATTCATGCCCAGCAGCTCGCGCGCCTGGCGCGAGTCGTGCGCCATCTGCGTCTTTAGCGCGTCCAGATCATCGAATTTCAGCTCGTCACGCAGCTTGGCCGCGAACTCCACCGCCATGCGCTGGCCGTAGAGATCGCCGTCGAAATCGAACAGATGGACTTCCAGCAACGGCTCGGCGACCTCGTTGATGGTCGGCCTTATGCCGAGGCTGGCCACGCCTGGCCAGCTGCACTCGCCCTCTCCCAGCCCCACGCGCACGGCGAAGATGCCATGGACCGGGCTGGTGCGCTCGCGCAGATGAATATTGGCGGTGGGATAGCCCAGCGTACGACCCAGCTGGTGGCCGTATTCCACCTTGCCCTCGATCACGAAGGGACGGCCAAGCAGCGGGGCCGCGCCAGCGAATTCGCCCGCCGCCAGCAACATGCGCACGCGCGTGGCGGAAATTCGTGCACCGTCCAGCAACACGGGCGGCATCGTGCGGGCAACGAAGCCCTTTTCGGCACCCAGCCTTTGCAGCATGGCGACGTCGCCGCCTCGTTTGTGGCCGAAGCGGAAATCGCCACCGACCCAGACTTCACGCGCGCCAATCCGGTCAACCAGCACGCGCTGCACGAAATCCTCGGCCGACATCTCCGTCAACGCACGGTTGAAACGTAGCAGCAGGACTTGCTCCATCCCGGCCGCGTCGAAACCCAGCAGTTTCTCGCGCACGCTGGAAAGCCGTGGCACCGGCTCAGGCGAAAAGTAAGCCCGCGGCAGCGGTTCGAAGCTCACCACTACCGGCGTCAGCCTGCCTTCGGTCGCGCGCGCATGCACCTCCGCCAGCAAAGCCTGGTGGCCCCGATGCAGGCCATCGAACGCGCCGACGGCAACCACGCTGCCGCCGGGAGCCAGACAGGTGCCGGCGACATCCCTGGAAAGTCTCATCATTCAGCGAGTATAGCGGCTGCGATGCCCGCCCCGCCTCGCTCAACCGTCACACGCCACGCAGTTCACGCATGCGAAACCCGGCTGCAAACAGGGTGACGACATAGGCGCCGCCGCCCGCCGCCACCAGCACCGCCAGATGCCAGACTCGCGTCCATTTCGAGGCAGCGGTCCAGTCGCGGCCAAATCCACATGCCCAGCAGCAGCACGGCAATCATTACCGCGCAGGACAGCGCCAGACGCACCATGTGGCGCGTCCAGCCCGGCTGGCGCTGATACACCCCGGCGCGGCGCAGCCAGCGCCATAGCAGGCCCAGGTTGATATAGCTGGCCAGCGCACTGGCCATGCCCAGCGCCATATGCAGGCCAGGCACCGCGGCCAGCGCGGCCAGCCACGGCAGCTGCTTCTGCGCCGGCGTTGCCCACAGGCTAAACAGCAGCAACAGGAACAGCAGGTTGAACACCATGTTCGCCACCAGCGAAGCCACGCCCGCGCGCACCGGGGTCCTGGTGTCCTGGCGCGCATAGAACGCCGGCAATACCACCTTGACCAGGGCGAACGCCGGCAAACCGAAACTGAGCGCCGTGATCGACAGCGTCGCCATGCGCGTATCGAATGGGGTGAATTGCCCATGCTGGAACAGCGTCGCCACCAGCGGCCTGGCCAGCAGCATCAGGGCAAACATCGCGGGAACGGCGATCAGCAGCGTGGTGCGCAGGCCCCAATCCAGCGCCCTGGAGAAACCGTCGCGGTCGGTGGTGACGTGATGGCGCGACAGCGACGGCAGGATCACCGTGCCCAGCGCCACGCCGAACACGCCCAGCGGCAATTCCAGGAAGCGATCGGCCTGGGACAACCAGCTCTGCGAGCCCGTCATCAAATAGGCCGCAATCACCGTATCCAGCAACAGGTTGATCTGCGCCACCGAGGAGCCGAACAGGGTCGGCACCATCAGCTTGAGAATCCGGCGCACATCCGGATGGCTCCAACCCCAGCGCGGCAAGGTCAGCAGATCCAGGCCGCGCAGCGCAGGCAGCTGAAACAGCAGCTGCAGGACGCCGGCCGCCATGATCGCCCAGCCCATCGCCATGATCGGCGGCTCGCATCCGCCGCGACAGCCACAGCGCACCGCCGATCATGCACAGGTTGAGGATCACCGGCGTCAGCGCCGGCAAGGCGAACCGGTGGAAGCTGTTGAGCGCGCCGCCAGACAAAGCCGGTCAGCGACACGAACAGCAGGAACGGGAAGGTCAGCCGCAGCAGATCGGCGGTCAGCGTGAACTTTTCCGGCGGTATCGGCCGCGCCCGGTGAAAACAGCGTGGCGACCTGGGGCGCAAAGATCACGCCCAGCGCGGTGACCACCAGCAACACGCCGCCCAGCGTCCCTGAGACGCGGGACATCAGCTGCTTGAGATCCTCATGGCTGCGCGTCTCCTTCACCTCGGTGAAGACCGGCACGAAAGCCGTGGAGAACGAGCCCTCGGCGAACAGCCGGCGCATGAAGTTGGGAATGCGAAACGCCACCCAGAATGCGTCCGTCGCGGCATTCGCGCCGAATACCGCATTGATGGACATATCCCGGACCAGACCGAGTACGCGTGAAATCATGGTCATGCTGCTGAACGACAGCAGCCCACGGAACATGCTGGGAGACTTCATGCCTCTGATGGTGCCTTTGCTTGACTAAGAGCCAGGCTGTGTCGGAACCCGACCCCCTGCCCGGGAAGGCGCATAGTCTGACAGCCGCCGATGGCAAGATGACAGCTCAGACGTGGCATAATGCGGGCCACCTGTTCACCTTTTTGCGCCTTTCCGAGGGCGTCGCGCCAGGTTAGGCGCCTTGACAAACAGCTAAGCTGTTGACGCTACGGCGCATTGGCCGCATAATCGCCGTCTTTTTCCAACCCAGCAATTCCGGAGTTCTACCTTGGCCAACATCAAGTCCGCGAAGAAGCGCGCGCGCCAGTCCGAGCAGCGCCGCCTGCGCAACGTCAGCGCCCGTTCCATGGTGCGCACCGCACTCAAGAAGGTCGTCAAGGCGATCGAGAACAAGGACAAGGCTGCTGCCGTCGAGGCGTTTGCCGCCGCGCAGCCGGTCATGGACCGCTACGCCGCCCGTGGCCTGATCCACAAGAACAAGGCTGCTCGCCATAAGAGCCGCCTCAACGCGAAGATCCGCGAACTGGCGTAAGCCAGCAATCAAGCGATTCTTGGGTTGGCGAAAAAGCCGGCGAAAGCCGGCTTTTTTGTGTTGTCTTAAGCATGAGGCCGGCGGAAGCCGGCTTTTTTGTGTTGTCTTAAGCGTGGGACCGGCGAAAGCCGGCTTTTCGTGCTGTCTAAGGACGAGGCCGGCGAAAGGCCTCCATTAGCCCCCTGAAACCCTCGTGCGCCAACCAAAAAGCACCGTCATTCCCGCGAAAGCGGGAATCCAGTGACTTTGAGCCGTACCGAACCGAAACGAGGCCTCAGATGGGCCGGTGATCGCAATGGACCCGCAAGCCCGATACGTCCAAGGCGCTGGATTCCCGCTTTCGCGGGAATGACGGGCAATAGGCAATGACGAGCAAAAAGAAAGGTTCTTCACGGAACCGCGGGGAAGTAGGGATTGACGGGCGAGGGTTGGTTACATTGGCAGTCGCCAAACACACCAACCCAACCGTCCCTCGCCGTCCCGATGAATGCTATGAGCCTGCCTTCCTTCTGGGAAGGTTTTTGTGTGGAGTCCTGTGAAGAGCAGGCCGACGATCAGCTGCTGATCACGTTGCGTGCCGATCCGGCATGGACACCGCGGTGCGGTGGCTGTGGCGCTCCCAGTCCGTTGATCCATGACCGTCAGTGGCGACGCATCCGTGAGCGCGACCTGCTGGATCGGCGGGTGTGGCTGAAGGTGGAGCTACGCCGGGTGGATTGCCTGCGTTGTGGGCGACGTCGCGAACGGGTGGGTTGGCTGGATCCGCGGGCGCGGGTGACCCGTCGTCTTCAGGCCTGGATCGAGGCGTTGACGCAGATGCTGCCGATTCGTCATGTCTGCGCGCTGACGGGACTGCACTGGCAGAGCGTCAAGGACATCGACAAGCGTCGCCTGGTCGCGACACAGGGCGCCTTTGAGGCCGGCGCGGTACGTCGCCTGGTGATGGACGAGTTTGCCCTGCACAAAGGACATCGTTACGCGACGGTGATCATGGATGCGCAGACCTTGCGCGTGCTGTGGGTCGGCGAGGGCAACAGCCGCAAGGCCATCGCACCCTTTTTCGCCCTGTTAGGGGATACCTGTCGGCACATCGAAGCGGTCGCCATGGACATGAACACGGCGTTCGATCGGGAGGTGCGCACACACTGCCCACAGGCCGAAGTCGTCTACGACCTGTTCCATGTCGTCGCCCGTTTCGGTCGCGAGGTCATCGACCGCGTGCGGGTGGATCAGGCCAACGCCTTGCGTCAGGACAAGCCCGCCCGCCACGTCATCAAACGCAGCCGCTGGCTGCTGTTGCGCAACCGCGAGAATCTCCAGGAAGAACAGGCCGTGCGCCTGCGCGATCTGCTCGCCGCCAACCAGCCGCTAGCCACGGTCTATCTCCTGAAGACCACACTCAAGGAGATCTGGTACGCCCCCAGTGTCCGCGAAGGCTGGTTGCGCTGGCGTCAGTGGCAACGCATGGCCGAAGAAAGCGGCATCCCCGCGTGTATCACCTTCGCCAGACGACTCAAACCGTACCTGCGCGGCATCCTCGCTAGTGCCAAATACCACCTGCACACCAGCGTCCTGGAAGGCGTCAACAACCGCATCAAGGTCATCAAGCGCATGGCCTATGGCTTCCGCGACTCGACCTACTTCTTCCTGAAAATCAAGGCCGCCTTCCCCGGGAAAGCGTGAAGAACCAAAAGAAAGGCGGCCATAGGCCGCCCTTCCAATCACGTGCATGTGACTCGAATGCGTAGCTGGAGCTACTACTCCACCGCCCCTTCCCCACGCAAACGCACATCACCCGGCACCATATCGCTACGCTCTTGATGCGCCATGTGCTGCGCCTCGAGGAAGCGCTGCACCTGCTGGCACACCGTCATGGTGTTCTCGCGGGCTATGGCCGACACCAGGAACCACGGCTGGGTCCAACCGAGGCGCTTGACGATGTCCTCGGCCACGGCCTGGCGCTCGTCTTCCGGCAGCACGTCCGCCTTGTTCAGCACCAGCCAGCGCGGACGCTCGAACAATTCGGGATCGAACTTGATCAGCTCCTGCTCGATCGCATGCACCTGCTCGACCGGATCGGACTCGTCCAGCGGCGCGATATCGACCACATGCAGCAGCAGGCGCGTGCGCGACACATGGCGCAGGAACTGGATACCCAGGCCCGCCCCATCCGCCGCACCTTCGATCAGGCCGGGAATATCGGCGATCACGAAACTCTGGTCGGTACCCAGGCTGACCACGCCCAGGTTGGGATGCAGCGTGGTGAACGGATAGTCGGCCACGCGCGGCGTCGCCGCCGACACGGCACGAATAAACGTCGACTTGCCGGCGTTCGGGAAGCCCAGCAGGCCCACGTCAGCCAGCAGCTTGAGCTCCATCTTCAGCTCACGGACGTCGCCCGGCGTTCCCGGCGTGGACTTGCGCGGCGCACGGTTCACCGAGCTCTTGAAGTGGATATTGCCGAGGCCACCCTTGCCGCCCTGCGCCACCAGCAGGCGCTGGCCATGCTGGGTCAGGTCGCCAATGGTCTCGTCGGTATCGACGTTGGTGATCACCGTGCCCACCGGCACACGGATATAGGTGTCTTCGCCACCCTTGCCGTACATCTGGCTACCCATGCCGTTCTGGCCACGCTCGGCCTTGAACACGCGCTGGTGGCGGAAGTCGATCAGCGTATTGAGGCCTTCGTCGGCCACCAGCCACACCGAGCCGCCGCTACCGCCATCGCCGCCATCAGGGCCGCCAAAAGGGATGAATTTTTCACGACGGAAGCTGATGCAACCGTTGCCGCCGTCACCGGCCTGGACCTTGATGATGGCTTCGTCGACAAATTTCATATCAAGGACCGTAGTAGTGATCGGTTAATGGTAAAGGGTAAGCGCGTTGCGGGCCCGTAGGCGGTAAAGCACGGGGCAAACGCCAGCTCAACCCTCGCTATCCACTCTTGCCGATTTATCTGTGAAACAAACGAAAAGCCCCGCCGAAGCGGGGCCTTCGCTGCCGCATCGAAAGGACTTAGCCCTTGACGACGCTGACGAACCTGCGGTTCTGCGGGCCACGGACCTTGAACTCAACGGTACCGTCGACCAGTGCGAACAGGGTGTGGTCACGACCCAGACCCACGCCGGTACCCGGGTGGAACTGCGTGCCACGCTGACGCACGATGATGTTGCCGGCTTCGATGGCCTGGCCACCGTAGATCTTCACGCCGAGGTACTTCGGGTTCGAATCGCGACCGTTGCGGCTGGAACCTACGCCTTTTTTATGTGCCATGACTCAATGCTCCAGTTGCTCAGGCGTTGATGCCCGTGATCTCGACTTCGGTGAAATGCTGACGATGTCCCTGCTGCTTCTTGTGGTGCTTGCGGCGGCGGAACTTGATGATGCGGATCTTGTCGGCACGGCCGTGCTTACGCACGGTGGCGCTGACAGTGGCACCAGCCACGGTGGGCGCGCCCACTGTGATCGACTCACCGGCACCGACCAGCAGGACCTGGTCGAAGTTGATGGCGGCGCCTTCTTCGGCGTTCAACAGCTCCACGCGCAGGACATCGCCCTGCTGAACGCGGTACTGCTTGCCACCGGTCTTGATGACTGCGTAACTCATGGGATTATCCCTTCTGTCGTTATTCTCTTGGGTTCGCCTGGCACAAACCGTCACCAGCGAACTGCGGATTATAGCGAGCCTCTTCCGCGCTGGTCAATTACTGACCACCCACCGCACACCGACCCAGGCACACCGTTCACGGACCGTTCTGAGGCGCCGGCTGGACCGGCGTCTTGGCGGCGGGCTTGGCTGTCGCCTTGGCGTCCGTTGCCGCTTCCGTCTTGGCCGGCGTCTTTGCTATGGGCTTCTTGACGGGTGCCTTGGTCGCCTTCTTGGCAGAGGGCTTGGCCTTGGCCTTGGTGGAGGCCTTGGTGGAGGCTTTGGCTGGAGCGGCCTCGGCAGCATCGTCCGTCGCCTTCGCCACGGCAGCTCCCGAAAGCCCGCCAGCGCCTGCAGAGGCAAGCTTGGCCGGGCAGCGGCCACTGGCATCCAGGCTTCCCATCTGCTTCAGCTCGGCGATCATCTGGTCGCTACGCTCGTGACTCCACTGCTGGCCGGCCTGGTTGGCCTCGGCCATGGTCGTGGGCATCTCGTTGATGACCTTCTGGCCCAAGGGCGAGCGGTAGAACTTCAGCAGGCCGTCCAGCTCATCGGCGGTGAAATGGTGCTGGTAGACGGGCACCAGACGCCCGATGAACCGCTGGGTCTGGTTGGCGTCCATGTAGTTCTGCCAGAAATCGGCCGGCACGCAGGGCATCGACTGCTGCATCGTGCTTACCGCCTGCGCGTTCATCTGGCTGAGCATCTTGCCCACGCCGACGACCTCCATCAGCTGGCGTACCTGCTCTTCGCTGGCAGGGGTGGTCGAGGCCATCGCCTGCCCACCGCAGATTGCCAGCGCCAGGGCGGCGCCCCATCGTGTCAACTTACTCATCCGCACTCTCTGTCATTCACTTAGGCCTGGACCGGCCAAAAGTCTATTAAGCCATAGTCGGGCCCGCCCTCCCTGAAGATGAGGGTCTTCGGGCCCTAGGGGGGGAACTAACGGGCGGGCAATAACTAACCTGATTAGTTTGGTATAGTACACTTTTCCCCAAACCCCGGGCGTCATGGACACCATCCGCATACGCGGCGCGCGCACGCATAACCTGAAAAACATCGACCTTGACCTGCCCCGCGACCGGCTGATCGTGATCACCGGCCTGTCCGGCTCCGGCAAATCGTCGCTGGCGTTCGACACCATCTACGCGGAAGGCCAGCGCCGGTATGTCGAATCGCTCTCGGCTTACGCCAGGCAATTTTTGTCGATGATGGAAAAGCCGGACGTGGACCACATCGAAGGTCTGTCGCCGGCGATTTCGATCGAACAGAAGTCCACCTCGCACAACCCGCGCTCCACCGTGGGCACGATTACCGAGGTGTACGACTACCTGCGCCTGCTCTACGCGCGCGTGGGTACGCCGCGTTGTCCCGACCATGGCATTCCGCTGGAAGCGCAGACGGTGAGCCAGATGGTCGATGCGACACTGGCGCTCGATCCCGAGAAGCGCTTCATGCTGCTGGCGCCGGTGATCCGCGAGCGCAAGGGCGAGCATGTGCAGGTGTTCGACCAGTTGCGCGCGCAGGGTTTCGTGCGCGCCCGTGTCGACGGCACGGTCTACGACCTCGACGCCGTACCGCCGCTGACCTTGCGCCAGAAGCACACCATCGAAGTGGTGATCGACCGTTTCCGTCCGCGCGACGACATCAAGCAGCGCCTGGCCGAATCGTTCGAAACCGCTTTGCGGCTGGGCGATGGACTTGTGATCTTGGCAGACATGGACGATGCGAAGGCGCCCGAACAGTTGTTGTCCTCGCGCTATTCCTGCCCAGTCTGCGACTACTCGTTGCCGGAACTCGAGCCGCGCCTGTTCTCGTTCAACTCGCCGGTGGGCGCCTGTCCAACTTGCGATGGCCTGGGCGTCACCCAGGTGTTCGACGCGGCGCGCGTGGTGGGCCATCCCGAGCTGTCGCTCTCCGGCGGCGCGGTGCGCGGCTGGGATCGCCGCAACGCGCACTACTTCCAGCTGATCCTGTCGCTGGCGCGCGCACTACGGCTTCGACGTCGACGCGCCCTGGCAGAAGCTGTCCGGCGAGGTGCAGAAGGCCATCCTGTACGGCAGCGGCAAGGACAAGATCGCGTTCCGTTACATCACCGAGCGCGGCGGCCGGGTCACGCGCGAGCACGCGTTCGAGGGCATCCTGCCGAACCTGGAGCGGCGCTACAAGGAAACCGAGTCGCCTGCCGTGCGCGAAGAGCTGGCCAAATACATCAGCGACCAGCCCTGCCCCGAATGCCACGGCCAACGCCTCAACCGTTCGGCGCGAAACGTCTTCGTGGCCGATCATGCGCTGCCTTCGCTCACCGCACGTTCGATCGATGATGCACTGGCCTTCTTCGAAAGCCTGACGCTGACCGGTTGGCGCGGCGAGATCGCCGTGAAGATCGTCAAGGAGATCCGCGAGCGGCTGAGCTTCCTCAACGACGTCGGCCTCAACTACCTCACGCTGGACCGCCAGGCCGATTCGCTCTCGGGCGGTGAGGCACAGCGCATCCGCCTCGCCTCGCAGATCGGCGCCGGCCTGGTCGGCGTGATGTATGTGCTCGACGAGCCGTCCATCGGCCTGCATCAGCGCGACAACGAGCGCTTGCTCGGCACGCTGACTCGATTGCGCGATCTCGGCAACACGGTGATCGTGGTCGAGCATGACGAGGACGCCATCCGCATGGCCGATCACGTCCTCGATATCGGTCCCGGTGCGGGCGTGCACGGCGGCGAAATCGTCGCGCAGGGCACGTTGAAGGACATCCTTGCCTCGCCACGCTCGGTCACCGGCCAATTCCTTTCCGGCAAGCGCGGCATCGAAGTGCCGAAGGAACGTCGCCAACAGCTCGATGCTGATTCGTGGCTGCACCTCAAGGGCGCCAGCGGCAACAATCTGAAGAACGTCGACCTGGCGATTCCCGCCGGCCTGTTCACCTGCGTCACCGGTGTGTCCGGCTCGGGCAAATCCACCCTGGTCAACGACACCTTGTTCCGTCTGGCCGCCACCGAATTGAACGGAGCCAGCACGCAGCCCGCACCGTACAAATCCATCGACGGCATGGAGCTGTTCGACAAGGTGGTCGACATCGACCAATCGCCGATCGGTCGCACGCCGCGTTCCAACCCCGCGACCTACACCGGCCTGTTCACGCCGCTGCGCGAAATGTTCGCGCAGGTGCCCGAAGCGCGTGCGCGCGGCTACACGCCGGGACGTTTCAGCTTCAACGTGCGCGGCGGTCGCTGCGAAGCGTGCGAAGGCGACGGCATGATCAAGGTGGAGATGCACTTCCTGCCGGACGTGTACGTGCCTTGCGACGTCTGCCACGGCAAGCGCTATAACCGCGAAACGCTGGAGATGCACTACAAGGGCCACACCATTGCCGATGTGCTCGAGATGACGGTGGAAGATGCGCTGAAGCTGTTCGAGAACGTGCCGACCATCGCGCGCAAGCTCGAAACGCTGCGTGCCGTGGGCCTCGACTACATCAAGCTTGGGCAGAGCGCGACCACGCTCTCGGGCGGCGAAGCGCAGCGCGTGAAGCTGTCCAAGGAACTGTCCAAGCGCGACACCGGCCGCACGCTCTATATCCTCGACGAGCCGACCACCGGCCTGCACTTCCACGATATCGAGCAGCTGCTCGACGTGCTGCATCAGCTGGTCGACCAAGGCAACACCGTGGTGGTGATCGAGCACAATCTCGATGTGATCAAGACCGCCGACTGGCTGGTCGATCTCGGCCCGGAAGGCGGTGCTGGCGGCGGGCGCATCCTGGTGACGGGTACGCCCGAGACGGTGGCCGCAACACCTGGCTCGCATACGGGACACTTCCTGGCACCGCACCTCGACATGAAGCCGGCGAAGGCGGCCAAGGTCGAAAGCAACGGCAAGAGCAAACCCGCATTACGGAAGAAGACCGCATGAGTTCTAGCGAAACGGCGCCCAAGAAACGCTCGCGCGCCAACCAGACCGAGGCACAGGACCGTGCCTCGGTCACCCCGGAAACCGAGACGCCACCGACGCAACGCAGGCCGCTGTTCGTCGCGCCCATCAGTGTGCGTTGGCGCGACCTTGATGCGTTCAATCACGTCAACAACGCCAACTATCTCACCTACCTGGAAGAGGCTCGCCTGCACTGGCTGCAACATGTGCCCGGTTGGTTCGACGAGCAATCGATGCCGGTGCTGGCGGCGAGCGAAATCAACTATCGCCGACCGATCGAATGGCCGGCGCAGCTGCAGGTGGAGCTGGCCTGCGAACGTCTCGGCAACAGTTCGATGACGCTGGCCCATCGGATCATCGATGCCGACGATCATGACCGCCTGTACAGCGATGGGCGCGTGGTGATGGTGTGGATGAATCCCACCACCGGCAAGCCCGTGATGCTGCCACAAGCCATCCGCGACGCGGCCGAAGCAGCCGCTTGAACGGCATAGGTCGATTATGGGGTTAACCCTCGCACCCAGCGGATGCCGAGGCTTCATACGGCATGCGTAAGATTCACGTCGATACCCGAAAGGAGTTCGACCGTGAACCAGCGTCCCCTCCGTCTTCTCGCCTTCGCCTTCGCCGTCGCCGCGACGACGACTGCCGCCGCGGCATCAGCGGCATCGACCAGCCTCACGCTCTATCGCAGCGATGATGCTTCGCTGTTCAGCGCCGGCGATGGCGGCAATGTGCAGGCAGGCTACGCCGTCGCACGCGAGCCGCGCGAGCTTCAGCTGAAAGCCGGCATGCAGGACCTCCGCCTCGGCGGCCTGCCGCAGTACCTGGATCCCGAAGCGCTGGCACTGACTGTCGATGGCAACGCCGCCACGGTCATTTCACAGCGCCTGCAGTTGGGCCAGGGCCAGAACGCGGCCTTGGCCAGCCTGGTCGGTCAGCAGGTCGACGTGCTGGCCAGCAGCGGACAACCGCTCGCCAGCGGCACGCTACTACGCGCCGGCGATGGTTTGCTGGTACAGGATGCCTCGGGACGCACGAGCCTGATCCGCGAGTTTGCCTCGGTACGCGCGCAAGGCAGTTTTCAGACCGGCTCCAGCCTCGAACTGCGTATCGATGCGAGCCGCGCGGGTGCCACGCGGGCCACCTTGAGCTACCCCACCGGCGGGCTGGGTTGGCGCGCCGCTTATGTCGGTACGCTGCAAGCCGGCAACAGTTGCAAGCTGCAATTCGAATCGCGTGCCAGCATCGCCAACCGTAGCGGACGCGACTGGAAAAACCTGCAACTGACCCTGGTGGCGGGGGAGCCTCAATTCGCCAAGCCATCGGCACCTCGCCCCATGGCCATGGCTCATGCGGTTCGCGCCAAGACCGACGGTGCGGAACTGCCGGAGCAAGCCTCACTCGCCGACTACCGCACCTATACGCTAGCAGCCGCCGTCGATCTCCCCGACGGCAGCGTCAGCCAGGTGCCGCTGTACGCCACGCGCACGATCGATTGCGAACGCACCGCGCTGTATGAGAATGGCGGAACCTGGATTCCACCGCATCCCATGATCGGCCGCGACTATCTTCAAGGCAGCAACAACGCGATTGTCAGCACGCTGCAGTTGCGCGCGTTCGACAGCTTGCCTGCCGGCTACTTGCGCGTGCTGGCCGCCGATCGCAACGGCACGCCGCAATTCATCGGCGAAGGTCGCATCGACGACACGCCCAAGGGCAGCGATGCGCGCATTGTGCTCGGCAATGCGTTCGACCTGCGTGGCGAGCGCGAGCGCACGGCGTTCAACGTGGACAAGGCCGGCCGCACGCTCAATGAAGCGTTCCGCATCACGCTGACCAACGCAGGCGACAGTGCCCGCACCATCACGGTCCGCGAGCACCCGCTCCGCTGGCGTGAGTGGACGCTCACGTCGTCAAGCATCAAGCCCAGCCGGCAAACGCCGGATAGCCTGGAGTTCCAGGTAAGTGTGCCCGCCGGGGGCAAGGCCACGCTGGATTATGCGGTGCGCTACCAGTGGACTGCCGAAGAGCAACCACAGTAAGGCAAAAACGTGTGAAGAAGGCGGGGAGTGAAGAAGCAGGCATCACACGCTGGCGGGTTTGCTACTCTCAGCTCCCGCCATTCACTCCTGCCAGGGCTCAGCCATGCTCAACCTGATCACCCACGATGCCATCACCGAAATCAACATGGCGCGCCCGCCGGTCAACGCGCTCAACGTGGATCTGCTGCGGGCCATCCGCGGCGCCATCGACGATGCGTTGAGTGCCGGCGCGCGCGGCCTCGTGCTGTCCGGTGCCCAGGGCATGTTCTCGGCTGGCGTGGACGTTCCTGCCTTGCTGACACGCGATCGCGCGGGTGTGCGCGAATTCTGGCGCGAATTCTTTCTTACCTGCTCCAAACTGGCACAGTCTCCGGTGCCCGTCGTCGCATCGATCACCGGCCATAGTCCGGCAGGCGGCGCCGTGCTGTCGCTGTTCTGCGACTACCGCGTGATGGCCGAGGGTCCGTTCCGCATTGGCCTCAACGAAGTCCAGGTAGGACTGGTGGTGCCGGAGTGCATTCAGATGGCGCTGCGCCGCGTCGTGGGAGCCTATCGCGCGGAACGCCTGCTCGTCGCCGGCGCGATGATCGAATCGTCACAGGCACTGGCCTGCGGCTTCGTGGACGAGCTGGCGGGCCTGGAACAGGTCACCACGCGCGCCCTGCACTGGATGAATGAACTGCTGGCACTGCCTTCCCACGCCATGCTCACCACCCGCGCCCTGGCACGCGCCGATCTCATCCAGGCGTGGGCCGACGTTGATGCGCTGCCGATCGATCAGTTCGTCGACGCGTACTTCCACCCGGAAACCCAGGCCGTGTTGCAGCAGCTGGTGGCTCGCCTCAAGAAGAAAGACTGAGCGCCTCAGCCCTTCGCCACGGGGCGGCTCGGGTCGCTGACCCAGCCGCTCCACGAGGGGGCGTACAAGCGCGAGCCAACCAGCCCCGCGTGCTCCATCGCCAACAGGTTGTGGCATGCGGTAACGCCAGAGCCGCACATGTGCACGACGTCTTGTGGCGCATGCGTGCCAAGGACATCGAGGAATTCCTGGCGCAACGCATCCGCCGACTTGAAGCGGCCATCGGCGCCCAGGTTCTCCAAGAACGGTCGATTGAGCGCCCCCGGCACATGCCCGCCGACGCGATCGATCGGCTCCACTTCACCGCGATAACGGGGCGCGGCGCGGGCATCGAGCAACAGCCTTTCCGGCACATCGAGCAGATGCGCGTGATCGGTCAGATAGTGGCTGGTGTCGTAGTGCAGTTCCACCTTGCTGGGCGCGCGCGTCACGCTGCCCGATTCCACCGGCAAGCCAGCCGCCAACCATGCGGCATAGCCGCCATCGAGCACGGCCACTTCCTGCACGCCGACGAGTCGCAGCAGCCACCACAGACGTGCTGCCGCCAGCGAGCCACCGGCAGCGTCGTAACTCACTACCTGCAAGCCGGGACGCCAGCCCCAACTCGACAATAGGGCAGAGAACGCCGCTTCCAGCGGCAACGGATGGCGCCCAAGTCCTTCGGCCTGGCGCGAAAGATCGGAGAGATCCTTGTCGAGACTTGCATACACCGCGCCCGGGATATGCGCTTCCAGATAATCACGTTCGCCCTTGGCAAGGTCGCGCTCGCCACTGGTTGGCGCCATCAACTCGAACCGGCAATCGACGACCAGAACGTCATGCGGCGACAGCGCGGCGAGTTCGCTGGCTTCGATCAGCGTGGTCTTGAGGGTCATGCCCTGCCCATCCTCTGCAAAAGGTTAAGGACCATGGCGGCAGTAGCACCCCAGATGCGATGACCGCCATGCACGAATTCCACCATGTCGCGCCGATGTCCGCGAAACTCCATGGTGTAGCGCCGCAAATTGGCTGGCTCCAGGAAGAACGACAGCGGCACCTCGAATACTTCCGCCACTTCATCCGGTGCCGGATAAAGTCGCGCCTCAAGATCGATGCGCGCCACCACCGGCGTGATGCAATAGCCGCTCACGGTTTCGAAGCGGTCTAGGAAGCCCAACGGCGTGACCAGCGTGCGCGCCAGACCAATCTCCTCTTCGCTCTCGCGCAGCGCCGTGGCAATCGCGTCGCTGTCTTGCGGATCGGTGCGGCCGCCGGGAAACGCCACCTGTCCCGCATGATCATGCAGATGATCGGTACGTACCGTGAGCACCACACGCGGCTGGACACCCTCCCGCACACCCACCAGCACGGCGGCTGGACGGCGCGGCGCGCCACCCAGGAGCTCCGCCATCTCGCTGTGATTCCAACCCTGACCGGTCGGCGGTGCTGACAAGGGCAGTAGCGCCGAGTGGAGATGGGCCAGCACCTCGCCCATCACGGAACCTTGCGCGGAGGAAGCACGTCTCGCATAAAGCGCAAGCGCTCGCTGTCGTGCATGCCACGCCAGCGGGCGATCTCGTCGCCCGTACGCAGGCAGCCAATGCAATAGCCACGCGCGTCGAGCCTGCAGATGCCGATGCAGGGCGACAGGGAAACCGTGATGGTTGGAGCAGGGTCGTTGAGCATGAGCCTGCATATGCTAGCCGATCCGGCGTCGGCTAGCAGAGTTAATCAGGGCATCCCTCGGTCACTGCCGGATATCAAGCAGCTCGATCTCGAACACGAGTGCCTCATTCGGCCCGATGCGCGGCAAGGCACCATGCGTTCCATAGGCCAGCTGCGGCGGAATCACCACCTTCCAGCGGTCGCCTACGTGCATGCGCGGGATCACGTCCTGCCAGCCGCGGATTACCTTGTCGACCTCGAAGTGCACTGGCGCACCGCGCGCCCAGGTACTGTCGAATTCGGTGCCGTCGACCAGCATGCCGCGATAGTTCACCGTGACCATGCTGGTGACGGTAGGACTGATCCTGCCCTCGCCTTTCCTGATCACCGCGTACTGGATGCCGGACGGCAGCTGCACCACGCCCGGCCTGCTGGCGATTGCGCTCCATGAAATCGGCGCTCTTGCGCGCATTGGCTATCGGCGATGCGCTTGAACTCGGCGATCGCCGTCGCGTGCATCTGTTCGTCGAGCATTTGCAGCTGCATCATGCATGTCCTGCATCGACACGCTCGGACGCTTCTTCGAGTAAGCGTCCTGGATGGCCCGCTGCAGCGTCGGAATATCGATATCCGGATCGCCATTGGCAAACTGGCTGCCTATCTGGAATCCAATGGCATAGGAAAGCTTGCTCTTGTCGAGCCGGGTCGAAGCGACATCGCGCGACGCCACGTTGTCCTGCGCATGCACTGCCGCCCCCCATAACAGGACGCCCAGAGCCAGCCAACGCAGTTGTGCCATGCCTATCTCCATTACAGCCGGAACTCCACCATCGTAAGCGGTCCGGGCGGATCGTGCAGCGAACACCGGCAAGTCCGGCGTCCCTGCTGAGAACGCCGGGGGCGACAAAGGTTCCCACTGGTACTATGCCCGTTTTCTCCGCCGGATTACGTCATGGCCTATCGAAACCTTGAAATCGCCAACCGCGGCGCGGTACGTACGATCACCGTCAATCGTCCGGACAAGCTCAACGCGCTCAATCGCGAAACACTCAACGAACTGACGCTGGCTTTTACCCAGGCCGCCCAGGACGAGGCCGTGCGCGTGGTCGTGCTGGCTGGCGCGGGCGAGAAAGCCTTCGTGGCAGGTGCCGACATTGCCGAAATGAATGGCTACAGCCCGGTACAGGCGCAGGGTTTCTCGCGCACGGGCCAGCGCCTGATGAGCCTGATCGAACGCCTCGGCAAACCGGTGATCGCACGCATCCAGGGCTTCGCCCTCGGCGGCGGCATGGAACTGGCGATGGCCTGCCATCTGCGCGTCGCCAGCGAGAAGGCGAAGTTCGGCCAGCCGGAAATCAACCTCGGCCTGATCCCGGGCTTTGGCGGCACCCAACGCCTGCTTCGCCTCGCCGGCCGTGGCGCGGCGCTGGAGCTGTGCCTGACCGGCAGCCTGGTCAACGCCCAGCGCGCGTACGAGCTAGGTGTCGTCACCCGCGTGGTGGCACCGGAAGCGCTGGATGAGGCGGTGAACAGCTTGGCCGACCAGCTCGCCCAGGCCGCGCCATTGGCCGCCGCCGGCATCCTGGATGCCGTGCTGCAAGGTGGCGAAACCACGATCGACCAAGGCCTGGAATTCGAGACACAGGCCTTTGCGCTGGCGTTCTCCACCGAGGACATGCGCGAAGGCACCACGGCGTTCCTGGAGAAGCGCAAGGCTGAGTTCAAGGGGCGCTGAAGCGGGTTAGAGCGGGGGTGGGGGATGGGTAGCGGGGGCGCCAAAACCAGACACTTGAGGTGAGCCCACGGAGTGCGACATATCACCTGTCGCCAACTGGACGATCACCTCTGGTGCCTGGTTTTGGCGCCCCCGCTACCCACCCCCAATCCCCAAACCGCACTCCCCCGCATCAATGACCGCCGCGGTAGTTCTTCTCGCCGGCGGTGACGCGCAGATCCAGCCGATTCTCCGGCGGCGCCAGCGGACAGGTCGCATACGGCGTGAAAGCACACGGCGGGTTGTACGCCCGGTTGAAATCGAGCACGACCTTGCCGTCCTTGGGCAGGTCGGCGTACAGGAATCGCGCGGCGCCGTAGGTCTCATTGACCGGAGGTGCGATCGGCGATCACGAAGAACAGCGAGTCGGGCTCTTCCTGGATCGGCAGCAGCTCGTAGGTATGGCCATCGTGATGGAACACGGCCTTGCCCGGCACTTTTTCCTTGTTGATGGTGCCGAGTACGGAGCCCATCTTCAAGTTCATGCGGCGGGTCGAATGGCACCCAATCGGCAACGATGCGCCACGACGGATCGACGGGAAAATAATCGAGGCCGAGGAAATGCGTGCGCGTCTCGGCCTCACTGTCCTTGACGCGCAACGCCTTGCGCCCATCGCGATCGATGACGAAGAAATTGGCCGAGCCAAAGGCCACGACGTCGCCGGCGAGGCATCGTTGGCGTGCATGTCGTCGACCAGATCGGCCTCACGCACCGGCTTGCCATCGATGGTGGCGCCACTGGCGTCGTCGAGCACGATGTGCACCGCGCCCTCCTCGCTCAGCGTGACCACGCCAAGGTGCGCGGGACCCGCCTTGAGTACGATGTCGTTGTCGGCCGCGCTGCCGACCCGGTTGGCACCTTCATTCAACCATTCCAGGCCGATCAGGCTCAGCCAGCCGCCGGGTGCGGTGAGGTTGGCCAGGCGCTTTTGCTGCCATTGCAGGACTTGTTGCGAGACATCGGCCGGCGTGGCGGCTGAGGGATTCTGGGCATGCACGGCAGCGACTCCAAGGCACAAGGCGAAAGCAAGAACGGCGGTACGCAACATGGCAGCCCCGTCGACATCAGTGTCCGAGTATGGCCGTCCATTTGGCGATGTGGCAAGCGCGATGGCGGGCTCAGCGACCGCGCAGGAACAGCTTGTCCAACTCGGACAGGCTCAACTGCGTCCAGGTCGGGCGCCCATGGTTGCATTGTCCCGATCGCTCGGTGGTTTCCATTTCACGCAACAAGGCATTCATTTCCGGAATCGTCAGGCGCCGCCCTGCCCGCACCGAACCATGACAAGCCATGGTGGAAAGCAGCTCGTTCTCCAACTCCTGCAGGCGCCGCGAACTGCCGTGCTGGGCCAGTTCGGCGAGCACATCGCGACACAGCTGGGCAACATCAGCACCTTCCAGCAAGGCGGGAATACGCCGCACGACCACGCCGGATGGACCGCTGCGCGACAACTCCAGGCCCCATTCGGCCAGCGCATCCGCATGCTCTTCGGCGGCGGCGGCCTCCTTCGCACTCACGGCCACGTTCAGCGGCACCAGCATCATCTGCGAGCGCAGGTTGCTGCAGGCCCGGCCCGCCTTGAGTTTTTCGTACGTGATGCGCTCGTGCGCGGCATGCATGTCGACCAGGATCAGGCCATGCGCATTCTCGGCCAGGATGTAGATGCTCTTGAGTTGCGCAATGGCGAAGCCCAGGGGCGGCGCTTCGTCATCCGTCGCCTCGGGCATGGGCGAGTTCGCCGCATAAGCGAATGGCGCCTGCGTGGCGGCCGGCTCGCCCAGCAAGGCGGCATAGCCAGCCAGTGGCTCCTCGCGCACACCGAGACTGAGCCGGCTCTGGCTGAAAGAAGTAGGCCACGCCGGTGCCGACAATGCAGGCGTCGGCGAAGACGACAAGCCGTATGACGGCATCGCCACCGGAGCGGGCTCCTGCACCGGCAGTCCTACGTTTCCAGCGCGTGTCTGCGCCAGCGCTTCATGCAGCGTGCGAAACAGGAAGTCGTGCACCAGCCGCTGCTCGCGGAAACGCACTTCGTGCTTGGCGGGATGCACGTTCACGTCCACGCCAGCCGGATCGAGCTCCAGGTAAAGCACAAACGCGGCATGACGACCGTGGAACAACACATCGGCATAGGCCTGACGCACGGCATGGGCCACGATGCGATCGCGCACCAGGCGCCCGTTGACATAGAAGTACTGCGAATCCGCCTGCGACCGAGATGCCGTGGGCAAGCCGACCCAACCCGACAAGTGCAGACCCGCCGCCGCGTGATCGACACGCAGGCTCTGTTGCGGAAAATCCTCGCCCAGCACTTCAGCTACGCGCTGCAGTGCGGCGCCCTCATCGCGTGCCGCCTTGAGAATGCGCACGGGCTTGCCGTTATGACTCAGGCGAAATTCCACCGAGCGACGCGCCAGTGCCAGCGACTTCAGCAGGTCGTCGATATGCGCGAACTCCGTTCGCTCCGCACGAAGAAATTTTCGGCGCGCAGGAACGTTGTAGAACAGGTCGCGCACTTCGACGCTGCTGCCCTGCGGATGTTGCGCAGGGCGCGCCGCCTGCATCTTGCCGCCATCGACTTCGATGCGGAATGCGGTGTCCTGCCCTTGCGCGCGCGAGGTCAGCGCAAAACGCGCCACCGACGACACCGAGGCGAGGGCTTCGCCGCGAAATCCCATGCTGGCGACATGCTCAAGATCGTCGAAGCTGCCGATCTTGCTCGTGGCATGCGAGGCCACCGCCAACTGCAGCTCGTCCGGCGAAATCCCGCAGCCATCGTCGCGTACACGGATCAATCGCGCGCCGCCCTGCTCGATGTCGACTTCGATGCGCGTGGCACCCGCATCGAGGCTGTTCTCGACCAGCTCCTTGACCACGGACGAAGGGCGTTCGATCACCTCGCCAGCGGCGATCTGGTTGATGAGTTCGGGAGGGAGGGCACGGATGACAGGCATCGGCGAAGCTTAAAGCCTGCTCTGCCCGGGTGAAAGCGAAAGCGCCGCCAGGAGGCGGCGCGGTCGGTCACTTCAGGAAGTCGCTCAGCTCGCGGGAATGGTCAACACCATGCCCACACGTACGCCGCTCTCGCCATTGATGCGATTGGCGCTTTTCAACGCATCGATGCTTACGCCGTACTGGCGAGCGATGCTGCGCAGGTTCTCGCCACGCTCGACGCGATGCAGGTCGCGCACTCCATCGTCAGCGCTTGTCGCATCGCCGCTGGAGCCCTTGCTGGACGAGGCCATCGCCTGCGCGACGGCCTTGTTGGCGCGGGCGGAGGTGTCGTCATCGCCCCCCTTCGACGAAGCCAGCGCAACACCGCTGCGCCGCGCTGCCTGGGCGGCAAACCAGCTGCCAGGCGGCGGCGTGGCTTCAAAGTAGCTGCGCACACCACTCATCACGGCCGTGGCAAGGCGCGCCTGATGCGAGGGATCACGCAACTTGCGCTCCTCGTCAGGATTGCTGATGAAGGCGGTCTCGACCAGGATCGACGGCACGTCGGGCGAACGCAGCACCACGAAGTTGGCGCGTTCCACATAGCCGCGATGGGTCGGACCGAGCTGGCCCAACGCGCTCAACACGTTGCCGGCCACCGACTCGCTGGCCTGCATGGAATAGCCCTGCTGCAGGTCCAGCAGCACGGCGGCCAGGCCGTCGTTCTTGTCGTCGAGCGTGACGCCACCGATCAGGTCGGCGCGGTTCTGGCCGTCTGCCAGCCATTGGGCGGCCATATTGGTCTTGCCGCGCGGCGACAACACCCACACCGACGAACCCTTGGCGTCGCCATTGATGAAGGCGTCGGCGTGGATCGAAATGAACAGGTCGGCGGAGTTGTTGCGGGCGATCTGGTAACGCTGCGCCAGCGGGATGAAGAAGTCCGTGCTGCGCGTGAGCACGGCGCTGCATGCCGGGCTGCTGGTTGATCTGCTCCGCCAGCTGGCGCGCGACCGCGAGCGTGACGTTCTTCTCCAGCGTGCCGCTGGGGCCATGGGCACCCGGATCGTCGCCGCCATGGCCGGCATCGACGGCAATCACCACTTTGCGCTCGCCGTTCAACAGCGCCGCTGCCGCCCGGGTGGAGGCCATGCCGCTCTGGGTTGGCTTGAGGCTGGACCTGCTCCCGCTACGCGCGGGCGCAGGCGCAGGCGCAGGCTGTAAGTCGGCGCCGGGTCAACCGCCGATACGGCCGGCACCGCAGCCACGGTCGCCTGGCCGTCGTCATCCGATCCGCGCGCGACGGGCTTGGAAACCAAGCCGGCAGCTGGATAGAGATCCACGACCAGGCGGTAGCCATAGTCCGCCTGCGGTTTCAGCAGGAAGCTCTTGGCGCTGCTGGAGGGGTCGATCTTCGCTGTCAGGCGGACATTGTTGCCCTGTCGCTCGCCACTGAGCCCCCGGTAGAGCCCTTGGGCGGAGGGGGAGCTGAAGTCGCTGCTGATCGAACTGTCGCTGACGTCGACCGTCAGCTGGTCGCCATCCTGCTTGACCTTGTAGGTCACCGGACCGGACACGTCGAGCACGACGCGGGTGTATTCAGGGCCAGCCCAAACGCGGGCGGACTTCACATCCGCCGCACGCGCGACGCAAAAAGGCACCAAAGCCATCAAGGCCATGGCACCGAGCAAGGCAGGATGCGTCCTATATCCCTTCATGGTGCGGAATTGAAGCCCACTCGCCCGCCGATTGCAAGAGGTTTTCCTTTGAATATCCATAACCTGCAGGTGTTTTGTCAGATCGTCTCCAGCTATCGGCTGCAAGCCACGCAAACTGAAGGCTTCCTGTCAAAGCAAGCCAGGAAGAAAAATCTCAATGAGTACCGATACTTAGCTAAAAACGCGTCACCGAAAGCGCTGCCCGGGCAGCCCAGCCCTCAAGACAGCCGGGACACGACTCTCGCTCCCCGCTCTGTGCGCGCCTCCATGGCGGCGGCCCGACCGTTGCCGGCATAGCTGAAGTGCAAGATCAGATCGGGCCTCGGCAGGGCGCCGGTACCTCGTTCGGGCCATTCCACCAGCACCAGGGCCGCAGGATCTGACAGTGCATCCAGGCCCAGCCATTCGAGTTCGCCGGGGTCGGCAATGCGGTAGAGATCCAAGTGCCACGCCGCCCGGTCCTGCGCGCGATAGGACTCGACCAGGCTATAGGTAGGGCTTTTGATCCGCTCGCCGACGCCCAGTGCCCCGAGCAACGCACGCGCGAAGCTGGTCTTGCCGGCCCCAAGATCACCATGCAGATAAACCACCAGCCCTTCATCGAGCACGCCGGCCAGCTGCTGGGCCAGCGCGGCGGTGGCTGCTTCGTCGGCAAGCTCCCAGTGGGGGTCCATCACGCGTCCTTTCCGTTGAGAAGAAGCCGCAGAGGCTCCAACAGATCGCTGGCGAGCAGGCCGCGCTCACCGCCCGTCCGGGCCGCAAGGTCACCCGCGCGCGCGTGCAACCCCACGCCAAGGCAGGCGGCACGCCATGCCTCGCAACCCTGGGCAAGCAAGGCCGCGATGATGCCTGTCAGCAGGTCGCCCATGCCGCCGGAAGCCATGCCGGGGTTGCCCCAGGGGCATACCGCCACGCGCCCGCCGGGTTCTGCCACGAGGCTGCCGGCGCCTTTCAGGACCACGATCGCGCCATATCGACGCGCCAGTTCGCGCGCAGCCGCGAAACGGTCCGCGCCGATGGTCGCGGTATCGCAGCCCAGCAGGCGCGCCGCCTCACCCGGGTGCGGCGTAAGCACCGCGCGCCCCGCCAGCTGCCGCGGCTCACGCGCCAGCAGGTTCAGGCCGTCGGCATCGAGCACCAGGGGTAGCGCCGATTCCAGTGCGGTCAGCCAGAGCGCGTGGCCCCAGGCGCCCTGTCCCAATCCCGGCCCTACCGCCAGCACGGAGGCGCGCTCCAGCAACGGCGCCAACACCTGTGGCCCATTCACCTCGTGCGCCATCAATTCCGGGCGCGCAGCATTGAGCGCCAGCAGATGCGCGCGGCGGGTCGCCACGCTGACCAGGCCCGCGCCACCACGCAGGGCGCCCTCGCCGCACAGACGAATCGCCCCCGCCGTGCCGTGGTCGCCACCGATGGCCAGCACATGGCCGTTGTTGCCCTTGTGGGCCTGCCGAGGACGCGCAGGCAAGGTCTGCACGTGCAGCAGTTCGGCATCCGCGTGGCATCCCTGCCACAGCGCCTCGGGTAAGCCCAAGGGCTCTAACTGCACTTGCCCCACATAACCTGGCGCCTGCCCCGTATAGAGACCGCGCTTGGCGGCGATGAAGGTGACAGTGACTTCGGCCTGCACGGATTCACCGGGCACCTCGCCCGTATCGGCATTCACGCCCGACGGCACATCAAGCGCGAGGATGGGCGCGCCACGGGCCTGGATCTGGCGCACCAGCTGCGCCACGTCGGGCGCCAGCGCGCGCCGCAGCCCGGTGCCGAACAAGCCATCGATCTGCACATCCGCCAGGGGCAACTCGCCACTCCCCTGCCACGGATGCACCGCGCCACCGCCCTGTTCGAACTCGCGGCGCGCACGCACCGCGTCGTCACCCTGGCTCTCGCCCAACGCGATCACGTCGACATGCAAGCCAGCCTCGCGCGCCAGTGCAGCGAGCAAAAAACCATCCCCACCGTTGTTGCCGGGGCCGCAATACACCGCGATGCGCCGCGCACGCGGCCAGTGCTGCCGGATACAAACCAGCGCAGCGGCGGCAGCGCGCTGCATGAGTTCGTAGCCTGGGATCCCCAGTGCATCGATGGCGCGGCGATCGAGCGCCCGCGCCTGGTCGACGGTATACAGCTCGTGGCGGTGGTCGCTGGCGGTCATGCGTGAATTATAGGCATGCCCGCCGCAGGACCCATGCCCACTGCACCTACAATAGGCGCATGTCCGCCACGTCCCTTCACGTACCCGACTACGCTGCGCTCGCCCGTGATATCAAGCGCTGGGCGCGCGAACTGGGCTTTGCCGATGCCGGCATCGCCGGGACGGATTTGGGCGAAGACGAGCTCCACCTCAAGCGCTGGCTGGATGACGGTCACCACGGCGAGATGGATTACATGGCCCGTCACGGTGACAAGCGCAGTCGCCCGCACGAACTGGAGCCAGGCACCGTACGCGTCGTTTCGGTACGCATGGATTACATACCGCCAGGGACCCGCAACGCGTGGAACGTGCTGGACGAACCGGAGGCCGCTTACGTGGCGCGCTATGCGCTGGGGCGCGACTATCACAAGCTGATGCGCAACCGGCTACAGAAACTGGCCGAACGCATTCATGGAGCCATCGGCGATTTCGGTTACCGCGCCTTCGTCGACTCCGCCCCGGTGTTGGAAAAAGCGCTCGCGCGCAATGCCGGACTCGGCTGGATCGGCAAGCACACGGTGCTCATCAATCGCCAGGCGGGTTCGTATTTCTTCCTGGGCGAGCTGTATACGAACCTGCCCTTGCCGATCGACAAACCGGCCAGTGCGCACTGCGGCAGCTGTCGTCGATGTATCGACATCTGCCCGACCCAGGCCATCGTCGGGCCGTACAAGCTCGACGCGCGCCGCTGCATTTCGTATCTCACCATCGAGCTGCGCGGCAGCATCCCCGAGGAACTGCGCGCACCGATGGGCAACCGCATCTTCGGCTGCGACGACTGCCAACTGATCTGCCCTTGGAACAAGTTCGCGCAGGACGCCACCGAGCCCGATTTCGCGCCACGCCACCAGCTTGATGGCGCCAAACTCATCGAGCTGTTCGGCTGGAGCGAACAGGAATTCCTGCAACGCACCGAAGGCATGGCGATACGCCGCACCGGCTATGAGGGCTGGCTGCGCAATATTGCGGTCGCGCTCGGCAACGCGCCGCACACGGATGCCGTGCTGCAGGCACTGCTATCCCGCGCCGACCACGCATCGCCGATCGTGCGGGAGCACGTCGCCTGGGCCTTGGCGCGGCATCCCGCGCCGTTGTAGGAGCGCACCTTGTGCGCGATCACGGCATTACCGCTGCGTAGGTTTTTCGCGCACAGGGTGCGCTCGCGCGGCATCCCGCGCCGTTGTAGGAGCGCACCTTGTGCGCGATCACGGCGTTACCGCTGCGTAGGCTTTTCGCGCACAGGGTGCGCTCCTACAGGGCGGTGCGGCGCTCGTGGATTGCCTCGATCAGCGCGCGTGTCGCTGAGTCAAACGAGCCCGTGTCCTCCAGGCTGCCATCCAGCGCCGGCAGGATCTGCCGTGCAATCGACTTGCCCAACTCGACGCCCCATTGGTCGAAGGCATTGATGCCCCACAGATGACCGAGCATGAACACCTTGTGCTCGTACAGCGCGATCAACGCACCCAGGCTCTCCGGCGTCAGCGCGTCGAGCATGATCACCGTACTCGGGCGATCGCCAGGAAAGGTGCGCTGTGCCGCAAGGACACGCCGCGCCGACTCGTCACCGTCCTTGGCTTCCGCCAACGCTTCATCGAAGGTCTTGCCCAGCGCCAAGGCTGCGGCCTGCGCCAGCAGGTTCGACAACAGGGCGTCGTGATTCGCCTGCAAGTCGTGCGCCGGCTTCACCACGCCGATGAATTCCAGCGGCACTACGTCCGTGCCCTGATGCAGCGCCTGGAAATAGGCATGCTGTGCATTGGTGCCGACGCTGCCCCACACCACCGCCGAGGTCGATTGCGTTACCGGTTGACCCTGCGGCGTGACCTGCTTGCCCAGGCTCTCCATCTCCAACTGCTGCAGGTAGGAGGTGAGATCGGTAAGCAGATCCGCATAAGGCACCACGGCACGACTGCCACGGCCCTGGGCATTGCGATTCCACAGCTCCACCAGGCTCAGCAGCACCGGCAGGTTCTCATGCCAGGGTGCGCTGCGGAAGTGGTCGTCGATGTGTGCCGCGCCGGCCAGCAAGGCGCGGAAGTTGTACATGCCGATGGCCAGTGCCAACGACAAGCCGACGGCCGACCACAGCGAGAAACGCCCGCCGACGAAGTCCCACATCGGATAGACCTGCGCCGCCGGCACGCCCCAGCTTTCCGCGGCGGCAACATTGGCACTTACGGCGAGGAAATGGCGCGCTACGGCCTGGGCGTCGCCGCCATACGCGCGGCTGATCCAATCGCGCAGCACGCCACCATTGAGCAGGGTTTCCTGGGTCGTGAAGGTCTTGGAGACCACGATGACCAGGGTGCGCTTGGGATCGAGCGCATGCATCAACTCATACGCCGACTGGCCATCGACATTGGTGAGAAAGTGACTGCGCAAACCCGGCACGTGGAACGGCGCCAGCGCACGTACGGCCAGGCGCGGCCCCAGGTCGGAGCCGCCGATGCCGATATTGACGACGTCGGTGATGCCGGGGGCGATACCGAAGCTGGAGGCATCACCCTGCCCTACGGCCTGTACCAGGGCCCCGATGCGCTGCAGGGTCTGCTCAATCTCATCCCGCGCATCGCCAGGTGCCGGCGACGGCAGCTTGGAGCCAAACGCGCGCAGCGCCGTATGCAGCACCGCACGATGTTCGGACGTATTGATCGGTGCGCCCGCGAACATGGCGTCGCGGGCAGCCTGCCAGGCACTGGCCTCGACATGCGCGCCCAGCGCTTCCAGCGCCGCCTCATCCAACTTCTGGCGACTCAGGTCCAACAGGATCGGGCCAGCCCGATGCCGCAGGCGTTTGCCGCGCACGGCGTCCTTCAGCAATTCACGCAGATGGGTGCGTGCAAGACGGTCGACGTGCTCTGCCAGAAAGGACGAACGGCGCTCGGGCGACATGGGCTCTCATGCGTGGAGGGAGGGAACGCCGATCTTACGCAGCTCCCAGCCCTCGATGCCAGCACCAATGTTGCAGTGCGGTCAGCCCGCCCACCAGCCGGGCGCAGCCTTTCAGGCGGCGGCCATCTGCTTCGGAATCGAGCGGTTGGTGTGCGAAATGCGGTTGTCGGCGTCGACGTAGACCAGGGTCGGCTGGAACTGCTCGACTTCGGCCTCGGACAGCTGGGCGAAGGCGGCGATGATGACCAGGTCACCCGGCTGGGCGCGGTGGGCCGCACTGCCGTTGACCGAGATGATGCCCGAACCCTCTTCGGCCCGCAGCGCGTAAGTGACGAAGCGCTTGCCGTTGTTGATATTCCACGCATGGATCTGCTCGTACTCGCGGATGCCGGAGGCATCGAGCAGCAGGCCGTCGATCGCGATGGAGCCTTCGTAATGGAGCTCGGCGTGAGTCACCGTCGCACGGTGGATCTTGGCCTTGAGCATGTTCAGATTCATGACTTCATTTCCGGCAGGTACAGCCCGCGTAGCCCGATATTATCCAGCCGGACAACGCCGCATCGCAACATTGTCCCGGCTTTCGGGCGCTATATGGGGACGCTCAGTCGAACGGCAAGTTATCGATCAGGCGGGTCTGGCCCAGGCGGGCGGCGATCAGGGCGACCAGGCCCTCACGCTCGCCATCGGCCGGCTCGGCCAGGTCCTCGATGCGGCGGATCGCCGCATAGTCCGGGTCGAAGCCCGCCCGCGCCAGCTTGGACGCCGCCGCCTGCTCCACCACCGTGCGGGCGTGGCCCTTGGCGATCAGGTCGCGCATCTGCTGCAACGTGTCGTAGACCTGCGGCGCCAGCGCACGCTCCGCCGCCGACAGGTACTGGTTGCGGGAGCTGAGCGCCAGGCCGTCGTCGGCGCGCAGCGTCGGCGCCCCCATGATCTTCACCGGCAGCGACATGTCGCGCACCATGCGTTCGATCACCTTGAGCTGCTGGAAGTCCTTCTGGCCGAACACGGCGAGATCCGGCTGGACCAGGTTGAACAGCTTGCAGACCACCGTCGCCACACCATCGAAATGCCCGGGGCGATGCGCCCCCTCCAGCGTCTCGGTGAGCTGGGGCACGTGAATGCTCACGCTGTTCTGCGCGCCGAACGGGTACATGGTGGCCACTTCCGGCGCGAACAGCAGGTCGCACTCGTGCTCGGCCAGCCCACCCTGGTCCTGCACGAGCGTACGCGGATAACGCTCGAAGTCCTCGTTGGGGCCGAACTGGGTGGGATTCACGAACACACTGGCGACCACCCGATCGGCGCGGGCACGGGCCAGCTTGATCAGGGAGTGGTGGCCGGCGTGCAGGTTACCCATGGTGGGCACGAAACCCACCGTCAGGCCCTGCCCGCGCCAGCCGCGGATCATGGCGCGCAGTGCCGCGAGCGTCTTGCACAGTCTGCATGTTTGCTCTGCTCTAAGGGTGCTCTGGCTTCATTCGAAGCAGTGTTCAGGAGCCGGGAAGGCGCCGCTGCGCACATCCTCGGCGTAGGCTGCAATGGCCTTGGCCACCGAATCGCGTCCGGCGAGGAAATCCTTGCTGAACTTCGGGCGCTTGCCCGGCGTGATACCCAGCATGTCCTGCAGCACCAGGACCTGACCGTCGCAATGCGGGCCGGCACCGATCCCGATGGTCGGGATGGAAACGGCGCGCGTGATGCGCTCACCCAACGCCGTCGGGATACCTTCGAGCACCAGCAGGTGGCACCTGCCGCTTCCACCGCCTGCGCCTGGGCCACCATCTGGTCGGCCGCCTCCTGCTCGCGCCCCTGGATGCGGAAACCGCCGAATTTATGCACGGACTGAGGCGTCAGGCCCAGATGCGCGCAAACCGGAATCGCACGCTCCACCAGGGCTGAAATGGCCTCCAGGATATGCGGCGATGCGCCCTCGATCTTGACCATGGCGGCACCTCCTTCACTGACCAGTTGGGCAGCGGCCTCCAGTGCATGCGCGACATCGCGATCGGCCATGAACGGCATGTCCGCCACCAGCAGGGTCGAGGAAAGGCCGCGCGCCACGATGCTGGTGTGATAGACCATGTGATCGAGCGTCACCGGCAAGGTGCTCGAATGCCCCTGGATCACCATGCCCAGCGAATCGCCGACCAGTGCGATATCGACACCCGCCAGCTCCAGTTGCGCCGCAAACGTGGCGTCATAGGCGGTAAGCATGACGATGCGACGACCTTCCGCTTTCATCGCACGCAGCGACGGTACGGTGACCGGCTTGCGCGTGGGTGCGTTCGCTTTTTGCGCGTACACAACAATTCCTCAGAGCGGAAACGGGCGCCGATTATCCCGCGCTCGACGTGAAAGGCTCAAGGCAGGCGCTCACATCCGGCGACGTCGAGAGCGGCGAGCAGATCCATCACCCGCCCTTGTCCGGGCAAATCAAGGACCGGCGCAAGGTCATGCAGCGGCAACAGGACAAAAGCGCGCTCGTGGATGCGCGGGTGCGGCAGGCTGAGGCGCTCGTCCGCCATGGCGACGGCATCCATATGCAATATATCCAGATCAAGCGTGCGCGGCCCCCAACGCTCACCGTCGCGCACGCGCCCAGCGGCTCGCTCGATCGCCAGCAGCGCATCCAGCAGTTCGCGCGGCGCAAGCGTGGTGTCGACTAGCGCCACGGCATTCACGAACGGCGGCTGATCCAGCACACCCCACGGTGGCGTGAGGTAGAGATGGGAGCGCGCGAGCAGCTGCGTGCCGGGCAAGCTCGCCAGCGCGTCAAACGCGGACAGCACCTGCGCACGCGCATCACCCAGATTGCTGCCCAGCGCGATAAAAGCCTCGGTCACACCGAATCCGATTTATGACCCGATTTACCCGCGGGCTTGCGGCGTCGGCGCTTGCGCGGTTTCACGGCGGCTGCAGCGGACTCACCTGTACTGCCCTGCGGCACGCCGGCCAACGCGGCGGCCAGCGTCTCATGGGGCAATTGCTGCGCATGCGCCCACCACTGCCCCAGCTCGTTGATCGCAGGCGACTCCGCCGCGCGCAACAACAGGAAATCGAAGGCTGCGCGGAAACGCGGGTGCGTCATCAGCCGGAAGACACGCTTGCGCTGGACCTGCTCGAAACGCGGCTGCAGCGCCCAGATTTCTTCCATGGTGAGGGTGAAACGGCGAGGAATCGCCACCCGCTGGCATTGTTCGGCCACCACATGCGCCGCCGCACGATCCCACGCTGCGGTGCTCTCCATGCCCTTGGTGATCCAGGTGTGCGCGAGATCGCGTACTTCGCCCCATAACAGCACGGCGAACAGGAATGCCGGGGTGACCGATTTGCCTTCGGCAAGGCGCCCGTCGGTATTGGCGAGCCCTTGCTCGATCAAGGCGCGCAACGCCTTGTCGCCCCGCTTGAGCGCACGCGCCGTCGCAGGAAACATGAAATTCAGCAGCCCAGTCTGCTCCAGCATGTGAAAGCTCTTGAGCCCGTGACCGGTCAGGAACAGCTTGAGCGACTCGTCGAACAGGCGTGCCGGCGCGGCATCGGCCAGGAGCGGGCCCAGCTCGACGAACGGCGCCGATGCGGCGGCGTCGATGCGAAAATTGAGTTTGGCGGCGAGACGCACCGCGCGCAGCATGCGCACCGGGTCTTCGCGATAGCGCGTAGCCGGGTCACCGATGAGATGCAGAACGCGATTTTCCACGTCCTGCATGCCGCCGACGTAATCACGCACCGAGAAATCACTGATGTCGTAATAGAGCGCATTGACGCGGAAGTCGCGGCGTATCGCATCCTCTTCGATGCTACCCCAGACGTTGTCCCGCACGATGCGCCCATCGACGATATGGCGGTCGCCCTCGCTGGCGTCCTCTTCGCCGGTGCCGCGGAACGTGGCCACCTCGATGATCTCCGGCCCATACACCACATGGGCGAGGCGGAAGCGGCGTCCGATCAGGCGCGAGTTCCGGAATAGCTTCTTCACCTCTTCCGGCGTGGCATTGGTGGCGACGTCGAAATCCTTGGGGTGTCCACCAAGCAGGAGATCGCGCACGGCACCGCCCACCAGATAGGCCTGATAGCCGGCTTCATTGAGGCGATACAGCACGCGCAATGCTGCCTTGCTGATGTTCTTGCGCGAAATCATGTGTTGCTCGCGCGGAATGATGCGCAATGCAGCCGTGGCGTTGGTCCTTGCGTCGTGATTCAAGCGGTATGGATCCTTGCGGCGCGTGGCGCCATTCAAAGCGATCAGTCGCGGCGCCAGGCGCCGCCTCCATGCCCGCCATGGCTACACGGACCAGGCGGGATCGTTTCTCACGGCCGGACAAAAGTCGTCCTCGGGCATTGCCGGGCGAAACAATTCCGATATACTAGCGCGCTCCGGTGCATTTCGCTCCCTTCGTCTAGTGGCCTAGGACACCGCCCTCTCAAGGCGGGAACACGAGTTCGAACCTCGTAGGGAGCGCCACTTCCGGCCTGGCACGGGCCCCGGCTTCCAGCATAGGCGCGCGACAGCATGACCTTTGTCGTCACCGATAACTGCATCAAGTGCAAGTACACCGATTGCGTCGAGGTTTGCCCTGTCGACGCTTTCCACGAGGGTCCCAACTTCCTCGTGATCAATCCGGACGAATGCATCGATTGCACCCTGTGCGAGCCGGAATGCCCGATCAACGCCATTTACCCCGAGGACGACGTGCCTGCCGGGCAGGAATCCTTCGTGGCGCTGAATGCGGATCTGGCCAAGAGCTGGCCGGTGATCACCGAGCGCAAGGACGGCCTGGCAGACGCCAAGGACTGGGAAAACAAGCCAGGCAAGCTCGACCTGCTCGAGCGCTGAAGATCCCGCCCGAGCCCTGGGTCGCCCCCCCGCAAATCCCGGTCATCCGACAAAAAAACGCCGCCCGAGGGCGGCGTTTTCGTTGTTAGGTCTACGCTACTCAGGTGCCGCCGAGGCGCGACTTGAGCGTATCGACCACCTTGGCCACCGCAGCGGCATCGCCCTGGGCGCGCACTTCGCTGGCCTTTTCGCCGCTGCCACCGATGGTCACCTGCACCTGATGCGGGGCAGCACCCGGCGCATCGGCCGTCTGCTTCGACTTGCCGTTGAACATGCTGCTGAAGAAGCCTTTCTTGGCGGTCGGCTCGTCCGAAGCGACGACGCTCAACGTGAAGGTGCGCGACGCATCGTCATGCGCAACCACGTCACCAATATCGCCCTTTTCCAGCGCCTGGCCCACACGACGATAGGTGCTGTCGACATTGTCGTTCAGCACGAAGCCGTCAGCGATGGTGCCGCCGCTCTTGCCAATCCGGGCGGTTGCGCCATTGGAGGTCGGGTTGTTGGCGCCCGGCTCGGGAATGACCAACGCGGCACTGGTGGATGGCGTGTCCAGGCCCGGCGGGATTTCCAGCGGCGACTCCTGCTTGGCCGCTTCCCATGCCTTGTGCGAACGGAACATGCCACAGCCAGAGAGCAGCAAGGCGGAAACGGCCAAAACCGGCAAGGCCACGACAAGCGGGGTTTTCTTCATGTAAGCAAATTCCGTAGGAGTATCAGTTGGCCAAGACGTCAGGCCGCATTCGCCAAGGATGCCAGACCCGCCAGCGCTTCGCGTAGTCGCGCGCGATCAGGACCCTCTTCCAGTTCAACCAAGGGCAGACGTGGCGCCGCCATGCCCAGCCCCAGCGATGGCAACCCAGCCTTCACCGCAATCGGGTTCGGCGCGCAATTGAGCGCCTCGACCAACGGTGCCAGCATCGCGTCACAGCGCTGGGCCTCACGCCGGTCACCCGCCATGGCCGCGTCGCACAACATACGAAACGCGCGAGGCACCAGATTGGCTACCACCGAGATAGTACCAGCCGCCCCGGCCAGCATGGCCTTGGCTGCCGTACCATCGTCACCGGACAGATAGACGAAATCCGGGCGTGCAAGTTCCGCACAGGCACGAATGCGCTCGTCGGCACCGACCGCCTCCTTGATCCCGACGATGGACGGGTGATCACGCAATACCGCCACCGTTTCCGGCAACAGGTCGCAGGCGGTGCGGGTGGGCACGTTGTACAGCAGCACCGGCAGGCCGCCCTGCTCCGCCACTTCCAAGTAGTGCCGGCGCAGGCCTTCCTGGGTCGGGCGCACGTAGTAAGGCGCCACCACCAGCGCAGCATCGGCACCCAGTGCCGCGGCGCGGCGGGTAAGCGCCACCGTCTTGGCCGTGCCGGCCTCGCCGGTACCTGCGATCACCGCCATACGGCCCGCCACGCGCTCGACCGTGAAGGCGAGCAGACGATCGTATTCGTCGTGCTCAAGCATGTGCGCCTCGCCGGTGGACCCGGCGACCACGACGCCTTCCGTGCCGCCCTCGATCTGGTAATCGAGCAGCCGCTCGAATGCCGCCAGATCGAGTGCCCCGTCCGCCGCGAACGGCGTGACCAGTGCACAGATGCTTCCACGAATGTTCAAGACCCGCTCCGGCTGAAAATCAAGCCCTGCATGTTACCGGAAATCCTTCTTGCGCCAATACAGGACCTTAGAGCCTGTTCATCGCCCTGGCGCCAGCCACACCAGGAGCAGGGCGACCGTTCCCGTGCTGACGAGATATCGGCCGCCCAGGCGCGGCATTAGTGGCCCATTGGTATGCGACCTTCGGGGACCATGGTGTGCAGCATGTCGTCCTTCATTTTCACGGTATCTCGCCGGTTGCGCTCGATATCGCTGTATTTGCGACAGGTAGTCTTGGGAATCAGGGTGCCCGTGGGAGGCGCCTGCTCGCAAATTTCGCGGTCACCGTCGCGGCGGGTCAGGATCGCGTTGACTTCGGACTGCTCGTTGTAAAGCTGGATCTTGGACGCAGCATCCATCGCGTCGACGGTGCCGAACCTGTCGAACAAGTTCTGCATATCACCGAGGTTCCTAGTGACCGAGGCACGCTCGTCCGCGGTCAGGAACTCGAAGCGGCCACCCGACTGCATCTGATCGCGCACACGGTCCGCCACCTGCGCGAACTGCTCCTTCGTGTCCGCCTTGACGCTCGGCGGGGTGGCCTGCTTGGCCTGAAGCGCGGTCAGCGATAACAACAGCGCCAGCATGGCGGCGAACAACAATGAGGGCTTGAGCTTCATGCCTAACTCCCTAGTTGATGGTCCATGGGAACGACCCGCACAATGCTTTGATGCTATGCCCTCTCGCGGCGGCCCGTCAAAGCCATGCGACACGGCCTTACTTGCGGCCTTCCCATAGCGGCAAGTAAGCTCGGAAGGTCAACCGCCACCCCGCGGCGTACGGGGGTTGCCACAGGTGGATTTCCTTGAATCGTTCCTCCGCGCGAACCGGCACTGACAATCAGCTGCTGATCCAGACGCTGACCCCAGCCCCACGAACCCCTTTGCTGACGCTGGCCCGGCGTATTGCGGAGGCAGGTTGCAATCTGGCTGATGCACGGGTATCGACCCTTGGCCCGGATACCTCATTGACCCTGCTCGCCACGGGTGCCTGGGACGCGGTGGCCAAACTGGAGTCGGCACTGGCCAAGTTGGCGCGCGAAGAGGACTTGCGACTCGTCCACTACCGCACCGGACCACGGGAACATCATTCCCACTTGCTGCCTTATCTGATCGAGGTGATCTCGGCCGACCGGCCGGGCATCCTGGTGAAGATCATCGACTTTTTCGATCGCCGCGACATCGTCATCGAGCAGCTCAGCTCGTTGCGTTACCAGGCCATGCAGACCGGCGCGGAAATGTTCCAGGCGCAGATCACGATCGGCATACCGGCACAGACCCATATCGCAGCGCTGCGCGATGATTTCCTTGAGTTCTGCGATGGCCTGAATCTGGACGCCATCATGGACCCGGTGAAGTTCTGAGGTCCGAAGGGGTGTTGCGACTGCCATTTTGGCGACCGCTCCTGGATTGCTGAGAATGCCGCCCGGAGCAGCACCTTGCAAGGGCTGTTATCCGTCGCTGCAAGCGTTAGTCTCTATCTCCAGGAAGCACTGGAGCACGCGCATGCAGCAGGCGGATCGAGCAGCACCGATCGTTAGGCGCACAGTCCCCGCCCGCGCGTCAGCCTCCGTCGCCCCGCATTTCTCTCTCGCCAACGATCAGCCGAAGCCGTCTGCGGCTTCGCCGGAGAACCCATGCCCGAAGTCGGAAAAAAAGCCCCCAAGCTCAAAGGCCCCACCGGCGACGGCGGCGAGCTGAAACTCGACAGTCTCAAAGGCCAGTGGGTGGTGGTGTATTTCTACCCAAAGGACAGCACCCCAGGCTGCACCAACGAGGCAAAGGACTTCCGCGATCTCTATGCGGCCTTCCGCAAACGTCATGCAGAAATCATCGGCGTCTCGCGCGATTCGGTGAAATCCCACGCCAACTTCGCCACCAAGCAGGAACTGCCCTTTCCGCTCGTTTCCGATCCGGACGAAACCTGGTGCCAGGCCTTCGACGTGATCCACGAGAAGGTGCTGTACGGAAAACGTCACATGGGTGTCGTACGAAGTACGTTCCTGATCGATCCCGAGGGCAAGCTGGTGCAGGAATGGCGCAACGTGAAAGTTCCGGGCCATGCCCAAGCCGTGCTCGACGCCATTCCCGCCAAGTGACCTGCCCCCGCCTTTCCCGCCATGCCAGCGGCCGTCCTCCCGGATGGACGGCTGGCGTGGTCTACGGCATCCCGGCCGCCGAGGCCGGCTCCCCGCGGTATACCGCATGCCGCGGTTCATTCACCTCGCACTCTGAAGAGGTTCCTTCCGTATGACCGGAAGCAAGCGCATCTACGCTCTCGACACCAATGTGTTGCTGCACGATCCGACCTCGCTGTTCCGCTTCGAAGAGCACGACGTCTTCATCCCCATGACGGTGCTGGAGGAACTGGACGAAAAGAAAAAGGGCGCCTCGGAAGTCTCCCGCAATGGCCGCCAGGTCAGCCGCTTTCTCAATGAGCTGATCGAACGCGGCAATGGCCATGGCATCAGCAATGGTCTGGAGCTGACCAATCCGCAGGGCATCAATCTCAAGCGCGGCACCGCGGTGGGCCGCCTCTATTTCCAGCAGCGCACCAGCCAACGGCCATGGCAAGGCCGACAACCAGATTCTGTCGGCGGTGATCGAGCTGCGCGACCACCATCCCGATCGCGCGGTGGTGCTGGTCACCAAGGACATCAATCTCCGCATCAAGGCCAAGATCTACGGCATCCATGCGGAAGACTACGAAAACGATCGCGCGCTGGACGATTTCGCGTTGCTCTTTACCGGCTCGACCGAGCTCGCCGAGGACTTCTGGGATCGCCACCCGGAAGTGCAGTCGTGGAACGAACGCGGGCGCACTTACTACAAGCTGGATCGGCACAAGGACGAGGATTGGTACCCGAACCAGTGCCTGTTCCTGCCCGGCGACAACAGCGTGGAAATGCGCGTGCTGCATGTGGACGATAGCAAGGCCACCCTGGTACTGCTCGATGACCATAGCCATGCCAGCCACAGCGTTTGGGGCATCGCCGCGCGCAATCGCGAACAGAACTTCGCGCTCAATGCGCTGATGGATCCGGACGTCGATTTCGTCACCCTGCTCGGCACGGCCGGCACCGGCAAGACCTTGCTGGCGCTCGCCGCGGGCCTGGCGCAAGTGATGGACCAGCAGCGCTATCGCGAGATCATCATGACGCGCGCCACGGTTTCGGTAGGCGAGGACATCGGCTTCCTGCCCGGCACCGAGGAAGAAAAGATGACGCCGTGGATGGGCGCGCTCACCGACAACCTGGAAGTGCTCACCAACCCCGAGGAGGGTGGCAGCTGGGGACGCCAGGCCACCAACGACCTGCTTGCCTCGCGCATCAAGATCCGCTCGATGAACTTCATGCGCGGGCGCACCTTCCTGAGTCGCTACCTGATCATCGACGAGGCGCAGAACCTCACGCCCAAGCAGATGAAGACGCTGATCACCCGCGCCGGCCCCGGCACCAAGATCATCTGCCTGGGCAATGTGGAGCAGATCGACACGCCCTACCTCACCGAAACCACCTCCGGCCTCACTTACGCGGTGGACCGCTTCAAGCACTGGGATCACTCGGCGCATATCACCCTGCGCCGCGGCGAACGCTCACGGCTGGCGGACTTCGCGTCCGAGGCGCTATAAGCTCCGCCGATGTCACGTAGCGCACCACCCATCGCCCTCACCATCGCCGGATCCGATTCCGGCGGTGGTGCGGGCATCCAGGCCGATCTGAAGACCTTCCACGCGCGCGGCGTGCACGGGCTGTCAGTCATCGCGGCGATCACCTCGCAGAACACGCGTGGCGTTACGGCGGTGCATACCGTGCCGCTCAAGCATATCCGTAGCCAGATCGCGGCCGTGTTCGACGATTTTCCGATCGGCGCCGTGAAAACGGGCATGCTGGGCAGTGCAGCGGTCACTCGCCTGGTGGCCAAGGAAATGGCGGCGCGCAAACCGGCATGGCTGGTAGTCGATCCGGTGATGATCGCGACCAGCGGCGCACGCCTGCTGGATACAGACGCGGTGCAGGCCATGGTCGAAGCACTCATCCCGCTTGCCGACGTACTTACCCCCAACTTGCCCGAAGCCGAGGCCTTGCTCGGCCGCAAGCTACGTACCACCGAGGATTACCACAACGCCGGCGAGGCTCTGCTGGCACTGGGTGCCCGCACCGTCCTGCTCAAGGGAGGTCATTCGGACGAGCTTGAAGTGGTAGACC
Organism: uncultured Gammaproteobacteria bacterium; assembly: GCA_963824525.1. Classification (GTDB taxonomy): domain Bacteria; phylum Pseudomonadota; class Gammaproteobacteria; order Xanthomonadales; family Rhodanobacteraceae; genus Dyella. The sequence goes on along the minus strand of CAWGPI010000004.1, from coordinate 414,770 downwards.
GCTACTACGACGGCCGCGGCGTGATGGAGCTTCGCCATCCGCGCATGCCCATCGAAGGCCATGGCACCGGCTGTACGCTGGCCTCCGCGATGGCCGCCGAACTCGCCAAGGGGCATGCACCACGCTCTGCCGTCCGCCGCGCCGTGGCTTATGTCCATCGTGCGCTGGCGCGCAGCTATCGGCCCGGCGGCGGGATGGTTCGCGTACTTAGGCATTAACATCGGCATTCGCATCGCACCGCCATTCCTGGAAGCATCCCAACGTGACATTCAAGGCTCTTGTCTATCGCCACCGCCTCATTGGCAAACGCGCTATTGCCTGGGCGTCACGCACACTTCCTGCACCTGCTGCCCGCCGTCTCCGGGCCATCGCCGAACGAATCGCCTTCAACCTGACTCCGCAGTACCAGGGCGACACGCTGCCACCCATCTTTCACTATTGGTCGGGGCGATACTTGAGCCCCGAGGCACAGCGGCTTGGCATCAGCTCGCCGGAAGCCTTCTATTTCGAGCAGATACTTAAGGCGGCCCGATCGGGCGCATGCCCGGTTCGCGTGTTGAGTCTCGGCACAGGGACCGCCAGCATGGAGACCCGCCTCGCCGAGCAACTGAGCGCAGCCTCCGTGCCGGCTCAGATCATTTGCATGGATTTCAACCCTGCGCTGATGCAAAGCGCGCGCGAAATAGCCCAAGCGCGTGGACTGGGGGAATCCATCCGTTTCGAGACTTTCGATTGCAACCGGCCATTCGAACGCCCATCACAGGACATCATCATCGTCAACCAGTTCTTTCATCACGTCACGGAACTGGAAACGTTTTGCCGATCGTTGCGCTCCTCGCTTGCCGCGGATGGCGTTCTACTGAGCTCCGACATCATCGGGCGCAATGGCCATCAATTGTGGCCGGACGTCGAGGCCAACGTACAGGATGTCTGGGCCAAGCTGATGCCCGCGCAACAGTTCGATCGTCATTTCGGCAAGCGCCTGTCACGCTACCAGCCTATCGATCATGCCGCCTATTCCAATGAGGGCGTGAGGGCGCAAGACGTTGTTTCCTGCCTGCTGGCCGAGTTCGACTTTGAACTATTCTTTACGTTTGGAGCTGCCATCGTACCGTTCATCGAGCGCCGCATAGGCTTCAACTTCGCCCCGGAAAATGATCTGGACCGGGCCGTGATCGACGGCGTCCAGGCCGTCGATAGCGAGGCTATTGCGGAGGGCCGCTACCCCACGGCAAACATGATTGCCGCCCTGCGGCATAAGGGCCGGGCTCCTCAACCGTGCTACGCACCGCTCAGCCCCCAGCGGCATGTCGAACTGACCCGGCAGCAACAGGCGAAGCTCCCGATAAGGTGAACAGGGGCGCCCGAGCGTAGAATGAGGCCGGTCTCATTGCCGACGCCTCCACATGATCCTTGCACCACGACTCGTCCTTCTGGCGCTACTTGTCTTGTTTACGCTGTGCGCACTGGCAGTCCATCTGCGTGGGCGCGCCCGGCTGCGCTTCGATCGCCAGCTGGTGGATCACTCGGCGGTGTTCGCGCCGTACAACCTGCTCATGTACGCGTTTTCCGCGGTGCCGGCGCGGCCGATCCTCGATCGCCGCGGCTTTCCTCAGCTTGACCTGCTGCAGGCCAATTGGCAGACCATTCGCGAGGAGGCCATGCATCTCTTTGACGAGGGCTACATCCGCGCCGCCGAAAAGAACAATGACGCCAGCTTCAACAGTTTCTTCAAGCAGGGCTGGAAGCGTTTCTATCTCAAGTGGTACGGCGAACCGCTGGCCTCCGCCGAAACGCTGTGCCCAAAGACGGTCGCCTTGCTCAATTCGATTCCGAGCGTGAAGGCGGCAATGTTTGCCCTGCTCCCGCCAGGCAGCAAGCTCAATCCGCATCGCGATCCTTTTGCGGGTTCATTGCGCTATCACCTGGGCCTGATCACGCCCAATTCAGAAGATTGCCGCATCTTCGTCGACGGTGAAGTGCACAGCTGGGGCGACGGTAAGGATGTGGTGTTTGATGAAACCTATGTGCATTGGGCCGAGAATCGTACCGACCAGACCCGCGTGATCCTGTTTGCCGACGTGGAACGTCCACTGCGCACGCGCTGGATGAATGCGATCAATCATCGCGTGGGCGCCTTCATGGGCAAGATCACCGCCTCGCCGAACACCGAGTCGCCCGAAGAGAAGACCGGTTTCGTCAACCGCGTCTTCGCGCTCAACCAGCGCAGCCGTGAGCGTAACCGCGCCTTCAAGCGGAAGCACCCCAAGCTGTTTCGCGCAACCAAGTATCTGGGCATGCTGGTGCTGATCTGGCTGATCTTCCTGGCGCCCTGGCCGTTCTTCCGCTGAGTCATTGGACGGTGACGCGATCGCGCCCCTGAAGCGTCTTACCGAAGACCTCCGCCCCGGGTACGCTGCCGCCCTATTCCTGCAGCACCCGCCACGCCTTTTCAGGGGCTGGCTTGCTACATGCGCGGCGCCGCGGTCGACGACAAGGCGCCCTCGCCCCAGTCGCCCCCTGAGGCACCGTCGCAGCGGTTGCAGGCATGTCGCGATAAAGGCCGCTCATCTCGTGCAGGTCAACGTGCCGCGTGGATATCGGGCGATAGCGCTGATCGAACGCCACGTCGCCCGGCATCCAACCTGCACGACAGGTGATGGCGCCCCAGAAACGGCGCAGCGAGCTCCATTGCTGGCCGACGATCCCTCGTTGGTTGTCCGCATCCACCATGGGATCGCACACGCCAGTGGGCCTCACCGGCTCCCCGAAGAGGGCCGTGCCGAACAGGATGTCCCAGACAGGGAACACGAAGGAATAGTTGCAGTCGTGCAGCGTGGGGCGCTCGGGATCCACTTGCATGTGGTGCAGGCGATGGTAACGCGGATCCACCAAGATCTTGCCCAGCACCGGTCCGAAGTGCAGGCGGATATTGGTGTGCCCCAGGTTCTGCAACAACTCGCCCAGCAATACCAACAAGGCATATTCGGCGGGCGAGACACCGATAAGCGCGGCCACGCCAGCGACGATCAAGGCCTCCAGCATATCGTCCAGATAATTATCCCGGTCGTTCGACCAGCAGCTGAGCTGTCGCTGGCTGTGATGCAGACTGTGCAGCGCCCACCACCAGGGAATAGCGTGCTGCAGGCGGTGCACCAGGTAATAGACGAAATCGTAGATCGCGTAATACACGACGAATAGCACGACCGGATGATGGGCCAGCCATGGCACGCCTGCCTGAATACTGATCAGACCCGCGCCGTCGCCATCGCCGTCGCCACCCATCCACTGGTTCAGCGGAAACAGCACCAGATACGTGAACAGCGGCAGGATCAGGAACAGCTTCAGCAAGGTATATCGAAAATCGATGAACGTACTGGTGCGCTGCATCCAGTGTTCCACTGGCCACACATTTTCCAGCGGCCGCAGCACGCAGATGATCACCGCCACCTGGACGACCGTCAGTAGAAAGTATTCAGCGATAGCTGGTGCCTGACTGAGCAACCAGGGGAGATGCAAGGCCAAGAGCGCGGGGTGAACGGCTTGCAGGGTCGTCCAGTTCAACAGCGTCGTATACAGATCAGAAAAGGCTTGCATCACATGTAAAGCAGCTAAATTCAGCCGCCAATTTTACGAGCATCGCTGCGTAATGAGCTGCGATAAAAACACGCGAAAAGCCAAAAATAAAGTGATTTTCTGCGATCACGCTGGCGAAAATTTCGCAAAAAAAAACCCCTCTCGAAGAGGGGCTCCATACAGGTAGAAACGAAACTTCAGGCAGCGCGCACGCGCTTGACGATGGCGTCGCCGAAGCTGGACGTAGCTGCCCTTGCCGCCGAGATCCGGCGTCACGCTGTCGCGATCATTAATCATCGTGTCGCGGATCGGCGGCGCGCATCTTGTTGCCCTTGTCCACCATGCCCAGGTGATCGAGCATGTCGGCCGCTGCCAGCAGCAGCGCACACGGATTGGCAATGCCCTTGCCTGCGATGTCCGGCGCCGAACCATGCACGGCCTCGAAAATCGCCGCGTCAGCGCCGATGTTGTCGCCCGGGGCCAGACCCAGGCCGCCGACCAGACCGGCGCACAGATCCGACAGGATATCGCCGAACAGGTTGGTGGTCACGATGACGTCGAACTGCTCTGGCTTCATCACCAACTGCATGCAGGCGTTGTCCACGATCATCTCGTTGAACTCGATCTGCGGGTATTCCTTGGCGATCTCGCGCGCCACGTTGAGGAACAGGCCCGAGGCTGGTCTTGATGATGTTCGCCTTGTGCACCGCCGTGACCTTCTTGCGGCCCTTCTTCACCGCCAGCTCGAAGGCATAACGCACGATGCGGCTGCTGCCCTTGCGGGTGTTGCGGATCATCGAGATCGGCGGTCTCGCCGTCCTCGGACAGCGTCTGGCCCTCGGACAGATACGCGCCCTCGGTGTTCTCGCGCACCGTGATGATGTCGATGTTCTCGAAACGCGCCTTGGTGCCCGGGAAGCTGATCGCCGGACGCACATTGGCGTACAAGTCGAAATGACGGCGCAGGGTGACGTTGATCGAAGTAAAGCCGCCGCCGATCGGCGTGGTCAGCGGGCCCTTCAGCGCCACCTTGTGCTTGGCAATCGCGTCCAGCGTCGACTGCGGCAGCAGGTCGCCATGCTTCTCCAGCGCGACCATGCCGGCGTCGACGAAGTCATAGGTCAGACCGCAGTCCAGCGCGTCGAGCACGCGCAGCGTAGCAGTCATGATCTCCGGGCCGATGCCGTCGCCCGGAATCACGGCAATGGTCTTGCTCATGGGGACACTCCTTGAAATGAGAATCGAGCAACCCGTGCAGCGGGGGCTCACAGCGCATGATAAATCCTGTCAATTATCGCCGATGCCGATGCATCGCGAACAGGGCGAAGCACCTCGCAAGCCGTTGCAAATCCTCGCACGCAGCATTGCATAGAACTCGTACACGCCGGGTGGCGACAAGGAGTACGCCGCCACCCGGATCCCACTCAGGCGTGATCGGCACAGTCCGCCGCGGACTCCGCCCGTCACCCGATTCGAGCTGGTCGAGGAAATCCACCGCGCGGCGCAGATGCGGAATCACGATGGAGCCGCCCACCACCAGGCCCACGCTGAAGACCTCGAAGAACTCCTCGCGCGTGACGCCGGCTTCCTTGCACTGGGCCACGTGATAGCTGATGCAGTCGTCGCAACGCAGCACCATCGAGGCCACCAGACCCAGCAATCTCCTTGGTCTTCACGTCCAGCGCGCCGGGCTTGTAGGTCTGCGTGTCCAGCGCGAAGAAGCGCCGCACGACCTGGTTGTCCTCGGCCAGGATGCGCTCGTTCATGCGCTGGCGAAACGCGGTGAACTCGGCAACGCGATCCTTGCTGCCCTGCTCGTCCTTGGGCTTGCTCATGCGGCGGCCCCAGCAGCTGCGCCAGCTTGCCGCTGCGGTCGGCGGCGACCAGGTCCTCGAAACCGCCCACGTGCTGGTCGTTGATGAAGATCTGCGGCACCGTGCGACGGCCGCCGCTGCGCGCCAGCATCGCCTCGCGCTGGCCGGGTCGGTGTCGATGCGCACTTCGCTCCACTCCAGCCCCTTGGACTTGAGCAGGTTCTTGGCGGACACGCAGTAAGGGCATACCGCAGTGGAATAGACCTCGATCTTGGACATCAGGACAACTCCGGAACCGGAAAAATACGGCCGTTCCAAAATGGGGTTCCGCCCACCGCTGGAAACAAGCCAAGGGAACACTGAACCGACGCCATAAGTGGCGGTCACAGTGCTATTGTCGCTGACCTATGCGCATGTCACCACGTATGCCCAACGCTCTTCAGCCGCACCACAAAGTCCCCGCCTGGACCATGCGGTCCCTGGGCTCAGAAAGCGCAAGAAGATGCGTGGCGACGCCCGTCCAGTTGCCACGAGCGCTATCGGCGGACTCTCGCTCTCCCGCATGCTTACCGCTCTGCTCTGCGCCGGCCTGACGCTCAGCGCGAGCGCCCAGGACAAGGATGTGCGCCTGCCCGACCTGGGCAGTTCGGCCAACGCCCTGATCTCGCCACAGGAAGCACAGCAATACGGCGCCTCCATGCTGCGGCAAATGCGCGCGCTCGACATGGTGGTGGACGACCCGATGCTGGACGACTACATCAACGACCTGGGCTACCGCCTGGTCGCCGGCAGCGAAAAGCCCAAGGACCACTTCGTCTTCTTCATCGCAAAAGACCCGGTTATCAACGCCTTTGCGGCGCCGGGCGGCTATATCGTGGTCAATTCCGGATTGGTCATCATCACCGACAGCGAAAGCGAACTGGCCGGCGTGATTGCCCATGAGATCGGCCATATCACGCAGAACCATCTGCAACGGGCGTTCGAGGCATCCAAGAAGGACACGCCGCTGATGGCACTGGTTTTGCTCGGCGCGATCGCCGCCGGCGCGGGCGCCGGTGCAGGCGATGCGGCCGGTGGCTTGCTGCTGGGTGGCCAGGGCCTGCTCATGCAGAAGCCAGATCAACTTCACCCGCAAGGACGAGGTCGAGGCCGATCGCGCCGGTATCCAGACGCTCGCCAATGCCGGCTACGACCCTAACGCCATGGCCTCGTTCTTCGGACGCATGGAGGACACCATGCGCGTGGGCTCCGGCGGCGACCTGGGAGACGTGCCTTCGTTCTTGCAGGACCATCCGGTGACGCAGTCGCGCATCAGCGATGCCAAGGCCCGCGCCGCTGCACTGATCGCCGAGCAGAGGCGACGCCCATCGGGCTCCACGCTGGACAAGACCCAGTGGGAGAAAAGCACAGCCCCGATCCTCTTCGTGAAGGACCCCACTGTCCTCGCCAAAGCCAGCCACAAGGGCGACCTGGACACGTATCTGCTGATGCGCGAACGCATTCGCGTGCTATCGGGCGACGCGCTGCAGCTGTCCACTTACTACGCCTCCAACCTGCAGACCCATCGCGACTTCAACACGCCAGCGAACCACTATGGCTACGCCCTCGCGCTCATTCGCAGCAATCGCGGCGCCAGGGCCATCGACGAGTTGCAGCCGCTGTTGAACGCTCATCCGGACAACCAGGTGCTGCGCCTGGCCATGGCCGACGCCAAGAACGCAGGCGGGCCGTCGGGCGGAGGCGCTCTCGCTGTATGCGGAGCTGAACACGCAGTCGCCGCGCAACCGCGCCATCGCCATGAGCTTACGCCAAGGCCCTCACCGAAGGCGGCACCCAGGACGATGCCAGGCAGGCCGCCACCATGTTGCTGCCGATGCTGGACAACAGCGAGGAGCCGGAGCTCTACCGCACCTATGCCCGGGCCAGTGACAAGGCCGGCGACAGCGATACGCGCCGGCGAAGCCTTTGCCGACGCCTGCTACCTGTCCGGACGCCCGTTTGATGCGATGGAGCAGCTGAAGCGCCTGCTGCAGCGCCCGGACCTGGACTACTACGCCCGGGCCCGCATCCAGGCCCGCATCAGCGACCTCACCCCGCTGGTGATGGAGTTGCGCAAGCGGAAAATGCAGACCGACGACAATCCGGATGGCCGCAGCCAGCAGCCCCTGCAGAACGGCGCCGCCTGCCAGGGGCGGCTCTGTTTCAGCGCGAATGAAATCAGCCGCTGATCCACTCGTTGACCCACCAGGATGACCCCGTGACGACACCATCACGTTGTGACTGTGTGAAATGTCATCGGGGCGTAACATTATCCCGCTGCAATAATTGCGTCATAGGCCATATAAGCGGACTCACGCGTGCATAAACGCATACTGATCGTCGAAGATGAAGCTTCGATCCGCGACATGGTCGCCTTTGCCCTGCGCAAGGCTGGCATGGACGCCATACATGCCGCTGATGCACGCGCGGCCCAACTTGCCATCGCCGAACAGGTGCCGGATCTCATCCTGCTCGACTGGATGTTGCCGGGCACCAGCGGGCTGGATCTGGCCCGTCGCCTGCGCAAGGAGGAGCTGAGCCGGGAGGTCCCGATCATCATGCTCACGGCGCGCGGCGAGGAGATGGATAGAGTCAACGGCCTGGAGGCCGGTGTCGACGACTACGTGATCAAGCCTTTCTCCACCCGCGAACTGGTCGCACGCATCAAGGCTGTGCTGCGTCGCAGCCAGGGCGATGATGGTTCGGGCATGGTGGAACTCGGCGGCCTGCGCATTGACGGCCCCGCGCACCGCGTGTTCGCCGGTGACGAGCCAGTGACCATCGGGCCCACCGAATATCGCCTGCTGTACTTCTTCATGACCCATCCGGAACGCGTCTATTCGCGCGCGCAGCTGCTCGACCATGTCTGGGGCGGCAGCGTGTACGTGGAGGAGCGCACGGTGGACGTACACATCCGCCGCCTGCGCAAAACGCTTGAACCATGGAAGCTCGACGACATGGTGCAAACGGTGCGTGGCGCGGGTTATCGATTCTCCGCCAGCGTTTGACGCACCCGCTTCTCTTGCGGACGCGCCGGCTTTTGCCGATGCTGGGTAACCGCCAGCAGGCACACTTGCCCATGCCAAAGCCCTTCGACCGCTCCTTGATGCTGCCGGCCGCACTCGCTGCCGGCTTGCTCGCGGGCGCCTGTGCCGGCTGGCTTGCGGGAGGTCATGTAGCGACGGGCGTGGCCCTGGTCGCGATCGCCGAAATCGTCTTGCTACTGACCCGAATCCGTCATCAAGCACGGCTCATGATGACGACAAGCTCCACGATGACCTCTCTCCAACATGACCGCTTCATGACGCGTTCCCGCCGCATTGCCTCCAGTTTGCGCGATCTGCGCAGTGCCGCCGGCAGCCTGCCGGATGCGGTCGTCCTGCTCGACAACGAGCAGCATGTCCGCTGGTTCAATCACGCTGCCGAAGAACTACTCGGCCTGCGGCGCCCGCAAGACCGGGGCGCACATCTGGATGAGCGGCTGGGCACGACCGAGCTCGCCACCTGGTTGCAGGCAGGCGCGCGCGAGCCGCTCAACGACATCGCGGCGCCTGGCCACCCCAACCGGCACATCAATGTAACCTTGCTGCCGTTCGGTCGCCGCCAGCGTCTGCTGCTGGCGCGTGACATCAGCCACCTCACGCGACTGGAGCAGATTCGCCGCGACTTCGTCGCCAACGTGTCCCACGAACTGCGCACCCCGCTCACGGTGATTCACGGCTATCTCGAGCTGATTGATCCGGAAGATGTGCCTGAGCTCGCGCCGGTACTCAACGAGATGCGTGCACAATCCAAGCGCATGGGGCAGATCGTCGAGGACCTGCTCACGCTGTCCCGCCTTGAGACCCAGGAGCACGTGCAGGACGAGCGCGTGCCGATGACGCCTCTGCTGGCCACCCTGCGCAAGGAGGCCGAAGCACTCAGCCAGGGCCGGCACCAGGTCACCCTCGAAGCCACCGCCGACGTCGACCTGCTGGGTTCGCCCAAGGACCTGCACAGCGCCCTTTCCAACCTGGTCAGCAACGCGGTGCGCTACACGCCAACCGGCGGGCGCATCATGATTCGCTGGCGCCGCACGACCGACGGCGCGGTATATTCCGTGACCGACACCGGCTACGGCATCCCCGCCTCGCACCTGGCGCGTCTCACCGAACGCTTCTATCGGGTGTCCTCCAGCCGCTCGCGCGAAAGCGGCGGCACCGGCCTGGGCCTGTCGATCGTCAAGCACGTACTGAACCTGCACCAGGCTCGCCTGGACATTCAGAGCGAACCAGGTCAGGGCTCCACTTTCTCGTGCTGGTTCAACAACGAGCGCCTGCTCGCACCGGGCGATCCGGACTGAGTCCGGCGCGGCGACGCGGCCGCGACTGAACGGCGATCACACTACGCGGCAGTGCGCCATGTACTAAGTCGCTGCTTGGGCCAGAATGGCGCAATGCGCCGCAAACCCGCCACTCCCTCGCCTGTCCCTGATCGTGCCGCTCCCGAGCTTTACTTCAGCCGCGAACTGGCCGCGCTCGAATTCAATTTCCGCGTACTGGCGCAGGCGCGAGACGCTCGCGTACCCCTGCTGGAACGTCTGCGCTACCTGAGCATCGTCGCCAACAACCTCGACGAATTCTTCGAGGTGCGCGTGGCCATGCTCAAGCACCACCACGTGTTCGGCTCGGCCGCACCGGGGCCGGACGGCCTGCCCTCTGGCGAACTGCTGGCCCGCATCCGCAGCCGCGTGCTGGACCTGGTCGACGGAACAATACGTGGCCTGGCAGGACGAGGTCGGCCCGGCGCTCGACGCCGAGGGCATCCACTTCCTCACCCGCAAGCACTGGACGCACGCGCCAGCGCCGCTGGCTGCAAGGCTATTTCGAGAACGAGGTCTTGCCGGTGCTGTCACCGCTGGGGCTGGATCCGGCGCACCCGTTCCCACGCATCCTCAACAAGACGCTGAACATCGCGGTGGTACTGAAGGGCCGCGATGCCTTCGGGCGCGAGGGCCACATGGCGCTGGTGCGCGCACCGCGATCGCTGCCGCGCATCATCCGTCTGCCCGCTGAAGTCTGCGGTCGGCGGCGACAACTTCGTCTTCCTCGCCGAGTTGCTGCAGGCCTTCGTCGACCTGATGTTCCCGGGCTTCAAGGTGGCCGGCTCGTACCAGTTCCGCGTCACCCGCAACAGCGAGCTGATCGCTGGAGGAAGCCGAGGTCGACAATCTCGCGCGCGCACTCAGCGAGGAGCTGGTCGGACGCGGCTATGCGCGCCCGGTTCGACTGGAGATCGACAACGATTGTCCCGAAGGCGATCACGGCCATGCTGACCGCCAATTTCGAGCTGGAGGAGACCGACGTCTATCGCTGCGACGGTCCGGTCAACATCATCCGCGCCGGCACTGATCTATGACGGGCTGGATCGCCCGGAGCTGAAGTTCCCTCGCTTCATTCCGCAGTTGCCGGCGGCCTTCGATGCCAGCCGCAACAAGTTTGAAGTGATGCGCCAGCGCGACGTGCTGCTGCATCACCCCTACAGAGTCTTCGCCGCGGTGGTGGATCTGCTGCGCCAGGCCACGCACGACCCTGCCGTGCTGGCCATCAAGCAGACGCTGTACCGCGCCGGCGACGACACCCCGCTGGTCGACCTGCTGGTGGAAGCCGCGCGCAACGGCAAGGACGTCACCGTGGTGATCGAGTTGCGGGCGCGCTTCGACGAGGAGGCCAACATCCGTCTCGCCACGCGCCTGCAGGAAGCCGGCGTGCAGGTGGTCTACGGCGTGGTCGGCTACAAGACACACGCCAAGATGCTGCTGATCGTGCGGCGCGAGGACGATGTACTGCGCCGCTATGTCCACCTTTCCACCGGCAACTACCACCAGGCCAACAGCCGCAGCTACACCGATATCGGCCTGATGACCGCTCACCCCGGCATCGGCGAAGACCTGCACAAGGTATTCCAGCAGTTGTCCGGCCTGGGCCCGGTGATCGAGTTGAAGCGTCTGCTGCACTCGCCCTTCACGCTCTACCGCAGCGTGCTGGAGAAGATCGAGCGTGAGACCGCCCATGCGCGAAGCCGGGCGTCCCGCGCGTATCGTGGCCAAGCTCAATGCGCTAAACGAGGCGCATGTGATCCAGGCGTTGTACCGCGCGTCGCAGGCCGGCGTGGAGATCGACCTGATCGTGCGCGGCGCCTGTACCCTGCGCCCCGGCCTGCCCGGCATCTCCGAGCGCATCCGCGTCCGCTCCATCGTCGGCCGCTTCCTGGAACACAGCCGGGTCTACTGGTTCGCCAACGATGGTGCACCGGAGATCTATTGCGCCAGCGCAGACTGGATGGAGCGCAACCTGAGGCGGCGCATCGAGGTCGCGTTTCCGATACTTGAACCGGCCTTGGCCGCAACGGGTCTACGACGAAACGCTGGCGAACTAGCCTGGCTGACAACACCCAGGCGTGGCTGCTCGACGGCCAAGGTCGTTATGCCCGTGCCGAGCCGGGCGATGAGGTACCGCACAGCGCCCAACAATGGCTGTTGTCCCAACTGATACCGACCGTGAAATAGCTCCCGCAACAAGCAGCGCTTCGCGCATCCAGTGCTGCATGCGAGAATCCGCACTCAGCAGCCCGGAACGAGCCCCGCATGAGCCAAGGCGATCAGACCCAGATCAAGGACGGCGAGCTGATCGCCGCCGTGGACATGGGTTCCAACAGCTTCCACATGGTGGTAGCCACGGGTGGAGCACGGCGAGCCACGCGTGATCGACCGCCTGCGTGACACCGTGCGCATGGCCGCCGGCCTGCGCGCCGACGGCACGCTGGATGCGGAGCGATCGTGCCCGCGCGCTGGATTGCCTGGCCCGCTTCGGCCAGCGCATCGCGGGCGTCCCCACGATCCGCGTACGTGCCGTAGCGACCAATTCCGTGCGCCGGCTGGCCTCGCCACAATCCTTCCTGACGGCCGCTGAAGCGGCGCTAGGGCATCCGGTCGAAATCGTCTCCGGTCGCGAGGAAGGCCGCCTGATCTTCCTTGGCTCGTCGCACGACCTGCCCGCCTCGCGGGAGACGTCGGCTGATTATCGACGTCGGCGGCGGCAGTACGGAGTTCATCATCGGACGCGGCTTCGCCCCATTGCACACGGAAAGCGTGCAGGCTGGCTGCATCGCCTCCACGCTGCGCTTCTTCCCCGGCGGCAAGCTCAATCGCAAGCGGTGGCAGCGCGCCAACGGCGAAATCGGCGTGCTTGCTGCAGCAGTTTGCCGAGGACTATCGCGAATCGGGCTGGCTCGAAACCTACGGTTCCTCCGGTACGGCCAAGGCCATCGGCTCGGTCGTGCAGGCGATGAAGTTATCCGACGATGGCATCACCCCGGCCGCGCTCGCCCAACTGCGCGATGCCTTGCTGGCGCAGGGACAAATCGGTGCGCTGAAGCTTCCCGGGCTGGCGGAGGACCGCGCGCCGGTCATCGCCGGCGGCGTGGCGATCTTCGAGGCCGCCTTCGAAGCGCTCGGCATCGAACATATGCGCGTATGCCAGAGTTCGATGCGCGAAGGCCTGTTGTGGGACTTGATTGGTCGCGCCGGCGGTACCGACCCACGCACCGCCAGCATCGACTGCGCTCGCCAATCGCTATGGCGTCGACCGCGCCCAGGCGCGTCGCGTGGAATCCACCGCGCTGATGTTCTTCGACCAGATCGCACGCTCGTGGAAACTGGACAGCGAGGCACGCGAATGGCTGTCCTGGGTGTCGCGCGTACACGAGATCGGCCTGGCCATCGCGCACAGCCAACACCATCATCACGGCGCCTATATCCTGCGGCATGCGGACCTGGCGGGCTTCTCCCGGCAGGAGCAGCAGTTGCTGGCCGCCATCGTCGAGTCGCACCGGCGCCGGCCCGACAAGGCGGTGTTCTCCGCGCTGCCGCAACGCTATCGCCAGTTGGCGCGTTACATCACGGCCCTGCTGCGACTGGCCGTGCTGTTCCGTCGTGCGCGCCGCGCCGAATCGCTGCCCCAGATGCAGTTGGCGGCCACCAGCCATCGCATGCGCCTGACCGTGCCCTCGTCCTGGCTGGACCAGCATCCGCTCAGCGAAGCCGACCTGGAGCAGGAACAGGCGCCCTTGAACGAACTCGGCCTCTTGCTGGAAGTCCATCCGTCCTGACTCATCCCACACGAACGGCCGAGGTCCTGAACCATGCAATGCCTCTGCCGCGTATGATGTCCCGATGCCACAAGCCGCCCTATCCGCCATGTCCCGACTCCTGCTCGCCGCCCTCCTGCTGATTTCGCCGCTTGCGCTCAGCGCGCAGAGCGCCAAGCCGGCAACCGCGCCCACCACGCAGCCACATCCGCAAGTGGTGTTGCATACCTCCCAGGGCGACATCACGCTGGAGCTCTATCCCGACAAATCGCCCAAGAGCGTCGCTAACTTCCTGCAGTACGTGCGCGACGGCTTCTACAGCGGCACCGTGATGCATCGCGCGATCGCCGGCTATCTCGTGCAAGGCGGCCTGTATACGCGCGACCTGCAGCCGAAGCGGACGCGCTCGGCCATCCCCAGCGAGGCCGACAACGGCCTCTCCAATCTGCGTGGCACGGTAGCGGTGGCGCGTGGCGCCGACCCGAATTCGGGCACCTCGCAATTCTTCTTCAACCTGGTGGACAACCGCCGTCTCGATTTCGTTGGCAATCAGAGCGGCCTGACCTGGGGTTACGCGGTATTCGGCAAAGTCATCAAGGGCATGGAGGTAGTCGACAAGATCGCCGCACTGCCGACGCACGGCCTCGGTCCGTTCTCCGGTGACGTACCCAATCCATTGGTCGTGATCGACAGCGCCAACGTGATCGGCGAGGAAGCGCCGGCTGCGGCAAACAGCACCGCCCAGCCTGCCGCCCCCGCCAACGACAAGGCCACGAAGAGCGACAAACCGCATGGCAAGGTCAAGGGTTGAGCACGTCGATGGCAACGCTGTTTATCTCTGACCTGCATCTGGACGATAGCCGCCCGCAGATCACCCGCCTGTTCGAGGACTTTCTCGCAGGCGACGAAGCTCGCTCCGCCGATGCCGTCTACATTCTTGGCGACCTGGTCGAGGCCTGGATCGGTGATGACGACGACGCCGAACTTCCCACCCGCATTGCCAGCGCCACGCGTGCGCTGCGCGAGAGCTGGCGTGCCGGTGTACTTCATCGTCGGCAATCGCGACTTCCTGCTCGGCGAGGACTTCGCGCAACGTGCCGGCTTCACCCTGCTCGATGACGGCACCGTGCACGACCTCTACGGCCGCCCCACCCTGCTGATGCATGGTGACGTGCTCTGCACGGATGACGTGGCCTACCAGACCGTGCGTAAACAGCTTCGCTCGCCGGCATGGAAGGCGCAGGTGCTCGCCATGCCGATGGACGCGCGCCGCGCTCTCGCCGCCAAGGCGCGCGCGGAGAGTCGCGCGCACACCGGCAGCGCCATGGAAGCCATCATGGATGTCAATGCCGACGCCGTGGCCCAGGCCATGCGCGGAGCTGGCGTGACTCGACTCATTCATGGCCACACTCACCGTCCGGCCGTGCACCGCTTCGATCTCGAGGGCCAGCCGGCTGAGCGCATCGTACTGGGTGACTGGTATGAACACGGTTCGGTGCTTCGCGTCACACCTGAAGGCACCGAACTGCGTGGGCTGGCGTTGGTTTAAACACTAACCATCCTGGCGCGCCGCGTTGACGCAGCCACAAGAAATCCGCCGCTTTCCCGCCGAAGCGGCGGGAATGGATTCTTCCACGTGACCACCATCAACGACGCCCCCCGCCGCCATTAACGTGTCCGCCGACCGCAGCGTGGGCTGCGTGATTGGCGGGTGCCGGGAGCGCAGCGGCCCTTCGATAAGCGACCCGTCCATTCGACGGATGGTACGTGTAGGTTGGAAACGTTCGCCCATGGCTCGTGGCGCCGGAAGGGTGTGGTACAAAGCTGGCCGAGCGCAGCACCGTGCCGCGGTGAAAGATCTGCACCGGAGGCAGTGTTCGCTGTGAGTTCACCGCCATGGGCGTTGCCTGCCGGACGACTCCACGTGTCACGCCCGCACTCAGTCCATCAGGCGCACTCGCGCGTGCCGCTGCCAGCAGCGCCCCGTGATTGAAGGAGGCACGCATCGATGGATCCTGGCGTGCCATCGTCAGCTGCTGGATTTGCGCGGCCTCGGGCCCCACGCGCGCCTCGCGCGCGACAGCCAGATCCTGCGCAGATGGACGGGCCATCACACCGCCCTGGCCGCCGTTAAAGCTTGTGCGACCGACCACGCCGTTGTGCGGCACCGGCCCGTCATAGACGTTCGTGATGCGAGGATCGTTGATCCGGTTGACCGAGCGGTTGTAGTAGAAGCCACCAGGTCCCCAATGGCCTCCAACGTATCCGTGACCGGGATAGCCGTATCCATAATTGATGCCCCCATAGAAGCCTACGTGCCGCGCCCAGAATCCACGGTGGAAGACGCAGACGCTTCCAAACCAGCCCCAGTAGGCAGGCGTCCATAACGCGCCCTCGAAAGGTGGCAGCACCCAGAAACCCGGCACCCAGTAATAGCCGTCATCACCCCACGCCCAATAACCCGGTACCCAGATGTACCCGGGGCCGGGAATCGGGGGCTGCTCGTCCAGCGGCAACGGTGGCGGTGCGTAGCCCACGAAGACGCCCATGTCGGCCACCACGTCGGGGATGGCAGTGCGCGGCGTTCCGGCACTCACCGCCAACACGATGGCAAGCGCCACCAAGCTCGCAAATCGACGGCCTTTCCGCGAGGCTGGATGATCAAGCCGAAGCTTGGCCATGGCGCACCCTCCGCGAGGGTTGGGATGGTTAAGGTAACGCGGGAGGCGGCGGAAGGCGGTACATGGCTGTAGCGGTGGTTTTAGAGCGTTCATCCAGCGCTCTATCTGATACGCAAGGGCCCTGCGTCGGCGGCCACGTCTGGCGGACGTTGGGTTACGTGGAGGGTGGGATTGTTCGGCCCGTCCATGGGCCTCACCCTTCCGCGCTCCTGATTAGCGTCGATTCTCAGCTGGAGCGTGCGTGATGTAGGAGCGCACCCTGTGCGCGACCGGCGCTGGCCGCTGTTTCCATCGCTGCCGCCAGCGTGCCGTCTACGCGGTGCGCTGGCGATGGCTATGGGAACTGAGGCGTAGCCCATCGCGCACAGGGTGCGCTCCTACACAGGATGGCTACCTTCTTGGGACGTGCGGGAAGTCGCGTGGCTGAGATTCGACGCGAATCAGGTTCGCGCTTCGCACTCCAGGGCCAGCCATTCGGGCTGTCCTTGTTGCTCCAGGCAATTTTGTCGACTGCGGAGGCAGGATGCCGGAGCGAACATCGGCGTAGCCGATGGCCCGAAGGGCGAGGCACGGGAAGTGCCGAGTAACCGGAGGGTTCGTCCACACCTCTCTCTCCGCCAGATACGCATAAGCCTCGCGGTAGGCTTCGTCAGGCGGACGTTCGGTTGCGTGGAGTCTGGGGATTGTTCGGCCCATCCTTGGGCCTCACCCTTCCGCGCTGCGCGCTCCAGCGCCAGCCTGCGGCTGTCCAAATTTGTTCCTGACAAATTTGTCGAACCGGAGGGTTCGTCCACACCTCTCTCTCCGCCAGATACGCATAAGCCTCGCGGTAGGCTTCGTCAGGCGGACGTTCGGTTGCGTGGGGTCTGGGGATTGTTCGGCCCATCCTTGGGCCTCACCCTTCCGCGCTGCGCGCTCCAGGGCCAGCCTGCGGCTGTCCAAATTTGTTCCTGACAAATTTGTCGAACCGGAGGGTTCGTCCACACCTCTCTCTCCGCCAGATACGCAAAAAGCCCCCTGCCAGGGGGCTTTTTGCGTATCTGGCGGAGAGAGAGGGATTCGAACCCTCGATAAGGCTTTTGACCCTATACTCCCTTAGCAGGGGAGCCCCTTCGGCCTCTCGGGCATCTCTCCGGGTTTTGTCCGCATCTGCTGCGGAGCCGGCAAGGATACTAACCGGCACGGCTTGAGGTAAAGCTTTAATTGATGCGTCAGTGCTCGCCGACTCGCCGGAGGCGCTGCCATCCGGCTCGTGCTCGCTCTTGATCCGCTGATAGATCTCTTCGCGATGCACGGCCACGTTTTTCGGCGCGTTGATGCCGATACGCACCTGGTTGCCTTTCACGCCAAGAACGGTGACGGTCACCTCGTCACCGATCATCAGGGTCTCACCGACCCTGCGGGTCAGAATCAACATGTTGCTACTCCATGAATACTTTGGTCACAGGCCTGCAGATCGACGATGCCTCACCCCTGAGCGTCCGTCCGTCCGACGGTTCGACGATCTGACCCGTCGAAGGCCCTACCGCCTTCCCGGCTCACAGCCAAACATCTCCTGAGTGCCTGTCTGGCGACACCACCGCTCTGGTCAGGTGCCGGCATTCTGCCGATACTAGCCGAGCGTCCGAGCACCGGCGCAATGCGCAAGACGTGACCGTGGGCATTATGGTTGACGTCGGCATCAGGCCGCCAGCTGGCTGGCGACCCAGCCTGGCAAGCCGCCAGAATGTCGGGCAGTTCGGGCGCGTCGCATCCGCCGCCCTGCGCCATGTCCGGGCGGCCACCGCCCTTGCCGTCGATCTGCGCCGCCACATGCGCGACCACGTCGCCAGCCTTGACCCGGCCCAGCGCCTTGCCGTGCACGCCAGCGATCAACGACACGCGGCCATCCGCCGCACCGGCCAGCAGGATCACGCAATCGCCAAGCTGCTGCTTGAGCTGATCCACGCTGTCGCGCAGCGCCTTGGCGTCCAGCCCTTCCAGGCGCGCGGCGACCACCTTGATGCCATCAACGTCGTTGCGCCGTGCCGGCCAGATCGGCGGTGGCCGAGCCGGCGGCCTTGCGCGCGCAGCGACTCGAGTTCGCGCTCCAGCTTCTTCTGCTTGTCGAACAGCTGGCGCAGCTTGTCGACGGCATCGTCGCCGCGTGCTGGAAAGCAGCTGCGAGAGCTCGCCGAGTCGACGCTCCTCGTCGGCCACGTAGGCCAAGCGCGCCGGCGCCGGTGACGGCCTCGATGCGGCGCACGCCGGACGCCACGCCGGCTTCGCTGACGATCTTGAACAGGCCGATGTCGCCGGTGCGGCCGACATGCGTGCCGCCGCACAGCTCGGTGGAGAAATCGCCCATCTTCAGCACGCGCACTTCGTCGCCGTACTTCTCGCCGAACAAGCGCCATGGCGCCGAACTCGATCGCGTCGTCGTAGGCCATGCTGCGCACTTCGGCGGCGCGCGTTGCGGCGCACCTCGGCGTTCACCATGTGCCTCGACCTCGCGCCAGTTCGTCCGCGGCTCATCGGCTTGAAGTGGGAGAAATCGAAGCGCAAACGCTCCGGCGCCACCAGCGAGCCCTTCTGCGTGACGTGCTCGCCCAGCACCTTGCGCAACGCGGCGTGCAGCAAATGGGTGGCCGAGTGATTGAGCACGATGGCCTGGCGACGCGCGCGCATCCACCGCTGCCTCGACCAGCGTCGCCGACGCGCAGCGGCTGCGTACCGTGCCAGCGACCGGCATGGCCGAAGAACACGCCGCCCATCTTCAGCGTGTCGCCGACGTCGAAGCGACCGGCGCCGTTCAGCCAGCGTGCCGGTGTCGCCCACCTGGCCGCCGGATTCGGCGTAGAACGGCGTGCGGTCGAGGATCACGCAGGCCCTCCTCGCCATCGCCGAGCTGATCGACCTGCTTGCCGGCACGCACGATGCCGAGCACCTTGCCGCCCTGCGCCGCCAGCGCGTCGTAACCGAGGAACGCGGTCGGCTGCGAGCTGGCTGGCGAGCTCGGCCGGCATCTGGCCCTTGGCCTCGAAGCGGCCGGCGGCGCGGGCGCGCTCGCGCTGTTCGTTCATGGCCAGCTCGAAGCCGGCCATGTCCACCGCAGGCCGCGCTCGCGCGCGATGTCGGCGGTGAGGTCGACCGGAAAGCCGTAGGTGTCGTACAGACGGAACGCGTCGTCGCCCGGAATGGTCTTGCCGGCCTTGGCCGGCCACCGTCGTCGAACAGGCGCATGCCGTGTTCCAGCGTCTCGCCGAAGCGCTGCTCCTCGGTGCGCAGCGCTTCCTCGACGAAACGCCTGCTTCGCGGCCAGTTCCGGATAGGCCTCGCCCATCTCCTCGACCAGCGGCCGCACCATCTTCCAGAAGAAATCGCCGCGCACGCCCAGCATCCAGCCATGGCGCAGCGCGCGGCGGATGATGCGGCGCAGCACGTAGCCGCGGCCTTCGTTGGACGGCAGCACGCCATCGACGATCAGGAAGGAACAGGCGCGGATGTGGTCGGCGATCACGCGCAGCGACTTGTTGGCGAGGTCCGCCGTGCTGGTCAGTTCGGCCGCCACCTTGATCAGGTGCGCGAACAGGTCGATCTCGTAGTTGGAATGCACGTGCTGCAGCACGGCGGCGAGGCGCTCCAGGCCCATGCCGGTATCCACGCACGGTGCCGGCAGCGGCGACAGCGTGCCGTCCGGCGCGCGGTCGAACTGCATGAACACCAGGTTCCAGATCTCGATGTAGCGGTCGCCGTCTTCGTCCGGCGAGCCCGGCGGGCCGCCGGCGACGTCGGCGCCGTGGTCGTAGAAGATCTCGGTGCACGGGCCGCAGGGGCCGGTGTCGGCCATCTGCCAGAAATTGTCGGAGGCGAACGGCGCCCCCTTGTTGTCGCCGATGCGCACGATGCGCTCGGCCGGCACGCCGACTGTCCTTGTGCCAGATGTCGTAGGCCTCGTCGTCGGTGTGGTAGACGGTGACCCACAGCTTGTCCTTCGGGCAGCTTGAAGACGTCGGTCAGCAGCTCCCACGCGTAGGCAATCGCCTCGCGCTTGAAGTAGTCGCCGAACGACCAGTTGCCGAGCATCTCGAAGAAGGTGTGGTGGCGCGCGGTATAGCCCACCGCATCCAGGTCGTTGTGCTTGCCGCCGGCGCGCAGGCAGCGCTGCACGTCGGCCGCGCGCGTATACGGCAGTTTCTCGCTGCCCAGGAACACGTTCTTGAACTGCACCATGCCCGAGTTGGTGAACAGCAGCGTCGGGTCGCTGGCCGGCACCAGCGAGCTGGACGGCACGATGGTGTGGCCCTTCGAACGGAAGTAATCGAGGAAGGTCGGAGCGGATTTCGGCGGTTTTCATGCGACTGGGGAGGACCATAAGGAGGAGTCACGCCAGGACCGCACCGCCGCGGCCATCCCGCCATCATTCCAGGAAGATGGGTTTCAGGAATCACCGTCGGCTGTGTCGTCCACGTCGGCGTGGGTAACACTCCGTACTGTGGCGGCGGGAAAGCCCCGACGCAAGAGAAATTGCGCCCTTCGGACCCGCTCCTCGTGGTCGGACGTGGCCGCGGCGCCATAAGCGGCGGCGCAACTGGGCGGCCGCCATGGCCGGCCAGTCGACCTCGGCGGCATCCAGTACCTCGCGGATGCGGGCATCGGCGAGCCCATGGCTCTTCAGCTCGGCCCGCAGCCGCATGGGGCCATAGCCCTGAGCCACCCGGCTGCGTACCAGCATCTCGGCGAAGCGGTCGTCGTCCTGATAGTGCTGCTCGCCCAGGCGATCCAGCGCCGCGCCAGCCTCCTCGCCCTCGTAGCCACCCTGGCGCAGCTTGAGTGTCAGCTCGCGACGTGAATGCTCACGGCGCGCCAGCAAGCCCAGCGCCTTATCGTAGGCATTGCGTTTAGGCTTTTTCGGCTTACCGGGCTCGGTACCGCGTTTCACGGCCAGCCTCTCGGACAACGTTGCCCACCGGCTCGGCCGGCCGGCCAGGCGCTGCGGGACCGGGAGCCGCAGCGCGGGGCGCGACAAAGCGTTCGCCTATGCATATCGATTGACCTCTATCAATGCCACCAAACCATGCCGACGCCAAAATCGAGAGGCTATTTTGCGAAAGGCACATCCGCCATGTCCAAGCACTTTCCGTCGATTACCAAGGATATCTCCGCCCATCTGAAAACCCTGCGGGCAGACATAGGGGACACCATGCACGGGTTTTCAGCCATGGCCCAGGCGGCCGCGAAAGACGGTGTGCTGGACAAAAAAACCAAGGAACTCATCGCACTGGCGCTAGGCGTTGCCGCCCACTGCGATGGCTGCCTTGGTTTCCATGCCGAGGCGCTGGTCAAACTCGGTGCGAGCAAGCTGGAGGTGGAGGAGGCGCTCGCGATGACCATCTACATGGGCGGCGGGCCGTCGCTGATGTATGCCGCTGACGCGCTGGCCGCGTTCGAGCAATTCTCTGCCGCGGCTACCGCCAAGCCCTGAGCCGTACCCTGTCAACGCCTCCTGCTCGCTGGCCGACGAGCAGGGGATGTCCTAGGGCGGCCGGCTCAGAACACCTTGTAGACCTGGCCTGTCTGCAGGCCTTCCACGCTACGGCTGTAGGCCAGCGCGGCACGGGCTGCGGTTACCGGCTCGAAGCCACGGAAATACGGCGCGTAATCGCCCATCGCCTCGGCCAGCACGTTCGGGCTCACTACGTTGATGCGCAAGCTGCGGGGCAGTTCGATGGCTGCGGCCCGCACGAACGCTTCCAACGCACCGTTCACCAGGCTGGCCGAGCTGCCCTGGGCGATCGGCTGCTCGGCCAGGATGCCGGTGGTCAGCGTGATCGAGCCGCCATCGCGCAGATGGTCGCGCGCCGCCAGGGCCAGATTGACCTGGCCCATCAGCTTGTCGGTGATGCCGAGCGTGTGCTTGGACTCACCGAACGGCGCGGCGGCGAAGTCCGCCAGCGGTGCGAAGGTGACGCGGCCGGCGGTGCTGATCACGGCATCGAGCTCACCGGCCTGGGCCAGCCCCTGGCGGATGCTGGCCACGTCGGTGAGGTCCATGCGCACCTCGCCGGACTGACGTCCGGCGGTGACCACGTCATGGCGTTGCCCCAGCTCCGCAGCCACGGCGCTGCCGAGAATGCCGGACGCGCCCACCAGCAGGATGCGCAGACGTCGCTCGGCCATGCTCAGATCTCTTCCATGGCTTCTTCGGAGATCGGTGCCGGCTTGCCGCCGCCGGTGGCCAGCAGGCGTGCGCGCAGCTCGGTATCGACTTCATTGGCGATGGCCGGGTTGTCGCGCAGGAACTGACGCACGTTCTCCTTGCCCTGGCCGATACGGTCGCCCTTGTAGCTGTACCAGGCGCCGGACTTGTCGATCAGGTTCTGCGCCACGCCCAGCTCGATGATCTCGCCTTCGCGCGAGGTGCCCTCGCCGTACAGGATCTCGAATTCGGCCTGACGGAACGGCGGCGCCACCTTGTTCTTGACCACCTTGACGCGGGTTTCGGAGCCGACCACTTCGTCACCCTTCTTCACCGCGCCGATGCGGCGGATGTCCAGGCGCACCGAGGCGTAGAACTTCAGCGCATTACCGCCGGTGGTGGTTTCCGGGCTGCCGAACATCACGCCGATCTTCATGCGGATCTGGTTGATGAAGATCACCAGGCAGCCGGACTTCTTGATGTTGGCGGTGAGCTTGCGCAGCGCCTGGCTCATCAGGCGGGCGTGCAGGCCGACGTGGGAGTCGCCCATTTCGCCCTCGATTTCCGCCTTGGGCGTCAGTGCGGCGACCGAGTCGACCACCACCACGTCCACCGCGCCCGAGCGCACCAGCATGTCGGCGATTTCCAGCGCCTGCTCGCCGGTGTCCGGCTGCGAGACCAGCAGGTCGTCCACGTTGACGCCCAGCTTCTGGGCGTAGGACGGATCCAGCGCATGCTCGGCGTCGATGAAGGCGGCCGTGCCGCCGTTCTTCTGGCAGTTGGCGATGACCTGCAAGGTCAGCGTGGTCTTGCCGGACGATTCCGGGCCGTAGATTTCCACCACGCGGCCGCGCGGCAGGCCGCCCACGCCCAGCGCGATGTCCAGGCCCAGCGAGCCGGTGGAAACGGTTTCGATGGCGTCGTCGGTACGATCGCCCAGGCGCATGACCGCGCCCTTGCCGAACTGCTTCTCGATCTGGCCGAGGGCGGAGGTGAGCGCGCGTGCGCTTGTTGTCATCCATCGTCTTGAATCCTGGGGTGGCAGTGAATGAATACATGATGCCCGCGGGTAGTCTCACGGACTGCGATCTGTCGATTTGGGAGTATCCCACAACGGTCAAGCGGGCCAGGGCGGCCCTGGCGACTCAGTCCGTCAGGGCTTTGAGCACGCCATTGAGCGCCGCGGCCACGGTCTGCCGGCGCACGGCTTCGCGATCGCCATCGAAGCGGAACAGCTTGGCGAAGGCGTAGCCACCGCGGCGCTTCCAGCCGATCCATACCGTGCCGACGGGTTTCTCCGCGGTGCCACCGCTGGGGCCGGCAATGCCGGTCACCGCGACGGCCACACCGGCGCCGAAGCGGGCCAGCGCGCCAGACACCATCTCCAGCACGGTTTCCTCACTGACCGCGCCGGTCAGCTCCAGCGTGCGCGGATTGACCCCCAGCAAGGCCTCCTTGGCGCCATAGCTGTAGGTCACCACGCCGGTATCGAACCAGGCCGAACTACCGGGCAGGTCGGTCAAGGCCTTGGCGATCCAGCCGCCGGTGCACGACTCGGCCGTCACCAGCATCAGGCGCTGCTGCTGGACGCGCGCGGCCACCTGCTCGGCCAGGGCCAACAGCTCGGCATCACTAGGAACAGACAACTCCATGGGAGAACTCCTGGGGACGGCAGACTTCGCGCTACGGCGAAGCCGCCCGTTCTACCCCCTTCCAACCCTCAGGCCAAGACCTTGACGAACGAGGAAATCAGCTGCCCCAGATGGTCTGGGCATAGCGCAGGAAATTCGCACCAAGGATCTTTTCGATCCGTCCGCTGGAATAACCCTTCGCTGCGAGCAACTGCGCCAGCTTGCGGAACTGCAGCGGTCCGCGCAGATCGACCACGAACGGATACGTATCCGGCCGTTCGCCGGCCGCGCTGATGCCGGACGCCTGACGCTGGGCAATCTCCTTCGCCAAGGCCGCCTGGTACACGTTGAGGTCGTCGATCTGGGTCACCGAACCATCGGTGCCGATGCCGACATGATCCTCGCCACAGACATTCACCGCATGGTCGATATGCGCCACCACGTCCTCGGCATGCGCATGGCCCGAAACGTTGAGGAACGGCATGAAGTAAATACCGATGAACCCGCCCCGCTCCGCCACCAGCCGCAACTCGGCATCGGTCTTGTTTCTCGGCAGATCGGCGACGGCGCGGCAACCGGTGTGATTGATCGAGATCGGCGCGGAAGAAGCCCGCGCGGCATCGAGACAGGTCTGCTCACCACTGTGCGAAAGATCGACCATCACATGGCGCGCATTGAGCCGTGCGACCACTTCGCGACCGAACGGCGTCAAGCCACGGTTTTCCGGCGCCATCGAGCCGTCACCCAACTGATTGGCCGGGTTATAGGTGAGCTGAAATACGCGCACGCCCAGGTCGGCAAAAATGTCGACGCGTTTGGCATCGTTGCCCATCATGGCGCCATTCTGGAAGCCGTAAATCAGGCCAATCTTGTTCTCGGCCTTGGCCCGGCAAATGTCGGCAGCGGTCAGCACCTTGATCAGGTCGCGATCGTGCTGGCGCACCAGGGCATCGGTAGCGGCGATATCGCGCACGCTGGCCTCGAACGGGTCATCTGGTCCGGAGACATAACCCAGCGTGATGTTTACCGCGGTCAGTCCGGACGCGTGTGCCTCGGCCAGCACGCGCGGCGTGAATTCGGGTACCAGGACGTCCGATCCGCGGTTGGGGTCATCCAGACCGCCCAACGCATTGATGATGATGCCACCGTCGGCCATGCCGGTACCCCGCGAAACTGCGCCACGCGCTTCCCAAGGCAGCATCGAAGCGGCTGCCGCCCACGTCACACCGGTCAGAAACGTTCGCCGATCAATCGTCGTCGCCATCGCCCATCTCGTCCTTCGTCACCGGTCGGTAATCCGCACGCGGATACACGTGCCCACGCTTCACCGTCATGCGGACACTGCGGAGATTGCCTATGTCCTTCACCGGATCGGCCGACAACACCGCGAAATTGGCCAACTTGCCTGCTTCGATCGAGCCCATGTCATGCGCCTGCCCGGCGGCCTCGGCGCCGATCAGGGTGGCCGCATGGATCACCTGCAGCGACGGCATGCCCACGTCATGCGCGAGGAAGAAGATCTCGTCGAACACCGCCGGCCATGCATCATTGACGTTGCCGTCGTTGTCGGTGCCCGTCGAGATCGGCACGCCTGCCTGCCAGGCCTGGCGGACCAGCCGAATGGTGGTCGGCCCGGTGCAACGCAACGGATGCCGGTCAGGGTGCGCCTTGCGCTCGGCGTCATAGCGAACGAACAGGCTGCCGGTCGCATCCAGGATCGTGCCGTGCTTGAGCATGTCGCGGTAAAGCCCCGCGATGACCGGATCATCCCCGTCCCGCGCCAGCA
This sequence comes from uncultured Gammaproteobacteria bacterium, assembly GCA_963824525.1. GTDB lineage: Bacteria > Pseudomonadota > Gammaproteobacteria > Xanthomonadales > Rhodanobacteraceae > Dyella. Next base: position 388,938 of record CAWGPI010000004.1, on the reverse strand, counting down.
GCGCGTCGTGGAACGGCGTGTGGTCCTCGTAGGACTTCAGCATCACCGGCTCCAGCTGATAGGCCAGATAGCAGGCATGACTGACCACGTCGACACCAGCCGCGATGACATCGGCCGGACGCGTCGGGAACACGGCGCTATGTGCCCACACCATCAAATGCTGGCGGTGCGCTTCCTGGGTAATCGCCTTCACCAGATCCGGTGGCAGATCCGCATACACCTTGATGGCGGTTGCAGAGGTGCCGCGCGCCAGCGTGACCGCCTCGCGCAAATCGGTCTTCTCGTCGATGGCCTGCATCCACGGACTCTTGCCCGGCACCACCCCGAAGCTCGCCGCCCCCACCCGCGGGTCGGCAAAAAACTCAGGTCCCGCCATCACGGCGGCGTAGTAGATATCGGGTGCGGGAATCTCGCCGGCACGCGACGCACGAGCCAGCTCGCCGACCGAGCGCAGATCGTCCGCCATGTCGCGCACGGCCGTGACGCCGCCATAAAGATTGCGCCGCAAGATAGCCTGGGCACGCTTCGCGTTCGGCGGCGTGGCCATATGCACATGGCTGTCGATCAGGCCAGGGATCACATAACTGCCGTGAAGATCGACCGTCTTTCGCGCAGCCCCTTGCGAGCCCGTCAGCGAACCATGCGGCCCCACCGCCACGATCCGCTCGCCGCGCACCAGGATGTCCTGATTGAGACGCGGTGCCGCTCCCGTACCGTCGATAACGGTGGCTCCGGCGTAAAGCGTGACGGTATCGGCGGCCGATGACTTGGGCGCCTCTTTGCCGGCGGAAAAGGCGACGGGAGCAGCAAGCGCAAAAACCAGCGCTACCGCCAGATAGGAGGCAGATCGAGAGAGAGTAGACATGCGGTCGATCCTACAGGCCGGATTCTCCGCGTCACAACCGTGCCAGAGGTCAAGGGGGGGGGTACGCAATGAACTCGCAACCCCCCGCGCTCTCGCAGGCCTATCTGAATCCCTGCTGCGTTGCCCCGATTGGCGAATCTTCGGCATGGCATCAGGAAGGGAGGCAGAGGCACCGGAATACATGGTCGGGCAATTCGGTTATCTTGGCAGGCATTTTTCGACGGGCACGCAGCGCCCTCCCGCCACGGCCAACGCCATCGCGTTGGCCCGACAGAACAGCGCGTTATGGTTGCCCAGGACTTCGAAAGCCACACACCCTTCATGCGCCAGTACCTGGCCGCCAAGGCCGCGCACCCGGATGTGCTGCTGTTCTTCCGCATGGGCGATTTCTACGAGCTGTTCTATGACGACGCGCGCAAGGCGGCGCGGTTGCTCGACATCACGCTGACCCAGCGCGGGCAGTCGGCGGGCGCAGCCGATTCCGATGGCCGGCGTGCCGTATCACGCGGCCGAGAATTATCTGGCGCGGCTGGTGCGCCTGGGCGAATCGGTGGCGATCTGCGAGCAGATCGGCGATCCCGCCGCTGCCAAGGGCTCGTCGAACGCAAGGTGGTGCGCATCGTCACGCCCGGCACGGTGACCGATGCCGCGCTGCTGGAAGAGCGCCGCGACAATCTGCTGCTGGCCATTGCCGCGGGTGCGCACGGTGCTTACGGACTGGCCTGGGTCGATCTGACCAGCGGCCGCTTCCTGCTCAGCGAAGTGCCGAGCGCCGAAGCGCTGGCATCCGAACTGGCACGCCTGCAACCGGCCGAGACCCTGGTGGGCGAAGACGTGGTCTGGCCGAAGTTGGTCAGCAACCTGCCCGGCCTGCGCAAGCGCCAGCCATGGCACTTCGACAGCGATGCCGCGCGCCGCGAACTCAACCGCTTCTTCGGCACGCGCGACCTCGGCGGCTTCGGCGTGGACCGCTTGCCGCTGGCCATTGCCGCGGCCGGCTGTCTGCTCGGCTACGTCGAGGAAACCCAGAAAAGCGCGCTGCCGCATCTCACCGGCATGGCGGTGGAAAGCGCCAGCGACACCATCGCGCTGGATGCCGCGACCCGCCGCAACCTGGAACTCGATACGCACCCCAGCGGGCGCACCGAACACACCCTGCTCGGCGTGCTGGACGAAACGGTGACGCCGATGGGCGCGCGCCTGCTGCGCCGCTGGCTCAACCGCCCGCTGCGTTCGCGCGATGTGCTGCGCCAGCCGCCATCAGGCGATCGGCACGCTGATCGACAGTCGCCAATACGAAACCTTGCGCGAGCAGCTGCGCGGCATCGGCGACCTGGAGCGCATCCTCGCCCGCGTCGCCTTGCGCTCGGCGCGCCCGCGCGATCTGTCCACCCTGCGCGACGGCCTCGCGGCCGCGCCGTCGCTGCGCGACCAGTCATCGCCGTCGCTGGACAGCCCCCTGCTGCATGCGCTGGTCGCGCGCATCGGCGACCATGCCGACACCGCCGCCCTGCTCGCCCGGCCGTGGTCGCGCAGCCGCCGGTGCTGCAACGCGACGGCGGCGTTATCGCCGACGGCTACGATGCCGAACTGGATGAACTGCGCCGGCTGTCCACCCACGCCGATCAGTATCTGGTCGAGCTGGAAGAACGCGAGAAAGCCGCCAGCGGCATCGCCACGCTCAAGGTCGGCTACAACCGCGTGCATGGCTACTACATCGAGATCAGCAAGGCGCAGTCGGACAAGGCGCCCACGCATTACACGCGCCGCCAGACCACCAAGAATGCCGAGCGCTACATCACCGAAGAACTGAAAACGTTCGAGGACAAGGTGCTGTCGGCCAAGGAGCGCTCGCTGATGCGCGAGCGTGCGTTGTACGAAGCGCTGCTCGACACGCTGACCGCACAGCTCGAACCGCTGAAAAACGCCGCCGCGGCGATGGCCGAACTGGACGTGCTGGCCACTCTGGCCGAGCGCGCCGACCACGCTGGACTGGAGCGCGCCCGAACTCGTCCGACGAACCCGGCATCGCGATCGAACGCGGCCGCCATCCGGTGGTGGAGAAAGTACGCGAGGAGCCGTTCGAGCCGAACGACCTCGTGCTCGACGACGACCGCCGCATGCTGGTCATCACCGGCCCGAACATGGGCGGCAAATCCACCTACATGCGCCAGAACGCGCTGATCGTGCTGCTCGCGCATATCGGCAGCTACGTGCCGGCATCGCGCGCGGTGATCGGCCCGATCGATCGCATCTTCACCCGCATCGGCGCCGGCGACGACCTCTCGCGCGGTCAGTCCACCTTCATGGTGGAGATGAGCGAGACGGCCAATATCCTGCACAACGCCACCGAACACAGCCTCGTGCTGATGGACGAAGTCGGCCGCGGCACCAGCACCTACGACGGCCTCGCCGCTGGCGCGCGCCGCCGCCGTGCATCTGGCCGCCAGCAGCCGTGCCTACACGTTGTTCGCCACGCACTATTTCGAGCTGACCGAACTGGCCAACGAATACCCGACCATCGCCAACGTGCACCTGGACGCCGTCGAATACGGCGAGCAGCTGGTGTTCATGCATGCGGTGAAGGAAGGCCCGGCCAATCGCAGCTTCGGCCTGCAGGTGGCCGCGCTGGCCGGCCTGCCCAAGTCGGTGATCGCCGATGCCCGCCGCACGCTGGCCGAACTCGAACGCGGCATGTATCAGCATGCGTCTTCGGCAACCACCAAGGTTTCCGCGCAGGAGTCCCCGCAGCTGGGGCTGTTCGCCACGCAGCCTTCCGTGGTGGAACGGGCACTCGAGGGTATCGACCCCGACGCCATGTCGCCACGCGAGGCGCTGGAAGCGCTTTACCGGCTCAAGTCACTCGCCTGATACAACAAGGTGCGCATGCTTGAGGATGCGCACCGCTTTGTGGCGCCAGCTATCTCCGTCTCGCACGGGTGATCCTTGCGCCTGCCTTCCCAACTGATCTGCGCATCAGTGCGGATACTCCGATTTCCTGGCATTAGCGATGGCTTCGAGCACCGGTCGCGACAGTTGATCCAGGGCAAGCATGACCTTGCCGGAATGCACCGCCCGCACAGCTGCGCGGGGTATCACGAAATCACCGCCATTCTCGATGTAGACGACCAGCGCTGATTCGTCGACCAGGATCTTGCGTACAGAACCAATGCCGTCCTCGCCATCGGCGACGAATACCAAAGAGCCTTCCTCGATCGACTCGGCCACGGCGACTCTCCACGCGTTCGTGTCAGGACCTGGATCGTCGGCAAGTGGCTGTTGCGCCGATGTGAAACCCGCCCTGCGTGCTGGAGGTAGTCATCCATCGCCGGCTTGGACACTTCAGCAAAACTGATCCTGCTGATGGCGTAGGAGTCGGAAAAACGCTGGTATCAAGCTCTGCACACCGCGTTTTGGGTGAGACTCCCACAACCATCAGGGAGGCGATTTGCTTCGACCTCAGGCGGCCAGATTGGACACATTTTCGGGTGGAGACTCCACCGTCGCGTTGGCGAGCAAGCCCGGGATCGTTTCTGCGGACACTGACAGAGGCACGACGACGCCGGGCTGACGTGCCGACAGGCGCCCAAATCCCACCAGTCGATCGATACTGCGCGCCACTTCGGCCTGTCCGAACGGCTTGCTGATGAAATCGTCCGCGCCAAAGCGCTGAACGTAGAACTGCTCGGTCGCCTGTTGATTGCCGCTGATCATCACAATCGGCACGTGCTGAGTGAGCGGGTCATGGCGTAGCGCACGCAACACCGCGAAGCCGTTGATACCCGGCAGCACGATATCGAGAAAGATCAGGTCAGGCGGCTCGCTGCGTGCCATCTCCAGAGCCCGCTCGCCATCGGGGGCTCGCGTCACGGCATAGCCCTCAACCTCGAGCATGCGCCCCAACACGGCCCGGATCGTGGCCGAATCATCAACCACCAGCACCCGCGCCCCCTGTTCGGCCTTACGCAATACCCCCGGCACCCGCCCCTCTGTCGCGCCAGCAAGCAGCCGCTTTAAGAATGCCAAGCCCGTCATCGCCTTCCCCTTCTACATCACGTCGATCCGAAACCGCACCTTTGTGCGGCTTCTCGCCGGCATTGATGCTCCCGCAGATTCGCGCCGGATTCTGCGATGGGCGACTCACATGGAATCCTTAAGCCGTCGCAATTCTCGACGTTCCTGCTTATCCGGCCGCCCCGGGGGGGCCATGGCGCCGACTAGCTTACGCTGAGCCTTCGCCGCCTCGCGCGCCGCCACGCTGGCCTCGCTCTCGCGATAAAGGCTTTGCGCCACACTGGCCTGCCCTCGCTTTTCCGACAAGGCCAGCACCTCCACCTCCAGACGCTCCACGCCTCGGCTGATGCGCAGCACATCGCCCACATGCACGGCCTTGGCCGGCTTGCATCCACTGCCGTTGAGGTCGATCTTGCCGCCGTCGATCGCTTGCTTGGCAAGGCTACGAGTCTTGAAGAAGCGGGCGGCCCACAGCCATACGTCGGCGCGCACCGGCCCCATGGTTTGCGATTGAGCTGATGACATGGGCTTATTGTCGCCGATGTGGAGGACACCAGCAGCCTCAGCGCTTCCTCTCACCTGACTAGCGTCGAATCTCAGCTGAAGCGTCCTTGATGTAGGAGCGCACCCTGTGCGCGACCGGCGCTGGCCCCTGTTCCCATCGCTGCCGCTAGCGGGGCATCTACGCGGTACGTTGGGGATGGCTACGGGAACTGGGGCGCAGCCCGTCGCGCACAGGGTGCGCTCCTACATTTTGGGGCGAGCGGGAAGTCGTATGGCTGAGAGTCGACGCTAATCAGGTCCTCTCATGCAGGCACGTCGTGCCGATGATGCTGCGTCTCCAGATCGAACTGGCGTGCCTCTCGGTCCACGGAGCCCTGAGACTCAACCGCCGAGCAACCCATTACCCAGCGGAACGGTGATCAGCGACAGCACGATGCCCGCGCCAAGTATCGTGTTGGCCAAGCTAGGCTCCAGCTTGTACTCGTCGGCAAGGATCGCGGCCGAAATCATCGGCGCCATGCCTGCCTGCAACACGCCTACTGTCAGGGTGAGCCCCCCCACGCCCGCGGCCATACCCAACAACCAGCAGGCCAAGGGCGCGAGCACCAACTTCCAGCCAAGGCCGAGCGTCAGCGCGGAAAGCTGCCGCTCACCGAGATGAAACTTGAACTGCATGCCCACCGAGAACAGGGCCAGCGGCGTCAGGGTCGCACCGATGGGCGTGAATACGCTGTCCAGCAAGGTCGGCCAGCCACCTAGCGCGCCTACGATCACGCTCAGGATCAGCGCCAGGAACGAGGGAAAGGTAAGGATACGCCGAGTGATCACCTTCGCCTGCGGTGCTTTTCCCGCATACAGGGATGCCACCGCCACACCCGCCGACGCCAGCAACGGAAAACAACCCAGCTGGTCGGCCACCACCGCCAGCGCCAGCCCTTCCTTGCCGTGCAGCGCCTGCATCATGGGATAACCCATGAACGAGGTATTGCCCAGGCCACAAACCAGGGTCAGCGCGCCGATCCGCGCGCGCGACCAGCCCAGCCAGCGGCCTAGCGTGGCGAACAGCAGCCAGCCGCCGAAGAACACCACCCACATGGCCGCCACGGGAAACCACAGCTGGCTATCGATCCTGACCTTCGGCACCAGCTCCAGCACCAGGGCCGGCAGCGCGATATTGATCACCCACCAATTGATGCCGTGGACGATGCCGGCAGGCGGTTTCGCATAGCGCGCCACCAGCGCGCCCAGAAGCAGGCAGACGAACAGCAACAGCAAGGTGCCCATGGACATCCCTTCGAGCGGAAGGGACGCAGTATAGCGAGCGCCTTTGGGCGGCTTTTGGCTCGACCGGGCGTAGTTCGCAGCCGAGCGACACGCCCCTCATTCCGGCTTGCGCGCCACGAGGACTCGCCGCGCTCGCCGGAATGACGGGCCAAGCTCAGCCGACGATCAGCCGATTGAGCCGCTGCACGAAACGCCGCCGGATCCGGCAGCTGCGCACCGGCGGAGATCTCCGCCTGCTCCAGCAGCAGGTTGGCCAGGTCGCGGCCTTGGCCGCGATCGCCTTCGGCTTCCACGCGCTTGAGCAGCGGATGCTGCGGGATTGATCTCCAGCGTCGGCTTGTTGTCGGGCACGTCGTGTCCCGCCTCACGCAACAAACGCGCGAGATGCGGCGCCATTTCGTAGTCGCGACAGCGCCAGGCACGACGGGGAGTCGGTGAGGCGGGCCGACACGCTGCACTTCGCCCACGCGATCGCCCAGCAGCTCCTTGAGCTTCTTCAGCTACCGGCTCGGCAGCCTTGCTGGCCTCTTCCTGCTGCTTCTTGTCCGCCTCGTCCAGCGGCAGCTCGCCCTTGGCGACGTTCTTCAGCTTCTTGCCCGCGTATTCGTTGAGGCTGCCGAGCATCCATTCGTCGATGCGATCGGACATCAGCAGCACTTCGATGCCCTTGGCCTTGAACGCCTCCAGCTGCGGGCTGCCGACGGCGGCCGTGTAGCTGTCGGCCGTGATGTACCAGATCGTGTCCTGGCCCACCGCCATGCGGCAGGATGTAGTCGTCCAGCGAAACGGTCTGTGCCGAGCCATCACCCTTGGTAGAGGCAAAGCGCAGCAGCTTGGCGATGCGTTCGCGGTTGCCTGGCTCTTCGGCTAATGCCCTCCTTCAGCGTGTTGCCGAAGGCCTTGTAGAAGGTGGCGAACTTCTCAGGCTCGTCCTCGCGCCAGCTTCTCCATCAGGTCGAGCACGCGCTTGACGCATGCCGCGCTTGATGCGCTCGAGCTGGCGGTTGTGCTGCAGAATCTCGCGACTGACGTTGAGCGGCAGGTCATCCGCATCGACCACGCCGCGCACGAAACGCAAGTAGTTCGGCAGCAACTCCTCGGCCGCGTCCATGATGAAGACGCGCTTGATGTAGAGCTTGAGTCCCTTGCGCTCGTCGCGTCCGCCCATCATCAGATCGAACGGCGGCTGCGCGGGATGTAGAGCAGGTGGTGAAGCTCTGGCTGCCCTCGACGCGGTTGTGCGTCCAGGCCAGCGCATCGTTGAAATCGTGGCCCAGCGACTTGTAGAAGCTCTGGTAGTCCTCGTCGGAGATCTCGTTGCTGCGGCTTGGCCCACAGCGCGGACGCGTCGTTGATGGTTTCCCACTCGTCGCTCGGCTTGCCGTCCTTCTCCTTCGGCATGCGGATCGGGAACGCGACATGATCGGAGTACTTGCGGATCAGCGAGCGCAGCTCCCAGCTCTTGAGGAACTCGTCCTCGTCGGCCTTCAGGTGCAGGATGACGGCGGTGCCGCGCTCGGCCAGCTCGACCTGCTCCAGCTGAGTACTCGCCCTTGCCGTCGCTTTCCCACTTCACGCCCTCGCCAGCCGGCGCGTCGGCGCGGCGGGTGATCACGGTGACGCTTGTCGGCCACCACGAAGGAGGAATAGAAACCCACGCCGAACTGGCCGATCAGGCGAGCGTCGGCCTTCTGCTCGCCGTGCTCATCGCTTCCAGGAACCGGCGCGTGCCGGAGCTGGCGATGGTGCCGATATTGGCGACCACTTCGTCGCGGCTCATGCCGATGCCGTTGTCGCGCACGGTGACCGTGCGCGCATCCGGGTCCCAGCTCACATCGATATGCAGTTCGCCGTCGCCCGCCAGCAACCCGGGGTTGGCGATGGATTCGAAGCGCAGCTTGTCGCAGGCGTCGGAGGCGTTGGAAATCAGCTCGCGCAGGAAGATTTCCTTGTGCGAGTACAGCGAGTGCGTGACCAGGTGCAGTACCTGGGCGACTTCGGCTTCGAATTTGCGGGTTTCGGGCGCGGTATGGGTCATGCGGAAAGACTCGTGAAGAGATCGAACAGGATGGGGTTTGGCACACACAAAGGGGCCGGCAAGGCGGCCCCTTATCTAACCCTCTCCCCGGTCGGGAGAGGGTGAAGGATCATGCGTTCGAGGACGCGCTCTGCAGCGCGGCGATGCGCTCTTCCAGCGGCGGATGGCTCATGAACAGCCGCTTCAGGCCCGTTGCCAGGTGCCCGGAAATGCCGAACGCGGCCATCGTCTGCGGCAAGGTGCTTTCACCGTGCTGCACCTGCAGGCGCTGCAGGGCGGAGATCATCGCCCCGCGGCCGGCCAGCTTGGCACCCGCGGCATCGGCGCGGAATTCGCGCCAACGCGAGAAGGCCATCACGATCATCGAGGCGAACAGGCCGAACACCAGCTGCAGCACCATCACCGAAACGAAGTAGCCGATGCCGCCACCGTCGCGATTGTCGCGACCGCCGGACAGCCAGCTGTCGACCAGGCGACCCACCACGCGCGCGGCCACGATCACCAGCGTGTTCACCACGCCCTGGATCAGGGTCAGCGTGACCATGTCGCCGTTGGCGACGTGGCCGATCTCATGACCCAGCACCGCGGCCACCTGCTCGCGGTCCATCTGCTGCAGCAGGCCGGTGCTCACCGCCACCAGCGAGCTATTCCTGTTCATGCCGGTGGCGAATGCGTTCATCTCCGGCGCGTCGTAGATCGCCACTTCGGGCATGCCGATACCGGCGTTCTGCGCATGGCGACGCACGGTGTCCACCAGCCAGCGCTCGGCCTCGTTTTGCGGCTGCTCGATCACGCGAGCGCCGGTGGACATCTTCGCCATCCACTTGGACATGGCCAGCGAGATGAAGGCACCGCCCATACCGAAGATGGCGGCAAAGATCAGCAAGCCGCCCATGCCACCGTAGCCACGGGAAGCGGCCCAGGTATCGACGCCAAACACATGGCAGACGATGCTCAGCAGGAACAGGACGGCGATATTGGTAAGCAGGAACAATGCGATGCGACGCATGGCTGTCTCTCGGGCAGTCATGAAAGGGAGTGCGGCTAAGGCCGCCTATCAAGATTCGGGGCTACAGCGCTCGCGTTTCAAGAGCTTTTTGGCCCATATCGCGTCGGTAAAGCCCCGCGTTCATCGCTCGGCCTGCTTAAAATGCGCCGATGAGTTATCGCGGACGCTTCGCCCCCTCTCCCACCGGCCATCTGCATTTCGGCTCGCTGGTCGCCGCCGTGGGCAGCTGGTTATGCGCGCGTCACGCCGGGGGGCAATGGCTGCTGCGGGTGGAGGACATCGACCCGCCGCGGGAAATGCCCGGCTCGGCCGAAAGCATCCTGGCGGCGCTGCCCGCCTTTGGCCTGGTGGCCGATGCAGCCGGCGCTGTTCCAGTCCAGACGCACTCGCGGCCTATGACGCAGGCCTTCGAGCAGCTGCAGGCCGCCAACCTGGTGTTTCCCTGCTGGTGCAGCCGCAACGACCTGGCCGAGTGGCGCTGCACCGGGATGGCGCATGCCTGGCGCCACCCGCCGAAGACCGCGCCCCGGCCTGGCGGCTGCGCGTGCCGGATATCGAGATCAGCTTCGACGACGCCCTGCAAGGCCGCAAACGCCAGAACCTGCGCGAGCGCGGCCGGCGATTTCGTGATACGTCGCGTCGAGGGCTACTACGCCTACCAGCTCGCTTGCGTCGTGGACGATGCCTTCCAAGGCATCACCGAGGTCGTGCGCGGCAATGATCTGCTGGACTCCACGCCCCGGCAGATCTGGCTGCAGCGATGCCTGGGCCTGCCCACGCCCACTTACCTGCATCTGCCGCTGGCGCTGGACGCCAGTGGCCGCAAGTTATCCAAGTCCGAACGGGCCCATCCGGTGGACCCCGCCGACCCGATGCCGGCGTTGCGCCGCGCCCTCGGCTTTCCTCGATCTTGCCGGTCCCACCGGACATCATCGACCGCCGCCTGACTACTGGCTCATGCGCTCGATCGCTTCGATCCCGCGACATTTGCCGCACTGCAGCGAACGGCCGGCCGAATAAGACGCTATAAAGAATCTCGGTTATGACCCGCCGCACATGGCGGTCGAACCGCGTGCTCGCCGTAGACGTTTTGCCATGTTAGATAGGTACACATGGTTCGCCCGGCGGCACGATCCGGGTCGCAACGACACAGGCACAATCGGAGACAAGGCATGACGCAGCGCACGGCATTGGTCACGGGCGGCACGGGCGGTATCGGCACGCGCCATCATTCGCTATCTGGCCAAGCAGGGACACCGGGTTGCCACCAACTATCGCGACCAGGCCAAGGCCGAAGCATGGCAAGGCGATGATGGCGAAGGATGGCATCGAAGTGTGCTGGTGCCCGGCGACGTCTGCGATCCGGACTCCTGCGAGGCGATGGCCGCGTGCATCGAGAGCTCGCTGCGGACCGGTGGAGATCCTGGTCAACAACGCCGGCATCACCCGCGACACCACCTTCCACAAGATGACCTACCAGCAGTGGATGGACGTGGTGAACACCAACCTCAATGCCTGCTTCAACGTCACCCGCCCGGTGATCGAGGGCATGCGCGCGCGCAAGTGGGGCCGCATCGTGCAGATCAGCTCGATCAACGGCCAGAAGGGCCAGTACGGCCAGGCCAACTACGCCGCGGCCAAGGCCGGCATGCACGGCTTCACCATTTCGCTGGCGCAGGAAAACGCGAAGTTCGGCATCACGGTGAACACCGTCTCGCCCGGCTATGTGGGCACCGACATGGTGATGGCGGTGCCCGAGGAAGTGCGCGAGAAGATCATCGCGCAGATCCCGGTGGGCCGCCTCGGCAAGCCGGAGGAAATCGCCCATGCCGTGGCCTTCCTCACCGGCGAGGAAGCCGGCTGGATCACCGGCGCCAACCTGGCCATCAATGGCGGGCACTACATGGGTTGGTAAACGCCGGGTGGGGGATGTGTAGCGGGGGCGCATGGCCATGCCCGCGCTCCCGCGAGTCGAAAGGCTCAGCTTGTACGCGTAGCAACGCACGCTGGCCCCATGCAGCCAGCGTTGGCGCCCCCACAACCCGTGCCGCATCCCCGCTCTCAGCCCAGCAGCTTCTCCATCACCTTCGCCCACCGCCGCAAACGCAAACGCGCCCGTGACATGCGTGGCCGCACCCAGGCCGCCACCGCAGGCGAGATTCAACGCATCGGCGCCGCCACACCCGGCGGGCGGTTGCCGCACACCGTGCCGTCGGGCTGCGGATACTGCACGTTCTGCAACGAGTACACGGCCGACACGCCGAAGTAGCGATCCGGATTGCGCGGGAAATTGAAGTCCGTGCGGAGCTTCTTGCGGATCAGGCTGAACATCGCATCGTGCTCGGTGCGCGACAGGTCGCGCACGCGGATCTGGGTGGGATCGGTGCGGCCACCGGCCGAACCCACGCTGACACCATCGGCAGCTTGCGCCGACGGCACCAGGCGATTGTCTCGAGCTTGACGCGAAACGCATCGCAGGCATCCAGCACGATGTCGTAGCCACGATCGAGCAGCTCGTCCAGCGTCGAAGGCGTGAGGAAACGCTCGATCGCATCGATCCGTGATCGCAGGGTTGATCGCGCGCAGGCGCGCCGCGATCACGCCGACCTTGGACTTGCCGTATTCGCCATCGAGCGCATGCAGCTGGCGGTTGGTATTGGACACGCACACCTCGTCGGCATCGATCAGGGTGAGCCGACCCACGCCGCTGCGTGCCAGCGCCTCGGCCGCCCACGAGCCGACGCCGCCGATGCCGATCACGCAGACGTGGCTTTGCGCCAGCTGCTTGACCGAACCGACACCGTAAAGCCGCTCGACGCCGGCGAAGCGCTCGTACGGAAAGGCAAGTTCACCTACGGGCGCTCATCGGGCGGATGACGCGCGGCGGCGGAACCCACCGCGCCTTCAGGATGCATCACGGGACAACTTCCAAGATATTGAACATAGGGCATTTTAGCCGTAGTAGGCGGCGACTGCAGCTCACCCCTGGCGCGACCACCGAAGCGAGCGACAAGTTATGCTTGCCACCCCTTTGCGTTCGCCACCGGAAGCCTCTGCATGCGCGTTGCCATCTCGATCTTGCTGGGACTCGTCATCGGCATCATCGGCACGGTTCGGCCATGAACACGCTGCGCGAGCGCAACCCGCTACCGCATGCCGTGATGTCGGTGATGGCACATCACATCGGCGCGCTGCACACCGCTGTAAGAGCCCAGCGCTGCGATGCCGTGCAAGCTCGCCAGCATCTCACTCGCCTGCTGGAAACCCAGGCCGACATCAGCGAGGCGTTCCCTGGCGTCGACCAGCCCTTCCTGGACGAGGCGGCCAAGCTGCACGACAAGACCCAGGCCGCCTTGCAGGCCGCACCGGCCGACTGCGCTGCCCTGGCGGCGGCGCTCAAGCCGATCGACGAGGCCTGCCAGTCCTGCCACCAGCAATATCGCTGAGAGCCTGTTCAAAGTCTGCACGCACTCAGATCCGCACCTTGCCACGCAGAATCTGCCAATACATCACCCAGTCGCCCATCAGGCTGTAGAGCGGGTGGGTGAAGGTGGCTGGCCGGTTCTTCTCGAAGACGTAGTGCCCGATCCACGCAAAGCCGTAGCCGGCCACCGGCGCCAGCCATAGCCACCACGCATTGCGGGTGAGCAACGCGATGGCGATCACCAGCAACACCAGCGTGCTGCCGGCAAAATGCATGCGCCGACAGCGAAGGTCGCTGTGTTCGTTCAAATAGAACGGATAGAACTCGCGAAAGCTGGCGTAGCCCGACATGCGCTTGACCGTTGCTGAGTTGCGCTCAGGGTAATCTCACACCAAGGCGGATGCATGCGGGCCTGCAGCATGATCACGACGGCAGCGGAATGTATTCCTTGTCGTCGCCGATCACCGTGCCCATGCGCTGCGCCACCCAGTCCGCCTTGGCCTGCTCGATACGCTCGCGGCTGCTGGACACGAAGTTCCACCACAGGTGGCGCTCGCCATCCAGCGGCGCGCCGCCAAACAGCATGACCCGGCTGGCGGAACGGGCACGCAGCGGCGGCGCCGTTGGGCCGGTCTGCACGGCGGCCTGCATCGGGGGCACGCTCAGGCCGTCCCATTCGACGTCGCCCTCCGCCACGCAGACGCCACGTTCGACATGCCCTTCCGGCCAAGGCAGTTCCGCACCCGCTTCCAACCTGGCCTCGACAAAAAACATTGGCGCGAACACCTTCACCGGCGAAACCTGGCCGTATGCGTTGCCCGCGATCAACACGAGCTCGGCACCAGGCAGGTCGATGCGCGGCAACTCCGCGGCACCGTGGTGATGAAACTCCGGCTCCACCTCGGCATCCTTCTGCGGCAGCGCCACCCAGACCTGGATGCCGTGCGTGCGCTGGCCGCCGCCGCGTGCCTCGGGCGGCGTACGTTCGGAATGAACGATGCCGCGTCCCGCGGTCATCCAGTTCACTTCGCCGGGCCGGATGTCGGCGATGCTGCCGAGACTGTCGCGGTGACGGATCACGCCCTCGAACAACCAGGTCACGGTCGCCAGCCCGATATGCGGATGCGGCCGCACATCCATGCCCTTGTCCGAGAGGAACGTCACCGGCCCCATGTAATCGAAAAACACGAACGGGCCGACATGCCGCGCCTGCAACACCGGCAACAGGCGTCGCACGTTGAAGCCATCACCCAGGTCGTGCACACGACCTTCGATCAACATCGGTTGCTGTTCCACTGTCTGGCTCCTTGGTTGCCAGGGCCCTGGATTACCAGGCCCGCTGATACTGTTCCGGCGCTTCGATGGTGACACCCAACTCTTGCGCCGCTCGCCGCGGAAAATACGGATCGCGCAGGCTTTCGCGCGCGACCAGCACGACATCGGCTGCGCCATCCTCGATGATCCTGGCCGCCTGTGTCGATTCGGTGATGAGCCCTACCGCGCCGGTGGCGATGTCGGCATCGCGACGAATGCGCGCGGCGAGGGGCACCTGGTAGCCGGGAGCCACCGGAATCTTCACTCCGGGAATCACGCCACCGCTGGACACGTCGACGAGATCCACGCCCAGCGGCTTTACCGCCTTGGCCAGCTGCACGCTTTGCTCGATATCCCAGCCGCCCTCCGCCCAGTCGGTCGCCGAAATGCGCAGCCACAACGGCAGCTGCTGCGGCCACTCCGCACGCACGGCCACGATCACTTCGCGCATCAGCCGCGTGCGATTTTCAAAACTGCCGCCGTAAGCATCCGTGCGATGGTTGCTTAGCGGTGAAAGGAACTGGTGCAACAGATAGCCATGCGCGCCATGGATCTCGATCAGCTTGAAACCGGCGGCCAAGGCGCGCCTGGTGGCCGCGCGAAAATCCGCAATGACCTTGGCAAGACCCTGCTCGTCCAGTGCCGCTGGCACGTGCCAGTCGTGATCGAACGCCAGTGCGGACGGTGCGACGGTCCGCCACGGGCCTTCATCGGCAGCGAGCGCCCCGCCGCCTTCCCAGGGACGCTGGGCGCTGGCCTTGCGCCCCGCATGCGCCAGCTGCACCCCAGCAATCGCTCCCTGCGCGTCAATGAAGCGCGTGATCGGCTGCCATGCGGCCAGTTGCTGCTCGTTCCACAGGCCGACATCGCCCGGGGAGATGCGCCCTTCGGCGGACACCGCCGTCGCCTCGGCGATCACCAGGGCGGCGCCACCGACGGCACGACTGCCCAGATGGACCAGATGCCAGTGATCGGGCATGCCATCGACGGCCGAGTACTGGCACATCGGGGCGATCACGAGTCGGTTGCGCAATTCGAGGCTGCGCTGCGTCAGGGGCGTGTAGAGATTCATCGGTCCTGCCAGTGGGGATATCCGCTTCACATGTCGACGTTAAGGCAACGCTGACTAAGTATCGCCATCGTCACCGCCCCTGTCTGCGCGCATCTCACAGGGGCGTCGGCGACGGCAGCCTGGCTGGCTGTCGAGCCGACGCACCGAAGAGGTGCGGGCAGACAGGGGCGGCCCCAACCTATCGAATTCAAGTGACGGGGTGATGCCTGGAAGGCCCGCAGGCTGCACCGCACGGCTTGGCAAGACGGCCAGTCTTCCCGGCGCCATGCGGCGCAGCCTGCGGGCCTTCCAGGCATCATGACGATGGCGATACTTAATCAGCGTTGCCTTAAGCACGGGCTTCAAGTGCCTGCGTCGCCCTTCGCCGTCGAAACCGCATCAAACCAGTTCGCCATCCGCGAGGCGATGGGCGTGGGCGTCTTCATCCAGCTGAAGTGATCAGCGGGCTTGCCGCCCAGATCGGTAGTCGTGATGACCAGCTGCTGCCTTTGGCTACGGCGCATCTTGCCCAGCAGGTAGGCCAGGGATGCTTCGGGTGCAAGCCAATCGTCCCGCAGTCGCAAGGCCAGCACAGGCAGGTCGAGTTCGCCGAGTCGTTGCTCGAAATCCTCGGTCATGCCTTGGGCAGCGTAGCGGCCGGTGCGGCCGCTACGCGCCCAGTCGATCATCAGACGGCGCGCTTCATTGCCGCCAAAACCGATCCGACGCCCGGGAAACCGCCCCAGCAGCTGCACCATCAAGGGCACAGCAGCAAAGGCCAGCCGTATGAAACGGCCGTAGCGGAGCTGCCTCCAATAGGGTGATCCGCTCGCCACGATCAACAGCGCTGCGATCTGTTGTGGATGAAGGCTGGTGTAGAGCGAGGAGAGTTGACCACCCAGGCTGTGCCCGCCCATGGCATAACTCGCCCGGGGCAAATGTTTTCGTACGGCAGCAAGACCGGCCGGCACGTCGTATTCCAGCAGCTCCCGATAGCCCCAGTCCTGCAGGCGTCCCGCGCGACGATTGCTGGAACCCATGCCACGCCACTCGTGGATAGCCACGGTCACGCCGCGCTCCGCGAGCGCCTGCGCCAGTGGCAAATACTGCCTGGCCGATACACCGAGCGCCGGCAGCCAATACAACACATGGCGAACTTCGCCTGCGGGCAATTGCAAAAGCACTTCTGCGGCCGCCCCATCCGCGGCGACAGCAGGCAGGATGACATGGGCCGGTAGTGACGACAGTGTCGATAATGGAACGGACATTAAAACTGCTTTTGGCGAATGAGCCTCGCAGGCTAACCAATCGATGCGCAGTGAAAAAGGGCGCAAACGAAAAAGGCCGGCTTGCGCCGGCCTTCTTTTCGATCCGTGCGAATTACGTCAGGCTGGGGCAACCTCATCGGCCTGCAGGCCTTTCTGGCCCTGCACCACCTTGAAGCTCACCTTCTGCCCTTCCTTCAGACTACGGAAACCCGAACCGCTAATAGCCCGGAAATGCACGAAGACATCAGGACCGCTTTCGCGACTGATGAAGCCGAAACCCTTAGCGTCGTTGAACCATTTCACTGTGCCAACTTCACGATCCGACATGACTCACTCCGATCTGACTCGATACTGAGACAAGTCAGCCTCCCCTATGGCCGACGGCTTACTGGGCATGCAGGGATCGGGTGAAGCGATGTGGACCCTTTCGAGTCGCGCACCGGGCACGCACGTGACCGAGCAACCACAGTGAACCAAGCATAACGGATTTCTTTAATGCAAGTGAATGACCCTAATCCTTTCACATTTCAACGACATTTACTTCAAAAATAAAAAAAGCCAGGCAATCTGCCTGGCTTTTTATTCTTGCGTGTTAACCGGGAATTAGGCGGCCATCACTTCGTCGGCCTGCAGACCCTTCTGGCCCTGCACAACCTTGAAGCTGACCTTCTGGCCTTCCTGGAGGCTCTTGAAGCCATTGCCCTGGATCGCGCGGAAATGCACGAAAACGTCCGGGCCATTGTCACGGCTGATGAAGCCGAAACCCTTGGCGTCGTTGAACCACTTGACGGTACCGATCTGACGATCAGACATATTGAATCACTCCTTAGGATTGAAAGACTCAGCCTGCGCAACATGCGCTGGCCGGCTTACTGGTGTGCTAGGAAACCCTAGGGGTGAGGCGATGAGGCTAGATCGAGATCAGCTGCATCGGGTCACAAAACTCTGGTGACCCCGGCAAACACAGTGAGCGCATCATAGCTGCTTGGCGCCTACAACGCGAATAGGCATCTTTCCCAACCTGAATGGATGCCCGATGGGTCGGATAAGGACCGATTTGATTTTCACGCCGTCTTCGCATTTCATCGCTCTTTAGCCGTCGGGCTATTTCCCTATAGCCCCCAAAATGCACCGAACTGCCACGCCAAGTGCCCAGGATAGGCCGTTTCCTGCGCAGGAGAAGCTCCATGACGCCCCATTGCTGTCGCCTTGCCCTTGTCGCCCTACTCGCCACCGGCCTGTCCCTGGCGGGCTGCGCCAGCCGCCCGCAAACCCGCCCGAGCACGCTCGCCCAGGCTCCTGCCGTCACCAGCGAGACCCCGCAGAACAGCGTCAAGACGGGCATTGCCGCCTGCGACGACTACCTGGCCAACTATCTGGCCTGCCATCGCGCCGCGGCGGTATTTCCGCCAGACCAGCTCGAAGGACGCTACCAAACCATGCGTACCAGCCTGCTGCAGGGCGCGCAGGACCCGAAAGTCCGCCCGCTACTGGGCGCACGCTGCGCGGCGATGACTGGGCAGCTCAGCCAGATGCTGCACGGAAAATCCTGCGCGTCCGTCAGTCCTGCCCCTGGCGCCCCAGCCCGCAACGCGCGCTGACGTCCGCGCTCAGGACTCGCGCAATAGAGGGCGCAGCGCCGTCGCCACGCCTGAAGGCCGACTACGTGTAAGACGCACGGCTGGCGTGCCATGCCATCGTGCCGTCGCCGCAATGGCCTTGGCCACATCGCGAAGCAAACTCTGCGAAGGCTCGACCTCGGGCTCCAGGAACAACGTCTTGATCTCGAACACGCCATCGCGGCGATGTGCCTTGGCATCGAGGCGGCCGATCAGGCGACCACGGTGCAGGATGGGCAACACGTAATAGCCATAAACGCGCTTGGGGGCCGGCACATAGCATTCGATGGTGTACTCGAAACCAAACAACGCCTGCGCGCGAGAGCGGTCCCATACCACAGGATCGAACGGTGACAGCAATGCCGTATGCGTGCCGCGCAGTTTGCCTTGCGCGGCCTGCGCCAGCAGATCCGCATGCTCGGGATGCACATAAGCCGGGACCTTCCAGTCCGCGACCTGCACCGCGAGCAGCGCACCACTCGCCACCAGCGACGCGAGCTCCCGCTCGGTAACCGACGGCTTCAGACGGTAGTAGTCGGCGATCCAGCGCGCCTGGGCGACACCCAGGGCACGCACGCTGTCGAGAATGAAATGCCGCCGCAGCGCGTCGTGATCCAACTGCAGCAAGTCCTTGTCGATCGGTGGATCGAGCTTGGCCTCGACGCGCTCGCTCAAATCGTAAACACGCTGGAACCGTTCACGACGCGTCACCATCAACTCGCCCATGGCGAACAGCGCCTCCAGCCAGCGCTTCTCGGGCTTCCACGACCACCAGCCGCCCGCGCCACGCTTTTCGCCTTCGAAATCCGCCGCGCGCATCGCTCCCGCATCGCGAATGCGATCGAGCAGACCATCCATACCCTGGCGATGTTCGTGATGCATGCGCGCGGCATGCTTGTGTGCCCAATGCGCGGATCGCTGCATGCGCCAGGCCCGATGCAGCGGCAGATCAGCCGACGGCACAAAACAGGCTTCGTGAGCCCAGCTCTCGGCCAGCCGCCCTTCATCCAGCGCGTCATCCAGCCATTGCGGGTCGTAGTCACCAAGTCGCGAATGAAGCACGAGGTAGGGACTGCGCGCGACCACATGAATGCTGTCGATCTGCAGCAGGCGCATGCGTGCAATGGCAGCAAGCACATCCGCGGGTCGCGAGCGTGCGCGCGGTGAATGCAACAGGCCTTGCGCGGCAAGATGAAGGCGTTGCGCCTGCGACAAGCTCAGTGAAATTTTCGACATGGATGAAGGAATCGACAACGGTAACGAGGACTTCACGTGATCGCGATGCCTATATTGGGGCGGCATTTAGTGTGCCTTTGCTAGCGTTGGGCTTAGCGCGGAAGCCTTCAAGACACGACATCGCCATGATCGCATCAACCGCGCCTCCGCCCACAAGCCACGCATTCTGGCATGGAGTAACGATGATGAAATATCGCAAATCCCTTATTGCATTGGTTACCACCGGCTCGATGATGTTGGCCGGCTCGTTGCTGGCGCAAGAACAGCAGGCGCCTATGCCTCCTTCATCCCAAGCGCCCACCGCATCGATGCCAGCCTCGCCGCCGGGGGCGGTGACCGAAAGCGCACAGTTCAGTACTCCGCAGGGTCAGTTGACGGTGAAATCCACGGTCCCGCCTGTCACGGCTGGTCCGGCGCCCAGCTTCGAACAGCTCTCCGGCGGCGCGCGCTATATCACCGCGGAACAGGCTGAGTCGTATCCGCTGCTGGCCAATGACTTCGCACATGTCGATCAAGGCAAAACCGGCCATATCACGAAGGCCCAATACGAGCGCTGGCTCAGCAATAAATGAGTACGGCGAAGAAATACGTAAGATGAAGGCTCCCGACGCGGGCCACTTGCCTTGGTGGTCCGCGTCGTCACATGCAATGCATGCTGGCGATGTTATTCGGCTGGCACGCGGGCTGTGATCAAACCAATCGTTTGCCTGACATGGACATGGATGGAGCCTCGATGATGCGACCGATCTCACTTGCGGCCCTGGCTCTCGCCTCGGGCGTTTCAGTCGCCGCAGGCGCGCAGACGCCGGATCCGATGGATATTCGCGCGTGTACCGCGCTGGAAAACGATGCGCAGCGACTGGCCTGTTATGACCACGCCACGGGTCGCGAACATCTGCCCATGGCGCAAAAGAAGGCTGAGGCACCCTCGCCCCCAGGCATAGTATTCGGCCACGAGCGGGCCAAATCGAATGCTGAAGCCCCTCCGTCATCCAGCGAGAAAACCGTCTCGTTGTTCGACAGTCGCTGGGAACTGTCCCCCGACAGCAAGTTGGGCACCTTCAATGTTCGCGCCTACAAGCCGATCACCGTGATGCCGTTCTTCGCCAGCAGCAACCAGAACAGCCAGCCGTCCAGTCCCAACCCAGCGAACACGGTCAAACAGCCGCAGGACCTGGACAATATCGAAAGCAAGTTCCAGCTCAGCCTGAAGACCAAGGTATGGCAAGGCGTGTTTGGCGACGAAGGCGACCTGTGGGTGGCCTATACCCAGTCCTCGCGCTGGCAGGTCTACAACGAGAAGAACTCGCGGCCCTTCCGCGAAACGAACTACGAGCCCGAGGCCATACTCGCTTTCAATACCAACTACGAAGTGGCGGGATGGAACGGCCGGCTGCTCGGTATCGCGCTGAACCACGAATCCAATGGGCAGTCCGATCCGCTGTCGCGAAGCTGGAACCGCGTCATGGGCTATGTGGGATTCGAGCGTGAGAACTGGACGGTGATGCTGCGTCCCTGGTGGCGCATTCCCGAGAGCAGCAAGACCAACGACAACCCGGACATCAGCAACTATGTGGGTCGCGCCGATATGCAAGTCGTCCACGAATGGCGTGGCCAAGAGTTCGGCCTGATGTTGCGTCACTCGTTACGCGGCGGCAGCGACAGTCACGGCGCCGCGGAGTTCACCTGGGCGTTCCCCGTCGTCGGCAACTTGCGCGGCTATGTGGAGCTGTTCAAGGGCTACGGCGAGAGCATGATCGACTACAACCACAACGCCACGTATCTAGGCCTTGGTTTGTCGCTGCTCGACTGGTATTGACCCGACGCACCAAGAGGACGGCGCTGCGCTGATGGCAACGCCGCCCAAGGGCATCAATGGTGATGGCCGCCTTCGCCGTGCACGTGGCCGTGGGACAGCTCTTCTTCGGTGGCAGCGCGCACGTCGGTCACTTCCACGTCGAAATGCAGCGCCTGGCCGGCCAACGGGTGGTTGCCGTCGATATGCACCTTGTCGTCCTCGACCTTGGTCACCGTGACGTTGATGACGCCCTGCGGGCCACGCCCCTGGAACTGCATGCCTGGCTGGATGTCCTCGACGCCCTGGAATGCCTCGCGCGGCACTTCCTGCACGAGTTCCGCATGACGCACGCCGTAGCCTTCTTCCGGCACCACATCCACCTTGAACTGGTCGCCGACCTGACGGCCTTCCATTGCCTTTTCCAGACCGGGGACAATCTGGCCAACACCTTGCAGGTACACCAGCGGCTCACGACCCTGCGAGCTGTCGAGTACCTGACCCTGGTCGTCGGTCAGCGTGTAGTGGAAGGAAACAACCGTGTTATCTGCGATCTGCATGACGTTCTCGTATGGGGAAAGGGGCGCCGGGAGGGCCGGCACCAACCGCTAAGATTAACAGACTGGGTCCAGCGCCATCGGCTAGGCACGGACCCGGAAGATTGGCGATACTTGGCCCATGGTCATGCCACGACGCCCATCCCGCCGCCGTGCTGGCGCCGTCCTATGCGCCGGACTGATGGGTTTGCTCCTTTCGATCGGGGCCCCGGCGGCAACGCCCCAGCCGGCTTCCACGCCACCCGCCCCAGCCCGAACACCTTCGCTGGCGACCCGGATCAACGAGCTCATCGGCCAACCGCGCTTTACGGGCGCCGACTGGGGCATCTCGATCGTCTCGCTGGACACCGGCCGCACCCTCTACTCGCACCATGCCGACCAGCTGTTCCAGCCGGCCTCGACCGCGAAGCTCTTCACTGCAGCGATAGCGCTGAGCGAGCTGGATCCGGACTACCGCATTCCGACCCGCGTCATGGCCAGCGGAGAGATCCGCAATGGCCGACTGGACGGCCCACTCATCCTCTACGGCATGGGCGACCCCACCCTCGGCGCGGACGCATCGACCTCCGATTGGCCGGACCAGCTGGCCACCCAACTGGCCGCGCAGGGGCTGCGCCACGTTCATGGCGACCTGATTGCGGACGCCACCTACTTTGCCGGCCCGGTCATGGGCTCCGGCTGGGAGGCCGTCGACCTGCAGAGCTGGTTTGCCGTACCGGCAACCGCCTTGAGCGTGCGGGAGAACCAGGTCGATGTCACCGTGACGCCCGCGGCATCCGCAGGCGGGCATGCCGTCGTCAGCTTTGATCCCGCCGACGCCATGCCCCAGGTGATCAGCGAGGTCACCACCAGCGAGCCGCGCACGCGCAACGACATCAATCTTTACCGCGCCCCGGGCGATGGCACGCTTTACGCCTTCGGCAACATCGCCGCGCGCTCGCCCGCACAAAGCTACAAGCTTGCCGTGCCCGATCCCGCGCGCTACGCAGGCACCCTGCTGCTGCAAGCCATGCTTCGCCATGGCATCCAGCTCGACGGAAAACTGACGCCCCTGCAGTGGCCTCGCCGGGATGCGGCCCATACCGCCCAGGCTCGTACGCTGGCGGAAATCCTGTCGCCGTCCGTCGTGGAAATTCTGCAGCGCGGGTTGAAACGCTCACAAAACCTGTACCTGCAAAACCTGCTCCTGCTTGCCGGCGTCCGGGCCCAGGCCCATGCGCAACAGACCGAGGGCAGCACCGGTTTCATCACCACCGAGCGTTGGGGCATCCGCGCCATGCACGAGCTGCTCGAGCGCGCGGGCATCACGCCGTCGGCCAGCCTCATCGAGGAGGGCACCGGCCTGTCGCGGCGCAACCTCGCTACGCCGAGCGCCATGGCCCGCCTGCTGGCATTTCTTGCTGGACAACCTTATGCAGCAGCCCTCAAGGAATCGCTGCCCATCGCGGGCGTCGATGGCACCCTGCAATGGCGCATGCGCAACACGCCTGCCGAAAACAACGTGCGCGCCAAGACCGGCAGCATGAGCTTCGTGCACTCCCTGGCCGGCTACGTCACCACGGCCGATGGCGAACGACTGGCGTTCGCCATCATGCTCAACAATTACAATCCACCTTCCGGCGCACCCAGCGCCAGTCGCGATATCGATGCCATTGCCGTGATGCTTGCTGGCTTGCATAGCCACAGCGAGGCGGCGGCCACGTTACCCAGTGTGGCGGTTCAACCCGCCAACTGAGGCTGCAGATCCCTGCCGATCTTCTCCGGCGTGTCGGTAGGCGCATAGCGCTTTACGACCTGCCCATCGCGATCGATCAGGAACTTGGTGAAGTTCCATTTGATCGACTCGCTGCCCAGGATGCCCTTGCCTTCGCTCTTCAACCATTTGTAGAGCGGATGCGCGCCCTCCCCGTTCACCTCGATCTTGGAGAACAACGGGAAGCTCACGTCGTAGCTGGTGGAGCAGAAGTTGCGGATCTCCGCCTCGTCACCCGGCTCCTGATGACCGAACTGGTCGCAGGGAAACCCAAGCACGACCAGTCCCTTGTCGCGATCGGCCTGCCACAGCGCTTCCAGCCCGGTGTATTGCGGCGTGAACCCGCACTTGGAGGCCACGTTGACGATCAGCATGGCCTTGCCGCGCCACTCGCCGAGCGAACGCTCGTTGCCATCTATGTCGCGGGCGGAAAAGTCGTAGACGGAAGTCATCGCGGCATTCCTGCTGAGAGAAGCCCCAAGTCTAGTGCCGAGTACGTCGCCAAAGCGATATCGATATAACGTTCCGTGATGAGCGCGGGGAAGGAACCCACCCGGCACATGTTTTATGCTTGTCGCCGGCCGGCATCGCCGGCTCCCACCCGAAGGTACCCCGTGATCAGATTTCAGGCCGTCCACAAGTCCTACCGCGTCGACGGCAGGGACGTTTCCGCCTTGCAACCATTCGACCTCGAGATCGCCGACGGCGAGGTGTTTGGCATCATCGGCCACTCCGGCGCGGGCAAATCGACACTTATACGTCTGATCAACCTGCTGGAGCGCCCGAGCGGCGGCCGCATCCTGGTCGACGACACCGACATGACGGCGCTACCCGAAGCCGCATTGCGGCAGAAGCGCCAGCGCATTGGCATGATCTTCCAGCACTTCAACCTGCTGGCCTCACAGACCGTGGCAGAGAACGTGGCGTTTCCGCTGCGCCTCGCGGGCGAAATCGATGCGGCGACCATTCGCGGGCGGGTGGATGAATTGCTTGCCCGCGTCGGCCTGACGGCGCATGCCGACAAGTACCCCTCGCAGCTCTCCGGCGGACAGAAGCAACGCGTCGGCGTTGCGCGAGCGCTGGCCAACCGTCCGTCCATCCTGCTGTGCGACGAAGCGACCAGCGCGCTCGATCCGCAGACCACCGCGTCGGTGCTGGACCTGCTTGCGGAAATCAATCGCGAACTCAAGCTCACTATCGTGTTGATCACTCACGAGATGGACGTGGTGCGCCGCGTCTGTGACCGCGTTGCCGTGCTCGATGCCGGCGCGATCGTGGAAACGGGCTCGGTAGTGGATGTCTTCCTGCACCCGCAGCACCCGACGACGCGACGCTTCGTCAACGAAGCCCTGCCCGAGGAAGCGGCTGGCGAACAGGCACCGTTCGCGCATGTCGCGGGGCAAGTCATGCGGCTGTCGTTCCGCGGCGAGACCACCTGGACGCCCGCCCTGGGTCGCGTGGCGCGCGAAACCGGCGTGGACTTCAACATCCTCGCCGGCCGCATCGACCGCATCAAGGACCTGCCCTATGGGCAGCTAACGCTGGCCATGCAGGGAGCACGCGTCGGCGAGGCGCTCGCCATCCTGCGTCAGGCAGGTATCGAGGTCGAGGAAATCAAACCGTCGTCGCCGGAGAATGCATCGTGAGCCTGCCACTCATGCAAAACCTGTTTCCCAACATCGACGATTGGAGCGAGCTTGGCCAGGCTTGCATCGACACCTTGCTGATGCTTGGCGGCTCGCTGCTGCTCACCGTCGTGATCGGCCTGCCGCTCGGCGTCCTGCTGTATCTGACCGGCAAGGGCCAGCTTCGCGCCATGCCGAAGTTGTACGCCGCCCTATCACTGGTGGTGAACATTCTGCGATCGATTCCGTTCATCATCCTGATGATCGTGCTGATGCCGGTCACCTATGTGCTGGTGGGTACCAAACTCGGCATTCGCGGTGCGATTCCGCCGCTGGTGATCGGCGCCGCGCCGTTCTTCGCGCGACTGGTGGAGACGGCGCTGCGCGAAGTGCAGCGTGGCGTGATCGAAGCCAGCCAGGCCATGGGCGCCAGCACGTGGCAGATCGTGCGCCACGTCCTGCTCCCGGAGGCGCGGGCAGGCCTGATCGCCGGCACCACCGTCACCGCCATCGCCCTGGTGGGCTATACCGCCATGGGTGGCGCGATCGGCGCGGGTGGCCTTGGCGACCTGGCCTATCGCTACGGCTATTTGAGCTACAAGTCGGACTACATGCTGGTCACCGTGGTGCTGCTCATCGTGCTGGTGCAGCTGTTGCAGATGCTCGGCGACCGCATCGTGGCGCACTACACCAGGAACTGAGAGTCGCCTTTGCATCCGGCGGTATGGACGGCTATTCTTGTGCGCCGCACCAAGGCATATCCCACCATGAAGAAGCTGATCGCCATCGCTGCCACCCTGCTCTTGCTGGCTGGCTGCTCGTCTTCCCAGCCCGGTGGCGACGCCGGCAGCCAGAAACTGGTGGTGGCCGCCACGGCTGTGCCGCACGCCGAGATCCTCAAGCAGGTCAAGCCCATCCTCGCTAAGGAAGGCGTGGACCTCGAGATCAAGGTGTTCGCCGACTACGTGCAGCCCAACGTCCAGGTGCTGGAAAAGACCATCGATGCGAATTACTTCCAGACCAGGCCATACCTCGACGCGTTCAATCGCGAGCGAGGCACCCATCTGATCATGGTGACTGGCGTACACATCGAGCCGTTCGGCGCCTATTCGCGCAAGCTCAAATCCATCGATCAGCTGGCCGACGGCGCCACCGTGAGCCTGCCCAACGATCCCAGCAATGGCGGTCGCGCCCTGCTGCTGATCGCCAAGCATGGCCTGATCACGCTGAAGGACCCCAGCAACGCCCTGTCTTCGCCGAAGGACATCGTGGCCAACCCCAAGCACCTGAAGTTCCGCGAGCTGGAAGCCGCCATGTTGCCCCGCACGCTGGACGAAGTGGACCTCGCACTGATCAACACGAACTACGCGCTGGCGGCCGGGCTGAATCCGATCAAGGATGCGCTATTGATCGAGGACAAGGATTCACCCTACGTCAACGGTCTCGTCGCCCGCCCGGACAACAAGGACGATCCGCGCATTCAGAAGTTGTCGAAGGCGCTCAATAGTCCCGAGGTGAAGGCGTTTATCGAGCAGAAATACCAGGGCGCGGTGTTGCCGGCGTTCTGAGTGGCGCTGTTGTTTCGCTGACGCGATGTCCGAAATCCCGGTGCATGGATTCCTGTAGGAGCGCCCCCTGTGCGCTCCTACCTGTTGACCATCAATGCCTCTATGCGGCGGCGAGGCGCGCTACGCCCTACCCCGCCACGGCCTTCTCCGGCTCCGCCGGAATCTCAAACACCTGCCGCAGATACGCCACGTAGGCGCTGTCCTCGCACATGTTCTTCCCCGGCGAATCACTCAACTTCGCCACTGGCTGACCATTGCAGCGGATCATCTTGATGACGATCTGCAATGCTTCCGGTCCCACGTCATTGGTGAGATTGGTGCCCACGCCAAACGCCAGTTGGCAGCGTCCGTTGAAGTGTTCGTACAGACGCATCACTTTCGGGATATCCAGGCCGTCGCTGAACACCAGCACCTTGCTGCGAGGGTCGACGCGGTTCGCGCGATAGTGCGCCAGCACACGCTCGCCCCAGGCGAAAGGCTCGCCTGAATCGTGCCGCGTGCCATCGAACAGCTTGCAGAAGTACATGTCGAAGTCGCGCAGGAAAGCGCTCAAACCATAGACGTCCGACAGCGCGATACCGAGGTCGCCGCGATACTCCTTGGCCCAGGTTTCCAGTGCCGCAATCTGCGAATCACGCAGGCGCGGCCCCAATGCCTGATGCGCCTGCAGGTATTCGTGGGCCAGCGTGCCCAGTGGCGTCAATCCGAGTTTTCGGGCCAGGAAGACATTGCTGGTGCCTGCCAATTGCTGCCCCAAGCCATCACGCAGGGTGGTCACCACTTCTTCATGCCATTGCCGGGAGTAGCGGCGGCGCGTGCCGTAGTCGGCGATTCGGCAGGCCCGATAGCCTTCGGTGTCGCGCAGTAGCGACATCTTCTCGCGTAGCCGACGCCTGCCCTCGGTGAGATCAAGCCCTGGCTGGGTGTTGCGGAAATACACTTCGTTGACGATCGCCAGCAGCGGCACCTCGAACAAGATGGTGTGCAGCCACGGGCCACGAATCCGGATCTCGATCTCGCCGGGACGATCGGCGGCGGGATGGATCTCGACATACTTCGCGTTGA
Organism: uncultured Gammaproteobacteria bacterium; assembly: GCA_963824525.1. Lineage (GTDB taxonomy): Bacteria > Pseudomonadota > Gammaproteobacteria > Xanthomonadales > Rhodanobacteraceae > Dyella. The sequence continues at coordinate 360,949 of CAWGPI010000004.1, read as the reverse complement.
GCTGGAACAGTCCGAGGAAGTCGACGAAATCGCTCTTGATAAAGCGCCAGCTACGCAGGTAGTCCAGTTCGTCCGTGGTGAAGCGCAGCGAGCACAGCGCATCGAGTTCGGCGCGAATCTCGTCGATATAGGGCGCCAGGTTGGTACCGGGGTTGCGGCACTTGAACTTGTACTCGACCTGCGCGGCCGGGTAATGGTGCAGCACCACCTGCATCATGGAGAACTTGTACAGATCGGTGTCGAGCAAGGAAGTGACGATCATGATTCGCTCAAGCGGCAAGGCGGCGCACGAGGCGCGGCGGCAATCACGATTATCCCTGCCCAGGTACCTGTGAAGCGAGCGCGTCCCGGTCGCCAAAAAAATAAAACCTCGGTAGTCAGGGGAGGGACTACCGAGGTTCTGTCAGGCCGGTCTCAAAAACAAAGAGGGGATAAGGACCGACCCCTCAGTGGCACGATCTTGCTGCACCACTTCTTGTCGCCGTCGCGGCGATACGGATCATTAGTGTGGTCGCCCTTGGTCTAGTTCAAGGGTTCCCTCGGCTTCGTTCAGCTTTTGGCAAGCTGGAGCCGACGGCGGCGATGGAGGCACGCCCGAAGGATTCTCCAAATCATTGAGCGCCCTGGATTCTGCCGCACCAGCGTACGGTTCGGATCGATCGCCATAGGTGGCCGTCGCAGCGATCTATCCAGGTCCGACGTGGTGGAGTGCTGCTGGCTCTACAATCGACGACGCCCATCACTGGATATCTCATGACCTCGCTGTTGCGCCGTTTGTCGTTGCTAGCCCTTGGCCTCGCCCTCCCGTTACACGCGGCGGAGTTGAAGATCGATCTCGGCCACGGCGTGCGCAGTTATGACACGACGCAATTACTCGCCCGCGACGATGCCCGCACGATCGATATTCCCTATGACGTGGCGTTCAAGCGACCGATGCGCTATCGCGCCATTCCGCTCAAGGCGTTGCTGGAAGTCGCATCAGCCCAGGATGCCCTACTGTTCGTGGCTACCGACGGCTTCGCCGCCGAGATCCCGGCCGCACTCATTCGCCATGCGCGTGGCTCCGAGGCGTGGCTGGCCATTGAAGAGCCGGCGCATCCCTGGCCCGCGCTTGCTGGAGGCAAGGGCGATGCGGGGCCGTTCTATGTGGTGTGGACCGATCCGTCGTCCATGAGAATCAGCCCCGAGCAATGGCCCTACCAGCTGGCCTCCATCCGCAGGCTCGCGCCCGTTGCTGAGCGCTTCCCGGCCATCCGACCCGAAGCTGCGATGCGGCCAGATGGCACCGTGGCGCATGGCTTCGCGGTATTCCAACGCACCTGTTTCGCCTGCCATACGCTCAACGGCCAGGGGGATGCCCGGCTGGGGCCGGACCTCAACATTCCGCACAACCCGACCGAATACCTGCGGGAGGATCTGCTGCGCGCCTATATCCGCGATCCACAATCGCTGCGCCAATGGCCGCAGGCCCGCATGCCCGGGTTTGACCGGCAGGCCTTGTCCGATAGCGATATGGATGCGCTGCTCGCCTACCTGCGCCACATGGCCGGCCGCAAAATTGACAGCAAGCCATAAGAGCCGCTAGCGAAGAGCACCCAGGACGCGGCTGGCGTCATCCTTGGCTTCCGGCCTGACCGGGGCCGCCGAATCGAGCCACTGTTGCAGGGCTTTTTCACGTTGCGCCGGTGCAAGCCGCGAAAGCTCTCGCACGCCGGCATAGAAGGCCGGCCATTGCTGTTCCGCCTGCTCGAACATCAGGGCGAACGCTGGGGTCCAGCGGTCATAGAGCCCAAAAGGCAGCAGCCGCGCATTATTGATCGGCGCCGCCATCCAAGAATCGTAGCTATGATCGTTCGGCCACTCGCGCTCACGCCATTGCGCGTAGCGCATGCGAAAGGCGTCGATTTCGCGTGCCTTGCCGGCGGCGAGAGCAGGTTCGCCGATACCGCTCGCATAGAGGGCCTTCAGGCGATCGCGCAGATCGAGCGCGAGCTTCGTGAATCCGTCGTCCATCGCCTTGGCATGGTCGTCCTGGGGCGGCAGCCCGCGTGAACGCCGCCATTCGCGCAAACCCTGCTCCTGCACGAACGTGGCGAAGGACTCGTTGAACGCGCTGTCGTCCTTCACATAAAGCAGTTGATGCGCCAGCTCGTGGAATATCGTGCCGGCAAGTTCGTCGTCGTCCCATCGCATCATGCTGCTGAGGATCGAGTCGGCAAACCAGCCCAGCGTGGAATACGCGCTGACGCCACTGACGTAGACATCGTCGCCCTTTGCCTCCAGCCGCGCCGCTTCGGCCTTCGCCTTGGCATGCTCGAAATAACCACGATACGCGACGCAACCGGCGATGAAAAAGCAATGCTGGATCGGTTCGACGGAGTAACGCGGCGTGGCGAAGACATTCCACACGACATAAGGCCGATCGAGCTTTACGTAACTGGTATAGCTGCGGTTATGAGGCAAGCTGAGATGCTCGGAAGCGAATCGCCGCGCCTCTTGCGACAATGCCAGCCGTCGCTTCACCGCCGGGTCGGTGGCGGGGTCAGCCATGACCTTGGCGACAGGTTCACGATGCAACACCAGGGCGCCCTGCCCGCCCGCCACATGGGCGTAATAGCCCATCGTGCTGCAGCCGGTAAGCATAAGGCCCACCGCCAGAACGACGATGGGCCCTAGGGATGCTCTGATGAGTGGCGGCACGGCAAACGACCTCATGCCGCCATTGTGCACTGACTTCAGTGGCCGTTGCTGCCGTGTCCGTTGCCGCCGTGGCCGCCCCAGCTGCCATGCCCACCGTGGCCACCGTTCCAGCTGCCATGGCCGCCAGGGTGGCCGTACCAGCCGCCCCCGCCGTAATGGCCGTTGTAATGGCCGTTGTAATGGCCGTTGTAATGGCCGTAGTAGCGTCCGCCATACCAGCCGCCAATACCGATCCCCACCACCGGTCCGTAGCAGCAACCGTAATAGCCGTAGTAACCCGGATAGTAATAGCCCGGCGCGTAGTATCCGCCGCCATAGACCACGCCGTTACCGTAGTACGCATCGCCGCCGTAGACGGCGGGACGAACGTAGTTATATCCCGGGTCGTAGTAACAGCCGGACAGCGCCGCGGTGGCGGCCACCAGGGCAAGGCCGGCAAGCATGCGTTTCATGACTGAAGCCTCAGGGCAGGACGGCACTACGCTAGCCCCCTGCCGCTAAGTGCCCACTGAACGCGGCCAGCCTGAACCGAGGGTGTTTAGCTGCCAGCCATGCATGCCGGCCGACAACTCAGAATCGCGGCTGCGCGAGCTGTCCGAGGAAGTGCGGCAGGACGTCGGGGCGAATCAGCAAGGTGAAGATCACGCCGAACGCAGCACCCCACAAATGGGCACTGTGATTGACGTTGCCGCCGCCGCGCCGGTCCATGTAGACCGAATACGCCACATACAGCACCGCGTAGATGATCGCCGGCATCGGCAGCACGAGCACCACGATGCGCGACCATGGCGCAATCAGGATGTATGAAAACAGCACCGCCGAAACCGCCCCCGATGCGCCCAGGCTGCGGTAATTGGGGTTGCGGCGGTTTTTCAAGTACGTCGGCAGGATCGAAACGACCAGCGCCACGATATAGAACAGCGCGAAACCCAACGTACCCAGGCTCGCCGTGTACAGGCCTTCCATGACACGGCCAAAGAAGAACAGCGTGATCATGTTGAACAACAGATGGCTGCCGTCGGCATGAATCACGCCATAGGTCACCAGCCGGTGGTACTCGCGGTGACGGGTGATGGCAGGCGGCCACAGAATCAGGTCGTTCATCAGGCGCGCGTTGTTGAACGCCATGAACGAAACGACGCAGGTGATGCCAATGATGATCAGGGTGATCATTCGGTGTTCCAGAAAGGCCGGTGGGCGACGACAAAGAGCAGCATCTTGGCTGCGCACGGACCGCTTGTCGACTCCTCCTGCGGCGAAAAACCGCGCGCGCCGGGGCAATCCGGACTATGATTCGCGACTTTCACGCGTTCCCCCCAACGCCTGTAGACCACATCCATGTCGACCCGCTACCTGCATCTGGACGTCTTTGCCGCCACCCGCGGCGGCGGCAACCATCTGGGCGTCGTCACCGACGCTACCGGCTGGAGCGACGCCCGCATGCAAGCCTTTGCCCGCTGGACCAACCTGGTGGAAACCACCTTCCTGTTGCCACCCACGCAGCCGGGTGCCAGCTACCGCGTGCGTATCTTCACGCCGCACAAGGAAATTCCCTTTGCCGGCCACCCAAGCATAGGCAGTGCACACGCCGTGCTGCTCTGCGGCTTGGCCACCCCAGTGGACGGCGTGCTGTGGCAGGAATGCGGTGCCGGCGTACTGCCCATCCGAATCGACGGGAAAGGCGATGCCCGCCAATTGCTGCTGAAGTCGCCCCACGCGACGGTTGAGAAAACCGGCCGCGATGCCCACCCGCTGCTGCATGGCGCACTGGCCGGCATCGAACTGGGTACGTTGCCTCCCGCCTATGTGGCCGGCGGCCGCCACTGGTGGCTAGCCGAGTGCTCGGACGAAGACCGTCTGCGACGCTGGCAGCCCGATCACGCGGCCATCGGCGCGCTGGCGCACGCCACCGACAGCCTGGGCTTGTGCGTGTTCGCGCGCAGTTCGCACCCGGACTACCAGCTGGTCGTGCGCGCCTTTCCCGCTGGCGTCGGCCTTGTTGAAGATCCCGCCTCCGGCGCGGCGAACGGCCTGATTGCTGCCTACATCGCCCACGCCGAACCCACCGGCCCGCTGGCTCGCGGTTACACGGTCAGCCAGGGCCGTGAGATCGGCCATGACGCCAGTCTCGTTGTGCATATGGACGGCAACGCCGTGTGGATTGGCGGGCGCACCCACACGATCATTGACGGCACCCTGCACTGGAACGGCCCGGATTGAACGCCAACGCACAAATCTGGGTAGACGCCGACGCCTGCCCCGTGGCGATCAAGGAGATCCTGTTTCGTGCCGCCGAGCGCGAGCAGATTCCCGTCACCCTGGTCGCGAACCAATGGCTGCGCACGCCGCCCTCGCGCCTCATTCGATCCATCCAGGTTCCCGCAGGACTGGACGTCGCCGATAACGAAATCGTGCAAAACGTCAGCACGGATGACCTGGTGGTGACGCAGGACATTCCGCTCGCCGCCTTGGTGATCGACAAAGGCGGCCTGGCCATCCATCCACGCGGCGAACTGTATACCGTCGAGACCATCGCGCAGCGATTGGGCATGCGCAACTTCATGGAAGAACTGCGCGGCGCGGGTATCGATACCGGCGGTCCGGCGGCGTTTCATCCGCGCGACAAACAGGCGTTCGCGAACCAGCTGGACCGCTGGCTCACCCGGCGTCGGCAGGCACGTTAGAGCCTGTGCCATTTCCCGGCGTCAGCTACGGGCAGTTACTGGACAGGCTTTCAAAGCCGGCAACCCGTCCATTCCTCTGTAGGAGCGCACCCTGTGCGCGAAAAACCGGCAGGACTGCCGGTTTGCACAGCGCAAGCTGCCCGCAGGGCGAGGGCCAAGGATGGCCCGAGTGACAAGCCTGCGCAGCGGTAGCGCTGTGATCGCGCACAGGGTGCGCTCCTACACAACTACCGCTGGCGTTTAGAGCTCTCGCTCATCCAGCCGGGCGCGGCGCGCGGCCACTTCCGCCATGATCGACCAGTCCACGTCCTCGTCGCCCGCCGCCAGTGCCTCGAGCAGGCTGTCGCGCAGCACCCCCGCCAATGGCAGCGGCACACGCATGGCGTCGGCGGCAGTCAGAGCAAGACCGATGTCCTTGTAGCCCAGTGGCAGCGCAAATCCGGCCGGCTTATAGCGCTGCGCTGCAATGAGCTTGGCGTAGCCCTGATAGGCCGGCGCGGCGAACAAGGTGCTGGTCATCACTTCCAGGAAATCAGCCGCACTGACGCCGTGTGCGCGCGTCAACGCCGATGCCTCGGCCATGCTTTCGATCGCTGCGCCGAGCATGAAATTGCCTGCGATCTTCACCACGTTGGCGCGCTCCGGCGCGTCGCCCAGCGGCCAGATGCGGCTGCCCATCGCCTCCAGCATGGGGCGCACGCACTCTATCACCGCCGGCTTGCCCGCCGCCAGGATATTCAGCTTTCCCGCGGCGGCCACATCGGGACGACCGAACACCGGCGCGGCGACATAGTCGATACCGCGCGTGGCGTGCTCGTCAGCCAGCTCCTTGGCCAGCGCGACGGAAATGGTGGCGTGATTGACATGCACCGTGCCCGGATCCATGCCATCGAGCAGGCCGCCGGCAAGCATGACGTCGCGGACCGCCTGATCGTTGGCGAGCATGCTGAACAACAGCGCGCCCTGCGCCGCTCGATCCGCACTCTTGACCACCTTGGCACCCAACGACGCCAGTGGCTGGGTGGCACCCGGTGAGCGGTTCCACACGGTCACCTCGTGACCTGCCTTGATGAGGTTGCTGGCCATGGCACTGCCCATGGCACCGAGACCGATAAAGCCGACTTTCATGGGAAGATCCTGCCTTCAATGCATCGGGAAGTGAAACACGTGCATTGTTCAAGCCGCGCGAAACCAGCGCTCAAGCCACTTCTCCGGCGGCTTGCCCGGATGCCCAGGCCCACTGGAAGTTGTAGCCACCCAGCCAGCCCGTGACGTCCACCACTTCGCCGATGAAGAACAGGCCGGGCACGAGCTTCGACTGCATGGTGGACGAGGAAAGACCATCGGTATCGACGCCACCCAGGGTGACCTCCGCCGTGCGATAGCCTTCGGTGCCGCTGGCGACCATGGGCCAGTCATGCAGCTGCGCGCCGATGTTCGCCAGTTCCGCCTCGCGATACTGGCGCATGGGGCGGCTCTCGAACCATAGCTCGCACAGCCTCTGCGCCAGGCGCTTGGGCAGCACGTCTGCCAGCACGTTCTTCAACTCGGCAGCGGGGCGCGCGGCGCGCTGGGATGGCAGCCACGCCGCGGCATCCTGTTCGGGCAGCAGATCGATACGCAAATCATCGCCTGGCTGCCAGTACGACGAAATCTGCAGGATCGCCGGCCCGCTGATGCCGCGATGCGTGAACAGCATGCCGGCGCGGAACGCACGCTTGCCCACGCGCGCCTCCACCGCGGGCAAAGCCACGCCGGCTAGATCCTGATAGTGCTCCTGATGCTTGCCGCTCAGGGTCAGCGGGACCAGCCCTGCCCGCACCGGCAACACGGCATGGCCGAATTGCCGGGCGATGTTCGTAGCCAAAGCCGGTGGCGCCCATGCTGGGAATCGACAGGCCACCGGAAGCGACGACCAGCGACTCGGCATGCACCTCGCCCCTCGCGGTGATGCACGCTGAACCCCTCCTGCGATCCGCCGCACGCGCTCGACACCGCAGCTCGTTTCGATACGCACGCCAGCCTGATGCGCATTCGTCCAGCAGCATGCGCACGATCTGCTTGGACGAGTCGTCGCAAAACAACTGCCCAAGTTCCTTCTCGTGATAAGCGATGCGATGTTTCTCGACCAGCGCGATGAAATCCGCCGGTGTGTAGCGCGCCAGCGCCGACTTCGCGAAATGCGGGTTGGCCGAAAGATAGCTGGCCGGGGTGACGCCGAGATTGGTGAAATTGCAGCGCCCGCCGCCGGACATCAGGATCTTCTTGCCGACCTTGTTGGCATGATCCACCACCAGCACGCGCCGCCCGCGCTGGCCGGCCGCGATCGCGCACATCAGCCCCGCGGCACCGGCGCCGATGATCAGCACATCCACCTTCACGCGCACACCGCCGTCATCCGCCAATCCTCTTGCACAAGTCGTGCATTATCCGACAGCCGACGCCACATCGCTTACACTGCACGATCTTCATCGTTCACCGAGCCGCCATCATGCCTTCCTTTGACGTGATTTCCGAAGTCGACAAGCACGAGCTGACCAATGCCGTCGACCAGGCCAACCGCGAGCTGGCCAGCCGTTTCGACTTCAAGGGCACGGATGCCAAGTTCGAGCTGGACGAGTTCGTGATCACCCAGAGCGCTCCCAGCGAGTTCCAGTTGGAGCAGATGCTGGACATCCTGCGTGGCCGGCTGACCTCGCGAAAGATCGATATCCGCGCACTCGACGTCGCAGACCCGGAAACCAACCTGGGTGGCGCCCGCCAGAAAATCACCGTCAAGCAGGGCATCGAACAGGCCGTGGCCAAGAAACTCGTAGCATCGCTGAAGGAAGCCAAGCTCAAGGTCGAAGCGCAGATCAATGGCGACAAGCTGCGCGTCACCGGCAAGAAGCGCGACGACCTGCAGACTGGCCATGGCCGTGCTGCGCAAGGCCGACGTGGAACTGCCGTTGCAGTTCGACAATTTCCGCGACTGAATGCTGCGGTTCACGCGCCCCGGCCCGCCCGGGGCGAAACACTGCCTAGGCAGCCAAGCCTGCCGCGATATTCACGCTGATGGCGATGATGAATACATTGAAGAAGAACGCGATCACGCTGTGTAGCAGCGCCACGCGGCGCAGGTAGCGACTCGTGATCTGCACGTCCGACACCTGGAACGTCATGCCAATCACGATGGCGAAATAGGCGAAGTCCCAATAATCCGGCTGTTGGGTACCAGGAAATTCCAGCCCTTCGTGCTTTTTGCCGTAGTCACCATAGAAGCCATGGGCGTAGTGCATGGCGAACATGGAATTCAGGAACAGCCACGACAATACGATGCTGGCTGCGGCGATCAGCAATGCATCGACGCCTCCGCCTCTGGCCGCATGCAATTCGGTGGTCAACGCCAGCGCCACGATGCCGGTGAGCGCCAGACCGCTCCACAACACGCCCCAGCGCCCCGTGTCCTGCGCCTTCGCCTGATGTCGCATCTCGTCAATCGTCTCGCACTGGTTGAACAGCACGGCAAGCGCGACCAGATAGACCAGCGCACCGACATCGAAGCCAAGTAGCAGCGATGCGAACGGGGCCAGGTGGCACCCGCGCCATAGCAGCAGTCCGATCGTCAGAAAGATGGCGCCGGCAATGGCCAGCCGTGGACGCACCCGAAGGTCGCGCAGGAATCGCCGGCGCCACCCCGAGACGTGATTCACCTTGTGCTTGTCGGTCGGGGCATTCATGCACCAGCCCCCGCTGCGGTCGAACGGCTCATCAACAAGACAGTCTCTCCATGACCCGGCGATCGGGCATGGCGCATCTTAAATCCGTTTTGCTTGCGACGCTGCTGCGGCTCGCTCCAGTGGAACTCTGTCCTGGCGAGTTTCAGGGCACGAGCATGGGATGGCCGCGAACTTCAAACATGAAGATCCGAGTACTCCGGGTGGCGTGTCATCCAGATCTCCGAATAGGAACAAGCCGGATCGACCTTCCAGTGTTCCGCACGCGCCATGTCCAACGCCGTGCGCACGAGATTCGAGGCAATGCCGCGACCGCCGACCGCCGACGGCACGATGGTATGCGTTATCGTCATGACGCCGTCCAGGAGCGTGTAGTCGAGCACGCAAGGAATGCCGTCGACCTTGACCTCGAAACGATGCTCCCTGGGGTTGTGATTGATCTCGGCGTACATGAAGCGCTTCCGTGGATGGAACAAGGCCGCGCAAGATTAAAGCATCCTTTGGCGAATCCGGTGTGAAGGCATCGACATGCGTCTTTCGCGTTTCATGCATGACGATTTGGGCAAACTTCCGGCGACATCCGTGACGCGTCAGGCACGTCCCGCCGACCGTCGCGGTGCGACGGCGGCGCGGCGTGCGCGCACGCCTTCCGCCAGGCGCTCGAGCACGGCAAGCGAGGTATCCCAATCGATGCAGCCATCGGTGATGCTCTGCCCATAACGTAGCGGCTGGCCGGGCACCAGGTCCTGGCGTCCACCGAGCAGGTGGCTTTCCACCATCACGCCAACGATGCGCTGCCCGCCAGTCGCGAGCTGGGCGGCGATATCCGCCACCACCGCCGGCTGGTTTTCCGGCCGCTTGCCGCTGTTGGCATGGCTGGCGTCGATCATCACCCGTCCGTCCAGTCCTGCGCGCATCATGGCGACACAAGCCGCATCGACACTCGCGGCGTCGTAATTCGGCGCGTTGCCGCCGCGCAAGATCACGTGGCAATCCTCATTGCCCGCGGTGGCGGCAATGGCGGTCTGGCCATCCTTGGTGACTGCCATGAAGTGATGCGGCTGCGACGCCGCCTGTACCGCGTCCACGGCGATCTTCACATTGCCGTCGGTGCCGTTCTTGAAGCCCACCGGGCAGGAGAGCCCCGAGGCCAGCTCACGGTGCACCTGGCTTTCCGTGGTGCGCGCGCCAATCGCGCCCCATGCCACCAGGTCGGCGATGTACTGAGGCGTGATCATGTCCAGGAACTCGCAGCCGGCCGGCACGCCGAGTTCGTTGATGTCACGCAGGAGGCCACGCGCCAGCCGCAGGCCCTTGTCGATGTTGAAGCTGCCATCCAGGTCCGGATCATTGATCAGTCCTTTCCAGCCCACCGTGGTGCGCGGCTTCTCGAAATACACGCGCATCACGATCTCCAGTTCGCCGGCGTAGCGATCGCGCTGTGTTGCAAGGCGCTGTGCATATTCGATCGCCGCGGTCGCGTCATGAATCGAGCATGGGCCGATCACCACGGCAAGGCGGTCGTCGTCGCCGTCCAGAATGCGGTGCAGCGACTGGCGAGAAGCAGCCACGGTGCTGGCGCTGCGCCCCGTCAGCGGGCAATCGCGCATGACCTCAGCGGGCGTGCTTAGCGTGGTAAGGGCGCGGATGCGCAAATCGTCGGTGGGCTGGTTCACGGTGTTCTCCTGGAGGATCCCACTCGCGGCCAAAAAAAAGCCGCCAGTAGTGGGCTGGCGGCATGTTCGGGAATGGTGTCTTGTCGTTACGACAGTCGCGTCCAACCCTCCGCCAGCGGCTTCGGATAGCCGTGATACCAAAAATATTGGCGGGCGGAGGTGGTCGTCATGGGCGATAGAGATAACACAGCGATTTGTCGCGTGCAAAAGGTGCATTTGTAACTACGCGCTAGACTTGACGCATGCCCTCGCCCTGGACATTGTTGGCCCTGCCCTGCCCGAGAACCGATCCGCCGTTGGGTGCTGGGCGCCTTTCCGCGCGGCGGTGGCGGCCACGTCGATTACGACCATCCACACGGTGACCCCGGCCTGTTCGGCCCGCAAAGCGCCACCTGGCGCATCCATGCCGATTTTCCAGGCATGCTCGCGGGTGGCCTCGCCGCGCTGATGTTGCAGACCCTGCACCCCCTGGCGCTGGCTGGCGTGTGGGACCACTCGAATTTCCGCGACGACCTGATCGGACGCCTGCGCCGCACCACGTCCTTCGTCAGCGGCACCACGTATGCGCCCCGCGATCAAACGGCCGCCCTGATCGAGCGTGTCAAAGCCATCCACTCGCAGGTTCGGGGCGTCGCCGAAGATGGACGTCCATACTCCGCCGATGAACCTTACCTTCTGACCTGGGTGCACGTGACCGAGGCCTATAGCTTCCTGCAGGGCTATCGGCGATACAGCCACATCACCTTGCCGGCAGGTGCCGCTGATCGCTACTACGACGAGGTGCGCCGTGTCGCCGAAGCGCTGGGCGCGCGCGACGTGCCTTCGTCGGAGGCCCAGGTCAATCACTACTTCCGGCAAGTCCGACCCGAGCTGCATTTCAGCGGGCGCTCGCGCGAAGTGCTGGAGGTATTGTCGCGCGTGCGCCTGCCGGTGCCGATCGCCGGCCTGTCGCGTGATGTGTTCCTGCAGGCGGGCGCTGCCCTGCTGCCGTCGTGGGCGGAGACGCTGCTGCAGCGGTCGCCCTTGCAACGCGCGCAGGCGCGGCTCGCAGCGCGCGCGCTATGGTCAGTCTCACCGATCTTCCGTGCGGCCCTGCACGATGGCATTGCGAGCCGTGCCTGCGCGCGCGTCGGCGTCCCTGCCGAGGCGCTGCAACGCTGGGACTAAGGCGCGGACTCACCCCTGCACAGGCTGCGCCGCGGTCATGTCGATGGCGCTAAGAACATCCCAGGGTCGCCTCGCCACCCGTGCGTGGCCGGCCACGAGTCAAGATTGACAGGCCGCGCCGATCGGCTAACGTCGCCCGGATCGGAACGCGGGGGTGCAGGGCTCCCGGCCCAGGCCACGCAAAGGCACCAGGAAGGCTCTCATTGGCGACGCTTATTCCCACCCGCAACAGCTGTCTGCCGCAGATGACCAGCGGCGAGAAACGTCTTTCGGAGCGGCTGGAACATAAGCTCGAAGACGACTACCTGCTCTGGTACGACGTCCCTGTCGGCCCCAGGCAGCGTCGCCCCGACTTCATCGTGTTCCATCCGCGCCGCGGCCTGCTGGTGCTGGAGGTGAAGGACTGGAAGCCCGGCACCATCCAGCATGCCGACCGCACGCTGTTCACCCTGCTTGCTGGGAACAGCAGCGTGAAGGAGCACAACCCGCTGATGCAGGCGCGTGACTACGCCACTGAGGTCTACAAGGTGCTGCAGCGCGATCCGGCACTGCGCCACCCGCCAGGACATAGGTACGAAGGCCAGCTGCTGATGCCCTGGGGCTATGGCGTCGTGCTGGCCAATATCAGCCGCAAGCAGTTCGACGCCGGGCAGCTCGAAACGGTGATTCCCGCGCACCTGGTGATCTGCCAGGACGAGATGTACGAGTCGGTCGAGCCCGAGGCATTTCAGGAACGGCTGTGGGCGATGTTCCCGCAGGTGTTTCCCATGGCCCTGACCTTGCCGCAGATCGACCGCGTGCGCTGGCACCTGTTTCCGGAAATCCGCGTGGAGCTGGGCGAGGGCCAGTTCGGCCTGTTTGGCCCATGCTGACCGCAGCAGCGCGAAGACGCTCGAGATCCCCGACCTGGTCAAGGTGATGGATGCGCAGCAGGAACAGCTGGCGCGCTCGCTGGGCGACGAGCACCGCATCATTCACGGCGTGGCCGGCTCGGGCAAGACCATGATCCTCGGCTTTCGCGCGATGCAGCTGGCGCGCGACCCTGTCCAAACCGATCCTGGTGCTCTGCTACAACAAGACGCTGGCCGCGCGCCTGGACCAGCTGATGGGCGAGCGTGGCCTCAGCGACAAGGTGCAGGTCTACAACTTCCACAAGTGGTGCCGCAGCATGCTCACGGCCTACCACGTGCCGCTGCCGCCGGATGGGCCGCACCACGCCGAGGAACTGCCGCCCGCCGTGATCGCCGGCGTCGACAGCGGACAGATTCCGCGCTTCCAGTATGGTGCCGTGCTGATCGATGAAGGCCACGACTTCGAGCCGGACTGGTACAAGCTGATCGTGCAGATGATCGATCCCCGCACCAATTCGCTGCTGGTGCTGTACGACGATGCGCAGAACATCTACGGCAAGGCCGAGCCGCAAGAAGCTCAGCTGGAAAAGCCTGGGCGTGCAGGCGCAGGGTCGCACCACCATCCTCAAGCTCAACTACCGCAACACGCTGGAGATCCTCTCGGTGGCACGCGGCTTTGCCAATGAACTCCTGCTGGAGCGTGCGGAAGAGGACGACGGTGTACCGCTGATCGCTCCCGAAAGCGCCGGACGTCGCGGCGCGCTGCCTGAGCTGATCCGCGTGGAGCGCATGGAAGACCAGCTGCCTGCGATCATCCAGCGCCTGCGTGACGAGCACGCAGGTGGGCGCCGGCTGTCCGACATGGCGGTGATTTTCCGCAACGGCTGGGAAGGTGAAAAACTGCACGAAGCACTGCAGCGCGCGGAGATCCCCAGCCGACTCGCGGAAGGCAACGGCAAGAGCTCGCTGTTCGTGGTCGACGACACGGTGAAACTGGTGACGATGCACTCCAGCAAGGGCCTGGAATTTCCGTTGGTGATCATCCCCGGCCTGGGTTCGCTGCCCAAGCCCGGCAAGGACGAGGTCGACGAGGCACGCCTGCTGTATGTCGCCATGACCCGTGCCACGGAGCGGCTGGTACTGATCCATCACGAAGACTCCATCTTCAGCCAGCGCATTCGCCATTCCATCAACGAGGTGCAGGGACAGCTGGCCGAGATGGCGTGAAAGGCGTCGCACGACGCCCCCCAACGCATTGGCGTACAGCGCCTGGGCGCGGATCGGTGCGGGAACCGAACCCTTGCCATGGGGCGCCAGGCGATCTCCCGCCGGGTGCGCTATCCACCTGTGGCAATAGCGCAAGACGGTGTGCTGAACAGCCAGCTAATCGCGCGCAGCACATGCGGCGTTTGCGTTGACGCCGCCTCCGCCGACGGCGCAGTCTCCTCGTTGCGTCTACCCGGAGATGCATCGATGAAGCGATTCGTCAGGACTGTTTTGCTGATGCTGGGCATAGCTACTCCCGCCTTCGCTCAATCATTGAACGGCGTGATCACCGCCTATACCGATCTGTACGCAGGACCGGATCCGGGCTACCCCACCATCGCGCAATTGCCCGCAGGGACCCGTGTGGTCGTCGAGGGATGCACGGCGGGATGGGGATGGTGCGACGTCATCACGATGGGCATGCGTGGCTGGGTGCCCGGCACCTTTGTGCAGTACGTCTATCAGAGCCAGCCGGTGATCATCGCTGACTACGGTGCGCAGATCGGCATTCCGATCGTCGCATTCGCGATCGGCTCGTATTGGGGCAGTTACTACCGCGACCGTCCGTTCTATCGAAATCGCGACTATTGGTATACCCGACCTTATGCGCCGCGACCGCCACCGCGGCCACCGGGTTACCGGCCAGGCTATCGCCCCCCGGGCCCGATCCCCCATCCGCCGGGGCCGGCTTATCGGCCGCCGTTAAGCCACGCGCCGCGGCCATCGAATCCGGGCGCGAGGCCACCGCCTGCCGCCACGCAACCACCTAGTCAGGGTCACCGACCACCCAGCCCAGGCAGCCGCCCATCGCCGAATCATGAGCAACACCCCCCGGTCGGCAGCCACCCGTCGCCGAACCAGGGCAACCGACCGCCTAGCCGAGGCAACCGACCACCGCCGACTCCTGGGCAACACCACCCCTCTGGCAGCCATCCGCCGCCGAACCCTGGGCAACACCACCCCCCTGGCAGCCATCCGCCGCCGAACCCTGGCAACCGGCCGCCTAGCGGCAATCACCCACCCAGGCAGCAGCCAAGCCCCAGGCCAAGCGATACCGGCGGCAACGGCCAGTAAGAACCTGTTCAAGATCTCTGCGCGGCCCATCCAGTGCCATGTCGGAACGCTAAGAAGGCCACCACCCTCGCCCGCTCTGCGCGTAACGATCCGCTGAGCGCTCGAACGGATTGCGCACGCTTACGCCGCCACAGAGCAGGTACACCGGAAGAAACAGCGGGCCTAGCAACATGAATTGGTAGACGTGCGCTCGCTCGTGGTCTGCCAGCGAAATGGAGGGCTCATGGCGCTCGCCCGCGCGATGGGCGTAGGTAAGACAGGGAATGTCCAGCTCGTCGCTCGTGTAAAGAATCACGTTGCCCAAGGTCAATGCGCCACCTGGCCCGGTCCAGGGCATGCAACGAAAGGCGAGCGCCAGCTCCCGACGGCGCCACTGCAAACGCGCCCCAAACGGGATGCAGACCACGCCGACCAGCAAACCCAGCAAGGTGTTGGGCAGGGTCCAACACGCGCCCATCAACGCCACCGCGCAGCGGATGGCCGAAGCATGCATCGGCCTGAGTTTCCCGCATTCTTTACCGGGTACGTTCATCGTGGGCAGCCCATGCACACCTTGTTTCGAGGCCGTGCCAGCACCATTTGAAATGCCATTGAGTTTCGGACCTGGAGTCGATGGTGTCCAACCTACTGAGTGTCCCATGCCCTCATTGCAGCGCGCTCAATCGCGTCCCCGAGCAACGGCTTGGCGAGCACCCCGCGTGCGGCCGTTGCAAGCAGCCGTTGTTCGAAGGCAAACCGATCGAGCTGACCACAGCGAACTTTGATGCCGTGGCTGGTCGTGGCGACCTGCCTATGGTGGTGGATTTCTGGGCGACATGGTGCGGTCCGTGCCGCGGCTTTGCGCCGGTTTTTTCCGAAGCGGCACGCAGCCTGGAGCCGCGGCTTCGGATGGCGAAGGTGGATACCGATGCGCAACCTGCGCTGGCCACGCGCTTCGGTATACGCAGCATTCCCACCCTGCTGGTGCTACGCGACGGGCGCGAGGTTGCGCGACAAGCCGGCGCACTCAACGCGTCGCAGTTGCGGCAGTTCCTGGATGGCGCACTTCGCTAGGGCCTGTTCACACTCTCCGCGTAGCCCGCGTTGCTTGTCCATGGCCGCCAGGTGGCAGTGCGTGGCGCCGGGCTGGCTGGCTGCCAGGCCAAGCCGCGCGCTGGCGCCTGGCGGCCATGGACAAGCAACCCTTCCTCGCTCCTCAAAGCAGAGTCCATCCCTGGACTCTCCCCGCGTGCGGGCCGGGTCTTATTGCCCGCCATCCTGCGTCATCACTCGGTCGTGTACGGACGTACACTCCTCGCTCCTCAAAGCCGACGCCATCCATGGCGTCTCCCCGCGTACCCTCACTCTTCCTTGTCTGGCGGGCAATAAGATCCCGGCGCGGGCCACGCGGAGAGTGTGAACAGGCCCTAGGAACTGCATGACAACATCGAGCAACCCGCTTTCTGGCGCGCCCAGTCCGGGCGCTTCTGTGCATAGCGCTCCCGACCCGGCTGGTCGTCATAAGGGTGGCGCATGACGTCCAGCAATTCGCGGATGCCGTCGTAGTCACCTTCCGTAGCGCGATCGATGGCCTCCTGCGCCAGGTAATTGCGCAGCACATAGCGCGGATTGGCACGTCGCATCCGCGCGCGGCGCTGTTCAAGCGTCAACGGATCGTCGGCGATGCGCGCCACATAACGCGTCAACCAGGCGAGAAACGCGGGCTCCGCGTCGACTCGTTTCGCCTCGTCGTAGAACGCATCCTGCAGTGGCACCAGTGATGGCGTCTGCAAGTCGATATCGCCCAGTGCGCGAAAGAACAGCGTCATGTCCACTTCGCTTTCAGTCAGCAGTGCATGCAGCGCGCGCATCAACTCCACGTCGTCATCGCGGCATTCGGCCAGGCCCAGCTTCGCGGCGATCGACTCGCGATCCACGGCGGCGTACGTCGCAGCGTAGCGATCCAGTCCTGCCTGCAACGCTTCCACACCATCGAAAAGCGGCGCCAGCGCCATGGCGAGGCGACTCAAGTTCCACCATGCCACATTCGGCTGCTGGCCAAACCGATAGCGGCGACGTCCCGCATCTGTCGTATTGGGCGTCCATTCCGGATCGAAAGCGTCGACCCAACCGTAAGGGCCGTAGTCGATGGTGAGCCCGAGTATGGACATGTTGTCGGTGTTCATCACGCCATGCACAAAGCCTACGCGCATCCAGTGCGCCACCATCACCGCCGTGCGCTCGCATATCTGGCCAAACCACTCGGCGTACAGCGCCTCGCCCTGGCCTTGCAGTTCGGGAAAATCACGTCGGATGGTGAAGTCCACCAATTGCCGCAACAGCTCGATGTCACCGCGCGCCGCGGGCAGCTCGAAGTTGCCGAAACGAATGAACGACGGTGCCACGCGGCAGACGATGGCACCGGGTTCCTCCTGCGGATGGCCGTCGTAGAACATGTCGCGCACGACGGTGTCGCCCGTAACGACAAGGCTCAACGCCCGTGTGGTCGGCACGCCGAGGTGATGCATCGCCTCGCTGCAGAGGAATTCGCGAATGGAGGATCGCAAGACAGCACGCCCATCGGCGCCACGCGAATACGGCGTGCGACCGGCGCCTTTCAGCTGCAGCTCCCAACGCGTGCCGTGCACGTCGAGAACCTCGCCCAGCGAGATCGCGCGTCCGTCGCCGAGCTGATCGGCCCAGACGCCGAACTGATGACCGCCGTAGTTCGCGGCATAGGGCTGCATGCCTTCCAGCAACGCGTTTCCACCGAATACGGCCGCGAAATCGGCGCCGACGATATCAGGTTCACTAAGCCCCAGCGTCTGCGCCATCTCGTCCGAATAGGCGACGACACGCGGTGACGCCACCGGCGTCGGCTCGACGCGCGAGTACAGCGCACCGAACACCTGTCGCTGACGCGCTCCCGTTTCCGGGTCGCCCGGAAGTTCACGAGTGAAAGCATTGTCGAAACGCCATTGATGCATATGCCGCCCATTTTCCGCGAGGTTAAGCGTCGTGCCCCGATGTTTGGACAGGGCTCGTTTGATGCAAGACGCGCCATGGACTATGACAGCGACATGGCGCCTTCACTCTCGTGAGTGGCCAATGCTGCATCGCGGCATCTGGCTGCTCCTGTTCAGTGCCCGTTGGCATTTGTATATGACGGGTGAAGGTGGTTAGAGTGAGCTCAAGCGGCCGCACAGGGGCGGCCGGGAGTCTCACCATGCACATGCTTCTTGCGCGTTCCGCCTTTGAGCGAGGAATGCAGCGGGTAGCAGGGATGCTCGCCCACCGGGACACGCAGGACGCGGCGAATACTCAAGATCACGATTCCGGCCATTTTCAGTTGGTGTCCTGGCAGCCTGGAGCCCACTCGCGCAGGGAAGACGAACTGGCGCGCCGCCGCGAGTATCTGTCCGGCTGAGTCGGGCTCAACGCGACGATGTCGGCCCCGCGAAGATAGTTGCCACATCGCCCTCGTTCAGCGCGCGCCACTTGCCCGCCGAAAGATCACCGAGCGTGAGACCGCCCACGGAAATTCGCGCCAGCGTTTCCACGTGGTTGCCGACGGCAGCGAACATTCGACGCACCTGGTGATAGCGTCCCTCAGTCAGGGTCAGACGTACATGGCGCGGCGACAGCACCGCGAGCATCGCTGGCTCCAACGGCTCCTTTTCCGATTCCAGCATCATGCTGCCGCTGGCGAACAGCTCGCCTTCATCGCCACGCAGATCCTGCGCCAGCGTGGCTTCATACACTTTGGCCACTCGCGACTTTGGCGAGATGATCCGATGCAGCAGCGCGCCGTCGTCAGTGAACAGAAGCAGCCCGGACGTATCGCGATCAAGCCGGCCGACCGTGGAAAGGGCCGGATCGCGCACCCGATAGCGTGGCGGCAGCAAGTCATAGACCACGCGGCCCTGATCCTTGCGCGAGCAGGTGGCGCCCAGTGGCTTGTTCATCATCAGAATCAGGCCCGCAGGCGGATCGAGCGGTTCGTCGTCGACGCGGATGTGCTCATGCGGCACCTTGTCATCGGCGTACAACACTTCGCCATCGGGATCGGTGATGCGTCCTTCGCGAAACATCAGCGCCACGTCCTTGCGGCTGCCGTAACCGAGATTGGCGATCAGCTTGACCAGTTTCATGCACGTACTCCGCGTGCTTCGATCACCTTGAAACCTTCCTGCGTCGTCACTGTACGTACCTCGATAAAGCGTGCGGCCAGCGTGGCCTCATAGGGCAGATGGCGATTCGCCACCAGCCACAGGCGTCCGTGCGGAAATAGCGCGCCGGCCGCCGTCTCGATGAACGCGCGCCCCAGTTCGGGAAGGTCCGCGCGGCCTTGATGGAACGGTGGATTACTGATGATGGCGTCGTAGCGACGAGGCAACCCCTGCGTCACGTCATGCCAATGGATGGCGGAAGTCACCGGCCTGCCGCACGCGTGTTGCGCGTCTTCCAGATTGAGTCGTGCCGGCTCCAGCGCGCGTCGCTCCGCTTCGTACAGATCGATGCCGGTCACGCCGGCACAGCGTGCAAGCACCTGGGTGGCGAGATAGCCATAGCCCGCACCAAGATCAGCCAGTCGTCCCGAAAGATCGGCTGGCAAGTGCGCTGCCAGCAGGGCTGAGGCGGGGTCCACGCGATCCCAGGCGAACAGGCCCGGGCGGCTGATATAACCGGCGGCGTTGCGTCGCGGAGCATCGAGCGCGGACCATTCGTCGATGAGCGCGGAACCAGCCGCATCGCCGAGGGGCGAGGTCCAGAACACGCGGCATTTGTGCTTGGAGATCACCTGCAGTGGGCCGGCGAGGCGAGCGAGGTCCGCTTCACCCGACTTGGCGCCCTCGGTATTGGGCATCGCCGCCAGCACCACCCCACCTGGAGCGACACGACGCATCGCCTGTGCGAACAGCGCGCGCGCCTCGTCCCGTTGCCGCGGTGGCAACACCAGCACCAAGGGGTAGCGTTCGTCGCTATCGGGTGCACCCAGCCCCAGCCTGCTGCGTTCCAGCGCATCGGCGAACGGCTTGAAGCTCTGCTCGCAGACCCAGCCGGGACGCGCCATCTCGCGCAGACGGAAGCCATCTCGCGCACGCATGAACAACGCGCGTCCGTCGGCCGGCAGGCTGAGCAGCCCCGTCTCGAATGGAACGAACAAAGCCTCCAGCGCCGCATCGGGAGCAGCAGCGGAGAATACGGCAGCCATCACGCAGGGAAGTTCCAGCTCGTCAGAAGAAACGCATTTTAGCCGCCCGCCACGCGAAACGCCTTCAGTCGGGTGCAAGAAGTTCGCGCTCGCTGAGGAACTGGCGCCGTTTGCCACTGAGCGGATCAACGAAGGAGAGCGCCTGCGCCAGCAATTGCAGCGGTCGCGCATAGTCGTCCGCCGCCTGCTCCGTCAGCCCGGGGTAGAACGTGTCATGCCGGATCGGCGCACCCAGGCCGCTCATGTGTACGCGCAGCTGGTGCTTTTTCCCGGTGATCGGCTGCAGCGCATAGAGCCAGTGGTGATCGGCGCGCTCCAGCACCTGGATGTGCGTCTCGCTATTGGCCTCGCCCGCCACCTCCTGCATCCGGAAGAACGGTTCGCCCGCAACGATGCGCGAGCGCCGAACGTGAGGGAACTCGAGTTGTGGCAAGGCGGGCGCCCAGGCCCGGTAGTGTTTTTCGATACGACGCTCACGAAACAACGCCTGGTAGGCGGAGCGGCTGGCCGGATCGGCGGAAAACATCACCAGCCCCGCCGTATGCCGATCGATACGATGCAAGGGCACCAGATCGGGGTTGTCGAGCGTCCGGATGAGACGGGCAAGCACCGTTTGCTGAACAAATCCGCCAGCCGGCGTGACCGGAAGGAAATGCGGCTTGTCGACCACGACCAGGTGCGCATCGACATGCAGCAAGGTCTCGTGGAAAGGAATGGGCGCCTCGTCCAGGACTTCGCGGAAATAACGCACGCAAAGGCCTGCACGGTAGGGCGCATCCGCGTGCAGGGCCCGGCCGTCCTCATCCTGCACCCGCCCGCGCTCGAACCGGTCCAACCAATGCGCGCGCGGAATTTGCGCAAACTGCGCACATAAGCCATCCAGCACCGTCGACCAAGGTCCGGGCGGTAGCTGGAACGTGCTGGCGGCGATCGAACGGGACATGCGTGGCCTCACCGAGAATGGCCCAGCTTAGAGCCTGCCGCCCGCTTTTGCGCCGCCTGGCGTAGCCGGCCACTGGCTCGTTCGGGGCATCGTCCCGGCACCTGCATCCGCCCCGTTTCGCCAGCCAGAACCTTCGCTACACTTCCCATCGAATGGGCGCAGGCCCGGGGTTGGCGCCCCCAAGGCGCCACGGATTTTAGACAGGGGCAGGACATGGAAAAACGGGTAGGCAGCGCTCGGAAAAGGCTTTTCCCGAATCGGCTGGCGTCGCGACCCGCCGTGGCCTGGCTCGCCTGGCTGGCCGTGTTGGTGGCCCCAGCGGTCGGCGCGGCGACGCTCGACCCGGCGGTATTGCCCAGAGTGCAGGCGGCGACGTTCGAGGTCGTGGTGCCCAAGCCGGTGAACGACACGCTCACCTACGAAAAGCCATTGCCGCTGGACCAGTTGCCGTACCAGTTGCGCAACGACAAGTATTACTCCGTCGGCACGGCGTTTGCCGTAGGTGACAACCGCTATGTCACCGCCGGCCACGTGCTGGCGATAGGCATCAGCAACCTGATGGGCGAACCGGCCGTGCGCGATGCCAACGGCAACGTCTATGCGATCGACAAAATCACGCGCTACTCGCTGCAGGAGGACTTTGTCGAGTTCACGCTGAAGAACGCACCGAAGATCGCGCCGCTGGAAGTGAATACGCAGCCCGCCATGAACGATGTGGTCTACGCCGTCGGCAATGCGCTGGGCACGGGCATCGTGATTCGCGATGGCTTGTACACCTCGCAGACGCCCGAAGAGGAAAACGGTCGCTGGAAATGGATGCGCTTCTCTGCCGCGGCATCACCTGGCAACAGTGGCGGCCCGCTGCTCGACAAAAATGGCAAGGTGATCGGCGTCGTGCTGATGAAATCGCCCGACGAGAATCTCAACTACGCCTTGCCCATCGACATGGTGCTGAAGGCGCCCGCCAATCTTGCCGTCGCGGACACGCGCCAGCTGTACCAGCTCGATGCGATCGACGACAAACACTCGGGCACGTTCAAAGTGCAGTTCCCGCTGCCCAAGAGCTTCGCGGATTTCAGCGCGACGTTTCAGAAGGTGTATGACGCCTACGTCGACCAGCAGCTGCACGACCTGTTGGCAGAGAACGCGGACACGATGTTCCCGAAAGGCGCTGGCTCCAGCCGCATGCTGCACAGCAGCTCCAATCTCAACCCGTTCCCGACCCTGCTACACCGCAACAGCAGCGGCACCTGGGTCGCCACCAGCACCAGCGAAAGCAAGGGCACGCTCCCGCACAACGGCTACGTGTCCAAGGCGGTCGTGGGCAATCAGCTGATGTTCCATCTACGCAAGCCCGATGACGTGTCGAGCAAGCAGCTCTACAGCGACTCCAAGCTGGTCATGGATCTCTTGCTCAAGGGCGCGCCGCTGCAGCGCCGCGTGGGTCCTGAGCAGGTCAAGGTGACGTCGCTGGGCAAGCCCACCGAGGAACAGACGTTCACGGATGCCTATCAGCGCCATTGGCAGGTGCGGGTTTGGCCGATGGCTTATGACAACTCCAAACTCATCGCCTTCCTGCTACCGGTTCCCGATGGCTACGCAGCCATGGTTCGCGTCGTCACCGCAAAATCCGCGCATGAAGAGATGGGCGACCTCAAGGCACTCGCCAACTTCGTCTACGTGGCCTACAGCGGCACGCTGGCGCAGTGGAAGGAGTTTCTCGCCCATACCGAACTGCTGCCGGCGGTGCTGTCGGATATCGCGATCCGCTTCGACTACGACAACGACTTCCGCTATCGATCCAAGCGCATGGATTTCTCCTATACGCCGGCACTGCAGAAGATCGACAAGGACAGCCAACTGGTACTGGGCATGTCCTACTTCGAGGACCACGGCAAGGTCGTGTGGGATGTTTCCAACGTCGTGGTGAAATCCAATATCGACAATGCCGAGAAGATCAGCGTCAACCGCCATATTGCGCCGTCGGACGATCTCGACGACAGCTACCGCAACTACTGGGGCAAGGTGCTTCGCCGCAGCCATCCGGACGATGGTGTGCCCTATAGCGAAAACGACATGACCTTTATCGGCACGGTGGGCGGCACGCCGGTATCGGCGGATGCCAAGCCGGCGGTGCTGTATACGGCGTTCTATGGCGTGGATGGCCCGCGGCCGGAAGACGCCATGAAAGGAAAACTGAATTTGCTGTTGGAGAAGCTGCAGATCAACGAGCATTGATGCGCAGGCGGGTTGATGGACCGGGGCCCGAGTGAGCGGTTACTTCGGTTGGGTTGTATTCCCGCGACCGGGCTCGCCTGCGACCGAAGGGAGTCCCTGTGGGACGGCGACCTTCCGCCCGCCCGCCGACGGCCGGGTTACTTCTCCTTGCGTGGCCACGCGCGTGCAAGACCACGAGCGAACGGCGAAGCCGGCCCGAAGGGCGGAGGGCAGGATGCCCGGAGTCAAGAGAAGTAGCCCAGAGAAAGGCCACCCCGATGGCGCCCCTTCCGGGCTTGCGCCCTCCAGGTGCGCGGGTGGGTTCCGGAGATCGGCGGAGCAGAGCCGCAGGACGACCACATGGCGCCTGGTTTCCCGTGTAGGAGCGCACCCTGTGCGCGATAAACCTACGCAGCGGCAAGGTCATGATCGCGCACAGGGTGCGCTCCTACATGGGCGGCGTTGATTTTTACCTTATGGGGCCCCTGTGCGGCGGTGCGGATCGGACGATCAGGCCCCGCAGGGGGCATCGGCAGGGATGCCGATGCCTTTTCGTCAGGGCAGGAGCCCTGTCGAAAAGCCCGGCCGCCGGGCGTGCCGTCTCACACCGAAACAACATCTCTCAGCGCAATCTGATACCGCCACCCTCGAGGAGGCACCGCGTGAGGCGATGGATCGGGATGTTGGCAAGCGCCCTGCTCGTCCTGGCGCTTGCCGTGTCAACAGCAGCCGGACAGGCCGCTGGCGCTGCCGTGCGCAGCAACGGCTTCGTGGCGCGCATCGAACTCAGTGGCCCGATCGGTCCGGCCGCCGCCGAGTACGTCGACGATACCCTGAACCGGGCCACCCGCGACGGGGCAACCGCCATCGTGCTGCGACTGGATACGCCAGGAGGCCTGTCCGATTCGATGCGGCAGATCATCGCCAGCATCCTCGCGGCAAAACGTCCTGTGCTGGGTTTTGTCGCGCCGGAGGGTGCGCGCGCCGCCTCTGCCGGCACCTATATCCTCTATGCCTGCCACCTGGCCGCCATGGCTCCAGCCACCCACTTAGGCGCGGCGACACCGGTACAGCTTGGCGGTGAAAACCCGTTGCCGCTGGGCAACACCCCGTCGCCGGCTGGCTCGGCGGCGAAGCCCGTATCCGATGCCGAGCAGACCAAGGTCGTCAATGACGCGATCGCCTCGATCCGCTCGCTGGCCCAGCTCAACGGCCGCAATGCCGAATGGGCGGAACAGGCGGTGCGTGGCGCGGCCACGCTGACCGCGGACGAGGCCTTGCAGAAGCACGTGATCGACTTGATCGCCGCCGATACCGAGGCCTTGTTGGCCCGCGCCGATGGACGGCGCGTGCGCGTGGCGGGCACCGAGCTCGTCCTCAAGACCGCCGGCCTGCCCGTACGTGACTACGCACCGAACTGGCGCACGCGCTTCCTCGGCATCATCACCAACCCGACCATCGCCTACATGCTTCTGCTCGCTGGCATGTACGGGCTGGTGCTGGAGGCGTTTCATCCGGGCGCGCTGTTCCCCGGCGTGGCCGGTGCCATCTGTCTGCTGATTGGCCTGTACGCGCTGCAACTGCTGCCGGTGAATTACGCCGGCCTGGCGCTGATGGTGCTCGGCGTCGGA
Source organism: uncultured Gammaproteobacteria bacterium (assembly GCA_963824525.1). Taxonomy (GTDB): domain Bacteria; phylum Pseudomonadota; class Gammaproteobacteria; order Xanthomonadales; family Rhodanobacteraceae; genus Dyella. The sequence continues at coordinate 335,830 of CAWGPI010000004.1, read as the reverse complement.
TTGATTCTTACCGAGGCGTTGGCGCCTTCGGTGGGCGCGATCGGCATCGGCGGCCTGATTGCCTTCGTGATCGGCTCGATCATGTTGTTCAACACTGGTGTGCCTGGTTATGCGGTAAATCTGGGCGTGATCGGTGGCATCGCATTTTCCGCGGCGGCGCTGCTCACCCTGCTGCTTCGGCTCGTCACCCGTTCGCGGCGAGCGCGGCCGTTCAACGGCGATGCGCAAATGTTGCTGGCGTCGGGAGAACTGCTGCAGCCGGTAGATGCCGGCGGGGAAAGTTGGGCGCGGATCGGCGGTGAACGATGGCGCGTTCGATGCGAGTCCGCGTTGCCCGCCGGCGCGCGTGTACGGGTGGTGGGGCGTGATGGCCTGTTGCTGCGGGTAACGCCTGCCTGATATCCGGATGGCCAAAGGAGACGTTTATGCTCGGCTTTGTCGGTGTAATCGTGGTGTGGATCGCGGCGCTGCTGTTCCTCTCGATCAAGGTGCTGCCGGAATACCAGCGCGGTGTCGTGCTGACGCTGGGCCGCTATACCGGCACCAAGGGGCCCGGGCTGGTGATCCTGATCCCCATCGTGCAGCGGATGATGCGCGTCGACCTGCGCGTGACGGTGATGGACGTGCCGCCGCAGGACGTGATCTCGCGCGACAACGTATCGGTGCGCGTCAATGCCGTGGTGTATTTCCGCGTGATGGAGCCGGACAAGGCCATGCTGCAGGTGGCGGACTTTTTCCAGGCCACCAGCCAGCTGGCGCAGACGCGGCTGCGCTCGGTGTTGGGCCAGCATGAGCTGGACGACATCCTTTCGCAGCGCGACTCGATCAATCACAGTCTTGCAGCAAATCCTCGACGAAGCCACCGACCCCTGGGGCATCAAGGTGACCAATGTCGAGATCAAGGACGTGGACCTGAACGAGACGATGGTCCGCGCGATCGCCCGCCAGGCCGAGGCCGAACGCGAGCGCCGCGCCAAGGTGATCCACGCGGAAGGCGAACTGCAGGCCGCGGAAAAGCTGCGCGATGCCGCCGCCATGCTGTCGCAGCAGCCGCAGGCCCTGCAGCTGCGCTATCTGCAGACCATGGCCGACATGTCCAACAGCGGCAAGGCATCCACCATCGTGTTTCCCGTTGCCGATGGACCTGATCAAGCCGCTGATCGACCGTCTGTCGGCCACCTAGGGATGCTCTGATCCATTCCATGAAGGCGTCACCGATTCTGTCTGCCCGCGGGTGCGTGTTGCGTCGACGAAGGCAGGCTGGCTGCCTGTCGAGACGGCGCGGCGCGCAGCCGGGGGCAGACAGAATCGGCCCTTCGGGTGATGTCCTCATGGAATAGATCAGAGCATCCCTAGACCCAGGCAGGCACCAAGGCCACGTACAATGAGCGGTTGACCCTCACCGGACGCCCTCATGGCCCTGAATGCCACCATCTACAAGGCGGAGCTGCAGGTCAGCGACATGGACCGGCATTACTACGCCACCCATGCGCTGACCCTGGCTCGCCATCCCTCCGAGACCGAGGAACGCCTGATGGTGCGCCTGCTCGCCTTTGCGCTGTATGCCGACGAGCGGCTGGAATTCGGCAGGGGTCTCAGCGCGGACGACGAGCCCGATCTCTGGCGCAAGGATTACAGCGGCGATATCCAGCAATGGATCGAGCTGGGACAGCCCGATGAAGCCCGTATCCGCAAGGCCTGCGGCCGTGCCGAGCAGGTGGTGGTGATCAATTACGGTGGCCGCGCCTCCGATATCTGGTGGGAGAAGAACGCCGGTGCGCTGGCCCGCCACCGCAACCTCACCGTCCTCGACGTGCCAGCCGATACCGTGGCCACGCTGACCGCCATGGCCGAACGCACGCTGCGCCTGCAATGCCTGATCCAGGATGGCGAGCTGCAGCTGATGGGCGATTCCGCCGGCACCGGCGCCGCCGTGCAGCCGCAGACGCGCATGGCCCCGGCCCACTGAGCAGGTCGGGCCCGGCTGGTCAGCCGGGCACCGTCGCCCTATCGTCTCCCCGCCTTGTCACGAAGCCCGCTCATGCCTGCATCGCCCCTCCTACCCGGCCTGGTCATCATTGGCGGCGGTCCAGCCGGCCTGATGGCGGCGGAAAGCGCGCGCGCAGCCGGCGTGGACGTGGATCTCTACGAGGCGAAGGGCTCGGTCGGGCGGAAGTTCCTGATTGCCGGCAAGGGCGGCCTGAACCTCACGCATGGCGAAGCCAAGCCGGCTTTCGTGCAGCGCTACGGCGCGCGCGCGAAACAAATAGGCGCCTGGCTGGAGCATTTCGATGCCGATGCGCTGCGTGAGTGGGCGCGCGGCCTGGGCGTGGAAACCTTCGTCGGCAGCTCCGGCAGGGTCTTTCCCAGCGACCTGAAAGCCGCGCCCTTGCTGCGTGGCTGGGTCCATCGCCTGCGCGAGAGCGGCGTGCGCTTCCACGTGCATCACCGCTGGCTCGGCTGGAGCGACGACGGCGCCCTGCGCATGGCCACGCCGGATGGCGAGCGCAGCGTGAAAGCCGGCGCGGTCGTGTTGGCCTTGGGTGGCGGCAGTTGGCCCCAGCTGGGCTCCGACGGAGCCTGGCAAGCGTGGCTGGGTGCACGCGGGGTGCCGCTCACGCCGCTGGTGCCATCCAACTGTGGCTTCGATATCGGCTGGAGCGAGCACCTTGCCAGCCGCTTTGCCGGCGCACCACTGAAGCCAGTCGCCATCTACTTTCGCGACGCGGACGGCGTCGAGCTCACGCGCCAGGGCGAATGCGTGATCACCGCCAGCGGTATCGAAGGCAGCCTGATCTACGCGTTCTCGGGCCCGTTGCGCGATGCCATTGCCGCGCACGGCGCGACCACGCTGGAGCTCGACCTGGCCCCCGACCGTCCCCTCGAACGCTTGCGGCGCGACCTGGCCAAGCCCCATGGCAGCCGCACGATGAGCGAGCACCTGCGCCGCCAGACCGGCCTCACCGGGGTCAAGGCCGCCCTGCTCCACGAGCTGCTGACCCGCGAACAATTCCACGACAGCGAAGTGTTGGCGCGCACCATCAAGCGCCTGCCGCTGGCGCTGAAACGGGCGCGCCCCATCGCGGAGGCGATCAGCAGCGCCGGCGGCGTCCTGTTGGAAGCGCTTGACGAGCAGCTGATGGTAGCCACGCTGCCCGGCGTGTTCTGCGCTGGCGAAATGCTGGACTGGGAGGCGCCCACCGGCGGCTACCTGCTCACCGCCTGCTTCGCCAGCGGTCACCTTGCCGGCCGCGGCGCGGCCGATTGGCTACGAGCCGGTTGACGATCTCCGCGCCGATCACCGAGCAACACGTCGCAAGCCTGAAAATCCACGCTACATCTTTCTGGCAAGGAGCCGATACATAAGCGACGCGGAGGCGTGCACGGGGAGCGGAAGGCAAGATGATGGGCAATTGGTGGCGACTCTTCGCACGTGGACGCGCGCCGGCAACCCCAGCGCCGCGACAAGCTGCGTTCGATCGCAACACGCCGAACCCCATCGAGCCCACTCATGGCACGGTGTCGGGCGACGAGGTTGAGGAACACTTCCACCGCTTCATCCTGAACCTGCCAGCCGGCACGGGGGACAGCGTGGCGCCCGCCGTGGAACAAGCCTTGCTGCAGCGCCTGAGGGAGCTCTGCGACAGTGGCCGCTTCGATGTGCGCACCCTGCCGCGCATGCCCACGGTGCTGCCCCAGCTGATGCGCGCCATGAAGAGCGACAACCTCAACGGCGCCCAGCTGGCAAACCTGATTCGTCGCGACCCGGTGCTGGTGGGCGAAGTCATGCGCGTCACCGGCAGCATTGCCTACCGCACCGCACACCCGGTCGGTAGTCTGCAGCACGCCGTGGTGTTGCTCGGCCAGATCGGCCTGCGCCATGTGGTGACGTCCTACGTGATGAAACCGATCCTGATGGCCAGCGCGGGCGTCAGCGGGCAGTTGGTGGGCCAGCGCCTGTGGGACCACGCGGAACGCTGCGCGCATGCCGCGGTGTTTCTCAGCAAGGGGCAATGCGATCCCTTCGAGGCCTATCTCGCCGGCCTGGTTGGCTACAGCGGCCTTGGCGCCGTGGCCCGCCTGCTGGAAAAGGATATGGGCGTCACGATGGCCAGTTGCTCCCCGGCATTCATCGCCGGATGTGCCCACATCGCCACCCAGCTCACCGTGCAGGTCGGCAACCATTGGGATCTGCCGCCACCGGTACTGGACGCCTTGATCGAACATGCCGACACCGGTCGAAACACCATGGCGCTGCCAATGAGCCGCGTGCTTCATGCGGCTCAGCGGCTGGCCATGCATCAGCTGCTCGCCGAACATCGACTGGTGGATGCCGAAGCGGGCTTCACCGACGGCTCGATTGCCCAGTTCCCGTCCATGGTGCTGGCGCGCTGCCAGCAGGATCTGCGCAAGAACTTCGCGACGCAGTAGCAGTCCCGTGCGTGGACATCACTCGGCGGCGGCGATGCTCGCCCTGACCTGCGCCACGATCTCGAACGAACGGCAGCGCGCTGCGTGCTCGAACACGTTCGCAGTGACCATCAATTCATCGGGACGATGGCGAGCCACGAAGGCCTCGATGCCTTGCTTCACCGTGTTTGCATCACCGATGACCGCGCAGGCCAAGGCGCGTTCAACGCCGAATTTTTCGGTGGGCGTCCAGTAGTTTTCGATATCGTCGATCGGCGGCGGAATCAGCCCCGGCCTTCCACGACGCAGATTGATGAAACTCTGCTGTTGGGTGGTGAACAGGCGCCTCGCTTCGGCATCGCTGGCCGCAGCGACCACGTTGATGCCGAGCATCGCATGGGGTGCCTGTAAGCGCGCCGACGGGCGGAAGTCCCGGCGATACAGTGCCAGTGCTTCATCCATCGCATCCGGCGCAAAGTGCGAGGCGAACGCAAACGGTAGCCCCATGGCCGCAGCGAGGCGCGCGCTGAAAAGACTCGACCCCAACAACCACACGGGTACGTCGACACCGGCTCCCGGCACCGCACGCACCGGCTGCTCGGGCGTGGCCTGCTCGAAGTAAGCGAGCAACTCCTGTACGTCAGCGGGGAACGCATCCGCACTGTCGAAGTAACGTCGCAAGGCTCTCGCCGTCGCGTGATCGGTGCCTGGCGCGCGCCCCAGGCCCAGGTCGATGCGGCCCGGATATAGCGACGCCAGCGTGCCAAACTGCTCGGCTACCTGCAGTGGCGCATGGTTCGGCAACATGATGCCGCCCGCGCCCACGCGGATGGTCGAGGTGCCACCCGCCACATAGCCAATCAAGACCGCCGTCGCCGCGCTGGCGATGCCTGGCATATTGTGGTGTTCGGCGAGCCAGTAGCGCGTGTAGCCAAGGCGCTCGGCGCGGCGCGCCAGATCCAGCGTATTGGCAAAGGCCTGGCTCGCGTTGCTGCCTTCAGTCACCGGCGCCAGATCGAGTACGGAAAATGGAATCATGCTTGCGTCCTCGGCAAGGAAGCCACCGATGTGGGGACACCTGCCGCAAATGCCACCCTGCCTCCCGGCCTTAGAGACTGTCCGAAATCTCCGTGTAGCCACAAGCACCCCTCCCCAACCCTCCCCTGGCAGGGGAGGGAGTAGGTGCGGGCGTGCTTTTTGACTCCTCCCCCTGCTGGCAGGGGAGGGAGTAAGTGCGGGCGTGCTTTTTGGCTCCTCCCCCTGCTGGCAGGTGTGGGAGTAAGTGCGGACATGCTTTTAGCTCCTCCCCCTGCTGGCAGGGGGAGGCTGGGAGGGGGGGCTTGTGGCTACACGGAGATTTTGGACAGGCTCTTGGCGTCCTGCCGCGCGACCCGTTTAGGCGTAGTCTTTGCGCACCATCGTCGGGAGGGTCACTCCATGCTCCGCCGAACCTGCACAGCGCTTGCCCTGCTTGCCATTACCCTGCTGTTCCCCGTCGCTGCCGGCGCCGCCTCCACGGACGACACCACCGCCTCGCTCCAACAAGCAGTCAACGGTTCATGGCGTTCGGCACCGAACAAGGCACGCGATGCCTACCGGCACCCGGTCGAGACCCTGCAATTCTTCGGCATTCGGCCGGACATGACGGTGGTCGAACTGTCGCCCGGTGGTGGCTGGTATACCGAGATACTCGCGCCCTTTCTCTATGAGCGCGGCCATCTGATCGAAGCCGCTCCGCCGAAGGCGGAGAAATTTGCCGCCAAGCTCAAGGGCAATCCCGCCGTGTTCGGACACATCGCCGGCATGGTTCCGTTCGCGCCGCCCGATCAGGTGAGCCTCGGCCCCCCGAACTCGGCCGACATGGTGCTCACGTTCCGCAATACCCATGACTGGCTCATCCATAGTCCCGACACGCTCGAAGCGGTCTTCAAATCCGCGTTCGATGTACTCAAGCCTGGCGGCGTATTCGGGCTCACCGAACACCGTGCCAAACCCTTCGCCGACCCGCGCGTGACCGCGGGAGCGCTGCACCGCATCCCCGAGGACTATCTCATTGCGCTGGCACTCAAGACCGGCTTCCAGCTCTCCGGTGTCTCGGAAATCAATGCGAACCCGAACGATCCTGAGGACATCAACATCCATCGCCTGCCGCCGGACCTCGCTGGCCCCGAGGATGAACACGAAAAGATGAAAGCGATCGGTGAATCCGACCGTATGACGCTGCGTTTCGTGAAACCCTTGGCCGGCAACAAACCAGCAAGTCGTTAGGTCGCGCGTCGTCGATAGCTGGGTGGTAGCCAAGGCTCGCACGCGAGCCTTGGCTAAGCTGGCGAGACTCGATATTCGATGCCACCGCGCGCAAAAACCAGAAAAAAAGCGGCCCACCGTGTGGGCCGCCAACGCGTCGCTCCTGTTGCTTACTTGCTGGTCGGCTTGTAAGTCAGATCGGTGTTGTAGCTGTCGACATGCGAAGACGATTCCTGGACGACGTCATTCAACGATTTGCGCAGTGCGGCGGTGTCGCCCTTGCCATAGACGCCCTCGACCATCTTCCACAGCGTCGGATTCATTTCATTGCCCACCTCCCCCCAATTCTTGGCGGGCCACAACACGACGAAATCCGGTGCGCCATCGGCACCTGCCCGAACCTTGCCGACCACATAGTGGCCGGACCAGTTCGCCTTGTTGGCGGCAGCGGTGATCTTTTTTACAGCATCAGTGAAAGTCTCCGAAGCCTCGTGGCCCGGCTTGAGCTTGAAATACGTCACTTCGATGAAAGGCGCCGTCATGCTTGCTCCCTTGGCCATGTGCGTCAGCTCGGGCATGACCTCCATAAAGGCGCTGGTCTCGCTCTTCAAATGCGGATTGACGTTGGTGCGGAGCGCTTGATCGCATGCCTTGCCCGCGGCCTGCATCGCATCGAACATTTCCCAGCTGACCGGCTGCGAGGTGAACGAATAACTGTAGGTATCACCGGTTTCGTGCGCCCAGGCATCCCACTCGAACTTGAAACCGTGCTGGGCCAGGCACTGGTTGAACGCCTTGGTGCCCGCTTCATAGGCTTGCTGATCCGCCGGCGCCACCACGTCGGTGTACACCCGTATGATGTTCGCCTTGCCCGATTCTTGCGCATGCACGGCCGACATGCATGATAGTGCGATCGCTGACGCCAGCCAGAATCTCGTGCTCTTCATGAAACCTCCCGCGGGGCCTGGGCCCCCTTTGGTTTGGGTTGGTTTGACTACGGCATCCGCCACACGCGGAGACCGCCCACGACGAAGGCAACTCGCAACAGGAGTGACTTACTTGAGATGACCTGTGAGCGCCTACGCATCGACGCACAGGGAAAGGAAGGGCTGGGTGCACGCGCGGTATCCAGGCTTCGCAGCGAGCGAATCGTCACTGTGTATGCGCGTGCATGGATGCCTCGGCCGCCATCGATGCCATCGCGGCATCGTTGCGGCATCCAAGCGAAGGGTTGGCGCTTGCAGAAGCCTGGCGGCAAACGGCGGCACACAGCACATGACGTTTTTCGGTCCCGGTCGGCAACACGACGGATGCAATACGCCCGGCCAAGCCGAAGCGACGCGTCCTACGTCATGGCGTATCGGTTTCTTGGAGCAACTGCCGGGCGGCGGCGCTCATTAGGGAGTTGTCGGGCTTGCCCGAAAATAGGCCAGAAAGCATAGGCCGTCGACTCGCAGCCATTTCAGCGAACGTGGCGCACTGCAGCGCGCCACGCGGGCATCAGCTGTTCAGTACGGGACACCCATGGCGAACGAGGCCTTGGCGATGCGGCCGTCGGCAATCTCATAGATGCAGAGCATCTCCATGCTGCCCTTGCCCTCGGGGAAGTTGCGGGTGACTTCCTCGAGATCCACCACCACCTGCCCCATCACGACCCGGCTAAGCAGCCGGGCGTGCAGATCGGGCTCCGCAAAGCGGAGCAGGATGCGCCGGCGCAGCTCGTCATGACCCTGCGCCAGCCGTTCGCCGTGCAGCACATACTGCTCGGCGTCGACGGCGTAGGTAGCGAGCCAGGCCTCGACATCCTTGTCGTTGTAGGCCTGCAGCTGATGCTGAATCAGGGCAGCCGGATCGGCGCTCATGCTCAGCGCATGATGCCGGTATGGCCCAGCGAGTAACGGCCCGGCTGTGGCCACACGGTAAGGCCGTGCGGCTCCTGGCCCACCTTGATGGAACGGACCTGGCCGGTGGTCGTATCGAATGCGTAGACCACGTCGTCGAAGCGACCGGACAGCCACAGCGTCTTGCCGTCCGCGCTGACGTTGCCCATGTCAGGGCTGCCGCCGCCGGGGATCGGCCAGTTCGCCACCACCTTCTGGGTCGCGAAGTCGATCACCGACACGCTGCCCTTGCCATTGCGCGGGCCATGGATCTTGTTGGAACCGCGGTTGGCGACATAGAGCTTGGTGCCGTCACGGCTCGGGTAGAGGCCATGCGTGCCCACGCCGGTCTTGATGAAGCCGACCTGCTTGAAGTTCGCACTGTCGATCAGGTAGACGCCATCGGCCATCATGTCGGCCACGTAAAACGTCTTGCCATCGGGTGACGAGCGGATGTCCTGCGGCATGCCGTGCTTGGCCAGGTCCAGGTAACCCACCACCTGGCGCTTCACCAGGTCGATCTTGGTCAGCTTGCCGGTGAATTCGCAGGTGAAGATCGCGTAGGTGCCGTCGATGGCGAATTCGGCGTGGTTGATGCCCTTGCACTCCGGCGCCTGCAGGCTGGAGTGCATCGCCATGGTGTGCGCGTCGCGGAAGTCCAGGCGCGCGTGCGCCTCGACCACGACGATGGCTTCCTTGCCGTCCGGCGTGAAGTACATGTTGTACGGGTCGTCGACCGGTACGTTCGCGCCCGGCTTGCCGGTGCGCGGCGTCGATCGGCGTGAGGCTGCCGTCGGTGCCACGCTCGGCGTTATTCGTTACCCACAGCGTGCGCAGATCCCACGAAGGCACCACGTGCTGCGGGCTGCGACCGACCTTGAACTTGTCGACGACCTTGTACGTCGTCGGATCGATGACGTAGACGTCGTTCGAGCGCAGGTTCGGCACATAGATGCGCGCCGGGTCCTTCGCCACGGCGGGACTCAGGCGACCGAGCCCTGCCTCGCTGTACATGTTGGCGGGATTGATCACCGGCGGCATGCCGGGAACGGTGGTGACGGACGATGCCGCCAGGGCATTGCCGCCCAGGCATGCTGCGGCAAGCGCAAACGATGACAGGCGGAACAGACGGGATGAACGCAGTGAGTTAGCGATGGCCATGGGCAAACAACGTATGAGTTTGGGGGAATTCGGGTCTCGTTCCCGCGAGGGAATCAGCGGCCCTGGGTATCTTTCCGGAGCGCGTCGACGGTATGTAACACAATAGCATCGATGCCGATCTGACCGAGCTCAGCCGAGGCCTTGCGCGGGTCGCCGCCGTAGACGCCATCGGCGGCGCCCAGCTTGGAACCATGCTGGAGCCGATCCAGCCGCACCATCTGCGGCGCGACCGCCAGCTGCAGCGAGGTATCCGCCAGGCCGGCGTGCGTACCGATCTCGTCGTCGCGGAAACCACGCTGGCGCAGCATCTGCGCATAACCCTCCGACGAGGTCTGGTAGTACGCCGGCGGCACGATGGCGCGCAGCTTGGAGCCGGACCACGCCTTGTTGAGGCGGGCGGCGACCTGGTCGAGATCCCTCTGGTAGCCGCCGTGGTCACCCAGCAACACGATGTTGCGGAAGCCATGCGCGGCAAAGCTCTGCGCGGCGGACTCCAGCATCTGTTCGAATGCGGCGTCGGAAATCGTGATGGTGCCGGGAAAACGCATATGCGAGGTCGGCGGCGCATAGCCGCCTTCCGGGACATACGCGATCACGGGCGCGACCAGCGCATTGCCCAGCCCTTCCGCGATCTTCCGCGACAGGTAAGCCACCCGCGCATTGTGCTTGCCGACGGCGATACCGGGCCCGCTCTGCTCGGTGCCGCCGATGGGAATGATGATGGTGGTCTTGCCGGCCTGGACCTGGTCACGGATCTCCGTCCAGGTCAGGTCCTCCAGCACGACGGTCTTCGGCGTCGATTGCGCCAACGATACCTGCGCAGCAAAACACAGCATGGCAAAAGCGAGCGCACGCAGCGATGGATGGCGCATTTTGCAGAGTCCTTGCAGCAGGCAGCGGGTCGGCAACGTGATCGCGCAGCCGGGGTGACGTCGGCACACAGTCGCATAGCTTGCCGCATATGGCTGCAATCCACGAGATGGTGCGCGCGTGGCGCTACATGGTCCCTTCATATTGGGCGAGGCTCGTTTCGTCCTGGAGCCCGTTCAAAGCTTCCGTGTGGTCACAAGCACCCCTCCCCAACCCTCCCCTGCGAGCAGGGGAGGGAGTAGTGCGGGCTTGCTTTTGGCTCCTCCCCCTGCCTGCAGGGCGAGGTTGGGAGGGGGTGCTTGCGACCACACGGAGACTTTGCACAGGTTCTTAGGCGAGTACGACTAATGCAGCGCCGATCAGTCCGGCGACTGCCCCGGATGGCGCTCCTTCCACGCCGCCAGCGCCTCGTAGTACTGCGTCAGCGCCTCCTCGTAGAAGTCGAAGATGCAAGGCACGCAGCCCTGGCCGCAGCAGTCGCCGGCGTCGGGTTCGACAGGCTTTACCGGGGGCGGATCATCGGAGGGCGCCGGCGCGCCCTCCGTCGCGTTGGGTCGTCCTGGATCAGTCAAACCATTATCCGGGTTTGCGGAATCGATAGACGAACTGGTCGGTATGACCGCGTATCGACTTGTCGAATACCTTGATGTTGTGCGGGTCGGCCGGGTTGCGCAGCACGTCGCTTTCGCCGTCGAATTTGAAACCGACCGACTCGACCTGCTTCTTCACAATGGCCGGATCGATGCGGTGCAAGGTGTCGGTGTCACGCATGCCGGAGCCTGCTTCAGCCACGTGGTCCACCACCACGAACACGCCGCCGGGCTTGAGCGAATCGAACACCTGCTTGTCGAACGATACAGGGTCAACCTTGCCCATGAACGCGTCCGGGAAGTCGTGGTAGTTCTGCGAGGTGAACACCAGGTCGACCTTCTCGGGCGTCTTGAACTGCGCCGCCGGCACCATCAGCACGCCCACGTTGTCGTAATGCGGCATGGCAACCAGCGCCTTGGAGGCCTGCACGTCGGACTTGTCCTCCTTGCCGTATTCATTTGGCCACACGACATAAACGCGCCCCGTCGGGCCCACGATGGCGCTGAATACACGCGTGAAGTAGCCACTGCCGGGGATCAGATCCACCACTTTCTGGCCCGGCTTCACCTCGGCGAAGGTGGCCAGTGCGGCGATCTTGCGGCGATCATCGTTGACGGTATCGTCTTTCCGCGCCGGATCGTTGATGGCCGCGATGACATACGCCGGGACGGTGCCACCCGAAGCGGCCGGTGGCGCGGCCGCCGCGACGGTGACAGGGAAAGCGAGGGCAACCAGCACGGCAAGAACGGTCGGACGCATGACGAACTCCGTAGTCAGGTGAGGGGCGCCATTGTGCGCCCCTACAGGGTAACCCGCGCCATGCCCTTTGGCATAAGACGGCTCATTTGGTCGCAGACGGACCCGCCACGGTGGTCAGCAGCACGTGCCAGTAGGCCAGGTCGTCATAGAACGACGACACCGGAATGCGCTCGTTGAGACCATGGGCAAACGCGTCGCTGTTCTTCATGAACATGCCGCTGACGCCGTATGTGGGAATGCCCGCCGCGCGGTAGTAAAGGCCATCGGTGGCACCCGATTCCTGTTCCGGGGTGATCGTCACGCCAGGGCGAATCGTATGCACGGCCTTGGTGACCGCCGCCAGCACGTCAGGGCGCAACGGGGAAGCATCGCTGGAGATCGCCTTGCCGACCAGATTCACCTCGACCTTCGGCCCCACCAGGTCCTGCATCGTCTTCTGCACGGTGGCGACGGCCACGCCGGGGAAGATGCGGCAGTTGATGGTGGCCGTGGCCGACTGCGGCAGCGCGTTATCGGCATGCCCGCCGCGCAGCAGGGTCGCCACGCAGGTGGTGCGGGTCTTGCCCACTTCCGACGGCTCGGCGGCCAGCACATCGGCCGCCGCCTGGTTGTGCGGATCCTGGGCGAACGCGCGCATGGCCTCGCCCAGCTTGCCTTGCGTGGTCGCTCCCAGTGCCTTGAACGAGGCCCGGGTGGTGTCGTTCCACATCACCGGGAAGCGGTAGCCCTGGACCTTCTTCAACGCGTCGGCCAGTTCATAGATGGCGTTGTCCGGGCGCGGCAGCGAGCTATGGCCGCCCGGATTGCGCGTGGTCAGTTCAAAGCTGGCATACGCCTTCTCCGCCGTCTGCAGCCCATACACCAGGGGTTTGCCGGTGTCGCTCAGCTCGCCGCCGCCTGCGTCGGTGTTGAGCGCGAAGTCGGCATCCACCAGGTCGCGATGGTGCTCGACCAGATCCTGCATGGTGTCCTGCGTGGTTTCCTCATCGCCGGTGTAGACGATGATGAGGTCGCGCGTAGGCACGAAACCCTCTTTCTTCAAGCGGATGAAGTTCGCGGCCAGCACGGTGACGCCGCTCTTGATGTCCTCGGTGCCGCGGCCGAAGAAGTAGCCGTTCTCCTCGGTCAGCTTGAACGGGTCGCGCTGCCAGTCTTCCGGCTTGGCCGTCACCACGTCCATGTGCGCCATCAGCGCGATCGGCTTGCCACCGGTGCCGGTGCCGCGATAGCGCACCACCATGGCCGCCGTCTCGCCATGCGGAATGATGTGGATGTCCGACTCCGGAAAGCCGGCTGCGCGGAACTGGTCGGCCAGATATTTGGCCATCACCGGCACCTGCCCTTGCCCAATCTCGCTCTTGAACGCGATGAGGTGGCTGAAGATGTCGCGCGCCTGCGCCTGGTTCGGGTCCAGCGTGGCTGCTTGCGCGGAAAGGGTGACCGAAAGGGTCAGCAGTGCAGCGGACAACGGTTTGAACATGGAGCATCTCGCCAGCGTCGGAAGGAGCCGTGAGTATGTCGTGTTCCGGAGCCGGGATGCACCACCTGTTTCAAAGATATTTCGCACCGTTTTGGGCGACCACGCGGCGAGGGTTAGGGATGCTCTGATCAACTCTGCGCAGGCGTCATGATGTCCAGAAGGCCCGCCGGCGGTGTTGCGTGGCGCCGGGAAGACTGGCCGTCTTGCCAAGCCGCGCGGCACCGCCTGCGGGCCTTCTGGACATCACCCCATCACTTTGAATTCAACACGTGGGGGCCGGTCCTGTCTGTCCGCATCCCTTCGGTGCGCCGGCTCGACAGACGGCCAGTCTGCCGTCGCCGACGCCCCTGTGGTCTGCGAACAGACAGGACCGGTGACGCCTGCGCAGAGTTGATCAGAGCATCCCTAGAGCGCGGAAAACCGCCACGCATCCAGGGTGTGGTACTCCCCTCCCCCCACCACGCTGTGCAACAGCGCAAATCCTTCCACGCGCCACGCGATGGGGTCGATCGGCGCCGCCTGCGGCACCGCACCACGGCTGTAGGCAAACGTCACATGCGGGGTGAAGTTGCGCGACAGTTGCGCCCCCAGGCCGGCCAGCATCAAGGACTGGCGCAGGTCCTGCCACAGCGTTTGCAGCGCGGATGGCACGTTGGAGCAGCGCAGCACGCACGGCGGCTCGCGACCGTGGAAGCCTGCGGCATGGTCCAACACCAGCTCGAACGGCGCGCTGTGCAGCTTGCTTGCCGCGGTTATCGCCGCACTGACGATATCGCCGCGTAGCACGGGGTGGTCGCCAAGAAAATGCAAGGTGGCGTGATAGCGGGAGGGGCGGATGAGCCGTGCTCGCAAATGCTGCGTCTCCACGACGTCGCGGGCAGCACGTTCGATGCGCCCGCTTACCGCCTCGCCCGGCAACAAGGCAAAGAACAGCCGATGGATCGCCGCAGATTCAGTCGACCCAGCTCCCAGCAGGTCGGGTTGTACATCGTGAGGCGAGGAACGACGAGAGCCCATGCGCGAAACATCGAGGGGAAGCAGCACAACATACTGCAAACACGCTCCTTGGATGACGGCCCTCCGTTGGTTGACTGAGGACCTCACCCTCCACGGGCCCATACGGCGCCCCGCGAGCTTGACCAGACGCGATATCAGGCCGGACCCGGTCCATCGATAACAACGCCATCACGCGGCCTTGCCACTATCGCGCAAGAATGTGCCCGGGTTCCCAGCCTGCTGCCATGTGCGGCACCCGACCCGCTCGATCTGTGGCATGTGGGCACCTTGCGCCGACGTGGCTGGAGGGTCATATGAAATCCCGTTGCGTTTTCAGCACGCCCGACCTTGCCGCAGCGCGCGCGGCCATGGAAGCCGCCTTGCAGGCGGGCATTCCCGACAACGACATTTCGCTGATCGCCCGCGACGATATCGAGCAGGATGACATCCCCGATCACCTGATGACTGGCCGCACCGACTTCTACCCCGCCGCCCTGCGCGGGGTTGCCTGCGGTGGCGGTACCGGCGTGGTGCTAGGTCTGGTCGCCGTGGCGATTCCACCGCTCGGCGTCACGCTTGCAGGCGCCGGCGCGATGGCCGTCGCCGCCGCTGCCATGGGTTGCTGGACCGGCGCCCTGGTCGGCTCCGAAGTGCCCGACGTCATCCATCGCAAGTTCAAGGCCGAGATCGCCTCGGGGCATATCCTGGTGGTTATCGATGGCGACAAGGAAAGCCTGTCGCGAGCCGAGCCGGCCATCGAGAGTACGGGTGCTACACACCTGCCGTTTCGTGCACACACCCTGCTTACCTGAAAGCCAGCTGGCCCGGGCAGGAAACCTGGGCGACCAGAGGACCGACGAAATCGCCATCGACGGACCTGATTGACGTCGAATCTCAGCCATGCGACTTCCCGCTCGTCCCAAAATGTAGGAGCGCACCCTGTGCGCGATGGGCTACGCCCCTGTTCCCATCGCTGCCGCCAGCGCGCCATCGACGCGGTACGCTGGCGATGACTATGGGAACTGAGGCGTACCCCATCGCGCACAGGGTGCGCTCCTACATCAAGCACGCTCCAACTGAGATTCGACGCTGATCAGGTCGACGGAGCACCGACCCGTGCAGAAACGCGCTCTGCGACGCCGCTTCGTTGATCGAATGGGCCATCCCAACGTCCGCGCCGGCTCGTCCCGGGCTCAACGTGAAAATCACGGCCGTGGGAATAGCTTCCGTGTGCGTTGGCGGGCTGAATCCCGGGCTCTTGTCCAGCACCCATCATCTCTTTTGGTAGGCCCCGCCGAAGCTCGCGAAGAGACTCATGGCATCGGCAAGGACAGGACCATGCGCGAGATCACGCTCAGATCGGTCGACGCCCCGGAGGGCCCGTGGTCCTCGCTCATCGCACTGCTCCCGCATGTGTTCTGGGCGCTGGTCCTGGTCGGCGTGCTGCTCTGGGTAGGCCGCGATACCGTGCGCGAGCTGCTTGGGCGGGTGGACAAGGTCAGCATTGCGGGCGTCGAGCTGGAACTTCGCGATGATCTGGAAGCCGCCGCAGCGGCGCGCGGGCAGACCATCGGCAACGATGCACTCAGCAAGGCGGCCCGTCGATTGGCGGCCTCTGCCAGCCTGACCAAGGGCGCCAAGCTGCTATGGGTGGACGATATACCCGCTGGCATCGTCAACGAGTCGCGCCTGTTCGAACAAGCCGGCATCGTTATCACGCGGGCACTCACGAGTGTCGACGCGTTCGCCAAACTCGACATGAACAACTACGACCTGGTGCTATCGGACATCAGTCGGGGCGGCGACAACAAGGCGGGCATCCACTTCTCCGATGCGCTGGCCGGCCGACAGAACGCGCCGCCGCTGATCTTCTATGTCGGCGCTGCGCAACGCCCGTGCCCGGCACACGCCTTTGGAATCACCGACCGCCCCGACGAGCTGATTCATCTCGTGCTGGACGTGCTGGCCCGGTTGAAGAGCTGACACATGTACATCCAGAAGTTCATCAAGGGTATTTCGGGAGAAGAATCCAGGGGACTGAGCTGGGAAGACGCAAGGCGATGGCTCGATGACGATACCGGCATCCAGTCAAATTGGCTGCGCGGCATCAAGAACGGTGTGTTCCAGCCTCCCGACGTCGTTCCCGAGTTGACCGATCACAACCTTGATCGTCACCTCCATGACTACGACAACTTCGGGCGCCGAAGCCCTTTCATTTCACTTGCTTCCGGCTGTATCGAACGCGATGCGCTGCTCAGCGCGAACTTCATGTATTCGGCCAAGGACACCGCACTCGACTTCGCCACGGATGCTTTTGAACACCCAGGCACCTTGTTCTACGGCTGGGTCATCGTCGGCCTGAACCCCGCGGTTGATCTTTCGGCCGTCGCCGAATCCGTGCGGGATCTCAACGTCTACCATCGGTGGTCGCGCTACCAGCTGGAAGGCGAAATCACCGCCAAGGTCTATATCCCGGCCAATCAGATCGAGCGCATCGAATGGTGGGATCCATCGGACGACAGCACCGCTCCCACCGATGTCTATGAGAACCCGCAGTACGCAGCTCCCTCGGCCATCACCAATATGCGGGAGTACTTCTGATGGAAGCCCTGCACGATCCGCCGATGGGCACGATGGGCCGTATCGCCTTCCTGGTACAGCGCGCCAACGCGCAAAGCCATAACGGCTATGTCGCGGACTCCGTCAGGCAGGGTTGCCGGGGGACCCTGTTGCGCGATGCGGCGTCGATCGCCCTGACGCTCGAACAGTACGAGCAGGCAACTGCCCTGTTGCGCGAAGCGGGCGACGCCTGGGCAGGAATCGGTCTGTTTGCCGGGTACGTGCTGCTCCATTTTCCCGAAGGCCCCGCCTGGGTCTCGCGGTACGAGGACGATCTCCAACAGATAGCGAACCTGTTCGAATGGCGCTACACAAACACCAACACGCCATCGCCACGGGCAAAGGGACGCGCCTATCTTGCCGCCGCGTCGTGGTCGCCCCGCCAACTACTCAACCTCTATCAGGCATTGCCAGATGATCCGCAAGCGAACGAGCTCATTGTGACGGTACGGCACTACGCCCGACGCAGTCTCGATGATCTCGCGGCAACCGCCACCATCGGCGACCTTCGGGTATCGGACTATCTGCTGGCATGGGATGCCGCCGCCCGGGGAGACTTCGACGACCCCGCGCAGGATGCGCTGGTAGCGCTGCTGCAGGATCGCGCCACGCGGTTGCAGGCTGCGCAAGCGGATACACATCATTGGTATCGAGGCATCAATCCGGCGGGTTTGGCGGACTTCGACCTCATGGCCCTGGGCATCAAGGCCATCGAGAGCCATGCCGCCGACAAATTCGGCACCATCATTCAACATGCCCCTCCACTAGTCGCCCTCCCGTGGAATGCAGCCCAGGGACTCCGCGCAAGCGTCAGCTTGTAATCGCCTGGGCTCATCCTGGCCGTGGACGCGCTCGTGGAAGCGTGCTGCCCCCCCCCTGAAAGAAGGCCTATCGCCATCGGCATGACAGCTCACTAGAGTAGCGACCCTGGACGCACGCCCTTGGAGACCCCCATGCCCCGTACGCGCCACCCCGTTCTCGCCGCCACACTCTGGAGCGGTTTCATTGCAGGCACTCTGGATATCGGCGCGGCTTCCGTTATCAGCGGCTACAACCCGTTGGTGATCCTCAAGTACGTTGCAGGCGGGGTGCTCGGCAAAGCCTCACTGGCAGGCGGCCCCTCGGTGGCTGTGCTTGGGATGCTGTTGCAGTGGGCCATGTCGATCGTCATCGCCGCCATCTTCGTGCTTGCCACGCGCCGTCGCATCGGACAGACGCGCAACTGGCCCACTTGGGGCATCGCATACGGCGTGGTGATCTTCTTCGTCATGAACTACGTGGTGGTGCCGCTCTCGGCACTGCATGTCACGCCACACTTCACGACCTACAGTTTTATCGCCAACCTCTCCGCCATGCTGGTGTTCGGCTGGATCGTGGCCGTCGTTGCCAAGATATTCCTCACGCCCAGGAACATGGCCGAAAGCCCGTCGCTTTCGCGCTCGTCGTGAATCGAGCATGGTGACGACCAGGAAGATCACACCACCGGATGAGCGCCAATGGTGTCTCTACCTGATCGAATGCCAGGACGGCTCGTTCTACGCAGGCATCACGAACGACCTGGTCGCGCGCTACGAGGCGCATGCGGCCGGGCGTGGCGCGCGTTACACCCGCGCTCATCCGCCACGACGACTGATTGGCGCGAAGGCTTATGAGAACCGGGCCGCGGCGTCGCGCGCCGAGTGGGAAATCAAGCAGCTGCCGAAACACCGCAAAGTGGCTTACCTGTCGACTTCGGAAAGCAAAGGCTAGGCTCGGCCCGTACCGGCGATGACATGAGCAGGCCGCACAGATGAGCGCGATCGAGGCCTCCCTCGTGGCCCTGATTAGCGTCGAATCGCAGCTGGAGCGTGCCTGGTGTAGGAGCGCACCCTGTGCGCGACCGGCGCTGGCCCCTGTCTCCATCGCCGGGGCTGGCTATGGGAATTGAGGCGTGACCGATCGCGCACAGGGTGCGCTCCTACAAAGTCGCATGGCTGAGATTCGACGCTAGTCGGGTCTCGTGGTGAGGCGACGCTATCGGTCCGCCGCAACCAGCAGCATCATGGGGCGCTCTTTTTCCTCGGCGAGTTCCGGGCGCAAGCTGACTTGCGCTTCGGTCGGCCCCCATTCCTCGACGTGGGCAATGGAAAACCCGGTCTTGATCAGGAGATTGAGCAGCGAACCGATCCTGCGGTGCTGCTTGATGACGGCCTTGCCGAGCCAGTTGGTGACGCGCCGCCCTTCTGCCTGATAGCTGTCGACGGGCCAGACCTTGCGCCCGCAAACACCCTCGATCCATCCCGGATGCATGGACGCCATATAGATCGGATGCTCGATGGAGAAGACCATCCGCCCCCCCGGTACCAGGGCGCGATAGACGTTCTTCCACAACCAGGACAGGTCCTCGACGAAGTGGAACGCCAGTGAGCTATAGGCCAGGTCACAGCTCGCTTCGGGAAGGTCCATCATCTCAAGGTCGGCTTGTTCGTACGTGACGGCCTCGTCCGCGGTCAGTGCCCGTGCCTGCTCGAGCATCTTCTCCGACACATCCAGGCCAAGCACATGCTTCGCCCCCTGCTCGCGCGCCCAACGACAAAACCAGCCGTAACCACAGCCGAGATCCACCACCTTGCTGCCTCGCAGGTTCGGCAGAAGTTCCCTTAGAGACGGCCATTCCGGTGCGCCATCCAGACCCTCGATCGAGCGGTTAAGACGGCTATAGCTGTCGAAGAAGTCCTGGTTGTCGTAGATATTCTGCGTCATGGCGCAAGCCTGCCTGCGAGCTTCGATGCGCGACTTTCTCAGAAATATCGCAGGTCCGCCACGGGTCGCCCATGGATATGTCGACCCTGTCAAATCACGCACCTGAGGCAAGGCCTGGCTCTTCGCAGATCATCAGCTCGCGACCCGGAAGCTTCGCTGCCAAGCACCACAGGACACCCGCAACACTTGGCCCCGACGGAAAGACCAGCACAACCTGCAACCGAAGCTGCCGCTCATCTCAGCCGCATTCCGGCGAAGCCGCACCGACGATTCAACGATCGACCGGCTCTTCCCGATCGTTCCCCGCAAAGAAAAAGGTTCTTCACGGAACCGCGGGGAAGTAGGGATTGACGGGCGAGGGTTGGTTACATTGGCAGTCGCCAAACACACCAACCCAACCGTCCCTCGCCGTCCCGATGAATGCTATGAGCCTGCCTTCCTTCTGGGAAGGTTTTTGTGTGGAGTCCTGTGAAGAGCAGGCCGACGATCAGCTGCTGATCACGTTGCGTGCCGATCCGGCATGGACACCGCGGTGCGGTGGCTGTGGCGCTCCCAGTCCGTTGATCCATGACCGTCAGTGGCGACGCATCCGTGAGCGCGACCTGCTGGATCGGCGGGTGTGGCTGAAGGTGGAGCTACGCCGGGTGGATTGCCTGCGTTGTGGGCGACGTCGCGAACGGGTGGGTTGGCTGGATCCGCGGGCGCGGGTGACCCGTCGTCTTCAGGCCTGGATCGAGGCGTTGACGCAGATGCTGCCGATTCGTCATGTCTGCGCGCTGACGGGACTGCACTGGCAGAGCGTCAAGGACATCGACAAGCGTCGCCTGGTCGCGACACAGGGCGCCTTTGAGGCCGGCGCGGTACGTCGCCTGGTGATGGACGAGTTTGCCCTGCACAAAGGACATCGTTACGCGACGGTGATCATGGATGCGCAGACCTTGCGCGTGCTGTGGGTCGGCGAGGGCAACAGCCGCAAGGCCATCGCACCCTTTTTCGCCCTGTTAGGGGATACCTGTCGGCACATCGAAGCGGTCGCCATGGACATGAACACGGCGTTCGATCGGGAGGTGCGCACACACTGCCCACAGGCCGAAGTCGTCTACGACCTGTTCCATGTCGTCGCCCGTTTCGGTCGCGAGGTCATCGACCGCGTGCGGGTGGATCAGGCCAACGCCTTGCGTCAGGACAAGCCCGCCCGCCACGTCATCAAACGCAGCCGCTGGCTGCTGTTGCGCAACCGCGAGAATCTCCAGGAAGAACAGGCCGTGCGCCTGCGCGATCTGCTCGCCGCCAACCAGCCGCTAGCCACGGTCTATCTCCTGAAGACCACACTCAAGGAGATCTGGTACGCCCCCAGTGTCCGCGAAGGCTGGTTGCGCTGGCGTCAGTGGCAACGCATGGCCGAAGAAAGCGGCATCCCCGCGTGTATCACCTTCGCCAGACGACTCAAACCGTACTTGCGCGGCATCCTCGCTAGTGCCAAATACCACCTGCACACCAGCGTCCTGGAAGGCGTCAACAACCGCATCAAGGTCATCAAGCGCATGGCCTATGGCTTCCGCGACTCGACCTACTTCTTCCTGAAAATCAAGGCCGCCTTCCCCGGGAAAGCGTGAAGAACCAAGAAAAAGGCGATCCATCGCTGGATCGCCTTTCCTTCCGGGTTAAATCGCAACCGAAGGGCTACGAGGTCTTTTTCAACAAAGCCGTCAGCTGATCGAGTTGCGCACGGTAGCGGTCGAGCACTTTGGCCGTGACGACTGCATACTGATTGGCCTCATTCCAACGGCGCGCCTCGAGTGCTTCGCGAACGCCTGGCACGGTCTTGACGCCATAGCCAGTC
Organism: uncultured Gammaproteobacteria bacterium; assembly: GCA_963824525.1. GTDB lineage: Bacteria > Pseudomonadota > Gammaproteobacteria > Xanthomonadales > Rhodanobacteraceae > Dyella. The sequence continues at coordinate 314,232 of CAWGPI010000004.1, read as the reverse complement.
AACATGCCGGGGGCATAGATCATGTGCTTGAACCACGGACGCGTGGGCAGGCCGGCCGGGTCGCTCAATGCCTGCTCCATCTGCCCCATCAGCGTATTCAACTGGCGCTGCTGTGTCTCGGGCATGTCGAAGCCGGTGCTGGCGCGTTCGTTGTACGCAGCCTCGTAGGCCTGTGCACTGTGCTTCAGTTGCTTGGCGGCCTGATCCAGCGGAGCGAGATTGATGTCCGCCACGTCGGAATCGCGCGCGGGTGGCGCAATCGGACGTGCCGGGTCAGCGGCCAGTTCAAACACATGCTGATCGAGCAACTGGTGTTGCTCCTGGGTGTCCGTGCGAATGTTGTCGACCAGCTTGTGCAACTCGGCCACGTAGCGATCCAGCGTGTCGCTGAAATCGCCGAAGCGCATCGGCACGACGCTGGCGTCAGCCGTGCGCAACACGATGTGTCCAGCCACCTTGGACAAAGCCACGCCGTACTCGAACGTCGGATCGCCAAAGCGCACGTAGTGATCGAACGAATCGTAGCGCGAGTGGTAGATACCGCCGTTGTCGTCCTCGCCGCCGAAGCCAAGATCGAGCGAGGCGACGCCCAGATGCTCAAGGAAGGCGCTGAAGTCCGAACCCGAACCCAGGGCCTCGATCGGCAGGTCACCGCCCTGCGCCGCCAGCTTGGCGTCGTCCTTCTCACCGGGATTGGCATTCTTGCTGTTGCCCTGCACCAGCATGCGTGCGCGCATGCGTTCGCGCACGCTTACCTTGGTTTCCGGGTCGGTCACGCCAGCCGCCACCTGGTTCACCAGATGCTGCAGCGAGTGACTGCCGCCGGCATTCAGGAAGCCGCGGCCGTTGGTATCCGAGTTGAGGTACAGCACGGCCTTCTGCTGCAACTCCTTGGCATGCGTTTCGGCCCATTCGGTCGACCCGAGCAGGCCCGGCTCTTCGCCGTCCCAGCTGGCGTAGACCAGGGTGCGCTTCGGCCGCCAGCCGTCCTTGTACAGCGCGCCAATGGCCTTCGCCTCGGCCATCAGGGCGACATTGCCGGCCAGCGGATCCCATGCGCCGAACACCCAGCCGTCATGATGATTGCCGCGCACGATCCACTGGTCGGGCTCGGTGGAACCCGTGATCGTGGCGATCACGTCGTACACGGGCTTCTGTCCCCAATCCGACAGCACGGTCATATGTACCGCAGCCGAGCTGGGGCCAACGTGGTAGGTCAGCGGCAAGGAGCCGCGCCAGCCCGACGGCGCCATCGGCCCCGTCAGCGACTGCAACAGCGGCGTGGCGTCGGCATAGGAAATCGGCAGCACCGGAATCTTCAGGATGGTCTTTGCATCCTTGAGCGCCAGTCGCTTGGCGCCCGGCGTCGAACCGATGCCCGGCGTCAGCGGATCGCCCGGATATTGCTGCATGTCCGCGACCGAACCGCGCTGCACGCCATCGGCCGGGCGCCAGCCGCCGTTCGGATAGGTATCGCCCTGCGCCGTAGCCGTCATCGCGCGGATCGGAATAGATCAGGCAGCCGACGGCGCCGTGTTCCTGCGCCAGCTTGGGCTTGAGTCCGCGCCAGCCACCGCCATAGCGCGTGATGACGATCTTTCCCCGCACGTCGATGCCGCGGCGGGCCAGCTCCTTGTAATCGTCGGGCATGCCGTAGTTGACATAAACCAGAGGCGCGGTGACGTCGCCGTCGCCGCCATACACGTTATACGGCGGCAGCACGCCGTCCTTGATGCCGGAAGTGGCATCGCCTTCCACGGCCGGCTCGTTCAACTTGGCGGTGTAGGGATGCGGGCCCTGCAGTTCCAGTGCGACCTTCTTCGGCGTGGGATACAGCACGCTGAAGGTTTCGATATGCGCGTCCCAACCCCATTCGCGGAACTTCGCCAGCATGAACTCGGCATTCGCCTTGTCGTGCGGCGAGCCCACCTGGTTCGGCTCGGACGACATCTGCTTGAGCCAGGCCGCGCTGGTCGGCGGGGTCGAGCTGGGCGTCGAAGCGCTGCTCCAGGCTGCGCTGATCGTTTGCACCGTAGGGCGTAAACCCAAGCATGCCGCCGTCACCGCGGCCTTCTTCGCCACTCGCCATGGCACTGCCAAACGTCGCCAGCAGGCAGGCCAGCGTCAGCAGCGGCCGCATCTTCAATCCAGTCATGCCGTTCTTCACTCCCCAAGGGTTGATGGGCGCGCAGTTCGCGGTGTCGGCAAGAGCCGGCGCACCAACGACACCCGTCCAAAAGCATTCGAAACAAACTCAAGCTCGTCGTAGCGGTGAAGGCGGTGAGCAGCCCACGGCGAAGAAGCCCGTCACTCGGTCGTCAGAGACACGGGATCCCTGCCTTCGCAAGGATGGCGACGGATGTCGACCTTCCCCGCCCCGTACTTATAGCTTGCGCGGCCCTGAAGCCGCCGTAGGACAGAAGTCATGCATGCCGGGATCCGGGCTGCCAGGAGCCACTGAAGTTTCCCGCGCAGGGGCCGATAACCCACTCATGCCTCGACAACGAGGAGCCGCATGGCCTGCCTGGGCAAGGCCACCAAGCCCTCGGATCAACCAGGACGGAATACGCATGCTGCAGTCGGCTCCGAATATTGCTTACCTCAAAGCCGCCTGGGCCGCTTTTGCCGGCATCAGCGGGCACAACGCCAAACAGAGCTACGAGGCGGCCGGGCTGACCTTCACGCGCATCAACCACTCCACCCTGGTACGCAAGAACGACGTCCAGGTGTCCACGATGCCGGTGCGCTATACGCGCCAGGACCTGCGCACGGGGTTCCTGGGACGCATCGAGAACGAGGTGCGCAAGATCGTTTCCGAAATGGAGTCCGTACTCTTTCGCGACCTGCAGCTGCCTGAAGGACACCGACTGGTGATCGAACTGGAGGAGTGTCTCCGTCAGCTTCGCCGCAAGGGCAATCGCTCGCTTACGATCGTGATCCAGCCGGACGAAGCCGAAAGTATCGCCGCCGCCGCGCTTATCGAGATGCGCGTCTTCCTTGATTCGCCACGCGCCTGCGTGTTCGCCTGCCTCTCCGACGCCGGCAACCGCCACCAGATCGACCTCCTCGGCGGCGCGCCCAAACGGGCGCGCGTTCCCCGCGCCGAGGGTTATGCCGAGTTGGCGTGCCAGATGGCCGCCACCATCAACGAGGCGCTGACTGGCGCCTATATCAACCAACTGGCTGCCTGAGCGCGCGTCATTCGATGGGAATATAGAGGTCGGTTTCCGAACTCGGATCGTCCGGCCCGGTAAAGCGTGCGTCGTAGCGCTCGAACTCCACGCCGGCCCGGCCGCGCAGCCCCAGCTTGGCAAGCAGGCGCGAATGGATGGCCTGGAAGCTGTCGCCGATCTGCGCTGCCGTACCGCGGTGGGTAAACACCACGTACGTCTGCGCCGGCACGTCGAACTTCACCATGCCCTCGGGTGGCGATGCATCGGCGGATACGGGCAAGCCAGCCACGTAGCGCGCGCTGCCGTCCGGCAAAAGGCTGCATACGCCATAGGCGACATCCGGCTCCGTGCGACCAACGATTTCGTGTTCGCGCGGAATGAAGCGCTGCCACAGCAGGCCAATGCCATCGACCGAACCTCGCACCCGGTGATCCATGCCAATCACGGTGAAGGACGGCAACGTCACGATCCGATGTTCCATGGCAACCATCTCCGGGCTGAAGCGCGACCTTGGGGAACCACAAAGCGTACGCGACCAAGGGGGCCTGGCGGCACCATGCAGCCCGCCACTTGCGCAAACGATGACAGTCCTCTTACGCATGGCAGCGATTCCAATGGGGTTGATCACCGATTCCGGGCAACGGTGCGCAGCCTGCCGGTGATGATCACCGTCGGGCGCCCCATTGCTGATGGGTATGGCTCGTTGCATGCTTGGAGTGATTGCTTCCGACCCTGGGCGGACTTGGGGTTGTCGGATGGAGTCGGACGGACGCTGCTGAAGGCCAGGCAGACCCACGGTGCGCATTTGATGCGCTGGCAGGGCGCGCTTTTTATCAAGGCATAGGAGGCAAGAACGACATGAACCTAGTGCGCAACATTGCCCTGGTCGTTTTCTTCGTGTGGTTAACGATAGATGCCATCGTGGTCTTTCGCCTTAAGACGGGCGAAGCGGAGAATCGAGATAAGTTTTCGTTGAAATTGCTGATGATCGGTGGACCCGTGGTTTACGCCATAACCATCGGCTTGTCCTACGGAAAGATCGGAGCTTTGCATGCCGTTGCGCTGCAGGTTGCAGGACTAGTCGTCTTGGGGGTGGGTATCGCTGTGCGATCGTTTGCAATCTTCCAGCTGGGCCGTTTCCACACACCGAACGTAGCGATCCGGGGCGATCATCAACTCAAGGAGGAAGGGTTGTACGCTCATGTGCGCCATCCAAGCTATTTAGGCGCCATGATTGCGTTCCTCGGCTTTGCTCTGGCCTTGGGGAACTGGCTAAGCGTGATAGTGATGATGAGCTTGACGACCTGCCTTTACCTCTATCGAATCAAAGAGGAAGAAGCAGCGCTCGCAGCCGCGTTTGGCGACGCATTCCATCGGTACGCAACACGCACCAAGCGCCTAATCCCATGGGTCTATTGAAAGCATGACCGCACGGTGAAGGCCGGTTGAGGCCGCCACCCGGATCGGACGTTCACTGGCCAGGCCCGCCGTCAGTGAGTCCGCACGACTGAACTATCGGATATTCACATCCCTAGGCGCCATGAAATGACTAGTCATAGGCGTAGAACTGGATCTGTCCTTGTACGAATCGTGGCCTGGGCCTGGGCGCTTGTCGCGGGCGTCGGTGGCCTGGCACTTCTCATACACGAAGGACCATTACCCATTGCGAACGGCCGGTTTGCGATGTTCTCGGGTATCGCAGCTTGCCCACTCACCGCGGCGCTCCTCAAAAGATATGCCCAAGTCACGATCCGAGGCTATGTTCAATTTGCGATTGCCCTGCTGATTTTTGTCGCGGGGCGTGTTGCTGTCGCAGTCTTGCTTCACCGCCCCTTCTTGCCACAATCGCTGGATGGCAAACGTGGCGGGAAGAGCGTTCTGTCCGCATGAAGAACAGGTCCGCTTCCGAGCCATGGCGCACCCTAACTTTTGATACAGGAAACAACTTTCGGAAATGTCATGGTCAAGCTCTTCCTTATGGCTTTGCTCATTGCGGCGCCCGCGGTCGCCGCGGACAACATCACTTTCACCCAGGCAAAAGCAACGGCTGACCGGGATGACGCGTCACTGTCGAGCACGCAATCGAAGGTACTTATCCGGGCCCATGCGCCCGTCGTGAACATTGCAGATTGACGAACGTGCAAAGCTCCACTTTCAACCCGACGCAGACATCTCCGGCATTAATGTGTCCGCGATCGGCAGGAGGTCTTTTTTTACTCGCTTGCGCGATGTAAAGGCTACGGCCCGACGACGCCTGGGAAAGCAACGGGAAAGCGTCGATCGAACCAGCCATAACGTGGTTAATCCAGACTCGCCCCGGGCGTAGACTCCAAGCGCGGTGCGACACGCCAGATCAAGGAATGCAATGAGCGAACAGGCCACTTCGACGCCACACGCGGTTTCCATTCGGGGCGTCAGCAAGACCTACAAGGGCGGCTTCCAGGCATTGAAGTCGATTGACCTCGACATACGGCAGGGTGAGATCTTTGCGCTCCTTGGCCCAAATGGTGCAGGCAAGACCACGCTGATCAGCATCATCTGCGGCATCGTAAAGCCTAGCGCCGGCGCGGTGAGCGCGGATGGCCACGATGTGTTGCGCGACTATCGTGTTACGCGATCAAAGATCGGCCTGGTGCCGCAGGAGCTGTCGACGGACGCGTTCGAAACGGTATGGGCGTCGGTCAGGTTTAGCCGGGGCCTGTTCGGACGCGCTCGCAATGACAAGCACATCGAAAGGGTGTTGCGCGATCTGTCGCTCTGGGAAAAGAAAGACGCGAAAATCATGACGCTGTCTGGCGGCATGAAGCGCCGCGTATTGATCGCCAAGGCGCTGGCCCATGAACCATGCATCCTATTTCTGGACGAGCCGACGGCCGGCGTGGACGTGGAGCTTCGCCACGACATGTGGCAGATGGTGCGCAAGCTGCGCGAAACCGGCGTCACGGTCATCCTGACCACGCATTACATCGAGGAGGCCGAGGAAATGGCCGATCGCGTAGGTGTGATCACCCGCGGCGAGTTGATCCTGGTCGAAGACAAGAACGTGCTGATGCGCAAGTTGGGAAAAAAGCAGCTCTCCATTAGCCTTCAGGCGCCTCTGCGGGCGTTGCCCCAGGGATTGGACGAGTACGCGCTGGAGCTTGCGGATGACGGCACGACGCTTACCTACACATTTGATGCCCAGAGCGACGACACAGGCATTGCAGTATTGCTGCGCAAGCTGGGGGATCGAGGGGTGGACTTCAAGGACCTGCATACGCTGGAAAGTTCGCTCGAAGATATCTTCGTCAGCCTCGTGCGGGGAACGCGATGAATATTCCCGCCATTCGCGCCATTTACCGCTTTGAGATGGCCCGCACATTCCGCACGCTGACGCAGAGCATCGTTTCGCCGGTGCTGTCGACATCGCTGTATTTCATCGTGTTCGGAACCGCCATCGGATCGCGCATGGGTGAAATCGGCGGCACGAGCTACGGTGCCTTCATCATCCCCGGCCTGATCATGCTGTCGCTTCTCAACGAAAGCATCTCCAATGCCTCGTTCGGCATCTATCTGCCGAAGTGGTCAGGCACCATCTACGAATTGCTCTCTGCGCCCGTTTCGCCATTCGAAGCGGTGCTTGGTTACGTCGGGGCGGCATCCACCAAATCTGTGATGCTGGGTTTGCTGATACTCATCACGGCGCGTTTCTTTGTGCCTTACACCATCATGCACCCGCTATGGATGATTGCCTTCCTGCTGCTTACTGCCGTCACCTTCAGCTCGTTCGGTTTCATCATCGGTCTATGGGCCGATGACTTCCAGAAGCTGCAGGTGATCCCGCTGATGGTGGTCACCCCACTTACGTTTCTCGGCGGCGCCTTCTATTCGATCGGGATGCTTCCGCCGTTCTGGCAGAAGGTCGCGCTGTTCAATCCCGTGGTGTACCTGATCAGCGGGTTTCGCTGGAGCTTCTACGGCCAGTCCGACGTCAACGTCGTGTTGAGCGCGGCCATGACAATGGCCTTTCTGCTGCTCTGCGCGATGGCCATTGGCTGGATCTTCCGCACCGGCTACAAGCTGCGTTCGTAGCGAATGCAACCGACCGACTGAAGCCGCAGTCTGGAGCGGCTAAGAGCGCACGATGCGGCTCCTGCTAACCCGCGGCGATCAATGGCCGCGCCGGTCCGGGCTTGCTGGGAAACGCATGGCGCAAGATCCGCCAGACGACCGTGCCGAACTGCTTGGGCAGGGAACCGGTATTGTACTGCTGGCCGTAGCGCGCGCAGATTGCTCGGACCTCCACCGCCATGGCCGCATAGCGGTTCGCCGGGATGTCCGGATAGAAATGATGTTCGATCTGGTGGCTCAGGTTTCCGCTCCACAGGTTCATGAGCCGTCCGCCGGTGAGGTTGGACGATCCCCGCAACTGGCGCAGGTACCAGTGGCCACGGGATTCGTTGCGCACGCATTGCTTCGGAAACACTTCCGCGTCGGCGGTGAAGTGGCCGCAGAAGATGATCACGTAGGTCCAGATATTGCGGATCACGTTCGCCGCGATGTTGCCGAGCAGGACCGGCAGGAAGTACGGGCCCGCCAGCAGCGGGAACCATAGGTAGTCCTTTAGCACCTGCTTGCCGGCCTTCTTCGCCACCGGGGTCGCCAACTTCCACAAGGCGCGCCCTGTCATCTTCCCCGCAAACCAACGACCGATGCGCAGGTCCTGCAGGGCGACGCCCCACTCGAACAGCAGCGCGAACACCACTGCCACGACCGGCTGCAGCAGGTAGAACGGCTTCCAGCGCTGCTCGGGAAAGATGCGCAACAGGCCGTAGCCAATGTCGTCATCCATCCCGCGCACATTGGTCCAGGTATGGTGGCTGTAGTTGTGAGTCTTGCGCCAGTTGTCGCTGGTGCCGGCGATGTCCCACTCGTAGCTGCGTCCCTGCAATGCCGGGTCGCCCATCCAGTCGTACTGGCCGTGCATCACGTTGTGACCAAGTTCCATGTTCTCCAGGATCTTGGACAGCCCAAGCAGGACCGCTCCCAGGATGCACAGCGGCCACAGCAGCGGCGGCAGTGCGGTGCTGCCCAGAATCGCGCCCGCCATGAGCGTCACACGGCCGCCCAGTCCCAGCCAGCGCACGCCGGCCACGATCCTGCGGATGTAATCGGCATCGCCCTGCCCAAGCCTCGCCAGCGTGCGGGCGCGCAGTGCATCCAGTTCCTCGCCGAAGCGACGCAATTCCTCCGGGCTCAGGGCGCGGCTGTTGATCTTGGACATGGCTTTCAAAGTTCCAGGGAAAGATCGCTTTGCGCCGCGTGGATGCACAGCCGCAAGGCTTGGGTGGGTTCGTGCTGGACGCCGCGGTCGTGCAGATGGCGCGTGGCGCCGCTCGGCTTGCCGCAGGCACAGGTGTTGCAGATGCCCATTCGACAGCCGTGTCGCGGTGTGACGCCCTGCTCTTCCAGCGCCTCCAGCAACGACTTGTTCCGCGCGATGTCCAGTGTTCGCCCACTTTCGAGCAGGGTCACGCGGACGTGGCCGTGGTCGCTTGCGTCGATGAGGCGCGGCGGTGGGCTGAATGCTTCCGACTGGAAGGACAGGCAATGACCGCCTAGCACCTCGCGGGCGCGTTCGACGAAACCGTGCGGGCCGCAGGCGAGCACGTGGGCCGGTTCTCCTCCGGGCAGCAACGTGGTCTGGTGACGCGACTCGATCCGTCCCTCCAACTCGTCAGACGCCTGTGCGGCCTCACCGGTCAGCATGAAGTGCACTTTGAAGTCCGGATGGCCCGACGCGAGGGCCCGCAACGCTCCGGCCTGCACCAGCTCTGCGCGCGTGCGGGCCCAGTACGCCAGTCGCAGCGGTCGCGGGAACCCCGCGGTCGCCTGCGAATTGACGAGGGCCAGCAAGGGGGTGATGCCGCTACCCGCAGCCAGCATCAGGCAGGGCGCCGGCTCATTCGGCACGCACAGTTCCCCAAATGCCTGGCCAAGTATCAACACGCTGCCCACTGCAATGGTTTGCAGATGCGCGCCGAGCTTGCCGCCTTCCACCGCTTTCACCGTGATCCGGATGCGTCCATCCGCGCGCGGCATATCCGACGCGCTATAGGAACGCGTGTAGCGCACGCCATCGATCTCGACGCCGACATTCACGTGTTGCCCCGCACGGAAGCCGCGGAAATGGCGGTTCGGCTGCAGCACCAGCGTCGTGACGCCCTCGGCTTCGTGGCGGCGTTCGACCACCCGCGCGCGTGCCTGGTCCCAGGACCAGAGCGGGTTCAGGCGTGACAGCCAGAAGTCGAGCACCACGGGGGGAGCCCACACTGCGTTTAGGCGGGACAGCAAGGGGCGTTCTTGGATGGCGGTTTCCATGGGGTTATTATACGAACGTATATACAATTGTATATACGTTCGTATAGACGCTTGTCTGCTACCCTCCGCTCAGCTGATTTCTCCTGTGCCATGGTCCAAACCACTACTTCCATCGAGGCCCCAAAGACTGGGCGCAAGCACCAGATCAGCCGGGACGACTTGCTGATGGCAGCCTTACGCTTGCTTGGACCGCACCGCAGCGTGTCCAGCCTTGGCCTGCGCGAGGTGGCGCGCGAAGCCGACATCGCGCCCAACAGCTTCTATCGCCATTTCCGCGACGTCGACGACCTCGCGGTCGCGCTGATCGAGCTGTCCGGCGAGGCCTTGCGCAAGGTGGTGGACCAGGCACGCGTCAACACGGTGAGCGGCAACGCGGTGGTGCGCGGCTCCGTGGAAGCATTCATGTCGCAGCTGCGCTCCGAGGACGGCCTGCTGCAGGTGCTGCTGCGGGAAGGAACGGCCGGGTCCGACGCCTTCAAGCGCGCTGTCGATCGCCAGCTCGATTTCTTCGAAGAGGAGTTGCGGGTCGAACTGGTGCGCCTGACCGAGGCCGCGGATCAACCCCTGCACGACCCGGCGCTGGCCGCCAAGGCCATCACGCGCCTGATCTTCGCAATGGGCGCGCATGCGCTGGACCGACCGCTCGAGGACGATGCCGAGCTGGTCCGCCAGATGACCCAGATCGTGACGATGATCCTGCTCGGTTCACGCCACCTGCGAGCACGCCTGAGCTGACCAGCGTTCGCCGCCGGGCCAGGCGCCGATGCATGAGTAGGGCGATTCCCCTGGGCGCATCGGCCTTAAAAATCCCGGTAATTTCCCCGGAACAGGTCGTATCAAATGTTCTCCTGATTCAAGCGTGGTGAGCTCTTCACTCATCGCGTCAGTCGAAAATATAGGCTACTGAAGTGTCCGCTTCAGACCGAGGCTGTGTGAAAGCGTAAAACGGAATTTTCCACTGCTGGCGGCCGGTGTCAGCCTCAAGGCGACGCGGAAATGGCTCCTGCTCGCAGGGGCCTTCCTGGTGACTCCGGTTTGGTTTGCACCCTTGGCGAGCGGCTACCGGCTTGAGGCGGCGATTCTGGGTCTGACCCTTGCGGGTCACCCATTCTTCTCGGTGAATGTTTTGGCGCTGGCATCCGACGTCACTGCGCCCGGCCGCGTTGCAACCGTCCGGCCGGGCTTCATTCGAAAGTTGACGGAACGGCTCAGGGCGTGAAGCGGAACCTCGAATTTTGAAGCAAGAGGGCACATGACTGCGATCTTGTTTCGGGTAGTGCCGTGAGACGGTTCGAGAGCCAGGACGGATCACTCGGCGTGGACTCCCCAATTCCTGATGGGGCATCTTCGGCAATGCTCGCCCGCCCCCCCTTTCCAGCCGCGCACTAACCGTAAGTGAAGTCCGGCTTGCTCTGTCCAACCTCGATAATGTAACCGTCAGGATCGCGGATGTAGCAGCGCGTCTCGCCGTACTTGTCCTTCGGCTCCGTGATGAACTCGGCCCCTCGACTTTTCCATAATTTGTAGCACGCTTGAATATCCGCAACGCGGATATTCATAAAGCTGCTGACCCTATTCGGGTCAGGGAGCACGCTGAGTGTCACGGACGGCTTGTCGGGGGTCGGTCCGCCACCAACGTTCACAAGCAGCCACGTATTGGCGATCTGAATGTAGCCAGGCGCCCCCTTGCTGTCTCCTCTGCTTAGAGTGCGCCCGCCGAAGACTGTTTCATAGAAGCGAGCCGATCGATCAATGTCGGCGACCGTGAGAAAGTGCGCGACGCTGATCCCTTGCCGAGGAGGCATCTCATAACTCTTATGATCGATTTGTACGCTGTTCATTGGCCACTCCAATTTCGACGCATCGCGCATAAAGTTGGCCGGCGACAATCTCCGTTGCTGCGGTTGTCGCCTTCCTTGAAGACGTCCACCAGGCGGGGTCGATGCAACTGGCGTTAACGCACCATCGCCACGTAAGAAAACGACAAGGAGCGCCGCAGTCCAGGATGCAGCGTATTCCAAACGCTTCCCTTGTTCGCTAAACCCGAGCTATTTTTTAGGGATGTTACTGATCGTGCCGATCATCGTCGGCATCAAAAGATAAAAACATTTGCGTGAGCAGAAAGATATTGCACGTTGGTATCGATCAGCCGGCATGTTGCATAAAATCGATAAAATGATGGGCCGCGCGTTGCGCTCCCCTGACGCTGGCCGTTACACCCGCCATATCGCACTCCGAGCTCATGGAAGTAGCTGAGATCGAGGGATGCTCCGATCAACTCTGCGCAGGCGCCATGATGTCCAGAAGGCCCGCAGGCGGTGTTGCGTGGCGCCGGGAAGACTGGCCGTCTTGCCAAGCCGCGCGGCGCCGCCTGCGGGCCTTCTGGACATCACCCCATCATTCTAAAATCAACACGTTGGGGCCGGTCCTGTCTGTCCGCATCCCTTCGGTGCGCCGGCGACGTCCCCCCGCTTTCAGTAGCGGCGCGAATTAGAGTCCGGGGTTACTTTAACTGCTTTGCATAGGCGGCAGGCGTCAGCCCGCCCAGTGCTCGCTTGGGTCGCTCCTCGTTGTATTCCCGTCGCCAGGTTTCGATCTCGGTGCGCGCGTGAAGCAGGCTCGGAAACCAATGCTCGTTGAGGCATTCATCACGCAGGCGGCCGTTGAAGGATTCGACGTAGGCATTCTGGTTGGGCTTGCCTGGTTCGATCAGGCGCAGCTGCACACCGCGCTGGTACCCCCACGTGATCATCGCCTTTCGACATGTCGATCAAGCATGACATCGCGCTGCTCCGTTGGAGCCCGGCGGTGCCTAAGCACATCAAGCTCTATGGCTTCTTCTACGAAATCAATGCTGGCAAGTTGACCGAGGTGGTGCGAGACATTCCTGATGCACCATGAATTTTGATCGGTTAGGCGATTTTGCAAAGGTGAGCGCCAAGGTCGGCTTCCGACTGCGACTGCAACCGGACATCGCAACACTCCTGTTGCTCGCGCCGTCTTCGGCGTGTTGCAACGACCGGCTGAAGTCGCGCCCCGATGCGGACGATGCGGAGGAGACGCTCGATCCGGTCTTCGTCGACAAGGCATTTACGACGGGACATGCGCGGCTGCACGTGTAATCGCAAACGGCCCTGGTCACAAAAGTTCCCCGGTCAGCTCAATGCCTGATCGAGTGCAGGGCGTTGGCCAAACGCTCGGAATCGCTGACCCAGCCAAAGTTGTCGCCCTCGCTATACATCACGCGTACGGTGGCCTCGTGATCCGCAGGGTCGTAGGCCGCGCTCGCATCCGTCAGCAGAACACAGGCGTAGCCCAGGTCGACGGCGTGGCGCAACGTCGACGCGACGCAGCATTGCGTCGTATAGCCCATGAGCAACAGGGTATCGATGCCGCGCACGCGCAATACATTATCCAGGGTTGTTTGATGGAAGGCACTGAACCCCGCCTTGTCGATGACAGGCTCCCGCTCCGAGGGGCGCACGTCGGGAATGATTTCCGTGCCCCTCTCGCCCTTCACCAGAAAGCGCCCCAGAGGCCCGGGCGAACCGATGGCCAAATCATTTTGACGGCGAAACGCATTGAGATCGGATAGGTCGGGCGCGTATCACTCACGGGTAAAGAACACGAACATGCCAGCTTCGCGAGCCGCGGACAGTGCGCACCGGGCGGCGGGTATGGCCGCCATCAATGCCTCGATGGGCAAGCCCAATGCCCCCCGCGCGCCCCTCCGGCAAGACGAAGTCAACCTGGAAGTCGATGCATCCGAGTGCGGTGCGCGCGCTGTCCAGCTCGATCGAGCGTCCACGCTCGCAGGAAAGCTTGATGCGGGCCAAAAGCAGTCTCCGAATTGAGTATTGAAGCGAGCCTAGCCGATGGTGGCCTTGAAACCATCGGCGTGCATGCAAGCGCCTGCATCACATGGCTTGCTGGCCCATGGACGATGCCGCCGCTCTCGCTGGCGCAGGCGACGCCCTCCATCCTGGCCGAGGAGAAGGAGCGGCCACGTCCTCCGCCCGGATCAGGCGCCGTGCCTCGCAGCCCGATCGCTGCTTGCTCAGCCGCCCGGCGTCTTCAGGCAATTGACCACCCACGCCTTGCCATAGCGGTCCGTCAGCATGCCGAAGCGATGGGCCCAGAACGTCTCATGCCTATCCATGCCCACCGCCCTGCCCACTTCCACGGCCTTGGAGTCGATCGCGCCCGAAGCATAGGCATGTACACCGGGTAGACACGGCGCCGGTGCCCATGGACACTTCCCTCACAATGACGACGAACGGCAACGGCGCAAAACGACAAGCCATCGCAAGGCTGCGTGAAAAGTGCCTTCGAGACCATGCCGACGTCCGGTAGCCATGCCCACTTTGATCCCGAGATGCGCTGAAGCGCACCAGGCCATCGCCCGGGGAACATGCGATCGCAAACGTACACGAGCCGTGAACGCTCTGTCGTCTCGCGGCTTGGTGAGCCTACGCGGCCAACGCATTGCGTCGCGGGCTCATAGCCGATTCGTTATAGCGCATGCAAGCCGCGCCTCACGAACCTGCATAGCGCTGTCTTCACGTCGTCCTATGGTAAACAGCGGCACTCTTTCGCTACGGAAGGAGCCTCTGATGACGACCCGTTGCAGCCATCTCGCCACGATCCAGGACGTCACGCCTAGCGCGCGTGGTTGCGAGGAATGCCTGAAGTCCGGTGGCGTCTGGCTTCATTTGCGCATCTGTCGCACCTGTGGACACGTGGGCTGCTGCGACGACTCGCCAAATCGGCATGCGACCAAGCATTTTCATCAGACGCAGCATCCGATCATCGAAGGCTACGATCCGCCGGAGGGCTGGGGCTGGTGCTACGTCGATGAAGTCATGCTCGACTTGCGCGACCGCATGACGCCGCAGCTCGGTCCGATTCCACGCTACTACTGATCCGAGGAACGGCGCCATGGCGATACCAAGCAGGATCCTTTTGCAGACGACCATACCCACGCTCGATGATGACTGGCACATCGGACGCTTCAGTCTTCTGCGCGACTATCTCTCCAACCTGCGCGATGAAGCCGGTGACAGCTTGTTTGAAGTCGTTGCGCGCGATCGGGATCCACCCGGCTCGCCAGACAGCGTGCTGTCGCGGATCGACGCCACCTCATTCGATGAAATGTGGCTGTTTGCCGTGGACACGGGCAACGGCCTGACCACTGAAGACTGCGAGGCGATTACGCGCTTTCGCCAACGCGGCGGCGGTTTGCTGGTGACGCGCGACCACATGGACCTCGGCTGCTCGGTTTGCTCGTTGGGAGGGGTGGGCGCCGCGCATTTCTTCCATTCCAGGCATCCCGATCCCGATGCGTCGCACCATCATCGCGATGACACGTTCACTCCGGACATTCTCTGGCCCAACTATCACTCGGGTGCCAATGGCGATTTCCAGCATGTGGCGATCAGCGAGCCGCTACATGACGTGTTGACCGATCCGGATTCACCCGGCGGCGTGGTGCATTCCTTGCCGGCGCATCCGCACGAAGGTGCCGTGGGCAAACCTGCTGACGATGCATCGGCTCGCGTGATCGCCAAAGGCTGCAGCAAGCTCAGCGGGACGGAGTTCAATCTCGTGGTCGCATTCGAGCCGTCGTCCGAAGGCGGGCCCGCCATTGCTGAGTCCACCTTCCATCATTTTGCCGACTACAACTGGGACCCATCGATGGGTGCGCCAAGCTTTGTCACGGAAGCGCCCGGAGACGCCCTCGCGCACGCACCGGAG
Organism: uncultured Gammaproteobacteria bacterium; assembly: GCA_963824525.1. Taxonomy (GTDB): domain Bacteria; phylum Pseudomonadota; class Gammaproteobacteria; order Xanthomonadales; family Rhodanobacteraceae; genus Dyella. The sequence continues at coordinate 298,945 of CAWGPI010000004.1, read as the reverse complement.
GCACAGCGCTCGATCGAGCGCTATGTCAGGAACCTCGCGTTATGGCTGGCGGGCAGGCCCGTGAGTACGCCAATCGCGGCGTAATCTCCCAGGGCAGGCGATGGGACTTGCCCGGGCGCTGCCTAGCCGGGCAGCTTCGCGGCGAGTACGTCAACCTTTTCGATCGACGGTGGCGCGGACAACAACTCTCCCGCGTTAGCCATCAAGGCCGCCGCGACCTTGCCGGAAAGGTGCGCCTGCCGACCGGCATCATTCGGGAAGGCGTCAAATATGCCGAAAGTCGAAGGTCCCAAACGGATGCCGAACCACGCCGTGGTGGCCGGCTCCTCCTGCACCAGAGCCAGCCCACTCAAGAGAAAGGCTTCAACGTCTTTCTCTCTGCCGGGTTTCGCCTCGAGGCGAACGAACAACGCCACGCTGACCATGACATGTCTCCCGTTGTGACAAGGAGACCACCATACTCCACGCTGTCCAAATAGCAGAGCGAGCCCGGTCGTCTCGACGCTGACCCACTAGATGTAGCGATCGGCAAGCGTATCCGTCGCCTGTATCAGGACGTCGACAATCGCCGGATCGGCGGCACTATGGCCAGCCAGCACGATATGCAGGCTGGCCTCCGGCCAGGCCGCGGCCAGGTCACAGGCATTCTTGACTGGACAGATGATGTCGTAGCGCCCGTGCACGATGGTCGCCGGAATGTGCCGGACGCGTTCGATATCGCGCAGCAGCTGGTCGGGCTCCAGGAAAACGCCGTGGCGGAAATAGTGAACCTCGGCACGCGCCACGCTGATCGCCACCTGCGGATCCTCGAAACTTCCAGGTTCTTCTGGATCGTGCGCCAGCGTGGTGCTGCCGCCTTCCCAATAGCCCCAGGCGTGGGCGGCAGCCAGGCGCACGGCCTCGTCGTCGCTATCCAGTCGACGCCAGTAAGCCTCGACCATGTTGCCGCGCTCGTCCACGGGAATATGCGCCAGGAAGTGAGCCCAACGCTCCGGAAAGATCCAGCAGGCGCCGCCATCGAGCTCGTTGAACCAACGCACTTCGGCGGGACGGCCAAGGAAGATGCCACGCAACACCAGGCCGAGCACCCGTTCGGGATGCTTCTCTGCGTAGGCGAGTGCGAGCGTCGAACCCCAGGAGCCGCCGAAGACCACCCAGCGTTCCACGCCGCAGTGCTCGCGGATCGCTTCGATATCCTCGACCAGATGCCATGTCGTGTTGTCGCGCAAGTCCGCATGCGGCGTGGACTTGCCGGCACCGCGTTGATCGAACAGCACGATGCGAAAGCGCTGCGGATCGAAGAAACGACGATGATAGGCAGATAGACCCGCACCGGGGCCGCCGTGCAGAAAGACCACAGGCAAGCCATCCGGGTTGCCACACTCTTCCACATACAGTTCATGGATATCGTCGACCGCAAGCCGATAGGTCAGGTACGGTTCGATCTCCGGATACAGTTCGCGCACGGCACGTCTACCCTGGGGTTTAGGCGAGCATAGCCATGCCATGGCGCAACTTGGAAGCGCTGGATGGCCCACGAACCTCACGAATCTTCGTCATGGATCGGCCCCACTCGCTCAAGACACGTTCATCGTGCCAGTGCATGACCTCGACTGTTCACTTGCCCACGCGTGCAGCGAGCTCCGCTGGATATCGATCGCCTTGCACCTGGATCTTGGCCAGTGCCTGATCGATCTGATGCAGTTCGTCCTGACGCAGTTCGATCGCTGCGGCACCGATGTTTTCATGCAGACGAAGGCGCTTGGTCGTGCCCGGAATCGGTACGATCCACGGCTGCTGTGCCAGCAGCCATGCCAGTGCGATCTGCGCTTGCGTTGCGTGTTTGCCAGCCGCGATCTCGCCCAGCAGATCGACCAGCACCTGGTTCGCCTGGCGCGCCTCCGGCGAAAAGCGGGGCACCGTGTTACGGAAGTCGTCCTTGGCGAACGCCGTGCTCGCATCGATCTTGCCAGCGAGAAAACCCCTGCCGAGCGGACTGAACGGCACGAAGCCGATACCCAAGGCTTCGCAGCTCGGCAGCACCTCCTTCTCGGGCTCACGCCACCAAAGCGAATACTCACTTTGCAGCGCCGCGACGGGCTGCACGGCATGCGCCCGACGAATAGACTGCACCCCTGCCTCCGACAACCCGAAATGCTTGACCTTGCCTTCGGCGATCAGCTCCTTGACGGTGCCGGCCACGTCCTCCATGGGGACCTGCGGATCGACCCGGTGCTGGTAGAACAGATCGATGCGATCGGTCCTGAGTCGTTTAAGAGAGGCGTCGGCGACGGCCCGGATGCGTTCGGGGCGGCTATCCATGCCTGCCTGTGGATCGCCATGCTTGAAGCCGAATTTCGTGGCGATCACGACCTGGTCACGAATCGGGGCCAGCGCCTCCCCCACCAACTCCTCGTTGGTGAACGGGCCATAGGCCTCGGCCGTGTCGAAGAACGTCACGCCAGCCTCGAACGCCTCGCGCAGCAACCCGATAGCTTCGTGCTTGCCCAGGCCAGGGCCATAGGCAAAGTTCAGACCCATGCAACCGAAGCCGATGGCGGAGACAGTGAGGCCGCTATGGCCAAGAGTGCGCGTTTGCATGCGGGGCTCCTGCGAGGAATCGGGATGAGTGCAAGTCTGCACGCAGTCGTTTGACTTTGTTAGACGCTGCAATACGAATACTTTTATGTTCCCAGCTCATTAATGGCCCTGGGTTGCGGTGCGTGATGGCCGACTGGTGTCCATCTTTTCCGGGTTATCACCTTTACTACCCGAGCCGACGCCAACCCTCGCCCGCTTTTTCGGTGTTGGTGGAAGCGCTGCGCTACCGCTGAGCGCCTGTGCAAAGGTTCCGCGGCGGCGGCCTACAAGCCCCCCTCCCAGCCTCCCCCTGCGAGCAGGGGGAGGAGCCAAAGGTATGCCCGCAACTTGCTCCCCTCCCCTGCTTGCGCCGAAAAGAGACTCCCTTCGGTCGCACGGGAGGGTTGGGGGGTGCTTGTGACCACAGGGAGGCTTCGAACAGGGTCTAAGACTCTCGCAGGGAATCTCGACCGACATATGCGGCATCGAACTCGACGCGCCGGTTATCGGCCAAGCGCGACTGGGTGCAGATGCTCACGGCGTCGACGCATCGACGACTTCGATCGTCGTGACGAAACTCAGCCAACGATCGCTGCGCTTGTCCTTGGGAACAATCAGCCGGAAGGGACCGTCCTGTGCAAGCGGCTTGCCGTCTCTCGAGTCCGCCAGGATCACTTGGGTATTGCCAAAATCGGGGTGAAGCTCGGCCGCACTGAACACGACTTGATGGCCGTCCGCCGTGGTGACACGAATGAGCCTGGCCAGGGCACGCCCCGCCAGCGCATCACCCGACGCCACGCAGGTGCGGCTCACAATGTCTTCAAGCGCCACGCCTTGCCACGTGCTCGGCTGTTCGTCTTGCGCAGCAGCTTTCACGCTCGCCCGCGGCATGGATGCCAACGCCGCCTGATCCAGAAGATCGGCCGGCTTGCCATCCAACACCAGCTTGATCGTCGGATGATCAGCCAGGCCCGCCCCCGGCGGCGCGGCATACGCCGACAGCGCGATGCAAAACAGGCAGCTGTAAACCCATCGAAGTCGCATGGCCTGACCTTCCTCCGGCACGGCGCGAACATCACTTCGGCGCGGCATAGACATCTTCAGCGCTAACCATGACGCAAGGACAGCTTACGCTGGTCCTGCACGAAAGGCGTTGACGGAAGCCCGCGTCTGGATTGCAGGCGCCGCCGCACGGCAATCCTCGGATCATGCACCTGCGGATTCCGGTCAGACAAAACTTCGGTTCCAGTAACGCGATGGCCAGTGACTGCGCAAGTCGCGAACGGATTTACGTTTTAGCCGCCGCCGACTGCAACGCATGAAGCAGGCGGGACAGCAGCTTCAGCGCTTCGTCTGCGTTGTGCGTGTATTGCGCGCGGACAATCGCGCCATCCACGGCAAGCGCGATGGCCGACGCATCCAACTCGAGGTCCGGACCAGGCGGTAGCAGCGCGCGGATAGCGCCGATCATCTCTTCCTTGTGCTGCCGCGATGTTTCCTCGAAAGCCGGCACGCTGCCGCCCAGCTCCACGACGGTGTTGATGAAGGCACAACCGCGAAAGTCGGGTTGCGTGAACCACTCGCGCATGGCCTCGACCACCGCGTCGACGCCTTTGTCCCTGTGGCGCTCCAGTGCCCGCCTGAACCAGTGCATCCAGCGCCCGTGGCGAAATTCCAGGAAGGCCTGCACGAGGTCGTTCTTGCTGGGGAAGTGACGATAGAACGTCACCTTGGTAACGCCGGCCTCGGCGATGACGCGATCGATGCCGGTGGCGCGAATGCCCTCTTGATAGAAGAGGTCGTGTGCGGTTCGCAGGATGCGCTCGCGCGCAGGTAGCGGCGTTGATGCTTCACGGAGCGATGGCTTGGACATGGGATCATTGTAGACAGATTTGTCTACATGCGCCAGCGCGCGGGTTTCGCACACCCGAAAGCTGGGGATCTGAGAGCAGCCACGCGTGCCATGCCGGACTAGCCGCTCCACTGAATCAGCCTGCGCCTCGCCTGGACACGCACTGGCCCTCTCCGAAGCCTGACATGAACGTTCAATAAACGTTTTTGAGACGATGTAGACAAGTCAGTCTACATGATTTAATCTGGGCTCGTAGACAGACCTGTCTACCCACCTCTGGCGCCGAGGTGGCTGGAAGACTCACCGGCCGTCACCGGCTCGGTCGTCGAAAACCTCTACCAAATACAGCGACTTAGCTGGCCTCGGGTGATTCACCCTTCGCTGGAGCCACCTATCATGAAACGCCATTCCCTCCTCGCCTCCGCCTGTCTCCTTGGCGCCTCTGCCTTGAGCCATGCCGCGCCCGCCGCGACAACTGTCGCGACCGACCCCAACATCGACCCCCAGGTCCGCTCGTTCCTGGTTCAGATCGACAAGGACCCCAGTCCGTTCTGGACCCTTCCCCAGCCCAAGCCGCAGGACATCCTGACCGGCCTCCAAGCACAGACGCCGGTGGACATGTCCGGCGTGACCACCACTGAAAAGACCATCACGCAGGGCGGCAAGACGGTAAAGCTCTACGTCATGAAGCCCGACCACGTGCAGGGCAAGCCGGGGGTGCTGCTGTTCATTCACGGTGGTGTGTGGATCGTGGGCAACTTCCAGAACCATCAGCGCCTGCTGCGCGACCTGGTCGTGGGCTCGGGTCAGGTCGGTGTCTTCGTCGAATACACCCCGCTGCCGCAGGCCAAGTTCCCGACTCAAATGGACGAGAGCTACGCTGCGCTGAAGTGGGTTTCGCAGCATGCCAATGAAATCGGCGCCGATGGCAGCCGCATCGCAGTGGCCGGCAACTCCGTGGGCGGTGACATGACCGCTGCGCTCGCGCTGATGGCCAAGGATCGCAACGGCCCAAAGATCAGCTACCAGGTGCTGCTGATTCCGGCGACCGATGCCAGCGTCGATACCGACTCGTACCACACCTACGGCAAGGATCGCTTCCTCAGCCGCGACTTCATGAAGTACGGCTGGGATCTCTACGCCCCGGACGCGGCCACGCGCAACAACCCTTATGTCTCGCCGCTGCGCGCCAGCGAAGCGGAGCTCAAGGGCCTGCCGCCCGCGCTGGTGATTACGGCGGAGAACGACCCGCTGCGTGACGAAGGCGAAGCCTACGCGCGCAAGCTCAAGGCAGCCGGCGTAGACGTGGCGGCGGTGCGCTACAACGGAACCATCCATGACTTCGTGTTGCTGAACGCCTTGCGCCATGTGCCGTCGACGGAGGCCGCCATCCAGCAGGCCAGCGAAGGCATCCGCGAACACCTGTCGCGTTGAAATCACGCGCCAACGCGCACGCTCTCCCTATCGAAAAACAGCAATAGCCCCGGGTGCAGGTTCAGAGAAAGATGAACCTGCACCTGATCCCTCACAGATCTCGAGGTGTTCCATGGAAATCCGTCAACCCGTGCCCCCCTTTACCCTCGAAACGGCCATCCAGAAGGTGCGTTTGGCCGAAGATGCGTGGAATAGCCGCGATCCCGAAAAAGTCTCGCTGGTCTATGCCCCCAACACGCACTGGCGCAACCGCGCGGAGTTCGTGGATGGCCGCGATGCCGTAAGGGCCTTCCTTGAACGTAAGTGGGGCCGCGAGTTGGACTACCGCCTCATCAAGGAGCTGTGGGCATTCACCGACAACCGCATCGCCGTGCGTTTCGTATACGAGTGCCACGACGACTCCGGCAACTGGTACCGCAGCCACGGCAACGAGAACTGGGAATTCAACGACCACGGCCTGATGGTCAAACGGCACGCAAGCATCAACGACCAACCCATCGCCGAAAGCGAGCGCCTGTTCCACTGGCCGCTCGGACGCCGGCCAGATGACCACCTTGGTTTGAGCGAGCTTGGGCTTTGAGAGCGCCGCAGATGAGCGTGATCATCCCGTCGCTCGGCTCATTCCTGGCCACGCCGGTCGCGTTGAAATCTGTCACACGCAGCTAGGCGATGATCGACCACGTGCGCACGTATCTGGCTTACTTCCGCTTTCTCAGCGGATCGAGCAGCGGCTTCAGGCCGTTGTGATCGAGCTCAAGCGCCAAGGCAAGCAAGCTGCCCAGATCGCCGGGCGGAAATCCCTTGCGGGCATACCATGCCAGGTAGGCGCCGGGCAGGTCGGCGATCAGGCGGCCCTGGTACTTGCCATAAGGCATGGTGATCGTCACCAGGCGCTGCAGGTCTTCGGCTTTCATTGGGCAAACAACCGCGCACGATCCGCGAACGCCTTGAACTCCAGGGCATTGCCGCAGGGGTCGAGCAGAAACATGGTGGCCTGCTCGCCGGGCTGTCCTTTGAAGCGAATATGCGGCGCGACGACGAAGCGCGTGCCGCTGGCTTCCAGACGTTCTGCCAGCGCCTGCCAGTCGACCATCGACAGCACCACACCGAAGTGGCGAACCGGCACATCGTCGCCGTCCACGTCGTGCGCCGCGACAGCGTGCGCTTCTTCAGGCGCCAGATGCGCCACGATCTGGTGTCCGTAGAAATCGAAGTCCACCCAGCTTTCGCTGGATCGGCCTTCCGGACAGCCCAGCAGCTCGCCGTAGAACGCACGCGCGTTCGTCAGCGAGGTCACCGGAAAGGCGAGATGGAATGGTGGCAGGTCGGCCATGTCTGGACTCAGCAGTAGGGGCACGCTTTATTACCATCCCGTGGCGCTTTTACAAACCTCATGGCGTGCGGTCTGAGCTGCCGATGTCCACTGTCGAACGCGGTCAGGCTGCTACTCAAGCTCAGTGCTGCCTTTATGGATAGGCCATGCAAGCAGCCGAGATCCTCACCGCACGTGCTCTGGCTCGGCTTGATCGGCACGCCGTCGTCGAGCCAACCCTCGCGGTCTATCCCTGGCCCGATCGGTGGATGCGGGCTTCACGTCCACTCGTACGTCTCAAATCCAGAAAGCCTGCTCCCGGGTTTCGGATTCAACCGGTCGTTGCAACATGCCTCCTGCTCACGCAGTCTATGGGTGTCGCAGCGACCGGTCGAGTCCGCAGTCATCATGGCGCCAGGTTCGCTTTGCTGCGAGTGCGGTGCCGGATTACTCCCAGTTTGAGAGAAATGAGCCCGGCCCTGATTTGGTCTTGATGCGAAAGCACGGGAGCTTCGTGATCCAAGTGAACTGCAGCGTGGGCGATGGGCTTTGTGCGTGCCATGCATAAGCGCGGGATGGAATCCGGTCGGGCCGCCACCGTCTTCATTGCTTTGCTCACCCTGCTTACCCTGGCTGTCCTTGCCGCGCGACGCTTCGAGTTTGCACCTCGCCTCGACCTTCACGTGGCATGGCCCAAAGCCACAGCTTCCACGCGGCCGATCATGCCTACCGTCGAGGTGTGGCTGAGCACGGCGGATCGCCGACTGAAGCTGATGCAGCAGCCCGACATCGAGATGAGCGCTCACAGCTCATTGCCCGCCGATGTGGTCATCGACGTCCACAAGAAGTATCAAGCCATGATCGGCTTCGGGGCGGCGTTGACGGACTCGTCAGCGTGGTTGCTCCAGAACAAACTAAATGAGCCGCAGCGCAATGCCTTGTTGCACGAGCTGTATGGCCCACCGCCCAATCTCAACCTGACCATGATGCGCCTGACCATCGGCGCCTCGGATTTCTCGTTGAAGCCTTATACCTTGGATGATCTTCCGTTCGGCCAGGTCGACCCGCAATTGCAGCATTTCAATGTCACGTCCAATTTGCACGACGTGATACCGACGGTGCGCAAGGTCCTTTCCATCGATCCGAAGCTGCGCATCGTCGCATCGCCATGGAGCGCACCGGCGTGGATGAAGACAAGTGAAAGCCTGATTGGCGGAGATCTCCTCGAGCAGTACGAAAGTGCCTACGCGGACTATCTCGTCAAGTACCTCGACACGTACCGCGGCTATGGCATCCCCATTTTCGCGTTGACCTTGCAAAACGAGCCCAGCTTCATACCCATCACCTACCCTGGCATGGAAATGACTGCGCCCACGCGGGCACGCATCATCGAGCAATACCTCGGCCCGAAGCTGGCGAGCCGGGGGCTGAAAACACGCATTCTGGAATGGGATCACAACTGGAGCCGGCCCGGGCAGCCATTGAGTGTGTTGGCCGGCCCGGGTGCTGCGCGCTATATAGACGGGGTCGCCTGGCATTGCTACGAGGGCAGTCCCTATGCGGAAGGCCGCGTGCATCGTGCGTATCCCGAAAAGGATGCCTACATCACCGAGTGTTCCGGGGGCGACTGGGCGTCGAGCATTAACGGCGAGCTGCTCTGGTTTTCACGGGACCTGCTGATCGCCGGGATAAGGCAGTGGGCCCGAGGCGTCATGTACTGGAACCTGGCTCTCGACGAGAAACACGGTCCGCATTTCGGCGGGTGCAGCGCCTGCAAGGGCGTGATTACGATCGACTCGCGCACGGGGGCGGTGAGTCGCAACGACGAATACTACGCGTTGGCGCACTTCAGCAAGTTTGTCTTGCCCGGCGCCGTCCGGGTGGGATCCACCGCTACCGACAAGGGCATCGACAATGTGGCATTCCAGAATGCTTCCGATGGATCGATCGTTCTGGTGATGGTGAACAGCAATGCGGAAGCGCGCCACGTTGCGGTGGCGGAGGACCAGACCCGTTTCGAATACACGATGCCGCCGAAAAGCGTGGCGACCTTCGTATGGAACCAGGGCCAGGCAAGTGCATGGATGCGACGCGTCCTCGAATGGTGGAAAAAGCCCCGTTAGCGGGAGCTGTTGGTGGGCGCATGACATCGCGGCTCACCGCCGGGCCGGTTAGCCGCAGGGTACGCCAGGCATCAACAGCCCTGCCTCAAGGGCACAGCGTCAGTTCGCCTTCAATTTCCACCGGGATGTTGAAAGGCAGCTCCGCCATGCCAACGGCACTGCGGGTATGAGCTCCACGCTCAGGTCCGTACAGCTCAAGAATGAGGTCCGAGAATCCATTGATGACCTGCGGCTGTTGAGTGAACCCAGGCGCGGAGTTCACCATGCCAAAAACTCGGTGCCAGCGATGCACCCGATCCAGGTCGCCTATGCTGCGCTTGAGGCTGGCGAGCATGGAGAGCGCGACCAGTCGCGCTGCCTGGTAGCCCTCGCTTACCGAGAGTTCCGCGCCGACCTTGCCGAAGGGTCCTGCCATCAGGCCATCGGCGCCCTGAGGTCCGTGGCCAGAGATGAGTACCCTGGTGCCGCACACTTGCACGAACTCGAACGGCAAGCTCAGTCCGGCCGGTATCATGAAGGGAGGCGGCAGCGTCAATCCCAAGGCCGCCAGACGGGTGTCGATCTCGCTCATAGGTTCTTCCTGATCACACAAGACTCGTTGGCGACAGACCCAGCGGCGAACGCGATCCGAAACCGCTTCAGAAAGCCTGCCCCCCCCTGGTCGAAAGCAGCCATTCTAAGCCCGCGCAGCGAGAGTGCGGATTTCGAGCTTCGCGGCTGCATTAGGGCTTGTCCCCGATCTCTCCGTGTGACCACAAGCATCCCTCCTCAGCCCTCGCTGCGACCACAGTGAGTCCCTTTTTCGAGACAAGCTGGGGTGCAACCAACTCCTCCCCCTGCTTGCAGGGGGAGGTCGGGAGGGGGTGCTTTTCGCCGCGCTGAGATATTGAACATGCTCCAAGAGTCGGGGGCGAAATTCCCCCCGCCGATAGCGGCGCGTAGGCACCGGAGCATCAAGCGCCTTAGGCCAGCGACACCCGCTAGGGGTACACGCGCATCATCTGCGCTTGGCTACGTCTTCCACGCTTAAGTTGCCCTGCTGCCCGCCAAAGTGATTGACGACGTAGTTCGACAAGGCGGCAATTTCGGCGTCTGAATACGCCCGGCCAAACGATGGCATGAAGACATGTTGGGCGCCCACGCGCAACTGAGACCCATGCAGGATCACCTGGGTAAGGTTGGTCGCATGAGGATCCCTGACCGAGCGCAGACCAGCGAGCGATGCATAGTCGGTTTGCCGGCCCTGCCCGTTGTCAAGATGGCAACCCGCGCAAGCGCCCACGAACAACTGTTCGCCGAGGCCGGCCGTGCCTTTCGCCGAGCCGCTGCCCGCAGCCGCCAGCGCCGGAACGGCGACGCCGCCCTGCTGTGGCTTCACTTCGCGCAGGTAGGCGACGAGGGCGGATATGTCCTCCGGCGTCAGGTATTGCAGGCTGTTCTCGATCACTTCGCCCATGGGGCCGGAAGCGGTGCCGCGCCCCGCAGCGTGCCCCTTGGAGAGATAGTCCGCCAGCTCCTGGTCACTCCATGCACCGATGCCGTGATCCTTGTCCGAGGTGATGTTGTAGGCCGTCCATCCCTGCAACTCGGCGCCAGCAAGGTCTTCGCCGGTCTTCAGCGCAAACGCGCTGTTTCGTGGTGTGTGGCATTCGCTGCAATGACCAAGCGCCGTGGCCAGGTAGGCGCCGCGATTCCAAGCTTCGGATTTGCCTTGCTCCTGCACAAAACGCTGCTTGTTGAGGAACAACGCATTCCAGAAGCTGATGGCCCAGCGGTGGTTGTAAGGGAACGAGAGGTCGTTGCTCCGCGCCGGCGCGTGAACCGTGGGAAGACTGAACAAATAGGCCTTGATGGCCAGAATGTCCTCGCGGCTGAGCGCCGTGTAAGACGTGTAAGGAAAGGCGGGATACAGCGGCCTGCCCTGCTTGTTCACGCCCGCATGCAGGGCACGCACGAAATCGTCATCGCTCCAGGTGCCAATGCCCGTCTCTTTATCGGCGGTGATGTTGGTGGAATAGAGGGTCCCCATGGGCAGCTTGAAGGCCACGCCACCGGCGTAGGGCTGGCCACCGGGCGCCGTATGGCATGCCGCGCAATCGGCTGCGCGCGCGAGGTATTCACCGCGAGCCAGCGCGTTGGTGATGCTGGCCGGGGCACCGGCGCTGGCGGGTTGAAGCGCCTGCTCGTTGCCGCTGCTGCGCACGATGAGCAAGGCATAGGCGCTGAAACCGAGCACACCCAGCAGGATCAGGATGACGAGCACACCGATGAGGCGACCGATCTTCATACGAGCATCCTCGCAACCGAGGCAACATCGCCGGGGATATCCGATGGCGTCGCCGCCGACAACACGGCCTTGAGCGCGTTGTTGTCCTGCACCAGCGCCGAGGTGTCGATGGGCAAGGTCCTTACGCGCACGCCCGTCGCCGCAAAGACAGCGTTCAACAAGCTTGGCATGGACATGACGGTGGCGGTTTCGCCAATGCCACCCGGTTGCTCCTTGCTGGGGACAATGTGAACCTCCATCGGCGGCGTCTGGTTGAGGCGCATCACGCGGTAGTCATTGAAGTTGCGCTGCTCGACCGCGCCTTCCTTCAAGGTAATTCCGCTGTAGAGTGCCGCGCTCCAGCCAAACACCAGGCCGCCCTGAATCTGCGCTTCCACCGTGTTCGGGTTCACCACCATGCCGCAATCGACGGCCGTCACCGCGCGTCGCAGACTGATCTCGCCTTGCGGCGACACCTCCACATCCACTACCACACACAGATAGCTGCCAAACGGTGCGGCCAAGGCCACGCCGCGCCCGTGCCGGGGCGGTAGCGTGCCCTGCCCCCAACCCGCTTTCTGCGTCGCCAGCTCCAACACGGCGAGGGCGCGCGGATGGTCGCCAAGCAAGGATTTTCTATAGGCCACCGGGTCCTTGCCCGCCGCGTGCGCTAGCTCATCGACAAAGCTCTCGACGACGAACACGGTATGCGTCGGGCCCACACCACGCCACCAGCCGACCGCGAGGCCGGAGGGCATGTCATGCCGCACCCATTCCACGCGCATGTTCGGCACTTCGTAGGGAAGGTCCGCTGCATTCTCCACCAGGTCCGGATCGAGTCCATTCTTGCCCATGGCCGGGGGAGCGAATGTCGCCAGCACCGAGGCGCCCGTGGTCCGATGCGTCCAAGCCACGGGCTTGCCCTGGCCATCGAGCGTGGCCGAGATCCGGTCGTAATAGGCGGGACGGTAGCGGTCCTGCGCGATGTCTTCCTCGCGGGTCCAGATCACCTTGACGGGATAGTCCACCTGCTTGGCGATGGCCACCGCCTGCTCCACGGAATCCTCGAACAGACGCCGCCCGAAGCCGCCCCCCATGTACTGGTTGTGCACCACGATGCGCTCGGCCGGCAGGCCGGTGATTTTCGTAGCGACATCGACGCACCGCGCAGGCACCTGCGAGCCCACCCAGATTTCACAGGCGTCGGGCCGCACATGGACCACCGTGTTGATCGGCTCCATGGTGGCATGCGCGAGCATCGGCAACTGGTAGGTGGCAGAAACCAGCTTGCCGCTGACGCCGTCCACATGTCCGACATCGCGCGCCACGATGGGCGTGCCATGTTCGGATGCCTGGGCCAAGTCCTTGAACAACTGCTCCGTCGTGAAGCTGCCGTTGGCACCGCGATCCCAGTGAATGTCCAGCGCATCCAGGCCCTGTTTGGCCGCCCAGAAGTGTTCACCGATAACCGCCACGGCATTGTCCAGCTTCACCACCTTGAGCACGCCGGGCACGGCGCGGGCACGCGTATCGTCCACCGATGCCAGCCGCCCGCCAAACGTCGGGCAGGCCTGCACCGTGGCCACCTTCATCCCCGGCACGCGTATGTCGATGCCGAAGGGCAAGCTGCCATCCACCTTGCCTGGCGTATCCACGCGACGCAGCGGCTTGCCGATGAGCTGGAAATCGCCAGGGCTTTTCAGAGGCGCCTTGTCGGGCGGCGCCACCTGCGCCGCCGCATCGGCCAGCTCTGCGTAGCGCAGCGTGCGACCGGTAGGCGTATGGGTCACTACGCCTCGGGCCACCGCGCATTGCGAGGGATCCACCTTCCAACGCTGCGCCGCGGCGCTTACCAGCATGTAGCGCGCGGCGGCGCCCGCGTTTCGCAGGGTCGACCAGCAATAGCGAATCGTGGTCGACCCACCGGTCGCCTGCTCGCCCAGCAGGGGATTCGAATAGAGCTTGCGATTGGGTGGCGCGTGCTCGACGGTGATCTGGTCGAGCCCCACGTCCAGTTCCTCTGCCAGCAACGTGGCCTGGCCCGTATACGCGCCCTGCCCCATCTCGATGCTTGGCATCACGAGCTGCACGCTGCCATCGTTACCGACGCGCACGAAGGCGTTGGGCGCAAACCGTGGCTGACCCTGGTCGATGCGCGCCGTCTCCGCCAGTCCCCATGCACGCATGGGGCCACTCAGCCACATGAACGCCACCACCAGGCCACCACGCTTGATCAGCTCGCGGCGGAACGGATTCTGCAGACCATCGTCGTCCTGATCAGGGGTAACGCGGATTGCCATGGCTTAGCTCTCTGTCGGTGTCTGATGTCCGTGACCACGTCCCCGCGGGGACATCGCCCGATCTCAGGCGATGGTCTGCGGCAGGGTGATTTGTCCCGTTGCGGCCTGCTTGATCGCTGCTCGTATGCGCACGTAGGTGCCGCAACGGCACAGGTTTCCGGACATGGCCTTATCGATGTCCGCGTCCGTCGGCTGCGGTGTCTGCGCGAGCAACGCCGTCGCCGACATGATCTGGCCCGACTGGCAGTAGCCACACTGCACCACTTCGATGCCGAGCCATGCCTGCTGCACGCGCTTTCCCACCTCCGTGGCGCCGATGCCTTCGATGGTGGTGATCTTCTTGTTTACCGCACCGCTCACCGGCAACACGCAGGAGCGGACCGGCTGGCCATCCAGATGCACGGTGCATGCCCCGCATTGCGCAATACCGCAACCGAACTTGGTACCCGTCAGGCCAATGACATCACGCAGCACCCACAGCAGCGGCATGTCATCGGGAACATCAACCGGCGATTCCTGACCATTGATTGAAAGGACGATCATGCGGATCTCCCTGCGAGGTCGTGTCGTCGCGACCCGCCCGGAGCGTGAATCCGGGAACCTGGGCCATGCGTCGTTGGCGTGCCGTCATTACCGCGTGGAAGGCCCCGCGCGGCGGTGAAAACAGCCTCAAATCTTCCTCCAGCGAAAAGAAAAGACAAGTGAAGACGCGGCTGTCGCTGGGTGACTGGCTCGGCTGCGCCCTTCCCGGGCTCGATCGACGCCGCCTGCCGACGCTGGCTTTGCTCGGGCGTTATGACCGAACATGACACCCGTACCCTCCTTGGCCTCGATTCATGAACGTCGCCCAAGAGTTCGACCCGCTTTACCGCGCGGCCCGTGCACTATCCCTGGGACCGGGTCGGGCAGGCGCGGCGCTGGTCACCATCACGCAGACACGCGGATCCACCTTCCGCCGCGCCGGCGCGAGCATGCTGGTGCTGCGCGACGGACGCATGGTATGCGAGTTGTCCGGTGGATGTCCGCAGCGGGACATCGCGCTTCGCGCGCAGCGGGTTATAGACCGTGGTCAACCGGCACTCGTGGAGTACGGGCGCCACGCGAACCTGGACGTCATGCTTGAAACCGGTTGTGGCGGCGAGTTGGAAGTACTCATCGAGCCGCTACGAGAGCCGCTTGACCTGGCCTTCCTTGAAACCATCGCGCAAATGCATGCGCGGCGTCTCGCCGGTGCCATGGCCACCGTCTATGCCGTGGATGGACAAGTACTCGGTCCCCGCCCGCTTCGACTGCTGGAGGGCGATGGCATCCATTGGAGCAATATCGAAAACCCGTCCTTTCGCGATCGCATCGCCGCCGAGCTGCTCCCGATCCGCGCGACACGGGCGAACGCGGCAGTCACCCGGCATGTGGTGATGAATGGAAAACGCTACGACGTGCTTATTGAATCGCAGCCCCCGCCGCACGCACTGGTCATCGTTGGCGATGGTGCCAGCGCGCGATCGCTGGCCGAATGGTCGGTGCGGCTGGGCTGGCAAACCACGCTGGTCGACTACACGCATGAGAGCACCGGTGAGGTCGATGGCATTCGCCTCATCAACGCTTCGCCGCGGGCGCTCACGGCGCAGGTACCGTTCGACAGCGCGACGTCAGCCGTCGTGATGACGCACCGTCTGGAGCGCGACCTGGCGTACCTCGAAGTACTACTGGAAACGTCGATCGGCTACCTGGGCGTGATTGGATCGCGTCAGCGAACTGCACGTGTGCGGGAGGCATTTCCCCAGACCCAGGCACGACTGCATGCGCCCGCGGGGCTCGACGTGGGCTCGGAAACGCCACATGAAATCGCCATGGCGGTGGCCGCCGAAATCCTGGCTGTGCGCAACGGCAGGGACGGCGGACCACTGTCCCACTCGCAAACCCCGATACATCCATGAACAGCCATGGGCAGCGCATAGCCGCCGTGTTGCTCGCCGCGGGAAACGCCAGCCGCTTCGGAGCGGCCAAGCAGACCGTGCCCATCGACGGCGTCCCCATGGTGCGCCGTGCTGCCATGGCTGCGCTCGACGCCGGTCTCTCACCGGTGATCGTGGTGATCGGTGCCTATGCGGAAGATGTCGAGCCATGCCTCGCCGGCTTGCCGGTGCAACTCGTCGAGAACCCCGACTGGACATCCGGCATGGGTAGTTCCCTGGGGTTAGGCGCCAGAACCGCCATGGCGACGGAGCCCATGCCGCATGCGCTCCTCGTGCTGCTGGCGGACCAGCCAGGCATCAGGGCCGCGGATCTGAAGGTCCTGGTCGAAGCACACGCCTCGGCGCCCGGGCGCATCCAGGCCGCGTACTTCGAAGGCCATCTTGGGCCTCCCTGCCTGTTCCCGAGGGCCTATTTCGACGAACTGGCCTCGTTGCGAGGAGCCCACGGCGCCCGGCGATTGCTCGAACAATATGGCGACCGCGTCGACGATCACGACCTCCCGACAGCCGCCTTCGACATCGATACACCTGCCGATCATGCAGCGTGGCTAGCTCATCAAGGCATCGATTGAGAAGTCCGCCAGCGCTCTGCGAGGCATTCCACGGCAGGTGCAAGCATGCTTCAACGCTTCTGGTAGGGGTGGAAGATGTAGTTCTTCGCCTCGACCTTCACATGGCACTTGTGCCCGCAGTCTGCGAGCGCCGCGGGATCGACCTTGAATGTGTCGGATGCGACCTCGTAGTTGAATAGGGCGTAGCCCCATCCGCCCGTTTTCGGGAATCGCTTGCTGTCCTTTTCCATGACGAACGCCTGCGAGAAGACGTCTGGCACATCCACGACGAAGGGGGCCTCCGTGCTCTTCTTCGGCTTCCACTGGAGCTTCACGATCCTGGAACCATCCGGGAAGGGCTGTCCGTTGCCTGGAATGCCCGACTTGTACGCCTTGATCATGATCGGATTGGCGACGATCACCTTGAGCACTTCGTCGGTTCGGGCGGAAGAGACCACCGACCAGTCCTCGTATCCCCGGAAGTCAGCGAACGCGATTCCACCCGGCGATATCAGTGCGTATTTGTCGTTGTTCTTGTCCTGCGCGTAAAGGGCCGCGCCGCCCAGGACGGCGAGCACGGCCGTGGCCACCGCGATCGTGAGCTTGCTTTGGCGCCTCATGGCTGATCCTCGCTTGCCTATCGTGGATGAGCTTCATTTCCTGGCGACTCGTTGACCCGCACGTTCGAATTATCGTCGCGTTGCGGCGCCACCTCGCCCGATACGTGCGGCAACTCCGTCGCGTGGTTCGATGTGAGCTGTGGAGTCTAGCCACCACCATTTCATCGCCGCGTGAATTCGACTTCGCGCATGCGGAAGGACCGCCTGACAGCCACGGCGGCTGATCCAGGCTTCGCGAACCATGACTGCTTGGGTTGCACTCGCGCGGAGATTGTGGCACTTCCAGCCTATGATGGGTGCCAGGCGCAGCCGACGACCGTGCTCGATCTATTTCATCAATATAAGGTTTGGCTGTGCTCTACACGGTAGACCACGGCTCTGCCAGGAGAATGGCTTCATGTCGACAATCCAGGGCGATGAGCTCACATCGATGCGGGCAGCCGCCCCGCTCGTGCACTGCATCACCAACTACGTTGCCATGAACATGGCGGCAAACGTATTGCTTGCAGCGGGAGCATCGCCAGCCATGTTGCATGCGGAGGAAGAGGTCGCGGAATTCGCGTCCCTTGCCAACGCGTTGACGATCAACATCGGGACACTTTCCTCGCCCTGGTTGGCCGCCATGAAATTGGCGGCAGCCGGTGCCAACGCCTCGCGGACGCCGTGGGTGTTGGACCCGGTAGCCCATCACGCGACTGCCTTTCGGCGATCCTCCGTCAGCGAGCTCCTTGAGCTGCGCCCCACGATCATTCGTGGCAATGCATCGGAGATCATTACGTTGAGCGGCGGACACAGCGAGAGCCGTGGCGTCGACAGTCTGGATACCGTGGCGGCCGCCGAGGATGCCGCCATACGCGTGGCCAAGTCTCGGCAATCGATCGTTGCCGTCACGGGGGCGGTCGACTTTGTGACGGATGGTGACAGCGCTGCCCGCTTGACCGGCGGTTCGCCGCTGATGCCGCAGATCACCGCGCTGGGTTGCTCGCTGACCTGCATCATCGGCGCCTTCGCGGGAGACCGACCCACCCACTTGCTTGGCGCTACCGTTACCGCCTTGGCTTACTTCAAATGGGCGGGTGAGCTGGCGGCGCAACAGGCTACAGGTCCTGGATCGTTCTCTTGGCGTTTTCTCGACGCCCTGGCATCCATTCAACAGAACGATCTCAACGCTTGGATGAGCGACTCCGTCGTCATTCTCTAAGTGTCGGGAATGATCTTAGTTTCGCCCTCGCGGCGGCCAAGTATCGGACTCCTTCCGCATGGCAAGCGTCCCGTTCTTCGGGGCCTGTAACGGCTGCACGCGCCCATCCGACCGGAGCGCCGTCGCACGAGGCGCTTCGCGATCCTCGGCGAGGCTTGTCGCAGCCGTCTCGCCCAACTGACCGCCTGCGCCAATGAGTAGACGATGACACGACGCCACATGACCCAGGTCATGGGCCCTGCTTCGCTGGCCCTGGCTACGTAGACCACATTCGGGTGGGATCACTCGGCCATCGGTAGGGTCCACCGGCTTCCGCTGCGATTCCTCCGTCCACTGAAGGTGCTTACACCCCCTGGTCCGGTGGCTGCTCACGAGCTCCCCCTCGGCGCCTTATTTTTGTCCATTGAAGAACAAAAAGCTTGACCTCCGTCTCTCCGGGGAATATTATCCGCAACGGTACAAATATGACGCGGGTGCAATCCGGGCGCGCCACCGACACAGGAAACCACTTCACGGCGATTCATCGCCATCACTATTGGACCTCATACTATGAACACCGCACGCTTCTCCACGCCTACCGCGCTATCCCGTAAGCGCATCGTTGCCGCGAGCCTGATGCTCGCGCTGGGGTTTGTTGGCACGCCATTGCTGGCGGAACAGACCGCTGACGCGCATGGGCCGGCACACACCACGCTGCACTGCGAGTCGGTGCCCGCGTCGCGTGCCGATGACAAGCGCAACGAGTCGGGCAGCCGGATCAATGGCCGCGCCGATTGGGACGTCGACTATCCCTCGCAGCTCGCACCCCCGGAACGAAACTCGTCTCGGGTTGCGAACGGCGTCGCGAGCGTGGCAGGGCCGGCTTGCAGCGCGGCCGACGAGTGCGCGCCGAATCGTTCGGCACCTTAAGGCAACGCTGATGAAGTATCGCCATCGTCACCGCCCCTGTCTGCGCGCATCTCACAGGGGCGTCGGCGCACGCGGGGAGAGGACATGGATGTCCTCGGCTTTGAGGAGCGAGGAAGGCAGCCTGGCTGGCTGTCGAGCCGACGCACCGAAGAGGTGCGGGCAGACAGGGGCGGCCCCAACCTATCGAATTCAAGTGACGGGGTGATGCCTGGAAGGCCCGCAGGCTGCACCGCACGGCTTGGCAAGACGGCCAGTCTTCCCGGCGCCATGCGGCGCAGCCTGCGAGCCCTTCCAGGCATCATGACGATGGCGATACTTCATCAGCGTTGCCATAAGTCCGGATCGCTATGAGCCACCCGGCTGGAGTGCGGGAATATCTCGATCCAGGCCTCGAGGCATGATGGCGCGCATGGGTCGCTTTGCGTGATGGCTCGGAATGCGCGCCATCAAGGGCGTCGATATGCTGCTGTCGACTCTCACTGAAGCGGTGGCATCTGGCTGGGCCAGCGCGTCACGTCGCCATCGGCGCCAACGAGCCGGGACGCCGCAACTGCGGGGCGCTGCCAGGTGCAGGCATGGTTACCTGACGAACGGTGACACCTTGGTGCAATGGCGCTCGCGCTGCACGCCGAGTAGGCTATTCGAACAAGTGGGCGCATATCCGCATTGGGCTGTAAACGACAGGCAGCAAGGGTATGGGCGTCGCCTTGCACGAGCGAGAGCCGACCCATGCTCGGATCGGGACCGGCGCGCGGCGAACTGTGCGAGGGTTGAGGGATCTCCCAGCAGGGAGCTTTCTCAAACGACCTGTTGCAAGCCGCGCGCCGCACGCGGCACGGATTTATCGAGGCGCGCCGCCATGTCACTGCTAAGCAAGCTACCGATTGTCCCCGCGAGCTTCTTTGGCATCGTGCTTGGCATCGGAGGCCTGGGTGGCGCGTGGCGCGCGGCGCACCGGGTGTGGCACCTGCCGGCGCTGATCGGCGAGTTGCTGCTGCTGATCGCGACGCTGGTCTGGGTCATCCTGTTGGCGCTTTATGCGCGCAAGTGGATGTTTGCGCGCGCCGAAGCACTCGCCGAAGTCACCCATCCGGTGCAAAGTTGCTTCGTTGGCCTGGCCGGGCTGACGACGATGGTGATCGCAGTGGCGACATTGCCCTATTCGCGGACCACAGCCCTGGTGCTGTTCGTCCTGGGCTTCATCTATACCGTCGGCTTCGCCGTGTGGCTAACAGGAAGCCTGTGGGAAGGTGGGCGGGACAACGCGCACATCACCGCTGCGCTCTATCTGCCCGTCGTGGGGGGCTCGTTCGTCGCGGCGGCGGCCGCTGCCGCATTGGGCTACGCTGATTGGGGCCAGCTCGCATTCGGCGCTGGCGCTTTCACCTGGCTGGCCGTCGACGCCATGCTGCTGCACCGCCTCTACGCCTCCGAGACCTTATCGCCCATCATTCGCTCGACCATGGGCATTCAGTTGGCACCGCCCACGGTTGGGGCGCTGGCGTACATCAACTTGACCGTTGGTCCGCCGGATATGTTCATTCACGCCATGCTTGCCTATGGCTTGATGCAGGCAGTCGTGCTCGCACGCATCCTTCCGTGGATAGCGGCGCGGCCGTTTTCGGTGAGCTACTGGGGCTTCACCTTCGGCGTAACGTCTCTTTCGACCGCGCCCCTGCGACTTATCGAGCGTGGCGAAGCCGGACCGTTCGCCGCGCTTGCGCCGTATTTGTTCATCGGCGGGAATCTGATTGTCCTCCTGATGATCCTGGCGACCATCCGCTTGCTTTGGCAGGGAAAGTTGCTGTCCGCCTAGGCGTGCACCAGAGTGAAGGCCTTGACGAGGAGTTGGTCATGATTTCAGCCATTTTCCTGATCGCGCCCCATGTTGTAAGGACGGAACATCTGGATGAAGCGCCGGAGCTGCTTGAGCGCGACGGCGTCACGTTCTCCCTTCGCGGCGGACCTCGACAACCGAAACCGACGGACCGCGTCTGGGATTGTGTCGCCGTGTATGCCCCCGACGAGCTGACGGAAGAGGAATTCCAAACGCTCTACGAAACCAGCCGGCCGCAGGTACCTGAGTTGAATTTGCACTATTGAGTGCGCGCAACGCGAGTGCAGGGAATGAAGCCCGTGCGACTTCGGTGCCTCCAAATGCCAGTTGAGCGCGGCGCGGATCGAATGGTTCGTCGGCGCGCGCTGATCGGCAGAGATGCAAGAGACGTCGTGATGTTCGACTTGCCCTTCGCGGTTTCCAGCCGACTCTGGAAGCCGCCACTTGAGGTAGATGACCATGGCCAAGGGCTCTGATTTGCTGGTTGCGGCGCTGGAAAATGAAGGCGTCGATCGCATCTATGGGATTCCCGGTGAAGAGAACCTGGACTTCGTGGAGTCGTTGCGGGCGTCGAAGATCGAGCTCGTGCTCACCCGCCACGAACAAGCCGCCGCGTTCATGGCCGCTACCGAAGGTCGACTCACCGGTCATCCTGGCGTGTGCCTCTCTACGCTGGGGCCGGGCGCGCTGAACTTCACCACTGGCGCAGCCTATGCGCATCTGGGCGCCATGCCCATGTTGATCCTCACCGGGCAAAAAGCCATCAAGAGCGCGCGGCAGGCGCGCTTCCAGATCGTCGACATCGTGGCTGCCATGCGGCCGCTGACGAAAATGACGCGACAGATCGTGTCCGCGGCGTCGATACCCACCCTGGTACGCGAAGCATTTCGGGTGGCCAGCGAAGAGCGGCCTGGGCCCGTGCATCTGGAGTTGCCGGAAGACATTGCCGTGGAAGAGGCCGACGTGCGCCTGGTGCCGCCGCACGTGGTCGACCACCCCGTGGCGGCTCCTGTTGCCGTGGAGCAAGCGGCCGAGATGATCGCCAAGGCGGCGTGCCCCATCATCATGGTGGGCGCGGCGGGTAATCGGCCGCGCTTGGTGGAGCCGCTTTCGGATTTTGTACGCCGGCTGCAAATCCCGTTCTTCAACACGCAGATGGGCAAAGGCGCCGTCACGGGCGGTTCGAATCTGTATCTCGGCACGGCTGCGCTTTCCGAACATGATTACATCCATGGCGCGATAAAGCAGGCGGACCTGGTGATCGCGATTGGCCACGATACCGTGGAGAAGCCTCCGTTCTTGATGGGAGGAATCACCGGTGGTCCGAAAGTCATCCATATCGGCTACGAGTCCGCCCATGTGGAGCAGGTGTTCTATCCAGACGCCGAGCTGATTGGCGATATAGGCGCCAATCTGACCGCGCTGGCCGACCGTCTTGCTGGCCGAGTGAATGCCGACCCGAACATGCTGGCTCTACGGAAGCGCATCCTCGAACGCATCGGCGAGCGAGGCGACAGCGCAGCGTTCCCGCTTGTTCCGCAGCGCATCGTGCGCGATGTCCGTAGTGCCGTGCCCGAGGATGGCATCGTGTGCCTGGACAACGGCATGTACAAGATCTGGTTCGCCCGCGCCTATCGCACGTATGTGGCCAATACCCTATTGCTCGACAACGCGTTGGCCACCATGGGCGCGGGCCTTCCTTCCGCTATCGCGGCCAAGGTGCTTTATCCGCATCGCCGCGTCATGGCGGTCTGCGGGGACGGCGGCTTCATGATGAACAGCCAGGAGTTGGAGACGGCTGTGCGGCTGGGTCTTGATCTGGTGGTGCTGATTATCGAGGACCGTGCCTTTGGCATGATTCGCTGGAAGCAGGCTGTCGATGGCTTTTCCGACTTTGGCATGAGTTTCGGCAATCCCGACTTCGAGCTGTATGCCAAGGCATACGGTGCGCAAGGGCACCGCATAGGATCCGCCGATGCACTCTTGCCTACGCTCGAGATGGCGTTCAACGCCGGCGGCGTACACCTGGTCACGGTGCCGGTGGACTACAGCGAAAACACTCGCGTGCTGATCGATGAGCTAGGCAGCATCTCAGAGAACATCGAGTCGAATTGATTGGCCTCTTGACTGAAAACAGGTCAATCAAGGGGGATCGGCAATCCATTCCACTCGCAACGAGCACGATCATGACCCAACGACTATCTCTACATAACCCGGCCCTGCTCGCGCAGGCCAACTACATCGGCGGTCGCTGGCTGGCTGCAGACGATACGGCAACGCCAGTCGCCGATCCTTCCACCGGCGAGGTGATTGGCAAGGTCCCCCATGCCGGCGCCACGGAGACGCGCGACGCCATCGATGCCGCGCATGCTGCGTTTCCCGAGTGGCGAATGAAGACGGCGACCGAACGCGCCACCCTCTTACGCCGTTTGTCCGCTCTGGTTACCGAAAACGCGGAGGATCTGGCGCGTATCCTCACTTCCGAACAAGGTAAGCCGCTGCGCGAAGCCCGTGGCGAAATTGCCATGTCGGCCGCCTACATCCAATGGTTTGCCGAAGAGGGGCGTCGCATCTATGGCGACATCATTCCTTCGCCATGGAAAGAACATCGGATCCTGGTCACCAAGGAGCCGGTGGGCGTGGTGGCAGCCATCACACCCTGGAATTTCCCGTCATCGATGATCGCCCGCAAGCTTGGGCCAGCGCTGGCGGCCGGCTGCACCATCATCATCAAGCCCGCGCCGCAGACTCCCCTGTCGGCGCTGGCCTGGGGTGTGCTGTGCGAAACCGCAGGCATTCCTGCCGGCGTGGTCAATATCGTGACGGGTGATGCCCGCGCTATCGGCGGCGAGCTCACGAGCAACCCAAAGGTAAGGAAGATCACCTTTACCGGCTCCACCGCCGTAGGCAAGCTCTTGCTCGCGCAGGCCGCCGGCACGGTGAAGAAGGTTTCGATGGAACTAGGGGGAAATGCACCCTTTATCGTCTTCAACGATGCGGACCTCGACAGCGCGGTCCAGGGCGCGGTCGCTGCCAAATACCGCAATTCCGGCCAAACCTGCGTTTGCACCAATCGCATCCTCGTGCAGGACGATATCTACGATGCCTTTGCCAACCGCTTGGCCGAAGCCGTGGGGAGCCTCAAGGTCGGCGATGGTTTTGAAGCCGGTGTCGACAATGGCCCGCTGATCAATACCGACGCCATCGACAAGGTCGAGGCACATTTGCGTGATGCTTCGTCCAAGGGGGCCAAGGTCATCAAGGGCGGGCGGCGGCACGCGCTGGGCGGCACGTTCTTCGAGCCCACGGTATTGATCGACGTAACGTCGGAAATGGCCGTCGCCAAGGAGGAGACCTTCGGTCCGATCGCGCCCCTTTTTCGATTCAAGGACGAGGCCGAGGCCATTCACATCGCCAATAGCACCGAGTTCGGCCTGGCCTGCTACCTCTACACTCGAGACGTCGGTCGCATCTTTCGAATGGCGTCCGCGCTCGAGTTCGGCATGGTCGGCATTAACGAGGCCCTGATCACTACCGAGGTGGCGCCCTTTGGCGGCGTGAAGGAATCCGGCCTGGGACGCGAAGGCTCCTATCAAGGCATCGAGGACTATCTCGACACGAAATACTTGTGCATCGGCGGGCTGGGATTGAAACCGTCTGCGTGATGATGAACGCGCTACCACGGCGATCCGCCACCGCGAGTGGTGAGTACACGCTATCTCGATATCAAGGCGTGGCAGGGTGAATCAGAGCATCCCTAGAGGTCGAGCTGTAGATCGCCCATGGGCGACGAGCAGCATATGAGTATCCGCCCATCCGCCGGTGCCTCGAGAGGCTCCGGCGAGTAAGTCACTCGCCCACCGATCATGGATGTCTCGCAGTTGTGACAAACACCCGTGCGGCACGACCAGCGCACGGGTACATCGCAGGCTTCCGCCAGCTCCAATAAGCTCGGGTAGTTGCCATTCCAGTGGACCGTGAGGCCACTTCGCACGAACGAGACCACCGCCCCCTCGCCGCGTTCGTCTTTCGGCGGATGCGGGAACGAGGCAGCGAGGGACGCAACGCCAGGTCGCAGCGCATCCAGCGCTCCGAACAGCTCCGATGAAATGCTGGCATCGGCGTAGCCGGCAGCGCGGAGACCGCACCGTGTTGCCGCCAGGAACTCCGGTGGCCCGCATAGATAGAAATGCGCATCCTCAGGAATGTGAAGCTCCGCGAGTCTCGCCATATCGATGCGCCCTTCGACATCAAACTGCGTGCCAAGATGGTCAGTCGGGTTCGGCTTGCTAAAGCCGATCAGTCGCTTGAACTGCCCTAGATGAGCGAGCAAGCCATCAACCTCCTGCGCAAACACGTTTTCATCGCCACTTCTAGCGCCGTACACCCAAAAAACCATCCTGGGCATGGCATCGCGCTGCGCAGCCAGCTCATGAAGCATCGCCAGTAGAGGGGTAATCCCAATTCCCGCCCCCCAGAAGACCAGGGGACGCAGCTCCTCGCTCAGACAGAACGTCCCGCGCGCTGCACTGATGCTCACGAGATCACCGGCGCGCACTTCGTCGTGCAGGTATCGACTTCCTTCGCCGGTGCCTCGTTTTACGGAAAAGCGATATCGTCCCGGCGTGGAGCTGTCGGATATCGAGTAACTGCGCATCAAGGGCAGGCGGGGCGGCGGCGGCGTCATCTTGACCACCACGAACTGTCCGCCTCGTGCGTGCGGCAGCGCGTCGCCGTCGGCCGCTTCGACCATGAACGAGCGTACCGAAGGACTTTCGTCATGGGTCGCAACTATCCGTACATCCCGGAAGCCACTCCAGGCCGGCGGTTCGGAAGCAGGGCCGGTAAGGCCGACATTGCCCTGCTCGGTCGACCCGGCGGCGAGCAAGGCTGCGAACGAATGCCGCCAACCTTCGCTAAGCGCCGGCATCTGGACGGCACGCTCCAGTTTCTCTCGCGGATGGCCGGGTAGATAAAGCAGGGCATCCACCTCTGCCACCGTCATGCCGTCACCCGAATGCTCCTTGACGAACCCATCCCCTGCCCCGACGGATCCTTCTTCGATCACTCGGCAGTAGAACCCTGGCCGCCTGTGCGAGACGAGCAGAGCAGCCATCTGCGGATGATCCATCCGTATCCCTACCCGATAGCAGGTAACCCGAGGCTGCGTTACTTCGAGGAGTGCCTCTCCAATGCGATAGCGGTCGCCAATGCAGACCTCGTGATCGGGCAGGCCATCAACGGTGAAGTTTTCCCCGAACGCGCCGTAATCCAGCGGGGGGCGTCTCAAATAGGCTTCCCAGTAACGATACGACTCGAGCTGGTAAACCATGACGGCGCGATGTTCGCCGCCATGCCCTGCCAGATCACCCTGGCCATCACCGTCGATATTCAGGCGTCTGACCATCACACGTCCTGCCACAGGTGTTTTCCACACCGCGGTATGGACCACCTTTCCCTGCCAGAGGATGTCTTTCGGCAGACCGACATTTACCGAGAGGAGCATGGCCATGATCCTGACCTCAAGGACTATGTAGCGCTGTGGGTATCCAGCGAATGCCGCCACGCTCACGCCTGGCGCCATCCGCTTGCGGGAGTCGCCGGCTACCCGGGAACGGCGGGGCAACGCCTCGCACGCTGTCGCCGACTTTGGAAATGCCGCATCGGCCGGCTATTCATTTCACTTTGTCCGCGGGACAAATCCAGGCAAACCGGTTTCGACCACTTGGTTCAATCGAATCCTCGTCGTGATGGCGTGCTGCATCTCCTGCAAGGCGTCTGCCGGCAGGGGCGATAGGTCGAAATTCTCCATGATATGGTCAGGCTTGGTCGACGTGGTCAGGAACGCGGTGCCACGTTGTACAGCCCAGGCCAGTGCAACTTGCGCCGGTGTCTTGCCGACACGCTGCGCGATGCTGGTGATCACCGGATCGTTCACCACCCTCGGTTCCATGCCATGGCCCAGAGGTGCGAACGCGAGCAACACGATGCCATGCTGCTGGCAGAACTCGAGCAGCTCCCATTCGGGAAGATACGGGTGGCATTCGACCTGTACCACGGCAGGCTTGATACGGGCCGCCGCGACAATTTCCTTCACCGCGTCCAGGCGCATGTCCGATAAGCCGATATACCTGCACTTGCCCTCGTCGACGAGGCGTTCCATCGCTTGCCACGTCTCCAACAACGTTACGCCGGCGTCATACATCGGCCGACCGTCTTCGCCTGTCGGATACTGTTCCTCGCCAGGCTCGAAGGCAAAGGGCGTGTGGATCAGATAGCAATCGACATAGTCGAGTTGCAGGCGACGGAGGCTCGCTTCGAGGGCAGGCTTGACCCGCTCCGGACGATGATTGTTGTTCCACAACTTGGTGGTGACGAAGAGATCCTTGCGCCAGACCGTCCCTTCCGCGAAGGATTCCTGCAACGCGGTCCCGACCACGTCTTCGTTACGGTAGATCTCCGCGGCATCGATGTGCCGAAAGCCCACCTCCAGCGCCACTTTGATGGCCTTCTTGGCCGCGACGGGATCGGAAATCAGGGTGCCAAAACCCACGGCAGGGATGGCTCCTCTCCCTCCAGCGAGCGGAATGGTCGTGTCACGGAGGGTGTTAGAACGCTGCATGCTTGTGCTCCATAGTGGGGCCACCTGTCGCGCAAGTGGCGTAATTCGCCGACGAAGCTCCGCATATCAATGCAGCCAATCGCGATGCTGCATGCGCGGACCGACGTTGACGGTCTCAGATCAATCAATATCGCCAGAGGAAGCTTCGTACCTTAATCCGCGCGCAGCAGGTGCCACGTGAAAACCCAGGCAGCTGAAATCGGTCCACCGACGGTCGACGCGCGACCCGCTGCTCCACTATTGCGGTTGCCTGCCCTGGCCGGGAGAGCGCTCATTCGGACGTCAGTCGCGCGTTGCGATCCGTCGCCGTGCGCTCGAAGGCGTCGCTCGCATTGCCACCGAGGGCGACGGAGAGTTGCACCGTATCGAGATACTGCGCGGATCTCGCCCGGATCTGGCCGATCAATGCCCGCTGGTAGGCCCGCTGGGCGTCCAGTACCTGCAGCACGCCGGTCTCGCCTGCCCGATACCCTTCCTGATTCAAGCGCAGGCTTGCTCCGGCGGCATCCAAAGCGCGCTGCTGAGCGGCATATTCCTCGCTGTCATGGTTGATAGCCTGCAGCACGTCGGCGACTTGCCCCAGCGACTTGACCACCGTCTGCTGGTAGCCAGCGAGGGATGCCCGGTAGCCATCGACCGAGGCGCGACGGTTAGCCTTAAGGGTTCCGCCATGGAAAATCGGCCCGGATAGCCCAGCGGCGATGCCCCACAGGGTTCCTAACCCAGCGCCAGGGCCTACCTGGCTGAGCGACGCCGAGAGCTGCAGGTGGGGATACATGTCGGCCGTGGCTACGCCAATCGCAGCACTCGCTGCATGGAGCTGCGCTTCCGCTTCGAGGATATCCGGCCGTTCGCGAGCAAGTTCGGACGGCAGGCTCACAGGCAGATGCGCCGGCAGCGCGAAATCATCGAGATCAAATGCTGGTGCCACCCAGTCGGCAGGGCCCTTACCCGCCAGGACCGACAACGCATGGCGCGCTGTATCTCGCTGTTGGGCCAACGGCGGTAGCAGAGTCTCATCCTGCGCAAGCTGGGTCGTGGCCAGAGCGATATCGACCTGCGTAGCACTGCCGTACTGGTGCGCGGCGCGGACGAGTTCGAGGTTTTTCCGATCATCGGCGAGCAGGTGCTGAACCGCGTCGATTTGCGCACGCGCGGACGCGAGCGAAATAGCCTGGCTGGCGACGTCGCCGGTCACCGTCAGGTAGGCAGCGTCAAACCGATGCCTCTCAAGATCGGCCAGTGCCGTTCGCTCCTCGACCAGCCGCTTGGTGCCGCCGAAAATGTCGAAATCGAAGCTCACCGTCGGACCGATCGCGTAGAAGTTGGACGTCGATGGCGCGCCTGCGCCATCGGACCGCTGGCGACCTGCCTGAGCGCCGAAATCCACCTGCGGCTTCAGTCCACCCGCGGCGGCCGCTATGCCTTC
This sequence comes from uncultured Gammaproteobacteria bacterium, assembly GCA_963824525.1. Classification (GTDB taxonomy): domain Bacteria; phylum Pseudomonadota; class Gammaproteobacteria; order Xanthomonadales; family Rhodanobacteraceae; genus Dyella. The sequence goes on along the minus strand of CAWGPI010000004.1, from coordinate 269,933 downwards.
GTCCGCCTGAGCGATCGTTGCATCCGCCGCTTCCAGGTCGAGATTGCCGGCGATCGCCTTGCGCATCACCTGATCAAGCTTCGCGGAGCGGAACGTCGACCACCAGTCGCCGTCGATCGTCTTGTCGAAGTCCGCGTGCTGAGTGCCCGCCGCTCCGCCGCCCTCGGCAAGCTGCATTTCGGCGTCGACATCGTAGTGTTTCGACGCAGACGCCGCCGGTCGCTCGAAGTCGGGGCCCACCATGCACCCGGACAAGAGCACGAGTGAGGACGTAGCCACCATGGCCATCCGAACCATTCGCTCGGACAGGATCGATCTAGCCAATTTCATTTTGCAGCTCCACGAAGGTCAGTGACTGGTACGCGGTTTGCGAAGAAACAGAGCAAGCGGACTCACCATCAGCATGGCGATCATCAAAAGCTTGAACTGGCCGATGACGGCGATGACCGCTGCCTGGCCAGTGACCAGCTCGTTCACCAACGCGAGTTGCAGTCCCGCCAGATGGCCAGTCGCATGGGCGACGGCGCCGTAGGGCCTCAGGTTCTTGGCGAGGGCCAAGTGCATGCTCTGGGTATTGCTATAAAAGAAGAGCTGCACGATCGCGATGCCTATCGTGCTGCCATACAGCCGCGACAAGTTGAAGAGAACGGTGCCTGTCGAGCGAAATTTCGGATCGAGCGTGCTGAAGGCTGCCCGGCTGAGCGCGGGCAGCAGAATGCCGAGGCCGGCGCCCTGGAGAGCCCCCGCCACGACCACCGGCGACCCATCCATCAACGGCGAATAACCAAGCATCCGCCAGTTGCCGTAGATCACCAGCGCCATGCCAGCGAACACGAATAGTCGGTTGTCGATGCGCGGCGGCACGCGCCACGTCAGAATCAACAAGGCCACCAGGGCAGCACCGCGCGGAATCGTCAGGTAACCCGCCGTGTCGGCCGGATAACCGAGCAGCTCTTCGAGCATCGGCGACGTGAGGGCCAAGGTCGGTAGCAGCACGAAGCCAAACACGAAGAACATCACGGTGGACAGGCTGAAATTGCGATCCCTCAATACCGCCGTGTTGAGGAAGTGGTCTTTCCGGGTAAACACATGCACGGCATAGAGATAGAAGCCGAGCACCGCAGCCATGCCTTCGACCCAGGTCTCGGTCGAAGCAAACCACTCCATGCGTTCGCCGCGATCGAGCATCATCTGCAGCCCCGCGATGCCGATCGAGAACGTCGCAAATCCAAAGAAATCGAAAGCTGGGCTTTCTGCGGCCTTCTTCTCTTTCAGGCAAACAGCCATCGTCAGGAAAATGGCACCAGCGATCGGAAGGCTGACATAGGAGAGCGAATGCCACCCGTGGTACTCGCTGAGCCAGCCGCCCATGGCCGGACCGCTGACAATCCCGAGCATCGCCGTTACGCTCCACACGGGGCCTATGTGCCCATGCCTCAGGGGCGGCAATTCATCCAACAAGATGGCCATCGATAGCGGAGCAAGCGTGCCGCTCGCGGCGCCCTGAAGCATTCGGGCGAATACGAACTCCAATGGCGTCGTCGCCAGCGTGGCGAGACACAGCGCAACGGCGAAGATAGCGATGGAAGCCTGAAAAACGGTCTTGCGCCCGAACTTGCCGGCGAGCCAGTGGGTCATCGGCATCACGATGGCGCCTGCCGCTATGTACGACGAAAACACCCAACCGATCTCATCATCGGTCATCGACAAGGCGCCCTGGACGTGTAGCACCGCCGCGTTCGGGAGCGAAATGTTGAACGCCTGCATGTACGTCGCGAGCAGGCCAGCCGCGATGAGGGCACGATGCCGCCACACCACCCTGCTCGGGTTTAGGAGCGTGCTCACCGAGCCGCTCCCGCCGCAGGCGCAGCCTGCCGGGTATCGACGCGCACGTTGACGCTGATGCCGGAGTACAGCGGCCACTTCGCATCGACGGCATCCAGTTCAAGGCGCACCGGCAGGCGCTGCACCACCTTGACCCAATTGCCGGTCGCATTCTCAGGCGGGAGCACCGCGAATTCGGATCCCGTGCCCGGGCTCATACTGACCACGTGCGCCTTGAAGCGATGCCCGGGGTAGGCGTCGACATCGATGGTTGCCGCCTGGCCCGGCCGCATATGGGTCAAACCGCTTTCGCGGAAATTCGCCTCCACCCACACGTCCCGGCTCGACATCATCGAGAACACGGCGGCGCCGCCATTGACGAAATCGCCTACTTGCAGATCGTCGACCTTGGTCACGATGCCATCGTCGGGCGCCACCACGTCGGCATAGGAAAGGTCCAGCCGCGCCCGATCCAACTGCGCTTTGGCCTCGCGAACCGTTGGGTGTTGATTGACGTCGATATCGGGGTCGCCATTCAAACCGGCGATGCTGTTGGCCACCTGTTGTTGGACCGAAGCAATGTGCTGCCGGGCAACCTTCAATTCGGTTTCGGCCTGCTCATAGGAGGAGCGCGATGCGAAGTCGGAAGCCAGCAGCGCCTTCTTTCGGTCGTACTCGCGCCCTGTGAAGTCGGCCGAGTCCTTGGCTGATTGAAGCTCAGCCAACTGCTGGCGATAGGTTGCCTTAAGGCCCTCCACCCGAAGGCGCGCGCTGTTCAACCGCGCCTCGGCTTGCTCGACGGCAATCCTGTAAGGCTGCGGATCGATGCGAAACAGCAACTGGCCCTTCCGGACGCTCTGATTGTCCTTGACCGCCACTTCCACCACTTGCCCGGATACCCGGGCATTGATGGAGTCTTTCGCCGCCCGAACGAAAGCGTCATCGGTCGTTACGTAACGCTCGTCAGCCAGGTACTTCGCCCCACCGCCAACGATCAGCAAGATCGGAAGCGCGACCATTAGCGGCCAGCGCAACTTTGCCCTGGTACTCCCGCGCACAGCCTCGGCCTGATCGCCTGAACCCAGGCCACTAGCCAACTCATCGAATTGTTTGCGCATCATAGGATCCGAAATCACCGTGGGAATTACGTCGCTAGCGGCCAACGATCGTTGGGTTGCCGCCGGCTTCGCGGCCGCTCGTCAAAGAAGTGCGCCAGGCACCAGCCTGCTCGTCGCTCACGCCCGAACCGCCGCCACCAGGCAAACAAGCCGCTGCCCCCACCCCTCTATGCCATCGCTGGCGTGGGGCGAGCCAACAGGGGCTGCAGGACGCCTCCGTCGCTTGCTTTTTGTACTGCCGCGTATAATATTCTCGAAAAAACTGGAGGTCAAGTTTTTTATGCGAAGCGATACAAAACAAAGTGAAGCAGCGAAGAGGCCCCGCGGGCGGCCGCGCGCCTACGAGCCTGAGGTGGCCTTGCGGCAGGCGGCGGACGCCTTCTGGAAGGGTGGTTACTCCGGCACGTCGCTCGACGACATCACGGCCGCGACCGGCATGAACCGGCCGAGCCTTCGCGCGGCGTTTGGCGACAAGCACACGATGTATCTCAAGGCGCTGGCCGATTATTGGGACTTCAAATTCGCTTTGATGCATGAAACGCTCGAAAGCGATCTGTCCTTGAAAGACACGCTGATGAGCGTTTATGACGCAGCGCTATCCATCTATTTCTCGGGCGATGGCCACGCGCGCGGGTGTTTCGTGGTGGGTACGGCCATCACCGAGGCTGTCGACGACCCTGAAATCCAACGCATCGTCATGGGCGGCCTGCGTATGCTCGATGCGGATTTCGAAGCGCGCCTGCGCTTGGCGCGCGATGCGGGAGAGCTGAAGAAAGACGCTGATCCTGGGGCGCTCGCTGTGCTCGCGTCCGCGACCATGCATACGCTTGCCATCCGTGCCCGCGCGGGCGTGCCTCGTAAAGACCTGAGGAAGCTTGCGCGAAAGGCGGTGAGCGTGATCTGCGGATGACCCATCGGTGGCGGCGAGTATGCCTTGAGCTTGCACGGCTATGCCTGCATGGGCTACGCGCGAATTTGCGAAGGGCTTATCGGATGCGTCAGGCGCGTCATGCTTGATTCCCTCCCCGATATCATCGCACCGCATTTAGCCGTGCTGTTCTGCGGAATCAATCCCGGAATGATGGCGGCGGCCACGGGACATCATTTTGCCGGACGCGCGAATCGTTTCTGGCGAGTCATTCACCTCGCCGGCTTCACTGCGCGGGAAATCCCGCCCGAAAACGATCGCCTGATCCTTCAAGGCGACTGTGGCCTGACGACGGTCGTCAAACGGCCAACAGCGCGGGCGGACCAGCTGTCACCCGATGATTTCATGTCGTCTGCCGCCGAGTTCGAGCAAAAGATTGGGCGCTATGAACCGCGTTTCGTCGCCTTTCTAGGCAAGGCGGCGTATGCCGCGCTATCGGGTCAACGAGAAGTCGCCTGGGGTTTGCAACCCGCCGCGATCGAGCGCTCTGCCATTTGGGTACTACCCAATCCCAGCGGACGGAATCGCGCGTTTACGCTCGATCAGCTGGTCGAGGCTTACCGTGAACTCTATCTGGCAGCACGTCAGGGTCGATCAAAAGCGAACCAGACCAAGCCCGATTAGACGTTTGTTGCCACGGGGCCCGATACGTACCGATTATTCGGCACGCGCCAGCGCCACGGCAGGTCTTTGGCCAGTCGGATGCCGACTCGAGGTCCACCCACCAGGCTTTCGGGTGGCGCCATGCCGTCATCAATGATGGCGTAGCCATCGAGCGCGCTGGCGAGATCAATGCCATTTTGCGCCCCGGTGATGCCCATGGCTTGCGTCAGGCGAGCTGGCCCCCGGCAAAGGTCGCGGTTCTTGGTCCCCCAAGGTCGCGCCTCGCGCATGCGATCCAGACCATGCAAGGGCTCGAGCGCCCGGATGAGCACGCCCTCCCCCGCCGGCCTGCACACGCAATTGCAGCACCAATGCATGCCATAGGTGAAGTAAACATACATATGCCCCGCGGGGCCAAACATGATGGCGTTTCTCGCGGTCTTGCCACGAAATGTGTGCGCTGCCGGGTCGACTGACCCGACATAGGCCTCGACTTCGACGATACGACCCGCCCGACCGTCGGCGGAGGCCAGGATTTTGTTGAGCAGCTGGGGCGCAACCGTGGTTGCCGGCTGTTCGAAGAATGGCCGCAACAAGACCGTTCCCGGCCAAGCGGCAACCTGATCAGATCCTTCGGACATCCGACTGCTCCGTCCATCGTATCGATGACGACATTCTAGACAGTCCAAATGTTGCCCCTTGGTCAAGGCATCCCAAAACCGCGGCCTGCCGCCGTTCGCGCTTGCATCTAGATGCCCACGCCCGTCATCTGCTCGCTAAGCGCCCACAAGTGGTCGGCGACGGCAGGGTCGACAGCCCAGGGACGCACGCCCGAGGCCATGCTGGCGCTGCCAGGTGCCGTGGCGTCGTCTTCCGCTGTTAGGACGGCGATGTCGCAGTCCTCGCAATAAGCGCCGCCCAGCCCACCGAGCTGCGGGTGGGTCGCCGCCCAGACGCTCGTCGCCGCGCCCTGTGCCGTGCTTTTCATGCCTCGCTCCAGGTCGACGATGGGGCGACCAAGGGCGTCGAGTGCACCGATCTTCTGCAGTTCCTCCACGCTCATGTGACGTGCGAGGTCGGTGACGATGCGGCCCGGATGCACGGAAAAAGCGCGCACGCCGTGACCCTTGCCGCGTGCGTCCAGTCCCACGCCAAACAGCGCATTGGCCGACTTGGACTGGCCGTAGGCGATCCAGCGATCATAAGCACGTCGTTCGAAATGAAGGTCGTGCACATCCACCGGGGCATAGCGATGTCCCAGCGACGACAGCGCGATCACGCGCGCGCCACCTGCGCGCACCAGTGCGGGCCAAAGGCGGGCAGTCAGCTGGAAGTGTCCAAGATGGTTCGTGGCGAATTGCGCCTCATAGCCCCGCCCATCCCGCGTCAATGGGCAGGCCATGATCCCCGCGCTGTTGATCAGGATGTGCAGTGGAGCGCCGGATGCCACGAATACCTTGGCGAAGGCATCGATCGATGCGGGATCGACAAGATCCATGGCCGCTATCTCCACATCCATGCCTTTCAACGCGCTCCTGGCTTTCTCGGCATCGCGCGCCGGCACGATGACGCGCGCACCCGCCGCACGCAGCGCTCGGGTGGTCTCGGTGCCGATGCCGGAATAACCGCCAGTGACGATGGCTGTCTTGCCAGACAAGTCGATGCCAGCGAGTACTTCCTGTGCGGTCGAGCCGGCGCCGAAGCCTGATGGGAGGGGCGTCTGAACGTGGGACATGGAGTAGCTCCAGTGGGGACACTATCAGCGTATTCGCGCCATGGCGGACGATGAATGCTTGAAAATCCCAAATACATGCGCAATCGTTCACGAATGAACGACGATCCCCTCTCAGATGTGCTGAAGCTGGCCAACGTCCATTCGGTGATGTCAGGGGGCTTCGCCGCCGCAGGTGATTGGGCCATCCGCTTTCCAGCGCCTGACAAGATCAAGTTCTTCGCTGTTGCGCGCGGTGCCTGCTGGCTGCGCTTTGAAGGCGACAACGCACCGATCCGATTCGATTCCGGCGACGTGCTGTTGCTCGCAGCGGCGCGAGGTTTCGTGCTGGCCAGCAACCTCGCGCTACCGCCGCTCGATGCCCAGACGGTATTCGAGCAACGCAACGAGGCCATCGTCGCCGTGGGAAGCGGAGGGGAAACGGGCAGCGACGTGCTGCAGATCGGGGGGCACGTACGCCTGCATCCCGCCTATGGCGCATTGCTCGCCGATGTGCTGCCGCCGTTTATCCATGTGCACGGGTCAGTGCCAGAGGCACATACGTTGCGCTGGATCATCGATCAATTGGTACATGAGCGCGAAGGCTTGCCCGGTTCCGCGTTTGCGACCACACAATGGGCGCACTTGCTGTTTGTGCAGGCACTACGTGCCTATCTCGTCGCGGGCGGTCAGCTAAAGGCGAGCTGGTTACGAGCCGCTACCGATCCACGCCTCGCGCCGGCGCTACGCCTGATGCACGGCGAGCCGGGACGCGCCTGGCGACTTGAGCAACTGGCGCGGGCATCCGCCATGTCGCGTACGAGTTTCGCCTCGTATTTCCGGACGGTGGCGGGCGAGGCGCCGTTGACGTACCTGGCGCGTTGGCGAATGCGCTTGGCCGAGCAAGCCCTGCGTCGCGAAAGCGCGCCGGTGGCCACGCTGGCACAGGATTTGGGCTATGCCTCCGAAAGCGCATTCAGTCATGCCTTCAAACGCATCGTTGGTTTATCGCCGAAGCGCTATGTCATGCGCATCCGCGAATCTGCTCGACCTGGCGATGCGGAATAATTTCTGCCCCTGAACGTTCTTCGCTTGGGCATGGCACTCGTTTTTGTCGATCACCCGCCTTCTTGGACGTGTCCGCCTTAACGGGGTGGCCCCCGCCCCCGGCTCATCGCTTGGGCACACCAGCCGTCATTCCTGGGCTTCAACAGCCTTCAGCAGGTTGTCGCGCAACGTCACGATTTCCTTATGCAACCGGGGGAAGTCTTTGGGCGTGAGGCCGCAAGCCTCGACGAGGTCGACGCTCAGGGCCTTTTCGCACAGACGCCTACCGCTCTTGGTCAGGCGGACCCCTACCTGACGCTCATCGGCCGGGTCGCGCGTGCGCTCCACATGCCCCATCGCTTCGAGTTTCTTGAGGATCGGCGTGAGCGTGTTCGATTCGAGAAAGAGCTTCTCGCCGAGCCTGCCAGATGAAGAAGGTCAGGCTGCCGTCCGACTTTTCCGTGGATATCCGCGTGGATCTGGGCCAGACCGGTGCCGCCTGGTTGCTTGGCGCCGCGTTCGCCGTCCGCCTGCCGGGCGTGACTTGAGGCGATCGTCCACTCGGCCCGACATCGACGCAACAACGCGTCAAAGTAACGGAGTCGGCGTATCGCGCTGGCCTGGATCTCTGGCACGCCGCCGGTATCACCTACGCTGGTGCAGCTGATCAGGATACCGCCCGGCGTACGCGACACCGAATCTGGCGTATCTTCGCGATCCAGACGGAAACAAGCTCTGCGCCCTGCATCGCATGGCGGCTTGATACGCTCTACTGTCAGTTAGAAAGGACAACATCATGACGACGAAAACCGAAACGGCCATCCTCGCTGGCGGCTGCTTCTGGGGCATGCAGGATCTGCTGCGGCGCTATCCGGGCGTGCTGTCCACGCGAGTGGGCTACTCGGGTGGCGACGTGGCCAATGCCACCTACCGCAACCATGGCACGCATGCGGAAGCGATCGAGATCGTGTTCGATCCGAGCCGGCTCAGCTATCGCCAGATCCTCGAGTTCTTCTTCCAGATCCATGATCCGACGACGAAGAATCGCCAGGGCAACGATGTCGGCCTGAGCTACCGCTCGGCCATCTTCTATCTCGACGACCAGCAGCGACACGAAGCCGAGGACGCCGTGGCCGACGCCGACGCATCCGGCCTCTGGCCCGGCAAGGTGGTCACGGAGATTGCGCCCGCCGGTCCGTTCTGGGAAGCCGAACCGGAACACCAGGACTATCTGGAACGTTATCCCAACGGATACACCTGCCACTTCATCCGGCCGGACTGGAAGCTGCCCCGGCGCGGGCCATAATCGGTCTGGCCGATGTCACCGGCGACCTCTTAAGCACGGTAATACGCCAGGCTTCCACGACCGCAGGCACTCACTCCATGGCTATCCACCCGTCCGCCTGCGTCCCGATCAGCTGCGAATTTCACGATCTGCTCGAGAGACGCGCGCCAGTGAGGACACTCCCATGAAAGCGACGCCTATCGCGGCCGTAATGGTGCTGGCCATCGCCAGTGCCCTGGCTCCCCACGCAGGATGGGCGCAGCCGTCGGGAGTCCATCGCACCGACCTTCAACGGCACGACCTCAGCATCCCGGGATGGGAGGCTATCCAGGTGCGCGTGGATATCGACCCAGGGGTGACTGCCCCCAATCATAGGCATCCTGGTGAAGAGATCATCTACGTCCTGGCAGGCTCGCTGGAGTACCAGCTTGGAGGCAAACCTCCGGTGACACTCAAGGCGGGCGATGTCCTGTTCGTCCCGGCGGGCGTCATCCACAGCGCGAGAAACGTTGGCCACGACAGCGCGTCGGAACTCGCGACCTATGTCGTGGAAAAAGGAAAACCGCTGGTCGACGTGACCAAGTAAGAAGCCGTCATCGTCGCGCCGATGTTCCCTATGCAAGTACGGTGAAGACGTGGATCGCTCCAAGGTCCCCGCGCTGGGTGCAGCACACTCGCCAGCCTGACCTTGAGGCTGGCGAGTATCCCGCGTTTCGACGGCGATCAGCTCTGGCCAGTGACCGATGCAAGGTCATAACGCGCGGCGGGTTTGTCGCGCGAGAGGTTTGGCAGCAACTTCTGACGTGCCTCTTCGTAGGCTTTCCAGTCGGCTGCATCCGGTAGCGAGGGAACGGTGAAGATCTCGCCGTGATCAAGGCCAGCCAAGGCCGCATCCACCAGGTCCGTCGCCGACATCACCATCGCTGACGGCAGGTTGCTGACCGGGTGACCGGCCACGTCCCAGAACTCGGTGGCGATCGCGCCCGGCAGGACCGCCTGCACACGCAGGCCCTTGGCGGCCAGCTCGTGGTGAAGCGAGCGCGTAAAGGCGAGCACATAGGCCTTGCTGCCGCCGTACACGCCGTTGAGGACCTCCGGCGCCACGGCCACGACGGAGGCAACATTGATCACCGTGCCGCCGCCCCGCTCGACCAGCCCAGGAACCGCTGCATAGGTGAGACGCGTGAGTGCGCTCACATTGAGCGAAATCATCTCGGTCATGCGTGCGACGTCGGAGGCGAGCAGCGGCGTGGCGGCACCAAAGCCCGCGTTGTTGACCAGCACGGAAATACTCCGGTCCTCGCGCAACAGCTCTTCAACACTGGCGAGTTCCGCGGGATCGTTGAGATCTGCCGGAAATACCTGGATCGAGCGCCCCGTCTCATCAGTCAGGCGACGCGCCAGCGCATCCAGGCGTTCGCGATTGCGCGCCACCAGGATCAGGTCATGCCCGCGACGGGCCAGGCGATCTGCGTAAATGGCGCCTATCCCGGTGGACGCGCCGGTGATGAGGGCCGTGCCCTTGTGCAAGGAATTCATGCTGGGTTCTCCGTTTGCGCCAGCGGGATGCCGGCGCCACGGAACCTTTGTAGGCCCAACCGGTGTAGACTCAAATGTCTAATATGCCACCTTTTATGCCATGCAGGAGGTCTGCCGTGCATCGTGTCGGTGTTTTGGTCTATCCAGGCTTTCAGGCCATGAGCCTGGCGGTGGCGTCAGCGTTCGAATTCGCCAACCTCACCATGAAGCGGAAGGTCTATGAGGTCCGCTACGTATCCGAGACGGGCGGTCCGGTTCCCGGCTCGTTCGGCATGACCCTGCACACCGACAGCTTCGCCCGACGCAGCTTCCATACCTTGCTGGTGAGCGGAGCCGTCGGCATTCCCGAGTCGACGCCTGCCTTGCTGAACTTCATACGCAACGCCTCCCGCCAGTCGCGACGGGTCGGCGCGATCTGCACCGGAGCCTTTCTTCTGGCCGGGGCTGGCCTGCTCGATGGACGCCGTGCCACCACGCACTGGCTGCTCGCGCGCCAACTCAAGCAGCACTATCCCAAGGTCACGGTGGAAGAGGACCGCATCTTCATTATCGATGGACAGACCTGGACATCGGCGGGCATGAGCGCGGGCATCGATCTGGCACTGGCCATGGTCGAAAAGGATCTGGGCGCCGAGGTGGCGCGCACGGTGGCGCAACAACTGGTTGTCTATCACCGTCGCGCGGGCGGCCAGTCGCAGTTTTCAGCCCTGCTGGAGCTGGACCCCAAATCGGACCGCATCCAGCATGCACTCACCTATGCGAAAAGCCATCTCCAGTCTGCACTGACGGTAGAGGAATTGGCCGCCGCGGCGAACCTCAGCCCGCGCCAGTTCAGTCGCACGTTTCGTGCCGAGACGGGCCAGTCGCCGGCCAAGGCAGTGGAACACCTGCGCGTGGAAGCCGCTCGACTGATGATGGAACAGACGCGGCATCCCGTCGAAGTCGTTGCGCGTGAAGTGGGCTTTGACGATCGCGAACGCATGCGCCGCGCCTTCATTCGCACGTTCGGAAAGCCGCCTCAGGCGATGCGGCGTCAGACACTTGGGTCGGAGCAGGGCGAACGATCCGCGAGCAGGACATCACGTGCCGCCTAGCGGACGCGTCACGCAGGCGGCAAGGTTGCTCAAGGCAGCATGACAGTCGCGGTAAGACCGCCGCCCTCGCGGTTTGCGAGCGTCAGGCTTGCGCCGATGGAGCGCGCCAGCTGCGCGGCGATGGCCAGGCCCAGTCCCGCGCCGCCCGTATCGCGGCTTCGCGATACCTCCAGTCGGTAGAACGGCTGCAACACCTGTTCCATTTCCTCGGTGGGAATACCGGGCCCACGGTCGGATACCGCCATGCACAGGGCGCCCTGCCCGTTCCGCCATGCGGCGACCTCGGCGGCGCCACCGTACTTGATGGCGTTGTCGATGAGGTTCCCCAGTACGCGCCGCAACGCCTGCCGGCGCACCATGGTGGCACCGCCGACAGACGCCACGAGCGAAACCGGCCGCCCCACGTCCTGATAGTCGAACACCAGGCTCTCGAGGAAGGCGCCCACATCCATGCGTACCGGCGCTTCCGATCCACCGTGCGCGCTCCGGGCATAGGCCACGCCTTCGCGCACCAGGTGTTCCATGCCGCGCAGATCATCGAGAATCTTCTGCCGGGCCACGCCCTCTTCCATCGCCTCGGCGCGCAGCCGCATGCGCGTGATCGGCGTCTGCAGGTCGTGTGAAATCGATGCGAGGATATGCAGTCGCTCCTTCAGATGGCGACGGATACGTTCCTGCATCGTATTGAACGCCACGGCCGCCTGGGCAACTTCGGTCGGTCCTTCCTCGCTCATTTTGGGTCCGTCAGCCGTGGGCATCATGGACTCCGCGGCCTCGGCCAGGTGGCTCAAGGGGCGCGTCGCCAGCCGCACGGCAAGCCACGTGCACAGCAGCAGGAGAAGCACCTGCACGACCAAAACGACGGGAAGCCATTGCGCCACGGGCATGACCCGCGGAGTGATGTCGAGCGTAAGCGGCGAGCCATCGCGCAAGGTGAAGTGCACCTGATAACGCCCCGGCGCAGCAGCACTGGCATCCCCATGCACGCGAAAATCGGGGCCGACTTCCTTGGCGATCATACGCGTCACCGCACGCGAACGATCAGAGGTTAACGGCGTACCGGGTTGACCGGGGCCGAGTACGTAATGGTAATTGTCGCGCTGCAACCGTCCGAGCCAGTTCGGGCGTTCCTGGGCCGGCAAGTGGTCCAGCACGGCGACGGACGTACCCACATCATGCTCCACGGTGTTGAGCATCACCCCGGTGGCGCTCTGATAGCGCTCATAGAACAGCAGCGCGACCGAAAGGCCTTGGGCGAGCATGAGGCCGGCGAAGATGATCAGATAAAGGCGCGAGGCCATGCTGCGTGGTAGCCAGCGCCTGGCCGCGGTCGAGGCCTCCGTGCTCATGCGTCCGTCCCGGGCACGGAGACTGGCATGCAGAACACATAGCCCTCGCTACGCACGGTCTTGATATAGGACTGATCCTTCGCATCGTCATCGAGTCGATTTCTCAACCGGCTCACCAACAGGTCGATGGAGCGGTCGAACAATTCCGCGTCCCTACCCTGGGTCAGGTTGAGCAGCTGGTCCCTGGACAGCACGCGTTGCGGGTGATCAAGAAAGACCCGCAGCAGGCGGAATTCGGCACCGCTCAATGAGACGATCGTGCCGCCCTCGTCGAGCAGGTGACGTGCCGCGGTGTCCAACCGCCAGCGGCCGAACGCGAGCGTGTCCGCCGACTCGGTGATGCGCAGATTCGGCGGCAACATGCGTGTGCGCCGAATCACCGCCTTGATGCGCGCAAGCAGTTCCCGCGGCGAGAATGGCTTGACCACGTAGTCGTCCGCGCCCATTTCCAGGCCGATGATGCGATCGGTTTCGTCATCCCGCGCCGTGAGCAGGAGGATCGGCACGGCGCGATGCTTGCCGCTGCGCAAGGTCCGGCAGAGCACCAGGCCATCGTCGCCGGGCATCATGATGTCGAGCACGATCAGGTCGAACGCCGACGTATCGAGCTGCGCAAACATGTCCCGGCCATCCACGGCGGCGCTGGCACGCAAACCGCTCTTGCGCAGGTAGTCCACGACGCCCGTGCGAATGTCGTGATCGTCATCGACGACGAGAATGTGATCGATATGTTCCATCTTTATCCATCCCGGGGATTACGTCGCGCTCATGCCTCATGAAGCTTCGCCAAGCAAGGCGCGGACGCGCTTTTCGGTCTCTTCGTAGTTGCCCTCGCCGAAGTGGCTATACACGATGCGACCATCGCGATCGATCAGATAGATGGCCGGCCAGTAGCGGTTTTCGTACGCGTTCCAGATGCGATAGTCATTATCCACCGCAACCGGCCAGGTGATGCTGAACTCATTCAGGGCCGCCTGAAGGCTTCGCGCGTCCCGTTCCTCGTCGTACTCGGGCGTATGGACTCCGACGACTACCAGGCCATCCTTGCCGTACTTTTCATAAAGGGCCTTCGTGTGGGGCAGCACGTGAATGCAGTTGATGCACTCACGCGCCCAGAACTCGACCAGCACGACCTTGCCGCGAAGCCTTTCCAGCGACAGCGGCGGGGAATTGAGCCAACGGTCGGCACCGGCGAAGTCCGGAGCCAGCGTTCTGGTCGCGTGCTCCTGTGCGTTGGCCGTGGTCCAGGCATTCGGCCAGACGGCGATGAAGGCGGCGCCTAGGGCGGCCAGGACAGCAGCTACACGCAGGGATTTCATAAGGCTTGCCTCGCGGACAGGAAGGCCGTGCCAGAGCGCACCGCCATGTGCCTTATTGAATCGCCCCCGCTTATCTCGGGCGTGTCGGCCCTACCGGCTTTTTGTATCCGAATGTACAGCGCCACCGGACTGGGCAGCTCGCGCCGGCCGGGTCTTTTGTATCGGAATGTATCCCGCCCCCGCCGCGACACATTGCGATGCCTTTTGGCGCTCGGCGCGACACACCGCGGATACGCCGCGGCGGTTTCCTATGCCCTCCAGCCGATCCTTCGCACCACTCGGGGCGAGCGGCCATTCAACGAGGAAACCCGATCATGTCCCAGAGCAACGCCATTCTCTATACCGGCAAGACCCATACCACCGGCGGCCGTGATGGCCAGTCGCGCAGCAGCGACAGCCGCCTCGACATCAAGCTGTCGCTACCCGGCTCCGAAGGCACCGGCACCAACCCGGAACAACTGTTCGCCGCCGGCTGGTCCGCCTGCTTCCTCGGTGCCATGCAGCGCAACGCTCAGGCGCTGGGCGTCCGCTTCCCGGCCGATGCCGCGGTCGACGCCGAAGTGGACCTCGCCAATACGGCCGAGAACGGCTTCTTCCTGCAGGCGCGCCTCAACGTGAGCCTGCCCGGGCTGGATCGTGCACAGGCCCAGTCCATCGTCGATCGCTCCCACCAGACCTGCCCGTATTCCAAGGCGATCCGCGGAAACATCGACGTCGTCACCTCCCTCGTTTGAACCACGCTCCCATCCGAGCTCTATCCCACCTATCCACGGAGAATCCCATGCAGCGCACCCACGCCACGCTCGCCGCCACGATTGCCCTCGGTCTCGCCTGCCTCGCCTCGGTCGGCCACGCCGAAGACGCGAAGAAGCCCATGGAAAAATGCTACGGCGTCGCTCTCGCCGGCAAGAACGATTGTGCCGCCGGCGCCGGAACGAGCTGCGCCGGCACGGCGAAAGCCGACTATCAGGGCAATGCCTGGGTGCTCGTCGACAAAGGGACATGCACCACGCTCAAGACGCCCAAGGGCCACGGCTCCCTCGAGGCCAAGTCCTAATGTCCGCGACCGAGCTGGTTGCCATTCCGATGGGGCGGCCGCGCGTAGCGAGTTCGACTTTAGCGGCTCGCTGGTCGGGCGTTCTCCCGGACGCCTTGCTGCTGTTGATCGCGCGGCTGGGCATCGCTTCGGTGTTCTTCCTGTCGGGTCGCACCAAGGTCGAGGGATTCCTGTCGATCAAGCCGTCGACCTACGACTTGTTCGCATCGGAGTATCACCTGCCGCTGCTCTCTCCGGAATGGGCTGCTCGCCTGGCGACGGGAGCAGAACACCTCTTCCCGGTGTTGCTGGTACTGGGCCTGTTCTCCCGCGCGTCCGCGCTCGCGCTGCTTGGCATGACGACGGTGATCGAGATCTTCGTCTATCCCGACGCCTGGCCGACGCACCTGAGCTGGGCGGGTCTGCTCCTGCCGATCATCGCCCGAGGTGGTGGCAAGTGGTCGCTTGACCAAGTCTTGCACCGTCGTCGCGAGCGCCACGAAGCGCAACGCCACGCCTCGTTCCCATCGCAACCATTTCCACCACTGTCACCGCAGGGAAACCACCATGCGTAAGCTGTTGAACTTCACCCTTGCCCTCATGGCAACCACTGGGTTCGCGCACGCCGCCGACGCGGCGCCCACCGGCGTCAAGAACATCGTCATCGTCCCTGGCGCCTTCGTCGACGGTTCGGGCTGGCATGTCGTGCACGACATCCTGATCCACAAGGGCTATACCGTGAACGTCGTGCAGCCCCGCATCGACACCTTGCTCAACGACGCCGAGGCGGTCAACCGGCAGCTGCGCATGGAAGACGGTCCGACCCTGCTGGTCGGCAGCGACTACGGCGGCGCCGTTATCACTCAGGCCGGCAATCGCGACAAGGTCAAGGGCCTGGTCTACGTGGCCGCCGTAGCGCCGACCGTTGGCGAAAGCACGCTTCAGCTTGTCGAATCCATGCCCGAGCCCAGCAACGATCTTCAGGTCTCCTGGGACGGTTACATCTACGTCAAGGAAAAGCAGTTCGGCGCCGACTTTGGCGGCGACCTGACCACGAACCGCACCAATTTCCTGGCCGTATCGCAGGTGCCGGGGACGGTTGGCGCGCTGCGCGCCATCACCGAGGTAGCCGCCTGGCGCAACAAGCCCAGCTGGGCTGTCGTGGCCACCGAAGACCGCGTGTACAGCCCCGAGCTTCAGCGCTCGATGTACCAGCGTGCCGGGTCCAAGGTCACCGAAATCAAAGGCAGCCACCTCCTCTACATGTCGCAGCCGGAGCAGGTTGCGCAAGTCATCGAAGACGCGGCGAAGAGCCTGAAGTAACACCACATCCACCACACGGTCCCTCCGGACCCCGCCCCCAGGAGTATCACCATGTCCACCATTACCGCCAAATCACGTAGCAGCTTTGCTGCTGCCGCCGCTACCGTTGCCCTTGCTCTCGCCTCGCTCCATGCACCGGTGCATGCCGCCGACCAGGGCTCCCAGAAGCAGGACCCAGCCCGTTGCTACGGCGTCAACTCCTGCAAGGGCCAGAGCCTTTGCGCAACGGCCAAGCACGACTGCAAGGGCCTCAACGATTGCAAGGGCCAGGGCGTCGTCGTGAAGACGCCGGGCGAGTGCGTTGCCGCGGGCGGCACGCTGACCGAGCCGAAGTGATCGAACGGCTGGACCCACGCCACGTGGGTCCAGCCTTCGCCCCTGCTGACCAGGAATCTTGCCATGCTGACCACCCTTCCCACCTTTGCAGGCTACGGACTTGGCTTGCGCCGCGAGCATTACCGCGACTTCCTCGATACCGACGTAACCGTCGACTTTGTCGAGGTGATCTCGGAAAACTTCATGGTCGATGGTGGGCAGCCAAGGCACATCCTGCGCCAGGTGCGCGAACGTCATCCCGTGGCGCTGCATGGCGTGTCCATGTCAATCGGTTCGGCGGATGGCCTGAATCGCGACTACCTCGCTCGCCTGCGGTCCCTGATCGACGAGATGGATCCGCTGTTCGTGTCGGATCATCTGAGCTGGTCGCGCATCGATCGCTTCAATTCGCATGACCTCCTGCCGCTGCCCTACACCGAGGAGGCGCTGGAGATTGTCTGCAACAACATCGCGACGGCGCAGGACGCCCTCGGCAGGTCGATGCTGTTCGAGAACCCGTCGAGCTATATCGCGTTCCCGGGACAGGCCATGACCGAGTGGGAATTCCTTGGCGAAATGTCACGCCGCACCGGCTGCGGCCTGCTGCTGGACATCAATAACGTCTATGTCAGTTCCCGCAACCACGGACTGGATGCGCATGCGTATCTTCGCGGCATACCGGTTGAGCGGGTGCGCCAGATTCACCTTGCGGGACACACGCATGGCCGCGAACTGCTGATCGATACCCACGACCAACCGGTCTGTGCCGATGTCTGGTCGCTATACGCCGAGGCGACCACGATGCTGGGTCCGGTGGCGACCATGATCGAACGCGATGACGCCATCCCGCCGCTTGCCGACCTGCTCGATGAGCTCGCCATCGCACGCGATATCGGCCGGAACAAGCCGCGGATGTCGGAGGCCGCATGAAGCTTTCCATGCTGCAACGGGATTTCCGCGATCGGCTGGTCGCTTCATCCAACGAAGCCACACTTCCGCATCTTGATGCCAAGGCTGCGGCAGGCCTGGACGTTTACCAGAACAACTATCGCGCACAGTTGGTCGGGTGCCTTGAGCTGAGCTTTCCGCAACTGCGCACTTGGCTCGGGCGCGAGGCCTTCCTGGACGCGGCGATCGCCCATATCGACCATCACCCACCGCATGCCTGGACCCTCGATGCCTATGGCATCGACTTCGACGAGACCTTGCAGGCGAGATTTCCGCACAACCCGGACATCCACGAACTGGCCTGGATCGAGTGGGCACTGTCGGAGTCGTTCGTCGCCGCCGACGCGATACGCATGTCGAGTGAGGAACTGCAGGCCGTCGATTGGGACACGGCCCGCATCTGCCTCCATCCCAGCCTGCGACAGCGCACTGCGACGACCAATTCGGAAACCATCTGGACCGCACTTCAGGATGGCGCGGAGCCACCAGAAAGCGAAATGCTGCAAGCGCCGGGTGGCTTGATCGTGTGGCGTCGCGAATTCACCTGCCGCCTCAGGCTTGTCGACACGATCGAACACGAGGCACTGCTGTCGCTACGCGACGACGATCGCTTCACCACCTGGTGTGATGCCCTGGTCGATCGTCTCGGTGAAGAAGCCGGGATTGCCACGGCCGGCCAGCTGCTCGCCGACTGGCTTGCCGCCGGCATCGTTACCGGAGCCCGATGATCGGTGGGCATGGCGCTGATCGGCCCGTGCCATCGTCACCATCGGTGCGTCACCTGCAAGTCCTGCCGCGACACACCTTCAACCGATCGTGACGAATAGTGCCCCCCAAACAAAGGACATGTCGCAATCCACAACCACCGTCATGACCGGCGTGCTTGTGTCGTCCGCACACGAATCCACTGATTGAGTGCCGCACAAAGTGCCAGCAGCGCGGCGGTAACGAAGAACACTTCGCGCAAACCCACCCATGCACCGACCTGCCCACCGACGAGCGGCCCAATCACCTGTCCGGAAAACTGCGCCGACTGCAGATAGCCCAGCGTCTTGCCGGCCTTGCTCTCGTCGACCGCATGGCGCACCAGCTTGGCCACTGAGGGAAGCAGGCCAGCGATGGTCATGCCCATGAGTCCGCGCAGCAAGGCCAACTGCCACCACTGCGTGACGAATGCCTGCGGCAGCATCAGGGCGCTGGTCGCCAGCAAACAGCCCACGATGACCTTGCCACTACCGACACGATCGGCCAGCGCACCGAGCCGCGCGGCCGTCAGCATGCTACCGAAAGCCGAGGCAGCCATGACCAGGCCTGCCGTTTGTGCCAGGTGATTGCGCGGCACGCCAAGCTGCCCAATGTACACGGTGATAATCGGTTCGATGGACATATTGGCCAGCAACACCATCATCGCCGTGACGAGCAAGGTGAAGATCAACCAGCGGTCCGTGCTCATCGATGGTGCGGCGTTCTCCGCGACGCGCGCCTTGGCGTCCATGGCGCGATCGAAATCTTCCCTGACCAGCACGATGGTCGCCGCCGCGGCCAGCGCAATCATCGCGCCGCCCACGAAAAAGGTTCCGCGGATTCCCACCAGGCCAGGCAGGAAGCCGCCCACGAGCGGGCCCACCAGGTTCCCCGTCAACGCACCCGTGGACAACAGGCCGAGTGCCCAGCCGGATTTATCCCGTGGCGTCTGCGTACCGATCATCACGACTGAAGCCGAGGCATAGCCACCGACCAGGCCCGCCACCAAGCGAAGGACGACGAGCTCGACCACGTTGTGCGCCATGCCGATCAGCGACATCAACACGGCCATGCCGATGGCTGCGCGCACGAGCATGGGCTTGCGTCCGAAACGATCGGCCAGATGCCCCCATAGCGGCGCCGTGATGGCCGTGCCGAGGAAGGTCGCACCAAAGGCAACGCCCGACCATTGCACAACCGCCGAAGCCGACTGCACGCCCAGTTGCTCGACGTAGAGCGGCAGGAACGGCAGCAGCATGCTTAGGCTCACCAGGGTGGTGAACGAGCCGAAGGTGGTGACCGCGAGATTGCGCTTCCAGTAATCGGCGTTGCGTTCGGCGT
Source organism: uncultured Gammaproteobacteria bacterium (assembly GCA_963824525.1). Classification (GTDB taxonomy): domain Bacteria; phylum Pseudomonadota; class Gammaproteobacteria; order Xanthomonadales; family Rhodanobacteraceae; genus Dyella. Next base: position 250,409 of record CAWGPI010000004.1, on the reverse strand, counting down.
AACTTGCCTGGCCGGCTCCGGTCTGCTGGCCATAGCTTGCCGACTTCATCTGCACCGACATCTTGGAGTCCTCACGACCATGCGCCCCGGCATCAATCCAATACCGAGTACGCCCCACTGCACCTTCAATGAAGCAGCGGCTGCGCGACGAAGGCGCGCAACCGCTGGCACTACTTCTGCTTCGACTGTTGCTGTTTGCGGTATTCGGGCACCGGCAAACCACCCCAGCCCCAGTTTTCCAACTCCACTTCGTCGATGGCGACAAAGGTGGAATCCAGCGGCTTATTCAGCACGTCGAGCAGCAACTGGCTGACGCCCTTGATCAAGGCAGCCTTCTGCTCTGCGGTGGCTGCGCTGAGGCCAGGTGCCGAACCCTCGCGGGTGATCTTGATGTTCACGAATGGCATGACTGTCTCCTCGAGCAATGGGGTGGGCTTGCCGCCCACCCCGCTTCGCCTTAGTGGCCGGCGCTCTGGCCGCCGTCAACGTGCAGGATCTCACCGGTGACGAAACCGGCCGAGTCGAGATAGATGACGGCGTCAGTAATGTCGGAGATCTCACCCATGCGACCCACCGGGTGCAAACCTGCAAGCGCACCATGCGTCTCGGGAGCGTGCATCGGGGTCTTGATCACGCCCGGCGCCACCGCATTCACGCGAATACCGCGCTTGGCGTATTCGATGGCCAGCGACTTGGTGGCCGCGTTGAGTCCGCCCTTGGTCAGCGAAGCCAGTACCGACGGCACGCCGTCGATGGCGTGGTCGGCCAGACTCGTGGTGATGCTGACGATGTGGCCGCTGCCCTGCTTCTCCATCTCCGCCACCGCCAGCTGGGTGATGTGGAAGAAGCCGTTGAGGTTCACCGACAACACGTTGGCGTAGTCCTCGGCCGTGTAGGCCGTGAACGGCTTGGCGACAAAGATGCCCGCGTTGTTGACCAGAGTGTCGATGCGGCCGAAGCGCGACAGCGCTTCCGTCACGATGCGTTGTGCGACGGCGCGGTCAGCGATATCGCCGGGCACCGCGATCACGTCGGGATCGCTGGACGGCTTGATCGAACGGGAGTTGGCAATGACGCGGTAGTTGCGGTCGCGGAAGGCCTTGACCAGGCCAGCGCCGATGCCCTGGGATGCGCCAGTAACGATGGCGACTTTCTGTTGACTGTTCATGCTATGTGCACTCTCTAGATGTAGGGGACTTCAATCTGATGTCTATCGGGCTTGTCGCTCCGATGTAGCTAATCTAGGCGCGCATGGCGCATTAGCGAATCCCCGCTATTCGGCAGACATTCTTCCGCGCAGCGGTGGAATCGGCGCTTCGGACGGCGTCTCCGCCTCCTTCGCCAGGCAGGCGAAGCGCGACCGCAGGCGCGGCAGCGCGAAGTCGACAAAGGCACGCACCTTCGGCACCGACAGCCGTCCATACGGCGACACGAAGTGCACGGGTAGCGGCGCAGGCTCCGCATCGGCGAGCACGACGCGCAGCGAGCCCTGTTTGATCTCCGACGCCACGTGGTATGAAAGAAGCCGCGTCACGCCATGCCCCTCCACCGCCGATGCAATGGCACCGCGTACGTTATTGATCACCAGTCGAGGTGTTAACGAGACGGAACGAGGAATCGACGACCCCTCCAGGGCCGGAAAGCTCCACGATTCCTGCCCCATATGCGCCATTGCGATAACCTGGTGCTTCGCCAGGTCAGCGGGCTCCGCGATGCGGGGATGCGTCGCCAGATAGCGTGGCGAAGCCACAATCACCCGACGCACCTCACCAATCCGGTGGGCGACCAGCGTCGAATCCGCCAGATGGGTGATACGCAAGGCCAGGTCCATGCCTTCATCGATCAAGTTCACCGCTCGTTCCAGCATGTGCAGTCGAACGTTGACGGTGGGGAATTCGTCCATGAACGCATCGACAATGGGCCGAAGAATCTCCACGCCGGCGAACACCGTAGCCGTAATGGTCAACGTTCCACGAGGCACGGAACGCTCGCCTGCCGCGCTGCGGTCCGCCTCCTCCAGATCCATGAGCAGCTTTCGGCAAGCCGTGGCATAGCGCTCGCCTGCCTCGCTTAACTTGATGGAACGCGTCGTCCGGTGCAGCAGCGGCACGCCGACATGGTCCTCGAGAAAGGCGATGGCCCTGCTCACTGCCGCTGGCGACCGCCCAGTCTTGCGACTGGCGCCGGCGAGACTCCCTTCATCCAGCGCCGCAACGAAGACTTTCATGGCATCTATGCGGTCCATTAGACGTTCCTAGCGGGTGCGATGGAGAACGGAGCCTGGAAAGTGTCCTACGACCCCGCAAATTCGGCTAGCCGTAGCCGATTTCCTTGAAGTTAGACGTGACGTGTTCGTGAACAACCACGCTGGCAAACCTGGGCACAACGCCCAGGCTGAATTGCATGGCCAGCGTCTGCCTGACACTGGAGCGACATGGGAGATCCACGGTGCCAAATAGGACCAAGAGCCTGCTCAAAGCCTCTGTGTGGTCACAAGCGCCCCTTCCCCCACCCTCTCATGCGACCGCAGGGAGTCCCTTTTCGGGGCAAGCAGCGGAGTGATTGAGGGCGGCGCGCTTTTTTGGCTCCTCCCCCTGCAGGCAGGGGGAGGCTGGGAGGGGGTGCTTGTGGCCGCCGCTGAGCGTTTGAACAGGCTCTTAGACGTCCGTCCCAATGCCCGTGGAATCGCCAAGATGCTCGCCACCCCCCACGACGTGACGACTGCCGCCTGCGTGGACGACGAGCACGACATGCTCGCGCGCCTCGCCGGTGAGCTTGCTGACTTCGTCCATCAACCCGCCAGCAAGCGCCCGCAGTCGCTCGTCGGATCGCCCGCTACGCAGATCGATGGCAAGTGTGGCGAAGCTGGCCTCCCTGGATCGAAAGAAGCGTCCCCAGGCGCGCTAGCCGCGCCTGGGCGAGACAACCGCAGCCATCGTGCATCGGGCTGGAAACGACGCCTTCTTCACGCGAGCCGCCACCGCGAACTTCAGGCCAAAGCACGGTCCAGTTCGCCGATGAGCGCCTGCATGAGCGCCTGTGAGGACATGGAACGGGCCAACGGCGCGCCCTGACCCGCCCAATGCGCGCCATAACCGGCTTCTCCCGCCGCACGCCCTGCCGCATTCAGTGCCTTGCCCGCGTCGTAGGTGATCGGATATTCCGGAACGACATCGTCCGCTACGCCAGCGCCAAAGCGTGTGAATCGGTTGGCCAGGCTCCGCGCGGGGCGCCCTGAAATCACCCGCGTCATCACCGTCGCGTAGGCGGCGTCACTCGCCAGGATCTTTCGATAGCCCGCATCCGCCAGCGACTCATCGGTGGCCACAAACGCCGTTCCGAGTTGCGCGGCGCTGGCCCCCAGCTCGAGCGCGGCGGCAATGCCGGCGCCATCCATGATGCCGCCGGACGCAATCACCGGAACGTGCACGCTTTGCGCCAGAAGCCGGACGAGCGCGAACGTGCCCAACCGGCCGTCCTCGGCGTGAGGATCGAATACACCGCGGTGTCCGCCTGCCTCGTAGCCCTGGCCCACGATGGCATCGATGCCCGCGGCTTCAATGGATCGCGCTTCCTGCACATTCGTAGCCGTCGCCAGCAGCGCGATGCCGGCCTCGTGCAGTGCGGCAATCTGGTCTGGCCTGGGCAAGCCGAAGTGGAAACTCACTACTTTCGGCCGTTCGTCCACCAGCATGGCAAGCATGGCGTCATCGACCAGGAAGGATGTGTAGATCTCCTTCAGTGCCTGCGGAGGCGACGCCCCCACGCCAGCGAATTCAGGGGCAAGTCGCCGTAACCAGGCGGCCTGCTTGGCGTCGTCCGCCTGTGCCGGCCGATGGACAAAGAGGTTCACATTGAGAGGCCCGCCACTCAACCGGCGAAATTCCCGGATGGCATCACGCGCCTTATCCGCGGTCATGGCGCCCATGCCAAGTGAGCCCAGGCCACCGGCGTTGCTTACCGCCCCCGCCATGGCAGGAGAGGAAATACCAGCCATGGGAGCCTGGATGATCGGCACTTTGATGTCGAGCAGACCGAGTAGAGCCGAAGGGACCCGAGTCGCCATAACCGTTCACTCCTGCCTTGATGCCACTCGGCTGCCTCGAAGATAGCTGCGTGGCTTGCCCGAAGAGCCGTCTCCATGGCCGTGTGCCCAGCGGCCATCGCCACTTTGGCGAAAGCGCCGATCCATCCGCCAACTTACGCCGGCTTTCATAAGCGCCTTCTCACGAACCTGAGTCACTCAGGTTGCCTAGCTCTTTGCCCGAGGCGACTAGCCCCCTTGCGAACAAGCTTTGGAAAGCGCCATGGAATTTACGCTGGGCCAACCGGTAAGCGAAAGACATGCCGTGCGGCAATCAGTATTCCGCAAATCGAAACAATCGCTTCGACATCACCATGAAGCTCGTGCTCATCCCCGCCGATCGCGCCCGAGGCACTTCCCGTCACGACCAGCCATGCCGCCTCCCTGCAGCGGCGCAGCGCCGCACGATTCGTCAAGCCTGCGGGGTATAGACAAATTCCACGCGTACTCCGCCGGGTTCGCGCACCATGCAGTGAATCCTCGGCCCCTTGCCTACCGGTTCTGGCGCAAATTCCGCCACCACGCCTGGCCAGGCCGATACCCGCTCGAAGAGTTCGCTGAGCGCCTCCTCACTGGGCATCTTAAAGGCGACGTGATGCAGCCCAATGTTTTTTCGCCTATCGAACGGCGTATAGCCATCGGACGTGTCGACTTGCCACAGGGTCAGGCGGATAAGTCCGTCCGATACGAAGACCGCCGGATAGGTGGGATTCTCGCCGACGACGGTCCAACCGAGGCAATCAACGAAGAAGCGCCGAGAGCGTTCGAGGTCGCCCACGGTTAGACCAACGTGATCGATACCCGTGGTCAGGGCATGGGGATTCTGCATGTTCGGCTTTCCGTCGTCGCGGGGGAGCGAGTGAGAATAATTGATAACCGTGCTGTGCGCGGCGTGCCTGCGGCTGCACGTCAAAGCGATTCACATCGGCAGCAGCGCCCCCATGCTCGCTTCCGCCGCGAGGATGTGAGCTCGCTAGCCATCGTTGACGCCGGTGCGCCCTCAAAACTTTTGGACGTCCATTTACCCCTGATCGCGGCTGTTCCGCCAGGAGAAGCGGCGCGATCTTCTCAAAAGGGCGCCAACGTCGACTGGTTCATCATTGCTGGACCTCACGACAGCGGCGTTCCGTCCTGACCGTGGCGTTATTGTTCTGGTTGTTCCTCTGCACCTGGTTGCCGACGACGCCACCGGCCACGGCACCGCCCACGGTTGCCAGGGTTCTGCCCCTGCCGCCCCCAATCTGGTTCCCGACTACGCCACCCGCCACGGCGCCGATGGCCGTGCCGGTAATACGATTCGGATCGTTCGTATGCGTCTCCCTCACCTGCACGTCCTCACATACGACGCGAGTGTTCGGGGACGAATTGCTCTGCGCCTGGACCAGGCCGGCAAGACCGGTGGCAAGCGCCAGTGCGAACACACTGATTGCCAGTCTTTTCATGGGTACCTCCGGAAGTGGGCATCCTGGATACGCCCGCGTACGTGATGGCGAAGTTAAGGCAACGCTGATTAAGTATCGCCATCGTCACCGCCCCTGTCTGCGCGCATCTCACAGGGGCGTCGGCGAAGGCAGCCTGGCTGGCTGTCGAGCCGACGCACCGAAGAGGTGCGGGCAGACAGGGGCGGCCCCAACCCATTGAATTGAAGGGACGGGGTGATGCCTGGAAGGCCCGCAGGCTGCACCGCACGGCTTGGCAAGACGGCCAGTCTTCCCGGCGCCATGCGGCGCAGCCTGCGAACCTTCCAGGCATCATGACGATGGCGATACTTAATCAGCGTTGCCTTAACTCCCAGCTACCTCACTCAGACTTAGTTTTGCCTTAGCTCGACGCCACCTGCGACGCGGCCCGGCTGAGCGCCGGGCTTGATGGGCGGCAACAAATTATTGTTGCGCGTGTTGCCCAAAAAGCCTTTTGGCCTCGCTATGCTCTGTCAATTCCCGACCGGTCGCGATAGCCACCATGCCAGAACGCTTTTACGCTACTGCACGGTTCATTGATGTAGCACTTCTATCGCCCAGTGCCCTCCTGCACGGGGTCGATCGCGCGCTGAGAAAGGCCGCCCCACCGCTAGCCCACCCTGGGCGTGGACTGGCATGAAGACCCACTACATCGAATTTACGCCGCCAGCGAGATCCCCGGCGCCGCACCGCGCCCTAAGTGCGCACAAGAGGCCTGGCTTCACTGCGGGAGGTGCGTATGGACGGCTCTAGCGGCAGCTGGCTGGTCGTTGGATTAACCGGGCAGACGATCTTTTCCGCTCGCTTCCTGCTGCAATGGATCTACAGCGAGATCAAGCGCCAGAGCGCCATACCCATGATCTTCTGGTACACCAGCATCGTTGGCGGCGCCACGCTCCTCGGCTACGCGATCCACAAGCAGGACCCCGTGTTCATCGTTGGACAAACGGGAGGCGTTCTCATTTACCTGAGAAATCTTCAGCTGCGCCTGCGCGAAAGCCGGCAAGAGCACCGCGAGGCGCTGAACTGATGCATATCGACAGCCAATCTCTATGGATTGCCGCGGGCCTGGTGGGCCAGGCGCTCTTTGGCGCCCGATTTCTCGTACAGTGGCTCTACAGCGAGGCTCGCGGGAAAAGCGTCATACCCGGCGCGTTCTGGTACCTGAGTGTCGCTGGCGGATCGATCATTCTTGGTTACGCCATCCATCGGCAGGAGCCGGTTTTCATTATCGGAGAGACCGTGACCCTGCTCGTATTCCTACGCAACTTGCACATGCTCAGAACGCACCAGGCGCGGCGCTGACATCGCCATGGCCACTGCACTTCGAACCGCCTCAAGGAATCTGAACTTGCCCGATAATGCACTCGGTGAAGGCAGCTCGCGAGGGCTTCTGAGCTCTCGGCACCGGCCTTTGCTGTGGCTGATCTTGCTCGGGCTGGTGCTCGGCTTCGCGTTCCAGGGAACACGAGGGCTTTGGAGCCCTGATGAAGGCCGCTATGTCGGGGCCGCGCTGCAGATGCTCGATTCCGGTAACTATCTCGCACCCGCATACAGCCCCAGCGAGCTGAACTTCTCGAAACCGCCGATCACCTATTGGGTCATTGCGGCGTCGCTCCAGGTATTTGGCCGAAACACCTGGGCGGCGCGCGCCCCCCATGCCATCTCCTTGGTACTCACGATGTGGGTGCTCTATGCCATGGGGAAACGGCTGGTGCCGGAGAAGCCGTGGTTGCCAGGCCTGATCTATGGCTGCACGCTCTTCCCCTTCCTTACCGCCAACATCATCAGTACCGACGTATTCCTCACCCTGTTTGAAGGATTGGCCGTACTTGGCTACGTACGCTCGATCGTGTTCGATAGCGAAAAGGATCGACGGCGGGGCGTGACCTTGATGTGGCTGGGTTTTGGCCTGGCCTTCCTCACCAAGGGCCCACCAGGGCTGCTGCCTCTGCTCGCTATCCTGATCTATGCCGCCAGCCGAGATGGCTGGCGGAGCATGGGACGCCTATTCACGCTGTCAGGCATCGCGGCGTTTCTGGTGGTTGGTTTTACGTGGTATCTGATTGCCGCGTTGCGCTATCCCTGGCTGCTGCACTACTTCCTGCATCAGGAGGTGTACGGCCGTATCTTTACCGCGGTGCATCGCCGGCATCCTGGTCTATTCGGCTGGGCCGTTGTTTATCTGCCCGTGCTGATACTTGGGTCGCTCCCATGGTGGCCCGGCCTGATTCGCGCCGTGCGTTCAAGCGTTTCCCGGGCTAACTGGCGCAGCTGGTATCGCGAGCACGCCATCGAGCCCTTCCTGCTGCTGTGGTTTCTGGTTCCCTTTGTGGTGTTCTGCCTTTCCCAGTCGCGGCTCCCGCTCTATGTGCTCCCGTTGTTCCTGCCGTTATCGCTCCTGGTTGCACTGCAGCTTCGCGACAAGGTCGATCTTCAGGTACCACGCCAGCGTGTGATGCTGTGCCTGTGGGTGATCGCGCTAGTGGCCGCCAAGGGTGCTGCGGCCTATGCCATGCATCCGGCGGAGGACAATCGACGGGCTGCGCGCGAGATCGCCGCCATGACTTCGCTGCAGGACGTCGCGGCCGTCATCGCCATCGTGAACACGAATGCGATGTATGCCATCGAGGAACAGACTCCGTGGGGGCTTCGCCTCTATCTGAACAAGCCTGTTTATGGCGTCGCCTGGCGTTCACCCGAAGGCATGGCATCACTCTGCTCAGCGATACGCGAACAGCGCCAGGTACTGGTGATTGTTGATCACACGATTGATCCGGCAGCCATTCAACCCGCCCTGGCCAGCTGCCAGGTACATGCAACGGACCAGCTTGGCACCTGGCGCGGCGGCGCGCTGTTGCGCGTCCAAGGTTGATCTCCGCCTCACCTAATCTGCTCGAGAACTTTCAACGATGTGCGGAATCGGCGGCATATTGAATCGGACCATGGGCGAATCGACTCCAACCATGGAGCTGAAGACGCGCGCCATGCTCCGGGCCATGGCGCATCGCGGGCCAAACGGAAACGCGATTTTCTCAAGTCGCGACATGGTCATGGCCGTCAATCGCCTGGCAATTCGTGGTGTCGACCAACAGCAGCCACCCTTGATCGAACATGCGGATGGCATCGTCGTTGCCTGCAACGGCGAGATCGACAATCACCGCGAGCTGAGGCACACGCTCGAGCAAAGCGGACACGTCATCCCCCAGAGCACCGACGTCGCCGTTATTGCACCGCTTTATCTCGAAATGGGACTCGCCTTCCTCGAGCACCTGCAAGGGGTATTCGCCATCGCCCTGTGGGATGCGCGAAAGCAGCGGCTCATTCTCGCCAGGGACCGTGCTGGCGAACGTCATCTCTACTACTCGACCTCCGACAGCGCGGTGTATTTCGCCTCGGAGCTATCGGCCCTGGTGGCTGCTCAAGGCGCCTCCGCGCAGCTTGATCCGGCCTCGCTGGCCCACTATCTGCGCTCGGGCTATTGCCCGTCGCCGCGTAGCCTGCTGGAAGATCATCGCAAGGTCCGCCCCGGTGAAATGATCGTCATTGAACCGGCGGGTACGCGATACGTACGTTACTGGACTTCGCCAATTGGCGTCGCCAAGCAGTCCGCGCCCAGCAAGGATGCGTTCGACCAGATCTTTCGAAACGCCGTGCAGCGACAGAGCGACATCGATGTCGACTACGGCGTTCTGCTGAGCGGCGGCGTCGACTCTGCCCTGATGACGGCCGTTGCGCGCAGCCTGCGCCCAGACAAGAAACTTTCCGCCTACTGCATCCGTTTCGCCGAGGCGTCGTTCGATGAAGGCGGCCATGCTGCACAAATGGCCGCCCATCTCGGCTGCGACTTCGTGCCGGTGACCGTTTCCCCCAACGACGTGCCAGATGGCATCCGCCACCTGGTCGCGACCACGGGAGAACCGCTTGCCGACCCGGCCTGGCTGCCGCTGGCGCTCGTGACCCGACGAGCAGCCCAGGATGTGCGTGTCCTGCTCGCCGGCGAAGGGGCGGACGAGCTGTTCGGCGGTTACCCCACCTACCTGGGCGCGCACCTGGCCGGCCGCTACGCGCGGCTTCCCGCTGTGTTGCGATCGGGCATCCTGCGCCTCGTCGAGCGCCTGCCGGTCAGCGACAAGAAAGTCACCGTCTCTTTCCTCCTAAAGCGCTTTGTACGAGGCCAGGAGCTCGATGGACTCACGCGCCACCTGCTGTGGACCGCGAGCATCTCGCCCGAATGGTTGCGACGCCTTGGCATTGAGCCGCCCATCGACTTCACGGACCACGACCTTGGCGCGGTGGTCGACGCACTCCAGAATTATGACTTCGGCCATTCGCTGCCCGATGCATTGATGGCCAAGGCCGACCGCGGCGGCATGTGTCATGGCGTGGAGATCAGAGCGCCATTTCTCGATCAGACGGTTATCGAATTTGCCGCAACCTTGCCGCTGGAAGCCCGCGTTCACGGTCTCACCACCAAGGTGTTTCTCAAGGACTATGCCCAGCGCTACCTGCCCCGCTCCGTCGTAACCCAGCGCAAGCGAGGCCTTTCCGTTCCCCTTGCGCAATGGCTTCGCGGCCCCCTGTACGACTGGGCGAAGTCACGGCTGGCCAGCAGGGCGCTCGCTGGCGCGGGCATCGACACCGATGCCGCACAAGCGCTGATGACGGAACATTGCCTGCGTTCCAATGACCACGCGCGCGCGATCTGGACGCTCATCGTGCTGAGCGAATGGCTGGAGTGGCTCGCGCGTACGCGCGCAACGGCGGGCGATGAGGTGCGCGTTCCGCCCGAACATCGATTGATGGCTGTCTGACGCCCTCCGCCCTTCGCTCCGGATAGGTGCAGAAGACATTCCGCCTCAACGTCGGGCGCCGCGTATCCGCAAAATTACGTAGCGCAGGCTGGTACTTTTTCGCTGGCGCTCAGGACTCCACGGGTTTCTACTTCGCATTGAGGCGCGCTGGCATGCGCATGCCCGGTCGGCTTGCATTCCACCCGGGCGATTTGCGGACAAACGGACGCGCCATCCGGTAGCGGCCAAGTGTCCATCCTCAGGTTGCCACGCTCCTTCACCGATCTCTTCTCCAGAGGAAGTCGACGCCATGTTCAAGCAAACAAGATTTGCTGCCTTGGTCCCTATCCTTTTCTTGCTGTTCACCTTCTCCGCGATCGAGGCAGCTCCGCTCACTGGAGCCCCCCAGGCTTCGTCCAAGGAGCAAGCGAAAAATGCGAAGTTGAGGAACGACAGCTTTGCCGCGCTGAATTCACTGTATGCGTCCGAGCCCAAGGCCAAGGAGTTCGCGGCTAAATCCAAGGCCATTCTGGTCTTCCCGAGCATCCTCAAGGCTGGCTTCATGGTCGGCGGACAAGGCGGCGACGGTGTACTGATCCAGGGTGGCAAAGTGGTCGGCACGTTCAACCTATCGGCGGCTTCGTTTGGATTCCAGGCAGGCGCGCAGTCGTTCTCTCAAGTGATGTTTTTCACCACCAACGCCGCGATCGAATACCTCGAAAAGAGCGATGGCTGGTCGGTTGGTGTGGGCCCAAGCATCGTCGTGGTCGACCAGGGCATGGCCAAGTCAGCGACAACCCAGACGCTTAGCTCGGATGTGTACGTATTCATCTTCGGGCAACGCGGGCTTATGGCCGGCGCGGGCGTGCAAGGCCAGAAAATCACCAGGAAAAACTAGGAACGGGTAGTGTTGCGGCAGCGTGCGACCCAACGAGCCAGCACGCTTCGCCTGGGGATGCTCTGATTAACTCTGCGTAGGCGTCACCGGTCCTGTCTGTTCGCAGACCACAGGGGCGTCGGCGACGGCAGACTGGCCGTCTGTCGAGCCGGCGCACCGAAGGGATGCGGACAGACAGGACCGGCCCCCACGTGTTGAATTTCAAATGATGGGGTGATGTCCAGAAGGCCCGCAGGCGCTGCCGCGCGGCTTGGCAAGACGGCCAGTCTTCCCGGCGCCACGCAACACCGCCTGCGGGCCTTCTGGACATCATGACGCCTGCGCAGAGTTGATCAGAGCGTCCCTAGCAATCAGTCTGGATGATCGATGCTGCGGGGACGGCATCGGCGGGAATATTCGCCTCGATCCAGCTGGCGACGAACGCCTCAAGCGCCACGCGCGGCGGAACCTCGACGCCGGCCTCCCGAACGAACGCTGCGGCGGCCTTGATGAACGCCTGCCGCGACACACTGGAAGCCTGGCGAGCAGCAGCCTGCCGTCGCCGCAACTGGACGATGTGAGGTGATGGTTGGCCGGGCTTGGCGAACTTCTGGTAACGACGCAGCTCATCGGCGGCCAGCTCGCCATCGAACGATGCCTGCAACACCGCCTTCTGCGCCGTTAGCAGTTGGATCAGGCAGCCGGCGGCCTTCGACAGCTTCCCCATGCCATCCGCAGCCAGCAGCATGCCGCTCAAGGGTGTGAACAACGACGGGCCCGCCGGCGGGAGATTGGCCTTACCGAAATGTTCCAGCTGGCTGAGAAAGTCTGCATGAGGAAAGGGCTTTCTGGTTGCCATGGTGAACCTGCATCGGGGAGCGCAATCCGCAAGTCTTTCACAGGCGCGCCGCTACGTCGCCAACAGCGCTCCACCATTCCGTCCCGTGCCTGCGGACAAGCGGTTCGTGGCCGCCTCACGCCGATGCGCTGACGAGTGGGGAGGTCTAGCCCTCCCCACTCATGCCGTGCATGTCAGGGACTGCCCGCCCTGGCTGCAAGGTCGCTGGCCGTCAATGGCCCTATCGAGACGGTGTCCGTATGTGACGCGATGAATTCACGAAACTCGAGAGACGCCTTCAGGCCAATGGCCAGCCCCTTGGCCTTGGCAGCGTCGTCCTCTTTCTTCTGTTGCGCTTCGGTCAAATCTGGGGCGATGGCCATGTAGTCCCAGGAATCGCCCTGGAAATGCGCGTACCACTGCGCGCGCGGCAAACCAAGCTGCTGATCGATGGCATCCCGGTCGGCCATCCATTTGAGGAACGCCACGTGCTTGCCGGGCGCGACACGATAGAGCGAAATGACTGCGCGTCCGGGCTCTTTCGCCGGCGCGCCACTCTGTGCCATTGCCAGTGGAGCGGCCACGGCGAAGCCGATAAACAGACATCTGCTGATCAAACGATGCATGGAATTCTCCTCGTGAACGCGTGTGCCAGAAGACCGGTACGAACGACGACCAGGGAGCGCCGGTGTCACTCTCAAGCGGGGCGGGCCACACCAAACGAAGAGATTGCCGCTGCAACGTACACCCGCAGTCGGGCGCTCCGCAACAAGAAAGCCAGGTGACGCATCATGGGGCCGCAGCGGATGCGCAGGAAACCCCGGACGCGATGCTCATCGCGCCCGGTCCGACCCGGATGCGCCACTTAGTTGGCTTTCTGCCCGCCGGGGTGGGAGACGAAGCGAGGCGGTGTTGACTCGTCGGCGAATTGCCATGCGCTGAGATAAGCGAGTTTGAGAATCTTCGCCATCTTCGGATAGTCGATCTTGTCGGCGGTATCGCTGGGATGGTGATAGTCCGGATGGAAGCCAGTGAACCACCAGAATGCCGGCACGTTGTGCAGCACGAACGGAAACTGGTCGGAACGGAAGAACACGTTGAGCGCGTATTCATGGTCGAAGCGATCGTCCAACACCAAGCCCACCTGCTCGTTCTGCTTGGCCACGGTGCGCTGGTAGTCAGGGCTGTACGCAGCGCCAATCAGGTTGAGGCGGTTGCTGGTATCGGCAGGAACCTGGATCAAGCCGTCGGTCTGCGGGCTGGGCTTCTCGTCGCGGCCGATCATGTCGAAATTGATCATGGCCCGCGTCGTATCCAGCGGACGCAGCGGATGTGCCGCCAGATAATAGGCACCAAGTAATCCTCGCTCCTCCGCCGCAAATACCGCGAACAGGATCGAGCGCTTGGGCTTGGCTGGATTAGCCGCAAAAGCACGCGCCAGGGTCACCACGCCAACCGTGCCCGACGCATTGTCGTCGGCGCCATGCCATATCTTGCCGTCGCTTTCGCCATCGTGGTCATGATGCGCGCTGATGATGATCGTTTCCGGCGCCAGCTTGGCATCGCTCCCCTCGACCAGCCCGACCACGTTCCAGGCGATGGCCTCGCGACGCGAACTGTTGTGCAGGTGCAGGCCAATGGCCGTATCCGGCAATGCCATCGAATGTGACTTGAGGTCCTTGTCGATGGCGTTCTGCAGATCGGCGGGCGTGTTGCCGCTGGTTGCCAGCAGCTGGCGGGAAACGTCGGCCGATATCAGCATGCTCGGAATATGCAGCGGGTTATCCACGAGCGCCTGGGAGGGAATCGGATTGGCAGCATGTTCGGCATGATGACCGATACGCGCGCGGATCTCCTGCGCCGAGGGATGGTTGTGGTTCGGTTCTGGCGCGATCAACACGGCGACGGCGCCATGTTCTTGTGCATTGAGCACCTTGACGTAACCCGTGGCATAGCGCGTGTTGCCGGTACCGTTGAATATCGAATTGGCATCCGTTTCCTGCGGCTCGTGATCGAACACCAGCACGACCTTGCCCTTGACATCGAGGCCCGCGTAATCGTCGTAACCCAGTTCCGGCGCCGTGATGCCGTAGCCGGCAAACACGACCGGCGCGTCGACATCGCGATCCTCGGGGAAGGCGCCCGCAACATCGGGACTCTTCCAATCCGTGCTCTTCCCTTGACGCTTCAGCGTGAGCCGGGTGGCCTGGGCATCCGGCCGGTATTCCACCATCGGTACAGCCTGCAGATAGCTGGGATGTCCTTGCGCGTCGGTTGCAACGGGCTTGAGGCCGGATTTGGCGAACTCCGAGGCGACCCACTGTGCGGCAGCATCGTCGCCGGGCTGGAGCGAAAGCCGTCCCTGCAATGCATCAGATGCCAGGAGACCAACATCGGCGCGCAAGTCGGCCTCGCGAATCTGGGCAAGACCGGGCTGCCCACCCGAAGGCGGCGCAGCGGCAAACGCTGTGGCGGAGGCACTCGCGGCAAGCGCCATGGCAAGGAAGGAACGTGGCATGGGTACTCCTGGGTGGCACGGACGTCCGGTTGTCGGGATGCCCGGAGATGGGCTCCTGAGGGTGCCATGTCGGCGTCGCCTCGGCAAACGAGCGAAGCGATGTCGAAGAACACGCAAAGCGTCGGACGCGTCGACATCGACGATCGCCCAGCATCGGCCGACATCGCCCGCAGCATGTCGCACCCGCCCGCATCCGCCTGCCTTGGACCGTCCAGCCGTCCGTGAATAGGCGACGGAAGGTCACGCCATGTGATCGCCAGCGCAATGAATACGTATGCATATGCTGGTTGCTGCATTGCGATGCTTCCTACGATGCGATCCACACCTCGCTGCTCGGCTGATTCCGGATCAGGCAGCGCTCCATGGACGCTGGCCTTCGATATCGCGAAGACCACGGCGGCTCGTTTCACCCAACACCTCTGCGCCATGGACTGCGCACCATCACGTCGACTCTGTTGCACCTGATCATCAACGAAACAGGATGGAGGCAGACCCGCATGAAGTGCTCAAAGATCCTCGCCACCTTACTGGCATGCGCGAGCCTAGGCCTCGCGCCGATGATGCCCGCCCACGCGGCCATCAACAGCATGGGCCTTGGCGCCAGCTACAACTCGCAGAAAACCAGCATCACGTTCCAGGTTTATTCCTCGCAAGCCACCCGCATCGTGCTTTACCTCTATGCGAGCGGCTACGGCGCGCAGGAGTCGACGACCTACGTGCTTAGCCCGACGGGCAACGGCGTCTGGTCGGTAACCGTGCCGGTGTCGGCCATCCAGGCCGCCGGCATCACCGGGTCGGTTTACTACGGCTATCGCGCCTGGGGCCCTAATTGGCCGTACAACGCAAGCTGGGGCAAGGGTTCCCAGGCGGGCTTCATCTCTGATGTCGATGCCAACGGCAATCGCTTCAATCCAAACAAGCTGCTGCTGGATCCGTACGCGCTCGAAGTCAGTCAGGACCCGCTCAACACCTCGAACCAGAATGGCAATGTCTTTGCGTCAGGCGCCAGCTACCGCAACATCGATAGCGGTACGTACGCACCCAAGGGCATCGTGCTGGCACCCAGTGGACAGAGCACGGGTACCAAGCCGACGCGCGCGCAAAAGGACGACGTCATCTATGAGGTGAACGTACGCGGCTTCACCAAGCAGGACCCGAGTGTTCCAACCGCCTATCAAGGCACTTATTACGGTGCGGGACTCAAGGCGAGCTATCTGGCCAGCCTGGGCGTTACCGCCGTGGAATTCCTGCCCGTGCAGGAAACCCAGAATGATGCGAATGACGTGGTCCCGAATTCCGACGCAAACCAGAACTACTGGGGCTACATGACGGAGGACTACTTCGCCCCGGATCGCCGCTACGCCTCTAACAAGGCGCCTGGCGGACCGACGGCGGAATTCCAGGCCATGGTGCAGGCTTTCCACAATGCCGGCATCAAGGTGTACATGGACGTGGTCTACAACCACACCGCCGAGGGCGGCACATGGACGAGCAGCGACCCCACCACGGCCACCATCTACTCGTGGCGCGGCCTGGACAACACGACTTACTACGAGCTCACCTCGGGCAATCAGTACTTCTACGACAACACCGGTGTCGGCGCGAATTTCAACACCTACAACACCGTCGCCCAGAACCTGATCGTCGATTCGCTCGCCTACTGGGCGAACACCATGGGCGTCGATGGCTATCGTTTCGATCTCGCCTCGATGTTGGGCAATAGCTGCTTGAACGGCAGCGCGGTGGCCGCCGCGCCGAATTGCCCGAACGGCGGCTACAACTTCGACGCCGCGGATTCGAACGTGGCGATCAATCGCATCCTGCGCGAATTCACCGTGCGCCCGGCAGCGGGCGGCAGTGGACTGGACCTGTTTGCCGAACCCTGGGCCATCGGCGGCAACTCCTATCAGCTCGGCGGCTTTCCTGTGGGCTGGTCGGAATGGAACGGCGTCTTCCGCGACAGTTTCCGCCAGGCGCAGAACGAACTGGGCAGCATGACGATCTCCATCGGCCAGGACGCGACAAACTTCTCCGGCTCATCCAATCTGTTTCAGGCCAGCGGTCGTTCACCCTGGAATTCGACGAACTTCATCGATGTGCACGACGGAATGACACTCAAGGACGTCTATTCGTGCAACGGCGCCAGCAATGGCCAGGCGTGGCCTTACGGCCCCTCCGACGGCGGCACCAGCACGAACTACAGCTGGGACCAGGGCATGTCGGCGGGCACGGGTACGGCGCTCGACCAGCGCCGTGCGGCACGTACCGGCATGGCCTTCGAAATGCTGTCGGCGGGAACGCCATTGATGCAAGGCGGTGACGAACACCTGCGTACGCTCCAGTGCAACAACAATGCTTACAACCTCGATTCGAGTGCGAACTGGCTCAACTACAGCTGGACCACCGACCAGTCGAACTTCTACACGTTCGCCCAACGACTGATCGCCTTCCGCAAGGCGCACCCCGCACTTCGCCCTGCAACCTGGTACAGCACCAGCCAGGTGGTGTGGTATCAACCGAGCGGTGCCGTCGCCACCAGCAGCTACTGGAACAACACCAGCAACTATGCCATCGCCTACACCATCAACGGGCCATCGCTCGGCGACACCGACTCGATGTACATCGCCTATAACGGCTGGTCCGGCAGCGTGACCTTCACTTTGCCGGCACCGCCTTCAGGCACGAGCTGGTATCGCGTGACGGATACCTGCAACTGGAATGACGGTGCGAACACGTTCGTCACTCCCGGCAACGAGGCCGCCATCGGCGGTGCCGGCACCACGTATAGCCAGTGCGGCCAGTCCTTGCTGTTGCTGATCTCGAAGTAAGCTCGCGACATCCGTTCAAGTCGTCATCTCCGCAAGCGCGGAGATGACGACGATGTCCCTGGCCGGACCTACCGTTACGCCACGTCCGACCACATGCGCATCAGGTTGTGATAGCAACCGGTCAGCTCCACACGCGCAGCCGAATCGCCGTTGGTGGCGTTGAGCCGCTGAATGCTCCGGTCGAGGTCGAACAGCAGCGCGCGCTGCTCGTTGTTGCGCACCATGCTTTGCACCCAGAAGAAACATGCCAGGCGAGCGCCTCGGGTCACCGGCGTCACCTGATGCAGGCTACTGGCCGGATAGACGATCATGTCGCCTGCCGCCAGCTTTACCGACTGTGTGCCGTAGACATCCTCGATCTGCAATTCGCCGCCGTCATAGCTCTGCGGATCGGCCAGGAACAGCGTGGCCGAGATATCGGTGCGGATCTTCTCCTTGCTACCAGGAACAAGGCGTACCGAACCATCCACATGGCTGCCGAAATGCATGCCGCCTTCGTAGCGATTGAACATCGGCGGGTACACCCGATGGGGCAACGTCGCGCTGATGAACAACGGATGCCTTTCCAGCACCGCGAGAACGATGTCGCCCAGCTCCTTCGCCATGGGCGTCTCTTCGGCGATCTGAAGGTTGCGCTTGACCTGGGCGCCCTGATGGCCTGCGGTAGCGCGCCCGTCCACCCAAGGCGCCCCAGCACTGTCCAAGCGCTGCCGGAACAGCTTCAGCTGCTCGCCATCGAGGATGCCTGGAATCACTACCAGCATGGCAATCGGTCCCTTGCGATCAAAGCCGATAAGTCACGGTCAGCAATTCGGTGGCACCCAGGCCCGGAATCGAGCGGCCGCCGTCGGACTGAATGACCCCGACGAAATACTTCTTGTCGGTGAAGTTGAGCATGTTCAGGCGAATATCGTACTTCGGCTGATGGTATGCGACCGTGGCGTCCCAGCGGGTATAGCCGCCCACGCTGACCAGATTGTTGTTGGCCGCGTAGCGCAACGATTGATAGGTCGCCCCGCCGCCAACCTCCCAGTGTTTGGAGACATTGTAGGTGTTCCAGACCGTACCGCTATTGCGTGGCGTGTTGGCCAGCACATTGCCCTGGGTACCATCCAGCGCCTTGACGATATCCGAATTGAGTCGCGTGTAGCCCGAGAAGATCTGCCACCGTTCGGTCAGCCGGCCGGTGGCGCCCAACTCGACGCCACGCACGCGCACCGTGCCCTCCAGCGCGTATTCGCCGGTGGACGTCTGGGTGCGGGCATTGGTCTTGGTCACCTCGAAGGCGGCCGCATTCAGCAGCAGGCGGTCGTCGACAAAATCCCACTTGCCGCCCACCTCATAGGAACGGTTCTTTTCCGGCGGCAGCGCTTGCGTGCCGTTGGTCACGGTAAGCGTTTCCAGCGACGGATCGAATGACGTACCGTAGGAAAGGTAGTACGACTGCTCGTGCGTGGGCTGGTAGATCAGGCCGCTGCGCACACTGGTGAAGTAGACCGTTTGCGCGGCGTTGAGCGGCGCGTTGATGGTGTTGTTGAGGTCGGCGGCGAAGCGGTCGCGGCGCAAGCCCGCCACGAATTGCCACTGCTCGTTGAAGTGCATGGTGTCGTTCGCATACACGCCAGCGGTATCGGCACTGCCCAGTGCGTGGTTGCCCATGCTGGTGGTGACATTGGCCGGCTGCGCCTGCACGCCTGGATCGAGCAGCGACACCAGCGGCAGATGATTGCGGGTATAGCCCTGGTTGTCGTAGTTGTCGTGGCCAAGTTCAAGCCCGCTGATGAGCTCGTGGTGCACGCTGCCGGTATCGAAATTGGCCATGAGGTCGGTCTGGCTGTCGAACGAACGGTCGTGGATCACACGATCATGGCTGGCCAGTTGCACGAGCAGATCCTGCAACGGCACGTCGGTCGGGTTGCCAGCGTTCTTGTTCAAGGTCACGCCCGCCTTGGTCACCACGACATTGGGCGCCGTTTCACGGGCATCCACCTTATAAGTGCTGTACTGCACCTGGCTGCGCAATTGCAGGTCTTCGTTGAAATGGTGATCGAGTCGCGCACTGAACGCGTTGATGGTCTGCGCGGTGCGGTCGGTGGTGAAACCGTAGTAATTGGCGTGACTGACCGCGGCGGGACGGCCGTTGACAGGCGGCAGGCCGTAGTCGGGCTGATCGATATTGCGCTGGAGCAGCGCCGACAAGGTGATCTCGGTAGGCGTGCCGATGCCGAAGCGCAACGATGGCGCGATGCCGCCGTCGCGATTGGAAACCACATCGCGCGTGGAATGAATATCCTGCGCGAAGACATTCAGGCGCGCTGCCGACGTAGCCGAGAGTGGCGTGTTGAAATCGCCGCTGACGCGATAGTGGTCCTGGCTGCCGACGGTGGCCGATACTTCACCACTAGGCTGCAGCTCCGGAACCTTGCTGACCTGGTTGATCACGCCACCGGTCGAGCCACGCCCGAACAGCATCGAGGAGGGTCCCTTGAGCACCTCGACCGCGGCGAGATCGAAGGTGTCGCGATAGTACTGGCCACGATCGCGAAAACCGTCGAGATAGATATCCGTGCGCGCGCTGAAACCGCGCAGATTGATGTTGTCGCCGATGGTGCCGCCTTCCGCCGCGGTAATCGTGATGCCGGGCACGTTGCGTAGTGCATCGGCCAGAGACGTCGCGCCCTGGGCGTTGAGCAGCTCGCGATTGACCACCACCACCGACTGGGGAATGTCGCGCAATGCGGCCGGCACCTTGGCGCCGATCGTCGACGTATCGGTGTCGTAGCTGTTGCCGATGACGCTGCCGGTAACGTGAACGGCTCCGAGCGTCGTCGCCGCATTGTCCGCGCTCGGCGGTTCGGGCAGCATGGCCGATTGCGCCCATGCCGAGAAGGGCAGCACCAGAGCGGCGACCAGGGCGGCATGCAGAGGATGAATTCGCAGGTTCGGCATGAATGATTTGACTGAGTCGATAAGACGATCGGGGACACCCTTCGCCTGCCCTACCAGCCAGAACGAAAGTAGCGTGACAACAATTGCAAATAAGAATGGTTGTCATTATCGACATCAGTTACGCAATTGTGAAGCGTAATATTTTGCGCCGCATGATCTTGTTCCTCCCATCCATGCGGATTCGACGACACGCTTCGGCGTCGGTCTTCGAACGCCTGGGCAAGCAGCCGAATGAGCCGAGGCGCGCCGGTGCCGATACACATGTCGGCGGCGGGTGGCGTCCGGCGGCGTGGCGCCAGCACTTGCGCCACCAGGAAGGCGCTCGATTCCGGCGTTGGCCGGCATGAGGTGAGGAAGGAGCGACGCTGGATCGATGGCGACGGATCGAGCGCTCAGCTCGATCCTCTGGCGGGCGCAAGCTGGGCGAGTGCAAACCCGCCAGCCCCGCGGTTTCCAATCCATCGATTCAATCAACGTTGCCCTGCAGCAGCGACAACTGCCTGCGCAACGCTTCATTCTCGGATGTCAGTTCGGCAACGCGCCGGCGCAACGTCTCCAACTCACTCTGGCCGGCCTCCTCGGCCGCCTCCTGGACAGGCGGTTCCTTCGGCGGCTTGCGGCGTGCATCGCGTACCCGCCTGGCCGCTTGCTTCAACTCGTCGCTGCCAGCTATCGCGGCGGCGCGCTGCTCCTCCTCGGGAAGGCTAGCGACCGCCGCCGCCGCATTGATGGACAGCGTGCCCGACTTCACGGCCGCCACCACCTCGGGTGCGGCCTGCTTCTGGATCTTCTCGATCAACACCACCTGGCTGTTGCTCAAGCGCGCCTCACGAGCCATTGCCTGGCGGCTCGGCAACGGCACGGGCTGCGCGGCAGCAGCGCGTGATGCGTCGGATGTGGCCTCGTCTGCCGGTGTTGCCGATTCGCCGGTTGCAGGTTGCGCCTGCGCTTCGGCTTCCTGCACGCGTGCCCGACGCTCCGCCAGAATCTCCCGCTTGCGCAGCGCCAGCACGCCGCGCTGGAAATCGGAAACGCTGCGCCGCCCGAGATGCTGCTCGATCATCCACAGGTGTACGTCGTCCATGGACTGGAAACGCGTGTTCTGCACCGTTTGGAACGGCAAGTCGTGCTTGCGGCAAATGCCGTAGCGGTTGTGTCCGTCCACCAGGGTGTTGCCCCACAGCACCAAGGCATCGCGACAGCCTTCGGTAAGCAGGCTGCGCTCCAGCGCCTCGTGCTCGTCCGCCGTCAGCGGGTCGATATAGGCCTTGAGTTCTTCGTTGACAACGATATCCATGGATACGATCTGGTCCACCAAACGGGGCGGGCATTGTAGAGAAGGAGGGCGAGGATTGCCTGGCTTCCACCGCCCCTCGGGTTGATCGCCTGCACCTCGATTCGCCTCGGTGTTTGCACGAAGGCGAGTTGCGTAGCCATCGATGAAGACCCTGGCGCCATGCGCGACAGACTCTGCTAACTTGCGATCTTTCCACCCCCGGGGGGATCCCATGTTGCCGCGCCTACGTCTTGCCGTCGCCCTTGCGCTCGCCATCGCCTCGTACGCCGTCGACGTCGCGGCGGACGAATCCACGCCGGCACATACACCGACCATGAAAGAACTGCTGGCGAAGTCGAAGCCGGATGAATGGCGCGCGCCGGATCCCCTGAATCTATTGGTGATGCAGCTGCCGCAGGGCAAGGTGGTGATTGAGCTGGCGCCGGATTTCACGCCACTGCACGCGGCGAACATCCGCACCATGGCGCATGAGCACTATTACGACCATCTCGCCATCGTTCGCGTGCACGACAATTTCGTCACCCAGTGGGGTGATCCGGCCAGCGACGACAACGGCGACAAGAGCAAGCTCAAGTCGCTGGGCTCGGCAAAGTCCACCCTGCCACCGGAATACACGCGCGCCATCGATGCGAAGCTGCCATTCACGGCCTTGCCCGATGGTGACGTATATGCGCCGGAAGTCGGCTTCTCCGAGGGCTTCCCGGTGGCGCGCAACAAGGCGACCGGGCAGCAGTGGCTTACCCACTGCTACGGCATGGTGGGCGTGGGACGCGACAATGATCCCGAGAGCGGCAGCGGTAGCGAGCTCTATGCCGTGATTGGCCAGGCACCGCGTGGACTGGACCGCAACCTCGCCGTGGTCGGTCGCGTGCTGCAGGGCATGGAATTCCTGTCCGGCCTGCCACGCGGCAGCGGTCCGCTGGGTTTCTACGAACAGCCGTCGCAGCGTGTGACGATCAGCTCGGTGCGCCTGATGTCCGACCTGCCGGAGGCGCAGCGCACCAAGCTCGAAGTGCTGCGCACCGACAGCACCACCTTCGCCGCCCTGGTCGATGCCAAGCGCAATCGCCGCGACGATTTCTATCAATTCCCGGCCGGCAAGGTCGACCTGTGCGGCATCACCATCCCGGTTCGCGAGGCCAAGCCGCCACGCTGAGCCGTGCCTCCACGAGGTTACCGGGACAACAACGTGGGCCGCCAAGTGCCGTTCAGTGGCGCCCGCACCGAAACCCCGGCCTGCCGCGCTGCTCCGTGCATGCAGGTGCGACGGCTAGAATGCGGCGTCCCCTCCCCGCTGGCACCTCATCCATGCAACCCGTCACCAAGGCCCGCTGGCAGATCCATTTCTGCGTCCTGCTCTGGGGTTTCACGGCCATACTCGGCAAGTTGATTACCTTGGCCGCCCTGCCCCTGGTGTGGTGGCGCATGCTGCTGGTTGTGGCGGCGCTGTTCCTGTTTCCGAGCGTGTGGCGCGGCCTGAAGGCGATGCCATCAAGGCTACGTTGGGCCTACGCAGGCATTGGCGTGCTGGTGTCGCTGCATTGGCTGACGTTCTATGCCGCGATCAAACTGGCGAACGCATCGGTGGCGGCAACGTGCATTGCACTAGGGCCGGTCTTTCTCTCCCTGGTCGAACCATGGATCGCACGGCGCAAATTCGATCCGCGCGAATTGTTGATCGGCGTCGCGGTGGTACCGGGTGTGGCGATGGTGGTGGGCGGCGTGCCCGTAGCGATGCGTCTGGGCATTGCCGTTGGCGCGCTGTCCGCCCTGTTGGTGGCGCTGTTCGGCTCCTACAACAAGCGCTTGGTGGAACACGGCGACCCGCTCACGGTGACCTGCATCGAGCTGGGCACGGGTACGCTGTTCCTCACCTTGCTGGCGCCGCTGCTGCCGCATGTTGGCCCGGCCTTCGTGCTGCCCAGCCCTCACGATGCGGTCTTGCTGGTCTTGCTGTCATTCGGCTGCACCCTGCTGCCGTTTGCGCTGGCGCTGGTGGCCTTGCGCCACATGAGTGCTTTCGGCACGCAGATGGTGACCAATCTGGAACCTGTATACGCCATCCTGTTGGCGATCGTGTTGCTAGGCGAACAACGCCAACTGGACGGCTGGTTCTACGCGGGCGTCGCCGTGATCCTGGCTGCCGTCTTCATCCATCCGCTGCTCAGCCGGCAGCAAGCGGCTCCCTCCCAGCCCGAGTTGCTTGGCACAGCGGAAAGCCACGGTATCGTCGAATAGCCCCCCAACCGCCGACGACTGCGGCTAAAGTACGCGGGAACGCGCGTACGGATTCTTCCAACCTTGGCGGGGTGGCTAGGATGAGGCTCAGCAGCGTGCCGTCGGTCTTCAGGGTCGAGTGGTTTCTGGCCCTGAGCTTGGCCACATGCCTGGTGTTCCTGATTTTCGGCGACCGGCCGTTGGGAAGGCTGGATCAACCGCTGCAGCTTGGCCTCGCCTTCGCCTGGCTGTTCTTCGTGATCCTCGGCGCCGCCCTGGCCGTCGTGCGCCACGCGGACCAACTCGGTGAGCGGCTTGGCGAGCCCTATGGCACGCTGATCCTGACGCTGTCGATCACCTCCATCGAGGTCATCAGCATCACCGCCATCATGTTGCATGGCGGCAACAACCCGACGCTCGCACGCGACACGCTGTTCGCCGTCACCATGATCATCCTCAATGGCATGGTCGGGTTGTCCTTGCTGATAGGCGGATGGCGGCACCATGAGCAGCATTACAACCTGCAGGGCGCCAACGCGTACCTGGGCGTGGTGATTCCACTCGGCGTGCTGGCCCTGGTGCTGCCGAACTTCACCGTGACCACGACGGGGCCGACATTGTCATTCGCGCAGGAGTCGTTCATAGCGATCATCTCCGTGGGCTTGTACATCGCTTTCCTGACCTTGCAGACGAAGCGTCATCGCGCGTACTTCGCGGGATCCGCGCAGGGCGAAGACACCCACTCGGTCGATGATCATGGCTCGCCAACGCGCCTGTTGACGCATGTCGTGTTGCTCGTGGTCTACATGGCCCAGGTCGTGTTTCTTGCCGAGAAGCTGGCCCATCCGGTGGATTACGTGGTTGAAACGATGAAGTGGCCGGCGGCCTTCGCCGGCCTGACCATGGCTGTGCTGGTGGCCACGCCGGAAGCCATCGGCGCCGTACGCGCTGCGCGTGCCAATCACATGCAGCGATCGGTGAATATCTTCCTGGGCTCGGTGCTATCGACCATCGGCCTCACCATTCCGCTGATCCTGATGATCAGCCATCTGACCCAGCACCCCATCGTGCTTGGGCTCGAGCACACTGACCTGCTGCTGTTCACGCTTACGCTCGCGTTGTGCCTGGTGACTTTTTCGAGCGGTCACACCAACGTATTGCAGGGTGCCGTCCATCTGATTCTTTTCGTGGCCTATCTCTTCTTCATCTTCCAGGGCTAGGGATGCTCAGATCAACGCTGCGGACGATTGCTGATCTGCCGGCCGCGGACCACTCGGCGGTCGAAGACACGCTCAGAACCAGATCCGCACGCCCGCCAGCCACGTCGTCTCCCGCGCGCGCAGGCTCGCGGCCGTCGCGTCATCCTGCGTACCGAAACGGCGCGTCCAGTCGACGCCGATATACGGGGCGAATTTCCTGCTGAACTCGTAACGCAGGCGCAGGCCCGCTTCGACCTCGGACAGGCCGGATGAAATGCCGCGTTGCGGATCGTCCTTGCCATAGATATTCAGCTCCAGCTTCGGCGACAGGATCAACCGCTGAGTGAAGCGCAGGTCGTAGCTGGCCTCGAATCGCGCCGCCGTGCGTCCCTGCTCGCCGACATAGAACGTGGCCTGCGTTTCGAACCAGCAGGGCGCCAGCCCCTGCACTCCAAGCGCCGCCCATTGCCGGTTCGGTCCTCGGCCGACATCCTGGCGTACGCCCGCCTGCCAGTCCCAGAAGCTCGTCCACGCATGGCTCCACAAAAGGTCGACGCGACCGTCCTGGGTTCCCCCGCTGTCCCGCTCGCCTTCTGTCTTCACCCACAGGCGATCGATCCCGTTGCCCCACCAACCCTCTACCTCCCAGTCGGTGGCGTAATCGCCATTCGTGCTGCGGCTGCGCTCCAGACGATCGAACAGCAGCATGCCCAGGGGCGGCGACGGATTCATTTCCATCAGCTCCGCCAATTCCGCGGGCGTCATGGCATGCACGGTCGCTTGTGGCGGCGACGGCGGCACATGATCGTTCGGCGGAAGCGCGTCCTGAGCCACCGGCTGCGATGCCGCCGCATGGTCGGCATGTGGATCGTCGTGGCCGGCGTGCGAGTCCTGCTGTGCGGACATCGACATGCTGGGCATATCGGCCATGTTCATGCTTTGTGCCCATGCCGACATGGGGAACGCCGCCAGCAGCGTCAACGCAGCCGGAAGTACGTTGAGCCTGCTCATGCCACAACGACCTCGCGGAACATGCCCGCCATGTGGAAGAGCAGATGACAGTGGAAGGCCCAGCGCCCCTGGGCGTCGGCGCTCACCCGGTAGCTCACGCGCTGCGCAGGCTGCACGACCACCGTGTGCTTGCGCGCCTGAAATTCGCCTTCCGGCGATTCAAGTTCGCTCCACATGCCATGCAGGTGGATGGGATGCGACATCATGGTGTCGTTCACGAGCACGATGCGCACGTGCTCACCATGACGCAGCCGCAGTGGTCCGGCCTCGGAGGCCAGCGTGCCATCGAACGACCAGCGGTAACGCTCCATATTGCCGGTCAGGCGCAACGTGATCTCCCGATCCACGCGCGGCGATATCGGCGCATTGACGGCATGCAGGTCGGCATACGTCAGAACGCGGCGACCGTTTTCCCGCAAGCCTATGCCCGGGTCGTCGAGATTGCTGCGCGGAATGGCAACGCGCATATCCACCTCCGGCCCTGTTTTGAGCGGTGCCTTGACATGGTGGGGGCTCATCGACGTGAGAGGCATCCCCGGCATGCCCATATCCATGCCGGCCATGCCGTGATCCATGCTCCCGTGTCCCACGTCGCCATGGTTCATCGCACCCATCATGTCGCTCATGCCGAGCAACGGACGCGGGTCGAGCAGAGGCACCTCGGCAACCATCCCGGCACGTGGTGCCAGCGTGCCACGCGCGAAACCAGAGCGGTCCATGCTTTGCGCAAAGATGGTCCAGGCACGATCGGCGGCAGGTTCCACGATGACGTCATAGGTCTCGCCGTTGCCGATGCGCAATTCATCCACGCTGACCGGTTCGATCGCCTGGCCGTCCGCGGCAACGACGATCATTGTCAGCCCCGGCATGCGCACATCGAAGAAGGTCATTGACGCGCCATTGATGAAGCGCAAGCGCACTTTGTCGCCCGCATCGAACAGGCCCGTCCAGTTGCTCGCAGGCGCCTGGCCATTGAGCAGATACGTGTACGTGGCAGCCGATACATCGGCAAGATCGGAGGGGTCCATGCGCATGCGATTCCACATCTGCCGCTGCATCAGCGCCTGAGAAATGCCGCCCTGCCCAACGTCATGCAGGAAGTCGCCAACGGTCGGCTTGCCATGGTTGTAGTAGCCGCTCTGCTTCCTGAGGTTGGCGTAGACCGTTTCCGGGCGGGTGTCCGTCCAGTCGCTCAGCAAGATCGTGTAGTCGCGCTGCACCGCATGGCGCTCGCCTTCGCGTGGCTCTATCACGATGGGACCGTACAGCCCGGTCTGCTCCTGGAAACCCGCGTGACTGTGATACCAGTAGGTGCCGGACTGATTCACGGTGAACCGGTAGACGTACTCACCGCCCGGCGGAATGCCGTCAAAGCTCACGCCCGGCACACCATCCATATCGGCGGGCAGCACGATGCCGTGCCAATGGATGGCGCTCGCCACCGAGAGGCCATTACGCACACGTATGGTCACGGTTTCGCCCTGGCGCCAACGCAGCAGCGGCGCAGGCAGCTGGCCATTCACGACGGTGGCCACGCGCCGGCGGCCGGTGAAATCGACGGGCAGCTCAGCAATGTCGAGTTCGAAATAGTGGCCGCTCAGTTCGGTACGCGGCGCCACGGCCTCGGCCAGCGCGCTACCGCGCCAGAGGCCAAGCCCAGCCGCTACCCCGCCAAGGGCCAATCCCTGTACGAAACGCCGACGCGGCAGCTGGAAGCCGCGCGGAACTTGCTTGTCCATTGAGACACTCCGTCATTCGTACCCGCCAGGCGGGCGCATCGAATCGGCCGAACCCTCGGCCCTTTGCAGCGAACGGAGAATCAGGCGACCGGAGGCCGCAGCGGAGGTTCGTAGACGGGCTGCGGCGCCGTTTCGCGGCCGGCCATCCATGCCATGTTGTGGGGCGATGCATGCGGCAATCCCTGTGCGAGGGAACATGGCACTTGGGCCGTTGCATGTGCGCAAGCACAATCCGGCGTTGCCGCCGACGAATGCCCGGGCGAGTGGGCTTGCGTGTCCGCCGCAGGGTGCATCGCCATGGACATAGATGAGCCCATCGATGTGCAGCATCCTTCCTGCGCCCATGCCGCGCTCGCCAGCGTCAGCCACGCACACAGTGCCAGCGCGAACAAGGCGTGGCAGCGACGCAGGCGACGAAAAAGGTGGCGGGCCATAGCCGGAGCATAGCCATCCGATAGGGGGCAGCTCAACTCTGGAGGTGGCTTCACGAGCCCTTTCGAGGCTGGAAGCAGCTACCGGCGCGCGCCGCCTGAACCGGTTCCCGTGCCAGAAAACGCAACTTCTCACTTCCACCTATAATTGCCCGCCAAATGGCGCCCGTCCCCTATGAACTACCGTCACGCCTACCACGCCGGCAACTTTGCCGATGTCCTGAAGCATTCGGTGCTGTTTGCGCTGATCGAGGCGCTGCAGTCAAAGGCCACGCCGTTTGGCTTCATCGATACCCATTCGGGCAGCGGCTGCTACGCACTCGACAGCGTTGAAGCAGGCAAGACCGGTGAATACAAAGACGGCATCGTCCGGCTGCTGTTTCCCGACTTGCATCAATCCCAGGAACATCACGCGGCCCTACCGCCGCTGCTGCGTCGCTGGCTGGACTCCATTCTCAAACTGCCCGGCAACGAGCATGGATTGAAGTGGTATCCCGGCTCACCGCTGCAAGTCGCGGGCGCGATGCGTGACATCGACAGCGCCCAACTGTGCGAACTTCATCCCGAGGAAGCGGAGCGATTGCGCGAGCTGTTCCAGCGCGACCACCGCGTGCACGTGCATCAGCGCGATGGCTATGAGGCGCTCAAGAGTCTGCTGCCGCCCCCGCAAAAGCGCGGCCTGGTGTTGATCGACCCGCCGTATGAGGCGCAGGAATCCGAGTATCGCGTGATCGAGAAGGCGCTCAAGCTGGCACTGCAGCGCTGGCCCACCGGCATGTTCGCCATTTGGTACCCGATCAAGCTACGCAGTCAGGTGCAGCCGTTCCATCGCTGGCTGCAGCATTGCGGCGCCAGGCGCGTGCTGCGCGCGGAGCTGCTGTTACGCCCCGACGATTCACCGTTGCGCCTCAACGGCTCGGGCATGGTGATCCTCAATGCACCATGGAAGCTGGACGACACCCTGCGTGAACCGCTGCGCGCCATGTCCCGCCTGCTCTCGCAGGAAAAGCCGGCCCAATGGCGGCTCGACTGGCTGGTCGAGGAGACCGCCAGCTGAACGCGTGACGAAGCTCGCGCACGCCACCTACCGCCCCCATCGCCTGCCCGCTAAGCTCCGCCTTATCGCCGCCTGAGATACCGGAGCCCGCCATGCGCGCACGTCTTGCCAATGTCCTGATCCGCGGCGCTCTGCCGGCGAGCCTGATGGCGCTGGCCGCTTGCGCGCCCGCACCGATCTACAAGCCATCCGCCAACACGGTCGCCACCACCCCGGACGCCGTGGCGCATGAGCCCGAACACTATGTCAACGCCGATGTGATCTGGGGCGGACGTATCGTGGCCGTGCACAATCTTCCCGACCGCAGCGAGATCGAAATCGTCGGCTACCCACTCGACAGCTCGCAGCGCCCGAAGGCGGAGGGTGGCGGCTGGGGCCGCTTCATCGCGGTGATGCCCGGCTACGTGGAGCCATTCGACTATCCGAGCGGTGCACTGATCACCCTGGCCGGCCGCGTCAACGGCAGCCGCGCCGGCGAAGTGGGCCAGGCCGGTTACGTGTACCCGCTGGTTGGTGTGGCGCAAGCGCATATTTGGACGGCCGAAGAGATGCATAGCGGCCATCCCAACTTCAGCTTCGGCCTGGGCGTGGGCGTCGGCATCCGCTGATACGCCCTACGCGATCGACAGCGAAGCAGACTGAAAAACGCACGCATACGAGACGCGCACCGGCGCTTTGTCGCATCAGGCACTCAATGAGTGGGCAGCTTGCCAGTTCTTTCGACGCCACTACACTGGAACGCTGAAGGGAACGATTGCGTAAGGGGATGATCCGATGTCTGGCCACGCCAATTCGTTGAGGGCGATCCTGCTTGCACTCGGCGCGAATTTCGCGATTTTCCTGAGCAAACTCGCCGCCGCCCTGATCACGGGCTCGGGCGCGATGTTGGCCGAAGCGGTGCATTCATTGGCGGACTGCGGCAACCAGGGCTTGCTGCTGCTCGGCATGCGCCAGGCGGGCCGCCCTTCCTCCGACGAGTACCCGCTCGGATGGGGACGCGCGCTTTATTTTTGGTCGTTCCTCGTCGCCATCCTGCTATTCAGCGTGGGTGGCATGTTTTCGATCTACGAAGGCATCCACAAGCTTTCCCATCCCGAGCCGTTGAGATGGCCGTGGCTGGCTATTGGCGTATTGGCTTTCGGTGTGGTGGCCGAGTCCTTCTCGATGCACGGCTGCCTCAAGGAAGTGAACAAGGTGCGTGACGGTCGCAGCCTGTGGCGATGGTTTCATGAAACCCGTTCCAGCGAGTTGCTGGTGATCTTCGGCGAGGATCTCGCCGCCCTGTTCGGCCTCAGCATCGCGCTGGTCGCGGTAGTTGCCACCATGATCACCGGCAACCCTTTGTTCGACGCGATAGGCACCATCGTCATCGGCGCACTGCTGGTGGTCGTGGCTGTCGCCGTGGCCGGCGAAGTGAAGGCGCTGCTTATCGGTCAAGGGCTGGAGCCCAAGCAGCGCGAGGCTTTGCTGGCCTTCATCAATGGCCGCCCGGAAGTGGATGCGGTGCTCAACCTCATCACATTGCAGATGGGGCCGGACGTGATGGTGGCGATCAAGGCGCGCATGGCGCCGGCACGCGATCAGCTCTCGCTGATCCAGGCGATCAACGAGGTGGAACGCGCCATGAAAGCGCAGTTCACCGATATTCGCTGGAGCTTCTTCGAGCCGGACGTGATGGACTAAAACGCCAGCTGCAACAGGTCCCACTTGTTGCCGTAGAGATCCTGGAACACCACGACCGTACCGTAGGCTTCCTCTCGCGGCAGTTCGCAGAACGCCACGCCTGCGGCTTTCATGCGCTCGTAATCGCGCCAGAAATCGTCGGTGTGCAGCAAGAGAAACACACGGCCACCCGTCTGATCACCCATGCGGTCCAGTTGCTCCGGCGTGGTTGCCCTCGCCAGCAACAGGCGTGTCTCGCTCGCCCCCGTCGGCGACACCATCACCCACCGCTTGCCACCACCCATATCGGTGTCTTCAAGCAACTGAAAGCCCAACGCGCGCGTATACCAGTCGATGGCAGCGTCGTAATCGGCCACGAGGAGCGCGATGCTGCCGATGTGCTGCTTCACTACGTCTTCTCCAGCGGCGCGGGCCATGCACCCAGTTCGGCCTGCATCTTCTTGGTGAGTTTCGCGCGCACCAGCGTATAGGCTTGCCGAATAAAGGCTTCCAGCTCCGACGTGGCGAAACGCTGAGGCTCGATCACCGAGACCCAGTGCGCGCGGGCCATATACGGCGCGGGGATGATGCCGGGCTGGTCGGTCAGCTCCAGGAAGCGCTCGTCCTCCACCTTGAAGGACAGTCGGCCTCCTTGCGCGCCGTCCAGCGGCGTAACCACGAACATCTTGCCGCCGACGCTGAAAACCAGATCGCCACCCCATTTGATATCCCGAGTGACGCCTGGCCAGCGACCGCAGCACGCCTCCAGTTGTTTCGCGGTCATGCCGCCTGCCGCTTTTGTCATGACTTTCACCCCTTCTTGACGCTCCGACCGCTTGCGGAGCCTTCCAATGGGATTCTGGAACGCCGGGCGGTCGCTGTCTGCCCGGGACAGGCAGAGAATTCTTGTCCCCAGGCACCCGCAATGCGACATTGCGCCGCAAAAAACATAGCTATTACAGTGAATTGTTCATGTTGCGGCGCACACAATACGCTAAAGTATGGACATGAACGCCGCCATCGACCTCAACAACCATCGGCACGCCGTGATCCCGCGTCGTAGCACCGAGCGCTTCGCCCGCCCGCAGCTGGCCAGCCTGCCCAAGGGGGAGCTGGTGCGCACGCATGATGGGCGTGAGTTGCGTCTGCGCGATATCGAACCAGGCGACGTGGCGGCCCTGCAGCGGCAATTTGCCCGCCTGTCGCCGCAAGACATCCGGCGCCGTTTCCTGCATTCGATGAGCGAGCTGCCCGATTCGATGGCCCAGCGTTTGTGCCACATCGATCCGGCGATCGAATCGGCCTTCGTCCTGGTGGATGAAACCGTCAAGCCCGCCGAGATTCGCGCGGTCGGGCGCATCTATGTGGATGAGGCCGCCGACAGCGCCGAGTTCTCGGTGCTGGTCGAGCCCGATTGGGCCCGCGTGGGCCTGGGCCACTTGCTGATGCAGCGCCTGGTCGACGACTGTCGCCACCGCGGCCTGCACGAAATCTGGGGCTATGTGCTGCTGGAAAACCGTCCCATGTTGCATCTGTGCAAGGACCTGGGCTTCACCCGCCGGCTGATCCCGGACGAGCCGGGTACGACACAGATTTCCCTGCAACTCTGACGCCCCCGGTCGAGACGACCGCCCCGGACTTCCGGGGCGGTCGCGTTACACTTGCCCGCTTTCCCGGCGCGGCCCGACGGCCGCGCCCAGACAACTAGCGTCCGCATGGCCAACAAAATCCCGCACCCGTCCCTGCCCACCAGCCCCAAGCAGCGCCGTTTCTGGACCTCGCCGCACGGTTCGTCACGCGCCTTGCTGGTGGCGGAAGCCGCACGCAGCCATGATGGCCTGCTGGTCGCGGTAACCCGCGATACCCAGCGCGCCCACGCCCTGGAAGACGAGCTGCGCCTATTTGCCGGTGGCCTTCCCGTGCTGCACTTCCCCGACTGGGAAACCCTGCCCTACGACGTCTTCAGCCCGCACCCGGACATCGTCTCGCAACGCGTCGCCACGCTTTACCAGCTACCGAGCACGCAACGCGGCGTGCTGGTGGTGCCGATCGCCACGCTTGATGCAACGCATTGCCCCGCGCAGCCATATCACCGGCTCCGGCCTGATGATGAGGAAGGGCCAGAAGCTGGACCTGGCTGCCGAACAACGACGCCTGGAGGCGGCCGGCTATCGCAACGTGCCGCAGGTAGCCGAGCCTGGCGACTTTGCCGTGCGTGGCGCGCTGATCGACATCTTTCCGATGGGCTCGGCCGAGCCGTATCGCATCGAGCTGTTCGACGACGAAGTGGAATCGATTCGCAGCTTCGATGCGGAAACGCAGCGCTCGCAGCAACAGGTGGAGCACATCGAGCTGCTGCCCGCACGCGAGTTTCCGCTGACCGAGCATGCGGCGAAGGACTTTCGCGCGCAACCTGCGCGAGCGCTTCCCCATCGACGTGCGCCGCTGCCCGCTCTATCAGGATATGAAGGAAGGCGTCACGCCGGGCGGCATCGAGTATTACCTGCCGCTGTTCTTCGAGCAGACCGCGACCCTGTTCGACTATCTGGCCGACAACGCCGTCTTCGTGCTGGGCGAAAGCGCGCTGGAATCGGCCGAGCAGTTCTGGACGCAGACCAGCTGAGCGCTACGATCAGCGCGCGCACGATATCGAACGCCCGGTGTTGCCGCCGGCCGAGCTGTATCTGCCGCCCGAACTGCTACGCGAGCAACTCAACAAGCGCCTGCGCATCGAGCTGGTCGAGAGCGGCCATGAACATGCGCAGTCGCAGCGGTACGCAACCGGCGCCGGAGCTCCCGCTCAATCGCAAAGGCGAGGAACCCGGCACCTCGCTGCGCCATTTCCTGGCCAGCTACCCCGGGCGCGTACTGATCGCGGCCGACTCGGCCGGTCGTCGTGAAGCCCTGATCGAGCAACTCGCCAGCGCCGGCCTCAAGCCCGACACCGTGGATGGCTGGCAGGGTTTTCTCGCGGTCAGCGCCAAGAACGAGCCGCGCCTCGCCATCACCATCGCGGCGCTGGAACAGGGCTTCGCGCTCACCGAACCTGCGCTCACCGTGCTCACCGAGCGCGAGTTGTTCGGCGAGCGCGTGCGCACGGAACGCGCAAGCGTCGCCGCGGCGCCGCGCGCGATCCGGAAAGCATCATCCGCGATCTCACCGAGCTGACCATCGGCGCGCCGATCGTGCACGTCGACCATGGCGTGGGCCGCTATCAGGGCCTGGTGTCGATGGAGCTGGGCGGCATGGAGGGCGAGTTCCTCACC
The DNA here is from genome assembly GCA_963824525.1 of uncultured Gammaproteobacteria bacterium. GTDB lineage: Bacteria > Pseudomonadota > Gammaproteobacteria > Xanthomonadales > Rhodanobacteraceae > Dyella. The sequence continues at coordinate 216,183 of CAWGPI010000004.1, read as the reverse complement.
ATCGAATACGCCAAGGGCGACAAGCTGTATGTGCCGGTGGCGCAGCTCGGCCTGGTCAGCCGCTACACCGGCACCGCGCCGGAACTGGCGCCGCTGCATTCGCTAGGTGGCGATGCGTGGGAACGCGCCCGCCGCAAGGCCGCCGAGAAAGTGCGCGACGTGGCCGCCGAGCTGCTGGCTATCTACGCCCAGCGCGAGGCGCGCGGTGGCGAGGCATTGTCGATCGATCGCCAATTGGTGGAAGAATTCGGCGCCAGCTTCCCGTTCGAGGAAACGCCCGACCAGTTGCAGCGCCATCGATGCCGTGCTGGCCGACCTGGCCGCGCCGCGCGCGATGGACCGCGTGATCTGCGGCGACGTGGGTTTCGGCAAGACCGAAGTCGCCCTGCGCGCGGCGTTCGCCGCCGCCACCGCCGGCAAGCAGGTGGCCGTGCTGGTACCCACCACCCTGCTTGCCCAGCAGCACTACCGCAACTTCGCCGATCGCTTCGCCGACTGGCCGGTACGCGTGGACGTGCTCTCGCGCTTCAAGTCGACCAAGGAAGTGAACGACGCGCTGCAAGCGCCTGGCCGACGGCCAGATCGACGTCATCGTCGGCACGCACAAGCTGCTGCAGCCGGACATCAAGTTCAAGAATCTGGGCCTGGTGATCGTCGATGAGGAACAGCGCTTCGGCGTGCGCCAGAAGGAGCAGCTGAAAAAGCTGCGCGCCGAAGTCGACCTGCTGACCATGACCGCCACGCCGATCCCGCGCACGCTTGAACATGGCGATGGCGGACTGCGCGATCTTTCGCTGATCGCCACGCCGCCGGCGCATCGCATGGCGGTGCGCACCTTCATCGCCGCGTGGGAGCCGGCGCTGATTCGCGAAGCGTTCCAGCGCGAATTGGCAGCGCGGCGGCCAGGTCTACTTCCTGCACAACGAAGTGGACAGCATCGAGCGCACCGCGCGCGAGCTGCAGGAACTGGTACCCGAAGCGCGCATCCGCGTCGCCCACGGCCAGATGCCCGAGCGCGAGCTGGAACAGCGTGATGGCGGATTTCCACCGCCAGCGCTTCAACGTGCTGGTGTGCACCACCATCATCGAAACCGGCATCGACATCCCGACCGCCAACACCATCATCATCAACCGCGCCGATCGTTTCGGCCTGGCCCAGTTGCACCAGTTGCGCGGCCGCGTCGGCCGCTCGCATCACCGCGCCTATGCCTACCTGGTCGTGCCCGACCGCAAGGCGATGACGGCCGATGCGCGAGAAGCGGCTCGAAGCGCTGGCTTCGCTGGAGGAGCTGGGCGCCGGCTTCACCCTGGCCACGCACGATCTGGAGATCCGCGGTGCCGGCGAACTGCTGGGCGACGAGCAGTCGGGCCAGATCCAGGAGATCGGCTTCGGCCTGTATACCGAACTGCTGGACCGCGCCGTGCGCGCGCTGAAGTCCGGCAAGGTGCCCGACTTCGATCTCACCAGCGAGCACGAGACCGAAGTCGAGCTGCACCTGCCCGCGCTGATTCCCGACGACTACCTACCCGACGTGCACACGCGCCTGACCCTGTACAAGCGCATCGCCAGCGCGCGCAGCGAGGATGCACTTGCGCGACCTGCAGGTGGAAATGATCGACCGCTTCGGCCTGCTGCCCGATGCCGCCAAGCAGCTGTTCGCGCGTGGCCGGCCTGAAGCTGATGGCCACCCCGCTGGGCATCCGCAAGCTGGATTTCGGCGCCAACGGCGGCCGCATCACGTTCCGCGACAAGCCCGAGGTCGATCCCGATGGCGATCATCCGCTTGATCCAGAGCCAGCCGCGCATCTACAAGCTGGACGGCCAGGACAAGCTGCAAGGTGAACCTGGAACTGCCCGGCGCCACGGAACGCCTGCGCAGCCGCGCAGGAAGTGCTGGTGTCGCTGGGAGCGCGCCGGCCAGGTTGATTGCTAACCCAGACTGTCGTCGCCAAATTCAACGTACCGTCATCCCAGCGAACGCTGGGATCCAGTGTCTTCAGCGCCTTGGCGTCTTATAAAGACGCTGGATCCCAGCGTTCGCTGGGATGACGAACTAAAGAGCATTCCGCGAGCCCTCGGCACAACGACACAGCTGCCGTACTATCGCCCCAGGAACTCGTTCGAAGGGATCGCACATGTTGTCCGAGGACGAACTTGCCTTGCTGGAAGCCATTCGCGAGAGCGGCAGCCTCTCCCGCGCTGCGGTTCGGCTAGGCAAGGCCCCTTCCACCGTCTCACATGCGGCGCGGCAACTCGAGGCACGCTTCGACGCCCTGCTGTTCGATCGCCGCCGCTATCGACTGCAACTCACGCCGGCCGGCCAGCTACTGGCGCTGGAAGCCGCCCGCCTTATGCAGGATGTTTCGCGGCTCACCCGTCGCGTGAAGCAGATTGCCGGCGGCTGGGAAGACCGCCTATGGCTGGTCAGCGACGAGTTGCTCGAGTTCGAGATCCTCACCCCGGTGATCCGTGCTTTCGACGCGCTGGAATCGGGCGTGGCACTACGCATCACCCACGAGGTGTTGAGCGGCACCTGGGAGGCATTACGCGACGGTCGTGCCGACATCATCATCGGTGCCACCAACGAGCCGCCGGCGATTCCCAAGCTGCGCTGGTTCGAGTTGGGGGTGATGGACTGGGTCTTCGCCGTGTCGCCGCGACACCCCCTGGCCAGAGCACAGGAGCCGCTGCAGCGCGAAACCCTGGCCCAGCATCGCAGCGTGGTCGTCGCCGATTCCTCGCGCAGTTCAGAAGGCCGTGCGTACGGCCTGGTCGGCGGCCAGGCCACGCTCGCCGTACCGAGCATGCGGGCCAAGATCACGGCGCAACGGCAGAATCTGGGCGTCGGCTGGCTGCCTCGACAGCGTGTCGCCGGCCTGCTCAAGCGCGGCGAGCTGGTGGAAAAGCAGATGGCCGATCCGCGCGAACCCAATACGCTTTATGTCGCCTGGCGCGGCGATCACGAAGGGCGCGCGCTGTCCTGGTGGCTGGACCAGCTACGCCAGCCGCGGCTGGCCAAGCGCCTGATCAAGGGATTGGAAATTACCGAGTGACCCGTGCGCGTTCTTCGACACGCCCAACACATGATTCGACACAACGCTGTGGGAGGATGCGTCCATGACCAGCAACCGCTCCATGCCACCAGGCATCATCCTCCCCGAACTGGCGTATGCCGGTGTGCGGACGGCCGTCGCTGGACGTTCTTGCCATCGGTGGCCGACGTCGCCCCGGCCGATGGGGGTGGCACATGGCTCGACATCACCTGAGCAGGACGCACGATGACGCACGACTCGCCACAAGCCACCGACGCCATGCCCGGATTCCGGGCCAAGGCGCTCATACGCCCAGCCATTGCCTGGATCACGGTCGTGCTGTTCCTGGTATTCGGTTCGGACTGGATGGCCGAACTCAACCAGCACACCATCGGCCTGAGCCTGTTCGCCTGGCTGTTCTTCGTCATCGTATGGGTGGCGTTTGGCGTCGTGCACGAGGCGGAGGAGCTCGCCAGCCTGCTCGGCGAGCCGTTCGGCACCTTGGTCCTCACGCTGTCCATCGTGATCATCGAGGTGGTGCTGATTTCTGCCGTCATGCTGGGCGCGGGAGACACCTCGACGCTCGCGCGCGACACGATGTTCGCGGTGCTGATGATCGTGCTCAACGGCGTGGTCGGCCTGGGTCTGCTGATCGGCGGCATGCGCCATCACGAGCAGTCCTACAACCTGCACGGCGCTTCGGCCTATCTCGCGGTCATCATTCCGCTGGCCACCATTGCGCTGGTGCTGCCGAACTTCACGGCGTCCACCTCGGACGGCTCGTTGACGCCGCTACAGGCGACCTCCTTCTCGATCCTCACCATCGCGCTCTACGGCATGTTCCTCTGGTTGCAGACTGGGCGGCACAAGGGCTATTTCGTGGCGCCGAAAGACACGTCGGACTCGAATGAACCAGAGGATCCGCCGCCGCCGCCGCGCAAGGCAAGCAAGGGCGAGCTGGCTCGCCACATGGTGCTGCTGCTTATCAACATCCTGCCCATCATCATCCTGTCCAAGAGCCTGGCCAAGGTGCTCGACTACGGCATCGATGCCACGGGCGCGCCGCCAGCGCTGGGCGGCGTCATCATCGCGATGCTGGTCTTCACGCCGGAAGGCATCTCGGCCCTGCAAGCGATTCGTCGCGACCAGCTCACGCGTGCGATCAATCTATGCCTGGGCGGCGCGGCTTCCACGGTCGGCCTCACCGTTCCCGCGGTGCTCGCCATCGGGCTGTTCACGGGCAAGCCGGTGGTCCTCGGTCTGCCGCCCGCCAGCATTGTGTTGCTCGCTTCCACGCTGGTGCTGAGCGGCCTGACGTTCTCGGGGTGGCGCACGACGATGCTCGAAGGCGCCGTACATCTGTCGATGTTCGCCGTGTTCCTGGTGCTGATCTTCAGTCCATGAAGTGATGCATCGACCGGCTGCTCCGGCTAGTGCCGCAGCAGTGAGACGTCAATCCTGCGCCATGGCCTCGCGCGTCCGAGTACCTGCACGGACCAGGTAGTGCACGCTGAACATGCCGAGCGGGTCGCTCCAGCTCCGTGCCACTTCAAGGCCCGCCTTGTCGGCAAGATGGGCGAAGTCGGCTGTCGAATACTTGCAGCTATATTCGACCTGCATGGCCTCGTCCTGCTTGAAAATCACTTGCTGCCTTCCCACGCGAACCTTCTGCTCGCGCGTACTGACGATAAAAGTCTCGATGCGTCCCGCCATGGCGTTGTAATGCGCGCGATGACAGAACGCCTGAACCTCGAAATCGCTGCCGACTTCGCGATTCAGGCGCACCAGCATGTTCAGCGTGAACTCGGCGGTGACGCCAGCACGATCGTTGTAGGCCGCCTCGATCGTCGCCGTGTCCTTCTTCAGGTCCGCACCAATCAGGATGCCACCACCGTCGCCCATCTCGCCACGCATCTTGCGAAGCAGTTCGGCCGCCTCGCGCGCTTCGAAATTGCCGATGGTCGAACCGGGAAAATACAACACCGTACGACGCGGCGCGCGCGGTGGGATAGGCAGGCGCAATGCGCGGGTGAAATCGCCATGCAACGGCTGCACCGGCAGCGCCGGAAAGCTTTCCGCCAACCCTTCTACGCAACGGCGTAGCGGCTCAGCTGAGATCTCCACCGGCACGTAGGCCACTGGGGAGCGCAAATGTTCCAGGAGCATGCGCGTTTTCACGGCGTTGCCGCTGCCGTACTCGACCAGTCGCACGTCCTCGCCCAGCACGTTGGCGATGTCGGCGGCGTGCGCGGACATCAGCGCGATCTCGCAGCGCGTGAGGTAATACTCCGGCTGCTCGCAAATCGCCTCGAACAACTGCGAGCCGCGTTCGTCGTAGAACAACCAGGACGGAAGTTGCTTGGGCTTTGCCCGCAGTCCGCGCTGAACGATCTCGATCAGTTCGTCAGCGGGTGGACGGCGTTCGTCGTCACGAAGATCGCAGGCTTGCATACTCATCGGTCTTGCCCCAGGCGTATCCCCATGAACTGCCAACGCGCATGGGGAGGAAAGAAATTGCGATAGCTGGCGCGGATATGCTCGCGCGGCGTCACGCACGAACCGCCCCGCAGCACCCATTGCCCACACATGAACTTGCCGTTGTATTCGCCCAGTGCGCCTGCCAATGGCCGGAATCCGGGGTAACTGACATAGGGCGAGGCGGTCCACTCCCACACATCGCCGAACATCTGCAGCACGCCGGACTCCGGGGAGGCCGGTCGCGGATGCAAGCCCCGCTCATCGAGCAAATTGCCCTGCACCGGCAACGAGGCTGCAGCACTCTCCCACTCCGCTTCCGTGGGTAGCCGCGCACCGGCCCAGCGCGCGAACGCGTCGGCCTCGTAGTAACTGACATGGCATACCGGCGCGTGAGGATCGATGGGGTGCACGCCGGCCAGCGTGAACTCGCTGGCAAGATCCTCCCCCCAATACACTGGGCGTTGCCAGTTCTCGCGCCGCACGAGATCCCATCCATCGGACAGCCAGAGCGATGGCTCGCGATAGCCACCGTCATGCACGAACTCCGCGTATTCGGCATTCGTGACCAATCGATTCGCCAACGCATGGGATTGCAGCAGAACGCGATGACGTGGGCTTTCGTTGTCGAAGCCGAAATCCCGACCATCATGCCCGATCTCGACAATATCCTCACGCCCCGCAATAAAATTCAATGTCACCGTATCCGCTGTGCTCCGGGGAGCAAGTCGCGCGGTGTAGGCGGGCAGCAATGGGTTCGTTGCAAACGCGTGCTTGATGTCGGTGAGCAAAAGCTCCTGATGCTGCTGCTCGTGTTGAAGTCCAAGCTCGATCACAGCGAGAGTCGCCGCGTCGACACCACGGCGCAGCCGCTCGCTCACGGCATCGTCGACGCGTTCGCGGAAATCGTAGATTTGCGCGATGCCAGGGCGCGATAGCACGCCACGCTGGGGGCGCGCATGCATGGGGCCCACGCTCTGGTAGTACGAGTTGAACAGGTAGTGCCACTCTGGATGCGATGGCCGGTAGTCGGCTTCGCGTTCCAGCACGAATTTTTCGAAGAACCAGGTGGTGTGCGCGAGATGCCATTTGGCCGGACTGGCATCGGGCATGGACTGGACCATCATGTCTTCGGCACTGAGATGCGCGCACAGCGCCGCACTGCGATGGCGGATCCGTCGAAACCGCTGCACAGGCGCCTCGATCTCCACCGCCGGCCGAACCGCCGTCATTGGCGCCCCCATGGCGGAGTACCGGCGCAACCGGCCCCCGCGGTGTCGTGATGGATGTGGTCATGCCAGAACATTCTGCGCACCATGCCGTAGCAGTCGTTCAAACTTTGTGATGCATGGATGGCGGAACCCTGACAGACATGCAGGGTGGCGGCCCGGTCACATTCCGGGCCACGGCCACCGAAACGACGAAGCCCGGCAAGATGCCGGGCTTCGTGGTCGCAACCTGTCGGTCCTGGATCAGCGACCGTAAACGCGATAGCCGCCGCGATGTTCGTAGCCACCACGATGTTCGTAGCGGTCATCACCATGATGATGGTAGTACGGGCGGCCGTAGTACCCCGGCGCCACCACCACGGTCGGGCCGCCGTAGTAGACCGGTGCCGGTTCGTAATAGACCGGAGCAGGGGCATAGACCACCGGCGCGGGCGCGGGATAGTAAGCCGGGCCACCGTAGTAACCGACGCCCACTGCTGGCAGGCCGATGCCTACGCTCACATTAAGGTGGCCAGCGAAAGCCGGCGCCACGGCCACGCAGCCGAGCAACATGGCACTCGCCAGGACGACACGCTTGACGGAGGAAAGCTTTGACTTGTTCATGACCTGTTGTCTCCCAGAGGTGGCTCGATTCCGAGATAAGGGCCTGTGCGTCGTAGCCTTACATCGTTCTTTGCCGGGATCAATGTTGTGACTTTTGCGCTGAATCCGCACTGAGTGAGATGGTCCGATTCCCTTAGCGTTTACCTTGTTTGCGGACGTGGCTCACACTGCTGTTCCAGGGTGATTCCTGTGGATGCAGACGGAGCAGCCAGCAGCCATGAATATCGGCCCGGCGGGTGAAGTCGAACGGGATGCTGGGCGCGCTCCAGTCTTCGACCATGAACCGGTCATGCAGGGCTTCATGATCGAGCTTGAACTTGCGGAAATTGTTGGAGAACACGATCACGCCATCGGCCGTGAGACGTTCCGCACAGGCCAGCAGCAGCTTCACGTGGTCGCGCTGGACGTCGAAGTCCTCGGCCCGCTTGGAATTGGAAAACGTCGGCGGATCGACGTAGATCAGCCCATAACGATCCTTGTCCTGTTCGAGAAAGGCAAGGGCATCGGCCTGCATCAGGCGGTGCTTGGCACCCGTGAAGCCATTCAGCGACAGGTTGCGCGAGGCCCAGTCCAGATAGGTGGCAGACAGGTCGACGCTGGTGGTATCGCGTGCGCCGCCGGCCGCCGCATAGACGCTGGCCGTCGCGGTGTAGGCGAATAAATTGAGGACACGCCTGCCCTCGGCCAGCTCGCGCACCTTGGCGCGCACCAACCGGTGGTCGATGAACAGGCCGGTATCGAGATAGTCGGTCAGGTTGACCAGGAAGCGTAGCCCACCCTCGGCCACCTCAATGAACTCGCCACGCTGGTCGAGCTGGCCATACTTGGAGCCGCCCTTGCCGCGCTCGCGGGTCTTCAGGCCAATGCGCTCGCGCGGCACGCCAAGCACTTCCCCAGCCACCCGGACGATCTCGCGCAGGCGATGCCGCGCGGTCTCCGGCGGAATATCGGCCGGCGCGCGATACTCCTGGATGTGCAGATAGAGCGGGCCAGCCACGTTGCTGTAGACGTCGATGGCGGCAGCGTATTCCGGCATGTCCTGATCGTAGGCGCGCCAGCAATGGATGTTTTCGCGCTCCAGCCGCTTGCGCAGATGGCGCAGGTTCTTTTCGAGGCGGTTGCGCAACATCTGCGCGCCTTCCGACAGCGGCTTCGCCTCGCGTTGCACGTCCTCGCGCGCATGCAGTTCAAACACCAGCAACACGGTTTCCAGGGCGCCGTTATAGAGCGCGTACTTCTTCTCGGCGCGCAACGGGATGGCATGGCCCAGCTCCGCGTCCCCCGCCAGCACGGCGGCACGCCAGCCGGCAAAGCGCTCGCGCAATGCCTCGCCGATGGCGCGATAGAGGCGTGGCATGTCGTTTCGTTCGCCCAGCCGCTCGCCATAAGGCGGGTTGGTGATAACCAAGCCGCGACTGAAGCCCGGCGGGGGCGACACGTGGGTGACGTCGTGTTTGTCCAGCGTCAGGAAGCCAGCCACGCCGGCCTCTTGCGCGTTGCGCTTGGCCGTCTGCACCATGCGCGGGTCGGCATCGCTGCCGAAGAAGCAACTGCGCAAGCTGCCTAGGCCCGCCTCGGCACGCTGGCGGGCCTCGTCCAGCACGCTGCGCCATAGCGCGATATCGTGCTGCGCCCAGCCGAGGAAGCCGTAGTACTCGCGATGCAAGCCAGGCGCCACGTCGGCTGCCATCCACGCACCCTCGATCAGCAAGGTGCCCGAGCCGCACATCGGGTCGAGCAGGGCGCCGCCTTCGGCGTAGATCTCCGGCCAGCGCGCGCGCAGCAACATGGCGGCGGCGAGGTTTTCCTTCAGCGGCGCCTCGCCCTGCACTTCGCGCCAGCCGCGGCGATGCAACGGAGCGCCAGCGAGGTCAAGCGATAACGTTGCGCGATCGCGGCGCAGGCGCAAGTTGATGCGTACGTCGGGTTCATCGGTATCCACGCCCGGGCGCGAGCCGTCACGCTGGCGGAACTGGTCGACGATGGCGTCCTTCACCCGCTGCGCGATGAACTGGCTATGCGTAAGCTTGCTCTGCGAGGTGACCGCATCCACGGCCAGGGTGGCGTGTGAGGCGAGGTGGGTCGACCAGTCGATCGACTGCACGCCCTGGTAGAGATCGTCGTCGGTGGCGGCGTCGAACTCCGCCAGCGGCATCAGCACGCGACTGGCGAGGCGCGACCACAGGCAGGCGCGATAAGCGGTTTCCAACGTGCCGGAAAAATGCACGCCGGCCAGCGCTTCGCGCACGTCGGCGGCGCCGAGCGCGACCAGTTCGTCGCGCAGCAAGTACTCGAGGCCCTTCGGACAGGTGGCAAAGAAGATGCTCATGCCGCCGCGACCACGTGATCGAGAAACAGCCGGAACTCCTCGATGATGCGCTCCAGGCTGACGCTCAGCCGATGGTCGTCATCGAGCATCATCAAGGGCAGGCGATGACGCTTGGCGAAGGCCAGCGCGTCTTCGGGCACGCACACGTCGTCCTGCCAGCCATGGATCAGCTGGGTGGGCACGTTGGCACGCACGGCGAAAGCACGCGGATAGCCCGGAATGACGTCGCTAGGCGCGGCCATCAGAAACAAGCCGGCCACCGGACGTTCCAGCGAGGCCAGGCCCGAGACAAAGGCGCCCATGCTCGAACCCACCAGAACCGGGGGGACGTCCAGCGAGTCGATCGCGCCGAGCAGCCGCGCGATGCGCGGCGGGATCGAGCCGGCATAGCCCAGCGTGTCTTCGTCGCGGTAGTCCGGCCGATGGGTTTGCCAGCCCAGCGATTCGGCGAAAGCGGCCAACGCGCTGACCTTGGTGGCGTCCGGGCCGGAGTCTGAACCATGCGAAAGAATGATCTGGCCGCGCATCTGCGGTCTCCAAAACGACGTCTATCAGGCCGCGCATCGTAACAGGCACCGTTCCGCGGGGTGTTTAGGGATGCTCTGAGTAGCTCTGCGTAGGCGGCATGATGTCCATAAGGCCCGCCGCCTGTGTTGCGCGGCGCAGGGAAGACTGGGCCGTCTTGCCAAGCCGCGCGGCGCGGCCGGCGGGCCTTATGGACATCACCCCATCGCGTTGAATTCAATACGTTGGGGCCGGTTCTGTCTGTCCGCATCCCTTCGGTGCGCCGGCTCGACAGACGTCCAGTCTGCCTTCGCCGTCACCCCTGTGGTCTGCGAACAGACAGAGCCGGTGACGCCTACGCAGAGTTACTCAGAGCATCCCTAGGCATGCGAGACTGGCCCCATGCCGCTCACCATCCACGACCAGCCCCTGCCCTACGTTTCCCTGCTTCCGGAGCGCCCCGCCAGCGCCGTGGAGATGGTGGTCATCCACTGCACCGAGCTGCCGGACCTGGCGACGGCCCGTGGCTACGGAGAAAGGGTGCTGTACGAGAGCGGCGCGGGCGCCAGCGGGCACTACTACATCGACCGCGACGGCTCGATCTACCTTTATGTGCCGGGTACCCGGGTGGCCAACCACGTGCGCGGGCACAACCCCAACTCCATCGGCATCGAACTGGTGAACCTGGGGCGCTACCCCGACTGGTGGAACTCCAGGCACCAGACCATGACCGAACCCTATACGACGGCGCAGATAGCCGCCCTGCGCGCCCTGTTGGCCCAACTGCGCCAGGACTTCCCCCACCTGCACCTGATTGCCGGTCATGAGGATCTGGACACGGCGCGCATGCCGGCCAGTGACGATCCGGCCAAGGAAGTGCCGCGCAAGCTCGATCCCGGTCCGATGTTTCCGTGGAATGAGGTACTTGAGGGAAGTGGCTTGCAGCGAATCGGCAACGGCGACGACCGCCAGCCGTGAAGGATGCTCACCCCCGAGAGCCTTTCCGCACTAACGCCGCGCCAGGTCGACGATGGCCTGGATCGCAGCACGCGCCTGGGGGCTGTTGTGCCAGCAGGTTGAACCGATGGCACGACTGATCTGATAGGTGATATCCGCAGGGTCCTGCCCGGCCAGCTGGGCAAGCTCGCTGAAACCGATCTGCTCCAGGCGCGTCACCACCGTGACGCCGACGCCCTTCAGGGCCAGCATCTGCCCCCGCTCTTCCGTGGAAAATCCGCCCATGTCCGTTCAGGCCCCACCTCGATGACTGGCCGCCAGCATTTCGCGCCATTGCAAGGAAGGTCAAGCGGCGTCACGAGCCGAACCGGCCCGGGCAAGACCGCTATAATCGCCGGCCATCCACCCGCCGAGCGCCACCCATGACGGAAACTCACGTCCGAGAACTGGTCGACCTACTCGAACTCGAGCGACTGGAGGACAACCTGTTTCGCGGTCAAAGCCGGGACATCGGCACGCATTTCGTCTTCGGCGGCCAGGTGCTCGGCCAGGCCTTGTCGGCCGCCCAGCGTACGGTCGATCCGCTGCGCGAGGCGCATTCGCTGCATGCCTATTTCCTGCGCGCGGGCGACATCGATGCTCCTATCGTCTATAGCGTGGAACGCGCCCGTGATGGCGGCACGTTCTCCTCGCGGCGGGTGGTGGCCATCCAGCACGGCCAGCCGATCCTGAACGGCTCGGTCTCGTTCCAGGTGCCGGAGGCGGGCTTCGAGCACCAGATCCTCGATGCCTGAGGTGCCGATGCCCGAGGACGTCGAACCGATGCATCCGCTGACCGCGGAAGAGCTGGCCAGGTTTCCGGAGAAGCTGCAGCGCTGGCTGGGCGTGGATGCGCCATTCGAGTTCCGTCACGTGTGGCCGCAGGACAAGCTGCACCCCACCAAGCGCCCACCCATCCAGCACATCTGGTTCCGCCTCACCGCGCCCGTAGGCGACGCCCCGTCGCTGCACCGGGCCCTGCTTGCCTATGCCTCGGACTTCCACCTGATCGGCACGGCAACCCTGCCGCACGGCATTTCGTACTACACCCACAACGTGCAGATGGCCAGCCTGGACCATGCGCTGTGGTTCCATCGGCCATTCCGCGTCGACGAATGGCTGCTGTATTCCTTCGACAGCCCGACGGCCCAGGGCGCACGCGGCCTGGCCCGCGGCCAGATTTTCAGCCGCGATGGCCGACTGGTGGCCTCCAGCGCGCAGGAAGGCCTGATCCGCCTGCGCGGCTAAGCAGGCGCTTTGCCGTAAAATCGGGGCATGCTCCAGGCACCGTGGCCGACGCTGGCTACGTTGCCCACCATGCCACGGCCTGCCCACGACATTCCCCTCCGGCCGGCTACGGCGACGAACACAGGTTTACCCCATGCGCCAGCTCTATACCTCGCCCCGCCAGGAAAACATCGACCGTGTCGCCTCGCTCCTGGCCGAAAAAGGCATCGAGTGCACGATTACCAATCGCTCCAACTGGAAGAAGCCGAGCTACCAGCGCTTCAGCTATTCGCAACGTAATGAAGACCGCGACAGCTGGCCCCAGGTCTGGGTGAACAAGGCCGATGACTACACCGAGGCCCGCACCGTCCTGAAGGAACTGGGCATCGAGCCCGTCATACGGCACGGCGAGGAGCTCGCCCTGGCGCGCAACCCGACGCCCGAGGCCCGTCAAAAGAGCGTTGCCACGCGCATTCGCCGCATCGTGATGCTGGCGGTCGCAGGCGCGTTCGTGGTCCTGATGCTGCGCTACATGGGCGTCATCTAGCCGTAATTTCACCCGGCTCGCTGGTCACTGAGGCTGGAAGGGCTGGACTACCCCTCGCCCCCAAGGCCTTGAGTCCAGTCCAGGCATCGGCCCGACAGGAGATAACGGGCTAACCAGCCAGCACGTGCTATAGGACTTTTCGTACTCACAAACTCCACTAAAGCGGACATAGAATCGCCCCATGCGCTCCGACCGTGTCCGCCTATTCCAAACCCTGCCGCACGCGTGCGGTTATTTTGGCGAGCGCACGGCACAAAACCTGGTGATCGACCCTGCAGCCCCGCAGCTCGACCAGCTCTACGGTCCGGCGCTGGAGCGAGGGTTTCGTCGCGCCGGCGGCCATCTGTATTACCCGTATTGCACCAGTTGCCGCGCCTGCACGCCCTGCCGGATCGACGTGGCGCACTTCAGCCCCGACCGCTCCCAGCGCCGCTGCCTGAAACGCAACGCGGATATCCAGGTAGTCGAGTCGATGGCTGGCTATAACGCCGAGCGGCATACCCTGTACGAGCGCTACCTGCGTAGCCGACACCCCGGCGGGGGCATGGATGAGGCCGATGCCAGTGACTTCCGACGATTCCTGACGGCGCCATGGAGTCCGACCATGTTCCTGGAATTCCGCCTCGGCACGCGCCTGCTTGGCGTCGCCGTGACGGACGTCTGCCTGCAGGGCCTGTCGGCCGTCTACACCTTCTTCGACCCGGATGAAACCACACGCAGCCTCGGCACCTACGCCATCCTGCAACAGGTCGCGCTAGCCCAGCGCCGTGGCCTGCCCTGGATCTACCTGGGCTTCTGGATCGCCGGCCATCCCAAGATGGATTACAAGCGCCGCTTCCGCCCGATGCAGATCCGCACCAGCGAGGGGTGGGTGGAGATGCCGGACGATTGAGTGCTCGACTGCCGGCTGGGCTACGCCGTGCACCAGTCACGTCTCCGGGCCAGCGTCGCTTGATCGTCGCGTTACCTGTCCTGATGCGCGGCGGCAGCGGCAACCACCGGATACGGGTGCAGTTTCACCAGCGGTACTGACAGGCCGTCATCGCCGACGACGCGACAATGCGTGCGATCGAGCTGCCGTGGCTCATCGACGCCGCAACTGTGCGCGATGATGCCGACCTCGTGCATCACATTCTTGGCGTAATGGAACACGCGTTCGCTCTTGTCGGTCACCACCAATCCGCGCTGCAGCTTGGGATTCTGTGTCGTGATGCCGGTGGGACAAGTGTTGCGATTGCACTGCAGCGACTGGATGCAGCCCAGGGCCAGCATGAATCCACGCGCGGAATTGACGAAGTCCGCGCCCATCGAAAGCGCCCAGGCCACATCGTAAGCCGCGATGCACTTGCCCGAGCAGATCACCTTGATGCGCTCACGCAAGCCCTTGACGATGAGCATATCGACCAGCGCCGGCAGCGCCTCGTGCAGCGGCAAGCCGACGCCTTCCATCAAGGTCTGCGGCGCGGCGCCGGTACCGCCTTCCGAGCCGTCGACGATGATGAAGTCGGGTGCGCTTTCGATGCCGCGCTTTTTCACCTCGTCGCACAGCTCGGCAATCCAGTCCATGCCGCCAAACACGGCTTTGAAGCCGACGGGCTTACCGGTGAGATCGCGAATGTGCTGGATTGCATTCATCAGCTCGTGCACATTGCCGATATCCAGGTGACGGTTCGGACTTTGCGAATCCTGACCCACCGGAATGCCGCGGATGGCGGCAATTTCCGGCGTCACCTTCGCCGCCGGCAGCAACCCGCCCATGCCGGGCTTGGCGCCCTGGCCGAGCTTGATGCTCACCATCTTCACCTGCTTGTGCGCGCAGATCGCCAGCAGCTTTTCATCGTCGAGCTTGCCATCAGGCGTGCGCACGCCGTATTTGGCCGTGCCGATCTCGAAGATGATGTCGCAGCCGCCTTCGAGGTGATACGGCGCCAACCCGCCCTCACCCGTGTCCATCCAGATCCCGGCCTTCGCCGCACCGAACGACAACGCACGCACTGCCGGCGCGGACAGCGCGCCAAAACTCATCGCGGAAATATTGAAGAACGCCGCATGCTGATACGGCTCGCGCGCGTAGGGTCCCAGCGTGACCGGCCGCGGCTCCACATGCTTCTGGCCCAGCGCGGGAAACGGCGCATTGACGAAGAACGGCACGCCCTCGCCGCGCAGATCGCGGGTGGAACCAAACGCATTGGTGTTGTCCACGTTCTTGGCGGCGCGGTAAACCCACAGGCGTTGGGCACGATTGAACGGCAACTCCTCGCGATCGCTGGAATACAGGTATTGCCGGAAGAATTCGCCCAGGTGGAGGAACCAGTAACGGAAGTGGCCGATGACCGGAAAATTGCGCAGCACCGAGTTGGAAGTCTGGTTGCGATCAACGATCCACACCACCATCACGACCATGACCAGCAACACGAGCAACAGCATGAACAGGGCGGCGAAGGTTTCCACCATCACCACCAGCCAGTGCGCGAATCCTGTCGGTTGCATCGTTTCCTCCAGTGGATGAGGCTCAGTATCACTACGTCTGAAGTGCCGTTGGAACGGGCCCGCCCGTCAGGCTGGCCGCTTAATGCGAGCCTGGTCCGTCAAAGCTCCACGCGCAAGGCCTTGGCCGCGCGTACAGACTTGTCCTTGGCCGCATCGATGCTTTCATCGCGCGCCAGCGTTACGGCCATGCGTCGACGACCTTTCACGGCAGGTTTGCCGAAGATGCGTAGCTGGGTGTCAGGTTCAACCAAGGCGTCCGCCACGTCGAAGTAACGCGGCGCTTCACCGTCGCCTTCCACCAGTACCGCGCATGAGGCCGACGGGCCGAGCTGGCGGATCGCGGGTATCGGCAAGCCAAGGATGGCGCGCGCGTGCAGCGCGAATTCGGACAGGTCCTGCGAGATCAAGGTCACCAGGCCGGTGTCGTGCGGGCGTGGGCTGACCTCGGAGAAGATCACGTGATCGCCCTTCACGAAGAATTCGACGCCAAACACACCCCAGCCACCCAGCGCAGCGGTGATGGCGGCGGCCTGGCGCTGCGCTTCGACCAGGGCGGCCTCGCTCATCGGCTGCGGCTGCCACGACTCGCGGTAGTCGCCGTCTTCCTGGCGATGGCCGATCGGCGCGCAAAAACTCACGCCGTCCCGGTGACGTACGGTCAGCAGGGTGATCTCGTAATCGAAATCGACGAAGCCTTCGACGATCACCCGGCCCTTGCCGGCACGCCCACCGGACTGGGCGTAATCCCACGCGTGCTGCAATTCACCCGGCTGACGCACCACGCTTTGGCCCTTGCCCGACGAACTCATCACCGGCTTGATCACGAATGGCAGCCCGATGGCGGCTACAGCGTCGCGGTACTCCTCCTCCGTTTCGCAGAACCGGTAGCGAGAGGTGGGCAGCTGCAATTCCTCGGCGGCCAGCCGACGGATGCCTTCCCGGTCCATGGTGAGCCAGGCCGCGCGGGCCGTCGGGATGATGCGCAGGCCTTCCTTCTCCAGCTCGATCAGCGTGGGCGTGTGGATCGCCTCGATCTCCGGCACCACCAGATCGGGCTTTTCCTGTTCGATCAGCGCGCGCAAGGCGGCGCCATCCAGCATATCGATCACATGGCTGCGATGCGCCACTTGCATGGCCGGCGCATGGGCATAGCGATCCACCGCAATCACTTCCACGGCATAACGCTGAAGTTCAATGGCCACTTCCTTGCCAAGTTCGCCGGAGCCAAGCAGAAGCACGCGCAAGGCATGGTCGGAATAAGGCGTGCCAAATGGCTTCATTGGAATCTCCGGAACGAGGCAAAGCCTTATTGTAAGGGGCGCCATCGTGCGGCGCTTGCACTCGCGCCGCGCTTCACCTAGCGCGCATTGACGGGCACGTGGATCGGGCGTTGACTGTCTTTAGTCTCCGTCCCCATGGAAGGACGACATGCGCAGCCGGATTGCCCCGCTCTTGCTGGTGCTGACGTTGTGCCTCGCACCGTGGATGCCGGCCGGCGCCAGTACGCCGGCACCCGACGACAGTACCTGGATGACGGTGCTGCTGGATGGTCGCAAGATCGGCCACGTGCGTATCGAGTACCAGCGCGACGGCGACATCGTTACGACCACGCAAACCCTGTCGATCGATTTCCATCGCAACGGGAGGGACATTCCCCTGAGCAACATGACTCGCAGCGTGGAAAGCACGAGTGGCCAGCCCCTGGCCTTCGCGGCACGCACCAAGTTGTCGGCCATGGACAGCACGATTCAAGGCCAGCGCCAGCCGGATGACAGCTTTGTCGTGACCACGACGGTCGGCGGCGTGTCCCGACAGGACCGGATGGATTGGCCAGCGGGCGCGCTGCTCAGTGAAGGGCAGCGCCTGGCGTTTGCACGGGTCGGCGCCCGTCCGGGTCAAGTTTACGAGTTGCGCATGTTCGACCCGGCCAGTTTGCAGGTGGTGCATGCGTCCATGCAGGTGCTCGGCAACGAGCAGGTCGCCTTGCCCGGTGGTGTCGTGACACTAGCCCACCAGCGCCAGATCATCCGATCGTCACGCGGGACGCAAATCGTGGATCTTTGGCTGGACGAACGCGGCCGCACCCGCAAGGGCGTGCTGGGCGTGCTCGGACGCGAGATGGAAATGATGGCCTGCGACCAGACCTGTGCGCTTGCTCCCGAGCAGCACGTGGACATGCTCCGCACGGCAATAGTGGGTTCACCGAGACCGCTGTCGGCGCCACTGCATGACTCGTTTCTGCGCTATCGCATCCACGTCCCCGAGGGCGCCCCGCCACCGGCCATCGCAACCGACGAACAGCAGGTATGGGATCTCGGACACGGCGAATGGCGCGTCGACATCGGAAATGCCCGATTCCATGGCGAGGCGCCTCCGCGTCCGGAGGATTCACGCCCCAATCCCTGGCTGCAATCGGACTCACCGACGATACGCCGGCTCGCGGCCCAAGTGGTGGGAGGGGCATCGGACAACATGGAGAAGATGCAGCGTCTGCGCCGCTTCGTCAGTGCCTATATCACCCCTCACGGGCTGGACGTGGGTTACGCCTCGGCCATGGAAGTGGTTGGCCATCCCCAAGGCGACTGCACCGAATATGCCGTACTGCTGGCTGCGTTGGCCCGCGCTGAAGGCATTCCCTCTCGGGTGGTCACCGGCATGGTCTACCGCGAACGCTATGGCGGCAGATCGCAGGTTTTCGTGCCCCACGCCTGGGTACAGGCGTGGATCGACGGTCATTGGCAAAGCTTCGATGCCGCCCTACGCCATTTCGACAGCAGCCATATCGCCATGGACATGGGCGACGGCGATCCGTGGCACTTCTTCAACATCACCAATCTGTTCTCCCGCCTGCAGATTGAAGACATCTCGCCGGTGCAGGCGGCACCAGGCCCGGGCAGTCGGCACGCCAAGCCAGGCATCGGCAGCCCTTGAGCCTCTCCATGGCCTGCACTTGTAAATTGATATCACTTTGATATCTACTTTCTCCCATCTAGGGAGGAATCACCATGAACGAGCGTCAAGGATTTTCAGTAGCCGGCATCCCCACTATCGCGTTTTGCCTCGTGTTGGCGCTCATCGGCGTGGCCTTTTACGTCGGCGTGACTCGCGGGCAGCCAGCCTGGACCGGCATGATCGGTATCGGCATCCACCTGATTACCGCCTTCATGCTGAAAGGATTCTTCCAGGTCGCACCGAACGAAGGCCAGGTGCAGCAGTTGTTCGGCAAGTACGCCGGGACGGTACGCACGGAAGGGCTGCGCTGGACCAACCCGTTCTATAACCTCAGCCGCATCTCGCTGCGCGTGCGCAACTTCGAGAGCAGCAAGCTCAAGGTCAACGACAGCGACGGCAACCCCATCGAGATCGCCGCCATCGTGGTCTGGCAGGTGATCGACACCGCCGAGGCGATGTTCTGCGTGGACAACTACGAGAACTTCGCGCAGATCCAGAGCGAATCCGCCCTGCGCCAGATGGCGCAGAACTACCCCTACGACTCGCATGACGACGGCAAGCCGGCCCTGCGCAGCCACGGCGAGGTCATCAACAATCACCTGCGCGATGAGATCCAGGCACGCTTGGACAAAGCAGGCGTGCATGTCATCGAAGCACGTATCAGCCATCTCGCCTACGCCCAGGAAATCGCCCAGGCCATGCTGCAGCGCCAGCAGGCCAACGCCATCGTCGCCGCGCGCGAGCGCATCGTCGAAGGCGCGGTCGGCATGGTCGCCCTGGCGCTCGAGCGCCTGCGTCAGCAGGGCGTGGTCGAGCTGGACGAAGAACGCAAGGCCGCCATGGTCAGCAACCTGCTGGTGGTGCTGTGCGGCGACCGCTCCACGCAACCGGTGGTGAACGCCGGCACGCTCTATGGCGGCTGAAAAAAAAGCCTATCCGCTACGCATCAGTGCTGCCGTGTTGGAAGCCATGCAGCACTGGGCCGATGACGATCTGCGCAGCGTCAACGCGCAGATCGAATTCGTCTTACGCGAAGCACTGAGAAAGACCGGCCGACTGAAACGCGACACCACGCCGCCGGTGGTCGACGACGAAAACGATTGATCGCTGAGATGGGAATGGCCGCGTCCTGATATCGACATACTCTGCACGACATCCACGCTAGGGTAATAGTCGATGCCACATGACCCATCCCAGGTCTTTACGGCTCACAGGGAGAACCCTGATGGCAAACGACTACCGCTCATTACCCGATGGCCCGGTCCTGTGCGAGGCCTGCATCAAGGCTGGCCAGGAAGTGGAAATGCATCCTCATGCCGAGCTGCCGCCCGAAGCGGCGAAGCACGCCGAGCGTGAGAATACGGAACTGCAGAGCTACCGCTGCCCGGAATGCGAAACCCTGGAGATTTTTCGCGTCGACTGAGTCGGGACGTGCCACGGCAAGCGTGCCGGGCCAGGGTTCCGTCCCGCTCGCGGGACGCGCAAGAAGCGGATAGCGACCCGGCCTCACGATCGACAAACTCCTGGCACCTTCTACCGGAGCGTTGCCATGAGTTTCCGCATTACCGGGCTGCCCGCCGAACCGTTCGCCGATCTATTCTCGTTGCCCGATGAGGCGCTTGCCGAGCGGCTCGCCATGCGCGTGGTCGCCGATCGCGCGCATGGCTACCCCTGCCGCATCAGCCTCACCGATGCCGAGCCTGGGCAATCGCTGATCCTGCTCAATTACGAGCACCAGCCGGCGGACTCGCCGTTCCGCTCCCGCCATGCGATCTATATCCGTGAAGGCGAGCGGCAGTACGACGAAGTCGACCTTGTGCCCGATCAACTGCGACGGCGCCTGCTATCGGTACGCGGCTTCGATGGAAGCGGCATGTTGCGCGATGCCGACGTGGCACAAGGAACCGCGCTGGAGTCGCTGATCGAGCGCATCTTCGATGACGACAACGTCGCCTATCTGCATATCCATATGGCACGCCCCGGCTGTTATGCCGCGCGCGTGGATCGTGCCTGACAAGGCTCAGCGGCCGTCGCGCCGGGAGATCGAGCCAAGCGCCGTGCCAAGCGCCATCCATCCGACCATAAAGGCGACGCCACCCAGGGGCGTGATCGCGCCCACCCAGCGTGGCGCGCCAAGAGCGAGCGCATAAAGGCTACCGCAGAAAACTACGATTCCGAGCAGGAATGCAACGCTTGCCACGCGTCGCGCACGCCCTTGCGCGGCAACCGCAGCCAGGGCAAACGCCAGCGCATGCCAGAAGTGATAACTCACGGCCGTGTGCCACAGCTCGCTGCCGCGCGCATCGAGCACGCCTCGCAACGCATGCGCCCCGAAGGCGCCCAGCAGCACGGCGGAGGCGCCAGCCAGGCCAATCAGCACGCCAGTGACGGAGACAGGTTGTCGCATGGTGTGCAGTTCCTTGGCCTAGTGGGCGCCGCCGGGGCGGCCGGTATCGTATGCTGACGGGATGATTCACATCGATTCTCGCATGAAGCTTCGCCGCGCCAACCGCTTCGTATGGCTGCTGGCGGTGTTACTAGGAAGCTTGCTGCTGGCTGGCTGCAACCGCGACGAGTCGGTGCCGTGGCGGCTCACCAATATCACGGGTCACATGCCCGACCTGGACTTCAACCTGGTTGACGATCACGGCAAGCCCGTCACCGGCCAGGACTATCGAGGCAAGGTCGTCGTGCTGTATTTCGGCTACACGCACTGCCCGGATGTCTGCCCGCTGACCTTGGCCCAATTGCACGTCGTCATGCAGCGGCTCGGTCCGCTGGCCGACGGCGCGCGCATTCTGTTCGTGAGTGTCGACCCGGCGCGCGATACGCCCGAGGTCATGCACGCCTACGTGAATGCGTTCGATCCTCGCGCCGTCGGCCTGTCCGGTGCACCACGCGAGATCGAGGCCCTGAGCAAGCGCTATCGCTCAGCCTTCACGCGTGAACCCGACAAGGGCGACGGGCAGTACGAAGTCAGCCATAGCTCGGCCATCTACGTGTTCGACCGCGACGGCAAGGCACGTCTGCTGGCAACGCCGGGCAACCCGCAGGACGACCTTGTCCATGACCTGCACCTGCTGCTGAGCCTGGGAGCTTCCTCATGATCTTTCGTTCGCATGCCGGGCGCGCCCTACACTTGCTGATTGCTTGCATGCTGCTGGCCGGCGGCGCGCATGCCGCCGAAGCGGAACACGTTCGCGCCAGTCAGCCGTGGCTTCGCATACTTCCCGGCGACCTGCCCGCGGGTGCTTACGTCACGCTGGAGAATACGGGCGACCAACCTGCCAGCCTGCGCGGCGCCACCAGTGCAACCTACGCCAGCGTCATGCTGCACAAAAGCTCGACCGAAGGCGGCATGGGTCGCATGGGTCCGGTGGACAACCTCGTCATCCCTGCCCACGGCAAGGCGCAGTTGTCACCCGGCGCTTACCACCTGATGCTGATGAAGGCCGCAGCCCCGGTGAAGCCGGGCGACAAGGTCAAACTGACCCTGATTTTTGGCGACGGCAGCAAGCTGGATGTTGATTTCCTCGCGCGTCCGGCCAATGCCATAGATATCGACGCTGGTGCGGATCACGCCCACAGTTAGTCCTGCGTGACAGATACCTGAGCAGTCCGCGCGCCACGCCTCGCTGGTCGCGGCCCGCGGCGAATACGCCCACTGCGGGACAAGCGTAGCCACTGGCGCATGGCCAGCAAACCGCCAATGGATTCGATGATCGCGGCCGGCACCCACATGATCACGCCGCCCATCAACTGCGCCGTCAGCACGTTGAAGGTGAAGGCGCGGCCGCAAATCTCGAAGATCGGATAAAGGTCGGTCTTGGAAAACGTGACGATGGCGCCCGCCAGAATCTGAGGCGTCATGGTGATGCCCGGGGACAGCACGCGCATGCCCGGTGTCATGCGGCCCGGTGGTCGCGGACGGTGGTCGAGCACCAGCCACCAATAGCTGAAACCGCTGACCAGCATCGACCAGTTCATGAAGCGATAGATACGCCAGTCCAGCATCGCCAGCGTCTGCATCGATGGCACCAGCCAGATCAGGATGAAGGCAACGAAAAGCACCGTCGCCACCGCCGGATTCAGCAGCACCGCGCTGAACCATCGCCACGGCCAGGAGCGCAAGGCCGGTTTCAGCAGGCGCACTCGCCAACCCAACGGCAAACCCTTGCGCAACACGGAGCCTGGATAGGAAGCAACGATCAGCAGCGGTGCCAGGTGATGCAGCAGCACCTGCTGGATGCGATGCATGAAAAACTCATGCTCGAAGAAATAGTCCAGATAGGTATGCAGCGACACGTAAATCATCGCCATGCCGATCCAGAACGTCATTTGCCGACCGACGCTCACCGACAGGCGACGTCCGCCGCGCACATAGAGCACGCCACAGGCCACGAAGATCAGCAGGAAGACCCAGGAAAACTCCCAGGGCACGATCCACTTGAGCACGCTTGCCATCATTGATCAGATCCGGGCCGACTCACCGGCGACCACACAGCATAGTTCCTTGCAGTTGTCGTCCCTGGATGGCTGCCTGCGGCACATTGCCGCCCGAATGCTTGCGCCTTGCATCTTAGACCCGCCGCCGGCTGCGCATGGAGCGGCGCCAACCATACAGAAGTCCGACCAAGGCCACCAGGGCTGGCACCAGCACGATATTGATGAACTTCAGGCGCAGTCCCAGCGCGTCGATTTCCGCGTTGAACTGGTGCTGCACATTGCGCAATTCCTTGTTGATTTCCAACTGGCGTTGCAGGAACTGCTCGATCTCAGCGCGCTGCTCCGCGCTGACCCCATCGCTACGCGCCGCCTTGGCGGGCTGCAGTTCGCTGAGACGGCTGCGCGTCACGGCCAGCTCGCGCTGCAACTCCTGCTTCTTCGCCAGGAATTTCTGGTCGGCCACGCTCTGCAATGCCAACACCCGAGTAAACGGACGCTGTGAGCTGACCCGCCCATGGATGGAGAGCAATGCCGAGGAACCACTGAGGTTATCGGCAATGTTGGTGATGAAGTCCCCATTGTTGGCCAGCGCACTGAGCTGCGGCTGACCCAACATGCTTTGCGTATAAGACACCCACAGGCGATCACTGAGCAGATCGGTATCGCCAACCAGGATCACCTCGGCGGCGGCGCCGGACCTCGCCAGATGGCCCGCCTCGCCTGCACGCTCCGGGAAGGCACTGGAAAACTGTCCACGCAGACGCGCCGCGATGACATAGTGGGCATTGTCCGGCTTGTAGTTGTCCAGCAGGTTGCCGGGATTGCTGATCGATTCGCGCACTCTCTGGCTCGACACGACCTGGGCATCGGTCGAGGTCTGCATCAGCGGCAATAGTCGCGACGACGTGCCTGGCGATAGATCAAAAAAGCCGGCACTGGATACGTTGACCCGCTGCAGGCTGGCCGTGATCACGTCGTCATGATTGAGCTCCTGCTGCCCCAGGCCCAGCATGGCGGGGTGGCTCATGGGGCTGTTGTCGGCCAGCTCGATGCGCAACGCCCGCGAGCGATCAAGCACGACCTTCTGTGGATCGTATTGCACGCCCCACGCCGCAAACAGTTTCGGCAAATCGGAATCGTGGTCGTCCGTCACGCCACTGCTGTTCACGAACGGCGCATTGTCCATCTCCGCCAACGGATCGACAAACACCACGAGGTGACCACCGCGCAGCACGTACTGGTCGATCGCATAGAGCGTATCCGCGGACAAATGCTTGGGATGGACCAGTAGCAGCGCCTGGATGTCGCTGCCGATGCCTTTCAACTTGTCGGGATCGAGCGTCTTGCATATCGAACAGCTGGCTCGAGCTGACGCATGGCCGTCCACGGCTCTTCGCCAATCACCGGGTTACCCTGCACCGGCAGACTGCTGATCAAACCGACACGCGGCTTGGACGGCTCGTCCAGCTCGTACAGCAGCTTGGCGATGTCGTATTCGAGAAACGTCTCGCGTGACGGATCGAACAAGGGGATCGCCAGGGTCTTGCCCGGCAGATGCCCCTCGCCGTCGCCATCGCTATCGCTATCGCTGTCGGCATTGGGTGATAGCGTGCTGCCGACCAGGCCGAAAAATACCCGCTCACCGTTGCTGCCACCGCTGATCGGCGTCAGTCCATACCCTCGGCACTGGCTTCGTCGTCGGAGTAAGGCACGGGATCGACGATCTGCAGCCGCAGTCGTCCATGCGACCGCGCCACCATCTCCTGCAGCATCTCGCTGACGCGTTGCTGTAGCTGCGCAACTGGGGCAGGTCGCGCGTGGCATGCTCGGAAAAATAGAGCGTGAGCTTGAGCGGGGCGCGCAGCCCGCCGACGATGTGAATCGTACCCGGCGTGAGGGTGTAGAGCTTGTCCGCGGTGAGATCCACCCGCGCCATGCGCAACCAGCGGCTGCTGCCCACGTGAGAGCCACGAAACCGATCGCCAGCACGACCAGCGCGGTCAACAGGATCGTACGTCGACTCAAGTGTATGCGCGCCACGGCTCAAGGCGTCCGCTTGAGGTCGAGCACCAGCACGCCGGCGGTCAGCCAGGCCGCCATGCTCAAGAGGAAGTACACGAGATCGCGCAGATCCAGCACGCCACGCGAGATCGCCTCGAAATGGCGCAGCATGCTCAGATGCGCCACCGCGTTCACCAGCTTGCGCGGCAGCGCACCCTGGAAGAACTCCAGCACCTGCGGCTGCCCCACGAGGATCAGCAGGAAACACACCACCACGGTCAGCATGAAGGCCACCACCTGGCTCGGGTCACCGCCGAAAGGCAGGCACCGATCGCGAGGAACGCGCCCGCCATCAACCAGCTACCCATGTAGCTGGCGAGGATCACGCCGTTGTCCGGCGAACCCAGATAGTTGACCGTGATCCAGATGGGAAACGTCAGCACCAGGGCCAGCCCGATGAACAGCCAGGCAGCGAGAAACTTGCCCAGCATGGCCTGCACCAGGGTCAGTGGCAGGCTGACAGCAGCAACTCCAGCGTGCCACCCTTCGCTTCCTCGGCCCACATGCGCATCGAGACCGCCGGCACCAGGACCAGGTAAAGCCATGGATGCATCACGAAGAACGGCTGCAGATCGGCCTGCCCGCGCTGTAGAAATCGCCTGCGTAGAACGTAAGAATGCCCGCCAGCACCAGAAAGATGACCAGGAACACGTACGCCACCGGCGTCACGAAGTAGCTGCGCAATTCGCGCCGCACCACTGCCGCGACCGGACTCAGCTGCCCTGCCGCTCGGCGCTGGTGGTGATGTGCCGGAACACCTCGTCCAGCCGCCCGCGCTCCAGCTGGATTTCCGACACTTCCAGCCCCTGTTGCCGCAGCAAGGTTTCCACCGGCTCGAGGATGCGCTCGCCCGGCCGGGGGAACACCGTGATGCGCCCATCCAGCGGATCCACTTCGATCGATGCCACTTGCGGCAAGCGGCCCAACATCTCCTGCGACACGCCGCTACCGGGCGCGCTGAACGACACGGCGCCGTGATAACGCGAGCGCGCCTCCAGTTCGGCCGGCGTGGCATCGGCCAGCAGACTTGCCGCTGGCGATGATCACCACACGGTTGCACAACGCGTGCACCTCTTCCAGCAGATGGGTGGAGATGAGGATGGTGCGTTCGCGCGCCATCGCGTCGATCAACTGGCGCACGGTGTGCTTCTGGTTGGGATCGAGGCCGTCGGTAGGTTCGTCGAGCATCAACACCGGCGGATTGTGCAGGATCGCCTGCGCCAGACCGACACGCCGCCGCAATCCCTTCGACAGCGTATCGATGCACTGGTCCAGCACGCTCCTCCAGTTGCAAGTTGCCGCTACCACCTCGTCGAAACGGCGATAGCCGGCGTCACGCCGCATGCCGCGCATGCGAATGATGAACGTGCAGGAACTCGCGCACGGTCATCTCGCCATAGCTCGGCGCGCCTTCTGGCAGGTAACCCAGTGCGCGCTTGGCCTTCAGCGGCTCGCTTGCGTGACGTCGTGCCCACACACCCGCGCCGTGCCGGAGGTCGGCACCAGGAATCCGGCGATCATGCGCATGGCGGTGGTCTTGCCGGCACCATTGGGGCCGAGCAGGCCCAGCACCTGGCCAGGCTCGACGCGAATGCTGAGCGCATCCACCGCGGTCAGGTTGCCATAGCATCGGGTGAGCTGTTCGGTTTCGATCATGTCCAGTCGAGGTCAGAGGGCGGGCTTCGCACGAAGCGTGCCGCCGGGTCGTGCAGCGACGGTCGACCCGCAATGTAACCGAAAAGTTCGGACCTCGCCTGCAGCCGACGGGCTGCCGCAAAATGAAAAGGCCCTTCCACAGGGAAGGGCCTTCTCGATACAACCGTCGTTGGAGGCCGGCTTACTTTGCGGTCGCTGCGCGGCGCTGGCCGGAGCGGCGGCGGTGCCTGAAGCGGCCGGGGCCTGGTCACCGCTGTCGTCGAGGCGTCGGCGGCTTGATGCCGGCTTCCTGCTCCGGCGTCTGGTCCGGGGCGTGAGCTCAGCGGCAGGTAGACGTCGATACTTGGCGTAGCTCTTGATTTCGCCGCCGCTCCTTCACTTCCGGCTTGGCCTCGATGTCGTAGAAGCGGTTCACCACTTCGTCGAACTTGTAGCCGTGCGTCTGGGCATAGGCCTTGAGCAGTGTCGCGGGTCTGCGGCACGCCAGCGGCGGTACCGTTCCACACGGCCTTGAGGGCCGGGCCACCGAAGGCCAGGAAAGCACGCACGTTGTCGTCCACGATCAGGCGGCCGAAGCGGTCATGGCCACCCGGAGCATGCTCTCTGGCGTGCCGGCGGCAGCGTTGGCGCTGGTGCTGGCCTCGGCGGCCGTCGCCAGGTCCAGCGAGCGCGGTTGGCGCGGAGCCAGTTGCTCGTCTGGCCATCCACGGTCAGCGTGCTCGAGTCGATCGGCATGCCACGTCGAAGGTGTAGGTCTGATCACCATAGTTGGTGGTGAAGATGATCGCGCGGGCCCGTGACATTCACGCCAAGCTTCTTGGCAGCAGCCTGAATCTCGGTCATCGGCCTTGTCGGTCGCGTCGTCCAGGGCTTCAAGACCACCCTTGCGCTCGATCGACGTGGACACCAGCAGCATCGGCGTCGGCTGGGTCTGCTCGATGTACGGGATCAGCTTGCTGTAATCGACGTTCGGCACCCGAGCCAGCACGTTCTGCAGGTTGTTCAGGCTGAACTGGATGAACGAATCCGGATCGCCATGGATGTAGAGGTTGGCGAAGCGGTTGACCAGATTCCAGCCGTAGTCGACGTCATACGACCAGGTGATCTTGGTCAGCTGGCCGCGGCTGCCCTGACGCTCGAGGTCCAGGGTGAAATGCTTGTCCAGTTGCCACGCCAGTCGTTGTCCAGGTTCCAGACGATGGTAGCGTTCTTGGCGTGTTGCTGTCGATCTTGTCGAAGTCCGGGTGGCCTGGCGATGGTCAGGCTTGCCGTTGCCGACCTTGGGGTCACTACTGGTCCAGCTGATCTCGGCACCCGGGCCATAGGCCTTGCCCGAAAAGCTCGAACTGGACGTTCGGGTCGTACTGAGCGCAGCACGGAGTATTCCGGGAAGCGACGGAAGTTGTTCAGCACGTCATAGACCTGACGCATGTCCTTGCCGACGACCAGCGACCGTTCCACATGGCCGCTGCCAGGCATGACCACAGCCACCACGACACCGATCACCGCAACGATGACCAGGGCAACAATAAATTCAAGGACACGCATCATTCCAGAGTTCTCCGCAGCGTCTCTACGCCATACGGCACAAGGCGTCGCCGGAGACCGGCCGGCCACGGGAGATTCCCGAAGAATCGCATCGTGACAGGGGGTCGGCAAGACGCCGAAGCCACGGATGTTACTTGCTCGCGCGCAGGAACGCTATCGGCTGAAACCCGTCTGAAGCCTGGAATGAGCCTTGCACCAGACGCCTGCGCAATCGGCGGGCCCTGGCAGCGGCCCGCAGAGGCGTCAAACGATGCCCAGTTCCAGCGCCTTCAGCACGGCACGGGTGCGGTCGCGCACGCCCAGCTTGGAAAGGATGTTGGAGACGTGGTTCTTCACCGTCCCCTCCGCCACCTTCAGGGAGTTGGCGATCTCCTTGTTGCTGTAGCCACCGGACAGCAGGCGCAGGATCTCGGTCTCGCGCTCGGTCAGCGGATCGGGCTGTTCCAGGCTGGTGAACTGGTTCTGCATCCGCGCCACGCCGGCCAGCAGACGCTGGGTGACCATCGGCGCCACCAGCGAACCGCCGGCGGCCACGGTGCGCACGGCCTCCACCAGTTGTTCCAGCGAGACGTCCTTCAGCAGGTAGCCGCGCGCACCGGCCTTGAGGCCCTGCAGCACCAGCTGGTCGTCGTCGAAGGTGGTCAGGATGATGGTGGGCGGCAGTTCATTGCGTGCCGACAGCGCCTGCAGCACTTCCAGCCCGCTCATATTCGGCATGCGCAGGTCCAGCAGCACCACATCGGGCTTGATCCGCGGAATATCCTGCACGGCCTGGGCGCCATCGGCGCATTCGGCCACCACGCGGATATCCTCCGCCAGGTCCAGCAGTGAACGGACACCCTGGCGAACCAGGTTCTGGTCGTCGACGAGACAGACGGAAATCATCGCGGATCCTCGAAGCAATGGTGGCCCATGTGCGATGCCCACGGGCTACGGGGAAGAACGATGCTGCTATCCAAGCAGTTCATTTTGGCACGGCCATGGGCGGCAGGTGACCCACATTCACGACACATGCCCAAAGCGGGCGGCTCGAACCGCGACGGGGCATGCGCCAGCTCCGGCGCCTCACCCAAGCGGTAGCCGCACGGTGAGCGCAAAACCCTGACTGGAGCGCAGGATCCACCATCACGCTGCCGCCGAACTCGGCCAGCCGCTCGCGCATGCCCGACAGGCCGTTGCCCGGCCGAAATGCTCGTCGCCCCCCGGCCATCGTCGCGCGCCGCCAGCTCCAGCAGATTGGCGTCGACGTAGTCGAAATGCAGCCACAGGTTGCGGGCACCGGCGTGGCGCGCCGTATTGGTGATGATCTCCTGGGCACAGCGCAGCAACACCTGCGCCCGGCGCGGATCCTCCACGCTGAAGCGCGGCGGCGTATCCAGTTGCACATTCAGGCCGGGCACGCCTTCGATCAGGCTGCGCAAGGCCTGGGTCAGGTCGATCGCATCGTCCTGGCGCAACTCGCTGACCACTTCGCGCACATCCGAGAGCAGGTGCTTGGCCGTGGCCTGCGCCTTCAGGACGTGCTCGGCGGCCGCTGGGTTGGTCAAATGGCTGGCCACTTCCAGGTTGAGGCTCAGGGCCGTGAGGTGATGGCCGATCAGGTCATGCAGGTCGCGCGCGATGCGCATGCGCTCGGCGATGCGGGTGGACTCGGCCAGCAGCGCACGGGTGGCGCGCAGTTCCGAATTGAGGCGACGCTGAGCTTCGCGCTCCTCCGCCTGCAGGCTGGCGATCATCGAGGTAAAGAACACCAGCGCCGAAATGCCCAGATACATGCAGACCTGCAGGATGGCCGTGACCGTGGTCCAGCCCTTATAGCTGGCGATGATCGGTATCAGCATGAGGTTCTGCATCAGCATCCACAGCAGGCCCGCCCCGACCGGCAGCTGCCACGGCAGCACCACCGCGATCACCAGCATCAGCATGGCGGACAGGCCGCTCTGGCTGAACCAGCCCATCGCGATGGCCGAGCCCGTCAGGATGACCAGGCCGATCAGCCGCAGGACGGCGGGAGGCCGGTCTGGCGGGTCACGCTCGATCGACGGGTCAGCAGCAGATAGGTCACGCCGAACGTCAGGTAGGAAAAAATCCAGCCGGAAATATCCGGGTTGCTCCACCAGGAGTTGACCTGCGCCAGGCTCCAGCTGCCCGGCAGCAGCGGCAGCGCCACGCACAGGTACGTGAGTCAGCCCGGCGTAACGAAGTAGCCGGATGTGATTGATATTGGACCATGCCATACCCGGCATCATTAGCCAGGGCCCTCGTGGTGCAATGCGCGAGAAGTCATTGCCCCCACCCTGCCAAAAGCCATGGCAGCTCGCGCTTTACGAAGGTTTTACATGGTGCCGCCGCGAGATGTGCGGCCACGTCGCCGCATGCCATAATGCCGCCCGTCACGCGAGGCCGACACGTCGGCCTTGTCCTCGAATCCACACAAAGCGGAGCAACGAATGGCCCTTGCCATCCGCGACGTGCGCGAGCACGACCTGGATGCCGTACTGGCGCTCAACAACGCCGCCGGCCGCACCATCCTCGCCCTTGACGCGGCTCAGCTGCGCTACTTCTACGACCACGCCGACTATTTCCGCGTGGCCGAGATTGATGGCCATCTCGCCGGGTTCCTTATCGCGCTGCGCGAAGGCAGCGAATACGACAGTCCCAACTACTGCTGGTTCTGCCGAGCACTATCCGCAGTTCGTCTACATCGACCGCATCGTGATCGCCAACGCCTATCGCCGTCACGGCCTGGGTCGTATCTTCTATTGCGACGTGCAATAGTTATGCCGAGGTGCGCGTACCGCTGCTGACCTGCGAGGTGTTCCTGGAGCCACGCGACGACGTGGTCGTGCTGTTCCATGGCACCTACGGCTTCCAGGAAGTCGGCCAGCAACGCATGGGCGCCGACGGCCCGCAGGTCAGCCTGCTGGCCAAGGACCTGCCCAGCTACGCGCTTCGTGCGCGAAACCTATCTCGATCACGACGGCCTGCCCGACGTTCCCTGGCTGGCCGAGCGCCAGCGCCCTTCGACCCCTGATGCCCCCCAGCGCCGTTTTGCTGGGAAGCGTCACCCATGAATGCGCGAATGGATACTCAAGACGCCTGCGACCTGCGCTTCGGCCAGGTCGGCATTGCCAATGTACGCGTGCGCCGTGTCGACGCGGCTGCCCTCTGCGACGAACTGGAGCGCCGCGTTCGCACAGCACCGCAATTGTTCGCTCGCGCCGCGGTCGTGCTGGATCTGAGCCATCTGCGCGAGTTGCCCGACGACGGCACCGTCGATGCGTTGCTGGAAGCCGTGCGCAGCGCCGGCATGCTGCCGGTCGGCTTGGCCTATGGCACCAACGAGGTCGAAGCCTTGTCGCGAGCGCATGGGCCTGCCGCTGATCGCCAAGTTTCGCGCCGCCTATGAGCCCGCCGACGGCGGCAGCATTGCGCCGCCGGCACCACCGCGCCGCCACGGCGGAACCCGCACGCCCCGCGGAAGCAGTCCGCAAGCAGCCGTCGGAACCCGCCGCACCGTCGCTGGGAGCCATGCATCACGATGGCACGGTACGTTCAGGCCAGCAGATCTATGCTCGCGATCGCGACCTGATCGTCACCGGCGCCATCGCGAACGCGCGCCGAGGTCATCGCCGACGGCAACATCCATGTCTATGGTGGCCTGCGCGGTCGCGCCATGGCCGGCGCGCAGGGCGACGAGAAGGCGCGCATCTTCGTGTCGGACTTCCGCGCCGAACTGGTGGCGATCGCCGGACACTACCGGGTATTCGAACAAATTCCGAAAGACCTCGAAGGCCAGTCCGTGCAATGCTGGCTCGAAGGCGAAAAACTGCTGATCGCCAAGCTGTGACGATCGCTTGCTTGCTGTTACCTACTATTAAAAAGAACTACGCGGAGATGAGCCCTTGACTGCTGAGATTATCGTTGTCACCTCCGGCAAAGGCGGCGTCGGCAAGACGACCACCAGCGCCTCGCTTGCCACCGGCCTGGCCATGGCCGGCAAGAAAATCGCGGTGATCGACTTCGACGTCGGCCTGCGCAACCTCGACCTGATCATGGGCTGCGAGCGGCGCGTGGTGTACGACTTCGTCAACGTCGTGCACGGCGAAGCCACGCTCAAGCAAGCCCTGATCAAGGACAAGCGCTACGACAACCTCTACGTGCTGGCCGCCAGCCAGACGCGCGACAAGGACGCGCTGACCCAGGAAGGCGTCGAGAAGGTGCTCGACGATCTGTCGGCAAGGAAGGCTTCGACTACGTCGTCTGCGACTCGCCGGCCGGCATCGAGAAGGGCGCGCATCTGGCGATGTACTTCGCCGACCATGCCGTGGTGGTGGTCAACCCGGAGGTCTCCTCGGTGCGCGACTCCGACCGCATCCTCGGCCTGCTCGCGAGCAAGACGCGCCGCGCCGAGCGCGGCGAAGGCGCCGATCAAGCAGCACCTGCTGCTGACCCGCTACAACCCGGCGCGCGTCGCCATGGGCGAGATGCTCAGCGTCAAGGACGTCGAGGAAATCCTCGGCATCGAACGTCGTCGGCGTCATCCCCGAGTCGGAGAACGTGCTGGCCGCGTCCAACGACGGCATGCCGGTCATCCTCGACGACAACTCGCACGCCGGCCAGGCCTACGGCGATACGGTCGCCCGCATCCTCGGCGAGGAGCGTGCCGCTGCGCTTCCTCGACGCGCCGAAGAAGGGCTTTCTCCAGCGCGTATTCGGAGGCTGATCGCGATGGGTATTCTCGATTTCCTGAAGCGCAAGCCGGAAGCCACCGCCGTCGTCGCCAAGGAACGTCTGCGCATCATCGTGGCGCAGGAGCGCTCCACCCGCGGCGCACCGGACTACCTGCCGTTGATGCGCAACGAGCTGCTCGAAGTGATCAAGAAATACGTCCACGTCGACCTCGAAGCCATCAACATCAACGTCGAGCGCGACAGCGGACACGAGATCCTCGAGCTCTCGGTCGCCCTGCCCGACGGCAACGCCCAGGCGCCAAAGCGGGCTGATGCCGCTGCGCAGGCCTGGCCTGCGCAGCGACTCGCCGACGACCTGTCGCCGCCATCAGGCGGCGCACTTCGCATGCGCCATGTCCACTGCAACCCTACGCCCCTCCCTCGACGAAGCCAGCACGTGATGCGCCTGGGCGAACTCGGCTTCGCCACGCCGACGGCGCTGCTCGGCCCGCTATGGACTGCGCCTGGAGCGCGTGCGCCGCCGGCCTGCCGATTCCCGGCAGTTTCTGGGGCGACGAGGAGGCCGGCATCATCGGCACGACCGTTTACGCCCGCGACGACACGCCGGTGCATTCGCTGCTGCACGAGGCCGGACACCTGATCGTGCTGCCTGAAGAGCGGCGCGAATCCGTGCATACCGATGCCACCGACTCGATCGAGGAGGAAGATGCCACCTGCTACCTGCAGATCGTGCTCGCCGATGAACTGCCCGGCGTCGGGCGCGAGCGCCTGATGGCGGACATGGATGCCTGGGGCTATTCGTTCCGGCTGGGGTCGACGCGGGCCTGGTTCGAGCAGGATGCGGCGAATGCGCGGCGGTGGCTGATGGCGCAGGGGTTGCTGGATGAGGGTGGAGCTCCCGTTTTCGGCTGAAACCTAGCGCGGCTCGATCATCTCCGTCTGCAACTCCGTCTCCACCGTCGGCCCCAGATGCTGCGCCGCCAATGGGCGCCGCGTCATGGAGTGATACCAACGCCAGGAGAGCCAGCCAATCACGGTGAGCAAGCTCGCGCCGAGAGCGAGATACAGCATGTGGCCAGAGAGCAGTGGCGACATCACGCCGGCCACGAACGCGCACAGCAGCAGACTGGCGAATGCCTGCACCGACGAAGCACCGCCGCGCCGGTGCGGAAAGCGATCCAGCAACAACAGGGTCAAGGTCGGGAAGGCCAGCTGCACGCCGATGCCGTGCAAAACCAAGGGCAGCATGGACCACGGCAGCGTGGGTTCGCGACTCACCAGCGCGGCGAGCAGATGAAACGCGCAGGCGGCGAGCATGGAGCCGTAACCCAGGTTCACCGTGAACGCCACGCTGCGTCGACTGGCCAAGCGGCCCGACAACCAGGCGCCAATGACCAGCCCCGTCACCACCGGCAGGAACAGCCACGGAAATCCCTGCGCGGACAGGTGCAACAGGTCCCGGATGATACGGGGCGCCGACGAGATATACAGAAACAGCCCGGCGAAGTTCACCGAACACGAAATCAGTAGCGGCCAGAATTGGCGATCCTGGCCGAATTCCAGATAGCCGCGTACCAGCGTGCGGGGATGAAAAGGCGTGCGGGCTTCGGGCGGATGGCACTCGTCGAGAAACAGCATCAAGGCCACGGCGAGCAACAGGGTGAAGCCCATCAGTACCCAGAAAATGCCATGCCACCCGTCGAGGAACAGCAATTGCGCGCCGACGATCGGCGCGATCACCGGCGCCACGCTGAAGATCATCATCACGCGCGACATCAGCTGCTGCGCCGCCGCCCCCGCCAGGCTGTCGCGAACGATGGCCCGCCCCACCACCAGGCCTGCGCCGGCGCACACGCCTTGCAGGGCACGACAAGCCAGCAGCATGCCGTAGGAGGTGGAAAGCGCGGCACCGGCCGACGCCAACGCATACACCAACATGCCCGCGACAATCACCGGTTTGCGCCCGATGGCATCGGAAATGGCACCGTGAAACAGGCTCATCGCCGCATAGGTGATCAGATACACGCTGATCATCTGCTGCAAGCCCGCGCTGTCCACGCCAAAGCGCGCGCCGATCAACGGAAACGCCGGAAAAACGGCGTCGATCGAGAACGGGCCGATCATCGACAGTCCCGCGAGCAGCCACGGCAGGCTGCGCCGTATGGGACGCTGGGGTGAGGTCATGGGCATGGCACGGCTGGCGGAGAGCGCCGAGTATAGCGGCGCCCCAAGTGCCACGAATCATGACGATCGGCCGCTTCGTGACAAGTCCTACCTGAAGCCCTACCCGCGGCAAATACCGAGCAGAGGGTCCGCGCATCAACAACAGGCATGCGGGACCATAGCTATCGCCCTACGGCAGCCACCGGCCGACCAGTCACCGGTAGCGCGATCCCGGCCCTATTTTTCGCGCTCTTGCTCGCGCACCTTGTTGCGCACGAAGAGGCCAACCGCGATGCCCGTCCCTACCATGATGAGGCTGCCACCCATGGCCAACCAGCCGACCGGCTCCAACAAAATGGCGTGCAGTATCGGATGCATGACAAGGCCTCCTCTGAAAGGGCCCGGAAAACCTAGCGCCGGCAGAAAGTCACGCCTTGACCTGAATCAGACGTCCGCAGGCGCGGCCTGTCCTGACCTGTTAGCCCCGCTTGCGGTTCACGCCGGGCCACAGCGATGACGACTGGGCGTGCTTCGGCTAGCATGGCGCCTCACGGGGAGATGGCATGCCTCCCGCCCTCGCGCTGTTGCCGACTTTGGATGACACGCGGAAGGGCAAACCACCTTCGGGTTGATGATGCCTGCACCGCCGGAGCTTCCGGGGCGCAGGCGTGTGCCTGTTTCCGGGAGTCCTTTGACTTGCAAGGAGACGAATCAAGTGGGCTATACCGGATTTATCGCCGTGGGCGTAGGTGGCGCATTAGGCTGCTGGCTGCGCTGGACCTTGGGCGTACTGCTCAACCCGCTGTTTCCCACCCTGCCCCTGGGCACGCTCGCCGCCAATCTCACTGGCGGCCTGTTGATGGGCGTCGTGCTGGGCGTGTTCGACCATTTCCAAACACTACCGCCGGAACTGCGCTTGTTCCTCGCTACCGGATTTCTCGGCGGCCTCACGACGTTTTCGACATTTTCGGCCGAATCGACCACCTTGCTATTGCGCCAGCAATACGTTTGGTTTGGTGGGCATCTGGCCGTTCATCTGGCCGGCACCATCGTGATGACGGTGTCCGGCATCGCCCTAACCCGCGCGTTGTTGCGCAGTTAGTCAGAGACTCCCTCGGAGGAGGTATGAACCAGGAAACCTTGCAGCAAGGCGTGCAACTGTCCTTCTACTGCCATACGCGTGCCCGCCACGACGGCGTGTTGATGTACGAGTGGCTGCTTGAGCGGGCCAAGAAGAGCGGCATCGGCGGCGGCTCCGCATTCCGCGCCATGTGCGGCTTCGGGCGGCACGGCGTACTGCGCGAAGAACAGTTCTTCGAGCTGGCCGACGACCTGGCCGTAAAAGTGGAATTCCTGCTCACCGAGGCGCAGGCGCAGATGCTGCTGGAGGCGGTCAGGGCCTGTGGCGTCGACGCGGTGTATGCAATCGCTCCCGCAAGCTTTGCGTCGCTGGGCAAGACCTGAGAATCTGCTTCATGTCTCCGCGAAGACTGCTTTGAGCCGCGCCCAGCAATGATCGTCGCCCAACAAGCGAGGTACGCATGAGCCAGGATTCCTTGAAGCAACGTGCAGCCAGCCTGCTCGAACACGCCGGCATCCAGATTGACGGCCCCGAGCCGACCGACCTGCGCGTCCACGATGATCGCCTGTATGCACGCGTCTTCGCGCACGGTTCCTTGGGGCTTGGCGAAAGCTATATGGACGGCTGGTGGGACGCCGACGATCTGCCCGGCATGTTCACGCACCTGCTCAACACGCAGTTGGACATGGAATTGAAGACGCTGGACACCTTGATCGCCCACCTCAAGGCGCGCTTTATCAACATGCAGCGCGGCGACAACGCGTTCGAAGTTGCGAAGGCGCATTACGACCTCGGCAACGATCTTTTCAGGGCCATGCTGGGCAAGCACCTGGTGTATTCGTGCGGCTATTGGGCCGAAGCAACCAACCTTGACGACGCCCAGGTGGCGAAGCTCGACCTGATCTGCCGCAAATTGAAGCTCAAGCCAGGCCAGCGCGTGCTGGATATCGGCTGCGGCTGGGGCGAAGCGCTCAAATACGCCGCCGAACGCTATGGCGTGCATGGCGTAGGCATCACCATTTCGCAAGAGCAGGCGGAGTTCGCGCGCGAGCTGTGCGCTGGACTGCCGGTGGACATTCGCCTGCAGGACTACCGGGACATCGACGAGCCGTTCGACGCGATCTTCTCGATCGGCATGTTCGAGCATGTCGGCACACTCAACTACCGCACCTATTTCGAGGTCGCCCGTCGCTGCCTGCGACCGAACGGTCACGACGGCAGCGGGCTCTTCCTGCTGCATTCCATCGGCACCAACAGCTCACCGAGCCGGCCAGATCCGTGGATCGAGAAGTACATCTTCCCGAACTCGGTGATCCCCGCGGCGGGACAGGTCGCCGAGGCCCTGCAAGGCCTGTTCGTCGTGGAGGACTGGCACAACTTCGGTGCCGACTACGACCGCACCCTGACCGCATGGCGCGCGAACTTCGACGCCGCATGGCCGCAACTGTCGGCGCACTACGATGAGCGCTTCCGCCGCATGTGGCATTTCTATCTTTCGGTATCTACCGCCGTGTTCCGCAGTCGACGCGATCAACTCTGGCAGATCACGCTGAGCCCTCATGGCGTACCGGGCGGCTATCGCGTGCCCCGATGACGCGGGCTTCGACGTACCCAGGTGTTTTCTGCATGATAGCGGGGCAAAACGCGCATCTGCGTTAGTTCACCCCCCTGATTGCGCCCCTCCATAGACCGGGAATTGCCTTGAAGCTGTTTCAACACATCGGCGCAGCGCTGGTCCTCAGCTTGCTGCTTGTCGCCACCGCGGCGGCAACACCGGGCCTCTGGGTGGCGAAGAACGACCATGCGACGGTCTACCTGTTTGGCACCGTGCACCTGCTGCCAACGGATACGAACTGGTCCTCGCCCCAGTTGGACAAGGCGCTCGCGGAAAGCGAACGACTGAGTATCGAGATCGTCGATGACGACACCGCGTCGATGCAGGCGCTGGTGATGCAGCACGGCGTGGATCTCAGCCATCCGCTGTCGAGCAAGCTTGACGACAGCGACCAGCGCAGCCTCGAACAGGCCGCCGAAACCGCCAAGCTCCCGGGCGGAGCCCAGATGCTGCAAACCATGCGGCCATGGCTGGCCGCCCTCACGCTGACCATGGCACCGCTGATTCAGGCGGGCCTGGACCCGAATCTGGGTGTCGACAAGTTGCTCAAGGCGCGCATGCAAGAGGACGGCAAGCCCGTGGACGGACTTGAGACTGCCGAACAGCAGATTCGCATGCTGGCCGACCTGCCCGAAGCGATGCAGCTCGACTTCCTGCGCCAGTCCTTCAAGGAAGTAGCCGAGGGTCCAGGGAAATTGCGCGACCTGATCGACGCCTGGCGCGATGGCGATACCGCTACGATCGCCCGCATCGAGGACGAAGACATCCGCCAGGAGAGCCCCTTGCTCTACCAGCGCCTTATCGTCGAGCGCAATCGGGCCTGGGCCAAACTCATCGTCGAACGCCTGCAACAGCCGGGCGTCAGCTTCATCGCGGTCGGCGCTGGCCACCTCGCCGGACCGGACAGCGTCCAGGTACAGCTGAGCAAGCTTGGCGTGGAAACCTCCCCCGTGAAGAACTGAGTGACGCGTCCCTGTAGAAGCGCACCCTGTGCGCGATCGCGGCATTGCCGCTACGTAGGCTTTTCGCGCACAGGGTGCGCTCCTACATATAACGACTTAGGGCGGCGCGCTCGCCCCCGGCCCCTGATTTCTGGCACCATCGGCCGGCTAAGCGCGCGCCCCGCGCGCAACTCATCGACGTAACTGCATGAATCTGCAAGCCAATTACGAACAGATCCCGCTCAAGGAGTACGCCGAGCGGGCCTACCTCGATTATTCGATGTACGTGGTGCTGGACCGCGCCCTGCCCTTCGTGGGCGACGGGCTCAAGCCGGTGCAGCGGCGCATCATCTACGCCATGAGCGAGCTGAGCCTGGCCGCCACGGCCAAGCCCAAGAAATCCGCGCGCACCATCGGCGACGTGATCGGCAAGTTCCATCCGCACGGCGACACCTCGTGCTACGAGGCGATGGTGCTGATGGCCCAGCCGTTCTCGTACCGCTATCCGCTGGTCGACGGCCAGGGCAACTTCGGCTCGCCCGACGACCCGAAGAGCTTCGCCGCGATGCGCTACACCGAGTCGCGCCTGAGCCCGATCGCCGAAGCGCTTGCTGGGCGAGCTGGGCCAGGGCACGGTCGACTGGGTGGCGAACTTCGACGGCACCATGGAAGAGCCGAGCTGGCTGCCGGCGCGCGTGCCGCATGTGCTGCTCAATGGCTCCATGGGCATCGCCGTGGGTATGGCCACCGATATTCCGCCGCATAACCTGCGCGAAGTGGTCAGCGCCTGCATCCGCCTGCTGGACGATCCCGACGCTACCGTGGCGGACCTGTTCGAACACATCCAGGCCCCTGACTACCCCACCGAAGCCGAAATCATTACGCCACGCAACGAATTGCTGGCGATGTACCAGAACGGCACCGGCTCGTTGCGTGCCCGCGCCGTGTATCACATGGACGAGGGCAACATCGTCGTCACCGCGCTGCCGCACCAGGTAAGCCCGTCCAAGATCCTCGAGCAGATCGCCGCGCAGATGCGCGCAAAGAAACTGCCGATGATCGAGGACCTGCGCGACGAGTCCGATCACGAGAATCCGATCCGCCTGGTGATGGTGCCGCGCTCCAACCGCAT
This sequence comes from uncultured Gammaproteobacteria bacterium, assembly GCA_963824525.1. Lineage (GTDB taxonomy): Bacteria > Pseudomonadota > Gammaproteobacteria > Xanthomonadales > Rhodanobacteraceae > Dyella. The sequence continues at coordinate 176,461 of CAWGPI010000004.1, read as the reverse complement.
CGATCCCGCCGAGGTGATGCAGCACCTGTTCGCCACCACGGACATGGAAAAGAGCTTCCGCATCAACCTCAACATGATCGGCCTCGATGGCCGGCCGCAGGTGAAGGATCTCAAGCGCATCCTCAGCGAGTGGCTGAGCTTCCGCACCACCACGGTTACCCGCCGCCTCGAACACCGCCTGGCCAAGGTCGAGCGTCGCCTGCACCTGTTGGAAGGCTTGCGCATCGCCTACCTCAACCTCGACGAGGTGATCCGCATCGTCCGCAGCGAGGACGAGCCCAAGCCGGTGCTGATGGCGCGCTTCAAGCTCAGCGACGAGCAGACCGACTACATCCTCGAAACCAAGCTGCGCCAGCTGGCCCGCCTGGAAGAGATGAAGATCAATGCCGAGCGCGACCAGCTGGAAGAGGAACGCGCGCGCATCAACGTGCTGCTGAAATCGCCGGCCAAGCTCAAGGGCTTGATCAAGGAAGAACTGCGCGCCGATGCCGCCAAGTACGGCGATGATCGCCGCTCGCCGCTGGTGCAGCGCGATGCCGCGCAGGCCCTGGACGAGAGCGCCCTGGTCGCCAGCGAGCCGGTCACGGTGGTGATCAGCCAGAAGGGCTGGATCCGCGCCGCCAAGGGTCACGACATCGACGCCGAAGGCCTCAACTATCGCGAAGGCGACAGTTTGCTCGCGGCGGTGAAGGCGCGTACGACGCAACAAGTGGCCGTGATCGACTCCACCGGCCGCAGCTATTCCACTGCCGCGCATACGCTGCCATCGGCGCGCGGCAATGGCGAACCGCTCACCGGCCGCTTCAGCCCCGCCAGCCGGCGCCAGCTTCGACGCGCTAGTCGCTGGCGACAACGACACGCGCCTGATCCTGGCCACCGACCACGGTTACGGCTTCGTCACCCGCTTCGAGGCGCTGACCGGCCGCAACAAGGCCGGCAAGCAGATCATCACGCTGAGCGACGGCGCCCGCGTGCTGGCACCGCAGATCAGTGCCGATCCCGCGCGTGATCGTATTGTGGTCGTGACGACCGAAGGCCATCTGCTGATGTTCTCGGTGGCCGAGTTGCCTGAGCTGGACAAGGGCAAGGGCAACAAGCTGATCGATGTCCCCAAGGCCAAGCTCGCTTCGGGCGAGGAGCGCGTGGTGGGTGTGGCCGTGGTGACCGAGGGCAAGGGTGAAGTCACGCTCTATGCCGGCCAGCGCAAGCTGACCCTGAAATGGTCCGATCTGGTCGAGTATGGCGGCAATCGTGCCACGCGCGGCGGCGTGCTGCCACGCGGCCTGCGTCGCGTGGAGCGGATCGAGACCACCGGCTAGGCAAAACCAGCGTAGGAGCGCACCCTGTGCGTGACCGGCGTTACGGCGTCACCGCTTCGTTGGTTTTTCGCGCACAAGGTGCGCTCCTACATGGACGAGGTGCCGGCGGGAACTTCGTGGCCCGGCCAAGCATCGAACGGGACGTGTGCACACCGGCGACGGTTGCGCGTTATCAGCAACACGTCCCCGGAGTTTCCCATGAAGATCATCCGATATTCCGGCCTCCTCGCTGCCTGCCTGCTGACCACCGCAGCCTGGGCGCAGAGCGCCGGCCAGCCGCTGAATCTCAAGCTCCCGGCCGGCGTGCCCGCCGCCAGCACGACCGCCGCGCCGCCGGCCAGCGCCGATGCGAAACCCGCGCCCAACGCGGCGGGCACGAGCCAAGCCGCCTCGGCGGCGCCAAGCGCCTATAGCAAGGACCCGCCGGGCACGTACTACGGCGACACCTCGGGCGCGATGAGTGAGGCACCGTCGGGGTCGGGGCGTAACGTCGTCACCTGCGACGACGCCACTTACAACCAGCCGCAGATCCATGGCGCCGTCAGCACCGGCGTGGTCTCATCTCACCATGGCAGCGGCAACTGGCAGTCGGGCGGCGTCACCATCAGCCAGGCCCTGGGCAGCTGCGAGCACCCCACCGGCGGCATGAGCATTTCCGTGGGCGGCAGCACCGGTCACTTTGGCCATTGAGCCGAACGCGCCTTGAAGCTCGCGTTTCGGCGTTCAGGCGAGGCTGATAGGGCGCCAACTGCGCGCAACCGGGACCGCGAAAAACCGCGCTACTTCCCGTCATTCCCGCGCAAGCGGGAATCCAGTGCCTTTGTGTTCAGCGGGGCGAAAGTCGCTGGATTCCCGCTTTCGCGGGAATGACGAGTCTTGCAAAGTGTCCCAAGCAGGGCCGGCTGGCGCCAGCAACGCTTGCTGAGCCCTTGTTAAGATCTGCGGGGGTCGAAAGTTCTTGGAAAGGGTCGGCCGGCACACTGCTGGCATGGTTTATTGCATTCATGGCTTGCGCATATTGCGCATCTCACCGTCTTTCATCCGTCGCCCCGGAGCCCCCGAGTGATTCAGAACGTCGAGTTCCGCCTCGAGGGCGGTCGCAGCGGAGTGCTGCTTATTCATGGTCTTACCGGCACTCCCACCGAAATGCGCTTGCTCGGGAAGGGTCTCAACCGTGCCGGCTACAGTGTCTACGGCATGCAGCTCGCAGGGCATTGCGGCGATGTGGGTGATTTGCTGAAGACCGGCTGGCAAGACTGGTACGCCAGCGTCGAGGCGGCCGCCGAAAAGTACCGCGACGAGGTGGACCACCTATTCGTCGCCGGCCTGTCGATGGGGGCCGTGCTGGCGTTGAAGCTGGCGGTCGAGCGTCCGGAATGGGTCAAGGGCGTGGGTGTCTTCGGCGCCACGTTCCGTTATGACGGCTGGGCGATTCCGTGGTTCGGCAAGCTCTCGTTCCTGCTGCCGTTGCTGCACAAGTTCGGCGTCGGCAAGCACCGCATGGTGCACGAAGCGGAGCCGTACGGCATTCGCGACGAGCGCCTGCGCGCCCAGATCAGTTCGGCCATGCTGGGCGGTGACAGTGCCGCTGCCGGGCTGCCCGGCAATCCGTGGCCTTCGCTGGCGGAGATGTACAACATGGCGGCGGTGGTGAAGCGCGAGCTGCCCAAGGTCACCGCACCCTGCCTGATCGCTCACGCGACCCAGGACGATATCGCCAGCCTCGAAAATGCGTACCTCGTGCAGCGCTCGGTGTCCGGCCCGGTGGAGATGCTCTTGCTCGAGGACAGCTACCACATGATCACGGTGGACCGCGAACGCCGCCTGCTGACCGATCGCGCGGCCGAGTTCTTCCGCCAGATCGCTGCCTCCTACGAGCCAGCCGCGCGTGCAGCGGCTTAAGGAGCCAAGGTGACTCCTCTGGTCGTCACGTTGTGGCTGCTCAATGTCACCCTCGATACTGTTGGCCAGCTCGCCTTCAAGGCAGCGGCCAGCGACCCGCGGGCGGGTGATGGCTTCGCGCGCTGGCGTTACATGCTGGCGCGCCCGTGGATCTGGGTCGGCATCACGTCCTACGTGGCCGAGTTCCTGGTGTGGATCGCCTTCCTCTCGCTGGTCGACCTTTCCGAGGGCGTGCTGCTGGGTTCGATCAATATCGTCGTCATCATGATCGCCGGCCGCATTCTGTTTCGCGAAAAGCTCACCCCCATGCGCGTCACCGGCATCCTGCTGGTTACTGCCGGCGTGGCCATCGTTGGTGTGGCGGGTGGGGGCTGATCGGATGAAACGCTTTTATTTCTTCGGCTTCACCATCCTGGTGCTGTTCGATACCGTGGTGCAGCTGAGCTTCAAGTACGCCGGCAATCACGCGTTTCCGCCCGAGGCCAACTGGGCCTGGATCGTGCGCGTGTTCGGCCATCCGTGGATCTACTTCGCGGTGATCGGCTACGTGGGCAACTTCTTCACCTGGATGACCTTGCTCAAACACGCGCCGATCGGGCCTGCGTTTGCGGTCACCCATCTGGAAGTGGTCAGCGTGATGATTTTCTCGGCGTGGCTGTTCCAGGAGCCGCTGACCTGGCCGCGCGTACTCGGCGCAGCCGTCATTGTGGCCGGCATTCTCTGCCTCGCCTTCGCCGAAAGCGGCGCGCACCCAGAACACGATGCGCCCACCGAGGCCAAGGGCGCGCTGGGCGTCGCGGCTGGCGATTGACATGCCACAGGAGCTGCCGCCCACCGCTGGTCTGCCGCTTCGATTCACCGACCTGCTGCCTGGCCGCGCGCCGTTCGCCGAGCGCGTCGCCCACTGGCTGGGTGTCGAGCAACTGCAGTTGGAATGCTCCGGCACGGCGGCGATGGTGGTGGCGCTGCGCGCCATGCATCGCCTGCGCCCCCAGCGTGACGAAGTGGTGGTGCCGGCGTGGACCTGCCCCTTGGTGGCCTTGGCGATCCATCGCGCAGGACTCAAGCCGCGGCTGTGCGATCTCGCCCCCAATCATTTCGACATGGATGCCGCTCAGCTCGCCACACTGGCGGGCAAGCAGACGCTGGCGATCGTGCCTACGCACCTGGCTGGCCGCGTCGCTGACGTCAATGCAGCGCTGGACGTCGCCCATCAGACGGGTGCTTATGTGCTGGAAGACGCCGCGCAGGCTCTGGGCGCTACGCAGGACGGACGCAGCGTCGGCCTGCTGGGCGATGCCGGCTTCTTCAGTCTCGCCGTAGGTAAAGGGCTCACGCTGTTCGAAGGCGGCCTGCTGATGGCGCGCGATACGGTCATGCGCGATGCCTTCGCCGCCAGCCACCGAGCGACCGTCCAGCCCGACCGCGGCATGGACTGGAAGCGGGCGCTGGAATTGATCGGCTATGCGCTCGCTTATCGCCCGTCGCTGTTGCCGATCGCCTATGGTCATCCCTTGCGCAAAGCGCTGGCAGCCGATGATCCCATCGCCGCCGTCGGCGACGATTTCGGCCCCGATATTCCCCTGCACACCGTAAGCCGCTGGCGCCAGGCAGTGGGCGCACGCGCACTGCCACGGCTGCCCGGCTTTCTCGACGCCACGCGCACGCAGGCATTGGGGCGCATTGCACACCTTCGACAAATACCCGGTATCACGGTTTTCGACGACGCTCCAGGGCAACGCGGCGTATGGCCGTTCCTGTTGCTCACCCTGCCCAGCGAGGCCATCCGCGATGACGCGCTGCGCACGCTATGGACCGCTGGCCTCGGCGTCAGTCGCCTGTTTATCCACGCCCTGCCCGACTACGCCTATCTGCGCGATATCGTTGCCGATACGCCGCTACCGAATGCCCGTGACTTCGCAGCGCGTTCGCTGACCATCACCAACAGTCCGTGGCTGGACGACGCCACGTTCGAGGCGATTTGCACCGAGCTCAAACGCGCCGTGCGCAGTCGCTAGCGCGCCATATACGGCCACCGGCCGTAGCGGGTCGCCTGCGTGCGTGCCAAGCGTATGAGCGAGCTCCAGGCAGCCGAGGTCAGCACAAACGCGGTGACGAGAAACACGAGCACTCGGCGACTCATCGAGAAGGTTGCCTGCACGAGACGCAACGTCCTTGCACGTCGCCGGAATGAGCCGGCGCTCTTCTCCCGTTTCCCGAACGATCCGGGCCGCGATGGGCTCAGTCTCGCGGATACCGGGTCACGTGCTGCTTTCAGCAATGGCAGCCAACAGGCGCGCGTTGAGCGCGCGCTGCTGCGCCTGCCAGGCGTCCAGTTCGCTCTGCGGAATCGGCGACTGCCCATCCATGCCGCTGAGCAACCGCTTCCACCACGTGGTGTATTGATAGGCCGATACTTCGCCATTGATGTCGCTGGCGATGATGCGGCCGCGCAGCGCTTCGATGATGGCCATCGCGTGCTGTTCTTCCAGCCGGCCCTGGTCCCAGTTCGTGCGTGCGGTGTCGACGCTGAATGCGTCCTTGTCGATCGACAGGTAAGTCGCCTGCGGGGCCTGCCGCAATTGCTTGAGAAAAGCACCGGTGAGCGCATCCGGATCGTCGAAGCGATGGAAGGCGTCGGCGAGCCCCCAGCGACGGGCCCAGCTCACATCGACGTCCATGCACCAGTAGCTGAGCTTGCCCGCCTGCAGTGGGCGAAGATAGTTCTCCCAGGCATGCTTGGCACCAATGTCGCCCGAGGTGATGCCCACCACATGCACATGCGTCACGAAAGGCAGCATGGCTACGCGGCGTACCCAGGACCCGCAGTGGATGCCCCAAGGAAAGCGCATATTGTCCGGGTGGTTGTCGAACACGACCATCTGAAACGGGCCGCGCGCACGCTGACGCAGTACCAGCGGCCAGGTGAGATGGTGATAGTCGCCCGAGCCCATCAACACGGTGCCGTAGTCGGCGGGCATCCGCGTATCGAGGTATTCACCCAGCCGGTTGAACGTGCTCAGCGTGCAGCCGAAGCGGATCGCTTCCTGCCAGTCCGACAGCGGCAGTTCAGTCGCGCCAGGAATCGGCCCCACCGAGTTATCGAAGTCCAGAATCAGCGGATCATGCTTGCTCATTGGCAGCCCATTGGCTATCGCTCTCGAAGAAGCGCCCCAGCCGCCGCGCCAGCATGCGCAACAGCGGATTGCGCAGGTAGACCGCGTGCCGGGTCAGGGTGAATTGTGCGCCTAGATAGGCCTTGATTTGCGGGTCGGTCCAGCCGGCCACGTAATGGGTCAGACCCTGCTCGCGCGCCCAGGCCAGGTTGTGGAACCAACTGGTGAAATACAGGTTCTGTTCCCGCGCCTGCGGATAGGCAAAACCCACGTATTTGTCGATGAGCTTGCCGTCCACGGCGAAACACAGGTTCCAGCCGATCATCTCGCCCTCATGGCGATAAACGAACACGACCCCGCCGTTGGCTGCGTCACGCAGCACCGCGGCGAAGAAGGCGCGGCTGAGCTTGTCGAAGTGGATCTCGCTCTGCGCATAGACGTTCTCGTAGAGCGCGTAGTACGCGTCCACCACGGCATCATCGGCAAACAGGGCGTCGCCGCAGCGAAGCTCGTCCACCATGACCTCGTCCCGCTTGCGCAGCTTGCGGCGGATGTCCTTGCGCCGTCCCGAGGACAAACGTGCGAGGTACTCGTCCTCGCTCGCGAAATCGATCGGCACATAGGCCAATGCCTGCCCTTCCAGCAGCACGAAGCCCGCCGCCTGGCAGGCCTCGGTAAAACGCCCGCACCATGCGCCGCTGGCTGCATCGAACAGGGGCGATGCCTGTGGAATGTCCTTGACGATAAGCAGTCGCTGGCCACGGCCCAGCTGGTCGCGCAAGGCGGCGGGCAGGCGCCCGGCATCCGCATCGCGAGGGAACAGCGCGTACTCGGATACCGTGGTACCCACAAAGGCCGTACGCCAGCGCAGCAACCGTCCCCACCAGCCATAGCCAGGTGCCCGCACGATCTTCTGCCGCACATGGGCATCGGCCGTCGTCAGCAGATCGAACGGCGCGACAAAGGCCGGCGTCCCGGCCGCTTCCAGCACGCGAAAATCAATGGGGGGGTGCTCCGCAAACCGGGCAATCAACGCATCCGGTTCGAGCTGGTTAAGGTACTGCACACGGTTTTTCCGCTGGGTTTCAGCGCATAGCATACGATCCCCGGCCCCACATCGGCAGGCGGGGCTCACGATAAGGTTGTTGAAAGGGACCCCGCGCAGGATGGCGGCTACGCCCCAATACGCGCCGGGATTATGGACATTGCCCCGATGGTTCGTCAGTCTTGGAAAGGCGGCCTCGAACCGATGCCGCCAAACCTCGGCGCCATGGAATCTAGGAAAGTACACATGAGCAAAGTGCAGCAGGATACGTTCGACATCATCGCAAAGCAGGCGAAGATCGACATCGAGACGATTACTCCGCAGTCCACCCTGAAGGATCTGGGCATTGCGTCGTTGGACGCCATCGAGGTGATTTTTGATATTGAAGAGCACTTCAATATCAATCTGCCCAACGAAGACACCGACCTCGAGAACGGCACGGTTGGCCATCTCGTCGAAGCCATCGAGCGCCAGCTCGCGCAGAAGCCGGCCGGCGAATAACGCCATGCGCCGCATTGTCATTACCGGCATGGGCGCGATCTGCGCGCTCGGCCATGACGCGCCTTCCACATGGAAAGCCATGACCGAGGGTCGTTCCGGCATCGGTCCCATCCACCATATCCGGCCCGGTGAATTGCGCAACGGCGGTATTGCCGCCGAGATCAGCGACTACGATCCGGCAAACTTTTTGGATGAAGCGCGCCGCGCGATGCTCGATCCCTTCAGCGAGTACGCGCTGATTGCGGCGAATGAAGCGATCCGCCAGTCCGGCATCAGTTTCGCCGGTGAGGCGGCGGCGCGCACGGCCGTGGTCATCGGCACCGGTGTCGGCGGAGAGACCACCCGCGACGGCATGTATGAGCGCCTTTACGGCGAACATCAGGGCCGCTTCCATCCGCTGAGCATCGTGCGCTTGATGACGAACGCGCCGGCCAGCCAGGTGAGCATGGCGCACGGCATCACCGGACCGTCCTTCGTCGTGGCCACCGCCTGCGCCTCGTCGAACCACGCCTTCGCCCAGGCATCCATGATGATCCGCGCCGGCCTGGTCGACGCCGCCATCGTCGGTGGCACGGAAGCCTGCATCACCCTGGGCACTCTGCGCGCATGGGAAGCCATGCGCGTGCTGTCACCCGATACCTGCCGCCCCTTCAGTGCCGGCCGTCGCGGACTGGTGTTGGGCGAAGGCGCCGGCATGTATGTCCTGGAGACGCTGGAAGCTGCGCAGGCGCGCGGAGCGAACATCCTGTGCGAGCTGGCCGGCACGGGCATGAGTTCGGACGCAGGCGACATCGCGGCACCCTCCGAAATCGGCGCCGCCGCGGCGATGAACATGGCCTTGCGCGATAGTGGCCTATCACCGCAAGACGTGGACTACATCAATGCGCACGGTACCGGTACCGTCGCCAACGACAGCACCGAGACGCGCGCGATCCATCGCGTATTTGGCGCGCACGCGCGCGAACTGGCGATTTCCTCGACCAAGCCGATGCACGGCCACGCCCTCGGCGCGGCGGGCGCGCTGGAGATGATCGCCGCCGTCGGCGCGATCCACGACGGCATCGTGCCGCCCACGCTCAACTACCTGGGCCCCGACCCCGCCTGCGACTTGGACTACGTGCCGAACGAGGCGCGCGCCATGAAGGTCGATGTAGCGATCAGCAACTCGTTTGCATTCGGCGGGCTCAATGCGGTGGTGGCGGTTCGGCGGGCGCCGTAAGCTGGGGTTTAAGCCAGGAAAAGGGCGAGGGGCGAGGGTTGAGTAGTGAGGGCGCCAAAACCGACCACCTGAGCTAACCCGCTACGTAATCGACTATCATTCGTCGTCCAACTGCACGGTTGCCTCAGGTAGTCGGACTGAGCGCCCCCACTACCCATCCCCCACCCCTCGCCCCCACTACCGCCTTCATAGCCGCGAATACGACCACGACTGCATCCGCCCATCCCGGTACGGCATCACGCCGTGGAAAGGGCGCGGATCATCGTCGAACACCAGCGGCAGGAAGTGGCGATCGCCCTCCCACATCGGTAATTCCATCAGCCGATTGAGCGGCACCCACTCCAGCGTGCCTTCGGGGTTGCTGGTCAGCGGCGTGCCGCTGAAACTGTCGATGACGAAGATGAAGCCAAGCCAGTCTTCGCCCTGCTTGCCGAAACCTGGCCAGTTGAGCGTGCCACGCATGGTCATCGACTCGCAGACGATGCCGGCTTCTTCCAGGATCTCCCGGCGCATGCAGGCGGCAATGTCCTCAACCGCCTCCATCTTGCCGCCCAGGCCGTTGTATTTGCCCAGGTGCTGGTCGTCCTGGCGCGCGTTGCGGTGGATCATCAGCACTTGCCGCCGATCGGGCGACAGCACATAGCCAAGCGTGGCGACGATGGGCATGTAAGGCATGGGGCTGCCAAGTGTTGGAAAAGCGCCAGTTTAGAGCCTGTCCTCATGATTCGCTTGCGTAGGCCTTGCACGCATCGGGCCGGGCCGGCGACCATCAGGGGTATGCCCACGTCCTCGAACCGACGTCCATTCCATCGCCGCCTGGCCTGGCAACTGCTGGCACCCCTGGTGCTACTTGGCAGCGTGACGGGTTGCGCGCGCCAGGCGCAGGCCGTGGATGGCAGTGAACGCGTGTTCGAAGGGCAGAATTTCCGCGTGGTGAGCATCGACATCAAGCGCGAGTCGCTGAGCCTGCACTGGAAGGACCCCGACAGCGGCGAGCCTTACGCCAACATCAACACGCTGCGCCGGTGGGGCATGTCGCACGGCCGGCGCATGCTGTTCGCCGCCAATGCCGGCATCTATGACCGTCAGTTCGCGCCGCTGGGCCTGTTTGTGGAAAACGGCAAGACGGTGGTGCCGTTGAATCTCGCCCATGGCAATCCGTCCTCGGGCAACTTCTCGCTGCTGCCCAACGGCGTGTTCGCGATCTACCCCGACGGCCATGCCGCCGTGCGCACCAGCACCGATTTCAAGGCCGACGGCCAGCCCGTGCGATGGGCCAGCCAGTCCGGCCCGATGCTGGTGATCGATGGCAAGCTCAACGATCAGTTCATCGACGACTCGTCAAGCCTGAAATGGCGTAGCGGCGTCTGCGCCAAGACACCGCATAACGTGGTCTTTGCGGTAAGCGAAGCACCGGTCAACTTCCACACCTTCGCACGACTGTTCAAGGACGAGCTAGGCTGCCGCGATGCCTTGTATCTGGACGGCACGATTTCGCAGGTCTACGTGGAGGGCGAAGGCTATGCCGGTGCGCCCACGTTCATGGTGAAGCCCTACGCCGGCATTTTCGCGGTGTTTGCCCAGCCCACGCTTTGATGCCGACGCCCCATGCTGTCGGTCTTGACCCTCCACCCTCACCATTGGACCGACCGACGCGCGCCATGACCAAACCACGACGCTTCCGCTGGCTACGTTATTTGATCGGAACCTTGCTGATCCTGGTGATCGGCATCTTTGCCACCGGCTGGTTCCTGCTTGCCGGCAGCCGCGCGCGGCTCGATGGCGAGGTGCATCTGAGCGGCCTCAAGGATGCCGTGTCGATCAGTCGCGATGCGCTGGGCACGGCCACCCTGCAAGGACAGCATCGCGACGACCTCAGCTACGCGCTGGGCTACGTGCATGCGCAGGAACGCTTCTTCGCCATGGACCTGATGCGTCGCCTGCCGGCTGGCGAATTGTCCGAACTGGTGGGCGGCAAGGCGCTGGATACCGATATCAACCACCGCCGCCATCGCCTGCGCAGTGTGGCGCAAGCCGCCTATGCCCAGCTCGACGCCGCGCAGAAGCACACGCTTGATCTCTACGCCGCGGGTGTCAATGCCGGCCTCGCCGATCTCCATGTGAAGCCGTGGGAGTATTTGCTGCTGGACGCCAAGCCGCAACCGTGGCGCCCCGAAGACTCCTTCCTGGTCATCGCGGCGATGTACCTGGACCTCAACGGCGATGGTCGCAATGAACGCGAACTGCATATCGCCGAATTGCGCTCGGCACTGCCCGTCCCGGTGGCGGACTTCCTGCTGTCGCCAGATCCGGATTGGGAAGCGCCGCTCAAGGGCGACCTCTCGCGCCCGCCAGTGATCCCCGCCCCCGACGTACTTGACCTGCGCCAGACGCAGCCTGCGACCCGAGGCGACAGCAGTGCGCTTACTGCAGCCCTGCTACCCGCGCTCGATCCAGTGCGTCCGGGCAGCAACAGCTTCGCCGTCGCCGGCAGCCTTACCGAGACTGGTTCGGCGATACTCGCCAACGACATGCATCTGAGCCTGCGCGTGCCCAATATCTGGTTCCGCACGCGTCTACGCTACCCCGACGCCACCGCACCTGGCGGCCAGCGCGACGCCAGCGGCGTCACCCTGCCCGGCACGCCCGCGCTGGTGGTGGGTTCCAATGGCCAGGTCGCCTGGGGTTTCACCAACAGCTACGGCGACTGGCTGGACTGGGTGCGCGTGCAGCGCGACCCGAACGACGCAACTCGCTACAAGGTGCCCGAGGGTTGGGCCCGCATCGAGACGCATGACGAAGTCATCCGCATCAAAGGTGCGCCCAGCCACACGCTGAAGGTGGAGGACACGCGCTGGGGCCCGATCATGGGCAAGGACACCGACGGCACCTCGTTGGCCTTGGCCTGGATCGGCGATCGCCCCCGCGGCTACAACATCAATGTGATGCAACTGGAGCACACGGACAGCGCCCACGCCGCGCTCGACCTGGCGCCCACCCTTGGCATGCCGCCACAGAACCTGCTGGCGGCCGACAGCGCCGGCCACATTGGCTGGACTGTCACCGGCAACAGCATGCCGCTGCGCAAGGGCTTCGACCCGCAGTTGCCGGCCGACTGGTCTGCAGCGGACACCGGCTGGGTGGGCTGGGTCGAGCCGTCGCAGTATCCACGCATCGAGGATCCCGCCGACGGTCGCCTATGGACGGCCAACAACCGCACCGTGGATGGTGCCGAGCTCGACTTGCTCGGCAACGGCGGCCATGACCTCGGCGCCCGCGCGCAACAGATCCGCGACGATCTGCGCGCGCGCAACAGCTTTACGCCGGGCAACCTCCTCGACGTGCAGCTGGACAACCGCGCGTTGTTGCTCACGCGCTGGCAACGCCTGCTACAGGACACGCTGGCCAGCACGCACGATCCCGACCTGGAGCAGTTGCGACAGCTCACTGCGACATGGACGGGCCGTGCCGCGCCGGAAAGCGTCGACTACCGACTGGTGCGTGCGTTCCGCGACAAGGTGAAGGAAAACGTGCTGGCGCCATTCGTGGCCCAGGTCAAACAGCGTCACGACGATTTCAGCTGGCCCGGCCTGATCGACGCCGAGGCCGCCGTGTGGGCACTGCTGCGCGATCGTCCCGCCCATCTGCTCGACCCCAAGTACGACAACTGGAATGCGCTGCTGCAGGCCGCCACGCGCCAGGTGATCGATGAGCTTGGCAAGCAGCCGGGCGGCCTTGCCGCACGCAACTGGGGCGAGATCAATCGCGTCGCCATACGCCATCCGCTGTCGCGCGCGCTGCCGGCCTTCGTCGGACGCATGCTCGACATGCCCGATGAACCGCTGCCGGGCGACAACAACATGCCACGTGTCGCCACACCCGGCTTCGGCGCCTCGGAACGCCTGGATGCCATGCCCGGCCACGAAGCCCAGAGCATCCTGCACATGCCCGGCGGCCAGAGCGACAATCCGCTGTCACCGTATTACAGCGCCGGCCAGGAAGACTGGCTCAACGGCCGCCCCACGCCGCTACTGCCAGGGCCTGATCAACACGCGCTGACGCTGACGCCTGCCGCACCGTAGCGTCGACAAGCAGAGGGCGCTGCCGCTCAAGCATCGCCCTCTGCGCACAACGCGCCGTTGGCCGGGCAGATGAGCGGCGGGTGCTTGCGATTGCGCCACAACTCAGCGTTATCGCGCTATAGGCGAGCACCCGCCCATCACCCCAGCAATCGCTCGCACACCGCCCGATAAAGCGACGGCAGCTTCTCCAGGTCAGCCACAGCGATACATTCATCCACCTTGTGGATGGTGGCGTTGACGGGACCAAGCTCGACTACTTCCGCGCCCAGCGGCGCGATGAAGCGACCATCGGAGGTACCGCCACCGGTGCTCTCTTCCGGTTCGATGCCACACAGCTCCCGGCACACCGCAACGACGGCCTCACGCACAGCGCCGCCTGGCGACGTGAGGAACGGTTCGCCAGAGAGCGACCATTCCACCTGCCAGTCCAGTTCATGCCTGTCGAGAATGGCCTCGGTACGCCCCCGCAGGTCCGCGGCGCTGCTGGCGGTGCTGTAGCGAAAATTGATCAGCGCGGTCAGCGTGCCCGGAATGACATTGTTCGCGCCGGTACCCGCATTGAGGTTGGATACCTGGAACGAGGTGGGTGGGAAATCCTGGTTGCCTTCGTCCCACCGCTCGACAGCGAGTTCGGCCAGCGCAGGTGCAAACGCATGAATCGGGTTGTGCGCTTTTTCGGGATAAGCCACATGCCCCTGCACGCCACGCACCGTAAGCGTGCCCGACAGCGAACCACGTCGTCCGACACGGATCAGGTCACCGAGCCGCGCCTTCGACGACGGCTCGCCCACCACACACCAGTCGATGCGCTCGCCCGTGCTGCGAAAATGCTCGGCCACCCGACGCACGCCATTGAGATTGGTCGGTCCTTCCTCGTCGCTGGTGAGCAGCAATCCGACGCGGCCACGGTGGTCCGGATGAGCTTTGACAAACGCTTCCAGTGCCACCGTCATGGCAGCTACCGAACCTTTCATATCAGCGGTACCACGGCCATAAAGATGGCCATCACGCCTAACCGGATCAAACGGATCGCTTGCCCATTGCTCGACGGGCCCCGTGGGCACCACGTCGGTATGCCCGAGAAAAACCAGCAGCGGACCACCGCTCCCATGCGTGGCCCACAGGTTGTCGACGTCGCCGAAGCGCAGATGTTCGACCTGGAAACCCGCCGCCGCCAACCGATCACCCAGCAGCTGCTGGCAGCCAGCATCATCCGGCGTTACCGAACGACGACGAATCAGCTCGCAGGTGAGATCGAATACGGCAGACATGGTTCCTCCTCAAGCAAATAAACAGCAAACAGGCCTCGCATCGTGCTGCGCGCGATCATGGGTTTTGCATCCTTCATCCGGTAAGCGCAACGCCCAGCACGTGGCCTACCGCATAGGTGACGCTCGCCGCCGCGACGGTGATGCCCAGTTGTCGCGCCATGGAGAACAACATGCTGCGGCCGGTAAACAAGGCTGTCCCCATGCCGATCAAGGCCAGTCCGACGATAGTCGAGGCAATGCAGGCTAGGAAGGCCGCGTGGCCACTTAAAAGCAAATAGGGCGCCACCGGAAACAGGGCGCCGAGCGCAAACAGGCAGAACGAGGAAATGGCTGCCCCGTAGGCCGATCCTCCCAGTTCCTCCGGATCGATGCCGAGGTCCTCGCGCACCAAGGTGTCCAGCGCGGTGCGCGGGCGCTCGGCCAGATGTTCGGCCAAGGCATTGGCGGTCTCTGGCCCCAAACCTTTTTCGCGATAGATGCCCGCCAGGCTGCGCGTGCCGTCTTCCGGCGCCACGGCCAGGCGCTCAGCGCGCACGGAGATCTGCGCCTGGTAAAACTCGCGTGAACTGTTCACCGACAGCCACTCCCCCAGCGCCATCGAACAAGCGCCTGCCACGAGTCCGGCAAAACCCGCAAGCAAGATCGCGTGGTCGCCGGATGCGGCGCCGGCCATGCCCATCACCAGGCTGGCGTTGGAAACGAGTCCATCGTTGGCGCCGAGCACTGCCGCGCGCAGGGTATTGCCGCTTTGCGTGCGATGACGCCCACTGCGCGTGGTCGGCGCCTGCGGCTCCAGAAAGTGATCGCGATAACCACTGCGATCCACCGGCGTGGGCAAATGATCGGCATGTTCGAGCCGAACCACCGTGGGCATCACGAACTCGGTGCCGAAACGGCGCGCAAACCAGGCCAGCACATGGACGCGCGTGCCGATGCGCGGTGCCGGAACTTCGGCGCCGATATGCTTCAGCCGCTCTTCCCAGAACAGCGCATTGGCCCGCTCGCCGTCGGCAATACGTCCATAGGCCCGGCGCAAGCGTTCGTCGTCGGCCAACTCGGCAAGGCGATCGTAGAGCGCGGCATTGTCGCGCTCGATGCGAAGATTGCTGCGGTAGTGGCGTGGCGAACGCGGCCTGCTCATCTCACTTACCGAACAGCTTCTTGAAGCCGTTATCGGTAAAGCCCACGCTGACCGAACCATCGTGCTGCTGCACCACCGGGCGGCGGATCAACGCGGGATACTCCTTGAGCAGCAGCGTCCACTCCGGATCGCTGCCGGGGTTCTTGCGCTGCGGCAACAGGGTGCGCCAGGTGGTGGAGGACTTGTTGACCAGTTTCTCCCAGCCGCCCAACTGCTGCGACCACTCTTTCAAGGTCGCCGCGGGCACCGGTTGGGCACGGTAGTCGACGAAGACATGTCCCACTTCGAAACGATTGAGCCAATTGCGCGCTTTCTTGCAGGTATCGCAATGGGGCAGGCCGTAAAGCGTCAGAACAGTCATGGATTGAAATCCGTTTTCAGGCGCTGCCGCTTGAGCATGCGCAGGATGAAATAGAACGCCGCTGCCGCGCCAAGATGCTTGATGGTATGACCACTGACGATGCCCATGGTCAGCTGGAAGATCTGCACATCGAGTCTTTCACAGACAAATGCAAAGGCATAGCAGGCCAGCGCGGGAACCAGCCACCGGCGTTCGCTCCAGGGTGTCGGCAACAACGCCAGCGCAAGCAGAATCAGCAGGATCGCACCGGCTTGCGCCATCAGGTACGGCAGGAAGTTCGCGCTGAATTTCCAGTACACCACGCTGGCCATGCCAAGAAGGGTCAGCATCAGCAGGGGTAGCACCGAGCGCCAGGCCAGACGCTCGGCAAACGTCGCCGCGAGCAACGGCATGAACACCACCGTCATGGGCAAGCGGTCCCACACCAGCCGTGCATCCGAGGGCGCCCAGTGGTAGTAGCCGGAACCGAAGGCCGTAAGCACGAGCCCCAGGAACATCAGGTCATAGGCATGCCGCGACGCCGAGCCCATGGCACGCACGGCCGACGTGCGCATGACCACCCATCCAGCCAACCCGGCCAGCAGGAATGCGATATTGGAGGCAACGTTGCCGAAGTTCGGAACGCCAAGCCAGGCGCGCTTATCCGCGAAATCGTGATAGTCCTGCGGTTGCGCGATCGGCGGCAGCACAAACGCAAGCACCAGCAGCACCGCGCCCAGCAACGCCAGTGCGTAAGCACGACGCCGAACTACGCTGGACAGCGGATGCGCGGGCGATTCCATCATTCACCGTATCGCAGCAGTTCGTTGATGCCGGTCTTGCTGCGCGTCTTCTCGTCCACCTGCTTGACGATGATGGCGGCGTACAGACTATGCGTGCCGTCCTTCGACGGCAGGCTGCCCGCCACCACCACGCTGCCCGCTGGCACGCGTCCATAGCTGACCTCGCCAGTGGCGCGGTTATAGATGCGCGTGGACTGGCCGAGAAACACGCCCATGCCGATGACGCTGCCCTTCTCGACGATCACGCCCTCGACCACCTCGGAGCGCGCGCCGATAAAGCAGTTGTCCTCGATGATGGTGGGGTTGGCCTGCAACGGCTCCAGCACGCCGCCGATGCCGACGCCACCCGAAAGATGCACGCCCGCACCTATTTGCGCGCACGAGCCAACCGTCGCCCACGTGTCCACCATCGTGCCCGCGCCCACATAGGCGCCAATGTTCACGTAGCTGGGCATCAGCACCGCATCCTTGGCCACATGCGCACCACGGCGCACGAGCGCGCCGGGCACGACGCGAGCGCCCAGCCCCCGCAGCTCGGCGTCGTTGCCGTGGGCGAAACGCAGCGGAACCTTGTCGAACGCCAGCGCCGGGCCGCCGTCGACGACGTGGTTGCCATTCAGGCGGAAGTACAGCAGCACCGCCTTCTTGATCCACTGATTCACCTTCCAGGCGCCTTTGCCATCGGGCTCGGCAACTCGACGCTCGCCGGCTTCCAGCAGGCCGATCACCTGCTCCACGGCAGGACGCAGATGCGTATCGATCTCAGCCTGGGTCAGCTCGTTGCGGCGCTCGAAGGCGTCGTTGATAAGAGTTTCGATGCTTTGCATGGGTGTTCGCTGGCGAGGGAATACCTCTGCATGTTAACCGCCCTGCGGCATTCGAGAAATGAGTAAAGGCCCAGGATTCCCTCAGCCCGAAACCCTGATCACGCCCTGCTCACGCTGCTGGCCCACGCTGCTGGCCCGCCGCGCTGGCTAGGCGCGCTTGGCCGTGCCCAGTCGCTCGAGGAGCGCGTGAAGCAAACGATCCTGCTGCGCGACATCGAGTGGCGCATCGTGGCGATCCGTGATCAGGAAGAAATCCTCCACGCGTTCGCCGAACGTGGCGATCCGCGCGTCGTGCACGCGCACACCAGCATCCGTCATCGCCTGCGCCACCGCCGCCAGCAGTCCGGGCCTATCGCTGCACACCAGCGCCAGACGCGTGCGTCCACCGACCGTGCTGAACGCGATCTTGGGCGCCGCCTGGAAATGCTTGAGGTGGCGGGACATGCTCCGCCGCGACGGCTGATGCACGTGCCCCGGCTGGGACAATGCACGATGCAGCCGCTGCTTCAACTCTTCCGCACGTTCGGCACTGGCCGGCTGCTGGGTATCGGACTCGAGCAACAGGAACGTGTCCAACGCCATGCCGGTGGGCGAGCTGAGAATGCGTGCCTCCATCACCGACAAGTGCAGGCGATCGAGCATTGCCGTTACCGCAGCGAACAAACCATCGCGATCGGACACATAGACAAAAAGCTCCGTCGTACCGCGTATCGACTGGGGATGAACCGCTACCAGCGGCGTGGCGCCATTCGCCTGCAGTACGGCCGCGGTCTGCCAGGCGATTTGCTCAGGCCGGTGGCGCAGAAAACTCGACTCGGGGAAGCCGCGCCAGACGCGCAAGCAGGCATCGGCAGTGAAACCCTCGCTCTCGAGCAATGCCAACGCCTGTTCACGGCAGGCGCGCACCCGCGCCGCAGCATCGGGCGGCAACTCTTCCTCGCTGTGCAGCGCATAACGTGCAGCCGTATAGAGGTCCGCCAACAGGCGATCCTTCCATCCATTCCACAACTTGCGGACTGGTGCCGATGATGTCGGCAATGGTAAGCAGATACAGCAGATCCAGTCGCTCGGTGTTGTCCACCGCCTCGGCAAAGCGCTGAACGACATCCGGATCGGTAATGTCCTGCCGCTGCGCCGTCGTGCTCATCAGCAGGTGCCAGCGCACCAACCAGGCGACCAGTTGCGTGTCGGCCTCGGGCACACCAAGCCGCCGACCGAAGGCAAGCGCCTCTTCCTCACCAAGCATGGAGTGGTCGCCACCTCGTCCCTTGGCGATGTCATGGAACAGCGCAGCGAGCAGCAACAGCTCTGGCTTCGACAGCGTGGGCCATATTTCGCAGGCAATGGGAAACTCCGCCGCCGCAGCCGGATCGGCGAAGCGGGCTACATTGCGCAACACGCGCAGCGTGTGCTCATCCACTGTGTAGACATGGAACAGGTCGTACTGCATGCGACCGAATACCGTGCCGAACGCAGGCAGGATGGCAGCAAGCAAGCCATGGCGATTCATGCGCCACAACGCCTCCACCGCTGGAGCCCCCAGGCGAAGCAAGCGCAGGAAGGCCGCAAGCACCTCCGGATCGTCGGCGAGCGAGTGCTCCAGCACCGCGGTGGCCTGGTGAATGCGGCGCATCGTGTCTGCCGTAAAGCCGACAATGCCCCGCTCCCCCAGTCGCACGATGAAGGCTTCCACCAGGGCGGCGGGCCGGCGCATGAACAGGTCCGGATCGCGTACCGCAAGGCGCTTGCCGTAACGGATGAAATCCTCACCGACCGCCTGCGCCGCGCTTGGCGGTTCGAGCATTTCCTCGAAGCGCTCGGCGATCTGCACGCCCAGGCGCTCCACCTGGCTGGCGGCGCGGTAGTAGCCCTGCATGAATTGTTCGACGCCGAGGTTCTTCTCGTGCTCGTCCTGGAAACCGAGCCGCGCGGCGAGCGCACGCTGGTAGTCGAACAGCAGACGCTCTTCGGCACGCCCCGCCTCCAGATGCAAGGCAAAACGGTAACGGCGCAGCGTCGCTTCGGCCTGCTCGAGCGTGTTCTTTTCAGCGGGATCCAGCAGCCCCTCGCCCACCATGTCGTCGAAGTCGTCCGCATGCGCCAGGCGACGACCGAGCCAGCGCAGCGCATCGAGTGTACGCAGGCCGCCAGGGCCATCCTTGAGGTTGGGCTCAAGGTTGTAAGCCGTATCGTTGTAGCGGGCATGGCGGGCATCGCGCTCGGCCAGACGCACCGCGAGATATGCGGCAGGCGGCCATAGCGCCGGATCGGTGGTGATGGCCCTGATGCTCTCTTCCAGCGCCGGGTCGCCTACCAGTCGCCGCGCATCCAGCAGGCTGGTGAACACGCTGGCGTCATGCGCAGCCAACGCACGACATTGCGCCAGATCGCGCACCGCGTGCCCCACCTTCAATCCGATATCCCACAAGGTGGCGAAGCACTGTTCCAGCGCACGCAAGCGCGCCGGATCGGACGGCCCCACCAGCGCCAGCAAATCCACGTCCGAATAGGGAAACAGCAGGCCGCGACCAAAGCCACCGACGGCAAACAATGCCGCGCCAGAGACATCGCCCAGGCATGCGCTCCACACGTGCACCACGATGCGCTGCACTGATTCGCTACGCCGCCGCGCCAATGCGCTTGCATCGGCACCATCGCGAAAAGCCGTGGCCAAGGCGCGATCGACGTCACCCAACAATTGCCGCAGTGCGCGACGCGCATCCGACGACACGCCCGAACGCGGCACCGCCGCAGGCAGGCGAGGCAACGGGGGCAACACGATCGGGGCGACAGGCATGGGCTCGGTGCGCGTGTGGCAATGCAGCAAGTCTGCCACGCATGGGGGTGGGACGGGGATCGATGCTGCAGAGATTCGAAATGCTTGCAGGAATAAGCGCAAAGCGGTCAGCGGCCCATCGGACGCTAACCGGCGGCAACGCTGGAGCAAAGACGACAAGACGGCAGCATTGAACGCCAAGGCCAGCGTGGCCCCTCACCCCAACCCTCTCCCCGCAGAGGAGAGGGAGCAAAGAAAGGGCCGCCGAAGCGACCCCATTCAACTCACGGCGCGTCCGGCCAGGGCGTCAAAATCTCAAACCCGTCGTCGGTGACCGCGATGGTGTGCTCCCACTGCGCCGACAGCGAATGATCCTTGGTGACCACCGTCCAGCCATCCGGCAGCTGCTTGGTCTGCGGCTTGCCAGCGTTGATCATCGGCTCGACCGTGAAGGTCATGCCCTGCTTCAACTCCAGGCCGGTGCTCGGCCGCCGTAGTGCAGCACCTGCGGTTCGTCGTGATAGACCTTGCCGATGCCATGGCCGCAATACTCGCGCACCACCGAGAAACCGGCCGCCTCAGCATGCTTCTGGATGGCGTGACCGATGTCGCCGAGCGTGGCACCCGGACGCACGGTCTGGATGCCGTGCATCATCGCCTCGTAGGTGGTCTCGACCAGGCGCTTGGCCAGCACCGACGGTGTGCCGACGAAGTACATGCGACTGGTATCGCCATGCCAGCCGTCCTTGATGACGGTGACGTCGAGATTGATGATGTCGCCGTCCTTCAGCAGCTTGCCCGGGCTGGGAATGCCGTGGCAGATCACATGGTTGACCGAGGTGCACAGCGTCTTGGGAAAGCCGTTGTAGCCGACGTTGGCAGGGATCGCCCTTCTGCACCTTGACGATGTGCTCGTAGGCGAGCCGGTCCAGGTCTTCGGTGCTGACACCAGGCTTGATGTGTTCCTTGAGCATGGCGAGCACTTCGGCCGCCAGCTGGCCGGCCACGCGCATGCCCTGGATGTCTTCGGGGGTTTTCAATGTAACTGCCATAGTTCCACTCACATGGCGTCAAACCGGCTGCGTTCAACTAGGAACCCGCCGGCGACTTGCCGCTCCGCCGGCTTACCGGCTACAATTTCGAAGTTTTGCCGACCCCATGTATCCGTTTCGTCGGATCCCACATGACGTCGCAATGCGAGGGAGATTGTAACCGCGATGCGGCACAAGCTCCCAAGTCCTTGAATGGACTATCAAACGCCACACACGTGTCGGCACCGCCTTCGGGGTGCCTCGGTTCGCCTTTACAGACAACAGGCTACCGCGGTCGAAGTCGGGGATGCGTGGAGGTCCCAACCCCCGGGCTCTCAGAGCCCTATGAAATTGGAGTTACACCATGGCTCAAGTCACCATGCGTCAGATGCTCGAAGCTGGCGTGCATTTCGGTCACCAGACCCGTTACTGGAACCCGAAGATGGCCCCGTACATCTTTGGTGCGCGCGGCAAGATCCACATCATCAATCTCGAAAAGACCCTGCCGCTGTTCACCGACGCGATGAACTTCCTGTCGGCAATCGCGCAGAAGCGCGGCACGATGCTGTTCGTCGGCACCAAGCGCTCCGCTCGCGAGCCGTTGGCCGAAGAAGCCGCACGCGCCGGCATGCCCTTCGTCACCGCCCGCTGGCTCGGCGGCATGCTGACCAACTTCCGCACGGTCAAGCAGTCGGTTGCCCGCCTGAAGGAGCTGGAAGCGGCCGAGACCGACGGCAGCTTCGAGAAGCTGGTCAAGCACGAAGTGCTGGCCCGTCGCCGTGAGCGCGACAAGCTCGAGAACTCGCTGGGCGGCATCAAGGACATGAACCGCCTGCCGGACGCGCTGTTCGTCATCGATATCGGCCACGAAGACATCGCCGTGCAGGAAGCCAAGAAGCTCGGCATCCCGGTGATCGCCGTGGTCGACACCAACTACAACCCGGAACTGGTCGACTACGCCATCCCGGGCAACGACGACGCCATCCGCGCCATCCAGCTGTACGCCCGCGCCGCTGCCGACTCGATCCTGGAAGGCAAGGCCGCCGCGCCGGCTGCCGCCCAGGGCGACGCCAACGAGTTCGTCGAGCTGGACGAGGAAGGCAACCCGGTTGCCAAGGACGAGCGCAAGGCCGCTCCGCCGCGCCGCGACAACCGTGGTCCGGCCAAGAAGGGCGCCGGTGCGCCGCGTCGTGACGGCGGCCGTGGCCGCGGTCGTGGCGACGAGTCGTCGTCCGACGGCGAGTAAGCCTGCCCTGCCCCGACCCTCATGGGTCGGGGCGCATCAAAGATTTTTGAGGAACCCAGATGACTGCCATTACCGCAAAACTGGTTAGCGAACTGCGTGAGCGTTCGGGCGCCGGCATGATGGATTGCAAGAAGGCGCTGGTTGAGAACAATGGCGACATCGAAGCCGCTGTCGAATACCTGCGCAAGACCGGCCTGGCCAAGGCCGACAAGAAGGCTGACCGCGTGGCCGCCGAAGGCCGCATCGCCACCGCCCAGGCCAACGGCCAGGCCGTGCTGGTCGAGGTGAACAGCGAGACCGACTTCGTCGCCAAGGCGCCGAATTTCATTCAGTTCACCAACGAAGTAGCCGAGGCCGTGCTGGCTTCCGGCGCCGCCGACATTGACGCCGTCAAGGCCGCCGCCTTCCCGGGCGCCGACAACGTCGAGTCCGCCGCCAAGGCCCAGACCGCCACCATCGGCGAGAAGATCGAAGTGCGCCGCGTTGCCCGCATCGCGAACGATGGCCCGCTGGCCACCTACTCGCACGGCGGCAAGATCGGCGTGATCGTGGCGCTCAAGGGCGGTTCGGAAGAGCTGGCCAAGGGCATCGCCATGCACGTGGCGGCCATGAACCCGCCGCACATCAAGCCCGAGGACGTCCCGGCCGAGTTCATCGCGAAGGAAAAGGACATCGCGCTGAGCCAGATGACCGACAAGGACAAGGCCAAGCCGGCCGAGATCCTGGAAAAGATCATCTCCGGCAAGATCAACAAGATCGTCTCGGAAGTGACCCTGGTCGGTCAGCCGTACGTGCTGGACACCAATGTCACGGTTGGCGACGCCCTCAAGAAGGAAGGCGCTGACGTGGTTGCCATTGCCCGCCTGGTTGTAGGCGAAGGCATCGAGAAGGTGCAGGAAGACTACTTGGCCGAAGTACAGAAGGCGATGCAGGTCTAAGTACCTCGCCGCCGTCAGGCCTGGAGAGCCGCGGGAAACCGCGGCTCTTTTGTTTTCCAGGCAAGCCCTTTGCCCGTCGTCCCGCCTCCTCGCGAAGCGGGCAGTCGGGCACACCCGCTGAATAGATCAGGGCATCCCTAAGTACCGCAGCCGAACAAGGGATGAGTAGCGATGGCGCAAGTTCGCATGTCTGTGGAGGCGTGAAAGCTGGCTCCTGGCGGCCGGCCCTGGCGCCCTCGCTACTCGACCCCAACCCCTGCGCTCTAGCCAGCAAAAGAACAGAGCGCTGGATTTATCTTCAGGGCGCAACGGTACGAAACGCTTACCCGTTCGCGCCGCTGTCGTTACAATGCATGCGTTTTGCCCCACACAATCCGGAGACCCCATGAGCGCCCAGCTAAACTATCGTCGTATCCTGCTCAAGCTCTCCGGTGAAGCCCTGATGGGCGAGGCCGACTACGGCATCGACCCCAAAGTCATTGGCCGCCTCGCCGACGAAATCATCGAGGTGCAGAAGGCCGGCATCCAGATCGGCGTGGTCATCGGCGGCGGCAATATTTTCCGAGGCGCAGGCCTCGCTGCAGCCGGCATGGATCGCGTCACCGGCGACCACATGGGCATGCTCGCCACGGTGATGAATGCGCTGGCCATGCAGGACGCCATCGAGCGTCGCGGCGGCTTCGCCCGCGTGATGAGCGCTATCCCGATCCACGACGTCGCCGAGGACTACATCCGCCGCCGCGCGATCCGCCATATCGAGAAGGGTCGCATCGTGCTGTTCGCTGCAGGTACCGGCAACCCATTCTTCACCACCGACTCGGCTGCCGCGTTGCGCGCCGTCGAAGTGGGCGCGAATCTGCTGCTCAAGGCGACCAAGGTCGATGGCGTCTACACGGCCGACCCGGCACGTCATGCCGACGCCACCCGCTACGACCACCTCACCTACGACCAGGTGATCGAACGCAAGCTGGCGGTGATGGATACCGCGGCCATCGCACTGTGCCGCGACCATGGCATGCCGCTGCGCATCTACGACATGACGGTGCCCGGCAGCCTTATGCGCATCATGCGCGGCGCGGCGATCGGCACGCTCGTTTCCGAAGACTGATCCGCTCGGCTCCGGCCAAGCCCGGGGCCGCTCCACCGCGGCTTTCGGGCCGACCCTGCCTGCTATACTCGCGGGCTTGCACGCTATACCGGGTGATATCCATGCTTAACGACATCAAGAACGATGCCCAGACCCGCATGGGCAAGAGCATCGACTCGCTCAAGCACGACCTGACTCGCCTGCGCACCGGCCGCGCCAGCACGGCGCTGGTGGAAGGCATCAAGGTGCCTTACTACGGTTCGGACATGCCGCTGAACCAGGTCGCCACGATTGCTCTGGGCGACTCGCGCTCCATCATCATCACCCCGTTCGAGAAGAGCCTGATCGGGCCGATCGAAAAAGCCATCATGGCTTCGGATGTCGGCATCACGCCGACCACCGCCGGCATCGTCATTCGCCTGAACATGCCGCCGCTGACGGAGGAGCGCCGCAAGGAGCTCGCCAAGCACGTGGCGCACGAGGGCGAGAATGCAAAGATCGCCATCCGCAATGTGCGTCGCGATGCCCTGCAGCAGGTCAAGGATCTGCTCAAGGAAAAGCTCATCACCGAAGACGAAGAGCGCAAGGCCGAGGACGAAATCCAGAAGCTGACCGACCGCTTCGTCAAGGATGTCGACAGCGTCGTGAAGCACAAGGAAGAGGAGCTGATGGCGCTCTGAGCGCCATCACCCCTGCACCATGACCAGCGCCGATCCTGCGCGGATACCGCGCCATATCGCCATCGTGATGGATGGCAACGGCCGCTGGGCGAAGGCTTCGCCACCGGCCGCGCACTTTTGGCCATAACGCCGGACGCAAGGCGGTCCGTGACGTGGTCGAGGGCTGTCTGCGCCAGGGCGTCAAGGTACTTACGCTGTTCGCGTTCTCCAGCGAGAACTGGCAGCGTCCGCAGGAAGAGGTCGGCGCGCTGATGGAGCTGTTCCTTCGCGCCCTGGACAAGGAAGTGGACGAGCTGCACAGCAACGGCGTGCGCCTGCGTTTCGTCGGCGACCTCAGCGCCTTCGACAATGGCATGCGCCAGCGCATGACCGCCGCCATGGCGCGTACGGCCGGCAACGATGCGCTGCACCTGAATGTGGCCATGAACTACGGCGGCCGCTGGGACATCGTGCAGGCCGCCGCAAGGCGGCCGAGTCGGTAGCACGCGGCGAACTGCGTGCCGACGAGATCGACGAGGCCCTGCTCGGCCACTGGATGAGCCTGGCCGATCTGCCGCCGCTCGATCTTTTCATCCGCACCGGCGGCGAATGCCGCGTCAGCAATTTCCTGCTGTGGCAACTGGCTTACGCTGAGCTACATTTCACCGATACCCTCTGGCCCGACTTCGACCAGGCTTGCCTGCGCAGCGCCATTGAGGACTATGCACGCCGTGAACGCCGCTTCGGCCGTACCGGCGAGCAAATTGCCCAGCGTTAACCTGAGAGGCTGTTCAATGTCGCCACGTAGCCCACGTTGTCCCCTTGAGCCCGCCAGAGTGTGGGGCGTGGCGCCGCGCCTGACGGGTGGTCAGGTCAAGCCTCGCACCACCCTCTGGCGGGCTCAAGGGGGCAACCCGCAGGGCCGGGGCTGTTTGCCCCCAGCCCTGCGTCATCACTCGGTCGTGTACCGACGCACACTCCTCGCTCCTCAAAACGGGCGCCATCCGTGGCGCCTCCCCGCGCACCTTCGTTCTTCCTTGGTCTGCGCGCAAACAGCTCCCGGCGCGAGCCACGTGGCGACATTGAACAGGCTCTAAGGACCCACATGCTGCTCCAGCGCACCCTTACCGCACTGCTGCTCGCTCCGTTGGTGATCCTGCTGATCCTGCTGGCGCCGAACTGGCTGTTCGCCCCCATCGTCGCCATCGCCTTTCTCGCCGCCATGTGGGAATGGACCAGCCTTTCCGGTTTTCAGGACACCGCATTACGTGCCGCGCTCGTCACGCTTACCGCCGTGCTGCTTGCCTTGTGCTGGTGGGTGCGCGATACCGCCTGGTGGCCGCTGCTGATCGGCATGGGCGTCGCCTGGTGGGTGCTCACGGGCCAATGGCTGCGTCATTTCGCGTTCGCTGCCGCGCCGACGCGCGAAAACCTGCCTGATCAAGCTGGGCGCGGGACTGCTCGTGATCGTGCCCGCATGGGTGGCGGTGGTTTCCGTCCACGGCTCGGGTGATCGCGGCCAATGGTGGACCCTGCTCGCCCTGTTCATCGTCTGGGCGGCGGATATCGGCGCGTATTTCAGCGGCCGCCAGTTCGGCCGGCGCAAGCTCGCGCCGCACGATCAGCCCCGGCAAGACCTGGGCCGGCGTCTACGGCGCGCTGGTGGCCGGTGCCCTGGTTGCGCTGGTTGGCGGCTGGTTGCTGGGCTTGCATGGCGGCAAGTTGCTTGGCCTGCTCGTGCTGTCGGTAGTTACCGTGGCCGCATCGATCGTCGGCGATTTGCTGGAAAGTCTGATGAAACGGCATGCCGCGGTGAAGGATTCCGGCAGCCTGTTTCCGGGCCATGGCGGCCTGCTGGATCGTCTCGACAGCGTCTTTGCCGCCATGCCCGTGTTCGCCGCCGGCATGCTCTTGCTGAGTCTATGAGTACCTCCGCTTTGCGAAGGGTCGCCGTGCTCGGCGCCACCGGCTCGATCGGCGGCAGCACGCTCGATGTGATTGCCCGCCACCCGGACCGATTCCGCGCCAGTGTGCTGACGGCGCACAGCCACGTCGCGGCGCTGGCGGAGCTATGCGCCCGCCACCAGCCCGACCTGGCCGTCATCGCCGATCCCGCACTGGAGGGCGAGCTGGCGCGTCGCCTGGCCGCAGCGGGCGTGCGTTGCGAGATTGCCAGTGGCCATGACGCCATCACGGCTGCCGCGTCGGGCGCGCTATGCGATACCGTGGTCGCCGCCATCGTCGGCGCCGCCGGACTCGACTCCACCCTGGCGGCCGCGCGCAGTGGCAAGCGCCTGCTGCTGGCCAACAAGGAATCCATCGTGATGGCCGGCCCGCTGCTGCTGGAGGCGCTTGCCGCCGGTGGCGGCGAGCTGATTCCGGTGGATTCGGAGCACAACGCCATTTTCCAGTGCCTGCCCGGCGGTCGCCCCGACCTGGCGCGCAACGGCGTGCGTCGCCTGATCCTCACTGCTTCGGGTGGCCCCTTCCGCGGTCGCACTCGCGCCGAACTCGCCGGGGTCACGCCGGAGCAGGCCTGCAAACACCCCAATTGGGTCATGGGCCGCAAGATCTCGGTCGATTCGGCCACCCTGATGAACAAGGGTCTCGAGGTCATCGAGGCCCACCACCTGTTTGGCGCGCCGGCCGACGCCATCGAGGTGCTGGTGCACCCGCAGAGCCTGGTGCATTCGCTGGTCGATTACGTCGATGGCTCGGTGCTTGCTCAACTGGGCAACCCGGATATGCGCACCGCCATTGCCCATGCGCTGGCCTGGCCGGAGCGCATCGCCGCGGGCGTGCCGCCGCTCGACCTCGCATCCTGCGCCCCGCTGGCGTTCGAGCAGCCCGACCTCGCCACCTTCCGCTGCCTTGGCGCTGGCCTTCCAGGCCCTGCGCGCGGGCGGTGACGCACCGGCCATTCTCAATGCCGCGAACGAAGTGGCAGTCGATGCCTTCCTGGCCGGCGGCCTGCCCTTCCTGGCGATCGCCGATCTGGTGGAGAGCTGTACTTACGGAACTGCCGGCCGAACCCGTGGTCGATCTCCAGTCTCTGAATGAACGCGACCGGACGGCCCGTGACGCCGCCCGACGCATTCTCCGCAACGCTGTGCTGACATTCTTGCCTGATAAGTTTCCTCGGTACTGATGAATCCTTTCTTTGGCTCGGTGTTCTGGTTGCTGGTCACGCTCGGCGTGCTGGTGACCTTTCATGAATTTGGCCACTACTGGGTAGCACGGCGTTGCGGCGTCAAGGTGCTGCGTTTTTCCGTGGGCTTTGGCAAGGCGATCTGGAAGCGCATCGGCCGCGACGGCACCGAGTACCAGGTCGCCATGATCCCGCTGGGCGGCTACGTGAAGATGCTCGACGCCCGCGAGGGTGACGTCGACCCCGCCCTGCGCCGGCCAGGAATTCACCGGCAAGCCGGTGTGGAAGCGCATCGCGATCGTGGCGGCAGGCCCGGGCTTCAATCTGATCTTCACCGTGGTCGCGTTCTGGCTGATGTTCATGCTGGGCAAGCCCGACATGGCCCCCGTCGTCACGGCGGCACCCCACAGCATGGCGGCTGAAGCCGGGATTCGCGCGGGCGATCGCATCCTCAGTGTCGACGGCAAGCCGGTGGCGACCTGGAGCGACTCCATGGACGCCGTGGCGCAACGGCATGCTCGGTCGCGACCCGTTGCCGCTCCAGGTGCGTGGCGCGGATGGGGCGCAACGCCAGCTGGTGCTTCCGCTTAACCAGCTTCCCGCCGGGCGAGGATATCGGCCAGTACCTGGACAAGCTGGGCCTGAAACTGGCGCCGCTGCCGCCCGTGGCCGCCACGGTTCTCCCCGGCAAGCCGGCTGAGCAAGCCGGCATGAAGGGCGGCGACCGGATCCTCAGCATCAATGGCCATGCCGTCGCGGGCTACGAGGACTTCCAGGAACTGATCCCGCCAGGAGGCGGCCAAGTCGCCGACCTTGAACGTGATCGTCGAGCGCGACGGCAAGACGCTGCCGCTGTCGATCACCGCCCGCATGGAGTCGCTGGAAGGCCGGCCGAGCAAATGGGTGATCGGCGTGTCTTCGCTCGAGCGGGAGCAGGCTGTGCTCCGCTACGGGCCGCTGAAGGCCATGGGTGCTTCGTTGCAGACCACCTGGAGCAGCACGACCGCACACCTTCAACATGATCGGCAAGATGCTGACCGGGCAGGCGTCGACCAAGAACCTGTCCGGAGTCATCGGCATTGCCCAGGTGGCGAATGCGTCGGCAAGCATGGGCGCTGGCTGGTTCCTCAGCTTCCTGGCCATGGTTTCGCTAAGTCTTGCGATTCTCAACCTGCTGCCGATCCCCGTCTTGGACGGCGGTTACCTGCTGTATTACCTTATCGAGTTGGTCAAGGGCAGCCCTGTCAGTGAGCGTGTGATGATGGCCGGCCAGTATGTCGGCCTGGTCCTGCTATTCACGTTAATGGGGTTGGCCTTCTACAACGACATCCACCGCATCCTGCCCTCGTGACGCGCTCGGCTAGTGGCAAAAGCCGTGCAGTGCCCGGGAGTGATGGCGTGCCAACGATTCGCGCTTCAACGTGCGCGACTCAACGGCATCGCGGTGGTTCACCCGGCGCATCTGGGGAAGATGCGAGCACCCTTTCAAGGCTGGGTTTTACCCGGCTTCACGCATTGATCGGGGCGGTCTTGGCCGCCTCATCGGAATAAACCAACGGAATCGACGATGAAGCGTATCGCCGCCCTGATCCTGCTTGCCTCCCTGTCCGCCAATGCGTCTTGCATTCGAGCCGTTCGTCGTTTCCGACATCCGTATCGATGGCCTCAGCCGTATTTCCACCGGCACGGTGCTCAACTACCTGCCCATCAACAAGGGCGACCGCCTCACCAACGACAGGCCCAGCGGGCCGATTCGCGCGCTGTACCAGACCAAGTTCTTCAGTGATGTACGAGCTCGACCGCGAAGGCGACATCATGGTCATCAAGGTGGTCGAGCGTCCCTCGATCGCCAAGCTGACGCTACGCGGCAACAACGACATCAAGGAAGACGATCTGCGCAAGGGCCTGAAGGAGATCGGCCTGTCCGAAGGCGAGACCTTCGACCGCCTGTCGCTGGACAGCGTGCAGCAGGAACTGATCCGCCAGTACTACAACCGCGGCAAGTACAACGTGTCGGTCGATCCGCACGTGACCCGACTCGATCGCAACCGCGTGGCCATCGACATCGAGATCCGCGAAGGCAAGGTCGCCAAGATCAAGGAAATCAACATCCTCGGCAACCACGGCGTTCACCGACAAGGAAATCCGCAAGGGTTTCGAGTCGGATACGCCGAACTGGCTGTCCTGGTATTCCAAGAACGACCAGTACTCGCGCGAAAAGCTCTCCGGTGACCTGGAGAAGCTGCAGTCCTACTACATGGACCGCGGCTACGCCGACTTCGGCGTCGACTCCACCCAGGTAACGATCGCGCCGGACAAGCGCTCGATGTATATCGCCGCCAGCGTCAAGGAAGGCGATATCTACACCATTTCCGACGTGCATCTGCTTGGCGAACTGATCCTGCCCGAGGATTCGTTGCGCCAGCTGGTGTATCGTCAGGAAAGGCGATACCTTCAACCGCAGGCGATCGAGGCAAGCACGAACGCGATCAAGAACATCCTGGCCAGCATCGGCTACGCGTACGCCAAGGTCACGCCGGTACCGAAGCTGGACAAGGACAAGCGTACGGTCGACCTGACGCTCTACATCGAGCCAGGCAAGCGCGTGTATGTGCGCCGCATGATCTTCCAGGGCAACACCGCGCACCGAAGACGATGTGCTGCGCCGCGAAATGCGCCAGCTCGAAGGCAGCTGGTATCTCGCAGGCGGCCATCGATCGCTCCAAGATCCGCCTGCAGCGACTGGGCTATTTCAAGACGGTCGATATCGACAAGACGCTGGTGCCGGGCACGGAAGACCAGGTCGACCTGACCGTGAAGGTGGAAGAGCAGTCCGCCGGCAGCCTGATGTTCGGCGTCGGCTATTCGCAGTACTCGGGCATCATCCTGTCCGCGTCGGTGTCGCAGAACAACTTCCTCGGCACGGGCGACAGCTTCTCGGTGGGCGGCGTCGCGCAGCGACTACTCGACCAGCGTCAACGCGAACTACTACAACCCGTACCTCACCGACAGCGGCATCGGTATCGGCTACAGCGCCGGCTACACGCAAGACCGAACTACGGCGATACGAACTCCACGTTCGCCGAACTACACCAGCAGCGTGAAGTCGTTCTCGAGCTTCCTGGGCTTCCCGATCTCGGAAACGGACAACATCCGCACCGGCCTGGGCATCAGCAGCAACAAGATCAACCTCAGCTACCAGTACCTGACCACCGACCAGAACGGCAACCCGATCACCCAGACGGTGAACTACTCGCCGCAGGTGTTGATCGACTACCAGAACGAGATCGGTCACGAGACCATCCATACCTGGACGCCACCTTGGGCTGGACCCACGACACCCGCAACGGTTACTGGGCGCCGACCCGCGGCGGCCTGGTCTCGCTGTCCACCGATATCGCCCTGCCCGGCTCCACCGTGCAGTACTACAAGATCGACCGGCGAAGCCAACCACTACTGGCCGATCGGCAAGGGCTTCGTGCTCTACCTGGACGGCCAGGTGGGTTACGGAAGACCTACGGCGCAGACCTTCGCCACTATCGACGGCGGCACCACCTACTACGGCAGGCGAGAAGGTCACCTATCCCGTTCTGGGAAAACTTCTACTCGGGCGGTGTGCGCGACGTGCGTGGCTTCCAGGACAACACCCTGGGCCCGCGCTTGTGCGTAGGCACCGTGGCCGACCCGAAGAACCCGAGCCGCCAGATACCCATCACGCCGAATCCCGATGGCACCTGTTCCGGCAGCGTCTATAGCTACGCCCAGCCGATCGGCGGCGCGTTCAAGGTGCTGGGCACGGCCGAGCTGTACCTGCCGCTGCCGTTCCTGAAGGACATCAACACCGCACGCGTGTCGTGGTTCGTCGACGTCGGCAACGTCTATCCGACCTACTCAGAGCTTCACGCCAGCACCCTGCGCGTGTCGACCGGTGTCTCGCTGCACTGGCAGGCGCCGATCGGCCCGCTGATCATCAACTTCGCGGTGCCACTGCGTACCCAGGCGGACGACAGCCACTACGAAGAGCGCATCCAGTTCACCTTCGGCAGCCAGTTCTAAAGCACTGAAATGCCCGAGTAGTGGACGTCCGCATCGACGACGAAAGCGCGGCCATGCCGCGCTTTCTTTTTCGGATGCCGGGCGATGCTCTGACCATTCAGAGCATCCGCGACGGGCCACGCCCTACAATGGTCCGATTGCCGGGAGCATGCATGAGCGCATTTCCACTATCACCGTGGCCGAACTCGCCGAGCGGTTCGGCCTCGAATCTCAGCGGCGACGGCTGCGCGCGTCATTGACGGCGTCGGCACGCTGGCCAGCGCCGGCCCCAGCCAGCTGAGCTTTCTCTCCAACAGCAAGTACGCCGCGCAACTGCACCGGCACCAGCGCGGCGTGCGTGGTCCTGCGCGAGGAACACGTCGCCGACTGCCCGTCGACGGCGCTGGTCGCGCGTGACCCCTATGTGGCCTACGCGAAGATCGCCGCGCTGTTCGAGCGCCTGCCCGCCGCGCCCGCCGGCGTCCATCCCAGCGCCGTCGTCGCAGCCGGCGCGCGCGTGTCACCGACAGCGCCAGCGTCGGCCCCTGCTGCGTGATCGAAGACGGCGCGGTGATCGGAGGACGGCGCCGTCCTGGGCCCCCATTGCATCGTCGGGCCAGGACTGCACGGTCGGTGCGCAGTCGCGCCTGGTGGCGCGGGTGACCCTGGTCGACCCGCGTCACCCTGGGCAAGCGCGTGCTGGTCCATCCCGGCGCGGTGATCGGCTCGGACGGCTTCGGCCTCGCCTTCGACCGCGAGCCCGACGGCTGGGTCAAGCTGCCGCAGCTGGGCGGCGTGCGCATCGGCGACGACTGCGAGATCGGCGCCAACACCACCATCGACCGCGGCGCGCTGGACGATACCGTGCTGGAAGAAGACGTCCGGCTGGACAACCAGATCCAGATCGCCCACAACGTGCACGTCGGCGCGCACACCGCCATGGCCGGCTGCGCCGCCGTCGCCGGCAGCGCCAAGATCGGCCGCTACTGCATGATCGGCGGCAACGCCGGCGTGCTGGGCCATCTGGAACTGGCCGACCGGGTTACCATTACCGCCAAGAGCCTGGTGACGCATTCGATCCGCGAGCCGGGTGAATATTCCTCCGGCATCCCGCTGCAGGAAAACCGCCTGTGGCGGCAAGAACGCAGCACGCTTCAAGCATCTGGACGAATACGCGCGCCGCATTTCGGCGCTGGAGAAGGACAACAACAATGAGTGACCTCACCGTCCCCTGCCACCTGCCGATCAATGTGGAGCAGATCCAGCAGCTGCTGCCGCATCGCTATCCGTTCCTGCTGGTGGATCGCGTCATCGAGATCGTGCCCGACGACAGCGTGGTCGCGATCAAGAACGTGACCATCAACGAGCCGTTCTTCCAGGGCCATTTCCCCGGCCATCCGGTGATGCCGGGCGTGCTGATCGTCGAGGCGATGGCGCAGACCGCCGGCCTGCTGACCCAGATCTCGCCGCCGCCTCAAGGGAGACAAGGGCAGCCCGCTGTTCTACCTGGTCAAGGTCGACAATGCGCGCTTCAACGCACCGGTGGTGCCGGGCGACCAGCTGCGCCTGGAGGTGACGCTCAAGCGTCTGATGCGCGGCATGGGCCTGTTCGAGGCACGCACCCTCGTCGACGGCAAGGAAGTGGCCAGCTGCGAACTGATGTGCGCCGCGAGGTCGGACAAATGATCCATCCCACCGCGCTGATCGATCCTTCCGCCGTCATCGGCGACAACGTCAGCATCGGCGCTTACAGCGTCATTGGTGCCGAGGTGCAGATCGGCGACGGCACGGTGATCGGCCCGCACGTGGTGATCGAAGGCCCCACGCGCATCGGCCGCGACAATCGCATCGCCAGTTCGCCTCGCTGGGCGGCGCACCCGCAGGACAAGAAGTTCGCCGGCGAGCACACCGAGCTGGTCATCGGCGACCGCAACCTGATCCGCGAATTCGTCACCATCAATCGGGGCACCGGCGATGGCGGCGGCGCCACCCGCATCGGCAACGACAACTGGGTGCTGGCCTACGTGCATATCGCGCACGACTGCCAGATCGGCAACAACGCGGTGTTCTCCAACTATTCGGCGCTGGCCGGGCACGTGGAGATCGGCGACTGGATCGTCCTGGCCGGCTATTCTCGGGCGCACATCAGTTCTGCAAGATCGGCGCGCATGCCTTCATCGGCATGGGCTGCCTGGTCGGCTCCGACGTGCCGCCGTTCGTGACGATGGCCAACGAGCAGCAGCGGCCGTCCGCGCGGCATCAACAGCGAAGGCCTCAAGCGCCGCGGTTTCGACGCCCCGCGCATCTCCGCGATCAAGCGCGCTTATCGCACGCTCTACATGGCCGGCCTGAGCGCTGCCCGATGCGCGCGAGCAAGCTGGCCGAACAGGCCTCGCGAGCAGCGAGGACGTGCGCGCCATGCTCGAGTTCCTTGATCGCAGCGAGCGGGCGCTGGCGCGTTGATATGAGCTCCGCGCATATCGACGAAATCAGGCACGCGCTCTGGCTCTGGCGGCTGACGTGAGAGTCATGGCCGCCATCGAAGCAACCACTCAAGCCCCGCTCATCGCCATGATCGCCGGAGAAG
Organism: uncultured Gammaproteobacteria bacterium; assembly: GCA_963824525.1. GTDB lineage: Bacteria > Pseudomonadota > Gammaproteobacteria > Xanthomonadales > Rhodanobacteraceae > Dyella. The sequence continues at coordinate 141,388 of CAWGPI010000004.1, read as the reverse complement.
ATTCCGGCGATCAGCTTGGCGCCGACCTCATCGCCGCACTGCGCCAGCGCTATCCGCGAGGCGCGTTTCGTCGGCATCGGCGGCGCGCGCATGCAGCGTCGGGTTCGAGTCCTGGTACGACATCCAGGAACTCTCGCTGTTCGGCTTCGCCGAAGTCGTGTCGCACCTGCCGCGCCTGTTGCGCTTGCGCAAAGAACTCGCTGGCGCGCACTGCTCGCCGCCAAACCGGCCGTTGTGGTCGGCATCGACGCGCCGGATTTCAATCTCGGCGTGGAAAAGCGCCTGCAAGCAGGCCGGCCTGCGCACGGTGCACTACGTCAGCCCGTCGGTCTGGGCCTGGCGCGAGAAGCGCGCCGAGAAGATCGGGCACAGCGCCGATCGCGTGCTGTGCCTGTTCCCGATGGAACCGGCGATCTACGCGAGGCACGGCATCGACGCCCGTTTCGTCGGCCATCCGCTGGCCGATCGTTTTGCGCTGGTGTCCGATCGCGTCGGCGCGCGCGACGTTCCTGCAGCTGCCGCAGCAGGCGCCGGTGCTGGCCGTGCTGCCGGGTAGCCGCGCCTCCGAAGTGACGCGGCTGGGCCGTATCTTTCTCGATGCCGCACGCCAGGTGGCCGCCGCACCTGCCCGGCCTGCGCATCGTGATCCCGGCGGCCAATCGAACGCGTCAAAGCCAGCATCCAGGAGCCATGCTGGGCGACGCCGGCGGATGACGACGCGCCGATCGCTGCTCGACGGCCACGCGCATGAAGCCATGCTTGCCGCCGATGTGGTGCTGCTCGCCTCGGGCACGGCGGCGCTGGAAGCCATGCTGGCCAAGCGTCCCATGGTGGTGGGCTATCGCGTGTCGCCCGTGAGCTATCGCATCGCGCGCGCGCTGAACATGCTCAAGACCGACGTTTATGCGCTGCCCAATATTCTGGCCCGCGCCAACGGCATGGGCGATGACACCGTGCTCGTCCCCGAACTGATGCAGGACGACTTCACGGCCGACAAGCTTGCCGCAGCGACGCTGGCGCTGTTCCACGACAGCGAACGCCGTGGCGCCATCGTTGCGGCGTTCGAGCAACTGCATCTGGCACTGCGTGGCGATCTCGAGGGCCATGCCGGCGATCTGGCGGCCGCTGCCGTCGCCGAATTGATCGAGTCACCGCGTGGCCGCTAGAAGAGTCGCCGCCAACACCGAGCGCCTGCTGATTGCCGGCGTCGATGAGGCCGGTCGCGGGCCTCTGGCGGGCCCGGTGGCGGTCGCCGCGGTCATTCTCGATCCAGCCCGCCCCATCGAAGGGCTCAACGACTCCAAGAAACTGAGCGAAGCGAAGCGCGAGGCGCTCTATCCCCAGATCATCAGCAAGGCCCTGGCGCACTGCGTGGTCATGGTGATGCCGGAGGAGATCGATCGGCTCAACATCTTCCAGGCCACCATGACCGGCATGTGCCGCGCACTGGCAGGGCTCACCCCCGCGGCGCACGAAGCATGGATCGACGGCAATGCACTGCCCCGCGACCTGCCCTGCGCAGGTCGGGCCATCGTCGGTGGCGATGCGTTGGAACCAGCGATCAGCGCGGCATCCATTCTCGCCAAGGTCAGCCGCGACCGCTGGATGATCGAGCTCGATCGCAAGCATCCCGGCTACGGCTTCGCCGTGCATAAAGGTTATCCGACGCCAGCGCATCTGGAATCACTGAAACGACTGGGTCCCTGCCCGCATCACCGCCGCAGCTTCGCACCGGTGAAGTTGCTGGTGGACCAAGGCGTGTTGTTCTAACCGTCACTGATGCCGTGAATGCCGCGGGCTGGCGCGACCGATATAGGGTTCGGGTCCTGTCTGGCTTGCAATTCGCAACGGCATGCGAACTGTCCAGCACAGTTGAAACAGGGAGCAGCTCAACGCCCGCTGCGACGGAAATAGCCGTCCACATCGAATGCGCCGAGAAAGTCAGTACAAGCATCAATGACGCCAAGATTGAAACGTCCGTACATGCCCTATGACCCGCGCCGACGCGCGTGAAGCGGCGTTAGAATGCAGTCGACAAGCGGGATCCGTGGCTCTCGGCCAGGCTTCGCCAAAGCCGGGAACAAACGGAGCATCCCGTTCTCTATTTGCAAGATGCAGTTTTTGGGCAACCTTTTCCGCCATTGCTGCATCCCAACGGATACAGGAAGCGAAGCCACCGGGCCGATGTCAAAAGCCCACGCCTACCCAACCGATACGCCCGATTCCGCGGCGCGGTGCACTTCCGGCAAAGCTATGGACGCAGATCAACCCGCGTGCTTTGTACTTGTCACGCGGCCTTGAGACACTCGTTACGCGCTAGTCCGCAGGAGTCGAATCATGACGCTTCCCAACCGCCCGCAAGACGCCGTGCCGCCCGGCGAACGCGAGACTTCCACCACCACCAAACTCCTCAGCCCGGAGGAGCTCACTGCCATCGTCGACGCGGAGTACCAACACGTCGACTATGACCTGCACCCATTGGCCGTGCCGAGCCTCGACCACTACATCGAGAATCTCGTGGGAGACGAGCTGTTTCATATCTCATAGAGGATGAGAGCTGGCGGCGACGGAAACCTGGCTGACGGTCCGTCGTCGCAGGGGTTGACGAAGCCGAGCGCTGCATTCGCCTGCATGTCCGGTACAGCGACACCCAGCTTATGCAGCAAGCTGACGCCATAACCCGACCAGCCCACTGCCACCGATGAAACGGCCAGCCCATATTCGGCCGCCACGTTCCAGCCGATAGCACGTTCCAGCCGATAGACGAGACCAGCAGCTCACTTATCGGCGGGCCGGACGCGGGCTGCGCGGAGACGGAAATCGGCCCCTGAGCCTGTCGGCTGGCCGCATGCCGGCGCGCGACGCGATGTCAATTCTTGCCCGCCCCGACCGGCACGGTTAGGCTGGGCATCCATTCTGCGCGCGCGCCATGTCCGTCCGCTTCGCTCACCTTCATTTGCACAGCGAATACTCGCTGGTCGATTCGACCATCCGCATCAAGGCGCTGGTCGAGGCCTGCGTGCGCGAGGGCGTGCCTGCGGTGGCGCTCACCGACGACAGCAACATGTTCGCGCTGGTGAAGTTCTACAAGGCGTGCAGTGCGGCGGGCATCAAGCCGATCGGCGGCTGCGACCTGTGGGTCAGCGCGCCGGATGATCCGCGCCCTTGGCGTCTCACCTTGCTATGCCAGAACCGCGACGGCTATCTCAACCTGTCGCGACTGGTCTCGCGCGCGTGGCGCGAGGGTCAGCACAGCGGCCGTGCGCTCATCGACGCCGCCTGGCTGACGCCCGCGGCCACGCATGGCTTGATCGCCCTGCTGGGACGCGAAAGCGAGGTCAGGCCGCATGGCGGTCAATCAGGGCACGACTGCGGCAGCCGCACGGCTGCGCCCGTTCGCCTCGCAAATGGCCGACCGCGTCTACCTGGAACTGACCCGCTGTGGTCGCGACGGCGAGGAAAACTGGAACGTCGCCGCGCTGGCGCTCGCCGACGAGCTGGATTTGCCGGTGGTCGCCAGCAACGACGTGCGTTTTCTCAAGCAAGATGATTTCGAAGCCCACGAAGCGCGCGTGTGCATCAACCAGGGCCGCGTGCTGGCCGACCCCAAGCGCCCGCGCGACTACAGCGACCAGCAGTACGTCAAGACGCCCGGCGAGATGGAAGCGCTGTTCGCCGATCTTCCCGAAGCGCTGGAAAACACCATCGAACTGGCCAAGCGCTGCACGCTGGAACTGAGCTTCGGTACTTACTACCTGCCCGACTTCCCGGTACCGGAAGGCCACGACCTGGCCAGCTATATCCGCGAGATTTCCCGCGAGGGCCTGAAGGAGCGCCTCGCGGTCGCGCCCCTGGCCGCCGGACGCACGCTGGCCGACTACGAAGCGCGGCTGGAACGCGAGCTGGACGTTATCATCAAGATGGGCTTCCCCGGCTACTTCCTGATCGTGGCGGACTTCATCAACTGGGGCAAGCAGAACGGCATCCCGGTCGGTCCGGGCCGCGGTTCGGGCGCCGGCTCGCTGGTCGCCTAGGCGCTGAAGATCACCGATCTCGACCCGCTGCAGTTCGAGCTGCTGTTCGAGCGCTTCCTGAATCCCGAACGCGTGTCGATGCCCGACTTCGACATCGACTTCTGCATGGATCGCCGCGACGAGGTGATCGACTACGTCGCGCGCAAATACGGCCGCGACCACGTCAGCCAGATCATCACCTACGGCTCGATGGCGGCGAAGGCCGTGCTGCGCGACTCCGGCCGCGTGCTCGGCATGGGCTACAGCCAGGTCGACCGCATCGCCAAGCTGATCCCGGCACGCCCGCTCGACCTCACCTTGTCGATGCGCGTTGGGCCGCTCGGAGAAGGCGAAGAAAGAACCCGATCGCGTGGTCAAGGAATTCTGCGAGCTGTACGAGCAGGACGAGGAAGCGCAAACGCTGATCGACCTTGCGCTGAAGCTGGAAAGCCTGACCCGCAACGCCGGCAAGCACGCCGGCGGCGTGGTGATCGCGCCGACGCCGCTCACCGATTTCGCCCCGCTGTACTGCGAAGCGGGCGGCGGCGGCGTGGTGACCCAGTACGACAAGGACGACGTCGAAGCCGTCGGCCTGGTGAAGTTCGACTTCCTCGGCCTGCGCACGCTGACCATCATCGACTGGGCGGTGAAGGCGATCAACCTGCGGCGCGCGAAGACGGGCGAAGCACCGCTCGACATCTCGGCACTTGCCGCTGGACGACCCCGCGCCGTACGAGCTGTTGAAGAAAGCGCAGACGGTGGCGGTGTTCCAGCTCGAATCCCCCGGCATGCAGCGCATGCTGAAGGACGCCAAGCCCGACCGCTTCGAGGACATCATCGCGCTGGTGGCGCTGTACCGCCCCGGCCCGATGGACCTGATCCCCAGCTTCGTGGCGCGCAAGCACGGCCGCGAGGAAGTGGAATACCCCGACCCGCGCGTCGAGCCGATCCTGAAAGAGACCTACGGCATCATGGTCTACCAGGAGCAGGTGATGCAGATGGCGCAGATCGTCGGCGGCTACTCGCTCGGCGGCGCCGACCTGCTGCGCCGCGCGATGGGCAAGAAGAAAGCCGAGGAGATGGCGAAGGAGCGCGCCAAGTTCCGCGAGGGCGCCGCCAAGGACGGCCTGAGCGGCGACAAGGCCGACGCCATCTTCGACCTGATGGAAAAATTCGCCGGCTACGGCTTCAACAAGTCGCACGCCGCCGCCTATGCGCTGGTGTCGTACCAGACGGCGTGGCTGAAGGCGCACTACCCGGCCGAGTTCATGGCCGCGACGATCTCGTCGGACATGGACAACACCGACAAGGCGGTGACCTTCATCGACGAGTCCGAGGCGATCGGCCTGAAGGTGCTGCCGCCGGACGTGAACGCCTCCGAGTTCATGTTCGTCGCGGTCGAACCCAAGGTGATGCGCTACGGCCTGGGCGCGATCAAGGGCGTGGGCCAGGGCGCCTGCGAAGCGATAGCGGACGAACGCAAGCGAGGCGGCGCCTACAAGGACCTGGCCGACTTCTGCCGCCGCGTCGATTCGACCAAGCTCAACCGCCGCGTGCTGGAAGCCTTGATCCTGTCCGGCGCGCTCGATGCGCTGGCACCCACGCGGGCCAGCCTGATGCTGCAGTTGCCCGATGCCATGAAGGTGGCGGAGCAGCACCTGCGCGACAAGCAGTCCGGCCAGAACGATATGTTTGGCGCATTGATGGGTAGTGCCGCCCCGGTGGTGCAAGTGGACCTGCCGACGGTCCCCGAGTGGCCGCTGGAGCAGAAGCTGCAGGGCGAGCGCGACACGCTCGGCCACTACCTGTCCGGCCACCCCACCGACCCCTGGAAGGACGAACTGGCCCAGCTGTCGACCTGCCCGCTCGGTGAGATCGCCGACCGCTACCAGCCGCCCAAGCCGCGCAAGAACGACGACGGCGACAACAACCGCTTCCGTCGGGGCCCGGATACGCCGTGGACGGTGGCCGGCATGGTCACCGCGGTGCGCAAGCGCGGCGAGAGCGACGCCTTCGTACGATTGGAAGACGGCAGCGGCATCATCGAGGTGAGCTTCTTCGGCGAGCTGTACCAGCAGGTCGCACCGCTCCTCACCCGCGACCAGATCCTGGTGGTCGAAGGCGGCCTGCGCATCGATGATTTCTCCGGCGGCGGCTTCGCCCTGCGCGCGCGCAGTGCCCTGTCCCTGGGCGATGCCTGCCGCCGCTACGCGCGCCTGCTGCGCTTGAAGCTGAATGGGGTGGGGCCCAGCTTCATCGAGGATTTGCGCCGCACCCTGTCCGGTTATCGCGGCGGACGTGCCAGCGTCATCCTGCACGGCTATCACAACCAAGCCGCCCAGGCGGATCTGGAGCTGGGCGAGGAATGGCGCGTGGATGCCATCCCCGAACTCCTGCGCGCCATCCGCGCGGTGCCGGGGGTCGAGGCAGCGAAGCTGCGGATTGTGAAGACGGATGATCGTGCGCGGGGCGATTAGCTTTGGGGCGGGTGGGGATGGGGATGGGGGATGGGGACGGATCTCGAGCGCCTGCCGATGCGCATGGGCGTTCGTTTCCGTCGTGCAGCACACCTTGGCTCCCGGCGGTCGGACTTGGCGCCCCCACTACCCATCCCCCACCCCCATCCCAAGCCCCGCCACCGATTCCCCACTCCTAACTCCCACCCATACGCCCCCGTTCCCGCGAAATTCCACGGACCGGTATACTCCTCCGCTTCCGTGTCACGAATAGCACCGAATGAACCCCAACTTCCTCGATTTCGAACAACCCATCGCCGAGCTGGACGCGAAGATTGAAGAGCTTCGCCATGCCAGCCATGGGCAGGCGTTCAATATCGATGAGGAAGTCGGCCGCCTGCGCGAGAAGCTGAAGCTCAAGACCAACGAGATCTTCCGCAACCTCACGCCGTGGCAGATCACCCAGCTGTCGCGCCATCCGGCGCGCCCGTACACGCTGGACTACATCAGCGTGATCTGCGAGGAATTCCACGAGCTGGCCGGCGACCGCGCCTACGCGGACGACGCCGCCATCGTCGGTGGCCTGGGCCGCATCAATGGCCGCCCGGTGATGATCATCGGCCACCAGAAGGCGCGCGACACCAAGGGCAAGGTACGCCGCAACTTCGGCATGCCGCGCCCCGAGGGCTACCGCAAGGCCCTGCGCCTGATGAAGATGGCCGAGCGCTTCGGCCTGCCCCTGCTGACCCTGATCGACACCCCGGGCGCCTACCCCGGCGTCGGTGCCGAGGAGCGCGGCCAGAGCGAAGCCATCGCCCGCAACCTGCTGGAAATGGCCGACCTGAAGCACGCCCATCATCTGCACCGTGATCGGCGAAGGCGGTTCAGGTGGCGCGCTGGCCATCGGCGTGGGCGACCGGACCGTGATGCTGCAGTACTCCACCTATTCGGTGATTTCGCCGGAAGGTTGCGCCTCGATCCTGTGGAAGAGCGCCGACAAGGCCAAGGACGCCGCCGAGGCGCTGGGCCTCACCGCGCCGCGCCTGCTCGAGCTGGGCCTGATCGACAAGCTGGTGCGCGAACCGCTTGGGCGGCGCCCATCGCAACCCGCATTCGATGGCCGTGCGCCTCAAGGCCGTGCTGCTCAACCAGTTGGACCAGTTGGAGGCGCTGCCCCTGCAGGACCTGCTCGAGCTGCGCTACAAGCGCTTGCGCGGCTATGGCGCTTACCAGGAGTAAGCCGCCTTGGCCGGGGTGCGCGGGCTCGACCATGTCAACCTGCGTGCACCGGCCGCGCTGATCGAGCGGCTGCGTCGTTTCTATATCGAGATCGTGGGCCTGCAGGAAGGTCCGCGACCGTCGTTTCGCTCCGGTTCGCGCGGCCATTGGCTCTATGCCGGCGAACAGCCGCTGATGCATCTGAGCATTTCCGCCGATGGCGACGGCTCACCGCAACGCACAGGCTGGCTTTCGCATTACGCATTCGCCTGTGACGACCTGGCCGCCGCCCGCGCCCGGCTCGACGACGCCCAGATTCCGTACCAAGTCGACATCGTCGACTCGCGAGGCCAGGTGCAGCTGTTTCTTACTGACCCTGCCGGTGTCGGGGTGGAACTGAATTTCCAGGTCGACAAACGCTGATCACATTCGCAGCGTTACCATCGGCGCACCCTCGCCAGGAGTCGCCTTCATGGCCCACGAGCATGCCACCAAGCTTGCCGTCCTCATCGATGCCGACAATGCCCAACCGGCCATCGCCGAAGCGCTGCTGGCCGAGGTCGCCAAGTACGGCACCGCCCACGTCAAGCGCACCTATGGCGACTGGACCAGCACGCACCTGAAGGGCTGGAAGGAGCAGTTGCTGCGCCACTCCATCCAGCCGATCCAGCAATTTGGCTATACCATCGGCAAGAACGCCACCGATTCGGCGATGATCATCGATGCGATGGACCTGCTGTATTCGGGACGTTTCGACGGCTTCTGCATCGTCTCCAGCGACAGCGACTTCACCCGGCTGGCGGCGCGTATCCGCGAATCCGGCCTGATCGTCTACGGCTTTGGCGAGCGCAAGACGCCCGACCCGTTCGGGCCGCCTGCGACAAGTTCATCTACAGCGACATGCTGGTCGCCAAACCGAGACGAGGAACAGCCGCTCAAGCCACGCACGGCCGCAGGAACTCAAGCAGGACACGGTCCTGGTCAACCTGCTGCGCAACGCGATGGAAGCCGCGTCCGACGACGATGGCTGGGCGGCGCTCGGCGGCGTGGGTTCAGCATCATCAACAAGCAATCGCCCCAATTTCGACTCGCGCAACTATGGCTACAACAAGTTGAGCGGGCTGATCAACGCAACCACCCTGTTCGACATCGATCGTCGCCAGTATCGGCGAGGGACGGCCCAAGGTGATCTACGTGCGCAACAAAACCAAGAAACCGGCGACCCGTGAAAAAGCTTAGCGAGATCCTGCAAGGCGCCTTGCGCACGCATCCGCAAGGCGCACTGTGCGTGGCTTACAGCGGCGGCCCGGACTCCACCGCCTTGCTCCACGCGCTCGCCCAGCTACCCGAAGCGCACGCGCGCGGCCTGCGCGCATTGCATGTCGATCACGGACTGCATCCGGACAGTCGGCAGTGGTCGGAACACTGCCGGCAACTTCTGCAAACGAATGGCGCGTGCCGTGTCTGGTGTTGCGCGTGGAAGTCGATCACGCCCAGGGCTACGGGCTGGAAGCCGCGGCACGCGATGCACGCTATCGCGCATTCGCCTTGTCGCTGGCCAGCGACGAATATCTGCTGCTCGGCCATCATCGCGACGACCAGGCCGAAACGGTGCTGCTGAAACTGCTGCGCGGCGCCGGGCCGGAAGGCCTGGGTGGCATGCGTGAATCGCGCGCGCTGGGACAGCGGAACCTGTGGCGCCCTCTGCTCGATGTACCACGTGCAGTTGCTGCGCCACTACGTCGACGCTCACCAGCTTCCGATTGCATCGACGACCCGTCCAATGCCGACAGCCGCCTCTCGCGCAATCTTCTCCGCCACGAGATCCTGCCGCGGCTCAGCCAGCACTGGCCGCAGGCAGTGGAGTCCATCGTGCATAGCGCGAGCTTGAGCCGCTCTGCCACCGAGACGTTGGAGCGACACTGGCGTGCCGTTCAGGCGGACATGCTCGATAGCGCGACCGGCAGCCTGGACGCTACCCGCTGGTTGGCGCTGGCTCCGGCCCTGCGCCATCCCTTGCTCGACGACTGGCTGCATGCGCGCGGCCTGCCCGCTCCGACCACGGCGCAACGCGAGCAGATCGAACGGCAGTGCGTTACCCGTGAGGGTCAGTTGCCGTGCATTCGCTGGGCGGGGGCCGAGCTGCATGTATGGAAGGGCCGGCTGTGGGCGCTACCGCCGCAGCGGCGTATCGATCCACATTGGCAGGCGTCCTGGCTAGGCGAACCCTTGGCCCTACCCGATGGCGGAAGCCTGCTGCTGGAAGCACCTGCACGACTCGACCAGCCGTTGACGGTTCGCCTGCGCCAGGGTGGCGAACACATCCGCCCCGCCGGTGATGCCCATACGCGTGAGCTACGCGACCTGTTCCAGCAGAGCAGCATGCCACCCTGGCGCCGTGCCGCCTGCCCCTTGCTGTATGCCGGTGAGGAGCTGATTGGCGTGGGCGATCGCTGGCTGACCGAAAAGGGGGCGGTCTTGTTCGATGCCGCCGGCGCGCGTCCCCGCTGGCAGCCCGCTTACTAGATCGGAGTGTTGTAGGAGCGCACCCTGTGCGCGATCACGGCCTTGCCGCCATGTAGGCTTGTCACTCGGGCCGTCCCTGGCCCTCGCCCTGCGGGCAGCGAGCGCTGTGCCAACCGGCAATCCTGCCGGTTGGTCGCGCACAGGGTGCGCTCCTACAACGGTTTCTCAGGCAGTCTGGCACCACGAGCGCGAACGCACATTGATTCCGCAGCCCCCCTGCGTTAGCTTTGCGGGCCATGGCCAAGTCCGCTTCCGCTCCCGCCGCTCCGGCTCCCGCCGCTGACTTCGAACATTCGCTAGACGAACTCGAACAGTTGGTCGCGCGTATGGAAGGCGGCGACCTTAGCCTGGACGAGTCCCTTTCCTCCTTCGAACGTGGCATCGGCCTCTATCGCCATTGCCAGCAGGCGCTGGAAACTGCCGAGCTGCGCGTGCGCCTGCTGCTTGATCCCGATGCCCCCAACACCGCCGAACCGTTTGAACCCGAACTCTGAACTCGGCCGTGCCCTCAAGTCGCTGATCGCGCGCGCCGACCAGGCGCTGACTCGCTCACTGCCGCCGGAAGATAGCTCCCCGGTCGAACTCCACCGCGCCATGCACTATGCCGTGCTTGGCGGCGGCAAACGGCTGCGTCCCCTGCTGGTCTACGCAGCCGGCCATGCGTTCGGAGAAAGCGGCTCGCGGCTGGATGCCCCCGCCTGCGCCGTGGAACTGATCCACGCCTATTCGCTGGTCCACGACGACCTGCCAGCCATGGACGACGACGCGCTGCGCCGTGGACGTCCCACCTGCCATATCGTGTTTGGCGAGGCCATGGCGATTCTCGCCGGCGACGCCCTGCAGGCGCTGGCGTTCGAACTGTTGGCACAAGACGTGGACCAGGGCGTGTCGCCCACGCGTTGCGTGGAAATGCTGCGCGTGCTCGGGCGCGCCTGCGGTGCCGAAGGGATGGCGGGCGGCCAGGCCCTGGATCTCGCTGCGGTCGGGCGCCGGCTTTCGCTGGACGAACTGGAAAACATGCACGCGTGCAAAACCGGTGCACTGATTCGCGCCTCGGTACGCCTTGGGGCCCTGGCCTCGGACGCACCCGATGATGCGCTGGAGGCGCTCGATCGGTACGCCCACGCCGTAGGCCTCGCCTTCCAGGTGCGCGACGACATCCTCGACGTGGAAGGCGAGTCGTCCGTCATTGGCAAGACCGCTGGCAAGGATGCCGCCGCAGACAAACCGACCTTTCCCTCGATCATCGGCATGGATGCATCGCGCGAACACCTCGCACGACTGACCGCCGACGCGCTGGACGCCATTGCGCCCTTGGGCGAACGCGGCGCACTGCTGGAAGAACTCGCCCGCTACGCCGCGGCACGTCAGCGCTGAGCCTTATGGCCGCGCGGCAAGACGAGCCTTCGTCAACCCGACGGCGACTGAAACGTCTACTGTTGGATATCTCCGTCACCTGTCATTCCCCATGCCTTGCCTCATTGCTGTTTCGCCGCGCCGCGGCGGTCTCCTGCTGTTATCCGCATGCACCAGCCTGCTGATCGCCGGCCTGTCCAGCGCGGCCACGCCACCCGCAGCGGATTTCAGCGGCGCCTGGCGGCTGGACGACCGCCATAGCGATAGCGCCGACGCGCTTACCGCATCGCTGCGCACCGAGGCACGCAAGGAGCAGGAAGCCAAGCAGCAGCAAGCTCCCGCATCCGCCACGACATCCTCGACACCACCCGGCAACAACGGTGCCGGGCGCCACGGCGGCGGCATGGGGCATGGCGGCATGGGTGGTGGCGGCATGGGCGGTGGCGGCCATGGCCGGCACGGCGGTGGTGATCAGCCAGCCAACAAGGGCCCCAGCTCGGACAAAGACGCCATTGCCACGGCCACGTACCCGATGCCGCCCTTGCTGAAGGTCGATTCGGTGCTGCTTGTGCAGCAGGACCCCAAGACCTTCCAGATCCATCTGAACGATGGCAGCCAGCTGACCGGCAAGCTCGACAGCCAGGCGCGGCAATCGCTCAACGGTAACGCCATGGTGCGCGGCCACGTCGATGCGGGCCGTCTCATGTTCTCGATCGAATACGCCGACGGCACCCGACTCGACCAGACCTGGCAACTGTCGACCGATGGCCAGCAGATGATCGTCACCGGTGAATGGAAAGTGCCCACGCTGCAGCAGCCGGTGACCTTCAAGCGCACCTACGTTGGACTGCACTGATAACGAGAGAGGCAGCCCAAGGGCTGCCTCCCGATCCGTCACAAGGGGCGACTACTTGATCAGGCGCAACGTAAACGGATAGCGGTAACGCACGCCTTCGTTGGCGCGGATCGCCGCGATGATGGTGAACACCAGCCACGCCACACCGACCACCACGCCAATGGGTATGGCCAGCACCACGCCCAGTCCGAGGGTCATCAGCGTCAAGAGGAACAGGGCGATGCCGACGATGGCAATGGTGATGTTGAAATTCAGCGCCTCCTTGCCCTGATCGTTCACAAAGGGCATGGAGTCCTTCTTCACCAGCCAGATGACCAGCGGGCCCAGGAAGCAACCCCAACCGAACCAGTGGCCAGTCACGATGCAACCTAGCAGGGCCGACAGGTGAGCGAAGAGCGCCCATGTCCGCTCTTCGGCAGAGGGCATGTCGGACGGTGGCGACTGAGGTCCGTTCGACGGCGGCGGTACGACAGACTCGGGTGGAACGCTCATGCGTGCATCTCCTGGTCGTAAAAGCCTGATTTTTTTGTAACCGGCTCTAGGACCGGCAGCGTCGATCCTAGCAAGTACGCAGGATTTTGCCGACTAGGGACCAGCCCCTCGCCCACTCGCGCGGACTATTCGCCAGCGATCGTCATCTGCTCCAGCAGGATGGAGCCGGTGAGGATATGCGAGCGCGGATCGACGTCCGAGCCCACGGCCACGATGCCTGCGTACATGTCGCGCAGGTTGGCGGCGATGGTGATTTCCTCCACCGGATAGGCAATCTGCCCGTTCTCGACCCAGAAGCCGGCGGCGCCGCGGGAATAGTCGCCCGTGATGGTCGACACGCCCTGCCCCATCACTTCCGTCACCAACAGTCCCGTACCCAGGCGCCTAAGCATGCCGGCGAAGTCATCCTGGCCCGGCTCGACGAGCAGATTGTGGATGCCACCCGCGTTACCCGTGGATTCCAGCCCCAGCTTGCGCGCCGAATAGCTGCCCAGCACATAGCGGGAAAGCACGCCATGCTCGATCAGCGAGCTGTCACGGGTGGCCACGCCTTCCGCGTCGAACACGCCGGAACCCTGGCCACGCATCAGGAAAGGACGCTCCACGATGTTGAGCCACGTCGGCATCACCTGCTTGCCGACATGGTCGAGCAGGAAGCTGGCGCGCCGATACAAGGCGCCGCCGCTGACTGCGCTCACGAGATGCCCGATCAGTCCTCGCGCAATTTCCGGCGCAAACAGGACCGGGCATTGCCGCGTCGACAGACGCTGCGCCCCCAGGCGCGACAAGGTGCGCTCCGCGGCCTTGTCGCCAAGCGCCTGCGCGTTCATGAAGTCATCGGCCGAACGCACGCTGTCGTACCAGTAGTCGCGCTGCATGCCCTCGTCGTCACCCGCGATCAGAGACAGCGACAACGAATGCCGCGTGCCCCTCTCGCGGCCCAGGAAACCATGGGAGTTCGCGTAGACCGACAGGCTCTCGCCCATCTGCACGCCGGCGCCATCGGAATTGGTGATGCCCGCATGGGCGCGACCGGCGTCCTCGATGTCCTTGCCCAGTGCAATGGCGCCAGCCGTGTCGATGCGCCACGGATGCCACAGGTCCAGGTCGGGGAATACGTTCGCCATGCGGGCCGCATCGGCCAGGCCGGCGGCCGGGTCCTCCTCGGTGTAGCGGGCAATGGCGCAGGCTTGCTCCAGGGTGGCCTGGATCGAATCCGGGTTCAGGTCCGCCGTGCTGGCCGAGCCCTTGCGCTGGCCGAAATAGACGGTCAACCCGAAGCCGCGGTCACGCGTGTGCTCCACCGTCTCCACGTCGCCCAGACGCACGTTCACGCTCAGCCCGGTGTCGATGCTGGCGGCCACCTCGGCCTGGCTGGCACCGGCGGCGCGGGCGCGGCGGATCACGTCCTCGGCCAGTTGGGCCAGTCGATCGAGTTCTTCGAGGCTGCGGTCCTGGGTGGGGCTGATTTCGGTCACGCGTGGGTTTCCTGGAGGGGGATGCTCTGATCCACTAGATGGGAGAGCATCCCGGTAACGGGTAGAATACGCGGTCCGACCCGCGCAATTCCCAGACATGGGGGTGACGCGGCCGAATGCAAAGAGCGTCCTGCGGAGAACGCCATGTCACTGACAGCCGGCATCTACCGTCACTACAAGGGCCAGCGTTACCGCGTGCTGGGCACGGCCCGGCACAGCGAGACGATGGAGGAAGTAGTGGTCTACCAAGCACTCTATGGTGATTTCGGCCTATGGGTTCGCCCGGCCACCATGTTTTGCGAAACCGTGGAAATGGATGGCGAACCGATTGCCCGCTTCGCGCTGGAAGAGGCGGAGCCGGATGCGCTCGACCACCGCGACGCCACGCACTGAAAGCCAAGGCCCCTGGGCCGACTAGCTGGAACCCATGCTGTGAACCGCAACTACACCGACGACCCCGACCACGACTACGGCCCCACCCGCACGCAGCAGCGACGCGATGCGCTGGCCGTGCTCGCGCTGGCCAACCAGCTGGTCGAACTGCCGCCGAGCAAGCTGGCCAAGCTGGACTTGCCGGAAGACGTGCAGCGCGAGATCGCGCAAACACGCCGCATCACCGCGCACATCGCGCACAAGCGACAGCTCGCGTTCCTGGCAAAGGTCATGCGTCGTCACGACCCCGAAGTATTCGACGGCGTGCGTGCCGCGCTCGGCGTGAACCGCGAGCGCCAGCGCCAGGAAACGGCGGCGATGCATCGCCTGGAAGCGATGCGCGATCGGCTGATCGCCGATACCGACGCAGCGATCGGCGAGCTGATCACCCAGCATCCGAACGTCGACCGCCAACACCTGCGCTCGCTGGTTCGCCAGGCGAAAATCGAGCATGAAGGCAACAAGCCGCCGCGCGCCTACCGCGAAATTTTCCAGCTGCTCAAGCAGCTGGCAGATGGCGAGGCGACGGAAGACGGCGAGGCCTGAGGCGGCGCCGGTCGCGCACTGGGTGCGCTCCTACCATGCGGCTCTTGTGTAGGAGCGCACCCAGTGCGCGACCGGCGATACCTCAATTCCCCACCGGGGTGAACCGCCCGCACGCATCCCCCGGCGACACCCAGCAATCGTGCACCCCGCACAAGCGGCTCTTCCCGATGCTGGCGCCAAACGCTGACCCGAACGAAGCCAGACCCGGCACCTCGCGTTCCACCGCCTGCCGGTCGTCCTGCCGATGACGGCAATGGGCGCAGCGCGCCGCCGGCGGCGCCTCGGGGCGCAGCGCGTTCATCCGCCCAGCCCGTTCCAGTAGTCGGCAAACACGTGCACGGACAGCACGTAGCCGATGATCACGTTCACCACCACACCAGCGGTGAACGCGAGCAGCGGCCGCCACCCCGTTGCGCTGAGCGAGCGCAGACGCGTGGTCAGGCCGATGCTGAGAAAGCAGAACGTGAAGGCCCAGGTACGCAACGTGCCGATCGGCGCCACCAGGCCTGGCGTGACGATCTTGCGGTAATCGACCAACGAGTAATGACTGGCAATCCACGTCACCAGCGCCGAAGCCAGCACGAAACCCAGCACGAACTTCGGGAAGCGCGCCCAGATCTCGCGTACATCCGCTTTCGCCCTGACACCACCGTCACCGGTCGTCCAGCGCGTGGTGGCCACCCAGGCCAGCGTGAAGGCCCAGATGCCGATCCAGATATCACGCCCGACCACCTTCATCAGCGTGAACGCCTGCACGGCGGCATCGGGTGCACCGGCAATGGCGCCTCCCGCATGGCGCGCCGCATCACCATAGGCCTGCGCAGCTGCGACACCTGCCGCATCCGCGAACTCGGATGTGCCAATCCATGCTCCCGCCACGGCGGTCGACAAACCCAAGGCCCGCGACGCGAACGGCAGTACGAAAATCATCACGATCGCCCACACCACCACCAGCGTGATGGCCACGGAGGTGTCTTCGCGGCGCGCGCGTACCGCGCCCCCGCTGGCAATCGCCGCCGACACGCCGCACACCGCGCCACCGACGCCGAGTACCGCGGCAAAGCGCTTGTCCAGACCCAGCGCCTTGCCGACGAAAAAGATGGTGAAGAACGTGGCGAGCGAGACGATGGTCGCCTGCCCTACGGCCACGGGGCCCGCCCACACCAGCAAAGTCAGCGGCAAGGTGGCGCCCAGCAGCACGATGCCCACCTTGATGTAGAACTCCACCCGCAGCCCAGACTGGAACCACTCAGGCAGCTTGACCGTGTTGGATACCAGCAGACCCAGCGCCAGCGCGAGCAGCGGCGCCTCGAGGTTGTAGCGCGATGCCTCGACCCATGCGGATGTGGTGAAGATCAACAACGACACCACGAACAACGTCAGGAAGGCGGGCAGAAAACGTGCCAGCGAATGCCCCAGGAGCGCGAGCCCTGTTCCGAACAACAAGGCAAATGCGGCGAACAGCGCGAGATAGTTCGGCCAGTGGGAAGCGACACCCTGCCACGCCTCCGCCAGCGTCTTCCATTTCGCCGGCGCTACCGCCAGCCACTTGAGGCTGCCGCCATGGGCGAACAACGCCCACGCCACTACGATCACGAGCAGACCGATCCATACGGACCACCAGTCTTCGTTGGAGAACACACCAAGGCGCGGCGTACGCGCCGCGATGTCATCGACCGGACGAATGTTCGCCGGCAAGATCCGCGTGACTTCACTCATCGCTACGCCCCTCAGTCGTATCAGTGTCTGTATCCGGGCGGAGCTGGCGCTACCTACCCGAGGCGCGTACAGCGCCACGCTTCACACTGTCGACGTGTACTGGCGCAAAACAAAATGAGCTTTCGTTCTATGCATATGGCGCGGGGACCGTCTTACTGTCCCCGTTTGAGAGGTCCGTGCGCAGGCCATCCGGTTCTCAGGACGCCGTGCCGCCCACCGTCATCGCATCGACCTTGAGCGTCGGCTGGCCCACGCCCACCGGCACGCTCTGGCCTTCCTTGCCGCAGACGCCGACGCCTTCGTCCAGCTCCAGGTCGTTGCCGATCATCGATACGCGGGTGAGCACGTCCGGACCGTTGCCGATCAGCGTGGCGCCCTTGACCGGACGCGTCACCTTGCCGTCTTCGATCAGGTAGGCCTCGCTGGCGGAGAACACGAACTTGCCGTTGGTGATGTCCACCTGGCCGCCGCCGAAGTTCACGGCATAGAGGCCGCGCTTCACCGAGCGGATGATCTCCTGCGGATCATGCTGGCCGGCGAGCATGTAGGTATTGGTCATGCGCGGCATCGGCAGCTGGGCGAAGGACTCGCGCCGGCCGTTGCCGGTGGGCGCCATACCCATCAGGCGGGCGTTGAGCTTGTCCTGCATGTAGCCCTTGAGGATGCCGTCCTCGATCAGGGTGGTGCACTCGGTCGGCGTGCCTTCGTCGTCCATGCTGAGCGAGCCGCGGCGGCCCGCGAGCGTGCCGTCGTCCACGACGGTGACGCCCGGCGCGGCCACGCGCTGGCCGATGCGGCCGGAGAAGGCCGAGCTGCCCTTGCGGTTGAAGTCGCCTTCCAGGCCGTGGCCGATGGCTTCATGCAGCAGCACGCCGGGCCAGCCGGGGCCGAGCACCACGGTCATGCTGCCAGCCGGCGCGTCGACCGCTTCCAGATTCACCAGCGCCTGGCGCACGGCTTCGTCGGCGAACGCCATGCGCGCGGCCGTTATCGATCAGTTCGCGGTAGCCATAACGGCCACCGCCGCCGGCACTACCCTGCTCGCGACGACCGTCCTGCTCGGCGATCACCTGCACGTTGAGGCGCACCAGCGGGCGCACGTCGGCGGCCAGCGTGCCGTCGGAGGCGGCCACCAGCACGGTATCCATGGTCGCGGCCAGGCTGACGATCACCTGCTTTACGCGCGGATCGCGCGAGCGTGCATAAGCGTCCACTTCACGCAGCAAGGCGATCTTGTCGGGGTTGGGCAGGCTTTCGACCGGATCGATGGCCGGATAAAGCTGCCGGGCACCGTTCAGTGCCAACGGCTTGCCGGCGCCGTTACCGCCCTGGGCGATCGCGCGCGCTGCCTTGGAGGCTTCCAGCAGCTGCGGCAGCACGATCTCATCGGAATAGGCGAAGCCGGTCTTCTCACCGCTGATGGCGCGTACGCCGACGCCCTGCTCGATCGATGGCTGCCGTCCTTGACGATGCCCTCCTCCAGCACCCAGGACTCGCTGCGCGAATGCTGGAAATACAGGTCGGCGGCGTCGATGGACGGGCCCATCAACTGAGTGAACACGCGCTCGAGGTCGTTGGCGACGAGGCCACCGGGTGCCAGCAAACGACGTTCGACCTGCGCGATCAGGGAATCCATGAAATCTCAAGCCAAGTGGAGAAGATCAGACTCTAGCAAGTGGGGCCATCCGCCGTCGTTTAAAGGCTGTCATTTGCACGGCCAGACCGGCAAACGGGTACCATGAACAGGATTGGACTCCATGGACGTCAAGTGAAGGATCACTGATGAGCGACACCCCCAGGCACAAGCTGGCCCAGCAAGTCATCGACCGCACCCTCAAGGCGCCTATCGAGGAAACCCGCGAACTGCTGCACCGGGACGGCGAACTCAAGCCGGGCCTCGGCAAGATCAGCAGCATCATCGCCCTCTCGCTCGGCTTTCTCTGCCTGCTCGGCGTACTGGCCTTCCACTTTCCCCAGTACCTGACCACGCCCGACCTGCGTCACAAGTATTCGGTGGACACCTTGCGCCAGCTGCTGCTGGTGACCCTGCTGCTGGCCGGCGGCATGTCGCTCGCCAACATCATTCTCGGACGCATGCGCAACCTGAGCATCGTCGCGTTCGCCCTGGTGATCGTGGCCACGGCGCTCGGCGGCTCGCGCGTGCCGGTCGGCGACTTTCCGGATCACACGCCGTATATCGGCATGGACTGGTTCATTCTCGACCTGCTCGGCTCGACCCTGATTTTCGTGGTGATCGAGAAACTGTTTCCGCTGTACAAAGGCCAGAGCGTGTTCCGCAAGGAATGGCAGACCGACCTGAAGCATTTCGCGGTGAACCATTTCATCGTTGGATTGGCCTTGCTGGTGGTCAACTTCCTGTTGCATCACCTGTTCAGCTGGCTGGTGCGCAGCGATTTCCAGCAGTTCGTGCAGCACATCCGCTTCGTTCCGCAGTTGTTGCTGTGCATCCTCGTCGCGGATCTCGCGCAGTACTGGGCACATCGCGCCTATCACGAGGTGCCGTTTCTGTGGCGCTTTCATGCGGTTCACCACAGCGTCAAGACCATGGATTGGCTGGCCGGTTCGCGCCAGCACATGTTCGAGCTGATCGCCACGCGTGTATGCGTGCTGGCGCCGCTCTATATCCTCGGCTTCAGCGAAGCCGTGATGAATGCCTACATCATCGTGGTGGGCTTCCAGGCGGTGTTCAACCACGCCAACGTCCATCTGCCCTGGGGGCCGCTGAAGTATCTGATCGTGACGCCGAATTTCCATCATTGGCATCACGCTTCCGATGACGAGGCGATCGACCGCAACTACGCCGCGCACTACGCTTTTCTCGACTATCTGTTTCGCACGGCGGTGAAATCGTCGAAGAAATTTCCCGAGCGCTACGGTGTCGTCGGCGACTACATGCCGGATGGCTTCATTCGGCAGCAGATGTTCCCGTTCCGCGGCAGCACCAAACCGGTCGATCCCGCGGATTGAGAATCCCCCAAAGCCTGTTTGCGATCTCTCCGCGGTCCGCGCCGGGAGCTGTCTGCGCGCAGGTCAAGGAAGATCGGGGGCGTGTACGTCCGTACGCAACCGAGTGATGACGCGGGACCGCGGGCAAACGGACCAGGCCCACGCGGTTGAGTCGGCGCGCCACCGGAAATCGGGGCGCGGCTCGACCCGACCACCCATCAGGCGCTTCGCCCCCACCCTGGCGGACGCACGAGTCGACGCGGGCTACGGAGAGATCGTCGACAAGCCCTCAGGACCCGCTGCTGCCCGCCGGGGCCGGCAATGCATCCGGCAGCAACGGTGGCGTTACCGGCGCCACCGCCTGGTCATGCTTTTCGATCAGGCTGATCGATGGCTTGTCCCAGCTGCCGGTGATCTTGTAGCGCGCACTGGCCGCTTGATTGAGCCCCTTGCCGAGCAGGCCTTGTGCGAGAAAGCCGGCCGCCGCTCCGATGGGGCCACCGACCACCACACCGACAAGAGGCAGGCTGTTCCCTGCATGCGGGACGGCCAGCACCTGCAGCTCATAGTCCCTCGCGCGCAAGCCAGTGCGTCCAGTGATCGAGATTTCAGCGGCAGGACTGCGCATCTGCAGGTTATCGGTATAGGCGTTGCCATCGCTCAGCTTGAAGTCGCCGGCAATCGCATCAAACGCCAAGCCTTTCCCAAACACGTCGCCGAAATTGAACGAGAGTCGGCGCGGCAAATCGAGCACCGACATCAGGCCGAACAGACGCGCCACGCCAGGCGTCACTTCAGGCATGCGTCCATCGGTGATGTTGATGCTCAGCTTGCCTTCCATATTGGCCAGGTCCAGGGCCGAGGGCGCGCCGGGCCAACTCGCATCCAGCTTTGCACGTACCTTGCCGCCTGCAAGCAGCCCCTCGAAGCCGAACGCGCCCAACATATCGCCCAGATTTTCCGCGGCAAAATCGATAGCCACCTGCGAATGACTGTCGCCGGCCGTGCCATTCCAGTCACCCGTGCCGCTGATCTGCACGCCATGCGAAAGCGTGCGCAACTGGTCGATGTGCATGCCGCGATCAGTCGGCCAGGTCTCCAGGCGCGCGTCGCCGAGCTTGGAGTCACCGAAACGCAGATCGCTCACCCACAGATGGAACGGCGGCAGGGCTGAAGGCGTGATGCCCGTAGCCGCGGGGTTGGCGGCAGGACTTGGCGCAGGCGCCGCCACAGCTGACGCCGCCGCTTCAGCACCACCCTTCTTGGGCGCCGGCGAGGCATCCTTGGGCCAGTACAGCCGCTGCAGTCGTGCCGTCACGCCACGCTTGTTGAGGTCGACCAGCGGAATACCGAAACGCCCGGCCAGCGCCGCACTCTCGACATCGACCGTGAGGCCGTCCCCCTGCGAGCTCGCCAGCAAATGCATATCGGTGAATGGATGGCCAAACACCAGGGCCTGCTCGGCGTTCACGTCAATGCTTTCCAGGCCCGGACCGGAGCCCGTGCCGCTAGCGGCGGCGTACTGGACCCAGCCCGTCACGTCGAGTTTCGCGGCACGACCGCGGACGCGTATGCCTTGGTCGGGCACAGCGTCCGGCACGCGAGTACCGAACGCAAACGTCGCCGCCAACGACTTGCCGCTGTTCTCCGGCAGGCGCAGACGCGCACGCACGACCTGGCCCAGGCTCAGCTGCACATCGCTGCCTGCGGTCGGCAGATTCATATCGACATGCAGAGGCAATGCGACCTCGACAGGCTTCTTCAACGGCACCGGAAGTTTCAACGCCATGCCGGTGAGAGGCGAGTCGACGCTCAACTGCTGCGTGGTGGAAGCCGTACCGTTCGTATGCGCGATGTCGAAACCAATCGTGAAGTCGCTGCGGCCTTCCGCCACCTGATTCAACCAATCCAGTTGGCCATAGCCCTGGGTCAGCTCACTCATGCTGTAGCGGCCGCTTAACTTCGCGGCCAGTACGGTGTTCGGCTTTCCGGTAGCACCCGCAATAGCGAGGTCCAGCTTGGACGGCTGGCCGTGGAAGTTGGTATCCAGAGGTCCGGCGTGGAAGCCCGCCTTGTCGAACGTGGCGGGACCCGTGAGCTTGTCCAGCTTGAGGTTCCACTCGGGCGCATTGAAGTCGACGCCTTTCAGCTGGGCGCGACCGTCAAGCAGAAGATCCTTCGCATCCGCCACCGGCAATGACAGGTGGAAATCGAATTCTCCCGTGCCGCCCAGGCTCAGCTTGGACAAGGTCTCGGCCTGGTGGATGCCGATCGGGCTCTTGCTCACGAACTGCATCATGCTGGCGCCGGTGCCGCTGCCGCGCACATTGAGGTCGAGCACGGTGTTGCCCAGTTCGGGAATCAGCGCAACCGCCCGATCCACCTTGTTGCCCAGCGACTCGCCAGCGCTCGCCTCCACCAGCAAACCGCCATTGACGAAATTCGCGATCGCGTCCACGCCTTCGGCGCGCGGCCAATCTTTGCCATAGTCGAAGACCAGATCGCTCAATTGCGCGCGAGCTTCGAAACGACCTTCGTTGTGATGGAACGGCCAGTCGGCAAGATCGCCACGCACCAGCACATCACCACGATCAATCTTTCCGCTGACCAGCGCCCTGTCGAGCCATTCAATCGCGGCCGGCGACATCGAGTCGATGGGCCAGAACAGCTTGGCCGCCACGACATCCGCATGACTCAGTGACGCATACATGTCGAGGAAGGGTCGCCCACCGGCATCCGGGAACGTGATTTCGCCGCGCGCCTCTCCACTGAAACCACTGCCTTCGAACTGGAATGGATCCGTGCCGATGTGCCAGGCGTCGTCCCCATGCCAGAACGCCACATCGCCTACGAGGCGCGACATCAGCAACGGCTCGCGGAACGTGTGCGGGAAACGCAATACCGTCGCTTGGTCAGGTAGTGATAGCGATAGCGCCTCGGCATCGCCGCGCAGCTCACCCTGCAAACCATCCACGCCGGGCAGCTTGCCGACTGCGTCGATCGCCAGGCCCTTGAACGCGACGTCCAGCGTCTGCAGCCCTTCGGCCTTGTTCCAGTGCACGGCCGCTCGCGTCACTTCACCTCGCGGCTTTCCGCCACCGACCCATTGCGCAAGGCCGGGCGACATTTGCGGCTTGAGCGCCAGCCACGGCACGAGCGGAGCCAGTTGGAGATTTCTCGCCGCCAGGTCGACATGTGCCTGGTCGGTACTCATGGACTGGAAGCTCGCAGCCAACGCCCCCTGGTCATCGCCTGCCCAACGTAGCTCGTAGCTGTCCTCGCCCAATCTCAGTTCAGCCAGACCGTCCAACGCCGGAACGTTGACCCGGGCGCCATCGGGGTTGAGCACGGACAGCTGCAGGAGGTGGAAGCGCGTCAGGTTGCGCACCACCTTCGCATCGCGCCAATCGAGCCAGCTCTCGAACGAACCACTACCGCTTTCAACCGAATAGCCGCCCAGATCGATCGACGCGGACATCGCATGAAGATCGACATCCGTACCGCTTATCCACACTTTTCCGTCGGCACCGTCCCGACTGAAACTGCCGGCGCCACGCAAACGACCAGGCGCCCCCTCTCGCCGCAGCAGGGCGCCGACACGGATGCGGCCTCCCTGCCGGCTCAGGCGCAGCTGATCGGCAATGAGCGTGTAGTGTTTGTTGACCTGGTTATCGGTGATTTCCAGCCGGGTATCACGCAACCACAGGCCAATCGACAACTGCCCAAAGGCGGGGTTCTGGCGCTCCTGACCGCCCGCCAGGCCAATGCCGTTGATGTGCCAGGTGCCGTCCGCATCGCGGCTCATGTCCAGTTGCATGCCCCGCGCGCGCAGGTTCACCAGGTGCCGCGTCGGCAGCAGCCAGCCGCCGAGGTCGAGCTTGAGTTCCGCTTCCGGAATATGCAGCGGCGCACCGCCATCGCCAGCCGCCCACGGTGACATCGCGCATCACGAACAACGGGCCGGACGGTTGCGCATAGCCTTTCACCGACTGGAAGCTCACCGGACGCTGCAACTTCGCGCTGAGCTGCGCCGCCACCCACTCCGGGTGGCTCGCCAACGCGGCAGCAGCAGCTGGGTCAGCGCCACCAGCACGGCGAGCGAAGATCACGACTACGCCGACGACCCAGCTCAACAGCCGGGCGCCCTGCTGCAGGCGTTTTTGCCAGATGGCGCTCACGGCTGGCTCACCACACGACGTCCCTCGGGGCGCGCGGCACTAGATACTTACAGCAAGACCACATCGAACTGTTCCTGCGAATAATGCTCTTCGGCCTGAAAGCGTATGCTTTTGGAGATGAACTCTTCCAGTTCGGCGACCGCGCTGGACTCTTCCTCGAGGATGCGGCCGACCACCTTGGGGCTGGCCATCACCAGCAGTTTTTCGGCATTGAACTGGCGCACGGCCCGGGTGATTTCCCGGAAGATCTCGTAAGTCACCGTTTCGGCGGTCTTCACCGTGCCCCGCCCGCTGCAGGCCGGACAGGGTTCGCATAGCTGGCGCTCCAGGCTTTCGGTGGTGCGCTTGCGCGTCATCTCGACCAGGCCCAGCGCCGACATCGGGATAGACCGTGGTCTTGGCGTGGTCGCGCGCCAGGCCCTTTTCGAGCATGCGCAATACCTGGCGCTTGTGCTCCTCGTCCGTCATGTCGATGAAGTCGATGATGATGATGCCGCCGAGGTTGCGCAGTCGCAGCTGGCGCGCCGCGGCCTGTGCCGCCTCCAGGTTGGTGCGGTAAACGGTTTCCTCCAGATTGCGCGTACCGAGATAGCCACCGGTGTTCACGTCGATGGTGGTCATCGCCTCGGTCTGGTCGACGATCAGGTAACCACCGGACTTCAGCGGCACCTCCTTCTTCAGCGCGCGCTGGATTTCGTCCTCCACGCCGTACAGGTCGAAGATCGGCCGCTCGCCCGCGTAGTGCTCCATCCGGTCGTCCAGGCTGCGGCATGAACTTGTGCACGAACTTGACGACCTTTTCGAAGGTCTCGCGCGAATCCACGCGCACTTTTTCGATATCGTCGTTGAGCATGTCGCGCAGGCTGCGCAGCGGCAACGAGAGTTCTTCGTAGACGCGCTCGCCGACCTTGGCCTTGACGATGTTCTCCTGCACCACGCGCCATACCTTGCCCAGATAGGTAACGTCGAAGGCCAGCGATTCGGCAGCTCTGCCCCTCGGCATTGGTGCGCACGATGTAGCCCAGCCGAGGACTGCCGGGATGTCCTCGCCGATCAGCGGCGTCAGCACGTCCTTCAGGCGCTGGCGCTCGGCCTCGTCCTCGATGCGTGCCGAGATACCCAGCGTGCGCGCGTGCGGCAGCAGCACCAGATAGCGCGAGGGAATCGACAGGTGCGTCGACAGCCGCGCGCCCTTGGTGCCGATCGGGTCCTTCACCACCTGCACCACGATCTCCTGCCCCTCGTGGACCAGTTCGCTGATCGAGGGGACCTGGCCGTTGCCCGCCACCGGCAATTCGGCGCCATCGGCAGCGACCGGCAGTGCCGGCCGCACGATGTCCGAGGCATGCAGGAATGCCGCGCGCTCCAGCCCGATCTCGACGAAGACTGCCTGCATGCCGGGCATGACCCGCTGCACCCGACCCTTGTAGACATTGCCCACGTAGCCGCGCCGGGAGGCCCGCTCCACGTGCACCTCCTGCAACATGCCGTTCTCTACCACGCCGACGCGAGTCTCGCGTGGGGTCACGTTGATCAGGATTTCTTCGCTCACCGGGTACTCCCCTGGATGGACGATCTTTATAGCGGCACTACGCGCACACTGTCGATGCATGTCGCGTGTCGCCGACAGCAGTTTCGGTGCTATTCCTAGCCGGCTTCTCAAATACCCGAAAAATGGGGAGATTCATGTACCGAGCAGTGTTCCATTAGCTCACGGCAGGCTGCCGCCGTTATGCTTGCCGACGATGTGCGATCCGATCCTTCCCGACCTGTTGCAGCCCGGTTTGGGGCTGGTGTTTTGCGGAACGGCCGCCAGCCGCCGTTCCGCCGTAGAAGGCGCTTATTACGCGCATCCCGGCAACCTGTTCTGGCGCGCCCTGCATGCCGTGCAACTGACACCACGCCAGTTTGCGCCGGCCGAGTTCCCGCTGCTGCCGACGCTGGGGATCGGACTGACCGACCTGGCCAAGCACCACCGGGGCAACGACGACGAGCTGCCGCGCGAGGCCTTCGACGTGCTTGCGCTACGCGCCAAGATCGAACGCCATGCACCGCGCCTGCTCGCCTTCACCAGCAAGGCGGCGGCCCGCGTGGTACTCGGCCATTCGGTCGGCTACGGATGGCAGCGCGAGCACATCCACGAGACGCAGCTTTACGTACTGCCTTCGCCTTCGGGCCAGGCGCGCGGGCATTGGGATATCCGGCCTTGGCAAGAACTGGCCGATGGATTTCGTGCCCTATGAACCAGGCTCAGGAACGCGCGTAGTCACCCAGCGCTTCGGCCAGATGCTCAAACAGCCGCCGCACCCGCAGGCTTTGGCGCAGATCCTGGTGCATCACTACCCAGGTATCCATGGACAGCGACAGCTGGCTCGACAACAGTCGCACCAGCTGCGCGTCACGTCGGGCCAGATTGACCTGCGCCACGGCAATGCCGAAGCCTGCCCGCAGTGCCGCCAACGCCGCCAGGTCGCTGTCGGTGCGCCATGCAAAGTGCTCGCGCGCATAGGGGAAGCCCTGCGGCCTCATGCGGCGGATGTAGGGCCTTTCGGTATCGAAGCCGATCAGTGCATGCCTGGCGAGATCGGCGAGCGAGTCGGGGTGCCCGTACGTGTCGAGATAACGCTGATGGGCGAACAGCCCCAGCTCGACCCTGCCCACGTGGCGCGCCACCAGCGCCTCCTGCGTGGGCTGCACCATGCGTATGGCGATGTCGGCATCGCGCCGCAGGATGTCCGCCGGCTGATTCGACAGGGAAAGCTCGATCACGATGCCCGGATGCCGCTGGCGAAATGCCGTGAGGATGGCGGGTAGCACCTCGGCACCGATGACCTCGCTGGCGCTGATGCGCACGGCACCGCTGATCTCTTCCCGCCCTGCCGAGGCGGTACGCTGCAAGGCGGCCGATGCCGACGCCATGGCCTGGGCGTGGGGTACCAGTTCGTGCGCCAGATCCGTGGGCGTCAGTCCCTGCGGCGAGCGTGCGAACAAGACGACCCCGAGTGTCGACTCCAGCTCGCGCATATGCCGCCCCAGACTGGGCTGCGTCAAACCCAACGCCCGGGCGGCGGCCGACAAGCTGCCCTCGCGCATGACTGCGAGGAAGGATCGGTACAACTCCCAGCCAGGGTCCGCATTAGCCATGCATATTTGTATAGCAGATCTTAGCCATTAGGTAATTTTCTTTTATGTAACGGCCACGCATCCTAGTCCCAACTTCCTTGAGGGCACGGCCATGAATGCACAGCGGACAGCCTTGGTCATTGGCGCCAACGGCGGCATTGGCAGCGAGGCCTGCATGGCGCTGCGGAGACATGGCTGGAAAGTGCGCGCCCTGGTGCGCACGGCGCCGGTCGAATCCAGTAAGGACGGCGTCGAGTGGATCAGCGGCGATGCCATGCATGCCAACGACGTGTTGCGCGCGGCCGAGGGCGTGGATGTGATCGTGCACGCCGTGAACCCGCCCGGTTACCGTGGCTGGGACAAGCTGGTGTTGCCGATGCTGGACAACACCATCGCCGCCGCCCGTGCGGCCGGGGCGCGTATCGTTTTGCCCGGCACCATCTATAACTACGGGCCGGACGCGTTCCCGCGCCTTACCGAAGATTCCTTCCAGCATCCGCCCACCCGCAAGGGAGAGATCCGCGCCGAGATGGAGCGTCGACTGAAAGACGCCAGCGAGAACGGCGCGCGCGTCCTTATCCTGCGCTGCGGCGATTTCTTCGGGCCACGCGCAGGCAACAACTGGCTCGCCCAGGGGCTGATCCGCGCGGGGGCCCCCATCAAACACATCAGCTACCCCGGCGACTACGCCGTCGGTCACAGCTGGGCCTATCTGCCCGACGTCGGCGAAGTCCTGGCCCGATTGCTGGATCGCGAAGCCGGCCTGGGGGCCTTCGAAAGCTTCCACTTCGGCGGCTATTGGCTGGACGGTTACGCCATGCTGGACGCGATCCGCCGCATCACCGGCAATCCGCGTATCAAGGCGGGCCGCTTCCCCTGGTGGCTGGCGCGGATGGCAGCGCCGTTCAATGAGACGATGCGCGAGCTGTGCAAGATGCGCTACCTGTGGCGCGAACCGATTCGGCTTGACGATGCCAAGCTGCAAGCCTTTCTTGGCGGCAGCCTCTATACACCGCTCGACGAAGCCCTTGGCCGTGCGCTGATCGGGGTCGGCTGCATGGCAGCGACGCCCGCCACGCCAGCACTGCATCGCACCGCATGATGCGGCGCTGCGATTAATCGATCGGGGTGTGCCGATACTTGATCACGTCACGCTCGAGTATCGGCGATGCCTTGTTCGACCATGACTGGCGGATATAGGTAACCACCGCAGCCACATCGCTGTCGTTGAGCTGTTGCGCAAACGGTGGCATCGAGTACGGCCGCGGATTGCCGGCCGTGACGGCGAAAAGCCCCCAAGCAGGACGGCCCGCATCGCGTTGATGCCAGTCGGCTCGTTGACCGACGAATTGCCACTGAGCGGTGGATAAATACCTGCCACGCCCTCGCCATTTTCGCCGTGGCAGTCGGCGCAGCGCGCGGCATACACCTTCGCCCCCTGGGCAAGGATAGGCCTGGTATCGAGCGGGGATTTGTCTTCCGCCAGCAAGGGACGCGGCGGCAGCGATTGCAGATAGGTGGCAATCGCGCGCAGATCGTCTTCGTGCATGTGCTGCGTACTCTTCGCCACGACTTCGGCCATCGGGCCGAACGCCGTGCCGCGTGCCGACTGACCGTTCTTGAGCAGATCGACGATATCCTGCTCGCTCCAGCCACTCAGGCCACCATTGGCCTTCATGCTGAGATCGGGGGCATACCAGTCCTGCGCGGGAATCTGACCGCCGGCCAGCGAGGGACTGTTCTGCATGCCACCCAGCGAATCGCGTGGCGCATGGCATTCGTTGCAGTGCCCCAGACCCTGCACGAGGTAAGCGCCTCGATTCCATGCCTCCGACTGCGAAGGATCGGGCTGATACACACCCTCCTGGAAATACAGCGCGCGCCATGCCTTGAGGCTGCTGCGGACGTTGTAGGGAAAGCTCAGTCCCAGCGGCTTGGCGGGCCGATGCACCGGCGCCAGCGATTGCAGGTAGGCGAAGATCGCCAATGCATCGTCGCGGGTGACCTTGGTGAACGAGGTGTACGAGAACGCCGGATACAGCAGCTCGCCGTGACGCCCCTTGCCGCTATGCAGCGCCTGCCAGAAATCCTCGAAGCTCCAGTCGCCCAGGCCGGTCTCCGCGATCGGGCGTGATATTGGGTGCGGGGATGTCGCCGAACGGCGTCGCCAACACCCGGCCACCGGCGTAGCGCGCACCGCCCTGCTCGGTATGACATGACGCGCAATCACCCACCGCGGCGAGATACTCGCCCTTGGCGATCAGCGCGGGATCCCTCAGCGTGGCGGTATCCACCTGGCTGGCTGCCTGCGATACCGGCGGTGTCTTGCCACCGCGTAGCAACCAGCCGCCAACAAGCACCAACGCCAGCAGCACGACGACCATGATGATTGAACGCATGCGCTTCATGCGCCGTCTCCCTTCTCGCCAAGCACGCCGCAATGCAGCGGCGGCGTCACGGAACCCGCGGGCTGGGCATGCATGTCCGCCGGCAGCTCACGTCCTGCCAGCCAGGCGGATACGGCGCTGATATCCGACGCGCTCAAACGGTTTGCAATGTCCGACATGCAGTCCGGCGCCACCGTGGCGCGCGTCTTCGTGCGCCACGAGCCAAGCTGGGAACTGATGTAGTCATAGGGCAGCCCCACCAGGCCCGGAATATCCGGTTGCACGCCGGTCAGCTGACTGCCGTGGCAAGCGGCACACGGCGGAATCTGGCGCGAGGGGTCGCCATGAGTCACCAACTGCTCGCCGCGCGCATATGCATCCGCGGAAAGACGCGGCAAGGGCGAGCGGCTGTAGGGGACTTCTTGTACAGAGAAGTATGCGGCGATCTCATGCATGTACTCGGGGCTCAATTGGCGCACCGTGTATTCCATCGGGCCGTATTTGCGCAGGCCGTCCTGGAAATCCTTCAGTTGACGCGCAAGATAGCCGGCCGGCTTGCCTGCCAATCGCGGAAAGAAGCCGCTTTCGGGCGTGCCTTCGCCGTGTACGCCATGGCAGGCCGTGCATGCGGCGATGCGCTGCTGGATCGTGTCTGGAATGCGCGCGGGCGACGCCTCCTCCGCGTGTACCGCCGCCGTACCCATGACGAAATACAGGATGCATGCGCCGACGACACGCCTGGCCTGGCACAGCTTCGCTGAGAGCCGCTTCATGATGATTCCGTATCCGCGTCGCTAACCGGTAGAGCATCCTGGCGAAGACACCAGGCGCGATGAGTCAGCCACCGCTGTGAGAGGACTGCTCAGCGCCGGCGCGGTCGATTATAGATCGCCACTGATATCGAACATCGCCAAACACGTCCAAAGTGAGTGTTCGCGACATCGTGTCGCAGCGGATTGTTCCTGACGCACGGCAGGTCCATGCCCGCTCGATGCCATCGCGCCGGACCAGGCCAATGGTCGCCGAATCAGGCGGATGCCACCTGTTGAAACGGCCCCACGGGCGACGCCGTGGGGGCAGCGCGCAAGGCGTCGTGCAACAACAGCGAAACGCAAAGCTGATCATGCGTGTCACGCTGATGAACCGTGCCGCCATAGATTTGCGCGCGATCACGAATGCTCGACATGCCCTGGCCGTTCGTACCGAGCAGCGAAACCACCTGTTTCCATTCCAATGCAGGCTTGCCTTGATGAGCCGGCACGGCGCGAGCACAGGTCATCCGCATGACCACCCAACGCCGCCCGTGCGTCTGACCACCGCGAATCTGCAGATGGATTCGCCTGACCGGCTCGCGGGCCAGCACATAGACCATCACTTCGCATGCCAGGCGATACAGCATCATATGGACGTCCGGCGCCAGCCGCGCCAGCTCTCCGCCGGCCAGGCTGCATTCGTAGCTGGCGCCTACGAGGGCCGCCGCCCGCAACAAGGGACCATCCTGAAACGTCGCCGGAACGCCACGCTCCCGCCAGGTCCGCGGATAGAGCGCGTCGGCGAGCCGGTGCATCTCATGTTGGGTGATGGCGACATGCCGGGAATACATATGCTCCAGATTGTCCGGCAGCACGGGACGCAACCGATCGAGCAAGCGCTTCTGGCTGTCTCGCATCGAGAGGCCGATGCGTTCGAGCGCCTCAGCCGTCTGGCGCAGACGCAGCTCTTCCTGGTACAGCCCCTGCTGGGCCAGCTCGAAGCCACGCAACGCCTCACCCGCATCGGTCGCATCGTGCGGGTCCGTTTCGACGCGCGGAGCAAGCCGCGAGCCGAGCAGGAGCAGGGTCGAAATGGCGAAGGCGATCAGCGTCTGCGCCTGGATCACCGAGGGATCGCGCACCACCGTTTCGGTCAGCTGGACCGCCACGCTCGCCAGCGCGCCGGCCGCCGCGGCGCCAGGCCATCCATGCCGCAGGGTCATCCAGGCCACCGGCAGGAACATGGCAATGCGGCAGACCTGCATGGTTTCCGCGTTACCCACGGACGCCAGCCACATCAGCAGCAACAACGGCGGGACCACGCCCAGTGCACAATCGCTGAAGAAACGCCCGCGCAGCGCCGCAAGCCATGTCGCCGGCGTCCTGACGCCAGGAAGCCAAACCCGCAACGCCATCGCAGCGGGCGCCAGCGTGAGCGCGCCCATAAAGCCGCCGAGAAAGTACCCAAGCATGATGCGGGCGGTTACCGCCGGCGGCTGCTGGCCGTGCGGCATCTGCATGATCGCCAGCGTGGCGCTGCTGGCCAGGGCCGTTACCAGCGCTCCTACGAGAATCGTCGACAACACCATCGCCATGTTGACCCGGCCATCGGTGTGGAAGAGCGGCATGCGACGACGGCACCAGGCGAATGCTGGCGCACTGAACAGGATGGGCGGTATGGACATCAGGCTGGCCCAAATCCAGCCGAAATCCTGCTGATTGCTCCAGCCCAGGTAGGTAACCGGCATGGTTTCGCCGACGATCAGCGCAGGCCAATAACGGTACGGCACCAGCAGCAGACAGGCCACGCGCAGACCGGCCGGCAGGTTCCAATGCGAAACCGACATGCTGCGCAAAAGCATGTAGGACGCGGCATAGGCCAGGGCTACGGCCACATGCCCCATCCAGCCATCCCAGCGCAGGCGCACCCATGATGCGCCGCCCCCTTTTGTCGCCATGTCTTTCAAGTGCTGCCCTGGCCCTGCCGGCTGATGCATCCGGCAACTAAGGCCGGCCGCTGGTTTGATCATGCCGCGCGAGTCGCGACGACACTCGTCTAAAGCCTTCGTCCCAATCACACGCGTTGACGCGAATTTGATCACAAATTCATCAGTTATTCATCCCTGGCGCGCGCCGCTCCAGCCCCGGCGTTCGGCGGGTCAAGCCGTGGCCGCGCGCCCTCTTCAGCACCATGCAAAAGATAAGCCCGGCATCAGCCGGGCCTTCTAGAAACAGAGCGCGCGAGTCGAGGCCCCAACGTAGGCGGGTCAGCCGCGCACACCCACCGACTTGCGCACGATCAGCATCGCCAGCTCCAGCGATTGTTCGTAGTTGAGGCGCGGATCGACCATGGACTTGTAGGCACGATCCAGGTCCGCCTCATTGAGGTCGCGCGCGCCCCCCATGCATTCGGTCACGTCCTCACCTGTCAGCTCCAGGTGCACACCACCCAGTCGCGTGCCAGCCGCCGCATGGATATCGAACGCCTGGTCCAGCTCGCCGCGAATATTGTCGAAACGGCGCGTCTTGTAGCCATTCGAGGTGGTTTCCGTATTGCCGTGCATGGGATCGGCCACCCACAACACGCGCCGGCCCTCACGCTTCACCGCGTCCAGCAATGGCGGCAAGGCGCTGCCAATCTGCGCATTGCCCATGCGATGGATCAGGGTCAGCCTGCCCGGCTCTTCGTCCGGATTGAGCGCTTCGATCAGCGGCAACAACTGCGCCGGCGTGACCGACGGCCCGACCTTCACGGCGATCGGGTTGCGAATGCCGCGGAAGTACTCCACATGCGCCCCATCCAGTGCGGCCGTGCGCATGCCTATCCAGGGGAAATGGGTGGACAAGTTGAACCAGCCACGATGCCTCGGCACCTGGCGCGTAAGCGCCTCTTCGTAATGCAGCAGCAGCGCTTCATGCGACGTGAAGAAGTCGACCCGCGAGAACCCCGCGATAGGGCCGGCCAGCGTCTCCATGAAACGCAGCGAATCGCCGATCGCCGCCACCATGCGCCGGTATTCCGCCGCCAGCGGCGAGTGCTCGACCCAGGCGAGGTCCCAATATTCGGGATGATGCAGGTCGGCGAAACCGCCATCGATCAGGGCGCGCACGAAGTTCATGGTCAGCGCGGAATGCGCATGCGCCTGGATCAATCGTTGCGGGTCGGCGCGCCGAGCCTGCGGCGTGAAATCCGGGCTATTGACCAGATCACCACGGAAACTGGGCAGCGTGACGCCGTCACGGGTTTCCGTATCGGTGGAACGCGGCTTCGCGTACTGACCCGCAAATCGCCCCACCCGCAGCACCGGCTTCTTCAAGCCATGTACCAGTACCAGGCTCATCTGCAGCAGCACCTTGAGCCGATTGGAGATGATCGGGCTGGTGCAATCGGCAAAGCTCTCGGCGCAATCACCACCCTGCAGCACGAAGCGCTGACCTTCCTGAGCTTCGGCCAGGGCCTGCTTGAGCGCCAGCACCTCCCAGGACGTCACCAGCGGCGGCAACGAGGCAAGCAGACCGGTGGCGCGAGCCAGCTCGGCCGCATCCTCATACAGCGGCTGCTGCAGGGCTTGCCGCTGTTGCCAACTGGCTGGGGTCCAGCCGGCTGGGACTTGAAGGGAAACAGGGCCAATGGGCATGACGTGGGACATCAAAGGGCAGCCAGTCAGGCGCGCTTACGCGCAACAGCGTCAGATAGCGACAAAAGCCAACAGCACGTACCAGACCAGCGTCCAGGCCGGCATCGGCAGGCCAAATACGGGCTCGATCTTGGCGCACTCGCCCGAACCGGTGAACACCATCTTCAGCACTTTGGCGAACGGGAACGTATCCACCATGTAGCCCAGATTCGGGCCGCAGGACGGAACCTGGTCGGCCGGCAACGTCTGCAACCACAAATGCCTGCCCGCGACGGCGATGCCACCAAGGGCACCGACCAACACTCCCACGGTATACACCCAACGCCCGCCGCCGCGTGGCGCGTGTAACGCACCGATAAGGAAAAACACCGCCACCACCAGGAAGGCGATGCGCTGGAAGATGCACAGCGGGCACGGGATCATGCCCAGCACGTGCTCAGCGTAGAGGGCATAACCCAGGAGCGCTGCACAGATGACGAAACCAGCGAGATAGGTAGTCCGGTACGACCAACGGAATGGATTCATGGCGGCCATGTTGCGTTGCGAAAGAGCGACATTAACCGCTTGCCCCGCCCCTGTCAGCCCTGCCCAACCGCCTCTATTCGCCGCACCCGCCCCTCTCTGTAGGAACGCACCCAGTGCGCGACCGCGGCGCGGCGATCTTGCCTCTTGGGACGGTTTTTGTGGGAAGGGCTCGGTGGCTTCGCTTCGTAGGCTTTTCGCGCACAGGGTGCGTTCCTACAGGAGAATGCCCCCCCCTGAAAGCAAAAACCCCGGCAGGTAACCCGGCCGGGGCTTCGTGGAACACTTACCGAAGCTGCTTACTCGGCAGCCTCTTCGACGCGCGGGCGATCGACCAGCTCGACATACGCCATCGGCGCATTGTCGCCGGGGCGGAAGCCGCACTTGAGGATGCGCAGGTAGCCGCCGGGACGCTCGCGGTAACGCGGACCGAGCTCGACGAACAGCTTGCCGACGGCCTGCTTGTCGCGCAGACGCGAGAAAGCGAGACGGCGGTTGGCGACGCCATCGGTCTTGGCGAGCGTGATGAGCGGCTCGGCGACGCGACGGAGTTCCTTCGCCTTGGGAAGGGTGGTGCGGATCAGCTCGTGCTTGATCAGCGACGCCGCCATGTTCTTGAACATGGCTTCGCGATGGCTGCTCGTGCGATTGAGCTTGCGACCGGATTTCTGGTGGCGCATGGCAATACTCTCTGTGTCTATTGTTATGAAAAGCCGGCCAGGATGAACCGACTTCCCGCGGTTACCCGCTATTCGAGGCTTTCAAAACGCCCCGTTATAAGAGCACGGCCTCTATGGACCGCTTTGGATTTCCGGTGGAAATGCGCGACGCATCCGCCGGATCTTGCAAAGGATCGGGGCGATCGAAAACCGATCGCCCCGTGAAACATCAGCCCAACTGCATGCCGTGGGACAAGCCCGGCGGCGGCCAGTTCTCGAGCTTCATGCCCAGGGCCAGACCACGACCACCCAGCACGTCCTTGATCTCGGTCAGGGACTTCTTGCCGAGGTTCGGCGTCTTCAGCAGTTCGACTTCGGTCTTCTGCACCAGATCGCCGATGTAGTAGATGCTCTCGGCCTTCAGGCAGTTAGCCGAACGCACGGTGAGCTCCAGATCGTCGATCGGACGCAGCAGCAGCGGGTCGAAACCGCCCTTCTCCGCCTTGTCCGTGGCGCTCTCGCGACGCGAGAAGTCACCGAACACCGACAGCTGGTCGTTGAGGATTTCGGCGGCCTTGCGAACCGCGTCTTCCGCACCGATGGTGCCATTGGTCTCGATATCCAGCACCAGCTTGTCGAGGTTGGTGCGCTGCTCCACACGGGCAGCGTCAACTTCGTAGGCCACGCGAAGCACCGGCGCGAACGACGCGTCGAGCTGCAGGCGACCGATCGGACGAGCTTCATCGTCCGGGTGCTGGCGCGCGCTGGCCGGCTGGTAGCCGACGCCGCGACGCACCTTCAAACGCATGTTGAGTGCGATGTCCTTGGTCAGATGGCAGATCACATGCTCGGGGTTGATGATTTCCACCGAGTGGTCGACGGCGATATCGCCGGCGGTGACCACGCCCTTGCCCTTCTTGGCCAAGGTCAGGGTGACTTCGTCACCCGAATGCTGACGGATAGCCACGTCCTTGAGGTTCAGCAGGACTTCGATCACGTCCTCCTGCAGGCCCTCAAGCGTGGTGTATTCGTGCAGCACGCCATCAATTTCCACCTCGACGATGGCACTGCCAGGGATCGAGGAGAGCAGCACGCGGCGCAGCGCGTTGCCCAGGGTGTGGCCGAAACCACGCTCGAGCGGCTCGACCACCACCTTGGCGCGGTTGGCTCCGAGTTGCTCGACGCTGAGGCCGCGAGGCCGCAGCACGCTAGTAGACGAAACTGCCATGCAGGGCTCCGGTTGATTACTTCGAGTAGAGCTCGACGATCAGGCTCTCGTTGATGTCGGTCGGCAGGTCGCCGCGGTCCGGCATCGCCTTGAACGTACCTTCGAACTTCTTGCTGTCGACTTCGACCCACTGCGGACGCAGATCCATGGTGTCGAACACGGTCGCCGCTTCCTGCACACGCAGCTGGCTGCGTGCACGCTCGGTGAGCGCGACCGCGTCGCCCGGACGGACCTGGTACGACGGGATGTTCACCTTCTTGCCGTTGACCAGTACAGCCTTGTGGCTGACCAGCTGGCGGGCCTGGGCGCGGGTGACCGCGAAACCCATGCGATAGACGACGTTGTCCAGGCGGCTCTCGAGCAGGCGCAGCAGGTTCTCACCCGTGTTGCCCTTGAGGGTCGACGCCTTGGCGTAGTAGTTGCTGAACTGACGCTCAAGCACACCGTAGATGCGCTTGACCTTCTGCTTTTCACGCAGCTGGTTCGGCATAGTCCGACATGCGCATGCGCTTGTTGGCGCCATGCTGGCCGGGCTTGTTTTCCAGCTTGCACTTGGAGTCGATGGCGCGAGCCGGACTCTTCAGGCTGAGATCTGCACCCTCACGACGGGCGAGTTTGCAGGTAGCTCCACGATAACGGGCCATGGGTATGCTCCTTAGACTCGACGCTTCTTGGGGGGACGGCAGCCGTTATGCGGAATCGGCGTGACGTCGATGATGTTGAGGACCTTGTAGCCCAGAGCGTTCAGCGAACGCACGGCCGACTCGCGGCCCGGGCCAGGGCCCTTGATGCGGACTTCCACGGTCTTCACGCCGTAGTCGCCAGCGGCGCGGCCAGCCTTTTCGGCGGCAACCTGCGCAGCAAACGGGGTCGACTTGCGCGAGCCGCGGAAACCCGCGCCGCCCGCAGTCGCCCACGACAAGGCGTTGCCCTGGCGATCGGTGATCGTGACGATGGTGTTGTTGAAGGAGGCTTGCACGTGGGCCACGGCATCCGTGACAACGCGCTTGATCTTCTTCTTGGTCTTGACCGGCTTAGCCATATTCGGGATCCGTTACTTCTTGATCGCGCGACGAGGACCCTTGCGGGTACGTGCGTTGGTACGCGTGCGCTGGCCGCGCACCGGCAAACCACGACGATGGCGCAGGCCGCGGTAGCAACCCAGATCCATCAGACGCTTAATGGCGATACCCACTTCGCGACGAAGATCGCCTTCGACGACATACTTGCCGATTTCGTGACGAAGCTTCTCGACTTCGCCTTCACTCAGGGACTTGATCTGCGTGGTCGGAACCACGCCCGCGTCCACACAGACCTTCTTGGCCCGGCTGCGGCCGATCCCATAAATGCTTTGCAGGCCAACCCAGACATGCTTCTGGACCGGCAAATTGACACCCGCGATGCGCGCCATGATGTACTTTCTCCGATGCGTTTCGTGCGCGGTAAACGCGCAATTCTAACCTTAATTAACCCAACAGGAAAGCCCTGCGGCACCCAGGTGCCGCCACTCTCCGATCCGGACCAAGCTCTACCACCCCAGCAGCCATCAGTTGCGGCGGAGATTGGCCTTCTTGAGCAGACTTTCGTACTGGTGACTGACCAAGTGCGCCTGCACCTGAGCAGTAAAATCCATCACCACAACCACCACGATCAGCAGAGAGGTGCCGCCGAAGTAGAACGGGACGTGCCAAGCTTTTTGCATGAACGATGGAACCAGACAGACCAGCACCAGGTACAGCGCGCCGACACCGGTGAGACGGGTCATGACGTTGTCGATGTAGTCCGCCGTAGAGCGGCCCGGACGGATGCCCGGAATCAAGGCGCCGGAGCGCTTGAGATTGTCCGCCGTCTCCTGGGAGTTGAACACGATCGCCGTGTAGAAGAAGGCGAACGTGATCACCAGCACCGCGAAGACGATGTCGTACAAGGGCTCGCCCGGGGTCAACGCCTGGGTCAGTTCCTGCACCCAGCGCGCCGGGTGCCCAGCGCCGAACCAGCTCGCCGCGGTTGCCGGGAACAGCAGCAAGCTCGAGGCGAAGATCGGCGGGATCACGCCCGACATGTTGATCTTGAGCGGCAAATGCGAGGTCTGGTTCATATAGGCCCGCTGCCCGCCGGAGCGCCGTGCGTAGTTCACGGTAATGCGCCGCTGGGCGCGCTCCATGAAGACCACGAACGCCGTCACCGCGAGAATCAGGCCCACCACCATGATCATCTTGATCACGGACAGCTCGCCGTTGCTTGCCATGGTCAGGGTATGAGCCACCGCACCGGGCAGGCCGGAGACGATGCCGGCGAAGATCAGCAGCGAAATGCCGTTGCCGATACCGCGCTCGGTGATCTGCTCACCCAGCCACATCAGGAACATCGTGCCGGCCGTGAGGCCAACCACCGACGACATGACGAAACCCATGCCAGGCGTATACACCACCGGCGCGCCACCCAGGGCAGTCTGCTTCTGCAACGCCATGGCGATGCTGAATGCCTGGAATGCCGCCAGACCGACCGTGCCAAAGCGGGTGTAGGTGGTCATCTTGCGACGACCGGCCTCACCTTCCTTGCGCAGCGCCTGCAGGCTCGGGATCACCGAACCCATCATCTGCACCACGATGGAGGCAGAGATGTAGGGCACCACGCCGAGTGCGAACACCGAGAAGCGTGCCAGCGAGCCACCCGAGAACATGTTGAACATGTTCATCAGGCCGCCGCCCTGCTCGATGAGGTTCGTCATCGCTTCCGGATTGACGCCGGGAACCGGGATGAAGGAACCGAGACGGAAGACGATCAGCGCACCGATCACGAAGAAGATGCGCTGACGCAGTTCCGTCAGCTTGCCGAGCGATCCGAGCGATGTGCCCTTGGCTGACGCCACGTGATTACTCCACGCTGCCGCCGGCAGCTTCAATCGCTGCCTTGGCGCCGGCCGTGGCGAGCACGCCGGAAAGCTTCACCGCACGACCGATTTCGCCCTTGGCGACGACCTTGACCTTCTTGGCGCGGCTGTCGATGAGACCGGCCTGGTGCAGGACGATCGCGTCGATCACGTCAGCCTTGAGGGAGGCGAGCTGGTACAGGAACACTTCCTGGCTCTCGGCCTTCTTCAGCGAACGGAAACCGACCTTCGGCAGGCGGCGCTGCAGCGGCATCTGACCGCCTTCGAAACCGTACTTGTGGGTACCGCCCGCGCGAGCGTGCTGACCCTTGTGACCGCGACCGGCGGTCTTGCCCAGGCCCGAACCGATACCGCGGCCCACGCGCAGGCGGGTCTTGCGGGAACCGGCGGCCGGCTTGATGTCATTAAGACGCATGATGCTTACTCCTCGACCCGCACCAGGTAGTAGACCGTGTTGATCAAGCCACGCACCTGCGGGCTGTCCTTCAATTCACGGACATCGTTGAGCTTGTTCAGGCCCAGCGCCTTCACGCTCAGGCGATGACGGCCTGCACGCCGCGCAGGCCCTTGACCAGGCGCACGCGCACGGTGGCGGCGGTTTCGTTGTTCTTAGCCATTGCCCAGCACCTCTTCCAGGGTCTTGCCGCGCTTGGCGGCGATCTGCTTCGGCGAGGCAACGGCCTGCAGGCCCTTGATGGTGGCGCGCACCAGGTTGATCGGATTGCGCGAACCGACGGCCTTGGCCAGCACGTTCTTCACGCCGACCACTTCCAGCACAGCGCGCATGGCGCCACCGGCGATCACGCCAGTACCCTCGGAAGCCGGCTGCATGTAGACGCGGGCTGCGCCGTGGTTGGCCTTGATGGCGTACCACAGGGTGCCGTTGTTCAGATCGATGTTCACCATCTTGCGGCGGGCACGCTCCATCGCCTTGGAGATGGCAACCGGCACTTCACGCGCCTTGCCATAGCCGAAGCCGACTTTGCCCTCGCCGTCGCCGACCACGGTCAGCGCGGTGAAGCTCATCTGGCGGCCACCCTTGACGGTCTTGGCCACGCGGTTGACGGCAATCAGCTTTTCGAGCAGGCCGTCTGAATTTTCGCGATCGGTAGAAGACATGTTCTTTTCCGTATGCCCGGCGAACCGGGACTTTGCTTGCGGCTGAGCCGCTTGGAGTTGTAGGTACTTCAGGTGGAATCAAGCGCCGACTACCGCCGGCGCCCAACTCCGACCGGCTTAGAACTTCAAGCCGGCTTCGCGAGCCGCATCGGCCAAAGCCTTGATGCGACCGTGGTAACGGAAGCCCGAGCGATCGAACGCCACCGCCTCAATACCAGCAGCCAGCGCGCGCTCGGCCACCGCCTTGCCGACGGCCTGCGGCCGCCTCAAGGTTCTTGGTGCCCTTCAGGCCCTCAGCCACCGACTTCTGCACCGTGGAGGCAGCAGCCACCACGTTCTTGCCGGAAGCGTCGAACACCTGCGCGTACAGGTGCTGACCGGTGCGATGCACCGACAGACGCGCCACACCGAGCGTGCGGATGTGCGAGCGGGTCGACTTGGCGCGACGCAGACGGGATTCGTTCTTGTTCATAGTCATAGTTCCTGGAAGCGGATCGGCAAGTAGTTTGTAGAGGCTCTTTGTGAAGAGTGCGGCCATGGATGGCCGCTTCCACACGCAGGGACAGCGTACTAACTCACTTAAGCCTTCTTGGCTTCCTTCAGCGTGATCTTCTCGCCCGAGTAACGAACGCCCTTGCCCTTATAGGGCTCCGGCGGACGGAACGAACGGATCTTGGCAGCCACCTCACCCACGCGCTGCTTGTCCGAACCCTTGATCAGGATTTCGGTCTGCGTCGGGGTTTCGATGCTGATGCCTTCCGGCGCTTCGAACACGACCGGATGGGAGAAGCCCAGGGCGATGTTCAGCGACTTGCCGGCCATCGAGGCACGGTAACCCACGCCGACCAGTTCGAGCTTGCGCTCATAACCGTCGGAAACACCCTTGACCATGTTCGCGACCAGCGCACGCAGGGTACCGCCGAACTTGTCGTCGGCACCTTCGGCCAGCTGGACGGTGGCCACGCCGTTGTCGACGACCACGGTAGCGCCAGGCAGCGCGTGGGTCGACAGGGTGCCCTTGGCGCCCTTGACGGTGATGCCGTTGGCATCGACCTTGAGCTCCACGCCCTTCGGCAGGGAAATCGGTTTCTTGGCAACACGGGACATCGTCGGCTCCTTATGCGACCAGACCGATGACTTCGCCGCCCAGACCCTTGGCACGGGCCTGCGCGTCGGTCAGCAGACCGGCAGAAGTCGAGATGATCGAAATACCGAGACCGCCAAGGACCTTCGGCAACTCGTCCTTGCCGCGATAGACGCGGAGGCCGGAGCGGCTGATACGGCGAAATGGTCTCGATGGCCGGACGGCCTTCGAAATACTTGAGCTTGATCTCGAGCACCGGCTTGCCCTCCTCGGTGGAGGTCTTGGCGTCGAGGATATAGCCCTCGTTCTTGAGAAGGTTGGCGATCGCCACCTTCAGCTTCGACGATGGCATGCTTACGGCCGGCTTGCCCGTGAGCTGGGCATTGCGGATGCGCGTAAACAGATCGGCGATGGGATCAGTCATGCTCATGAAAACATCCTTCAGAGTGCACCGATATCCGAAAAACCGGAAATCAATTCAATTGTGAGCCGGCATAACGCCGGCCTGCTTGATGCAGACCGCCGACTATAGCAGCTTTTTCCGATTTTGCGAACATCGGTGCGTCAATCGCACCAACAGCGGCAGGCCCAGGCCCGCCACTGCATCGAGTGAGGACGGGCCAAAGCCCGTCATCGCCCAGTTTGAGGTCTTACCAGCTGGCCTTGCGCAGGCCGGGAACGTCACCACGCATGGTGGCTTCGCGCAGCTTGTTGCGGCCGAGGCCGAACTTCTGGTACACGGCGCGCGGACGACCGGTCAGCGCGCAGCGGGTGCGCTGGCGAGACGGGCTCGCGTCGCGCGGCAGCTTCTGCAGCTTGGTCTGGGCTTCCATCTTCTCCTCGTAGGAGGCGGTGGGGCTCAGCACGATCGCCTTCAGTTCGGCGCGCTTGGCGGCGTACTTCTTGACGAGCTTGGTCCGCTTGATATCGCGGTTGACCATCGAGGTCTTTGCCATGTGTTATCTCTCGCGTCTATCAGTTGCAGCGCGCTTAATTGCGGAAGGGGAAGCTGAAGGCTTCCAGCAACGCCTTGGCTTCTTCGTCGGTCTTGGCGGTGGTGGTGATGGAGATATCCATGCCACGCAGCGCGTCGATCGCGTCGAAATCGATTTCGGGGAAGATGATCTGTTCCTTCACACCGAAGTTGTAGTTGCCACGGCCGTCGAAAGCGCGACCCGACACACCACGGAAGTCGCGCGTACGCGGCAGCGAGATGTTGATCAGGCGGTCGAGGAACTCCCACATCTGGGCACGGCGCAAGGTGACCTTGCAACCGATCGGCCAGCCGTCGCGGATCTTGAACGAGGCGACGGAAACGCGCGCCTTGGTCGTGATCGGCTTCTGACCGGCGATCTTCGCCATGTCGGCCACGGCGTTCTCGAGCACTTTCTTGTTGCCCGCCGCTTCGCCCACGCCCATGTTCAGCGTGATCTTGGTGATGCGGGGAACCTGCATCACGTTCTCGTAGCCGAAGCGCTCGGTGAGCTTCTTCACTACCTGGTCTTTATAAAAAGTTTCAAGGCGCGTCATGATCGTGATTCCTTACGCGTCCACGACCTCGCCAGACGAACGGAACACGCGGACCTTGCGCCCATCAGAGAGCGTCTTGGCACCTACGCGTTCACCCTTGTTCGTGGCGGGGTTGAACAGCTGCACGTTGGAGAGATGGATCGAAGCCTCACGCTCGACGATGCCGCCGGCCTGGTTGGCCTGCGGATTCGGCTTGGTGTGACGCTTGATCAGATTCACGTTGGAGACGAACACGCGATCGCCATCAACGCGCAGCACGTCGCCGCGCTGACCCTTGTTTTTGCCGGTGATCACGAGGACCTGATCACCCTTGCGGATACGGTTCATGGTCTGATCTCCGCTCAGAGCACTTCGGGCGCGAGAGAGACGATCTTCATGAACTTCTCGCTGCGCAGCTCGCGAGTGACCGGCCCGAAAATACGGGTGCCGATCGGCTCGAGCTTGTTGTTGAGGAGGACCGCTGCGTTGCCGTCGAAACGGATCAGCGAGCCATCGGGACGGCGCACACCCTTGGCGGTACGAACCACCACGGCGTTGTACACCTCGCCCTTCTTCACCTTGCCGCGGGGGATGGCATCCTTCACGGTGACCTTGATCACGTCACCGATCGCGGCGTAACGACGCTTGGAGCCGCCGAGCACCTTGATGCACATCAGTTCCTTGGCGCCGCTGTTGTCCGCTGCGGAAAGCGTGCTTTGCATCTGGATCATGTCTGCACCCTCCCTTAGACGGCAGCGCGCGTGATGATTTCAACCACGCGGTGATGTTTGGTCTTGGACAAGGGACGGCACTCCGCGATGCGGACGAGGTCACCCTCGTTCGCGCCCAGGTCGTCCTGCGCGTGCAGCTTGGTCGAACGTCGAATGATCTTGCCGAGCAGCGGATGCTGTTCCTGGCGCTCGATCAGGACGGTGACCGTCTTGTCCATCTTGTTGCTGATGACGCGGCCCTCGAGGGTGCGCGTCTGCTTCTTGTTGTCGCTCATGTCGGCCGTCCCTTACTTCTTGCCGCCGAGCACGAACTTCGTGCGGGCGATGTCGCGCCGAACGCGGCGCAGCTGGTGCGGCTGGTTGAGCTGGCCGGTGCCTTTCTGCATGCGCAGGTTGAACTGCTCCTTGCGCAGATCCAGCAGATGCTTGTTCAGCTCTTCGGCCGACTTGGTGGTTAGATTCTTTGATGGCCATATCACATCACCGCCCGGGTCACGAACTGGGTCTGGACCGAGAGCTTGGCCGCGGCCAGGCGGAACGCCTCGCGTGCGGTTGCCTCGTCGATACCCTCGATTTCATAAAGCATGCGGCCCGGCTGGATCGGAGCGACCCAGAACTCGACGCCACCCTTACCCGCGCCCATTCGAACTTCGATCGGCTTCTTGGTGATCGGCTTGTCGGGGAACACGCGGATCCAGCAGCTTGCCGCCACGCTTGACGAAGCGGGTGATGCAACGACGGGCGGCCTCGATCTGGCGCGCGGTCAGCGCGCCGTGCGTGGTTGCCTTCAGACCATACTCGCCAAAGCTGACGAGGTTGGAGCACTGAGCCAGACCGTCGTTACGGCCCTTGAACTGCTTACGGTATTTGGTTCGCTTAGGTTGCAACATGGCAACTCTCCTTACTTCGCCGTCCGCTCGC
The DNA here is from genome assembly GCA_963824525.1 of uncultured Gammaproteobacteria bacterium. Classification (GTDB taxonomy): domain Bacteria; phylum Pseudomonadota; class Gammaproteobacteria; order Xanthomonadales; family Rhodanobacteraceae; genus Dyella. The sequence goes on along the minus strand of CAWGPI010000004.1, from coordinate 96,585 downwards.
GACGGCCTTCACCGCCCTCGCGACGCGAATCATCACGACGACCCTCGCCACCCTCGCGGCGCGGCTGCGGACTGCTCTTCCTTCGACTCCTGGCTGACCTGCGGCCAGATCGAAGATCTCGCCCTTGTAGACCCACACCTTGATGCCGATGATGCCGTAGGTGGTCTTCGCCTCGGCGAAGCCGTAGTCGATGTCGGCACGCAGCGTATGCAGCGGCACGCGACCTTCGCGGCTCCATTCGGAACGGGCGATCTCGGCGCCGTTCAGACGGCCGGAGACGTTGATCTTGATACCCAGGGCGCCCAGGCGCATCGCGTTGCCGACCGAACGCTTCATGGCGCGGCGGAACATGATGCGACGCTCCAGCTGCTGCGCGATCGACTCGGCAACCAGCTGCGCGTCCAGCTCAGGCTTGCGCACTTCGTTGACGTTGATGTGCGTCGGAACGCCCATCATGTCGCTGACTTCCTTGCGCAGCTTCTCGATGTCCTCGCCCTTCTTGCCGATCACCACGCCCGGACGGGCGGTGTGGATCGTCACGCGTGCGGTCTTGGCCGGACGCTCGATCTGGATCTTCGAGATGCCGGCCGCAGCCAGCTTCTTGCGCAGCATCTCGCGGACCTTGAGGTCGGCCGCGAGATACTTGGCGTAATCGCCCTTATTGGCGTACCACTTCGAGTTCCAGTCCTTGGCAATGCCGAGGCGGATACCGGTGGGATGAACTTTATGACCCATCGTCTACGTCCTCAGTCAGTTGCCAACGACCACAGTGATGTGGCTGGTGCGCTTCAGGATGCGCGAACCGCGGCCTTTGGCGCGGGCGTACATACGCTTCATCGCCGGACCTTCGTCCACGAAGATGCTGCGAGACCTTCAGCTCGTCGACATCAGCGCCGAGGTTGTTCTCGGCGTTGGCGACGGCCGACAGCAGCACCTTGCGAACAAGGTGTGCGGCCTTCTTGTTGGTGAATTGCAGCACGTCGCTGGCCCGGCCCACGGGAAGCCGCGGACCAGATCGGCAACCAGGCGTGCCTTCTGCGCCGAAATGCGGGCGCTGCGCAGGATCGCTTTGGCTTCAGTGCTCATCACTTGCCCTTCTTGTCGCCGCCATGGCCCTTGAACGTACGGGTCACCGCGAACTCGCCGAGCTTGTGCCCGACCATGTTCTCGTTGACCAGCACGGGGACGTGCTGACGGCCGTTGTGGATGGCGATGGTCAGGCCGACCATTTCCGGCAGGATCATCGAGCGACGCGACCAGGTCTTGATCGGACGCTTGTTGTTGGCGGAAACCGCGGCTTCCACCTTCTTTACGAGGTGCAGGTCGACGAACGGACCTTTCTTCAGAGAGCGCGGCATGATCGGTTTCCTATTACTTGCGACGACGCACGATGAACTGCTGCGTGCGCTTGTTATTGCGGGTCTTGTAACCCTTGGTCGGCGTGCCCCATGGGCTGACCGGATGACGGCCGCCGGAGGTCTTGCCTTCACCACCGCCATGCGGATGGTCGACCGGGTTCATCACCACACCGCGAACGGTCGGACGGATGCCCAGCCAGCGCTTGGCGCCAGCCTTGCCCAGCTTCTTCAAGCTGTGCTCGCTGTTGCCGACTTCGCCGATGGTGGCGCGGCAGTCGACCGGCACGCGGCGCATCTCGCCGGAGCGCAGACGCAGCGTGGCGTAACCCGACTCGCGAGCGACCAGCTGGACCGAAGCGCCGGCGCTGAACGGGCGATCTGCGCGCCCTTGCCCGGCTTCATCTCGATGCAGTGGATCGTGCTACCCACCGGGATGCTGCGCAGCGGCAGGCTGTTGCCAGCCTTGATCGGCGCGTCGCTGCCGGACACCAGGCGGTCGCCCGCCTGCACGCCCTTCGGCGCGATGATGTAGCGGCGCTCGCCGTCGGCGTAGCACAGCAACGCGATGTGCGCGGTGCGGTTCGGATCGTATTCGATGCGCTCGACGCGGGCGGCAATGCCTTCCTTGTCGCGCTTGAAGTCGATGATGCGGTAACGCTGCTTGTGACCGCCGCCACTGGTGACGCACGGTGATGCGACCGTAGTGGTTGCGACCGCCGTTCTTGGACTGTGCCTCGGTCAACGCCGCGTACGGCGCGCCCTTGTGCAGACCCTCGGTGCGAACGCTGACTGCGTCGCGGCGTCCTGGGGAGGTCGGCTTATGAGTGATTAGTGCCATCTCAACACAACTCCTGGCTCAGGCCTTGGACGACACGTCGATGGTCTGACCATCGGCGAGACGAACATAGGCCTTGCGCTTGCCCTGGCGATTGCCAGCGCGAAAACGGAAGGACTTAACCTTGCCCTTGGCATTGACGAGGTTCACCTGCTCGACCTTGACGTCGAACATCTGTTCCACCGCAGCGCGGACATCGGCCTTGGTTGCCTCGGGGGCGACCACGAATACGTACTGGTTCTTCTCGGCCAGGCGAGCGGCCTTTTCGGAGATGTGCGGCGCACGCAGCGTATTCAGAATGCGTTCGTTGCTCATGCCAGCCACTCCTCGATCTTCTTCACCGCATCGACGGTCATGACGATGTGGTCCGAACCGACCAGGCTGACCGGGTTCAGCGCCAGCACGTCCACCACGTGGATGTACGGGATGTTGCGCGCGGCCAGGAAGATCGGCTTCGTTGGCGTCTTCCGACACCAGCAGCACGCGACCCGAGACCTGCAGCTCGGCCAGCTTGGCCACCATCGCCTTGGTCTTCGGGGTGTCGATGCCGAAGCTCTCGACGACCTTCAGACGGTCCTGGCGGATCAGCTCGGACAGGATCGAGCGGATGGCAACGCGATACGACCTTGCGGTTGACCTTCTGCTCGTAGCTGCGCGGCTTGGCAGCGAACGTGCGGCCACCACCGACAAAGATCGGTGCACGGTAGTCACCGTGACGGGCGCCGCCGCCCTTCTGCTTCTTGAACTTCTTGGTGGTACCCGACATCTCGCCGCGCGACAGCTGCGACTGGGTACCGGCACGACCGCCCGCCTGATAGGCGACGACGACCTGGTGGACCAGGGCCTGCTTGAGCTCACCGCCGAACACTTCGTCCGACACGTTGAGCGGCTTGGCGCCAATAACATTGAGTTCCATGGCGTCTCTCCTCAACCCTTGGTCGTCGGACGGATGATGACGTCGCCGCCGGTAGCACCCGGCACCGCGCCCTTCACCGCGATCAGATGACGCTCGGCGTCGACCTTGACCACTTCCAGACCCTGCTGCGTGCGGTTCACCGCACCCATGTGGCCGGACATCTTCTTGCCCGGGAACACGCGACCCGGGGTCTGACGCTGACCGATAGAACCCGGCGCACGATGCGACAGCGAGTTACCGTGGGTCGCGTCACCCATCTTGAAGTTGTGGCGCTTGATGGTGCCCTGGAAGCCCTTGCCCTTCGACACGCCGGCCACGTCGACGATCTGACCGACCTGGAACACGTCGTCGGCCTTGATCTCGGCGCCCACGCTGTACTTGCCGAGATCGTCGGCAGACACGCGGAACTCCCACAGACCACGACCCGGCTCGACCTTCGCCTTGGCGTAGTGACCCTTCAGCGGCTGCGTCAGCAGGCTGGCGCGCTTGACGCCCGCCGCAACCTGCACAGCGCTGTAGCCATCGTTATCTTCCGTCTTCAGCTGGGTCACGCGATTCGGCGTCGCTTCAATCAGCGTCACCGGAATCGAGCGTCCATCTTCAGTGAAGAGTCGGCTCATGCCGCACTTGCGGCCAACTAGTCCGATACTCATCTTCGTATCCTGTCTATCGCTCAACCGAGCTTGATCTGAACATCTACGCCAGCGGCGAGATCAAGCTTCATGAGCGCGTCCACGGTCTTGTCGTTGGGGTCGACGATGTCCGAGCACACGCTTGTGCGTACGGGTCTCGTACTGGTCGCGGGCATCTTTGTCGACGTGCGGCGACACCAGAATGGTGTAACGCTCGATCTTGGTCGGGAGCGGAATCGGACCGAGCACCGTAGCGCCAGTGCGCTTGGCCGTCTCGACGATTTCGCTGGCCGAACGGTCGATCAGACGATGATCGAACGCCTTGAGCCGAATGCGAATCTTTTGGTTCGCCATAAACCGTGTCCTGTTATCGAAAGAACAAAAACTGTGAACCGGAAAGGCTTCTCGCCGCCCCGCACAACCCATTCGTCGCTGCGTTACTGCAAGCCAATCGCGGCGAGCGACAACGTGCCGCAAGATTGACCCTAAAAGACTAGGCAGGCCCTATTCGGGCCCGCCCAGACGGAAAAGTATAAAACACGCGAAACGCTCCGGTCAACAGAGCGTCATGCTCCGCTGCCCAAGCCTCTCGTATGCGACGACCATCCAGGTCAGCGAACTCGAAGCACTTCCTGTGCCTCATTTCGCAGTAGTGTCGACCGCAACCCAAGGTTCGTCGACGGGCTAGCCAAATACTATAGCTTAAGAATCGCCCGGAGGAAAGACTCACTCGCCATCCTCCGGCGATCCTGTCAGGTGGCCCCACCCATCCGGGAGGGCCATCCTGTGTCGCCGTCGTAACGACAGCGACCGGAACGACTTACTTGATGACCTTGGCCACCACGCCGGCGCCGACGGTGCGGCCGCCTTCGCGGATCGCGAAGCGCAGGCCTTCGTCCATCGCGATCGGGTGGATCAGGCTCACCACCATCTTCACGTTGTCGCCCGGCATCACCATCTCCACGCCTTCCGGCAGCTGGCAGGCGCCCGTCACGTCGGTCGTGCGGAAGTAGAACTGCGGACGGTAGCCCTTGAAGAACGGCGTATGACGGCCACCCTCGTCCTTCGACAGCACATAGACCTCAGCCTCGAAGTCGGTGTGCGGGGTGATCGTGCCCGGCTTGGCCAGCACCTGGCCACGCTCCACGTCGTCGCGCTTCAGACCGCGCAGCAGCAGACCGGCGTTGTCGCCCGCCTGGCCCTGGTCCAGCAGCTTGCGGAACATTTCCACGCCCGTGACGGTGGTCTTCTGGGTCGGACGGATGCCGACCACTTCGATTTCGTCACCGACCTTGATGATGCCGCGCTCGATACGACCGGTCACCACGGTGCCGCGGCCCGAGATCGAGAACACGTCTTCCACCGGCATCAGGAACGGCTTGTCGATCGCGCGCACCGGCTCCGGGATGTAGCTGTCCAGCGCGTCGACCAGCTTGATGATCGCCGGCACGCCGATTTCGCTCTGATCGCCTTCCAGCGCCTTCAGCGCCGAACCGTGGATGATCGGCGTGTCGTCGCCCGGGAAGTCGTACTTGCTCAGCAGCTCGCGCACTTCCATCTCGACCAGCTCGAGCAGCTCGGCGTCGTCCACCATGTCGGCCTTGTTCAGGAACACGACGATGTACGGCACGCCCACCTGGCGCGCACAGCAGGATGTGCTCGCGCGTCTGCGGCATCGGGCCGTCAGCGGCCGAGCACACCAGGATCGCGCCGTCCATCTGCGCCGCACCCGTGATCATGTTCTTCACGTAGTCGGCATGGCCCGGGCAATCCACGTGGGCGTAGTGACGGTTCGGCGACTCGTATTCCACGTGCGCGGTCGAGATCGTGATACCGCGCGCCTTCTCTTCCGGCGCCGCGTCGATCGCGTCGTATGCCTTGAACTCGCCACCGAAACGCTCGGCGCCGACCTTCGTCAGCGCAGCCGTCAGCGTCGTCTTGCCGTGGTCCACGTGACCAATCGTGCCGACGTTGACGTGCGGCTTGGTGCGTTCGAATTTACCCTTTGCCATGACTCTAAACCTCTAGAAAAGAACGGTATGTTGTGGGGAGGAAGGCCTTATCAGGCCTTCTTCATGACCTGCTCGGCGATGTTGTTCGGCGCTTCGGCGTAATGGTCGAATTCCATCGTGAAGGTGGCGCGACCCTGGGTCAGCGAACGAATCGTCGTCGCATAACCAAACATCTCGCCCAGCGGGACCATCGCATTGATGGTCTTGCCCGACGGCGTGTCGTCCTGACCCTGAAGCAGGCCGCGACGACGGCTCATGTCGCCCATGACGTCACCGACGTAGTCTTCCGGCGTCACCACCTCGACCTTCATGATCGGCTCGAGCAGCACCGGCGACGCCTTGGCGAAGCCCTGCTTGAACGCCATCGAGGCGGCGAGCTTGAACGCCATTTCCGACGAGTCGACGTCGTGGTACGAACCGAAGACCAGCTTGACCTTCACGTCCACCACCGGGAAGCCAGCCAGCGGACCGCTGGTGATGGTTTCGCGCAGACCCTTTTCGACCGACGGGATGAATTCCTTCGGGATCACGCCGCCCGTGATGTCGTTGATGAACAGGAAATCGTTCTTGACGTCCGTGCTCTTGCGGTCTTCCTCGGTCATCGGCGACAGCTCGATCACCACGTGACCGTACTGACCCTTACCGCCCGACTGCTTGGCGTGCTTGTAGTCCGACTTGACGTCCGACGCGCGGATCGTCTCGCGATAAGCCACTTGCGGCTTGCCGACGTTGGCCTCGACGTTGAACTCGCGACGCATGCGGTCGACCAGGATGTCCAGGTGAAGCTCGCCCATGCCCGAGATGATGGTCTGGCCCGACTCTTCGTCCGTACGCACGCGGAACGACGGATCTTCCGCAGCCAGACGGCCGAGGGCGATACCCATCTTTTCCTGGTCGGACTTGGTCTTCGGTTCGACCGCCATCGAGATCACCGGCTCCGGGAACGTCATGCGCTCCAGGGTGATGATGTGATCCTGCGCGCACAGCGTGTCGCCGGTCGTCACGTCCTTCAGGCCGACCGCTGCGGCGATATCGCCAGCGCGGACTTCCTTCAGTTCCTGACGCTCGTTCGCGTGCATCTGCAGGATGCGGCCGATGCGCTCTTTCTTGGACTTGACCGGGTTGTACACCTGCGTCGCCCGCATTCAGCGTGCCCGAGTAGACGCGGAAGAACGTCAGCGAGCCGACGAACGGATCGGTCATGATCTTGAACGCGAGCGCGGAGAACGGCGCGGCGTCATCGGCCTTGCGCGTGGCTTCCTTCTCGTCTTCGTCGACGCCGGCCACCGGCGGACGATCGGCGGGCGACGGCAGCAGGTTGCACCACCGCGTCGAGCATCGCCTGGACGCCCTTGTTCTTGAACGCCGTACCGCAGAAGACCGGGATGATCTCGCTGGCGAGCGTGCGCTGACGCAGGCCACCGATGATCTCTTCCTCGGTGAGGTCACCCTCTTCCAGGTACTTGTTCATCAGCTCTTCGGTTGCTTCCGCGGCCGACTCGACCATGAAGCCACGCGCCTCGGCAGCCTTCTCGGCGAGGTTCGCCGGGATGTCCTGGTACTCGAACTTCATGCCCTGGGACTCCATGTCCCAGATGATCGCCTTCATCTTGAGCAGGTCGATCACGCCTTCGAAGTTGTCTTCGGCGCCGATCGGCACCTGCATCGGCACCGGGTTTGCACCCAGGCGAGCCTTCAGCTGGTCAACCACCTTGTAGAAGTTGGCGCCGGTGCGGTCCATCTTGTTGACGAACGCAAGACGCGGCACCTTGTACTTGTTGGCCTGGCGCCAAACGGTCTCGGACTGCGGCTGCACACCACCCACGGCGCAGAGCACGAACACCGCACCGTCGAGCACGCGGAGCGAACGCTCCACTTCGATGGTGAAGTCGACGTGTCCGGGGGTGTCGATGATGTTGAAGCGGTGCTCGGGCAAGGAACGATCCATGCCCTTCCAGAACGCCGTCGTTGCCGCCGACGTAATGGTGATGCCGCGCTCCTGCTCCTGCTCCATCCAGTCCATCGTTGCCGCACCGTCGTGCACCTCGCCAATCTTGTGACTGACGCCGGTGTAGAACAGGATGCGCTCCGTGGTGGTGGTCTTGCCGGCATCGATGTGAGCCATGATGCCGAAGTTGCGGTAGCGCTCGATGGGAGTGGTGCGTGCCACGGTCTTAACCTCTAAAAAGTGCTTGCTTTAAGCGAGTTACTGCTTACCAGCGGTAATGCGAGAAGGCCTTGTTGGCTTCTGCCATGCGGTGCGTCTCTTCGCGCTTCTTGATCGCGCCACCGCGATTCTCGGAAGCCTCGAGCAGCTCGGCGGCCAGCTTGCGCGGCATCGAGGTCTCGCCGCGCTTGCGGGCGGCATTCGATCGCCCAGCGCATGGCCAGCGCCATACGACGGCCCGGACGCACTTCGACCGGCACCTGGTAGGTGGCGCCGCCGACACGGCGGGACTTGACCTCAACCGCCGGAGCGATGTTGTTCAGGGCCTTCTCGACGAGCTGAACCGGCTCGGCGTTCTTTTCGCCCAGATGGTCGAGCGCGCCGTAGACGATGCTTTCAGCGACCGACTTCTTGCCGCTCTTCATCACCATGTTGATGAAGCGGGCGATCAGCTGGCTGCCGTGCTTGGGGTCCGGCAGGACCAGACGGGCGGGATGTGAACCTTTACGCGACATATTCTTTGTCCGTTATTTTTTGCGGGCATCCCTGCCCGCCGGAAAAGCGGCCGTCCTGGCCGCACTATTCAATAATTACTTCTTCGGGCGCTTGGCGCCGTACTTGGAGCGCGACTGGCGGCGCTTGGTAACGCCGGCGCAGTCGAGACTGCCGCGCACCGTGTGGTAACGAACACCGGGGAGATCCTTGACGCGACCGCCGCGGATCAGGACCACCGAGTGCTCCTGCAGGTTGTGACCTTCGCCACCGATGTAGCTGATGACTTCGTAGCCGTTCGTCAGGCGCACCTTGGCAACCTTACGCAGCGCCGAGTTCGGCTTTTTCGGGGTGGTCGTGTATACGCGCGTGCAAACGCCGCGACGCTGCGGGCTGTTCTGCAAAGCCGGAGAAGCACTCTTGTAGGTCTTCGGGCTGCGGGATTTGCGAACCAACTGGTTGACTGTCGTCATGCTGAAGCTGTTCCTGAGAAACATAAAGGCAGACCGAACCGGCTCGGTCTGCCAAGAAGCGGGAATTTAACATGGGCAGCTTGTCACAGACAAGCTGACGCCCTGCCATCCATAGCCCGAACACGAGGCGCACTCCTTGCGCCTCATTTCGTATGTCAGCGAGTAGAACCCGCGAGGGGCTTACTCCACACCAATGTCGCTACCGGTGGTGGCTTCCGCGAAGGAGGCCGATGAAGCGGAGCCAGAGAGAGTTTCGAGCTCTGAAGCGGTCAGACCGCCCTGGCGATGACGCTGTGCGTGATACGCCAGACCCGTACCCGCCGGAATTAGACGGCCGACAATAACATTTTCCTTCAGGCCACGCAAGGTGTCACGCGTGCCACGCACGGCGGCTTCCGTCAAGACTCGGGTCGTTTCCTGGAAGGAAGCGGCCGAGATGAAGGATTCCGTCGCCAGCGAGGCCTTGGTGATACCCAGCAGCACCGACTGGTACTCGGCCGGACGCTCGCCACGGGTGATGGCACGATCGTTTTCGCCGTTGATGCGAACACGCTCGACCTGCTCACCACGCAGATAGTGGCTCTCACCCGGGTCGGAGATCTCAACCTTGCGCAGCATCTGGCGAATGATCGCTTCGATGTGCTTGTCGTTGATCTTCACGCCCTGCAAACGGTAGACGTCCTGGATTTCCTTGACCAGGTAGGCCGCCAGCGGCTCGACACCCAGCAAGCGCAGGATGTCGTGCGGGCTGGGCTCGCCGTCCACCACGGTTTCGCCCTTCTCCACGTGCTCGCCTTCGAACACGATGACCTGACGCCACTTGGGAATCAGCTCCTCGTGCTCGTTGCCGTCCACGTCCTTGATGATCAGGCGCTGCTTGCCCTTGGTGTCCTTGCCGAAGCTGATCACACCCGAACGCTCGGCGAGGATCGCCGGTTCCTTCGGCTTGCGCGCTTCGAACAGATCGGCCACGCGCGGCAGACCACCGGTGATGTCGCGGGTCTTGGAGGTTTCCTGCGGGATACGTGCCACCACGTCACCCACGCCCACCTGCACACCGTTCTGGATCGACACGATGGCGCCGGCCGGGAGCATGTACTGCGCCGGCACGTCGGTGCCCGGCAGCTTGAGCTCGCGACCCTTGGCATCTTCCAGACGCACGATCGGGCGCAGGTCCTTGGCGGCCGTACCACGGCGCTTCGGATCGGTCACCACCGCCGACTCCAGGCCGGTCAGTTCGTCGGTCTGGCTCTGCACGGTGACGCCATCGATGAAGTCGATGAAGCGCACGGTACCGGCCACTTCCGACACGATCGGATGGGTATGCGGATCCCAGTTGGCCACCGTCTGGCCAGCCTTGACGGGATCGCCATCCTTGATCGCGATGGTGGCGCCGTAAGGCACCTTGTAGCGCTCGCGCTCACGGCCGTTGGCGTCGATGACGCTGACTTCGCCCGAACGGGAGACTGCCACCAGGTGACCCTGGTTGTGATGCACGGTCTTGAGGTTGTTGAACTTCAGCGTGCCGGTGGTCTTCACCGTCACGTTGTCCACGGCAGCCGCACGCGAAGCCGCACCACCGATGTGGAACGTACGCATGGTCAGCTGGGTACCCGGCTCACCGATCGACTGCGCGGCAACCACGCCCACGGCCTCACCCATGTTGACCAGGTGGCCACGGGCCAGATCGCGGCCGTAGCACAGCGCGCAAACGCCGTGGTTGGCGGCACAGGTGATCGGCGAACGCACCTTGATCGACTGCACGCCGGCCTTGTCGAGCTTCTCGACCAGGGCTTCGTCCAGCAAGGTATCGCGGGTGACGATCGGCTCGTCGTCGTCGCCAGGGGCATAGACGTCCTCGACCGCCACGCGGCCCAGCACGCGCTCGCGCAACGGCTCGACCACGTCGCCGCCTTCCACGATCGGCTGCATGATCACGCCGTCTTCGGTACCGCAGTCATGCGAAGTGATGACCACGTCCTGCGCCACGTCGACGAGTCGACGGGTGAGGTAACCGGAGTTGGCCGTCTTCAACGCCGTATCCGCGAGACCCTTACGGGCACCGTGGGTGGAGTTGAAGTACTGCAGCACGTTCAGGCCTTCACGGAAGTTCGCCTTGATCGGCGTCTCGATGATCGAGCCATCCGGGCGCGCCATCAGGCCGCGCATACCGGCGAGCTGACGAATCTGCGCGACCGAACCACGGGCGCCGGAGTCGGCCATGATGTACAGCGAGTTCATCGACTTCTGGTTGACCGTCTTGCCTTCGGCATCGGTGACCTTCTCGGTACCGATACCGTCGATCATTGCCTTGGCCACGAGTTCGTTCGTGCGCGACCAGATGTCGACCACCTTGTTGTAGCGCTCGCCGGCGGTGACCAGACCCGACTGGTACTGCTCCTGGATCTCGACCACTTCCTTCTCGGCCTCTTCCAGGATCGGCTTCTTCTCGGCCGGGATGATCATGTCATCGATGCCGATCGAGATACCCGCACGCGTCGCGAAGCGGAAGCCGGTGTACATCAATTGATCGCCGAACACCACGGTCTCCTTGAGACCGAGGCGGCGGTAGCACTGGTTGATCAGGCGCGAGATGTTCTTCTTGGTCAACTCGGTGTTGGCCAGCGAGAACGGCAAGCCTTCCGGCATGATCTCGAGCAGCAGCGCGCGACCCACGGTGGTGTCCACGATCGAGGTCTCGGACGTACGACCGCCCTCCTCGTCGATGTTCACCTGGGTCATGCGCACCTTGATCTTGGCGTGCAGCTCGACGGCGCGGTTGTCGTAGGCGCGGCGGACTTCGCCGATGCCCGAGAACACCATGCCCGAACCCTTCGCATTCACCAGCTCGCGGGTCATGTAGTACAGGCCCAGCACCACGTCCTGGGTCGGCACGATGATCGGCTCGCCGTTGGCGGGCGACAGGATGTTGTTGGTCGACATCATCAGGGCGCGCGCTTCGAGCTGCGCCTCGATCGACAGCGGCACGTGGACAGCCATCTGGTCACCGTCGAAGTCGGCGTTGAACGCCGTACACACGAGCGGATGCAGCTGGATGGCCTTGCCTTCGATCAGCTTCGGCTCGAACGCCTGGATGCCCAGACGGTGCAGCGTCGGCGCACGGTTGAGCAGCACGGGATGCTCGCGGATCACCTCTTCGAGGATGTCCCACACCTGAGCTTCTTCGCGCTCGACCAGCTTCTTGGCCGCCTTGATGGTGGTGGCTTCGCCACGCGCCTGCAGCTTGGCGAAGATGAAGGGCTTGAACAGCTCAAGCGCCATCTTCTTCGGCAGACCGCACTGGTGCAGGCGCAGGGTCGGACCGACCACGATCACCGAACGACCGGAGTAGTCCACGCGCTTGCCGAGCAGGTTCTGGCGGAAGCGGCCCTGCTTGCCCTTGATCATGTCGGCCAGCGACTTCAGCGCGCGCTTGTTCGTGCCGGTGATGGCACGACCGCGACGGCCGTTGTCGAGCAGCGCATCGACCGATTCCTGCAGCATGCGCTTCTCGTTGCGCACGATGATGTCGGGCGCATTGAGTTCGAGCAGACGACTTGCAGACGGTTGTTGCGGTTGATGACGCGACGGTACAGGTCATTCAGGTCGGAGGTGGCGAAACGGCCACCGTCCAGCGGCACCAGCGGACGCAGGTCCGGCGGCAGCACCGGCAGCACGGTCAGCACCATCCACTCCGGCTTGTTGCCGGACTCGAGGAACGCCTCGATCAGCTTGACGCGCTTGGTGAGGCGCTTGAGCTTGGTCTCGGAATTGGTCGAGCCGATCTCTTCCTTGAGGCGAATCACTTCGCCCGGCAGGTCGAGCGACTTCAGCAGCTCGTAGACGGCCTCGGCACCCATGCGGGCGTCGAACTCGTCACCGTGCTCTTCGACCGCTTCCAGGTACTGGTCTTCGCTGAGCAGCTGGCCGCGCTCGAGCGCGGTCATGCCCTGGATCGATCACCACGAAGGCTTCGAAGTACAGGATGCGCTCGATGTCGCGCAGGGTCATGTCCAGCATCAGGCCGATGCGCGACGGCAGCGACTTGAGGAACCAGATGTGCGCGGTCGGGCTGAAGCCAGCTCGATGTGGCCCATGCGCTCGCGACGCACCTTGGCCAGCGTCACTTCCGTGCCGCACTTTTCGCAGACCACGCCGCGGTGCTTCATGCGCTTGTACTTGCCGCACAGGCACTCGTAGTCCTTCACCGGACCGAAGATGGCGGCGCAGAACAGGCCGTCACGCTCGGGCTTGAAGGTGCGGTAGTTGATCGTTTCCGGCTTCTTCACTTCGCCGTACGACCACGACCGGATCAGCTCCGGCGAGGCCAGGGCGATCTTGATCGCGTCGAAGTCCGGCGTCGGTGCGCTGCTGATTGAACAGATTGAGCAAGTCTTTCATGGATGTCTCCGAAGATCAGGGAGGAATGGAGAATCGGAATCAACAGGAGTGGAGAGAGGGCTGGGTTCGCGGCGCACGTGCTGCGTTTGCGATGCCCTCGGCCCCTTTCCTACTCAAACGACCGATTACTTCACCTCTTCCAGATCGATGTCGATAGCGAGCGAGCGGATTTCCTTCACCAGCACGTTGAAGGATTCCGGCATGCCCGCCGCCATTTCGTGGTTACCGTCGACGATGTTCTTGTACATCTGGTTGCGGCCCTGCACGTCGTCGGACTTCACCGTCAGCATTTCCTGCAGGGTGTAGGCCGCGCCGTAGGCTTCCAGCGCCCAGACTTCCATTTCGCCGAAGCGCTGACCACCGAACTGCGCCTTGCCGCCCAGCGGCTGCTGGGTGACGAGCGAGTACGGACCGGTCGAACGCGCGTGCATCTTGTCGTCGACCAGGTGGTTGAACTTCAGGTAGTGCATGTAGCCCACCGTGACCGGGCGATCGAACGCCTCGCCGGTACGACCGTCGAACAGCGTGGTCTGGCCCGACTCCGGCAGATCGGCCAGCTTCAGCATGGCCTTGATCTCGGTTTCCTCGGCGCCGTCGAACACCGGCGTCGCCATCGGCACGCCTTCCTGCAGGTTGTTCGCCAGGGCGAAGATTTCATCGTCCGTCAGCGACTTCAGGTCGACGTGCTGCACCGCACCGGCCACGTGGTGGTTGTAGATCTGGTCGAGGAACTCGCGGATCTTGCGCCACCTTCTCCTGCGCCTCGAGCATCTTCTGGATCTTCTTGCCCAGGCCCTTGGCGGCCCAGCCCAGATGCACTTCCAGAATCTGGCCGATGTTCATACGCGAAGGCACGCCCAGCGGGTTCAGCACGATGTCGACCGGCGTACCGTCGGCGGAGAACGGCATGTCCTCCACCGGCACCACGTTCGACACCACACCCTTGTTGCCGTGGCGACCAGCCATCTTGTCGCCCGGCTGGATGCGGCGCTTCACGGCCAGGAACACCTTGACCATCTTGAGCACGCCCGGAGCGAGATCGTCACCCTGGGTGATCTTGCCCTGCTTCTCCTTGAAGCGCTTGTCGAACTCTTCCTTGTGGCGCTTGATCTGGTCGGCCGCGCGCTCGAGGAACTCGGTGACATCCTCGTCCTTGACGTTGACCTTGAACCAGTCGTCCTTCTTCAGGCCGTCGAGGTAGGCGTCGGTGATTTCCGCGCCGCGCTTCAGGCCGCCCGGACCGCTCATCGCGGACTTGCCGACGAGCTGGGTGCGCATGCGGTTGTAGATGGCGCCTTCCAGGATGCGGAACTGGTCGTCAAGATCCTTGCGGATACGCTTGATTTCCATTTCCTCGATCTGCTTGGCGCGCTTGTCCTTCTCGATGCCGTCGCGGGTGAACACCTGCACGTCGATGACGGTGCCGTCCATGCCCGGCGGCACGCGCAGCGAGCTGTCCTTCACGTCGGACGCCTTCTCGCCGAAGATCGCGCGCAGCAGCTTCTCTTCCGGGGTCAGCTGGCTCTCGCCCTTCGGCGTGACCTTGCCGACCATGATGTCACCGGCCTTCACTTCCGCGCCGATGTACACGATGCCGGACTCGTCCAGACGTGCCAGCGCCTGCTCGCCCACGTTCGGGATGTCGGCGGTGATTTCCTCGGCGCCCAGCTTGGTGTCGCGCGCGATGCAGGACAGCTCCTCGATGTGGATCGAGGTGTAGCGGTCTTCCTGCACGACGCGCTCGGAGAGCAGGATCGAGTCTTCGAAGTTGTAGCCGTTCCACGGCATGAAGGCGATCAGCATGTTCTGGCCGAGCGCGAGCTCGCCCAGGTCGGTCGACGAACCGTCGGCCAGCGTGTCGCCCTTCGCCACGACGTCACCCACGTTCACCAGCGGACGCTGGTTGAGGTTGGTGTTCTGGTTGGAACGGGTGTACTTGGTCAGCGTGTAGATATCGACGCCGGCGTCGTTGTCGCCGACCTCTTCCTCGTTCACGCGCACGACGATACGCGCCGCATCGACCTGGTCGATCACGCCGCCGCGCTTGGCGGTGGTGATGACGCCCGAGTCACGCGCCACGGCACGCTCGATGCCGGTACCCACCAGCGGGGTCTGCGAACGCAGGGTCGGCACGGCCTGACGCTGCATGTTCGCGCCCATCAGTGCGCGGTTCGCGTCATCGTGCTCCAGGAACGGCACCAGCGCCGCTGCGACCGAGACGGTCTGCATGGGCGAGACGTCCATGTAGTCGACTTCGGACGCCGGACGCAGCTCGGACTCGCCGCGGAAACGGCAGGACACGAAGTCTTCGACGAAGGCACCGTCCTTGTCAGCGGCGAGTTCGCCTGCGCGATGACGTGGTCGCCTTCTTCGATCGCCGACAGGTAGTCCACCGTGTCGGTGACCTTGCCGCCCACGACCTTGCGGTACGGCGTCTCGAGGAAGCCATACGTGTTGGTGCGGGCGTACACGGCCAGCGAGTTGATCAGGCCGATGTTCGGGCCTTCCGGCGTTTCGATGGTGCAGACGCGGCCGTAATGGGTCGGATGCACGTCGCGCACTTCGAAGCCGGCGCGCTCGCGGGTCAGGCCGCCCGGGCCCAGCGCCGAGACGCGACGCTTGTGCGTCACTTCCGACAGCGGGTTGTTCTGGTCCATGAACTGGCTGACAGCTGCGAGGAGCCGAAGAACTCCTTCACCGCCGCCGCCACCGGCTTGGCGTTGATCAGTTCCTGCGGGGTCAGACCCTCGGCCTCGGCCAGCGCTCAGACGCTCGCGCACGGCACGCTCGACGCGCACCAGGCCGATGCGGAAGGTGTTCTCGGCCATTTCGCCGACCGAACGCACGCGACGGTTGCCCAGGTGATCGATGTCGTCGACGGTGCCATGACCGTTCTTGATGTCGATCAGCACCTTCAGCACGTCGAGGATGTCGGAGCTCTCGCCCAGCGACTTGACCAGGTTCTGCGAGTCTTCTTCCTTGCGCTCGGCAGAAGTACTTGTGGTCGTACAGCACGCCCGGACCGACGATCTCCTTGACGGCCGACGCGACGGTTGAACTTCATGCGACCCACGGCCGACAGGTCGTAGCGGTCGAAGGTGAAGAACAGGTTGAAGAACAGGTTCTGCGCGGCGTCCTTGGTCGGCGGCTCGCCCGGACGCATCATGCGATAGATTTCCACCAACGCTTCGAGCTGCGTCTTGGAGTTATCGATGCGCAGGGTGTGCGAGATGTACGCGCCGCGATCCAGGTCGTTCACGTACAGCGTCGGCACGACTTCGATGCCAGCCTTGCGGAAATTCTCCAGCTGCTCGCCGGTGATTTCGTCATTGGCCGAAGCCAGCAGCTCGCCGGTCTTGCTGTCGACGATGTCGGTGGCAAGGATGCGGCCGATCGGATAATCGTCCGGCACTTCCAGCGCGGTGATGTTCTCGGCGGCCAGCTGACGCACGTGGCGCGCGGTGATGCGCTTGCCGGCTTCCACCAGCACCTTGTCGCCAATCGTCAGGTCGAAGGTCAGCGTTTCGCCGCGCAGACGCTCGGCCACCAGCTCCAGCGTGGTGCCACCCTTCTTGCCCAGGTGGAACACGTTGTGCTCGAAGAAGATGTCCAGCATCTCGTCGTTGTTGTAGCCGAGCGCGCGCAGCAGCACCGTCACCGGCAACTTGCGGCGACGGTCGATACGGGTGAACAGCGCGTCCTTCGGGTCGAACTCGAAGTCCAGCCACGAACCGCGGTAAGGAATCACGCGGGCGGAGAACAGCAGCTTGCCCGAGCTGTGCGTCTTGCCGCGGTCGTGATCGAAGAACACGCCCGGGGAACGATGCAGCTGCGAGACGATGACGCGCTCGGTGCCGTTGATGATGAAGGTGCCGGTGTCGGTCATGAGCGGAATTTCGCCCATGTAGACCTCCTGCTCCTTCACGTACTTCACCGCCTTCTTGGAGGCCGGGCTGTCCTTGTCGTAGATGACCAGACGCACGGTCACGCGCAGCGGCGCGCCGTAGGTCATGCCACGGTTGCGGCATTCGCGTTCGTCGAAGGCAGGCTCGCCCAGGCGATAGTCGACATACTCAAGCGCGGCATTGCCCGAATAGCTGACAATCGGGAACACCGACTTCAGCGCGGCGTGGAGACCCTTTTCGTCGCGCTGCTTGGGAGCGACGTGCTCCTGCAGAAACTCGCGATAGGAATCGGTCTGGATGGTCAGCAGGTTCGGCACGCCCAATACAGGTGGACGCTTGCCGAAATCCTTGCGGATGCGCTTCTTCTCGGTAAACGAGTAGGTCATGGTGGGTACCGCCTCGGTTCGCAGTGACGCCGGTGGTGCACACACCGGCTGATTTGTGAAAGCTGTGTCTGCCGTCGATGGGCGAGGTGTGCTGTCCCACCCATCGATGCGTCAAAAAGGCATAAATCAAAGGTCGGCGATGGTCTGCAGGCCTTTCAGTGCTGTCTTCCCGCCGCAAAAAACACGAACCTTAAAGATGACGCCTGGTCGTTACAGATCGCCCTGCTTCGTGCGGAGCATCTGCAACAGGCAAAGCCCGGGGACTTACGTCCCCAGGCTTGCTTGACGCTAGATCAAACTGACGGCGCGCAAGAGCGCCGATTACTTCAGTTCGACCGTGGCGCCGGCAGCTTCGAGGTCCTTCTTGAACTTCGCAGCGTCTTCCTTCGAAGCGGCTTCCTTCACGACGCCACCGGCTTCGGTCAGGTCCTTCGCTTCCTTCAGGCCCAGGCCCGTGATGGCGCGGACGGCCTTGATCACGTCGACCTTCTTCTCGCCGGCGCTCTTCAGGATCACGTCGAACTCGGTCTGCTCTTCGGCAGCCGGGCCGGCAGCGGCCGGGCCAGCGGCAACCATCACCGGAGCGGCGGCGGTCACGCCAAACTTCTCTTCGATGGCCTTCACCAGGTCCATCACTTCCATCAGCGACTTGGCGGCGACGGCGTCAACGATCTGTTCGTTGGTCAGGGACATTTTGATTTACCTCTGGAAATTGATTCGATTTGAGTAGACGGCGAACTTAGGCGGGCTCGGCTTCAGCCGGGGCTTCGGCGGCGACTTCGCCACCACCCTGCTTGTCGGCCACAGCCTTGACGACGCGGGCAAACATGGCGGCCGGCTCGGCCAGCACGCGGGCCAGCATGGCCAGGGCCTGTTCGCGGGTCGGCAGCGAGGCCAGCACGTCAACGTGCGCGGCCGGCAGCAACTTGCCTTCCACCGACACGAGTACTTCGCCTTCAGCTTGTCGTTGCCCTTGGCGAATTCCTTGATCAGGCGACCGGCGGCGCCGGGCTCCTCGGTCGAGAACGCATACAGCAGCGGACCGACCAGGGCGTCCTTGACGACCTCGAATTCGGTACCCACCACGGCGCGCGAAGCGAGCGTGTTCTTGACAACTTTCAAGAAAACGCCGGATTCACGAGCCTTCTTGCGCATCGCGGTCATCTGTTCGACCGTGGTGCCTGCATACTCGGCGGCGATCAAGGAGTGAGCCTTCGCGGCGACTTCTGCCAGCTCGGCGACTACTTCTTGCTTCTGAGACAGATTGAGAGCCATCTTTCACTCCTCATTGTGAACTCCGCTTACGGCTCCTGCCGTTTGCGGTCCTGAGCGACGCCTTCCGTGACGTCGGGGACAACAGGTGTCCCGGGTGGTGGCCTTTCCAGAACAAATCAAACAAACATTCCAGAAGGGGCAGCACCATCTACGCAGGCCAGATTCGCGAGGAATCCGATTAAGCGAACCCGCTAGCGACGACGGCGGTTCCTTGCCAATACGAGCTCCCTGCTCGTCGTCATCGCGCGCTGATCGCGCCTGCGGTCTTTGACGGCGGCTTCGGCTTCAAACCGTAGCTGCCCTCAAAAACGTGCCCGTGCCAGCGCGTGCCGGCACGGGACTTGATCCTTACTTGGTCGACAGCGTCAGCGACGAGGCATCGACCGGCACGCCCACGCCCATGGTGCTGGACAAGGCGATCTTCTGCAGGTACTGACCCTTGGCGGTCGCCGGCTTGGCCTTCAGCAGGTCGTTGACCAGCGCGTTCAGGTTGTCCGCGAGCTGGGCAGCGTCGAAGCTGGCCTTGCCGATGGTGGCGTGGATGATGCCCGCCTTGTCGTTGCGGAACTTCACCTGGCCGGCCTTGGCGTTCTTCACCGCCGTGGCGACGTCGGCGGTAACCGAGCCGTCCTTCGGGTTCGGCATCAGGCCACGGGGACCGAGCAGCTGACCGAGCTTACCGACCACGCGCATCGCGTCCGGCGTGGCGATGACGCGACCGAAGTCGAGATCGCCAGCCTGCATGCGCTCCGCCAGGTCGTCCATACCGACGGCGTCGGCGCCAGCGGCCTTGGCGGCCTCGGCCTTCTCACCGGCCGGCACAAACACGGCGACCTTGACGGTCTTGCCGGTGCCGTGCGGCAGCAGCGAGGAACCGCGCACGCCCTGGTCGGACTTCTTCGCATCGATGCCGAGGCGGACGGCGACGTCCACGGACTCGGCGAACTTCGCCTTGGCGTTGTTCTTGACGATGTTCAGGGCTTCATCCAGGCCATAGATCTTGCCCGGCTGCACTGCGGCCTGAGCCGCCTTCAAACGCTTCGTGAGCTTTGCCATGTCTTAACCCTCCACCACCAAGCCCATGCTGCGCGCGCTACCGGCAATGGTGCGCACCGCGGCGTCCAGATCAGCAGCCGTGAGATCCGGCTCTTTCTGCTTTGCAACGTCTTCCAGCTGCTTGCGGGTGATCTTGCCGACCTTGTCGGTATTGGGCTTGGGCGAACCCTTGGCGACGCCCGTGACCTTCTTGATCAGGACGGTGGCCGGCGGGGTCTTGGTGATAAAGGTGAAGCTACGGTCGGAATAGGCCGTGATGATGACCGGAATCGGCAGACCCGGCTCCATCTTCTGCGTGGCGGCATTGAACGCCTTGCAGAATTCCATGATGTTCAGGCCGCGCTGACCGAGGGCAGGACCCACCGGCGGCGACGGGTTGGCCTGACCGGCCTTGACCTGCAGCTTGATATAACCTGTGACTTTCTTTGCCATTGCTTTTTTCCTCGCGAGTTCAAGCGCCTTGCGGCTCCTCGCAGTACGTTCGTTCCCTGATGGAGGAAGGTCCGCGACCCTGCGGACCTTGAAAACACGGACACGCCGAGCCAAAAGACCCCGGCGTGAACCGCGTAGTTTAGAGACTGATCAAGTTTTAAGCAAGCCCCGTGCCGGGGCTGGCTTGGGAGTCGATCAGGCCTTCTCGACCTGGCCGAACTCCAGCTCGACCGGGGTCGAGCGACCGAAAATGAGCACAGCGACACGCAGGCGGCTCTTTTCGTAATTGACCTCTTCGACCACGCCGTTGAAGTCGTTGAACGGACCATCGGTGACGCGAACCATCTCGCCCGGCTCGAACAGCACCTTGGGACGGGGCTTCTCGACACCCTCACGGACGCGACTCAGGATGGCGTCGGCTTCGCTGTCGCGAATCGGCAACGGGCGATCCGCCGTGCCGCCAATGAAACCCATCACCTTCGGGGTTTCCTTGACCAGATGCCAGCATTCGTCGTCGATGCGCGGCGCCTTGCCCTCGGTGTCCGTCTCGATTTGCACGAGAACATAACCCGGGAAGAACTTGCGCTCGCTGCGGCGCTTCTGGCCGCTGCGCATCTCGATGACTTCCTCGGTCGGCACCAGCACTTCGCCGAAGCGCTCTTCCATGCCGGCGCGACGAATCCGCTCGTCGAGCGAACGCTTCACCTGGTTTTCGAAGCCCGAATAGGCGTGCACCACATACCAACGCTTGCTCATGCCATCACCTCTACGAACCCAGCTTGAGCAGCCAGTCGAGTACGACCGACTTCAGGATCAGATCGATCAGGCCCAACAGCAGCGACAAAATGACAACCACGACCATGATGATGCCGGTGGTCTTGAGCGTCTCATCACGGGTGGGCCAGACCACTTTGCGCATTTCGAACTGCGATTCACCAAGAAAGCTGCGCACGCGGCGGCCGGGCGCCGTGAAGGCGCCGATGGCCAGGGCCACAACCAGCGCCGCCAGCACGCCAAGCATCAGTACCGACTGCGGGATCGAGCTATCGCTGCCGAACCACGAGTAGGCAAAAATGCCAGCAGCCAGCACCAGCCCTGCCAGTACCAGCTTGCCGATATCAATGGCGTTGACGCCTTTGGTCTGTTCTGCCTTCGTATTCATGCGAAGTGATCGGATGAGAGGGCATCGACCGGAGATCGGTCATCACGCCACCCACCATCCATCGTCGATCCTCAGGAAGATGGCACGCCAGGAGGGACTCGAACCCCCAACCTGCGGTTTTGGAGACCGCTGCTCTGCCAATTGAGCTACTGGCGTATCGAAAATGTGTGAAGTCGCTCGCCTTGCCGCTGCAGGGATGCGCTTTCAGCGCCGCCGAGAGATGAGGAGGTCGTAACCGCCCCACCCTTCGACTCCTTGCAGCCCGCAGAGCGGGCGACTTCCCAGTCTACAGCTTACTTGATGACCTTGGCCACCACGCCGGCGCCGACGGTGCGGCCGCCTTCGCGGATCGCAAAGCGCAGGCCTTCGTCCATCGCGATCGGGTGGATCAGGGACACCACCATCTTCACGTTGTCGCCCGGCATCACCATCTCCACGCCTTCCGGCAGCTGGCAGGCGCCCGTCACGTCGGTGGTGCGGAAGTAGAACTGCGGACGGTAGCCCTTGAAGAACGGCGTATGACGGCCACCCTCGTCCTTCGACAGCACATAGACCTCAGCCTCGAAGTCGGTGTGCGGGGTGATCGTGCCCGGCTTGGCCAGCACCTGGCCACGCTCCACGTCGTCGCGCTTCAGACCGCGCAGCAGCAGACCGGCGTTGTCGCCTGCCTGGCCCTGGTCCAGCAGCTTGCGGAACATTTCCACGCCCGTGACGGTGGTCTTCTGGGTCGGACGGATGCCGACCACTTCGATTTCGTCACCGACCTTGATCATGCCGCGCTCGATACGACCGGTCACCACGGTGCCGCGGCCCGAGATCGAGAACACGTCTTCCACCGGCATCAGGAACGGCTTGTCGATCGCACGCACCGGCTCCGGGATGTAGCTGTCCAGCGCGTCGACCAGCTTGATGATCGCCGGCACGCCGATTTCGCTCTGATCGCCTTCCAGCGCCTTCAGCGCCGAACCGTGGATGATCGGCGTGTCGTCGCCCGGGAAGTCGTACTTGCTCAGCAGCTCGCGCACTTCCATCTCGACCAGCTCGAGCAGCTCGGCGTCGTCCACCATGTCGGCCTTGTTCAGGAACACGACGATGTACGGCACGCCCACCTGGCGCGACAGCAGGATGTGTTCGCGGGTCTGCGGCATCGGGCCGTCAGCGGCCGAGCACACCAGGATCGCGCCGTCCATCTGCGCGGCACCCGTGATCATGTTCTTCACGTAGTCGGCATGGCCCGGGCAATCCACATGGGCGTAGTGACGGTTCGGCGACTCGTATTCCACGTGCGCGGTCGAGATCGTGATACCACGAGCCTTCTCTTCCGGCGCCGCGTCGATCGCGTCGTATGCCTTGAACTCGCCACCGAAACGCTCGGCGCCAACCTTCGTCAGCGCAGCCGTCAGCGTCGTCTTGCCGTGGTCCACGTGACCAATCGTGCCGACGTTGACGTGCGGCTTGGTGCGTTCGAATTTACCCTTTGCCATACGCCTAAAACCCCGATGGAGTCAAATGATGAAAACTGGAATGGTCAGTCAGACTAATACCGCGCGGACCGCGGTGAGATGGTGCTCATGACTGGAATCGAACCAGCGACCTCTTCCTTACCAAGGAAGTGCTCTACCGACTGAGCTACATGAGCACGAAACAAAACACCTAAGACGACTTCAATGGAGCGGGAGACGGGGATCGAACCCGCACCATCAGCTTGGAAGGCTGAGGTTCTACCATTGAACTACTCCCGCCTGGTGAAACAGCCTTACGCGGAAATCGTCTGGTGGAGGGAGGTGGATTCGAACCACCGAAGGCGTAAGCCAGCAGATTTACAGTCTGCCCCCGTTGGCCGCTTGGGTATCCCTCCAACAAAGAACGGCTATTGTGTGGATGAGCCCCTTGGCTGTCAACACCTGCCACGGGATTTTTAGCGTTTTTCCGCGATTATTTTGCGGGCGACACGAGCTTGCGCCGGCCATGGCCCAGCCAGATCGTTATCCCGGCGAAGACTCGCATCCAGCGCCTCGACCAAGCATGAAAGGCGCTGGATGACCAGCCCTTCGGCTGTTGGAAGCCCAGCTTGCGCTGGAATGACAGGCAAAAGAAGACCCGGCCAGCCTCAGATGGTCTCGGCGGCGTGAGTATCCACCAACTGCTCCATCTCCTTGGACAGCTCCATCAGCTTCATCGCCTGCTGCTGCAGGCGCTGTTCGTTTTGGTCGCGCGGCAACCAGCTGGGCACCGGCGTCGGTTTGCCTTCCGGCGCATCCAGCGCCACGAAAACCATCACGCAGCTGGTCGCCAGATGGTGCTCGTCCTTGCGCAGGTCGCGCGCCAGCACATCCACCGCCATATGCATGCTCGAACGCCCGGTATGGATCAGGCGGGCCCGCACGGTGACCAGATCGCCAATCAGGATGGGCGCCACGAACTGGATGCCACTGACCGAGGCCGTGACGCAGTAAGCCCCACTCCAGGCCACTGCGCAGGCATAGCCGGCCTGATCGATCCACTTCATCACCATGCCGCCGTGCACCTTGCCGCCGAAATTGACGTCGGTCGGCTGGGCAAGGAAACGGAAACTGACTTCGTGCTGCTTTCCGGGCATGGGTTGCGTACTCCTATGAACGCTGATCGACAGCTCTCGATTATGCGCCCGCGACAGAATGACGCGATAGGGAACCTGAGCAATCAACCCCGATGTCGGGCATGCCGCGCCATACCGACCCGATAAATCATCGGCACACTGACAATCTTGCTCGCCGGCCGTTTTGCCGCAGCATTGGGCTCGAAGCCCAGGCTCAGATAGATCGGCACGGCCCCGATGGCCGCATTCAAGGTAAAGAAGCGCGTGCCCGCTCGCCGAATGCTGTCGCGCATGAGGCGATGCCAAAGCTTTCTGGCAATACCCTGCCCCTGGTAACGCGTACCCACAAAAAGCTGGAAGAGGTGACTGTCGTCGCGAATGGCGGCGATGCCAACCAGGGCGCCATTGACGAAGGCGAGATGAAAACGCTGACCTGCACCGATCTTTTGCCGAATGGATCTGGCCGTCATGCCCGCCAGTATCAGCGCCGCTGCTTCGCCACTCTGCCCGGGAAGAATCCAGCGTCGGGTGACGCGTCGGGTCAGCACGCCAATGGCGCGAGCGTCATCCGGCCGACCGAGCCGGAAATGCAGGTTCGTCGTCATCGCGCGATCTCAGCAAGCCTCATCACCCACCCCGCGAACTCCGCCAAGGAGTCGAAATCCGATCGTGCCTGAGGTCGAGTCCAAGTGAGCCCGCACAACAAGACTCTGTCGAAATTAGCCGATGCGTCTTTCAGACATATCCGACATCGCGAAGGCTATTTCATGCGTACTGTCTCTGCCTCTTAACCAGAACCTAACCTAGGAAAGGTGTTGTATGAGGCTCGGAGAAAACAAACTGTGCGCGTCGGTGCGTCTGGCATTGTCGCTGGGTGTGCTTGCAGCAAGCACTTATGGCACAGCTGCTTTCGCGCAGGATGGATCCACGGATCAAGCGAAGAGCAAGACGCTGGAAACGGTCACCGTGACCGGTTCGCTGATCCGCCGTGTCGACGTGGAAACGGCCAGCCCGGTCGTCACCATCGATCGCGCCCAGATCCAGGCCACCGGCAAGCAGACGCTGGGCGATCTGGTGCAGCAGCTGCCGGCGATGACGGGCGGCAACGTCAATCCGCAGGTCAATAACAGTGGTGGTACCGGCAATTCGTCCATCAACCTGCGCGGCCTGGGTTCCAAGCGCACGCTGATCCTGGTCAACGGCCAGCGCCTCCTCAGCAAGGATCCGAACGCCATTCCGGCCGACGCGATCGAGCGCATCGAAGTGCTGCCAACTGGCGCCTCGGCGACCTACGGTTCGGACGCCATCGGCGGCGTGGTGAACTTCATCCTGCGCAAGAACTACCAGGGCGCAACCTTTACCGCCAACGTCGGTCAGTCGGATCGCAACGACGGCGAGCAGAGCGGCTATACCTTCACTTTCGGACAGACGTCCGACAAGGGAAGCATCATGGCCGGCCTGAACTACAACAAGCAGGATGGTGTCCTGTCGGCCAACCGCGAATTCTCCAAGAATGCACTCAGCCTTAGCGGCACGCAGGTCAGCGTCGGCGGTTCGGCCAACACACCGTATGGTCATATCCAGCTTCCGGCGGACCTCGCGGAGCGCTTCCCGGGAGGCTGCAATGCCTCCTCTGGCTACATAACCCTGAATCCGGGCGGCAACAGTCAGGTTGTCACGCCAGCCAACTACCACTGCTACGGCAACGCCGACAAGTACAACTACGCGGCGGTCAACCTGATCATGACCCCGCAGGAGCGCACCGGCGGCTTTATCAGCGGGGACTACCATCTCGGCGACCACGTTACCGCTTACGTGGATGCCATCTACCAAAAGACCTCGTCCAACTTCCAGTTGGCGCCGGCCGTCTATGGCACCGCCACGGGCGCCATGGTTGCCGCTGACAACGCGTTCAATCCATTCGGCGTCACCTATCAGACTCCCGTCAAAGATACCGACCGGAAGTTCGGCTCCCGCCTGGTCACTGGTGGTGTTCGCTCGGCCTTCAGCGGCAGGATCGACGCCCAGATCAACACCGGCTTCAAGGGTGATTTCACCGTTTGGGACAAGAACTGGAACTGGGACGTTGGCCTCAACTATGGCCACCAGAGCCAGACCATCACGACTACCGGCCTGGCTGACCAGACCAAGTTGTATACGGGCTCCTCCGCGATTGGCCCGGATGGCCTTGCGACCAGCGACAATTGTCCAAGCGTGGTGGCCTGCCAGTTCAATCCATTCGACATCCACGCGCCAGGCAGCATCGCGGCGATCCAGGCGGCCAGCACCGCAGCTCCATCGAATCTCTACTCCATCCAGAAGACCTGGCACGCCGGCGTAAGCGGAGAACTGTTCAGCCTGCCGGCGGGCGCGGTGCAGTTGGCCGGTGGCTTCGAATATCGCACGGACTACCTGCACTCGGTTCCGTCGCCGCAGTTGGTGGTTGATCCCACCACCGGTAGCTGCGTCCTGGGCAGCCAGTGCCTTAGCGCCGTCCAGGGTGGCTACAGCACGAAGGATCTGTATGCCGAAACGTTCATTCCGATGCTCGCCGGCCTTCCTGGCGTGCAGTCGCTGAACCTCACCATTGGTGATCGCTATTCGCGTATCCAGGGCTTCGGCAGCACGAACAATTTCAAGTTTGCCTTGGAATACAAGCCGTTTGACGACTTGCTATTGCGCGGCACCATGGAAGACGTATTCCGTGCGCCGTCGCTGGCCGAGCTGTATAACTCGGGCTCTGATGCACCGATGATCCATGCCGATCCGTGTACGGGTTACAGGGGAGCACCCGCAGGTTCGCCGCTGGCCTTGGCCTGCGTGAACGTGCCGACCGATGGCTCGTTCACGAACACGAACGCCGTAGACCGCGACCAGGCCAGTACGATCGTGCAAGGCGCACGCGTGGCCGGCGTACCGATCAAGCCGGAGCACGGCAAGTCGTACGATTTCGGCTTGGTATACAGCCCGTCGTACATTCCTGGTCTGTCCACCACCGTCGACGTCTGGCGCGTGAACCTCCAGGACACCATCACCACGGTGGGTTTGCAGAGCCTGCTCAATGTTTGCGCTGCGGGTGCCACGCAGTATTGCCAGTTCATCGTTCGCGATGCCACGGGCCAGATCTCGCCAGCCACGATTGAGCCGGTAGCAAACCTCGGCTCCATCAACACCAGCGGTATTGACTGGTCGGCGAACTACAAACTGCCGCAGTTCTCCTTTGGCCAGATTAACGTTGGCCTCAGTGCGACCTATCTGAAGTACTACAACCAGGATACGGCGCCTGGCGTCGCGGCCGCCGACATCTACAGGAATGCGGGTCACGTCCTGCCGTATGGCTCGGCGGCATCGGCGGCCTGCCCGGATAATTCCGGCGTCTGCTTGTTCCCACGCTGGCGCGGACAGGGTTTCGTGAACTGGCAGGAAGGTGGCTGGAGTGCCGAGTGGCGCATGCGCTACATTGGTCGCTTCCAGAACGGTGGTCCGAGTGGTTCGCCGCAGGACAGCTACCCCGACGGCCAGTCGGGCACGATCCTCAAGTACGGCTCGACGATCTACAACGACGTATCGCTCGGCTACAACCTGACGCCGATCAATACGCGTGTCGACTTTGGCGTGAATAACCTGTTCGACAAACAGCCCCCCATGCTGTACGCGAACAACACGCTCAACGCCAACACCGACCCGAGCGACTTCGACCTGATGGGCCGCTACTGGTGGGCTCGCGTGACGGTCAAGTTCTAACTCGCAGACACACGCGTCAAACTAAAAGGGCCGCGTGAATGATTCACGCGGCCCTCGTTTTTACCAACAGCTTGCGATTTGCTCAACCACCCAGGCAAAGACTGCCCTGGGCGACGGGAAGTCAGACGTTGAACAGGAAATGCAGCACGTCACCGTCCTTGACGATGTAGTCCTTGCCTTCCTTGCGCAAACGGCCTGCCGCGGCGGCGCCGGCCTCGCCCTTGTACTGAATGAAGTCGTCGTAGGAGACGGTTTCGGAGCGGATGAAACCGCGCTCGAAATCGGTATGGATCACGCCAGCGGCCTGCGGTGCGGTGAAGCCGCGCTTGATGGTCCAGGCGCGTACTTCCTTCACGCCCGCGGTGAAGTAGGTCTGCAGGTCAAGCAGCTTGTAGCCGGCACGGATCACGCGATTGAGACCAGGCTCGTCGAGGCCCAGGTCCTTGAGGAATTCGTCGCGGTCGGCATCGTCGAGCTGCGCCATCTCTTCCTCGATAGCCGCGCACACCGGCACCACTTCAGCGCCTTCGATGATCGCGCGCTCACGCACGGCATCGAGATGGGGGTTGTTCTCGAAACCGTCTTCGCGAACGTTGGCGATATACATCAGCGGCTTGAGCGTGAGCAGGAACAAGTCGCGCACCAGCGCCTTCTCTTCTTCGTCCAGCCCCAGGCTGCGCGCCGACTTGCCTTCGTTGAGGCCGATGGCGAGCTTCTGCAGCACCGGCTTCTTGGCCTGCGCTTCCTTGTCGTTGGCCTTGGCCGCGCGCTCGGCACGGTTAAGCGCCTTTTCGACGGAGTCCAGATCAGCCAGCGCCAGCTCGGTATCGATGGTTTCGATATCGGCGATCGGGTCAACCTTGCCGGCGACGTGCACGATGTCACCGTGTTCGAAGCAGCGCACGACGTGAGCGATGGCATCCACTTCGCGAATGTGCGCGAGGAACTTGTTGCCTAGACCTTCACCCTTCGATGCGCCCGCGACGAGGCCGGCGATATCGACGAATTCCACTGCCGTCGGCACCACTTTCTGCGGATTGACGATGTCCGACAGCGCCTGGAGGCGCGGATCCGGCACGGGCACCACGCCCACGTTCGGCTCGATCGTGCAGAACGGGAAATTCGCCGCAGCGATACCCGCCTTGGTCAGCGCGTTGAACAGGGTGGACTTGCCGACGTTAGGCAGACCGACGATGCCGCATTTGATGCCCATGGGGACTCCGGAAAACTGAAAGCTGGGGAAAGGTGGTAGGTCGCGCAGCGGACGAGATCAGGCAGCGGCTTCAGCCGGGCGCCTTGTTCCCGTTGCCACGTTCGCCATTCACCCCTCCCGGGGTATGTAGGTGTTGCATGGCCTTGTCGAACTGGCCGTCGACCGCAAGCGGCAGCACGTCGAGCGCGCGCGCGATGCCGTCGACGATCGCATCCTCGTCCTTCACGGACGGGCGACCAAGCACCCAAGGCGTTACTTTGTCTTTGTGGCCGGGATGGCCAATGCCAACCCGCAGGCGATGGAATTTCGCGTGACCGAGATGCGCCACGATGTCGCGCAGACCGTTCTGGCCACCATGGCCGCCATCGAACTTCAGGCGCACAACGCCGGGATCGAGGTCCAGCTCATCATGAGCGACCAGGCATTCTTCCGGCTCGATCTTGTAGTAGCGCAGCGCCGAGACGACGGCGATGCCACTCTTGTTCATGAAGGTGGAGGGCTTGAGCAGCCATACCGACGAGCCAGCAATGCGGACCTTGCAGGTCTCGCCATGCAGCTTGCCGTCGAAACCGAAGCGCTCGCCCTGCCCTGACGCCAGGGCGTCAACAAACCAGAACCCGGCGTTGTGCCGGGTTCGGAGATAGTCGGCACCGGGGTTACCCAGTCCGACAATGAGGCGCAGTCCCGCCATAAAACGCAGCAAGCTCGCGTGCGGTCCGCACCCGACGTGGGTGCGGACCGCTGCGACTTACTTCTTGGGAGCCGGGGCGGCTGGTGCGGCAGCAGCCTCGCCTTCAGCCGGAGCGGCCTCAACTTCTTCCTTCACCGTGTTGGCGGTGACGACGGCGGTGTCATGGTCGGCGCCCAGGTGCAGCGCGACGATTTCCACGCCCTTCGGCAGCTTCAGCTCCGACAGGTGGATGATGTCGCCCGGCTTGACGTCAGCCAGATCGAGTTCGATGAACTCCGGCAGGTCCTTCGGCAGGCAGGAGATTTCCACTTCGGTCAGGTTGTGCGAGATCACCACGCCCGAGGTCTTGGCGGCCGGCGACTTCTCCTGGTTCAGGAAGTGCAGCGGCACGCTGATGCGGATAGCGGCGTTCTCGTCGACGCGCAGGAAGTCCATGTGCAGCATCTGCATCTTGAACGGATGCTTCTGCCAGTCACGCACCAGCACCTTCTGCACCTTGCCGTCGACGTTCAGGTCGAGCACGGAGGAGAAGAACCACTCGTGCTTGGCGGCGAGCAGGATGGTGTTGTGCTCGATCTGGATGCTCTCCGGAGCCGAACCGGCACCGTAGACAACAGCAGGCACGAAGCCGGTGTGACGCAGGCGGCGGCTCGCACCTTTCCCCTCGTCCTTACGGCTTAGAGCCTTGATTTCATGAGTCGTGGCCATGTTGGTATTGCCTATCAGTAGTGGGCCGCCTCACGGCAGCCAAGTGACTCCCCCGCGACCAGAGGAGTCGGGTTTCAGGGATTAGGGACGAGTAGCGAGGGCGCCAGAATCGGACCACCTGGGCATGACGCCCTCGCTACTCGCCCCTCGCCCCTCAATCGACGTACAGCGAACTCACCGACTCGCCAAAGGCGATGCGGCGAATCGTTTCCGCCAGCAACTCGGCGACCGAGAGCTGACGGATCTTGGCGCAGGCTCGCACTTCTGGGCGCAGCGGCAAGGTATTGGTGACCACCAGCTGGTCGAGCTGGGAGCCTTCGATATTGCTGATGGCAGCGCCGGACAGCACCGGGTGCACGCAGTACGCCACCACCTTGCGGGCGCCGCGCTCCTTCAGGGCTGCAGCCGCCGCGCAGAGCGTACCGGCGGTGTCGACGATGTCGTCCACCAGCACGCAGGTCTTGCCATCGACGTCGCCGATGATGTTCATCACCGTCGCCACGTTCGCTTTTGGGCGGCGCTTGTCGATGATGGCCAGGTCGGCATCGTCGAGGCGCTTGGCCATCGCACGGGCGCGCACCACGCCACCCACGTCCGGACTGACCACGATCAGGTCGTCCATGCTGTGGTTGCGCCAGATGTCCGCCAGCAGCACCGGCGAGGCATACACGTTGTCCACCGGGATATCGAAGAAGCCCTGGATCTGGTCGGCGTGCAGGTCCACCGTCAGCACGCGATCCACACCGGCGGTGCCGATCATGCGCGCCGCCAGCTTCGCCGTGATCGGCACGCGCGCCGAGCGCGGGCGACGATCCTGGCGGGCGTAGCCGAAGTACGGCATCACCGCGGTCACGCTGGCCGCCGAGGCGCGCTTGAGCGCGTCCACCAGCACCAGCAGCTCGAACAGGTTTTCAGCACTCGGCGCGCCGGTGGGCTGCAACACGAACACTTCCTGGCGGCGGACGTTCTCCTCGATCTCCACCTGCGTCTCGCCGTCGCTGAAGCGACCGACCAGCGCCTTGCCCAGGGGCACGCCAAGACGCTGGGCGACATCCTCAGCGAGCGCACGGTGCGCATTGCCGGTGAAGAGCATCGGGCCGGACGTATCGACTGTCATTTATCTCGAACCTGAGCCATTGTGTGGAATGGCTGGGGCGGCAGGATTCGAACCTGCGCATGCGGGAATCAAAATCCCGTGCCTTAACCAGCTTGGCGACGCCCCAGTATCACTGGATTTTTCTGTTACTTGCCTACCCTGCCGGCACCGCGATGGCGCACCAGGGTCACATGCAGCGGGGACGTGTTCACCCCCATGGCCACATGAGCCGTATAACGGGGAGGACAACGTTCCGCTACGGCTTCGGCACGCTCCGGGGACTCCGTCTCCAGGAACACACACGCACCGCTGCCGGAAAGCCTTGCCCGGCCAAACCCACCGAGCCAGTCCAGCGCCGCCGCCACGCGCGGATGACGCGCGCGGACTACCGGTGTGAACGTGTTCTCGACAGTTTCGCCCGAAGCAAAGGATGAAATTGTCGCTGGCGGCGCATTTCGTGTCAATTCAGGCGCTTGAAAAAGTGCTGCGGTGGGCACGTGTTCATGGGGCTCAAGCACCACATACCAGGCCCGCGGAAGGGCCAAGGGCGTCAGTTTTTCGCCTATGCCCTCAGCCCAGGCTGAACGTCCACGCACGAAGACGGGCACGTCCGCACCCAGCTGGCGGCCCAAGTCGGCCAGCTCATCCTCGCCCAGCCCCGCACCCCACAGCCAGTTCAGGGCCACCAAGACGGTGGCTGCATCGGAGCTCCCGCCACCCAGGCCGCCGCCCATAGGGATGCGCTTGACCAGTTCGATATCCGCGCCGAGGCCAGCGGGTGCATGCGGCTGCAACAGCCGGGCGGCGCGCACCACCAGATCGTGGTCAGCGGGAACCTCCGGTACGTCGGTGAGTCGATGGACCTCGCCATCGTGGCGTACACGCAGGGAGATTTCGTCGCCCCAGTCGAGCAGGCGAAATACGGTCTGCAACTCGTGATAACCGTCGGCTCGTCGGCCGGTGATACGCAGGAACAGGTTCAGCTTGGCGGGCGCCGGCCAGACCGACCACTCACCCGGCGCCAGCGGTGCCAAAGGACGGCTCATGAACACGCGCAGGTCATCGGGAAAGCCGTTCTCGCGATCGCGTTCGCGGGCAAAGCTGAAGCGCGGATCGTCCTTGTCGACCGCAACAAAACCGTGTTTGGCGTAGAACGGCGCATTCCACGGCACGTCCGCCAGCGTGCCGAGATCGACCCGGTGATAACCGGCCGCCCTCGCCCAGGCGCAGGCGTGCTCCAGCAGGGCGGCACCGATGCCGCGTTGGCCGTGAGACGGCAACACATCCATCTCGGCGATGCCCATCGCCTCGCCGCCCTCCTCCGCATCCAGCCACACGAAACCGACCGGTTCGCCGGAGCCAATGACCGCCACCCATACCAGGCCGCGGGCAATCGCTTCGCGCAACACCTCGGGCGGCACCGATACGCGCCGATACGACGGCCAGGCGCGATGACCACGGAACAGCTCCACCGCAGTGCGCTCGATGGCGCAAAGGGCATCAACCTGGTCGGTGCGGGCGCGCTCGATATGGAAGGTCATGCGGTGGCTTTCTGCTTTCGCCTCCTCTCCCCTTTGGGGAGAGGATTGAGGTGAGGGGTGGGTGCTCGCGTCAACGTCTCAACGAGGCGGGCTTTGCTCCAGCGCAATCGCCAGACCGTCCCCTCACCCCAGCCCTCTCCCCGCAGGGGAGAGGGAGAAAAACAAGTCACTGGATGGTCCACGACTGCACCGACAGCCTCACCTTGTATGGCGGGTTATCGGCAAACACCTTGGTTGGCACGGCGGGTTTGCGCGTGGTGTCCCAGCCGGGGTAGCTGACGGTCCAGCCATCCTGGGTCAGCTGCGACGGCAAGCCATCGTCACCGAACTTCAGCTCGGCCGGGCCACTATCCGCGCGCAGACCAAGCACCCAGGCACGCAGATCATGCAGCGGCACATGCCAGCCCAGCACGTTCTGCACCAGCGATTCCGCGTCCGGACTGCGCCGGGGGCCGCCATCTCCCCCTTCCAGCAGCGCACCGTCGGGCGTCACGCTGAGGCGGAAGCTCTTGCTGCCGACCGGACCATGCACTTCGAATTGGTAGCTGTCGCCGTTCTGCGCCCAGGTAAGCGTGCCGCTGCCGCCCCGGCTCTTGCCATCGACGACGCCGGACACGCCGAGCTTGCCCTGCAGGACCCAGTGATCCGTGTTCGCCAGCAGGTGCTCGCGAGCCCGCTGCTGGTCAAGCAGCACGGCATAGTCGACCTTGGGCGCCGCGGGGCGGACCTGCTCCCGATGGACGCAGGCAGCGAGCAGCAGCGGTAACGCTACCGCAAAAAGTCGAATCGGAAGCTTCATGGATTGAGGCGCTTGAGAGTGTTGTGGAGGTTGGCACTTTGCGGGTCGATCTTACGCACTTCGTCGAACACGCGCCGCGCGTCCTCCTGGCGCCCCTGCTTCCACAGCACCTCGCCAAGGTGCACGCCGACATCGGCGTCCTTTTTGGCCATCCAGGCGCTGCGCAGGGTTGTCTCGGCCTGGTCCAGATGGCCCAGCCGGTATTGCAGCCAGCCCCAGGAGTCCTGAATCGCGGGATCGTTCGGCCGCGCCGCGCGAGCCGTTTCGATCAGCCGTTGCGCCTCGGACAGGTCGCGATTGGCGTCGGCCAGCGTGTAGCCAAGCGCGTTGATGGCGTCGGTGTCGTCAGGCTTGAGCTCCAACAGGCGCCGGAAATCCGTGACCGCCTGGTCGACCTGACCCTCCTCGGCGTAGGCCAGGCCCCGTCCGTACAGCAATGACGGATCATCGGGCATCACCTGCAACGCCCGACTGAAGGCATGCTCGGCCTGCGCGTACTGCTGCTCGTCCATGTACAACTCGGCGTCCGCCTCGTAGGCGCGGCGCAGCAGCGCCGGCTGATCGAGATAGTCGGTCTGCATCTGTGCCAGCTGCTCGTGGGCCTCGGCGCTGCGGCCGGTGGCCTGCAGCAGCACGGCGCTACGCAGGTCCGCATCGAAGGCGTGCTCGTCGTCATCGGGCACCTCGCCGTACCACTTCAGCGCTTCCTGTTTGTGGTCCAGCATTTCGGCAAGCTGGCCCAGCAGATAGGCGCTGTGCTGCTGCATCTCCTTCGGCGAACGCTGCAACTGGGTGTACAAGCGCGTCAGCGTCTTCGTGTCATTGCTGCGAGCGGCAAGGGCCGCGCGCAAGGCGTAGGTGTCTGCATCCTGCGGACCGCTGTCCAGCAAGCGGGCGGCACCCGCGTCATCGCCGCCCTGTCCAAGCAAGGTCGCGTAGGCGAGGCGCAGCCGGGTGTTCTTCGGGTCCTTCGCCAGAGCCTTGTCGAACAGCAGCTTGGCGCCCGCCTTGTCGCCATTGCGGAACTTCATCTGACCGGCCCAGGCGTAGGTTTCCGCCGTACCGAAGCGCTTCATGGCCGCATCGGCGATCTGCTGCGCATAGGCATGGCGCTCCAACTTGTCGCCAAGCTCGCTCATCGCCAGCCAGGCTTGCGGATCGGATGGCAATCGTTGCGGCGTGGCCACTGCCTCCAGCAGCTGAGCGGCCTGGGCGGCGTCGCGAGCTGCCCAGCAGCACCCGGCCGAACTGGCGCCAGGCATCCGGATCACCACTGCTGACCAGCAGCTCAAGCTGCCGTTGTGCCTCGGCGGTATTGCCTTGAGACAGCGCCAGCTCGGCCCGCGCCTGGGCCAGCGGCCCCGGCTTGGCACCCAAGGCCTTCCAACGCGCGATGGCTGTTTCCGCGGCAGGCACATCACGCACCGCAATCGCCAACGCCGCCGCCTGCTCGGCCAC
The DNA here is from genome assembly GCA_963824525.1 of uncultured Gammaproteobacteria bacterium. GTDB lineage: Bacteria > Pseudomonadota > Gammaproteobacteria > Xanthomonadales > Rhodanobacteraceae > Dyella. The sequence continues at coordinate 61,255 of CAWGPI010000004.1, read as the reverse complement.
ACGAGGGTCGCTCGATAGCATCATGGCCCGGCCATAAGAGGCGGAAGCCCCCTTGAGATCGGTATGGGTCAGCGCCATCTCGCCAGCCATCAGCTGGGCTACGAGATCGTGGTCTACGTCAGACGTCGCCACTACCATGTGATTCAACGGCTGCGCGGAGGCGGCCGAGCCGCTGGCAGGCCTGCCAGGCGCCACGGCACAGCTGGCGAGCATAAGCACCACCACCCCGCTCGCCCCAAAATGCCGCAGTTGCTTGAACTTGGACCACCTGCTCAGCACACTATTCTCCGCTCATCCGTCTGTTACGGCCGCTGTTACTGTAAAACGGCCGGTGCTAACCCCTAGTTTACGCCGCCGGATGCTTTCCGCCTCGAATCGCCCTCAACCATGACGCTGATCGCCCTCGGGCTCAATCACCTCACCGCGCCGGTCACCCTGCGCGAACAAGTGGCATTCGATGCGGAGGCCACCGCCGCCGCGCTGCAGGCGCTCGCCCGTGAACCCGGTGTGGAAGAGGCGATGATCCTCTCCACCTGCAACCGCACCGAACTCTACGTGAGCGTCACGGCAGGAGCTGAAGGCGTTCCACAGGCATGGCTCAGCCGGCACCATCAGCTGACTGCGAACAAGTTGGATGAGTTCCTGTATCGACACGATGAAGATGCCGCGGTCCGCCACATGTTCCGGGTCGCTACCGGCCTGGACTCGATGGTGCTGGGTGAGCCTCAGATCCTGGGCCAGGTGAAGGACGCGTATCAGCAGGCGCGCGATGCCCAGGCGCTGCGCGCGCCGCATGGAGCGCCTGCTGCAACACACGTTTGCGGTCGCCAAGCGCGTCCGCACCGATACGCGAATCGGCGCGCATTCCGTCTCGGTGGCCTTCACCGCCGTGCGTCTGGCCGAACAGGTGTTCGCCGACCTGCGCGACGCGTGCGTACTGCTGATTGGCGCTGGCGACACCATCGAGCTGGCCGCACGCCACCTGGTGGACAAGCGCGTACGCAAACTGATCGTCGCCAACCGCACGCTGGAGAACGCCCAGGAACTGGCCAGCCGCCATGGCGGCTATGCCATCGCACTGCACGATCTTCCGCAACATCTTGCTGATGCCGACATCGTCATCAGCTCCACCGCCGCGCGCCAGCCGGTGGTGACCCATGCGATGGTGGAGAAGGCGATCGCCACGCGCCGGCGCAAGCCGATGTTCATGGTGGACATCGCCGTGCCGCGCGACATCGAACCGTCGGTTGGCGAGCTGGGCGATGTCTTCCTCTACGGCATCGACGATTTGCGCCAGGTGATCGACGACAACATCCGCTCGCGCGAAGCCGCTGCCCGCGAGGCCGACGCCATCATCGACCTCCAGGTCGAGCGCTATATGGCCTGGCGCCGGGCGCTCACCGTGCGCAACCCGGCGGTGGACATGCGCCAGCATGCCGAGATCTACCGCGACGAAGTGCTGGAAAAGGCCCGCGCCATGCTGGCGCGCGGAAAGTCACCCGACGAAGCGCTGGCCTTTCTCGCCAACACGCTTACCAACAAGCTGCTGCACCATCCCAGCGCCCGTCTGCGTGATGCCGCGCTGAGTGGCGACATGGATTTGCTGCACGCGGCGGGCCGCCTCTACGGCATCACTGAACAAGGGGAGAGGGACGAGTAGCGAGGGTGCACTCCCTCTGCCGCGCTCGTTTCGCCTCTCGCACCTGCGCTAATCTCTGCCGCTGTCCCGCCCCACGGCATAAGCGTTCGTGCTGGCGCCCTCGCCCCTCGCCCCTCGCCCCTCGCCCCTCGCCCCTCGCCCCTCGCCCATGACCCCATCGATCCGCCGCAAGCTCGAATCCCTCGCCGAACGCCATGAGGAAATCGGCCTGTTGCTGGCGCAGCCCGATGTGCTCGCCGACAACAACCGCTTTCGCGAGCTGTCGCGCGAATACGCACAGCTCGAGCCAGTGACGGCTTCGTTGCGCGAGCACGATCAGGCCGAGCGCGAGCTCATCGAAACGCGGGCCATGCTCGACGACCCTGAAATGCGCGATATGGCGCAGGACGATATCGGGCGGCTGGAAGCGCGCCTGCTGTCGCTGGATGACGAGCTGCAAATCCTGCTGCTGCCCAAGGATCCGCGCGACGAGGCGAACCTGTACCTCGAAGTACGTGCCGGCACCGGTGGCGACGAGGCCGCCATCTTCGCGGGCGACCTGTTCCGCATGTATACGCGCTACGCCGAGCGTCGCCGCTGGCATGTCGAAGTGCTCAGCGAAAACGCACGGCGAACACGGTGGCTACAAGGAAGTGGTGGCGCGCATCGAGGGCAAGGGCGCGTATTCGCGGCTGAAATTCGAGTCGGGCACGCATCGCGTCCAGCGCGTGCCGGAAACCGAGTCGCAGGGGCGCATCCACACTTCGGCCGCCACGGTGGCGATCCTGCCCGAGATGGATGAGATCGACGACATCGAGATCAATCCGGCCGACCTCAAGACCGACACGTTCCGCGCCTCCGGCGCCGGTGGCCAGCACGTCAACAAGACCGACTCGGCCATCCGCATCACCCACCTGCCCACCGGCATCGTGGTCGAATGCCAGGATGAGCGCAGCCAGCACAAGAACCGCGCCCGTGCGCTGAGCCTGCTCAAGGCGCGTCTGCTGGACGACGAGCGCAGCCAAGCAGGCCGCCGCGCAGGCCGAATCGCGCCGCCTGCAGGTCGGCTCGGGCGATCGCAGCCAGCGCATCCGCACCTACAACTTCCCGCAGGGGCGCATCACCGACCACCGCATCAACCTCACGCTGTACCGGCTGCCCGAGGTGTTGCAAGGCGATCTGGACGAGCTGGTGGATACGCTCACGCGCGAGCACCAGGCCGACGAGTTGAAAGCACTCACGGCCGGCTGAGAGCCCGCTCCACATCTCGGCGTAGCCCGCGCCGAGACATGGAAGAGGCTCCAAACAGCACGAATTGATCACTCCCGGATTGGCAGCCGCGGCTCGCTGCGTTAGCGTGGGCGGATGAATGATCTCTTCACTCCCTCTTCCCAGGCGCTGACACAGCAAATCGTCAACCAGCTGGAACTCGGCGCCTTCGCCGATGCCGAGCACGCGGCCGCCCAGGCGCGCGAGCAATACCCCGATGACGCTGAGCTGGCCCGCCTGCAGGGCATCGCCCTGCTGCAGCTGCAACGCCCCGCCGAGGCGCTCAGCGTGCTCGAACAGGCCGCACAGATCGCACCCCAGAACATGGAAGTGCAATGCAACCTGGCCAGCGCGCAACTGGCCAACGGCAATGCCGACGACGCCATTGAGCGTCTGCGCGCCGCGTTGCGGCTATCACCTGGCAACCCCGCCGTCCTGCTGGGGCTGGGCAATGCGCTGATGGCGGCGGCCCGTTTTCAACACGCCCGCGAATCCTATGCCATGGCGACCCATGGCGCCCCATTCCACCCGGGCATCCGTCTCAATCTGGCCGGCGCCGAACTGGAACTGGGCAACACCGAGCCCGCGCTGCGCCATATCGGCGAAGCGCTGGAGATCATTCCGCAATTCGACGCCGCCTTCGCCCTGCGCGGGCGCGTGTTGCAGGTGCAGGGCAAGGCCCTCGAAGCCGCCGATGCCTGGCAGCATGCCGAAAGCCTTGCGCCACAGAACGCCCAGTATCCGTTCGCAGCGGGCCAGGCGCTGGAAGACGCCGGCCAGCTCAGCTCGGCAGCCGAGGCCTACGCAAGGGCACTACAGCTTGAGCCGAAGAACGGCGCTGCACTCGGCCAACTGCTGTTCGTGCGGCGCCGGCTGTGCGACTGGCGTGGCCTCGATGAACTGAGCGAACGCCTGCAACACGCCGTATTGGAAGACAACGCCCTGGTCAGCCCGTTCGTCCTGCTGGCCGAGCAGGTGGACGCTGCCACCCTGCAACGTTGCGCCGTCACTTATGCGGCGACGATCGGGCAGCAGATGGCGCCCTTGCGCAAACAGCTCGATTTCAAGTTCGCCAAGCCATCGCCGGACCAGCCGATCCGCGTCGGTTTCGTCGCCGACGGCTTCAACGAGCACGCCACCGGCCTGTTGATGGTCGCGATGCTGGAAGCGCTGACCAGCGACGACCTGGAACTCCACCTGTTTGCCACCACCGCGGACGATGGCGGGCCGATCCGCCGTCGCCTGGCTACCGCCACCACCCTGCACGATGTGTCGATGCTCAATCACGCGCAGGTGGCCCAGCGCATTCACGACACTGGCATCGAGATCCTGTTCGACCTCAACGGCTACGCGGGCAAGAACAACGCCGAGCTGTTCGCGCTGCGCCCCGCACCGGTGCAGGTGAACTGGCTGGCCTTCCCCGGCACGTCTGGCGCAGCATGGATGGACTATCTGCTGGCCGACGCCGTCGTCCTGCCGAACGAATCGCGCGCTTATATCAGCGAGAAACTGATGCGGCTGCCGCGCTGCTACCAGCCCAACGACAACACGCGCGCCGTGGCTGAGCCGCCTTCGCGCGCTGATTGCGGCTTGCCCGAGCAGGGCACGGTGTTCGCCTGCTTCAACAACAGCTACAAGCTCAATCAGGCGGCGTTCGCCCGCCTGATGCTAATCCTGCAGCAGGTCCCCGATAGCGTGCTGTGGCTGCTGAGCGGACCGGAAGGGGCGGACGACCGCTTGCGCGCGGCGGCCGTGGCGGCGGGCATCGCCCCGCAGCGTCTGGTGTTCATGCCGCGTCTGCCGCATGCCGACTACCTGGCGCGCTATGTCCACGCCGACCTGTTCCTCGACACGCTGCCGTATAACGCCCATACCACCGCATCCGATGCGCTTTGGGCCGGCTGCCCGGTGCTTACTTGCACGGGTCGCACGTTCGCGGGGCGTGTCGCCACCAGCCTGCTGCAGGATCTTGGCCTTCCGGAGCTGGCCTGTGAGGACGAAGAATCGTTTATCGCGATGGCCACGCAGCTGGGCAATGATCGTGAAGCGCTCAACACGCTCCGCCATCACCTGGCACAACAGCGCACGCAGAGTCCGCTGTTCGATATGCAAGGCTTCGCCACCGATTTCCATCGCGCCCTGCAGGCGATGAGCGCGCGCTATCGGATCGGTCGCCCACCCGTCGATCTGGATATCTAGGGATGCTCTGATCAACGCTGCGCAGGCGTCATGATGTCCAGAAGGCCCGCAGGCGGTGTGGCGTGGCGTGGCGCCGGGAAGACTGGCCGTCTTGCCAAGCCGCGCGGCAGCGCCTGCGGGCCTTCTGGACATCACCCCATCATTCTAGAATCAACACGTTGGGGCCGGTCCTGTCTGTCCGCATCCCTTCGGTGCGCCGGCTCGACAGACGGCCAGTCTGCCCTCGCCGACGCCCCCGTGGGCTGCGAACAGACAGGACCGGTGACGCCTACGCAGAGTGAATCAGAGCATCCCTAGGGAGTGAGCCCATGCCGAAGAAGGACAAGTTCTATCGTCGCGTGATGGAGGAGCTTCAGCTGGAACTGGCGGGCTTGAACCGGTCATTGGGCCATAGCGGTCGCCGGCTGGTGGTGATCTTCGAGGGGCGGGATGCGGCCGGCAAGGGCGGCACCATCAAGGCCATCACCGAGTCGATGGACACGAGCGGCTTTCACATAGCCGCTCTGCCAAAGCCGAGCGAAATCGAATCCACGCAGTGGTATTTCCAGCGCTATGTGCAACACCTGCCAAGCGCTGGTGAAGTCACGTTGTTCGATCGCAGCTGGTACAACCGCGCGGTGGTCGAGCCCGCCATGGGCTTTTGCACCAAGGCCCAACACAAGGCGTTCCTGGCCGCCGTGCCGGCCTTCGAAAAATTGCTCACCGATGATGGCATCATCCTGATCAAGTACTGGCTGGCCGTCGATCAGGAAGAGCAGGAGGAACGCTTCGTCGAGCGCGCCACGAATCCGCTGAAGCACTGGAAGCTATCGCCGAACGATCTCGCCTCACGCGAGAAGTACGACAGCATGGGGCATCTGCGTGACGTCATGATCGAGCGCACGCATCGACCCTACGCGCCGTGGTTCGTCGTCGACTTCAACGATCAGAAACGCGGACGGGTCAACCTCATTCGGCATCTGCTCCAGCAGGTTCCCCGCCACGACGACACCATTCCTACCGTGAAGCTGCCCAAGCTCAAGGGCAAGCCCAAGACCGAGCACGTCACCAGCAAGGCCTTGTGGGTGCCCGATACTTGCGGTGACTGACCACTTCGGGAAAGCGAACTAAGCCATCGCGCGGCGCAAGACGGCCAGATCGATCTTCTTCATCTTCATCATCGCGTCCGTCATCCTGCCGACCTTCACTGGATCGGAGTGGCTGAACATCTCGATCATCTCGACAGGTACGACTTGCCACGACAAACCGTATCGGTCCTTGAGCCAGCCGCACTGTTGCGCCTTCTCGTCCCCACCCTCGGACAACGCGCTCCAGTAGTGGTCTACCTCTTCCTGCGAATGGCAATGGACCACCAACGAGATCGCCTCGGTGAAGTGGAATATCGGACCACCGTTCAATGCAGTGAACGGCTGTCCGGCCAGTTCGAAAGCCATGGTCATCACCGAACCATCCGGGCGCCCGAATGCCGCCGCACTCTCGGCGCTACAGCGTGTCGCAGTAACGATGCGCGAGTCCTCGAACACGGATACGTAGAACGTTGCGGCCTCTTCGGCCTGGTGATCGAACCAGAGAAACGGCGTTATGCGCTGGAAACGGGCTGACATGACGATCTCTCCTCGGTGAGTGCCTCGGCAAATGCGGTGCCATAGCGACCGAACCGGATGCTTCATCCCTACGACGTGTGGGCTACCCCGAAAATCGACACGCGCTCCTCCTCGGCGTCGCGGAAGTCTCTCCCCCGGCGCGTGAAATCAGCCTCATGACGCTGCAAGATCCATGACTACGAGCCGACCGATCAATCGGTGTGGAAGCCTTGCGTCGCGGGCACGGCAGACGCTTCGCGCGCCACCGCCTCCACGCGTGCGGCCGCCGGCCCCTGCCAGAGCCAGCGCTCGAACGCGTCGATGGCAGACACTGAGCCACAAGCAAGCACTTCCACGCGACCGTCCGGCAGGTTCCTGGCATAACCGGAAAGGCCCAGGGCCAACGCCTGCTCGCGCGCGCTGGCGCGATAAAACACGCCCTGCACGCGACCGCTCACCAGAAAGCGCACGGCGGCCATCGACTATCTTCCGATGCCCATGGCCTGACCGAGCGAAGTTTCGGTCACCGGCCCGAGGAAGCGCTTGGCCACCTTGCCGTCGGGGCCAATCAGCCAGGTCGTAGGCAGCCCACGCGGCTCGTCGAAATCCGTCAGCGGCTTGTCCAGCGTGACCTGGGCAATCGGATAGCTCACTGGGTGCTTGGCCAGAAAAGCCTGGATGTCCGTCTTGTCGCTGTCCTCGTAGGCCAACCCGATGGCGGCGACCTTGTCGCGATGCGCGCTGACAAACCTGGAGATATCCGGCATTTCCTTGATGCAGGGCACGCACCATGTCGCCCAGTAATTCACGATCACCCACTTGCCACGCTGCGCCGCCAGGTCGAAAGGCTTGCCGTCGAGCGTGGTCACCTTGATCGAGGGTTGCTCGGGCATGGCGGCGTGCGCCGAGCCCGCAAGCGCAAGCGCGACGCCAAGTGTGGCAACTGACTTCAACCATGTCATGAGCGGAGACCCTCGGAATCGTTCGTAGCCGGCGTCGCCGGCGGGTAGGCTTGATCGAGCCGCGTGCCCAAGGTGGCATGGAGTGATCGCGCTGCCGAATCCAGCAGCGCAATCAACTCCGGCGGCAATCGTATGCGCTGCTCCTGCGCTTCCTGAGCCGGGTGCAATGGCAGACGATAATGGCTGTGAGCATAGATGCGCAGCAAATCGGTACTGTCCAGGCTGCGGCTCAACAGCCATCCGCCGCCTTCCTCGCGGCGGATCACGTCGGCGCGCTGCAGGTCATCGAAATAGCCGGCGATCATGCCGCTGTGCAGATAGGGCTCGCTTAGGCGCAAGCTGGTCGGCTCAAGCTTGCGCCCTTGCCGATGCGCGTCCACAAAATGCCCCAGCACCACCAACAGGCCAAGGAAGGCGGCATCGTCGGACAGACACGTTGTTGGCGGCTGGTAGTCGAACGCCGAGATCGAAGCGGCGATCGACGCGCAAAGGATCACGATCACCCACGACAGGTAGATCCACAACAGGAAGATCGGAATCGCGGCCATCGCCGCGCCATAGATCTGCTGGTAGGTCTGCGCATGATGGATGAATCGCGCGAAGCCCCAACGCGCGATCTCGAACAGCACCGCACCGAGGAAGGCGCCAATAAGCGCATCCTGCCAGCGCACGCGGCGATTGGGCACCACGAAATACAGTAGCGCCAACGTCACGAAGGTGACGATGAAAGGGAGCGTGGACAACAGGCGCTGACGCAGTCCCCACTCTTCGGCCGCACTGTGCAACAGCGGAAGCGCGGTGACATACGACGATACGATGAGGCCGCCCACGACCAGCACGGGACCCAGCGTGAGCGCCGCCCAATACAGCAGCAGTCGCGAACCCCATCCCCGCGCGCGCCGCACTCGCCAGATCCGATTGAGCCGGTCCTCGATGCTCACCATCATCGACAAGGCACTGAAGAACATCACCAGGATGCTGATGCCGGTCAATTTGCTGGCATTGTCGGCAAAGCTGTTGAGGTACTCCTGCACCCTCTCGCCCGCAGCCGGCACGAAGTTGCTGAAGACAAACTGGATGAGCGTGGTGCGCTCATCGGCAAAGACCGGAAACGCCGCGAAGATCGCCAGCGACAGCAACGGTCAGCGGCACCAGCGAGACCAGCGTCGTATAGGACAGCGCACCCGCCGTCTCGAAGCACTTGTCGTCCACGAAGCGATGCCACACGAAATGGCAGAAGCTGCGCAGCCGGTCGCGATCGAAGCGCAAGGCCATGTTTGTTCCTTCCTCGGCGTTCGGCATCGGAGGCAACCCATGATGTCGCCGGGCCCATGGGCAGGGCGTGAACCGACGGACAACAGGGCCTGATCGGCCGGTACACTGACCGATCATCCCGCCATCGCCCAAACCATGAGCCAAGACATCCTGGTCCTCTACTACAGCCGCAGCGGCCACACCGCCCAACTCGCGCGCCTGATCGCACGCGGCGTGGAAGAAGTGCCCGGCATGCGCGCCCGCCTGCGCCAGGTACCGCCGGTGGCACCAGTGACCGAACTGGCGCAGCCGCCGGAGCCGGACGAAGGCGCGCCGTACGTGACTCGTCAGGACCTGACTCGATTGCGTCGGCCTGGCACTGGGCAGCCCCACCCGCTTCGGCAACATGGCGGCGCCACTGAAGTATTTCCTCGATTCCACCGGCGCCGAATGGGCCAGCGGCGCACTGGCCGGCAAACCGGCGGCCCTGTTCACCTCTACCAGCACCATGCACGGTGGCCAGGAATCCACCCTGCTGACCATGGCGCTGCCCCTGCTCCATCACGGCATGCTGATCGTCGGCCTGCCTTACACCGAGCCCGCGCTCACCTCCACCCAGAGTGGCGGTACGCCTTATGGCGCCAGCCATGTCACCGGCGCGAAGGGCGAGAACGCGATCAGCGATCACGAGCGTGAACTGGCCCGAGCGCTGGGCCGCCGCCTTGCCGATGTGGCACGTCGCCTGGGCGCCAACGCGTGAGTGCGCCCATCGCCACGACCTATCGCATCGGCCTCGTCGCGTGGGCGGCACTGATCGTGCTGCAACTGGTCTGGCACGGCTGGCTGTTCCCCGCGCAGACGATCCCCGTGCCGTTGGTGCTGGCGCTCACCGTGATTCCGCTACTGCTGCCGCTGTTCGCCATCCGCGACGTGCGCCGCGCGCTGCTGTGGGTCGGCATCCTCAGCCTGTTCTATTTCTGCCATGGCGTCGCCGAGGCGTGGAGTTCGCCCAGCGAACGCTGGTTGGCGCTGACCGAAATCTCTCTCACGCTGGTGCTGATTGGCACTTTGGGTGCGGGCGTGAAACGCAAGCCGAAGGCATAACGAGCCAGCTCGTCATCTTTGTGCGCCTTCGAGGCGGCATTTAGCGGTTTCTCGCTCGGTTGTCGCGGTACCGCCAGCTGACCGCTGACGACCGAAGGTAGTCCCTGTGGGAGAGAAGGTTGGGATCAGGGGTGGTGCTCGCCTATAGCGCGATGGTCGAGCGTGATCGCCAGCATGCCGCTTACGCAGCGGGCGTTCCGAACCGCTGCCGCGGTCCGGGTCACTTTTCTTTTGCTGGCCCAAAAGAAAAGTAACCCAAAGAAAACGGCCTAAAGAGCTGGCAGCACTCCGTGAGATAGAAGCGTTGGAAGGTTTGCGCGAACAAATAGCTGGTTGCCAACGGCGAGACACCGCGGCTACACCGCAACGCGCCAACGCAGTGAGGACTTAAAGCAGGTCCGGCCGAAGGTCGACACCGTAGCCGCGTGCCTGGATGGCCACCACACCACCCACGCTTTAAGCCCTCTGTGCAACGGCGCGTTGCGGTGTAGCCGCGGTGTATCGGCCGTGGGCCTCCACCTATCTGTCTGGCCACGCCCGTCAGGCTCGTATCCCGCGCCATGCTATGAGCCTTTTAGGCCATTTTCTTTGGGTTACTTTTCTTTTGGGCCAGCTGTATAGACCGGAGACATAGGTAACAGGTGTGCCAGGACATGGGTTACACCTCGGCATCGCCTTAAGGCGCTAACGAGGTGCCGATTTCCATGCCTTGGAAGGAAGCCACACCGATGTCTCTTCGTACCGAGTTTGTCGCCCTGGCACACGGCCAAGGCGTGAGCATGAGCGAGCTGGCACGCCGTTTCGGCATCAGTCGCAAGACCGCCTATAAGTGGTTACAGCGAGCGGCGACGGACGAGCCGCTGAGCAATCGCTCACGCCAGCCACATAGCTCACCCACACGCACCGATGAGGTGATGGAGGAGGCTGTGGTGCGCTTGCGTCAGCAGCATCCGTGCTGGGGTGGACGCAAGCTAGCGCGCGTGTTGCACAACCGCGGCCATAGCGACGTTCCGGCGCCAAGCACGATCACCCACATCCTGCGCCGGCACGGGTTGCTGTGCCCCGCCACCCCGGGAACCTCGCCGGGATGGCAACGCTTTGAACACGCCGCGCCCAATGAGCTGTGGCAGATGGACTTCAAGGGGACGGTGGTCCTGGGGTCAGGGCGCTGCGATCCACTCACCGTGCTGGATGACCATTCCCGGTACAACCTGGCGTTACGCGCGGTGCCCGATATGCGCGCCGCCACCGTGCAGACCGCGCTGACCCACACCTTCCGTCGGTATGGCTTGCCGCTGCGCATGAACATGGACAACGGCTCGCCCTGGGGAAGTCCCGGCGGCGATTCCCGGGGTCTGTCGGCCCTGAGTCTGTGGCTGGTCCGCTTGGGGATTCGCGTCAGCTTCAGCGCGCCGGCGCACCCGCAGACCAACGGCAAGGACGAGCGCTTTCATCGCAGCCTCAAGGCCGAGGTCCTGCAGGGCGCTGCCTTCACCGATCAGGCGCACATGCAGCGAGCCTTGGATCGTTGGCGCACCATCTACAACCAGATCCGGCCGCACGAAGGGATCGCCATGGCGGTGCCTCAGGCGCGCTATCGACCCAGCTCCCGGGCCTTTCCCGAGGTCTTGCCGAGCATTGAGTACGCGCCTCAGGATGAAGTCTTGACGGTGCTGGCCAATGGTCGGGTGTACCTGCATGGCCACGCCCTCAAGGTCTCCAATGCCCTACGCGGTCACCGTATCGCGGCACGACCACGCGATGCCCAGGACGGCCTCTACGACCTCTATTTTGCTCATCACCACCTGACGACCATCGACCTGCGCGACGTGGACTAAACTGTTACCCATGTCCTGGCACGTCTGTTACCCATGTCTCCGGTCTATACAGCTGGCCCAAAAGAAAAGTGACTCGGCTGCCGGCAGGCAGTCGAAACGCCCGCTGCGTAAGCGGCATGCTGGCGATAACGCTCGATCCACGCGCAATCGCGAGCACCCACCCCTCATCCCAACCTTCTCTCCCACAGGGACTACCTTCGGGTCGCCCAAAGGGGAGAAGGAGCACAGCGGGGCGGCAGACGATGGAAACGCCCGCGCCTATACTCGACGACACCGATCCGTCGAGGGCCGACCATGGGATTCCTGCAAGATCCGCCGCAGCTTGCCCATCCGTATCGCGACGACCGCTCGGCTGCGCAGCTGCTCGATCGCGCCTTGCCTGTCGGCGCGCCGGGGCGCATTGAATGCCGACCTGCGAGGCGCTGGGCGACTACGCGCAGATGGCCTGGCAGCGCGCTGCCGCAGCACACGGCGCAAGCCCGTACTCACCCAATGGGATGCCTGGGGCAACCGCATCGACCGCATCGAGCTGACCGCTGCCTGGCGGGAAGGCCCGCGCATCACGACGCGCATGCGGTGCTCGCCTCGGGCCATGAGGCCAGCGAGCACGCACGGCTGGAAGAATTTGCCCGCGTCTACCTGTATCACCTGGCCAGCGAGTTCTATACCTGCCCGCTGGCGATGACCGATGGCGCAGCAACGGCGCTGAAGGCCTCGGGCAACCAGGCGCTGATCGAGCGCGCGCTGCCGCACCTGCTCAGCCGCGATGCCGACAGCTTCTGGCTGAGCGGCCAGTGGATGACCGAGAACACCGGCGGCTCGGATGTAGGCAACACCGAGACCATTGCACGCCAGGACGCCAGCGGCCAATGGCGACTGCTACGGCCGCAAGTGGTTCAGTTCGGCCGTGGTGGGCGAAGCGGCGCTGGCGCTGGCGCGTCCGGAAGGCGCCGGCAAAGGCGCCGGCGCGCTGGCACTGTTCTATGTGGAAACCATGGACGGCGATCGCCGCAAGCCGCAACTGATCATCGACCGGCTCAAGGACAAGCTCGGCACGCACGAACTGCCTACCGCGGAAATCCATCTGGACGGCCTGCCCGCGTGGCCGCTGGGCGAACTCGCCCATGGCGTGCGCCAGGTCGCGCCGATGCTCAACGTCACGCGCACCTGGAATGCGATCTGCGCCGTGGCCAGCATGGCGCGCGCGATCTGAGCCTGGCGCGCGACTACGCCACGCGGCGCCAGGCGTTTGGGCGACCGTTGATCGAACAGCCGCTGCACGCGCAGACGCTGGCCGACATGCAGGCCGAATTCGAAGGCGCGTTCGCGCTGGCCTTCGAAGTGGCGCACTTGCTGGGTCGCGTCGAGCATGGCGCGGCCGCTGCCGCATGAAGCCGCCCTGCTGCGCCTGCTCACGCCGCTGGCCAAGCTGTGGACCGGCAAGCTGGCGGTCAAGCTGTGCTCCGAGGCGCTGGAGTGCTTCGGCGGCGCCGGCTATATCGAGGACACCGGCCTGCCGCAGCTGCTGCGCGACGCGCAGGTCTATGCGATCTGGGAAGGCACCACCAACGTGCTGTCGCTGGACAGCCTGCGTGCACTGGCGGCGACGACAGCATCGAGCGCACTGCGCATCGCCATCGACAGGCTGGCTTGCGGACAGCATCGATGCGCATGCGCGACGGCGAGATCCATGCGGCGCTGCGACGCTGCCATGACACATGCTTGAAGCGCGAGCCCAGGCACGCGATGCGCTGGAAGCTGGTGCTCGCGGCCTCGCTTTCACCCTGGCGCGCTGCGCCGCCGCGGCGTTGCTGGCACGCCATGCCACCTGGTCGGCGCCTCACGGCGGACGCGCGGGCTGGCGCCGCTTTGCGGCGTTTCGTCGGGCATGGCCTGGTACGCATCTGGCAACGCCGATGTCACGGACACCGCCTTGCTGCTTGGGCCCCACTGACCCGTCGCGATGGAATGCAGACGCCGTTTACGCTTGTCCCGGCGAAAGCATGCGCTACCAGCTAAAATGCGCCCCACTCCCCCTCGCGACTTCCGACCATGCAGCATCTGACCATCGTCACCACCGGCGGCACCATCGACAAGATCTATTTCGACGACAAGTCGGACTACAAGATCGGCGCGCCGCAGATCGGCGAAATCCTGGGCCAGCTGGGCGTGGCGTTCCAGTTCGACGTGATCCCGATCCTGCGCAAGGACAGCCTGCACATGGCAGCCGAGGATCGCGCCCTGGTGCGCTCCACCATCGAGGCGCAACCGCATCGCCATGTGCTGGTGACCCACGGCACCGACACCATGGTCGAAACCGCCCGCGAACTGGCCCAGATCAAGGGCAAGGTGATCGTGCTGACCGGCGCACTGAACCCGGCGCGCTTCCAGGGCTCGGACGCGGTGTTCAACATCGGCTGCGCCGTCGCCGCCGTGCAGACCCTGCCCGATGGCGTCTACATCGCCATGAACGGCCGCGTGTGGGATCCGGCGAAGGTGCGCAAGAACCGCGACGCCAACCGCTTCGAAGAATCCAACGGCTGACGCGACCTACCCTCACCACCCACGACGGGCCCTGACGTCGATGCCAGGGCCTGTTGCGTTTCAGGCTCTAAGAGCCGGTTCAAAATATCTCTTTGGCCACGAGCCCCCTCACCAACCCTCCCCTGCAAGCAGGGGAGGGAGTAGTGCGGGCCTACGTTTGGCCCCTCCCCCTGCTTGCAGGGGGAGGTTGGGAGGGGGTGCTTGTGGCTACGCGATGACTTTGAACAGGCTCTTAGCCAAACAGCGCCCGTCCCACGATCAGCGGATCGGCCACGCCAACCACTTTACCGTCGCGGTTGGGATAGGTCAGCCGGCCAAGGACATGGCGCATGGCGTTGAGGCGCGCCCGCTTCTTGCAATCGGAACGGATCACGATCCATGGTGAGTCGGCCGTATCGGTGTGGGCAAACATCGCCTCCTTGGCGCGGGTGTAAGCGTCCCACTTGTCCAGTGATGCGAGATCGACCGGGCTCAGCTTCCACTGCTTGAGGGGATGCAACTTGCGCTCGTCGAAGCGGCGGCGTTGCTCGTCCTGGCTGACCGAGAACCAGAACTTGAAAAGGTGGATGCCGCTGGCCACCAGGTGTCGTTCGAACTCGGGAACCTGGCGCATGAATTCGTCGTACTCGGTGGACCCGCAGAACCCCATCACGCGCTCCACGCCGGCCCGGTTGTACCAGGATCGATCGAACAGCACGATTTCGCCCGCGGTGGGCAGGTGCTGGACGTAGCGCTGGAAATACCACTGCCCACGTTCCGATTCCGACGGCTTCTCGAGCGCCACGACGCGCGCACCGCGCGGGTTCATGTGCTCCATGAAGCGCTTGATGGCACCGCCCTTGCCCGCGGCATCGCGCCCCTCGAACAGAATCACGACGCGTTGGCCGGTGTCGCGCACCCACGCCTGCAGTTTCAACAGCTCCACCTGCAACCGGTACTTCTGCTTTTCGTAGTTGCGACGCGACATCTTGTTTCGATACGGGTACTCGCCCTTGCGCCAGCCCGCTGACAGCTCCTCGTCCGGATGCCGGTTGGCCGAACCGCGCCGCAGGGCCGGGTCACTCTCCAGCATCAGGCGGCGGAGCCGCTCGGCATCGTCGGACGAGAGGCCTTCGAGAATGACCTTCACGGTGTCGACCAAGGTGTCGGGGTCGTGCGACGTCGCATCGGCCAGGATGTCTTGCATGCCATGCGCCATCCGCGCCTGGGCGGATTCGATCGCCCGGCCCACCGTCTCGCGCTCTTTCGCAAGAACGTCGATGACTTCGGGCGTTGCCTCGTTTAGCGTCTGGCGTCAGCATTGCCATGGCCGGCTGCTCGGCGACGGGCATCGCGGTCGACGGCATGGCGTCGGCTGCTTGGATGTTCGTCTGGAGATCGATGACGACACGGCATCACCCTTCGATGGTTGCATGGGAGATTCCGCCCGGGGCGGCGCTCGGCGCTGAAGTGCAATGCCACGCGCTCAGGACATCGATGCCTTGCGCAGGATGCCGTAGAGCTCATCCTTCAGATGCAGCTTTTCCTTCTTGAGCTGCTCGATGACGAGGCCATCGGCAGGAGCAAGCCCGATCTCCATGTTCTTGATCTGTTGATCCAGTTCGTTGTGGCGCTGGAACAGTTTCGAAAAGCGGGGGTCCTGGCCTTTGAGGTCGGTGATCAAGCTGCGAAATTCGGGAAACATGCATTGCTCCTGGCGATCATGGATCGGATCGTCAGTTTGAGCTTCGCCATGCTGGCGCAGCCCTGATGTGGATCAGGCGAACAGCGCTCGGCGCCTTGCTGCAGGCGCGACTTATCGCCGCGAGACCGGCCCTGCCTCGCGCGCTTCAACTTCAGGGGAGCACCACCGCCGCCGGTCCGCACGGCGATTCACGACAGGCGTCAGAGCATGCCGGTTTCGAGTTTGGCCGCGTCGGACATCATGGAATGGTTCCACGGCGGATCGAACACCAGGTCCACGTCGGCCTCGGCCACGGTGGGAATCAGTTCCAGCTTGGTGCGCGCATCGTCCACCAGGATGTCGCCCATGCCGCAACCCGGCGCGGTGAGCGTCATCTTCACGTAGACCTTGCGCTGTTCGGCCGCCAGGTGGTCGATCGTCACGTCATAGACCAGACCCAGTTCGACCACGTTGATCGGAATCTCCGGATCGAACACCGTGCGCAGTTGCTGCCACGCCAGCTTTTCCACGTCGGCATCGGTGGCATCCACCGCCAGTTCGATCGGCGCCGGCGGCTCCTTGCCCAGCGCGTCGGCGTCGTTGCCAGCAATGCGGAACAGGTTGCCTTCCACGTAGACGGTGAAGCTGCCGCCCAGCGCCTGAGTGATGTAACCGATCTGGCCGGCTGGCAGGCTCACCGTTTCCCCTTGAGGCACCATGACTGCCTGGCAGTCGCGTTCCAGGGTGAAGGGTTCGCTGCTTAGACTGAAACCGCTCATGCCGATCCTGCCAAATCTCACTGAGGGGCGCGGCAAGCTGCCGCGCCAAGCTGACTATTATGCCGGTTGACGACCGGGCACGCCTGCACAGATCAGGCCGGACGACCCGGATCTCAAGGGGAATACGCGCCGCCCGCCGTCTCAGACCGGGGTTGTGGCCGGGCCTGCCGCGCTATGATCAGAGTTTTACGCCAGAGAAGAGCCCGTGTCTGCAAGCCTGCCTTCGTTGTTCCCAGCCATGAGTGCACGGGTCGCGTTTTCTACGTTGTTCGCCTTGATTAGCGCCGTGATGCTGGGCCTGGCCGCTGGCGCCGTGTGGATGGTCCCCACCCTGTACCTGCAACGCCCCCTGCCCTGGCTGGTCCTGCCGGTCGGCTGGTTGCTGGGCAAGGCAGTACGCAGCTGGGTACGGCCGGCGGGCGTCCATGCGGCGGTCTTGGCGACAGTGGCCACGGCTACCGCAGCGATCTACGTCAACCTGCTGACGGCTGCTGCCCGCATCGCCGGCCTGATGGGCATGGGCCTGATCGATGCCATGCGCACCGCCGGCTTGCGCCTGTTGCTGCAACTGGCGGCACTGGGGCAGGTAGGCACGGACAACCTGTGGTTCGTCGTCGGCGTGGCGGTGGCGGCCGTGGTTGCCTTGCGCGCGGCGCGACCGAGAACACCACAGCGTTGAATGCGCCAAGCGCCTGTTCAAAATCTCCGCGTGACCACAAGCCCCCCTCCCAGCCTCCCCCTGCAAGCAGGGGGAGGGGCTAAGAGCATGCCCGCACTTGCTCCCTCCCCTGCTCGCAGGGGAGGGTTGGGGAGGGGTGCTTGTGGTCACGCGGAAATATTGAACAAGCTCTAAGCGTCCAGCGATTTCAGCTCCGCCACCAATTGCCCCGCCGCAGCCTGGCCATCGCCATAGAGCATGCGCGTGTTGTCGGCGTAGAACAGCGCGTTCTCGATGCCGGCGAAGCCGGTGCCCTTGCCGCGCTTGACCACGATGACCTGCTTGGCGTTCGCCACGTCGAGGATCGGCATGCCGTAGATCGGCGAGGCCGGATCGGTCTTGGCCAGCGGATTGACCACGTCGTTGGCGCCGATCACCAGCGCCACGTCGGTGTTCGGGAACTCCGGGTTGATGTCGTCCATGTCGGCGATCAGGTCGTACGGCACGCCGGCCTCGGCCAGCAGCACGTTCATGTGGCCGGGCATGCGGCCGGCCACCGGGTGGATCGCGAACTTCACCTTCACGCCGCGCTCGATCAGCAGCTTGGCGAACTCCCACACCTTGTGCTGGGCCTGCGCCACGGCCATGCCGTAACCGGGCACGATCGACCACGCGCTCGGCATAGGCCATCATCACCGCGGCGTCGACTGGCCTCGATCGGCTTCTGGCTGCCGCCGATGGCCTGCGCTCGATGCGCCTGCGGCCCCGAAACTGCCGAACAGTACGTTGCCGATCGAGCGGTTCATCGCCTTGGCCATCAGCTGGGTCAGCAAGGTGCCCGCCGCGCCAACCACCATGCCGGCGATGATCATCGCCTCGTTCCGCAGCACGAAGCCTTCGAACGCCACCGCCAGGCCGGTAAAGGCGTTGTAGAGCGAAATGACCACCGGCATGTCGGCACCGCCGATCGGCAGGGTCATCATCAGGCCGAACAGCAGCGCCAGCACGAAGAACGCCACGATCAGCGGCAAAGTCAGCTGACCGCCGACGAGCATGGCACCGAGCACGACGGCCCCCGCCAGCACCAGCAGATTCACCACCCGCTGGCCGGGAAAGACGAAGCGCTTGTCCAGCCAGCCCTGCAACTTGGCAAAGGCGATCAGTGAGCCCGAGAAGCTGACCGAGCCGATCAGCGCACCGAGCACGCGCCAGCGTCAATTGGGCCAGCGCCCCGGCGTGTCGCGACCCCGTTGGCGGTGAACTGGCCGCCATCGAGCAGGGTCACCGCGCTGCGCGGCATAACTGAACAGCTCGACTGCGCCGATGGCCGCCGCGGCACCGCCACCCATGCCGTTGTAGAGCGCCACCATCTGCGGCATCGCCGTCATCGCCACCCGGCGGCCCGACCACCAGGCGGCCGTCACACCGATCAGCACCGCCGCCACGATCAGGCCCCGGTTGTGCATGTCCGGCAGGACGAACGTGGCAATGACCGCCACCAGCATGCCCACGCCAGCCCACACGATGCCGCCACGCGCGGTGCGCGGGGAGCTCATGCGCTTCAGACCGAGGATGAACAGCAGAGCGGCGAGGAAATAGCAGGCCTTGATGACGATCGGCAGCCAGACCATCACTTGGGCTCCTTGCCAGGCTGGGGCTTGCTGGACTTGAACATTTCCAGCATGCGCTCGGTCACCACGTAACCGCCGGCGGCGTTGCCGGCACCTAGCAGTACGCCGATAAAGCCAATCGCAACCTCAAGCGGGGTGCCGGCGTGCCCTAGCGCGATCATGGCGCCAACCAGCACAATGCCGTGAATGAAGTTGGAACCCGACATCAACGGCGTGTGCAGAATCACCGGCACCCGCGCGATGATCTCGTAGCCGGTAAATGCCGCCAGCATGAAGATGTAAAGCGCCAGGAACCCGTCGATCATGACCCCTCCCCGCCAGGACATCGTTATGCCCGCATCATACGGGCGTGGGTCAACCCGCGCGAGCCTTGGACGTTGATGCACAAAGACGTTCCGATGGAGTCCCAGCATGCCCGGTCCGGCGAAGCGGACGATGACGCCATGAATAGTGTCGCTTCCACCCTCGAAGCCGAGCTTCTGGCCGAAGACACCCGGGCAGTGCCAGTCTCGATGGATGCGTTTCTGGCGCAGGTCGAGCGACGCGCGTTCCGCATGGCCGAAATCAACTGCGCCATCGGGAAGACGCGCTGGATGCGGTACAGGACGCCATGCTGCGGCTGGTCAAGCATTACAGCGACAAGCCTGCGCAGGAATGGACCCCGCTGTTCTGGGGCATCCTGCGCCGACGCATCGTCGATCTGCAGCGCCGCCGCAAGGTGCGCTCGATCATGGTCGGCTGGCTGGGCGGAACAGGACGACGACGGCGACGAGTTGCCGCTCTGGGAACCGGCCGACACCGGCCCCGGGCCGCTGGAACGGCTGCATGACGCGCAGTCCTATGCGGACATGGCGGCGGCGGTGAAGTTGTTGCCTCAGCGCCAGCGCGAAGCATTCATGCTGCGCATGCTGGAAGGCCTGGACGTGGCGGAAACCGCCCAGGCCATGGGCTGCTCCGAAGGCAGCGTGAAGACACACCTGTCGCGTGCACTGCAACGTCTGCGCGACCTACTGGAGGACTGGCGATGAATGCGCCCGACAACCACCTGGAACGCCGCGCCCGCGAGCTGTACCGCGAGGCCGCGCGGCATCTCGACCCGGCCACCGCGGACCGACTGCGCGCGGCTCGGCGCAAGGCCATCGAAAGCGCCGACCGATCGTTGCTGTCCCAGCGCCTCCTGCAGCTGCTTTTGCCGGCCGGCGCGTTTGCGGCCGTCGCTTTTGCAGCACTGATGTTGTCGTCCCCGGTACGGGGGCCGGCCAGCCATTCGCCAGTCGGCTCGCTTTCCGCGCCTACCGCGGAGGTCGATGGCGACTTGCCGCCGGATGCGGCAGCGGCCGACCCCACGCTGTACCAGAACCTGGATTTTTATGGATGGCTGGCCAGGCAACGGCGACAGCCAGGCGAGCCGGTGATCATGCGTCGAGGCCGTCTTTTCATCGTGCTCATGCTGGCCTGCTGGCTGGGTAGTGCCGTCCCCTGCGCTTTTGCGCAGAACGTATCGCCTCCACCGCCGGGCGATTTTCTTCCGCCTGGGCCACCGCCCGGCCCTCCGCCGGCGCCGCGCTCGTGGCAGAGCCTGTCGCCCGCTGAGCGCGATGTTCTGTCGCCGCTTGCCGAACAATGGGATTCGCTCCCGCCCCAGCGGCAGGCCCGCATGCTGGAGCGTGCTCAGCAGTGGAAGACGCTGCCGCCGGAACAACGTCAGGAGATCCGCCAGCGCATCGATCAATGGCAGAAGATGACGCCCGAACAGCGGGAACAGGCCAGCGAGAACAGCAAGCGCTTCCAGCGACTGCCTCCCGAGGAGCGTGAGCAACTGCACGCGGCATTTCAGCATTTCCAGCAGTTGCCGCCGGACCAGCGCGAACAATTGCTGCGTCAGTGGCACGAGGAGATGCACAACGCCCCGCCCCGGCATGGTCCAGGTCCAGGTCCAGGTGGCGGCCGGCCGCCGCACCCACCGATGTTCTGAAGCGAAAGCCCCGCTTTGGCTGGGCCTTTCGTATCTACTGGACAGCCAACGTTCGATCAGCCCTGGAAATGCGGCTCGCCGTTGCGCGTCACGCAGCTCTTGGCGATCAGGTCGTCGTTGAAGTCCGGCGCCAGCGCATCGCCTTGCACCAGCAACTCGACGAAGTTGTAGGCGTTGCGCGCGTACATTTCAGATGCGTGCAGCGGCGCACCGGCGGGCAGGTTCAGCGGGCCGAGGATGACCACGCCACGGTGATCCACACGCTCGCCCGGCTGGGTCAGTTCGCAGTTGCCGCCACCTTCGGCGGCGAGGTCGACGATCAGGCACCAGGCTTCATGCCGTCGACCATCGCGGTGGTGAGGATCTTCGGCGCTGGGCGGCCAGGTACTGCAGCGGTGGTCACGATCACATCGAACGGCCTTGAGATGCTCGGCCAGCGCCTGTTGCTGGGCGGCGCGTTCCTCCGCTGACAACTCGCGGGCGTAACCGCCGCTGCCGGCTGCGCTAACGCCGAGATCCAGAAATTTGGCGCCCAGCGACTCCACCTGTTCGCGGGTTTCCGGGACGCACGTCGTAGCCCTCGGTCTGCGCACCCAGCCGGCGGGCAGTGGCGATCGCCTGCAGGCCTGCCACGCCGGCACCGATCACCAGCACCTTCGACGGCCGGATGGTGCCGGCCGCGGTGGTAAGCATCGGAAAGAACTTCGGCGAGGCTTCGGCGGCAATCAGCATGGCGCGATAGCCCGCCACCGCCGCCTGCGAGCTGAGTACGTCCATCGCCTGCGCGCGCGTGGTGCGCGGCAACAGCTCCAGCGAAAACGCGGTGAGCTTGCGTGTCGCCCATCGCCACGATGCGCGCGGCGGCGCCGTAGGGACGCAACTGGCCCACCACCATGCTGCCTTCGCGCAAGCCCGACACACACGCTATCGTCCGGCGGCAGCACGCAGACAAACACGTCAGCCTGCGCCAGCACGCTCTGCGCATCGGCGAAATCGGTGTCGGCATACGTATCGTCCGGGAAACCCGCCGCCACGCCGGCGCCGTGCTCCAGCAATACGCGCAGGCCCTTGCCGCGCAATTTCTTCGCCATCTTCAGGTGTGATCGCCACCCGGCGCTCACCGGCGGCGGTTTCACGCAATGCAGCCACGGTGATCGGCATCGTGCATCCCCTGCGGAAAGGTTCAGCCATCCTAGCCGATGCCTCGTCGCGCGAGCCACTGACGGCGAGATCACCCTGAGCCTTGCGGCGAACTCGCCTGGCCGGGGTAGACTGGCCCGCCGCGGTCGAGGCGAGGGGTCCCGCGATGGAGATCCCGATGAGCGTAATCGTTGTTCCCGGTGTCTTGCTGACGATGGCGCGCGAGGCGCGCGAACAAGCCTACGCACCGTATTCCCGCTTCCTGGTGGGCGCCGCCGTGGTCACCAAGGACGGCCGCCAGCTTTAGCGGCTGCAATGTCGAAAACGCCTCCTATGGCCTGTGTTTGTGCGCGGAACGCACCGCGTTGTTCTGCGCGGTGGCCGCCGGCTGCCGGCCAGGTGACTTCGAGGCACTGGCGGTGATCGGGGATACGCCCGACCCGATCAGCCCGTGCGGCGCCTGTCGCCAGGTGATGGCGGAACTGTGCGGCCCGGCTATGCCTGTATGGCTGGGCAATCTGCATGGCACGATGCGGGAAACGACGGTGGAAGAGCTACTGCCAGGCTCGTTCCGACTGGCCAGCTCAGGCTGAAGCCGCGCCGCCGGGGTCGGCAAATAGCCGGTGGCATTCGCCTATGTCAGCCGGGCGGATTAGCATGAACGCTTTGCCCTGACGGACGTCCCCGTGTCCCATCCCCTTTCCCTGTTGCAGCAGCGTCATTCCGTCCCCTCCCGCCAGCTCGGCGAGCCGGCGCCGGATGAGGCCCAGCTGCATGCGCTGCTGGAAGCGGCGATCCGCGTGCCGGACCACGGCAAGCTGGTCCCGTACCGACTCATCCTGCTGCAAGGCGCGGCCAAGCTCGCCTTGGGCGAGCGCATGGCGGCATTGTCGTTGCGCCTCCATCCGGACCTGCCCGAATCCAAGCGCGAGAAGGAGCGCACGCGTTATGTCTGCGCCCCCCTGGTGGTGGCGGTGATCTCGCGCCTCGATCCCTCCAGCAAGGTGCCGGTGATCGAACAGCAGCTCTCCGCCGGCTGCGTAGCCTATAACCTGCTGCTCGGCGCTGAAGCACTCGGCTACGGCGCGCAATGGCTCACCGGTTGGGCGGCGTATGATCGCGAAGCCGCCGGCATCCTCGGCCTGGCGGAGAACGAACACGTGATCGGTTTCGTGCACATCGGCACGCCGCAGATCGACGTGCCCGACCGCGACCGCCCCACCCTCGCCGATGTACTCAGTACGTGGACGCCGTGAGCCGCCCCGCCGCCCATCTGGTCGATGGCAGTCTTTATGTGTTCCGTGCCTGGCATTCGATGCCGGACGAGTTCCACGATGCGGACGGTCATCCGGTCAATGCCGTGCATGGCTTCACGCGCTTCCTCTGCGAGTTGCTGGAACGCGTGCGCCCCGAGCACATCGCCGTGGCATTCGATGCTTCGCTGACCACGTCGTTCCGCAACGCGATCTACCCTGCCTACAAGGCGAATCGCGAGTTGCCGCCGCCCGATCTTGAACGCCAGTTCGTGCTGTGTCGCGAAGTGGCGCTGGCCCTTGGCATTCCGGTGTTGATCGATCACACCTATGAAGCCGATGACCTGATCGGTAGCGCGTTGTGGAGCCTGCGGGGCCTCGGCTTCCGCAGCGTGATCGTGTCGGCGGACAAGGACTTCGGCCAGCTGCTGGGCGACGATGACGAGCAGTGGGATTACGCGCGCGGCACCCGCTGGGGGCCGGCTGGCGTGCACGAACGGCTAGGCGTGCATCCCCAGCAGGTCGCCGATTATCTGGCGCTGTGTGGCGACGCGGTGGACAACAT
The DNA here is from genome assembly GCA_963824525.1 of uncultured Gammaproteobacteria bacterium. GTDB lineage: Bacteria > Pseudomonadota > Gammaproteobacteria > Xanthomonadales > Rhodanobacteraceae > Dyella. The sequence goes on along the minus strand of CAWGPI010000004.1, from coordinate 37,199 downwards.
CCCCGGTGTACCCGGCATCGGTGCGAAGACCGCGGCGGCCCTGCTCGCCCATTTCGGCAACCTGGATGCATTGCTCGATCGGGTAGACGAAGTGCCCTTTCTGCGATTACGTGGCGCGGCCAGTTGCGCGCAGAAGTTGCGCGAGCATGGCGAGGCAGCGCGCCTGTATCGCCGCCTCACGCGGATCGCGCTGGACGCGCCGGTGCCGACGGATGCCAATGCCTTGCGTCGTCAGCGAGGAGAAGCGGACAGCATGGATGCGCTCTGCGAGCGTCTGCGCTTTGGCCCGCTTACGCGCACGCGGTTGAAAGCCCTGATCGGCTGATTGGCGAGCCGCAGAAGCCGCAAGGCATTCGCCGCGCAGTAAGATGCGGCCTATGCAGGGCGTCCCCGACCGCTTCAGCGCCACAGGCGATGCAGCCGAATTCCGGTTGCCGACTCATCGCGCCGGCGTAGAGCTGTACCGCGCGCACATCGTGCGTCATGCGTTCGCTCCGCACACGCACGACGGGTTCGGCCTGGGCGCGATCGAATCAGGCGTGGAACGTTTTCGCTACCGTGGCGCGGATCACCTGGCGCCAGCGGATTCGGTGGTGATGATGAATCCGGATGAAGTGCATACCGGACGTGCCGAAACCGAAGGTGGCTGGCATTACCGGATGGCGTATATCGAGCCATCGGTGGTCGCGGAAATCACCGGCGAACCTGGCTGGTGGTTTGGCGACGCAGTACGCGAAGACCGGCCAAGCGCGCGCCGCGTCACCGTCTTGATGGATGCGCTTTGGCAGGCACGCGAACCGCTGGCGTTCGATAGCCTGCTGTTCGAATTGCTGGGCCAGTTCCGCCGTCACGCGCGGGTTCCGCGCGCAGCGATCGATGGATGCGCGACGCGCTTTGCGCCGGTGCTGGATTACTTGCATGCCCATCTTTCGCGTCGACTCACGCTCGACGAGCTGGCGGCGGTCGCCGAACTCAGTCCGTTCCATTTCCTGCGTCAATTCCAGGCTCAGCACCACGCCACGCCGCAGCAAATGCTGATGGCCTTGCGCCTGGCCGAGGCCAAGCGCCAGCTCTCGCGCGGCGAGCCACCCGCGCAAGTCGCCGCCGCTGTCGGCCTCTCCGATCAGGCCCATCTGACGCGCGCCTTCGCACGGCGCTACGGCATCACGCCCGCACGTTATCAGCGAGCATTGCAGCGATAGACAGGCAGGGTCTTGCGCGCAGTGCCTTCGATTGCTGCCAGACGCTGTCAGCAATGGCCGCGGCGCGCGGGCCGGCATGGTGGGTTTCCTTCGAGCCAGCAGGCATCATGGGCGCACCGTTCCGTCGCCGCGGCTTGTACTCATGTCATCACGTTCTACCGTCGCCCCGCTCGCGCTCGCGGTCGGCGCGCTACTGATCAGCATGGTTTCGTATCAATTTGGTGCGTCGCTGGCGAAGCATCTGTTTCCGCAGGTCGGCGCGCAAGGCGCAACTGCGTTTCGCCTGGGGCTCAGCGCGCTGATCCTGCTGCTGTGGCGGCGACCATGGCGACGCTCGGGTGTTCGGCGCGATTGGCGCGTGCTGTGGGGTTATGGCCTCGCGATGGGCGCCATGAACCTGGTCTTCTATATGTCGCTGCGCACGATCCCGCTGGGCATCGCGGTAGCCCTGGAATTTACCGGGCCGCTGGCGCTGGCGATGTTCGGCTCGCGGCGACTGCTCGACTTTGTGTGGATCGCGCTGATCGTGGCAGGGCTCGGCCTGTTGCTGCCGCTGCGCGGGCAAATGCAGGCGCTGGATCCGGTGGGCGTGATGTACGCGCTGGCCGCCGGCGTCGGCTGGGCGCTGTACATCGTGCTCGGCAAGAAGGCGGGCGCTGCCCACGGCGCGGACGCGGTGACGCTGGGCACCTCGATCGGTGCCTTACTGGCGATTCCGTTCGGCATCGCGCATGCCGGCAGCGCCCTGCTGTCGCCGGCACTGTTGCCGTATGCACTGGGCGTGGCGGTGCTGAGCTCGGCGCTGCCGTATTCGCTGGAGATGATTGCGTTGACCCGCTTGCCGGCACGCACGTTCAGCACCTTGTTGAGTCTGGAACCGGCCATCGCGGCGATGGCCGGGGTGGCCTTGCTGGACGAACGGCTCAGCCTGCTGCAGTGGCTGGCCATCCTGGCCATCATCGTGGCGGCCGCGGGTACCGCGTTGAGCGTGAGCCGGCCGGTGCTGACCGAGCCGCTGGCGAACTGAGCGCCGCTGGCTCGGCGCGGCAGCTTGCGCTGTTTTGATTGCGGCTCCTGGCTGGCAGCAAGCTAGTACAAGACAACGCGTTGGCGGGCAGCCACGCTGTGATGCATGTGGACAGGAACGCTCTATGCACTCGCGGCCGGCCTGATGTGGGGCCTGGTCTTCATCAGCCCGCTGCTGTTGCCGGACTATCCGGCGGCGCTGCAGTCAGTGGGACGCTATCTCGCCTTCGGCCTGATCGCGCTGCCGTTGGCGTGGATGGATCGCGCGGCGCTGCGCCAGCTCGGCCGCGCAGACTGGCTTGAGGCACTGAAGCTCGCCGCGGTCGGCAACCTGCTCTATTACCTGTGCCTGGCCAGCGCCATCCAACTGGCCGGCGCACCGTTGCCCACCATGATCATCGGCACGCTGCCGGTCGTCATCGCCGTCTCGGCGAACCTGCGCGACGCACGGCGTGATGGACAGCTGCCGTGGCTGATGTTGGCGCCGTCGCTGGCGCTGATCGGCGCGGGCATCTTGTGCGTCAATCAGGCCGAACTGGACTCACTGGGCAGGATCGCCCAAGGCGACCTCGCCCGCTACGCACGCGGTGCCTTGTTCGCCGTGGGTGCGGTGGCCTGCTGGACCTGGTATCCACTACGCAATGCCGACTGGCTGCGTCGTCGCCCCGAACGCAGTCCGCGCACCTGGGCGACCGCGCAAGGCATCGCCACCCTGCCGCTCGCATTGGGAGGCTACCTGCTGCTGTGGTTGTTCATGGGCACACGTGGGAGCACGTTCGCCATGCCGTTCGGGCCCCATCCATGGCTGTTCATCGGCCTGATGGCGGCGATCGGCTTGTTTGCCTCCTGGCTCGGCACGCTGTGCTGGAATGCCGCCAGTCAGCGCCTGCCCACCGCGTTGAGCGGCCAGTTGATCGTGTTCGAGACACTGGCCGCCATGACTTATGCGTTCCTGCTGCGTGGCCGCCTGCCCGGCCCGCTGACGCTTGCCGGCATCGCCTTGCTGGTGATGGGCGTGGCGTGGGCCGTGCGCATCCGGCCTCGTCCGATCGCCATGGCGGTGGGCGAGGAAAGATGAGGCGAGGTTGTAGCTGCCACATGCGCGCGGCAACATGCGGCTATCCCTTCGCCTGACTGCCAGCCCATGAATCATCCTGATCGCAACATTCCCCACGACGCCAACGCGCCGGTGGAAACCCTGTACGTCGGCAAATGGCTCAGCCTGCGCAAGCGCGGCCGCTGGGAATACGCCGAGCGCAATAATCCCGGCGGCGCGGTGATCATCCTGGCGGTAACGCCGGAAGATAACGTGCTGTTCGTGGAGCAGTACCGCGTGTCGATCCTCAAGAACACCATCGAGATGCCCGCGGGCCTGGTGGGTGACCTGCACGACCACGGTGACGAGGACGTACTGCTCGCTGCCGGTCGTGAGCTGGAAGAAGAAACCGGCTATCGCTGCGAGCGACTGGAGTTCGTCCACGAAGGACCGTCGTCGTCGGGCATGAGCACGGAGATGATCGCCTTCGTGCGCGCCTGGGGCCTGCAGAAGGTCGGCCCGGGAGGCGGTGACGAGAGTGAGAACATCGTGGTGCACGAGGTGCCGCGCAAGGACGCCGGCGCATGGCTGTTCGCGCGTGCCGCCGAGGGTTATTCGATCGATCCCAAGCTGTTCGCCGGCCTTTGGTTCATCGAACACGCCGGGCTGGCGATGCCAAGCTGAACGCAAGCCACCGTGGGCGCTAAAGAATCCGGCGCAACCGCCGATGTTTGTCATGTCGTTCCTTACTCCGACCTGACCCCATCGACGGATTCCAACCATGAAGACTCTGATCGCTTCCGCCCTGTTCCTGTTCGCTCCTCTCGCCGCACATGCCGCCTGTGCCCCGACCGACTTCGCCGTGCAGGACTTCAAGATGAAGGTCATGGGCTCTCGCCTGAGCCTCGCCGGCCAGCTGGTGAACCATTGCGCCGAAGCCGCTGCCGCGCAGATCACCATCGAAGCCAAGGACGGTTCCGGCAGGGTGCTGCAGTCCAAGAAGGGCTGGCCGGCTGGCACCACCAATATCGCACCAGGCCAGTCGATCGATTTCGACCTTGGCCGCCTGTTCCACATGGATCCGGAAATGCAGTCGTACACCGTCGGCATCGCCGACGTGCGCACCTGGTAAAGCTCTGCTTCGCTCTTGCTTTGCTTGAGGCCCCGAAAGGGGCCTTTTTTTGTCCTGGCTTTCCTTGGAGAGGCTGCTTGGGAGCTCCGCGTAGGCCGCGTCGAGCCGGAACCGGCTTCAAGCCCATTTTGTGACGCAGTTCAAGTTTTTTGAACGTGAGCCGATACGCTGTCGACCAACGACGATGACGTCGATCCGAGGGCCTCGGCCAAGGCCTACCGAACCCCTGCGATCAAGGGGGCCGGCGGAAGAAGGGAGCGCCATGCATCTGGACATTCCGACCCTGACCTTCGTCAGTCTTCTGATGGGTATCGGCGCCTCTATCGGCTTTACGTCGCTCATGGCGGTGTTGCGCAACCAAACCGTGCTGCGCATCTGGGTGGCGAGCCTGTGGATCGCCACCTTGGGGGTGCTGCTGATCGGGCTGCGCAACCGCATTCCCGACCTGCTTTCGATCGTGGTCGGCAATGGCGCCATCGTCTTTTCCAACGCACTCATGCTCAAGGGCATCGCCAAACACCTGGGTCAGCCCATGCGCTGGCGATGGCCCGGGTGCTTCGTACTGGTCTATACGGGATTCAGCGCCTGGATGACGTATGTCACACCTGACCTGGGCATGCGCCTGTTCATCGCCAGCCTGCAGGCCGTGATCTTCGATATCGCATATGCCTACTTGTTGCTGCGCTATGGCGAGCCCGCCATCCGCACGAGTTGCCGCATTGCCGCGGCCATCATGCTCATCGACGCCGCCTTCTTTCTCGTACGCGCCTTCATGCCAGTTGCATACAGCGCCGGCCAGGACATCATGCTGGCAGGCACGCCGGTGGCTGCGACTTATGTGGTCGGCATCCTGATCGGGCTGGCATCGTATTTCGCGCTGTTGCAGCTCATTACCGAGCGGCTCATGGTGGACCTGAGTCGCGCCGCGCATACCGATGGCCTCACTGGCCTGCTCAATCGCAGCGCCATTGTGGCCGAAGGGCGCGCCAGCCTGGCGCGCTGCCAGCAGCGCGGGCAACCGTTCACGCTGTTGATCTTCGATCTGGATCACTTCAAGCAGATCAACGATCGCTGGGGGCATGATGTCGGCGACGCGGTGCTTCGCCATGTCACGACCATCCTGCGCAGCAGCATCGATTGGCCCCACATGCTGGCCAGCCGCTACGGCGGCGAAGAGTTCGTGCTCGCCTTGCCCGGTGCCACCCTGGAACAGGGCATGGACGTGGCGGAAAGGCTGCGCTACACCCTCGCCCAATCACATACCAGGGTCGACGACCAGTCCATTCCGGTGACCGCCAGCATTGGCGTCGCCGTGGCCCGACCCGGCGCCCGCTTCGAACAGCTCGTGCGTCAGGCGGACGAAGCGATGTATCGCACCAAGTTCGACGGCCGTAACGGCGTGAGTCTGGCGATGGCTGACAGCGCACACTTCGCCGAGGCGGGTGATACGCGCTGCTGATCCCCGTCAGGAATCATCCCTGCGTAGCCAAAATCCCTGCTGCCTCGGGACAACCCATACCCGGGCATGCTGCTTCCGCTTTCGGGGGGCCATCAGGGGATATGGGGATCAATGCATCCACTGAACCGGGAGCCCATCGCGTGCGCCGGCCGGGCGTCGCATCCCCAAACGAAAACTCACCCGGCCCTTGGCCCGGGAGCATGACCTCAAGCCGATCCCGGCGCGGGCCACGCAGCGATAACGAACAAGCGCTTAGTGCAGCACGAACAGCTTGTCGAAACCGGCCACGCGCAAGGTGCCGCGCAGGCCGCTGTCCGCGTTGACGATGCGGATCTCGGCGCGATCGGCACCGGCGTGCTCGCGCAGCAGCAGCAACATGCCGAGGGCGGAACTGTCCATGCTGGCGACTTCGCCAAGATCGATGACATAACTGCGCGCGGCGCGATGGCCAAGGCAGGCGTCGTGGAAGTCGCGATGTACGCTGAAGTCGAAGCGCTGTCCCAGTTGCAGGGTGACGCAGTCGTGTTCGGAGTCGTGGTGAACAGTCAAGCTCATGGCATGCATCCTTAGAAGAGTTCGATTTCGCCGGCATCCATCGAGTTCTGCAGCGCTGGGCCGCGCGAGCGCAGACGCGCCTTTTCGCGCTGGATGGCCAGGCGGCTGCGTACACGCTCGGCGCGCTGCGCCAGCAGCTCGGCATCGATCGGACTGCAGGCCAGTTCTTCGATATCGCGCGTGCACTCGGTGGTGATGTCCTGCAGCTCCACCAGGCGCATGCGGGTCTGGTTGATCAGCTGGCTCAGGATGTCCTCGAACTGCAGCGAGCGGATGGTCGTGGATACGTCGGAGCCCAGGCCACGGTTGATCTCCACCACCTGGTCGGCCACCGCGCTGGTACGCGCATCGCTCTCGGTGACGTGCGCCATCATGGCGTCGATGCCACCCTTGGCGGACAGGGCTACGTTGAGGTCCTGCGAAGCCATCGTGCCGACCAGTCCGCGCAACTGCTCCATCGCGGTGCGCGCGCGCTCGACATGGCTGCCGATCTGCTCGTTGAACTGGTTGGAATGGCTGGCCAGGTTGCGGATCTCGCCGGCCACCACCGCGAAGCCACGGCCGGACTCGCCCGCACGCGCGGCCTCGATGGCGGCGTTGAGCGCCAGCAGGTTGGTTTCCTCGGCAATCGTGTTGACGTTCTTCAACAGGCCGAACACGGCGTCCATTTCCTTCGCCATGCCGTCGATGCGGTAGACGATGCGCAGGCTCTCGCGCGACATCTGCACCACCATGCCGACGAAATGCTCGAGCAGGTCGCCGGTGCGCGCCGCGAAGTCCTGCACCGATACGCCCTCGTTCTGCGCGTCGATGATCTGTCGCAGCAACGATTGCTGCATGCCAGTCTTGCGCGACAGGCCATCGAAACCGCCGCCAAGTTCCGACACGGCATCGCGCAGCAAGTCCAGCGCCTGATGCAGTTCGCGCGTGGCGTGGCCAAGCTCATCGACCAGTGAGCTGCGTACTTCCTCCAGTGCTTCGCGTACCGGAGCATGGTGGCTCAGCGATGCCTCGATTACCGGCTCCTCGGCCGCCGGGACACGGCGCAGTTCAACGATCCAGGCTGCCGTGAGCAGCACGATCAGCACCGGCGCCAGCCAGGCCGAGGGCCATAGCAGCGTCAACAGCAAGGCGACCGCGCTCGTCGTCATGCCAACGAACGGGGCGCACACGCAGGAAGGATGGGATGGCGTACATGGGGATGTCCACAGATCAGGGCGCTGTTGCAACGGCGCGTTGAATGGGTTGATGCGCCAACGCAAGCAGCCGCGCGGCAATATGGTCCAGTGGCAACTTCTCCGTGGCCGCACCGAGCTTCCAGGCCGCGCCTGGCATGCCCCACACCACGGAGGTTTCCTCGTCCTGCACGAGCGTATGGGCGCCGCCCTGCTGCAGTTCGAGCAGACCACGCGCACCGTCATCGCCCATGCCGGTCAGCAACGCGGCGACCGTGGCCCGGCCCACGCTGGCGGCCATGGAGCGGAACAGCACATCCACGCTCGGCTTGTGCCGGTTCACCGGCGGCCCGTTGTGCAGGCGGCACACATGCTTGGCGCCGTCCCACATCACCAGCAGGTGTTGGCTGCCCGGCGCGATATACGCATGGCCCTGTTGGATCGGCTGGCCGTCGCGCGCTTCGCAGACGCGCATGGCCGAGTAGGAGTCCATGCGCGCCGCAAACGGCCCGCTGAACGCCGCGGGGATGTGCTGCGTGATGACGATGGGCGGTGCGTCGGGCGGCATCGCCTCCAGCACCACGCGGATCGCCTCGGTACCACCAGTGGATGCGCCTATCGCGATGATCGGACTGCCGCCACGCGTACCCGCCGACTGCGCCCGCGGCAGCACCGCGTCCGCTGAAAGACGCGGCGGCACGTCCAGCTTGCGCACGGCGGTGCGCTGGCGCGGCCGTGCCAGCGCCGCCAGCTTCACCTTGGCGCAGATTTCCTGGGCGCCTTCGGCAAACGTGCTGGCCAGGTCGTTGCCGGGCTTCGTGAAGAAATCCACCGCGCCCAGTTCCAGCGCACGCAGGGTTACCTCGGCGCCTTCCTGGGTCAGCGACGACACCATCACCACCGGCATCGGGCGCAGACGCATCAGGTTTTCGAGGAAGGTGATGCCGTCCATGCGCGGCATCTCGACATCCAGCGTCAGCACGTCGGGGTTCAGTTGCTTGATCTTTTCGCGGGCGATCAGTGGATCTGCCGCGGTACCGACGACTTCGATACCCGGATCGCAGGAAAGCATGGTCGACAACAGTTTCCGCACCAAGGCGGAGTCATCGACTACCAGGACACGTACTCTTTCCATCGCTCTTAAGTCTCGCCTTCGTCGATCGGGTGGACTGGACGCGACCCACACCTGCTGGCTCGTGCAGGAGCCGAATACAGCCTATGCGAACCTGTCGCTGCGCCAGGGGCGCTAGAACAGCTCCACATCACCCTTTATCGGATCATTTGCCAATCGCTTGAGATACTGCTTCTCACCATCCACCAGCACGGCGTCGGCGCGTCCACGCAACTGGCGCACGCGCACCTTGCCGGTGGTGGGGAAGAACTGCACGTGACGGGGATGCACGTCACCGAGGTCCTCCGCGCGCACGGCGAGCCGTTCGGCTTCCAGATAGCGTTTCACGAAGGCGATGTTGCGCTGGCCGATATCGGTCATGGTGGCGAGCACGCGGCCGCCGCCAAACACCTTGACCTCCAGGTCGGCGCGATGGCCGCCGGCCTTGAGGATGGCATTGATCAACTGCTCCATCGCATCGTTGCCATAGCGCGCCGCGCGTCCCACGGTGTCCGCCCAGCTACCGCGCTCACCCATCGGCTCGGGCAACATGAAATGGTTCATGCCGCCGATATGGCGCTGCCGGTCGTAGATGCACGCCGAGACACAGGAGCCGAGCACGGTGGAGATCATCTCGTCCTGCATGCTCACGTAGTAGTCGCCAGGCAGTACCTTGACGGTGATGCAGGCGTGCCCCGGATCCCAGAAGCGGCGCAGGTGCTCAAAGCCGGGTATCACGCGCGCCGGATCGTAGCTGGCGCCGATAGGAAGATTCACTGCGAGGACGCTCATGCACTGCTTTTCCGGTAGACCGTGCGTCCGATCAGGTCAAAATTGTCGTTGAGTCCGTACATAGACTCGGAATGGCCAAGGAACAGATAGCCGCCCTGCGGCAGCAGGCCGGCGTAACGCTGGAACAGCCGCTGCTTGGTGGGCTTGTCGAAATAGATCACCACGTTGCGGCAGAAGATCGCGTCGAACGGACCTTGCATCGGCCAGTCGTGCAACAGGTTCAGTGGCAGGATGCTGACCAGCTCGCGCAGACGCGGATGCACGCAGGCGTAATGGTCGTACTCGCCTTCACCACGCAAGAACCAGCGCCGGCGCCTCTCGACACTGACACCTTCAAGCCGCTCGATCGGATAGACACCCTTGCGCGCCGTTTCCAGCGCCTGTGGCGACAGATCGGTGGCGAGGATCTTCGCATCCACGTGGCTACCATGCTTCTCCAGCGCCTCGGCCAGCACGATCGCCAGCGTGTAGGGCTCTTCACCCGTGGCGCATCCGGCCGACCAGATGCGCAGCCGGCCGCCATTCTCCTTCTCGGCCAGCCAGCGCGGCAGCAATTCGTCGGTAAGCAGGTCGAAGTGATGCGACTCGCGGAAGAACGCCGTGACGTTGGTGCTGATCGCGCTGGCCAGCTCGCCGAGTTCGCCGTGTGGATCGCGACGCAGCAGCTCGCAGTAGCTTTCGAAGTTCCCGAGCTTCAGCGCCCTCAGGCGACGTAGCAACCTGCCCTGCACCAGCTGGCGCTTGTGCTCGCCCAGCGAGATGCCGCAGTGCTCGTACACGAAGGCGCGCAGGAAGCCAAACTCATTGTCACCCAGCGTCGGGCCATTCATGCCCGCCACGGCGGTGTTGCCATCGGTCGCGGCGGGCACGCTCATGCTCAGAATTCCTTCCAGGCGCCGGCATCAGCCGCTTCAGCCGAACGTGACGGTCGAGCCGGCGCGGCGGGCGAGTTGCGCACCGCGGCGAACACTGCCTCGGCTTCGGCCATCACCGTCTGGCCGCGTGCTTTTTCCGTCGCCGGCGTTGTCGCTTCATTGTTCAGCTGGAAGAAGCCGACCTGACGTGCCAGCTCACCCGCCTGCTCCTGCATGGCGCGGGCAGCGGCTGCCGCCTCTTCCACCAGGGCGGCGTTCTGCTGGGTCATCTCGTCCATCTGCAGCACGGCGTGATTCACCTGATCGATACCTGCGGACTGCTCCTGGCTGGCCGCAGCGATCTCCGCCACGATATCGGTCACCTTCTTCACGCTGTCGACGATGTCGGCCAGTGCCTTGGCCGACTGGTCCACCAGCGACGAGCCGACGCGCACTTTCTCCGCGCTGTCGTTGATGAGGCCCTTGATCTCCTTCGCCGCGCCCGCACTGCGCTGCGCCAGGTTGCGCACCTCCGTGGCGACCACGGCGAAGCCGCGGCCCTGCTCGCCTGCCCGCGCCGCTTCGACGGCGGCGTTGAGTGCAAGCAGGTTGGTCTGGAAGGCAATCTCGTCGATCAGGCTGACGATGTCGGAGATCTTGCGGCTGGAATCGTTGATCTCGCGCATCGCCGCACTGGCTTGCGCGGCCACTTCGCCACCGTGCTCGGCCTGCCGGCGCGTGGCGCTGGCGAGCTGGTTGGCGTGGCTGGCGTTCTCGGCATTCTGCTTGACGGTGGAGGTCATCTCCTCCATCGAGGAAGCGGTTTCTTCCAGGCTCGAGGCCTGTTCCTGCGTGCGCTGGCTGAGGTCATCGTTGCCGCGTGCAATCTGCTGGGCGGCCGAACTCACCGAGCCCGAGCCGTGACGCACTTCGCCAACGATACCGGTGAGACGCTCGTCCATCGTGCGGAGTGCATCGAGCAATTCGCCCAGTTCATCCTTGCTCGTGGTGGAAATTCCGTGACCCAGGCGGCCTGCGGCGATGGCATGCGCAACCGACACCGCCTGGCTGAGCGTGGTGAGGATGGAACGCATCAGCAGCAGGGCCATGACCAGGGCGATCAGAAGACCCGCTGACAACGCGACGATGCTGACGGCGCGGATCAAGTGATAGCGCGACACCTGACCGTCATAGATCTGCTTGGCGTCGGCGCGCTGCGCATCGACTAGTTTGGCCAGCGCGTCCTGGCGCTCCATCATCAGCGGGCGAACCTGCATTTCCAGCAGTTCGTGGGCACCGGTATCCGCTTCCTTGAGCGCATCGACCATCGAGCTCTTCGCGTCGGTGTAGTCGGCATCGGTCGAACGCCAAGCGTCGTAATGCTTCTTGACGGTGTCGCTCATCGGGATGGTGGCGAGCTGCTTCCTTAGCGGCTCCATCTCCGACTGCAGCTTGGTGTATTCGGCCAGCTTGGCCTTGACCTGATCCGGCTTGCCAACGAGCGATGCGGACTCGCCCAGCAGGATGAACGACATCAGCTGATGCGCCGTGAGCTGCGAGACGATCTGGGTCGGCACCATCTCTTCATCGTAGATCTGACCCATGCCATTGTTCTGCAGCTGCATGGAACCCAGGCCAATCACGGCACCGCCGATCAGCATCAGGCCAAGCAGGCCGAATACCAGACGCAGGCGACCACGGACGGTGAGCTGGGGGACTTTCAGTGTGAACTTCTTCATGGAGTATCCAGTTCCGGCGAAAACGGTCAGGCCACGGCTTTGACATCAGAGGCGGCGGGCAGCGCCGCCTCCAGCATTTGCGCATCCTGCGGCTGCAACAGCTTGTCCACGTCCAGCAGCAGCACCATGCGCTCGCCGGTGGCGGTCAGTCCCTTGAGATATTCGGTATCCACGGCGGTGCCCATGTCGGGTACCGGACGAATCGCGTCGTCCGCCACGTCCAGGACATCGGACACGGCGTCCACCACCACGCCAAAATTACGTCCGGCAACGGTCACGATCACCGTGACCGTGGTGGCGCTGTAATCCTCGCGGGCAAGGCCAAAGCGCAAGCGCATGTCGATCACGGGCACGATGGCGCCACGCAGATTGAGCACGCCAAGCACGTAGTGCGGCGCCTGGGGAATGCGCGTCACCGGCGTCCAGCCACGGATTTCGCGGACGGCGAGGATGTCGACGCCGTATTCCTCGTGGGCGAGATTGACGGTGAGGTACTGCGACTGGAGCGCCTCGCTCCGGTGGATATCGGACATGTTTGCCTCGTCGTCGGAGCCACCTGCTGGGCTCCCGTTCGGAATCTGGATCGGCGGGGGATGGGGAAACTTGAGGGGGTTTGCGCTGCGCGAGGGCGTGGTGGGGGCTCGTTAATCTGGCTTAGCCCTTTCCCGTTGACTGCCGGTGCGGATTTTCGGCTGCATTGGGTGACAGCGATTTGGCCAGTCGTGCCGATGAAAGCTAGCGGACTCTCATTACAGTGGCCCTTGATGGCCGCACGACTGGTTAAGCTGGACGAGCGTGAAGCGTCCCTAAGGCGCGCCCCCCTGGACGGGCGAGCGCCGAGCCACGCGCATCTACTCCGTCTCCCCTCTGGGCGACCCGAAGGTAGTCCCTGTGGGAGAGAAGGTTGGGATGAGGGGCGGGTGCTCGCGATCGCGCGATGACTCGAGCGTTATCGCCAGCTTGCCGCCTACGCAGCGGGCGTTTCGACTGCCTGCCGGCAGCCGAGTCACTTTTCTTTTGCTGGCCCAAAAGAAAAGTAACCCAAAGAAAATGGCCTAAAGAGCTCATAGCATTGCGCGGGATAGGAGCCTGAAGGGCGGGGCGACAGGTCGCTGCGGCCCAAGGCGAGACACTGCGGCTACACCGCAACGCGCCGAGGCGGAGAGGGCTTAAGGCGTGGATGGTGGGGTGGCCTTCGAGTGTCGGGATACCGCGAGCGTTTCGAAACCGTCGGCCGAGCCCGTTTTAAGTCCTCTCCGCCTTGGCGCGTTGCGGTGTAGCCGCGGTGTCTCGCCTTGGGCAACCAGCTATTTGTTCGCGCAAACCTTCCAACGCTTCGTATCTCACGGAATGCTACCAGCTCTTGAGGCCGTTTTCTTTGGGTTACTTTTCTTTTGGGCCGGCGGTTTCAACCGGTCGACGCAACCATTTCCTGTAATTTCTGGGCGGGTGTCAAGAAGCCTAATGTCTTGCGTGGCCGTTCGTTGAGTTCACGCGCTACTTTGTTTAACTGTGCCTGCGTCAGAGATGCCAGGTCCTTGCCCTTGGGAAAGTACTGCCGCAGTAACCCATTGGTGTTTTCGTTGCTGCCGCGCTGCCAAGGGCTATAGGGATCACAGAAGTAGACTTGCATGTTGGTCGCCAGACTGAAGTCCTTGTGTTGGGACAGCTCCTTGCCCCGGTCCCAGGTCAACGACTGTCGCAGCTGTGCTGGCAGCTGGCCTATCACGCGCTTAAGTGCCCCCACCACGTCCTGAGTCTGCTTGCTGGAAACCTTCACTAACAGCACATAACGCGTCTGGCGCTCCACCAGCGTGGCGATATGGCTGTTGTTGCCGCCTGACAGCAGATCCCCTTCCCAGTGGCCAGGTACCGCACGATCCTGCACCTCTGCAGGCCGTTCACTGATCGACACGGCATCCAGGATCTTTCCTCGGCCATCTTTACTTCGCACATGCTTCGATTGCCGCATCAACCGTTCGAAACGCAGATGCGACATCAGCTCTTTTTTCAGGACGCCGCGCGCCTGAACATACAAGCTGCGATAGATCGTCTCATGCGACACACGCATCGTCTCGTCGTGGGGATACGCTAGCTTAAGCCACTGCGCGATCTGTTCAGGCGACCAGTTCCGCTTGAGCCTTGCAGCCACCACCTGCTGTAGCCGCAGTCGGCTAGCCAGCACGCATCGCTTGGGGCGCTGCGCATTCTTCCAGGCCCGCTTGTCCGCCGGCTCCGCACGGTACTGCTCACGCCCGCCATGACGGCTCACCTCGCGACTAATCGTCGAAGCGGACCGCCCTAACTCTCGGGAGAGCTGTCGCAACGACTGGCCCTGGGCCAATCCGCGCGAAATACTCTCACGCTCGGCCAGGCTCAACGCCCGCTCAGACCGCTGCCGCTCCCGTGGCGACATGCCTCCATTGGTCGTTAATACCCAGCGTACTGACGCCGGGTAGTGGCCTAGCCCGCGCGCGATCTCCGCAATCGACTCCCCTTGCCGCCACTGATTCCATAGCCGCTTCCTCTGTTCTGCGCTCAGACGCTTTACGGTTGATCCTGCTTTGCTCATCGTCTCTCCCGGTCATCAGCACCATGTGGTGTTGCATCGACCAGTTGAAACCGCCCCAGCAAAAGAAAAGTGACTCGAGCGCCGGCAGGCGATCGAAACGCCCGCTGCGTAAGCGGCAAGCTGGCGGCTACGCCCAATTATCGCGTGAACGAGAGCCCCCTCATCCCAACCTTCTCCCCGAAGGGGAGAAGGAGCACAGCGCGCAGGCACTCAGAATTCACCCCATCCATTGACCGCAGCTAACGACCGCCCCGTGCCCATCGCGGCAACGCGCACCACCTGCGACGCCGGCGCCCGCACGGGAACGGCGGCGGACTCTTCCTGCAAGCGGAAGAAACGAATCTGCCGATCCAGTTCGCTGGCCTGCTCCCGCATGGCGCGCGCAGCGGCGGCCGCCTCTTCCACCAAGGCGGCGTTCTGCTGGGTCACGTCGTCCATCTGCGTCACCGCCCGATTCACCTGGTCGATACCCGACGACTGCTCCTGGCTCGCCGCAGCGATCTCGGCCACGATATCGGTGACCCGCTTCACGCTATCCACGATGCCGGCGAGGACCTGGCCGGATTCCTCCACCAGGGTCGAGCCGACCTGCACCTTCTCGACGGTGTCGCCGATCAACGCCTTGATCTGCTTCGCCGCACTGGCACTGCGCTGGGCCAGGTTGCGCACTTCGCCTGCGACCACGGCGAAACCACGACCCTGCTCGCCGGCACGGGCGGCCTCTACGGCGGCGTTCAGTGCGAGCAGGTTGGTCTGGAAGGCAATCTCGTCAATTAACTGCACGATCTCGGTGATCTGCCGGCTTGCCGCCTCGATCTCGCGCATCGCGCCGCTGGTACGCGAAGCCACCTCGCCGCCACGCTCGGCCTGTACGCGGGCGCTGCGCGCCAACTGGTCGGCGTGGCCGGCGTTGTCCGCGCTTTGCCGGACGACGGCGGTCATTTCCTCCATGGACGCGGCCGTTTCTTCCAGGCTGGATGCCTGCTCCTGCGTGCGATGCGAAAGATCGTCATTGCCGCGAGCAATCTGTTCGGCAGCCGTGGATACGGCCTGCGCGCCCTGCTGCACTTCGCCGACGATCTCGATCAGCTTGCCGCGCATGCGTTGCAATGCATCCAGCAGGCTGCCGGACGCGAATGTCGCCGAGGCATCCAGGTCGCCGAGATCGCCATCCGCAATACGCGCCGCCATGGCCAGCGCAAAGGTCGGCTCGCCCCCAATACTGTGGCGAATGCTGCGCATCGATTGCCAGACGATCAGGATCACCAGCAAGCCGACCAGGAAGGCGCGCAGCAGGCTGCCTTCGAGCATCTGGCGAAACTGCGCATCGATATCGACGAAGTAGGCGCCTGCACCGAGATGGATATCCCACGGTTTGTACCAGGCGGTGTAGCTGATCTTGCGCTCGTTATCCGTGCTACCCGGCATGGGAAACACGTACTCGGTGACGCCGTGGCCATCGCGCTGGTCCACCGCCAGCATGTCCCGATACCAGTGCTTGCCATTGACGTCGGCATCGTCATGGACATTCTTGCCGACCAGGGCCGGCTTTGCCCCGTGAAGACGCATCACCAGGCCCGAATCGAATCCGAACAGATAGCCCGCGCCGTTGTTCCAGTGCAGTGCCGCGACCTCGGCGAAGGCGCGTCTCCTCGCCTCGGCGTCGCTCAGTTCACCAGCTTCGGCGCGGTCGTGATAACTCTTCAGCACCGACATCGCGGTGTTTACCTCGTCGCCAAGGGCATTCACCCGCGCCTCCATCTGAAGGCGCCGGCTATCCAACGCCGAGATGACCGTGAGCGCGGCCAACCCGGCAACCACGAAGGCGATAACCAGCCACACCTTGGCCGAAAGGCTGAGGCGATCGAGAAACTTCATTGGGGAAACCATGGGGAAACGACCTTCAGAATGAAAAGAACGGGATGCGATTGCCCGTATTCATTCCCTGCAATACCCAACACCAGCCCGCAAGCCAGCGGTCACGACTTCCTGTCGCGACTTCCATATGCCGTAGCAACGCTGGCGGCGCCCTTCCCGCACCGCCATCACATGTCTAGTCAGGCCGCCTTGCGTCGGCCCTGAAGACGTACCAGTCCGGCAATATCGACAATCAAGGCAACCGAGCCATCCGCGAGAATCGTGGCACCGGATACGCCTTGCACCCGGCGGTAGTTGGCCTCGAGCGACTTCACCACGGCCTGCTGTTGGCCAATCAAGCCATCGACGAACAGGCCGACGCGGCTGCCGTCACCTTCCACGACCACCATCAGGCCTTCGTCGATGGCGCGGACGGCGTTGTCGCAACCAAAAGCGTCGTGCAGGCGGATCACCGGCAAGTACTCGCCACGGAAGCGGAACAGCTCGCCGCCAGCCACGCTGCGTACCGCTTCCGGCTTGAGCTGCACCGATTCGACGATCGACACCAACGGCACGATGTAGCGCTCGTCGCCAACGGCGGCGGTCAGGCCATCGATGATCGCCAGCGTCAGCGGCAAGGTGATGGTGAATACGCTGCCCTTGCCCTGGGTGCTGCGGATGGTGACGGTGCCACCGAGATCGGCCACGTTGCGGCGAACCACATCCATGCCCACGCCGCGACCCGACAGGTCGGTGGTGACGGCGGCGGTCGAAAAGCCTGGCTGGAAGATCAGGTCAGCGACGGCTTCGTCGCTCAAACCCTCGCCACTGGCGATCAAGCCGCGCTGAATGGCCTTGGCCGCGATCGCGTCCCGATTCAGACCGGCGCCATCATCGGACACTTCCACCACGATATTGCCGCCGCGATGGGAAGCTTCGAGCTTCAGCGTACCCACGTCGGACTTGCCCGCGACGCGCCGCTTGTCCGGCGTTTCCAGGCCGTGATCGATGGCATTGCGCACCAGGTGCACCATCGGGTCGCCAATCTTCTCGAGCACGGTCTTGTCGAGCTCGGTCTGCTCGCCGACCAGTTCCAGCTTCACCTGCTTGCCCAGCTTCTGGCTGATGTCGCGCACCATGCGCGGGAAGCGATTGAAGACGGATGCGATGGGCAACATGCGGATGCCCATGATCGTTTCCTGCAGCTCGCGCGTGTGACGCGCCAGCTGGGCCAGCCCCTGCTCCAACATGGCGACGCGCGATGCGTCGTACTCACCGCGGAAGGTATCGAGCATGGACTGCGTGATGACCAGCTCGCCGACCAGGTTGATCAAGCCGTCGATCTTGTCGATCGATACACGTACTGAACTGGACTCGGCACTCGTTTCACGCTGCGCTCGCGCTGCGCCGGCGTCGGCCACGCTCGCCGGCGCGGCGACGGGAGCCGCCGCTACCGATGCATCAGCGGGCTTGGCGACAACGTGCTTCGCCTCGATGTCGAGATCGCACTCGTCCTCCACCCAGTCGAATACCGCAGCGATGTCGGCACGCTTCACCGGGCCATTCAGGGCGATGGTCCAGCCCAGATGGCACTCGGACGGTTCGAGCGCGGCTAGCGTCGCGGGCAATCGATCAAGTTCTGGGCTGGCGACCAGCTCGCCCAATCCGGCAAGCTCGCGAATCAAGCGCAGTGGATCGTTGCCACTGGCCAGCATGCCAGGATGAGGGCGGAAGCGAATCGTCCAGGCATCAGCCTGATCGTCCGCCCGCCGCGCCTGCACCCCGCCCGCAGGAATATCGCGGCCCATGGCCGCGGCCAGTTCATTGCGCAGGCCGTCGGCCACCGCATCATTGAGCGCTTCGCCAGCCTGTGCACGGGCAAACATGCCGCGCAGGCAGTCGACCGTGCGCAGCAACAGTTCAATGATCGACCCGTCGATGGCGCGCTTGCCACTGCGCACCTCATCCAGCAACGACTCCGCCTCATGGGTGAACGAGGCCATCTCCGGAAAACCGAAGGTCGCCGCACCACCCTTGATGGAATGTGCTGCGCGGAAGATGGTGTGCACCAGCTCCCCGTCGCCGCCGTCGTCCAGCGCAAGCAGCGACGACTCCATCGTATCGAGCCCCTCCAGGCTCTCCTCGATGAATACCTGTTGGAACTGCGCCAGACCGGCCTTGCTCATAGGGATACTCTCGTAGAGTCTGCTCAGCCGAGCACGCGTTTGACGGTGGCCAGCAGCTGCTCCGGATCGAACGGCTTCACCAGCCAGCCCGTGGCGCCGGCAGCCTTGCCTTCCATCTTTTTGTCGGTATGCGACTCGGTGGTCAGCATCAGGATCGGCACACCCTTGTATTCCGGCATCGTGCGCAGCTCGCGCACCATGCTCAGGCCGTCCATCACGGGCATGTTCACGTCGGCCAGCACCAGGTCATAGCGACTGCCACGTGCCTGATCCAGCGCGAGCTGGCCGTTCTCGGCCTCACTTACGTCATGACCCGCGCCGCGCAAGGTGAAGGCCACCATGCCGCGCATCGAAGCCGAATCGTCCACCGCAAGAATCTTTGCCATCTTCCACCTCAGTTTCAGGCCGGCATGGGTGCCGGCAATTCCAGTACTTGTGCCAGGCCGAGCAGACCGGCTGCGTCGCGCATGACCGCGCTGACGCCTTGCCACGCCGACGACTGGCCGCGCGCCGCCGACTCGCGGCGAAATGCCACCAGCAGCTGCAAGGCAGCGGTATCCACGCGTTCCACGGCAGCGCCATCGATGTGCACCGCTGGCGCATCGAGCGCCTGGACCAGCTCGGCCTTGACGACGGCGAGCTCGGCCAGGCGAAAATCTGTCGGCAGCGCAACCACGCACGCCCCACTCTCGCCTTTGCGTTGTGCTGTCGCCTTGCCCATTGACTTGCTCTCGCTGCGCCCCGTGGCGTTCTCGGAGTGCTTATCGGCCGTGGCCGGCATCGCTTTAGCGAAACGCGCCCGGCAATCAAGCAATAGCCGAAACAAGAAACTCGACTCAAGTTTCCCGCGGACTCGCCGATGCACAAGGCACGGACGGGCGCGCGCATGTCGCCCCGCCGCAAGGAGCGACGATTGGTCATACAACCCACCAGCTTGGCCGCCCTGGCCTGGGCCGGCGCTGCCTCGGGCAGCGCCGCGGAGAGCTGGCGCATCGGTACTGTGCTTGCCGCACGGCCGCTGGGGATCAATCCGGATGGCTTGATGGTGCTGCAGATCGGCGCGATGGCGGTGGAGGCCGAAGCCCCGCGCAGCCAGCTGCCCTCGCAATTCCAGGTGCGCGTGCTCACCCTTGGCGCCCAGCCGCTGCTCGAGATCATTGCGCCGCATACGCCCGAACCGGCCATCCAGGTCGCCCTGCGCGAGCGCCTGCCGCAGCAGAATGGCTATGCGCCCCTGCTCGCCACCCTCGATGCCCTGGCGCAGCGACCCGCACTTCGCCAGCTACCCGCCTATATCCGTCCCGCACTCGCGCTGCTGGAACACGGCGTGCGCACGCCGGCGGAGATCACCCGCGGCGAGGGACTTAGCGAAGCCATCAAGCGCAGCGGCCTGTTCCTCGAATCGGAACTGGCGCAGGCGCACCTGGACATGGCCGGCTTGAGCCAGGAGGACTGGAAAGGTGCGCTGCTACGCCTGGCCAGCCTGCTCGACGACTACCTGCCCGCACGCCGCCCGCAAACGAGCGACAGCGAAACACCGCCGCCTTTGCAGCAGCGCGGACTCCAGGCGCAGCCACGCATCATGCTGCCGCCGGAACTGCTCAATGACGACGTCGATGCTCTACTCGGCCGCCTGCACGGCGAAGTGCACGCCGCCCTCGCTCGCGTGGAAGTGGCGCAGCTGGAAGCCACCACCGTGTCCGCATGGATGATCGAGATTCCGCTGCAGGGCGAAGCCGGCCGCGACATTCTGCAGATCCAGATGCAGTACACCACGGACGCCGAAGGCGGCAGCTCCTGGGTACTCGGTTTCGCCCTGGACCTGCCCGCGCTCGGCCCCGTGCAAGGTGAGTTGCAGCTACGCGACTTGCGCCTGGCCGTACGCTTGTGGGCGGAGCGCATCGACACCGTACAGCGTCTGGAACATCAGTTCGGCCCGCTGCGCCAGCGGCTTTCCGCCTGTGGCCTGATCCTCGATCAGTTGAGCTGCCAACAAGGCCTGCCTCATTCAACCGGTCCACACAGTGCGATTCTGCTGAAGGCGATGGCATGAGCACATCGCTGCCTCCCGCCAAACGACGCGTGAGTCTGCGCCTTTCGGGCGGGCCTGCGGATGCACCGACGCCAGTTGGCATTCCACCGGAGTCGCTGGAGACCTTGCTTGCGCGCGCGCGTGCATTAGGCATTCCTTTGCACCACGATCCGCAGATGGCCGCCCTGCTCGCCTCGCTGCGTTTGCGGCAGGAAGTACCGGCGATTCTTTATGCGGCGGCGGCATCGGTGCTGGCTTGCGTGTATGACGCGACGGAGCATCAGGAATAGGCCAGCCCTGGTCATTCCCGCTCGCTTCCATCCGCGAACGCCGGCCGCGCATCGACGCGACATGGAAGCAGACACGATTCGGCGGATACCGATAAATCGCTGCATCCGCTCCGCTTTGCGAAGGCGCTTGAGCCTATCCGTATGAGGACATGCCAGCAGAATTGACCCTGTTCTAGCGACGCGATCGTCGGGCACGATCTGTGCGCAGACTCGGTTCTTCGGCAGGCCAATGGAACACCGGACGGCGCCGCTGTTCGCGAAGGTTGCCCACGAAATAGCCGGCAAAGAACGCGCCTGGAAGCAATGAGAAGGCAAGCAGTATCAGCATCAGTACGCTCCCGCGACGGGTAACCCCTACCTTATTCACGGATTTGTGCTGATGTAATCAGACTTGTCTGAATTACTCCTCGTTCTGCGGGTGAAGGGTGATCCGATGGTGAGGCCCTTGCGCGAACAGTACCCACGCGTGCGTCCCCGTCAATCTGACGTGGCAATCATTCCGGGATGACGCGGCGAACGGCCCAAAACTGACATCCCACCGTTAGTCCTTACAGCAGAATTGAAGACTCCAACACCCCTTGTTTGATAGGCGGTCAGGTCGCCATTCCGGACCGTCGATTCAGGCCCCCCAAAGGGGCCTTTCTTTTGCTCAGAGTACG
The DNA here is from genome assembly GCA_963824525.1 of uncultured Gammaproteobacteria bacterium. GTDB lineage: Bacteria > Pseudomonadota > Gammaproteobacteria > Xanthomonadales > Rhodanobacteraceae > Dyella. Next base: position 15,522 of record CAWGPI010000004.1, on the reverse strand, counting down.
GCCGTGGAAACGACGGCCGGCATTCGCGGCGAGAGAACACGATCGGGACGATCCCCCATTTCCATGGCCGTGCGCCCATGACGTGGGCGAACCAACGAATCGACAGCGTGCCGTTGCCAAGTTTCTCTGCAATCGGCGAATCAAGACCGGCGCGTAGCGGCTTTCTCCCATGCACAATCTGCGACTAGCTTTGCTTCTCCTGGCCCTGGCGGCATCCGACCTGGTGCGGGCTGCGGGTGGTCCATTCGGCATCGATCACAAGGTTCATGACGACAACAGCTGCATTTGGAACCGACGCAACCAGAATGTCCTGGTCTACGGCACCGTGCTTTCCGTGGGCGCGGGCGCTGTGTGGCTGGGCGATAACGACCGGCTGGGCGACACGTTCTGGCGTTCAGTGGATTCGACGGCGGCAGCCGTCGTCGGCACGCACGTGTTGAAGAGGGCGTTCCGGCGAGAGCGTCCATCGCAAGCCGACAATCCCAATCGCTTCTTCAAGGGGCGGGACGCTGACAGCTTTCCGAGTACCGAGGTGGCGACCCTCTCGGCAGCGGTCACGCCATTGATGGTCAACTACGGCCACGATCATCCAGCGGTATATCTGCTGGCCTTATTGCCCGCCTATGATGCAGTGGCTCGCGTCAAGACACAGCGTCATTGGCAAAGTGACGTGCTGATCGGTGCGGCCATCGGCACCGGCCTCGGCATTTGGTCCGCCCGTCGCCCAACGTCGTGGACACTCAACCTGCTGCCGGACAGGTTCCAGATTGGCTACCGGCATCGCTTTGACTGAATGTGTGGCCCCACGCTCCGGACTGCTGCGGAGATGCGTGAGCGCCCAGGGACCTAAAGCAGCGTTTACGCCGCCTCACTTTCCAGCGGCAACCGACAAAAGCGACGTACATCCAGCAACGCGACAAAGCCCCCCTGCCACGGCAACACCCCATGCACCGGATCGTCCTCACGCTCTGCGCGACCTGGCGGTGGCGGCGCGATCTGCGCAGCATCGAGCGACACCAGCTCGCCCACGGCGTCCACACGCACACCCACCAGGTGACTGCCATAGGCCAGCATCACCAACCTCGCATCGGCCTCGCTCTCCGGCTCCGCCTCGGGTAGACCAAGACGACGACGGCCGTCGAGCACGGGCACGATGCGTCCGCGCAGGTGACGGATGCCAAGCAGATCGGATGCCGCCCCCGGCACGGGCGTCAGCTCGCCATCGCGGATCACTTCGCTCACCTGCGTCAATGGCGTGGCGTACAACTGATCGCCCAGGCGGAACGAAAGTCCGCGTTCGCTGGCGTGGATGGCGTTCGTATCTACGGCGGTCAAGACTTCGACTCCTTGGTGTGCGCTGATTCGGCGGATGATGGCTCAGGCACGGCTTACGGACCGCGGTCCGGCATGGCGGCGCGCTGTGCCGTGACGGTGATGGTGCCGCTCGCCGGCGCGGATGCCGATGCGGCTTCCTCGTCGGCATGACGCAAAGCACCGGCAGGCCCCGCCAACATCACTTTGTTCACCGGTAGATCGCCACCCGGCGGCGCCTGAATCTTCGACACCGCCGGAGTCGCCGGCGCGGTGGTCACCGCGACGGGAGCCGCGGCAGGCGCCACCGCAGGCACGTCTTCGGCATCGGCCAACTGCCCCATGTGTTCGACGTCGTTGTAGAGGCGCTTTGGCGCATCCTGATCGCTCAGCACGACGACCAGTACACGGCGATTGTGATTGCGGCCATCTTCGGTGGAGTTCGCTGCGCTTGGGCGATATTCACTCCAGCCGACGATGCCGAGCCGGGTCGGATCGACGCCATGCTCGGAGAACAGCCGCGCAACACTCGCCGCACGCGCAGCCGACAGTTCCCAGTTGGACGGGAACACCGACGTATTGATCGGCCGATCGTCCGTATAGCCCTCGATGCGCACGGGATTGGTAAACGGCTGCAGGATGCCGGCGATCTCGTTGAGCACACCATCGGCGGGCGTCGACAACTTGGCGACACCGCTGGGAAACAGGATGTCGGTGCGAATTTCGATTTCCAGCCAGGTGGTGGTGCGCCGAACGACCACCATCTGTTTGTCGATCAGCGGCTGCAGCGCGCGCTGCACCTGATCGCGGATGCGTTCGAGATTCTGCTCCGAAACGCGCTGCTGGGCTGCGCGCAGATCCGCCGCGCGTATAGGCACCGGCCGCTGCGGAATGGGCACGGCGACTGGCGTAGTAGCTGCACCGGGCTGGCCTGCGGGCGCCGCTACGGCGGGTTCGACATTGTGCGGCTGCGCGCGGGTCTGCGGCATCGCGGCGATCACATGGCTGGAGCCGTTGAACGCTTCGATGATCGACTCGGACATCACGCGGTACTTGCCTTCGTTCACCACGGAGACCGCGTACATCACCACGAAGAACGCCAGCAGCAACGTCATCAGGTCGGCGTAGGGGATCGCCCAGGCCTCGTGATTGACGTGGTCTTCGTGATGTTTTCTAGAGCCTCTCTTCATATCCCAAGTGCCCCGGGCCGGGAGCTGTTTGCGCGCATGGCAAGGAGGAACGAGGGCGTGTATGTCAATACACAACCGAGTAATGACGCCGCCATGCGGGGAAACAGACCCGGCGCGGGGTGCTTGGGATATGTAGAGAGGCTCTCCAGCTTCACGGCAGGTAGCCCTGCAGTTTCGCCTCGATCTGGCGCGGGTTGGCGCCCTCGGCGATCGACACCAGGCCCTCGATCAGGATCTCGCGCATCTGCGTCTGCTTGTGCACCAGCGCCTTCAAGCGCGAAGCCATCGGCAGCATCAGCAGGTTGGCCAGCGCCACGCCATAGATGGTGGCCACGAACGCGGCGGCGATGCCGTGGCCGAGCTTGCTCGGATCGGCGAGGTTCTGCATCACCGCCATCAAGCCCATCACCGCGCCGATGATGCCCATGGTCGGCGAGTAGATGCCGGCGTTCTCATAGACCTTGGCGGCCGCCAGGTCGGCATGCTCGCGCGCATCCACCTCCACTTCCAGCACGCCGCGAATGGCTTCCGGCTCGCTGCCGTCGACCAGCAGCTGCAGGCCCTTGCGCACGAAGCTGTCGTCCTCCGATTCGATCTGCGGCTCCAGGCCGAGCAGGCCCTGGCGCCGCGAGATCTCGCTCCAGCCCACGATGCGGCTGATCAGGTCGGACGGCTGATGTTTCGGTGGCTTGTACACCATCGAGAGCATCTTCATCGCCTGCTTGAGCGCCTTGCCCTGGTTCTGCACCAGCAGCGCCGCGATGGTGCCGAGGAACACGATGACGAAGGCGGCGGGATTCCACAGCGCACCGACGGTGGAGCCCTTGAGGACGGTGCCGACGATGATGACCACGAAGGCCAGGATCGTTCCGATGAGACTTACCAGGTCCATGTCAGGCGGTCACTTGCAGGGAGGGAAGGAGTTGGCCGTCGCCACTGGCGAGGCCGGCGAGATCCATGACCAGGGCCAGGCGGCCGTCGCCCGTCACCGTGGCACCGGCGATGGCGGGCACGTCCGCAAACAAGGGACCGAGTGGCTTCACCATGACGTCTTCACGCCCCAGCACTTCGTGCACCAGGCAGCCAAGTCGCAGATGGCCGATATGCAGCACCACCACGTGCCGGCCGGAAGCTCCCTCAACGCCCACCCAGCCGGCAAGGTCCGCCAGCGCCAGCGCGCGGCCGCGATGCGCGGCGACGACGCGGCCGTCGAGTCGCTGGTCCTGTCCCGGTGACAGCTCGAATACTTCCTCGATATTGCTTAGCGGCAAGGCGAGGAGACGCCCACCGACGCGCACCATCAACACGCGCTGGATCGCCAGGGTCAGTGGCACGGCCAATTCCAGCGTGCTGCCCCGACCCAGCTGCGAGCGCACCTGCAGCGTGCCGCCGAGCTCGGCCACGCGCGTCTTCACCACGTCCATGCCGACGCCGCGGCCGGAAATGTCGGACACCGTGGCTGCGGTGCTGAAACCGGGCCGGAAGATCAGTTCGTAGCATTCGTTCTCGGTGAGGCGAGCAGCCTGGGCTTCGTCGATGACCCCCTTCTCCACCGCCTTGCGGCGCAGGATCTCGGGGTTCATGCCACGGCCATCGTCGGCCACCGAGATGACGATGCGCTCGCCGCGCTGGCTGGCCGAAAGCGTGACGTGCCCCTTGCGTGGCTTGCCCGAGCGCTCGCGCTCCTCGGGCATCTCAAGCCCATGGTCGAGCGCATTGCGGATAAGGTGCACGAGCGGATCAGCGAGCGACTCGACCAGGCTGCGATCGAGGTCGGTGCTCTCGCCTTCCTGCACCAGCTCCACTTCCTTGCCGAGTTGGCGCGCAAGATCGCGCACGATGCGCGGGAAGCGTTGGAACAAGCGCCCCACGGGCTGCATGCGCATGCCGAGCACGGCGTTCTGCAGTGCATCGGCGACGCGATCGAGTTCGCTTGCGGCCAGCGCGAGTGTTTCATCGCCGTTACGTGCGGCAAGGCTGAGCAGGCGGTTGCGCACGAGTACCAGTTCGCCCGCCCGGTGCACGAGTGCATCGAGGCGCGCGGTATCCACGCGCACGGTCGTTTCGGCAGCTGGCGCGGGGCTGCGCGCAGCGGGGGCCACGCTCGGAGCCACGGCGGCGACGGCGGCCGGCGCTGGGCTTGGCGCGATCGCTCCGGGGGCGGAACCCTTGCCATGCAGGTTGTCCAGCAGCGCTTCGAACTCATCGTCCGAGATCGCACCCGAGGCCATCGCGCCGGAGGGCACCACGGCGGTGACCGGCGTCGCGCGTGGCGCGCCGCCCTTGCCGTGAAGATTGTCCAGCAAGGCTTCGAACTCGTCGTCGCTGATGCTGCCACTGCTGGTGGGCGCAGGCGCCTCGGCGAGCCCCGGCGCGCCGCTAGAGCCGTACAGACTGTCCAGCAACGCTTCGAATTCGGAATCGTCGATGGTGCCGTCGCCAGGCGGAGCCGCGACCGGCGGCGCCACCGGCCTGGGTGCCGGTGGCGCCGCCGCGACATTGGCCGGCATCAGACGCTTCAGCAGACTCGGCGGTGGCATCGCCATCGCACCGCCACCCGCCAGCGCCGCCAGCATGTCATTGAGCAGATCAAGCGCTTCCAGCAACGCGTCCATCCGATTCGCATCGAGCAACAGTTGACCGTTGCGCGCTACGTTGAGCAGATCTTCGGCGTGATGGCACAACTGCACCATCGGCTCGATGGCGAGAAAGCCCGCACCGCCCTTCACCGTGTGGAACGCACGGAACACGGCGTTCAACAGTTCGGCATCGCGCGGCGACGTTTCCAGTCCGATCAGCTGCTCGCCCAGGCGCTGCACCAGCTCCCCGGCTTCCACCAGGAAATCATCGCGCAGCTCGCTGTCCAGCGTCGGGTCCATCAGAATCCAAATTCGCTGAGCAGACGATCAGCCTCGTCCTGGCTGGTCACCTTGACCGGACCCACGGCGACTTCGCCGCCAGCAAGCGCACCCGTGAGGCTCACCAGCTCCAGCAGCGACGACTCGACGCTGCCGATGAAGTTCACCACCTTCTTGATGCGCTGCCCTGACAGGTCCTGCCAGGACTGCGCCACGACGAAATCAGCCAGGCCATCGCGGCAGGCGGTGGAGAAGTCCTTGGCCTGCAGGGCCAGCACGTGGGCGACGTCGCTGGGCGGCGTGCCGTCGATCACGGCGCTGGCGTTCTCGGCCAGCGACTCGGCCTGCGGCCGCATGCGTTCGGCGAAATCGAGCGTGCGATGCGCGGCCTGCGAACTCATCTCCAGCACGTCCTGCAGATGCTGGCGTGCGTCGGCCACGCTGCCTGGCACGCCTTCCTGCGCGAGGTCGCCGCCGAGACGGCGCACGGCGTCATGCAGATCGCGGGCGAGCAGGCCCAACGCGCGGAATACCCGCTGTTCGCGCTCACGCACCAGGACGTCCAGCGCCTGTTCGAACGCAGCGCCGTCGGTGCTGTTGAGCAGGGCATGCAATTCCGGCGGCAGGGTTTCGCCCGCCATCAGGGATACCTGTGCGTTCATGCGGTGGCTCCACTGGCGGCAAGCCGCTCGAAGATCTTGCTGAGTTTTTCCTGCAGCGTTGCCGCGGTGAAGGGCTTGACGATGTAGCCGTTCACGCCGGCCTGGGCCGCAGCGATGATCTGGTCGCGGTTGTTCTCCGCCGTCACCATCAGCACCGGCATGCCCTTCAAGGCGGGCTCGGCGCGGATCGCGCGCAGCAGGTCGATGCCCGTCATATTGGGCATGTTCCAATCCGTCACCACCATGTCGAAGGAGTTGTTGCGCAACATGGTGAGCGCGTTTTCGCCGTCGTCGGCTTCCTGGATCAGCGTATTGCTGAAACCCAGTTCCACCAGCAGGTTGCGAACGATACGCCGCATGGTGGAAAAGTCGTCCACCACCAGGATCTTCATATTCTTGTCCAAACCACTTTCTCCGCTTGCACCGTGCGGTCCGGTGCGCCAAGCCTCAGGGAATGTCGGGGGTACCGCTCAATCGTTTTCGCGCCACCCGGTCATGCGCGCTCGCAAGCGCACGATGGCCTGGCCGTGGATCTGACAGACCCGCGATTCAGTGACGCCGAGTACTGCGCCGATTTCTTTGAGGTTCAACTCCTCTTCGTAATACAGCGACATCACCAACTGCTCGCGCTCCGGCAGGCTGCCAATCGCGTCGATCAGCGACTGGCGCATGCCATCGTGCTCGACGCTGTCCTGCGGACTCAGGCTATCCGCGTCGGCCACGTCGAACGCCGCACCGCCGTCACCATCGTCCGGCACGGAGAGGCTGAGCAACCGTGCGCTCGCCGCGTCGGCCAGCACCTGGTGGTACTCCTCGGCGCCGATACCCAGTCGCCGCATGACCTCGGCGTCCTCGGCATCCGCGCCGGTTTCAATCTCGATCTGGCGTACCACTTCGGCCATCTCGCGCACCTTGCGGTGGACCGATCGGGGGGTCCAATCGGTACGCCGCAGTTCGTCGAGCATGGCGCCACGAATGCGGATGCCCGCAAACGTTTCGAAACTGGCGTTACGCCCGGTGGTGAAATTTCGCGCAGCCTCCAGCAGCCCGATCATGCCGGCCTGGATCAGGTCGCTCACGTCCACACTCGGCGGCAATCGACCCATCAGGTGATAGGCGATCCTTCGCACCAGTGGCGCGTGCAGGCGAACCAGTTCGTCGGCACTCTGCTTTTGCAGTTGCAGATATTCGGAAGCCACGCTCATGTCACCACCCCGTCGCCGCTGCGGCCTGCCTGCTGAAGAAGGCGATACGGTCCAGCCCCAGTCGCTCGGGTTCACCCCATGTATCGACCGCACCTGCCAATTGCTTGAATGCCTGTCCCGACCGACTGGAAGGCCACAGGTCCACGACCGAGCTCTGCCGGCGAATGGCCTGCCTGAGGCGCTCGTCGTGCGGCACCATGCCCATGAAGTCGAGCGCCACATCGAGGAAGCGATCGGTGACACGCGCCAGCTTCTGGTGCAGTTGGCGGGCTTCGCCGGCATTGCGCACCATGTTGGCCACCATGCGGAAGCGACGCACGCCGAAGTCGCGGCTGAGCACCTTGAGCATGGCGTAGGCATCCGTGAGCGAAGCCGGCTCATCGCAAACCACCAGCACGACATCGTCCGCCGCGGCGGCGAACATGGCCACGTTGTCGGACAGGCCTGCGGCGGTATCCACCAGCAGATAGTCCGGCGGCGTCAGCAGATCATCGAACGCGCGGATCACCGCCGCATGCTCGCCATTGGTGAGCTGGGCCAGACGACGCGTGCCCGAGCCGGCGGGCACGACCTTGAGGCCGCGCGGCCCGGTGATCAGCAGATCCTCGATGCCACAGATACCGTCGAGCAGGTGACCGATGTGACGCGTGGGGGTGAGACCCAGCAACACATCGACATTGGCCAGGCCCATGTCCGCATCGAGCAGGATCACCTCATGTCCGGCCATGGCCAGGGCCATGCCCAGGTTGACCGACACGGTGGTCTTGCCCACGCCACCCTTGCCACCCGCGACGGCGATCGCACGACAGCGGCGACCGGCGGCGGGCGTCGCCAGGCCAAAGGCCTGGTCACGGGCAGCGGGCGGCTTGCCATGTCGCTCGGTCAATGCGCGCAACATGCTTTCCAGGCCGATCGCCTGATTCATTGCGAGGATGCTATTCATGCGCTGGCCACCGCCATGCCAAATCGTTCGGCCATGACCTCGTCGTCTGAAGCCGAGGCACCGTTGTTCTTGAGCACTTGCGCAGCGCGGCACACCAGCACGCGCGCATCGGCGGCGGCGATGTCTTCGGGCACACGCTGACCATCGGTGATGTAGTCGATCGGCAGGCGATGCCGAATGACCACCGACAGCGCGCCACCGAGGCTGGGCGCTTCGTCGAGCTTGGTCAGGATGCAGGCATGCGGCTTCAGTGGCAGGTACGAGCGCACCGCTTCGTCCAGCGACGGCGCCTGGGCGTTCGCCGCCAGCACCAGGCAGGCACGCAAGTCTCCCGCATGGCTCAGGACATCAAGCTGTTGTGCCAAGCGCGGATCGCCCCCTGCCACACCGGCGGTATCGACCAGCACGGTATGGCAACCGCGCAGCAGATCCAGCACATGGCGCAGGCTGTCCGCATCGTAGGCCGGATACACGCGCACACCGAGCAGGCGGCCGTAATGCTCGAGCTGCGCCGCCGCGCCGATGCGATAGTGATCGGTGCTCACCAACGCTACTTGCGATGCGCCCTGGCGCATCACCGCGCGCGCGGCCAGCTTGGCGATGGTGGTGGTCTTGCCGACGCCCGTGGGACCCACCAGGGCGGTGACGCCGGTACGCTCCGACTGATCGCGCCGGCTGATGGACAAGCTGCGGCTCAGCATACCCAGCGGCAGATAGCGCGCCTGTTCGGCATTGATCGCCACCGGCAACTCGTCGGCCAACTGGCGGGCCACATCGGGTTCGATGCCGAGCCGCGTCATCTCGCGCAGCACGCGGGCGCGCATCGGCTGGCGGCGCTCCATGTCGTTCCACACGAGGCTGGACAGTTGCGTCTCCAGCAGATCGCGCAGGCTGCCCAGCTCGGCGCGTACACGCGCGGTGTCCTGCACGGCGCGCTCAAGCAAGGGATGGATCGGTGCCGATGGATCGACCATCGGTGTTTCCTGTTCGAGGTTCGACACCGCTGCGGCGGCCACCGACGGCGGCGCGACGGGTGCCGGGGGCGCTGCATTCGGACGCGAGGGAATCGCGGTCAACAAGGGTGTGTTGTCCCGACGATAGGAAGTCGCCGCCTTGTCTTCGCGGCTCGACACCACAGGCGCGGCTTCGACCAACGGTGCGGGAGCGATGGACCGCGGCGTGCGCTCCTCGACGTCCAGCGGCGCTCCGTGACGGGCGGCTTCGCGCACCAGCGCCTCGTCGAAATCGACGGCGGCAATGATCTCGATGCCTTCGTCCATCCGGCGCGTCGAGAGGATCACCGCATCGGGCCCCTGATCCTCGCGCACTTCGCGCATGGCCTGTCGCATGTCGGCGGCCACAAAGCGTTTGATCTTCATGTCTTGCTCCAAGAGTGAGAGTTGGCGGATGGGTGGCGGGGGCGCGAAAGCCGATCGGTGCCGCGATGACCCGCGCCCGGCACATCGAGCACTGGCTGCATACGTGCGCCCCCGCTACCCATTCCCCACTCCCGCTTCATCATCGTCAGCGACCCAGCGCCTGGACCAATCGCACTCGGCGGTTGTCCGGCACCTCGTTGTAGGCCAGTACGTGCAGGTTCTGTGCCACGTGCCGCGTGAAGCGTGCGAGCCATGGGCGAAGCTGCGGCGCGACCAGCAAGACGGCCGGTTCGCCGCTCATTTCCTGCTTGCGCGCAGCGTCCGCCACACCTTGCTGCAAGCGGTCTGCGAGGCCCGGTTCCACCGCAGCGCCCGCCACACCGCCATTGGCGAGCGAACCGAGCAGGATCTGCTCCAGTTCCGGCGCCAGCGTGATGACGGGGACCTCGGTACCGAGCCCGGTGATCTCCTGCACGATCTGCCGACCCAGCGCGACGCGCACGGCGGCGGTGAGAGTGCCGGGATCCTGACTCTGCCCCGCGTGCTCCGCCAAGGATTCGACGATGCTGCGCATGTTGCGGATCGGCACCCGTTCGGCCAGCAGGTTCTGCATGACCTTGACCACCACGCCGAGCGACAGGCGCTTGGGCACCAGGTCTTCCACCAGCTTCGGCGTGGTTTGCGCGAGGCGGTCGAGCAGCTGCTGCACGTCCTGATGGCCGAGCAGTTCGTGCGCATGGCCCTGCAGGATGTGCGAGAGATGCGTGGCGATGACGGTGGCAGGATCGACCACGGTGTAGCCGAGGCTCTGCGCCTGCTCGCGCTGGCCCGACTCGATCCACATGGCCTCCAGTCCGAAGGCCGGATCGCGCGTGCTGATGCCATGCAAACCCTCCTGGACGCGGCCGGGATTGATCGCCAACAGGCGGTCGTTGTGCACTTCCGCCTCGCCCATCGGCACGCCCATCAAGGTGATGCGATACGTGCTGGGGCCCAGGTCGAGGTTGTCCCGAATATGTACGGGCGGCACCAGGAAACCCAGCTCCTGCGAGAGCTTGCGGCGCACCGACTTGATGCGCCCCATCAGTTCGCCGCCCTGGTGCGTGTCGACCAGGGGAATCAGCCGATAGCCGACTTCCAGGCCCAGCGGATCGACACTGGCGACGTCCTCCCAGCCCAGTTCCAGTCGTTCGGTCGGTGCCGCGGGAGCTGGTGCCTCGACCACGGACAGTTCAAGCTTTGCGCGCGCTTCGCGCTCGCGCTTGACCATCAGCCACGCCGCGCCACCGCAGGTGCCGGCCAACAGCAGGAACGCGATATTCGGCATGCCGGGGATCACCCCCATCACGCCCAGCACCGCACCGGCCACGGCCAGCGCGCGCGGCTGGCCGAACACCTGGCCGATCAGCTGCTTGCCCATGTCCTGCGAGCGCGACACGCGGGTCACGATCACCGCCGTGGCAATCGACAACATCAGCCCCGGTACCTGCGCCACCAGGCCGTCGCCAATGGTCAGCAAGGTGTAGGTCTTGGCGGCATCAGCGGCGGACAGGCCGTGCTGCATCACGCCCACGAAAAAGCCGCCGACAATATTGATCAGCAGGATCAGGATGCCCGCCGTGGCGTCGCCTCGGACGAATTTCGAGGCACCGTCCATCGAACCGTAGAAGTCCGCTTCCTCGCGCACTTCCTGGCGACGGTCACGCGCCTGCTCCTGGTTGAGCAGGCCGGCGTTGAGGTCGGCGTCGATCGCCATCTGCTTGCCGGGCATCGCGTCCAGGGTGAAGCGCGCGGTTACCTCGGAGACACGCGTCGCACCCTTGGTTACCACCACGAAGTTGATGATGGTGAGGATGGCGAACACCACCAGGCCCACCGCGAAATTGCCGCCGATGACGAACTCGCCGAACGCCTCGATCACCTTTCCCGCCGCGCCGGGACCGTCGTGTCCGTGCAACAGCACCACGCGGGTCGAGGCGATATTCAGCGCCAGGCGCAACAAGGTCGCCATCAGCACCACGGTGGGAAAAGCGGCGAATTCCAGCGGCCGCATCACGTAGATCACCGCCAGCAGGATCACCAACGACAACGCGATGTTGAAGCTGAACAGCATATCCAGCAGGAACGGCGGCAGCGGCAACATCATCATCGCCAGCATGGCGAGCATGATCACCGGCGCGCCGACGCCGCGGCGGCCCAGCGATTTGAGGTTGTCGAGTGCGCTGACTGCGGCCATGAGGTGTATCCGTTAGAATTTGTAAGGACCGAGCAGGTCCGGATCGACATCAGGCTTCGGCGCCTGCGGCGGTTCGTCACCGCGCGCCATGGCCTGTTTCAACTGGAAGACATAGGCCAGCACCTGGGCCACGGCGACATACAGGGACGATGGGATCTCGCGATCGAGCTGGGTCGTCGCGTACAAGGCACGCGCCAGCGGCGGCGCCTCCACCATGGGAATGCGATGGCTGTTGGCGACCAGGCGAATCTGCTGCGCCAGCTCGTCCACGCCCTTGGCGATCACGCGCGGCGCGCCCATGCGCCCCTCGTCGTAACGCAGCGCCACGGCGAAGTGCGTGGGGTTGGTCACCACCACGTCGGCCTTGGGCAGCTCCTGCATCATGCGACGGCGGGCCATCTGGAACTGCATTTGGCGAACCCGCCCCTTCAGTTCCGGGTTGCCTTCGCTTTCCTTCGATTCGTCCTTCAGTTCCTGGCGTGTCATGCGCAGGCGCTTGTTGTGGTCAAACTTCTGGTACAGCGCGTCGGCACCACCAATCAATGCAAGCACGGAACCGAACAGCAACGCCGCATGGCCCAGCAGGCCGATGGCGCGCACCATGCCACTGCCGACTTCACCGCGTCCGGTATCCATCAGCTGGGTCTGCCAGTTCTTCAACACCATCAGCAGCACGGCGCCGATCAGGAACAGCTTGAGCAGCGACTTGGCCAGCTCGACCAAGCCGCGCATGGCGAAGATGCGGCCCAGGCCGCTGATGGGATCGAGGCGCTCGAACTTCGGCTCCAGCGCCTGCGCGCTGAAGTTGAGCCCGCCCAGCAACACCGGAGCGGCCACGGCCGCGAGCACGGTGGCCAGTGCGACCGGAAGGAACAGATCGATGGCCTCGTGCATGGCAAGCGTCAGTACGCGCCCCGGCAGTTGGTCGCTGAACAACGCATCACGTCCGTAACTGAGACCCAGGCCGTAGATGCGCCGCACGTGCTCCATCGAACGCTCACCACCGCTGATCAGGGTCGAGACACCGGCAAGCACGACGACGGCGCCTGACAGATCGCGCGAACGCGGTATATCGCCTTTCTCCCGCGCTTCGCGCAGGCGTTTTTCCGAGGGTTGTTCGGTGCGTTCCTGATCGTCTTTCTCGGACATGGCCGGCTACCTCAACCACCAACCAGTTCGTGCATCAGCGACCACGCGCTGGTCTGCAACGACTCGAACGCACCGGGAAGGCTGTGCATCGACAGCCACAACGCCAGAAAGCCAAGCGTTATGGTGATCGGAAAGCCCACGGCAAACAGGTTCATCGCCGGCGCCGAACGACTGATCGCGGCGAAGCCGATATTGACCACCAGCAAGGAGGTCATCGCTGGCAAAGCCACCCGCACCGCGCCGCCGAACAGCTGAACGGCAAAACCGACGACGGCATACAGTCCGTTGCTGCCGATGCTCGCCTCGCCCGGCGGCAAGCTGTGGAAACTGTCCGACAACAAGGCGATCAAACGAAGGTGACCATCCATGGCCAGGAACAGCAAGGTCACTACCAACAAATAGAACTGGCTGATCGTCGGCGAGCTGCCGCCGCCCCGAGGGTCAACCGATTCGGCGAAACCAAGGCTCATGCTCTGGGCCACCAATTGGCCGCCAAACGACACCGCCTCGAACGCCAGCTTCAGCACGAAACCCATCGCCGCGCCAATCAGCACCTGGTTGATCATCACCGCGATGCCATCCGCGCCCAGCGGCTCGAGGTCGGCAGGCGCCAGCGGCGCCAGCACCATCGTCAGCATCAACATGACGCCCAGGCGAATGCGTGCCGGCGATACCGAGTCACCAAAGATCGGGGCGATCAGGCACAGGCCGCCTACGCGCCCCATGGCCCACATCACGGAGCCGAGCATCTTCTGCAAGGTGGCCAGGTCGACCGTCGTCACTTGATCACGCTCGGCAGGCTTTCGATCAACTGGCGAGTGAACTGCACCAGCGTGCGCAGCATCCAAGGGCCGGCGATCAGCACCACCAGGGCCATCGAGATCACCTTGGGGATGAAGCTCAAAGTCATTTCGTTGATCTGCGTGGCGGCCTGCACCACACCAATCACCAGGCCCACGACGAGGGCGGTAAGAAGCAACGGTGCGGCAATCATCATTGCCACATACAGCGCGTGCTGGCCGAATTCGATGACGGATTCAGGCGTCATGGGTCGTCCTGCTCCCTCTCCCCTCTGGGGAGAGGGTGAGGGGCGGGTGCTCGCGAAAACCCCGCTTGCTTGCCATCCACGCGAAAGCGACGGCCCGGCGGCTCAGGTTCCAGGCGACGTCGTGCTGCAGCCAAAGGCGCTGGATTCCAGCTTCCGCTGGAATGACGGTGAGGGATCGCCGTGCTTTCGCGAGCACCCGCCCCTCACCCCGACCTTCTCCCCAAAGGGGAGAGGGAGAAAATCGCGCTAACGCGCTCACGTGTAGAAACTCCCGGCCAGCGTCCCCAGCAGCAAGGTCCAGCCGTCCACCAGCACGAACAACATGATCTTGAAAGGCAGCGAGATGATGGTTGGCGAGAGCATCATCATGCCCATCGACATCAGGACGCTGGCTACCACCAGGTCGATGATCAGGAACGGAACGAACAGCATGAAGCCCATCTGGAACGCCGTCTTCAGCTCGCTGGTGACGAAGGCGGGCATCGCGACGCGAAACGGCACGTCGTCCTTGCTGGCGTAAGGCTGCTCATTGGCCAGATGCGTGAACAGCTGGAGGTCAGCCTCGCGCGTCTGGTCCAGCATGAAGCGCTTGAACGGTGCCGCCGCCGCGGGCACCGCCTGCTCCGCGCCCATCTGTCCGTCCATGTACGGCTTCACGCCATCGGCGTACGCATGGTTGAGCACCGGCGTCATCACGAAGAACGTGAGGAACAGCGCGAGGCCAAGCAATACCTGATTGGACGGCGTGGATTGCGTGCCCAGCGCCTGCCGCAAGAAGCCCAACACGACGATGATTCGGGTGAACGAGGTCATCATCAACAACACGGCCGGCAACACCGTCAGCACGGTCATCAATGCCAGCAGCTGGAGCGACAGCGTCCAGTTCTGCGCCCCGCCCGGCGCATTCTGCACGGTGAGAACAGGTATGCCGGCTGGCGAACCCTGCGTAATCGGCGCAATCGGCGCAATCGGCGCAATCGGCGCAGCCCACGCAAGCATTGGGGCGAACATCAGCACGATGAGAAATATCCAGCGCATCGACTTCATGGCGCTCGCTTCCAACGCGAAAGAAGATCGCTGAAACCGACATGCGGTGGATTCGGTCCCGGCGCGTCGCTGGTGGTGACGTTGCCTTCGAAGACGTGCAAGGTGCGCATGCCGCCCTGCCCCACACCTACCAGCAGGCACTTGCCATCGGCTTCGATGATCAGCAGTCGATCGCGCGCGCCGACAGCCATCGATTCCACGCAACGCAACCGGCGCCCACCGGGTGACGTGCGAGCCTGCAGTCGGCGGCTCATCCAGCCCGCCGCGAAGATCAAGGCGATGATGCCGAGCAGGCTAACCAGGACGCGCGCCAGCTCGCCGCCGACCTGGATATCGGGCGCGGCGGCCACTGGCGTTACGAGGGCGAGAAGCATGCCGATCACCGCAGCTTGCGCACGCGCTCAGCCGGGCTGATCACGTCGGTGAGGCGGATGCCGAAGCGCTCGTTGATCACCACCACCTCACCGTGAGCCACCAGCGTACCGTTCACGAAT